>NZ_FNFQ01000003.1:433346-525753 GCF_900101175.1 Stenotrophomonas pavanii | reverse complement strand
GCGTCGCTGGTGGGGCTGGCCCCGATGAACCGCGAAAGTGGCACCTGGCAGGGCCAACGGCGGATCAGTGGTGGGCGCGCGGTGGTACGCGAAGCCCTTTACATGGCGGCCCTGACGGCCATCCGGTACGAGCCAAGACTGCGCGCGTTTTACGCTGGTCTGAAGGCCAAGGGCAAAGCGAGCAAGGTGGCGCTCGTGGCGGTCATGCGCAAAATGCTGGTGATCCTAAACGCCCGTAAGCGGGACGCCGAGGTGGCCCTCGGCTGCCCCTGACAAGACAGTTGCTACTGGCCGCCGGCCAACTGTCGAAGGCGGGGCACTGTGGGTTTGCGGGGTGTGAGCGGCACGGATGCCGCGACCAAGCCCCCATGGATGGGTTTACGGCGTCCCCGCAAACCCACAGTGCCCCGCATCCCACGGAATGCCCGCTGTTGCTTCGGCTGTTGCTTCGGCTGTTGCTTCTGAGGTTGCCGGCCAGCGGCCGGCACTACCGCGGGTGCAGGGCGCAGCCCTGCCGAACCCCTAGAACGGAGCCGCGGACTCGAACGCAAGCGCCTCGCCCGTCACCGGATGAATGAACCGCAGGCTGCGCGCATGCAGGTGCACGCGTTGCGCCGGGGCGGCGCCGTACAGCACGTCACCGACGATGGGATGGCCGAGGCTGGCCATGTGCAGGCGCAGCTGATGGCTGCGGCCGGTGACCGGCTCCAGCGCCACGCGGGTGCGCTGCGCCTCAGCATCGCGATCCAGTACGCGCCAGCGTGTCAGCGCCGGCTTCCCGCATTCGTGATCGACCCTCTGCTTCGGCCGGTTCGGCCAGTCCACGATCAACGGCAGGTCCACTGCGCCGGCATCACCCTCGAGCAGCCCCTGCACCATCGCTTCATACCGCTTGCCGACCTGGCGCTGCTCGAACTGCATCGACAGCGCTGCCTGCATCGCCTTGCCGCGCGCATGCAGCAGCAGGCCGGACGTCACCTGATCCAGGCGATGCACGGTCAATGCATCCGGGTACAGCACCTGCAGGCGCGCCACCACGCAGTCCTGGTTCTCGGCACTGCGGCCGGGCACGGACAGCAGGCCGGCCGGCTTCTCGGCCACCAGCAGTGCGTCGTCGATGTAGTGCAGGTGGATCATGCCGTTCCGTATCCGTCCAGACGCAAACGGGGAAGCCGAAGCTTCCCCGTTCTCTGGGTACCGACCTCGATGGAAGACGTACCGGCCGGAGCCGGTACCGCCTGCATCAGCCCAGCAGGTGGGCGACGCCGGCGCGCTCTTCTTCCAGCTCGGCCAGGGTCTTGTCGATGTACTTCTGGCTGAAGTCGTCGATCGGCAGATCCTTGACCAGGGTGTACTTGCCGTTCTCGGTGGTGACCGCGAAGCCGAAGATCACGCCTTCCGGAATGCCGTAGGAACCGTCGGACGGCACGCCCATGGTGACCCACTTGCCGTTGCTGCCCAGCACCCAGTCACGCACGTGGTCGATGGCAGCGTTGGCGGCCGAAGCGGCCGAGGACGAGCCGCGGGCTTCGATGATCGCCGCGCCGCGCTTGCCGACGGTCGGGATGAAGGTGTTGGCGTTCCACTCCTGGTCGTTGATCGCATCGGCGATCGACACACCATCGGCGGTGGCGAAACGGTAGTCCGGGTACATGGTCGGGCTGTGGTTGCCCCACACGACCAGCTTCTCCATGCCACCGACCGGCTTGCCGAGCTTGGCCGACAGCTGGCTCAGCGCGCGGTTGTGGTCCAGGCGCAGCATGGCGGTGAAGTTTTCCGGCTTCAGGTCCGGGGCCGACTTCATCGCGATGTAGGCGTTGGTGTTGGCCGGGTTGCCGACCACCAGCACCTTCACGTCACGGCTGGCGACCTTGTTCAGCGCCGCGCCCTGGGCGGTGAAGATCTTGGCGTTTTCCAGCAGCAGGTCCTTGCGCTCCATGCCCGGGCCGCGCGGACGTGCACCCACCAGCAGGGCGATGTCGGCGTCCTTGAACGCGACTTCAGCGTCGTCGGTGCCGATCATGCCGGCCAGCAGCGGGAAGGCGCAGTCTTCCAGCTCCATCATCACGCCCTTCAGGGCGGCCTGGGCCTTGTCGACCGGCAGTTCCAGCAGCTGCAGGATGACCGGCTGGTCCTTGCCCAGCATTTCGCCGGAGGCGATGCGGAACAGCAGGGCATAACCGATCTGGCCGGCGGCGCCGGTCACGGCAACACGAACGGGTGCTTTCATGGGGGTTTCCTCTTGCTTGCAAGCGTTTGATGGGACGCCGCGGGCGTGGCCATGAAGGCCGGGCGGGCGGCGGGGAACAGGGAAACGGCCACCCGTGGGTGGCCGTTTCGAAGGGGGATCAGGCGGCGAGGTGCTTGTTCCACTCCGCCACGCGCTCGGCCTGGGCGGCCAGCACGGCGTCGACGTCGCCTTCCAGGGTGATCGAATGGATCACGTCGCCCTGCTTGACCGAATCGACGATGGCCTGGCCTTCCAGGACCTTGCCGAAGACGGTGTGGCGGCCGTCCAGCCAATCGGTCTTGATGTGGGTGATGAAGAACTGGCTGCCGTTGGTGTTCGGGCCGGCGTTGGCCATCGACAGCGAGCCGACCTCGTGCTTCACGCCATTCTTCTCGTCTTCGAACTTGTAGCCCGGGCCGCCGGTGCCACGGCCC
Organism: Stenotrophomonas pavanii; assembly: GCF_900101175.1. Lineage (GTDB taxonomy): Bacteria > Pseudomonadota > Gammaproteobacteria > Xanthomonadales > Xanthomonadaceae > Stenotrophomonas > Stenotrophomonas pavanii. Next base: position 523,089 of record NZ_FNFQ01000003.1, on the reverse strand, counting down.
TGCGGGCAGCCGCCCTGGATCATGAAGTCGGCGATCACGCGGTGGAAGATCAGGCCGTCATAGAAGCCGTGCTTGACCAGGTTCACGAAGTTGGCCACGGTCAGCGGCGCCTTGTCGGCGAACAGCTCGACCTTGATCGGGCCCTGGGTGGTGTCGAAAGTGGCGATGAGGGACATGAAGATCCTTGATGCAAAGGGGAATGCGTCTAGCCCCCTAGTTTACACCTGCCTCGTGGCGGCGGCGGCTTCGACCATCGGTGGAGACGCCGGCTTCAGCCACCGGACGGGCAGCGCCGCCCGCCGTCCTGGCAGCCTCGGCCGGGGCGCTGGACAGCCACCTGAATGGCGCCCGGGACCGGCGTGAAATCCACCTTTTCGCGAATCGTCAAGTTCGACGTATAATGTTGGACTTCTTTTTCCAAATCCGGCGCCGACTGGCCCCCTTTCGTATGTCCATCGAAAATCTTCGCAACATCGCCATCGTCGCCCACGTCGACCATGGCAAGACCACCCTGGTCGACCAGCTGCTGAAGCAGTCCGGCACCCTGTCCGAGCGTACCGTCCTCGCCGAGCGCGTGATGGACAGCAACGACCAGGAAAAGGAACGCGGCATCACCATCCTGGCCAAGAACACGGCCATCACCTGGGAAGACAAGAAGACCGGCATCAAGAACCGGATCAACATCGTCGATACCCCCGGCCACGCCGACTTCGGCGGTGAGGTCGAGCGCGTGCTGTCGATGGTCGACACCGTGCTGATCCTGGTCGATGCGATGGACGGCCCGATGCCGCAGACCCGCTTCGTGACCCAGAAGGCCTTCGCGATGGGCTTCAAGCCGATCGTCGTGGTCAACAAGATCGACCGTCCGGGCGCCCGTCCGGAATGGGTGATCGACCAGGTCTTCGACCTGTTCGACAAGCTCGGCGCCACCAATGAGCAGCTGGACTTCCCGATCGTCTACGCCTCGGCCCTGAACGGCTACGCCGGCCTGGAAGACACCGTGCGCGACGGCGACATGACCCCGCTGTACGAAGCGATCATGCAGCACGCCCCGCGTCCGGAAGTGGACCCGGAAGGCCCGTTCCAGATGCGCATCAGCCAGCTGGACTACAACAACTTCGTGGGCGTGATCGGCATCGGCCGCATCCAGCGCGGCACCCTGAAGAAGAACATGCAGGTCGCCGTCATCGACCGTGAAGGCAAGAAGCGCAACGGCAAGGTCGCCCAGGTGCTGGGCTTCCTGGGACTGGAGCGCATCGAGCAGGACACCGCCGAAGCCGGTGACATCGTGGCCATCTCCGGCATTCCGGAGCTGACCATCTCCGACACCCTGTGCCACCCGGACACCCCCGAAGCCCTGCCGGCGCTGACCGTCGACGAGCCGACCATCTCGATGACCTTCCAGGTCAACAACTCGCCGTTCGCCGGCAACAAGGACCTGTCCGGTGGCAAGTTCCTGACCAGCCGCCAGATCAAGGACCGCCTGGACCGCGAACAGGTCCACAACGTGGCCCTGAAGGTGGAGCAGCTGGAAGACGCCGACAAGTTCCTGGTCTCCGGCCGCGGCGAACTGCACCTGTCGGTGCTGATCGAGAACATGCGCCGTGAAGGTTATGAGCTGGCCGTGTCGCGCCCGGAAGTGATCATCAAGGAAATCGACGGCCAGATGATGGAGCCGATCGAGCAGCTGGTGGTCGACATCGAGGAAGTGCACCAGGGCGGCGTGATGGAAAAGCTCGGCACCCGCAAGGGCCAGCTGAAGAACATGGAGCCGGACGGCAAGGGCCGTGTGCGCCTGGAGTACCAGATCCCGGCCCGTGGCCTGATCGGTTTCCAGAACGAGTTCAAGACCCTGACCCAGGGCTCGGGCCTGCTGTTCCACGTGTTCGACCATTACGGTCCGAAGGAACAGGGCGCGATCGCCAAGCGCATCAACGGCGTGATGATCGCCAATGCGCCGGGCGTCACCCCCGCCTACTCGCTGGGTCCGCTGCAGGAGCGCGGCAAGCTCTTCGCTGCCGAAGGCGACAACGTGTATGAAGGCCAGCTGGTCGGCATCCACTCCAAGGACAACGACCTGACCGTCAACGCGATCAAGACCAAGCCGCTGACCAACATGCGCGCTTCGGGCAAGGACGATGCGATCCAGCTGACCCCGGCGATCAAGTACTCGCTGGAACAGGCGCTGGACTTCATCGAAGACGACGAGCTGGTCGAGATCACCCCGAAGGAGATCCGCCTGCGCAAGAAGTTCCTGACCGAAAGCGACCGCAAGAAGGCTTCGCGCGGCGGCTGAGCCAGCACCCGTGAACCCGAGCGGCTACAACCCGGATCCGCACCGGCATCCGGGTCTGCACGTCATCGCCCTGCTCGAAGCGAGCAAGGCGATGCTGGCGCTGTTGGCCGCGACCGGGCTGGAAGTGCTCGGACCGCAACCGCTGCGGCACGGCATCATGGTCCTGATCCGGCGTTTCAGCCTGGATCCGGACCATGGCACCCTGCCCTCGCTGCTGCACATGATCAGCCCCGACGCGGTCCATCTGGCCGCGGCGGGGATGATCGGCTACGGCCTGCTGCACCTGGTCGAAGCCTGGGGCCTGTGGCGGGCCAAGGCCTGGGCCTCCTGGCTGGGCTGCCTGACCGCCTCCCTGTACCTGCCTTTCGACATCTTCGCGATCATCCGCCATCCCGGCTGGCCATCGTGGACGATCCTGGCGATCAACCTGATCGTGGTCTACGTCCTCGCCCGCGACCTGCGCAAGCGCCACCGCTGAGCACCGGCTACACTGGGGATTGGAGCCGACCAAGCCGCCCCATGCGCCCGTCCTTGCCGCCTCTGCTGACCTGCCTGCTTGCCGCGCTGCCTGCGCTGCTTTCGGCTGGCTGCAGCCCGGCCGCGTCCAGCGCGCATGCGGCCGAACCCGCGAGCCGCAACGTGCCGTTCCCCTACGCTGAAACCGATGTCGCCGACCTGCAGGCGCAGATGACCGCCGGCGAGCTGGACAGCGCCACCCTGGTCCAGGCCTACCTGCAGCGGATCGCCTCCCTGGATCGCGCCGGACCCCGCCTGCGCGCGGTGATCGAGCTCAACCCCGATGCCCTGAAGGACGCCGCCGAACGCGACCGCGAGCGCCGTGCGGGACGCCTGCGCGGCCCGCTGCACGGGATCCCGGTGCTGCTGAAGGACAACATCAACGCCGCGCCCATGGCCACCAGCGCCGGCTCGCTGGCCCTGCAGGGCTTCCGCCCGGACGACGCGTACCTGGTACGGCGGCTGCGCGACGCCGGTGCGGTGGTGCTGGGCAAGACCAATCTCAGCGAATGGGCCAATTTCCGCGGCAATGATTCGATTTCCGGCTGGAGCGCGCGCGGCGGCCAGACCCGCAACCCCTATCGCCTGAGCCACTCGCCCTGTGGCTCCAGCAGCGGCAGCGCGGTGGCAGTCGCGGCCAACCTGGCCAGCGTGGCGATCGGCACCGAAACCGACGGCAGTATCGTCTGCCCGGCAGCGATCAACGGCATCGTCGGGCTCAAGCCGACCGTCGGCCTGGTCAGTCGTGACGGCATCATCCCGATTTCGTTCAGCCAGGACACCGCCGGGCCGATGACACGCAGCGTCGCCGACGCCGCCGCTGTGCTGACCGCGATCGCCGGCCGCGATGATGCCGACCCGGCCACGGCGACCATGCCCGGCCGCGCGGTCTACGACTACACCGCGCGGCTGGATCCACAGGGCCTGCGCGGCAAGCGCATCGGCCTGCTGCAGACACCGCTGCTGACGTACCGCGGCATGCCACCGCTGATCGAACAGGCCACCACCGAGCTGCGCCGCGCGGGTGCGGTCGTGGTGCCGGTGACGCTGCCCAACCAGGGCGCCTGGGCCGAGGCCGAGCGCACGCTGCTGCTGTACGAGTTCAAGGCCGGGCTGGAGCGCTACTTCAGCGCCCACCATGCCCCCGTGCGCAGCGTGGCCGACCTGATCGCCTTCAACCAGGCGCACAGCAAGCAGGAACTGGGCCTGTTCGGCCAGGAACTGCTGGTGGAAGCCGAGGCTACCGCTGGCCTGGCTGACCCCGCCTACATCCGCGCACGCAGCGATGCCCGCCGGCTGGCCGGCCCCGAAGGCATCGATGCGGCCCTTGCCGCCCACCGGCTGGACGCGCTGGTGGCACCCACCACCGGCGTGGCGTGGCCGATCCGCAGCGAAGGCGACGACTTTCCCGGCGAAAGCTACAGCGCCGCCGCCGTGGCCGGCTATCCCACCCTCAGCGTGCCGATGGGCCAGATCAACGGCCTGCCGGTGGGCCTGCTGTTCATGGGCACGGCCTGGAGCGAGCCGAAGCTGATCGAAATGGCCTACGCCTACGAACAGCGCACCCGCGCGCGGCGTCCTCCGCACTTCGATACCGATGCGCTGATCGACGCCGGCGAGCCGTGAGCTCCGGTGACGCCGCGACATCCTGCTTCCGGTAGTGCCGGCCGCTGGCCGGCAGAACCACGCTCGCCGGCCAGCGACCGGCGCTACCGTTCGGGCTCCAGCTCTACCGGCACGATCGCCGCCTCACCATCTTCAGCACCCGGCGAACGCACATCGGCGGTACGCGCGCGTGGCGCCCGCGGCATGTCCTGCTCGTCCTCGTGCTGCAGCCGCGCACGCACCTGCGGCAGCGACTGCGGATGCTCGCGCGCGAGGAAATCGAGCATGCGTTCGCGGACCAGGCAGCGCAGGTCGAAGGCATCGCCGGAGCTGCGCGCGCTGACCAGCAGGCGGACCTGGATCGCACGCTCGCTGGTCTCGGTCACCTGGGTCACGCAGACCCGGCCGTCCCACAGCGCTTCACCGCGGCAGATGCGCTCCAGCTCTGCACGGATCGCTGCCACCGGGGCACGATAGTCCAGCCACAGGAACGCGGTGCCGAGCAGGTCGGCGCTGCGCCGCGTCCAGTTCTGGAACGGGTTCTCGATGAACCAGGTCAGCGGCACCACCATCCGCCGCTCATCCCAGATGCGCACCACGACATAGCTGCTGCCGATCTCCTCGATGCGGCCCCACTCGCCCTCGACGATCACCACGTCATCCAGCCGGATCGGCTGCGTCACTGCGATCTGCAGGCCGGCGATCAGGTTGCCGAACACCGGCTTGGCGGCGATGCCCGCAACCAGCCCGATCAGCCCCGCCGAGGCCAGCAATGCGGTGCCGATCTTCTGCACCATCGGGAACGTCAGCAGCACCAGCGATGCGCCCAGCACGATGATGCCGCCCATCAGCACGCGGCTGAGTACCCGGGTCTGGGTCTGGATGCGGCGCGCTTCCAGGTTGTCGGAGACATCGATGGGATGGCTGCGCAGGATGGCCCGTTCGCCCGCCGCCACCGCCCGCACCAGCAGCCAGATGAAGCACGCGGTCAGCGCGATATGCAGCACCCGTTGCAGGTTGCCCAGAACGGGATCCTGCAGCGGGGTGGCCTGCAATGCAGGGATCAACAGCAACAGCGGCCATGCGGTGGCCATCGGCAATCCAAGCACGCGACCGATGCGCGCGCGCCGCCGATCACGCCCTTTCAGCCGATGATAGATCCACAGGATCAGCCAGGCGCCGATGCCACCCACCAGCACCGCCAGACCCAACGGCCATGCATAGGCCTGCATGCGCTCCCAATGCACCCTTGCCACCTCTGCGTGAACACACCAACGGGCAGAGTCGCGCATGGCGCATGAGCGCCGTGTCAGTCGTTCGTAAGCAGGGTGTTGATCGGCAGGGCGTGCAGCCCTGCACCTGCGGTAGTGCCGGCCGCTGGCCGGCAACAGCAACAGCAACAGCAACAGCAGAAGCGGGCATTCCGTGGGATGGCGGGGCGGTGTGGGCAGGCAGGACACGCCGTAAACCCATCCATGGGGGCTTGGCCGCGGCATCCATGCCGCGGACACTCCCGCAACCTGACCCACTCCGCCTTCGACAGATTCCCGCGATCTGCAGTAGATCCACGCCGTGCGTGGATGAATCTCCATCGGAATCGAATATTTCGAATTGGAATCCCAAAGCATCCACGCATGGCGTGGATCTACCGTGTCGACCAAGGTCGACACCTACCAACAGCCGCGGGAATCTGTCAAAGGTGGGGCGGTGTCGGAGTGCGGGGTGTCAGCCGCATGGATGCGGCTGCCAAGCTTACAGGGACGTACTTGCAGCGTCCCCGCACTCCGACACCGCCCCGCCATCCCACGGAATGAGTGCTGTTGCCGTTGCTTCGGCCGTTGCCGTTGCCGTTGCGTCCGCAGGTGCAGGGCTGCAAGCCCTGCCGCAACACCCTTACCGCACCTGCTCCTGCTTGCGCACGATCGCCATCGCGATCTCCAGCGACTGCTCGTAGTTCAACCGCGGATCCACCGTCGAACGATACGCGCGCTCCAGGTCACGCTCGGTCAGCTCGCGCGCGCCGCCGGTGCACTCGGTCACGTCCTCGCCGGTCAGCTCCAGGTGCACACCGCCCAGGCGCGTGCCTGCCGCCGCATGCAGATCGAACGACATCTCCACTTCGCCGCGCACGTTGTCGAAGCGGCGCGTCTTGAAGCCATTGGCGGTGCTCTCGGTATTGCCATGCATCGCATCGCACACCCACAGCACGCGGCGACCGTCGCGCTTGACCGCATCCAGCAGCGGCGGCAGCTTCTCGGCAATCTGCGCCGCCCCCATGCGATGGATGAAGCTCAGGCGGCCAGGCTCGTCATGCGGGTTGAGCACATCGATCAGGCGCAGCAGCTGGTCCGGCGACACCGACGGGCCCACCTTGATTGCAATCGGATTGCGCACGCCACGCAGGTACTCCACGTGGGCGCCCTCCAGCGCGGCGGTACGCATGCCGATCCACGGGTAATGCGTGCTCAGGTTCAACCAGCCCTGCTGGCGCGGCACCTGCCGGGTCAGCGCCTGCTCGTAGGGCAGCAGCAATGCTTCATGCGAGGTGTAGAAGTCGATGCGGTTGAGGTTGTGCACGCGGGCCCCGGCCAGGGTTTCCATGAAGTGCACCGCATCACCGATGGACGCCACCATCTTCTGGTATTCGGCGGCCAGCGGCGAATGGCTCACCCATTCCAGGTTCCAGTACTCGGGGTGGTGCAGATCGGCGAACCCCCCATCGATCAGCGCGCGCACGAAGTTCATCGTCATCGCCGAATGCGCGTGCGCCTGCAGCATGCGCTTCGGATCGGGCAGGCGCGCCGCCTCGGTGAACGCCGGCGCATTGATCACGTCGCCGCGGTAGCTGGGCAGGGTCACGCCGTCGCGGGTTTCGGTATCGGCCGAACGCGGCTTGGCGTACTGGCCAGCGAAGCGGCCGACGCGGATCACCGGCTGGCGCAGACCATGCACCAGGACCAGGCTCATCTGCAGCAGCACCTTCAGCCGGTTGGAAATCGTGCCGGATTCGCAGTCGCTGAAGTTCTCGGCGCAATCGCCGCCCTGCAGCAGGAACCGCTTGCCTTCCTGGGCCTCGGCCAGCTGCTGCTTCAGTGCCAGGATTTCCCACGACGTGACCAGCGGTGGCAGCCGCTTCAGCTCGTGCAGGGCAGCGTCCAAGGCCACCGGGTCGGGGTAGGTCGGCATCTGCAGCGCGGTCTTGCCACGCCAGCTCTCCGGCGACCAGGCAGCGCCGACGGCGGTCGCGGCAGGATCGGGAACAGGCGAAACGGCGGACAGGCTCATTGCAGGTTTCCGGCGGGGGGAGAAGGCGTTCATGGTCGCAGAGCCGACCGCTGCCGCAAAGGCCCGGCCGCCGCATGCACATGGCTGAACGCCGGGCAAAGGCTCTCGCGATCAGCCAGAAACCGCATGGCCGGGGGCTCCCGGACAGGCGCATGATTCGCCACGCACTGTTACGAAGTAACAATCGCCCCGCCCTCCCTTCCACAGCTCCCTCCCACAGCCCGCCTGCCATGAAGCCTTCCCTGCTCGCTACCGGCATCACCTTCGCCCTGGCCCTGGCCAGCCTGCCCGCGTTCGCGGCCGCGCCCGACGACGGCAAACCGTCGGTCAAGGACCTGGATACGGTCACCGTCAGTGCCCAGCTCGACCAGGCCCGCAATGCGCTGTCGCCGGACATCGGCAGCAGCCAGTACCAGATCACCGCCGAGGACATCCAGAAGCAGCCGCTGGGCGCCTCTGCGCCGCTGAGCCAGGTGCTGCTGCAGGCCCCGGGCGTGGTCCAGGATTCCTACGGCGGCGTGCACGTGCGCGGCGACCACGCCAATCTGCAGTACCGCATCAACGGCGTCCTGCTGCCCGAGTCGATCTCCGGCTTTGGCCAGACCCTGGATGCCCGCACGATCAAGAGCCTCCGCCTGATGGATGGCGCGCTGCCGGCACAGTTCGGCGAACGCACGGCAGCGGTGGTCGACATCACCACCCGCAGCGGCGCCGAGCTTGGCAATGGCGGCAGCGCCGGGCTGACCGCAGGCGCGTTCGGCAAGATCAATCCCAATGCCTCCTGGTGGGGCAACCAGGGGCGCTGGAGCTGGTTCCTGACCGGCAACTACGACCAGAACGAGGTGGGCCTGGAGAACCCGACCAGCACGCGCAAGCCGCAGCACGACGACACCCACCAGGGCAAGGCCTTCGCCGACCTCACCTACCTGGTCAACGAGAACACGCGCCTGAGCGTGTTCGCCGGCTTTGCCAACAATCGCTTCCAGATCCCGGTCAACCCCGGGCAGACGCCGCAGTTCGGTTACCTCGAAACCACCGCCTTCGACTCCAGCCAGCTGGATGAAACCCAGCGCGAGGCCACCCGCTTCGGCATGCTGGTGCTGCAGGGCACGTTGGGCAGCACCGCCTATCAGCTCTCGGCCGGCCAGCGCTACAGCGATGTGGCATTCCATCCGGATGTCATCGGCGACCTGGTGTTCAGTGGCGTCGCCTCACAGGTGCAGCGCAGCAACCGCGCCAACACGCTGCAGGCCGACTTCTCCACCCCGCTGGGCAATGACCACACGCTGCGCTACGGCCTGTACGGCAACTACGAGAATGCGCGCGCCAGCAACAACAGCTGGGTGTTCCCGGTCGATGGCGCCGGCCAGCAATCCAGCACCACGCCACTGCTGATTCCAGACCGCAGCGCCTTCCACGCCAGCACGCTGGCGATGTACGTACAGGACGAGTGGAAGATCGGCGACGACTGGACCGTCAACTACGGGCTGCGCGGCGATCGCTACAAGGCGTTTGGACGCACCGAGGGCCAGCTCAGCCCGCGCGCAGGCGTGGTCTGGAATGCCAGCGACCGCACCACCGTGCATGCGGGCTACGCGCGCTACTTCACGCCGCCGGCCAGTGAGCTGATTGCCAGCAGCGACATCGCGCTGTACGACGGCACCACCAACCAGCAGCCCAGCGGCGGCAACAACACGCCCCTGGCCGAACGCAGCGACTACTACGACATCGGCATCTCGCAGCAGCTGGGCGACCACCTGACCCTGGGCCTGGACGCCTACGACCGCCGCGTTGCGCGCCTGCAGGACGAAGGTCAGTTCGGCGCCGCCTACATCTACTCGACGTTCAACTATCGCCGTGGCCACGTCCGTGGGCTGGAGTTCAGCGCCGACTACAGCAACGGCCCGTTCAGCGCCTACTTCAACGCGGCCTACAACAAGGCGATCGGCACCCAGGTCATCACCAGCCAGTACAACCTCGACCCGGACGCACTGGCCTATGTGGCCAACCACTGGATCCACCTCGACCACGACCAGAAGCTGACGTCTTCGGGCGGCTTCAGCTACGCCTTTGCCGGGCACAACCGGATCGGTGCCAACTACCTGTTCGGCAGCGGCCTGCGCTCGGACGCCGACGGCGTGCCCAACGGCGGCGAACTGCCGTCCTACCTGCAGGTGAACCTCAGCGCCGGGCATGACTTCAACGCCGACAGTGGCCATCCCCTGCACGTGCAACTCGCCCTGATCAACGCACTGGACCGCAGCTACCAGCTACGCGATGGCGGTGGCGTCGGCGTGTTCGCCCCGCAGTGGGGTCCGCGCCGGGGCGCCTACCTGAGCCTGCAGCAGGACTTCTGAGGACGCCAGGGTGCCTGGAGTCGGATCCCTTTCCGCAGGAAAGGGCTCCGACCCCGCCTTGCTTCAGCGCTTGACCTTGCGCAGCGACGCCACCAGCGCCCACAGCGCCAGCAGCACGAACCACACGCCCGACCACATCGGCATGGTCAGGCCCAGGAACGTCCAGTCGATGTTGCCGCAGTTGCCGGTACCGGTCAGTACCGTGCGGAACACTTCCAGCGGCCCCATGGTCTCGCGCAGGAAGCTCAGCGGCGGGCCACAGGTCGCGCCCATCTCCGGCGGCAGCATCTGCACGTAGACGTGGCGAGCAGCGATGCCCACGCCGACGGCCGCCGCGATGAAGGCCAGCACGCCGTAGGTGGCGCGGCCGGGACGGTTGGACGGCCCGTGCAGCGCACCGATCAGGAACAGCAGGCCCAGCGCGGCAAAAGCCAGGCGCTGGAAGATGCACAGCGGGCACGGCTCCAGGCCCATCTTGAGCTGCAGGAAGATCGCGTAGCCGAGCAGGCCCGCGCAGATCAGGAAGCCCAGGAAGAACTGGGCGCGGAAGGGCCAGCGCAGTGGATTCATCGTCAACGCTCGAATGTATCAAGGCGCCAAGCGTAACCGAGAGCGCGCGCCATTCGAACCGCCACAGGTGACGCCTGTCGGAACGGTGCGGGTCAGATCCCGCGCCCATGGCACGGGATCCGACCCCGGACTTCCGCTCCGGAAATGCAAAAGCCCGGCAGAGGCCGGGCTTTCGCTGTGTCGCATTGGAGCAGTCCGATTACTCGGCCACTTCCTCGGCCACGACCGGACGGTCAACCAGCTCGACGTAGGCCATCGGTGCGTTGTCGCCGGCGCGGAAACCGCACTTCAGCAGGCGCAGGTAGCCGCCCGGACGGTTCGCGTAGCGCGGGCCCAGGATGGTGAACAGGTTGCCCACGGCTTCGTTGTCGCGCAGGCGGGCGAAGGCCAGACGGCGGTTGGCGACGGAGTCGACCTTGGCCAGGGTGATCAGCGGCTCGGCAACGCGGCGCAGTTCCTTGGCCTTCGGCAGGGTGGTCTTGATCAGCTCGTGCTTGAACAGCGAGGCGGCCATGTTCTTGAACATCGCTTCGCGGTGGGCGCTGGTGCGGCTGAACTTACGGCCAGACTTCTGGTGACGCATGGTGATATTCCTTGGTTAATGATGCGGCTGTGTGGATCGTTGTCGCCATCCTGGCGTTACTGCGCGGACTGCGGTTGGTCCTGGTCACCCGTCCTGGACGACCTGCCCGCGAACCTGCGGTTCGTCGTGGCGTGGTGTGTTGCGTTGAAGGCTCCACCGCGAGCGGTGGAGCCTCCAGGCATTACCGATATCAGCCCAGCATGCCGTGGCTGGCGACGCCGGCCGGCGGCCAGTTCTCCAGCTTCATGCCGAGCGAAAGGCCGCGCTGAGCCAGCACTTCCTTGATCTCGGTGAGCGACTTCTTGCCCAGGTTCGGGGTCTTCAGCAGCTCCACTTCGGTCTTCTGGATCAGATCGCCGATGTAGTAGATGCTTTCAGCCTTCAGGCAGTTGGCCGAACGCACGGTCAGCTCCAGATCGTCGATCGGGCGCAGCAGCACCGGATCCACGCCGTTGTTGGCCGGCTTGGCCGCACCGCGGTCGCGGTGGGTGAAGTCACCGAACACCGACAGCTGGTCGCTGAGGATGTCGGCGGCGGTGCGCACGGCTTCCTCGGCATCGATGGTGCCGTTGGTCTCGATATCGATGACCAGCTTGTCCAGGTCGGTGCGCTGTTCGACACGCGCCGCTTCCACGGCGTAGGCGACACGGCGGACCGGCGAGAACGAGGCATCCAGGACCAGGCGGCCGATGGCACGGGTTTCTTCGTCCGGACGACGACGCGCGGCCGCCGGCTGGTAGCCGAAACCACGTTCGATCTTCAGACGCATGTTGATCGCCGTATCCTTGGTCAGGTGGCAGATCACATGGTCGCCGTTCAGGATCTCCACATTGTGGTCGACCTTGATGTCGGCAGCGGTGACAACGCCCGGGCCCTGCTTGGACAGGGACAGGGTGGCGCTGTCGCCGGAGTGCATACGGATGGCCACGTCCTTCAGGTTCAGCAGGACTTCGAGCACGTCCTCCTGCAGACCTTCGACCGTGGTGTACTCATGCAACACGCCGTCGATTTCGACTTCCGTGATGGCGAAGCCCGGGATGGACGACAGCAGCACGCGACGCAGGGCGTTGCCCAGCGTATGCCCGTAACCCCGCTCCAAAGGTTCGATGACGACCTTTGCGCGGGTGTCGGTAAGGCGTTCGATCTGCGGACCGCGAGGACGCAGAACCTGGTTGGCGGTAACCGTCATGTTGCGGGTTCTCCTAGTGAACCCCCGGCCGTCGCCGGGGGCTCTCCAATGTGAATTACTTCGAATACAGCTCGACGATCAGCGCTTCGTTGATGTCCGCAGGCAGATCCGAACGATCCGGAACAGCCTTGAAGATGCCGGTGAACTTGCCGGAATCCACTTCAACCCACGACGGGCTCAGGTCATGCTGGGCGGCGACGGTCAGGGCTTCCTGGACGCGCAGCTGCTTGGCAGCCTTTTCGGACAGAGCGATGGCGTCGCCAGCCTTGACCTGGTACGAGGCCAGGTTGACCGACTTGCCATTCACGGTGACGCCGCGGTGCGACACCAGCTGACGGGCAGCCGGACGGGTCACGGCGAAGCCCATGCGGTAGACGACGTTGTCCAGGCGGGTTTCCAGCAGCTGCAGCAGGTTCTCGCCGGTGTTGCCCTTCTTGGTCGAGGCCTTCTTGTAGTAGTTGCGGAACTGACGCTCCAGCAGGCCGTAGATACGCTTGACCTTCTGCTTTTCACGCAGCTGGGTGGCGTAGTCGGACAGCTTGCCCTTGCGGGCAGTGGCGCCGTGCTGGCCGGGCTTCTGCTCCAGCTTGCACTTGGAGTCCAGCGCACGCGCCGGGCTCTTCAGGGACAGGTCGGCGCCTTCGCGGCGGGCGAGCTTACAGGTAGGACCGATATAACGAGCCATTTCTTATCGCTCCCTTTAGACGCGACGCTTCTTCGGCGGACGGCACCCGTTGTGCGGGATGGGCGTCACGTCGATGATGTTGGTGATCTTGTAGCCGACGTTGTTCAACGAACGCACGGCCGACTCACGGCCCGGACCCGGGCCCTTGATGCGGACTTCCAGCGACTTCACGCCGTAGTCCAGCGCAGCACGACCGGCCTTTTCAGCCGCCACCTGGGCAGCGAACGGGGTCGACTTGCGCGAACCGCGGAAGCCAGCGCCACCGGAGGTTGCCCACGACAGAGCGTTGCCCTGGCGGTCGGTGATGGTGACGATGGTGTTGTTGAACGAAGCGTGGACGTGGGCGACGCCGTCGGTGACGACGCGCTTGATCTTCTTCTTGGTCTTAGCAGCGGGCTTAGCCATTTCTCAGTCCCTTACTTCTTGATCGCCTTGCGCGGACCCTTGCGGGTGCGGGCGTTGGTACGGGTGCGCTGGCCACGCAGCGGGAGACCACGACGGTGACGCAGGCCGCGGTAGCAGCCCAGGTCCATCAGGCGCTTGATCGCGATGCCGATCTCACGGCGCAGATCGCCTTCCACGATGTACTTGCCGACTTCGGCGCGCAGGCGCTCGATTTCCGGCTCCGACAGATCGCGGATCTTGGTGGTCGAAGCAACGCCTGCGACTTCGCAGACCTTCTTCGAACGGGTACGGCCGATGCCGTAAATGCTTTGCAACCCGACCCAGACATGCTTCTGGGCTGGCAGGTTGACGCCTGCAATACGCGCCATGACGCGGTTCTCCAGCTGAGTGATGGCCGACAGCGCGCCTCGGGCACGCCAATCCGGCAGGATGGATCAAAAAAGTGAACTAGCGATACTAACAAGGTTCCGGTTTACATGGAAGCCCGTGAAACCATTGGTTTCATGAACCCGGCCTGGGGAGTGTGCCCAGGCTCCGGCGCCGGATGGGGTTGGACCTGGGGTTTCCCCCGGGGCCGCCCGCGCTACTCCAGCGCGGGACCACCACATCACACCCCCACCCGGAACCGCTGCGGGGGCCGCCCTTCGTTTGTGTGGCCGAAGTCCGCGAAGCGGAGGGACCATCACGTCAGGAAGACGAAAGTATAACAGCTCAATCAGCCGCGGGCAAAACCGCCGCGGTTGCCGCCCTTCAGGTTGGCCTTCTTCAGCAGGCTCTCGTACTGGTGGGACATCAGGTGCGCCTGCACCTGGGCGATGAAGTCCATCACCACCACCACCACGATCAGCAGCGAAGTACCACCGAAGTAGAACGAGGCGTTCAGCTGCGTGCGCATCAGTTCCGGCAGCAGGCAGACGATCACCAGGTACGCCGAACCGGCGGCGGTCAGGCGGGTCAGCACGCCGTCGATGTAGTCGGCGGTGGCCTTGCCCGGACGGATGCCCGGGATCAGCGCGCCCGACTTCTTCAGGTTGTCGGCGGTTTCCTGCGAGTTGAAGACCAGCGCGGTATAGAAGAACGCAAAGCCGGTGATCAGCGCAGCGAACACGATCATGTGCAGCGGCTCGCCCGGGCCGAGCGCGTTGGCAACCTTCTGCAGCACCTGGCCGAAGCTGCTCTGGTTGGCCGCCTGGCCGGACCACATGGCCAGGGTGGCCGGGAAGGCCAGCAGGCTCGAGGCGAAGATCGCCGGGATGACGCCGGCCATGTTGAGCTTCAGCGGCAGGAACGAGGTCTGGTTCATGTACGCGTTGCGACCGCCCTGGCGGCGCGCGTAGTTCACCGTGATCCGGCGCTGGCCGCGCTCGACGAACACCACGAAGAAGGTGAAGGCAAGCACGACGATGGCGATCAGCAGCAGCTGGATGAACTGGATGTTGCCGTCGCGGTAGGCGTCGAAGGTGTGGATGACCGCACCCGGCAGGCCGGCCACGATACCGGCGAAGATGATCAGCGAGACGCCGTTGCCGATGCCACGCTCGGTGACCTGCTCGCCCACCCACATCAGGAACATGGTGCCGGCGGTCAGCGCGACCACGGCGGTGAGCACGAAGCCCATGCCCGGCGCGTACACGACCGGAGCGCCCGACGGCGAGACCTGGCCCTGCAGGGCCAGCGCGATCGAGCCGCCCTGCACCACCGCCAGCAGCACGGCGCCGATGCGCGAATACTGGGTGATCTTGCGGCGGCCGGACTCACCTTCCTTCTGCATCGCCTTCAGCGCGGGGAAGATGTGCACCGCCAGCTGCATCACGATCGATGCCGAAATGTACGGCATCACGTTCAGCGCGAAGATGCTGAAACGGTGCAGGGCGCCGCCCGAGAACATGTTGAACATGTCCACGATGCCGCCGCCCTGCTGTTGCATCATGGCAAGCATGGCATCGGGATTGACGCCCGGCACCGGCACGTAGCAGCCGATGCGATAGACGATCAAAGCCCCGACGACGAACAGCAAACGTTGGCGAAGTTCAGTGAACTTGCCCATTCCGCCCGCGAGGTTACCGATGCCAGCTTGCGCCATGATTTTCTTACTCCGTTACGCTGCCGCCGGCAGCTTCGATTGCAGCCTTGGCACCGGCCGTGGCAGCAATACCCTTCAGGGTGAACGCCTTGGTCACTTCGCCCTTGACGACGACCTTGGCCTTCTTTGCGGTGCTCGGGACCAGCTTGGCAGCACGCAGGGCGGCGAAATCGATCTCACCGGCCGGCAGCTTGTCCAGCGCGTACAGCAGCACTTCAGCGGTGTCCTTGGCGATCGGCGAACGGAAGCCGATCTTCGGCAGACGGCGCTGCATGGGGGTCTGGCCGCCTTCGAAGCCAGCCTTGATCTTGCCGCCACCCTTACGGGCGAACGAACCCTTGTGGCCGCGGCCGGCAGTCTTGCCCAGGCCCGAGCCGATACCGCGGCCGACGCGGGTGCGCTCGGTGCGGGCGCCCGGTGCCGGGCTCAGTTCATTGAGACGCAGAGTCATGGTCGATTACTCCTCAACCTGGACGAGGTACTGAACCTTATTGATCAGGCCGCGTACCTGCGGGCTGTCCTTCAGTTCACGCACATCGTTGAGCTTGTTCAGGCCCAGGGCACGCACCGACAGGCGGTGACGCGACTGGGTACCACGCAGGCCACGCACCAGGCGGACCTTCACAGTCTTGTTGGACTCATTAGCCATGGTTGAGTTCCTCCACCTTCTTACCGCGCTTGGCCGCGATGCGAGCCGGCGACTGCGCAGCAGACAGGCCCTTCACGGTGGCACGCACCAGGTTGATCGGGTTGCGCGAACCGGTGGCCTTGGCCAGCACGTTCTTCACGCCAACGGCTTCCAGCACGGCGCGCATGGCACCGCCGGCGATCACGCCGGTACCTTCCGAAGCCGGCTGCATGAACACGCGGGCTGCGCCGTGACCATCCTTGATGGTGTGCCACAGGGTGCCGTTGTTCAGGTCAACGCTGACCAGGTTCTTGCGGGCCTGCTCCATCGACTTCTGGATGGCGACCGGCACTTCGCGGGCCTTGCCATAACCGAAACCGACCTTGCCTTCGCCGTCGCCGACAACGGTCAGGGCGGTGAAGGTGAACTGGCGGCCACCCTTGACGGTCTTGCTGACGCGGTTGACCGCGACCAGCTTTTCGATCATGCCGTCGTCGATCTTCTCTTCGCGGTTACGGTCGCGATCGCGACCCCGCTGCTGACGCTCTTCTGCCATGTTGATTCCTTGGTTGTTTGGGTATGTACGGCTCGAGGCCGCTTATGGTTGTGGAGTGACGCGTTGTTCCGGTGGGCCGCTGCAGAAGAGCGGCGCCGTCCAGCCTCGCTCAGGCTGGCGAGCAGGCAGGCAGGAGGCCATCGGCCCCCTGCCCTTGTCCCTTAGAACTGCAGGCCGGCTTCGCGGGCGGCTTCTGCCAGGGCCTTGATGCGGCCGTGGTAGCGGTAGCCCGAACGATCGAAGGCAACCTTCTCGACGCCGGCGGCCTTGGCGCGCTCGGCGACGATGCGGCCAACCTTGGCAGCGGCATCGGCGTTCTTGCCGTTCTTCAGGCCTTCCTTGACGTCGGTCTGGGTGGTGTTGGCGGCAGCCAGCACCTTCGAACCGTCAGCGGTGAAGACCTGGGCGTACAGGTGCTGGCCGGTGCGCAGCACCGACAGGCGGGCGACGCCGAGCTCACGGATGTGGGCGCGGGTCGACTTGGCGCGACGCAGGCGGGCGATGTTCTTGTTCATTTTGATTGTTCCTTGAAAGCTGAAGGATGGGCTTTTCCCTGAGGAGTCCGCACATGGATGTGCGGGCTCTCGCGAGGGACTCGCACTTACGCCTTCTTGGCTTCCTTACGGATGATGACTTCGTCGGAGTACTTCACGCCCTTGCCCTTGTACGGCTCCGGCTTGCGGAACGCACGGATCTTGGCGGCGACTTCACCGACAACCTGCTTGTCAGCGCCCTGGACCAGGATCTCGGTCTGGGTCGGGGTGGTGATGGTGATGCCTTCCGGCGCCACGAACACGACCGGGTGCGAGAAGCCCAGCGACAGGCTCAGGTCCTTGCCCTGCATGGCAGCGCGGTAACCCACGCCAACCAGCTCCAGCTTGCGCTCGAAGCCTTCGGACACGCCCTTGACCATGTTGGACAGGATCGCACGCACGGTGCCGGTCAGTGCGACCAGCTCGGCGTTCTCGGTGCTCAGGGTGGCAACGCCATTGTCGACGTTGATGGCAATGCCGGCCGGCTTGGCCAGCGACAGGGTGCCCTTCGGGCCCTTGGCGGTGACGCTGTCCGACTGGACGTTCAGTTCAACCTTACCCAGGGTGATCGGCTTCTTGGCTACGCGGGACATAGTTCTACTCCTTTCGCCTTAGGCCACGAAGCACAGGACTTCGCCGCCGACGCCCAGCTGGCGCGCCTGCGCATCAGTCATGATGCCCTTGGAGGTGGAAATGATGGAGATACCCAGGCCGTTCATGACCTTCGGCAGCTCGCTCTTGCCGCGGTACTGGCGCAGGCCCGAACGCGAGAAGCGCTTCAGGGTCGCGATGACCGGCTTGCCTTCGAAATACTTCAGCACGATTTCCAGCTCGGACTTGTTGTTTTCCAGCTGGGTCACGCGCAGGTCGGTGATGTAACCCTCGTCCTTCAGGACCTGGGCGATCGCAACCTTGATCTTGGACGACGGGGCTTTCACCGTCTGCTTGCCAACTGCGGCCGCATTCTTGATGCGGACCAGCAGGTCGGCGATGGGATCAGTCATGCTCATATGAGTACCTTTGAGTGCACCGATATCCGCTTTCGCGAAAATCTGTTGTCTCCTGGAAACGGGCCAGGTCCCTTGATGCAGCGGGCCAGGGCCCACTCCTACAACCCCGTCTGCACAGGGCAAGACGCGGGAGTATACGCCAAAAGAGCCCGACTTGCGTCGGGCTCTTCGGGTTTTTTTCGCAGAAAGGAAGCTGAACAGCCCCCTCCCCCGGTTCAGCACCCCCGCAAGGAGGTGCTGATCGCAGGGCCGGCTGGGATTACCAGCTGGCCTTGCGCAGGCCCGGGACGTCGCCACGCATGGTGGCTTCGCGCAGCTTGTTGCGGCCGAGGCCGAACTTGCTGTACACGCCACGCGGACGACCCGACAGCTCGCAACGGTTGCGCTGACGGCTCGGCGACGAATCGCGCGGCAGCTTGGCCAGCTTGGTTGCGGCGTCGATCTTCTCTTCGTAGGTCGCGTCCACGGAGGACACGATCTTCTTCAGAGCCGCACGCTTCTCAGCGTACTTCTTGGCCAGCTTTTCCCGCTTGATGTCGCGGTTGACCATGGAGGTCTTTGCCATTTCGGTTTCCTCGACAGATCAGTTACGGAACGGGAACTTGAACGCTGCCAGCAGCGCCTTCGCTTCCGCGTCGGTCTTCGCAGTGGTGGTGATGGCGATATCCATACCGCGGATCGCGTCGACGGCGTCGAAGTCGATTTCCGGGAAGATGATCTGTTCCTTCACACCCATGTTGAAGTTGCCGCGGCCGTCGAAGGAACGACCGGAAACACCACGGAAGTCGCGCACGCGCGGCAGCGAGATGTTGATCAGGCGGTCCAGGAACTCGTACATCTTGTGGCGACGCAGCGTGGTCTTGCAGCCGATCGGCCAACCATCACGGATCTTGAACGACGCAACCGAGATACGCGACTTGGTGACAACCGGCTTCTGGCCGGAAATCTTGGTCATGTCCGCGACGGCGTTTTCCAGGATCTTCTTGTTGGTGGCAGCCTCGCCGACACCCATGTTCAGGGTGACCTTGACGAGCTTCGGTACTTCCATCGGATTGGTGTAGCCGAACTGCTTCATCAGCGCCGGCACCACTTCTTCCTTGTAGATCTTTTCGAGACGGGAAGTCATCTTCACATTCCTCAGGCGTCGAGCGCCTCACCGCTGGAGCGGAACACACGCAGTTTGCGTCCATCCTCCAGCACCTTGAAGCCAACGCGTTCGCCCTTGCCCGAAGCCGGGTTCAGCACGTTCACGTTGGAGATATGGATCGAAGCTTCGCGCTCGACCACGCCGCCGGCAACACCTGCCTGCGGGTTCGGCTTGGTGTGGCGCTTGACGATGTTCACGTTGGCGACGACCACACGGTCGCCGTCGACGCGGACGACTTCGCCCTGCTTGCCCTTGTCCTTGCCAGCGTTGACGACAACCTGGTCGCCCTTCTTGATACGGTTAGCCATGATTATCTCCTGTCGCTCACAGCACTTCGGGAGCGAGCGAGACGATCTTCATGAACTTCTCCGAACGAAGTTCACGGGTCACCGGCCCGAAGATACGGGTACCGATCGGCTCCTGCTTGTTGTTCAGCAGGACGGCAGCGTTGCCGTCGAAGCGGATCAGCGAACCGTCGGCGCGACGCACACCCTTGCGGGTACGCACCACGACGGCGTCATACACTTCACCCTTCTTGACCTTGCCGCGCGGAATCGCATCCTTCACGGTGACCTTGATGATGTCGCCGATGCCGGCGTAACGGCGCTTGGAACCACCCAGCACCTTGAAGCACATCACCTGCTTGGCACCCGAATTGTCCGCGACGTCAAGGTAGCTCTGCATCTGGATCATGATTCAGACTCCTTATTCAGCCGCACGCGTGATGACTTCCACCACGCGCCAGTTCTTGGTCTTGGACATCGGAGCAATCTCGGTCACGCGGACGACATCGCCTTCCTTGCAGGCGTTGTCGGCATCGTGGGCGTGCAGCTTGGTCGAGCGCTTGATGTACTTGCCGTACAGCGCGTGCTTGACCTGACGCTCAACCAGGACGGTAACCGTCTTGTCCATCTTGTTGCTGACGACACGGCCTTCGACCGTGCGCAGCGTCTTCTTTTCAGTATTGTCGCTCATAGCGGCCATCCTTACTTCGTGCTGCCGAGCAGGGTCTTGACGCGAGCAATCTCGCGACGGACCCGGCGAATGTCGTGGGTCTTCGGCAGCTGGCCGGTGACCTGCTGCATACGGACAGAGAACTGTTCCTTACGCAGGTCGATCAGGTGGGCCTTGAGTTCGTCAGCCGACTTTTCACGGAGAGTTTTGATATCCATCAGCGCACCGTACGGGTCACGAAAGTGGTGGTGACCGAGAGCTTGGCGGCGGCCAGGCGGAACGCCTCGCGAGCCACTTCCTCGGAAACACCCTCGATTTCATAGATCATGCGGCCGGGCTGGATCTGGGCCACCCAGTATTCCACGTTACCCTTACCCGAACCCATTCGAACTTCGATGGGCTTCTTGGTGATGGGCTTGTCGGGGAACACGCGGATCCACATCTTGCCGCCGCGCTTGACGTAGCGGCTGATCGAGCGGCGGGCCGCTTCGATCTGACGCGCGGTCAGCTGACCGTGTGCGGTTGCCTTCAGGCCGTATTCGCCGAAGCTGACAGCGTTGGCGCTCCAGCTCAGGCCATCGTTACGGCCCTTGTGTACCTTGCGGTACTTGGTTCGCTTGGGTTGCAACATTGTCGTTACCTCGCTTCACGGGCCGGGCGCTGACGGTCACCACGGTCGCCGCGATCGTGACGATCGTTGCGCGACGGGGTGTCGTCCTGCTTTTCCTGGCCAACCTGGGAGAAATCGAAGACCTCGCCCTTGTAGATCCAGACCTTGATGCCGATGATGCCGTAGGTCGTCTTGGCTTCAGCGAAGCCATAGTCGATGTCGGCACGCAGGGTGTGCAGCGGCACGCGGCCTTCGCGGTACCACTCCGAACGGGCGATTTCAGCACCGTTGAGGCGGCCACCAACGTTGACCTTGATGCCCAGGGCACCCAGGCGCATCGCGTTGCCGACCGAGCGCTTCATTGCACGGCGGAACATGATGCGACGCTCCAGCTGCTGGGCGATCGACTCGGCAACGAGCTGCGCGTCCAGTTCCGGCTTGCGCACTTCGGTGACGTTGATGTGCGCCGGGACGCCCATCATCTCGCTCACTTCCTTGCGCAGCTTCTCGATGTCCTCACCGCGCTTGCCGATCACCACGCCCGGACGGGCGGTGTGGATCGTCACGCGAGCGGTCTTGGCCGGACGCTCGATCAGGATCTTGCTGATGCCGGCCTGGGCCAGCTTCTTGCGCAGCATTTCGCGCACTTTCAGGTCGGCTGCCAGGTAACCGGCGAACTCGGCCTTGTTGGCGTACCACTTGGAGTTCCAGTCCTTGGAAATGCCGAGGCGGATACCAATCGGATGAACTTTATGACCCATGGTCTTTTCCTTATCCGCTTACTTGGCGGCGCCCACAACCACAGTGATGTGGCTGGTGCGCTTGAGGATGCGGGTACCGCGGCCTTTCGCCCGCGCCATGAAACGCTTCAGGGTCGGACCTTCATCAACCATGATGGTCTGAACCTTCAGCTCGTCGACGTCGGCGCCCTGGTTGTTCTCGGCGTTGGCAATTGCCGACTCCACCACCTTCTTGATCAGGTGGGCAGCCTTCTTGTCCGAGAACTTCAGCAGGTTGACCGCACGTTCGGCCGGCAGACCGCGCACCTGGTCAGCGACCAGACGAGCCTTCTGCGGGGAGATGCGCGCAGTGCGCAGGATGGCTTTCGCTTCCATTGTCATCTCTCCTTACTTGCCCGACTTCTTGTCACCACCGTGACCCTTGAAGGTCCGGGTGATGGCAAATTCGCCGAGCTTGTGGCCGACCATGTTCTCGTTGACGAGAACCGGGATGTGGTTCTTGCCGTTATGCACGGCAATGGTGATGCCTACCATGTCAGGCAGGATCATCGAACGGCGCGACCAGGTCTTGATCGGCTTCTTGCTGCCCGCAGCGGCCTCCACCTTCTTGACGAGGTGGTGATCGACGAACGGGCCCTTCTTGAGTGAACGTGCCATGGTCGATTAGCCCCTACGATCGCGGACGATGAACTGCTGAGTGCGCTTGTTATGGCGCGTCTTGTAACCCTTGGTCGGAACACCCCACGGGGTGACCGGATGCGGGTTACCCTGGCCGGCCTTGGCCTCACCACCACCGTGCGGGTGGTCAACCGGGTTCATGGCAGCACCACGAACGGTCGGGCGGACGCCGCGCCAACGCTTGGCACCGGCCTTGCCCAGCTTTTCCAGGCTGTGCTCGTCGTTGCCGACTTCGCCGATGGTGGCGCAGCACTCGACCGGAACCTTGCGCATTTCACCCGAGCGCAGGCGCAGGGTGGCGTAGATGCCTTCGCGAGCCACCAGCTGCACGGCCGCACCAGCGGCGCGAGCGATCTGAGCGCCCTTGCCCGGCTTCAGCTCGATGCAGTGGATGGTGGTGCCGACCGGGATGTTGCGCAGCGGCAGGGTGTTGCCGGCCTTGATCGGGGCGTCCGAACCAGCGATCACCTGATCACCGGCCTTCAGGCCCTTCGGGGCGATGATGTAGCGACGCTCACCATCGACGTAGCACAGCAGGGCGATGTGGGCGGTGCGGTTCGGATCGTATTCGATGCGTTCCACGCGCGCCGGGATGCCCAGCTTGTTGCGCTTGAAGTCGATGATGCGGTAGTGCTGCTTGGCACCACCACCGACGTGACGCACGGTGATGCGGCCGTGGTGGTTGCGGCCACCCGAGCGGCTCTGCGACTCGACCAGTGCGGCGTGCGGAGCACCCTTGTGCAGGTCGGGCGTAACCACGCGCACGGCCGAACGGCGGCCGGGGGAAGTGGGCTTGAATTTCATCAATGGCATGGGATGTACCTCAGGCCTTGGCCGTTACATCGATCGACTGGCCGTCGGCCAGGCGAACGTACGCCTTGCGCCAATCGCCGCGGCGGCCAGCACGGTTACGGAAGGACTTGTTCTTGCCCTTGACGTTGACCACGTTGACGGCTTCGACCTTGACGTCGAACAGCTGCTCAACCGCGGCCTTTACATCGGCCTTGGTGGCTTCGTTCGAAACTTCGAAGACATACTGGTTGGAGAGTTCCTGCAGGCGCGCGGTCTTTTCGGAGACACGCGGGGCACGCAGCACGCTGAAGATTTTTTCGTTGCTGTTCATGCCAGCCACTCCTCGACCTTCTTGACCGCGTCAGCGGTGATGACGACCGTGTCGGCACCCACCAGCGAGACCGGATCCAGGCCCTGGACGTCACGCACCTGCACGTACGGCAGATTGCGGGCGGACAGGTACAGGTGCTCGGACGCTTCTTCGGTGACGATCAGCGGGCGCTTGCCCACTTCCAGGCCGGCCAGCTTGGCGACCAGACCCTTCGTGTTGGTCGCTTCGACGTCGAAGGACTCCACGATGGTCAGGCGGCCCTGACGGTTCAGCTCGGACAGGATCGCGCACATGGCGGCACGGTACTGCTTACGATTGACCTTCTGCTCGAAGCTGCGCGGCTTGGCCGCGAAGGTGACACCGCCGCCGACGAAGATCGGAGCCGTCAGTGCGCCATGACGCGCGCCGCCGCCCTTCTGCTTCTTCGACTTCTTGGTGGTACCAGCCACTTCGGAGCGAGTCTTCTGTGCCTTGGTGCCGGCGCGACCGGCGTTGCGGTAGGCAACGACGACCTGGTGGACCAGATCTTCGCTGAAATCGCGACCGAACACGGCGTCGGAGACCGAGACCTTGTTGTTGCTACCCGTGATAACGAGTTCCATCGTCATCTCTCCTTATGCCTTGCTCGCCGGACGGACGATCACATCGCCACCCGCCGCGCCCGGAACGGCGCCGCGAACGGCGATCAGACCGCGCTCGACGTCGACCTTGACCACTTCCAGGTTCTGGGTGCTCTGCTGCACCGCGCCCATGTGGCCCGACATCTTCTTGCCCGGGAAAACGCGACCCGGGGTCTGGCGCTGACCCAGCGAACCCGGCGCGCGATGCGACAGCGAGTTACCGTGGGTTGCATCGCCCATACGGAAGTTGTGGCGCTTGATGGTGCCCTGGAAGCCCTTACCCTTGGTGACACCCTGGACGTCGACGATCTGGCCGACTTCGAAGATGTCCGCCTTGACTTCGCCGCCAACGGCGAAATCGCCGAGCTGCGCGTCTTCAACGCGGAATTCCCACAGGCCACGACCCGCTTCCACCTTCGCCTTGGCGAAGTGGCCGGCTTCCGGCTTGTTGACCAGGGCAGCGCGACGCGCGCCGACGGTCACCTGCACGGCGCTGTAGCCGTCGGTTTCGACGGTCTTGATCTGCGCGATGCGGTTCGGGGTTGCTTCGATCAGGGTCACCGGGATGGAACGGCCATCTTCGGTGAACACGCGGCTCATGCCGGCCTTGCGGCCCACGAAGCCCAACGAATACTTCTTCGTCATGGTCGTAGTCCTCAGGTCAGCTTGATCTGAACGTCGACGCCGGCAGCCAGTTCGAGCTTCATCAGCGCGTCCACGGTCTTGTCATTCGGGTCAACGATATCGAGCACGCGCTTGTGCGTGCGGGTCTCGTACTGGTCACGCGCGTCCTTGTCGACGTGCGGGGAGACGAGAACGGTGTAACGCTCGATCTTGGTCGGCAGCGGGATCGGGCCACGCACTTGCGCGCCGGTCCGCTTTGCCGTTTCAACGATCTCGCTGGCCGAACGGTCGATCAGACGATGATCGAACGCTTTCAGCCGGATCCGGATCTTTTGGTCCGCCATGGCGGTAGGTTCCTTCGTTAAAAGAGCGACAGACAAAGCCTCTGGGTTGCTTTGCCCCATGAAATTCCTGAATACGGACGGCCCGCAGTCCTGCAGGCCGACAAGGTCACTCCATGGACCTCAAAAACGTAGGCAGACCAGTTTCCCGGCCTGCCCAGACGTAGAAGCATAATGGCACGCAAGGCAGCTGTCAACAGTCGCCTGTTGACGCCGCCTGAATGGCATTGACCCTTCCTGGTCCGGGGAACACAAGGCACATCCTGTGCCTGCTTTCCCATTTGATACGCCCCGATGCCCTACCCAGGCAACATCGGGGCGCAGATACTACCAGATTACTCGATGATCTTCGAGACCACGCCGGCGCCGACGGTACGGCCGCCTTCGCGGATGGCGAAGCGCAGGCCTTCGTCCATGGCCACCGGGTTGATCAGGGTGACGACCATCTTGACGTTGTCACCCGGCATCACCATTTCGACGCCTTCCGGCAGTGCAGCGGCGCCGGTGATGTCGGTGGTGCGGAAGTAGAACTGCGGACGGTAGCCGTTGAAGAACGGGGTGTGACGGCCGCCCTCGTCCTTCGACAGGACGTACACTTCGCCTTCGAACTTGGTGTGCGGCTTGATCGTGCCCGGCTTGGCCAGCACCTGGCCACGCTCGACGTCGTCACGCTTGGTGCCGCGCAGCAGCAGGCCAGCGTTGTCGCCTGCCTGACCCTGGTCCAGCAGCTTGCGGAACATTTCAACGCCGGTCACGGTGGTCTTCTGCACCGGACGGATGCCGACGATTTCGATTTCGTCGCCAACCTTGATCACGCCGCGCTCGATACGACCGGTCACCACGGTGCCGCGGCCCGAGATCGAGAACACGTCTTCCACCGGCATCAGGAACGGCTTGTCGATCGCACGCTCCGGCTCCGGAATCCAGCTGTCCAGCGCGTCGACCAGCTTCAGGATGGCCGGCACGCCGATGTCGCTCTGGTCGCCTTCCAGCGCCAGGCGGGCCGAACCGGCGATGATCGGGGTGTCGTCGCCCGGGAACTCGTACTTGCTCAGCAGTTCGCGCACTTCCATCTCGACCAGCTCGAGCAGCTCGGCGTCGTCGACCATGTCGGCCTTGTTCAGGAACACGACGATGTACGGCACGCCGACCTGGCGCGACAGCAGGATGTGCTCACGGGTCTGCGGCATCGGGCCGTCAGCGGCCGAGCACACCAGGATCGCGCCGTCCATCTGGGCGGCACCGGTGATCATGTTCTTGACGTAGTCAGCGTGGCCCGGGCAGTCAACGTGGGCGTAGTGACGGATCGGGGATTCGTATTCGACGTGCGCGGTCGAGATCGTGATACCACGAGCCTTTTCTTCCGGCGCGGCGTCGATCGAGGAGTAATCCTTGAACTCGCCACCGAAGCGCTCGGCACCGATCTTGGTCAGTGCGGCGGTCAGCGTGGTCTTGCCGTGGTCGACGTGACCGATGGTGCCGACGTTGACGTGCGGCTTGGTGCGCTCGAACTTACCCTTGGCCATGGCTGCTTATCTCGAATTCGTCTGAGAGGTGATGCTTAAGATGGTGCTCACGAAAGGAATCGAACCTTCGACCTCTTCCTTACCAAGGAAGTGCTCTACCGACTGAGCTACGTGAGCCGAGTTTTGCATTATGACATGAACTCGATACTATTCAAAGTTCATTCAATGGAGCGGGAGACGGGAATCGAACCCGCACCATCAGCTTGGAAGGCTGAGGTTCTACCATTGAACTACTCCCGCGCCGGGAATGTCACAACGTGAAACTGGTGGAGGGAGGTGGATTCGAACCACCGAAGGCGTAAGCCAGCAGATTTACAGTCTGCCCCCGTTGGCCGCTTGGGTATCCCTCCTTACCACCCCGTCCCGTTGCCGCCGAAGCGTTGCGGTGTGTGGTGGTGAGCCGCTTATTCTGCTGATGGGACGAGGGGCTGTCAACGCTTTTTTCCATCTTTTTCACACGTCGTCGCAAACCCATTGATACGCAAGGTTATTGCCCGGGAGCCGGCAGTGCTTCGCTGGCGAAAATTGCGACATGGGGAACGCCGTCGGCGCCGATCCAGCCCCGATACATGCCCTGGGTGTTGAATGGCGCGGCCATTTTTCCATCGGCGCCGAGCACGATCGCGCCGCCGTCGCCGCCCATCTGCGGAATCGCCTGGTTGATGACGCCCTTGCCGGCCTGCTCCGGCGTCTGCCCCGGGTAGCGCATGCGCGCGCAGATCTCGTGCGCGGCCGCGGTGCGGATGTAGTACTCGCCCCAGCCGGTGCCCGACACCGCACAGCGCGCGTCGGCCCAGGTACCGGCGCCGATGATCGGCGAGTCACCCACGCGACCGTAGCGCTTGTTGGTCATGCCGCCGGTGGACGTGCCGGCGGCCAGGTGCCCCTGCGCGTCCAGCGCGACCGCGCCCACGGTGCCGAAGTGCCTTGCGGTCTCCAGGTCGGCATGGGCCTGGCCGCTGGCCTCTTCCTTCAGTGCACGCTGCAGCTGCTGCCAGCGCTTCTCCGTGCGGAAGTAGGAGGGATCCACCAGGGCAATGCCCTGCTCGGCCGCGAAGGTTTCGGCGCCCTGCCCGACCATCATCACGTGCCTGGACTTCTGCATCACGGTCTGTGCCAGCAGGATCGGGTTGCGCACCCGCTGCACGCCGGCCACCGCGCCTGCGGCCTGGGTGGCGCCGTCCATCACGGCGGCGTCCAGCTCGTTGTGGCCGTCATGGGTGAACACCGCGCCCTTGCCGGCGTTGAAGGTCGGATCGTCCTCCAGCACGGTGATTGCCGCAGTGACCGCGGCCAGCGCCGGGCGACCGGCCGCCAGTTCGGCATGCCCCTTCAGCAGCGCAGCGCGCAACGCATCACGCGCAGCCTTCTCTTCGGCCGGCGACAGGTCCCTGCGCTCGACGCCGGCGCCGCCGTGGATGACCAGCAGCGGCGAGACCGCTGGGGCGGCCTGGGCCAGCAACGGCAGGGACAGCAGCGCACACAGGGCCAGACGCAGTTTCATCGGGTACATCTCCAGCAGGACGAGGGAATGGATTGCAGGGTAGCGCCGGCCGCTGGCCGGCACGGGGCGCATCGGGGAAGGTGAGTTGCCGGCCAGCGGCCGGCCCTACCGAAGCGTGAACTCAATCTCGCCGTCGCTGATGTCGGCCACGGCCTGGTAATCGGCATCGGCCTGGACGTCGTCCAGCCGCATGCGGCTGCCACTGGCGACCACCGTTACCGGCACGGCATGGAAGCGCAGGGGTTCGCCCTCGACCAGACGATCGGCGCTGCGGCCGGGGCTGACCACCCAGACCCGGCCCTGGCCGTCGGCGCTGTAGACCTGTGCCTGGCCATCGGGCTCCACGCACAGGGCGGTGTCCTCGTCGACGCCGATGCCGACGATGCCGGGGTCGCCGCTCTCCAGCGCGGCACGGGCCACGAACACGATGAGGCGTCCGAGCCGGTCGCGTTTGTCGAAATGGGTGTCGGTGACCACGCGCTGCAGGTAGGGCATCTGCAGGAAGCCGCTGTCGAGGGTCACCGCGCGGCCCATCGGGTCGGCCAGGGCGCCGCCGGAGGTGATGCTGCCGCCGTCCATCGCGCCGTAGGCATAGCCCCCCAGGATGGCGAGCCCGGCGCTGGTACCGGCGATCGGCTTGCCGGCGCGCACATGCGCGTTGAGGGCGCGGTTGAGCGCGGTGCCCTTCCAGAAGCGGATGTAGCGCGACTGGTCGCCGCCGGCAATGAAGATCGCATCGGCTGCAGCCACCACCCGCAGCACCGCCGGATCGTCGGCGCCGCGACGGCTGTCGAAGACCAGGGTCTGCACGGCGGTGGTGCCGCCGATCTGGTGATAGAGACGGTCCTGCAGCTCGTCCTTGCCGGAGGCCCGCAGGATCAGCACGCGGCCATGGCCGGCCTGCTTCAGCCACCACTGGAAGGCCTCGGGCACCCATTCGCCACCGCCCATCAGCATCATCGCCGGTACGCGCGGACCGGGTCTCGGCGCATCCAGGTCACCCACTTCGTAGTAGGCGAAGCCCGGTCCCTGCAGGTCCTGGGCAGGGCTCGCGGACGGCCAGGCCAGGACCACCAACAGCAGCCAGAGGAAGGCACCGCGCCGGAGACTGCAGAGGGGTCGCATCTTGATCTCCCTGAACAAAATCGACTTGCAAGCGTTTTCACTCTTTGCCAGATAGACACCCGGTAGTCAAGGACATGAAAAAGGCGTTAAATGCGCGCGCCCATTCCAGAAATATGAATGGGGGACAGGGCCCCTCCTCTGCGGGCCGGCATCATTTTTGAGAATTCCTCATGCGTAGACAGGCGATGGCGTGGTCGATCCAGCTGGCGTTGATGGGCGTGGCTGCTTCCGCAGCGGCCCAGGCACCGGCTTCCTCTTCGGTTCAACAACTGGACGCGGTGCAGGTCACCGGCTCGCGCATTCCGCGCGCCCAGGTGGAAGGCCCGGCCCCGATCACGGTGATCAACGCCGAGCAGATCCGCTCCAGTGGCTTCACCAGCGTGCCGGACGTGCTGCGTGCGATGACCCAGAACGGCGGTGAAACGCAGAGCCCGCAGTCCTCCAGTGGCGCCGACTTCTCGCCGGGCGCGCAGCAGGTGGACCTGCGCGGCCTGGGCCCGAACCATACGCTGGTGCTGGTCAATGGCCGCCGCATCGCCGACTTCCCGATGCCGTTCAAGGGCCGCAGCAACTTCACCGATGTCTCCAACATCCCGCTGGGAATGATCGAGCGCATCGAAGTGCTGACCGGCAGCGCGTCGGCCATCTACGGTTCGGACGCGATCGCCGGCGTGGTCAACTTCATCCTGAAGAAAAAGGCCGACGGCACCACCATCGACATGCGCATGGGCACCACCACCGAAGGCGGTGGCGAGTCGTTCGACATGAGCCTGGCCAGCGGTTTCAGCCGTGGCAATTTCAACGCCGTCTACAGCGTCGAACTGCAGTCGCAGACCCCGCTGTGGGCCTATGAGCGTGACATCCAGGACTCGACCCAGGATGGCCCCACCGAGGGCTCGCGCATCGCGCGCCGTGCCTACCTGCGCACCGACTACAACGATGACTACCTGGACCCGGGCGCGGCCACCTGCGAAGCGCTGTCCGGCCAGAACCAGGGCAGCACCTATCGCGCCTATCGCCCGAGGTACGGCTACTACTGTGGCAGTGACAGCTCGATCGGCTATGGCACCATCCTCAGCAAGCGCCGCGGTGCCAACGGCTACGCGTCGCTGAGCTACGACTTCGACAATGGCCAGCAGTGGTTCGCCGACGTGCAGCTGGGCTACCACACGATGTCGCTGATGCGCGACGTCACCAAGTGGGGCCGCATGGACGCCAACGGCGACGAGTCGGGGTATTTCAACAACGAAGCGACCGGCGAGATCGAGTTCTGGCAGCGCCAGTTCTCCCCCGAGGAAATGGGTGGCCTGCGCAATGCCATGGTGCGCAGCACGCAGAAGACCTTCAGCGTGACCACCGGCTTCAAGGGCAACCTGGCCGGCAACTGGGATTACGAAGCGGCATTGAGCCATTCGCAGTACCAGTCGCGGATCAGCTGGGCACAGATCATTGCCGCCAAGGCCAATGACCTGTTCCTCGGCCCGCAGCTGGGCGTGGATGACGACGGTTTCCCGATCTACAACGCCGACCCGTCGCGCCTGTACCGGCCACTGACCCGCGCCGAGTACGACGCGATCGCCGCGCGTACCACCTACACCCCGAAGTCGCGCACGGAGACCGCCGCCTTCACCCTGACCAATTCGGCCCTGTTCGCCCTGCCCGGTGGCGACGCCGGGTTTGCCGCGACCGTGGAAGTGGGCCAGCAGGCCTACTCGCTGAATCCCGATCCGCTGGCGACCGAGTACTACTACTACAGCTGGAAGGATTCGGACGGCAACGGTTCGCGCAACCGCTGGGCGACCGCTGCGGAGCTGCGCATGCCGCTGCACGAGACGGTCAACCTGAGCGTGGCCGGCCGCTACGACCAGTACCGCTATTCCGGTCACACCATCGGCAAGGCCACCTGGAGCGGCGGCCTGGAATGGCGCCCGATCGACACGCTGCTGGTGCGCGGTTCGTATGGCACCGCGTTCCGTGCGCCTGACCTGCACTATGTATTCGCCGGCCCGGGCAACGACGAGACCAGCGCCGAAGACCTGTACAGCTGCCGCGCCGACGGTGCCAGCGACTGTGCCGACTACGAGCGCAACCTGATCCGCAGCCGCACCGGCAACCGCCAGCTCGACCCGGAAACCAGCACCTCGTGGAGCGCCGGCGTGGTCTGGTCGCCGGCGATCGGCCTGGACCTGTCGGTGGACTGGTTCGACATCGACATGCGCAACCAGGTGCAGGACATGGATGTGCGCACGATCCTGGCCAACGAAGCGAACTGCCGCCTGGGCAGCGCCGACGTCACCTCGCCGACCTGCGTGGACGCGCTTGCCCGCATCACCCGCAGCAACGACGGGCGCCTGTATGGCGTGCGCGTGGAGCCGATCAACGTCGCCCGCGAGTCCACCTCCGGCATCGACGTCGGCCTGCGCTACCGCCTGCAGACAGGGCTCGGCGATTTCATCTTCAACGGCACCCACACCTGGGTGAAGAAGCATGATTTCCAGCGCTACCCGGGCGACCGCAGCGAAGACCAGTTCGCAGTCAACAGCGGCTTCGACATCCCGCGCACCAAGACCGGCCTGAGCGTGACCTGGGAGAAGGAGGCATGGTCGGCGACGGTCTACGGCTCGCGCCTGGGCAAGCTGCCGACCTCGGACAGCTACGACCAGGTGTTCGACTGGGACAGCGGTGACAGCCCGTACGTGAAGGCAACCTACCGCTACAACGCCTCGCTGCAGTACCGCGTCGACGACCATTCGCGCCTGTCGCTGTCGGTGGTCAATGTGTTCAACAAGATGCCGCCGAAGGACCGTACCTACACTGCATACCCGTACTACGACGTGTCCTGGTTCGACAGCGTGGGGCGCACGATCAACCTGCAGTACACCCACAAGTTCGGTGGCAGCGCTCTGTAAGCACCCGGCCAGCGCAGACACAGAAGACCCCCGCTCCGGCGGGGGTTCTTTTTTCCGCCACCTGAACGGCACCTGCGCGTGTGCTTCAGCCCTGCCCGGCCGCAGGGGATTTTAGGAAACGGCTGATTCCGCGCCTTCCGCGCCGCTCCCTAGCATCGTTGCATGTTCCGCTTTCCCCGCCCTTCGCTGCAGCAGACCGTGCCATCGGCCACCGCGTCGGTGCTGTTGCGCTGCCTGACCGTGTGCGTCTTCCTCTGCCTGGCTGCGGCGGCCGGCTTCTACCTGCTCACGGCGTTCACCGAGGACATCTCGACCCATCGCCGCGAGATGAATGCCGCCGCCTACAAGGCCCAGATCTATTTCGACCAGCGCGAAGCCCTGCTGCGGTACCTGGGCGATTCGGTGCTGGCCGGCCGCCCGGATGCGCCCACTGCGGACAGCGAAGGCATGCGCCAGGTGGCGCTGGATGGCCCCGGCGGCCAGCCGGGCCAGCGACTGTTGTTGTCGGCACGCGCCGAGCACACGCTGCAGGCGCTGCAGACGCACCTGCTGCTGGTCGATGCGCGAGGTGCACATTGGCTGGCCGGCGACGCGGTCGACGTCGACCTGGCGCGCCTGCCATCGCTGCGTGCACTGCAGGCGCGCAACGGCAGCCTGAAGGGCGCGGGCCCGGTGTACTGGCTGCGCCCGGGTGAGCGTGGCGTTGCACTGGCAAAGCCGGTGCAGGCCGGTCCGCAGCCGGCGCAGTGGCTGGTACTGCTGCTTGATGCCGATGCAGCGGCGGGGATGATCGATGGCCAGGGCATCGGCGGTTACGCGCTGCTGGACCGTGCTGGACAGCCCGCACTGTCCAGCCAGGCGCCGCGGCTGGACCGCGCGGGCTGGACGACCCTTCAACAGCGCCAGAACGACAGCTTCGGCACGTTGTGGAGCGGCGGACTGCCGCGTGGCGTGGCGCTGGTCAAGGGCGTTGGCACCGATGGCTGGCGGCTGGTCTACCACCTGCCGCCGCCACTGCTGCTGGGCGACCTGGCCGCGCCTCTGCTGGTCTGCCTCCTGTTGCTGCTGCTGGCCGGCGTCGCGCTGCATCTGCTGCAGCATCGCGTGGACCGCCAGTTGATCCAGCCGGCCCTGCAGCAGCACCGCCGGTTGCTGGAGAACCTGGATTTCAGTTCGACGGTGATCGACATGGCACCGGTCGGCATCTGCGTGCTGCGCCGCGACGACCGCGCGCTGCTGCTGTCCAACCAACTGCTGCGCGACTGGCTGGGCGAAGAAGGCGAGCACAGCGACTGGCAGGCTCCGTGGCGCGGGCACGCCGGCGAACGCGGGCGTGGGCTGGAGTTCACCACCCGCGACGGGCGCCAGCTGCAGGTGCTGCACGCAGCCTGCCGCTACCAGGGCGACGACGTGCTGCTGTGCGTCTTCCATGATATTTCCCGGCACCGCCAGGCCCAGGCCGCGTTGTCGTCGGCGCGCCAGGCTGCCGATGCGGCCAACCAGGCCAAGAGCGCGTTCCTGGCCACCATGAGCCATGAGATCCGCACCCCGCTATACGGCGTG
The DNA here is from genome assembly GCF_900101175.1 of Stenotrophomonas pavanii. Taxonomy (GTDB): domain Bacteria; phylum Pseudomonadota; class Gammaproteobacteria; order Xanthomonadales; family Xanthomonadaceae; genus Stenotrophomonas; species Stenotrophomonas pavanii. The sequence goes on along the minus strand of NZ_FNFQ01000003.1, from coordinate 489,324 downwards.
CTGGGCACGCTGGAACTGCTGGGGCATACCGAACTGGATGCCCGGCAGTCGCAGTACCTGCGCACCATCGAGAGCTCTTCATCGGTCCTGCTGCAGTTGATCAGCGACGTGCTGGATGTTTCCAAGATCGAATCAGGACAGCTCAGCCTGGAACCGGCGGCGTTCTCGCCGCGCGAACTGACCGAGAGCGTGCTGCGCAGCTTCGCCGCGTCGGCCACCTGCAAGGGCCTGCAGGTTCTGGTCTGCACCGATCCGCGCCTGCCGACGCGGGTGCTCGGTGATGCCGACCGCATCCGCCAGGTGCTGGCCAACCTGCTCAGCAACGCGATCAAGTTCACCGAGCATGGCCGGGTGGTACTGCGCGTGCGCCAGGTGCAGCACGAAGGTGATTCGAGCGTGCTCGCCTGGCAGGTCACCGACACCGGCGTCGGCATCCCCGCTGAGGAGCAGGCACGCCTGTTCGAACCGTTCCGGCAGGTGCGCGGTGCGGCCAGCGCGCAGGGCACCGGACTGGGCCTGTCCATCAGCGACCGCCTGGTGCGCCTGATGAGCGGCGAACTGCAGGTGGTGAGCGAGCCGGGCCTGGGCAGCAGCTTCAGCGTCCGCCTGCCGCTGCCGGTCCTGGCCGCCGCCGAAGACGGGCCCGCGCTGCTGCCGGACCCGCCGATCCTGGTGCGCGGCCGCAACCGCGAGCTGGTCGACAGTGCCTGTGGATGGCTTCGTCGCTGGGGCGCCAACGCACAGCCCCTGCAGGGCGACCCGGCGTTGCTGGACCATGATGGCGCGATCCTGCTCGATGGCGAAGCCGGGATGCCGCTGCCGTGGACAGGACCGCGCGTGGTGGCGTCGATCGAGGGCGGTGACCAGCCGATCGTCGCGGCCGATGGCAGCCTGGTGGTGACCCTGCACGGCATGGCCGCGATCGGCAATGCGCTGGCCAACGTGCAGCGGCAACGTGCAGCGCAGCCGGAGCCCGCCCGCCTGGCGCCACCGATGCCGCTGGGCCTGCGCGTGCTGGCCGTCGAGGACAATCCGATCAACCGGGTGATCCTGGCCGAGCAGCTGCGCACCCTGGGCTGCGAGGTGGAGCTGGCCCAGGACGGCGTGGAAGCCCTGCAGCGGTGCCGCGATCAGTGCTTCGACCTGGTGGTGACCGACATCAACATGCCGCGCATGGACGGCCACGCACTGGCCCGCCAGCTGCGCGATGACGGCAGCCTGGTGCCGGTGATCGGCGCCACCGCCAATGCCACCGCCGAGGAACGCGAGCGCTGCCTGGCCAGTGGCATGCAGGGCTACCTGAGCAAACCCATCGACATCGCCCGCCTGCGCAAGGCACTCACCGCCCTGCGCCAAGGAGACCCCGCATGACCCAGCGTGTCCTGATCCTGGAAGACCAGGCCTTCCAGCGTGGCTTCCTGGCCAACCTGTTCGGCAGCCGCGCCGACGTCCAGGTCGATGCCTGCGAAGACGTCGAGGCGGCCATCGCGCTGTGTGCGTGCCAGCCCTACGACCTGGTGGTCAGTGACCTGCTGATGCCCGGGCAGGACGGCATCCAGTTCATCCAGGCCCTGGCGGCCCAGCCGCGTCCGCCGCGCCTTGCGGTGGTCAGTGCGGCGCCGCGGCGGATGATGACCTCGGCACGGCTCATGGCCGAATCGCTGGGGCTGGATGTGATCGGCCTGCTGCCCAAGCCGGTGGCGGCGGCCGACGTGGACGCCCTGTTCGAGGCCCTGGCGCAGGCGCGTCCGGCCGCCGGCGAGGTTCCCGCGCGCGCACCGGCAGCGCCCGAACCGGACGCATCCCAACTGCGCCAGGCCATGGCCGACGGCAGCCTGACGGCCTGGTTCCAGCCGAAGAAATCGCTGCAGTCCGGACGGGTGGTGGCGGCCGAAGCCCTGGTGCGCTGGCGCCATCCGCAGCTGGGCACGCTGGCCGCTGGCAGCTTCCTGCCGGCGATCTGCCGCCACGGGTTGGAGGGCGAGCTGCTGCGGATGATGCTCAAGGCCAGCATCAGCGCACAGGCACGCTGGCGCAAACAGGGCTTCCGGGTACCGGTATCGATCAACCTGCCGCCTCATCTGCTGGAACAGTCGGACCTGCCCGATGAACTGCTGGCGCTGACCCTGGCCCACGGCGGCAGCCCCGGTGAGTTGTGCTTCGAGCTGATGGAGAACAGCACCACGCGGCACGTCAGTGATTTCTATGCCGGGGCCTGCCGGCTGCGCATGAAAGGCTTCGGCCTGGCCCAGGATGATTTCGGGCAGGGCCTGAGCTCGGTCCACAATCTGGTCAATACCCCTTTCACCGAGGTCAAGATCGACCGCGCGCTGGTCAGCGGCTGCGCCCGTGATCCAGCCCTGCACCTGACCCTGTCGACGGTGATCGCACTGGCCAACCAACTGGGCCTGACCATCGTGGCCGAAGGCGTGGAAAGTGATGCGGACCTGGCCGCACTGCGCCAGCTCGGATGCAGCCAGGTGCAGGGCTTCCTGATCTCGCAGGCGCTGCCGTCGGACGAGTTCACCCGCCTGCTGGACGAGGAAGCGCCCTGTGGATGACCGCCTGCGGGCCGCGCTGCGCTGACGCCGGCTCCGCGGCGGCTTCACGAAACCATCAAGCGGCATTGATGATCCTGTCTGCGCTGCGGCGGGGGGACCTGTGCCGCTGCTGCTACCGGTGCCGCTGTGCGCCCCCTGCTCCGAGACCTGCCATGCCGGCCGAGGCCGCTCCCGTCCGCCGACTCGCCCGCCGCTCGCTGCGCGTCCATGCCGTGCTGATCGGCGTGGTGGCACTGGCGACCCTGCAGGCCGGACTGCTGCTGTCGGCCGGTTCGCAGCTGCTGAACGAAGAGCGCAGCAAGATCGAGTTCCACTTCCGCCGCCTGGACGGCACGCTGCGCGAGCAGGAGCGCTTCCTGCGCCAATGGCGGCTGCATGACGTCGGCATGCAGGGGCCACCGCTTGCCGATGCCAGCGGCGAACTGCAACACGGCCCGCTGTTCGCGCACTTTGCGATGGTCGGAAGCGAGGGCGCCAGCCCTTCGCCGCCGTCCGAACTGGGCAACCGTTTCCTGCGCTTCTATGGCACGTTCTGGTCGGCCTCGCGCTACCCACCGCCGCAATGCCTGCTGGTCAACGGCCAGGGCACGCGCGGGTTGCTGGCACCGGTGCAGATCGGCCGTCATGACGCCGGCCAGAACAGCCCGCATCACCTGCGCCCGGCGATCGCCGACATCCACCGGGCGCTGGCCACGCGGCCCGCGCTGCGGCGTGGCGGCATCGCCTGGGTGAGCGTGCCGTGGCGCGACCGCCAGACCCGCCTGCTGGCCATCGCGCACGCCCCACAGGATGCGCGGCTGTGGGGGGAGGATGGCCGGGATTCACAGGCCGCGCTGGCGTGCCTGCTGGATCCGGCGCGTGTTGATGACTACCGCCAGGTGCTGGGTGTCCCGGTGTTCCAGCGGCTGTCGCTGTTCGATCCTGAGGGCCAGCGCCTGCTGGGCGATGCCGCAGACGCCAGCGACACCGGCACCGCCACGCGGGCCGGCCTGGACGGCCTGCAGTTCCGCATGCGCAGCGAGCGCGGCTGGCAGGCGGTCTACCACGTCAGCTGGCGCCAGGTATTCCAGCACCCGCAAGGGCCGCTGCTCGGCGCGACGGTGGCGGCCCTGCTGCTGGCGCTGGGTGGCACGCTGCTGCTGCGCGCGTACCGGCGTTCGGTCATCGAGCCGCTGCGCAGCCACCACGCGCGCCTGCTGGAAAGCGAGGCCTTCAGCCGCACCATCCTGGACAACGCACCGATCGGGCTGTGCCTGCTGCGGCGCGACGATGGCACGGTACTGCTGGACAACGCCCTCGCCCGCCGCTGGCTGGGCGAGGACCATCACGCAGGCGGCTGGCATGGCCCCTGGCGGCAAAGCGTGCTGGCCGCTGGCGGCACCACCCTCGGCGACGGACTGGCCTACACCACGCCTGAGAACCGCCATCTGCTGGTGACGGCGACACCGGCGCGCTATCGCGGCGAGCCGGCGGTGTTGTGCCTGTTCATCGATCTCAGCAGCCAGCACGAGGCCGAACAGGTACTGCAGCAGGCGCGTCGCGCTGCCGACCAGGCCAACCGCGCCAAGAGCCAGTTCCTGGCCACCATGAGCCACGAGATCCGCACGCCGCTGTACGGCGTGCTCGGTACGCTCGAACTGCTGGGGCTCACGCCGCTGGATGCGCGGCAGCAGGAGTACCTCGCCACGATCCAGCGTTCGTCCTCGACCCTGATGCAGTTGATCAGCGACATCCTCGATGTCAGCAAGGCCGAGGCCGGACAACTGAGCCTGGAGCCCAGCCCGTTCGATCCGGTCCGGCTGACCGAAGATGCACTCGACTCGTACGCCGCCGCGGCCGCCAGCAAGGGGCTGCAGTTCTACGCCTGCATCGATGCCGACGTGCCCTCCAGGGTATGCGGTGACGCCGCACGGATCCGCCAGGTGCTCAACAACCTGATCAGCAACGCGCTGAAGTTCACCGACAGCGGACGCGTGGTGGTGCGCGTGTCGGCACGCTGGCAGGCACAGCGCTGCTGGCTGCAGTGGCAGGTGGCCGATACCGGCATCGGCATTGCCAGTGAACACCAGGCGCATCTGTTCGAGCCCTTCTTCCAGGCCAACCCGGGCACCGACGCGATGCGCGGCACCGGCCTGGGCCTGGCCATCTGTGCGCACTTTGTGGCGTTGATGGAAGGCCAGCTGCGCGTGGTCAGCGAGAGTGGCCTGGGCAGCAGTTTCAGCGTCGAACTGCCGCTGTCCCCGGCGCCGGCGGATCCGCAGCAATGCCCGGCACCGCAGTTGCCGGCGGGGCTGCAGGTGCAGGTGCGCGGCAATGTGCGCGAGCTGGTGCAGTCGCTGTGCGAGCGCCTGCAGCAGCGCGGCGCGCACGCCGGCGCGTACCGGGAAGACAGCGCCACGGGCCTGCCAGCGGCTGCGGTACTGCTTGACCTGGTCCTGGACGGTCCGCTGCCACACTGGGCCGGTGGCGCGCGCGTGGTCGCCTGCCGCGACGGCGGCGTGCGGCCCCGGCAGATCGATGGCTTCTGGCAGGTGGGACTGCATCGGTTCGATGCGATCGTGATGGCGTTGGCCGCCGCCGCAGGCCAGCCCCTGGCGGCCAGTGCCAACGGACGCCTGCCCCTGCCGCGGCGCTTCGGCCTGCAGGTGCTGGTGGCCGAGGACAATCCGATCAACCAGGCCATCCTGCGCGACCAGCTGGAGCAGCTGGGCTGCCGCGCCGTGGTCGCCAGCGATGGCAATGAAGCGCTGGGCTACTGGCAGCAGGGTGCGTTCGCGCTGGTGCTGACCGACCTGAACATGCCCGGCATGGATGGGTACGGCCTGGCCCGTGCCCTGCGCGCGCGCGGTGCCCGCGTACCGATCCACGGCGCCACCGCCAACGCCGACCCGGCCGAGCGACAACGCTGCCAGGAGTCAGGCATGCAGGGCGTACTGGTCAAGCCGATCACGCTGGAAGCCCTGCAGCGCCTGCTGACCCGGATCAGCCAGGGCGACGCAGGCGTCCAGGCGCTGCCGGAGAGCCCGGACTCCGCCGATGCGCGCGATGATGATGATGCGCCACTGCAGGTTCCGGACAGGATGCAGGCGCTGTTCGTGCAGACCATGCAGGGCGACCTGGACAGCCTGCGCCAGGCGATCGCCGCCGCCGACCCCGCACGCGTGGTGCAGGTACTGCATCGCATCCGCGGCGCACTGGTGATCGTCGGCGCGCCAGCCCTGGTGGACCGCGGCCTGCAGATCGAACATGCCCTGGCGGGCGGCGCTGACCTGGCGACCCAGGCGGCCCCGCTTGCCGGCTTCCAGCGGCGCCTCGAACAACTGCTGCACCCCCTGCTTGACCCCGCATCCCCTTCCCTTCCCGACGACCCGGCCCTGCCATGACCACACGGATCCTCATCGCCGACGACCACCCGATCGTGCTTGCCGGCATCCGCGACGTGCTGGCCGGGGAACTGGACCTGGAGGTCGTGGGCGAAGCGGCCGACCCGGCGACGCTGATCGAGCTGATGACCCGGACCCGGCCACAGGCGGTGATCACCGACTACAGCATGCCCGGGGGTGATCGCTTCGGGGACGGCATCAAGCTGATCTCGTTCCTGCGCCGCAGCTTTCCGGAGACACGCCTGCTGGTGCTGACGATGGTATCCAACCCGTCGCTGGTGGCGGCGATGTATGCCGCAGGCGCCGGCGGCGTGGTGCTCAAGAGCCACGGACTGGGCAGCCTGGTACAGGCCCTGCGTGTGGTGCTGGCCGACCGGATCTACCGGCCCCCGGGCCTGCTGCCGGTAGACGTGGGTGAACCGGCCGATGCCGAGGCCGTGCGTGCGCGCCTGTCACCGCGCGAGCTGGAAGTGATCCGCCTGTTCACCGGCGGCATGAGCGTGGGCGAGATCGCACGACAACTGCAACGCAGTGCCAAGACGGTCAGCACGCAGAAGATCAGCGCGATGCGCAAGCTCGGCGTGGACAGCGACCAGGCGCTGATCGAGTACTGCCTGCAGGCCTCGTTGTTCGCCTGAGACCGACTCCGGGCTGAATCGCGCGGGTGATGTACGCGGGCCACAGTGGCTTTAGGAAACGCCTGATTCCATAGGACGGCGCCGATTTCTAGGCTGGATGCATCCCGCCATGGTGCGCGTGCCAGCAGCAATGCGTCGCCGTGGGGGACGGAAGCCCGATGGCGCCTGCAGCCGCCATCGCATGTGGCTTCCGCAGCGACGCGGCCCTGCCGCGCCAGTTCGCGCAGCCGTGCTGCGCCCTGCCACAGGAAGTCCAACAGCATGTACGCCTCCCCTACACGGCGCCGCCGTGCGTCCGGGCGCGCGCGCCGCGCGCCTGCCCCGCTCCTTCCCACCCTGCTGGCGACCGCCCTGTGGGCGGCACTGCCGGTCCACGCCGCCGATCTGACCGGCCCACTGCAGGTCAGCGACGGCAACACCCTGCAACTCGGTGCGGACGATGTCCTCACCCATGCCGCCGGCAGCTTTGCGCTGACCGTCACCGGTGCGGGCAGCCAGGCAGTGATCGACGGCAGCCGTATCAACGTGACCGGCAGTGGCAGCGCCGTGTCCGCCAGCAATGGGGGACAGGTGCAGCTGCGCAACGCGACGCTGTCGATCGCGCCGGCCACCGGTACGGGCTTCTATGCGCTGTACGCCAATGGCGCTGGCAGTGTGATCGACGCACGCGACGTCGACATCGACGCCACCCGTAACGGCAGCGGATTCGGCAGCGTGCAGGCCTACAACGGTGGCGTGATCCACTATGCCGGGGGCCGTCTTTCAATGACCGGGACCGGTGGCACGCTGGCCGGTGCGTCCGGCAAGGGCAGCGAACTGCACCTGGCCGATCTGCAGATGAGCGCCGACGGAGGTGCCCGCCTGCGCGCCGACAGCGCCGGCCTGCTGACGATCCGCAACAGCCGCATCACCCTCGCCCCCGGCGGCATCCTTGCCGGCGTGGCGGCCGACGGCGTGGGCAGCCGCGCCGAGCTGTACGACACCTACCTGCAGGGCGGCTGGTTCGATATCGACAGCGGCGGCAGCCTGCTGCTGGAGAACGTGGAAGCCCATTCGGTGGGCGGCAGCATGCGACTGCTCGGCAGCACCCTCAGCAAGACCTATTCCAGCGCGGTGATCAACGGCGGCAGCTTCTTCACCGTCGGCGGTTATGGCGTGAACATCAACAGCTGGGGCGAACTGACCGCCCGCGACGCGACCTTCGATGTACGCGAAGGATATTCCGGCTTCTGGCTGGCCAGCGATGCGTCGCGCCTGCAGCTGACCGACAGCAGCGTCGACACCTGGACCGACAGCTACGGCCATGGCGTGGAGATCTACGGCGGCACCGCCACGGTGCAGGGCGGCCGGATCACCACGCACGGCGATGCGACCTATGGTGTTCGCGTGACCGGCTCCACCGGCAGCTCCGCCAGCCGCATCGAAGCCACCGGCAACGTGATCGATGTGCGCGGCGACGGCGGCGGCGGCGTGTTCATCGGGGGCTCCACCGCCACCGCGCTGCTCGACAGCGTCGCGATCCGCGGCGACGGCGAGAACGTGTTCGGCATCGTGCACATGAACACCGCACGGCTGACCCAGGCCGATCGCCTGGACATCCGCATGACCGGCAGCAACAGCGGCGGCTATCGTTCGTACCTGACCGCGTTCGGCCCTTACTGGAACCGCGCCACCTTCAACGACAGCCATATGGAGACCGCCAGCGGCGCCGCGTTCTGGCTGCAGGGCAGCAATCATGCGTTGACCGTCAAGGGCAGCGAGGTGACCGCCGGCGATGGCGACGGCCGGCTGCTGCGGGTCAGCGACACGGTGTTCACCGACGGCAGCAGCGTGGCGACCAGCCGCATCGACTTCAACGCCGACGCCAGCACGCTGCGCGGCGACGTGGTGGTCGACAGCGCAACCGCCGACGTGCACCTGCTGCTGGGCAACGGCACGCTCTTCAGCGGTGCCCTGCGCAGCGATTCCGGCTACCAGGTCGCGCAGCTGTCGCTGGATGGCAGCAGCCAATGGAACGTGCGTGCCAGTTCCAGCGTCGGCGCGCTCGATCACGCCGGCACCATCGCCTTCGATGCGCCGACGGCCGGCGACTTCAAGACCGTCACTGTCAGCGGCGACTACGTGGGCAACGGTGGCCAGTGGATCTTCAACCGTGCACTGGGTGACGACACCTCGCTCGGCGATCAGCTGGTCATCAACGGCAACAGCAGCGGCACTGCCAGCGTGAGCGTGCGCAATGCCGGTGGCACGGGTGCACTGACCCAGGAGGGCATCCGCCTGATCACCGTGGCTGGCCAGTCGGATGCACAGTTCAGCCTGCAGGGCCGCGCGGTTGCCGGTGCCTACGACTACTTCCTGTTCAAGGGCGGCGTGTCGACCCCGGATGACGGCAACTGGTACCTGCGTTCGGAATACGTGCCGCCGGTCGATCCGCCGGAGCCGCCGGTTGATCCGCCGCAGCCACCCGATCCCCCGGTCGATCCGCCGTCGCCGCCGGAACCGCCGGTCGATCCGCCACTGCCGCCGGAACCGCCGGTCGAGCCGCCGCTGCCACCGGAACCGCCGATCGATCCGCCGCGCCCGCAGGTGGAACGCCCGGAACCGGCGGCCTACCTGGCCAACCGCAACGCCGCGCTGGGCATGTTCCGGCACAGCCTGCACGACCGCGCCGGTGATCCCGCCGCCGAGGCCGGCGCAAGCAGCGATGCCGTGGCCTGGATGCACTTGCGCAGCGCGCAGCCGGACAGCCACGACCGCAACCGCCAGGTGCACGTCGATGGGCAGATCAGCAGTGTGCTGGTCGGCGTCGGACGCCGCTTCGAAGTGGGCGGTACCGGCGAACTGCAGGCAGGTGCGATGCTTGGCCACGGCCGCGCCCGCAATGACAGCCGCTCGCAGCTGACCGGCTACACCGCACGCGGCGTGGTCACCGGCACCAGCGTGGGTGCCTATGCCACCTGGCTGCAGGATGCGCAGATGCGCGGTGGCGCCTATGTGGATGGCTGGCTGCAGTACGGCCGCTTCCGCAACAGCGTGCAGGGCGATGGCCTGCAGAAGGAGCGCTATGACGCGCGCAACTGGAGCGCGTCGGCCGAGGCCGGCTACGTGCTGCCGCTGCGCCAGACCGCGCAGCGTGGCGTCTACCTGCAACCGCAACTGCAGGTGGTGCACAGCCGCTACGACAGCGACCGGCTGATCGAAGCCAACGGTACGGTGGTCGAAGACCGTGGCGGTGGCGAGACCAGCACGCGCCTCGGCCTGCGTCTTTACAGCCGTGGGTTGAGCCCGGCGCAGGGCCAGGTGCACCCGTACGTGGCGGTGAACTGGTGGTCCGGCGGCAATGGCGCAGGCCTGGCGATGGACGGCGAGCGCCTGCAGCGGCCGTTGCCGCGCGACATCTACGAAGCCAAGGCCGGTGTACAGGTGGATCTGTCCGGTGGCTGGCGCGGCTGGGGTGAATTGAGCCGGCAGAGCGGTGGCATGGGCTTCCGCGATGTCGGTGCCCAGCTGGGCGTGTCGTACACCTGGTGATGCGGGACGTGCCCGGCAAGGGAGTGCCGGGCGCTTTTCCACACGCCGCGTGGAAAGCCATGCGGACTTGATGTGGACAAGTGACCGCGAACGTTGCGGCGCAAGCGTTTCAAAGGCTGGTGAATTTTTATCCATGCCCATCCGCGGTTTTCCACATGCGCCGTGGAGAGCGGTTGGGATTTGATGTGGACAAGTGGGTGGGAATGTTGCCACGCAAGCGTTTCAATGCGTGGCGAAATTTTGTCCACGCGGAACCATTGAGGCGTGTAGCGCCGGGCCCACGCTCGGCTCACGTCCATCGCAGCCGAGCATGGGCTCGGCGCTACATCGGGTTCGCCGGTTTTCCACACCCGGCGTGGAAAGCGATGGGAGTTTGCTGTGGACAAGTGCCGGCGAACATCACGCCGCAAGCGTTTCGCAGCGTGGTGATTTTTTGTCCATCGCCAGAAACGCAGACGCCCCGCACAAGGCGGGGCGTCCGGGGCCGATCCGATGCCGCTGGATCAGACGTTGAAGCGGAAGTGCAGGATGTCGCCTTCCTGCACGCGGTATTCCTTGCCTTCCAGGCGCAGGCGACCGGCTTCCTTGGCGCCGGCTTCGCCCTTGTACTTGATGAAGTCGTCATACGCGATGGTTTCAGCGCGGATGAAGCCCTTCTCGAAGTCGGTGTGGATGACGGCGGCAGCCTGCGGAGCGGTAGCGCCCTTGCGCACGGTCCACGCGCGGACTTCCTTCACGCCGGCAGTGAAATAGGTCTGCAGGCCGAGCAGGCTGTAGGCCGCGTTGATCACGCGGTTCAGGCCCGGCTCGCTCAGGCCCAGGTCGGCCAGGAAGGTATCGCGGTCTTCGTCGTCGAGCTGGGACAGCTCTTCTTCGATCGCGGCCGACACCGGCACCACCTGCGCGCCCTCGGCGGCGGCGTGCGCGCGCACGGCGTCCAGGTGCGGGTTGTTCTCGAAGCCGTCTTCCAGCACGTTGGCGATGTACATCACCGGCTTCAGGGTGAGCAGGAACAGGTCGCGCACCAGCGCCTTTTCCTCGTCGTCCAGGCCGGCCGAGCGACCGGCCTTGCCGTCGGACAGTGCCGCCTGCAGCTTGGCCAGCACCGGCTTGCGCGCCGCCGCATCCTTGTCGCCGCCCTTGGCCGCACGCTCGGCACGGTTCAGCGCCTTCTCGACGCTGTCCAGGTCGGCCAGCGCCAGCTCGGTGTCGATGGTCTCGATGTCCGAGATCGGGTCGACCTTGCCGGCCACGTGCACGATGTCACCGTGCTCGAAGCAGCGCACCACGTGGGTGATGGCATCGACTTCGCGGATGTGCGCCAGGAACTTGTTGCCCAGGCCTTCACCGCTGGCGGCACCGGCGACCAGGCCGGCGATGTCGACGAACTCGACCGCGGTCGGGATGACCTTCTGCGGGTTGATGATGCCCGCCAGCTCGTTCAGGCGCGGATCCGGCACCGGCACGATGCCGACGTTCGGCTCGATGGTGCAGAACGGGAAGTTCGCCGCGGCGATGCCCGCCTTGGTCAGCGCATTGAACAGGGTCGACTTGCCGACGTTGGGCAGGCCGACGATGCCGCATTTGATACCCATGGGTGACAGCTCTCTGGGGTGAAAGTGATTGGGGAAACAGCGACGTGGGCGCTGCTTTTCCAATCATTCTCCGTACCGACCAGCGGTCGGTACCTACCGGTCGGGTTGACTCCGTACCGACCAACGGTCGGTACCTACCGGTCTGGTTGACTCCGTACCGACCAGCGGTCGGTACCTACCGGTCTGGTTGACTCCATACCGACCAGCGGTCGGTACCTACCGGTCGGGTTGACTCCGTACCGACCAGCGGTCGGTACCTACCGGTCTGGTTGGCTCCGTACCGACCAGCGGTCGGTACCTACCGGTTATTTCGGGGTATGCAGCCGCTTCATCGCTTCGTTGAAATCGCCCTGCACCGCCAGCGGCAGCACGTCGATCGCATCGTCGATGGCGCGTGCGATCAGCACGTCATCCTCCTTGGACGGACGGCCGAGCACCCAACCCACTACGCGGTCCTTGTGGCCGGGATGGCCGATGCCCACGCGCAGGCGATGGAACCTGCCGTGGCCCAGCAGGCGCATGGTGTCGCGCAGGCCGTTCTGGCCGCCGTGGCCACCGTCGAACTTCAGCCGCGCCGCACCGGGCGGCAGGTCCAGCTCGTCGTGGGCCAGCAGGGTTTCCTCCGGCTCGATCTTCCAGAACCGCTGCGCGGCGGTGACCGACTTGCCGCTGAGGTTCATGAAGGTGGCGGGCTTGAGCAGCCACACCGTCTGCCCGGCGATCTCGACCTTGGCGGTCTCACCGAACAGCTTGCTGTCCACATTCCATCGCGCACCGGCTTTTTCCGCCAGGGCCTCAACGAAATGAAACCCGGCATTGTGCCGGGTCCGGGCGTGTTCCGATCCGGGGTTGCCCAGACCGACGATCAGTCGCAGTCCTGCCATGGTTCCTTCCAGTACGGTGCCTGCCCGGAGGCAGGCACCGTAACGGTATTACTCGGCGGCAGCCGCTTCTTCGTCAGCCTCGTCGGCCTTGCCGGCCTTGGCGGTGACGATGGCGTCGTCGTGGTCCTTGCCCAGCGCCAGGGCCGGGATTTCCACGCCCTTCGGCAGCTTGATGTCGGACAGGTACACCACGTCACCGGCCTTCAGCTCGCCCAGGTCGACTTCGATCGACTCCGGCAGGTCCTTCGGCAGGCAGGTGATGGTCACTTCCTTCAGTTCGTGGGTGACCACGACGTCGGCAGCCTTGCCGGCCGGCGAGGTGTCTTCGTTGACGAAGTGCAGCGGGACCGAAGCGGTCAGGGCTTCGTTCTCGTTCACGCGCTGGAAGTCCAGGTGCATGATCAGCTGCTTGTACGGGTGGCGCTGCATGTCACGCAGCAGGACCTTCTGCACCTGACCATCCAGGTTCAGGTCCAGGATCGAGGCATAGAACCACTCGTTCTGCTGGGCCAGCCAGATTTCGTTGTGGTCCAGGCTGATGGCGACCGGCTCGGCGTTGCCGCCGTACACGATGGCCGGGATCACACCGGCGTGACGCAGGCGGCGGCTCGCACCCTTACGCTGCAGTTCACGCTTGGTGACCTTGATTTCATGGGTCTTGGACATTTTCGACTACTCAGGTTGTTGCCGCGCCCTGCGGCGTGGCGGTTGAAGATGCTTCCGCGACCAGAAGCATCCGGGTATGCCCCCGCCGTTGCCGGCAGGGGCGAAAAACTCAGTCGACGTACAGCGAGCTGACCGACTCGCCGAAGGCGATGCGGCGCATCGTTTCGGCCAGCATTTCCGCCACGCTCAGCTGGCGGATCTTGCTGCACACCCGCGCCGCGTCCTTCAGCGGGATGGTGTCGGTCACCACCAGCTCGTCGAGCTGGGAATTGGTGATGTTGTCCACCGCCGGGCCCGACAGCACCGCGTGGGTGCAGTAGGCGGCGACCTTGAGCGCACCGCGCGCCTTCAGGGCAGCGGCAGCGGCGCACAGGGTGCCGGCGGTATCGACGATGTCATCGACCATCACGCAGGTCTTGCCTTCGACGTCACCGATGATGTTCATCACGGTGGAGACGTTGGCACGCGGGCGGCGCTTGTCGATGATCGCCAGGTCGGCGTCATCCAGGCGCTTGGCCACCGCACGGGCGCGGACCACGCCGCCCACGTCCGGCGACACAACGATCAGGTTCTCGGTGCCGTAGGCGCGCCAGATGTCGGCCAGCAGCAGCGGCGAGGCATACACGTTGTCGACCGGAATATCGAAGAAGCCCTGGATCTGGTCGGCGTGCAGGTCGACGGTCAGCACGCGATCAGCGCCAGCGGTGCTGAACATCTTGGCCGCCAGCTTGGCGGTGATCGGCACGCGCGAAGAGCGCATGCGGCGATCCTGCCGCGAGTAGCCGAAATACGGCACCACGGCGGTCACGCTGGCCACCGATGCGCGCTTGAGCGCGTCGATCAGCACCAGCAGTTCCATCAGGTTTTCCGCGCTCGGCGCGCAGGTCGGCTGGATCACGAACACGTCCTGCTTGCGGACGTTCTCCTCGATCTCCACCTGCACTTCACCATCGGAGAAGTGCGAGACCAGCGCCTTGCCCGGGCGAACCCCCAGTTCCTTGCAGATGTTCTGCGCCAGACGTTTGTTGGCGTTGCCGGAAAAGACCAGCAGGTTCGGGGACTCTTGCATCATGATTGTCTCGGGCGGGGACGAGTGGCGGGGATCCGGAGTCGGCAAGGACCCCGATGGACCCTTGCTGCTGACAACACCGCGGTTGTATCCACGTCCCGCGCGGGCGATGCGCTGGAAGGCGCGGACACAGCCGCTATTGGCAGGGGCGGTAGGATTCGAACCTACGAATGCCAGGATCAAAACCTGGTGCCTTGGGCCTCTTGGCGACGCCCCTGCATTGATAAATCAGTGTTGCTCGAGTGCATCCAGCAGTGGCGAACGCGCAACGCCCGCTGCCACCCTTGCCCGCAACTCCTTCGGCAACTTCGACCGTCCCTGCTCTGCGGCAGACTGCGATGCGAACTCGACGAAACAACCACTTCCCGAACCGGTCAGCCGCGCCGTGCCGATGCCGCTCAACGCAGCGAGCGCGGCCTCGACGGCAGGCTCACGGCGGCGCAGCACCGGTTCGAACGCGTTCCCGACCAGGGTCCCGGAAGCGAAGTCCTCTATTTTCGCCACTGGGCTGTCGCGCGTCAAATCCGGGTCTGCAAAGAGGACCGGCGTGGGAACATGAACGCCCGGTTCAACCACCACATACCAGGCCGGGGCCAGCGTGATCGGCTGCAGGCGCTCGCCCACCCCTTCGGCCCAGGCGTTGCGCCCGCGCACGAACACCGGCACGTCGGCGCCCAGGCGCAGGCCCAGCGCGGCCAGGGCATCTTCATCCAGGCCGGCACGCCAGAGCCGGTTCAGTACCACCAGCACGGTGGCCGCGTCGGACGAACCGCCGCCAAACCCACCACCGGCAGGAACGTGCTTTTCGACGATGATGTCAGCACCTTGCGCGACCTTCGCCGCTTCCTGGAGCAGGCGCGCGGCCCGCACCGCGAGGTCATCGGCCTCGGCCACGCCGGCCAGGCCCTCGCCCTGCCGATGCACCTGGCCGTCTTCACGCAGGCGCAGGCCGATGCGGTCCCCCCAGTCCAGCAGGCGGAACACGGTCTGCAGCTCGTGGTAGCCGTCGGCCCGGCGGCCGGTGATGTGCAGGAACAGGTTCAGCTTGGCCGGGGCCGGCCACCAGGACCAGCCCGCGTCGTCGGCAGCCCCGCTCATGGCGTGCCCTGCCCCCACTGGTCCACCAGCAGGCGCACCTTGGCGTCGCCATTGCTGGCCTCGATCCGGCGTGGCAGCGCCGGGCGTCCGCTCTCAGCCGGGTACCAGTCCAGGTACTGCACCTGCCAGCCCATCTGCTGCATGCGGCGCGGCCGGCCGTCAGCGTCGCGCTCGACCGCCTCCGGACCGGCGGCGTCGCCGGCCACCAGGCCACGGATCCACTCCGGCAGCTGGTTGACCGGGATGTCCCAGCCGGTCGCCTCCAGCAGCAGCTGCTGGGCGTCCTCGCCATCACGCGGACCGCCAGACAGCCCTTCCAAGCGGCCGGCTTCGGAATGGGTGTCGCCGGTCAGCTTCCAGCTCTGCCGGGTCACCGGCGCGCTCAGTTCGACCACGTAGCGGCGGCCGTCCTGTTTCCAGTCAATGCGACCGCTGCCGCCGTCCTTGCCCTTGCTGACCGCGACCCGGCCCTGGAAGGCCCACTCCGGCTGCGCGTGCAAGGCCGCCACGCGGGCCGCTTCGGCCTGTGCCGCTTCGGCCGAAACCGTCTGGACCACCGCCGGTGGCGCGGTCTTCTGCGTACCCACGCTGGTACAGGCGGTCACCGCCAGGGTCGCAGCCGCCAGCAGCAGCGGCCGGATCAGGGAAACACTCATGGATTGAATTTCTCGCGGGCGCGCAGCAGCGCGCGGTTTTCAGGATCGAGCCTGGCCGCTTCCTCGAAGAAGTGACGGGCCTCGTCATGCTTGCCCAGCACCCACAGCACTTCACCGACATGGGCGGCGATCTCCGGGTCCTTGGCCAGGGTCCAGGCCCGGCGCAGCTGCACCAGTGCCTCTTCCTTACGACCCAGGCGATACAGCACCCAGCCATAGCTGTCGACGATGGCGGCGTTGTCCGGCTCGGCCACGCGGGCGCGGTCGATCAGCTCCAGCGCCTCCTGCAGGCGGCCGGTACGGTCGGCCAGGGTGTAGCCCAGCGCGTTCAGCGCCGGCACGTTTTCCGGGTCGGTCACCAGGATCTTGCGCAGGTCGGCCTCGGCGCGCGGGATGTCGTCGCGGCGCTCCCAGGTGAGCGCACGTGCGTACAGCAGCCCGTTGTCATCCGGGTAGGCGGCCAGGCCGCGGGCCAGCGCATCCAGTTCACCGGCGCTGTCGTCGCCACGCTGGCGCAGTTCGGCTTCCAGCAGATAGGCGTCACGGCGCACATCGTCGTCGACCACTGCGTCGGACTGGATCGCGTGCACTTCATCCAGGGCCTGCGGCAGGCGCCCGGCCAGGGCCTGGGCGTTGGCCGCACGCAGGCGCGCCTCGCTCAGCTCATCACCGCCGGGCACGCTGTGGTACCACTGCACCGCCTCGGGGTAGCGCTTCAGGTACTCGGCGATCTTGCCCAGCAGCAGGCGCTGCGCCGGGTCCGGCTTGGCCGCCTGCCGCGACAGTTCGTTGTACAGGTTGGACAGCGCCGCCTTGTCGCCCTGCTTGGCCAGCAGCGAGGCGCGCATGCCCCAGGTCTGCACGTCCTGCGGGCCGAACGCCAGCACACGCTCGGCCGCAGCCGGCTGGCCGAGGCTGTCATAGGCGATGGCCACCGCGTTGCGCAGCTCGGGGTCCTGGCGGGTCTTCGGTTCGACGTCGTGCAGCAGCGACAGGGCCTTGTCGGTCTCGCCGGCCTGCTGCAGCTGGCTGGCACGCAACAGCGCCACACGCGGTTCTTCGGGGAAGCGCTTGACCACTTCATCGATCATGCGCCGCGCCAGTTCGGGCTTGTCCATGCGCAGGGCGAGACGGCCGAACTCCTGCCAGGCCTCGATCTTCGCCGGAATCGCATTGGCATCGACCAGCTCGCCCAGCACCTGCGCCGGCACCGCCGGGTCGCGGCCACCGCCGATGAGTGCGGCCAGGGCGAACTTCCAGCCGCGTTCGTCGGGGTCGGCCAGCAGGGCCTGCAACGCGCTGCGGGCCGCCTTCACATCGCCCTTGCGCATGGCCAGCGCACCGGCAGCGCTGCGCAGGGTCAACGAATCCGGCGCACGCTGCTGCCACAGGGCCAGGCCCTTGGCGGCACTGGCGTCATCGTTGGCCAGCATCGAAATACGGGTGGCGCGCTCGGCCAGCCCGGCATCGCCGTCGGTCTGCTGGGCCGCCTGCAGGTACCAGCGCGCGGCCTCGGCCAGCTTGCCGGCCTGCAGCGCGAACTCCCCGGCCATCACCGGTTCCAGCGCCAGTTCCTCAGTGGCCGGGCCCCGTACAGGCGCCTTGGCCGGCGCCGCCGCCATGGCCTGGGCGCAGGCCAGGGACAGCAGCAGAACACTGGGGATGCGAATCAATGCGGGCATCGTCGGCATCGGGGCCTTAAAATGTCGTCCAATGGCCAGCAGCTTATCGCAAGCAACTGAACAATGACCCTGTGGGTGCTCGGACTGAATCACCAGAC
Source organism: Stenotrophomonas pavanii (assembly GCF_900101175.1). Classification (GTDB taxonomy): domain Bacteria; phylum Pseudomonadota; class Gammaproteobacteria; order Xanthomonadales; family Xanthomonadaceae; genus Stenotrophomonas; species Stenotrophomonas pavanii. The sequence goes on along the minus strand of NZ_FNFQ01000003.1, from coordinate 471,463 downwards.
CGCACCGGTGGAGCTGCGCGAGCGCGCGGCCTTCGCCGGTGAGGCGTTGCCGCGTGCGCTGGGTTCGCTGCGCGACACCCCGCAGATTGCCGAGGCGGTCCTGCTGTCCACCTGCAACCGCACCGAGCTGTACGCCGTGGCCGAGTCGGCGCAGGCGCTGGACCAGTGGCTGCACAGCCAGGCCGGCGACCTGCAGGGCTATCTGTACCAGCACGCCGATGCCGAAGCCGTGCGCCACCTGTTCCGGGTCGCCACCGGCCTGGACTCGATGGTGCTGGGCGAGCCGCAGATCCTCGGCCAGGTGAAGGAGGCCTGGTCGACGGCGCGCGACCACGGACTGCTCGGCCAACGCCTGGACCGCCTGTTCCAGCAGACCTTCTCGGTGGCCAAGCGTGCGCGCACCGATACCCAGATCGGCACCAACCCGGTGTCGGTGGCCTCGGCGGCCGTGCGCCTGGCACAGAACGCGTTCGCCCGGCTGGACGACTCCACCGTCCTGCTGGTCGGTGCCGGCGAGACCATCGAACTGGCTGCACGGCACCTGAGTGAAGGCAAGGTACGGCGGCTGCTGATCGCCAACCGCACCCTGGCCCACGCGCAGGAACTGGCCAGCCGCCATGGCGGCGTGGCGTTGCCGCTGACCGAACTTGATCGCCACCTCGGCGAGGCCGACATCGTGTTCTCGGCCACCGCCGCGCGCGAACCGGTGATCCATCGCGAGATGGTGGCCAAGGCCCTGCGCGCGCGCCGGCACAAGCCGATGCTGCTGTTCGACCTGGCCGTGCCGCGCGACATCGAAGCCGAGGTCGGCACGCTCAACGACGCCTTCCTCTACACCGTCGATGACCTGGAACGCGCGGTGGAAGACAACCGTCGTGGCCGCCGCGAGGCCGCTGCCGAGGCCGAGGCGATCATCGACCTGCAGGTGTCGCGTTTCATCGAGACCCAGCAGGCCAGCGCCCACCAGGCACCGCTGCGGCAGCTGCGCGCGTTTGGCGAAGCCACCCGCGCCGAGCTGCTGGAGCGTGCGCGCCAGCAGCTGGCCAACGGCAAGCCCGCCGACGAAGTACTGGAACTGCTGGCCCATGGCCTGACCAACCGCCTGCTGCATCCACCGACCGCCGCCCTGCGCGCGGCCGCGCTGAGCGGCGATGCCGACCTGACCCGCGCCGCCGAGCGCCTGTTCCCGGCCACGCCGGGTTACCGCCACCCACCCGTGAGACCCGATGACGCCGACCCTGCGCCGTAAGCTGGAAGCGCTGGCCGAGCGCCGCGAAGAACTGGAACGCCTGCTCGCCGAACCCGACGTGGTCGCCGACAACACCCGTTTCCGCGACCTTTCGCGCGAATTCGCCCAACTTGAACCGGTCGCCACTGCACTGGCCGATGAAGCCCGTGCCGAGGCCGACCTGGCCGCCGCCGAAGGCATGCGCGCCGACCCCGACCTGCGCGAGCTGGCCGAGGAGGAAATCGCCGCCGCGCAGGCGCGCCTGCAGGCACTGGAGCAGGAGCTTGCGCTGCTGCTGGTGCCGCGTGACCCGCGCGACGACGGCAACCTGTTCCTGGAAGTGCGCGCCGGCACCGGCGGCGATGAGGCGGCGATCTTCGCCGGCGACCTGTTCCGCATGTACGCCCGCTATGCCGAACGCCAGGGCTGGAAGGTCGAGATCGAATCGGACAGCCCGGGTGAGCATGGGGGCTACAAGGAAGTGGTGGCGCGCGTGGTCGGCCGCGGTGCGTTCTCGCGCCTGAAGTTCGAATCGGGCACGCATCGCGTGCAGCGCGTGCCGGCCACCGAATCACAGGGCCGCATCCACACCTCGGCGGCGACTGTGGCGATCATTCCCGAGGCCGACGAGGTCGATGACATCGTCATCAACCCGGCCGACCTGAAGGTGGATACGTTCCGCTCGTCCGGCGCCGGTGGCCAGCACGTCAACAAGACCGAATCGGCGATCCGCATCACCCACGTGCCGACCGGCGTGGTGGTGGAGTGCCAGACCGAGCGCAGCCAGCACGCCAACCGCGACAAGGCGATGAAGCGCCTGAAGGCGCAGCTGCTCGATGCCGAGCGCCAGCGCCAGGACGCCGCGCAGGCCGAATCGCGGCGCCTGCAGGTCGGCAGCGGCGACCGCAGCCAGCGCATCCGCACCTACAACTTCCCGCAGGGCCGGATCACCGACCATCGCGTGGAAGGCCTGACCCTGTACGACCTGCCCAACATCCTCGCCGGCGACCTCGACCCGCTGCTGCAGCGGCTCAGCCACGAACACCAGGTCGATGCCCTGGCCCAGCTGTCGGCGGGCTGAGCGCGATGTCGGCCTGGCAGCAGCGGCAGCACCTGCAGCAGGCGATCGCACGCCAGCCCGGTGACTTCGTCGCCTGGGTGATGCTGGCCGACCTGGAGCTGGAAGCCGGCGACATCGCCGCCGGCGAGCAGGCCGCACGACGTGCATTGCAGCTGCGCCCGAACCACCCCGAGGCACTGGCGCGCCTGGGCCGCGTGGCCTGGATGGCCGGCGCGCATGCCGACGCGGCGGCGCTGCTCGGCCAGGCCTCGGCATTGGCGCCGCAGCACCCGGGCATCGCGCTGTGGCTGGGCCATGCACTGGAAGATGCCGATGATGCCGAGGGCGCGGCAGCGGCCTATCGCCGCGCGCATGCGCTGATGCCCGACGAGCCCTACATCGCGGCCCAGCGCCTGGCCTGGCAGCGCCGCCTGTGTGACTGGCAGGACGTGGACGCGCTGTCCACGCAGGTACGCGCCGCGCTCGCTTCCGGGCAGGGTGCGGTGGAACCCTTCGCCTTCCTCAGCGAAGACGCCAGTGCCGCCGAGCAGCTGGCCTGTGCACGGGCGCGCGCCGCTGTCATCGCCGGCTCGGTGCGGCCCTTGCCAGCGGTGAAGATGCGCACGCGCGGCCCGTTGCGCGTCGGCTTCCTTTCCAATGGCTTCGGTGCCCATCCCACCGGGCTACTGACCGTGGCCCTGCTCGAACACCTGCGTCATGACCCGGCGCTGCAGCTGCACCTGTTCGCGCTGAACCGCGCCGATGGCAGCCGCATCCGCGACCGCCTGCAGGCCGCGACCCGCCTGCATGACGTGGCCGCGCTGCGGCATGCCGACATCGCGGCCCGCATCCGTGCGCAGGGCATCGACCTGCTGTTCGACCTGCGCGGCTGGGGTGGCGGTGGCACGCCCGAAGTGCTGGCCATGCGCCCTGCCCCGTTGCAGCTGAACTGGCTGGCCTACCCCGGCACCTCGGGCGCGCGCTGGCTGGACGCCGTGGTCGCCGATGAATTCGTGCTGCCGGCATCGCTGGAACCGCACTTCAGCGAACGCGTCCTGCGCCTGCCACGGGCCTTCCAGCCCTCGGACAACACCCGCGCGCTGGAGCCGTCCCCGTCCCGCGCCGAGTGCGGCCTGCCCGAACATGGCGTGGTGTTCTGCTGCTTCAACAACAGCTACAAGCTCAACCCGCGCAGCATGGGCCGCGCGTTCGCCGTGCTGCAGGCGGTGCCGGGCAGCGTGCTGTGGCTGCTGTCCGGCCCGGGCCAGGCCGACGCCCGCCTGCGCGCTGCCGCGCAGGCGGCAGGCGTGGATCCGGCGCGCCTGGTGTTCATGGCCAAGCTGCCGCACCCGCAGTACCTGGCCCGGTATCAACTGGCCGACCTGTTCCTCGACACGCATCCGTACAACGCGCACACCACCGCTTCCGATGCGCTGTGGGCCGGCTGCCCGGTGCTGACCTGCCCGGGCGATACCTTCGCCGCGCGCGTGGCCGGCAGCCTCAACCATCATCTGGGTCTTTCGCGGATGAATGCTGTCGACGATGCGGCGTTCATCGCCGCCGCCAGCGCATTGGGCAACGACCCATCGGCCCTGGCCGCGCTGCGCGCCGAGCTGGCGCAGGCGCGCGACCGCAGTGGCCTGTTCGACATGGCCGGGTTCGCCCGCGACCTGTCGGCGCTGCTGCAGCGACTGGCCAGCGAGCAGGGCTGGCAGGGCGTCGACATCGCCTGAGCCACCGCTGCGCTACGCTCGGGCTTCCTCCCCGCGTGGTGTGACGATGGCCAAGCTCAAGCGCAAGGACTACGACGAACTGCTGCTGCCGCTGCAGCTGGAACTGACCGCGATGGCGCGCTGGGTGCAGCACAGCGGGCAACGCCTGCTGGTGCTGTTCGAGGGACGGGATACGGCAGGCAAAGGCGGCGCGATCCAGGCCATCAGCCAGCATCTCAACCCGCGCCAATGCCGGGTGGTGGCGTTGCCCAAGCCTACCGACCGCGAAGCCACGCAGTGGTATTTCCAGCGCTATGCCTCGCATCTTCCCGCCGCCGGCGAGATCGTGCTGATGGACCGCAGCTGGTACAACCGCGCGGGCGTCGAGCGGGTGATGGGCTATTGCAGCGAAACCGAGTACCAGCAGTTCCTGCGCCAGGCACCGGTGTTCGAGCAGCTGCTGGTGGACGACGGCATCCTGCTGTTCAAGTACTGGCTGTGCGTGGACCAGGAGCAGCAGGAAAAGCGCTTCGCCGAGCGCCATCTCGATCCACTGAAGGGCTGGAAGCTGTCCCCGGTCGACCTGAAATCGCGCAGCAAGTACAGCGCCTATACCGAAGCCCGCGAGGCGATGCTGCGCGCGACGCATCGCGAGGCGGCGCCGTGGACGCTGGTGGATTTCAATGACCAGCGGCTGGGCCGGTTGACGCTGGTGCGCAACCTGCTGGACCGGTTGCCGGACACGCGGGTGGACGCGCCGTTGCCGGAGCTGCCGAAGCTGAAGGGCAAGCTGCATCGTGAGCACTACGATGTGCTGAAGCCGATCGAGGACTTCCCGGTCGAGGATTAGGGTGGGTCGGCAGGGCCTGCGGCCCTGCACCTGCGGTAGTGCCGGCCGCTGGCCGGCAGCAACAGCAACAGCCGAAGCAACAGAAACGGCGGGCTTCCTAAGGGATGGCGGGGCGGGTCCGGGTGCGGGGGGCGCTGCAAGTACGTCCCTGTAAGCTCGGTCGCCGCATCCATGCGGCTCACGCCCCCTCAACCGGACCCACCCCGCCTTCGACAGATTCTTGCGAGCTGTCGGAATGGCATGGGGTCGGATCCGTTTTCCGCAGGAAAACGGATCCGACCCCAGATTGATTTCGATATCTGACAGAAATTCATCCACGCACGGCGTGGATCTACCAGATCGCAGAAATCTGTCAGAGGTGGGGCGGTGTCCCACGGGTAGCCCGCTGTTGCTGCCGGCCAGCGGCCGGCACTACCGCGTCCGCGGGTGCAGGGCCGCAGGCCCTGCCGCCCAACCCCATTACTTGGCAGCAGCGATCTGCTTTTCGATGTCGGCGGCGGTCACCGGGCCAAGGAAGGTGTGGGCCAGCTTGCCCTGCGGGTCCAGCAGATGCGTCAGCGGCAGGCCGCGCGGTGTGGCGAAGTCCGCCGGCGGATCGAACGGATCCACGATGACGATCGGATAGGTCACCGGATGCTTGGCCAGGAACGACTGCATTTCCGGTGCCGCGATGTCCTCATAGGCCAGGCCGACCACTTCGATGTTGCTGCGCATCGCATGCAACGCCGACAGCTCGGGCATCTCCTTGCGGCACGGTGCGCACCAGGTGGCCCAGAAGTTCACCACCACCCACTTCCCGCGATGCGCGGCCAGGTCGTAGTCGCTGCCGTCCACCGCCTTCATCTTCAGCGTCGGGAACTCGGCCGTGGTGCGCTCGGCCGGCGTCTCCTCCGCAGGTGCCGGGGCACTTGGGGTGGGCGCCTGCGCCGGCGGCTGGCTGCGGGCCGGCGCCGGTTCCTGGGCCGGCTTGTTGCAGGCCGCCAGGGCCAGCATCAGGGCCACTGGAAGCAGCAGCGGCAACGGGGTCTTGCGGGTCATGGCATGTCTCCAGAATCGGTATAGATATCGCTGACCCGTCGCTTCAGGCGTTCGCGCAGGGGCAGCCGCAGATCGTCCAGCGCCGCCAACGCGGCACGGCCCAGGCTGTCGTCACGGTACGGCAGGTGCTGCTCGGCCACCGGGATGCGCAGCTGGGTGCATTCGTACAGATCGGCCAGGCTGACCTGGTCCAGGTCGCGTGACAGCAGCCACTCGCCGCGCTCATCGCGGCGCAGCAGGTCGATCTCCTGCAGGTTGCAGATCAGGTCCTGCAGCAGCGAATCGGTCAGCATCGGTTCCAGCCGCAGGATCTCGTCATCGGCCAGGCCTTTGCCCTTGGCCCGTGCATGCTGGAAGCGGCCAAGCAGGCGCAGCAGTCCATAGAACTCATAGCCCTGCGGCAGGCGCAGTTCCACCGGCTGGTAGCGGAAGGCGGCCATCGACGAAGCCAGCGACGCCCCCAGCAGCACCGCCACCCAGCACAGGTAGATCCACAGCAACAGGATCGGCACGAACGCCACCGTGCCATACAGCTTCTGGTAGGACTGGAAGCTGCCCAGATAGGCACCGATGCCCCACTTCACCAGTTCCAGGATGACCGCCGCCAGGATCGCGCCGGGCACGGCATGCCGCCATTTCACCGTGTGGTGCGGCACCACCCGGAACATCAGCGTGATGCAGACGAACTCGATCAGGATCGGCGCCAGCCGCAGCGCCAGTTCGGCCAGCCACCGGCCCTCCTGGGTACCGAACAACGGCATGGCGAACACCCGCGCCGACACCGCCAGCGACGCAGCGGCAAGCATCGCGCCCAGGGTCAGCACGGTCCAGTAGACCAGGAAGCGGGTCAGCTTGGGCCGGGTCGAGCCGACCCGCCAGATCTGGTTGAAGGTCTCTTCCACGCTGTTGAGCGTGATCAGCAGCGATACCACCAGCGCGATGAAGCCGGCCGCCGTCAGCTGCCCGGCACTGGCCGAGAACTGCCGCAGGTAGCCTTCGGCGGCGCGTGCCGCGGAGGGCACGAAGTTGGAGAACACGTAGTCGCTGAGCTGGTCGCTCCAGCGGTCGAAGACGGGGAAGGCCGACAGCACACCGAACACCACGATTGCCAGCGGCACCAGCGCGAACACCGTGGTGTACGCCAGCGCCGCCGCTGCCTGGAACAGGCGGTCGTCGAGGAAGCGGTGCCACAGGAAGCGGCCGAAGCTGATGGCCCGTGCGCGATCCCGCGCGCGCTCCATCCACAGGTTGAGCGTATCCAAAGGTTCCATCGGCGAAAGGGTACCCGATGCGGAATGCTCGCAGGATAGCCATACTGGTGGCCACACGACGAGGAGAAGCGGGCACGATGGGCGAGATTCTGGTGCTGTACTACAGCCGGGGCGGTTCGGTGGCACGGCTGGCGCGCCAGATCGCGCGGGGCATCGGCGAGGTGCCGGGCATGACCGCGCGCCTGCGCACAGTGCCGCCGGTGGCCGCCGTGACCCAGACCGCGCAGCCACCGGTACCCGACGATGGCGCGCCCTACGTGAGCGTGCAGGACCTGGCCGACTGCCAGGGCCTGCTGCTGGGCAGCCCTACCCGCTTCGGCAACATGGCCGCGCCGGTCAAGCACTTCCTGGACGGGCTGGGCGCCGAATGGGTCAACGGCACCCTGTCCGGCAAACCGGCGGGCGTGTTCACCTCCACCGCGTCAATGCACGGCGGGCAGGAGTCGACCCTGCTGTCGATGCAGGTGCCACTGCTGCACCACGGCTGCGTGATCGTCGGCATCCCGTTCACCGAGCCGGCGCTGAGCCATACCACCAGCGGCGGTACACCCTACGGCGCAAGCCATGTGGCCGGTGCCGCCGACGATCCGCAGCCGACCGACGACGAAGCGGTGCTGGCGCGCGCGCTGGGGCGCCGGGTGGCCGACATCGCGCAGCGGTTGGCCCGATGAGCCGGGCGCCGCGCACGGTGCTGCTGCTGGCCCTGATGGGGCTGGCCGCGCTGTTTGCCGGCTGGTTCATCAATGACAGGCACTGGCTGGCCACCCAGCTGGTGTTCACCGCCCCACCGCTGGCACTGGCCATCGCCGTGCGCCTGGGCTGGCGCAAGGCCGGCTTCTGGGCCTCGGTGCTGGCGCTGGGCTGGTTCAGCCACGGCGTGATGAGCGCCTGGAGCCACCCGGAAACACGCTGGCTGGCGCTGATCGAGATCGCGCTGGCGCTGCTGGTGATCTTCAGCGCCAGCCTGCCCGGCCTGCGCGCCCGCTTCGGCAAGCGGCGCTGACGCTGCGCGCGCAGGGCCTTATCATCTGCATTCCTGGCCCCGCGCCGCAGTCCCTGTCCTGGTTTCGCGCATGCACATGATGGAAGAGCTCCTGGTCGTCACCACCGGTGGCACGATCGACAAGATCTACTTCGACGACAAGTCGGACTACCAGATCGGCGATCCGCAGATCGGCATGATCCTGCGCGAGCTGGGCGTGACGTTCCGCTTCAACGTGATCCCGATCCTGCGCAAGGATTCGCTGCACATCAACGACGAGGACCGCGAGCTGATCCGTGCCACCATCGCCGCGCAGCCGACCCGGCACGTGCTGGTGACCCATGGCACCGATTCGATGGTGCAGACCGGCAAGGTGCTGGCGACGATCCCGGACAAGACCATCGTGATGACCGGCGCGCTGAGCCCGGCCCGCTTCCGCGGCTCGGATGCCGAGTTCAACATCGGCTGTGCGATCGGTGCGGTGCAGTCGCTGCCGAGCGGCGTGTACATCGCGATGAACGGGCGGATCTTCGACCCGCAGCACGTGCGCAAGAACGTGGCGGCCAACCGCTTCGAGTCGGTCTGAGGAACAGGGCGCCGACCAGGGTCGACATCCACCCAGGAAAAAACGCCCCGGCCGAAGCCAGGGCGTGCCCTTGGAGAGGGTCTTGGGCTCAGTACTGGGCGCTGAGGGTCACGCCCGAGAAGGTGCTGTACGCCTTCACCCGCACGTACCAGGTCCCGGCGGCGGGACTGTTGATGGTGCAGGTCTCGCTGTTGCCACTCAGGTACGGGCGGCAGGTGTAGGTGGTATCGGTCGGGGCACTGCCCTGGCGCACGTACAGGTCGGCATCGCCGCTGCCGCCACTGATCGCCACGCGCAGCTGGGTGCTGCCGGCCGGGACGGCGACGGTGTAGTTCAGCTCGGCACCGGTCGCAGCGCCCAGGCCGGTCACCGGCACATTGTTCTGCAGCACGTTGCCACCCGGGTTCGGGTTGCCACCGCCGTTGATCGCTGCGGTGACCGCCGCGTTGGCGTCGATGATGCCGGCGCCGCAGCCCCCCGAGCAGGCGCCCGGCAGCGGGCGTGCGGTGCTCTTGATGATGCTCTCGACCTGCGCCGGGCTCAGCGGGCTCGGCGCCACCGACTGCATCAGTGCAACCACACCGGCCACATGCGGGGCCGCCATCGAGGTGCCGTTGTAGGACGCGTAGCTGGCGCTGCCCGGCGTGGTGGTGCCGGTGTTGAGGGTGGACAGGATGCTCTGGCCCGGGCCGGAAATGTCGATGCCGGCACCATAGTTGGAGAAGCTGGCCCGCGCACCGGCCGAGGTCGTGGCCGCCACTGCGATCACATTGGCGCAGTTGGCCGGCACCGACGAGGACACGTTGGTGTTGCTGTTGCCAGCGGCGACCACCACGGTGGTGCCGCGGCTGACCGCGCCGTTGATCGCGTTCTGGTAGGTGGCCGAGCAGGTGCCGCCGCCGCCCAGCGACATGTTGATGACTTCCGCCGGATTGGCATTGGCCGGCACGCCGCTGACGGTACCGCCGGAGGCCCACACGATGGCATCGGCGATGTCGGAGGTATAGCCGCCGCACTTGCCGAGCACGCGCACCGGAACGACCTTGGCGTTGAACGCCGTGCCGGCCACGCCGGTGCTGTTGTTGGTCACCGCCGCCACGGTGCCGGCGACGTGGGTGCCGTGCCAGCTGGAGTTGGACGCCGGGATGCCCGAGCCACACTCGTTGGCGCCATACCAGTCGCCTTCGTCGTTCGGGTTGCTGTCGCGGCCGCCGCCATCGCGCGCCATCGCGGCATCGCTGATGAAGTCATAGCCGGGCAGGATGTTGGCGTTGAGATCGGGATGGTTGGTGATGCCGGTGTCGATCACGGCCACCACGACGCCGGTGCCGGTGGCCTTGTCCCAGGCCGGCTGCACGTTGATCGACGCATTGGAGGTACCGAAGCCCCACTGTTCACTGAAGCGGGTGTCGTTCGGGGTCAGCGTCGCACGCATGATCTGGTCGACTTCGACGTATTCCACGTTCGGGTCGGCAGCGAGCTTGCGCATCAGCAGCTCGGATTCGGCCTGGTCGAGCGGGCGATCGGTCCTGACCAGGGTCGGGCCCACGGCCAGCTTGCGGACTTCCTGCAGGCCCAGCGCGCGCCCCTGGCTGCTGGCCAGGCCGGCGGCGGCGCTCTTCAGCGAAGACGCCAGTGCAGTGGTGTTGGCCACCGGCGCACTGCCGTCGCGGTACTTCACGATGAAGCGCTGGTGCGTCGGCGCGGACTGCAGGCCGCTGAGCTGGACGTCACCGGCCAGCGCAGGCGTGGCCAGCAGCAGCGATGACAGAACGGACGCACCAAGGACCACCCACACTCGACGCACACGCGGTTGCGTTACCTGGGACATCGTATTTCCCTTTCTAGTGGTGTGAATGCCGGAATCGGCAGAAGCACCGGCCCGAACCCTGGGCTGGCTTGCGTTGGCGAGGTTCGAAGTCCGGCGGGCCAGCGGATCCCCCTATCGATCCGCCGTGCACATGACGCTAATGACCAAAAGCGGACACCACAAGATTTTCAGCGTCTTTTCAGCAAGATGAAATGTCTGATATGAGACTTTTCGGGTCGAGGGTTTGTGAAGGTGAAGGACTTTCTCACGCCCTGCACGCACCTGACTGGGCGTTGTCCTGTCCGCCGATGACTTTGCCGACATCGGCGTGCACTTCCACGCCGATGGCCGCGCAGCATCGGCGCGGCCCTCGTGCTGCCCCGTTCGAGTGCAGGGACTATTCGATGTGTGCAGCGCCGCCAGGCCGGATGTGCTGCCCCTTGACCGGTTCGCCGCGCGCGACCGGCTGGCCGTCGGCCACATAGCCGGAGAACTGGGCCGGCAGCGCCGCGCTGACCCCGAACGCAGGCCCGGCCTGCAGCTGGTAGTGCAGGTGCGGTTCGGAGGAATTGCCGCTGTTCCCACAGTCACCGAGGTGCGTGCCGCTGCGGACGACCTGCCCCTGTGCAACGCGCACGCTGCCCTGGCGCAGGTGCGCCAGCACCGAGTACTCGTCATTGCCGTGATCGAGGATGACGCGGTTGCCGGTGAGCTGGGCAGCGTTCATCTGGCCTGGCACGTTGTCGGCGACGCCCTCGACCACCTCCACCACCGTGCCGTCGGCCGGCGCGAGGATTGGCCGGCCAAAGCAGAAATAGTCCTCGTTGCGCTGACCCTCTCCACCATGGGAACGGCCATCGCGGACCACCAGCAGGTCCATCGCGAAGCGCTGGCCGGCGTGGGCCGCATGGTAGTTCTGTTCGACACTGCGGCCGCCCCAGAACACGAAGAATTCATCTTTGAACGGCAGTTGCAGCCGTGTGCGGGTCTGGTAGTCAAGGAACCCGCTCGCCGCGGCCTGCGGCGGCGTGGTCTGTAGCGGGCGGATGTAGAAGCCGGCGATCCGCCCGTCAGCGTCGATGGCCCACAGCACCTGGATGATGGCCTGGCTCTTGGCGAAGCGCGCCTGCCGCAGATAGGTGTCGTATCCCTCAGCCTTCTCGACCTTCTCGCTGACCAGCTCGGTTTCTGCGCCCCAGCCTGCCAGCACCTGCTCGCGCAGCGCCACCAGGCTCTGCGGGGACTGCAGCCCCGCCCGCATCTGTGGCGTCATCCGTTCCCACAGGGCGTCGATGTGGCCCTCATAGAACTGCGCGGTCAGCGTGGCTCCCTGCTGGCGCGGATCTGTGGCCGCGGCGGCACCGGTGAGGGCAGAGAAGGAAACAACCAGAACTGCAAACAGGCGCGGGAGCAATGTCATGTCAGGCGTCCTTTCGATCCGGATCGGGAATGCCGGCGACGATCGCCGCCAGCTGCGTGCGGTACTCGGCCAGGGCGGTGCGCCCCAGTGGCGTCAACTGCAGGGTGGTCAGCGGGCGCTTGCCGCGGAACGACTTTTCGATGGCGACCAGGCCGGCTGCCTCCAGCTTGCTCAGGTGGCTGGACAGGTTGCCCTTGCTCAACCCGCTGAGATGTTCGACAAAGCCGAACTCGGCAGACTCGGCGCCGGCCAGGATCGACAGGATCAGCAGGCGCGCCGGTTCGTGGATCAGGCGGTCGAGCTGGAGCAGCGCGCGCGAATCAGGCAAGCGGGTCATTCGACGAGCGTCCGTCCGGCCATGAACGCGCGCATTTCCGCCTGCAGGCGGTGGAACCGCTGGTGGTCACGCCAGCCGACCACGATCAGCGCAATGGACGCCAGTGGGAACACCGCAGTGCTCAGCCCGAAATCGTAGGTCTGCCCGGTGAAGGCCAGCGCGGCCTGGCACAGCAGGAACACACCCACGATGAACTCCAGCGGTGTACGCAGCCAGCGCCACACTACCCAGGGCAGCAGCGCCACCACGGCCAGGTAGCCGATGGCGCGCAGATCCCAGGGCAATTCACCCATCGGCGCCAGCCTGGGCAGCACGCTGCCGATCACCAGCACGCTCACCAAGGCGGTGAAGGCGATGAAGAAGCGCTGGAAGTTGCGCTCGGCCGGCGTCACCTGCTCCTCGACCTGGCCCAGCCGCTGGTAGTAGCGGCGCGCCAGCCATTGCTTGCCAACGATCCACAGCACCGGGACGGCGATCAGCGCGACGCGCAGTGCCAGGGTGGTCGGCAACAGCGCGCCCGCAAGGAAGGAGGCCAGACAGGCGACACCACCCGCGATCGCCGACAGGCCACCGGCACTGCGCGAGTAACGCGAGTATTCACGGGTCAACGCCTGCAGGCGCGAGGAAGGATCAATGACGGACGGCTGCTGCATGACACGCTCCATCGTGGCCACTTGAATATAGTTTGCACTGCAAACCTATTTGCGTCAAGCAGTCCTCTGCAGCGATCTGGAGGCCCCACAACGCAGAAAGCCCGTCACAGGGACGGGCTTTCCAGGAACAACGCCGCCAAGCGTAGGCTCGGCTCTCCAGTTGAGCGTGGGCGATCAGCCCAGCTTGACCAGCCAGTTGTGGCGGTCCGGCAGGCGGCCGTACTGGATGTCGGTCAGCTCCTTGCGCAGCGACATGGTCACTTCGCCGGCCGGGGCGTTGATGTCGCCCACCGCGAAGCCTTCGCCCTTCAGCTGGCCGATCGGGGTAACCACCGCCGCCGTACCGCAGGCAAACACTTCACTGATCGCACCGGAGGCCACGCCGTCCTTCCACTCGTCGATGCTGACCTTGCGCTCTTCGACCTTCATGCCGCGGTCGCGGGCCAGCTGCAGGATGCTCTCGCGGGTGATGCCCTCGAGGATGCTGCCGGACAGTTCCGGGGTGACCAGCGTGCCGTCCTTGTAGACCAGGAACACGTTCATGCCGCCCAGTTCTTCCAGGTACTTGCCTTCGACCGGGTCGAGGAACAGCACCTGTGAGCAGCCCTGCGCCTGCGCCTTCTGCTGCGGCAGCAGCGAGGCCGCGTAGTTGCCACCGCACTTGGCGGCGCCGGTGCCGCCCTTGGCCGCACGCGCGTATTCGGTGGACAACCAGATCGACACCGGGGCCACGCCCTTGGCGAAGTACGGGCCGGCCGGGCTGGCGATGACGTAGTAGCCGGCCTTGTGCGCGCCGCGCACGCCGAGGAAGGCTTCGTCGCCGATCATGAACGGGCGGAAGTACAGGCTCGACTCATCGGCGGACGGCACCCAGTCGCTGTCGACGGCGATCAGCTGCTTCAGCGATTCGACGAAGATCTCCACCGGCAGTTCCGGCAGCGCCAGGCGCTGCGCCGAACGCTGCAGGCGACGGCCGTTGGCATCGGGGCGGAAGGTCCAGATCGAACCGTCGGCATGGCGGTAAGCCTTGATGCCTTCGAAGATCTCCTGGCCGTAGTGCAGCACGGCCGCGGCCGGGTCCAGCTGCAGCGGGCCGTAGGCGCGCACGTTGGCGTTGTGCCAGCCGGCATCCTTGTCCCAGCGCACTTCCACCATGTGATCGGTGAAGTGCAGGCCGAAGCCCGGCTTCTCCAGGATCTTGGCGCGCTCTTCAGCGCTGCGCGGGTGGTCCGAACGGGTGACGGCGAAGCTGGGGATGGACTGGGACACCGGAGGATTCCTGTTCTGGTTGCGGGTAGTGCCGGGCCCGCGTCACTGCGGGCCCTGGGTCAAAGCATGCCGGTCTCGAGCCGGGCCGCCTCGGACATCATGTGCTGGTTCCACGGCGGGTCGAACACCAGGTCGACGTCGGCCTCGGCCACCGTCGGGATCATCTCGAGCTTGCTGCGCACGTCGTCGACCAGGATCTCGCCCATGCCGCAGCCCGGCGCGGTCAGGGTCATCTTCACGTCGATCTCGCGCTTGCCCTCGTCCAGGTGCTTGATCTCGACTTCATAGACCAGGCCCAGTTCGACGATGTTGACCGGGATTTCCGGGTCGAAACAGGTGCGCAGCTGCTGCCACACCAGCTGTTCCACCTGTTCATCGGTGGCGTCGGCCGGCAGCTCCAGCGGTGCCGGTGCTTCCTTGCCGATGGCGTCGCCGTCCTTGCCGGCGATGCGGAACAGGTTGCCCTCGACGAACACCGAATAACTGCCGCCCAGCGCCTGGGTGATGTACCCATAGCTGCCGGCGGGCAGGGTCACGGTGTCGCCCTGCGGGACCATCACGGCCTCGCAATCGCGTTCGAAGTGGACAGGTTCGCTGCTACGGGAATACATGGGGACCGATATGGGGCCGTGGCCATGGCCACGCAAGACGGCATTCTAGCCCAGCCGCCCCGGCACCGCCGGTGCACTGCGGCAAACCACAGTATCCTGTGGGTGATCTTCAGGGAGCTTCGATGTCCTCCAATGCCGCGCGTGCCAGGACCGTGACCTGGCTCTGGCCCCTCATGCTGTTGCTGGGCCTGCTTGTTGCTCCCCTCGCCTGGATGGTGCTGGCGCTGATCACCGGCCGCCAGGTCGGCTGGATGGCGGTGCTGGCCGCCCTGGAACTGGTGTTCATGCTGCGCCTGGGCACGCTGGGCCCGGGCCGGCTGCGCGTCGCCCTGGTCGTGCTGGGCACCCTGCTGGTGGCCGCGGTGGCCAACTGGGCCATCGCCAGCGCCTGGATGGGCGGTTCGATCGGCCTGGACCTGTGGGACGCCACGATGCGGATGGGGCCGCACCTGGCCTGGACCCTGATCACCCTCGCCAACGGCACGATCGAATGGCTGTGGCTGGCCGTGGCCGTTGCCGTAGGCGCCTGCCTGGCGCGCTGATCGCGTAGATCCACGCCACGCGCGGATGGGCGGGTAGTGCCGGCCGCTGGCCGGCAAAAGCGTGCGGACCCAGGTCCGCACCTACCAGGTGCGGCCACCACGCGTGGATCCGGTAGTGCCGGCCGCTGGCCGGCAAAAGCGTGCGGACCCAGGTCCGCACCTGCCAGGCGCGGCCGCCACGCGTGGATCCGGTAGTGCCGGCCGCTGGCCGGCAAAGGGGCCAGAGCCCTTTCCTGCGGAAAGGGAACCGACCCCGGTCCTCAATGCCCGCCGTCGAGCGCCTTCAGTTCGCTCACCAGCGAGGCGGCCGCTTCGGCACCATCGCCATACAGCATGCGGGTGTTGTCGGCATAGAACAGCGCATTCTCGATGCCGGCGAAGCCGGTGCCCTTGCCGCGCTTGATCACCACCACGTTGCGCGCGTTGACCACGTCCAGCACCGGCATGCCGTAGATCGGGCTGGCCGGGTCAGTGCGCGCCACCGGATTGACCACGTCGTTGGCACCGATCACCAGCACCACGTCGGTGTTGGCGAATTCCGGGTTGATGTCGTCCATGTCGGCGATCAGGTCGTAGGGCACGCCCGCTTCGGCCAGCAGCACGTTCATGTGCCCGGGCATGCGTCCGGCGACCGGGTGGATGGCGAACTTCACCTTCACCCCGCGCTGGCCCAGCCGCTGCGCCAGTTCCCAGATCTTGTGCTGGGCCTGCGCCACGGCCATGCCGTAACCGGGCACGATCACCACGCGCTCGGCGAAGGCCATCATCGCAGCCACGTCGGCCGCTTCGATCGGCTTCTGCGAACCGGTGATCGCCTGTGCTTCGCCACCGGCGCCGCCGCCGAAGTTGGAGAACAGCACATTGCGGATCGGCCGGTTCATCGCCTTGGCCATCAACCGGGTCAGCAGGATGCCGGCCGCGCCGACCATCATGCCGGCGATGATCAGTGCCTCGTTGCCGAGCACATAACCTTCGAACGACACCGCTAGGCCGGTGAACGCGTTGTACAGCGAGATCACCACCGGCATGTCGGCGCCACCGATCGGCAACGTCATCAGCACGCCCAGTGCCAGCGCCAGCACGAAGAAAGCGACGATCGCCCAGGTGCTGAGCGTACTGGCAGCGATGATCGCCAGCACCACCACCGCCAGGGCCACCAGCAGGTTCATCACCTGCTGGCCCGGCCAGGTCACGCGCTTGTCCAGGCGTCCATCCAGCTTGGCCCAGGCGATCACCGAACCGGACAACGACACCGCACCGATCGCCGCGCCGACCACCGCCAGCAGCAGCATCGTGCCCGACGGCTGGCGCGCGGCCAGGTCGGCCAGCGCCTGCGCGCTCCAGTGGCTGGTATCGCGGTGGGCCAGGAAGGCATAGCGCAGCAGTTCCACCGCACCGATCGCCGCCGCCGAGCCACCGCCCATGCCGTTGTACAGCGCCACCATCTGCGGCATGTCGGTGATGGCAACCTTGCCGGCCGACCACCAGGCCAGGCCCGCGCCCAGCAGCAGTGCCACCAGGATCAACGGCACGTTGTGCAGTTCGGGCAGGAAGAACGTGGCTGCGGTGGCCAGCAGCATGCCCAGCCCGGCCCAGCGGATGCCGCTGCGCGCGGTCAGCGGCGAGGCCATGCGCTGCAGGCCGAGCAGGAACAGCGTGGCGGCGACCAGGTAGCTGGCCTTGACCAGCCAATCGAGCAGTTCGACGGTGCTGATGTTCAAGCCTGCGGCTCCTTCGGTTCGTCCTTGCCGCCCTTGGGCGCGCTCGGCTTGAACATTTCCAGCATGCGCGCGGTGACCACGTAGCCACCGGCGGCGTTGCCGGCGCCGAGCACCACGGCCAGGAAGCCCAGCGCCTTTTCCAGCGGCGTCTGCGCATGCCCCAGCACCACCATCGCACCGATCAGCACGATGCCGTGGATGAAGTTGGAGCCCGACATCAGCGGGGTGTGCAGGATCACCGGCACCCGCGAAATGATCACGTGGCCGGCGATGGCCGCCAGCATGAAGATGTACAGCGCCACGAACCCGTCACTCACCGGCAACGCTCCTGCTCTGTCTTCGTCGCCCCATCATAACCATGGGCTGAACCCGCGCGCACCCGGCGTCAACCGCGGCAGCGCTCACGCGTTGTCGATGGTGACCCCGAGCGAGGAACCGTACCCTGTGCTGGTGAGCAGCCCTGTCCCCCCGAGCGCCGAGACCGAGGCCCTGCCGGCCTCGCTGGAAGCGTTCCTGGCCAATGTCGGCCCGCGTGCGTTCCGATTCGCCGAGGCCGGCCTGCGCCAGCGCGAAGACGCGATGGACGCCGTGCAGGATGCGCTGCTGCGCATGCTGGACTACGCCGACAAGCCGGCTGCCGAATGGGCACCGCTGTTCTGGAGCATCCTGCGCCGCCGCGTGATCGACATGCAGCGCCGGCGCCGCTTCCGCCTGCCGTTCTGGCGCGACACCCCGGACGCCGACGGCGGCGGGATCGACTGGGCCGACCCCGGCCCGGACCCGGCGCAGGCGCACGAACAGCGCCAGCAGTACCAGCAGCTGGTGGAGGCGTTGCGCACCCTGCCCGCCCGCCAGCGCGAAGCCTTCACCCTGCGCGTGCTGCAGGACCTGGACGGCGCCACCACCGCCCGCGCCATGGGCTGCAGCGAAGGCGCGGTAAAGACCCATCTGGCACGCGCCCGGCAGGCGCTGCAGGACTATCTGGAGACCCGACCGTGAACCGCTCCCTGCCATCCGATGACACCCTGCGCCGCCTGCACGCGCAGTCGCTGCAGGCGCTGTCGCCGGCCACGCTGGCGCGGCTGCGCCAGGCGCGCCACGGCGCCACGGCCATCCACCGCGGGCGCGGGCGCTGGTGGCTGGCCAGTGCCTGTTCGCTGGTGGTGGCGCTGGCTGTCGGCGTGCAGTTCAGCGGCCTGGGCCTGCATTCCGGGCCCGCGACCGTAGTGCCGACGGCGGCGGTGGAAGACAACAGCGCGCTGTACGACGAGAATCCCGATCTGTACCTGTGGCTGGGCGATACCGACCTGGCGATGGAGTGAATCATGTCCCGACTGCCTACCCTGCCGCTGCTGTTGACCCTGTCGCTGCTGCCGGCCGTCCCGGCGCTGGCGCAGAGCGCAGCGCCCGCGCCTGCTGCACGCCCTGCGCCGGGCGCCACGCTGCCTGCGTGGGAGCAGCTGAGCGAATCCCAGCGTGAGTCCCTGCTGGCGCCGCTGCGCGACCGCTGGAACAGTGCCGATGCCGGCCAGCGCCAGCGCATGCTCTCGCATGGCCAGCGCTGGCAATCGATGAGCCCGGAGGAACGCGACAAGGCCCGCCGTGGCCTGCGCCGCTTCGAGCACATGAGCCCGGAACAGCGCGAGCAGGCACGCGCCCTGTTCGGGCAGATGCGCGACATGCCGCCGGCACAGCGCGACGCGCTGCGCGAGCGCTGGTCGCAGATGACGCCGGAGCAGCGCCGGGACTGGGTGCGCGACAACCCGCCGCCAGCGAAGCCGCGGTAAGGCCCCGGGGACGGGGTCAGAGCCCTTTGCTGACGCAAAGGGATCCGACCCCGGGATGACCCGCCGCACGTTCGGGGTCAGATCCCTTTGCCAGAGGCAAAGGGATCTGACCCTTGTCATTCACGCCTGCCAGCGGGTCTTCGCCAGCAGCTCGTCGTCCCAGTCGAACCCGAGCTGGCCTTCGCGCACGAACAGCGCAACGAAGTTGAGCAGGTTGCGCGCATACATCTCGCTGGCCTGCGTCGCACCGCGACTGGCCAGGCCCAGCGGGCCATCGATGGTCACGCCCTGGTGCTCGATGCACTGCCCCGGCCGGGTCAGTGCACAGTTGCCGCCGCTCTCGGCGGCCAGATCGACAATCACGCTGCCGGTGGCCATGCCTTCCACCATCGCGGCAGTCACGATCGTCGGCGCCGGGCGGCCCGGTACGGCGGCCGTGCAGATCACCACGTCCACGCCGCGCAGGTGGTCGGACAGCCGACGCTGCTGCTCGGCGCGCTCGTCATCGGTCAGCGCCCGCGCGTACCCGCCCTCGCCCGCCGCACTCACCCCGAGATCGAGGAAGCGCGCGCCCAGGGACTGGATCTGCTCACGGGTTTCGGGGCGCACGTCGAACCCTTCCACCTGCGCACCGAGACGGCGTGCGGTGGCGATGGCCTGCAGGCCCGCCACGCCGGCGCCGATGACCAGCACCTTGGCCGGGCGCACGGTGCCGGCGGCAGTGGTCAACATCGGGAAGAAGCGTGGCGCGCGCTCGGCGGCGATCAGCGCCGCCTTGTAGCCGGCCATGCCAGCCTGCGAGCTGAGTACATCCATTGCCTGCGCGCGGGTGGTACGCGGCAGCTGCTGCAGCGGGAACAGGTACAGGCGGTCGCTGTCCGCCAGCGCCGCCAGCGCCGGATCACTGGCCGGGGTCAACAGGCCGACCACGCTGGCCCCGGGCTTGAGCTGCTCCAGCACTGCCGCCGCAGGTGCCTGCACGCACAGCAGGATATCGATCTCGGGCCAGCGCCCCGCATCGAAGACGCGTGCGCCGGCATCGTCATAGGCCGCATCGGTGAAGCCGGCGGCCAGGCCGGCGCCAGCCTCGTACCAGACCGTTATGCCCAGCGCGCCGAGTTTGCGCGCGGTTTCCGGCGTCAACGCCACGCGCCGTTCGCCCGGCGCGGTCTCCTTGATCCCCAGCAACGCCACGGCCATGCAGGTCCCCGCTGATCGGTGAGTTTTCCCGATCCTAGCAGGCGGCCCGCGCTCAGTGCAGCGTGGCGCTGCCCGGGTCGAGGCGGTCGATCACCCCCTGCATGGCGCTGTCGAAGGCACCATCATCCACATGGGCGCGCAGGCGGCCCAGCCGCACCATCACCGCCAGTTCTTCCGGCGAGGCCACGCAGAAGCGCACGCCGCGACGGTTGACGAACAGCAGGCGCGAAGAGATCGGGCTGACCCAGGACAGCTTGCCGGCCTGCACCTTGCCGTCCTTGTCGACGAAATCGAGCCAGTTGCCGATTTCCATGCGGCGGAAGCGGTCGGCATCGGCATTGTCGAAATCATCGGCGTCGATCTGGCCACCCAGTTCCACCGCTGGCGATTCAGCGACCGGCGGCGCCGGCAGCGCCACCTGCGGCAGCTCGGGCAGCGCGCGCTGCAGTTCCGGCCGCGACTCGGCGATGCCCTGCAGCGTGTCATGCAGGGCGTCAATCGCCCCGGTGGCCGCATCGCCGTGCACACCGACGCTGGCAAACACCTTGGCCAACACCGGCTGCCAGGCCTGCAGCCACGGCTTGCCGACGATCTGGCGGCGCGCCTCGGCCACTTCCTCCAGCAAGCCGTCGCCCAGGCTCAATGCCTCGGCCACCGAGGCGCCTTCTTCGCCCTCGCGCAGCAGCGCCAGGGTCAGGTGGTGCTGCCACGGCTGGCGCAGGAATTCGGCAATGGCCGGCGGCAGGCTGGCATCGCCGATACGGCGGTCCAGCTCGGCGCCGGCGCGGGTGCGGGCCATTTCCAGTTTTTCCTGGCCGCGCTGCGTTTCGGCGGCACGGCGCTCGGCGATTTCCACGCGGCGGCGATGCTGCACCAGGAACTCGCGGAATTCCTCTTCCAGGGTCAGGAAGATCGCCAGGTTCTCGTTGAACTCGGCCACTAGGCGCTCGATGATCTCTTCGACCTTGGCCATCAGCATGCGCTCGGCCTGGCTTTCGCCGGTGTTGCCCTCGCAGGCCTCGGCCAGCGAGTTGAGCAGCTTGCGCGCCGGATGGGTCTTCTGCACGAACATGCGGCGGTCGAGCATGGCCACCTTGACGAAAGGCACCACCAGGCGGCCGATCAGTTCGCGTGAGCGGCCCTCCAGTTCACGCTCGTCCAGCATCACGTCGAACAGCATGCCGACCAGATCGATGGCGTCCTCGTCCTGCGGGTCCAGGCGGGTCTGGCCCGGATCGACGCCAAGCTGGGTGGCGCTGGACAGCACTTCGCTCTTCAGCCGCTGCGCCAGCGATTCGCCGTCCTCGCCGATGGCCGCGCGCAGGGTCGCGCTCGGCGTGGCCTGCAGCAGCGACAGCACCGACATCATTTCGCGCTGGCTGAGCGGTCGCTGCTGGCCGACCGCCACCTGTGCCGCAGACGTGGCGTCCTCACGCACGTGGCGGGTCTGCTGCAGCAGTTCGTGCAGCGCTTCCAGCAGCATGCCCTGCTGGCCGGCGTAGGCCTCGCCGGTGGCGCCGTCATCGCCGCCCAGGTGCTGCTGCATATGCCCGCGGCGCTCGGACCAGCGGGCGGCGAAGCGCTGCGCCCAGGCCGGTGCCGCCTGCTCGTCATCGCTGAAGCCCGGATCGAAGCCCGCGCCGTGGCGCTGCTCGACCAGGTCATCCAGCATCCCGGCCATGCGCGGATCCGGCGCCGGCGGCGGTGGGCGCTGCGGAGTGCCCAACTGCGACATCACGCCAGCCGCAGCCAGTTGCTCGTCCAGCTTCTCGTAGATGCGGCCGACCGGTGCGCGCAGGTCGCGCTCGCACAGTTTGATCAGCACCAGATGCACTTCCGGGGCCAGTTCACAGCCGGCAAAGGCTTCGTGGATGGCCACGCCCAGATGCTCGGGGCTGATCGGATTATGGTCCGCGTCCAGTTCGACGCCGCCGATCAAGCGGCCCAGGCGGCGGTCCAGCCGTGCCAGCACCGGCTTGAAGTCACGCAGCAGTACGGTGGCGAAATTGCGCACCGCCAACCGTGATTCCAGCACATGCTCGGCCAGCAGGCTCAAGCCGTCCTCGGCCGGCCCGGACAGGGTCGCCTCGGCCGACAGCGGCTCACCGGCGGCCAATGCCGCCCAGGCCTGCTGCAGGTGGCCGGCGAAGGCGCCGGCGATGTCCTCGCGACGCCGGCGCAGCTCGCGCATCGCATCCAGGAACAGCAACTGCGACGAGCCGGCATTGCCGGCACGGTCGAACAGGGCATCGTCGAAACGCGCCAGTGCGGCCCCGAAGGCCTGGCACAGCGCGGGCAGGACCATGTCCCGGGCAAGCTGGAGCTGGGCCGGGTCACGGCCCGGCGATCCCATCGGTGTGGGCACGCTCATCATTCGGGAAGGCTCCCCACCTTCTCTGGTACGACAGACACCATGGACATCGCGACGACCGGCACACCCCATGTACCGGTACGTCGATGGTAGGCCGGCCAGCCCGTCACGGACAGTGAAACAGTCCTCACTTCAAACCTCATGACCGGCGGCCCGGCAAGAGGGGTATCGTAAGCCGTGCAAGGCCTGCGAGGCGAGGGGAAGCGATCGTTCATTCCCCGTCAGTGGCATGACGTTCATCACAGTTTGGTATTCAGAGGCCGGACGCGACACAGACGGCGTCATTGACCACCCCGACTATAATCAAACCCCCGTGATGACCGGTTCAGACTCCATGCCCGACCCCGCTGCCCTGCTCGCCCTGGATGCCCGCCGCTCAGTGCCTTCGCGGCAACTGGGCGAGCCCGGCCCGGACCCGGCCACGCTGCAGCGGATGCTGGCATCGGCCGTACGCGTGCCCGACCACGGCAAGCGCGTACCGTTCCGCTTCCTGAAGATCGCCGGCGATGCACGTCACACTCTGGGCGACTTCCTGGCCGAACGCAGCCGCCAGCGCGACCCGCATGCCGGCGAGGCCGTGTTCGAGAAGGACCGCCAGCGTTTCAGCCACGCCCCGCTGGTGATCGTGGTGGTGGCCAGCCCGCGCCCGGACCCGAAGGTGCCCGAGCAGGAGCAGCTGATGACCGCCGGCTGCGTCTGCTTCGCCCTGCTGCAGGCCGCGCAGGCGCTGGGCTTCGGCGCACAGTGGCTGACGGCCTGGATGGCCTTCGATCCGGTCGTGCAGGCCCACCTGGGCCTGGTCGAGGGCGAACGCATCGCCGGCTTCATCCACATCGGCACCGCCAGGGCCGACGTGCCCGAGCGCGAGCGCCCCGACCCGGCAACCCTGCTGCGGGACTGGACGCCGCCGGCATGACCCTGCCGGCACCGCCGCCGTCGCTGTACCTGGTCGATGCCAGCATCTACGTGTTCCGCGCCTGGCACTCGCTGCCGGACCAGTTCCAGGACGCGCAGGGCTGGCCGACCAATGCCGTGCACGGCTTCGCCCGCTTCCTGCTGGACCTGCTGGAACGCGAGCGCCCGCAGCACATCGCCATCGCCTTCGACGAAGCGCTCGACAGCGGTTTCCGCCACCGCCTGTATCCGGCCTACAAGGCCAACCGTGATCCGGCACCGGAGGCGCTCAAGCGCCAGTTCGTGCACTGCAAGGCGCTGTGCGCGGCGTTGGGCCTGGCGGTCCTGGCCCATCACGACTACGAGGCCGACGACCTGATCGGCAGTGCCCTGCACGTCCACCGCAGCAGCCATCGCGGGGTGATCATCTCCGCCGACAAGGACCTGTCGCAGCTGCTGGCCGACCACGACGAGCAGTGGGACTACGCCCGCAACCAGCGCTGGGATGTGGCCGGGGTGAAGGCCCGGCACGGCGTGCACGCGCACCAGATCGCCGACTACCTGGCGCTGTGCGGTGATGCCGTGGACAACATTCCCGGGGTCAGTGGTGTCGGCAGCAAGTCCGCCGCCGTGCTGCTGGCTCACTTCGGCAGCATGGATGCGCTGTTCGAACGCCTGGACGAGGTGCCGTTCCTGCGCCTGCGTGGCGCTGCACAGATGGCCGTGCGCCTGCGCGAGCAGCGCGAGCACGCCCAGCTCTGGCGCCAGCTGACCACCATCGCGCTGGACGCGCCGCTGGAGGGCAGCCAACCCGGCCTGCTGCGCCAGCCGGCCGACCCGGAACTGCTCGATGGCCTGTGCCAGACCCTGCGCTTCGGCCCGATGACCCGCCGCCGGCTGTTCGGTGCCGCCGGCGTGGCCGACCCCGTTCCCACTCCTTCCTTTTCCAATTCCAGCGAGCCCGCATGAGCCAGCGCAACACCGAAGCCCCGCGTGTCGTCTATGAAGGCAAGTACCAGCGCATGGTGGTGCGTGGCACCTGGGAATACAGCGAACGCACCCATGCCGGCGGCCTGGCCGCGATCATCATCGCAGTGACCCCGGAGGACAAGGTGCTGTTCGTCGAACAGTTCCGCGTACCGCTGCAGGCCCCCACCATCGAGATGCCGGCCGGCCTGGTCGGCGACATCCACGCCGGCGAGTCGATCGAAGTCTCGGCCGTGCGCGAGCTGGAAGAAGAAACCGGCTGGACCGCCGACCATGCCGAAGTGCTGATGATTGGCCCCACCTCCTCCGGCGCCAGCAGCGAGAAGATCGCCTTCGTGCGCGCCACCGGCCTGCGCCGCATCGGCGACGGTGGCGGTGATGACAGCGAAGACATCACCGTGCACGAGATTCCGCGCAGCCAGGCCGCCGCCTGGCTGGTACAGAAGATGGGCGAAGGCTACGAGCTGGATGCCAAGCTCTGGGCCGGGCTGTGGATGATCGAGCACCACCTGGACGGGCGCCCGCGTGGCTGATGCCGACCTGCACCCCGTGCCGGCATTGCTGGGGGCCGGCGATCCTGCGGTCTACACCGTGCACCGGCCGCAGGGCGCTTCGCCGTACCTGCTGCTGGCCGACCACGCCGGGCAGCAGGTGCCGCGCGCGCTGGCCGGCCTGGGCTTGGCGCAGGCCGAGCTGGATCGCCACATCGGCTGGGACATCGGCATCGCCGGCACTACCCGCGCACTGGCCGAACGGCTGGATGCGTGGGCGATCGAACAGACCTATTCGCGGCTGCTGATCGACTGCAACCGCCCGCTGGCCTCGCCCACGCTGATCCCGGAGGTGAGCGACCACACCGTGGTACCGGGCAATGCCGGGCTGTCGGCGGCGCAGCGCCAGCAGCGCATCGATGCGATCCACGCGCCCTACCACGCGCGCATCGACGCAGAGCTGGATGTACGCCGCGATGCCGGCCGCCCCACCCTGCTGGTGATGATGCACAGCTTCACCCCGGCGATGAACGGCACGCAGCGGCCGTGGCATGCCGGCGTGCTGTACCACCGGGACACGCGCTTCGCGCATGTCCTGCTGCAGGCGCTGCGTGACGAAGGCGACCTGGTGGTGGGTGACAACGAACCGTATTCGGTCAGCAGTACCAGCGACTACGCGGTACCGGTGCATGGCGAAGGCCGTGGCCTGGTGCACGTGGAACTGGAGATCCGCCAGGACCTGATCGCCGGCGTCGCCGGGCAGCAGGCCTGGGCCGAGCGGTTGGCGCGGATCTTCAGTGCGCTGCAACCGGAGCTGCTGGCGCTGGGTTGAACGCGCGTGTATCCATGCCGAACCGGTAGTGCCGGCCGCTGGCCGGCAACCTCCGGATCGTTGGATCAGAGCGTTTGCCGGCCAGCGGCCGGCACCACCGCCACCGGCGCCGGGCGCAGGCCCAGTGCGATCGCCACACCCAGCAGGGCGAACAACGCGGCGCCGTATTCGGCGCGCACCAGCCCGGCCAGTGCACTCGGCGAACCGGCGGCGCCGGCATCGGCGTTGGCCACCATCACCAGCACCGCCAGGCCCAGCGCACCGCCGATCTGCTGCGCGGTGGCTGCCATGCCGGAGGCCACGCCCTGCTGCGCAGCCGGCACGCCCTGCCCGGCCACGATCCACATCGCGGTCCAGGTCATGCCCTGGCCGATGCTCATGACCACCACACCCGGCAGCAGCGGCCAGAAGTTCGCTGCATGCGGCAGCGACGCTGCGACCCAGGCAATGCCGATGGCGCCGGCCAGCTGCCCGGCCACCAGCACCCTGCGCGCGCTCCAGCGCTGCAATGTCCACTCCGCCAGCTGGATGCCGACCGTGCACACTGCGGTGGCGGGCAGGAAGGCGAGGCCGGCCTGCAATGGGCTCCAGCCGTAGCCGTCCTGGAAATACAGCGCCATGAAGTAGTACTGCACGCCGTAGCTGCTCATGAAGGCGAAGGTCAGGCCCAGCGCGGCACGCAGGCCGGGCAGGCGCAGCAGCGCGAACTGCATCAGCGGATCGCGGCTGCGTTGTTCGATCTGCACGAACGCCACCAGCAGCAGCGCCGACAACAGCAGGCAGCCCAGCGTGGCCGGCGCGGTCCAGCCCCATTCCGGGCCCTGCACCAGCGTGGTCACCAGCAGGCTGCCGCCGAGGGTGACGGTGATGCACCCGGCCAGGTCGAACGAGCGGCCGTGCGCACGCGGGCCATCGGCCGGCAACCAGGCACCGGCCGCGACCGCGCAGGCGGTGGCCAGCGGCACGATCACGGCCAGCACCGCCGGCCAGCCGAACGCCTGGGTCAGCACGCCACCGAGCAGCGTGCCCAGCGCCAGGCCCACCGCGCTGGCCATGCTCCAGATCGCCAGCGCACGGTTGCGCACCGGACCTTCCGCGTACAGCGTGTTGATCAGCGCCAGCGTAGCCGGGAACAGCAGTGCCGCACCGATGCCCTGCGCCGCGCGCGCGATGATCAGCAGGATGGCATTCGGCGCCAGCGCACCGAGCAGCGATGCCAGTGCGAACAGCAGCATGCCCAGCCGGTAGAAGCGGCGGCGGCCGATCAGGTCGGCGGCACGGCCACCCAGCAGCAGGCTGCCGCCGAACGCCACGGTGTAGGCACTGACCACCCACTGCAGCTGCTGCGCGTTGATCTGCAGCGCGCGGCCCATGTCGTGCAGGGCGACGAAGATGATGGTGGCATCCAGGGCGATGATCAGCTGGGCAGTGGCCAGCAGGGTCAGCGCCCAGCGCGGGTACTTGAGGGGAGGCATCGGCGGTCTGGTGCGGTGGGGGAGCGCAGTCTCATTGATGCCGGGCAATCAATAAACCCCCAACCCACCATATCTGTCATGATTTTCGGCATGAATGGAACCTCGATGGACCTCAATGCGGTGCGCATGCTGGTGCAGGTGGCCGAAGCGCGCAGTTTCACCGTGGCCGCCGGTCAGCTGGGCCTGAGCCAGTCCGGGCTTTCGCGCGCGATCGGCCGGCTGGAGGCCACGCTGGGAGTGAAGCTGCTGCAGCGGAACACCCGCAACGTGGCGCTGACCCCAGATGGCCGCCAGTTCGTCGATCAGGTGGCGCCGCTGTTGTGTGGCCTGGAGGATGCCGAACGCCAGTTGGCCGATCGTCCGTGCACGCCCTCGGGCACCCTGAAGATCAGCGCACCCTCGATGTTCGGGCGCAAGGTGCTGGTGCCGATGCTGGCGCCGTTGCTGCAACGGCATCCGCAGCTGCAGGTGGAGGCGGTGCTCAGCGACCGCCTGGTCGATCTGGTTGAAGAAGGTTTCGATGCCGCGCTGCGCACCGGCGTCATCGCCGACCAGCGCATCGTCGCGCGACCATTGCGGCCGCTGCGCTGGGTGACGGTGGCCAGCCCGGACTACCTCGACCGCTGTGGCGCACCCGACGATGTGGCCGCCTTGCGGGATCATGCCTGCCTGGCGGTACGCAACCTGCGCAGTGGCCGGCTGGTGGACTGGCAGTTCCTGCAGGACGGGCAGCTGCGTGAGTTCACGCCACCGACGCGGATGGTGTTCGACAGCGGCGATCCGCTGGTGGAAGCGGCCATCGCCGGTATCGGCATCGTGCAGGTGATGGATTTCGCCGTAGCCGACGCGCTCGCTGACGGCCGCCTGCAACGCGTGCTGCAGCCGTTCGAGGGCCGCAGCCGCGCGCTGTCGCTGATCTACCCTCCGTCGCGCCAGCACTCGCCGAAGCTGCAGGTGCTGGCCGACGCGTTGCTGGCCGGGGATTGGTAGCGCCGGCCGCTGGCCGGCGCCTGCACGGTTCCAATGGATCCCGGTCTGCCGGCCAGCGGCCGGCACTACCAGGCTGCGGTAGACCCACGCCATGCGTGGGTGGGGATCCGCTTCGCGGTAGCGCCGGCCACTGGCCGGCGTCTGCAGGAATCCAAGCATTTCAGGTTTGCCGGCCGGCGGCCGACACCACGAAGTGCATTAAATCCACGCCGCGCGTGGATGTGGACTTCGGTGCAGAGCCAGCGCGGGACGCAGCAAAAAACTGATTCAGCCCAATTGGAGAAAGAACGCCCCGACGCGTCCTCCCGGAGAAAAATCAGGCTTGTCCCGGAGGAACAGATACGCCATGCCGTCGGACAGCACGCCTTTGTGCGAAGGCAGAATGCCGTCGATGTCCGCGCCGTAGAGCATCAAGCGACGGCGACCGCCATTCCACGTCAAAGGTGATTGCAGCCATGCATCGACTCCATCCAGCTTGGAATCCAGGTTCTCATCATCGTCAGGTTCCAAACACTCCACACGCTCGATACGGCCGCGCTCAAGCGAGTCGCTCATGCATCGGCTTCTGGATGCGCCGCCACGCCTGTATGCGAGCACAACTGCGTCGCTGGTTCCCTTGACCGCGCGCAGCCGACGGAAGTGGGAATGATCCCAGGTATCGGTGGGGATGAAGACTGAGAACCAGAAATCCTCAGCAACGCCCTGCGGATAGAACCAATGTGCAGGGAGTGCCATCAGGTGAAAGAGCGCACGGCCTTCAACACAGGCTGGCCAAGGTATGTTCTCTGGAAGAAACGCACCGCCGCCAACGTATGCATCGGTTGGAGAGGCCTTTTCCTTGGTCAACAGCAGGCGGGTGTACATGCTGGGGTCGCCGAAAATTTCACGGACGTCCACGGTGCCAGCCCGCCTCGCCCCGGTTCAAGGCCAATAGCGACAGCCTTGAACAAGGGAGAGAATCGCCGCCGCGCATCGCCCAGCACCAACGGTGCGGCGTTGCCGGCCAGCGGCCGGCACTACCAGGTTGTGGTAGATCCACGCCATGCGTGGATGAGGGTTGGTAGCGCCGGGCATCGTCCGGCGCTACCGGTGCGGCGTTGCCGGCCAGCGGCCGGCACTACCCATCAGGCGAAGCTATCGGTCGCGCGCACCAGCGCGTCCACGTTCTCGGCCTCGAACGCCGAATGGCCCGACGCCGGGGTGATTTCCAGCTTTGCCTTCGGCCATACCTTGGTCAGGTCCCAGGCGTTGGCCAGCGGGCAGACCACGTCATAGCGGCCGTGCACGATCACGCCCGGGATGTCGGCGATGCGGTGCGCGTCGCGCAGCAACTGGTCTTCCACCTCGAAGAAGCCGCCGTTGACGAAGTAGTGGTTCTCGATGCGGGCAAACGCCAGCGCAAAATGCGGGTCTTCGTGGCTGTTGATGAAGTCGTCATCGACGTGCAGGAAGCTGGTCGCACCTTCCCACACTGCCCACGCCTTGGCCGCTTCCAGGCGGGTGGCTTCGTCTTCGCTGGTCAGGCGGCGGTGGAAGGCCGAGATCAGGTCATGCCGCTCCACCGACGGGATCGGCTTGAGGTAGTGCTCCCACGCATCCGGGAACAGGCGGTTGGCACCTTCCTGGTAGAACCACTCCAGCTCCCAGCGACGCAGCATGAAGATGCCGCGCAGGACCAGTTCGGTCACGCGCTGCGGATGGGTTTCGGCATAGGCCAGGGCCAGGGTCGAACCCCAGCTGCCGCCGAACACCTGCCAGCGATCGACCTTCAGGTGCTCGCGCAGCTTCTCGATGTCGGCAACGAGGTCCCAGGTGGTGTTGTCCACCAGATCCGCGTGCGGGGTGGAGCGACCAGCGCCGCGCTGGTCGAACAGGATGATGCGGTACTTCGACGGGTCGTGGAACTGGCGCATCTTGTCGCTGCAGCCGCCACCCGGGCCACCATGCAGCATCACCACCGGCTTGCCGTCCGGGTTGCCGCACTGCTCGAAGTACAGCGTGTGGCGGTCGTCGACCTTCAGGGTGCCGACGTCGTAGGGGGTGATGGCGGGGTACAGCGTACGCATGCTTGCAGCTCCAGGGTGATGCCCTGCCGGGGCAGGAGAACCTCCATTCTAGGCCGGTCGCCGGCCCAGGGTGATGCGATCGCGCTGCTCAAGGTCCTGCGCAGTCTCCACCTCCGCGAAACCGGCGGCGTCGAACAACGCGCGGATCGCCGCGCCCTGGTCCCATCCGTGCTCGATCAGCAACCAGCCACCGGGCCGCAGATGCGCCTGACCACCGTCAACGATGCGGCGGATGTCATCCAGGCCGTCCACGCCCGAGGCCAGCGCAGAGGCCGGTTCGAAACGCAGGTCGCCCTCGTCCAGGTGCGGGTCGTCGCTGGCGATGTACGGCGGATTGCTGGCAATCAGGTCGAAGCGTGCCCCCTGCAGCGGCGCATACCAGTCGTGCCCGCCTTCGGCGAAGCGGACGTTGCGCAGTTCATGGCGTGCCGCGTTGCGCGCAGCCACCGCCAGCGCGCCCGGGCTGGCGTCGGTGGCCAGCACCTGCGCCTGTGGCCGTTCGCTGGCCAGTGCCAGTGCAATCGCACCGGTGCCGGTGCCGAGGTCAGCCAGTTGCAGCGAATGGTCTGACGGCAGGCGCTCCAGTGCCAGCTCGACCAGCAGCTCGGTTTCCGGGCGCGGAATCAGCGTGGCCGGGTCGACCTCCAGGTCCAGCGTCCAGAAACCGCGGCGGCCGGTCAGGTAGGCGACCGGCTCGCCGGCCATGCGGCGGACCAACAGCGTTTCGAAGGCGGCCTGGTCGGCGGCGGCCAGCGGATCGGTGGCATGCGCGAACAGCCAGCTGCGTGGGCGTTCCAGCACGTGCAGCAGCAGCAGTTCGGCTTCGTGGCGGGCGTCGATGCCGCCAAGGCGGGCGCTGGCGTCGGCCACGACTTGGCGAAGGGAGGGTTCGGGTTGGAAGGACATTGCGCAATTGTAGAGGCGGGCCCGTGCTCGGCTGCTTCTGGAGCAGCCGGCCACAGGCTCGGCTCTACAAAACCGGAATCCGTTCAGGTCCCCGTCCACGGGATAAGGACGGGCTATCGGCCGTCTTCCCCTGCTGAGGAAGATTTTCCTTGTCACACAGTCAGTTGCAGGATGGCCACGGCAAGGTTCAGTGCCTGCTCATGGCCTAACGATAGACTGCGCCTATTAAATAGATGCAATCAATGCATTGTTCTTATCGCCAGCGAATGGGTAACCTAGCTCCTGTCGATTCACCCGCTCCCCTTCACCAAGAGGAAAAATGATGTCTCTCATCAACACCCAGATCCAGCCGTTCGAAGCCAACGCGTACCACAACGGCGAGTTCATCAAGGTTTCCGACGCCAGCCTGAAGGGCCAGTGGTCCGTCCTGATCTTCATGCCGGCCGCCTTCACCTTCAACTGCCCGACCGAGATCGAGGACGCAGCTGACCATTACGCCGAGTTCAAGAAGGCCGGCGCCGAGGTCTACATCGTCACCACCGATACCCACTTCTCGCACAAGGTGTGGCACGAGACCTCGCCGGCCGTCGGCAAGGCCCAGTTCCCGCTGGTCGGCGACCCGACCCACCAGCTGACCAACGCCTTCGGCGTGCACATTCCGGAAGAAGGCCTGGCCCTGCGCGGCACCTTCATCATCAACCCGGAAGGCGTGATCAAGACCCTGGAGATCCACTCCAACGAGATCGCCCGTGACGTCTCCGAGACCCTGCGCAAGCTGAAGGCTGCCCAGTTCACCGCCGCCAACCCGAACCAGGTGTGCCCGGCCAAGTGGAAGGAAGGCGAGAAGACCCTGACCCCGTCGCTGGACCTGGTCGGCAAGATCTAACGCCGTACCGGCCTGCCATGGCCCCACGCCACGGCGCGCCCTTCATCCCCATGCCGGTGCTCTGCCGGCGTGGGGGTGAACCCAAGACAGCCAACGCTCGCCCGCCTTGGCCAGCCAGCCCCTTCCACGGTCGCTGTCTTGGGTTCACCCCTACCCCCAGCTGGTCCGCTACCTTGTACAGCGGTGCCACGCCCCCTGTTTGCCTGAAGCCAGGAGAAGACCGATGTTGGACGCCAACCTGCAGTCGCAGCTGAAGACCTATCTGGAGCGCGTGACCCGCCCGATCCAGATCACCGCGCACGCCGACGACGGCGCCAAGTCGCAGGAAATGCTGGAGCTGCTGCAGACCCTGGAAAGCCTGTCGGACAAGATCTCGCTGCAGGTCCTGCGCGATGGCCAAGGCCGCGTGCCGTCCTTCGACCTGGGCACGCCGGGCCAGGATATCCACCTGACCTTCGCCGGCCTGCCGATGGGCCATGAATTCACTTCGCTGGTGCTGGCGCTGCTGCAGGTCGGCGGTCATCCGTCCAAGGCCACCGCCGAGCTGATCGAGCAGGTGCAGAACCTGGAAGGCGAGTACGCGTTCGAAACCTACTTCTCGCTGTCCTGCCAGAACTGCCCGGACGTGGTGCAGGCGCTGAACCTGGCCGCGGTGCTCAACCCTCGCATCCGGCACGTGGCCATCGACGGCGCCCTGTTCCAGGACGAAGTCGAGAAGCGCGAGATCATGTCGGTGCCGACCGTGTACCTCAACGGTGAAGTGTTCGACCAGGGCCGCATGACCCTCGAGCAGATCGTGGCCAAGCTGGACACCAATGCCGGCAAGCGCGACGCCGAGAAGATCGCCGCCAAGGACGCCTTCGACGTGCTGGTGGTCGGCGGTGGCCCGGCCGGTGCGGCAGCGGCGATCTACGCCGCGCGCAAGGGCATCCGCACCGGCATCGCCGCCGAGCGCTTCGGTGGACAGGTGCTGGACACCATGGCCATCGAGAACTTCATTTCGGTGAAGGAAACCGAGGGCCCGAAGCTGGCCACGGCGCTGGAACAGCACGTGCGCGAGTACGACGTGGACATCATGAACCTGCAGCGTGCCAGCGCGCTGGTGCCGGCCGGCGAAGACGGCCTGGTGCAGGTGCAGCTGGAGAACGGCGCGGTGCTGAAGTCGCGTTCGGTGATCCTGTCCACTGGCGCGCGCTGGCGGCAGATGAACGTGCCGGGCGAAGACCAGTACCGCAACAAGGGCGTGGCCTATTGCCCGCACTGCGATGGCCCGCTGTTCAAGGGCAAGCGCGTGGCGGTGATCGGCGGTGGCAATTCCGGCGTGGAAGCGGCCATCGATCTGGCCGGCATCGTGTCGCATGTAACACTGCTGGAGTTCGATTCCAGCCTGCGTGCCGACGAAGTGCTGCAGAAGAAGCTGCGCAGCCTGGCCAACGTGACGGTGCTGACCAGCGCACAGACCACCGAAGTGCTGGGCGACGGCAGCAAGGTCACTGGCCTGGTGTACAAGGACCGCATCGGCGGCGATGCCCACCGCGTCGAGCTGGAAGGCATCTTCGTGCAGATCGGCCTGCTGCCCAACACCGAGTGGCTGAAGGATGTGGTGGCGCTTTCGCCGCGTGGCGAAATCGTCATCGACGACCGCGGCCAGACCAACCTGCCGGGTGTGTTCGCTGCTGGCGATTGCACGACGGTGCCCTACAAGCAGATCATCATCGCCATGGGCGCCGGCTCGACCGCCGCACTGAGCGCGTTCGACCACCTGATCCGCTCGTCGGTGAGCAACAGCAGCGGTGCCGTTGCTGAAGCGGCCTGATCCACCGTTCCCAGATCACCGGGAACATTGTCTGCCTGTCGGGTAACCACGCCGTCAGCCGGTCCGTTACCCTTGGGGTGTAAGGATGAACCTACGTGATCTGAAGTACCTGGTAGCCCTGGCCGACCACAAGCATTTCGGCCGGGCTGCCGCCTCCTGCTTCGTCAGCCAGCCCACGCTGTCCACCCAGATCCGCAAGCTGGAAGAGGAACTGGGCCTGCCGCTGGTGGAACGCGCACCGCGCAAGGTGATGCTGACCCCGGCCGGCCAGGAAGCGGCGGCACGGGCACGGGTGATCGTGTCCGAAGTGGAACAACTGAAGGAAGCGGCGCGACGCAGCCGCGACCCGGAAGCCGGCACGGTGCGCCTGGGCATCTTCCCGACCCTCGGCCCGTACCTGCTGCCGCATGTGATTCCGCGCATCCGTGAACGCTTCCCGGAGCTGGAACTACTGCTCGTCGAGGAAAAGAGCGACGTGCTGCTGGACCGCCTGCGCGAAGGCAAGCTGGATGCTGCGTTGCTGGCGCTGCCGGTGATCGATGATCAGCTGCATGCCGAGTTCTTGTTCGAGGAACCGTTCCTGCTGGCCGTCTCCGGCCGCCACCCGCTGGCCCGTCGCGAACACCTGGACGTGCAGGAGCTGGCCACGCAGAAGCTGCTGCTGCTGGAAGACGGGCATTGCCTGCGCGACCAGGCGCTGGAAGTCTGCCGCCTGTTCGGCGCCAACGAGAAGTCCGAATTCCGCGCCACCAGCCTGGAAACCCTGCGCCAGATGGTCGCCGCCGACGTCGGCATCACCCTGCTGCCGAGCCTGTCGGTGCAGCCGCCGGTGCCGCGCTCGAACAACATCCGCCTGCTCGATTTCACCGGCGAGGGCCGTCCCAGCCGCCGCATCGCCATGATCTGGCGCCGCAGCTCGGCCATGAACGACTTCCTGATGGAGCTGGCCGACCAGTTCAAGCGCTTGCCGCAGGCACTGTTCACCCTGGATGCGCTGCACACCACGTCCGATGCGGCAGCCCTGCCCGGCCCCGCGCTGAACGGCTGAGCCCCCGCAGCACCGGCCCGGAATCGGCAGGAGTCGATTCCGGCCGCATTTGTCCCCACAATACAGACAGGCGGCGCCAGCAGGTGCCGCCTTTTGCATGGCTTTCAACCAAGGAGCTTCACCATGAACACCGCCAGCGGCCTGCCGCCGTCGATCACCGTTTCTTCCTTCGACATGGACCGCCTGGACGCCATGCTCGAGTCCCCTGCGCTGAGCCAGACGCCTGCCGCGCTCGCGCTTGCTGAAGAACTCAACCGGGCCACCGTGCTGGCGCCGGACCAGATTCCCGAAGGCATCGTCATGATGCATTCGCGCGTGGAGTGCGAAGATGAAGTGTCGGGCGAAAAGCACGTCCTGACCTTGGTTTTCCCCCGCGAAGCCAATGTCGATGAAGGCAAGGTCTCCGTGCTGGCCCCGGTCGGCACCGCCCTGCTGGGCCTGGCGATCGGCCAGAGCATCGACTGGAACGCGCCCGGCGGCCGCAAGCTGCGCCTGCGCGTGACGGCTGTCCACAACGATCACCCCTGATTACCGCTGCGCACCGCGCGCGATTCGATTCCCTTGCACCAGGAGCCGTAATGAGTACCCCGTCCAAACTGTCCCAGCTGCGCGAACTGTCCGTGGTCGTTGCCGATACCGGTGACTACGAGGCGATCAAGCGCCTGCAGCCGGTGGACTGCACCACCAACCCGACCCTGGTGAAGAAGGCGCTGGACCTGCCGGTCTATGCCGACCTGATCGAACGTGAACTGGCCTGGGGCCGCCAGCAGGGTGGCGACCGTGAAACCGTGGTGCACGCGGTGGCCGACCGCCTGACCATCGGCGTCGGCGCGCTGCTGAGCACGCTGGTACCGGGCCGGGTGTCCACCGAGGTGGATGCCGACCTGGCCCACGACACCGCTGCCACCGTGGCCAAGGCGCGCCAGTTCATCCAGATGTACGCCGATGCCGGCGTGCCGCGCGAGAAGATCCTGATCAAGATCGCCGCGACCTGGGAAGGCGTGGAAGCCGCGCGCGTGCTGCAGGCCGAAGGCATCGACTGCAACCTGACCCTGATCTTCAACCCGACCCAGGCGCTGGCCTGCAGCGAGGCCGGCGCGTTCCTGATCTCCCCGTTCGTCGGCCGCATCCTGGACTGGTACGTGGCCAACGGCCAGACCCCGGCCACCATCGACGAAGACCCGGGCGTGAAGTTCGTGCGCGGCGTCTATGCCGAATTCAAGCGCCGTGGTTCGAAGACGGTGGTGATGGGCGCCTCGTTCCGTTCGACCGGGCAGATCGAAGCGCTGGCCGGCTGCGACCGCCTGACGATTTCGCCGGACCTGCTGGAGAAGCTGGACGCCGACCACGGTGAGCTGCCGCGCAAGCTGGTGGCCGGTGCCGCCGATGGCGCGGCGGTGACCCCGATCGACGCGGCGACGTTCGCGGCGGACCTGGCGGCCGATCCGATGGCGACCGAGAAGCTGGCGACGGGTATCGAGGCGTTTGCCAAGGATCTGGAAGCACTGCGCGAGCGGATCCGCGCGGCACTGTGATTCCGGCCAACGGCTGAGCCCCTCGTGGCGGGTCGGTTGGTCGCGAAAGGCATGAAGCAACAGTCGTGCTGGGTCGGGCGGATTGGGTTCGCGGGAGACGCCGTGAATCCATCCCTGGAGGCTTGGCCGCCGCATCCATGCGGCGGACACTCCCGCGAACCCAACCCGCCCGCCCTCTGACAGTTTCCTGTGGCCGCCCGCCACGGAAGAAAGAAAGAAGAGCAACAGCGGGTCGCGCGCTTCGCTCGCTCGGAGCCGAGCATGGCTCCGCTCTACAGAATGCGCTGCAGGACCAAACAAAAAGGACGCGGCGAAGGCCGCGTCCTTTTTGTTTTCCTTCAGTCGTCAGTAACCCATGCTCTTGCCCGCCGTCACCGGGAAACTGTCGATGGTGGGACGGGGGCGGCTGGCAGGACCGTTGGCGCCATGGATGGCGCCATCGAGCCCCCATGGGTGAGGGCGCTTTGCTTGCGAAGCACTGCTTCGCAAGCGCCCGAACGCACAGCCGCCAGCGGCTGGGCCGGACCCCGGAGGGGGGTTTACGGCGTGTCCTGCCGGCCGCCCCCGTCCCGCCCAACCATCAGCAACCCAGAGCCGCTTTGGCTTTGGCTTTGGCTTCTGCCCGCCGCAGGCGGACCACCGCGCGTCAGCGCGGCGCCTCCACATCCAGCCCGATCGGGCAGCTCACGCCGGTGCCACCAATACCGCAGTAGCCGTTCGGGTTCTTCGCCAGGTACTGCTGGTGGTAGTCCTCGGCGTAGTAGTACGCCGGTGCCGGGTACACGATCTCGGTGGTGATCGGGCCGTAGCCGGCCGCATCCAGCTGTGCCTGGTAGGCCTCGCGGCTGGCCAGCGCAGCGGCGTACTGTGCCTCGTCAGTGGCATGGATCGCCGAACGGTACTGGGTGCCGGTGTCGTTGCCCTGGCGCATGCCCTGGGTCGGGTCGTGGCTTTCCCAGAACAGCTGCAGCAGCCGTTCCAGGCTCACCACCGCCGGGTCGAACACCACCTGCACCACTTCGGTGTGGCCGGTCAGGCCCGAGCAGACCTCTTCATAGGTCGGGTTCGGGGTGATGCCGCCGGCGTAGCCGACCGAGGTGCTGTACACGCCCGGCTCGGTCCAGAACTTGCGCTCGGCGCCCCAGAAGCAGCCCAGCGCGAAACGGATCTGCTGCAGGCCGGCGAAGCGGTCCTTCAGCGGATGGCTGTTCACGAAGTGCTGGTTGCTGTGCAGCGGCAGCGGCTGCTCGCGTCCCGGCAGTGCCTCTTCCGGGCGCGGCAGGCGCTG
Organism: Stenotrophomonas pavanii; assembly: GCF_900101175.1. Taxonomy (GTDB): domain Bacteria; phylum Pseudomonadota; class Gammaproteobacteria; order Xanthomonadales; family Xanthomonadaceae; genus Stenotrophomonas; species Stenotrophomonas pavanii. The sequence continues at coordinate 433,801 of NZ_FNFQ01000003.1, read as the reverse complement.
CTTGAAGGCCCCGATGCCGAGGATGCCCTGGCCAATTCCCAACATGATGCACTCCTACGCCGGCTGTCCGGCCCAATCGTCTGCATCGGAAATGGGGGCGTCCGCGGCCGGGCCCAAGTCCAGCGCGGCGATGATGTCCTCCGCCTGCGGCCGCGCCGCGTCGGGGATGCCGACCCGCAGCACGCCGAACAACGGTAGCTCGCCCATGCCGCCCAGCAGCTGCTCGCCGAACACAAAGGCCGGGATGCCGGCGTTTTCCAGCGCGTGCTTGACCAGATGGGCGTCGAACAGGTTGTCGGCCTTGTACACGATGTGCATGCGGCGGCTCCGTGGGACAGGGTTCCAGCATACGCCCGGGGGCTGAATGGTGGCGGTGACGGCGCATGGCCATTCTGCCGGCCAGCGGCCGGCGCTACCGACCTGCGCGTCGATCCACATTCCGCCGGCCAGCGGCC
>NZ_FNFQ01000003.1:0-433261 GCF_900101175.1 Stenotrophomonas pavanii | reverse complement strand
GCCGGCCAGCGGCCGGCACTACCGACCTGCGCGTCGATCCGCATTCCGCCGGCCGGCGGCCGGCGCTACCGACCTGCGCGTCGATCCGCGTTCCGCCGGCCAGCGGCCGGCGCTACCGACCTGCGCGTCGATCCGCGTTCCTCCGGCCAGCGGCCGGCACTACCGACCTGCGCGTCGATCCGCGTTCCGCCGGCCAGCGGCCGACACTACCGACCTGCGCGTCGATCCACATTTCCTCCGGCCAGCGGCCGGCACTACCGGAAGATGGGCGGGTAGTGCCGGCCGCTGGCCGGCATCCCCATCCGCCACCGGGCAGCCCTGCCCCGTACGCGCTAGACTGTTGGTCTTTCTGCCTTTCTTTTCGCCGACTCATGTCCGAGCACACCCCCGCCAGCCCCGAGACCCCCGCCGACAGCCACGAGAAGCGCGATTTCATCCGCCAGATCGTGCGCGAGGACCTGGCCAGTGGAAAGCATCAGGCGATCAAGACCCGCTTCCCGCCCGAGCCGAACGGCTACCTGCACATCGGCCACGCCAAGTCGATCTGCCTGAACTTCGGCATCGCCGGTGAGTTCAGCGGCGTCTGCAACCTGCGCTTCGACGACACCAACCCGGCCAAGGAAGATCCGGAATACGTGGCTGCGATCCAGGACGACGTGCGCTGGCTGGGCTTCGAGTGGAACGAGCTGCGCCACGCCTCGGACTACTTCCAGGCCTATTACCTGGCCGCCGAAAAGCTGATCGAGCAGGGCAAGGCCTATGTCTGCGACCTGTCGGCCGAGGAAGTGCGCGCCTACCGCGGCACCCTGACCGAGCCGGGCCGCCCGTCGCCGTGGCGCGACCGCAGCGTCGAGGAGAACCTCGACCTGTTCCGCCGCATGCGCGCCGGTGAATTCCCGGATGGCGCGCGCACCCTGCGCGCCAAGATCGACATGGCCAGCGGCAACATCAACCTGCGCGACCCGGCGCTGTACCGCATCAAGCACGTCGAGCACCAGAACACCGGCAATGCGTGGCCGATCTACCCGATGTACGATTTCGCCCACGCGCTGGGTGATTCGATCGAGGGCATCACCCACTCGCTGTGCACGCTGGAATTCGAAGACCACCGCCCGCTGTACGACTGGTGCGTGGACAACGTCGATTTCGCCCATGACGACGCGCTGACCCAGCCGCTGGTCGATGCCGGCCTGCCGCGCGAAGCCGCCAAGCCGCGCCAGATCGAGTTCTCGCGCCTGAACATCAACTACACGGTGATGAGCAAGCGCAAGCTGATGGCGCTGGTCACCGAACAGCTGGTGGACGGCTGGGAAGACCCGCGCATGCCGACCCTGCAGGGCCTGCGCCGACGCGGCTACACCCCGGCCGCGATGCGCCTGTTCGCCGAGCGCGTGGGCATCAGCAAGCAGAATTCGCTGATCGACTTCAGCGTACTGGAAGGCGCGCTGCGCGAAGACCTGGACAGCGCCGCGCCGCGCCGCATGGCGGTGGTCGATCCGGTCAAGCTGGTGCTGACCAACCTGCCGGAAGGCCACGAAGAACAGCTGACCTTCAGCAACCACCCGAAGGACGAAAGCTTCGGCAGCCGCGAAGTGCCGTTCGCACGCGAGGTGTGGATCGACCGCGAGGACTTCGCCGAAGTGCCGCCGAAGGGCTGGAAGCGCCTGGTGCCGGGTGGCGAAGTGCGCCTGCGCGGCGCCGGCATCATCCGCTGCGACGAAGTGATCAAGGATGCCGATGGCACCATCGCCGAGCTGCGCGGCTGGCTGGATCCGGAATCGCGCCCGGGCATGGAAGGCGCCAACCGCAAGGTCAAGGGCACCATCCACTGGGTCAGCGCCGTGCATGGCGTGCCGGCCGAGATCCGCCTGTATGACCGCCTGTTCTCGGTGCCGAACCCGGACGACGAATCGGAAGGCAAGACCTACCGCGACTACCTCAACCCGGAATCGCGCCGCACCGTCACCGGCTATGTCGAGCCGGCCGCGGCCAGCGCCGCGCCGGAGCAATCGTTCCAGTTCGAACGTACCGGCTACTTCGTTGCCGACCGCCGCGATCACAGCGAGGCCAAGCCGGTGTTCAACCGCAGCGTGACCCTGCGCGACACCTGGTCGGCCTGAGGACCTGCGCGGGCGCCTGGATGGCGCCCGCACGACCGCGACGATGATCACCGCCCTTTCCGTCCTGCTCTGGTTCATCTCGCAGCATCCGCTGCTGACGTTCTTTGCAGCGATGGTGCTGGCCGGGCTGGTCTCGTGGTGGCGGCGCTTTCCGGGCTACGCCATCGTGGTGTTCCCGCTGGCGATGCTCAACATGTTCCTCGGCCATTTCCTCAACGCCACCTTCCTCAACATGGTGGGCGAGCGCGGTGAAGCGGTGATCGTCAAGGCCGAGCGGACCAGCTCCACGCTCAACGAACAGTACATCTGGCGCTACGAAGGGGTGCTGCGTACCGCCGAGGGCCGCGATGTGGACGTGGTGTTCCACACCAACACCGCCTCGCTGTGGCCGCTGGAAAACGCCATCCGCATCCCGGCGCGCGAGCAGCCGTTCGTGGTCAAGTACACGCCGGGTTTCCCGCGCAACTTCGTCATCCTCACCAACGAATCCCCGCACGGGCTGGCCCAGGCCCGGGCCAGCGCGCGCGAGCGGGTGGAGGTGGCGGCGCGCAAGCTGCACTTCAGCCCGGGCAATGCCGAGTTCCGCGCCGACTATCGCCGCGAGCTGGAAAGCTGGCTGCGCGACCACGGCAACGATCCGCAGCAGCAACCCGACGCGCAGCGATATCGCGCCGAGCTCGACGCGCTCGACCGCTAGATCCCCAGGCCCTGCCTGGATGCTCCACCCCATCCACCCACAGGCCTGACATGACCACGACCTCCGCCGCCCTCCTCCCGCTGCTGCAGCAGGTCCTGCAGGACGCCGGCACTGCCAGCCGCGTCGACGGCGGCGCGCTGCTGCTGGACAGCGGCCTGCGCCTGACCCCGCATGCGGTGGCCGCGCACGCGCGCGACAACGGCGGCTGGCAGACTTCCACCGTCGTCGAGAGCCAGCATCCCGTGCTGTTCGCCGATGGCCTGTTCGAGTACCAGCATGCCAACGGTACCGATGAGCAGGCATCGCTGCTGTCCGGCTTCCAGGCCTGGGTACGGGTAGACCTTGCGACCCTGCAGACCGCGATCGGCGCCGAAGACGCGCAGGGGCTGCCGATGATGGGCCTGACCTATCCGGCCGGCGCTGACGGCCAGGAACTCGAACGCACCGTGGTGCTCGGTCCACTGGCGCATTACCGCGAGCATGAGATGGACACCGGCCCCCGCAGCGAAGACGATCATGGCTCCTGCCCCTGCTGCCTGTTCACCCGCAGCATCGGTGCATTCGATGCGCTGCTGAAGACGCGTTCTTTCCTGGCCATCCGCCTGTTCGCCTCGCGCGATGCCGATGGCCTGTGCGAGGCCGATTGCCGGGTCAACGGCCACGACTTCGCCGCCGCCCTGCCCCTGCTGCGCGCCTACGCGGCCAGCTGGCCGCAGGCCGGGCTGGAGTTCCGCAAGCAGTACGTGGTGATCCGCACTGGCTCGCCGGGCTGACCCACCGCCACACCCGATACAGGCCGGTGCAGCTACACTGCGCGCCGGTTTCCCAAGCAACCGCACCTTCTTCCATCCCTACGAGGCACCCCCGCGATGCTGTACGCGCAAGTCCACCTGACCCTTCCCGCCTGGATCCACGACCAGATCGACCTGGATCGTCGATATCCGGGCGACGAGGCCAAGGTCGCGCTGGCGATCGAGCTGTCGCGGCTGAACGTCGAGCACGCCAGCGGCGGCCCGTTCGGCGCCGTGGTGTTCGGTCCGGATGACAAGGTGATCGCCGCGGGCGTGAACCGGGTGATGCCGCACGCGACCTCGCTGGCGCACGCCGAGAACATGGCCTACATGCTGGCCCAGCAACGCCTGCAGACCCCGCGCCTGAACGCGGTGCTGTCGCCGGTCACCCTGGCCACCAGCTCGCAGCCCTGCTGCCAGTGCTACGGCGCCACCGTCTGGGCCGGCATCGACCGGCTGCTGATCGGTGCCAGTGCGGCCGACGTCGAGGAACTGACGCCGTTCGACGAAGGCCCGCTGCCGGCCGACTGGGTGGGCGAACTCAACAAGCGCGGCATCGAAGTGGTGCAGGGCCTGGACCGCGACGCCGCGCGCAGCGTGCTGCGAACCTATGGGGAAAGCGATGGCGCCCGTTACTGAGACCGGCATCGGCCTGCTGTGCCTGTGCCGGCAGGGCTTCGAACCCGAGCTGGCCGGCGAGCTGCAGTTCCGCGCCGGTGAAGCCGGTTTCGCTGGCTATGCGCGCACCCAGCGCAATGACGGCTATGTGCTTTTCATGTGCGACGATGCTGCAGCACTGGCACCACGCCTGCGCTGGCGTGAACTGATCTTCGCGCGGCAGAAGCTGGTCGTGCTGGCCGAGCTGCCGCAGCTGGACCCGAGCGATCGCATCACCCCGATGCTGGACGTGCTGGCCGATGCGCCGCGCTTCGGCGACCTGTGGGTGGAGCACCCCGATTCGGATGCTGGCAAGCCGCTGTCCGGGCTGGCGCGAGCCTTCGGCAATGCACTGCGCCCGGCGCTGCGCAAGGCCGGCAAGCTCAGCGACAGGCCGAACAACCGCCTGCCGCGCCTGCACGTGGTCTTCGTCGATGGCACCCACGCGTTCGTCTGCGTCGCCGACCCGGCCGACAGCGCGCCGTGGGCGCTGGGCATTCCGCGCCTGAAACTGCTGCCCGAAGCGCCCTCGCGTTCGGCGCTGAAGCTGGACGAAGCACTGCTGACCCTGCTGACGCCGGAGGAACGCGAGGCGCTGGCCAGGCCTGGCATGCGCGCGGCCGACCTGGGCGCCGCCCCCGGCGGCTGGACCTGGGTGCTGACCCGCCAGCACATGCACGTACTGAGCATCGACAACGGCCCGCTGCGCCAGCACGTGCTGGACACCGGCCTGGTCGAGCACCTGCGCGCCGACGGCTTCCACTGGCACCCGGAACAACCGCTGGACTGGATGGTCTGCGATATGGTCGAGCAGCCGCGTCGCGTCGCCGAACGCATGGCCACCTGGTTCCGCGAAGGCTGGTGCCGGCACGCGATCTTCAACCTGAAGCTGCCGATGAAGAAGCGCTGGGACGAAACCCGGCTGTGCCTGGACCTGTTCCAGGACCAGGCCGGCAAGCCGCTGGTGGTGCGCGCCAAGCAGCTCTATCACGATCGTGAAGAGATCACCGTGCTGGCCTCGCCGCTGCGCTGATCCGTCATCGGCGGCACAGGGTGCCGGGAGTACGCTCGCGGTACCCCTTGGCAAGGAGCCTGTCATGAACCTTCCACGTTCCGCCGTGCTGTTGGCCACCCTGCTGGCTGCGGTACCGGCCATGGCCCAGCACGGCCCATCGACCCCTGCGCAGAGCCAGCCGCTGGGCCCGACCGGCGGTGCCATCCGCCAGCAACCGCTGGATGCCGGGCGGGTGACCGGCAGCGTCGAGATTGCACAGCCGGCCGGCGAGGCCCAGGTGACCGTGCGCTCGCTGGAGCCGAGCAGCGTGGTCGGCCAGTACCGCATCCGCTTCAGCGACCTCGACGTGAATGGCGATGGTTTCATCAGCCGCGAGGAAGCACAGGCCAACCCAGTGCTGGCCGACGAATTCAACTCGCTGGACCGCAGGCATCGCGGCAAGCTGGACCGCACCGACCTGGCCGGATGGCTGGTTGACTGAAAAAAGGGGACGGAGGGGATTAAGTCGTATGTGCACATGCGACTTAATCCCCTCCGTCCCCTTTTTGCTTCAGACGCCGGCGGCGCGCTTCCAGAACGCCTGCACCAGCGGCGGCCACTTGCCGACGCAGCCCAGGGCGCGGCCGCGCGCCAGGGTCAGGTGCATTTCGTCGTTGGAGAACAGGCGGTTGATCGCATCGAAGCTGTAGGCAGCGACGTGGTTGTCGCTGCGGCGTTCGCGTGCCCAGCGTTGCAGGCGCTGCGGTGACAGCCGCGGCTGGCCGCGGCGCTCTGCCGATGGCGCAAGCCACTGCTGCAGGGCGGCGACATCGCGCAGCCCCAGGTTCACGCCCTGCCCGGCCAGCGGATGCACCACATGGGCGGCGTCTCCCAATGCCAGCACACGACCGGCCACGTAGTGACGGGCCAACTGGCGGCGCAGCGGGAATGCCGCACGTGGCGATGCCAAGCGCAGCTCACCCAGGCGTGCCGCAAAGGCGCGGGTCAGTTCGCGGTTGAAGCTGTCCTCGTCCAGCGCCAGCACGCGCGCCGCCTCGTCCTCGGGAAGGGTCCAGACGATCGAGCTGCGGCGCTCGGCCACCGGCAGCAGCGCCAGCGGCCCGCTCGGCAGGAAGCGCTGCCAGGCCGTGGCCTGGTTGGGGAGATCGCTGTCCACGTAGGCCACTACGCCTCGCTGGTGGTAGTCGTAGCGCTCGACCTCGATGCCGGCCAGCTGGCGCAGGGTCGATTCGGCGCCGTCGGCGGCCACCGCCAACGCCGCTTCCAGGCGACGCCCGTCATCCAGGCGCAGGCGCACGCCGTCCTCGTCCTGCTCCAGCGCGTCCACCCGTGCCGGGCAGTGCAGCTGCACGCCCGCCGCCGGCAATGCCGACCACAGGCGATCCTGCAGCAGGCCGTTCTCGACGATGTACCCCAGCTCGCGTCGACCGAAGCGATCGGCATCGAACAGCAGATCCTCGCCACCGGCCGCGTCCCACACCTGCATGCGCCGGTAGGGCCAGGCACGGGCCTGGGCAATGGCCGGCCACACGCCGAGGCGGTTCAACAGCTGAACATTGTCAGCGGCGAAGGCGAACACGCGCAGGTCCGGCTGTGCAGCCTGCCACGGCGCCGGTTCGCGGCCCTCGACCAGCGCCACCGACAGTCCGGCATCGGCCAGCGCCAGCGCACACGCGGCACCGACCACGCCACCGCCGACGACGGCCACGTCAAGACGGGCGCGCCGGCTCATGCGGCTTCTCCGCGGCACAGGCGTGGCACTTCGCCGCGGAAGCCCATCGCGCCACCGACCAGCATCGATTGCACCGACGCGCGCTGCGCGGCCACCAGGCCGAGGCTGCGCAACGGCCGCATCAGCGGCGCCGGATTGCTGGTCAGGCGCGCCAGTCCACCGGAGAACGCCACCGTCTGCCGGCGGTCTTCCTCGCGGCGCGCGACGTAGGCCTGCAGCAGAGCATCGCTGCCGGCATCGTCCTGCGCATCCTCCAGCAGTTCGGCCAGGGTCAGTGCATCGCGCAGGCCCAGGTTGAAGCCCTGCGCGCCCAGCGGATGGATGGTCTGCGCAGCATTGCCGAGCAGCACCGTGCGTTCACCGGCCAGCGCGCGCGCCAGCACCTGGATGAGCGGATACGCGCTGCGCGGGCCGGATTCGAGCAAGCGACCGGCACGCCAGCCGATCGCGTTCTGCAGGCGCTGCAGCCAGGCGGCATCGTCCAGCGCCATCACCGCATCGGCCTGCTCGCGGGCCACGCCGTGCACGCTGCCGAAATGACGGTCACCCCGCGGCAGCAACGCGGTCGGGCCGGTATCGGTGAAGCGCTCCCAGGCGGTGCCGTCCGGCGCGCGCTGGCTGCGCACCCGGGCCACGAACAGGGTCTGCTGGAAATCATGGCGATCGACCTCGATGCCCAGTGCGTCGCGCACGCCACTGGTCGTGCCATCGGCCCCCACCACCAGCCGCGCCTGCAGCACGCGCTCGCCGGCCTCGTCGGCCACCCGCACCTGGCGGTAACCGTCGACCACCTCGCCCAGGCCCAGGAACCGCATCGGCCGGTAGCGCCGTAGCCGCGGCAGCTCCTGGAGGCGCGCTTCCAGCGCCTGGCCGAAGTCCCGCGCCACCACTACCTGGCCGAACCACGGCCGGTCATAGTCGGCCGCCTCCAGCTGCACGCGGCCGAAATCGCCGGCACGGCTGACATGGATGCGGCGGATCGGACCCCGTGCCATCGCCAGCTTCTGCATGACCCCCAGGGCGGTCAGTGCGTTGACCGTGGCAGCGGCGAAACTGAGGTTGCGCTGGTCGAACACCGCCGGCAGCTCGCCGGCCGGGCTGGCTTCGAGCAGGCCCACGTCGCGGCCCAGCCGGTCCAGGGCGATGGCCAGGCTGGCACCGACCAGGCCACCACCGACGATCAGCACGTCATGTCGTTCACTCATGGTGTTCATGATACGCGCTCGCCCCGCCCGAACACCCAACGGCGCCCGACCTGCGCCAACCGGCGCGGCGGGCTAGAATGAAACCTGAATCCGCTCCGGGCCCGCTGCCATGTCCGCCACCGCCAACCGTGCCTTCGTCCTGTCCGTGCTCGTGCTGGTGCTGGCGGCGACCCGGGTCAACCACTTCGCGGCGATCCCCGATGCCTCCTGGGCCGTGTTCTTCATCGGTGGCTTCTACCTGGCCACCTGGACGCGCTGGGCGTTCCCGCTGCTGATGGTGTTCGCCGTGCTGGTGGACTGGATCGTGATCCGCAGCAGCGGCCTGGATTTCTGGCAGCACTACTGCGTGTCGCCGGGCTACTGGCTGCTGCTGCCGGCGTATTTCTCGCTGTGGGCCGGCGGCATGCTGCTGGGCCGCAACTACCAGGGCGCACGCTGGCCGGTGCTGGCCAAGGGCACGTTGCTGCTGGTGGCCTCGGTGGCGGTCTGTCACCTGCTGGCACAGGGCGGCTTCTACTGGACCAGCCGCAACGTCGCCGAACCGACGCTGGCCGGCTGGGCACAGAACTACGCGCAGTGGTTCGGCCCGTACCTGCGTACGACGGCGATCTACGTGGCGCTGGCCGCCGCCCTGCAGCTGGCCGTGGAGCAGGTACTGAAGCTCCAGCAGGCCCGCCGCGACATCCGTCACTGAGCCACGCCATGGGCCATCGCCTCTCGCGCATCTACACCCGCACCGGCGACGACGGCAGCACCGGCCTTGGCGACGGCCAGCGCGTGGCCAAGGATGACGCCCGCGTGGCGTCCTACGGTACCGTCGACGAAGCCAATGCCGCGCTCGGCCTGCTGCTGGCCACGGCGCTGCCCGACGACGTGCGCGCGCTGGTGGTGCATCTGCAGCACCAGCTGTTCGACCTGGGCGCCGAGCTGTGCATTCCCGGCCACGCCGCGATCCACGCCGCCGACGTGTCCGCCCTGGAGCAGCAGCTGGATCATTACAACGCCGGCCTGCCGATGCTGAAGGAATTCATCCTGCCGGCCGGCGGCGAGGCCGCCGCCCGCTGCCACCTGGCCCGCACCATCGTCCGCCGCGCCGAGCGCGAGACGGTCACCCTGGCCCGCCACGAGGCCGTGCGCAGCGAGGCGCTGCAGTACCTCAACCGGCTGTCGGACCTGCTGTTCGTGCTGGCCCGGGTGCTGGCCCGCGCCGATGGCCACGGCGAAGCGCTGTGGCAGCCGCAGCAGCGCCAGCGCTGAGTCGGCACGATGCTGGTCTTCACCCATCCGTCCTGCCTGCTGCATGACCCCGGCGCCGGTCATCCGGAATGCCCGCAACGCCTGCAGCATGTGCTGGACGCCCTGCACGCCGCGTTCCCCGGCCAGCTGGACTGGCGCGAGGCGCCGCCGGCCAAGTTCGGCGATCTGACCCGCGTCCACGACAGCGCCCTGCTCGACTTCGTGCTGCAGCCGCAGACCGCGCCGCTGCGCCAGCTGGACCTGGACACCTGGACCTCGCCCGGCTCGGCCAGTGCCGCCGTGCATGCCGCCGGCGCCGGCGTGGCGGCGGTCGACGCGGTGATGCTGGGCGGGGACCCGCTGGCATTCTGCGCGGTGCGGCCACCGGGCCACCACGCCACCAGCAGCACGGCGATGGGCTTCTGCCTGCTCAACAACATCGCCATCGCCGCCGCCCACGCCCGTGACCGCCACGGCCTGGAGCGGATCGCCGTGGTCGATTTCGACGTCCACCATGGCAATGGCACCCAGGACATCTTCCAGCACGACGCCCGGGTGTCCTACTACAGCACCCACCAGGCCGGGCTGTTCCCCAATTCCGGCCTGCGCCGCGACCGCGGTGCGGGCAACCTGATGAACATCCTGCTGCCCCCGGGGAGCGGCGGTTTCCGCTTCCGCAATGTGTGGGCCGACGAGATGCTGCCGGCCATCGACGACTTCCGCCCGCAGCTGCTGCTGATCTCGGCCGGCTTCGATGCCCACCTGCGCGACCCGCAGGCCGACCTGATGCTGGAAACCGACGATTTCGCCTGGATCACCCGCGAACTGCATGCGCTGGCGCGTCGCCATGCGGCCGGCCGGGTGGTCTCGATGCTGGAAGGCGGCTACGACCTGCAGGCCCTTGCCGAATGCAGCGTGGCCCATGTCCGGGCCCTGATGCCGGACCCTGCCGGGACCGCCGCCGGATGAACCCGAACCGGCGGGATCCGTCCACCTTCATTGCCCCTATGCAAGGGATGGGGCAAGCTACCGTCCGTTTTCGCCCGAATCCGAACCGCGTGCGCCGAGCCCTCCGCCTGCTTCCCCTGCCTCTGAGCATCGCCATCTGCCTGCCGGCAATGGCCGATGAAAAGCCGCTCAACTGGGGCCTGTGCCCGGCTACCGACGTGATTCCCGCGTTCACCGATGCTCCCACCCCGGTCCCCGGGCAGGACAAGGCCGCCGCCAGCGCCGCGCGCGAGCAGCAGCCGACCGACATCGAGGGCGACCAGCTGCTGGGCACCACCACCGTGCCGCAGTACGAAGGCAACGTGGCACTGCGCCGGGGCGACCAGTTCGTCGGCACCGACAAGCTGAGTTTCGATACCGAGAGCGGCAACTACATCGCCGACGGCAATGTCCGCTACCAGGACTCCTCGATCCGCATGGTCGCCAAGCGCGCCGAGGGCAACCAGGAAAGCGACACCCACAAGATCACCGACATCAAGTACCAGCTGGTGTCGCGCCGCGGCAACGGCGACGCCGAGTCGGTCGACCTGCAGGGTGCGGTCGGCCAGATGCACCGCTCCACCTACACCACCTGCGACCCGTCGCAGCCGGTGTGGAAGCTGTCGGCGCCGCAGATCGAAGTGGACAACGACGAGGGCTTCGGCACCGCGCGCAATGCCGTGCTGCGCATCGGCAAGGTGCCGGTGCTGTGGGCGCCGTACTTCAAGTTCCCGATCGATGACCGCCGCAAGACCGGCCTGCTGTTCCCGCAGCTGGGCATGTCCGGCCGCAACGGTTTCGACTACACCCAGCCGATCTACCTGAACCTGGCGCCGAACTACGACGACACGCTGATGCCGCGCTACATGAGCCGGCGTGGCCTGATGCTCGACAACGAGTTCCGCTACCTCTACAACGGCGGCCGCGGCGAGCTGCTGACCGCCTACATCCCCAACGACAAGCTGCGCGACCGCGACCGCGGCCGCGTCATGTTCAGCGGCTACCACAACGTGGATGACCACTGGCAGGCGCGCGCCAACCTGGCCTGGGTCAGCGACGAACGCTACGTCGAGGATTTCGCCAACCGCCTGGTCGGGGTGACCGCCTCGAACCTGCAGAGCACCGTGGGCCTGTACGGCACCGGCAAGAACTGGACGGCCGGCATCATGGCCGACCGCTGGCAGCTGACCGACTACACCCTCAACGAAAGCGCGCTGCCCTACAACCGCCAGCCGCGCCTGTACTTCAACTGGGACAAGCCGGTCCTGCCGTGGCTGGAAACCGGCGTCTACGCCGAAGCGGTGCGCTTCACCCACGACGACATCAACTTCAAGTACGACGCCAGCGCCGGCCCGGACCTGCAGTACACGCGCAACGGCCAGACCCAGCGCATGTACGGCGGCTCGCGCCTGGACGTGAAGCCGTACGTGTCGTTCCCGATCAGCGGCGCGGCCTGGTACGTCACCCCGACCCTGGCCTACCGCTACACCGGCTACGACCTGGACCAGGGCCTGGCCGACAGCGTCCGCCGCAACGTGCTGGTCTCGCAGGGCATCGACCCGAACACCGCCACGCCGGAGCAGCTGCGCGGCAACAAATCGCCCAGCCGCAGCCTGCCGATCGGCAGCATCGACGCCGGCCTGTTCTTCGATCGCGAGACCACCATCGGCGGCAAGTCGTTCCTGCACACGCTGGAACCGCGCCTGTTCTACCTGCGCACGCCGTACCGCAACCAGGACGACCTGCCGATCTTCGACACCCGTGACTTCACCTTCAGCTGGGGCCAGCTGTTCCGCGACTCGCGCTATACCGGCGCCGACCGCCAGAACGATGCCAACCAGCTGACCCTGGCACTGGGCACCCGCTTCATCGACCAGACCACCGGCAAGGAACGGTTCTCGGCCGCCATCGGCCAGATCCAGTACTTCGACGAGTCGCGGGTGACCGTGACCCCAGGCGGCGCGCCGGTGGAGAAGGGCAAGTCGGCGTGGATCGCCGACGGCAACTACATGATCAACGACCGCTGGACCCTGGGTGCCACCTACCAGTGGGACCCCAAGTACAAGCGCGAGGATCTGGCCAGCGTCCGCGCCCGCTACCTGATGCCCAACGATGGCGTGATCAACCTCAGCTACCGTTACCGCATCAACTCCGGCGCCCCGGCCACCGCCAACAAGCATGACCGCACGCTGCTGGAACAGGCCGACCTGTCGTTCCTGTACCCGCTGAATGCGCGCTGGAGCCTGGTCGGCCGCTACTACTACTCGCTGCAGGACAAGGAACCGCTGGAAATCATCGCCGGCGTCCAGTGGGACAGCTGCTGCCTGGCCGTGCGTGCGGTCGCCCGCCGCTACGTCCGCAACCGCGAAGGCGAGATGAACAACGCCATCCAGCTGGAGTTCGTGCTCAAGGGTCTGAGCTCCCTGGGCCAGGACACGGACCGTACCCTGCGCCGTGCTATCCTCGGCTACAACCGCGACGACCTCTATCTCGTGCCGCCGAGCAACACCGGGGCGACCCGGGATGACTACGATCCGAACCTGATCCCATGACCAAGCGCTTCCCCGTTCTTCTCGCCTCGCTGCTGGCGGTGTCCAGCGTGTCCGCCCCCCTGCAGGTGCTTGCCCAGGAGGCGCAGCCGCTTGACCGCATCGCCGCCGTCGTCGATGAGGACGTGATCCTGCAGAGCGAGCTCCAGCGTGCGATCGCCAACATCAAGGCGCAGTACGCCGGCCGTGAAAACCAGCTGCCGCCGGAAGACGTGCTCAGCCGCCAGGTGCTCGAGCGCCTGGTGCTGGTCAAGCTGCAGGTGGCCCGCGCCCAGGGCAGCGGCATCCGGGTCAGCGACCAGGAGCTGAACCAGGCGATGAATTCCATCGCCCAGCAGAATGGGTCGAACCTGGACGCCCTGCGCCAGCGCCTGGCCCATGACGGCATCGACTTCAACGACTTCCGCGCTTCGGTGCGTGACGAGATCACCGTGCAGCGCCTGCGCCAGAGCTTCGCGCAGAGCCGCATCAGCGTCAGCGAGGGTGAAGTCGACGCCGCCCTGAAGCAGCAGGCCACGGTGGGCAACCAGTACCACCTGGCGCACATCCTGATCGCCCTGCCCGACGGCGCCAACGCCGACCAGATCGCCACCGGCCAGAAGAAGGCCGATGGCGTGAAGACCCTGCTGGACAAGGGCGAGCTGGACTTCAACGCCGCAGCCGTGCGCTATTCGGACAGCCCGAACGCACTGGAAGGCGGCGACCTGGGCTGGCGCAGCCTGGACGAGATCCCCACCGCGTTCGCCCAGCTGATGGAAAAGATGAAGCCCGGCGAAGTGGTCGGCCCGATCCGCGGCCCGAGCGGCTTCCAGCTGCTGAAGCTGGTGGAAGTGCGCGATGCCAGCGCCGCCACCGGTGAGCACACGGTCACCGAGTTCCACGGCCGCCACATCCTGGTGCGCGTGGACGACCACCAGACCGACGCCGCCGCCAAGGCCAAGATCGACACCCTGCGTGCCCGCATTGCCGGCGGTGCCGACTTCCAGGCCGTGGCCCGGGAGTCCTCCGAGGACAACAACAGCAAGGGCCAGGGCGGTGATCTGGGCTGGTTCCCGGCCGACGCGTTCGGTCCGGCGTTCGGCCAGCAGGTCGAAGGCCTACAGGACGGCGGCGTCAGCCAGCCGTTCCGCACCGACGCCGGTTGGCACATCGTGCAGCGCGTGGCGACCCGCCAGACCGACGTGACCACCGACAACCAGCGTGCCCAGGTCCGCGAGACCATCGGCCGCCGCAAGCTGGAAGACGAGTACAACCGCTTCCTGCAGGAACTGCGTGGCGAAGCCTACGTCAGCTTCCGCAGCGGCGACCGCGCGGAAAACACCGCCACCCCGCCGCAGTCCTGACCGATGCGCCCCGAGCTCGCGCTGGTACCGGGCGAGCCCGCCGGGATCGGCCCGGAACTGTGTGTCCGCCTCGTCCAGCAGCCGCGTGAGGATTGCCGGCTGCTGGCCTTTGCCGACCCGGACACCCTGCGCGCGGCCGCGGCCGCGCTGAACCTGCCGCTGCAACTGCTGCCCGAGGACGCCGAAGCACGCGTGCCCGGCGATCTGCGCCTGCGCGCCGTCCGCAACGCTGCGCCCAGCCACTTCGGCCAGGCCGATCCGGCCAATGCCGGCGCGGTCATCGACGCCCTGCTTGGCGCCGGCCAGGCCTGCCTGTCCGGCGAACTGCACGGTGTGGTGACCGGCCCGGTGCACAAGGCAGTCATCAACGAAGGCGGCATCGCCTACAGCGGTACCACCGAACTGCTGGCCGACCAGGCCGGGGTAAAGGTGGTGATGATGCTGGCCAACCACATCGTGCGCGTGGCGCTGGCCACCACTCACCTGCCACTGCGCGAGGTGGCCGATGCGATCACCGCCCCCGGCCTGGAGCACACCCTGCGCACCGTGCATGCGGCACTGCGCCGCGAGTTCGGCCTGCCCGCGCCACGCATCGCCGTGCTCGGCCTGAACCCGCACGCCGGCGAAGACGGCCATCTGGGCCGCGAGGAACTGGACCTGGTCATTCCCCTGCTGCAGCGGCTGCGCGCCGAGGGCCTGGACCTGGTCGGGCCGCTGCCGGCCGACACCGCCTTCCTGCCGGCCAAGCTGGCCGGTTTCGACACCGTGCTGGCGATGTACCACGATCAGGGCCTGCCGGTGTTGAAGTACTCAGGCTTCGAACAGGCCGTGAACCTGACCCTGGGCCTGCCCTACCCTCGCGTGGCGGTGGACCATGGCACCGCGCTGGACCTGGCCGGCCGTGGCATCGCCGATCCTTCCAGCCTGCAGGCGGCAGCGACGCTGTGTGCGCAGCTTGCGCGGCAACGTACACTGAGCGCATGAATTCCCCGCATTCCCCCTCCGGCCCGGTGTTCACCGCCCCGGCCAAGAAGCAGCTTGGCCAGCATTTCCTGGCCGATCGCCACTACATCGACAAGATCGTGATGGCGGTCAACCCGAAAGATGGCGACCGCCTGGTTGAAATTGGTCCCGGCCAGGGCGCGATCACCCTGCCGCTGCTGCGCGTGCACCCGCAGCTGACGGTGATCGAGTTCGACCGCGACCTGATCGCGCCACTGACCGCCGCCGCCGAGCCGCTGGGCGAGTTGACCATCGTCCACCGCGACGTGCTGCGCGTGGACTTCACCGAACTGGCCGGCGGCCAGCCGATCCGCCTGGTCGGCAACCTGCCCTACAACATCTCCTCGCCCATCCTGTTCCATGCGCTGGAGCATGCCGCGGTGATCCGCGACATGCACTTCATGCTGCAGAAGGAAGTGGTCGACCGCATGGCCGCTGGCCCCGGCAGCAAGGTGTATGGCCGCCTCAGCGTGATGCTGCAGGCCTACTGCCAGGTCACCTCGCTGTTCGTGGTGCCGCCGGGCGCGTTCCGGCCGCCGCCGAAGGTCGATTCGGCCGTGGTGCGGCTGGTGCCGCGCGACCCGGCCACGATCAACATCAACGACCACAAGCGTTTCGCCGAGGTGGTCAAGGCCGCCTTCGGGCAGCGCCGCAAGACCCTGCGCAATGCCCTGAACAACGTGGTGTCCGCCGAGCAGTTCATCGCCGCCGGCGTGCGTCCCGATGCCCGCGCCGAACAGCTGGACGTGGCTGAATTCATCGCTTTGGCCAATGCCTCCTGATTACACTGCCGGTATGGAAGACGCTGACGTATATGCCATCTCCGTCGAAGTCGCGCCGCGCTTCCTCGACGATCAATCCGCCCCGGAAGACGGTCGCTTCGCGTTCGCCTACACGATCCGCATCCACAACCAGGGGCGGGTCGCTGCACGCCTGGTCGCACGCCACTGGCGCATCACCGATGCCAATGGCCGTGTCGAGCACGTTGACGGCGACGGGGTGATCGGCGAGCAGCCACGGCTGCGCCCCGGTGAAGACTTCCGTTACACGTCCGGTGTCATGCTGGGGACCGATCACGGGACCATGCAGGGGCACTACGACATGGTCGCCGACGATGGCACCGAATTCGCCGCGCCGGTCGCACCGTTCGTGCTGGCCGTCCCGCGCACCCTGCACTGACACGGAGGCCGAACGATGAGTGTGTGGGCGATCGGCGACCTGCAGGGCTGCTATGACGTCACCCAGCGGTTGCTGGAGAAGATCCGCTTCGACCCGGCGCAGGACACCCTGTGGTTCTGCGGCGACCTGGTCAACCGGGGCGGGCAGTCGCTGGAAACGCTGCGGCTGGTGCACTCGCTGCGCGAGCACAGCGTGGTGGTGCTGGGCAACCATGATCTTTCGCTGCTGGCCGTCGGTTCGCGTACCGAAGAGGAACAGCGCAAGGTCAACCCGGACCTGCTGCGCATCGTGCAGGCCGAGGACCGCGACGAACTGCTGGACTGGCTGCGCCTGCAGAAGCTGGTGCACGTGGACCGCGAGCTGGGCTGGATGATGGTGCACGCCGGCCTGGCGCCGAAGTGGACCACGCAGATGGCCGAGAAGCATGCCGCCGAGGTCGAGGTGCAGCTGCATGGCGCCGGCTACCGCAAGCTGTTCCGCAACATGTACGGCGACAAGCCGAGCTGGGCCCCGAACCTGTCCGGCTACGACCGCTCGCGCGCGATCATCAACGTGCTCACCCGCATGCGCTACTGCACCCCGCGCGGGCGCATCGGCATCGAGGACAAGGGCACACCGGGCACACAGGAACAGGGGCTGTATCCTTGGTTCGAGGTGCCGGGCCGGGTCGAGCGCGACCTCAAGGTGGTCTGCGGCCACTGGTCGGCGCTGGGCCTGACCATCACCCAGGGCGTGCACGCCATCGACACTGGTGCGGTCTGGGGCGGCAAGCTGACCGCGCTCCAGCTGGATACCGACGAGCTGCGCGTGGTGCAGGTCCCGGGCCGCGATGTACCGGCACCAGTGCCCAACGCCCGCCCACCCGCGCGACCGGCGCACGAGCGCCCCGCCGCTGCGACGCAGGGCAAGGAACAGGGCGGCAACGCCGCTGCCACCCCGGGCAACCGTGGCCCACGCCGCCGTCGCCGTCGTGGTGGCGGAGGGGGCGGCGCGGGTGGCGCCACCAACAACAGTCCCCCGCCGCAGGCGTGACGCGGCGCGGCTGGGCACCAGGGACGGTGCTGCTGACGCTGGCCCTGGCCAGCGGCTGCCAGCCCGGCTCGCCGCCTGCTCCCACGGCTGCGGATGGTGCTGCACATGCGCCGACGCAGCCGCAGGCCCCTTCGCCGCCACTGGTGGCCGCAGCCCGCGCGCAGATCGGCGTCACCACCCGTTACGATCCTGCTTACCAGGTACTGGCCTATCCCGGCGGCGACGTGCCACTGGATCGCGGCGTGTGCACGGACGTGGTGGTGCGCGCCCTGCGCGATCTGGGCCTGGACCTGCAGGCACGCGTGCATGAGGACATGCGCGGCAGCTTCAGTGCCTATCCGGCGATCTGGGGCCTGTCACGGCCGGACCGCAACATCGATCATCGTCGTGTACCGAACCTGATGCGCTGGTTCGAGCGCCAGGGCTGGCAGCAACCGGTCACGGCCCTCGCCGCCGACTACGCGGCCGGCGACATCGTTGCCTGGAAGCTCAATGGCAACGGCCTGCTGCACGTGGGCATCGTTTCTGACCGGCGCCTGGCCAATGGCACACCGCTGGTGCTGCACAACATCGCGCGCGGCACGCGCGAAGAGAACCTGCTGTTCCAGCACGCGATCATCGGGCATTACCGGATGCCGCAGCGACAGTCCCGGTAGAATCGACTGTTAGTCGACTGCTCCTGACGCCCCCTGAAAACCCCGCGCTGCGCGCGATAGTCGACTAACAGTCGACTCTACCCCGCCGGTGTTTTCGTTGATACTTCCGCGATCAGCGGCGCACGTAGTGCACGAAGCGGAACGCATGGGCGTGCCGTTCGTCGGCCGGGTGCGGCTCGCTGCTCACTTCCTGCCAGTCCTGCACGTCCAGCTCGGGGAAATGGGTATCGGCGGGGACTTCGGCATCGACCCAGGTCAGGTACAGGTCACTGGCCTGGTCCAGCAGCTGACGGAAGATCTCGCCGCCACCGATGATGCACAGCTCGCGGGCGCCCTCGGCTTCGGCAATGGCCTTGGCCTCGTCCAGCGACGCCACCGCGCGCATGCCCTCGAACGGCACCTGGCCGCTGCGGGTCAGCACCAGGTTGGTCCGCCCCGGCAGCGCGCGGCCGATCGACTCGGCCGTCTTGCGCCCCATCAGGATCGGCTTGCCCAGGGTGAGCGCCTTGAAGTGCTTGAAGTCATCCGGCAGGTGCCAGGGCATGGCATTGCCCTGGCCGATGCCACGGTTGCGGTCCAGCGCCACGATCATCGACAGCTTCAGGGCACTCATACCGCCACCGGCGCCTTGATGGCCGGGTGCGGGTCGTAGCCGTCGATGCGGATGTCGTCGAACTGGAAGCCGAACAGGTCGGTCACCTCCGAGTTCAACCACAGCGTCGGCAGCGCGCGCGGTTCACGCGACAACTGCTCGCGCGCCTGCTCGAAGTGGTTCGAATACAGGTGGGCATCGCCCAGGGTGTGCACGAAGTCGCCGACGCCCAGGCCGGTGGCCTGCGCCACCATGTGGGTCAGCAACGCGTAGCTGGCGATGTTGAACGGCACGCCGAGGAAGATGTCGCCGCTGCGCTGGTACAGCTGGCAGCTGAGCTTGCCGTCCACCACGTAGAACTGGAACAGGTTGTGGCACGGCATCAGCGCCATCTGCGAAAGCTCGCCCACGTTCCAGGCGCTGACCACCAGCCGGCGCGAATCCGGATTGCGCTTGATCTCGTCCACCAGCCACTGCATCTGGTCGATCTCGCGACCGTCGGCGGTGGCCCAGCTGCGCCACTGCTTGCCGTAGACCGGGCCGAGGTCGCCGTTCGCGTCGGCCCACTCGTCCCAGATCCGCACCTGGTTGTCCTTCAGGTAGCCGATGTTGGTGTCGCCCTTCAGGAACCACAGCAGCTCATGGATGATCGAGCGCAGGTGCAGTTTCTTGGTGGTGACCAGCGGGAAGCCATCGTTGAGGTTGAAGCGCATCTGCCAGCCGAAC
The DNA here is from genome assembly GCF_900101175.1 of Stenotrophomonas pavanii. Classification (GTDB taxonomy): domain Bacteria; phylum Pseudomonadota; class Gammaproteobacteria; order Xanthomonadales; family Xanthomonadaceae; genus Stenotrophomonas; species Stenotrophomonas pavanii. Next base: position 413,742 of record NZ_FNFQ01000003.1, on the reverse strand, counting down.
ACGCTGCGGGTGCCGGTACCGGTGCGATCACTCTTCTCGGCGCCGTGCTCGAGCACGTGCGCCAGCAGGTCCAGGTAGGCCTTCATGCCTTGCCCCCGGCGGCCACCGGCGGCTGCGGCTGCAGCACCGGCGCGCGGCGCGACATCACCAGCAGCACCAGGCCGAAGGCGATCAGCGGCAGGCTGAGGATCTGGCCGCGGGTCAGCCAGCCGAAGGCCACGTAGACACCGTTGTCGGGCATGCGCACGAATTCGACGGCGAAGCGGAACAGGCCGTACATCAGCGCGAACAGGCCGCCGACCAGATAGCGATGGCGTGGCTTGGCCGACACCGTCCACAGCACCACGAACATCACCAGGCCTTCCAGGAACGCTTCATACAGCTGCGACGGATGGCGGGCGTACGGGTTCAATGCGCCGGTGGCGAACTGCGCCTGCAGGGTGGCAGTGTCGAGCTGGTTCAGCGGGGCCGGCAGGCCCGACGGGAACACCACGCCCCAGGTCCCGTCGGTGTACTTGCCCCACAGCTCGGCACCGATGAAGTTGCCGATGCGGCCGAAGCCCAGGCCCAGCGGCACCAGCGGCGCCATGAAATCCATGGTGTCGAAGAAGTGCAGGCGGTGCTTGCGCGACCACCACCAGCAGGCGCCCAGCACGCCGAGCAGGCCGCCGTGGAAGCTCATGCCGCCATCCCAGACCTTGAACAGCAGCAACGGGTTGTGCAGGAAGTCACCCAGCGCGTAGAACAGCATGTAGCCGATGCGGCCGCCCAGCACCACGCCGAGCATGGCGTAGAACAGCAGGTCGGAGAATCCGTTGGCATCGACGCCCGGCAGGCGCCCCGCGGCGATGCGCGTGCGGCCCAGCAGCCAGGCCGCGGTGAAGCCAAGCAGGTACATGATGCCGTACCAATGCACCTTGATCGGCCCCAGCGAAAGGGCGATGGGGTCGATGTCGTGGAAATAGATCATGGAAGGTGCCTTGCGGTTGAACGCCTATTCTCGGGCCAGTGCCGCCCCGGCTCAACCAAGGAGCTGGGGCGTGTTGGGCAGGCCGTCATCGTCTGACCGCGTCGAAGCGGGAAAGTGCCCTTCGATCAGGCTGGAGACCTCGTCGATCGCATCCTGCAATGCTTCGACCGGATGGGCGCCGCGCAGGCCCTCGCGCAGGTGGGTGCAGACCCGCTGCCACTGCGCCGGGCTGACCCGGCCGTGCAGGCCACGATCGGCGACGATCTCGATCGCGTGGTCGGCCAGCAGCAGGTAGATCAGCACCCCGTTGTTGTGGGCGGTGTCCCAGGTGCGCAGCCGGGCGAACGCCTGCTCGGCGGCCTGGCGCGGGGTGACCTTGTGCCACAGCGCGGCCAGCGGCAGATCCGCTTCCACCGCGAACATCACCTGCCCGCCGTGGCGCTGCTCGCCGGCCGCGATGGCCTCGGTGATCGCCTGCAATGTGGCCGGCGGGAACGCGCGCCGCACCGAGGGCGAGAATGCATGGCGGAACAGACGTTGGATCATCACCAGCCTCCCGAAGCGCCACCGCCACCGGAACGGCCACCACCGCCGCCCCAGCCGCCACCTCCGCCGAATCCACCGCCTCCGCCGAAACCGCCTCCCCCGCCCCAGCTGCCGCCGCCCCAACCGCCACCGCCGGCAAAGCGGCCCGGGTGCCCGGACAGCATCGCCACGATCAGGCCGACCACGCCGGCCAGGCCACTGGCCAGCAGCGTGGAGGTGAACAGGAACGCCGCCAGCGCCGCACCCGCGCCGCCGAGCAGGCCGCGCAGCGGACGCGGCACGCGCGAGAAGACGCCGCGCAGGATGCTGCCGGCGAACACGCCGATGAACAGCGCCAGGAACCAGGTGTCGCCGCCAGCGCCGGGCTCGCGCCCGCGATGGCCGCTGACCGGTGCCGGCAGCGGTTCGCCGTCGATCAGCTTGACCAGCACCGCCGTGGCATCGGTGATGCCGCCGGCATAGTCGCCGCTGCGGAAGCGCGGGACCAGGTATTCCTGGATGACCCGGTTGGCGATGGCATCGGGGATGGCGCCTTCAAGACCGTAGCCCGGCTCGATGCGCACGCGCCGGTCATCCTTGGCCATCACCAGCAGCACGCCGTCATCCACGCCCTTGCGGCCAATCTGCCATTGGTCGAAGACCCGCGTGGTGTACTGCGCGATGTCCTCCGGCTGGGTCGTGGGCACCACCAGCACCTGCAACTGGCTGCCCTTGCGCTGCTGCAGCTCGATCGCCTGCTGCACCAGCACCTGCTTCTGCGTGGCGTCCAGCGTGCCGGTGGTATCGACCACCGGCGAGTCCAGCGCAGGGATCGGCGCCAGCGGCTGTGCCTGCGCTGCCAGCGGCAGCCACAGCAGCAGGGCCAGCAGCGCGGTGGCCAGGCGCATCGGTCAGTGGCCCGGCTGCGGTGCCGGCTGCTGCTGCGGCGCGTTGCCGAAATCGACCGCTGGTGCGTTGGAGATCTGCGCTTCGTTGTCCACCGTGAAGTTCGGCTTGGTCTTGTAGCCGAAGATCTTGGCGGTGACCACCTGCGGGAACGAACGGATGTAGGTGTTGTAGTCCTGCACCTGCTGGATGTAACGGCCGCGCGCGACCGTGATGCGGTTTTCGGTGCCTTCCAGCTGGGCCTGCAGGTCGCGGAAGTTCTGGTCGGACTTCAGCACCGGGTAGTTCTCGGTGACCACCAGCAGCCGCGACAGTGCGCTGCCGAGTTCACCCTGGGCCTGCTGGAACTGCTTGAGCGAGGCTTCGTCGTCGGCGTTGACGTTGATCTGGCCGACGCGCGAACGGGCGTTGGTGACTTCGGTCAGGACACGCTCTTCCTGGCTGGCAAAGCCCTTCACCGTCTGCACCAGGTTGGGCACCAGATCGGCGCGGCGCTTGTACTGGTTGAGCACTTCGGACCAGCTGGCCTTGACCGCCTCATCCTTCTGCTGGATGGCGTTGTAGCCGCAGCCGGACAGCAGGGAGGCCAGCAGCATCAGGGGCAGGACACGGGTGAACAGGCGCATGGCGGAGGTTCCGGGTGGGCTTGGCGCCGAGCATGCCATGGTCCGGGTGAAAGACCGGCCATCGGGCGCCGCCCCCTCCGCGGTGGCCATGCTCATGGATCGCCTGAGTAGTCCGGGCGGGTGGACATGGCGGGGGACGCCGTGAATCCGTCCCTGGAGGCTTAGCCGCGCCATCCATGGCGCGGATACCCCCGCCACGCCCACCCGCCCGGCCTCATACGGTTTCCTGCGCACCGCGGGAAGATCAAAAGAGAAAATCAAAAGCAAAGGCCGGTTCTTCTGGCATTCGTGTCGACCAAGGTCGACACCTGCCAGAGCGGAACGCCGTTCCGACCGATCGCGGCAATCTGTCGAAGGCGGGGTGGGTCCGGTTGAGGGGGCGTGAGCCGCATGGATGCGGCGACCGAGCTTACAAGGACGTACTTGCAGCGTCCCCCTCAACCGGACCCACCCCGCCAACCCACGGAATGCAGGCTTTTGCTTTTGCCGTTGACGTTGACGTTGATTCGGCGGGTGCAGGGCTGCAAGCCCTGCCGGAATCCAACACCCCTCAGCAGGCCTCGGCCACCGCAGTGCGCGGACGCCCCAGCCACGCCAGCAGCAGGCCCGATGCCGCCAGCAGGCCACCGGCCACCGGAATCGCGGCGTAGCCCAGGCCCGAGCTGATCACCGCACCGCCCAGCGCCGCACCCACCGCATTGCCCAGGTTGAACGCCCCCACGTTGATCGACGACGCCAGGCCCGGCGCCTCGCTGGCCACCTGCATCACCCGGATCTGCAGCGGCGGCACGAGGGCGAAGGTCGCCGCACCGAACAGCAGTACGCCCAGCGCCGCAGTGGCGTGGCTCATGAAGGCCAGCGGCAGCACGAACATCAGCACCGCCAGTACGGCCAGCAGGATGCGGGTGGCGCCATCCAGCGACCAGTCGGCCATGCGCCCGCCGATGCCATTGCCGAAGGTGAAGCCGATGCCGATCAGTGCCAGCGACATCGCGATGAAGGCATTGGAGGCGCCGGTCAATTCGGTCAGCACCGGTGCGACGTAGGTATAGAGGGTGAACATCGCACCGGCGCCGAGCACGGTGGTGGCCATCGCCAGCAGCACCTGCGGCTGCAGGATCGCCTTCAGTTCGCGGCGCACGTCCGGGCGCGGTCCCGGCGCGGACGCCGGCAGCGCGAAGCCCAACGCGGTGATTGCGATCAGGCCCAGCGCCGCAGTCCCCGCAAAGGACAGGCGCCAGCCCAGCTGCTGGCCTACCCAGGTCGCCAGCGGCACGCCGCCGATGTTGGCGATGGTCAGGCCCATGAACATGGTGGCCACGGCTGCAGCCTGCTTTTCCTTCGGCACCAGGCTGGCGGCGACCACCGCACCGATGCCGAAGAACGCGCCATGGTTGAGGCTGGTGACCAGGCGCGACAGCAGCAGCAGTCCGTAGTTGGGGGCCAGCGCGGACAGCAGGTTGCCGACCACGAAGATCGACATCAGCAGCATCAGCGAGGTGCGCTTGCCGAAACGGCCCATCAGCAGGGTCATCACCGGCGCGCCCAGCATCACGCCCACGGCGTAGGCGGTGATCAGCATGCCGGCGGTGGGGATCGACACCCCCACGCCGTCGGCGATGACCGGCAGCAGGCCCATCGGGGCAAACTCGGTGGTTCCGATGGCGAAGGCGCCAACGGCAAGCGCCAGCAAGGCGGCTCTGGAATTCATGGGGTTTCCTGGGGGGCGGGAATCGGGAGTGCGTAGCCTGCGCGCTTTGCTGCGCCGGATTAAGCCTCGGCCCGGGAAAACACTGTTGATCCTGATTCACAAGTGGACCCCGCAAATCCGCCATCCGTGCAAAAACCCCTGGGCGGTTGCAGAGCCGGGCCCCCCACAACGCAGAACCCCCGGCCGAGGCCGGGGGTTCTGCGGGACGTGTACGCCGGTGGCGTGCTTACCAGTTGCCGGCACCCGGCACGTTGTGCTCGCGGGCGCGGCGGCGCATCAGCAGGTTCAGCCACTCGACCAGCACCGAGAAGCCCATCGCAGCGTAGATGTAGGGCTTGGGCACGTGCACGTCCAGGCCGTCCAGGATCAGCACCGCGCCGATCATCAGGATGAAGGCCAGCGCCAGCATCTTCACGGTGGGGTTGGCGTCGATGAAGCGGCCCAGCGGGTTGGCGGCCAGCAGCATCACCAGCACCGACAGCAGGATGGCGGCCACCATCACCGGGATGTGGTCGGCGATGCCGACGGCAGTGATCACCGAGTCCAGCGAGAACACGATGTCGATCACCGCGATCTGCGCGATCACGTAGCCGAACACGGCCGAGGCCTTGGTGGTGCTGGGGTCTTCATCCTCGCCGCCGCTGATCAGCTCCTTGATCTCCATGCAGCCCTTGATGATCAGGAACAGGCCGCCGACGATCAGCACCAGGTCGCGGATGGAGATGCCCATGCCGGCCACGGTGAACAGGTTGGCCGCCATGTGCGCCAGGTAGGCCAGCGAGACCAGCAGGCCGATGCGGGTGATGCAGGCCACCGCGATGCCCAGCTTGCGTGCGAACGGACGACGCTCTTCCGGCAGCTTGCTGACCGCGATGGAAATGAACACCAGGTTGTCGATGCCGAGCACGATTTCCAGCGCGCTGAGCGTGAACAGGGTCACCCAGGCATTGGGGTCGGCGAGGAACTCAAAGGACATGGAAACTCTTCAAGGCAGTGGGGGAATGGGGTTTCAGCCGTAGCTGCCGGCCAGCGCGTGCGGAACCACGACCAGCGCCCAGCACAGCAGCACGTTCATCATCAGCACGAACACCGCCGCCGAGCCCATGTCCTTGGCACGGCCGGCCAGTTCGTGGATCTCGCTGCCGTAGCGTTCGATGACCGCTTCGATGGCCGAGTTGGCCAGCTCCATGGCCAGTACCAGCAGCATCGAGCCGATCAGCAGCGCGCGTTCGACCGGGGTCTGGCCCAGCCAGATCGCGGCTGGCGTCAGCAGGATCAGCAGGTACACCTCCAGCCGGAACGACGACTCGTGCAGCCAGGCGGCCCGCAGGCCCTGCCAGGACCAGCGGGCGGCCTGGAAGATGCGGCGAGGGCCGCGCGGCAGATGACCGAACTGATCAGCCACGGGTGGAACGTCCAGCAACAGGGGCGCGGCGCAGCAACCGCTCAGACGCACGGCAGGGAATCATGGGTGCACAGGAATAGGCAGACGGCCGCCATTTTGCCACAAGGCCGCCAGCCCTACCCCCGGCGGCCCGGGCGAATGGCCTGCCAGGGGCAAGCACCGGGCCGCGCCGTGCTCCTATGATGGGTCTTCCCTTGCCTGCTGGAGCGCCTGATGTCCCGTCGCCACACCTGCCTGCTGATGCTGGGCCTGCTGACTGCCGCACCGCTTGCCCAGGCCCTGGGCCCGGCCAGGCCGCCGCAGGTGCCCGAACAGGTCTCCAACGTGGCCTGGGCCGGCGACATGGCCCACTTCGCCAGCGCGGACCAGACGAACCCGCCGCCGCGCGGTGGCATCGAGTTCATCGGCAGCTCCTCCATCCGCTTCTGGGAGAGCCTGGCCACCGATTTCCCCGGCCAGCCGGTGTTCAACCGCGGCTTCGGCGGTTCGGAAGTGCGCGACAGCACCTGGTATGCCGACCGCATCGTGGTGCCGTATGCGCCGTGCAAGGTGTTCTTCTACGCCGGTGACAACGACCTCAACAGCGGCCGCAGCGCCGTGCAGGTGCGCGACGATGTGGTCGCCTTCGTGCAGCGCGTGCACCGCGACCTGCCGAAGACCCGGGTGGAATACCTGTCCATCAAGCCGAGCCCGTCGCGCGCGCACCTGCTGCCGGCGATCAAGGAAGCCAACGCGCTGATCAAGGCTGCGCTGGCCAGGCTGCCCAACACCGGCTTCACCGACATCTACACGCCGATGCTCGGCGCCGACGGCCAGCCGGATGCGACACTGTTCCGCGAAGACATGCTGCACATGACCCCGGCCGGCTACGCGATCTGGACCAAGGCGCTGGCGCCGAAGGTCCACTGCAACTGAGGGACTGCGGACGCCGGGCATGGCCCGGCGCTACCGCAACCCCATCCACGCATGGCGTGGATCTACCGAATCACGGGCAATGGGGTCGGGGGATCAGCGGAAGATCACCGTGGCCTCGGTGCCCTGCCCTGGCTCGCTGGCCAGGCTGACCTTCCAGCCGAAGCGATCACACAGCCTGCGTACGATCGACAGGCCCAGGCCGGTTCCCTGCGGGCGGCTCGGCTCGGCGCGGTAGAACGGCTCGAACGCGCGCGACAGCGCTTCGGCGGACATGCCGATGCCGCTGTCGCGCACCACCACGCGATCGTTGAGCACGTGCACGTCGATGCGCCCTTCGTCGGTGTAGCTGCAGGCGTTGCGCACCAGGTTGCTGACCACCACCTGCAGCACCCGTGGCGGTGCGTGCAGCTGCACCGGGCCTTCGCTGTGCAGGTGCACCGACACCGGCCGGTTGCCCAGCAGTTCGTTGGCGTTGTCCACCTCGTAGCGGACGATGTCGTTGACGTCGAACAGCTCGATCTGCGGTTCGACATCGGCCTCGCGCGCCAGGATCAGGAACGCATCGATCACCGCTTCCATGTCACGGCCGGCACGCTGGATGCGCTGCAGGCTGCGGCGCAGGCGTGGTTGCAGGGTCTCATCGCCCAACGCCATGTCGCTGGCCACGCGGATGACGGTCAACGGCGTGCGCAGCTCGTGGCTGGCATCGCGGGTGAAGTTGCGCTCGCGGGCCACGTGCGCGCTGACCCGGTTGGCCAGCGAATGCAGGGCGGCCGCCAGCTGCCGCGTCTCGCCCTGCATGTCCGCCGGCAGCTTGTTCGGCTCCAGATCGGCCGCTTCGGGGTGGCCCGGGTCCCAGCGCGAGACGCGCCGTGCCAGCCAGTTCACCGGCGACACCAGGCGCTTGGAGGCACGGTAGGTGACCCAGCTGGCGCCATACACCGCCAACAGGGTCAGCAGCACCGGCACGATGCCGAACCAGAACGCCAGCATCTCCGCACGCGAACGCAGGAACACCAGGTACAGGCGGCCGGCCGGACGTACATCGACCAGTACCAGCTGGTCGTCCCCGCGCAGCTCGTGGAACCCCGGCTCCAGGTTGCGCAGGTTGGCCGGCAGGGACAGCGCCGACTGCCCGCTTTCCAGCAGGTAGCCGCGGATGTTCTGGGTGTTGGGCGGTGGCTGCACCGGCGAGGCTTCGTGCAGCGTCCAGTAATAGGCCGCTTCCTCGCGCAGGGCGGCGCCGACCAGGCTGTGCTTGATCACCAGCGAAACCAGCCAGGCACCGAGCAGGATGCCCAGGCTGGCCAGAACTGCCTGCAGGATGAAGGCGATACGGATCTTGCGCGGCAGGCCGTGCGGCATTGCGGGGTCCCGGTCAGAGCGCTGCGATTATAGGCAGCGCGCTGCGCCGTAGTCGTGCACGGAGGATGACCGGCGGCAGCGCCGGCCGGTCATCCGTGCCCGGTGCGGGGTCGTTGCCCGGCCGGGCCTGATGCTGCACCGGCCTGGCCCCGATCAGGCCATCGGCTGGGCGATATCGGCAATGCGGTAACCGGCGCTCTGCACGGTGTGCAGCAGCGGACGGTCGAACGGCTTGTCGATGATCTTGCGCAGGTTGTACAGATGGCTGCGCAGGGTGTCCGAATCCGGCAGGCCATTGCCCCAGATCTCGCGTTCGATCTCCTGGCGGGTGACCACGCGCGGCGATTCGCGCATCAGGATGGTCAGCAGGCGCAGGCCGATCGGCGACAGCTGCAGCTCGGTGCCGGCGCGGGTGGCACGCATGCTGACCGGGTCGAGCACCAGGTCGGCGACCTTCAGCACTTCCGAACCGACCTGGCGGCGTTCGCGACGGATCAGCGCGCGCAGGCGGGCTTCCAGCTCCTGGATCGCGAAGGGCTTGGTCAGGTAGTCATCGGCGCCGAAACCGAGGCCGGTGAGCTTGTCGTCCAGCGTGTCGCGTGCCGTGAGCATCAGCACCGGTGTGGACTTGCGCGCATCGTTGCGCAGGCGACGGCATACTTCGATGCCATCCAGGCGCGGCAACATGAGATCGAGCACCACGACGTCATAGCTGTTCTCCGCCGCAAGGCGGTAGCCATCCAGGCCGTCCTGTGCATAGTCGACTTCGAAGCCGCGACCTTCCAGGTATTCCCCGATCATCTCGGAGATGTTGCGGTTGTCTTCGACCACCAGCACCAAGCCGGAGGTCTCCTTCGTCTGACGCATGTGATTCCCTCTAACTTCAGCTTTGTGAAACATGCCGGATCGACGGTGGACGCGATGTGAAGTTCCGTCAAGAGGGTTGTAAATCGTTCAGAGCAGGGGCCGCAGGAGCGGCCAGACGTTGTCCAGCACCCTCGGTTGCGCCTGCGCCGTGGGGTGCAGGCCATCGGCCTGCATCATGCCCGGCTGCAGGGCCACGCCTTCCAGCAGGAACGGCAGCAGCGGCACCTTGTACTGCGTGGCCAGTGCCTTGTAGGCCGCAGCCAGGCGCTGGCGGTAAGCAGGCCCGTAGTTGGGCGGCACGTCGATGCCCAGCAGCAGCACCTTGGCGCCGGCCTTCTGGCTGGCCTGCACCATCTTTTCCAGGTTGCCCTGCACCTGTGCCGGGGTCAGCCCGCGCAGCGCGTCGTTGCCGCCCAGCGCGATCACCACCACCCTCGGCTTTTCCTTCGCCAGCAGGCCCGGCAGGCGGGTCAGCGCGCCGGCAGTGGTCTCTCCGCTCATGCTGGCATTGACGATGCGCGGCGGCGTTTTCGACTGTTGCCTGACCCGCTGCTGCAGCAGGCTGACCCAGCCGGCGTCGGCGGGGATATTGTGGGCAGCACTGAGGCTGTCGCCGAGGACCAGCACCGTGCCCGCCGGGCCTTTGGCTCCGGCCAGCCCGGGCAGCACCAATCCCAGCAGCAGCACCATCATCGCGCCGGCTCGCCGGCTCCATCCCGTCTTGCGCATTGGAGTCTCCTCATCGACAGCCTGTCCCCCCGCAGCGCGCCCGTCGCCATCGCCGTCGACCAGGTCGGCAAGTCCGTGCAGGGCCCGGAGGGTGAAGTCCACATACTGGACAACATCACCCTGACCGTCCATGAAGGCACCAGTGTGGCCATCGTCGGTGCCTCGGGGTCCGGCAAGACCACCCTGCTCGGCCTGCTGGCCGGACTGGACCTGCCCAGCCGCGGCCACATCGCGCTGGCGGGCCAGAACCTGGGCGACCTGGATGAGGAAGCTCGGGCCCAGCTGCGCGCGCGCGAGGTCGGCTTCGTGTTCCAGAGCTTCCACCTGCTGCCGGCGCTGACTGCCGCCGAGAACGTCGCGCTGCCGTTGGAACTGGCCGGACGCGAGGACCGCGCACGGGTGGACCAGGTGCTGGCCCAGGTCGGCCTGGCCCATCGCGCCCGCCACTACCCGCGCCAGCTGTCCGGTGGCGAGCAGCAGCGCGTGGCGCTGGCACGTGCCTTTGTCACCCGCCCGCGCATCCTGTTCGCCGACGAACCGACCGGCTCGCTCGACCATGCCACCGGCCAGCACATCAGCGACCTGCTGTTCGAACTCAACGCCGGCAGTGGCACCACCCTCGTCCTGGTCACCCACGACCTGCGCCTGGCCCAGCGGTGCCAGTACATCCACCGCATCGATGACGGCCGCCTGCTGCCGGTCGAGCGCGGGGCGCAGGCATGAAGCTGCTGCGTCACGCGTGGCGCGCGCTGCGCCGCGAAGCGCTGGCCGGCGATCTGCTGACCGTGTTCGCTGCGCTGGTGCTGGGCGTGGCGGTGATGACCGCCGTGGGCACGCTGGTGAACCGGGTCAACCTGGCGCTGACCGGCAGCGCGGCGGAAATGCTCGGCGGTGACCTCGGCATCGCCGGGCGCGATGATCCGCCGCAGGCATTCGCCGACGAGGCGCAACGGCGTGGCCTGGCGCATACCCGCATCGCCAGCTTCGGCAGCGTGCTGTTCAACGGCGATGCCAGCCAGATGGCCAGCATCAAGGCGGTACAGGCGGGTTATCCGCTGCGCGGCACGCTGCGGGTTCGGGCCACGCCCGGCGGGGCGCTGATCGCAGGTGCCGGCATGCCGCCCAAGGGCCAGGCCTATGCCGACCCGCGCCTGCTGCAGGGGCTGGGCCTGAAGGCCGGCGATGACCTCGAATTCGGCGCCGGCACGCTGCGCATCGCCGGCATCATCGAGGCCGAGCCGGATGCCGGCGGCGACCTGCTGACCCTCTCCCCCACCCTGCTGGTCAACCGCGCCGATGTGGAGGGCACCGGCCTCCTCGGCCCCGGCAGCCGCATCAATTACCGGCTGATGTTTGCCGGACCGGCCGATCAGGTTGCCGCCCTGCGCCAGTGGCTGCTGCCGCAGGTCAAGGGCCTGCGCCTGCTGAGCGTGGACGACACCCAGCGCGGCGTGCGCCAGGCGTTCGATCTGGCCGGGCGCTTCCTCGGCCTGAGCGCGCTGCTGGCGGTGCTGCTGGCCGGTGTGGCCACCGCGCTGGCGGCCAACCGCTTCGCGCTGCGCCGCATCGACCAGGTCGCGATCCTCCGCTGCCTGGGCGCGCGCCAGCGCGACATCCTGCTGGGCCTGGCGCTGCAGCTGCTGATGCTGGCGGTGCCGGCCTGCGCGCTCGGCATCGGCCTGGGCATGGCCGCGCAGGAAGGCCTGGTGCAGGTGCTGGGCAGCCTGGTGCCGCAGCGCCTTCCGCTGCCGGAAGCGATGCCGGCACTGACCGGCGCGGGCATTGGCCTGTTGCTGCTGTTCGGCTTCGGCCTGCCGCCGCTGCTGCGCCTGCGCGGGGTACCGCCGATGCGCGTGCTCAACCGTTCCTTCGCCGCCCTGCCGCCGGCGTCGTTGCTGGCCTATGTGGCGGCGCTGGCGGCCAGCCTGCTGCTGGCGGTGCAGGTCACCGGCGATCTGAAACTGGCGCTGTGGGTGCTCGGCGGCCTGGCCGCGCTGGCGCTGGCGGCCGGTGCGGTCGGCTTCGTGCTGCTGCAGCTGCTGCGCGGCCTGCAGCACCGCCTGCATGGCCACTGGCGGCTCGGCCTGGCCGCGCTGACCCGGCGCCGGATGCTGGCAGTGATGCAGCTGGTCGGGCTGTCGCTGTCGTTGTGCGCGCTGTTGCTGCTGGCGGTGACCGGTCCCGGCCTGCTGCAGCAGTGGCGCGAGCGCCTGCCTGCGGATACGCCGAACTACTTCCTGATCAACATCCAGCCCGAGCAACGCGACAGTGTGCTGGCCGCATTGCGTGGACTGGGCGCCGGCGACGCCAGCATCGAGCCGATGGCGACCGGCCGCCTGATCGCGATCAACGGCAAGCCGCCGCTGCGCGTGGACCCGGCCGCCACCGAAGGGAACGGCACGAGCAACGGCCCCCGCGAGGACGACGACGAGAACCGGCCGTTGAACTTCAGCTGGCGCAGCACCTTCCCGCCCGCCAATGCGCTGCTGGAAGGCCGCTTCTGGCAGGCCGGCAGCACCGCGGCGGAAGCCTCGGTGGAAACCGGCTGGGCGCGGCGCTACGGCGCGCACCTGGGCGATCGCATTACGATTTCCGTAGGCGAGCAGCAGCGCGAGTTCACCGTCACCAGCATCCGCAAGGCCGACTGGAACACGTTCCGGCCGAATTTCTTCGTGCTGTTGAACCCCAACGCGGTGGGCGATACGCCGCACAACCTGCTGTCGGCCTTCCATCTGCCGTCCGGCAACGCGGCCGGGCTGGGCGAGCTGGTGCGCGCGCAGCCGAACCTGTCGCTGCTGGACGTGGACGCGGTGATCTCGCAGGTGCGCGACGTGATGGAACGGGTCGCGCAGGCGGTGCAGCTGGTGATGGTGTTCAGCCTGCTGGCCGGCGTGCTGGTGCTGCTGGCGGCGCTGCAGGCCACCGCCGGCGAGCGCCGCTACGACAGCGCGGTGCTGCGCACGCTGGGTGCGACCCGGCGCCAGCTGCGCGGTGCCGTGCTGGTGGAGTTCGGCGCGTTGGGCACGCTGGCGGCGATGCTGGCGGTGGGCGCGGCCGCAGCGATCGGTGTGGCGGTGTCGCAGAAGGTGTTCGAGCTGCCGATGCTGCCGCCGTGGCCGGGCCTGCTGATCGGCGGCGTGGTCGGCATCGGGTTGAGCCTGCTGGCGGGCTGGTGGGGTACGCGGGCGATCCTGCATACGCCGCCGGCGTTGGCGCTGCGCGAGGCCTGAATCGGTTGCGCCTCCGGACGGCGTGCCGAGCAGGCTCGGCACCCACCGGAAGCAGGTGGATGCGGTGCCGGGTACGCCCGGCACCCCTCTCCACCGCGGCGATCAGCCTTCCTTCGGCGCCTTTTCCACGTACTTGGCAAACACTTCGTCGATCTGCTTGTCCTTCACCTTCTTGCCAGACTGGATCGCTTCGGCCTGGGTGAACAGCGGAATGATCATCGCCATGCCATCGATCCTGGTCTTCAGGTGCACGCCCGGGGCCTGGCCGAGGAAACCGTCCCAACGCTGGCGCACCTTGGCCCAGTAACCGGCAGTGGCCTTCCAGTAGTCACGCGCCGGGGTGAAGTCGACCTCGGTGGTCTTCACGTAGTCGTTGAAGCCGAACTCGCGGGCGATCTCCACCTGGCTGCCGTCGGCGTTGCGCTGCACCTTGGTGTTGAACTGCTCGTGGGTCCAGCCATTGGGCGTGAGCGTGTGGCGGTTGACCACGGCCAGCGCGTTGTAGTCGCTGCGCCTGGTGTACTCGCGGCGCGGCAACGGGCGCCAGCTCAGGTCACTGGTCCAGCTCGGCACGTTGTTGGTATAGGTCCATTTGCCGGTGCCGCAGTAGCGCGGTGCGTCGCTCACTTCGTACACGCACTGGGTCCAGGCGCCGTCGTTCACCGCTGCGGGAATGCGGCGCACCTGCCAGGTCTGGTCGGCGCTGAACTCGAAGCGGCTGGGTGCTTCGTAGACCCAGTCCTGGCGCCAGTGCTTGGTGATGTGGCCGCTCTTCTCATCCAGCAGCAGGTGCTGCAGCACGATGCGCTTCGGCGTGTCCTCGACCACGATCACCAGCTCGTTGCCGCCGCTGCGCATCGCCGGGGCGCGCTCGTAGCCGGGCCTCAGCAGCACGGTCTCGTCGAATGCGAAATCGACGGTGTACTCGCCCTGCAGGGCAAGGATGCTGTCGTGGTCGCGGGCGACATCGGAGGGCTGCGCGCTGGCCACGCCGCCGGTGGCGAGCAGCAGCAGGACGCTGGCTGTCTGGAGCTTCATCGGGGTCTTCCTTCGGGGTTGCAGATGTAATGAGAGGCCATCGGCGGCCAACGGACATTCGGCCCGCCGCCGATCACAGGCGGATCAGTGGCGGCTCGCCGGGCAGGCGCGCCGCAGGTCGACGTGCGGCATCGGCGCAGCAGCAATCGTCGACGACCAGCTCGCCTTCGGCGCCTTCCAGGCGCGCAATACGTCGCGCGGCGGTCGCGCCCAGCGACGACAGCGTCGACAGGCTGGCCGCCAGCGTGCGGCCGTCGTCGGCGGCATGCAGGCGCAGCGCACACAGCCGCCAGCGCTGGCCACCGAGATGGCCGGCCAGGCGCCGCCACAGGCGCTCGCCGACACTGCCCTCGCTGTCGTGCGCCGGGCCCGGCGGCAGCGCCGCGACCAGCCGGTCCCAGGCCAGGAAATCGCTGTCGGGCAGCAGGTACAGGCGCCACACGCAGCGGCCGCGGCCATCGAGGAAGCACAGGCTTTCGCGCAGGCCTTCGCTGTCCACGCCCTGGCAGGCGTGCACGCGTACGGCCTGCCGCCAGCCCCCCAGCTCGTTGCCATCGGCGTGGTACAGGCACAGCACGGTGCCGAGCGTGGCCAGCTGTGCCGGGGTCGGCCAGGCCGCGCTGTGCAGCGCGGCGATGGTGTCATTCCTGCGTGCGGACAGTGCTCGGCTCATGGGGTCACCAGGAAACGGCAAGGCTGGCGGAGAAGGTGCGGCCCGGGCTGGTGTAGCGATCCAGCACGCGGCTGGTCGGCGACAGTGTCGAGCCCACGTTGGACCAGTCGATGTAGCGCTTGTCGCCCAGGTTGAACACACCGACGTTGAAAGTGGCGCCCGGCGCGAAGTTCCAGTGCGCCATCAGGTCGGCCACGCCGTAGCCGGCCGGGCGGTACACCGTCGCTGCGGCGACGCGGTCCTTGCGCTTGACGAAGGTACCGGCCAGTTCGACGCCCCAGGTATCGGTGTCGTACATCAGGCCGACGGTGCCGCGCAGCGGGTCGACCGAATCCAGCGGCGTGTCTTCGGTCTTGTTGTCGCCGCGCGACCAGGCCACCGCACTGCGCAGTGCCCAGCCCTGCAGGCCCGGGCTGATCTGGCCGAAGTCGACGCCGGCCTTCAGTTCAGCACCGTAGATGCGCGCATCGGCGATGTTGCGCGACTGGAACACCATCAGGCCCTGCGCGTTGGTGCCGACCAGCGACTGCGACTCGATGAAGTCCTTGTACTCGTTGTAGTAGCCGCTGACGCTGACGTAGGCCGCCGGCGACAGGAAGCGCAGGCCCAGCTCCAGGCCGTCGCTGGTTTCCGGCTTCAGGTCCGGATTGGGAATGGCGGTGTAGCCGAAGGCGAAGTTGGTGAAACCGAGGTTGACGTCGTTGTACGGCGGCGAGCGGAAGCCACGCGAATAGCCGGCGAACAGCGACCATTCGTCGGTGAAGCGGTAGACCATGCCCAGCTTCGGCGAGACGCTGGTCTTGGTCAGCCTGGCCACCGCAACGCCGGGATTGTCCTCGGCGAAGATGCTGTCCACTTCCGGCTTCAGTTCGTAGCGGTCCACGCGCACGCCCGGCACCAGCGACAGCTTGCCGCCGGCCATGCGCATTTCATCCTGCGCGTACAGGCCCAGCTCGGTGGTCTTGCTGATCGGGAAATCGCGTACCGGGAAGGCGTCGGGCAGGATGGTGGTGCTGGTCTGGCCATTGGCCAGCACCTGGTAGCCGTCGCGCTTCTGGCGGATCTCGGTGCGCGCGCCCTCGAAGCCGTAGGTCAGCGCGTGTTCGACACTGCCGGTGCTGAACGCCTTGTTGAACTGTGCCTGCAGGCCGTACACGCGCTGGTCGAAGCTGAACTCGCGGTGGCGACGGCTGCGGTTGGCACGGTCTTCGTCGGTGACCTGGGTGGTCTCGCTGTGCTGGGTATACGCCTGCCAGTGCAGGCTGTCGGCGAAGCCCTTGTCCAGCGCATCCATTTCATGGGCGAACGACACGCGGGTGCGGTTCTGGGTGTCGCGTGCCTTCATGCCGGTGGTGGTGGTGCGGTCGATCGAGGACAGCACGTGGGTATCGGTGGTGTCTTCGTTGCCTTCCACGGTCAGGCGGAAACGCTGGTCCTCGCTCGGCGCATAGACCAGCTTGGCCAGGCCACTGCGACCGTCGCGGTCCTGCGGGTTGGGCGCAGTGCGGGTGTTGTCGAGGCTGCGCACATCGCCCTTGTTGCCGGTTTCCTGGCCCTGGCGATGGTTGAGGTTGACCATGCCGCTCCAGTGCTCGCCACCAAACGCGCCGGTCACGCCGCCGAGCAGGCCCTTCCACTCGCCGTCGTAGCCGAACTTCAGGCCGACGTAGCTGTCCTTGCCATCCTTCAGGTAATCGGCCGGATCCTTGGTGACGAAGGCGACCACGCCCCCGAGCGCATCGGAGCCATACAGCGAGCTGGCCGGACCGCGCACGATCTCCACGCGCTTGAGCGTGTCCAGATCGGTGAAGTTGCGGTTGGCGTTGGAGAACGAACCGATCGCGAAGCTGGTGGGCATGGCGATGCCGTCGGTCTGCACGCGCACGCGGTTGCCGTCCAGGCCGCGGATGCGGATGCTGCCAAGGCCGAAGCGCGCGGCACTGCGGCTGACCGACAGGCCCGGCTCGTAGCGCAGCAGGTCCTTGATGTCCTGCACCAGGTGCCGGTCCATCTGCTCGCGGTCGATGACATCGACGGTGGCCGCCACGTCACTGACCGCCCGCTCGGTGCGGGTGGCGGTGACCTGCACGCGGTCGAATTCGCGCGCATCGGGTGCGGCGGTGGCCGCGTCAGCAGCATGGGCGGACAGCGGCAGGGCCATCCAGACGGCAACGCAAAGGGCGGTAGGGCGGGTCATCGGGTTCGTTCGGTCAGGCAGGGGAACCCCCGGTTACCGGCACACCCGGAAGGTGCACGCGGTAGACCGGGGGGGAGAGAGCGGGAGCGGACGGGTCGCCCACCCTGCCGGCGCGGCCGACAGGAGGGAGGGCGGGCGGGCGACCAGGCCGCGATTACTTGGTCAGGATCAGCTTGTCGTTGCTGGTGTGCCGCAGGCGATAGAAGCGGTCGCCGTGCTGGATCAGGATTTCACGACGGCCCTTGAGCAGGGCCTCGCTGTCGATGACCTCTTCCGGCGGAACGACACGGACCGGGCGATCGCGGAGGGTCAGCGTTTCGGGGCGCAGCAGTACAGGTTGAGCATTCATGAGCATCTGGACTCGTGCGAGGGACGAGTTAAATGATAATGATTCTCAGTTGACAATCAACAACCATTCTCAATTTGATTGATGAGATTAATGATCGAATTCTGAAATTCGATAGATCATGTCAATCAAAGGACGAAGCAGCCGTGTAGAGTCGACTGTCAGTCGACTGCTGTAGCTCGAAGCAGTCGGTCATTCGAAGCAGTCGACTGACAGTCGACTCTACCGTTCCCGTTCCCGTTCCCTCGGCCGAGCCGGCCCGACCGAGCCCACGCCCGGTCGGCCGGGTTTCAGGCGAAGGCGGCTTCGACGTCGGCCCAGCCGGCCGCGTCGACCTGCTCCAGCACGTCCAGTGCCTGCAGGTTCTGCAGCAGCTGGCTGACCCGGCTGGCGCCGAGGATCACGCTGGAGACGTTCGGGTTGCGCAGGCACCAGGCGATGGCCAGCGTGGCCGGCGCCTGCCCCAGTGCGCGCGCGACCGCACTGAAGCGGCGCACCTGGGCCAGGCGGGCCTCGGTGTCGTCACCCAGCACCAGCGCCTGCAGCCATTCCATGCCCTCGCGGCCCAGCCGCGCATCGGCCGGGATGCCCTGGTCGTACTTGCCGGTCAGCAGGCCCGAGGCCAGCGGCGAGAAGATGGTGGTGCCCAGCCCGGCACCGGCATACAGCGGCGCGTACTCGACCTCGACCCGCTCGCGGTGCAGCAGGTTGTACTGCGGCTGTTCCATCGACGGGCCCTGCAGGTTGTGCGCTTCGGCGATGTCCAGCGCCTGCTGGATCTGCGCCGCCGACCACTCCGAGGTGCCCCAGTAGAGGATCTTGCCCTGCCGCACCAGGGTGTCCATGGCGTGCACGGTCTCGGCGATCGGCGCGTCCGGATCCGGCCGGTGGCAGTAGTAGAGGTCCAGGTACTCCACCCGCAGGCGCTTGAGCGCGGCGTGGCAGGCATCGGTCACATGCTTGCGCGACAGGCCGCGCTGGGTCGGCCGTGGGTCCTTGGCGCTGCCGAAGAACACCTTGCTGGAGACGCAGATGCCGTCGCGCGGCAGGCGCAGGTCGGCGATCACATCGCCCATCACCTGTTCGGCGCGGCCGTTGGCATAGCCCTCGGCGTTGTCGAAGAAGTTGACGCCGTGGTCCCAGGCGGCCGCCACCAGGTTGCGGGCCTCGTCGCGCGGGATCTGGTCACCGAAGGTCACCCAGGCGCCGAAGGACAGGGCGGAAATCGGCAGGCCGGTAGAGCCCAGGCGACGGTATTGCATGCGAATCTCCTGCTGCGGGCCCGCATCCGGGCCGGGATCGAACCCCATTCTACCTGCCGTCGCCGGCCGCAAGCCCTTGCCGTTGCTGGCCCGATCGGTACCGTTGGGTGCGCGCACGCTGCTTTTTCTTGCCCCGGCCCCTGCCCTGCACTAGGCTTCCCGTTTTTCGCGACGCCCCAGGGGAGTCACTCACATGGTCGAAGGTTTGGGCAGGATCGGCTTCGGCCTGTTCGGGTTGGCGGTGCTGATCGGCATCACCTGGTTGTTTTCCAACAACAAGCGTGCAGTTGACTGGAAGCTGGTTGCCACCGGTATCACCCTGCAGATCGCCTTTGCGGCGCTGGTGATCCTGGTACCGGGCGGGCGCGACGTGTTCGATGCGCTGGGCAAGGGCTTCGTCAAGATCCTCAGCTTCGTCAACGAGGGCTCGGGCTTCATCTTCGGCTCGTTGATGGACACCAAGAACTACGGCTTCATCTTCGCCTTCCAGGTGCTGCCGACCATCATCTTCTTCTCGGCGCTGATGGGGGTGATGTACCACCTCAACGTCATGCAGGCGATCGTGCGCGTGATGGCCTGGTCGATCACCAAGGTGATGCGCGTGTCCGGCGCGGAAACCACCAGCGTCTGCGCCAGCGTCTTCATCGGCCAGACCGAGGCGCCGCTGACCGTGCGCCCGTACATCGCCAGGATGACCCAGTCCGAGCTGCTGACCATGATGATCGGCGGCATGGCGCACATCGCCGGCGGCGTGCTGGCGGCCTACGTGGGCATGCTCGGCGGTGGCGACCCGGCGCAGCAGGCCTTCTACGCCAAGCACCTGCTGGCAGCGAGCATCATGGCCGCACCGGCCACCCTGGTCGTGGCCAAGCTGCTGATCCCGGAAACCGGCACCCCGCTGACCCGCGGCACGGTGAAGATGGAAGTCGAAAAGACCTCCAGCAACATCATCGATGCGGCCGCTGCCGGTGCCGGCGACGGCCTGAAGCTGGCGCTGAACATCGGCGCGATGCTGCTGGCCTTCATCGCCCTGATCGCGCTGCTGAACGCCCCGCTGACCTGGTTCGGCGAGGTGACCGGCCTGGCCGCTGCCATCGGCAAGCCGACCAACCTGTCGACCATCTTCGGCTACGTGCTGGCCCCGATCGCGTGGGTGATCGGCACGCCGTGGGCCGACGCCACCACCGTCGGCTCGCTGATCGGCCAGAAGGTCGTGATCAACGAGTTCGTCGCCTACACCGAGCTGTCGCAGATCGTGAACGGCCAGATCCCCGGCGTGAGCCTGTCCGCCGAAGGTCGCCTGATTGCCACTTATGCACTGTGCGGCTTTGCCAACTTCAGCTCGATCGCGATCCAGATCGGCGGCATCGGCGGCCTGGCCCCGGAACGTCGTCACGACCTGGCCAAGTTCGGCCTGCGCGCGGTGCTGGGCGGTACCATTGCCACCTTCATGACGGCGACCATCGCCGGCGTGCTCACGCACTTCAGTTGAACCCCTGGTTGAGAAAAGATTTCCTATGAGCAGCAGTGTCGTTGTCGTCGGTTCCTTCAATGTCGATCACGTGTGGCGGTGCGAGTCGCTGCCGGCACCGGGTGCGACCATTGCCGGCCGCTACAGCACCGGCCCCGGGGGCAAGGGCTTCAACCAGGCCGTGGCGGCCTGCCGCGCCGGTGCCCAGACGCACTTCGTGTGCGCCTTGGGCGATGACGCCGGTGGCGCCACTGCGCGTGAACTGGCTGCGCAGGATGGCTTCGCGCTGATCGCCGAGGCCAGCAGCGAGCCGACCGGCACCGCTGGCATCTACGTGGATGCGCGTGGCCGCAACACGATCGTGATCGGACCGGGCGCCAACGCCGCGCTGGGCACCGATTTCCTGCAACAGCAGCAGGCCCTGCTGACCGGTGCCAAGGTGGTGCTGGTGCAGCTGGAATCGCCGGTGCAGACCATCGAAGCGGCGCTGGCCACGGCCCGCGAGGCCGGTGTCACCACCGTGCTCAACACCGCGCCGGCCGACGCGCCCTCGACCATCGGCCTGCTCAAGCTGGCCGATGTGATCACCCCGAACGAGACCGAGTTCGCCGCCCTGCTCGGCCGCCATGTCGGTGAGCGCGTGGACGCCAACGACGTCGCCGCGCTGGATGGCGCCAGCCTGCACGCGCTGTGCCGCAAGCTGGTCGGCAACGGTACCGTGGTGGTGACGCTGGGTTCGGTGGGCGTGTTCGTCTCGCACGCCGACGAGAACCTGCGCGGCGACACCCAGCCGTACTACCGCGTCGGTGCCGAACAGGTGCAGGCCATCGACACCACCGGTGCCGGTGATGCCTTCAACGGTGCGCTGGCTGCGTCGCTGGCACAGGTGGCCGATGCACCGTTCGCCCGCCACGTACGCTTCGCCAACCAGTTCGCCGGTCGTTCGACCGAGAAGGAAGGCGCCGCTGCAGCGATGCCGCGCTTCACCCCGGCCGATTCCGAAGCCAAGTAGATCCACCCCACGCGTGGATGAGACGGCCCGGGGGCGCAGGCACCCGGGCCTTTCTTTTGCCCATCCCCCCGCTCCTGCGACCGCCGGTCGCATTGCCGGCCCCCTGGCCTGCGCCCACCATCGGCGCAGCTTCCTTGCACGGGCAGGACGTGGACGGATTCCCCTGGTTGCTGGTCGCGGCCGCCGGCAGTGCCATCGCGGCCCTGCTGCACATCGGCTGCATCGCCTTCGGCGCCGCGTGGTACAGGTACTTCGGTGCCGGCCCGCGCGTGGTCCGGCTGGCGCACGCCGGGCACTGGTGGCCGCCGCTGATGACCGCCGGCATTACGGCCGTGCTGGTGGCCTGGACGCTGTACGCACTGGCCGCCGCGGGCTGGCATTCGCCGCTGCCGGCCAGCCGCTGGGTTCTGCCCGCCATCGGTGCCTTGCTGCTGCTGCGCGCCACGATGGGCTTCGGCCTGGCACTGTTCCGCCCCGGCTACAACGGCGTGCGCTTCTGGGTGGTCAGCTCGCTGGCCTGCCTGCGCCTGGGCCTGGCCTTCGCCCTGGGCACCCACCAGGCCTGGCAGCGCCTGGGTTAGCCGCCCACCATCGCGCGGCCCTTGGGGCGACGGAAGCAACCGTCAAGCATCTGCTGATGCCGGTACGGCATGAGGTCGGTGCCGATCGGCCTGAACCGGACCGCGCCCGGCACGGTCGGGCCGCCGCTTGCGCCCTACAATGGGCGCATGCAGATCGGCCCGTACACCATCGCCCCCAACGTCGTGCTGGCGCCCATGGCCGGCGTCACCGACAAGCCCTTCCGCCTGCTGTGCAAACGGCTGGGCGCGGGGCTGGCCGCCTCGGAAATGACCATCAGCGACCCGCGCTTCTGGACCACGCGCAAGTCGATCCACCGCATGGACCATGACGGCGAGCCGGCGCCGATCAGCGTGCAGATCGCCGGTACCGAGCCGCAGCAGCTGGCCGACGCGGCCCGCTACAACGTGGACCATGGCGCGCAGATCATCGACATCAACATGGGCTGCCCGGCCAAGAAGGTGTGCAATGCGTGGGCGGGCTCGGCGCTGATGCGCGACGAGCAGCTGGTGGCGCGCATCCTCGAAGCCGTGGTCAACGCAGTGGACGTGCCGGTCACGCTGAAGATCCGCACCGGTTGGGACTGCGACCATCGCAATGGCCCGCTGATCGCGCGCATCGCCGAGGCCAGCGGCATCGCCGCGCTGGCCGTGCATGGCCGCACCCGCGACCAGCATTACACCGGCCAGGCCGAGTACGCCACCATCGGCGAGATCAAGGCCGCGCTGCGCATTCCGGTGATCGCCAACGGCGATATCGATTCGCCGCAGAAGGCGGCCTACGTGCTGCAGCAGACCGGGGTGGATGCCGTGATGATCGGCCGCTCCGCGCAGGGCCGGCCATGGATCTTCCGCGAAGTTGCGCACTACCTGGCCACCGGCGAGGAACTGCCACCGCCGTCGTTGGCGGAAGTACGCGACATCCTGCTCGGCCACCTGCATGCCCTGCACGCGTTCTACGGCGAGCCGCAGGGCGTGCGCATCGCACGCAAGCACCTGGGCTGGTATGCCAAGGACCGGCCGGAGAATGCCGCCTTCCGCGCAGTGGTCAACCGCGCCGAAGACCCGCAGAGCCAGATCGCGCTGACCACCGAATACTTCGACCGCCTGATCGCCGGGGAACCGGCGTTGTCATCTGCTGCCTGAGCGTACTGCCACGCCGTCGAGTCGAGCTTGCCCGACTGAATTTCCAGAGCCGTCGAGCATGCTCGACGCTACAAGAGCCCGCCCCATGACCCCGCCGATTTCCTCCCCGACTTACCTGCACGGCTTTTCCGGCACCGAACAGCAGCGCCTGATGACCCAGGCCCGGCTGCTGGAATCGAGCATCTTCGGCCAGATCGACTACGGCGGCGCGCGGCGCCTGCTGGAAGTCGGCAGTGGCGTCGGTGCGCAGACCGAGATCCTGCTGCGCCGCTTCCCCGAGCTGCACGTGACCGGCGTGGACCTGAGCGAAACGCAGCTGGCCACCGCGCGCGAGAACCTGGCGCGCACGCCGTGGTGCAGCGACCGCTACACCCTGCAGCAGGCCGACGCCGGCGAGCTGCCGTTCGAGGCACGCAGCTTCGACGCGGCGTTCCTGTGCTGGGTGCTGGAACACGTGCCTTCACCAGCGCGGGTGCTGAGCGAAGTGCGCCGCGTGCTGGCACCGGGTTCGCCGGTCTACATCACCGAGGTGATGAATGCCTCGTTCCTGCTCGACCCGTACTCGCCGCACATCTGGCGCTACTGGATGGCCTTCAACGACTTCCAGTACGACCACGGCGGCGACCCGTTCGTCGGCGCCAAGCTGGGCAACCTGCTGCTGGCCGGTGGCTTCCGCGACGTGCACACCGAGATCAAGACCATCCACCTGGACAACCGCGAACCGGCCCGTCGCAAGACGATGATCGCGTTCTGGGAACAACTGCTGCTGTCGGCGGCCGACCAGCTGCTGCAGGCCGGCTCGGTGGACGAGGAAACCGTGGAAGGCATGCGCCGCGAGTTCCGCCTGGTGCAGAACGACCCCAATGCGGTGTTCTTCTATTCGTTCGTGCAGGGCCGCGCCACGGTGTATTGAGCCGACGCGGCACTAATGCTCCCGCATCCACGCATGGCGTGGATCTACTCAACGGCGCCGGCTGCGGGTGCTGATCGACGCAGTAGGGCCACGCCATGCGTGGCTGCCACCGCCGATGTCCCTTCATCCACGCATGGCGTGGATCTACTCAACGGCGCCGGCTGCGGGTGCTGATCGACACAGTAGAGCCACGCCATGCGTGGCTGCCACCGCCGATGTCCCTTCATCCACGCATGGCGTGGATCTACTCGGCGGCACCGGCTACGGGCGCATGCCAGATCCGCTGCCACATCACGGCCAGCCGGCGACCGGCGTCGGCGCGCGCGGCCGGGCTGCGGTAATCCATCCGCACCTGCTCGGGAACGATCGCCCGCCACTGCCCGTCGGCCTGCTCGGCCACGACGAAGTTGAAGGTGTAGTCCGGCTCCAGGCCCATGCGCAGGTCACTCAGCACCAGCCGGCCGTCCACCACCCGTGCACGCATGAAGCCACGGTTGAACCACTGCAGCTGCTGCACCGCCGGGATGTCTCCCGCGTCGCGCAAGGCCTGCACGTTGGACGCATGGCCTTCGAACCGCATCGGCCCGTGGTCGGCCACCAGCGAGCGATCACCCACCACGTAGCCGTTGGGCGTCATCGCCACCACCCGCCACAGCAGGGTGTTGAACGGCATCGGCACCGAGAAGCGCGGCGCATCGCCCAGGCCCATCGCGGCCAGGCTCTGCTGCGCGGCACGGTCGACCTGCGCCTTGGCGATCAGGCCCCAGCCCAGGTAGCCACTGCTGATCAGCAGCGCCACGCCCAGCACCTTGCCCACCCACGGCCGGGCGCGGCCAAACCAAGCCAGCACGCAGCCCAGCAGCAGCCACACCGTATAACCCGGGTCGATGATGAAGACACTGGAACCCATGGTCGGGTGTGGCCGCAACGGCCACCACAGCTGCGTGCCATACACGGTGAACGCATCGAGCACGGGATGGGTGACCAGCGCCAGCTGGATCGCCCAGAACCAGCGCACGGGTGACTGTGCGACCCGACCGTTGCCGAAGCGCTTGAACAACCACCAGATCAATGCGGCCACCCAGGGCAGCACCAGCAGTGAATGGCTGAAGCTGCGGTGCTCGATCATGTTCGCCACCGGGTCGGCGGCGGTGAAGCCGAGCCACAGGGCGTCGAGGTCCGGCAGGGTGCCAAGCGCGGCACCGGCCAGCAGGGCCGCGCGGCGGTGGCCGGGCGGGGCGATGGCAGCAGCGACGGCGCCGCCGAGCACGATCTGGGTCAATGAATCCATGGCCTGATGCTAGCCGCTTGCGGGCGCGCCGTCTCACTCCCGGACACCGCCTCTGTAGAGTCGACTGCCAGTCGACTGCTCTTCCGTCAGGTTGCGGAAACCGCGCGCTACGCGCGACAGTCGACGCTACGGAAACGGGTCATGCTGCCTGCGACAAGCGCGCGCCTGGCAGTTCCGCCAGGGTCTGGCCGTTGTGGTCCAGCAGGCGCAGCGCGCCATCATGGTCTTCGGCCAGTGCGGTCAGGTTCTCCACCCAGTCACCATCGTTGGCATAGACCAGGCCATCGCGTTCGAGCAGTGCGGCACGATGGATGTGGCCACAGACGATACCGTCCAGGCCACGCCGGCGCACGTCGTCCAGCCCGGCCTGCACGAAGCGCTCGATGTAGCGTTCGGCGGCGCCGCTGCGCTTCTTCAGGAACTCCGACAGCGACCAGTAGCGCATGCCCAGCCGCCGCCGCACTGCATTCAAGGCATGGTTGCCGGTCAGGATGCGGTAGTACAGCCAGTCGCCGAACTTGTCCTGCAGGCCGCCGAAGTGGGTCACGCCGTCGTACTCGTCGCCGTGCGCGACCAGCAACCGGCGGCCATCGGCGGTCACGTGGATGGCGCGGCGGCGTACCTGCATGGCCGGCAGCATCACCCCGCACACGTGGCGCAGCGATGCGTCGTGGTTTCCGGGAATGTAGATGATCTCGGTACCGGCACGGCGCAGCGCGTGCAGGGCCTGGATGACGTCGCTGTGCGACTGCCGCCAATGGGCGCGGCGATGCGCCATCCACCACAGGTCGATGATGTCGCCGACCAGGTACAGCCGTTCGCAGCGCAGCTGCGACAGGAACCGTGCCAGCTCGGTGGCATGGCAATGACGTGAACCCAGGTGCACGTCGGAGACGAACACTGCGCGCCGGTGCGGCGACAGGTTCGCCAGCGTGCTCATGCCGGCGTCCCCGCGTCGCGCAGATAGCGTTTGCGCTTGTTTGGCCGGATCGCGCACAGGTCCACTTCGATCAGGCCGTCGATCGAATCGCTGAAGTCCGGGTCGACGCCGAACGCAAGGAAACGTGCGCCGCCGGGTTCGCACAGATCGGTGTACTGCCGGTACAGCGTCGGCACGCCGGTGCCGAGCGCGGCCAGGTTGGCCTTGAGCACATCGAAGGCTGCGCCTGCATCCAGCTCGCCGAAACTGGGCGGCGCGGCGAAGTACTGGAAGGGGCGGTTCGATTCGGCCAGCCCGGCGCTACCGCTGTAGTAGCGCTGGTAGTACGCCACCAGCTGCTCGCGTGCCTCGCGCGGCAGCGCCGCGCTGATCGACACGGCGCCGAACAGGTAGCGGATGCCGGGCCGGCACTGCAGGTAGGCGCCGATGCCCTGCCACAGGTAATCCAGGCTGCGGCTGCCCCAGTAGTCGGGCACCACGAAGCTGCGGCCCAGTTCCAGGCCCTCGGCGATGTGGGTGATCGCATCGTCGGAATAGCGGAACAGGGACGCGCTGTAGAGCCCGGACAGGCCGTGCCGGGCCAGGGCCTGCGCGCCGCGCATGATCCGGTAGGCACCGGCGATGCGCTGCGCGGCCGCGTCCCAGATCACGATGTGCTCGTACCGTGGGTCGTAGTCGTCCAGGTCGCGGCTGCGCCCGGTGCCCTCGCCGACCTGGCGGAAGGTCAGCTCGCGCAGGCGGCCCAGCTCCAGCAGCAGCGGGGAATCGGCGGTGCAGGTGGCCAGCAGGATCTGCTTGCCATCGGCGGTCTGGCCCAGCTGGGTCGCTGCGGCAATGCCGGCGGCGACCCGCGAAGGCGGCACCGGCGCCGCCAACGGCTCGGGGCCGGTGAACGCAGCGGCAGGGTCGGCCGCGCCGTTGCGGCCCAGCGCGTACAGCGCACGGCGCACGGCCAGCAGCTGCGCGCCCGGGTCACCGCCCTTGCCCAGCTGCATCGGCTCGCCGATGCTCAGCCGCAGCGGGCGGCCACGACGGGTGAACATCTCACGTGCCAGCAGCGCGGTACCGGCCGGCTTGAACAGGGTCGAGGCGCCGTAGAACAGCGCCGAGTTGCGCGCCTCCACCCGTACCGGCAGCACCGGTGCCCCGGCGGCGCGGGCAAAGCGGACGAACCCGCGCTGCCAGCGGCCATCGCGGATGCCGCGCAGCGACAGGCGCGAGACCTCGCCGGCCGGGAACACGATCACGCACTGCTCGGCAGCCAACGCCTGCTCCACCGCATGCAGGCTGCCGCGCTGCGCCTTGCCGCCGAGGATGCGCACCGGCAGCAGCAGATCCTGCAGCGGTGCGATCGCCCCCAGCAGGTCATTGGCCACGATCCGCACGTCGCGGCGTATACGGCCGACCGCGTCCAGCAGCGCCAGCGCATCCAGGGCTCCGGAAGGGTGATTGGCGACGATCAACAGGCGGCCGGTGGCCGGAATCCTGGCCAGCGCGGCCGGATCCACCTGGTACTGGCCACCGATGAATTCCAGGCCGGCGGCGACGAAGCCGAAGCCGCGCAATCCCGCACTGCGCTGCAGGAAGGCTTCGATCTGGTCCAGCCGCGACCAGCGGCCGACGCTTCGCAGCAACGGCCGCGCCAGTTGGCCGCGACGGCCGTGGAACCAGTCGGGGAAACGTTGCTGGAGGCGCTGTTCGAGTTCCTGCATGGCGGATCCACGGATGCCCGGCGGCCGGATTGGCCGACAGCCTGCGCCCGCCAGGCGGCAGCCAGATGGCGGTTTCGGGGCAGAACGATGACGCCCGCCCCACCCTGCCGACGGACCCGCGACCTGCGCGGCCGGCCCCGGCAGCCCCCGCCCCGCTGTCACGCTGGTGGAACACTGGGCCCCGCGCCCGGGGCCCAATCCCGCTGGGACAGGCCCTGCAGGCCGACACGGGCTTAACCACCGGCAACCGGTACAGGTTCACAATGCACAGGCGGCGCACCCCGTGTATCATGCGCGCCCATCTTTCCATCCGAATCAAGGGATATTACGCCTGATGTCCAGCTATCTCTTCACCTCCGAGTCGGTCTCCGAAGGCCATCCGGACAAGGTTGCCGACCAGATTTCCGATGCGGTGCTGGACGCGATCCTGACCCAGGACCAGCGCGCCCGCGTGGCCTGCGAGACCATGGTCAAGACCGGCGTTGCCATCGTGGCCGGTGAAATCACCACCAGCGCCTGGATCGACCTGGAAGCGCTGACCCGCAAGGTCATCACGGACATCGGCTATGACAGCTCCGACGTCGGCTTCGACGGCGCCACCTGCGGCGTGCTGAACCTGATCGGCAAGCAGTCGCCGCACATCGCCCAGGGCGTGGACCGCAAGAAGCCGGAAGAAATGGGCGCGGGCGACCAGGGCCTGATGTTCGGCTATGCCACCAACGAGACCGACAGCTACATGCCGGCCGCGATCCACCTGTCGCACCGCCTGGTCGAGCAGCAGGCCAAGATCCGCAAGAAGAAGAACTCGCCGCTGTCCTGGCTGCGCCCGGACGCCAAGAGCCAGGTCACCCTGCGCTATGAGAACGGCGTGGTCTCGGCCATCGACGCCGTGGTCCTGTCGACCCAGCACGCCCCGGGCATCAAGCAGAAGGACCTCATCGAGGCCGTCCGCGAAGAGATCATCAAGCCGGTGCTGCCGGCCAAGTGGCTGCATAAGGGCACCAAGTTCCACATCAACCCGACCGGCAAGTTCGAGATCGGCGGCCCGGTGGGCGACTGCGGCCTGACCGGCCGCAAGATCATCGTCGACACCTACGGCGGCTGGGCCCGTCACGGTGGTGGCGCGTTCTCCGGCAAGGACCCGTCCAAGGTCGACCGTTCGGCGGCCTACGCGGCCCGCTACGTCGCCAAGAACGTGGTCGCCGCCGGCCTGGCCGACCGTTGCGAAGTGCAGGTCTCCTACGCCATCGGCGTGGCTGAGCCGACCTCGATCTCGGTCACCACCTTCGGCACCGGCAAGATCAGCGACGACAAGATCGAGAAGCTGATCCGCAAGCACTTCGACCTGCGCCCGTACGGCATCATCAAGATGCTGGACCTGATCCACCCGATGTACCAGCAGACCGCGGCCTATGGCCACTTCGGCCGCAAGCCGAAGGAGTTCAGCTACCTCAACGGCGAAGGCGAGACCGTCAACGCCACGGCCTTCTCCTGGGAGAAGACCGACCGCGCCGCCGCCCTGCGCGCCGATGCGAAGCTGAAGTAAGACAGACGAAGGGCCGCGCAAGCGGCCCTTCTCTTTTCTGGTGGAGCCGGCCGCTGGCCGGCTTTTTCATGGCCTCCGGAAACAATCGCGCGGTTGCCGGCCAGCGGCCGGCCCTACCCGGTTGCCGATACAATCGCCCCATGTCGACCGAACTGAAAACCCACCAGCTGTCCATGACCGTGCTGATGTCGCCGGAGATGGCCAATTTCTCCGGCAAGGTCCACGGCGGCGCCATCCTGCGCCTGCTCGACCAGGTCGCCTACGCCTGCGCCAGCCGTTACGCCGGCAGCTACGTGGTCACCCTGTCGGTGGACCAGGTGATGTTCCGCCAGCCCATCGCGGTGGGCGAGCTGGTCACCTTCCTGGCCTCGGTCAACCACACCGGCACCTCGTCGATGGAGATCGGCATCAAGGTGGTGGCCGAGGACATCCTCAAGCGCAGCGTGCGCCACGCCAACAGCTGCTTCTTCACCATGGTGGCGGTGGATGAGGAAGGCCGGCCGACGCCCGTCCCGTCCTTGCAGCCGGCAACGTCCGACGAAAAACGCCGCCAGGCCGCAGCGCAGATCCGCCGCCAGCTGCGCCAGGAAATGGAGCAGCGCCACCTGGAACTGCTGGCGTCGAACCCGCCGTCGCCGGAAGAATGAGGTAGTGCCGGCCGCTGGCCGGCAACCTCGTGCGTGCCGGCAAACATCATGAGGTTGCCGGCCAGCGGCCGGCACTACCGCGACACCTCAACCGGTGTTCTGCACACCCTGCGAAACGCCATTCACGCACGCCACCAGCGCGCGCAACAGATCGTCATCCTCGCGCCCGCTGGCCCGCCAGCGCTGCAGCAGGTCGACCTGCAGCACGCTGATCGGGTCGACGTAGGGATTGCGCAGGCGGATCGACAACGCCAGACGCGCATCGTGGTCCAGCAGCGTCTGCTGGCCCATCAACGCCAGCAGCCAGTGCCGGGTGAGTTCCAGTTCGCGCTGCACCTGCGGGAAGAACCGGCCGTGCAGGTCGCCCGACAACCGCGAGAACTGCTCGGCGATGGTGATATCGCCTTTGGACAGCACCATCGCGATGTCGTCCAGGAAGGTGCGGAAAAACGGCCAGTCTCGCGCCATGTCGCGCAGGGTCTGTTCGTGGCCGGCATCGACCGCCGCCTGCAGGCCGCTGCCCACGCCGTACCAGCCGGGAATGACGGCACGCGCCTGGCTCCAGGCGAACACCCACGGAATCGCACGCAGGTTGCCCAGCGCGGCATCCTGGCCGAGCCGACGCGACGGCCGCGAGCCCAGCGTCATCCGCTCGATCACGTCGATCGGCGTGGCGGTACGGAAGTAATCCATGAAACCGGCCTGTCCAACGAAGGCGCGATACACCTCGCTGCTGGCAGAGGCGACCGCGTCCATCACCGGCCGCCAGTCGTCCTCGCGGGGTTCGGCGGCACGCGGGCGCAGGCTGGCGCGCAGCACCGCACCGGTGGCCTGTTCCAGCGACCGCAGCGCCAGCGCACGGATGCCGTACTTGCGGTGGATCACCTCGCCCTGCTCGGTCACCCGCAGGCGGCCATCGATGCTGCCGCGCGGCGACGCATCGACCGCATGCGTGGTCTTGCCGCCACCGCGGCTGATCGAGCCGCCACGGCCATGGAAGAAGGTCAGGCGGATGCCCGCCTCGGCTGCCACCTCCAGCAGTTCCACCTGCGCACGTTGCAGGCCCCAGCGCGAGGCGGCGATGCCACCGTCCTTGCTGCTGTCCGAATAGCCGAGCATCACCATCTGCACGTCCTCGCGCGCACGCAGGTGAGCGCGGTACACCGGATCGGCCAGCAGGTCACGCAGGGTCGCCGTGCCGCGCTTGAGGTCGTCCACCGTCTCGAACAGCGGCGCGATGTCCAGCGGGACTGATCCATTGCCTTCCACCAGCCCGCCACGGCGCGCCAGCGCCAACACCGCCAGCACGTCGCTGCGGTCGTGTGCCATCGAGATGATGTAGCTGCCCAGCGCATCACCACCGTGGCGCGCACGCGCATCGGCCAGTGCGGCGAACACCGCGTCCAGGCGCCGGTTGCCTTCGTCGTCGCCCTTCGGCAACGGGGCCTCACCGCTGGCATGCGGGGCCAGCAGGCGCGCGCGGCCCAAGGCATCCAGACCCTCCCACGCTGCGTCGCCGCCCAGCACTGCGGCCAGCGCGCGCGCATGCACGCTCGATTCCTGGCGTACGTCCAGCCGTGCCAGATGGAAGCCGAAGGTCTTCACCCGCCACAGCAGGCGTTGCACAGCGAAGCCACCGGCATGTTCACCGCGGTTCGCGCGTAGGCTGTCCAGGATCAGCTGTACGTCGTCGATCAGTTCGTCGGGGCCGGCATAGGCGCCTTCGCCATCCTCCAGCGTGGCCTGCAGGCGTGCGCGCATGCGGTCGTTGAGCAGGCGGTACGGCATGTCCGCATGGCGCGGCCGCGACTGCACCTGCGGCAGCAGCTGCTGGTAGTGCGCCACGCGCGCCTGCAGCGCCTCGCTCACGCCCACCCGCTCGGTGGACTGGCTGAGCAGGCTGGCCAGCTGCAGCAGTTCCTTCTGGTAGCGCCCGAGCACTGCCTGCCGCTGCGCATCCAGCGTATTGCGGATGGTGTGCGCGTCCACGTTCGGGTTGCCGTCCATGTCGCCGCCCACCCAGGTACCGAAGCGCAGCAGGCGCGGCAGCGGCAGTTCTTCGCCGTAGGTATCGCGCAGCGCCTGCTGCAGTGATTCGTACAGCACCGGAATCACGCGATACAGCACTTGCACCAGGTAGAAGCCGACGTGCTCGCGCTCGTCATCGACCGTGGGCCGCACTGGCGAGGAGTCGGTGGTCTGCCAGGAAGCGGTCAGCGCCATGCGGAAGCGCGCGGCATCGGCGGCGGCTTCCCCCGGCGTGCGCTGGCCGTCGAGGTTGTCGACCAGGCTGGCCACCATCAGCTGCTCTTTTTCCAGCAGCGCGCGGCGCACGGCTTCGGTCGGGTGCGCGGTGAACACCGGCTCGATGTCGATGCGCGGCAGCCACTGCGCCAGTTCGTCCAGCGTCACGCCCTGCGCCTTCAGGTGCTGCAGCGCATCCTGCAGGCCATCGGGCTGCGGCGCGGTGGTGCCCGCGCGCTGGTAATCACGGCGGCGGCGGATGCGATGCACGCGCTCGGCGATGTTGACCACCTGGAAGTAGGTGCTGAACGCCCGCACCATGGTCTCGGCCTGCTGCGGCGTGCGCCCGGCCAGCCCTTCGGCCAGCTCCGACAGCGGCGCCTGGTTCTCGCGGCGGGCGATGGCGCGGGTGCGCACGTCCTCGACATCATCGAGGAACGCGGCCGATACCTGTTCGACCAGCAGGTCGCCGACCAGTGCGCCGAGCCGGCGCACGTCATCGCGAAGCGGAAGATCGGGAGAAGCAAACTCGATGCTGCTGCGGTACTCGTTCATCGGCGACGCACAGGCCTCGGTCAACGGATCCAGACCCCAAGCCTATCCCAGATCGGGCGTCGTGCTGCGATGCAAAAATGGTTTCATCTGGTAGTGCCGGCCGCCGGCCGGCAACCTCAGGTTGCATGGCTCCATGAGGTTGCCGGCCAGCGGCCGGCACTACCCGGTCCGGTCAGCGCTTCTTCTTCGCCGTGCCCTGCGCGGCCGGGCCGATGGTCTGCTCCAGCCAGCGCTCGCTCTCGGCCAGCATGGTCATGATCGATTCGCGTGCGCGGTAGGCATGCGATTCGTTGGGCAGCATCACCAGCCGCGCGGTGCCACCCAGGCCCTTCACCGCGGCGAACATGCGCTCGCTCTGGATCGGGAACGTGCCGGAGTTGTTGTCGTCCACGCCGTGGATGAACAGGATCGGATCCTTGATCCTGTCGGCGTAGTTGAACGGCGCCATCTTCTGGTAGACGTCCTGTGCCTGCCAGTAGTTGCGTTCCTCGGCCTGGAAGCCGAACGGCGTGAGCGTGCGGTTGTAGGCGCCGCTGCGTGCGATGCCGGCCTTGAACAGGCGGGTGTGTGCCAGCAGGTTGGCCGTCATGAACGCGCCGTAGGAGTGGCCGCCAATGGCGATGTGATCGCGATCGGTCACGCCACGGCGCACCACCTCATCCACCGCGGCCTGCGCGTTGGCGACCAGCTGTTCGATATAGGTATCGTTCGGCTCCTTGTCGCCCTCGCCGATGATCGGCATCGACGGGCTGGCCAGCACCACGTAGCCCTTGGCCAGGAACGCCTGCGGGCCCCAGTAACTGATCGCATTGAAGCGGTACGGCGAATCGGTGACCTGGCTGGCCGCGGCCGCGCTCTTGAACTCACCCGGGTAGGCCCACATCAGCAGCGGGCGCGGGCCATCGCGCTTCGGGTCGTAGCCCGGCGGCAGCAGCAGGGTCGCGGTCAGGTCGACGCCATCCTTGCGCTTGTAGCGGATCTGCTCCTTCTGCACGCCCTTCAGCTGCGGCAGCGGATGGGCAAAGTGGGTCAGTGCGCGCGGCGCGGCGCTGGCATCGGCCAGCGACTGCACGAAGAAATTGGCCGGCTCGTCCGGGCTCTCACGGCTCAGCAGCAGCGAACTGCCCTGGTTGTCCAGCAATGCCACCGGCAGCGAATAGCTCGGCGCCTGCGAGTGGAACAGGCGCGTCGCCTTGCCCGTGGCGAGGTCGAAGCGATCCACGAACGGACGGTCGCCTTCCGGCGACGCGCCAGCACCGGCCAGGTACAGGCTGCCGCCATCGGGGCTGGTCTGCAGCAGCGAACGGCCGCGCTCGTCGCTGGCCAGCAGCGGCCGGCCCGGATCGGCGTAGCGGTCCTGCGCATCGCGATCCCACAGCAGGCGCGGTTCGGCGCTGGCAGTGTCCGGGGCGATCAGCCAGGTCTTGGTCCTGCGGGTCTTCCACCACGATTCGGTCAGCACGGCCAGGTCACCGCGGCCCCAGCTGATGCCGGCCAGGCGGCTGCCCAGCTGGGCCAGCGTCACCGGCGGCTTGTCGAACGGCGCGGCCTGCATCAGCACCGCGTCGCGCACCTTGGCGTCCCTGTTCGGGTCGCCACCATCCTGCGCTTCGGCCCAGACCAGGGTGGCATCGGCATCCCCCCGCCAGCTGATGTCGCGCACGCCGGTCACTTCGGCATCGTTGCCGGTCGGCAGGCCTTCCACCAGCGGCCGCACCGCCACGGTGTGCACCAGCGTGCCGCTGGCGCGGTCGATCACTTCGATGCGGCGCGGGAAGCTGCTCACCGGCACCACGTAGGAATACGGGCGCTGCACCGGCTGGCGCAGCACGAAGCGGCCATCGGGCGACACCGAGAAGCCCATGAAGATGCCGGCCGCACCGATCGCGCGGGTGCGCCCGTCCAGGCTGACTTCCACCGGCTGGGTGGTGGCGTAGTAGTCGAACTGGCGCGCATCGGCTTCGTTCTTCAGCAGGTCCTGGTAGGTCCGGATCGACACGACGCCGCCGTCCTGGCGGGTCTGCTGCACGGCCGGGCCGGTCGGGATGCCGTCGGCGGCCGGGGCGGGCCCCAGGTTCGCTGGGCGGGTGAACACCACCAGCCCCCGACTGTCCGGCAACCACTGGTAGCCACTGCCGATGACGGTGTTCAGGCCCGCAACCAGGCGGCGGGCGCTGCCGGCGGCCACGTCCACCAGCCACAGTTCGTTGGCGCCGCTGGTGGCGTCGACCTGGTTGAAAGCGAGCCACTTCTGGTCCGGCGACCACATCAGGCTGGCGATCGACAGCGTGGCCGGCAGGCCGCTGATCGGCCGTTCCCTGCCATCGGCCACGTTCATCAGCCACAGCTTCTCGCCGAAGCTGAAGCGGCTGTCGGAGAACGTGCGCGGGTTGATGCGCAGGCCGGCCAGCTTCAACTCCGGTTGCGCCACCACCTGGATCGACGGCAGCGACGGCATCTGCATCATCGCGGCCACGTCGCGGCGCGGCGACAGGAACAGCGACGGCGCGCGCGGCGCATCGACCACTGCCTGCAGCGCGGCCGACGGCAATTCATAGCCGGTCACGCCCTGGGCCTGTGCCGCAGCAGGCTGCGGCGCCACCGCCGAGGCCAGCGGGGCCACTGCCAGCAGTCCCATCGACAGGACCAGGCCGGTCCAGCGCCGCGTACGGCGCGCGTGCATGCTCATCGTTCCACCTGTGTGATGCGTGAAAACACCGACCTTAACAGTCCATGCACGCTTGCCCACCTGCCGATGGTTGGGTCATCCGGATGTCATGGCGAGGCCGCGATATAATGGGGGTTCTCCCCTGCCGAGGGGCGCTGCGACCGGATCCCCCGAGGCCCGGCCAGGCTCGGTAAGGTGGCTTTGTAACAACGGCGCCCGGCCAGATGCGAGCACCCGCTCGCCCACAACCGGAGCACATCAATGAACGCTGTTGCCAAGACCTTCTCCACCGAAGGTGATTACAAGATCCGCGACATCACGCTGGCCGACTGGGGCCGCAAGGAACTGGACATCGCCGAGCACGAGATGCCGGGCCTGATGTCGATCCGCCGCAAGTACCAGGCCGAGCTGCCGCTGAAGGGCGTGCGCGTGACCGGCTCGCTGCACATGACCATCCAGACCGCGGTGCTGATCGAGACCCTGAAGGACATCGGCGCCGACGTGCGCTGGGCCTCGTGCAACATCTTCTCGACCCAGGACCACGCGGCCGCCGCCATTGCCGCCACCGGCACCCCGGTGTTCGCCTGGAAGGGCGAGACCCTGGAAGAGTACTGGGACTGCACCCTGGACGCGCTGACCTTCACCCTGGCCGACGGCACCCTGACCGGCCCGGAGCTGGTGGTGGACGACGGTGGTGACGTGACCCTGCTGATCCACAAGGGCTACGAGCTGGAAAACGGCAGCGACTGGGTCAACACCGCCTCGTCCTCGCACGAAGAACAGGTCATCAAGAACCTGCTCAAGCGCGTGGCCAAGGAGCGCCCGGGTTACTGGGGCCGCGTGGTCAAGGACTGGAAGGGCGTCTCCGAAGAGACCACCACCGGCGTGCACCGCCTGTACCAGCTGGCACAGGCCGGCACCCTGCTGATCCCGGCGATCAACGTCAACGACTCGGTCACCAAGAGCAAGTTCGACAACCTGTACGGCTGCCGCGAGTCGCTGGCCGATGGCCTGAAGCGCGCGATGGACGTGATGCTGGCCGGCAAGGTGGCCGTGGTCTGCGGCTACGGCGACGTCGGCAAGGGCTGCGCCGCCTCGCTGCGTGCCTACGGCGCGCGCGTGATCGTCACCGAGATCGACCCGATCTGCGCCCTGCAGGCGGCGATGGAAGGCTACGAAGTCAACACCATCGAATCGACCCTGGGCCGTGCCGACCTGTACGTCACCACCACCGGCAACCGCGACATCATCCGCATCGAGCACCTGAGCGCGATGAAGGACCAGGCCATCGTCTGCAACATCGGCCACTTCGACAACGAGATCCAGGTCGACGCACTGGTGTCCTACCCGGGCATCAAGCACGTCAACATCAAGCCGCAGGTGGACAAGTACATCTTCCCGAACGGCAATGCGATCTTCCTGCTGGCCGAAGGCCGCCTGGTGAACCTGGGCTGCGCCACCGGCCACCCGAGCTTCGTGATGTCCAACAGCTTCGCCAACCAGACCCTGGCACAGATCGACCTGTGGGCGAACAAGGACAGCTACGAGAAGAAGGTCTACCTGCTGCCGAAGAAGCTGGACGAGGAAGTGGCCCGCCTGCACCTGGAAAAGATCGGCGTGAAGCTGACCACCCTGACCCAGGACCAGGCCGACTACATCGGCGTGCCGGTGGAAGGCCCGTTCAAGCCGGACCACTACCGCTACTGATGCCCTGCGCGGTGCCGGCCAGCGGCCGGCACTACCGGTGCATGCAAAGAACGGAACGGGCGCCCTCGGGCGCCCGTTCTGCGTTTGCGTGCGGCCGGACACCGCGCATCCTCACCCGGGGCGGGAACAATAGCCTCGGTCAAGGCAGCGCCCCTACGCCACGCTACGATGCCTGCATGACCCCGGCCATCAACCTGCTCAAGCGCGAGAAGATCGCCCACACCGTGCGCAGCTACGTGCACGACGCCCACGCCGAATCGTATGGCGGCGAAGCCGTCGACAAGCTCGGCCTCGACCCGGCCCAGGTGTTCAAGACTCTGCTGGCCAGTACCGAGGCCCCCGAACTGCTGGTGGCGATCGTGCCGGTGGCCGGCCAGCTCGACCTGAAGGCGCTGGCCGAAGCGGCCGGCTGCAAGAAGTGCGAGATGGCCGCCGCCGACGCCGCACAGCGCGCGACCGGCTACCTGGTCGGCGGCATCAGCCCACTGGGGCAGAAGAAGCGCCTGCGCACGTTCCTGGATGCCAGCGCGCAGGCGTTGCCCACGCTGCACGTCAGCGCCGGCCGCCGAGGCCTGGAAGTGGAACTGGCGCCGGCCGACCTGCTGCGCCTGACCGCTGGCCACTTCGCCGCCATCGGCAAGGCACGCTGATGCGCTGGCCCTGGACTGCCCGCCCGATACCGCGGCTGGACGATGCGCAGGCCGATGTGCTGCTGCAGGACCTGCTGTCGCGCGACGCCGAGCGCATCACCGACGCCGCCCGCGTCGTCGCACGACTGTTCAGTGCACCGTCGCTGGACGCATTGGCCGCGCATGTGGACCTGATCGAACGCAGCTGCCAGGGCATCGCTTTCGGCGGCATGCTGATCAGCAACCAGGCGCATCTGGAGGCGGCCCTGAAACGGCTGCGTTACTGGCAGGCGCACGCAGGCTGCCTGTGCGCGCTCAATCCCGGCTACCCGTTCTTCGATCCGCGCCGCCTGATCGAACAAGGACAGATGCAGCTGCTCGCGTTGCAGGCGGCCGAGGAGGGGTGGGGCGATTGCCACATCGTTGCCTGCACGCACTGCGGCCAGCATTGGCAGGCCATCGACCGCGAGTACCACTACCCGTGGTGGGAGTGGAAAGCTGCCTGAAGGCCAGGCAGCCACGCATGGCGTGGCTCTACTGCGGCCCGTACATTCACGCGAGGCGTGGATGACCAATGCCGCTCAGGGCCGCCAGTTGGCGTTGTTCTCCCAGAACGTAACGGCGCGCCGGTAGGCCTCGCGGTCCAGTGGTACGCCGGAACCGCCCTCTTCCACGCCCAGCGCATTGCGCATCATCGTGATCGGCGCCATCGGCACCTCTTCCGGTTCGGCGGTATAGATGCAACCGACGATGCCCCACTCGGCCTCGATCGGCGAGCCTTCCTTGGCCAGCTGCCCGGCGCTGTACAGGATCACCACCAGGTAGTTCGCACGCGGCGACTCCACGCCCTCGAACCAGCGCACCAGTACCGGCAGTTCGTCGCGATTGCGTGCCTCGTAACCACTGCGCAGCAGAGGGCGGTTGGCCTCGGTGATCGGCACGGTCAGGCAGCGCGTGCTGGTCCAGTTCTCGTAGACGAACAGTTTGCAGAACGGTGCATAGCCGTCCAGCACCTTCAGCGGCGCGTGCGCGTTGAGGTGCGCCTCGAACTGTTCGGCAGTGCAGTCCTGGATCGTGTTGCCACGCGGTACGCGCGGGAACAGGCGGGGACGGGCGAAATCGGTGAGGACGATGGACATGGCGCGGCGTGATCTGGGAATCCGCTGCACAGGGTAACCGCTGGCAGCGCCTACAGCGCCATCCGCTCGCGCAGCTCCCGCGCCTGCCGCCGCGACACCTCCACCTCGCTGCCATCCTCCAGCGTCAGGTCGTAGCCATCGCCGATGCTGGGCGCTATGCCGCGGATACGGCGCAGATTGACCAGCGTGTTGCGGTTGGCACGGAAGAACAGCTCCTGCGGCAAGCGAGCCTCCAGCGCGCTCAGGCTGCGGGTCAGCAACGCGTTCTGGTCGCGGAACCACAGCCGCGTGTAGTTGCCGTCCACCACCAGCCTGCGGATCTCCGAGACCGCGACGAACCAGCAGCGTTCGCCCTCGCGCACGAACACCTGGTCCTGCGCAGCCAGCGTGCTGCGCAGTGCCGGCGCCCCGCTCGCCCCTACGTTGCGCTCGCGCGCGCGCTCCAGTGCTTCCAACAGGCGCGGTGCCTCCACCGGCTTCACCAGATAGTCCAGCGCGTTGGCCTGGAACGCGCGCACCGCGTAGCTGTCATAGGCGGTGACGAAGACCACCGCCGGCACTGCCTCCAGGCCCTCCAGCACGTCGAAGCCGCTGCCGGAAGGCATCTGCACGTCCAGCAGCACCAGGTCCGGCGCCAGCGTGGCGATCGCCTCGCGTGCGGCGGGCACGTCGTCGGCCTCGCCGACGCACTGAACCCACGGCAGCGCCGACAACAGCGTACGCAGTTCCTGCCGCGCCAGCCGCGCATCATCCACGATCAACACGCGCAGCAGGCCACTCATTGTGGAATCTCCAGCAGGGCCTGCATGCGGTCGCCGACCGGCTGCAGCACGAATCGGCCACGCGTGCCCAACTGCGCATGCAGGTAGGCCAGGCCGACGCCATGGCCATGGGTGGGTTCGCTGCCGGTTGCACGTGGGTTCTCCACCTGCAACCGCAGCACGTCATTGTCCAGCGTGGCGCGGATCTGTACCTCGCCGCCGCCGGGGTGGCTGGCGATACCGTGCTTGATCGCGTTCTCCACCAGCAACTGCAACGCCATCGCCGGCAGCTGCGCCTGCGTGGCATCGGCATCGATCTGCTGCCGCACCTGCAGGCGCTGTTCGAAATGGACCGCCTCGATGGCCAGGTAATCGTCGACCACCGCCAGTTCCTCGGCCAACGTCACCTGCTCACTGCGGTTGTGCGCCAGCGCTTGGCGCAGCGTGCGCGACAGCCGCGTGACCATGTCGCGCGCACGCTCGGGATCTTCCAGGATCAGCGCGCGCAGGTTGTTCAGCGCATTGAACATGAAGTGCGGATTGAGCCGCGCACGCAGCGCGTCACGTTCCAGCGCACTGCGTTCGGCTTCGGCGCGCAGGCGTGCCAGTTCGGCGCCGCGTACGCGGCGAAGGCTGTGCAGGCTTGCCCAGAGCGCGGTCCACAGTGCCAGCATCACCGCGGTGGTGTACCAGTAGAGCAGCAGCGCCTTGGGGCTGAAGTCGGCCACCTGGCGACCGATGTCCACCCATCCCCAGGCCAGCGCTGCGTGCAACGCGATGTTCACCAGCAACTGTGCCAACGCAGCGCCTACGCCCACCGACAGCGCCAGTCGCAGCAGCAACCCGGCGGTCCCGCGCGACCACCAGCCGGCGCGCAGGGCCAGGGCGCGGATGCCGCCGCTGCACGCGAACAGGGTCAGCGCCAGGCCGACCGTGATCAATGCACCCGCACTTCCGGCGTCGGCGAGGTAGGCATGCCGCAAGCCAAGTCCCGCGGCGCCATAAAGCGCCCATACCAATGCATTGAGCAGCCAGAAGCGTACCGTCGAGGAGGAAGCCGGCATGTCCATTCCGAGGCGTGGTGAAACTCAGGGGTGGCGGTCGAGGAAGGCCTGCACCTGCCCGTGCAGCCAGCGCGGATCATCCCACATCAGGAAGTGGAAGCCCTGCGCGCTCATCGCGATCTGCACGCCCTGAAGCTTCGCGTACTGCGCCTGGAACACCGCACGCGTGCTGTCCTCGGTGCCACCCATCGGCTGGTAGCCGGCCCAGCTGCCCAGCACCAGCGTCGGTGCGGTGATCGAGGCGATGCTGTCGCGCAGGTCGGTGGTCATCACCGCATGCATGGCATCGGCCGTGGTCTGGCGATCACTGGCGTCGCCCCAACGACCCAGTTCGGCCTGGCGCTGCGTATCGCGGGTCAGGCCCGGCAGGCCGGCCTTCAGCTGCGCCTGCCATTGCGCGGCGTCGGCGGCGAGCATGCCGCTGCGCAGCCGGTCGGCCATGGGCCGTACGCTGGCCGCCGTGGCCTGCGGGTCGCGTGCCGCAGGCAGGAACGGCAAGGCATCGACCACCATCAGCGCACCGACCGTCTTCGGCTCGGCCTGCGCCATCTGCAGGCCCAACAGGCCCCCCAGGCTGTGGCCGATCACCGCCGGATGGTCCAGCTTCTGGT
Source organism: Stenotrophomonas pavanii (assembly GCF_900101175.1). GTDB lineage: Bacteria > Pseudomonadota > Gammaproteobacteria > Xanthomonadales > Xanthomonadaceae > Stenotrophomonas > Stenotrophomonas pavanii. The sequence goes on along the minus strand of NZ_FNFQ01000003.1, from coordinate 372,343 downwards.
CATGCACATAGGCCAGCAGCTGGTCGCGCATGGCCGGAAGGAAATCCGCCGGCCGCGGGTCTGCCGGCGCGGCGCCGGCAAACCCCGGCAGCTGCACCAGGTGGCACTGCACATCCTTGAGGGCCCGGCAGGTCCCGCGCCAGACCTCTGCGCTGCTGTTGAGACCGGGGATCATCAGCAGCGGGCGGCCCTTGCCGACCACCTCGACCTGCACCTTGCCAGCGCTCGCGCCGGTGGCGGCATGTGCGGAACCGGAGCCCAGCACGGCCATCGCCATGCCGATCATCGCCAGCCGGGCCAGGGCGTTCATTGCGTACCAGAGTGCCAGCAAGATCTTCATCGTCTGCTCCTTCGTCGGGTGGGTGCTGCCGGGATGGGAACAGCGTGGCGCCGGCGCGGGGCCGCCGGTTGCGATTCCGGAGCAACGGCCGGTCGCCGCCGCGAACGGTCGCGTACCCCGGACGAGCCGCCCTCACACCGCAATCGCACATCCATCTTGATGAAGCGATATACTGATCCGCACCCGCCGCCGCCGCCCGTGCCATGACCGCCATCAGCTTCGAGTTCTATCCGCCCAAGACCGACGAACAGCGCAGCCAGCTGGACCGCGCCGCGGCCAGGCTGAAGGACTACAGCCCCGAGTACGTGTCCTGTACCTTCGGTGCCGGTGGCTCGACCCTCAGCTACACCTCCGAGACCGTGCGCCACCTCAACCAGCACCACGGCTTCGAGGCGGCACCGCATCTGTCCTGTGTCGGCGGCACCCGCCAGGAAATCCGCGAACTGCTCAAGCTGTACCGCGCCATCGGCTGCCATCGCCTGGTCGCGCTGCGTGGCGACCTGCCCTCCGGCATGGGCTTCCCCGGCGACATGCGCTATGCCGCCGAGCTGATCGAGTTCATCCGCGCCGAACACGGGGACGCCTTCCGCATCGAGGTCGGCGCCTACCCGGAGACCCACCCACAGGCCTCCGATGCACTGGCCGACCTGAAGCACTTCAAGGCCAAGATCGATGCCGGCGCCGACGCGGCGATCACCCAGTACTTCTACAACCCGGATGCGTATTTCCATTTCGTCGATGCCGTGCGCCGGCTCGGCGTGCAGGTGCCGATCACGCCCGGCATCATGCCGATCGCCAACTTCAGCCAGCTGCGCCGCTTTTCCGAACAGTGCGGTGCGGAAATTCCGCGCTGGATCAGCCGCAAGATGCAGGCCTATGGCGATGACGCCGAATCGGTGCGCGCGTTCGGTACCGAAGTGGTGGCCAGGCTGTGCCAACGCTTGGTCGAGGGCGGCGCGCCGGGCCTGCACTTCTACACCTTGAACCTGGCCAAGCCGACCACGTCGGTGTTGAAGCTGCTGCACGGCTGAAAGCACGCCATCTGGCCACGATCGGCGCTACCCTGCGGCGATGAACCGGCTTTCCTTCCTGTTGCTGCTGTCGTTGTGCTCGGCATCGAGCGTTGTCCATGCGCAGTCCACGCGCTTGAACCGCTGCACCGATGCGCAGGGCCAGAGCGTGTATACCGACCGGCCCTGCGACAGCGTCGGCGCCCGATCACGATTGCCACCGCCCGCGCCCGCCGGCAACACCCCGCCGCGCGACACCCTGGGTGCGCGCTGCCCGCGGCGGCTGAGCGAACTGGTGGAGGCGCTGCGTATCGGCATCGTCAGCAACGATGTGAACCGGCTGTCCTCACTGTACCTGTGGGGTGCGGTTTCCGATTCGGGCGCACAGCGCATCCTCGGCCAGTTGGAATCGTTGGCGCGGCGGCCGCTGGTGGACGTGGTGCCGGTGTATCCGTCACAGGGGCTGGCGGCCTCGCAGGAGGACGGTCAGAGCGCTGCGGCGCAGGAATCCGACCCCGAGCCGCCGGCGGCGCGCCATCCGATCGGCCTGCGCCTGGAACAGACGCTGCCCGGCAGCGTGTCGCGCGCTTCGACCGTGCTGGGGTTGCGGCGGCAATACGGGTGTTTCTGGATCACGTTGTGATCGGACGGGGCCGGATCCTTTCCAGCGGAAGGGCTCTGACCCCGGATCTCGGCCATGGGGTCAGAGGCCTGCTGCGCAGGGATCTGACCCCGCGTGCGCGGCGTTACGTTGGCCACAGCCCGCGGATGGCGGCGATCCCCTGCCCACCATGGCGGCGGGCTTCGGTGATGTGTCCCGCCGCCATGCCACCCAGGGCGTAGATCGGCAGCGACACCTGCGCACGCAGTGCGGCGAAGGCCTCCCAGCCCAGCGGCGCTGCCCCGGGGTGGCTGGCCGTGGCCTGCACCGGGCCGAGCACTGCGAAGTCGCTGCCCAGCCGCTGCGCCGCCTGCAGCTGGTCCAGGTCATGGCAGGACGCGGCGACCAGCTGCCCCTCCGGCAAGGGCCGTTCCTGCAGGTCCCGCAGCTGCTCGCTGCCCAGGTGCACCCCCACGCCCAGTGAGCGTGCCAGCGCGATATCGCGGTTCAGCAGCCACTGCACGCCGCGACGATGCGCGCGCACGGCCTGTTCGATCATCGACTGCCGTTGCGGGTGTTCCGGCGGCAGGCGCAGCTGGATGCGCTGCTGGCCCGCCGCGACCGCGCGCTGCAGGCAGTCATGCCAGTGCTGCACGCCGCTGGCATCGTCGGCCGGTGCCGGGGTGATCAGGTAGCGGTCCGGTTGGCGCAAGGCGGCCACCACCGGCAGGTCGGCCGGCGGCATCGAGTAGCGGCCCAGCTTGTCCTGCGCCACCCAGGTGATCGCCTGGCCCTCGCGGCCGCGCGGGGTGCCCTTCCAGCTGCGCACATGGCGCACCTCCAGGGTCAGGTGCTTGTCGGGGTAGCGCTGCGGCACGTCCATCAGCCACGGCCCGACATCGGCCTCGATGCCCAGCTCCTCGCGCAGTTCACGCACCAGCGCCTGTTCGGAGGTCTCGCCGGATTCGCGCTTGCCGCCGGGGAATTCCCACAGGCCGGCCATGTCGCGGTTCTCGGTACGGCGGTTGAGCAGCACGCGGCCACGGGCGTCGGTGATGACGGCAGCGACAACGTGGATCGATCGGGTGGGGGAAACCATGGGGGCAGCATGCCCAGAACAGGGCGACCAGCGCAATCACGAATCCGCGCCGGATTGCCCGCGCCAAAGCAGAAGGCCCCGCTTGCACGGGGCCTTCCGGGGTCAGCTCAGCTGGCCGTGGCAGTGCTTGTACTTCTTGCCACTGCCGCACGGGCACGGATCATTGCGGCCGATCTTCGGCTCGTCGCGCTGCAGCGTGGCCACGCCCTGCTGGGCGGCTTCCACCTGCGCGGCTTCCTCGTCGGCGCTGTAACCGCCCGCATCCTGGTGCTGGAACTGCGACTGGCTCAGGCGGGCCTGCGCCTGCTGGCGCTCGGCCGCTTCCAGCGCCTGCACTTCCTCGTCGCTGCGGATGCGCACGCGGGCCAGCAGGGTCACCACTTCGCGCTTGACGTTCTCCAGCATGTCCGAGAACAGCTCGAAGGCTTCCTTCTTGTATTCCTGCTTCGGCTGCTTCTGCGCGTAACCTCGCAGGTAGATGCCCTGGCGCAGGTAATCCATGCGTGCCAGGTGCTCCTTCCAGCTCTGGTCCAGCACGGTCAGCATCACGTGCTTCTCCAGCGCGCGCATGGTCTCTTCGCCCAGGCCGGCTTCCTTCTCGGCGAAGTGCTGGTTGACGCGCTCCTGGACCTTGGCGGCGATGGCCTCCGCGTCCAGTTCCTCGTGCGCCTTGACCAGGTCGGTCAGCGACATCTGCAGGCCGAAGTCCGACTCCAGGGTCGCTTCCAGGCCACGCAGGTCCCACTGCTCGTCGATCGAGTTCGGCGGCACGAAGCGCGCCACGGTGTCGAAGATCACGTCGTCGCGGATGCCGTCGACGTTGGCCTTCACCGACTCGGCGTCCAGCAGCTCGTCGCGCTGGGCGTAGATCACCTTGCGCTGGTCGTTGTTGACGTCGTCGAAGTCCAGCAGGTTCTTGCGGATGTCGAAGTTGTGGGCCTCGACCTTGCGCTGCGCCTTTTCGATCTGGCGGCTGACCAGGCGGTCCTCGATGACGTCGTCTTCCTTCATGCCCATCATGCGCATGGCCTTCTGCACCCAGTCGGAAGCGAAGATGCGCATCAGGTTGTCTTCCAGCGACAGGTAGAAGCGGGACGAACCCGGGTCACCCTGGCGGCCCGAACGGCCGCGCAGCTGGTTGTCGATACGACGCGATTCGTGGCGCTCGGTACCGACGATGTGCAGGCCGCCGGCCGCCTTCACTGCCTCGTGGCGCTTCTGCCATTCGGCCTTGACCGCCGCCTTCTGCTCGTCAGTCGCGTCCTCGCCCAGGGCGTGGATCTCGGCTTCCAGCGAACCGCCCAGCACGATGTCGGTACCGCGGCCAGCCATGTTGGTGGCGATGGTCACTGCGCCCGGACGGCCGGCGTTGGCGACGATGGTCGCTTCGCGGTCGTGCTGCTTGGCATTGAGCACCTCGTGCTTCACGCCCGCCTTGCTCAGGTGCTCGGACAGCATTTCCGAGGTTTCGATCGAGGTGGTACCCACCAGCACCGGCTGGCCGCGCTTGGCGCACTCTTCGATGTCGGCCAGCACCGCATTGAACTTGCCCTTGCGGTTGAGGAACACCTGGTCCGGGCTGTCCTTGCGGATGGTCGGGCGGTTGGTCGGGATCACCACCACTTCCAGGCCGTAGATGCTCTGGAACTCGAATGCTTCGGTATCGGCCGTACCGGTCATGCCGGACAGCTTCTTGTACATGCGGAACAGGTTCTGGAAGGTGATGCTCGCCAGCGTCTGGTTCTCGCGCTGCACCGGCACGCCTTCCTTCGCTTCCACCGCCTGGTGCAGGCCATCGGACCAGCGGCGGCCGGCCAGGGTGCGGCCGGTGAACTCATCGACGATGACCACTTCGCCGTCGCGCACGATGTAGTCCACGTCACGCTGGTAGATCGCGTGCGCGCGCAGGGCGGCGTTGAGGTGGTGGACCACGGTCAGGTTCTGCGCCGCGTACAGGCCTTCGGTCTCGCCGTCGAGGATGCCGGCTTCCACCAGCAGCTGCTCGGCGTGCTCCATGCCCGCTTCGGACAGGTGCACCTGCTTGCCCTTCTCGTCGACCCAGAAGTCGCCCTCGCCGTCTTCCGCTTCCTGCTTGACCAGGTGCGGCACGACGCGGTTGACGCGGATGTACAGCTCCGGGGAATCATCGGCCGGGCCGGAGATGATCAGCGGGGTACGCGCCTCGTCGATCAGGATGGAGTCGACTTCGTCGACGATGGCGTAGTGCAGGCCACGCTGGTAGCGATCGGCCTTGGACAGCGCCATGTTGTCGCGCAGGTAGTCGAAACCGAATTCGTTGTTGGTGCCGTAGGTGATGTCGGCCGCGTAGGCTTCGCGCTTGTCGCTGTGCGGCATGCCCGGGTACACCACGCCCACGCTCAGGCCCAGCCAGTTGTACAGCTTGCCCATCTGCGCGGCGTCGCGACGGGCCAGGTAGTCGTTCACGGTGACCACGTGCACGCCCTTGCCTTCCAGTGCATTGAGGTACACCGGCAGGGTCGCCACCAGGGTCTTGCCTTCACCGGTGCGCATTTCTGCGATCTTGCCCAGGTGAAGCACCATGCCGCCGATCAGCTGCACGTCGTAATGGCGCATGCCCAGCACGCGGCGGCCGGCTTCGCGGCAGACCGCGAACGCTTCCGGCAGCACCTTGTCCAGGGCTTCACCGCCAGCGATGCGCTGCTTGAACTCCGGCGTCTTGGCCTGAAGCTGCTCGTCGGACAGCTTCTCGATCTCCGGCTCCAGCGCATTGATCTTGGCGACGATGCGGTTGAGCTGGCGCAGCTGTCGTTCGTTACGACTGCCAAATACGCGGGTAAGCAGGCTGTTGATCATTGAAGGAACCGGGTTGGATGGACACGACGCCCGGCCTCCCCCTGGGGATCCGTCCGCCGCAAACGAAACAGGGCGCCTGGCGCCCTGTCGATGGCAACACCCATTGTAGCTTGGGACGGGCGCGAGGGGTTTCAACCCTTTGGCGGCAATGGCATCCGAACCTTGCCGGTAATGCCGGCCGCTGGCCGGGTACGCGATGCCGCCGCAGATCATGAGGTTGCCGGCCAGCGGCCGGCACTACCAGATCAACCGGATCCGGCCCGGGAATCAGCCGCGGCTGATGCGGCCGACCGGCGTGTTGCCGCCGTCGCCGAGGAACTTGCGCGGGTTGACCACGTTGCCGTTCTCCCACACCTCGAAGTGCACGTGGGCACCGGTCGAACGGCCGGTGGAACCGGCCTTGGCCACTTCCTGGCCGGCACGGACCAGGTCACCGGCCTTCACCACCAGGCGCGAATTGTGCGCGTAGCGGGTGACGTAGCCGTTACCGTGGTCGACATCGACGACATTGCCGTAGCCGCCCTTCACACCGGCGAAGCTGACCACGCCCTCGGCCACGGCCATCACCGGATCACCGACCTTGGCGTGGAAGTCCATGCCCTTGTGGGTGGCGGCGCCGCGGCCGAACGGGTCGGCACGGGTGCCGAAACCGGAGGTCACGTAGCTGTTGCGGATCGGCATGCGCGAGGGCACGGCGTTCTGCTGCAGCTGGTGGTCGAACATCAGCGATTCCATCACCGACAACTGGCGGCCTGAAGCAGCGAAGCGCTGCTCCAGCACCTGTAAGTCGGCGTTGACGTCCTTGACCGGGATGTCGCTGGTCGGGCCGCCGGCGTCGCCATCACCGAGGCCGGGGGTCTCGTTGAAGTCGAACTCGCCATCTTCCAGCTTGCCCATCTGGGTCAGCCGTTCGCCAAGGGCGTTCAGGCGGGTGGCCTGCGCCTGCAGCTCGCCGAGGCGGGCGGCCAGCGCGTTGACCTGGGTCTGCGCATCGCGCTTGACCTTGGCCAGCTCCGCATCCTGGCGCTCGACCTTGGCCTGCAGGCGCGAATCATTCAGCGCACTGGCGCCAATGCCGCCGGCAAGGCCGATAATGCAGCCTACCCCGAGCACGCTGCCCAGCAGGGCGCGGGGGCGGTCCTCGAAATAGAACCGCAAACGCGTGATCGGCGACGCCTTGGCCTGTCCTTCACGCGTTTTGATTACGATCTTTTTGAATGCCATCAGTGAGTTTTCATGTCTGAGCCGAAATCCAGCGTTCGCCCCGCGTCAGTGCCGAAACCGGCGCTGGATGCGGTAATGGCGGACAAAAGCGGGAACCCGCTGCGTCGGGCCTTGTGGCTCGACGCGCTGGACCGGCAGTTGCGCCCCCAGTTGCCGCCACCTCTGCGCAGCCGCTGCCGGCTGGCCAATGTGGACGGGGAACACCTCGTTTTTCTCGTCGAATCGCCGGTCTGGCATGCCAAGTTGCGGCTTGCCGAAGCCCAGTTGCTCGACGCGGCCCGTTCCATCGGGCTGAAGGCCACCAGGGTGACCATCAAGACTGCGTCCACCACTCCCTCACGCTCCCCAGCGATCGACAACCGGAATGGCCCCCACGCAGTTTCAGCCGCCACGCACAAAGGGCTACGCGACGCCTTGGCTTGCCTGCAGGACGTTCCCTCGAAGCCGAAGAAGCGATCCTGATGGCAACGGAGCATCCGGCTCCGCTCCCCGTCGCGCGTGTCACCACGGCGTGAAACATTTCGGGGGCCGGGTCGCATCCTAGCGGCCATCCGGGGGCCTGTCGTTAGATTGGAGTTAAAACTTCGTTAAATTCAGGCTTCCGATCCAACAGGTTCACAAAACCGTGATCTCGAACCGGGCTTGACACGATCCAAGCGCGCTGAATGCGTCGACGACGCCGGAAACAACAACGCCGCCCGGAAAGGCGGCGTTTTTATCTTTAAATTCAACGATCTACGGAATCAGGCGTAGGCCGGGGTGGCGTATTCAACCGGATCCGGGGTGGCCGGCGAGTCGAAGGTGACCCATTCCCAGGCGCTGGCGTCGGCCATCAGGGCCCGCACCAGCTTGTTGTTGAGCGCATGGCCGGACTTGAAGCCCTCATAGGCGCCCAGCACCTGGCCACCGGCCAGGTAGAGGTCGCCGATTGCGTCAAGAATCTTGTGGCGCACGAATTCGTCCGCATAGCGCAGGCCGTCTTCGTTGAGCACGCGGAACTCGTCCAGCACGATGGCGTTGTCCATCGAACCGCCCAGGCCCAGGTTGCGCTCGCGCATGTATTCCAGGTCGCGCATGAAACCGAAGGTGCGCGCCCGGGAGATTTCCTTGGTGTAGGCCAGCGTCGAGAACTCGATTTCCTGGCGCGACTGCTTGGCCGGGATCATCGGGTGGTCGAACTGGATGGTGAAGCCCAGCTTGTAGCCCTCGTACGGGGTGAAGCGGGCCACCTTGTCGCCCTCGGTCACTTCCACGGTCTTGAGCACGCGGATGAAGCGCTTGGGCGCATCCTGTTCGACGATGCCTGCCGACTGCAGCAGGAACACGAACGGGCCGGCCGAACCGTCCATGATCGGCAGCTCGGCCGAGGACAGTTCGACGATGATGTTGTCCACACCCAGGCCGGCCAGCGCCGACATCAGGTGTTCGACGGTCTGGATCTTGGCGTCGTTGCAGGTCAGGCCGGTGCACAGGGTCACTTCGGTGACCAGTTCGGCCTTGGCCGGCACCTCCACCACCGGGTCCAGGTCCACGCGGCGGAACACGATGCCATGGTTGACCGGTGCCGGGCGCAGGGTCATGTAGACCTTGTCACCACTGTGCAGGCCAACGCCGGTGGCGCGGATCGTGTTCTTGAGGGTGCGTTGCTGGATCATGGGGGATGGACCGGAAGTGACACATTAGATTAACACGCGCACTCCCCTACCCTGGCTGAAACGCCAGTTGCAGCCACCGGCAGGACCCACCGGCACGCCGCTGGAAAGCGCGTGAAGCAGGGCGGCCGGGCCCATCCTGGCCCGGCGCCCGCGTTTTCAGGACATGGTGGCGCAACCCGGGGAGGACAACCCCGGGCCGCCCCGCTTAGTCCGCCTGGCGGCGCAGGAAGGCCGGGATGTCCAGGTAATCGTTCGGCAGTTCCGCCGCCGCCGGGGCCGATGCGGCCGGGGCCGACGGTGCGGACGCCGCCGCGGTGTCGCTGCTGGCACGACGCAGGCCCATGCCCATGCCCATCCCGCCGACGGCCTTGGACACGGCGTCGCCGCCGTTGTCGAAGTCGCCGAACTCCGGCTGGCCGGTCGTGGCATTGCGGACCAGCTTGATCGGTGCGCGCTCGCCCGGACGCTGGGTCTTGCTGGCCGAAACGCGGTTCAGGCCGGTGGCGACCACGGTCACGCGCACTTCGTCCTGCATGTCCGGATCGAGCACGGTGCCGACCACCACGGTGGCGTCTTCCGAAGCGAAGCCATCGATGGTGCGGCCGATCTCGTCGAACTCGGCCATGGTGAAGTCGGCGCCGGCGGTGATGTTGACCAGGATGCCGTTGGCACCGGCCAGGTTCACATCGTCCAGCAGCGGGTTCTGGATCGCGGCTTCGGCAGCGGCCTGGGCACGGTCATCGCCACGGGCGGTGCCGGTACCCATCATCGCCAGGCCCATTTCGGACATGACGGTGCGCACGTCGGCGAAGTCGACGTTGATCAGGCCCGGACGCACGATCAGGTCGGCGATGCCCTGCACGGCGCCCTGCAGCACGTCGTTGGCGGCACGGAAGGCCTGGATCATGGTCGCGTTGCGACCCAGCACGGTGATCAGCTTCTCGTTCGGGATGGTGATCAGCGAGTCGCAGTGCTGGCTCAGTTCCTCGATGCCCTTCAGCGCCACCTGCATGCGGCGACGGCCTTCGAACGGGAACGGCTTGGTGACCACGGCCACGGTCAGGATGCCCATTTCCTTGGCCAGCTGTGCCACCACCGGCGCAGCGCCGGTGCCGGTGCCGCCACCCATGCCGGCGGTGATGAACACCATGTCCGCGCCCTGCAGCGCGTCCATGATGCGCTCACGGTCTTCCAGCGCGGCCTGGCGGCCGACTTCCGGGTTCGCGCCTGCGCCCAGGCCCTTGGTCACGTTGGTACCCAGCTGCAGCTGCAGCTTGGCACCGCAATTCTTGATGGCCTGCGAGTCGGTGTTGGCGGTGATGAATTCCACGCCATCCACCGCCGAGTTGACCATGTGCGCCACGGCGTTGCCGCCGCCGCCGCCCACGCCAACCACCTTGATCACCGCATTGGGTGCCATCTTTTCGATCAGTTCAAAATGCGCCATGTCCGTGTCCTCGTTGTATCCGCTTGTCGGTGGCATGGACGGTCGGGCCTCCTGCCTTCGCGTGTCATGTTGCCGTTGCGGCTGTGTGGGTTGTGTAGTGCGTTGCTGCGTTGTGATGCGGGTACTGCGGGTGTTGCACCGGGGTGACCCGGGTGTTGCGGGTTCCGCGTCAGAACTCGCCGCGGAACCAGGTCTTGAGTTTCTTGAACATGCTTCCAGCGCGCCCGGTCGGCAGCGACGGCCGCCGCGGGTGCTCGATCTGGCTGCCCATCAGCAGCAGGCCCACGCCGGTGGCGTGCACCGGGTTGCCGACCACTTCGCCCAGGCCGGTGACGTGCTGCGGGATGCCCACGCGCACCGGCATCTGCAGCATTTCCTCGGCCAGTTCGACCACGCCTTCCATCTTCGACGCGCCTCCGGTCAGCACCATGCCGGCGCGCACCAGTTCCTCGAAGCCGGAGCGGCGCAGTTCGGCCTGCACCATCTCGAAGATCTCCTCGTAACGGCCCTGCACGGCCTGCGCCAGCGAGTGGCGCGGCATGCGGCGCGGCGGACGATCACCCACCGACGGCACCTGGATGCTCTCCTCGGCGGTGGCCAGCTGGGCCAGGGCGCAGGCATAGCGCACCTTGATCTGCTCGGCTTCCGGGGTCGGCGTGCGCAGCATGTGCGCGATGTCGTTGGTCACGTGGTCGCCGGCGATCGGCAGCGAGGCCGTGTGGCAGATCGCGCCCTGCACGAACACGGCGATGTCGGTGGTGCCGGCGCCCATGTCGACCAGCACCACGCCCAGCTCGCGCTCGTCGGCGGTCAGCACCGCCACGCTGGAGGCCAGCGAGGACAGCACCAGGTCATCCACCTGCAGGCCGCAGCGCTGCACGCACTTGCTGATGTTGGCCGCGGCCGACTGCGCGCACACCACCAGGTGCGCATGCACCTCCAGGCGTACGCCGGTCATGCCCACCGGATTGCGGATGCCTTCCTGCGAATCGTCCAGCACGTACTCGCGCGGGATCGCGTGCAGGATCTTCTGGTCGGCCGGGATCGCCACCGCCTTGGCCGCATCGAGCACGCGATCCAGGTCGCCCCAGGTCACTTCGCCGTCGCGGATCGGCACGATGCCCGGCGAGTTCTTGCACTGCACGTGGTTGCCGGAGATCGAGGCGTACACCGAACGGATCTCGCAGCCGGCCATCAGCTCGGCTTCTTCCACCGCACGCTGGATCGACTGCACGGTCGATTCGATGTCCACCACCACGCCACGCTTCAGCCCGCGCGATTCGTGCGAGCCGATGCCGATCACTTCGATCGGGTTGCCCGGCGAATACTCGCCCACCAGCGCCACCACCTTGGAGGTGCCGATGTCCAGGCCAACGATCAGCGATTTGTCACCCTTGCGATTCATGTCCTTTCCTGCGTGCTTCTGGCCGGGGTCGCCGGCGTTTTCGCCGGCGTGGCCGGGGTACCCCAGCTCAGCGTGAAACCATTGGTGTAGCGGAGATCGGCGCGCTCGATCGGCGCGTCCTGACGGTTGAGCTGCGGCAGCACCTTGACGAAGCGCTGCATGCGCGAGCGCGCGTCGTCACGGCCGACCACCACTTCGGTGCCATTGCTCAGCACCAGCGACCAGCTGCCGCGCGCATCCATCGTCACCCGGCGCACATCGACGCCGGCCGGTGCGAACAATGCACGTGCGTCGCTGTACAGCTTCATCACTTCTCCGGTCTGGCTGTCCGGGCCATCCAGTTCGGGCAACGCCAGGTCGGACAGCTTCTTCGGCGTGGGGAACAGCTTGCCCTGCTCGGACACCAGGCGGTCGGTGCCCCAGCGTGCGAACGGCTTGTGCTCGACCAGGGTCACTTCCAGCACGTCCGGCCACTGCTTGCGTACCTGGGCACTCTCCACCCAGGGCAGCTTTTCCAGGGCATCCTGCGCATCCTGCAGCTTGACCGCGAAGAACCCGGCGCGCGCATACGGCAGCAGCACCTGCTGCAGCTGCTCGGCCGGTACCCGCTTGAACTCGCCATGCACGCGCAGCTTCGCCAGCGGCCAGCGCTCGGCGCCGACCCAGCCATTGACCACGGCCACCACCGGCAGTGCAACCACCGACAGCGCCAACAGCCAGACGAAGATGCGCAGCAGCGCGTTCATGCGTGCGCGGCCTCCAGGGTCTGTTCCAGCACGCGCCACACCAGTTCCTCGAAACCGATGCCGGCCTGGCGCGCCGCCTTGGGTACCAGCGAATGGCTGGTCATGCCCGGCGCGGTGTTCACTTCCAGCAGGAAGAAACGGCCGCTGGCACGGTCGCGCATCACGTCCACGCGGCCCCAGCCACGGCAGCCGGCGGCGCGGAACGCGGCCAGCGCGATGCGGCGGATCTCGTCCTCGGCATCGCCTTCCAGGCCCGGGCACAGGTACTGGGTGTCCTCGGCGATGTACTTGGCGTTGTAGTCGTACCACTGGCCCTTGGGCACGATGCGGATCGACGGCAGCGCGACGTCGCCGAGAATGGCCACGGTCAGTTCGTCGCCGACCACCATCTGTTCCATCAGCAGCTGGCCGTCGTAGCGCGCGGCCAGGGCCACGGCCTCATCCAGGCCCGCCTCGTCGGTGACCCGGCTGATGCCCACGCTGGAGCCTTCGTTGGCCGGCTTCACCACCACCGGCAGGCCCAGCTCGGCGGCCAGCGCATGCACGTTCGAGGCGTCGACCTTGCGGTACTGCGGGGTCGGCAGGCCCAGCGACAGCCACACCTGCTTGGTGCGGATCTTGTCCATGCTCAGCGCCGAGCCCAGCACGTCCGAGCCGGTGTACGGCACGCCGAAGGCGTCCATCAGGCCCTGCACGATGCCGTCCTCACCGCCACCGTTGTGGCCGTGCAGGATGTTGAAGACGCGGGCGATGCCACCGGCGGCCAGCGCGCTGGCCAGCGCCGGGATGCCATCCACGGCAAACGCATCGACGCCGCGCGACTGCAGGGCTTCGAGCACGTTGCGGCCCGAGTCCAGCGACACCTCGCGTTCACTGGAGCTGCCGCCGAGCAGCACGGCGACGCGGCCGAACACGGCCGGGTCGGTCACGCGCAGCGGCGGGAAGGTCAGCGTACTCACGCCTGGCCCTCCCCCTTGAAGCCTTCCACCGCGATGTGGGTAGCCACGGCACCGATGTCGCCGGCCCCCATCATCAGCAGCAGGTCACCGTCCTGCAGTACATCCGGCAGCACGCTGGCCAGCTCGGCGGCCTTGCCCACCACCACCGGCTCGCTGCGGCCGCGTGCGCGGATGGCGCGGGCCAACGCATGCGAGTCGGCACCGGCAATGGGTTCCTCACCGGCCGGATAGACCTCGCTCAGCACCAGCGCGTCGACGCTGGACAGCACCGCGGCGAACTTGTCGAACTGGTCGCGGGTACGGCTGTAGCGGTGCGGCTGGAAGGCCACCACCAGGCGCTTGTCGGTCCAGCCCCCGCGGGCGGCGGCGAATACCGCCTCCAGCTCGCTCGGGTGATGGCCGTAGTCGTCGATGATGCGCACCTTGGCACCGCTGGCGGTGGTCACTTCGCCCAGGTCGTTGAAGCGGCGGCCGACACCGGCGAAGCCTTCCAGCGCGCGCGCGATCGCGTCCGGGGCAACGCCGAGCTGCCAGCCCACCGCCGCGGCGGCCAGCGCGTTGAGCACGTTGTGCCTGCCCGGCAGCGCCAGCACCACTTCCTGGCTGGTGCCCTGCGGCAGGCGCAGCGTGAAGCGCATGCGCGGGCCTTCCTGCACCACGTTCTCGGCGCGCACGTCAGCCTGCGGACTCATGCCGTAGCTCATCACGTGGCGCGGGGTCTTGGCAGCCAGTGCCGCCACTTCCGGATCATCGATGCACAGCACCGCCAGGCCGTAGAACGGCAGGCGCTGCAGGAACTCGGCGAACGCCGCCTGCACGCGGGCGAAATCGTTGCCGTAGTTTTCCAGGTGGTCGGCATCGATGTTCGTGATGATCGACATCAACGGGTTCAGGCGCAGGAAGCTGCCATCGCTTTCGTCGGCCTCGGCCACCAGCCACTGCCCGCCACCCAGCTTGGCATTGGCACCGGCGGCCAGCAGCTGGCCACCGATCACGAACGTCGGGTCCAGGCCACCTTCGCTCAGCACCGCTGCGGTCAGGCTGGTGGTGGTGGTCTTGCCATGGGTACCGGCCACGGCGATGCCGCGGCGGAAGCGCATCAGCTCGGCCAGCATCGCCGCGCGCGGCATGATCGGAATGCGCTGGCTGCGCGCTTCCATCAGCTCCGGGTTGTCCTCGCGGATGGCGCTGGAGACCACCACGCAGTCGGTGCCCAGCACATTGGCGGCGGAGTGGCCGCGCATGATGCGCGCACCCAGGCTGGCCAGGCGGCGGGTCGCCACGTTGTCAGCGTTGTCCGAGCCGGACACTTCGTAGCCCAGCGTCAGCATCACTTCGGCGATGCCACTCATGCCGGTGCCACCGATGCCGACGAAGTGCACGCGCGGGAACGCGCGCACCAGGTCGTTGGTGTCGTGCAGGCGACGGATCATGCGCGGCCTCGCGCAGGGCAGGCGCGGTGGCATGCCTTCTTCATACAGCTTCCTCGAGAATGATATCGGCGATGCGCTCGGCGGCATCGACCTTGGCCAGGTCACGCGCGGCTTGCGCCATCTGCATGCGGCGGGCGGGATTTTCGGACAGATCGCGCAGCAGTGCGGCGATGCCGTCGGCCAGCGTTCCGTCCTGCTTCAGCAACACCGCCGCGCCGCGCTCGACCAGGTACTCCGCGTTGCGGGTCTGGTGATCGTCGACGGCAGCGGGGAATGGCACCAGCACGCTGCCGACACCGACCGCGCACAGCTCGGCCAGGGTGGACGCGCCGGCGCGGCAGACGACCAGGTCAGCCCAGGCGAAGGCCTCGGCCATGTCGGCGATGAACGGGGTGATCTCAGCCTGCACGCCGGCCTTGGCATACGCCTCGACCGCTTCGGCATGCATCTTCTCGCCGCTCTGGTGGCGCACCTGCACCGGCACGTCAGCGCCCAGCGCGGCGATCGCCTGCGGCACGCCGGTGTTGAGCGCACGCGCGCCCTGGCTGCCCCCGACCACCAGCACGCGCAGCGGGCCGTGGCGGTCGGCGAAGCGCTGCTCCGGCGGCGCAATGGCGGCGATTTCCGCACGCACCGGGTTGCCGACGAATTCCTCGCGCTGGGCGAAGGTGCCCGGGAAACCGGTCAGCAGGCGGCGCGCATAACGCGACAGGATGCGGTTGGTCAGGCCCGGCGCACGGTTCTGCTCATGCACGATCAGCGGCAGGCCATGCAGGCGCGTGGCCATGCCGCCGGGACCGGAGGCAAAGCCACCAAAGGCGACCACCGCGCGCGGCTGGCGCTTGCGGATGATCAACCCAGCCGCGCGCAGTGCACGCATCAGCCGCCACGGTGCCGCCAGCAGGGCCAGCTTGCCCTTGCCGCGCAGGCCGGTGATGGCCAGCGTGTCGATGGCAATTTCGTGCTGCGGCACCAGGCGCGTTTCCATCGCGCCTTCGGCACCCATCCAGGTCACCGGCACGCCACGCCCGCGCAGCACGCGGGCCACGGCCAGGCCGGGGAAGATGTGGCCGCCGGTGCCACCGGCGAGGATCATCACCGGACGCACGCTATCGGTGGCCGCGCTCATGACAGCCTCCCGAAGGTCGGTTCGATGCGCGACTGCAGTCGGCTGGTGCCGCGCGCGGCGTTCGCTGCAGCAGGCGCGGGGGCGACCGGGGCGGCGCTCAGCGGCACGCCGGTGGCCATCGGTGCGGCCGGCGCGTCCACCGGCTCGGCCGCGGCGTCTTCGGCGCCACCGATGCGCACGGCCTGGCGGCGCTCGGCGCGCTTGAGTTCATACGACACGCGCAGCAGCAGGCCCATCGCCACGCAGGTCATCAGCACCGACGAACCGCCGGAGGAGATCAGCGGCAGGGTCAGGCCCTTGGTCGGCAGGATGCCGAGGTTCACGCCGATCGAGACGAAGGTCTGCATGCTGATCCACAGGCCGATGCCGAAGGCGATGTAGCCGGAGAAGTGGCGCTTCATTTCCACGCAGCGCATGCCCAGCCAGAAGGTGCGGCCGACCAGCAGCGCATACAGCGCCACGATCACGCAGGTGCCCAGGAAACCGAATTCCTCGGCGGTGACCGAGAAGATGAAGTCGGTGTGCGCTTCCGGCAGGTAGTACAGCTTCTGCACGGAATTGCCCAGGCCGACGCCGGTCCATTCGCCACGGCCCACCGCCATCAGCGCGTTGGACAGCTGGTAGCCGTCGCCCTGCTGGTCGGCCCACGGGTCCAGGAAGGAAGTGATGCGGCGCATGCGGTACGGCTCGATGATCGCCAGCGCGCTCATGCCGACCAGGCCGATGATCACCGGCATCGACATGCGCGGCATGTTGACCCCGCCCAGCACCAGCATGCCGGCGGTGATCGCCAGCAGCAGGGTCGAGGAACCGAAGTCCGGCTGCAGCAGCAGCAGCACCACCAGCGCGCCGGCCACGCCCAGCGGCTTGAGCATCGCCGGCCAGGTCGCATTGACCTCGTCGCGGAAGCGCACCAGGTAGCTGGACAACCAGACGATGTAGAGCACCTTCACCGCCTCGACCGTCTGGAACTTGGAAATGCCCAGGTTGATCCAGCGGCGTGCGCCGTTGACCGTGCTGCCCAGGCCCGGCGCGAACACCGCCAGCAGCAGCACGAAGCAGCCCAGCAGCAGCATCTGGTTGTACTGCTCGATCGACTTCAGCTCGGTGCGGGCGGCGATGACCGCCAGCACGATGCCCACCGCCAGGAAGATCAGGTGGCGGTTGAGGTAATAGAACGGGCTGCTCATCAGCGCGATCGAGCTGGAGGCCACCATCACCACGCCGACACCGGTGAGCGCGATGATCGCGCCCAGCAGCCACTTGTCGTAGCTGCCTTCGATGGCTTCTAGGCGTGTTGCCTGGCGGGACAGGTCGTTCATCTCAGCGCACCTTCAACGTGGCCAGGCCGATCAGCACGAGCACGACGGAGATGATCCAGAAGCGCACGATCACGCGCGGCTCCGGCCAGCCCTTCAGTTCGAAATGGTGGTGGATCGGCGCCATGCGGAACACGCGCTTGCCGGTCAGCTTGAACGATGCGACCTGGATCATCACCGACAGCGTCTCGATGACGAACACGCCGCCCATGATCACCAGCACCAGCTCCTGGCGGGTGATCACCGCGATCGTGCCCAGCACCGCTCCCAGCGCCAGTGCACCGATGTCGCCCATGAACACCATGGCCGGATAGGTGTTGAACCACAGGAAGCCCAGGCCCGCGCCGGCGATCGCCGCGCAGATGATGACCAGCTCGCCTGCGCCCGGAATCTGCGGGATCTGCAGGTAGTTGGCGAACACCACGTTGCCCGAGGCGTAGGCGAACACGCCCAGCGCGCAGGCCACCAGCACGGTGGGCATGATCGCCAGGCCGTCCAGGCCGTCGGTCAGGTTCACCGCGTTGGAGAAACCGACGATCCAGAAGTAGGCGATGGCCACGAAGCCGATGCCGGCCAGCGGCAGCGCGACCGACTTGAACATCGGGATGTAGAACGTCAGCGCGGCCGGCACGTCGGCCGTATAGAACAGGAACAGGCCCGCGGCCAGGCCGAAGATCGACTGCAGCAGGTACTTCCAGCGCGACTTCAGGCCGTTCGGGTCACGGCGGACGATCTTGATCCAGTCGTCATACCAGCCGATGGCGCCGAAGCACAGCATCACCGCCAGCACCAGCCACACGTAGCGGTTGCGCAGGTCGGCCCACATCAGTACCGACAGGGTGACGGTGAGCAGGATCAGCGAACCGCCCATGGTCGGCGTGCCGGCCTTGGAGAAATGGGTCTGCGGACCGTCCTTGCGGATCGGCTGGCCACCCTTGAACTGGGCAAGCTTGCGGATCATCGCCGGGCCGAGCCACAGCGACAGGAACAGGGCCGTCAGCGCGGCAAGGATGGCGCGGAACGTCTGGTAGTTGAACAGCCCGAACAGGCTCTCCAACTGCTGCAACCATCGAGCCAGTTCATACAACATGCGGGGATTCCTCTCCTTGCGCCAGCAGCGCTTTGACAATCGTGTCCATGGCGCTGCCACGGGACCCCTTGACCAGGCAGCGCACGCCGGCGTGCAGCTCGTCCTTCAGCGCCTGCGACAGCGCGTCATGGGTGGCGAAATGACGGCCACCGTCGCCGAAGGCGGCAGCGGCGGCAGCGCTGAGCGGACCCAGCGCATACAGGCGCTTGAGCCCGGCGGCGCGTGCGCGGAGGCCCGCCTGCGCATGCAGCGCTTCGGCATCCGGGCCCAGCTCGCGCATGTCGCCCAGCACCAGCCAGCCCTCTTCCGGCGCGGCGGCCAGGGCATCGATGGCCGCTGCCAGCGAACCGGGATTGGCGTTGTAGCTGTCGTCCACCAGCACCGCGCCATTGCGCAGCTGATGGGCGATCTGGCGGCCCGGCACCGGCTGGGCCTCGGCCAGGCCTGCCGCGATGCGTGCCAGGTCGATGCCGGCGGCCAGCGCCAGGCTGGCGGCGGCCAGTGCATTGCTGACGTTGTGGCGGCCCGGCAGTCCCAGCACCACGCGGGCTTCGCCGGCCGGCGCGACCAGGGTGAACTGGCTGCCCTGCGCACCGGCGCGGATATCGCGCGCGGTCACGTCTGCCGAATGCTCCAGGCCAAAGCGCAGCACGCGGCAGCGCGCCGGGGTGCCGACAAAATGCTGTTCGAACCAGCGGCCGTACGCATCGTCGGCATTGATCACCGCCACGCCATCGGCGGGCAGCGCGGCATAGATCGCGCCCTTGGTCACCGCCACGCCGAGCAGGCTGCCCATCCGCTCCAGGTGCGCCGGGGCGATGTTGTTGACCAGCGCGTAGCGCGGGCGGGCGATGTCGGTCAGGTAGGCGATGTCGCCCGGCTTGCCGGCACCCATCTCGTAGACGGCATAGTCGGCATCTTCCGGTGCATCGATCACCGCCAGCGGCAGGCCGATCTCGTTGTTGCGGTTGCCCGGATTGGCGTAGACCACCTTGTGCGCGTGCTGGGCCACCTGCTGCAGGATCGACAGCAGCAGGCTCTTCACGCTGGTCTTGCCGTTGCTGCCGGTGATCGCGAACACCTCGGTGCCACGGTCACGCTGCATGCCGGTGGCGATCCTGGCCAGTGCCAGTTCGCTGTCGGCCACCAGCACCTGCGGCAGTTCGATCGGCAGCAGGCGCTCGACCAGCAGCGCACTGGCACCGCGCGCCTGCGCGTCGGCTGCGAAGTCATGGCCGTCGAAACGCTCACCGCGCAGCGCGACATACAGGCTGCCGGGGCCCAGGTTGCGGGTGTCATTGCTGACCGCATCGATGGCCACGTCGTCGCCGTGGATCTCGCCGCCGGCCCAGTGTGCGATCAGCGAAAGCAGGGTGCGCTTCATGCGGCGCCCTCCCCGGCCTGTGCCTCTAGAACACCGGCCTTGGCCGCCAGTGCGGCCGCGGCCACTTCGGTGTCGTCGAAGTCATGGCGCACGCCATTCACTTCCTGGTACGGCTCGTGGCCCTTGCCAGCGATCAGGATGATGTCGCCGGCACCGGCGCGCTTCACCGCCAGGCCGATCGCGCGCGCGCGGCTGCGCTGCACGGTCACGGCATCGGCGTTCTGGAAGCCGGCCAGGATGTCGGCCACGATCACGTCGCCGTCTTCGCCACGCGGGTTGTCGTCGGTGACGATGACCTGGTTGGCCAGGCGCTCGGCGATCGCCGCCATCTGCGGGCGCTTGCCGGTATCGCGCTCGCCACCGCAGCCGAACACGCAGAACAGCGCGCCGTGCAGGTGGCCCTGCAGGCTGTCCAGCGCCTGCTCCAGCGCGTCCGGGGTATGTGCGTAGTCGACCACCACGGTCGGCAGGCCGTTCTCGCCGCCGAGGCGGTTCATGCGGCCACGGATCGGCTGCAGCGCCGACAGCACTTCGGCGATACGCGGCAGCGGCTGGCCCTGCGCGTGCAGGGTACCGGCCACGGCCAGCAGGTTGTCCACGTTGAAGCGGCCCAGCAGCGGCGACTGCACCGCAGCGCGCTGGCCGTCGATGACCAGTTCGAAGGCGATGCCACGACCGTCAAGCTGCAGCGCCTCGGCGCGCACGCTGGCGTCCTCGGTACCACGCGAGCTCAGCCCGATCGGCTGCACGCTGGCCGGCAGGCCCGCGAACAGCTGGCGGCCGAAGGCATCGTCCAGGTTGATCACCGCCGCCTTCAGGCCCGGGCGATGGAACAGCCGCGCCTTGGCCGCGCCGTAGCTGGCCATGTCGCCGTGGTAATCCAGATGGTCGCGGGTGAGGTTGGTGAACACCGCCACGTCGTAGTGCACGGCGTCCACGCGGCCCTGGTCGAGCGCATGCGAGCTGACTTCCATCGCCACCGCGCGCGCACCGGCGTCGCGCAGCTGGGCCAGCAACGCATGCATCTGCAGCACCAGCGGCGTGGTGAAGCCGGTCGGCTCGACGGCACCATAAAGTCCGGCGCCCAGCGTGCCGATACTGCCACTGGGCGTTCCGAGCAGGTGCCAGGCCTGGGCCAGCAGCTGCACGGTGGAGGTCTTGCCGTTGGTGCCGGTCACGCCGACCATCGCCATTGCCCGCGACGGTGCGCCATGGAACTGGTCGGCCATCGCGCCCATGCGCGCGCGCAGGCCCGGCACGGCGATCGCATCGGCCGGTGCCGGCAGATCGGCCGGTGCCGGCGGTTCGAACAGGATGGCACTGGCACCGGCAGCGCGCGCCTGCTCGACAAAGCCCAGGCCATGCGCGCCGAAACCGGCGATGGCGACGAAGGCGTTACCGGGGCGCACGGCACGGCTGTCCAGCACCAGGCCGGTCAGAACGGGATCATGACCCGCCAGGGCCACGTCCGGAAGCAACTGCGAAAGCAACATCGAAGGACTCATTGCGTGCCTCCCGTAGCGGGCGGCGTCTGGGCTTGCGCGCTCGGCAGCGCAGCGTCGAATTCAGCGGCGGCATCCACCGGCAGCGCGGTCTCGGCCGGCGGCGCAGGCAGGATCGAAGCCGAATGGCCGACCTTGCCGGACTGCTGTGCGGCCAGCCACGACTGCAGGTCGTCCAGCGGCACGTCCATCAGGCGCAGGGTGCCTTCCATCACGTTGTGGTAGACCGGCGCCGAGACCAGGCCGCCGTAGAACTTGCCGGCCTGCGGGTCGTTGATGACGATGACGGTGGCAAAGCGCGGGTTGGTGGCGGGCACCACGCCGGCGAACAGCGCGTTGTAATGCCCGCGCTCGTAACCGCCGGGGCCGGCCTTGCGCGCGGTACCGGTCTTGCCGGCCACGCGGTAGCCCAGCACGGCCGCCTGCTTGGCACCGCCCTGGGTGACCACCGTTTCCATCATCGCCACCACCTGCCGGGCGACGTTCTCGTCGATGATCTGCTGGCCCTCGTTGCGCTGGCCCTTGACGAAGGTCGGCGCGATCAACCTGCCGCCGTTGGCCAGCGCCGAATACGCCGTAGCGATCTGCAGCGGCGTCACCGACAGGCCGTAGCCGTAGGACATGGTGGTCTTGGTGGTGCCCGACCAGCGCGCCGGGCGCATCACCACGCCGGCCGATTCCCCCGGGAAACCACTGTGCGGCGCCGAGCCATAGCCGAAGCGGCGCACGCCGTCGTAGAAGGTCTGGTCCGGCATCTTCGCCGCAACCTTGGCCGCACCCACGTTCGAACTGCGGGTGATCACGCCGGTCACGTTGAGCACACCGTTGTTGCGCGGCACGTCGCGGATGGTGAAGCGGCCCAGGGTCATGTAACCCGGGTTGGTATCGATGATGGTGTCCTTGGTCACCGCCCCGGCCTGCAGCGCGGTGGCGATGGTCAGCGGCTTCATCGTCGAGCCCGGCTCGACCAGGTCGGTCACCGCGCGGTTGCGGCGCGTATCGGGGATCGCGCCGGTCAGCGAGTTCGGGTTGTAGGTCGGCAGGTTGACCATGGCCAGGATCTCGCCGGTGGTCACGTCCATGATCACCATCGAACCGCCGGCCGCCTTGTTGGCCACCAGCGCGTTGCGCAGTTCCTTGAAGGCCAGGTACTGGATGCGACGGTCGATACTGAGGGTCAGGTCCTTGCCCGGCTCGGCGGCGCGCAGCAGATCGCTTTCGACGGTCTCGCCCTTGCGGTTGCGGATCACCCGCTTCGCACCGGGCTTGCCGCGCAGCCATTCGTCGAACGCCAGTTCCAGGCCTTCCTGGCCGCGGTCGTCGATGTTGGTGAAGCCCAGCACGTGCGCCATCGCCTCACCCTGCGGGTAGAAGCGGCGGAACTCGCGCTGCGCGGCCACGCCCGGGATCTTCAGCGCGACCACCTTCTCCGCCTCGTCCGGATTGATCCGGCGGCGCAGGTACATGAATTCCTTGTCCGACTTCTGCGACAGGCGGCTGCTCAGCTCATCCACCGACATGCCGACCGCCTGGGCCAGCTCCGGGATGCGCTCGGGCGAACGCAGCAGGTCCTGCGGGTTGACCCAGATCGAGGCGACCGGGGTGGACACCGCCAGCGGCTCGCCGTTGCGGTCGGTGATCATGCCGCGCGAGGTCTTGATCGGCAGTTCGCGCAGGTAGCGGGCCTCGCCCTGGCGCTGGTAGAAGTCGCTGTTGATGATCTGCACGTAGGCCGCGCGACCGACCAGCGACACCGAGCACAGGCCGAGCGCCAGCGCGACCCAGCGCAGGCGCTGGCGCAGGTTGAAGGCGTTGCGCGGGCGGTTGCGGCCGGTCTTGCTCATGGGCGCACCACCACGATGTCAGCCGCCTCGGGGAACTTCATACCGAGCTTCTCTCGGGCAATGCGGTCCACGCGGTTGGCTTCGGCCAGGGTGGCCTGTTCCAGCTGCAGGCGGCCGAACTCAAGATTGATGTCATCGCGCTTGCGCTCGGCACGCGACAGCTCGATGAAGGTCTGCCGGTGGCGGTGGCGCACGAATACCACGCCGATCGCCGAGGCGACGGTGCAGGCCAGCAGGATGATCAGCAGCAGCCGGCTCATGCATCGGCCTCCCGCTTCTGTGCCACGCGCAGCACGGCGCTGCGGGCACGCGGGTTGGCGGCCAGCTCTTCGTCGGTGGCCTTGATGGCGCCGCCGATCAGGTCCAGCGTCGGCACGAACGCAACCGCCTCGGGCAGCCGGCGGTTGGCCGGCGGCGCCTTGGCCAGGCGGTTCATGTACTGCTTGACGATGCGGTCTTCCAGCGAGTGGAAGCTGATCACCGCCAGGCGGCCACCGGGCTTGAGCCGTTCCACCGCCGCATCGAGCCCGGCTTCCAGATCGGCCAGCTCGCGGTTGATGTGGATGCGGATGGCCTGGAAGCTGCGCGTGGCCGGGTGGATCTTGTCCTTCCCACGCGGCATCACCGAGGCGATCAGCTCGGCCAGTTCGGCGGTGCGGGAGAACGGCTGCTTCTCGCGGCGGGCCACGATGGCGCGGGCGATGCGCCGGCTCTGCCGCTCTTCGCCGTAGGTCCACAGCACATCAGCGATCTCGCGCTCTTCCACGCGGTTGATCCACTGCGCGGCGCTTTCACCGCTGTCCGGATCCATGCGCATGTCCAGCGGGCCGTCCTTGCCGAAGCTGAAGCCACGTTCGGCCACGTCCAGCTGCGGCGACGACACCCCCAGGTCGAACAGCACGCCATCCAGGCCTTCGGCCGTCGCATCCCACTGCAGCAGCTGGGCGAAGCTGCCACGGAAGATGGACACGCGCGGGTCCGGCGCGAAATCGCGCTCGGCAACGGCGATGGCTTCCGGATCCTTGTCCATGACCAGCAGGCGCCCCTCGGGACCGAGCTGGGTGAGCACGCCACGTGCATGACCGCCACGACCGAACGTGCCATCCAGATAACGTCCGTTTTCGATCACCCTCAGGCCTTCAAGGACCTGGGTGTACAGGACCGGCAGGTGCACCGCCGGCGACTGCGACACCGGAAGGTGACCGGCCTGCGCTTCTGGGCGCATCCGGGCACCCCGGCTCACAACTTCAGGTCGAGCAACCCATCACCCAGATCCTCGTCAGACAACGTCTGCTGGATCAGGGCCCGATGCGCCTGCTCGCTCCACAATTCGAACTTGTCGCCCATGCCGAGCAATACCGCCTTCTTCTCAATGCCCACCGCACCGCGGTGGCTGGCGGGGATGCTGATGCGACCGTTGCCGTCCAGTTCCAGATGGGCGGCCGAGCCGACCAGCTTCTGCTGCAACAGGCGCACGACGCGCTGGGTGTTGGGCTTGGACATCACATCGTCGCGGACCCGCTCCCATTCCGACTCTGCGTACAGCCACAGGCAGCCGGCTTCGAACGGGTTGTAGGTCAGCACGAGACGGTTGTTGCTGGCGCGCGCGACGAGGTCGCGGTAAGCGGTGGGAACCGCCATGCGCCCCTTGTCGTCAACTGTGATGGCCGTCTCGCCCTGGAACACGACGCCTGCACCTTGTCCTTCGCCCGGTGAAACATTGAACCACGAAAACCCACAAAACACCCGGATTTCCCTCTGATGCCCACCTTAGCAGCGGGCGGAGGGTTGTCAACAACTTTTCAGCAGGGAAATCGCCAGCCGCATCAATGGCTTGCAACAACCTTTAGAGAATTGTTCAAGGCTTATCCACAAGTTGCTGATCCGTCTCAATTTTTGAGATTGAACGGAAGTTCAGGGGCGTGGACAGGGCGTGAAACATCAGCCGCGCATTCATCCGGAGCGGGCCGGAAACGGCGCCAGACTGCGCAAACCGTGCACAATGAAGCCATGTGCCTGCTCGCTCTTGGCTGGATGCACCACCCGCGCTGGCGGCTGGTGATGGCCGGCAACCGTGATGAGTTCCACGCCCGTCCGACGGCGGCGCTGGCCCCCTGGCAGGATGAGACGTCGGTCATCGGCGGTCGCGACCTGCGCTCCGGCGGAGGCTGGGCCGGGGTTGGCGCCTCGGGCCGGATGGCGGTGGTCACCAACGTCCGCGACCCGCTGGCCGCCCAGACCGGTCCTTCACGCGGGGCACTGGTGGCCGACTTCCTGCGCGGCCGCGACCCGGCGGCCGTGCATATCGACCGCCTGGCGACCGTGGCTGGCGCCTACGCCCCGTTCAATCTCCTGCTGGCCGATAGCGACAGCCTGGAGTACCTGGGCAACCATCCTGCCGAACGGCAGACCCTCGGTCCGGGCGTACACGGCATGTCCAACGGCGCGCTGGACGCCCCCTGGCCGAAGACCCGGCGGCTGATGGCGGCCCTTGAAGCCTGGCTGCAGGAAGACGGGGTCAGAGCCCTTTCGCAGCGCGAAAGGGATCTGACCCCGCTCTGGGCCGCGCTGGCCGACGAACACCGCCCCGCCGACAGCGACCTGCCCGACACCGGCATCGGTCTGGAGCGCGAGCGCTGGCTGAGCCCGGCCTTCATCCGCGGCGACGACTACGGCACCCGCGCCAGCACCGTGCTGCTGATCGATGGCGACGGCCACGGCGAGAT
This sequence comes from Stenotrophomonas pavanii, assembly GCF_900101175.1. Lineage (GTDB taxonomy): Bacteria > Pseudomonadota > Gammaproteobacteria > Xanthomonadales > Xanthomonadaceae > Stenotrophomonas > Stenotrophomonas pavanii. The sequence goes on along the minus strand of NZ_FNFQ01000003.1, from coordinate 346,595 downwards.
CTACGAGCGCCGCTTCGGCCCGCAGGGTGTCCCCAGCGGACAGAGCCACGTCATTTTCTGACCCGGTCATGACGGCCCTTGGCCAGACGCTCTTGGCGGGGGGTAGTGCCGGCCGCTGGCCGGATTCGATTGCCAGCGTGGTAGTGCCGGCCGCTGGCCGGCAGCCTCTGGATCTTCGGATGCAGCACAAAGTTGCCGGCCAGCGGCCGGCACTACCCGCACGCGTGTCGTCATTGAAGTGACGGTCGTCGTCAGCGCACCACGCCCGAAACGTCATTCAGCTTCCAGCGCCGACCGCGATCCGTCCGCGCCACAGGGGTTTCAGCATCGCAGCCGGCCCACTGTGTCCTTTTCGCATTCGGCACTGTGTCTATAAATGTCGGCCCTCACCTCCCAGGGTGGTCGCGCCCGGCCTTTCGCCGCGCGATCGACCGCAACCACAAGGAGGCCCCATGCGCCGCATCCTCATCCTGCTCGCCACCCACCTGCTCACCCTCGGCCTGGGCTTCGGCCTGGGCGTCTACCTCCTGCCGATCCTGATCGCCCCCGATGACCCGCCGGTAGAACCGGTACGGGCCGCCATGAAAGACGCCACCTACCGCACCACCTTCCGCCGCGACCTGAAGGGCAGCGACGCAGTGCACTGGGCCGAAGGCAAGGTCAGTGTCAGCGCCACTCAGGTCGCCTTCGACGGGAAGATGGGACCGGGCCCGGATTACAAGGTGTACCTGGTCCGCGACTTCGTCGACAACAAGGCCGACTTCCTGAAGATCAAGGCGCAGGCCCAGCGCATCGGCGAAGTGAAGACCTTCAACCGCTTCCTGGTCGAGGTGCCCGCGAACGTGGATGTGGACGACTACACCACCGTCGTGGTGTGGTGCGAGCGCTTCTCGCAGTTCATTTCGGCCGGGCAGTACCGCACGCCGGGCTGAGGACCGCGCGACGTCGAGGTAGTGCCGGCCGCTGGCCGGCAGCACCCTGTCCGCCGCTGCGGGCATCGTGAAGCTGCCGGCCAGCGGCCGGCACTACCGATGCGCGGTTCATGCCTATGGAAGAAAGAGGCGGAGCCGGCCGATAAGCCGGGTTCTGTCGTGGACAGTCATTCCTCTAGGCGTTACGTCACCGCAACGCTCAAGCAACCTACCCGGATCCAACGCGGGCCGCGCCAAAGGATCCCTATTTGGTCTTGCTCCAGGTGGGGTTTGCCGTGCCGGTCTGTTGCCAGACTCGCGGTGCGCTCTTACCGCACCATTTCACCCTTACCGGCCTTCCGAAGAAGACGTAGGCGGTATCTTTCTGTTGCACTTTCCGTCGGCTTGCGCCGCCCAGGCGTTACCTGGCACCTTGCCCTATGGAGCCCGGACTTTCCTCGGCACCCCCGAAGGGATGACGCGACTGTCTGGCCGACTCCGCCAGCGCGTATTCTAGCGTACGCACGCCCTTCCTGCCGTGCCGATCGCGGCGTCCGGTTCAACCTTCCACGCGTGGCGTGGCTCCAGAGATTCCGCGTGGGTGGGTGCGGAGCTTGTCGCACCGTCCAGTCATCGCAGCCGACGATGTTCCGTTTTGTCCGTCGATATTCAAAAAACCCGACGTTATGGAACAATGCCATCATGGGAAACCCCGAGGCCCGGGCACGAAAGCTGCTGCGACGCGCAGGCACCCTGCGCGCCCGCGAACTGGTCACTGCCGGGATCGCCCGCGCCCAGCTGACCCGCCTGGTCGAGGCCGGTGCACTGATCCGGTTGTCCCGTGGCGTCTACGCGTTGGCGGAAAGAAACAGCGACGACGCCGATGATGGACTGCAGATCATCGCAGAACGCCTGCCGCACCCCCGTCTATGCCTGCTGAGTGCCCTGAGTCTGCATGGCCTGACCACCCAGGCGCCATTCGAACGCTGGGTCTCCATCGGCAACAACGACCGCGTTCCGCGGATCGACTGGCCCCCCCTCCGTGTGGTCCGCATGTCGGCAACGACCCTCAATGTGGGGCTGGAAGAACGTCGCGTAGGCAGGCGTCTCATATACGTCAGTAACGTAGCCAAAACCGTCGTCGATTGCTTCAAGTTCCGCAATCTCGTAGGACTTGATGTCGCACTTGAAGCCCTGCGTGACGCGCTTCACAGCCGTGCAACCACCCCGGATGCGTTGATGGAGTATGCGCGGATCTGCCGCGTTGCCAGACTGATGAGACCGTACCTCGATGCCTTGGCGTGACCCACTCTCCAACGCTTCCCCGGCGCGTTGCTTCCATCCGGCAACGGCTGCTTGATCTCGCGCGCAGCCGAGGCGAGGACTTTCAGTTCGTTCTGGACCGGTTCGCCGTTGAGCGCCTGCTCTACCGGCTCTCCGCTTCCCGATACCGCGACCAGTTCCTGCTGAAGGGGGCCATGTTGTTTGCAGTGTGGTTCGACGCGCCCCACCGTCCCACGCGGGATGCCGACTTTCTGCGATTCGGCTCTGCACATCCCGGCCATCTGCTGCACATCGCACGGTCGCTCTGCGCAATAGCGGGCGACGACGGCCTGTGCTTCGACCCACGCAGCATCGCCATCGAGGCCACCCGCGAAGAAGCGGAGTATGAGGGGCTGCGAATGCGCCTGATAGCACATCTTGGTCGATCGCGCTGCCACGTACAGTGGGACGTGGGGTTTGGCGACGCGGTGATTCCTCCACCGCAGGAAATCACCTACCCGGTGATGCTCGATGGCTTTCCTCCACCGTGCCTGCACGTCTATCCGCGCGAAACCGTGTTTGCCGAGAAGTTGGAGGCCATAGCGGCACTGGGCATCGCTAACAGCAGGATGAAGGACTACTTCGACTTGCTGGCACTGATCCGCGAAGACGCCATGGATCGCCCGCACCTCATTGCGGCCATTGGCGCGACGTTTGATCGACGAAGGACCCCGGCGCCAACGCCCCTGCCCTACGGACTGACTCAGTCGTTCGCCGCAGATACCCAGAAGCAGACCCAGTGGCGCGCCTTCCTGCGCAGGAACCGCCTGATCGCGCCGGATCTCTCTTCGGTGATTGCCGAGATTGCCGACTATCTGGACACCCTCGCCACAACCCTGCAGTCCTGACGCCGCAAGGCATGGCGCGGACGGTTCCGCCTGGGTGGGTGCAGGCCGTGGCGCGGTCCATTCATCCACGCATGGCGTGGATCTACCGGTTCCGCTGCTCTGGTGGGTGCGGCCCCTGGTCCGCACGATCCATCAACTGCCGTACAACGCCTTGCGCGGCGCACCGGTCAGTTCCGCGGCCAGCTTGGCGGCGGTCGACGGCGGCAGGTGCTCGCTCAGCTTCGCGTAGACGCGGCGGCCGTGTGCCAGCTGCGCCTCCTCGTCATCGCCGGCGCCCTGCACCATCACCACGAATTCGCCCTTGCGCTGGTTGTCGTCGGCCTCGACGTTCGCCAGCAGGCCCGCCAGGTCGCCATCAAGCACGGTCTCGAACAGCTTGGTCAGCTCGCGGGCCAGCACCGCCGGGCGCTCGCCGCCGAAGATCGCCGCCATGTCGGCCAGCGATTCGGCGATGCGGTGCGAGGATTCGTAGAACACCATCGTGCGCACTTCGCCGGCCAGCGCCTGCAGGCGGTCGCGGCGGCCGCTGGCCTTGGCCGGCAGGAAGCCCTCGAAACTGAAACGGTCGCTGGGCAGGCCGGCCACGCTCAGCGCGGCGATGGCGGCGCAGGCGCCGGGCACCGGGCTGACCTTGATGCCCGCCGCGCGCGCGGCACGCACCAGGCGGAACCCCGGATCGCTGACCAGCGGCGTACCGGCGTCACTGACCAGCGCCAGCGACTCGCCGGCCTGCAGGCGCGAGACCAGCCGCTGCGCCAGCGCCTCCTCGTTGTGCTCGTGCAGGGCCACCAGCGGCTGCTGGATGCCGAAATGGGACAGCAGCTGGCCGCTGCGGCGGGTGTCCTCGGCACAGATGGCCGCCACCGAGCGCAGCACCTCCTGCGCGCGCGGGCTCAGATCGGCCAGGTTGCCGATCGGGGTGGCGACGACGTACAGGGTTGGGACACTCATTTCAGCGGTACTCACGGGGCAAGGGTAGAATCGTAGCGTGTACCCGGCCAAGGCCGCTGCCCTCATCGCATGGACCCGATCATGAACAAGCCCGCCGCACGGATCTCCGCCCTGTCGTTGTCGCTGATGCTGCTGGCCGGTTGTGCCACCACCAGCCTGACCAGCACCCCCGATTCGCCGGCCCAGGGCCAGGCGCTGGCGCTGATCGAACAGGGCAAGCCGCGCGACGCCGCACTGCAGCTGGAAGGCCTGGCCGCCACGCTGCGTGGCGGTGCCCGCAGCAACGCACTGGCCGATGCGGCCTGGGCCTGGCACCTCGCCGGTGACAGTGCCCGCGCGCGCAGCCTGCTCGGCCAGCTCACCGCCCGCCAGCTGTCCGGCGCCAGCCTGCAGCGCTACCAGCTGACCAGTGCCGAGCTGGCCCTGGCCGACAAGCAGCCGGCGCAGGCGCTGGCCCTGCTGAAGGACCATGGCGACAACGTGCTGCCGGCCCTGCGTACGCGCTGGTACCTGGCCCGGGCCGGCGCCCTGCAGGGCACCGGCGATGCCTTCGGCGCCGCCACCGAGCGCGCCCGCGCCCATGCCAGCCTGACCGGCAGTGCGCGCAGCGATAACCAGGCCGCCATTGCCGGCCTGCTCGGCACCCTCGACGACGCCACCCTGCGCAGCCGCGCCGCCGCCCTGCCGGCCAACGACCCGCTCTACAACTTTGCCGGCCGCGCACTGATCGCGCGTGGCCTGCCGCTGCCGCGCCCGTTCGACCGCGATGGCGCGGCCCAGTTCGACACCAGCAAGCGCCCGCCGGCGATGAGCGACGGTTACCGCCCGCCGGCCAAGCTGGCCGTGCTGCTGCCGCTCAGCGGCCGCCTGGCCACCGCCGCACAGCCGGTGCGCGATGGCCTGTTGAGCGCCTACTACGGTGAAAGCCGCCGCCGCCCGGACATCAACTTCTTCGACACCGCCGGCACCCCGGCCGGTGCCCTCGCCGCCTACGACAAGGCCGTTGCCTCCGGTGCCGACTTCGTGGTCGGCCCGCTGGGCCGCGACGAGGTGGACGCGGTGTACGGCCGCCAGCAGCTGCAGGTGCCGGTGCTGGCCCTGAACCGCGGCAAGGACGCACCGCCGGCCGGCAGCGCCGGTTTCTCGCTGGCACCGGAAGACGATGGCATCGTCGCGGCCGAGTACCTGCGCGGCCGCGAGCGCGGCAAGGCGCTGGTGATCAACAGCGCCGACGACACCGGCCGCCGTGCCGCCGCCGCCTTCGCCCAGCGTTTCGCCCAGCGCGGTGGCCAGGTCGTGGCCACGGTCGGCGTCAGCGATGCGGTGGGCGACGTCAGCGCCCAGGTGCGCAACGCCGGCCAGGTCGATGCCGTGTTCCTCGCCGTGCGTGCGCCGCAGGCCCGCCTGCTGGCGCCGCAGCTGGCGCTGGCCGGTGCCGGTGGCGCGACCCGCGTCGGCACCTCGCAGCTGACCGTCGGCAGCGGCAAGGTGGAAGAAGACGTGGCGCTGGACGGCATCGTCTACCCGAACGAAGCCTGGAACGTGCGCAGCGTGTCCGGCCTGCCGTCGGCCAGCCAGGTGGCCAGCACCCTGCCGAGCGCACGCGGTGCGGCCGGCCGCCTGTTCGCCTTCGGTGCCGACGCCTGGAAGATCACCGCCTACCTGGACAAGCTGTCCAACGAAGGCGGCCTGGACGGTGCCACCGGCACCCTGTTCCTGGACAGCAATGGCAACATCCTGCGCCAGCCGGCATGGTCGACCTTCAGTGGCGGCCGGCCGATGCCGATCGTCGGTGGTCGCTGAGCGCAGCCAACGGGGCTCGGCGGTGGAAGCCGCTGCCGAGCAGCACCTGCAACTGGCCGGACTGCAGCCGCGTGCACGCAACGTGCGCTATCGCGGCGGTGAACTGGACCTGGTGATGGACGATGCCGGCACCGTGGTGTTCGTGGAAGTGCGCTACCGTGCGCGATCGGATTTCGGCGGTGGCGCCGCTTCGGTCGATGCGCGCAAATGCCGGCGCCTGGCCCATGCCGCGCAGCTGTACCTGCAGGACCACCCGGCGCTGGCCAATGCGCCCTGCCGCTTCGATGTGGTCGAAGCCACCGGCGAGCCGCCGCAGCTGCATTGGCTGCGGGATGCGTTCCGATTGGATGACTGCTGATGGCTACTCTTTGCCGGCCAGCGGCCGGCACGACCATGGTGCGTGACTGATGCCGTCGATCATCACCCATGCCGCTGTGCCGCTGGCGCTGTGGTGCGCCGCTGATCGTGGCCGCATCCCACCGCGCCTGCTGGCGGCCGGCGTGATCGCAGCGATGCTGCCCGATGCCGATGTACTGGCCTTTGCGCTGCACATTCCCTATGCGGATGCCTTCGGCCATCGCGGCGCCAGCCATTCACTGCTGTTTGCCAGCGTGCTGGCGGCATTGGCCGCGGTGTTGGCGTTCTTGGGTAGTCGCCGACCTTGGTCGGCGGTTTCGTGCCAACCAAGGTTGGCACCTACCAAGCCAGGGCCAACGGTGGCATCGACCGTACAAGCCGCTGTATTCGTCTTCGTATGCGCGGCCAGCCATCCCTTGCTCGATGCGATGACCTCCGGCGGCCTCGGCGTCGCGCTGGCCTGGCCGTGGAGTGAACAACGCTTCTTCGCGCCGTGGCGACCGATCCGTGTTTCACCGTTTGCCCCGCAATTCTTCAGCGCGCGCGGCCTGGCTACCCTGCTCTCCGAACTGCGCTGGGTGTGGCTGCCGCTCGCCGGCGCCGTTGTCGCCTGGAAACTGATCCAACCCGCTCCTGCTGCCCCGCGAGATCCGTCATGAGTACCGCACTGCCTGCTGCCCTGGTTGCCGAACTGTCCGCCCTGCTGGGCGCGGAGGGCTGGCGCATGGATGACAGCGCGCTGGAGGCCAACGCGCAGGACAACTCATGGCGCCGCCAGCGCCCGGCGGCGGTGGCGCTGCCGGCCGACATCGAACAGGTCCAAGCACTGGTGCGCGCCTGTCGCGCACATGGCGTGGCGCTGGTCGCGCGCGGTGCCGGCACCGGCACCACCGGCGCCGCCGTCCCACAACCGGGCAGCATCGTGCTGTCGTTCACCCGCATGGACCGCATCATCGAGATCCGCGCCGGTGATCGCTGCGCAGTCGTGCAGCCGGGCGTGCTCAATGGCACCCTGCAGCAGGCCCTGGCCCCGCACGGCCTGTTCTGGGCACCGGATCCTTCCAGCGCGGAGATCTGCAGCATCGGCGGCAACCTGGCCTGCAATGCGGGCGGCCCGCGCGCGGTGAAGTACGGCACCAGCCGCGACAACGTGCTGGGCCTGGTGGCGGTGACCGGCACCGGCGAGGTGATCCGTTGCGGTGGTGCCTACACGAAGGACGCCACCGGCTACGACCTCACCCATCTGCTGGTGGGCAGCGAAGGCACGCTGGCACTGATCGTGGAAGCGACGCTGAAGCTGACCCCGTTGCCGGTCAGCCAAGCCGGGCTGCGCGTGCTGTACCGCGATGCCGATGCCGCCGCCGCCGCCGTATCACGCTTGATGTCGCAGCCTGTTGTGCCGACCCGCCTGGAGTTCATGGACGCGCGCAGCCTGGAACTGCTGCGACTCAATGGTGCTGACGTGCCGGAGGCCGGTGCGATGCTGCTGGTCGAGGCCGATGGCGACCACGACACCCTGCCCTATCTGCTGCAGGCCCTGGCCAGCGCCGCCGAAGGCGAGGGCATGATCGAACTGGACGTGGCGATGGAAGGCCGCGCGCGCGACCAGTTGTGGGCGGCGCGCAAGGCACTGTCGCCTGCGCTGCGCAGCGTGGCGCCGGGCAAGATCAATGAAGACGTAGTGGTCCCGGTGTCGCGCATTCCGGAGCTGGTGGCCGGCGTGCAGGCGCTGGCACGCGACTACACGCTGACCATCGTCACCTTCGGCCATGCTGGCAATGGCAACCTGCACGTCAATATCCTCTACCACCCGGACGATGCCGACGAGAACGCACGCGCGCAGGCCGCGCTGCCAAAGATCTTCGCGCTGACGCTGGCGCTGGGTGGCACGCTGTCGGGCGAACACGGCATTGGCCTGGCCAAGCGCGATTTCATGGCGCAGGCCTTCACCCCGGAAACGCTGGCGACGATGCGCGCGATCAAGGCCGCGCTGGACCCGGACGGCATTCTCAACCCGGGCAAGGTGCTGCCGCCGGCATAGACCGAACGCTCTCCTGCAGAGCCGGGCCATGCTCGGCTGCTCTTCGACCAGATCGCGATGAAGCCCGGGCTGCGCGCGCACAAGCCGAGCGTGGGCTCGGCGCTACACCGTCTTGTCGGCTGCGATATCGATCAGGGTTTGTCGGAAGCTGGGCAACAGCACCCGGTTGCCATGGCCACTCAGGTGATCGTTGTCGAAGAACAGCGGTTCGCCCTCTTCCACCGCCGAACAGGTCTGCGGCCCGCACAGCAGCGGCAGCGGATCCCATACGGTCAGTGAAGGGTAACGTGCCGCCAGGTCATCCAGCAGTGCCATCTGCGGCACGCGCAGCATTTCCAGATCCGCACGCGGCATGCTCAGACCGCCGGCACACGCCGGATTGCGGCGGTTGAACCAGTCCGAACAGCGGTACGCACCGGCCTTGAACAATGGCAGCGGTGCATCGATCACCACGTGTACGCCCAGCTTCTGCAAACGCCCCAGCACGCGATCGGCTTCGTCGCGTGCCACCTGTGCATGCGCCGGCGTGCGCTCGGCCAGCAGCTGTTGATAGATCGGCTGTGCGTCCTGCTGCTGCCAGTCGAAGCCGCGCAGTTCCGGCATGCGCAAGGCCGCCAGCAGCACGATGTCACCCGGGCGCGCCTCGCGTTCGATGGTCGACAATGTGTCTTCAATGAAGTCCTGGCAGTCGGCCGGGCTGGCCCGCAGCAGGTTGACGAAGCTGCAGCCGCCGCGATCCTGCTGGCGCACCTCCATGCCGGTCTGGCGCGCGACCATGCTGGTCATCGTGCGATACGCCGCCGCGTGCGAATCACCGGCCACGAACAGGCGCCGCCCTTCGAGCGCCGGCGCACGCACCGGCTCCAGCGGGCGCCACGCGGGGTAGCGGCGCGCCTGCCATGCGTAGCCGTCGCGGGTGACGCTGAGCGAGACCTGCTCGTGGTACTCCACCGTGGCCCAGGCGCCGGCACCGCACAGCGCCACCAGCGGAAACGCCATCGCCAGCACCTTGGCCGGTGCCAGCCGCAGCAGCGGCGCCGCACTGCGCAGCGGGCGCTCGATGAAGTGGTAGGACGCGGCCGACACCGCCAGCAGCAGCACCGGATACAGCCACAGCACGACGCCATGCAGGCCATACGTCCAGCGCAGCAGCACCAGCAGCGGCCAATGCCACAGGTACAGCGAATAGGACAGCCGGCCCAGGTAGGCCAGCGGTGCGCAGCCCAGCGCACCGGCGATGCGCGATGTCCCCGCTGTCGACACGCTCGCCAACAGCAGCAGGGTACCGGCCACGGTGGCCAGCACACCCGGCACCGGCATTGCCAGCTGCGGGGCAATCACCACGCCTGCGGCCAGCAGCGCCAGCCCGGCCGCTGCAACCGCGTCACCGTTCCGGCCGGGTGTACGCGTACGCGTCCACTGGTACAGCAGCGCACCTGCGGCCAGCTCCCAGAACCGTGCGGGCAGCAGATAGAACGCTGCAGCCGGTGCCGATTGTGCCTGCCAGCCCGCCCACGCCAGCGACAGCACGGTGAGCACCGGCAACAACCAACGCGACCACGGCCAGCGCTCACGCCCGCGCAGCCACACGAAGAACAACAGCGGGAAGACCAGGTAGAACTGCTCCTCCACGCCCAGCGTCCATGTATGCAGGAACGGATTGAGTTCAGCACCGGGTGAGAAGTAATCGTCCTGCTGGCCAGCCAGTACGATGTTGCTCAAGCCGACCAGCGCGGCCCAGCCGGTCTGGTCGAACTGCTCGTTGCGCCACGCGCGGGGAATGAACAACGCCGACAGCACGAAGGTGGCCATCAGCATCACCAGCAGCGCCGGCAACAGGCGCAGCACGCGACGCCGGTAGAAGTCGAGCAGCATCGCGCCCAGCGACGCATGGGTGCGCGAGGCCAGCGACTGGCTGATCACGAAGCCGGACACCACGAAGAACAGGTCCACCCCGGTGAAGCCACCGGGCAGCCAGGTGGCGTTGGTGTGGAAGAGGACGACGGCCAGCACCGCCAATGCGCGCAGGCCATCGATGGCGGCGTTGTGGGAACGTTCGGCAAGGAACACGCGGGCAACCAGAAGCGAGCAATTGGCCAGCATCGCCACCTTCGCCGCAGTCATTCAATGGTCAATTGCGACAGAGCTGGGCATCGTTCAGGTCCGGTCACAGCGCGACGCGGTTGTAGAGCCGAGCCATGCTCGACTGCCCTACCTTCATTCGGCTCCACAGCAGCAACTGGGGGTCAGAGCCCATTGCCTTGGCAATGGGATCCGACCCCGCTTCACGCGCTTACCAGGCCCTGCGCAGGCCCAGCTGGCCGCCCACGTTGCGGTAGCCATGATCGCCGCGCTGCACGCTCATGCCACCCCACGCGCCCCAGTGCTGGCCCAGCTTCAGCTGGGCACCGGCCTGCACTTCATAGCGGTTGCGCGGCACGTCCGCACCCAGCGTGTCGCCGTTGAACTGCAGCGTGCTGCTGCCGCTGCCACGCAGCCAGTTCACGCCCAGGTACGGCTGCACGGAGTTGCCGGCGGCCGTGCCATGGCCGAACACACGCACGCCCAAGCGCCCGCTCAGGCCACCGGCGTCGGCGTGGTCAATCACCGTGCCGTTGCTCTCCACGTGGCGATCGGCGCGGAAATCGACATGGCTCAGCTGCAGCTGCGGCTGCACGTACAGCGCACTGGCGCTGCCCTGCCGCACGTTGAAGGTGTAGCCGGACTCCACTGACGCGCTGGTCATGCGCGAGTCGTAATGCTCCGGCGCCAGGCCGATGCCCTGCACGCGATTGTCGAAGCGGCCGTACTGCAGGGCGGCGTCCACATACGCGCCCCGCGTACTGTCTGCATCCTGCATCCAGGTGCCGTACACACCCACCGCGCTGCCACGCACCCGGCCCTTGGCGCTGTAGCCGGTCAGATCGGACACTGCGCTGCTGTCGGCGCGGCCGCTGCCCAGCATCACACCGGCAACCGCGTTGCCACGCTGCAGCAGGTCAGTGCCGATCTGCAGCACTGAGGCGGTGCCGTCCACCGACAACTGGCCACCGACCGCACTGAAATCTGCCTGGTTGCGGCCTACGCGTGCCCAGGCCTGGCGCTCGTCGCCCATCGAACGCGCGCCATTGCGCTCCTGCATGCGGTGCGCGAACAGGTTGATCGCAGCCGACTGGTTGGCCAGGTAAGCCCCCGCTTCCGGGCGCAGCACCGGTGGCGGCAGGATCGGATCGCCCGGATCAGTCGGATCAGTCGGATCAGTCGGATCAGTCGGATCAGTCGGATCAGTCGGATCAGTCGGATCGGTTGGATCAGTCGGATCAGTCGGATCAGTCGGATCGGTTGGATCCGGATCCGGGCCAGGATCGACCGCGCATCCCGGCGCAGCCGGGTTGTCCTGGCAGACATCGAACCACTGCGAACGCAGGTACCGGTTACCATCGGAAGGATCGGCCAGGCCCCCCTGGAACAGGAAGTACTCATACGATCCGCCCACCGCGCGGCCGCTCAGTGCGTAGCTCGCCAGCGACGCGCCGTCGATCTCGATCAGCGGGATGCCATCCACCGTCGGCGCGCCCACGCCACCGATGTTCTTCACCGCGATCAACGCGTCGCCGGAGGTGTCGCCGCGCACGTGCAGGCGGTCCTTCGCGCTGTCATCGCCGGCCAGCGCCCCCTGGAACAGGAACGTAGCCCCTTCGCTATGCAGGTCGCCGTCCACGGTGAGCGCATTGAAGCGACCACTGCCGTCAGACAATGCCACGCCACTGTTGAGCACCTGCAGTTCGCCCACCGTGGCGTCACCGGTCAACGTCCACTGGCTGCCGCTCTCGATGGCCATCGTCTGCACCAGATCCGACGAACCCTGCCAGAGCGATCCATTGGCCAGGCCCACATGTACGTCGGACAGCGGAACCAGCCCCGCATCCTCGTCCTCCGGCGTGAGGACGATGTCGCCCACCAGCTGCGAGCCACCGTCCAGTGCCACATCGAAGCGCCCGGCCACTGCCGCATCCAACGCCAGCGCGATGCCATTGCCGCCCGATACCACCGCTCCGTTGGACAGGGTCAGGCCCGGGTCGCGGCTGCTGCGCACCCATACACCGCCATGCTGGGCGCTCACCAGCGAGCCGCCGTCGATGCGCATCCGACCGTTGTCATTGATCACCGCCGCCCACGCGCCCTCGCCTTCAGTGCGTACATGGGTGTTGCTCAACGTCATTTCACCGGTCCCGCCAGACAGCACACCGTGCGAGTTGATGCCGGTGGTGCGCACCACGCTGTCGGCCAGATGCACGGTGCCGCCCAGTCGCGCGATCGCACCGATGGCGCCATCGCCGTCGGTCAAAATAACGCTGTCACCCACCTCGGCCAGCGGTTGCCTCCCGCTCCCTCCTTCTGCATACAGTCCGTGCCCGTTCTGGCCGCGGGCATGCAACTGGCTGGACGTAATCCGCGTCGTCCCGCCGTACAGCGCGACGGCCTGCCAACGGTTGCCCTCGGCGGTGATCTGCGAGCCCTCGATATCCAGCTCGCCTTCATTCATCAGCCGGACACCGATGCCATTGCGCGTGGTGATGGTCGATCCGACGACACTGGCGTTGCCATCACGCTGGTTGACGTCAATACCAATGCTCTCACTGCGCAACTGGCTGTTGCGCAGGGCCAGTTCAGTTCCTTCGGTCATGATGATGCCGAAGTGTCCGTAAACATCGACGCCATCGAGCAGCAGCGTCCCGCCGGAGCCCGTCGCGAAGCTGATCGCGCTGGCGTGATCCCCACCTGTGTGGATACTGCCCCCTCGCATCTCAACGTCTCCGACGACATAGAGTCCCTGGCCGGAACGCCCGTGGGTCAGGTTGATGTCCACATCCTCCAGCAGCAGCTTTCCAGTACCGGCCAGCACACCGCCTGCACCTGCACCTGTCCCGTTGATCTGAACCGAACGCAGGTGCACGTCGGCCCCGTCCTGCAGCCATGCGCCGTAGCCGTCACCGTGCATGTCGATGCGGACATGCTCCGCCGTCAAGCTGCCACCGCGCACTTCCAGACCATTGGACTGGCTACCCTTGACCTCGATGACGGCACCTTTCACATCGGCCGCCCCCCCCTGCACGAAGACACCATGCGACAAGCTACCTTGCGTGGTGATGCTGACGCGATCCAGGACCAGTTGGCCGCCCAGGGCCTCTGCCCCATTCGACACACTGCCTTCGGTCTGGATGCGCGTGTCAACCACCTCGATATGCCCGCCATTGGCGGCAGAGACCCCCGCCGCACCCGAGCCTGTCGTCAGTATGCTGCCTTGCTGCAACGCAATCTTGCTGCCCGCATCCTCCGCCCGCGCCGCGGCGGCGCGCATGCCGTCCGTACGAAGATTGACCGCACCGGTTGGAACAATGGTGCCTCCATTGAGTGCGTGGAAGGCATAGCCAGCCGGGTTGCCAGGCTCCACCGGCTCGGTCGTGGCATAGTCGCCGGCCGCAGGCGTCTGTTCGTCACCGTCGGCGACGACCTGTTGTGCGTGCGCGGTGGAAGTGGCAGCGAGTATGGCTGTCAACGCCAGTGCCAAGGAATCGTGGCGGGGGAAGTGGTCGTGCATGGCATGTCTCTGGGGAACTGCCTTACATGCTCGGTGTCTGCAGCGCTCTCGGACATCGAATGATTTGCAGTCTGCGCAGGTGCGACCGTCTGCCGCAGTTTCATGAACGCATGCAGTTCGATGAGAGGCGGAAAGCCGGCTTTACAACTATTTGCATGGCTCCGGGGCAGGGGGAGCGCAAGACTGGGCTCATTCCAGACACGCGCTGTCGCAAAAGCCCCCATCACATCGTCTTCACGCTGCGTGCGCGTAATACGCACACGCATGAACAGGGGGTCGCTTTCACCGCAGTGCGAAGTCCAATTCGTTTCCGCCTATGAGGACCTTCCGATGCGTCATCACTACCGCTTTCCCCGACCCGCCCTTCGGCCGTTGGCTCGCAGCCTGCTGGTGGCAATGGCCTTGGTGCCAGCAGCCACCGTCGCCGCAGGAGATCTGGATAACGAACACAAGATTGTGGGATCGGGCGACCCTGTCGAAGAGTGGACGCTGCGGAACTGGTCGCTGCTTCGCGTTCAAGGTGGCGAGACGAATGCGATCCAAGCCAACAATTCCGACGTACTGGCACTCGATGCCATCGTCCGTCGCAGTGGCACCCACCAGGTCGCAATCGACCTCAGTGGGGACTCTTCTCTGCAACTCGGCACCAGCACCGTGCGTGGTGGCGGTATCCGTGTCAGTGGTTCATCAAACGCCCATCTGATCGGCAGTCGCATCCTGGTCACCGCCGCAGACGGCCTGTCACCCACTGAATCACTCAGCATCGGCCTCTTGATGGGTAGCACGCCGGCCAGCGCGCCGCTGCCCGGTGCATGGGCCATCATCGATTCCACCTACATGCGGGTGGAGGACACTGCCACGGGCAGTGATATCGCCAGCGGCCTGGGCGTTCGCATGGAAAACGGCAAGGTCAGCATCGTCAACGGGTCGCGCATCGATGCAGACAACGTGGGCGTACTGATGTTTGGCACGCGCAACACCCCCGACACGCTGCAGCTCGCCGTGGACGGCTCCACGATCGCGTCTGGCCGCGGCGCCGCCATCCGTGTAGCGGCCGACCAGCCCGCCGACTTCGTCATCAACGTCAGTAACGGCGCTCAGCTGCACGGCGGCAACGGCAACCTGCTGCAGGTCGATTCCCGCACCGGCAGCGCTACGCCGGGTGCCAGCCACGTGACCTTCAACGTGGATGATGCTCGGATTGCAGGCAATGTCAGTTTCGACGCAGCTACTGTCGACGGCACCCTCGATGTCTTCCTGCGCAACAAGGCACAGATCGATGGCCGCTTCCTCAACGTCACTTCGGCCAGCATCGACAGCGGCAGCACCTGGCTGATGACCGGCGACAGCACTGTCGGTCATCTCGCACTGGGCAGCACCGGCACGGTGGCGCTGGGCAATGGCAGTACGTTCAACACCCTCACTGTGGATACCTTCGACGGTGCCGGCGGCACCCTGCTGTTCAACACCCAGCTGGGTGACGACAGCTCGGCCACCGACAAGCTGATCATCAAGGGCGATGCCAACGGCCAGGCCAACGTGCGTGTGCTCAATGCCGGTGGCGCGGGCGCGAAGACCGAAAAGGGCATCGAGCTGATCCGCGTGGGCGGTGCCTCCAACGCGCAGTTCGACCTGCAGGGCCGCGCGGTGGGCGGGCAGTACGAGTACTTCCTGTTCAAGGACGCCACCAACGGCGGCTGGTACCTGCGCTCGGAGCTGGCCGGCACGCCGGACCCGTGCGTGGTGGATCCCACGCTGCCGGAGTGCACGCCGGTCGATCCGGTGGACCCGGTCGATCCCGTTGATCCGATCGACCCGACGCCGGTGCTGCGCCCGGAGGCCGGCGCGTACCTGGCCAACCAGTTCGCGATGGACCAGCTGCTGCGCCACGGCTGGCGCGACCGCCAGGGCGGCAACACCTCCGCCGTGGATGGCGTGCGTGGCTGGGCCCGCGTGGACGCTGCGCAGAGCAAGCTGTCGGCGGTGGAAGACCAGCTGGACCTGCGCGTGGACCGCTCGCGCCTGCAGCTGGGTGCGGACATCGGCGTGTTCGACAACGGCCAGGGCCGCGTCGGCGTGATGGGTACGCTGGCCAAGTCCGATGCTACTTCGCGTTCGCAGCTGACCGGCTACAGCGCACGCGGCAAGGTCAACGGTGGCGCGCTGGGCGTGTACGGCAACTGGAGCAACGATGCACTGTATGTGGATGCCAGCGTGCAGCGCGGCCAGTTCCGCAACCGCGTGCAGGGCGAAGGCCTGGCCGAGGAACGCTACGACTCGGACATCTGGCAGTCGTCGCTGGAAGCCGGCTACCGCATTGGCATCGGCCAGATCGGCAGCACGGCGCTGAGCCTGCAGCCGGAACTGCAGCTGATCTACACCGAAGCCAACACCGATCGCCACGAAGAAACCAACGGCACGGTGGTGCGCAGCCTGGGCGACAGCGGTCTGTCCGGCCGCGTGGGCCTGCGCCTGCAGGGAGAAGGCCGCGGTGCCGCCGGTGCATCGGTCAGCCCGTATGTGGTGGCCAACTGGTACCGCGATGACGCCAGCAACGGCATGGCGTTCGACGATGAAGCGCTGAGGGCCAGCGTGCCGCGCAACCGCTACGAGCTCAGTGCCGGTGCGCGCGTGGACTTCCGTTCCGGGCTGAGTGCGTGGGGTGGCTTCGGCGTGATGCGCGGTGACCATGGTTACCGCGAAGCGACGGCCAATCTGAGCATGTCGTACAAGTGGTGAGGTAGAAACACGCACGGCGCCGGATGATTCCGGCGCCGCTTTACTTTGCTCGTGTAGAACCGGGCCAACGCTCGGCTACGTTCTGCATCAGCCAAGCAAGCTCGGCGCCGATGGCAAGGAACCATGGACCTGTCTGGTCAGTGTTTTCTTCCGGCAGCGATCCACTCTTTCGGGCTGATTCGGGCTGATTCGGGCTGATTCGGGCTGATTCGGGCTGATCTGGGCTGATTCGGGCTGATCCGGGCTGATCCGGGCTGATCCGGCCAGAGGAGTAATCAGGATGGGGCCTCCCACGTGCCCCGTCTGCACCGCTTCACAGTTCAGCAGCGGGAACCCCGAAAACCGGTAGTGCCTCCGGCATCCCGACCAATGAATGCCTGGGTATCAACAAACAGCTCGACGATGGCGATGGCGAAGGCGAAAGCGAAAGCGAAAGCGAAAGCGTCACTCTGCGCCAATCAGGATAAGGCGGCCGTCGTCTGTGGGATGCAGTTGCAGAAAAACATCCCGGCCATTCTTGTGGAACATGGACCAGCAGACCGCCTGCCAGCCAAGGCCACAATTGACCTCGGGAAATCCAAGCACGGTCGCATGCGAGTACTCGCGTGGTATTCCGCCCCACCCCGCTTTCAACAGGGCAGGGCGTAGCGTTCTGTAGTCCATCTCCCATCGCGCGCCCAATGCCTTCAGCGTGCCCGGCATCGGCGACGGATTTTCCTTGTAGCTGCCCATTCTGTAGCCGGGCTCTATGACGTCCGGCGAAGAGGCCAGCAAGAACGCGAGCAAGAGAATTTTCATCTACCCAGCGTAGCGGCACCGCTGAGCGCGGCAACCCCCGCTGAAGCTGATGCCACTTCGACGAAGTGGTTGAGCGCGCTCGACTCTACGGTGCGAGCGGCGAAGAATGTCGCATTTGGCAAGAATCGCCATCCGCTACCTGCCAGCGACAAAGTTGCAACGCTTTCGAACTTTCCAACAATTCTCATTGGCGGCACGGGCGCTTCATGCAAATCATGTAGCGCCACCGACAACGGGTGGCACGGGCTTCCAATCCCGTTAGGTAACTCTGTTGTTTACGCTTGCCTGCCGGCGTCACCCTTTCCTTGTTGGGTGGCGTCGGCAGGCATTCTGTCCGCGCACCTATGGCGGGCGGTGCGTGGGGGCCTCGTGCCCGCCGGCGTTTCGCAGAGCTACCACCGGTATTGGAACCACGCACCGTCCGCCGCCCCGCTGTTAAGCAGGGTGGCACCTTGCCGCTTGCACAAGGACGCCGCCATGACCGCTTCCCCTTACCCGCACCTGTTCGCCACCCTGGGCGAGGCCGCCACGCGCCTGCCCGATGACCTGGCCCGCACGCTGGAAGACACCTTCGTTGCGCTGCAGACCGGTAGCAGTCCTGGCGCCATCACCCTGCAGGCCTGCCTGCAGTACATCCGCCAGGGCGATGCCGCCGATGGCCAGCCGTGGCCCGGCACCAACCGTGCACCCGGCCAGCGCCTGGCCTTGGCACGCATCGACCGCGCCAATGCGGGGCTGAGTTTCCTGCTGGAACTACTGCACGCCACCGAACGCGTCCGCGTGGACGGGGATATCGACCAGCACATGGATGACGGCGCGCGCGAAGGGCTGTTGCTGGCCTGCCGTGGGCTGGCCGAGTATGTGGATGTGCAGTTGCGGGCGGTATGACAACCCGCAACCGCAGCCTGTTCAATCGTAGAGCGCAGTCACGGTAATGGCCGTCTCCACGGCACCCGCGTTGACGCCGCTGGTCGTGGGCAGGTAATAGCCCGCGCGCAGCGTATAGCTGGCCGTGGCGCCGGTCACTGGCACTTCGATGCCGGTATCGCCCTTCTTCAGATAGACGTTGCCCGTGGCCCCGGCCAACAAGGCGACCGAAACGCCTCGTGCCGGATCGGTGCTGGCCGTGTTCTTCCAGCGCTGCGCATCACCATCGGCCGCGGTGCCGTCGAAGGACAGCGTGGCTTTGGCAACACCGATGCAGCCAGTGAAGTTCAACGTGCCCTGCTTGAGCAGGTTGTCACCCACCTTCAGCTCGTCGGCCTTTACGTTGTCCAGGGTGATGGCCGGTGCCGTCAGCGTACAGGTGCCGGGCAATACGCGACCGGAAATGGTGAGCGTGGCCGCCGCAGCGCTGCCGAGCGGCACGACCAGTGCCAGAAGGGTGAAAGAGGGTAGCAGCAGGCGTTTCATCGGGTACTCCAGGAGATCAGTAGACGGGGAGGCCGGCCGTTGCCGATTGGGGTGAGGTCGCCAAGGGCTGGCAGATGCCCTGCGACCAGGACAGGCCGTAGGCATCGGGCGCGTCGGGTAGTTGATAGACCAGGCGGCAGCGCTGCGGGCCGTCCGGATCGACGATCAGCGCGCCTTCGGGCGGTGCGCCACGCAACTGGATGACGCCGCCCTGCCCCACCGCGCCGGCGGGCGTGCCGTCCTCGCGCTGCACGCGCGCCGCAAACGGCAAGGGCTGGCCCAGTGCATCGGTGGCATCGATGAACAAGGTGTGCTCGCGGCGCACCTCGAACGGCACGCGCACGATGCCGCCGGCGGTGGGCGCAACACGCTGCGAGGTCTGCAGCAGTTCCACCTCCAGCGGCAGCCCAGAAGGGTCCAGATCGATGCGGTTCCAGCGATAGGGGCTGACGTGCGGCAACAACGCGTAGCCATTGCGTGCCACGCGGATATCCACACCCGTGCCGACCTGCGCGCCCTCTGCGCCTGGCGCATGCACCAGCACGAAACCGTCGCCTGCCGGTGGCCCCATGTTCAGGCCGCCGGCGTGCGCCACCAGCGTACCGGAGGCACTGAGTGTCTGGCTGCTGTGGCCGCTCGCCCGGCTGTAGGCCGCGTTGACGTTGGCGTAGCGGCCCTGGTAGTCCAGATAGGCGCTGCTGCTGGTTCCACTGCGGCCCTGCACGCTGGACACCGAATAGTTCAGCGCGCGCCGCTCGCCGAGGTACCCACTCACGCCTGCCTGCACCTGCTGACCGCCACTGGCGTGACTGATCCGGGTGCTCACCCGCGGGGCGTTTCCGGTGCGTCCCAGCGGCATGCTGAGGGTGAATGCATAGCGTGTGTCGGGCCGGCCACTTCCCAGCCGGTAGCGCTGCACGGAAACACCGTAGTTGGCCAGGCCGACTGTGCCGTTGAAGCCGAACTGGAAGTCGGTCTGCCGCTGTGCAGTGTCCCAGTACGCTACGTGCCCGCCGTTGAGGAACAGCTGGCCGGCCGTGCCCAGGCGCTGGGACAGGTTGGCCTGGTAGCGCTGCCGCGCACGCCCGGCGTAGCCCCAGTCGTCGGCCGCCGCGCGCGCTACATCGTTCAGGGTGAGGAACCCCTGCGTGCTGTAGCGATAGGCGGCAAGACCCACGTTGGTCCCCGTGCGCGAGACGTAGCGCTGGTAGTTCAGGCGCAGGCTGCTGCCGGCGACTGCAGGGCGTCCGTGCAGCTGCGCCTGCGAGTGGGTGACATCGGCGCCAACGGCGCCCCATCGCGAGTTGACCGCAGCACCGGCGATGACCGCCCGATAGCCCTGTGCGACCTGGATGCCGCCCAATGCCGTGAGGTGATTGCTGAGACCGCGCGCATACGTACCCTCGGCGAAGCGCAGCGCGGTGACGTCGTTGCCAACGTCCCGCAGCGTGCCGGCACTGGCACTGAATCGGGAGCTGCCCTCGCGCAGGGCCTGCGGCACCGCGGAGAAGCTCACGTTGAAGCGCTGGCTGCGCCCGTCGGCTTCGGTAACGACGACCTCCAGGTCGCCGCCATAGTTGGTCGGGTACAGATCGTCGATGACGAACGGCCCGGGCGCTACGCTGACTTCATGGATGACGATGCCGTTCTGCTGGATGCTGACCAGGGCGTTGCCTTCGGCGATGCCGCGCACGGCCGGTGCGTA
The DNA here is from genome assembly GCF_900101175.1 of Stenotrophomonas pavanii. Classification (GTDB taxonomy): domain Bacteria; phylum Pseudomonadota; class Gammaproteobacteria; order Xanthomonadales; family Xanthomonadaceae; genus Stenotrophomonas; species Stenotrophomonas pavanii. Next base: position 326,104 of record NZ_FNFQ01000003.1, on the reverse strand, counting down.
GCCACGCAACGAGTCGGGCAGCATGCGCTCGTCGGTATACAGGCGGGCCCCGGTGAAGGCCACGCTGTCGAACAGTTCGCCGCCGGTATGGCCCTCACCCAGCAGCAACTGGCTGTTGATGGCCGGCAGATCGCGTTGCAGGTGGCTGCTGATCGTTCGATAGCGGGTTCCCTGCGTGCCGTGGCTGAACGCACCGCGATGGCGCGCGCGCCAGTGGCCCAGGTTGAACCCCCCGTTCAGGCCTACGTAGCTGCTGTCGCGGGTGTCGCTGCGGTAGTGGTTGGCGGTGTAATTGACGAAACCGGCGGCAATGCCGGGATCGCGCTGCTCGGCCATCACGTGGCCGCGGGCAGCGCGTTCCTGCATCGCCTGCGGCACGGTCAGCAACAACTGCAGGCTGCTGTCGTCGAAGGTGGCCGTGGCGCCCGGCACAACCGTCGGCAGATCGATACAGCCGGTATCGACGGCGTCTGCGCGGACCACCTGCAGCCGTTCCGCACGCAGCTGCAATGCGTCCAGCAGGCCATCCGGCAGGCAGGGGCGTGCGCTGGCGTGTCCGTCCGGGACCACGAAGCGGATATCCCGGGTCTGCTCAAACTGGCCGTTGATCCAGACATCGACCCGGTGCAGACCGGCCTCGACCGGATTGCCCTGCGCATAGCGGCGCATATCGATGGCCTGCCCACCCACCAGGAATCCTTCGCTGAACTCGATGGCGGGCGCGGCAACAGCGGCGCCAGGAACCGAGAGGGACAGCGCCGCTGCAATGGCACGCGGCAGGCGGCAGCGCTCGCGTGCGCGCGTGAAGGATCGAAGGGTGGTCATGACAGGTGGTGTACGAAGGGACGTCGCGCAAGGCCGCGCGGTGGCAGCGACAGGAAGGAACGCGCGTGCATCAGTAGTAGTCGGCAAGCAGCGATACTTCGCTGCGGATGGTCCCGGTGCGCAGTTCTGCAGGCGTGCGCTGGTAGCGGGCACTGAACGGAACCGACATGACCGTGCCCGTGGTGGTGCCATAGCTCCACGGCTGCTGCATGCGCACGGGTGCTCCAGCCTGCAACACCTGCAGTGCAACGCCGGCCGTCGTGCTTCCCGGCGCAGGGGCCAGGATGTCGCCGGTGTTGGCAGCGTCGTGCACGTCGCGCATCTCCAGCACCAGCGGACGACCGCTGGCGCCACAGTTGATGGCGACGTTGAAGGCCTTTTCGCCTGCGCTCTGCTGCTGATCGAGCGTCTGCGCATCGATCGGATCCAGCGTTATGGCCTGGGGCGTTACCGCGCAAGTCTGTGCGTGGAAGCGGAAACCCGCGCTGATGTGGTGCTTGCCGCCGCTGCCACTGAAAGTGGTAGAGACAGTACCCACAGGCATCGATGCGACATCACGCATCGGCCCCCCGCGTGAATAGATGCTGAGATTGACCAGCACTTCCTTGCGATCGCCTCCGCTTATATCGACGACCTGTGGAACACCATCGCGGAACGGCGTACTGCCACCTTCAACCTCTTCAAGCGGGCACTCCGCATCGTGTTCTTCGCAGGCGCCAGAGTTGAAAGAGAGCACGATCAGGGGCGAGGTCGCGTTGATCTCATACGCGGGATCGAAGCCACCGTCTGGATTCATGATGTCGCGCGCGTAGCGCAGGCCGTTGAACAGTGGCTGCAGCTGCGCCCTTCTGTCGGCGGGGTCGCAGACCAGGGCCAGGCGGCCGCTGGCCCGGCCCAGGAACTGATCAGGCGCATCGACGAAGGCAACGTCGAACACGCGATCGATGAACACATCGCCGCTGATGGGGCGACACGCAGCGGAGGCACCCGACGCAGCAGCCAACAGTGCAAGCGCAAGAGGGAGCGTTCGTGGATCAAGACGTGCGCCATGCATGGAGTGGCTCCGAGAGGGGGCGAAGGCAGGTGCCTGTGGGCCGAATCGCAAGTGCGGCTCGGCGGCAGCCAGTAGCGGAAGGAAGCGCACAGTAGTTCGCCCCACCCTGCAGCCCCATACAAAAAGTTGCATTCGCCGCCAGCAGGAAACCGTTTACAACAAGTTGCATGGTGGTGCGGCCGCGCGACATCGACACTGCGCATCGTTCGGTGGCCCGCGGCTGCCGACGCCTCCCATTCCGCAACGAGAAGGCTTCGATGTCGATCAAACTGAACCTGCTGGCGCTGTCCGCGCTGGCGATCCTGGCTGCACCCGCTGCCCAGGCCGAACGGCTGGAAATCACCGGCGAACTGATGACCTCCACCTGCAGTGTCGGCTCCGCGGGCGGCACCATCACCGTGCCGATGGGCAAAGTGGATCTGGCGTCGGTCAACGCCGGTACCCGTGCCGGCCAGAAGAACTTCAGCATTGCCCTGGATTGCTCCGGCTCGGGCGCTGCGCAGGACGTTGGCGTGCGCTTCGGTGGCACGCCTGAGGGAAGTACCGGCAACCTGGCACTGACCGCAGCATCCGGTGCGACCAATGTGGGCGTGGCGCTGTATGACGCGGCGGGCAATCACCAGAAGATCGGTGATGACCCGACCCAGTGGGTGACCATCGCCGCCGGTGGCACTGGCCAGCTGGACTACAGCGCGTGGTATGCCTCGCCGGCCCAGAACGCTACGACCGGCACCGCCAACGCGTCAGGTGACTTCGTGGTGCTCTACAAGTAAACGGTATCCGGCGCACGCGCACGGATGCGCGCGTGCGTCGCCTGCATGAGGTCTTCCATGAAACTCCGCCCATCGTTGTGGTTGCCGGCCCTGCTGGTCATCGCGCTTGTGCTGCCGGCGCAGGCCGCGGTAACCCTGCAAGGCACGCGCATCGTGCACGACGCCAGCAAAAGCCGCGATGTCACGGTCAAGGCCAGCAATGTGGGTGAGCAACCCGCGATGACGCAGGTCTGGATCGACGCGGGCGACAGCCATGCGCGTCCGGAGAGCGTGCGCACGCCGTTCCGGCTGACGCCATCCGAGCCGCGCCTGTTGCAGGCCAAGCAGGCACAGGCCTATCGCATCACCTATGCGCCGCGGCCTTCGGAAGCGCCGCTGCCGACAGATCGCGAGTCGGTGTTCTACTTCAACCTGCTGGATATCCCGCCCAAGCCGGCCAATGCCGGCGACCGCAACCTGCTGCAGTTCGCGGTGCGCACGCGGGTGAAGCTGTTCCATCGCCCCGCCGGCCTGCCGGGCAGTGCGCGCGATGCGCCGGGCCAGCTGCAGTGGCGCATGGCGGCAGGGGCATTGCAGATCAGCAATCCCACTGCCTATCACGTGACACTGACTTCGTTGACCTTGCCCGATGGCAGCAGGGTGCCGGCGGACATGATCGCGCCCGGTGCACAGGTACGGCTGCCGCTGCCAGCCAGTGCTTCGGTGCCCAACAGCCTGACATTCCAGTGGCTGGACGACTACGGCACCACGCGCGATGCCCAGGCAAAGGTCATTCACTGATTGACGCCGGGCAATGGCTCGGCGCTACCTAGAGAGAGAAACACACAGCATGAAAAAGATGATGACTCCGCTTACCCGCTACACCCAGTTCAGCGGGCGCGCCAGCCGCAGCGAGTTCTGGTGGTTCCAGTTGTTCGTCGTGATCGCGTTGATACCGTCGAATGTGCTGGGCTTCATTGCTGGCTACACCGGTTCAGGCACGCTGGCACTGATATCGACGGGCGTGGGCGCGCTGGTGTGGCTGGCGATCATCGTGCCGATGATTGCAGTGACCGTGCGCCGCCTGCATGACACCGACCGTTCCGGCTGGTGGTACCTGCTGATGCTGGTGCCGATTGTGGGCCTGGTGGTGCTGGTGTTCATGCTGCTGCCGAGCACCCCGGGCGACAACCGCTTCGGTGCGCCGGTGCCGCATGTGTAATCGCCACGCGTTGGCAGGTGTCGACCCTGGTCGACACGGTGTTGCCAAGGGCGGCTGACACATTCGTGCCAACCCCGGTTGGCACCTGCCCGAGCGATGCCGAGGTGCTTCACCTGGGGTCAGAGCCCTTTGCGGCGCAAAGGGATCTGACCCCACGCCGGAAGGTTGGCACCCAGCAGCGCAGTACCGCTGCGGCTACGCGAAGTGCTGGTATCCGCCGTCGGCGGCTTCGCCGTCCACGTGCACGCCCTGCCCTTCGGCGATGCGGCCGATGCGGGTGAGCGGCACGTCCAGCGATTCGGCCAGGTAGTGCAGCGCATCGCGCTGGTCGGCAGCCGCGGTGAAACACAGCTCGTAGTCGTCGCCCCCGCGCAGTGCGCAGTCGCGTGCAGCGTCGCGGCCGAGCAGTTCACGCAGCGCGTGCGAGATCGGCAGCGAGTCGGCATCCACATGCGCGGCCACGTTGCTGCGCGTGGCGATATGACCGAGGTCGGCCAGCAGGCCGTCGGACACATCCACCGCCGCGTGTGCGAAGGCCCGCAGGCGCAGGCCCAGGGTCACGCGCGGCGTCGGCCGCAGCAGGCGCAGGCGCAGGCTTTCGTAGTCGGCCAGCAGCGTGGCGGTGGCGATGCTCAACGCACCTTGTTGCCACAGGCGCAGCGCGCCGGCGGCATCGCCCAGCGTGCCACTGACCCAGACATCATCACCCACCTGCGCGCGGTCGCGCCGCAGGGCCTGGCCACGCCCGACCTGTCCCATCGCGGTCACCGACAGCGACAGCGGACCGCGCGTGGTGTCGCCACCGACCAGCGCGATGTCGTGCTGGTCGGCCAGGGCGAAGAAGCCATCGGCAAAGGCCTCGATCCAGTCTTCAGATGCTTCCGGCAGCGACAACGCAAGCGTGCACCACGCCGGGCGCGCGCCCATCGCGGCCAGGTCCGACAGGTTGACAGCCAAGGTCTTCCAGCCGATGTCGAAGGCCGGGGTTTCCACCGGGAAGTGCACGCCGCTGTTGAGCGTATCGGCGGTGACCACCAGCTGTTCGTTGGCACGCGGCTGCAGCAGCGCGGCGTCGTCACCGATGCCGAGCAGGATGTCGTCGCGCTCGAGGGTACGGGCGCGGATGCGGTCGATGAGGGCGAATTCGGCCAGGGACATGGGGCGTTCCCGCTGTTGTTCGTGCCGCGCATCGCGCGGTGGGCGGTAGTGCCGGCCGCTGGCCGGCAACCTCAGGATCCCTGCAGCTGCCGGCCAGCGGCCGGCACTACCACAGGCGGGTCAGTGACCCGATTCGACCTTGCGCCATTCCACGGCGGCACGATCCAGCACGCCGTTGACGTAGGTGTGGCCGTGTTCGGAACCGAAGCGCTTGGCCGATTCGATGGCTTCGTTGATCACCACGCGGTACGGCACGTCCAGGCGGTAGCGCAGCTCGTAGGCGGCCAGGCGCAGCACTGCGCGTTCGATCGCGTCCACTTCCTCGATGCCACGGTCCAGGTACGGGCCGAGCGCTTCGTCGATGTCGCGACGGTTGTCGAGCACGCCGTGCACCAGCGCCTCGAAGTACGCCAGGTCGGCAATTTCGCGGGCCTGCTCGTGGGCAAACTGGGCGATCAGCGACTGGGCGTTGCCGCCGGAGATCTGCCAGGCGTAGATGGCCTGCACGGCACGACGGCGGGCGCGCGAGCGCAGCACCGGATCGACGCCATCGCGGCGGACGGGTTTACCGGAGGGCTTGCCCTGGGTGTTCTTGTTCATGGCAGTTGCTCCAGCAGATTGACCATTTCCAGTGCGGCGAGTGCGACTTCCTCGCCCTTGTTGCCGTGGCTGCCGCCTGCGCGGGCCTCGGCGTCTTCCACGCGTTCCACCGCCAGCACGCCGTTCAGCACCGGCACGCCGAAATCCAGCTGCACGCGCATCAGGCCTTCGGCGCAGCGGTCGGCCACGTGTTCGTAGTGGCGGGTGTCGCCACGGATCACGCAGCCCAGGGTGAGGATGGCGGCGTGTTCATGGGCGGCGGCCAGGCGTGCGGCCACCAGCGGCAGTTCCCACGCACCCGGCACGCGGATCACGTCGATGTTGGCTTCGGCAATGCCGTTGCCGGCCAGGCTCTGGCGGGCGCCAGCGACCAGCGTGTCGGTGATGCGGGCATTCCAGCGGCTGGCCAGGATGGCGAAGCGCGCCGACTCGGGAGTGCGAAGATCGCCTTCGTAGTGGCTCATATGCGGCTTGGGGAACTCGATAAGGGGGTAATTCTAGCGTGGATGGGCCCCGGCCGTGGCTGGCGGGGGCCCGCAGGGGCTGCCGACCAGCGGTCGGCACCCACCGGTAGTGGCGGCCGCTGGCCGGCAACCCCATTACAGGGTGACCGTCTCCACCACTTCCAGGCCGTAACCAGCCAGGCCAACCTGGCGGCGCGGGGTGCCCAGCACGCGCAGCTTGCCCAGGCCCAGGTCGGACAGGATCTGCGCGCCGGCACCGTTGCGGCGCCACTGGCCCACGTCCTTGTCCTTGCCCGGCACCACCGGCGCCGGCTGCTGGCGCAGGCGGGCCAGCAGGGCTTCGCCATCGCGCGGGGCCGACAACACCACCATCACGCCGACGCCCTCGGCATCGATCGCACGCAGGGCATCGGTGGCGGCCACGCCGAAATCGTCGCGGCGCCAGTGCAGCAGGTCGGCCAGCGGGTTTTCCACCTGCACGCGCACCAGGGTCGGTGTCTCCGCATCCGGCGTGCCGCGCACCAGCGCGAAATGCAGGTCGTGGGCGATGCGGTCGCGGTAGGTCACCAGCTTGAACGGGCCGAATTCGGTGTCGATCTCGCGCTCGTCCACGCGTTCAACGGTCTTTTCCGTAGCCAGGCGGTAGGCGATCAGATCGGCGATGGAGCCCATCTTCAGGCCATGCTCGCGGGCGAACACTTCCAGCTCCGGGCGGCGCGCCATGCTGCCATCCGGGTTCAGGATCTCCACCAGCACGCCGGCCGGCTCCAGCCCGGCCAGCATGGCCAGGTCGACGCCGGCTTCGGTATGGCCGGCGCGGGTGAGCACCCCGCCCGGCTGGGCGATCAGCGGGAAGATGTGGCCCGGCTGGTGCAGGTCCGACGGCTTGGCGTTGGGCTTCACCGCGGTGCGGATGGTGTGGGCGCGGTCGTGGGCCGAGATGCCGGTGGTAACCCCCTCGGCGGCCTCGATGCTGACCGTGAAGTTGGTCTGGAACTGCGCGGTGTTGGCCTGCACCATCGGCGCCAGGCCGAGGTCGGCGGCGCGGGTGCGGGTCAGCGGCAGGCACACCAGGCCACGGCCGTGGGTGACCATGAAGTTGATGTCCGACGGCTTGACCAGCTCGGCGGCCATGATCAGGTCGCCTTCGTTCTCGCGGTCTTCGTCATCGACGATGACCACCATGCGGCCCAGGCGGATGTCTTCCAGGATTTCCGGAATCGGGGCGAAGTTCATGCGCGTGCTCCTTCGCCCAACAGGCGTTCGACGTAACGGGCCACCAGATCGATTTCCAGATTGACCGCGCTGCCCACGCCGGTGGCGGAGAAGGCGGTGTTGGCCACGGTGTGCGGGATCAGGGCGACTTCAAAACCTTCGTCGTCCACTTCGTTGACGGTGAGGCTGACGCCGTCCACGCAGATCGAGCCCTTCTTGGCGATGTAGCGGCGCAGCGAGGCCGGCGCGGCGAAACGCCAGCGCTGGGCCCGCGCGTCGTTGTGGATGGACAGCACCTGGCCGAGGCCGTCGACGTGGCCGCTGACCAGATGGCCGCCCAGGCGGTCGGTCGGGCGCATGGCGCGCTCCAGGTTGATGACCGCCCCTTCGCCCAGTTGGCCCAGCGTGGTCAGGCCCAGGGTCTCGGTGGAGGCATCGGCCTGGAAGCTGTTGGCGTCGAATGCGATGACGGTGAGGCAGACGCCGTTGATGGCAATGCTCTCGCCCATCTGCACGTGGTCGAACGGCAGATTCCCGACATGGAAGGTGAAGCGGACATCGCCGCCGATGGATTCGCGTGCGGCCAGACGGCCGACGCCTTCGATGATTCCAGTAAACAAGTAACGTTCTCCGCGAAAAGTGAGCGAAAAACGCCGCAAGGCAAACAGGCGGGCGCAGGGCCGCGAAGGCCCTGTGGCACCGTCTTCTTTCATCCGGACTATACCGTCGGCTCCGGCATCGGACCGGATCTGCTGACCCCCGGCCGTGGGCCGGGGCGCTCGCGGGCTCGTGCTTGCGCACCTACCGCCGGTGGGGAATTGCACCCCGCCCTGAAGACGTTTGTGTACCGGCGAACCGGCGTGGCTAGTGTACCAGCCCGGGCTGAACGGGGTGGGATGCCCGGGGTCGGATCCCTTTCCGCAGGAAAGGGGCTCTGTCCCTGGGCCTCTCGGAATCGCGGAGGGGTCAGAGCCGTTTTCCCAAGGGAAAACGGATCCGACCCCGGCCACGTCTGGCCAGCCTGTGACGACGGTCTCTCGCATTTTGTAAAACTTTCATTAAAATCCGCAGCGGACGACATGAGGTCGCCACGGGCAGCTGCGATGGCAGGCCCGCCAATGGACTGAAATTCACAGGAATTCCCATGCGCAAGATCCTGATCGTGGCTGCCCTGCTGGCCGCTGCCCCGTTCTCGGCCTCGGCCGACGCCCTCAGCTACACCTACGTCGAAGGCGGCTGGACCCAGGTCCAGGTTGACGACAACGTGCTGGACGACCCGAAGGTCGACGGCGGCTACCTGCGTGGTTCGGTCGCGCTGGCCGAGCAGGTCTACGTGTTCGGTGGCTGGTCGCGCACCAGCAAGACCCGCCACTACGGCGAAGATTCGCTGAAGCTGGAACTGAACCAGCCGGAGCTGGGTATCGGCTACCACATGCCGTGGACCGACCGCCTGGACTTCACTGCCGATGCCGCCTGGGTGCGCCAGAACGCTGAATCGACCCTGCGCTACGACGGCGTGCGTTACCACGGCAAGGACCACACCAACCTGGGCCGCGTCACCCTGGGTATCCGCGGCAAGCCGTCGCGCATGACCGAAGCCTGGGCCAAGGCCGGCTACATGGATGGCGGCAACAACTACAAGGGCACCTGGGTCGGCACCGTCGGCGGCCAGATCAACTTCACCAAGACCTGGGGTCTGGTGGGCGAGATCGCCGGCTACCGCGACGTCACCCAGTACTCGGTTGGCGTGCGCGCCAGCTTCTGATCCAACGATCGCTCCTCGTCGTGCGATCGAACGGGCCCCGCGAGGGGCCCGTTTTTTTGGCCCGCGCGTGCCGGCCCGTGGCGACCGGGCGTCATCACGCCCGCGAACAGATGCGCTAGGCTTGCGCGCATCTGGAACCGGAAACACTGTCATGAAGACCCCCTTGCGTACCCTGCTGGCCAGCGCCTTGCTGGCTGCCCCGCTGCTGGCCGCCGCCGCCCCGGCCACGCTGACGCCCGAACAGGCCTTCGACCTGTATGCACGCGTGCTGCTGGAAGACGATGCCGCCGCGACCCGCACGCTCAACGATGCGCTGAAACCCGCCTTTGAAGGCCAGGATGCGGTAACCCCGAACCCGGGCGCGTTGGCCAAGGCGCTGGCCGAACCGTGGCAGGTGGTGCTTGCCAGCGCCGGTGCCAAGGCCGATGCAGCCGCCACCGAAGCGCTGTATGCCAAGGCCCTGCGTGATTCGAAGTGCCGCGCGACCAAGAGCGTGATCGAAGACAACGAATACGTCGAGGGCCAGAAGCTGGCGCGCATCGCCTTCAGCTGCCAGGTGCCCGACCTGGGCAACGTGCGCCCGTTGTTCGCCGCCAGTCTTGCAGCCGATGCCAGCCCGGCCGCGCGCAAGCAGTTCACCGACGCCTACACGCAGGCGCTGCAGAGCGGCGCGCGCGTGCCGGTCAGCGGCACCTTCACCCTGTACCCGGCCAAGGACAACGGCTACTGGTACAGCGGCAATTTCGATGATCTGGTGGGCACCGTGGCCGGCGCGCTGGCACCGTTCGAAGACTGGATGCAGGACGCGCAGGCGGCCACCGCGCCGAAGGTCACCGGCGTACCGGGCTGCGACCTGCTGCTGCAGCAGCATCGCGCCTGCGTGGCGAAGATCGCGCCGGACCAGATCAGTGGCGTGGACGCGATGGCCGAGGAACTGAAGGCCAAGGCCAAGGTGAAGTCGGCCGAAGACATGACGCAGGAATGCAAGGCACTGCGCCCGATCGCCGAGATGATGTGGACCGACGAATGCGCGTGAGGTGGTAACGGCGGGCCGCGCGCGATGTGCGCGGCTTTTCAGCCAGCACAATTCGGACAATTCGCATGGACAGCCTACGACTGTATTGGCGATGCTTCGCCATCTTTTCCTCGCCACATCTCCATGTTGAAGCCTCTCCATGCCCTGCCGCCGAGTGCGCTCGCCTTGGCACTGTTCGTTCTGCTGGCATCATCGGCAAGGGCGGCCAGTTCACCGCCATCGCCGGAAGAGGCGTACACGCTGCAGGCCCGCGTCTACCTGCAGGGTGATGCGTCAGCGAAGGCATCGCTTGAGGCATTGGGCCCCGGCTGGGTGCCCAGCGAACGCATCGATTGGCAGCCCGTCATTGATGATGTGCCTGCGTGGCTGGGGAGGCAGGCCTTTCCGGCGCCCTCCCCTGCCATCGGGCGCGGGTTTGCCCAGGCACTGCGCACACGGTTGGCCCTGATTCGCTGCGAAGCCAGAAATTTCCTGCCCCTGGGTTCACCGGAAATCGGCATGTTCGCGCTGGCGTGCACCCACCCGGACGTATCACCCCTGCGCGAGGCTTACCTAGCGCTTCGCAACACGAAACAACCCGACGTCCAAGCGCAGAGCGATGAGCTATTCAGCCGCTGGGCCACCCTACTGCGCGATGCCCCGGATGGCACGCACTGCATACCGGTAACGGGCTGGTATCTGGGAAATCACGAAGCCGCCGACGCCGCGCGCGGTCAACAACTTTCGCGGACCGTGCTGATGAAGCTCATGCCGCTGGACACGTGGGACGCCGGCGAGGACGAGGCAGATTCCGCAGAATTGTGCGAGGTCAACTGACGCGCGCAGCACACTGTAGAGAGCAAGTCTTCCTCTACAAAAAGTCGCGCGGAAACGCAGATGCGTATGCTCCGCCGTCCGCTTTGTTCCGCAAGGCTTCCATGATGCTGACGCGCTGTCTTCCGCTGCTGCAGTCCATTCCCCTCATCGCACCCGAGACCGACGCGTCAGCATCGACAGCATGAAGGACTTCCAGATGTTCGCATCGGCAACCCGACACCGCTGTTGAACACGGTTGCCGATGCATTCCTACCATTCTTCGAATGGAATGAACACCTGCCCGACGAGGCCCGATGTTGCCGCGCCTGCTGTTCTTCCTGCTGTGGATTGCTTCGACCGCCTCTGCGCAGACACCCGTGCCAACACCGGAGCAGAGCTTCGACCTGTTCGCGCGGTTCATGCTGGAAGGTGACACCGATGCTGAAGCACAGATCGCCGCCAAGGCAGTGGACGACGCGGTTGACACCATGGCCGCTTCGGTCCGATTCCGCGAGCCATGACATCAATGATGCTGACCGCCAGGCTCGCGCGACTCTGTAGCGCCGGGTCAAGCGCGGCGCCTTTCCCAACGCCACACATTTTCAGACAAGGTGCATGGGCCCCTGCATGAGGTTTCCTGCGGCAAAAGTAATCGCACTTTTCAGAACCGTTGCATGGCCCTGTGCAGCCTCCATGGTCAATGCTGTTGCCCTCTTCCACTGGGGGCAACCGCATGAACCACCGTATGACGTCGACCGCGATCATGGTGCTGGCGCTGATGGCGTGCTGGCAGGCCGAGGCCTCCAGGTTCAAAGCCACGAAGATCATCGTCGTCCAACCCTCGGTCGCCTTCGAGTCAACGCAGCTGAGCGACAGGCACCTGGATGCGTGGATGAGTGAGGATGATCACTGCCGCGACTTCCTGATGTACCACGATCAATGCGCCGTGCTGGTACTGCCGGATCAGTACGACGACGGTTTCACCCGCCACCAGCTGCGATTGAAGGCCAGGCAGCTGCCGGGCGAGGCATTGGGCGCGTACTGCCGCGACCTGCATGTGCTGTGGAAGCAGCAATGGAAAGGCCAATGCCCCGTTGGCGAAGAGGACGACGAAGCGACCTGACGCCGAGGGCATAGCGCCTGCTCTGCGTTAGTCCCTCACGGGCGCAGCAGCAGCCGGATGTCCTCGCCCACCTGCCGCTGGTCGACCACGCGCAGGCGACGCTGCTGATCCATCGCCTCGATGCCGAGGCCAGCCAGCAGCGGGCGTCCGCTGTCGCCCAGCAGCGTGGGGGCCTGATAAAGCAGAAGCTCATCGACCCAGCCGCCGCGCAGCAGCGCACCGGCCAGCGTGGCACCGGCTTCGGTGTGCGCTTCGTTGATGCCGCGCTCGGCCAGCAGCGCCAGCACCGCGCCCAGATCCAACCGCCCATCAACGCTGGGCATGCTGGCGAATTCGGCATCGGCCGCGTCCGGTGCGCTCACCGCCGCAGCGTGCAGGTACAGCGTCGGTGCCCCGCCCTCGCGCACACGGCTGCATTCGAGCGAACGCAGGCGCGAATCGAGCACCACCCGCAGCGGTGGCATCACCTCGGTATCGGCCAGGCGCACGGTCAGCATCGGGTCATCAGCGAGCACCGTGTCGGCGCCGGTCAGGATCGCACCTGCGCGTGCCCGCCAGTGCTGCACGTCTTCGCGCGCGGCCGGCCCGGTGATCCATTTGGAACTGCCATCGGCCATCGCAGTACGACCATCCAGGCTGGCGGCCAGCTTCACCCGCAGCCACGGGCGGTTGCGCTCCACGCGTGACAGGAAGCCCTTGTTGAGTTCGCGCGCCTGCGCCGCCATCAGCCCTTCGGCAACCTCGATGCCGGCGTTGCGCAGCAGATCGAAGCCACCGCCATCCACCTTGGGGAACGGATCGCGCATCGCCGCCACCACGCGCGACACACCCGCTTCGATCAGCGCCAGTGCACACGGCGGTGTGCGCCCGTAATGGGCACAGGGCTCCAGGGTGACGTAGGCGGTGGCACCGCGCGCCTCGCTGCCGGCCTCGCGCAGCGCGAACACTTCCGCATGCGGGCCACCGGCGCGCTGGTGCCAGCCCTGCCCCACCACGCGTTCGCCATGGGCGATCACGCAGCCGACCATCGGATTGGGGCGGGTGGTATAGGCAGCGCGCTCGGCCAGGCGCAGCGCGTTGGCCATGTGCAGGTGATCGAGGACGGAGAACGGGGTGGTCATGCGACCATGGTAACGCTGCCGGTGGCGATGCACGCCACCAGTGCCCACCAAGGCGGGCACTCACCCAGGCAGAGGCGGTCAGCCCTTCTTCTTCTTGGTCAGGGCGATCACATCACCCAGCAGCTGCAGCTGTTCGGTACTGGACGGCAGATCGCGCTCGAGCTTCTCGATCTCCTCGCGGAAATCGGCCACGTCCTCGAAGCTGCGGTACACCGAAGCGAAGCGCACGTAGCCCACGTGGTCGAGCTTGCGCAGTTCGTTCATGACGAACTCGCCGACCTTGATCGAGGGCACTTCGCGCTCGCCGCTGATGCGCAGCTGGTGCACCACCGCCCGTACCGCCGCTTCGATCTTGTCTTCGGGCACCGCGCGCTTCTGCAGCGCGCGGTCGAACCCCGCGCGGACCTTGCGCTGGTCGAAGGCCTCGCGGGTGCCGTCACTCTTGACGATGGCCGGCAGTTTCAGTTCGACCGTTTCCAAGGTGCTGAAGCGCTCGCCGCAGGCTTCGCATTCCCGCCGACGACGGATCGTCGCGCCGTCTTCGGAGACGCGCGAGTCGATGACCCGGGTATCGGCATGTTGGCAGAAGGGGCAATGCATGAAACGCCTGGCTCAGGGAAGTACCTATTGCCACGGTCATGGCAGCGTCGCAAAGGTACCTGAGAAGGGGCGCAGCAGCAAATGCTGCCTGCACGGAAGCGCCTGCAATTCCGCCCGCCAGCCCGGCGAGGCCGCGACGCGCCGCTCAACCGGGTGCGGGTGGCGGCGATGCGGCGCGTGCCCAGCGCAGCCAGGCCAGGTGCGCGGCCATCAGCAGCAGCGGCGGACCAAACCCGAGAAAGCAAAAGGTCGAGATCTCGCCATTGCTGATAGTGGCGTACAGCGTGGCGACGACCACGCCCGACGCGGCCAGGCTGCCCAGCGCCAGGCCGACCCAGGCCACAGCCGGTGATTGGCGCAGGCCGGCAACACCGCGCCACAGGAACAGGCCGCTCAGCCACAACCATGACAGCAGGCCGATGAGGCCGGCCGACGACCACAGCAGCAACAACGTGTACTCGTCGCCCGTCAGGTACTTGCCCTCCCAGACGACCATCAGCCCCAGCACGGCCCCCGTGCCGCCTGCCGCCACGGCGGGCAGGCCCACCAGCAGGCCGGCAATGGCCATCCAGCGTTTGTGATGACGCTCATCCATGCGTTCCGTTTCCTTCGATGGGCTGTGTCCGGCCGCGGCGTTTGATCCACACCAACCCCGCGGCCGGTACCAGCATCGACGGGCCCAGCAGCAACAGGGCGATGCCTTCGGCGTGGACGGTGATGCTCCACCACAGCGCCAGCCCCAGCAGGGGCACGGCGGCAAGACTGCCGGCCAGCAGCATCCACCACCAGAGGCGATGCACCTGCAGCCCGGCACGTCCCTGCAGCAGATACCCGGCGCTGAGCCACAACCAGGCCAGGCAGCCGGCAATGCCGGCCAGGCCCCACAGCGGCATCAGGGTCACCGCGGCCAGCGTGCCATGGCCGAACTGGCCCAGCCCCGTCAGCAGCAGCATCGTCGCCGCGGCACCACCCGCCACCAGGCTGGGCAGGCCGAAGACCACCGCCAGGACGGCATACAGATACCGGGCGCGGCGCTCATCCACGCGGGCCTACTCCTTTGACCGTGCCAGGCCGGATGGCTCGCGCAGGGCGTCAGCACGCAGCCGCAGCAGGATCAACATACCGGTGGGCACCAGCAGGGACGGCCCGGCGAACAGCCCGCTGAGCACGGACGAACCCAGCTCGGCGAAGTAGTACAGCGCCATCGCCAGCAAGGGCAGGCCTGCCAGCACGCCCAGGCCCAGCAGCAGCCACCAGCGGCGTGATGCCCTGTGCAGCCCGCGCGCGCCATCGCGCAGCCAGACGATGCTGAGTGCGACCCAGGCCACGAGGCCGGCGATCGCGCACGATCCCCACGCGAACATGCCGGCGGCAAACCACAGTTTGTCCGCGTCCAGCGAGACGAGCCCGATCACGCCCATGACCACGGCGATGCAGGCGCCGGCACCGCCGAAGAACAGGCTGGGCAGGCCGAACAGCACCGCCAGCGCGATGTACAGGTACTTGAGGCGGCGCTCATCCATGCGCGGGGTTCCCGGTGACGGGGTCAGAGCCCTTCCGTGCGGGAGGGGATCCGACCCCTGCGTCGTGGCGGGGTCGGATCCCTTTCCGCCAGGAAAGGGCTCTGATCCCTGCCCCGATCAGCCGTAGACCGGGTACTTACGGCACTGCGCGCTGACGGCGTCGCGCACGCGGGCGATGACGGCGTCATCGTTCGGCGCATCGAGCACGTCGGCGATCCAGTTGGCCAGGTCCACACAGTCCTGTTCGACGTAGCCGCGGGTGGTCACCGCCGGGGTGCCCAGGCGCAGGCCCGAGGTCACGAACGGCGAACGCGGGTCGTTCGGCACCGAGTTCTTGTTGACGGTGATGTGGGCCTTGCCCAGCGCGGCTTCCGCGTCCTTGCCGGACACGTCCTTGCCGATCATGTCGACCAGCATCAGGTGGTTCTGGGTGCCACCGGAAACGATCTTGTAGCCGCGCGCGATCAGCGTGCTGGCCATCGCCTGGGCGTTCTTCACCACCTGCTGCTGGTAGGCCTTGAAGCCCGGCTCCAGCGCTTCCTTGAAGGCCACGGCCTTGCCGGCGATGACGTGCATCAGCGGACCGCCCTGGATGCCCGGGAATACGATCGACTGCA
The DNA here is from genome assembly GCF_900101175.1 of Stenotrophomonas pavanii. Taxonomy (GTDB): domain Bacteria; phylum Pseudomonadota; class Gammaproteobacteria; order Xanthomonadales; family Xanthomonadaceae; genus Stenotrophomonas; species Stenotrophomonas pavanii. The sequence goes on along the minus strand of NZ_FNFQ01000003.1, from coordinate 310,234 downwards.
GCTTCTTGACCAGGTCTTCGTCGGCGCCCTTGGCGATGATGATGCCGCCGCGCGGGCCGCGCAGGGTCTTGTGGGTGGTGGAGGTGACCACGTGGGCGTGGTCCAGCGGGCTGGGGTAGACGCCAGCGGCGACCAGGCCGGCGACATGGGCCATGTCGACGAACAGGTAGGCACCGACCTTGTCGGCGATGGCACGGAAGCGCGCCCAGTCGATCACCTGCGAGTACGCCGAGAAGCCGGCGACGACCATCTTCGGCTTGTGTTCCAGGGCCAGGCGCTCGACTTCGTCGTAGTCGATCAGGCCCTGGTCGTTGACGCCGTACTGCACGGCGTTGAACAGCTTGCCCGACGCATTGACCTTGGCACCGTGGGTGAGGTGGCCGCCGTGGGCCAGGCTCATGCCGAGGATGGTGTCGCCCGGCTGCAGCAGGGCGAAGTACACGGCCTGGTTGGCCTGCGAGCCGCTGTGCGGCTGCACGTTGGCGTAGTCGGCGCCGAACAGCTGCTTCAGGCGGTCGATCGCCAGCTGCTCGGCGATGTCCACGTATTCGCAGCCACCGTAGTAGCGCTTGCCCGGGTAGCCTTCGGCGTACTTGTTGGTCAGCTGGCTGCCCTGCGCTTCCATCACCGCCGGGCTGGTGTAGTTCTCGCTGGCGATCAGCTCGACATGGTCTTCCTGGCGCTGGGTTTCGGCGGCGATGGCCTTGGCCAGTTCGGGATCGTAGGTTTCGATGCGGACGTCACGCGGGAACATCGGTTACTCCAGGCAGGGAGGGAACAGCAGGGCCTGCGATTGTAAGCGGGCTGGCGGGCCCGGGCGACCGCAGCGGAAGGGGCTTGGGCAACACGCTGTGGCATGATGTGCTGGCATGCCTGCGTGTGCCGTCCGCAGCGCCCTGCACAGGCCTCGCCCATCGGCAATTTCCGCCGGAAGTGTGACCTCCTTCCTTGCAAAACCGAATTACCAGCTTTCACAAACCTTAAAGTCCTGCACTCCGCGGCCGATACGCCCTGTCCATACAGGGGAAAATCCGCGTGACCCATTCGCACCAAGTTTCGCCGGCAATGATGCTGGCACCACGTCGCACGCCCGCAGCACCCCGCCGCGCCCTTTCCACGCACCTGCTGGTCCTGGCGATCGGCCTGGCCATGGGCGGCCCGATGACGGCGGCCGCGGCCACGGTCACCGTGCGCGACCCGAACCTGCTCGATGGCCGCTGGTACGCACCGGGCGCATGGAGCAATGGCGATCCGAACCTGACCGTTGAAAACCATGCCTACATCGACAGCATGACACCGGTTGTCGTCGACGGCATCCGCGCCGACTCTTGGCGCGTGGACATCGGCCACGCCGGCAGCGGCGAGCTGTCCATCCAGAATGGCGGCGTGCTGGAAAGCACCGCCATCTTCATCGCCACGCTGCCCGGCTCGACCGGCAAGGTCACGGTGACCGGCGCCGGTTCGCGGTGGATCGGCAACAACAGCATCGGTGTCGGCCATGAAGGCAGGGGCTACCTGGACGTGCTCGATGGCGGCCAGGTGATCAATGCCCAGGGCACGTGGGTTGCCTCGGAACTGGGCAGCAGCGGCGTCCTGACCGTGTCCGACAAGGATTCGCGCTTCGCCACCAACCAGATCCATGTGGGTGCGCAAGGCACCGGCACCGTGAACGTGCGTGCCGGTGGCACCTTCGAGACCGGTGTCGCGCGCCTGGGCAGCTACAGCAGCGTGGCCCGTGGCGAAGCCACGGTGACAGGCAAGGGTGCCAGCTGGTTGAACACCAGCGACCTGCTGATCGGCGTGTCCGGCACTGGCAGGATGACCGTGGCCGACGGCGCCACGCTGACCGTGCAGGGCAGCACGCAGCTGGGCCAGCAACGGCACACCGCAGGCGTGCCCGATGGCGTGCTGGTACTGACCGGCGCGGGCACCACCGCCACGGCCGGCTTCATCGCCGTGGGCCAGAACGCGGTGGCCGAACTGGATGTCCTTGACGGCGCCGCCCTGACCGCGGGCGACGTGGGCGTGGGTGAGAATGCGCTGGGCGATGGCAGTTTCCGCGTGGCCGGCGCCGGCAGCTCGGCCAGCGTGGGCCGCCTGACCATCGGCAATCTGGGCACCGGCAGCGTTTCCATCCATGACGGTGGCGCTCTGACGGTCAATGACGTGCTGGGCCTGGGCGGCGCCAACGGCAGCCGGGGTTCACTGGCCATCGGCGCGCAGGGCACGCTGACCCTGGCCGGTGGCCAGATCTACCAGGGCGCAGGCACCGCCAACGTGCTCATTGCCGATGGCACGCTGCACCTGACCCGCAAGGCCTTCACCACCGCTGTTGAAATGGCGCTGGATGGCACCGCTACGCTGGATACCGACCAGGTCGATGCGATGTTCAGCGGCCGCCTGACCGGTACCGGCGGACTGCGCAAGACCGGCAGCGGTACGCTGACCACGTATGCCAACAACACCTACGGTGGCGGCACCCGCATCGAGCAGGGCACCCTGGTCCTGGCCGGCAATGGCGCCATCCGTGGCGCGGTGGATGTGGCGTCGGGTGCGACACTGCAGTTGCAGCGCAATGGCCAGACCCTGTTCGCCAACGTGCTGTCCGGCGCCGGCGATGTGGTCAAGCTGGATGCGGGCCTGCTGAGCCTGTCGGGCGACAGCAGCGGCTTCACCGGCACCACCCGCGTGCGCGCCGGCGCCTTGGACGTGCGTGGCCGCCTCGGCGGCCTGACCGAGCTGGCCACCGGCACCGAACTGAGCGGCGACGGCCAGCTGGGCAGTGTGATCCTCCGTAGCGGCGCCACGCTGGCACCGGGGGCGGCCACGACCTACGGCACGCTGTCGATGACCGGCAACCTGCTGCTGGAAAATGGCTCGCGCTATCTGGTGGACCTTGGCGCCGATGGCGCCGGCGACCGCGTGCAGGTGGGCGGCGGCGCTACCCTGCAGGGCGGCAATACGGTGGCCATCGCCAGCGAGGGTGACTGGCAGCCGCGTACCCGCTACACCATCCTGAGCGCGGCGCAGGGCGTGCAGGGCACCTTCTCCGGCGTAAGCAGCACGCTGGCCTTCCTGACACCCACGCTGGACTACGACGCCAGCAACGTCTACCTGACCCTGGCCCGCAACGATATCGCCATGCCGGATATCGAACTGGCCTTCCCCGATGTGGTGGTAAATCCCAACCAGAAGGCCGTGGCCGGCGCGGTGGAAGCGCTGGGCAATGGCAACGCCGTGTATGACGCGGTGGTGCGCCTGGCGGTGGCCGACGTCGTGCCGGCCTTCGACAGCCTGTCCGGTGAAATCCATGCCGCGCATCGTGGCGCGCTGCTGCAGAACCGATTCCTGCACGAGGGCATCGACCGCCACCTGGACGGTGCCACGATGGCTGCAGAGATCGCCCCGGGCGTGCACGCGTGGGTCGGCGGCAGCGGTGGCCAGCGCCGTACCGATGCCAGTGCCGACAACGCTGGCCTGCGTTCATCGCAACATGGCGTGATGGCTGGCGCCGGCTGGCGCCTGGGTGAAACGCTGGAAGTGGGCGTGGCCGCGGGTTCGCAGCACCTGGTCAGCCGCCTGGCCCGCCGCGAAGGGCGCGCCGAAACCGACAGCACCGAGTACGGCGTGTACGGCCAGTACCGCTGGCAGGGCCTGAGCCTGCGTGCAGGTGTCAGCCGTGCCGATTACCGCACCGACAGCACCCGCACCGCACAGGTTGGCACCCGCCTGGATGAACACCTGTCGGCCCGCGAGGATGCCACCGGCACCACCGCGTTCCTGCGTGCCGGTTGGACCTTCGGCGGCCCGCGCCTGCAGCTGACACCGGAACTCGAAGTGGCGCAGGTACGCGTGGAAAGCGACGGTAGCCAGGAGCGCGGTGGTCACAGCGCGCTGCAGTGGAACGGTGGCAGCGCACGCTACCGCACCGGCCTGGCCGCGTTGCGCGCGGACTGGGATATCAGCGCTGGCCAGCGTGACCGTGCGGCGCTGACCGCGCGCGTGGGATGGCAGGTGGCTGGCGGTGATCGCCTGCCGCAGGTCGATGCGCGCTTCGTCGAAGGTACCCAGGGCTTTGCGATCAGCGGTGCACCGCTGGCCCGCCACAGCGCCCTGGCCCAGTTCGGTGTGGCAGTGAGCCCGACCGACCGCAGCCGCGTGGCGCTGCAGGTGCAGACCCGCCGCGGTGATGGCCAGCGCGATGTCGGCGCGCAGCTGGACTGGTCAGTCGCGTTCTGACCGCGATGGTGGCGGCTGAATGAAGAAGGGCGCCCTCGGGCGCCCTTTCTTTTTCCACTGCAAGAGGATCAGGGCCCTTTCCCAACGCGTGGGATCCGACCCTACCTCGTGCCTCAGCGGCTGCTGACGATGTAGTCGGCGATGATCCCGCTGGCGATGGCCACCAGCAGCATGTTGCCGCGGTCATCGCGGATCCACTGGTGGCCGTAAGGCGGGCGGCGCAGGTGGTAGCGCGGGTAGTCGTTCACCACGTAGATCGGGCCGCGGTAGTAATCACGGTAGCGGTGTCCGACCTTCCAGCCGTAGCCCGGGCCATAGGCCGGGCGGTAGACCACGCGCGGCGGCGGCGGTGCCGGGCGATAGTAGCGGTCGTGGTCGCGGTGCCAGTCGCGGCGGTCGCGTTCCCAGTCGCGCCGGGCCTCACGGCGGTCGCGTTCCCAGTCACGGCGGTCCTGGCGCCACTCGCGGCGATCCTCCCGCCATTCGCGGCGGTCACGGTGGTCGTTGTCGGCGAAGGCGGGGGCCACCGCGCCGAGCGCCAGCACAGAGGCCACGGCTCCGGCCATTACTCGATTGATGCGCATGTCAGACCTCTGCTTGGGTGGGTGGTGAGCCCATATTGCGCAACCGATCTGAACCGTTTCCGGCTGGAAACGCTTCCCGCTGCAGGACTGTGACGGAGTATTCAGGCCACGGCCAGCCTGCGCGGCTCCGGCCGGGCGCGGGCCGGAACCGGTTCCGGCTATAATTGGCTGTATTCCATTCCAGTCTGTGCCCGCTGCCGCAACGGGATGTTCCCGTGACGGGTCGGGCGCAGGGCCGCGCCTACGGAGACCGCATGTCCTCGCAATACATCTACACCATGAACCGCGTGTCCAAGGTGGTCCCGCCCAAGCGGCAGATCATCAAGGACATTTCCCTGTCCTTCTTCCCGGGCGCGAAGATCGGCCTGCTGGGCCTGAACGGCGCCGGCAAGTCCACCGTGCTGAAGATCATGGCCGGCGTGGACACCGATTTCGAGGGTGAAGCCCGTCCGCAGCCCGGCATCAAGGTCGGTTACCTGGCGCAGGAACCGGAACTGGACCCGAACAAGACCGTGCGCGAGTCGGTCGAGGAAGGCGTGGGCGAAGTGCTGCAGGCCCAGGCCGCGCTGGAGGCGGTGTACGCCGCCTACGCCGAGGAAGGCGCCGACTTCGACGCGCTGGCCAAGGAACAGGAGCGCCTGGAGGCGATCCTGGCCGCCGGCGACGCGCACACCCTGGAAAACCAGCTGGACGTGGCCGCCGATGCACTGCGCCTGCCGCCGTGGGATGCCAAGATCGCCAACCTGTCCGGCGGTGAAAAGCGCCGCGTCGCACTGTGCCGCCTGCTGCTGCAGAAGCCGGACATGCTGCTGCTCGACGAACCGACCAACCACCTCGACGCCGAGTCGGTGGAATGGCTGGAACAGTTCCTGGCGCGCTATACCGGCACCGTGGTGGCCGTCACCCACGATCGCTACTTCCTGGACAACGCCGCCGAGTGGATCCTGGAACTGGACCGCGGCCGCGGCATTCCGTGGAAGGGCAACTACACCGAATGGCTGGTGCAGAAGGATGAGCGCCTGAAGCAGGAAGAGAACCAGGAAAAGGCCCGCCAGAAGGCGATCCAGAAGGAACTGGAGTGGTCGCGCCAGAACGCCAAGGGCGGCCGCTCCAAGGGCAAGGCCCGTCTGGCCCGCCTGGAAGAGCTGCAGTCGCAGGATTACCAGAAGCGCAACGAGACCAACGAAATCTTCATCCCGCCGGGCGAGCGCCTGGGCAACATGGTGATGGAGTTCAAGAACGTCTCCAAGAAGTTCGGCGACCGCCTGCTGATCGACAACCTGTCGATGCTGATTCCGCCGGGCGCGATCGTCGGCATCATCGGCCCGAACGGCGCCGGCAAGTCGACGCTGTTCAAGATGATCACCGGCCAGGAGAAGCCGGATTCGGGCGAGATCGTGATCGGCCCGACCGTGCAGCTGTCCTACGTGGACCAGAGCCGCGACAAGCTGGAAGGCAACCACAACGTCTTCCAGGAAATCGCCGGTGGCCTGGACATCCTCAACATCAACGGCATCGAGATCCAGTCGCGCGCCTACATCGGCCGCTTCAACTTCAAGGGCCAGGACCAGCAGAAGATGGTCGGCTCGCTGTCCGGTGGTGAGCGTGGCCGCCTGCACATGGCCAAGACCCTGCTGCAGGGCGGCAACGTGCTGCTGCTCGACGAACCGTCCAACGACCTGGACATCGAAACGCTGCGTGCGCTGGAAGACGCGCTGCTGGAGTTCCCGGGCAACACCTTCGTGATCTCGCACGACCGCTGGTTCCTGGACCGCATCGCCACGCACATCATCGCTTTCGAAGGCGATTCGCACGTGGAGTTCTTCCAGGGCAACTACCGCGAGTACGAGGAAGACAAGAAGCGCCGCATGGGCGACGATGCCGCGCCGAAGCGCCTGCGCTTCAAGGCGCTGAAGTAAGAAAGGAAGAACGGCCGCGCTCTGCGCGGCCGTTCTGCATTCGGGTAGGTCACGACCGTTGGTCGTGACACCTTATTGTTGCGAGACGCCCCATGTCCCTGTTCGAACGCCTGTTCCAGCTGCAGCAGCACGGCACCACCGTGCGCACCGAGCTGCTGGCCGGTGTCACCACCTTCCTGACGATGTCCTACATCGTCTTCGTCAACCCGGAAATCCTCGGCACCACCGGCATGGATGCGGGTGCGGTGTTCGTGGCCACCTGCCTGGCCGCTGCGCTGGGTTCGGCGGTGATGGCGCTGGCGGCCAACTTCCCGGTGGGCATGGCACCGGGCATGGGCCTGAACGCGTTCTTCGCCTTCACCGTGGTCGGTGCCGCTGGCCTGCCGTGGCAGCAGGCACTGGCTGCGGTGTTCATCTCCGGCCTGGTGTTCCTGGTGCTGTCGCTGACCGGTGTGCGGGCGTGGCTGGTGTCGGGCATCCCGGCCTCGCTGCGTTCGGCGATCGTGGCCGGCATCGGCCTGTTCCTGGCGATCATCGCGCTGCAGAAATCCGGCGTGATCGTCGGCAATGAAGACACGCTGGTGGCGCTGGGCCCGTTGAACACGGCGCCGCCGCTGCTGGCGCTGGCCGGCTTCCTGCTGATTGCCGTGCTGGAAGCGCGCCGTATCCGTGGCGCGATCCTGATCGGCATCCTGGCGGTGACCGGCGCGGGCTGGGCATTGGGCGACGTGCAGTACCAGGGCCTGGTCTCGCTGCCGCCGAGCCTGGCGCCGACCTTCCTGCAGCTGGACCTGCCGGGCCTGCTGCACCACAACGGTGGCGCGCCGATCGCCGTGTTGCTGCAGGTGGTGCTGGTGTTCGTGCTGGTGGAAGTGTTCGATGCCACCGGCACCCTGTATGGCGTGGTCGGTCGCGCCGGACTGCTGAAGCTGCCGGGCGCGCAGAAGCGTTTCGGCCGCGCGCTGCTGGCCGACAGCACGGCGATCGTGGCCGGTTCGCTGCTGGGCACCAGCAGCACCACCGCGTTCGCTGAAAGCGCCTCGGGCGTGCAGGTGGGCGGCCGCACCGGCCTGACCGCACTGGTGGTGTCGGCACTGTTCCTGGCCGCACTGCTGTTCTCGCCGCTGGCGGCGATGGTGCCCGGCTATGCCACCGCACCGGCGCTGCTGTTCGTGGCCGGCCTGATGTTGCGCGAACTGGTGGACGTGGACTGGAGCGACCTGACCGAATCGGTGCCGGCCGCCCTGTGTGCGCTGGCGATGCCGTTCACCTATTCGATTGCCAACGGCCTGGCGTTCGGCTTCATTGCGTATGCCGCGCTGAAGGCCGGCACCGGGCGCTGGCGCGAGGTGCATCCGGCGGTGTGGCTGGTGGCGGTGCTGTTCGCGCTGCGCTACGCGTTGGAATAATCGGGGCGCCATGCCGGCCAGCGGCCGGCACTACCGGGTGGTGACTCACCTGCTACCCGGGGGCGATGCCGGCCAGCGGCCGGCGTTACCAGAGCACGCGGCGGCCAGCGGCCGGTACTAGCTGGGGCGGGGTTCACCTTCCAGCCACGGTGCTCTGGGATGATGCGGGCATGCTCCGGCCTGGCCTTCCCACGGATCCGTCTTCGCCATTGCGCCGCCGGCTGCTGCGCGCGGCGTTGCTGGCGCCGCTGGCCGGTACGCTCGCCACCCTGCCCGGCTGCTCGCTGCCTGTGCACGTCGATGGCACCTTCCTGCAACCGTGGCGCAGCCATCTGCAATGGGGCCTGGCCGACTGGCAACGCTCGTTGAAGCTGGCCCATGCGCTGGGGTGCCGGCAGCTGGTGCTGCAATGGACCGGCATCGTCGGTGGCAGCGATGGCGACTGGTCACTGCCCGACGGCAGCCTGCAGCAACTGTTCACTGCGGCCCGCGAGAATGACCTCCGCATCCGCGTCGGCCTGCCCTTCCAGCAACGCTGGTGGCAGGCCATCGGCGCCGACGACGCCACGCTGCAGGCGTTCCTGGCCAACAGCCTGGCGCACGCGCGCAGCTGGTTGGCACAGGCGCCATGGGTGCAGCAGCCGGCCTTCGGCGGCTGGTACCTGCCCTACGAACTGGAGCAGTTCCACTGGGCCGATCCGGCCCGCCAGCAATGGCTGGCGCAGTGGCTGCACGGGCTGGTGCAGGCCGCCAGCGCGCGCGGCGGTGACTGTGCGATCTCCTGCTACTTCAGCCGCCTGCAGTCCGATGGCAACCTGGTCACGCTATGGCAGGCGGTACTGGCCCAGGCCACGCTGCGGCCGATGGTGCAGGACGGGGGGGGTGTTGCCGGCGCCGGCAACGTGCAGCAGCTGCAACCCCTGCTCGACCATTTCCAGGCACAGGACATCGGTTTCGATGCGATCGTCGAACTGTTCCGCGAACTGCCTGGCAGCGCCGCTGATGGCAGCGGGTTCAAGGGCGAAACCGCAGATGCCGCACGCATCCAGCGGCAGCTGGCGTGGGCACGCGGCAGTGGCGCACAGCACGTGCTGGTCTATGCGCTGGAGCCCTGGCTGACCCAGGACACGCCGCAGGCGGCGGCGCTGCGGCGACGCTGGGGGCTGGCTCAGTAGTACAGGATGGCGGTGGCGAACAGGCCCTTGGCGCGCTGCGTATCTCCGCCGCCGATCGCGAAGCGGTACTGCACGGTCAGGTCGAGGTAGGAACGCGGGGTGTTGTAGTGGTCCTCGCGGAACCAGTAGCGCACGCCCACGCCCGGTCCTGCGCCGAGCGACCAGCTGCGTTGCGTATCGTTGAGCGCGAACGACTGCGCCGGGAACAGCGGGTAACGGATGTCGCGCACCCGCGAGCGCTGGTCCAGCCAGTCCGCCCCCACCACCACATACGGCGTGACCACCCAGTGGGTCTGCCCGGCGCCAAAGCGGAAGCTGCGGCCGGCGCGCAGTTCAGCGGCCGCGAACCACTGCTCGCGATGCAACCTCCCGTGGGCATCGCCGATCCGCCGCACCGGCGTGCCGTTGGCATCCAGCGCGTCGAGGGTGAAGTGGGCGCTGTTGTCGTCCCAGGTGTAACCGCCCTGCGCGTAGCCGCTGACCATCCACCACTGGTTGACGTCGGTGCGCAGGTCGGTGCCGTGGTAATAGCCGTAGGTCAGGTAGGACATCCAGCCGCCAGAACCGCTGGCCAGGCGGTAGCGGGCCAGCGTGCTGGCTTCCAGTGGCGGGTTCAGGGCCAACTGCAGGCGGCACTGCACGGCCGCCGATGCCGGATAGACATCACCCGAACGGGTGGCACTGCCGAGGAACTGGCGACGCTCGATGCCGGCGCTCAGGCCGGTCTGGCCGAAGGCGTAGCGCAGGCCGAACGAGGCGATGGTGGACGGCCAGCCGGTGGTGGAACGCGAGCGGCTGAGTCGTTCGGCGCGTGCGCGTGCGTCGGGCGTCGATTCGCCGGTGCAGGGGTCCACCGCGCGGATCGATTCATAGGTGCCGCCCTGGTCGTACAGCGTGTTGAGCAGTCGTGCGTAGAGTTCCAGCTTGCCATGGGCGTCGTTGAAGGCCGGTGGTCGCCAGAACGCCTCGAGCGTGCTGAACACCGAATCGCCCGGCGTGCTGATCGCGGCGCCGCCGACATTGGTCGCCGCCTGGCGCGCACCGCGGAAACCCGCCGAGGCGATCACGCCCCACTCGCGCGAGTAACTGGCGATGGCACTGCGCACGTTGTAGCGCTGGCGCTCATCCAGCGGCAGCTCGCCGGCATCGGCACGATCAATGGCCGTCCGCAGCAGCGTCACCGCCTGCGGGTGATCGCCGCTGGCCGCGCTGGCGTAGGCCTGGTCAAGCACCACGCTCTTCGGTGCCCTGCCGGTGGCCTCGGCGGCACGGAAGTCGGCCAGTGCGCGCGCCGGTTCGTGGGCCTTCTGGTTGAGGTAGCCGCGCTGCATCAGCAGCCCGGCGTCATCAGGGCGTTGCGCCAGTGCCGCGTCCAGGCGCAGCCGTGCTTCGTCCTGCTGGCTGCGGTTGCCTGCCGCCAGCGTGGTGGTCAGCAGCCCCTGCAGGCTCGCGTCCTCCGGTGCGAGCTGCACGGCCTGCCGCGCCTCGCCGATGGCCTCGGCGTAGTCCTGCCGCGCGTAGGCCGCATACGCGCGCTGTGCGGCACCACCGTCGCCCTGCAGGTCGACCGGCATCAGCGTGCAGGCATCACCGGTGTCAGCAGGCGGGCAGTGCTGGAACGGCGCCGGATACGCCTGCGCACTCAAACCCGCAGGCGCACGACTGGACCGGATCGCCCTGGCGCGCTGTTCGATGCCCTGCTGCAGAAGCTGCTGCGCGCGTGCGTCGCCCGCATCCGCAGGCGACGCCGCCTGCAGTGGCGCCAGCAGTGCAGCCGCACGTGTGCGGTCCCCAGCGGCCAGGGCCGCATCCACGGCCAGCAGGCGCACGTTGCGCTGCTGCATGGTTGACCCCGGCGCGGCGAGTGCGGCGTCGAAGTCTTCATTGGCCAGCAGGGTCTTGCCCTGGCGCTGGCGCAGATAACCACGCATCACGCGGGCATTGAGATCCCCGCCGTCGGCCTGCAGTGCCTGGTCGGCGCTGCGCTCGGCGTCGGCCAGCTGCCCCTGCTGCAGCTGCGCGGTGATCAACAGCCACCGGTACGAAGCAACATCCGGCGCCAGTTCGACGGCGGCACGTGCCTGCGCAACGGCCGCTGCATCATCCTGCGTGGACAGCGACCGATTCGCCTGCTGGGCCTGCAGCAGCGCGCGCTGTCGATCCAGCGCCACGCGACGGACGCGCAGTTCCTCGACATTCGGTGCGCCCAGCTGCAGCGCCGTGCCGATGGCCGCGTCGGCCAGGTCGGCCTGTTGCTGTGCTTCCAGCGCCGCCACCCACAGCATCGCCCAGGCGCCCTGCTTCGGCTGCTGGCGGAAGGCCTGCTCGGCCTTGCTGGCCGCTTCCCCCATGCGCCCGGCGTCATAGGCAGCATAGGCCTCGGTAGCCAGCGTGTAGGCCTGCTGCCTGGCGCGGTCTGCGCCGCTGCCGGCCGCACGCGGTGGGGAGGGCGCGCGCGCGCCCCTGGCATCCGGGGGCGTGCTGCGTGCAGCGGTGGCAGCGGCCAACGCCGGCAAGGCCGGATCCTTCAACCCCGCATCCAGTGCACGGCGCGCCTGCTGCTGCGCCTCCGCCGGCCGGCCCAGTTTCTGCAGCGCGTAGATCTGCAGCAGGCGCAGCCGCACCACGTCCGGGCGCAGCCGGATCGCTTCGGTGGACTGCTGGTAAGCCGCTTGATAGTCGCCGCGCTCGTAAGCGGCGAAGGCCTGCTCGGCGACGCGGTATGCAGCGCCGGACAGCGGCAGGGCCGCATCGGCCTGTGCCAGTACCGGCGTGGCGGCGGTGGCCAGTGCCACGGCAATGACGGTGGACAGCAGCGTGGTCTTCATGCCGGCAAGGCTCCGGGAGGCGGCGACTGCAGCACGGCCGCACGCCGGCGCTGCTCCTGCATGGCCTGGGCGACGGCGTCCTCGGTGGTGACGCCCTGCTTGACCAGGTAGTCACCGATGCGGCCATCGCGCTGCGGCTTGTAGGCATCCAGTGCGATCTCGAAGCGCGCGTGGTCGATCAGGCGCATCTCCACCAGCAGGTCCCCGAGCAGCGGCACGTTGTCCAGCTGCCAGTCCCGGTCACTGCCGATCAGGCGCAGCCCTGCGTTGATCTCGCTCTCGCGGGCGATGTTCTGTTCGATGTGGTCGCTGCGGGTTTCCTGCTTGAGCAGCGCCAGTGCCTCCTCGGGCAGCGGGCTGGCCACGGCCAGACGCAGGGTCCCCGGCTGCCGCGGCGGCAATGGCAGCATGCGCCATTGCACGCAGGCGTCGGCACTGACCGGGAACGGGCCGGCCCGCAGGTAATCCACGTCGATCACCGCACGTGGCAGGTCGCCCTGGAAGGCAATCGCCTCGGCCAGGGTCTCATCATCCAGCCACCCCTGGGTGAGCAGGATGCGCCCCAGCGGCTGCTGCCGGCCGTCCTGCTGCTGCTCCAGTGCCTGCTGCAGGCGCTCCGGCTCCACCGCCTGCCAGGTGGTCAACAGTTCGCCGAGCTGCTTGCGCGTCTGCACCAGCTGCGCCGCATCCGGGAAGTCGTGCATGGTCTTGTCCCATACCATGCGCTTGCCGAACAGCAGGTAGGCCAGGAACACCTTCCACGCGCGGGCGGTGGCCATGAAGTTGATCATGTTGCCGACCACCATCCGCGGGATCGACATCAAGGCATGCTCCCAGCCGTACAGCCGGTTGACGAAGTAGAAGCGCTGCACGACGCGGGTGGCCAGCGCTGCGGTGGTCAGCAGCGCCACCGTCATCTGCCAGGTGCCGGCCTGGAACACGCTGGGAAACTGCATCGTCCAGACCCCGGTCATCTTCAACAGCCAGAACAGCAGCAGCTGCAGGAAGATCAGGTAGGCAATGATGCTGACAAACGAGGTGATGATGCCCTTGCGGTCGCGCGCCAGCAGGTACTTGGTGGCCAGCGAGCCCCGCCAGCCCAGCGACTCCCAGCTCTGCAGGCCGATGCCCAGCACCCAGCGCGCCTTCTGCCGGTAGGAGGCGCGGAAATTGTCGGGGAAGTACTCGCGCACGCACAGGGCCATCTGCTGGGTGCGCTCGCGCACCGGCCCCCAGCCGAACCATGAGGGGCGGCGCACGCGGAACTGCACCGGGAAGCGGGCGAAGATCGACTGCATGCCCATGGCTGCCAGCCGCGCACCCACGTCGTAATCCTCGGTGAGGCTGTCGGTGTTGAAGGGCTGGTTGTCGGTCTGCGCACTCAGGGCCAGCAACGCGCGCCGCGAGAAGCAGGTACCGACGCCGGCCGACGGCACCATGCCCGATACGCTCTCGCGCACCACCAGGTCCTTGGCGTGCCATTCGGCGAACTCGTCCATGTAGACCCCGGCCACCAGTTCGTACCACTCGCGGTCCAGCGAGGTCACCGGCAACTGGATCATGTCCTTGCGTGGCAGCAGGTAGTTGTAGAACCGCAGCTCCATCGGGTGCAGCACGTCCTCGCTGTCGTGCAGGATCACCCCGGCGAACTCGATGTCGTGGCGCTTCTCGTAATCGAAGATCGCCAGGATCAGCCAGTTCAGGCAGTCGGCCTTGCTGGTCGGCCCGTCGTGCGGCACTTCCACGCGGCGCAGGCGCTTGTAGCGGCGACGCATGCGCTCGACCTCATCGATGGTCTGCTGGTCGTTGGGATAGGTGCCGACGAACACGACGTACTCGCGGTAATCGAGCACGTTGATCATGTTCTCCACCATCTGCGCGATGACGTCGTACTCCATCCACGCCGGCACCATGATCGCCAGCGGCTGCTGCGGGCGCTGCAGCAGGTCGTCCTGGGTCAGCGGCCGGTATGCGTCGCGGCGCTTGATGGTCAATGCCCGCCAGCTCTCGCGCACCCAGTACCAGACATCGATGAACAGGTCATCGAGGCTGGAGATCAGGATCAGCACGGCCACCGCCGCCGCCGTGGTTTCCAGGGCGGCGTAGTAGTTGGCCAGCTGGATGTTCCAGAACAGACCGTCCACGGTGGATCAGTGCCCTGCGTTGGCGGACTTGCGGCGGCGCACCTGGGTGACGCGGGCGGCCAGCAGCGCGAACACGATCACGCCGACCAGCAGCAGCAACCAGACCATGTGCCGTTCCCACTTCGATTGCGGGTTGCCGTCCTGCGCGACACGCGTGCCATAGGGATCCTGGCGGTCGAATTCGCGCACGGCGTCACTGCCGTCGAGCACGGCCAGGTCGCCCTTCAGCAGCCGGAACGGTGCGCCGAACGACGGTGCCTGTGCGCCCAGGTCGCTGTACAGCACGCCCAGCTGGCCGCCGGAGGTGCCCACCTGCACCACGGCAGCGCGATCCAGGCCGCTGACATCCAGCAACGGCTGCGACGTGCCACCGATCCGCAGGTGGCCGTCCTTCAGGCCGGCCACATCAACCCCGGCCGGCGCCACGGCGAAGGCCAGCCACGGCGCACCCGGGCTGACGGCGGCACCGGCGTCGACCACCTTCAGTTCCGACGCTTCCGGCGAGGCGCCCACTGCACTGGCCACGGCGATGACCTTGCCCAGCGAGGCCGGCGCGTCCTGCAGCCACGCGTCGGGCACGAACACCTGGTTACCGCGCGACAGCTGGCTGCTGGCACCGACGAAATCATTGCCCAGCGATCGCTTGGCCAGGGTCAGATGGCTGCTGGGCAGGATCGAGACCGGATAGCCCGTGGCCGGATCGTGGCAGTAGGGACGCGCCGGCTGGCGCAGGAAGCTGACACGGATCTCGTTGCGTGCCGACAGCGCGTAGGCCGGCACCTTGGCCACCAGGCGTTGCGGCTGGCCGTTGGCCGACAGCACCTTGCCGCCCAGCAGGTAATCGTTGAGGTAGATCGTGGCGACCGCGCCCTGCCCGGCCACGTTGGGGGCCGCCGAGACATCGATCACCACCTGCTCGGGCAGGCGGCCATCGGCCGACAGTGCGCCGAGGTCGAAGCTGGCGCTGCGGTCGGCGCGGGTCACCACATCCATGGTGCCGGCGATGTTGCCGAGCCTGCTCAGCAGCACCTGGTCACCGTCCAGTTTGGGCGTGCCCGCTGCGCTGACCTGCAGGCTGCGGCCCAGTGCATAGCTGCGCCACTGCTCGGCGAGCAGCCCGGCGACCTTGCCCGCCGCCGCAGGATCGACCACCAGCGTCGGACGCCCGGCAACGGCCACCACGCCGACCGAGGCAGTGGCTGCGGGCTTTTCCAGGCCCGCCATGCCACCCGCGCGCCACGCGGCGAACGCGCTGCCTGCATCCGCACCGGCTGCGCCGACCTGCGCGCCCAGCGCATCCAGCGCCGCGCGCACGCCGGCGCGCAGTGCATCGCTGCCGATCATCACATCGGCGGCCAACGGCCCGCTGTCGCGCAATGACAGCAGCGCGCCGACTTCGGCCAGGTCCCTGATCGCATGCGCGCGCTCACCCGTGGCCAGCGCGGCGTAGGCCGGCACGCCCTGCAGGCTGGCCGGGATGCTGATACCGGCCAGGTCGACGCTGTCACCGATCGTGGGCAGGGCCACCACCTGGACCTGCTTGCCGCCGGCCTGCAACGCGGTACCGATGCGCCAGGCCGCATCGTAGGCCGGTGCCTGCAGCGCCTTGCCATCCACCAGCAGGCGCACCCGCGGTGGCAGCGCCCCCCAGGCCTTGGCCACGGTATCCACGGCGCGGCCGTCGAAGCGGTAGCTGAAACGCGAGTCCGGCGACAGCCGCAGCACGTTGGCCGGCGCGCTCTGGTCGGCGCACTGGTAATCGGACACGATCGACCACCAGCCGATGCCGACGCGCACGAAGCCGCTCGGGCGGGGTTCGCCGTCGATGGCCAGCAACTGGCCGGCATCGCCCTGCGCATCGGTGATCGAACGCGCCGCGATCGGGTCGCCATCGACCGACCACAACCCCGAGGTGCGCCCGGCGTGGCCGCGTACATAGCGCCCATCCAGCTGCAGCTGCGCGTCACGGGTGGCGACTCCGGCCGGCACCGGCAGGTAGACCTCGCGCTGGCTTTCTTGCCCGCTCAGCACCAGTGGCTGGCGGAAACCGAGTTCGCGCAGGGTCATCTGCCGGTTCACCGTGCTGTCGCTGCTCCATTCGGTGAACTGGCCGGCGACGGTGTCAGCGGCATGGGCAGTACCGACCACGCCCGACAGGACGAACGCGGCGGCGGAGGCAAACAGGGGGGAGCGGCCGGTCGGGGTCATGGCGTCACTTCATGCGGAAGGGGCTGGGCGGCACCGCCACTGCGGAGACCGGGCGTGAACTCGGGAAGGGGCATGCCGCGCAGCGCGGCGACGATGCGCGCGCTGGCGCGGCCATCACCGTAGGGACTGGCATCGGGGTCGAAGCGGGTCGGCTGCGGTGGCTGGGCCAGTGCCGCGTTGACGCCCGCGACGATGCGCGAAGGCGTGGTGCCGACCAGCGTCACCACACCGGCCTCGACCGCCTCGGGGCGCTCGGTGACGTCGCGCATCACCAGCACCGGCTTGGCCAGGGCCGGTGCTTCCTCCTGCACGCCACCGGAGTCGGTGAGGATGACGTCGGCGCGCTGCATCAGGCGCACGAAACGCAGGTAATCCTGCGGCGGCACCAAGTGCACGTTGTCGAGCGTGCCGAGGTGGGCATTGACCGGTCCCTGCACGTTCGGATTGAGGTGCACCGGGTACAGCACCTGCAGGTCTGGCCGCCGGGCCAGTTCGGCCAGCGCACGGCAGATGTCCTCGAAGCCCTGGCCGAAGCTCTCGCGGCGATGGCCGGTGACCAGCAGCAGGCGGCGCCCGGGGTCGAGCATGTGGAAGGGTTCGTCGGCCCGGGCACGCAGTGCCGGATCAGCATCCAGGCGCTGCACGGTCTGCTGCAGGGCATCGATGACGGTATTGCCGGTGACCAGGACCTGCCCACCCAGGTGTTCACGGGCCAGGTTGGCACGCGAGCCCGGGGTGGGCGCATACAGCTGCTGGGCGACCACATCGATCACCCGCCGGTTCATCTCCTCCGGCCAGGGCCGGTGGATGTCGCCGGTGCGCAGGCCGGCCTCGACATGGCCGATCGGGATGCGGTGGTGGAACGCGGCCAGGGCGGCGGTCATCGCCGTGGTGGTATCGCCGTGCACCAGCACGTAGTCGGGGCGGACCTGCGTGTAGAGCACATCGAGCCGCTCGAGCAGCCGGGCGCACAGGCCATTGAGGGTCTGGTTGGGCACCATGACGTCGAGGTCATGGTCGGCGGTGATCTCGAACAGCGACATCACCTGGTCGAGCATCGCGCGGTGCTGGCCGGTGATGCAGACCACCGATTCGATGTCCGCGGCCTGGGCCAGGGCGCGCACCAGCGGCCCCATCTTGATTGCTTCCGGTCGGGTGCCGAACACCGACAGGACCTTCACCGGGGTGCTCCGGAAGGACGGTGCTGGAGAATGCCAGGAGCTGTAGCCACGTCTGGATCCTTTCGGCGTTACCGTCCAATGCCCGCAGGCAGGAGACGGTCACCTCATGAGGAAACTCCAAAATCGCGACGTACATCACATTCGATTGATGGTACGTGCGTCGTGGCACTGATCTTCATCGTTGGAAGATCAAGACGCAGTCAACGCCGCCCGTGAGCCGGGCGACGTTGCGGTGGAACGCAGCAAGGGCAGCCGCCGGGGCGGCCTTACTCGTACTGGATGGTGAACGTGGCCTGGCCGTTTGCGACACCAGCACCGACCGTGCCGGCCTGGGTCTGCACGTAGCGCGCGCGCAGCGGCAGCGCCATGACGCTGGTCCCCGGCGCCGTGGTGCCGACGTTGATGGTCTGGCCGAAGCGCACTTCGCGCTCGGTGGTGCCATCGCGCTGGACCATCTGGATGCCGATGCGGGTCGCGCTGTTGGCAGCCGCGCTGAGCTTCAGCACGCCCGGCATGTTCGAGCTGTCCTGGTCGGCATCGAGGCGGATGCCGATCTTGCTCTGGTAGGCGGCGACATTGCTGCCCTGGCAGTTCAGCCGGATCTCGAAATCGCGGTCGACGGCCCTGGAACCGACACCGGTGAAGGTGGTGTTGGGCACGCTGCCGAAGTCGACGGCGATGTTGCGGCTGCCGGCCTGCACTTCGCAGGTCGGGCTGACCACGGTGGTGCCCGAGCCCTTGAAGGTGGAGGTCAGCACCGGTCGGCCGGCGCCATCACCGTCGAAGTAATACGTGGTGAAGCGACCGTTCGGTGCGATCACGCCCGAGCCGGTCTGTGCCGCTGTCTTGATCAGCTGGATGCGGAACGTGCCTCCGACCAGCGAGATGGTGCTGTTGCTGGCGAAGTTGATGGTGTGCGGATAGTAGGTCTGGATCGCGCCGGAGTCGCGGTACAGGCGGATGCCCACGCCCGCCACATCGGTTTCATAGACGTTCGAGAACCCGGCCACCGGGCGCTTCTGCGCGGCATTGACGTACTCACCGATCGAACGCCCGCCGGACCAGTCGCAGCGCGCCACGCTGTTCTGCTGGTTGATCGGCTCGCTGATCTCCTTGATCACGCCGCCGACCGGCGTGCTGGGCAGGATCACGATCTGCCCCATGTCCATGGTTACGTCCTGGGCCACGAACCAGCTGTTCTGGATGCGGCACGATGCACTGGCCTGCTGCGCCAGCAGCACGCCCCCCATCACGGTCAAGGCGGCCAGCAGCGTGCGGCCACGGGAAGGAATCATCGGCATGCTGCCTCCAGCGGGATGAAGCCGGTCTTGGACGCATCGGCGCCCGCCGGAACCTGGTAATCGATGGTGCAGCGCTGCTCGGCACCGGCGCCCCACTCCACCAGCAGGCGGCCCTGGTTCTTTTCACTGCGCACGTACAGGCGACCGCCCTGGCTGACCATGCCCACCGGCTGGCCCTGCTCGTCCTTGACCTGCGCACCGAACGGCATGCTGCGGCCATCCGGGTTGCGTACCTGGATCAGCAGCGCGTTGCCCTTGCGGGTGTCGAAGCGCAGGTAGCTGATGGCGCCGGCAAACGGTGCGATCGACTGGCTGGTGCTTTCCAGTTCGACGTCGTGGGCCATGCCCTGCGGGTCGAGGGTGACGGTGTTGAGGCGGTACGGCGACACGTACGGCACCACCGCATAGCCGCGGCCATCGACGCGCAGGCCCGGGGCATTGCTGACGATCGCATCGCGCGCGCCCGGTGCTTCGACCAGCACCATGGTGTCGCCCCGCTGCGGGGTGAAGGTGAAGCCGCCCGGATGCACGACCACGCTGCCGTTGGCACCGACCGACGCCTGGCGGAAATCACGCGAGTGGCTGTAGGTGGCGTTCAACGCGGAGTAGCGGCTGCGGTACTCGGCATTGCCGACCGCGGTGGTGCCACCCTCGCGGGAATCGGACAGGGCCACGCCGTAGCTGAAGTTGTTGTCGACGCCGGCCGAACCGGTGATGCCGACGCGGCTGTTGTCGTAGCCACCGCGATCGCGCATGCCCAGATCGGCGCTGAACGACACCGGGTGGGTACCCCGGCCCAGCGGCACGCTCATCGACAGCAGGTACTGGGTATCGGAACGGCCGAGCACGCCCTCTTCGGTGCGCAGCGCCGAGAAGCCGTAGTTCACCGAACGCCAGGCGTTGTTGTAGCCCACCTGGTACTGCTTGGAGGTGCCGGAACGGTCGTAGAAGTCACGCACCGAACCGGTCACGTACAGCGCACCACCACGGCGGCCGAGCGGCTGGTTCAGGGTGACCTGGAACTGGCTGCGCTGGCGGCCACGGGTGGTCGGATCGATGCCGCGCGCGTCCGAATCACGGCCATACAGGGCGTCCTGCAGGCTGTAGAAGCCTTCGGTCGAGTAGCGGTAGGCGGCCAGGGTCAGGTTGGTGCCGGTCTCGCCGATCATGTTGCTGTAGCTCAGCCGCACGCTGGCGCCGGTGTGGCTGCCGTAGTGGTCGAACGAGGTACGCGCATGGGTGACGTCGGCAGCGAACGCGCCGACCCGGGTCGACAGGCCGACACCGTACAGCAGCGACAGGTAGCCATCGCTCAGCGCGCTGCCGCCGTAAAGCGTCAGCTGGTTGCCGATGCCGCGCTGGTAGGTGCCCTGCACCAGCCAGGGTTCGTCGGCCAGCAGCTTGTTGCGCACCTGGCCGGCGGTCAACGAATAGCGCGACACGCCCTCACGCAGCATCTGCGGCACCGAGCCGAACGGCACCTTGAATTCGCGGCGGCGGCCATCGGCCTCGATCACGCTCACTTCCAGGTCGCCGCCGTAGCCGGTTGGGTACAGGTCGTCGATGACGAAGCTGCCCGGCGAGACAGTGGAGGAGTAGATCAGCTGCTGGTTCTGGCGCACTTCGATGCGCGCATTGGTCTCGGCGATGCCGCGCACCACCGGCGCGTAGCCGCGCAGCGAATCGGGCAGCATGCGGTCGTCGCTGGCCAGGCTGGCACCGCGGTAGCCGATGGAGTCGAACAGCTCGCCCGTGGTGTAGGCCTCACCGATGGTGAGCATGCCGCGCACCTGCGGGATGCCGCGCTGTGCGTAGGTGGCGATGCTCTGCCAATGGCGGCCGTCACCCTCGGACCAGGTCAGGTTGGAATCGTGGCGGAACTGCCAGCCGCCCAGGTTCAGGCCGGCATTGAGGCCAAGATAGGCACTGCGGTTGCGCTGGCCACCTTCGACGCGGCTGTTGCTGTCGATGGCATTGAAGCTGTAGCCGACGAAGCCGGCATTGATGCCGCGGTCCCACAGCGCCGGGTTGACGTAGCCGCGCGCCTCACGGCGCAGGAACACCTGCGGAATGCTGAGGTCGTAGCGCAGGTTGCCGCTGTCGTAGACACCGTAGGCATTGGCCATGCGCTGCTGCACCGGCACGCAGCTGGTGGTGTCGGTCGGCAGCGTCGGGTCCTGCTGCAGCAGCACGGCCTCGCTGTCCACGCCCATTTCTTCCAGCATCGGCAGCGGCAGGCACGCGTCCACGCGCCCCTGTGCATCGGCCTTGAACTGAAGGTCGCGGCGGCCCTGCCAGGCGCCGTTGACGTAGACGTCGACGCGGTAATTGCCGGCCACCATCGGGTTGCCGTTGCTGAAGGCGGCCAGGTCGACCTGCTTGGCCTGGCCGGACAGGAAGCTGGAATTGAACTGGGCCGATTCCGGTGCACGCGCAGTGGCCGCACCGCTCTGCGCCATCAGCGCCTGTTCGCCGAGATTGGCCGGTGCCGCCAACGCCCATCCTGGGCAGGCCGCGCCAACAACCAACAGGCAAAGCGCCTGATGGATCGACAATGTCAATCTGTTTCCGATCACACTGACATTCCTTCAGTTCGCCGCACGGCGGCGGTGGCGGGATGCGCAGGCCCATGGCCGGCGCGGCGCGTTCAGCCCCCGGTGCTGTCGAGGCGGACGGTGTGCTCGACCCGGCCGCCGTAATCATTGATGGTGATGAAGCGCACCTGCTGCGTGCCCGCCGGTGCGGCGAACTCCAGGCTCTGCTTCGGCGCGACCATCGCGCCCTTGTCCTCGACCGCCTTTTCACTGCTGCCGGTCACGGCATGGACTTCGGCCAGGGTGACGTGGAAGGGGCTCGGGTTGTCCACCCGCAGGCGGTCGCCGGCGCGGGTCCAGCGCAGCGCTGCCGGTGCGTCGTTGGCGACGCCCTTCAGGCCCTGCGGCCGGTAGAAAAGCTTCAGTCGCGAACGGAACGCGACCTGCAGGTAATTCTGGTCGCCGCTGTCGGCATTGTCCGGCGACGGCGGTACGTCCAGCACGTTGAGCCAGAACACGGTCTCGCGATCGGTCGGCAGCTGTGCGCCGGAGAAGATCAGGCGCAGCGCCTGGCTGCGGCCCGGTTCGACGCGCGCGATCGGCGGCGTCAGCACGAACGGGGCATCACTGGTGTCGGCGGTCTGGTTGGCGTCGCCACTGTCGATCCAGGCCTGGACCAGTGCGGGCGAGTCGCCCACGTTGTCCACCTGCACGGTGACTTCGCGCGCCTGCGCCGGGTAGATCACCCGCGTGCCATTGACCACCACGCCGGCCAGTGCGTTCTGGCAGAAGGGCAGCGTGAACGCTGCCAGCAGCAGCGCCCGGGGAAAGAGTGCTTTCATCGGAAGTACTACGCTCGAGGGGTGTGGCCAGGGGCCGCGGAACACCGGCCGGCGCGAACGCCGGCCAGTGCGGGCACGACTGCGATCAGTTGTAGATGATCGTGTACTTGACGCTGCTGGTGACGTCGCCCGGGGTGGCGGCGGCAGTGGCGTAGTACTCAGCGTAGTAGTTCAGGTCGGCCGAGCCGTCGGTGCCGACGGTGACCCACTGCGAGTTGGTCTGGGCCAGGCCAGCGCCAGCAGCCTTGATCGGCAGGAACTGGTTGTTCGAGCCCAGCAGCTGCAGCTGCACGTTGGTGGCGGCGTTGGCCGACGCCTGGTTGACCAGACGGCCGCTGTTGAAGTCAACGGTCGAACCCGGCTCGAAGTAGGTGGCGACGTTGCCGGCGCTGCACTTGGTCAGGTTGATGGCGAACGGGGTACGGCCCGCAACGGCACCGGCGGTGGCCAGGGTGTTCTTGGACACGGTCGGCAGGGTCACGGCGAAGTCCTTGCCGCCCGGGGTCGAGATGGTGCAGGTCTTGTCGGTCACCTTGCCATTGAAGGTGATGGTGCCGTCGGCGGCGTTGGCGGCCAGCGGAGCGGCGGCCAGCATCAGAGCGGCAATGAGGTTGATCTTGTGCATTCGCTTTTACCTAACCCTACTGAAGAGATGAGAAGTAGAGGAGGAAGCAAGGAGCACTGCCGGGCTAACAAGACCCATCCTTGCGTCTCACCTGTGGCCGGACTCGGACGTACCTCTCCCTGAATCCGTGACGCAAGTATATGCACAACTGTGATGAAAGTCTCACTATTTTTCTGAACGACGATTTATTGACGCTCCAAATGTGACGTGATAGGCGAAATCGCGTCCCTAGGCGCGCGGGAGAATTGACGCAGCCATGGGCGGGGCACAAGCGACCGTAAATGACGCAATGGCTGACGCGTTCGGCATGCGCGAAAACAGGCTTTTTTCAGGCGGAAATCGCTTTGTTTGATGCGCATCACTCTTTCTTGGTGATGGCCCTAGCAGATTCGGAATCGTCCTATTAAAGGCTGATCGAACCTGTCGCTAACTAGGACACACCGAACCAGAGAACGTGTCATGAGGAACTCCATTCTGCTGTGCGTGGCCCTGATGTCCGTCAGTGCGCTGGCCCAGGCCAGCAGTGGCAGCATCCGTTTCAGCGGCCGCATCGCCGAGCCGGGCTGCACGACGAACCTGTCCCAGGGTGAGCTGAGCCTGGCCGCGTGCCCGCCATCGGCCAAGGGCTCGACGGTGGCCGTGACGGCGCTGGCCGATGGCCAGGCCGCGACGCTGCGCGATGGCAAGCGCCAGGGCCAGAAGCTGTCGGTGTCGGCCAGCGCGATGCGCGCCGGCGATATCGCCTTCTCCGAGCGTTACAGCGTGCAGGCCACCAAGCAGCAGCCGCTGCAGGGCGCCTACCTGGTGGTGGTCGACTACCTGTAAGCGCCGTTGAGGGCCGGCGGCGTTACGCCGGCTGAGGCAGCTCGAAGACCTGGCGCAGGTAGGCCAGGTAACCCGGGTCGTCGCACATGCTCTTGCCCGGCGAATCGCTGAGCTTGGCCACCGGCTGGCCATTGCAGCGGACCATCTTGATGACGATGTTGAGCGGCGTCGGCCCCAGATCATTGGTCAGGTGCGTGCCGACGCCGAACGCGACCTGGCAGCGCCCGCGGAAGTAATCGTACAGGCGCATCACCTTGGCAATGTCCAGCCCGTCGCTGAACACCAGCACCTTGCTGCGCGGATCAACCCGGCGCTGCTGGAAGTGCGCCAGCATGCGGTCGCCCCAGTCGAACGGATCGCCGGAGTCGTGGCGCACGCCGTCGAACAGCTTGCAGAAATACATGTCGAAATCGCGCAGGAACGCGTCCAGGCCCACCACGTCGGACAGCGCGATGCCGAGGTCGCCACGGTATTCGCGCGCCCACGATTCCAGCGCCGCCACCTGTGAATCCCGCAGGCGCGGGCCCAGTGCCTGGAATGCCTGCAGGTACTCGTGCGCCATGGTGCCGTGCGGAGTCATGCCGTACAGGCGGGCGAAGTGCACGTTGCTGGTGCCGACCAGCTGCGGGCCGAGGGCGTCGCGCAGCAGCGGCAGCAGGCGGGCATGCCAGTCACGCGAGTAGCGGCGGCGGCTGCCATAGTCGGCAATGCGGCACTGCTCGAAGCCGGGGGTATCGCGCAGCAGCGCGGCCTTGGCCTGCAGGCGGCGCTCACCTTCGGCGAAGTCGGCCGTGGTGGTGTTGCGGAACCACACTTCGTTGATGATCGCCAGCAGCGGTACTTCGAACAGGATGGTGTGCAGCCACGGGCCGGTGATGTCCAGCTCGATCTCGCCGGGCACGGCCGTCGACGCGCGCAGCTGGATGTACTTGCGGTCCAGATGGAACAGGCCGAGGAAATCGGCGAAGTCCGGCTTCACGAAGCGCAGGCCGCGCATGTAGTCCAGTTCCGCGTCGCTGAAACGCAGGCTGCACAGGTGGTCGATTTCTTCGTCGATCTGGTCGATGTAACGGGCCAGGTCGATGCCGGGGGTGCGGCACTTGAACCGGTACTGCACCTGGGCGCCGGGGTGCTGGTGGAGCACCGCCTGCATCATGGTGAACTTGTACAGATCGGTGTCGAGCAGGGACTGGATGATAGGCATGGGGCGGATTATGCGCCCGGCGGAGTGAACCGTGGGCGCGCCCGCCTTCCGTAGGCCGAGCCACGCTCGGCTGGAGCGTTGCCTGAGCCGCGCGTGGGCCCGGTGCTACAGCGACCTGCGCAGCAGGCGCGGCACCAGCATCAGCGCGTGTGCCCAGATCGCGGCCCACACCGCAGCCCGCACCGGCAGCGAACGCTGCCCGGCTTCGAACTTCTGGAAATAGCGCCACAGCCCCTTGTGCTTGTGCCACTCCACGAAGAACGGCCGCGAGCGGCTGGAGACACCGCGCACATGGGTAACCTGCAGATCATTGGCGATGGCCACCACCGCACCGGCCTGGCGTGCGCGCCGGCACAGGTCCAGGTCCTCGGCATGCAGCCGGTAGCCCGCGTCCCAGCCGCCGATACGGTCGAACAGTGCGCGCGGCATCATCAACAGCGCACCGGACAATGCCGGCACCCGCTGCAGTGCCTGGTGCGGGTCGCGCGCCACCGCCAGCTTCGAGCCCTTGCCGGGTGAGCGCAGCATCATCAGGAAATCCGGATCGCGGCGACGCACCGCCTCGTCGGCATGACCCTGCTCGTCCACCTGTTCGACGCCCAGCAGGCAGTCACCCAGCGCTTCGGCCCGGCGGCGCAGCTCGGCCAGCGTGCCGGGCTCTACCATCAGGTCCGGGTTGATGAAGGCCAGCCACGGGCTGTGCGAGTCGGCCACGCCCTGGTTGTTGGCGGCGGCGAAGCCGGGATTGTCCGGGTTGCCGACGAAGCGTACGCGGGCATCGTGGCTGGCATGGCGCTGCACGATGTCCAGGGTGCCGTCCAGCGAACCATTGTCGATCACCCGGATCTCGGCCACCTCCTCTGCCTGGCGCAGCCGCGAGAGGCAGGCATCGATGGTGCTGCCACTCTGGTAAGTGACGACGATGGCGGCAATGGCTGCATTCAAACGGGGAACTCCTACGCGGACGGAACGAACAGGTCGCCCTGTTCCCGCGGCATTATCGCCTGCCGCATGCGCTGCTGCAGGTCGGCACGCAGCCCGTGCAGCGGATCATGCATCAGGAAGTCGGCCAGGCGCGGCACCCAGGCCGGCCAGCGCGCCGCCAGCGCTTCCAGATCACCGTCGCGGCTGACCGCCTCCCCTGCCCGGCTGACGAAGGCGGTCTCGCACAACACATTGCGCCACCCCAGGCCAGCCATGCGCAGGCTGAGATCGACCAGCGCGGCATTCCAGCCCGCATAGCTTTCCACGTCCAGGCCACCGGCACGACGGCGCGCGTTGCCGCGCACCAGCACCGCATGTGTGACTGCAGAAGGCAGTTCCGGATGCAGCGTCGGCAGCGTGGCGCAGGTCTGCGCGAGCACCGCGGGGTCATTCGGTTCGGGATTGATCTCGCCCAGCCGTGGCCACGCCGCAGTCTCGCCGGCGTTGCACCAGGGCGTCGCCGTGGCGATGGAGGCGTCGCGGGCGAAGGCGTCCTGCAGCTGCTGCAGCCATCCCGGCGCGGGCACGCTGTCCGGTGCGAGCACGGCCACGTCCATGCCATCGCAGGCGCGCAGCATTTCGTCCAGATGGGCAACTTCGCCCAGTGGCCGCGCGCGCCGGGTGTATTCGGCCTGCAACGGCGTATGCGCCAACCAGTGTTCGACCACGGCCTGCGCACGCGGCCCGGTCTGCGCATCATCGGCCAGCCAGACCGCAGTGCCCGGCGCCGTGCCGGCATCCAGCGCGGCCAGGCAGCGGTCGAGCGCGGCATCGTCCACGCACAGCGGCAACAACACGATCGCCCCCATCCCGCCTCCGTGGTTGTCGGTGGCCACAGCGTAGCACCGGGCGGGTATCGGCCGGGTTGCACCCAGCACCCGCGGTAGTGCCGGCCGCTAGCCAGCAACATCAAGAGCAGAGGCCCACATTCCGTGGGTTGGCGGGGTGGGTCCGGTTGCGGGGGACGCCGTAAACCCATCCATGGGGGCTTGGCCGCGGCATCCATGCCGCGGACACCCCCGCAACCGGACCCACCCCGCCTTCGACAGATTTCTTCGATCTGCCAGCAAAGCCTGGCGTCAGATCCCATTTGTGTATATCGGTCTCTGACAGAGGTGTCGACCAAGGTCGACACGAGCCCCCAGGGGTGAGGGCGCTTTGCTTGCGAAGCACTGCTTCGCAAGCGCCCGAACGCACAGCCGCCAGCGGCTGGGCCGGTCTGGGGGTTTACGGCGTGTCCTGCCACCCCACGCCGACCCACCTCCCTCAGTAAACCCGCTGTTGATTTGGCTTTGGCTTTGGCTGTCGCCGCTGCTGTTGCCGGCCAGCGGCCGGCACTACCGCGGGTGCCGGGCGCCGCCCGGCCGTAACTCCCTTATTTCTTCGCGCGCGGCGCGTTCAGCGGCTCCATCGCACGGAAGCGCTTGCTGTACTCGTCGGTCAGGTTGCGCGACTCCTGGTTGTTGCGGACGATGGTCGGCGTCAGCAGCACGATCACTTCCGAACGACGGCTGGTGCGCGTCTTCTGCCCGAACAGCGCACCGACCACCGGAATCCTGCTCAGGCCCGGAATGCCGCTGCTGCCATCGGTGGCCGAGTCGGTGATCAGGCCCGCCAGCATGATGGTGTCGCCACTCTGCACCGCTGCTTCGGTGGACAGCTTCTTGGTCGAGATGCGCGGGTTGCAGTTGCGCTCGGTGGGGTTGCAGCTGTCGGGCACGTCCGAGGCGCTGCTGACTTCCTGCACGATGTCCAGGAACACGGTGCCGTCGCGGGTCACGCGCGGGCGCACCTTGAGGATCACACCGGTGTCGATGTACTGCACCGAGCTGTAGGTGCTGGTGCCCACGCCGGTGTTCACCGTGGTGGTGTTGATCGGCACCTTGTCGCCCACGTTGAGCGTGGCCTCGGCGTTGTTGCGCACGAACACCGACGGCGTCTGCAGCAGGCGCAGGTCGGTCACCTTGTCCAGCGCACTGACCACCGCGGCCGCGTTGTGGCCGGTGAAGGCCCAGCCGACGCCGTCGTTGCCGGTGACGCCGCCGGCGAAGGTGTTCCACGAGCCACCTGCAGCCGGCGGCAGGGTCAGGCCCGCCAGGGCTCCGGTGAGCGCGCGACCGGCCACGGCATTGTCGAAGAACCAGTTCACGCCGTACTTCAGGTCGCCGGTCAGCGCGACTTCGGCCACCTGCGCCTCGATGTGCACCTGCAGCGGCATCACGTCCAGCTTCTCGATCACCTCGCGGATCGAGCGCCAGGCCTGCGGGCTGGACCGCACCAGCAGGGTGTTGGTTTCCTCCACCGCCGATACGCCGACGCGGTCACCTTCCACTTCCAGGCTGACGCTGACGTTGCCGGGCTGGCGCTGCGGCAGGTTCAGGCTGCCATTGCCGCTGCCGCCGCTGCCACTGGTACCGCCCAGCGTCGAGCCCAGGGTGCTGCTTGTGGTATCCATGCCACGATCGCCGTCACTGCCCAGCTGCGACGGGATCGCCCCCGGCGCGAGCGAGGCCGGGCTGGAAGCGCCCCGGTTGCCACTGCTGGCAAAGGCCTCGCTGAGGCGCTCGGCCAGGTCGCGCGCCTTGATGTAACGCAGTTCGTAGGAGAACAGGCGGGCACTGCCGCCGGCGGTGTCGATGCGGTCCAGCCACTGCTGGATCTGGTCCAGGTAGCGCACCTGCGGGGTGATCACCAGCACGGCGTTGGCGTTCTCCAGCGGCAGGAAGCGGAACATGCCGGCGCTGGGCGTCTTGCTCTCCTCGCCGAACACTTTCTCCAGGTCGGCAGCGACCTGCTCGGCCTTGCCCGACTGGATCGGGAACACGCCCACCGACATGCCCGACAGCCAGTCGACATCGAAGATCTCGACGGTGCGCAGGTAATTTTCCAGCTCGGCGCGGGTACCGCCGAGGGTGATCACGTTGCGCCCGCTGTCGACGTTGACGATGGCGTTGGGGCGCGCATACGGCTCCAGCACCTTCTTCATCTCGGTGGCGGAAATGAACTGCAGCGGGACCACGCGGACCTCGAAGCCGCGCGCGCTGGCGGCCGGCGCGGTGCTCGGTGCCACCGTGCCGGCCAGGGCCTGGTCGGCGGCGACGATGTTGTAGCGCCCGCCGCTGTAGACCATGCGCGCGTTGTTCCAGCCCAGCACCATCTCCAGCAGGTTCAGCGCCTGCGCCGGCGAGACCGGCTTGGGCGTGGCCAGGGTGACCGTGCCCTGCACGCCCGGTGCGATCACGTAGTTCTGGCCCAGCATGTCGCCGAGGATGGCCTTGACCACCGCATGCAGCGATTCGCCTTCGAAGTTGAAGGTGGCCTCGCCGGTGCTGGCGCCATGCAGCGCCGGCGCCGGCGCGCGCGCGGCCTCACGGTTGATCATCGTGCCGGTGCCACGGCGGATTACCGCCTGCGGCGCGCCCTGGCTCTCGCGGGCGGCATCGGCGACGCCATCGGCCGCCTGGCCGGCGCCGGCGCTGGGCGACAGGTTGCCGTTGCGCTGCACGTGCGGCGCGGACACCGTACTGCAGCCGACCAGCAGCGCGAGGGCAAAGGACCAGGGAAGAAAACGCAGGTTCATGCATTCACTCTATCGGTTGGTGCCATCGCCCGGGGGCGGCGACGGTTGTTGCTGCTGTTGCTGCAGCTGGCGACGGCGGGCCTGGATGCGTTCGCGGATGGCCTGCATCTGCGCTTCGCTGGGCCCATTGGTGTTGGCCGGTGGCGTGTTCGTGGGTGCGGCCGGCGCGGCGGCGGCAGCGGCGTTGCCGGTACCGCGCTGTGCACTGACCCCCGGTGCAGCGACCGGCGCGGCGGGGGGCTGCACCGGTGGCGGTGCCCCGCTGCCCGGCGCTGGCGGCACCGCGCCATTGGCACCCCGCAGCACGGTCGGCGGCTCTCCGCCCTGGCCGTTGAATACCGCCAGTTCAAGGACCTGGTTGCCACCGGGGCCGATCACGGTCGCCTGCCGCGGCTGCAGCGCCACCAGCTGCCAGCCGTCCACGGCGTCGCCGTTGAGGCGCAGCCGCAGCGAGCGGTTCTGCTCGGTGGTGAAGGTGGCCATGCCGAAGTCGCCGGTCAACAGCACGCCGGTCAGGCGCAGCGCGGCACTGGCCGCGGGTTCGCTGCCACCCAGCAGGTACGGGCGCGGCCTGCGGTCTTCGGCGAACAGCGGGCGCTCGCCGATAGCGCTGTAGCTGTCGGCGCTGGCCATGCGCTCGGCCGCCAGCGGCGGCAATGACGGCAGCGCAGGCGCGGCGTCGGCATCACCGCCGGCACCGGGCAGATGGCTGCCCAGCCCGAAGCCCGTGGCCAGCCAGACGGCGGCGGCCCAACCGGCCAACGCCAGCAGGAAGCCGGTGCGCAGGCTGATCTGTTCACGTTTCATCGGCCACCTCCTGCCCTTCGGACGGGGCGACCGGCGGCGGCGCAGGGGTCGCCTCGGCCGGTGAAGGCAGCACTGCGGGCGCTGCGGCAGGCGTTGTCGCCGCGCCGTCGGCGGCGGCGCCCGGCAGCAGGTAGCCGGCCAGCTCGAACGACACGTCCAGGCCCAGCCCCGATTCATTCGGCGATTGCTGGAAACGCTGCGCGATCAGGTTGAGGTTGTCGACGAACAGGCGTGGGCTGCCGGTTTCAAGGCTGTGCAGCACGGTGGCCAGTTCGGCCACGCCGCAGCGCAGCCGCACCTGCATCGCGACACGCACGAACTCGGCATCGCGGCGGTTGTCGGCCAGCGGCGTGCGGTTGCTGATGGTGCAGCTGCGGTTGCCCGGGCTGGCCATCGCCACGGCATCCTGCAGGCGGGCACCCAGTGCGGCGGCAGCGGCTTCGGCCGTGGCTTCGCGCAGGAAGCCCGGCCGCTGCTGCAATGCCTCGCGGGTGGCACGCAGGCGCTGTTCGATCTGCGGCTGCTGCTGCAGCTGCGCCTGCACGCGCGCCTCGCGCTCGCGCAGCGCGGCGACATCGGCATCGATCACACGCAGCGGCTGTGTGAACCATGGGTGCACCAGCAACAGATACGCCACGCCGAGCACGGCCAGCAGCAGTGCCAGCGCCAGCCAGCGGTCACGGCGTGCGCTTGGCATCGGCATCGGCCGCCTCCGGGCTCGGTGCCGCGGCCGGCAAGGGCTGCAGCTCGGCGGTCATGGTGAAGCGGTCACGGCCACTGGCGGCGCCATCGGCCTGCAGCACCCCGGTCAGGTTGACCTTGCGCCACTGAGGTGCATCCTGCAGCAGCTGCACCAGCTGCGATGCCTCGCGGCTCAGGCCGATCAGCTGCAGGTTGTTGTTCTCGATCGCCAGCTTTTCCAGATAGGTGCCTTCCGGCAGGCGCCGGGTCAGTTCATTCCAGATTTCCACGGTACCGGCGCGCTGGCTGCGCTGTTTCTCCAGGAACGCGGCACCATCGATCAGCGCCTGAAGCTGCGCGCGTTCGCTGGCCACGCCACGCGCACTGCGCGCGCTGCGCTCGACCTGCTCACGCAGCGCGTCGGCGGCAGCCCGGCGGTTGTCCAGCAGCTGCACTGCTGCCAGCACCAGCATCACCGCTGCCGCCACCGCCAGCAGCAGGTTCCAGCGCCGCATCGGGTCCGGACGCACCTGGCGCTGCGCGGGCGGCAGCAGGTTCACCTGCAGCACGTTGCCCTGCACATCGATGGCATCGACACCGGCCAGTGCGTCGGCCCACGAGCCCACGCCACTGCGCCATGCGTCCAGCTGCCGCAACGGCCACGCCACCAGTTCGACCTGCAGCTGGCCTTCGCCGGCCGCGCCCAGTTCACGCACGTCATAGCTGACCTGGGACGCTTCGAACGGCGTCTGCCGGTCGATCTCGAAACCGACCACCGCGCGCAGGCGATCGGCCGCGGCGGCGGGCAGGCGCAGGGTACGCCGCAGGACGTCCGTCGCCGGCAGCAGCCACACCCGCGGCAGAGTACGCAGACGAGGCTCCAGCACGCGGTCCAGGTCCGCCGGCGACAGCGGCCACGGCAGGCGCGCCACCGCTTCGCGGCGCTCACCGGCCTCGCGCCAGACCTGCAGCTCGCCCCCCTGCTGCTGCAACAGCAGGCGTGCCTGACCCCAGCCCAGCGCCCATTGCCAGCGCACCGGCACCCAGGCCAGCAGCGATTGACGCCACCAGCGCAGGAAACGGCCCGCGCCCGGGCCGATCCGGCCCTGCACCTGCCGCAGACTGTCCTGCCACGCCGTCATCTTGCTGTCATTCCCTGCTCCCAGCGAAGCACTGTGTAAGTCCGCCCGGGAACCCCGCCCGAGCCACTGCGTACCACTGCCTGCACCACCGACCTGCGTCCACTGCTGTCGATGGCACCGGACTCGATACTATAGGTGCCGCTGCTGCTGGCAAGCGTTGTCGTACCGCCAGCGGAATCTGCATCACGCTCCTGCTGTGCGCGCTGCGCCATCACACTGTCCGCATCCAGGCCCAGCGCGGTCAGCACCGGTGCGCTGGCGAACTGCGGATCCGGGCGTGCCTGGCGGCTGTACAGGGTCAGGTGCGGCAGCATCGCCCGGTACAGCGGGCCGCGCATGCCCAGTACCCGCTGCAGCTCGCCCAGGGTCTCGAAGCGCTTGTTGCGGGGACCGTAGGGCAATCCGGCTGCGGCGTAGTCCTGCGCTTCGGCGCCCCCTCCCGGCTGCAGCAGGCTGTCCTCGTCGCGCCAGTCGATGATCGCCCCGGCCAGCTGCCGGGCCTGTGCATCGTCTTCGCCCAGCGCCTTGAGGAAGGCGGTCAGCAGCGCCGCATCGGCCAGATTCAGGTTGATCTTGCCGTTCTCGTCCAGCACCTTGATCTCGATGCTGGCGTCGTCGAACTGCCAGCGGTAGGTACGGCCATCGGCACGCCAGGGCGCGCGTTGCGGATCGGCCGACAGCCGCAGCAGGGCATATTCAAGGCCGGCGCGCGCACGTTCCTGCCCGCGTGCATCGTCATCCAGCACGCGCTGCTGCAGGTGCTCGACCCGTGCGCTCAGCGCGAAGGCACCGACCAGCGCCGTCATCAACGCGATCAGCCACAGCACCAGCACCAGTGCCGCCCCGCCCTGCCGGCTCATCGTGCGCCTCCACTGCCACCGGCACGCAGCGCCACCACCAGCGGCGGCCACGGCGTGCCGCGGTTCGGCACGATCTGGATTTCCACCAGCATCGGCAGGCGGCGGGTGTCATCCCAGCGCGGCAGCCAGTCGGTCACCTGCCCGGTGCTGGCATCGATGCCGCGGTAGCGCAGCTGCACCGACTTCAGGTTCTCCACCAGCACCTCCGGCGGGCGCGGCGGATTCTCGGCGATGCGCTCGCCTTCCTGCAGCAGCACCAGGTCCAGCAACAGGCGCTGTTGGCCACCGCGTCCGTCCACCTGCAGCGCGTGCAGGTAGGGTCCGCCACGGCCGAGGTAACCGGGCAGGTCGGCGGCGAACAGCATGCGCTGCTCTTCGCCCTGGAAGAAGACCGGCTCGCGAGTGGGGTCCGGGGCCTCCAGCGGGGTGCGCAGTGCACCCGCCAGCTGCCTGCGCAACAACGACTCGACGGCGCGCATGCGTTCGCTTTCGGCAGCGATCTGCTCGCCGCGCTGGCTGACCGCCATCGCCGAGCGCACGCTGGCAAAGGCCAATGCCAGGCCGCCAGCCAGCAGCACCGTCGCCAGCATCACTTCGACCAGGGTGAAGCCCGCGGCGCGCCGCTTCATCGCGCGTTCTCCAGGTCGGGCGGCAACAGGCGCAAGCTGCGCCAGTGCAGTTGTTCGCGCTCGCTGTCGCCCCAGCGCACCTGCAGCTGCAGCTCGGCCAGCCATGGGGTCCCCGGTGACGTGGCCTGCACGACGTTGCCGGCGCGTGGTTCGACCCACGGCTGGACCTGCAGCTCCCAGTGATAGCGTCCCTGTTCCCAGTCACCCTGCTGGCTGCCCACCTGCAACGGCGTGTCGACGCCGGCCTGGGCCAGCAGTGACTGTGCATGCAGCACCGCGCGCGTGCGCAGTTCGGCGTCACGCACCTGTTTCGCGCCACCGGACAGGCTGCCCAGCAGCAGGGTCAGCGCCAGGCCCAGCAGGGCGAAGGCGATGATCACTTCCAGCAGGGTGAAGCCACGCGCGCGCCGCTTCATGGCGCCCGCCAGGGCCCGGAGCGGACCTCGCCGGTGAGCCAGCCGACGTCGATGCGCCACTCGGCGCCGTCGCGCTGCAACCGGATGCGGCCGCCGCTGGAGCCGCCATCGGGATGGAACTCGATCACGCCCTGCCCCGGTGCGGTGGCCAGCTGCGCGGCGCCTTCGAACTGCACCTGCAGTTGTGCCGGCACCTCGCCCTGGCGCTGGTTGGCTCCCTCCCAGCGCCGCCGCGCCGGCTCGATCACGAAGCGCTGCGGCTCACCACGGGAAATCGCCTGCGCGCGCACCATGCGCAGCTGGTTGGCGATGTCCTTCCCGGCGCCGCGCAGCTGCATGCCGGCGAACCCTCGTGACAGGCCGGCAGCGGTGATCAGGCCGATCGCCGCGATCAGCGCGATCACCAGCAGCATCTCCAGCAGCGACAGGCCCGCCGCGCGCCTGCCGGGCAGGCGCGGGTGCGGCACCCGGCGCGGCAGGAAAGGCGTCATGCGCGGTTACGGCTGATAGCGGATATCGGCGTCGACGCTGCTGCCACCGGCCTTGCCATCCTTGCCCAGGCTGACCAGCTCGTACGGCTGGCCTTCGCCGGGCGCGCGGTATTCCAGCGCGTGGCCCCACGGATCATTCAGGTCGGCCGGCTTGGCGTACGGGCCGAGCCAGCCGCCGACGCCGGCCGGCGCGGTCACCAGGTCATTGAGCGTGCCGGGCAGCTTGCCGGTGTCGATCTGGTAGTTGTCGATCTTGGAGGCGACGGTCTGCACCTGCGCCTTGGCGATGTTGGCCTTGCCACGGTCGGCACCGCCCAGCACGCGGCTGGCGACCAGGGTCAGCACCGCGCCGATCAGCACGATGACGATGATGATCTCCAGCAGGCTCATGCCCGACTGGTTGCGCGCGGCGGCGAAGGAAAGGCGGATCGGTCGGCGACTGGCAATCATGGACGGTCCTTTCAGTTGCGGAGTGTCAGGGTTGCGGAGCGTGCCATCGTCAACCGATGGCATTGGTCAGGTCATACAGCGGCACCAGCACGGCCACGATCACCGCACCGACCACCGAGGCCAGCACCAGGGTGATCGCCGGCACCATCGCCGCCAGCATGCGGTCGATGCGCCGGGCGCTGTCCTGTTCGAAGGTATCGGCCGCTTTCAGCAGCATGGTATCGAGCGCGCCGGATTCCTCGCCGACCTGGATCATCTGCAGCGCCAGGCGCGGGAACCGCTTGCCGCGCGACAGCGCCAGCGACAGGCCGGCACCGTTCTTCACTTCATCGGCGGCGGTTTCGACATCGGCGGCCAGGGCACGGTTGCCCAGCACGTTGCGCGCGATGCCCAGTGCCCCCAGCAGCGGCACGCCATTGCGCAGCAGTGTGCCCAGCGTGCGCGCCAGCCGGGCGGTTTCCAGCTCGCCGATGAGGCGGCCGATGCCACGCCGCTGCAGCAGCCAGCCATCCAGCGCCAGACGGAACGCCGGTTGCCGCGCCTTGCGCTCGAAAAACAGCACCAGCACGCCGGGCACCACCAGCAGCAGCACCCACCAGTCGCGCACGAACAGGCCCAGCTGCAGCACTGCGTTGGTGAACCACGGCAGCGCCACGTCCAGGCTTTCGTACATCTGCGCGAACTGCGGCACCACGTAGCCGAGCAGGAACAACAGCGCGCCACCGACCACCACCAGCAGGATCGCCGGGTAGACCAGTGCGTTGATGACCTTGCCCTGCAGCGCACGGCTGCGCTCGAGGTAGTCGGCCAGGCGCTGCAGGGTTTCATGCAGGCTGCCACCGGCCTCGCCGGCACGCACCATGTTCACGTACAGGCGCGAGAACAGCCCATGCTGGCGTTCCAGCGCGGTGGACAGGGGCGCACCGCCGCGCACCACGTCGCGGATGTCGGTGATCGCGCGGCGTGACCGTTCGTCCTCGGGCAAGCCCAGCAGGATCGACAGCGCGCGATCCAGCGGCTGGCCGGCACCGAGCAGGGTCGCCAACTGCTGGGTGAACTGCAGCAATGCAGCACCCTGCAGCGGGCGCTGCTGCAGCAGGTTGCGCCAGCTGCTGCCGCCGATCGCGCCGGCGTCGGCCAGCTGCGTCTCCATCGGCAGGTGGCCCTGGTCCTGCAGGCGCGCGATCAGCTCGGCCTCGCTGGCCGCTTCCATCTGCCCGTCGAAGACCTCGCCATGCGGGTTGAGCGCCTTGTAGCGATAGTTCGGCATGTCAGCCCCGGCGTCCTGCGCGCATCAGCTTTCCTCGGTCACGCGCAGCACTTCCTCGATGGTGGTCTGCCCGCTCAGCGCCTTGGACAGGCCATCCTCGTACATCGTGCGCATGCCGGCCTCGCGGGCGATGCGTTCGATCTCGCCCATGCCGTCGCGACGCATCACCGCACGGCGCAGCGCATCGTTCATCACCAGGAATTCCATGATGGTGGTACGCCCCAGATAGCCGGTCGGCGCCAGCGCAGACGGCTTGGGGCGGTACAGATGGATCGGCCCTTGCGGCTGCAGGCGGCGCAGTTCGAACCGTTCGATCTCCTCCGGCGAGGCTGCGTAGCGCTCAGCGTGGGTCGGCTCCAGCCGGCGTACCAGGCGCTGGGCCAGGATGCCGTTGATGGTGGAGGTGAGCAGGTAGTCTTCCACGCCCATGTCGAGCAGCCGGGTGATGCCGCCGGCCGCATTGTTGGTGTGCAAGGTGGACAGCACCAGGTGGCCGGTCAGCGCCGACTGGATCGCAATGCGCGCGGTTTCCAGGTCGCGCATTTCACCGATCATGATGATGTCCGGATCCTGGCGGACGATGCTGCGCAGCGCATTGGCGAAGTCCAGGCCGATCTGCGGCTTGGCCTGGATCTGGTTGATGCCCTCGATCTGGTACTCGACCGGGTCTTCGACCGTGATGATCTTGACGTCGGCGGTGTTGAGCTGGCTCAGCGCGGTGTACAGCGTGGTGGTCTTGCCCGAACCGGTCGGGCCGGTCACCAGCAGGATGCCATGCGGCTGTTCCAGCACTTTGCGGAACTGCGGCAGGAAGGCGTCGGTGAAACCCAGCCGATGGAAATCGAACACCACTGTCTCGCGGTCGAGCAGTCGCATCACCACGCTTTCGCCGTGCGCGGTCGGCACGGTGCTCACGCGCAGGTCCAGTTCCTTGCCCTGCACGCGCAGCATGATGCGGCCGTCCTGCGGCAGGCGCCGTTCGGCGATGTTGAGCCGGGCCATGATCTTGATGCGGCTGATCACCGCGGCAGTGAGGTTGGCCGGCGGGCTTTCGCCCTCCACCAGCACGCCATCGACGCGGTAGCGGACCTTCAGCCGGCTCTCGAACGGTTCGACATGGATGTCCGAGGCGCGCAGCTCCACCGCACGCTGGATCACCAGGTTGACCAGGCGGATCACCGGCGCTTCCGACGCAAGATCGCGCAGGTGCTCGATATCGTCGACGGCACCGCCCTCGCCATCGGCGGTTTCCACGATCGCCCCCATCGCGCTGCGGCCCTGGCCGAACCAGCGCTCGACCAGATCATCGATCTCCGCGCGCATGCCCAGCACCGGCGTCACCGGGACCCCCAGCGCCAGCTGCACGGCCTGCTGCGGATAGGCGTCATGGGCATCGGCCAGCCACAGCCGCACCCCGTGTTCATCCAGTTCCAGCGGGCACACGTGGAACTGCTTGAGGAAACGCAGCGACAGCGGCAACCCTTCGGCCAGCGCCTGCGGCGGCGCTTCGGGCACCTGCTTGCCCTCCAGCAGCGGCAGGCCCAGCACTTCGGCGCTGGCCAGCGCCTGGTCGCGTTCAGACACCAGGCCCAGCCGCACCAGCAGGCCCAGCAGGCTGCCGCCGGCCTCGGCATGCAGCGGCCGCGCGCGCGCCAGGTCGCCTTCCTTGAGCCGGCCGCGTGCCAGCAGCGCATCGAGGATGCGGCCTTCGGCGTCGTCGATAACGGGTGCAGCGAGCGCGTTCACATGACTCTCCTGTCAATCGGCCCGACTTTAGCAGTTAAGCCGTGATTTCCGCTGCCCCGCGGCCACCTTTCGTAAAAAGACGAAGCCCGTCACACAGGGTGACGGGCGTCGGCCGTTCAACTACGACAACGGGTGCTTACTGCGTGGCGAGAATGCTCACGCCGTTGTATGCCGCTTCGCCCACCACCTTGATGTAGTAGGTGCCCGCGACCGGCTTGTTCACCCGCACCGTTTCCGAGGTGCCAGGGCGGGTCGACTTGGCGTCGTTGTCGCTGGCACTCGGTTCGCGTCCCTGGGCGATGTAGACCGAGACGTTGCCGGTACCGCCGTAGGTGATCACGCTGAGCTGCTTGCCGGCGGCCGCCTCGAAGCTGTACAGGCGGCTGCTGCCGGCCGCACCGTTCAGGCCCCCCACGGCGGCCTTGTTGGTCAGCGGCGTCGCCACCGGCCCGCAGTTCTCGGTGCACGGCTCTTCCAGCGCCTTGGCCAGCGCCGCCTTGGCATCAACGATGCCGGTACCGATCGGGGTGGCAGCCGGGATGCTGACCGGGAAGGGACGCGCGGTCTCCTTCAGCAGCGTGCGCATCGCCGCCGGGGCCAGCGGATCCTTGCCCTTGGCGATCAGCGCGCTCTGCACCAGCGCAGCGACCGCTGCCACGTGCGGCGACGCCATCGACGTGCCGCCCATGCCCATGTAGCTGTAGCTGCCCGACTGCGGGGTGGTGGCCGCATCCGAACCGGACTGCCAGATGTAGCCGCCCGGGTTGCCGTCCACGCTGCCACCGCCGCCGGGGCCGGACAGGTCCACGCGCGTGCCGTAGTTGGAGTAGTAGGTGATGCCGCCGGTGATACGGGTGGCGCCCACGGTCACCACGCCATCGCAGCTGGCCGGACGGTACTTGGATGCGTTGTCGGTCTCGTTGCCGGCGGCCACCACCACGGTGGTGCCGCGCGAGATCGCGCCGTTGATGGCGTCCTGGTAGGTCCCGTCACAGCTGCCGCTGCCGCCGAGGCTCATGTTGATGATCTCGGCCGGGTTGGCATTGGCGGGCACGCCCGCTACGGTGCCGCCGGACGCCCAGGTGATGGCGTCGGCGATATCGGAGAGGTAGCCACCGCACTTGCCGAGCACGCGGACCGGCAGCACCTTGGCCTTGTGCGCGACACCGGCCATGCCGACGCCGTTGTTGGTCTGCTCGGCCACGGTACCGGCCACATGGGTACCGTGCCAGGAACTGTCCTCGGCGACGGAGCCGGTGTAGCACTCGTTGTCGTTCTCGACCCAGTCGCCATAGTCCTGCGCGCCCGGCACGCGATCATTGGTGGCACGGCGCGACGTCTCGGCATCGCTGATGAAGTCGTAGCCTTCCAGCAGGTTGCCGACCAGGTCCGGGTGCTGCGGCAGGATGCCGGTGTCGAGCACGGCCACCACCACGCCCTCGCCCTGCGATACATCCCACGCAGACGGTGCGTTGATGCCACCGGTGGCGTTGTGCAGGTGCCACTGGTACTGCTGGTAGTACGGATCGTTCGGTGCCAGCGCCGGCTGCACGTCACCGGCACGCAGCTCGGTGCGGCGCAGCTTCACGTCGGCTTCGGCGTACTGCACGGCCGGGTCGGCCTTCAGTTCCTTCAGCACGCGCTGCAGTTCCGCAGGCGCCAGGCGCCCCTGCAGACGGATCAGGTCGGCACCGACGCCGAGCCTGCGCACGACCTGCGGGCCAAGCGTGCTGGCGCGGGCGGTGCCACCGGACAGGCTGGCGCGGGTCAGCGCGGACTGCACGGTGGACAGCTTGGCCGAACGGTCGCCCGCCGCAGCGGTGCCGGCACGGTACTTGACGATGATGCGCTCGGCGCCCGGCTCGGCGGTGCTGGCCTGGCGCACCGGTTCACGGGTCGGCAACCCGGCGGCGTGGACGGCACCCACCGCGGTCATCGACAGCACGGCGGCGGCAAGCACATTGATGCGAAGGTTCTGCTTCTTGATCACGTCGAATTCCTCTTCTGGGTCATGGATCGAACCAACACTGCGGCCATCATTCCTTGACGACTCCCGGCCGGCCCAGCCGGGATTGCCGTGACCTCCCCCCAGGCCCTCGTTGCAGGTGATGCGCCGGCGTGGGTGGCCGCCGGCGCGATGGACGGGCTTACCAGCCGAAGCCGGCGCCCACGCCGACCGAGCTGTCATCGCTGCTGAAGGCGCCGCCGAAGGTGACCGTGGCGCGATCGCTGATCGCGCGCTGGTAACCCAGTGACAACGCCGATTCGCCGCCCTGGAAACCGATGCCGACGCCGACCCGGTTCTGGGTGCGGATGCCGGCGGCACTGGTGGCCATGTTGAGCATCGCCGCGCTCATCGCACCCTGGCGGTCGATGCGGCGGTCCATGTGGCGCAGGCGTCCATCGATTTCGCCCTTGAACACATCGAAGCTGTCGGCGACGGCCTGCACGCGACTGTCGGTGTAGCTGTTCGCCGTGGCCACGCCACGATCCAGCTGGCCCTTGTTGACGGCGTCGGTGGCGGTGGTGCCGGCGGCGACGTTGGTGACCTGGCGTTCGTTGCCTTCGCTGCCGACCGACACGGTGTTGGCACGGTCGGCGACCGAACCCTGGCCCAGTGCCACGGCATTTGCGGCCGTGGCGTTCGCACCCTGGCCAATGGCCGTGGACGACGCGCCGCTGGCGACGGCCCCCTCGCCCATGGCCACCGCGTTGGCGCCGGTTGCCGGGGTTCCGACCGGAATCCCGGCGCCCGCTGCGGCCACGGTCGGCGTGCCCTGCACGCGCGCGCTGCCTGCGGTCGACGCGGCCGGTGCGGCATCGGCTGCCACGGCGGCATCCCCCAGGTTGGCCGAACCGTCATCCAGCGACGCACTCATTGCGCGCAGGCTGGCCGTGCCGGCGCGCGTGCCACCGGCGGTGCGGCGGTCGATCTCGCTCACCTTGCGGTCCAACGCACCCAGCGCATCGCCGACGTTGCTGTAGGTAGCGCCCTGGATCACATAGTTCGGTGCCACGAACACGCCTTGCATGCCGACGCTGGCGCCACCGCCGAGGAAGCTGGCGGCGTCACTGAGCGACTGGAACAACTGCCCGCCATTGATCGCCTGGCGGCTGCCGGCGGCAATGCTGCCGGCGCCGACATTGTCGATGGTGGTGCCCTGGATGCCGGACAGGGTCAGGCGCTCACGGCTGGCATCGTCATAGCCGACCGCACTGGCCGCCGTGGTCTCGACCGTGGCGATGCGCGCGTCGAAATCACCGACCCGGGTTTCCACGGCGCCGACGCGCTGGTTGGTGACATTGAGCTGGGAACCGGTGACCGCATCGGTACTGCCGGCCGCGATGCGGCCGTCGGCCACGTTGACGATGCGCCGCGTGGCCGGACCGGCGGTGCCGTTGCCACCGCCGACCGAGACCACATTGGCCTCCAGCGCACGCGAACCGGCACCCAATGCCACCGAGTTGTTGCCGCTGGCGCCGCTGTTGGCGCCCAGTGCCAGCGCCGCGTTGCCGATGGCCGTGGCACCACTGCCCAGCGCATTGCTGCGGCTGCCACTGGCGTTGGCGTTGCCGCCGATGGCCACGGCATCGGCGCCGGTGGCACTGGCGGTACCCGAACCGTTGGCCTTGAAGCGTTGCCCGACCGCATCGGCGGTGGCGGCCACTGCATCCAGCTGGCCCTTGTTCACCGCATCGGTGGCCTGCGTACCGGCCGCGACATTGGTCAGCTGGCGGTTGATCGCGCTGTGGGTGACTCCGGCAGCATCGACCCACTCCTGCGCGGCACCCACCGACACCGTGTTGGCGCGGTCGGCCAGCGAGCCCGCACCCAACGCGACGCTGTTGCCGGCGTCCTTGGTGGT
Organism: Stenotrophomonas pavanii; assembly: GCF_900101175.1. GTDB lineage: Bacteria > Pseudomonadota > Gammaproteobacteria > Xanthomonadales > Xanthomonadaceae > Stenotrophomonas > Stenotrophomonas pavanii. The sequence goes on along the minus strand of NZ_FNFQ01000003.1, from coordinate 268,294 downwards.
CCAGGTGTTGCTGCCGAGCACCGTCGCGTTGCTGGCCTGCGCGTAGCTGTTGTAGCCGACCACGGTGGCGCCGTCTTCGGTGGCCCACGCCTCGCTGCCGATGGCGGTGGTGAACCGGCCAGCGCTGACGCTGGCGGCATCCTGTCCGGCCAGTGCATTGAAGCCGACCGCCACGCCGTTCAATCCGGTCGCGGCGTTGTTGCCCAGAGCGGTGCCATACTCGCCCGCCTTGGCCTGCACGCCGAAGCCGGCGCCGGCGATCTCCGCGATGGTGCCCTGGCCCACCGCCGTGGACACGTCGGCGGCCTGCGCGGCACTGCCGATCGCGGTGCCGAAGAAGCCGGCGCTGGCGCCTGCACCCAACGCCGTGGCGCGCCAGCCACTGGCCTGTGCGAAGTTGCCGACTGCCGTGGTTTCGCGACCATCGGCGATCGCGCCGTAGCCCACTGCGGTGGCCGCCAGGCCGGCGGCCTCGGCCATGCCGCCGACAGCGGTTGCCCCGATGCCCTGCGACTGCGACTGCGCGCCGATCGCAATGCTGGCGGCGCCGCCGCTGCTGCTCTGTGCACCCAGCGCGACGGCACCGCCTGCGGTGCTGCTGGCACCGCTGCCGATCGCCACACCCTGCTCGGCCGTGGCCAGCGCGTCGACGCCGACCGCGGTGGCATTGGCCGCGACCACCGTTGCGCCGCTGCCCACTGCGGTGGCGCCGTTGCCAATCGCATTGGCCGCGTTGCCAGCGGCGAGCGCATCGTCGCCCTCCACCCGTGCTCCGGCTTCGCCATCGGCGTTGCCGCTGGCCTGGAACTGCCGGCCGGTCCTGTCGGCAACGCTGGCAACCGCGTCCAGCTGGCCCTTGTTCACCGCGTCGGTGGCCTCGGTGCCCGCCGCCACGTGCGTCACCTGGCGCTCGCCGCCGGCGGTGCCCACGGCCACAGTATTGTCGCGCTCGGCCTTGGAGCCGGCGCCCAGCGCCACGCTGTTCAACCCACTGGCGGTGGCACTGGCGCCCAGTGCCGTGGCATCTGCCGCATCCGCCCACGAATTCCAGCCGATCGCGGTGGCGTAATCTTCGGTCGCCCAGGCGCCGGCACCGAAGGCCGCCGCGCCGGTGCCGCTGGCGCGCGACGGGATCAGGCCGAAGAAGGTGCTGCCACCGATGGCCACGCTCTCGGCGCCACTGGCTTCGCTGGACTGGCCGACCGCAACGGCGCCGCTACCGGCCGCCGCGGCACCGAAGCCGACCGCCGTGGTGTTGGCGCCACTGGCGGCCGAACCGTAGCCCAGCGCGGTGCCGAGGCGACCGCTGGCTTCGGCATAGCCACCGACGGCGGTGGTGCCATCGGCGGAGGCGGCACTGCGGAAGCCACTGGCCAGTGCCTGCGTGCCGCTGGCATTGGATTCGGTGCCGGTTGCGGTGCTGTACGCACCGCTGGCCTGGGCCCGCGCACCCACGGCACTGGCCCCCAGCTCGCTGGCGCTGGCGCCGGTGCCGAGCGCGAGGCTGTCCTCGCCGGTGGCCTGTGCGGTGCTGCCCAGCGCCGCAGCGTTGTTGCCGGTGGCCAGCGCGTCGATGCCGACGGCGGTGGCGTTGGCCGCCAGTGCATTGGCGCCGCTACCGAGCGCGGTGGCACCGTTGCCGATCGCGTTGGCCGCATCACCAGCCGCCAGCGCGTTGTCGCCCTCGACCAGTGCGCCGGTTTCACCGTCGGCGTTGCCACTGGCCTGGAATTGCCTGCTGGTCTTTTCCGCTGCGGCGGCGACGGCATCAAGCTGGTTCTTGTTGACCGCATCGGTGCCCTGCGTGCCAGCGGCCACATTGGTGATCTGGCGGGTGTTGCCACCGCCGCCGACCGACACGGTGTTGTCACGGTCGGCGATCGAGTCGGCGCCCAGCGCCACGCTATTGGCCGCGCGCGATTCGGCGGCGTTGCCCAGCGCGGTGCTGTTGATGCCAGCCGACCAGGCGCCGCCACCGACAGCGGTGGAGTAGTTGCCCGATGCTTCGGTGGCCAGCACGCCGAACAGCGAGCCGCCGACGGCGACGCTGTTGGTGCCGGTCGCCAGGCTGCCCTGGCCGGTGGCCGTGCTGTAGGCACCCGAGGCTTCGGCGTCGCCGCCCAGCGCCACGCTGTTGGAACCGGAGGCATTGGCGAAGTTGCCGAAGGCAGTGGCGTTGAACGCCGAAGCCTGCGCGTAGCCACCGATGGCGGTGCTGTAGCCGCCGGTCGCTTCGGCACCGATGCCGAACGCGGCCGACGCGGTGCCGCTGGCGACGCTTTCGCTGCCGACCGCGGTGGCGCCGCTGCCACTGGCGTTGCTGAAGTAACCCACCGCCACGGCCTCCTCACCGGAGGCTTCGGACAGCACGCCGCTGGCGGTGCTGCCGGCGCCGCTGGCGATGCTGGCGGCGCCGAACGCCGCGCTCTGCTCGCCGCTGGCCTCGCTCTCCGCACCCTGTGCGGTGGCGTACTCGCCGGTCGCCTGCGCGTTGGCGCCGACTGCGCTGGCGTTGGCGGCACTGGCCAGGGCGTTGAAGCCCAGTGCCTGCGCGTTGGTGGCCAGCGCGTTGGCACCGCTGCCGAGCGCGGTGGCACCGTTGCCGATGGCATTGGCCGCATCACCGGCCGCCAGCGCGTTGTCACCGTCCACCAGGGCACCGGCCACGTCGTCGCCGTTGCCGCTGGCCTGGAAGAAGCGGCTGGTGGTGGTGGCGGTGGTCGCAACCGCGTCGAGCTGTGCCTTGTTCACCGCGTCGGTGGCCTGGGTACCGGCAGCGACGTTGGTCAGCTGGCGCTCGTTGCCGGCGCTGCCGACCGAAACGCTGCGGGCGCGGTTGGCAACCGAGCCGGCGCCCAGCGCGACGGCGTTGCTGGCACTGGCGTTGCTGCCGGCGCCGAGCGCGATCGCGCTTTCACCACCGGCGACCGTGTTGGTGCCGATGGCGATGCTGTTGACGCTGTTGCCGAGCGCCTGGAAGCCCAGCGCCACGCTGTTGTCGCCATACCCGAAGGCGCCCCGGCCGACCGCCGTGGCGCTGGCACCGTTGGCCCAGCTGTTGTAACCGATGGACGTTGCGCCGCTGCCACTGGCCCACGCCGCATTGCCGAACGCCGAGGCATTGGTGGCCGTGGCCCACGCACCGGAGCCGAAGGCACTGGCGCCACTGGCCGTGGCCCAGCTGTAGCCACCGACGGCGGTGCTGTCGTCGCTGCTGGCGAAGGCACTGTCGCCAACCGCAACCGCGTAGCCGCCGGTTGCACGCGACGTTCCGCCAGCAGCGAAGCTGTTGTCCCCGCTGGCCTTGGCCGCATTGCCGAACGCGCTGCTGGCGGCGCCGGTGGCCTGTGCGCCGCTGCCCACTGCGGTGGCGTTAGCGACGGCGGTGGTGCCTACCTGCTGCGCCGTGCCGTCGGCACCGATGATCGGCTGGTTGTACTCGTCGTAGGCCTGGCCGAGGCCACCGATGGCAACACCGCCGTTGCCGGTGGCGTTGCTGTTGCGACCGACCGCCACGGCGTCGTCACCGATGGCCGAAGCGGCCGCGCCATGTGCAACCGCGCCGGCGCCGATCGCATTGCTCGACGAACCGGCCGCCACCGCGCCTTCGCCCTCGGCGAGCGCACCGGCATCACTGCCCGCTTCCGGCTGGGCCTGGAAGAAGCGCGCGGTGTTGTCCGCGGTACTGGCCACGGCGTCCAGCTGCGCCTTGTTCACTGCGTCGGTGGCTTCGCTGCCCGCGGCCACGCTGGTGATCTGCCGTTCGTTGCCGGCACTGCCCACGGCCACACTGTTGGCGCGCACCGCTTCGGAATTCGCGCCAAGCGCGACGCTGTTGGCGCCACGCGCAGTGGCGTAGTACCCGACGGCCGTGCTCTGTGCGCCGCTGGCCCAGGTCTGCGCGCCGAGTGCGCTGGCATTCTCACCCGGGGCGTAAGCGAAGTAGCCGACGGCGGTGGATTCCGCGCCGGAGGCTTCGGTCAGGCTGCCGTTGGCCACCGCGCGGTCACCGCTTGCGATGGCACCGGCGCCGACGGCCGTCGCCGCTTCGCCGCTGGCCTGGGTCTGCACGAAGAAACCCAGGCCCGGAATCAGGTCGGCCGGGCCACCGATGGCCACGCTGCTGGTGCCGGTGGCGTTGCTCTGCGTACCCAGCGCAGTGGAGTAATCACCGATGGCATTGGCGACCGCACCGAACGCGGAGGCCTGGGCACCGGCGGCATAGGCACCGACGCCGTAGGACGACGCCGCAAAGCCGCTGGCTTCGGCACTGGCGCCCACCGCGGTGCCACCGACACCGGCGCTGGTGGCGCCGGTTTCGACCGGCACGCCACCACTGGTGATCAGCGGATTGCCATCGGCATCCACCGCAGCACCACCGACAGCGACGCTGCCCGGGCCGTTCGCCTGCGCGTTGTTGCCGAACGCGGCGCTGTTCTGACCTGAGGCCAGTGCGTTGTTGCCCACCGCGGTCGCGTTCTGTGCGACGGCATTGGCGCCCGCGCCCACAGCGGTGGTGCCGTTGCCGATCGCGTTGGCCGCCTCGCCGGCCGCCAGTGCCTCGTCGCCTTCGGCCAGCGCGCCCGCGTCGCTGTTGCGGCTGCCCGTGGCCTGGAAGTGCCTGGCGGTGGCATCGGCCACGGCGGCCACGTCCTTCAACTGGCCGACATTGACCGCATCGGTGTCTTCGGTGCCCGCCGCGACACTGGTGATCTGGCGGGTCAGGCCGTACTCGGCCGCACCGACGGACACCGTATCGACGCGGTCGGCCAGCGAGCCGGCACCCAGCGCCACGCTGCCGGTGGCGACCGCCGCCGAGTTGGAACCCAGCGCGGTGCTGTACTCACCCACGGCGGTGCTGAACGCACCCACCGCGATCGATGCTTCATTGGCGGCGGTGGCGCCACGGCCCAGAGCGGTACTGCCCGGACCCATCGCCACGGCACCGCCACCGACGGCAGTGGCGCCGTCGGCGCTTGCTTCGGACAAGGCACCCAGTGCGGTAGCCGCGCCGTTCTCGCTGGCGGCATAGGCGCTGGCGCCGACAGCGGTGTCACCGAGGCCGAACGCGGCCGCGCTCTGCCCGACCACCACGCTGGCGTCGCCGATGGCCAGGGCGCCCTGGCCGAATGCGCTGGCGCCCAGGCCGGCGGCAATGGCCTGGGTGCCGATGGCAGTCGTGGCGTTGGCCAACGCCTGTGCACCGGCACCGGCGGCCACCGCGCCCTGCCCGTCGATCTTCGCTGCGTCGCTGTCATCACCGGCGCCATCGGCCTTGAAATAGCGCTCGCCATCGGCGGCCACGTCCGCCAGCGCCGCCTGCGTGGCGCGCGCCTGCGCATCCAGCTGCGCCTTGTTCACCGCATCGGTGGCCTGGGTGCCGGCGGCCACGTTGGTGATCTGCCGTTCCTTGCCGGCATCGCCGACGGACACGGTGTTGGCGCGCGCGGCCTTGGAACCGGCGCCCAGCGCCACGCTGTTGGCCGCGCTCGCGCTGCTGTTGCCGCCGATCGCCACCGCGTTGCTGCCCTTGGCGCTGGCCGTGCCTTCAACCAGGCACTTTTCCAGCAGCTTGCCACTGAACGCCACGCAGGTAGCGCTGCCGCCGATCTGCACCGACTGCGCAACGGCGGCACTGCTCATGCCCAATCCCAATACCAGCCCCAGTGCCACAGCCAGCGCGGCTGGCGTTGCCTGCGTCGTGTCGCGGCGCTGGTCGACCACACCACCGCTGCTGTCGGAAGAGGCCAGTTCCGAGGCCACGACCAACTGACCCAATGCTTTGTTCCAGACCTTGCGATAAATCCGATTCATCGGTACGGCTCCTGATTGGACTGGTTTTGGGCAAAGCAACGCCACCGCCGGGCCGTGCGGCCCAACGTCCCCCCTGGGGGCGTCTATTCGCGTGATTTACTGCGGGTATTGCCGAACGGCGCGCAGCGACAGAAACCCGAGCGCATGCGCCAAGCGGTTACTGCGAAATGAATGATTCTGAAACGGGCTTCAAGTGTTAACGGCAACTTTGGAGAACGTCAAGACTTTGACACGACAAATCCTATTGCCGTGAAGCAGTTCACTATTTCACGGGTTTATAAAAGGATTTCGTTATGCAGACGTGACGAACGGCTGGCGCATGAAAATCGATGTAACTAGCGGGCGCGACTGGAGTTTCACACGCGCAAAGAAAAACCCGCTGGCAATGCAGCGGGTTTTTCCATACGCGATGGCATTGCGCCCTGCGCGGGATGATGCGATCAGCCGCACCACACCCGTGCATTGCGGAACATGCGCATCCACGGCGAATCCCCCTGCCATTCGGCGGGCGCCCAGCTCAGGTTGAGCGCGCGCGGGGTGCGCTCCGGGTGCGGCATCATGATGGTGACGCGACCGTCGCTGCTGGTGAGGCCGGTGATGCCGTCCGGCGAACCGTTCGGATTCAGCGGATACTGGCTGGCAACGTTGCCATGGCCATCGATGTAGCGCAGCGAGACGCGGGCCGCGGCCTGGTCGACGGCCGTGTCGAACACCGCCTGGCCTTCACCATGCGCCACCGCCACCGGCAGGCGCGAGCCGGCCATGCCACGCAGCAGGATCGACGGCGACTCCACCACTTCCAGCAGCGCGGTACGGGCTTCGAACTGCTCGCTGGCATTGCGGCGGAACTGCGGCCAGTGCTCGGCACCCGGAATGATGCCCTTGAGCTGGCTCATCATCTGGCAGCCGTTGCACACGCCCAGCGCGAAGCTGTCTTCGCGCGCGAAGAACGCGGCGAAGGCATCACGCAACGCACTGCGCTCCAGGATCGAGGTGGCCCAGCCACGGCCGGCACCGAGCACATCGCCATAGCTGAAGCCACCACAGGCGACCAGGCCGGTGAACTCCTGCAGCGCCACGCGGCCTTCGATCAGGTCGCTCATGTGCACGTCGAAGGCACGGAAGCCGGCACGTTCGAAGGCGTTGGCCATTTCAATCTGGCCGTTGACGCCCTGCTCGCGCAGCACCGCCACGCGTGGACGCGCACCGGTGCTGATGAACGGTGCTGCGACATCTTCGTTGAGATCAAAGCTGAGCTTCGGCTTCAGGCCCGGTGCGCTGAAGGCACGTGCCACCTCGCGCTCGGCGTCGGCATTGGCCGGATTGTCGCGGCGCTTCTGCATCGCGTGAGTGACCGACCACCAGGCGTCGAACAGCGCTTCCCAGCGCCATTCGGCCAGGTTGCCACCGCCCAGCGACACACGCACCACCGGTGCGGTGGTCGGTTTGGCGATGCGCTGTGCGCATTCGGTCAGTGCATGGCGCTCGACCAGGTCAGCGAACGCGGCGCGGTCTTCGCGTGCGATCTGCACCACCGCACCCAGTTCCTCATTGAACAGGCTGCGGAACGGATCATCGCCCCACGCATCGAGGGTGATGTCCAGGCCCATCCGCGAGGTGAAGGCCATTTCGCACAGCGCGGCGAAGGCACCACCGTCGCTGCGGTCGTGGTAAGCCAGCAGCAGGCCGGCCTGGCGCGCATCGCGGATCAGCTCGAAGAAACCCCGCAGGCGCTGCGGGTCGTCCAGGTCCGGGGCGGCACCGGCGAAGGCCGGCAGGTCGCCATGGTCGGCGTGCACCTGGGCCAGGATCGAACCGCCCAGGCGCTGCTTGCCGGCCCCCAGGCCGATCAGCCACAGCTCGCTTTCCACGTCGCGGTCGAGCAGCGGGGTCAGCTGCTGGCGCACATCGGCCACCGGCGCGAACGCCGAGATCACCAGCGACACCGGCGACACGCTCTTGTGCGCTTCGCCCTGGTCGTGCCACTGCGCCTGCATCGACAGCGAGTCCTTGCCCACCGGGATGCTGATGTCCAGCTGCGGGCACAGTTCCATGCCCACCGCCTTCACCGCGTCGTACAGCAGCGCGTCTTCGCCCGGGTGGCCGGCCGCGGCCATCCAGTTCGCCGACAGCTTGATCTCATCCAGCGCATCGACCGGGGCCGCGCACAGGTTGGTCAGCGCTTCGCCCACCGCCATGCGCGCCGAAGCCGCCGCATCGAGCAGGGCCAGCGGGGTGCGCTCGCCGATCGACATCGCCTCACCGGCCACGCCGTCGAAGTCGGCCAGGGTGATCGCCACATCGGCCACCGGCAGCTGCCACGGGCCGACCATCTGTTCGCGCGCGGTCAGGCCGCCGACGCTGCGGTCGCCGATGGTGACCAGGAAATTCTTCGAAGCCACGGTCGGGTGCGCCAGCACGCGCAGGCCGGCCTCATGCAGGTCCAGGCCGCCGGTCTTCAGCGCCGGCCAGCGCGGTGCCGGCGGATGTGCGGTGTCGCGATGCATCTTCGGCGGCTTGCCGAACAGCACGTCCATCGGCAGATCGATCGGTGCATCGGCCGGGGTGTGGCCCGGCTCGGCGCCGTAGGCCACCACCAGATGCTCTTCAGCGGTGGCCACGCCGACGGCCGCGAAGGGGCAGCGTTCGCGGGCGCACAGCGCGGCGAACTCGGCCAGGCGTTCCTGGGCCACGCCCAGCACGTAGCGTTCCTGCGACTCGTTGCACCACAGCTGCATCGGCGACAGCGACGGATCATCGGTGGGCACCTTGCCCAGGTCGATGACACCACCGACGTTCGAGTCGTGCAGCAGTTCGGGGATGGCGTTGGACAGGCCACCGGCGCCGACGTCGTGGAAGAACTTGATCGGGTTGTTGGCGCCCATCGCCACGCAGCGGTCGATGACCTCCTGGCAGCGGCGTTCCATTTCCGGGTTGTCGCGCTGCACGCTGGCGAAGTCCAGGTCCTCGGCGCTTTCACCGGAGGCCACCGAACTGGCGGCACCGCCGCCCAGGCCGATCAGCATCGCCGGCCCGCCGAGCACGATGACAGCATCACCGGCCTGCAGCGGGATCTTGTCGACCTGGATGCGGTCGATCGCGCCGAGGCCACCGGCCAGCATGATCGGCTTGTCGTACGCGCGCACCAGATCGGCGCCTTCGGGCAATTCGAAGCTGCGGAAGTAGCCGAGCAGGTTGGGGCGGCCGAACTCGTTGTTGAACGCGGCGCCGCCGAGCGGGCCGTCGGTCATGATTTCCAGCGCCGGCGCCATGCGCGGGTTCAGCGCGCGCGGCGCTTCCCACGGCTGCGGCAGCTCGGGGATGCGCAGGTGCGAGACCGAGAAGCCGGTCAGGCCCGCCTTCGGCTTGCCGCCACGGCCGGTCGCGCCCTCGTCGCGGATCTCGCCACCGGCACCGGTCGAGGCACCGGGGAACGGCGCGATCGCGGTCGGATGGTTGTGCGTTTCCACCTTGATCTGGAAGGCGCTGGGTACCTGCGGCTCGCGGCGGTATTCGCCACTGGCCGGATCGGGACGGTAGCGCGAGGCCGGATGGCCTTCGATCACCGCAGCGTTGTCGCTGTACGCGCTGAGCGTGTGCTGCGGGGTCTGCTGGTGGGTGTTCTTGATCATCCGGAACAGCGAGCGGTCCTGTTCCTGGCCGTCGATGGTCCAGCTGGCATTGAAGATCTTGTGCCGGCAGTGCTCGGAATTGGCCTGCGCGAACATCATCAGTTCCACGTCCGACGGCGACCGGCCCAGCGCGGTGAAGCGTTCACGCAGGTAGTCGATCTCGTCCTGGGCCATGGCCAGGCCGAGGCGCTGGTTGGCGGCCTCCAGCTGGTCCACCGGCACGCGTTCCAGCTCACCCCGCGCCGGCGCGGAGAACAGCGCCTGGCCCTGCTCGACCGTTTCCAGCACCGACTGCGTCATCGGATCGTGCAGCGCCTTGGCCAGCGCCTGCTGGGCGGCGGCATCGGCCGGCCAGCCCTGCACGTCGATGCGCAGGCCGCGCTCGACCCGGCTCACCGGCTGGCCGGCACCGCGCACCAGTTCGGTGGCCTTGCTCGACCACGGTGACAGCGTGCCCAGGCGCGGCACCACGATGCGGCTGACCGCGCCGTCGGCCACGGCCTCGCCCTGCGGCGCTGCTTCGAGGATGCGGCACAGGGTGGCCAGGTCGGGGGCGGCACTGCCTTCGGGCTGCACGAAGTAGACGTGCCAGGCACCGCTGATGCGCAGGGAGGGAGCGATGGACTGCAGGCGGGATTCAAGACGTTCGCGGCGGAACGGCGACAGGGCGGGCGCGCCCTCGAGGACCATCATGTCCGGGGAACCGTAGTTGGGAAACGGGCCCGACATTGTACCGGAAGCAGGGGGATGGCTTTGGCCGGGCGGCGCCCGGCACCCGCCGAGGCCAGGGCAACAGCAACAGCAGCAGCAACGGCCCAAGCAAAAGCTGGGTTCCCGTGGGATGGCGGGGTGGTGGGGGCCAGCAGGACACGCCGTAAACCCATCCATGGGGGCTCGATGGCGCCATCCATGGCGCCAACGGTCCTGCTGGCCCCCACCACCCCGCCCCCGACAGATTTCCGCGATCTGCGGCCATGCGTGAATGCTCCCCGGTAGTGCCGGCCGCTGGCCGGCAACCAGGAAATGTCAGAAATCAGGCATTGAAGAGCGCAGCGACCGGCTTTTGCTTTGATTTTTTGTTCTGTCTTTCGTGGCTGGCCGCGCAGGAACCTGTCCGTGGCCGGGCGGGTGGGCTGCGCAGGGGCGTGAGCCGCATGGATGCGGCGACCGAGCTTACATGGACGTACTTGCAGCGCCCCCTGCGCAGCCCACCCGCCCGGCCAATCCCCAGAAATCCGCTGTTCGCGGCAAGCCCCAGCCACGAGGGGGCTCCGCCGATGGCCGCCGACTGCGCGCCAGCGCCGCTTTCCGCCCAAATCGCCGAACCATGCGCTTGCTCACGGATTGACCACGCAATTGATGACAACGTTGTCCCCACCTGGTGCCGGACTCTCTCCCCGGCCTCCCAGGTGCCTCCGTCCGGCCCCTCCGTCGCCTTCCCGGGCGACGCCCGGACCTGCGTCACGCGCGGCGCCATCGGGGCCCGCGCGCCCTTTGATCGGAGACTCACCCATGTACGACCCGATTGTGCGCAGTGCCGAACGTTCGACCCGAAGCTGTCGTCCCCGCCACCTGGCCTGGCTACTTGCCCTGGCCGCCGGTACCGCCGCCCTGCCCGGCCTGGCGCAGGCCGCCAGCTGTGCCGGGGTGGCGCAGTGGGACCAGGCCAAGATCTACCGGGCCGGCGACACCCTGCAGAAAGGAGGCGTCCTCTATCGGGCGAACCAGGACATCTGGAACGCGCCGCCGGACCATCCGGCCGGTGCGCCCTACTACACCAACCTCGGCGCCTGCGATGGCGGCGGCGTCAACCAGCCGCCGGTGGTCAGCCTGACCTCGCCGGCCAACGGTGCCACCTTCAGTGCCGGCAGCACGGTCAACGTGACCGCCACCGCCAGTGATCCGGACGGCAGCGTCGCCAAGGTCGAGTTCTTCCGCGATGGCAGCACGCTCGGCGTGGCCACCAGTGCGCCGTATGCGGCCAGCTGGGCCAATGCCAGTGCCGGCAGCCACACCCTGCGCGCGGTCGCCACCGACAACAACAACGCCACCGCCAGCACCGCGACGATCACCATCACCGTCAACGCCGCCGGTGGCGACACCACCGCACCGAGCGTGCCGGGCGGGCTGGCGGTCGGCACCCGTACCGCCAACAGCATCGCCCTCAGCTGGAGCCCGTCCACCGACAACACCGGCGGCAGTGGCCTGGCCGGCTATGACGTGTACCGCAACGGCAGCCTGGTCGGTTCGCCGTCCAGCGCCAGCTACGTCGATGGCGGGCTGACTGCATCGACCACCTACCGCTACCGCGTACGTGCCCGCGACAACGCCGGCAATGCCTCGGCACAAGGCACCGAGATCAGCGCCACCACGCTGGCCGGTGACGGCGGCACCACCGGCAAGCGGGTCATCGGCTACTTCACCCAGTGGGGCATCTATGGCCGCAACTACCGGGTCAAGAACATCGACAGCAGCGGCTCGGCCGCGCGCCTGACCCACATCAACTACGCGTTCGGCAACGTGCGCAACAACCGCTGCGAAGTGGGCATCACCCAGCCGTCGGATCCGAACAGCGGTGCCGGTGGCGATGCCTTCGCCGACTACACCAAGGCCTTCAGTGCCGCCGAGAGCGTCAGCGGCAGTGCCGATACCTGGGACCAGCCGCTGCGTGGCAACTGGAACCAGCTCAAGCAGCTCAAGGCCAAGTATCCGAACCTGAAGGTACTGATCTCGCTGGGTGGCTGGACCTGGTCGCGCGGCTTCTCCAGCGCGGCGCGTCCGGAAAACCGCCAGGCGTTCGTCGCCTCGTGCATCGACGCCTACATCAAGGGCAACCTGCCGGTGACCGACGGTGCCGGTGGTGCCGGTGCCGCGCTGGGCGTGTTCGACGGCATCGACATCGACTGGGAATACCCGGTGGCCTGCGGCATCGAATGCGGCAAGCCGGAAGACAACGCCAACTTCACCGCGCTGATGGCCGAGTTCCGCCGCCAGCTTGATGCAGTGCGTCCGGGCCTGTTGCTGACGGTGGCGGTGGGTGCGGGCATCGACAAGATCCGCGTCACCGATCCGGCCGCGTACCACCCGTACCTGGACTACATCAACGTGATGACCTACGACTTCCACGGCGCGTGGGATGCGAAGACCAATCACCAGTCGGCGCTGTTCGATTCGCCCAATGATCCGTCCACCGGCGACCAGAAGCTGTACAACAGCAACGACGCCATCGAGGCCTTCATCAGCCGTGGCGTGCCCGCCGCCAAGCTCAACCTGGGCATCGGCTACTACGGGCGTGGCTGGACCGGTGTGGCCAATGCCAACAACGGCCTGTACCAGACCGCGAGCGGTGCCGCCCCGGGTACCTACGAGGCCGGCATCGAGGACTGGAAGGTGCTGAAGAACCTGGCGTGGCCGGGCTACACCGACAACACCGCCGGCGCCACCTGGATCTACAACGGCAGCACGTTGTGGAGCTTCGACACCCCGGCCAACATCACCCGCAAGATGGGTTACGTGAAGACCCAGGGCCTGGGCGGTGCATTCGTCTGGGAGTTCAGCGGTGACGATGCGCAGGGCACGCTGACCAAGGCGGTCAGTGATGGCCTGAAGTAATAAAAAAGCCGGGGATGCGATACACGCATCCCCGGCCTCCTGCCTGCAGCGCCGATCAGCGCTTGGCCGACAGCTTTTCCAGCGCCGCACGCAGCTGTGCCGGCGGCAGGTAACCGCCCAGCTGGGTGCCATCCGGCGCGAAGATCGCCGGCGTGCCATTCACGCCCAGCTGCTGGCCAAGCGCGTACTGCATCGCCACCGGGTTGGTGCAGTTCTTGGCCGGCACGCTGCCGCCGCGCTTGGCGTTGGTCAGGGCCTGGCGACGATCCGCTGCGCACCAGACCGAAATCATGTCGGTGTAGTCCTTGCTGCCCAGCCCCATGCGCGGGAACGCGAGATACTCGACGGTGATGCCGTTGCGGTTGAGCTCGGCGATGTCCTGGTGCAGCTTGCGGCAGTATCCGCACTCGATGTCGGTGAACACGCTGATGGTGTATTTCGCGTTCGGCGCGGCGAACACGATGCGATCGCCGTGGTTGGCCTTGGCCAGCAGGCCGCGACGGTAGCCGAGCAGGCCTTCGCTGTTGGCCGGGCCCTTGGCACGGGTGTCGTAAGGCTGCGACTGGAACAGGTAGCGGCCGTCATCGGACACGTACAGCAGCTGGCCGGACACCACCACCTCGCGGAAGCCCGGGAACGGCGCAGCACCGATGTAGTCGACCTGGAAGCCCGGGTTGAGCGCGGTCAACGCGGCACGGACCGCCTGGTCGGCCGGTGCGTTCGCGGCCGGGCTGGCCTTGGCCGCAGCGGTAGGCGCCTTGGCGGCCGGCGGGGCCGGCTGGGCGCAGGCGGTCAGGCTGAGCGCACCGAACACGGCGGCGATGGCAAATCGGAGCATGGAACGATCCGCAGCAGAAGAAGATCCCGGATTCTGACACAGCCGCCGGCAGCGGGCCGCGCTGCCACGGACGGGCCCGGGCAGCGATTCAGGCCCGCGCTCAGCCGCGTGGATGGTGGCGGGCATGCAGCTTCTGCAGGTGTTCGCGCGCCACCAGGGTGTAGATCTGGGTGGTGGATAGCGAGCTGTGCCCGAGCAGCATCTGCAGCGCGCGCAGGTCGGCACCCCGGTTGAGCAGATGGGTGGCGAAGCTGTGCCGCAGCCCATGCGGACTGATCCGTGCCGGGTCGATGCCAGCCACCTGCGCGTGGCGCTTGACCAGGTGCCAGAATGCCTGCCGGGTCAGCGCCTGCAGGGTCGGCTCGATGAACAACGGGGTCTGCCCATCGGGCAGGGCCTGCACCTTGCCCTTGCCGACCAGCTGCGGGCGCGACTGCTGCAGGTAACGCTCCAGCCAGTGCTGCGATTCCTCGCCCAACGGCACCAGCCGTTCCTTGCTGCCCTTGCCGGTGACCCGCAGCACGCCCTGGCGCAGGTTGACCGCGGTGGCCGGCAGCAGCACCAGCTCGCTGACGCGCAGGCCGGCGGCGTACATCAGCTCCAGCATGGCGCGGTCGCGCAGCCCCAGCGGGCTGTCGATGTCAGGCGCCGCCAGCAGCGCATCGATCTGGCTTTCGGCCAGCGCCTTGGGCAGCAAGCGTGGCAGCTTGGGCGGATCCAGCAGCGCGCTGGGATCCTCGCTGCGTTCGCCACGGCGCACGCCATCGGCGAAGAAGGCCCGCAGCGCCGACAACAACCGCGCATTGCTGCGCGGCGACCAGCCATGGCGGGTGCGCCAGGCCAGGTAATCGAACAACCCCGGGCGCTCGATGCCGGCCAGGCCACCGTCACGTCCATCCATCCAGCGCGCCAGGCCTTCCAGATCGCGGCGGTAGCTGTCGAGGGTGGCGCGGGCCAGGCCATTCTCGGCCCAGATCGCATCGAGGAAGCGCTGGATGCGTGCGCTGTCGTCGGCGCGCAGTTCGGGCAGTTGCTGGACCAGCTGGCGGCGTTCGGCGGGGGTGGAAACAAGGGCCATGCGTGCAGGATACGAGGGCCACTGCGGGCACGGCCAGCTTTGCGTATGCTCGGCGCATGTCCCGCCCCGCCACCGACACGGCCCCTGCAGCCGCCAGCGAACTGCCCCGCCCGCGCGCACTGCTGCCGTGGCGCCTGCTGGCAATGGTCTACGACGCGTTGCCGGTGCTGGCGCTGTGGATGCTGGCCGGCACGTTGTTCACCCTGGCCTACACCTTCAGCGGCCACGCGCAGCGCGAGAACATCGCGCCCTTCAGTGCCTGGCAGTGGCTGCTGTGGGCGACCTGCTGGGTCATCACCGGCTGGTACGCCACTGCCAGCTGGCGTCGCGGCGGGCAGACGCTGGGCATGCGCCCGTGGCGGCTGAAAGTGCAATCGCGCGATGGCACGCCGTTGCGGCGCGGCCAGCTATGGCGGCGCTTCGCCATTGGCACGCTGTCACTGCTGCTGGGCGGGCTGGGATTCTGGTGGGCGTGGCTCGACCGCGAACGGCTGACCTGGCACGACCGCGCCAGCGGTACCCGCCTGGTGCGCATGCCCAAGCGGTGATGCGTCACCTTTCAATCCGATCCTGCGCAGCGCTCGGCGCTACACCAACGAGGGTCAGCCCGATTTGCGCCGGAACAACAGTCCGGACACGGCCAGCATGACGATCGGCGGCAGCGCATAGGCAATGCGGTAATCGAACTTCAGCGCGCCGGCCATGCGACCGAAGAACAGCTGCAGCAGCCAGAAGCCCAGCGCGAACAGAATGCCCAGGAACAGGCGCTTGCCCATGCCGCCACTGCGCAGCGACCCGAACGCGAACGGCACCGCCGCCAGGCACAGCGCCAGCACGTTCACCGGGTAGAACCAGCGGCTCCAGTACACATCCTCGAAATCACGCGCATCCAGCCCGTTGCGCTGGCGGTAGGCGATGCTGGTGCTCAGCTCGGCCACGCTGAGATTGCGCGGCTTGGCGATGCCGGTGGCCAGCGCCGCCGCATCCAGCTTCGAGTTCCACGGCTCACGCGCCACTTCCTGGCGGGTGGCCGAGCGCTCGCCGAAGGTATCGCGGCGCACACCGGTCAGCACCCAGCCGTCCTTGTCATGCTCGGCCGTGGCCGCATGGGTCAGCGAGGCGATGTTGCCGTCTTCGGCGATCCGGTACAGGCGCACGTCGCGCAGGATCAGCCGCGTGCCCTTGTCGCCCACCAGCTGCTCCTCGCCGCTCTGGGCGTTGAGGAAGGTGTCGCCTTCGCGCGCCCACAGCCCCGAGTACCGGGTGGTGGAGATGTCACGGCCCCACTTGGCGCTGGACTTCAGTGCGTCGGCGCGGTCCTGGCCCCACGGGCCCAGCGTCTCGGCGCTGAGCACCATCACCGCGGTCAGCAGCGACAGCGCGATCGCCACCGACACGCTCAGGCGCTTGCGCGACAGGCCCAGCGCACGCAGGGCGGTCAGCTCCGAGGTCGCCGCCAGCTGGCCCAGGCCCATCAGTGCACCGATCACCGCGGCGGTCGGGAACATCGTGTAGGCGCGGCGCGGCACCGTGTACAGCACCCAGGCAGCGGCATGGCCCAGCGTATAGCCGTTCTTGCCGATGTCCTTGAACTCGCCGGAGAAGGCCATCACCACGTCCAGGCCGACCAGCACCGCCCAGGTCAGCAGCACCGTGGTGAACACCGAGCGACCCAGGTACAGGTCGAAACGCATCGGGCGCAGCCTCATGCGCGGGCTCCCTTCGGGCGGCCCAGGCGGCCATCACGTACATACATCCAGATCGCCAGCGCCAGCAGCGGCACCGTCAACCACCACAGGCCAAGCGCGGCCGGAATCTTGCCGTTGGCGATCCAGCCACTGCCGATGAACATCAGGTTGGTACCCACCATGTAGGCCATCAGGGCCAGCATCATGCGGCCATAACGCTGCTGGCGCGGCGAACTGCGGCCCAGCGGCACGGTCAGCAGGGCGAAGGCGAGCGCGATCAGCGGCGGTGCCAGGCGGCGATGCAGCTGCGCCTGCGCCTGCGGGCGCGCATCGCCGATCAGCTGCAGGGTGGGCATCAGTTCCGGGTCGTCCTCGGTGCGGGTCTGCGCGCCGTCGGGCAGGGCCACGTCGTTGCGGGCAAAGGTCGCCAGCCGGTAATCGAGCGCCCCGGCCACCGGCCCCTCCACCTGGTGGCCATCATCCAGCTCCAGGAAACGCTGGCGGGTGCCCTCGAAGTACATGCGGCCGCTGTTGGCCGACACCACTTCCAGGCGGTCGTCCTTCTGCCGCTGCAGGAACACCTTGCCCAGCTGGGTGCCGTCGGGCGAGATCGAGGACAGGTAGACCACGCCGCCGTTGGGCAGCGGCGTGAAACGGCCCGGCTCCAGGCCGGCCATCAGCACGCTGCGGTTGGCCTCGATGATCATCTGCTCGGCCACCCGGCCGGCCCACGGGCCCAGCCACAGCGAGCAGGCGCCGACCAGCAGCACCACCGGCACCACCAGCATCAGCAGCGGCCGCAGCAGCCGCTTGGGGCCCACCCCGATCGCGGTGATGACCGCCATCTCCGAGTCGCGGTACAGGCGGGCAATGGCCAGCAGCAGGCCCAGCATCAGCGCCAGCGGCAGGATCAGCGGCAGGTAGGCGATGAACTGCAGGCCCAGCTGCGAGAACAGCAGCTTGGCCGGCAGGCGCCCGTCGGCGATGTTGCCGAGGATGTCCACCAGCACGCCGCCCACGCTGACCACCAGCAGGACGATCAGGGTAGCCAGGAAACTCTGGACGAAATCGCCCAGCAGGTATCGGTCGAGCTTCAGCATGGGGCGGTGGTTTAAACTCTGGGGTTCGTTCGCGGTGCCGCCCAGTCTACTGTCTGGGCGTAAACGGCCTGCGATTGTACGGACTCGCCAATGGAATCTGCTCAATGGCCCTCGAATTCACCCTGAACCACGTTGCTCCGGCCGCCGCCACCGTTGATTGCCTGGTGGTCGGTGCGTATGCCGACCATACCCTGACCCCGGCCGCGCAGGCCCTGGACGCCGCCAGCGGTGGCCGCCTGGCCGCTCTGGCCCAGCGTGGCGACCTGTCCGGCAAGACCGGCGCGACCACCCTGCTGCACGACTTGCCGGGCGTGACCGCGCCGCGCGTGCTGGTGGTCGGCCTGGGCGACGCCGCCCGCTTCGGCGTGCCGCAGTACCTGAAGGCCGTGGGCGATGCGGTGCGCGCGCTGAAGGCCGGTGCCGCCCGCAGCGCGCTGTTCACCCTGTCCGAAGTGGCCGTGAAGGACCGCGATGCGGCCTGGGCGATCCGCCAGGCGGTGATCGCCGCCGATCACGCCGCGTATCGCTACACCGCCACCCTGGGCAAGAAGAAGGCCGACGATGCCGGCCTGGCCCAGCTCGCCATTGCCGGTGACGACGCCCAGGCGCTGGCCCAGGGCCAGGCGATCGCTGCCGGTGTCGAGTTCGCCCGCGAACTGGGCAACCTGCCGCCGAACTACTGCACCCCGGCCTACCTGGCCGAGGTCGGCGTGAAGTTCGCCGGCGAGCACGACGGTGCCGAAGCCGAGATCCTCGACGAGCACCAGATGGAAGCGCTGGGCATGGGCTCGCTGCTGGCGGTGGCCCGTGGTTCGGCCAACCGCCCGCGCCTGGTCGTGCTGAAGTGGAACAATGGCGGCGACGCCAAGCCCTATGTGCTGGTCGGCAAGGGCATCACCTTCGATACCGGTGGCGTCAACCTGAAGACTCAGGGCGGCATCGAAGAGATGAAGTACGACATGTGCGGTGGCGCCAACGTCATCGGCACCTTCGTCGCGGCGGTCAAGGCCAAGCTGCCGCTGAACCTGGTGGTGGTGGTGCCGGCGGTGGAAAACGCCATCGACGGCAACGCCTACCGTCCGTCCGACGTGATCACCTCGATGTCGGGCAAGACCATCGAAGTCGGCAACACCGACGCCGAAGGCCGCCTGATCCTGTGCGACGCACTGACCTACGCGCAGCGCTTCGAACCGGCCGCGCTGGTCGACGTCGCCACCCTGACCGGTGCCTGCATGGTCGCCCTGGGCCACCAGACCGCCGGCCTGATGAGCAAGCACGACGACCTGGCCAGCGAGCTGCTGGCCGCCGGCGAGCAGGTGTTCGACCGCGCCTGGCGCCTGCCGCTGTGGGACGAATACCAGCCGATGCTGGATTCGACCTTCGCCGACGTCTACAACATCGGCGGCCGCTGGGCCGGCGCGATCACCGCCGGCTGCTTCCTGTCGCGCTTCACCGAAGGCCAGCGCTGGGCCCACCTGGACATCGCCGGCGTGGCCAGCGATGAAGGCAAGCGCGGCATGGCCACCGGCCGCCCGGTCGGCCTGCTGAGCCAGTGGCTGCTGGACCAGGTCGCCCGCGCCTGATGCCGTACCCGACCCTGGCCGGCAGACGCCGGCCGGGGCCTCGCCCGGCACTGCCGGGCCCCTGCCTGACCCGGACCCTGCCATGCCCCGCGCCGACTTCTACCTGATCGCCAAGCCCCGCTTCCTGACCGAGCCCCTGCGCCTGGTCTGCGAACTGGCGCGCAAGGCCAACGACGCCGGGCTGTTCACCCTGGTACTGGCCCGCGACCAGGCCCAGGCCGAGGAGCTGGACGAGCTGCTGTGGGCCTTCGACAACGATGCCTACATCCCGCACCAGATTGCCGGGGAAGACATGGACGAGGAAGAAGCCCTGGTGCTGATCGCCGTGCCCGGCACCGAGGCACCGGCGCGTCCGCTGGTGATCAACCTGCGCGACGCGCCCTGGCTGGGCCAGTGCGAGCGCGTGCTGGAAGTGGTTCCGGCCGATCCGGAAGCGCGCGAACCGCTGCGCGAGCGCTGGCGCCAGTACAAGGCGGCCGGTTACGACCTGAACAAGCACGACATGTAAGCGCGCCCCGGCCCCCTTGATGGGCCGCCGCCGTGCCCTGATCCTTCAACGATTACCTCCTGGTTCCCCCGCATGACCCAACTCGCCTCCAGCTACGACCCGACGTCCTTCGAGACCGACCTCTACGAGGCCTGGGAGAAGGCCGGCCACTTCAAGCCGTCCGGCACGGGCGAGCCGTACACCATCCTGCTGCCGCCGCCGAACGTGACCGGCACGCTGCACATGGGCCACGCGTTCCAGCAGACCCTGATGGATGCGCTGGTGCGCTACCACCGCATGCGCGGCTACGACACGCTGTGGCAGGTCGGTACCGACCACGCCGGCATCGCCACCGAAATGGTGGTCAGCCGCAACCTGGCGCTGGAAGGCAAGGGCGAGACCCGCGACTCGCTGGGCCGCGAAGGCTTCATCGGCAAGGTCTGGGAGTGGAAGCAGCAGTCCGGCGACACCATCGAGCGCCAGATGCGTCGCCTCGGCACCTCCGCCGACTGGTCGCGCAGCACTTTCACCATGGACCCGCAGCCGTCGGCGGCGGTCAACGAAGCGTTCGTGCGCTGGTACGAGCAGGGCCTGATCTACCGCGGCCAGCGCCTGGTCAACTGGGACCCGGTGCTGAAGACCGCCATTTCCGACCTGGAGGTGGAGAGCGCCGAGGAAGATGGCTTCCTGTGGTCGATCGCCTACACGCTCGATGAAGGCCTGAGCTACGAGCACGTCGAGCGCGATGCCGACGGCGTGGAAACCCTGCGCGAAACCCGCGACTACCTGGTGGTCGCCACCACCCGCCCGGAAACCCTGCTGGGCGATACCGCGGTGATGGTGCACCCGGAAGATGCGCGCTACGCGCACCTGATCGGCAAGAGCGTGGTGCTGCCGCTGACCGGCCGCCGCGTGCCGGTGATTGCCGACGAGTACGTGGACCGCGCGTTCGGCACCGGCGTGGTCAAGGTCACCCCGGCCCATGATTTCAATGACTATGAAGTCGGCGTGCGCCACAGCCTGCCGATGATCAACCTGTTCACCCCGGTGGCGGCGCTGAACGAGAACGCGCCCGAGCGCTTCCAGGGCCTGGACCGTTATGACGCGCGCAAGGCCGTACTGGCCGAACTGGAAGACCTCGGCATCCTGGTCGAAACCAAGGCGCACAAGCTGCAGGTGCCGCGCGGCGACCGTACCGGCCAGGTGATCGAGCCGTACCTGACCGACCAGTGGTTCGTGAAGATGGACGAGCTGGCCAGGCGTGGCCTGGAACTGGTCGAGGACGGAAGCATTGCCTTCGTGCCGCCGAACTGGATCAACACCTACCGCCACTGGATGAACAACATCCAGGACTGGTGCATCAGCCGCCAGCTGTGGTGGGGCCATCGCATTCCGGCGTGGTTCGACGCCGCTACCGGCACCTGCTACGTCGGCCGCAGCGAAGAGGAGGTGCGGGCAAAGCACAACCTGGGCAGCGAGGTGGTGCTGAACCAGGAAAGCGACGTGCTGGAGACCTGGTTCTCTTCGCAGCTGTGGCCGTTCTCCACCCTGGGCTGGCCCAACGAACAGGCCATGGCCGAGCGCGGCTTCGACCGCTACCTGCCGTCGTCGGTGCTGATCACCGGCTTCGACATCATCTTCTTCTGGGTGGCGCGCATGATCATGGCCACCGACAACCTGGTCGGGAAGATCCCGTTCAAGGACGTCTACTTCACCGGCCTGATCCGCGACGGCCAAGGCCAGAAGATGTCCAAGAGCAAGGGCAACGTGCTCGACCCGCTGGACATCATCGACGGCATCAGCATCGACGACCTGGTCGCCAAGCGCACCGGCGGCCTGATGCAGCCGAAGATGGTAGAGAAGATCGAGAAGGCCACCCGCAGGGAATTCCCGGACGGCATTGCGGCCCACGGCGCCGATGCGCTGCGCTTCACCATCGCCGCGCTGGCCACCCACGGCCGCGACATCAAGTTCGACATGAACCGCGCCGAGGGTTACAAGAACTTCTGCAACAAGCTGTGGAACGCCAGCCGCTTCGCGCTGATGAACACCGAAGGTGCTGCGTTCACCGGCGTGCCGAAGCCGCGCACCGATGCCGAGCGCTGGATCCTCGCGCGCCTGGCCGCCACCACCGCCGAGGCACAGGGCCATTTCGCCGCCTATCGTTTCGACCTGCTGGCGCAGTGCCTGTACGAATTCGCCTGGAACGCGTTCTGCGACTGGTTCCTGGAACTGAGCAAGCCGGCGCTGAACGGCGCCGACGCCGCCGACGCCGAGAGCACCCGCCACACCCTGCTGTACGTGCTGGAAGCGCTGCTGCGCCTGCTGCACCCGCTGACGCCGTTCATCACCGAACAGCTGTGGCAGCAGCTGGCGCCGCGCCTGGGCCTGGCCGAAACCACGCTGTCGTTGCGCCCGTACCCCACCGCCGCCGAGTTCGAGGGCGATTTCGCCCAGGCCGAGGCCGACGTGGAATGGCTGAAGGCGGTGATCAGTGCGGTGCGTCGCGTGCGCAGCGAACTGAACGTCGCGCCGTCCAGGCAGGTGCCGCTGCGCCTGCAGGCCGGCCTGGCGCAGGACCGGGTGCGCATCGAGCGCTTCAGCGCCTCGCTGTCGTTCCTGCTGAAGCTGGACAGCATCCAGTGGCTGGCCGAAGGCGAAAGCGCGCCGCCGGCTGCCGCCGCGATCGTGGGCGAGCTGAAGCTGCTGGTGCCGCTGGAAGGCCTGGTCGATCTTGATGCCGAGCGTGCGCGCCTGGACAAGGAAATCAAGCGCGTGGAAGGCGAACAGGAAAAGAGCGAGACCAAGCTGGCCAGGTTCACCGACAAGGTGCCGCCGGCGGTGGTCGAGCAGGAACGCGTGCGCCTGGTCGACTGGAACACCCAGCTGGCCGGCCTGCGCGAGCAGCGCGCGAAGCTGTAACCGCCGCAGGGAAACGCCGGGCACTGCCCGGCGTTTCCTTCTGTAGAGTCGAGCGGTGCTCGACGCATGACAGCAGTCGAGCATGGCTCGACTCTGCATTTCTCTCGCATGGCATCATCACCGGATGCCGATTTCCATCTTCCTGCTGGTCCTCGCTGCCGCGGCGCTGCATGCCAGCTGGAACGCGATCGTCAAACGCGGGCCGGACAAGTTCCTCGGCACGGTGCTGGTTACCGGAAGCGCAGCGCTGCTGTCCGCCGCTGCGCTGCCCCTGCTGCCGTTCCCGGCCGCGCACAGCTGGCCCTGGCTGGCCGCGTCGGTGCTGCTGCAGGTGACCTACTACGGATTGGTCGCGCGCTGTTACCAGCAGGTCGACATGAGCCTGGCCTATCCGCTGATGCGTGGCTGCGCGCCGATCCTGGTCGCACTGGCGGGCACGCTGCTGGGTGAGACGCTGCCGGCGGCAGCCTGGCTCGGGGTGGTGCTGGTAAGCACCGGCATCCTGTGCATGGCGCTGGGTGCACGGCGCGGCCAACTGCGACTGCCGCTGCTGACCGCAGCGATGATCGCCACCTACACGCTGGTCGACGCGCACGGCGCACGCCAGTCCGGCAACGCGCTCAGCTACACGTTGTGGTTGTTCCTGCTGTCGGGCATCCCGCTGCCGCTGTGGGCGGTGTACACGCGCGGCAGCGCGGTGCTGCACTATGCACGGCAGCATTGGCCGCTGGGGCTGGCCGGCGGCGTCGGCACCACCGCCTCCTATGCGATGGCGCTGTGGGCCATGACGCAGGTGCCGGTGGCGATGGTCTCGGCGCTGCGCGAATCCTCGATCCTGTTCGCGCTGCTGATCTCGGTGTTCCTGCTGCGCGAACGGATACCCCGCGCGCGCTGGCTGGCAGCGGTGCTCATCGTCGGCGGTGTGCTGGCGTTGCGCCTGGCGTGAGCGACGCATCGGCAGTGCCGGCCGCTGGCCGGCAACCCTTCTCCGTCACAGCGGCGGCATCGCCTGCAGGTCGCCGTCGACCAGCTCGATGGCCATCACCACCGCATCCTCGCGGCCCTGTGCAGCCGGGTAGTAGCGCGGGCGTCGGCCGATCTCGTTGAAGCCTTCGCTGTGGTACAGCGCCAATGCCGGCGTATTGGATGGGCGCACTTCCAGGAACACGCGCTGTGCGCCGCGATCGGCGGCCAGCCGTACCAGCGCGCGCAGCAGCTGGCGGCCCAGCCCGCGCGACTGCGCCAGCGGATCGATGCAGATGTTCAGCACGTGCGCTTCATCGGCGGCGATGCTGAGCACGCCATAGCCGACCAGCAGGCCATCGCGCTCCATCGCCAGGCCGGGATAGCCGGCGCGCAGGCAGTCGATGAAGATGCCGCGGGTCCAGGGGAAGGGATAGCCCCGCAGCTCGATCGCCATCACGGCATTGAGGTCGCTCTCGCGCAGCGCGCGCAGGCTGACCGGACCGGGCCGGGTCACCGCGCTCATGGCGTTCCCCGCTTGCGCAGGGCTCGCAGCTGCGGCCACAGCGCACGCTTGGCCGCCGGATCGCGGCGCAGCTGGTCCAGCGGCCAGCTGTCCATCAGCGCCTGCGTGGCCGGGTCATTCGGGTTGCAGCCGGACGCGCGCAGCAGCGCGATCTGCAGACGGTCCGGCAGGCGCACCACCGGTTCCCGCGCGGTGCCGCTGGGCAACGGTCGCTCAGCGGCCGGCACGGTGTCCGGCGCCCTGACCGGCGTTTCGCGGCGCGGCGGTGCCGGGCGTTGCTGGCCGGTGGCGGGCGCCGGCCTGGCCGGCAGTGCGCGCGCCGCCTCCAGCGGCGGCACCGGGTGTGGCGGGGCAACGCTGGCCTCGGCTTCGGCCACGCTCAACTGCAGCGCGGCGTCCAGCTCGGCCGCAAGCTGGCCGTCGTGATAGACGGTGTAGCCCATGGCCTGCAGCCAGGCCTGCTGGGCCGGGGACCACAGCACGGGCAGGTCCTGGCTCACGCCGCCTCGGTTTTCTTGCGCAGGCGCTGCACGGCCCACATCACCGGGCCGGACAAGGCGTACAGGATGCCGACCGCGAACAGCACGCGCGGCAGGTCGATGACTGCAATGGCGATGGCCACCGGCACCAGTGCCAGCACCAGGAACGGCACGCGGTCCGAACGGGTGCCCTTGGCACCGCCGCCCTTGAAGCTCCAGAAGCGGATGCGGCTGACCATCAGCAGCGCAGCGATGATCGTCACCGCCAGCGCCACATAGCGCAGCTGGTTGCCGTCCCAGCCCAGGTTGCCATCGGCAAAGGCCCAGACGAAGGACATCATCAGGCCCGCTGCGGCCGGGCTGGCCAGGCCGACGAACCAGCGTTTGTCGACCACCGCCACCTGGGTATTGAAGCGGGCCAGGCGCAGTGCCGCGCAGGCCGCATACAGGAAGGCCACGGCCCAGCCGACGCGGCCGAGCAGCGGATCGTCGAACTTCAGCCACGACAGCGACCAGTGGTACATCACCAGCGCCGGGGCCATGCCGAAGCTGACCAGGTCGGCCAGCGAGTCGTACTGCACGCCGAATTCGCTGCTGGTGCCGGTCAGGCGCGCCACGCGCCCGTCCAGGCCATCCATCACCGCCGCCACGAACACGGCGATGCTGGCGTTGACGAAATCCCCATTGGCCGCGGCGATGATCGCGTAGAAGCCGGCGAACAGGCCGGCGGTGGTGAACAGGTTGGGCAGCAGGTAAATCGTGCGCGAGCGCGGCGGCGGTGTGATCGGGTCCATGGAATCCAGTTTAATCGACTTGCCAGCGGTCGGCGCCAATGCTGCAATCGATGTTCTGCGCCCATTCCGTGGAGTCTGCCATGCGTGCCCTGTCCTGCCTTGGATGCCTGCTGCTGTTGGTCAGTGCCAACGCCGTGGCCGGTCCCGTCTACAAATGGAAGGACGCCCGGGGCGTGACCCAGTACTCGGAGACCCCGCCGGCGGGCCGGAAGTACGAGACCCGCGAGCAGGCGCGCACCCCGCAGGCCGCAGCCAGCAGCGAGGCCCCGGCCGCGCCGGTCCCCGAGCAGTGCAGCACGGCCCGGGCCAACCTGGCCCTGCTGGACGGCGGTGGCCAGGTGATGCAGGACACCGATGGCGATGGCAAGGCCGATACCCCGTTGACCCCGGAGCAGCACACCGCGCAGAGGGGATTGGCGGAGGCGGCCATCAAGGCTTACTGCCCAGCACAGTGAGGGTATCGGCAGGGCTTGCAGCCCTGCGCCCGCAGAGGCAACAGCAAGGGCAACAGCCGGCTCTGGGCTTTCTGTGGGGTTGGGCGGGGCGGTGTGGGATTGCGGGGACGCCGTAAACCCGTCCATGGGGGCTTGGCCGCGGCATCCATGCCGCGGACACCCCGCAATCCGACACCGCCCCGCCTTCGACAGTTTCCCGGTGACGGTGGTAGATCCACGCCATGCGTGGATGAAATCTGTCGGATCTCGAATTGAATCCGGGGTCAGATCCGTTTTCCTGCGGAAAACGGATCTGACCCCGGGAGCCATTTCGACAGCTCGCAGGAAACTGTCTAAGGCGGGGTGGGTCCGGTTGGGGGGCATGAGCCGCATAACCCGTTGTTGCTTCGGCTGTTGCTTCTGAGGTTGCCGGCCAGCGGCCGGCACTACCGCGGGTGCAGGGCGCAGCCCTGCCGATACCCCTCCCCCCGGCCGGGCTGGCAGAATAGAGGTCTCTGCCGTTATCCGAAGCCGACGATGCGCCTCTCCCAGTTCCACCTGCACACCACCAAGGAAACCCCCAGCGACGCCGAGCTGACCAGCCATCGGCTGATGCTGCGCGCGGGCATGATCCGCAAGCTGGCATCGGGCCTGTACACCTGGTCGCCGCTGGGCCTGCGCGTGCTGCGCAAGGTCGAGCGCATCGTGCGCGAGGAAATGGACCGGGCCGGTGCGGTGGAATTCCAGATCCCGACCATCCAGCCGAAGGAGCTGTGGGAGCAGACCGGCCGCTGGCAGAAGTTCGGCCCGCAGCTGCTGAAGATCAAGGACCGCAAGGACCAGGTGTTCTGCTACAGCCCGACCGCCGAAGAAGCCGCCTGCGACTTCGCGCGCAGCGAGCTGTCCAGCTACAAGCAGCTTCCGGTGAATTTCTACCAGGTACAGACCAAGTTCCGCGACGAGATCCGCCCGCGCTTCGGCGTGATGCGCTCGCGCGAATTCCTGATGAAGGACGCCTATTCGTTCCACCTGCACGATGAGTGCCTGGTGCGCGAATACGAGAACATGAAGTCGGCCTACAGCCGCATCTTCACCCGCCTCGGCCTGGACTTCCGCATGGTGCAGGCAGACTCCGGCGCGATCGGCGGCGATGCCTCGCAGGAGTTCCACGTGATCGCCGATTCGGGCGAGGACGCGCTGGTGTTCTCCACCGGCTCGGACTACGCGGCCAACATGGAAGCGGCGATCGCCGCCGATCCGGCACCGCGTGCCGCCGCCACCGAAGCGATGCGCAAGGTGGATACCCCCACCCAGAAGACCTGCGAGGACGTCGCTGCCCTGCTCGGCATCGACCTGCAGCGCACGGTGAAGTCGGTGGCGCTGATCGCCGGCGAAGGCGAGGCCCAGCAGTTCGTGCTGGTGCTGGTGCGTGGCGACCACGAAGTCAACGAGATCAAGCTGGCCAAGGTCGCCGGCCTGGACGAGCAGCGGTTCGCCAGCGAAGCGGAGATCGCCGAGTACCTGGGCAGCGTACCGGGCTTCCTCGGCCCGGTCGCCCCGGCCAAGGCCATCCGCGTGGTCGCCGATCGCGAAGTGGCGGCGATGTCCGACTTCGTCGTTGGCGCCAACGAGGCCGGTTTCCACCTGGCCGGCGTCAACTGGGGCCGCGACCTGCCTGAACCGGAAGTGGCCGACATCCGCAACGTGCGTGCCGGCGATCGTGCCGTGGACGGCGGCGAACTGAAGATCGCCCGCGGCATCGAGGTCGGCCATGTGTTCCAGCTCGGCCGCAAGTACGCCGAGGCGCTGGACGCCACCGTGCTGGACGAGAACGGCAAGGCAGCGGTGATGGCGATGGGCTGCTACGGCATCGGCATCTCGCGGGTTGTGGCTGCCGCGATCGAACAGAACCATGACGAGGCGGGCATCATCTGGCCGGACGCGATGGCGCCGTGGCAGGTAGTGGTGTGCGTGATCAATCCCAAGGGCGACGCCGCCGTGGCCGATGCCGCGGCTAGCCTGCTGCAGGAACTGCGCGACGCCGGCCTGGACGCCGCGCTTGACGACCGCGGCCTGCGTCCCGGCGCGATGTTCGCCGACATGGAACTGATCGGCATTCCGCATCGCGTGGTGGTCAGCGAACGTGGCCTGGCCGCCGGCACCTACGAATACCGCTCGCGCCGCGCCAGCGAAGCGGAAAGCCTGGACAAGGCCTCCCTGCTGCAGCGCCTGCAGGGCTGATCGGCAAAAAGACCGGGGCCTGCCCCGGTCTTTTTTTTCTGCCGCGGCCTTCCCCGATATTGCAGCGGACATAATCCGGTCAAAATCACCCCGACGGCGTCTGCATGCCGCCACGCCATGACCCGCCTGCATTTGTGCTGTGATTAATTCATCTCTATTCTGTCCGCCGACGCCATGGACTGGCTTGTCCCGTCCACACATTAGTTTCCGGAGTAACCGTAAATGAGCATTGACCTGACCGGCCTGTCAGCACGCGAGCTGGGCGCCCTGATCCGTACCGCCAAGAAGCAGCAGACCATCGTCGCCAAGCGCCGGCCGATCACCAAGGTCCGGGCCCAGCTGACCAAGCTGGCCAAGACCGAGGGTTACACCATCGAAGAACTGTTCGGCAGCGCCCCGGCCACGCGTGCCCGCAAGGCCGCCCCGGCCGCCAAGGCGCCGTCGAAGACCGCCGGCCGCAAGCTGGGCAAGGTGGCACCGAAATACCGCAACCCGGCCAATCCGAAGGAAACCTGGACCGGCCGTGGCAAGCAGCCGCGCTGGATGGCCGAACTGACCGCCAAGGGCAACAAGAAGCCGGAAGATTTCCTGATCAAGAAGGCCTGAGGCCGGATCGGGATGCAATGAAAAACGCCGGCGGACGCCGGCGTTTTTCATTCTCCGGTGTGTGGACCGAGGTCCACACCCACCGACATCATCACAGGGTTTTGCGGGCGGGCATCAGGAGGTTGCCGAACAGCAGGCCGGCGACCAGCGCCATCACCACGTTGAGCACGGTGAGGAACACGCTCTGGCCGGCGCCGACATCCTGTTGCTGGACCAGGGTCAGCACACCGCGCAGGCTGGTGCTGCCGGGCACCATCATGATGATGCCGGGCAGGCGGATGATCGCGCCCGGACGCCCGACCAGGCGACCGAACAGATTGCCGCCGGCAGTCAGCAGCATCGCCGACAGGAAGATGCCGGCCGGCGCGCCCCAGGCGTGGCCACCGAACTTGGAGATCGCATAGCCGGCCACCGAGGCGGCGATCACCCACGGGTAATCGCGGCGGTTGGCCTTGAACAGCATCGCGAACGCAAAGGCCGCGGTCAGCAGCGAACCCCACTCCACCCACGGTCCCTGCGGTCGCGCCGCCCGTATCACCGGGTCCAGGCCGAGCACGTCGGCCAGGGTCACCGCGATCATCGCGCCGACGCTGAGCTTCATGATGGTGGTCAGCGCGCCGGCAAAGCGCGCGGTGCCCGATACCCAGTGCTGGCTGGCCAGTTCGTTGACCGCATTGGTCAGCGACATGCCGGGCAGCAGCACCACCAGCGACGCGATGATCACCGTATTGAGGTTTAGCGCGCCGATGAAGGACGCCACCAGAGTGGCAACCATGCCGGCCAGCAGCGCGGCCAGCGCCTCGGCGGCTTCGCGGGTGGCCGGGCGGCGGTCGGTGACCATGCCGAGCAGGCCGATCATCAGGCCGATGACACCGGCGGTGGCGATGTCCAGCCACGGCAGCTTCCACATGCCGGCCACGCCAGCCGCGCCCAGGGTGAACGACAGGATCGTGCGCAGCTTGCCGCGCCGGCCCGGATCCTTGTCCAGCTGCCGCAGCGCGGTGTGGCCCTGGGCGATGCTCATCCGCCCGTTGGACACTTCTTCGGCGATATGGTCGGCAACGCTGAGCTTGTGCAGGTCGTTTTCACCGGGCGCCAGGCGGATCACGCGGGTGATGTCACTGGAGCCGATGGCCTGCGCCGGGTCGCTGAAGCTGAGGATGATACCGGTGGGATTCGACCACGGTTCACAATCCAGATCGAGCTGGCGGGCCAGTGCCACCACCGCCGTCTCCAGGCGCTGGGCCGTGGTGCCATAGCTGTGCAGGCGTCCGGCGATCTCGGAAACGAAGGCCACGCGCTGCGCGTAGGTGGCCTGGGGCGTGGGGATCGTGTGAGCATCTGCGGACATGCGCCGTAGTATTACCTAGGCAGGGGCTTACCGGAGAAATTCATCCGAGTTCGACGCGATGCCCAAGACAGAACGGTTATGCTGCGACCCGAATGGCCCACGTCACCCCGAACCTCGCCCCCCAGCTCGAACAGGATGCCCATGACCCGGGCCTGATCCACCTGTCCGGCACCTGGACCTTGAAGACCGCGCTGGCCGCGGCCGAGGTCCTGCACGGCGTTCCCGACAAGCTGACCGGCATCGATGCCACCGGCATCGAGCAGCTGGATTCGGCCGGCGTGCTGCAGGTGCTGCGCGTGGCCCATCGCGCCGATCTCCACGAAGACGCGCTGCAGTTCCGCCCGGACCACCAGGCGCTGGTATGCACCATCGAGGAAGTGGCCGATGACCGGCCCAGGGCCAAGCGCGATTTCGGCGTGCTGGCGGCACTGGAGCGGCTGGGTGTCAGCGTCCACGCCACTGGCCACAACATCAAGGCCCTGTGCAGTTTCCTCGGCGAGAACCTGGTCAAGGCGGCCCGGCTGGTCAAGGAACCGCGCCGTTTCCGGCTGACCGCCACCGTGCATCAGATGGAACAGGTGGGGCTGGATGCGGTGCCGCTGGTGGCGTTGCTGTCCTACCTGGTGGGCGCGGTGATCGCGTTCCTCGGCTCGACCATCCTGCGCGACTTCGGCGCCGAGATCTACGTGGTCGAGCTGGTCAACATCGCCTTCCTGCGCGAGTTCGCCGTGCTGCTGACCGCGATCGTGCTGGCCGGCCGTACCGCCAGTGCGTTCACCGCGCAGATCGGCGCGATGAAGGCACGCGAGGAGATCGATGCGATGCGCACGCTGGGCCTGGACCCGGTCGACCTGCTGGTGCTGCCGCGACTGCTGGCGCTGCTGGTCACCCTGCCCTTGCTGACCTTCATCGCGATGATCGCGGGCCTGGCCGGCGGCATCACCGTCGGTGCGTTCGACCTCGACATCCCGCCGCAGATGTACATCGCGCGCATGCACGAGACGATGGAAGTGCGGCACCTGCTGGTGGGTTTGTCGAAGGCGCCGGTGTTCGCGCTGGTGATCGGCCTGATCGGCTGCCTGGAGGGCCTGAAGGTCGAGGGTACCGCGCAGTCGGTCGGCGAGCGCACCACCTCCAGCGTGGTGCAGACGATCTCGCTGGTGATCATCATCGACGCCTTCGCGGCGTTGTGGTTCATGCACATGGACTGGTGACATGAGCACCTCCTCTTCCCCTGAAACGCTCGACATGCGCGATGGCGACGGCCACGCGCTGGCCATCCGCGTGCGCGGCCTGGTCAACCGCTTCGGCAGCCAGACCGTGCACGAAGACCTTGACCTGGACGTGCGCCGCGGCGAGATCCTGGGCGTGGTCGGTGGCTCCGGTACCGGCAAGTCGGTGCTGATGCGCTCGATCCTGGGCCTGCGCACGCCCGACGAGGGCCAGATCGAAGTGCTGGGCCGCGACGCGCGTGCCGACGACGCCGAGAGCCGCCTGCACATCGAACGCAACACCGGCGTGCTGTTCCAGGACGGCGCCCTGTTCTCCTCGCTGACCGTGGGCGAGAACGTGCAGGTGCCGTTGAAGGAACACCACCGCGAGCTGCCCGAGCGCTGGCACTACGAACTGGCGCTGCTGAAGGTGAAGCTGGCCGGCCTGCCTGCCGACGCGATCAACAAGCTGCCCTCGCAGCTGTCCGGCGGCATGCGCAAGCGCGCCGGCCTGGCGCGGGCGCTGGCGCTGGATCCGCCGCTGCTGTTCCTGGACGAACCCACCGCCGGCCTCGACCCGATCGGCGCTGCCGCGTTCGACCGCCTGATCAAGACCCTGCAGGAAGCGCTGGGGCTGACCGTGTTCCTGATCACCCACGACCTGGACACGCTGTATGCCATCTGCGATCGCGTCGCCGTGCTGGCCGACCGCAGGGTGGTGGCCAATGCGCCGCTGCCGGACATCGAGAAACTGGATCATCCGTGGATCCAGGAATACTTCCACGGACCCCGCGCGCGCGCCGCGCGGGGCGAACAGATCGAGAGTGCCTGAGCCATGGAAACCAAAGCCAACTACGTGCTGATCGGCGCGTTCACCCTGATCACCGGCCTGGCCCTGCTGGCCTTCGGACTGTGGGCGGCCAAATACTCCTCCGACCGCACCTGGCAGGAGTACCGCGTGGTCTTCCGCGAAGCGGTGACCGGCCTGTCGGTGGGCAGCCCGGTGCAGTACAACGGCATCGCGGTGGGCTCGATCACCGAACTGAACCTGGTGCCCGACGACCCGCGCCAGGTGGTCGCGCGCATCCGCCTGAACTCCAACACGCCGGTCAAGACCGATACCCGCGCCAAGCTGGCGATCACCAGCCTGACCGGCCCGTCGATCATCCAGCTCAGCGGCGGCACGCCGCAGTCGCCGGCGCTGACCACGGTCAACAAGGATCCGGCACCGATCATCCCGACCACGCCCTCGGCGCTGCAGAACATCACCGATGTGGCCAACCGCATCGTCGAGCGCATGGACCAGATCCTCAGCGACCGCAACGTGGCCTCGATCAACGCGACGCTCGCCAACCTGGAGACGATCAGCGGCGGCCTGGCCGACCGCGACCAGGGCACGCAGGCGCTGCTGCTCAGCGCGCGCGATGCCGCCCGCAGCCTGGACACCACGCTGAAGACCACCAACGGCACCATCGAGCGCCTGGACAAGAACCTGGTGCAGCAGCTGCCCGGCATCATCGACAAGCTCGACGCGACCCTGGCCAAGCTCGACTCGGCCGCCGGCAATGCCGATTCGATCCTTGGCGAGAACCGCGCCGCGATCAACAGCTTCGCCAACGATGGCCTCGGCCAGCTGGGCCCGACGCTGACCGAACTGCGCGGCCTGATCCGCGACCTGCGCCGGGTCAGCGACCGTCTCGAGAACAACCCCGCGCGCTACCTGCTGGGCCGCGACGCACCGAAGGAGTTCGAACCCCAATGAGCACGCCCACCCTTCCGCGCCTGCTGCTGGCCGCTTCGATGGCCGGCCTGCTGGGCGGCTGCTCCATCCTCGGCAGCAGCGAGAAAACCGCAGTGACGCTGTACTCGCCGTCCGTGCAGGTCAAGGCGGACCCAGCCTGGCCGCAGGCCAGCTGGCAGCTGGTGCTGGCCAAGCCCAGCGCCGCGCGCCTGGTCGACAGCCCGCGCATCAACGTGCGGCCGACGCCCTCGCAGCTGGAGATCTACAAGGGCGCCAGCTGGGCGCAGCCGGCCACCGACATGATCGAGGACACGCTGCTGCGTGGCTTTGAAGACTCCGGCCGCATCCGCGGCGTGGCGCGCAGCACCGCCGGCATCCGTGCCGACTACAAGCTGTCCACCGACGTGCGCCGCTTCGAATCGGATTACCAGGGCCAGGCCACGCCGACTGTGGTGATCGAAGTCAACGCCAAGCTGATCCACGTCGCCGACCAGCGCGTGGTGGCCGACCGCACCTTCCGCCAGGCGCAGCCGGTCGGCAGCACCGACGTACCGGCGGTGACCGCGGCGTTCGAGCGCGGCCTGCAGCAGCTGGCGCAGGATGTTGTGGGCTGGACGCTGGTGAGCGGGCAGGCCGACGCCGCGGCGGCCAAGCGCTGACGCATCGCAGGGGTCAGAGCCGTTCCCCGACGGGAAAGGGATCTGACCCCTTCTTCGTCACCGCGGCGTAATCCAGCGGAAGGTCAGGTTGATCCGCTCGCCCCGCACGCGCGCCATCTTCGGCAGCGCGTGCTGGTAGAAGCGCTGGGTCTGCCCGGCCATCCGCAGCAGGTCACCGTGGCCCAGCACGAATTCCGCCTTGCGCGACGTATCGTCGCGTCGGCGCAGCAGGAAACGGCGCGCGGCGCCCAGGCTCAGCGACGCGATCACCGGGGCCGGTCCCAGCTCCGGCTCGTCATCGCTGTGCCAACCCATGGAGTCACCCCCGCTGCGGTAGCGGTTCAGCAGCACGCTGTTGAAGCGGCCGTGGCCTTCGGCCTGCAGGCGCTCGCGCACGGCCTGCAACACGGGCGGCCAGGGGTGCGGTACGAACTCGGCACCGGAATAGCGGTAGCGGGCCTGCGGATCGCCGATCCAGCAGCTCAGCCGCGGCGAATCCACCCAGTGGCCGAACATGCGGATGCGGTGGACCTCCCACGGCACGTCGGCCAGCAGCGCCCCCATGAGCCGGTCGGCGTCGGCTGCGGCCAGCCAGCCCGGCAGGTGCTGGACGTCGGCGTCGGGCAGGTCGTGGGGGAACAGCATGGCCACACGCTAGCACGCCGGCGTTCGCCGGCGTTTGCCGTCGTGGCCGCCAACACTGAAAATGAGCCCATGACCGTTGCCCAGATGCCGATACCCTGCGATTGCCTGACTGGTTGGGGCTACGCCCGATGAGCCTGCGCCAGTCGTTGTTCCCGTTGCTGCGCGCGGTATTCCGGGTCTTGCCGCTGTCGCAGGCGCAGCGCGACCGCCTGCGTACCCGCTGGCTGGCCCGGCACGGCGACTGGGTGCCACCGCCGCCGAAGGGACGGCAGGACGCGGGTAGGCCGCGGGCCAGCGCGCAGCTCCGCTGGCGCGCGGACGAGGCCGCGATCGGCCACCGCCCGCACCAGAAGGACGCGCTGCCGGACCCGATGCCCGCCACGCTGGTCGCGTTCTACCTGCCGCAATTCCACACCTTCCCCGAAAATGACGCCTGGTGGGGCAAGGGCTTCACCGAATGGCGCAACGTCACCCGTGCGCTACCGCAGTTCGAAGGCCACATCCAACCGCGGCTTCCGGCTGATCTGGGTTTCTATGACCTGCGCAACCCGCAGGTGATGCGCGACCAGGCGCAGCTTGCCGCCGAGTACGGCATCGGCGCGTTCTGCTTCTATTACTACTGGTTCAGCGGCCGCACGTTGATGGAGGACCCGCTGCGGCAATGGCTGGCCGATGACAGCATCGACCTGCCGTTCTGCCTGTGCTGGGCCAATGAAAACTGGGCGCGACGCTGGGACGGCCGCGACGACGATATCCTGATCGGCCAGCAGCACAGCGCTGAGGACGATCTGGCCTTCATCGCACATGTCGCGCCCTACCTGCGCGACCGCCGTGCATTGAAGGTCGAGGGGCGGCCGATGCTGCTGGTCTATCGCCCGAACCTGCTGCCCGACGCCCGTGCGACTGCCGAGCGCTGGCGCCGCTGGTGCCGCGACAACGGCGTGGGCGAAATCCATCTGGCCTACGTCCAGGGCTTCGAGCGCCCCGATCCACGCGACATCGGCTTTGACGCTGCGGTCGAGTTTCCGCCGAACATGAGCAATCCCTCTTCGCTGTCGGCACAGCAGTGGCTGCTCAATCCCG
Source organism: Stenotrophomonas pavanii (assembly GCF_900101175.1). Classification (GTDB taxonomy): domain Bacteria; phylum Pseudomonadota; class Gammaproteobacteria; order Xanthomonadales; family Xanthomonadaceae; genus Stenotrophomonas; species Stenotrophomonas pavanii. Next base: position 232,807 of record NZ_FNFQ01000003.1, on the reverse strand, counting down.
ATTTCAATGGCGATGTCCGCGATTGGCGCGAATTGGCCGGCGAAATCGCCGCCCGTGCCCTGCCCGATTATCCGCTCTATCCCGGGGTCAACCCCGGTTGGGACAACGAGGCCCGACGTTCCGGTCGCGGCCGCGTGTACCTGCACGCCTCACCACGTGGTTACCGTGACTGGTTGCGCACCACGATCCATGAACGCCTCTCCGCAGCACCGCAGGCGCAGCGACTGGTGTTCATAAACGCTTGGAACGAGTGGGCTGAAGGTGCCGTGCTGGAACCGGATGCCCGCCTCGGCCATGCTTGGCTGCAGGCCACCCGTGATGCGTTGTTGCCGGCGCCGGCGCCGCGTCCCGCACCGGCAGTGCATCTCCACGCCTGGTATCTGGAGACGCTGCCGGAAGTGCTGCGAGCTCTGCGCGAGGCAACACTGGACTGGGCAATCGTAGTGACCACCCCGGCTGCGCAGATCGATCAGGTTCGGCAGGCCCTGGCGACACATGGGCTTGAGGGCGAGGTGGTGGCCGTGGACAACCACGGTCGCGACATCCTGCCGTTCCTGGAGGTCGCCGAACGGCTGCTGCAGGCCGGGCACGAAGTGGTGCTTAAGCTGCATACGAAACGCTCAACCCATCGCGCAGATGGCGACCAATGGCGGCAGGAACTACTGCAACGGCTGGTACAGGACGGGCGTGCCGCACGCATCCTTGCCGCCTTCGAGGCCGACCCTGGGCTGGGCATGGTGGTGGCCGAAGGGCATCTGCTGCCCGTCGCTGATTTCGTGGGCGGCAATGGTCTCGCATTGGCTCGACTGCAGGCACGGCTTGGGTTGGAAGTACCCGTGGACACCAGCCGGTTTGGCGCCGGCAGCATGGGCTGGTGGCGGCTGCAGGCCCTGCGTCCATTGTTGGACGCGCATCTGTATCGCAGCGCTTTCGACATCGAGCAGGGCCAGATCGATGGAACGCTGGCCCACGCCATTGAACGTGTACTGGGTGCCTGCTGCGAACACGCTGGACTGCGCGTCGCGACAGCCGCAGCCTGCCTCGGCGAGGCCGATGCCAGCAGCGACGAGTACGCCTACGCCCGACGCGGCTGACGTTGAGGGGGGCACAACGCGCCCCCCTTGCCCGTATCGATCAGCCGCGCTGGAATGCGACGCCGGTCTTTTCCTTCAGCTCGTCATCACTGACACCCGGCGCGGCCTCCACCAGCAGCAGGCCCTTGTCAGTCACGTCGAACACCGCCAGGTCGGTGATGATGCGGTCGACCACGCCCACGCCGGTCAGCGGCAGCGTGCATTCGGCCAGGATCTTGTGCTCGCCGTTCTTGGCGGTGTGCTCCATCAGCACCACCACGCGCTGCACGCCGGCCACCAGGTCCATCGCGCCGCCCATGCCCTTGACCATCTTGCCGGGCACCATCCAGTTGGCCAGGTCGCCCTTGTCGGTGACCTGCATGGCGCCGAGGATGGCAAGGTTGACGTGACCACCGCGGATCATCGCGAAGCTGTCGTGGCTGCCGAAGTAGCTGGCGCCCGCACGTGCGGTGACGGTCTGCTTGCCGGCGTTGATCAGGTCGGCGTCGACCTCGGCGTCGGTCGGGAACGGGCCAATGCCGAGCAGGCCGTTCTCCGACTGCAGCCATACATCCACGCCGTCGGGAATATGGTTGGCCACCAGCGTCGGCAGGCCGATGCCCAGGTTCACGTAGGCACCATCGGTCAGCTCGCGCGCCGCGCGTGCGGCCATTTCATCTCGGGTCCACGCCATGTCAGTTGCCCTCCGCGCGGATGGTGCGCTGTTCGATTCGCTTCTCTGGATGCGCGTTGTGCACGATGCGATGCACGTAGATGCCCGGCAGGTGCACCTGGTCCGGATCAATCGCACCGACCGGCACCACCTCCTCCACCTCCACGATGCACACCTTGCCGGCCATCGCGCAGGCCGGGTTGAAGTTGCGCGCGGTCTTGCGGAACACCAGGTTGCCAGCCTCGTCGGCCTTCCAGGCCTTGACCAGCGCCACGTCGGCGCGCAGCGCGCTTTCCATCACGTAGTGCTTGCCGTCGAACTCGCGGGTCTCCTTGCCCTCGGCCACCACCGTGCCGTAGCCGGTGGCAGTGAAGAACGCCGGAATACCCGCGCCTCCGGCACGCAGGCGCTCGGCCAGGGTGCCCTGCGGGTTGAACTCCAGCTCCAGCTCGCCGGCCAGGAACTGCCGCTCGAATTCCTTGTTCTCGCCCACGTAGGACGAAATCATCTTCTTGATCTGCCGCGTTTCCAGCAGCTGGCCCAGGCCGAAGCCATCGACGCCGGCATTGTTGGAGATCACGGTCAGGCCCTTGACGCCGCTGTCGCGCAGCGCAGCGATCAGCGCCTCGGGAATGCCACACAGGCCAAAGCCACCCACGGCCAGGGTCTGGCCATCGGCGACCACCCCCTGCAGGGCCTCCGCCGCGCTGGCGTAGCGCTTGCCGCGCTTTCCGCCGGTCGTTGCCGGATTGCTCATCTACGCCCTCACTTCGTTGATGTAATCACACCATTCTAGGCCAGCGCAGCAGGCGGTCACGTGGCGTTGCGGCATGGAAACGCTTCCCATACAAGACAGGTACTACAATCGCGTGCTGAGCCACCCAAGGATCCCGATCAATGCCCCTGCCCGCCTTCAAGGCCTATGACATCCGCGGCCGCGTGCCGGAAGAACTGAACGAAGATCTGGCCCGCCGCATCGGCGTGGCGCTGGCGGCGCAGCTTGCGCCGGGCCCGGTGGTACTGGGCCATGACGTGCGCCTGACCAGCCCCGCGCTGCAGGATGCACTGGCCGCGGGCCTGCGCGGTACCGGGCGCGAGGTGATCGATATCGGCCTGTGCGGCACGGAAGAAGTCTATTTCCAGACCGACCACCTGGGCGCGGCCGGCGGCGTGATGGTCACCGCCAGCCACAACCCGATGGACTACAACGGCATGAAGCTGGTCAAGGAGAACGCACGGCCGATCAGCTCCGATACTGGCCTGTTCGCGATTTCCGATGCGGTTGCCGCCGATACGTCCGCGGCGCAACCGCCGCGTGCCGCGCAGAGCGCCCAGCACGACAAGAGCGCGTACATCCAGCACCTGCTGAGCTATGTCGACGCCGGCAAGCTGCGACCGCTGAAGCTGGTGGTCAACGCCGGCAACGGCGGTGCCGGTGCCATCGTCGATCTGCTGGCACCACACCTGCCGTTCGAGTTCATCCGCATCTGCCACGAGCCGGACGGCCGTTTCCCCAACGGCATTCCCAACCCGCTGCTGCCGGAGAACCGCGCCGCCACCGCCGACGCCGTGCGCGAACACGGTGCCGATTTCGGCATTGCCTGGGACGGCGACTTCGACCGCTGCTTCTTCTTCGACCACACCGGTCGCTTCATCGAGGGCTACTACCTGGTCGGCCTGCTGGCCAAGGCAATCCTGGCGCGCAACCCCGGCGGCAAGGTCGTGCACGACCCGCGCCTGGTCTGGAACACCGTGGACATGGTCGAACAGGCCGGCGGCGTACCGGTGCAGTGCAAGAGCGGCCACGCCTTCATCAAGGAAAAGATGCGCGCCGAAGACGCGGTGTACGGCGGCGAGATGAGCGCCCACCACTATTTCCGCGAGTTCGCCTATGCCGACTCGGGCATGATCCCGTGGCTGCTGATCGCCCAGCTGGTTTCCGAAAGCGGGCGCTCGCTGGCCGACTGGGTCGAAGACCGCATGGCGGCTTACCCGTGCAGCGGCGAAATCAATTTCAAGGTCAGCGATGCCAAGGCGGCCGTCGCACGCGTGATGGAGCACTTCGCGGCGCAGTCGCCCACGCTGGACCACACCGACGGCATCAGTGCCGACTTCGGCGACTGGCGCTTCAACCTGCGCAGCTCCAACACCGAGCCACTGCTGCGCCTGAATGTTGAAGCCCGTGGTGATGCCGCGCTGATGCAGGCGCGCACCGACGACATCTCCCGCCTCATCCAGCAGTAACCGAGGAACGCATGAGCAGCATCCAGCCCGTCATCCTGTCCGGTGGATCCGGTACCCGCCTGTGGCCGCTGTCGCGCGAGGCGTACCCGAAGCAGTTCCTGCCGTTGGCGGGCGAACTGACGATGCTGCAGGCCACCTGGAAGCGCGTGGCGCCGATCGCCGCGCGCGGACCGCTGGTGATCGCCAACGAAGAGCATCGCTTCGTCGCCGCCGAGCAGCTGCAGCAGGTTGGCGCCGAGCCGGCCGCGATCATCCTCGAGCCGGTCGGCCGCAACACGGCCCCGGCGATCGCGGTGGCCGCGCTGGAGGCCACCCGCGACGGTGCCGACGCCCTGCTGCTGGTGTTGCCGTCCGATCACGTGATCACCGACGAGGCCGCGTTCCGCAGCGCCGTGCAGGCGGCGGCCGGCGCTGCCGAGGCCGGCAAGCTGGTGACCTTCGGCATCGTGCCGACCGGGCCGGAAACCGGCTACGGCTACATCAAGGCCGCCGATGGCCAGGGCCTGCGTGCGGTCGAGCGCTTCGTCGAGAAGCCGGACCTGGATACCGCGACCGGCTACGTCAGCAGCGGCCAGTACTACTGGAACAGCGGCATGTTCCTGTTCAAGGCCTCGCGCTACCTGCAGGAGCTGGAACGCTTCCAGCCCGCGATGCTGGCTGGCAGCCGCCAGGCCTGGCAGCAGGCGCGCCGAGATGCCGACTTCACCCGCCTGGACAAGGACGCCTTCACTGCCGTTCCGTCCGATTCGATCGACTACGCGGTGATGGAGAAGACCGCCGACGCGGTGGTGATTCCACTGGATGCGGGCTGGAACGATGTCGGTTCGTGGACCGCGCTGCGCGATGTCTCGCAGCAGGACGGCGATGGCAATGCCCACCAGGGCGACGTGATCGCCATCGACTGCCGCAATACCTATGCCTACGGCCAACGATTGGTGGCCATGGTCGGCCTCGATGACGTGATCGTGGTCGAGACCGACGATGCGGTGCTGGTGGGCAAGGCCGACCGCATGCAGGAGGTCAAGACCGTGGTGGCCCAGCTGAAGGCCGAAGGCCGCAGCGAGGCCACCTGGCACCGCAAGGTCTATCGCCCGTGGGGCGCCTACGATTCGATCGACAACGGCGAGCGCTTCCAGGTCAAGCGGATCACGGTCAAGCCCGGCGGCACGCTGAGCCTGCAGATGCACCACCATCGCGCCGAGCACTGGATCGTGGTCAGCGGCACCGCCGAGGTGACCCGTGGCGATGAAGTGATCCTGCTCAGCGAGAACCAGAGCACCTACATTCCGCTGGGCGTGACCCACCGCCTGCGCAACCCGGGCAAGCTGCCGCTGGAACTGATCGAAGTGCAATCCGGCAGCTACCTCGGCGAGGATGACATCGTGCGCTTCGAGGATACCTACGGGCGCAGCTGAGGTTTGCCCGGGGTCGGATCCCGTTGCTGCGCAGCGGGCTCTGACCCGTTCCTGATCGGCCCGGCCGCGCAGCGTCGCCGGGCATGGCCCGGCGCTACGGCCATCAGGCAATCTCCGCCATCACCCGCTTCAGGCCATCCTGCCAGGTCGGCAGCACGATGCCGAAATCCTGCTGCAGCTTGCGGTTGTCCAGCACAGACCAGGCCGGGCGCTTGGCCGGGGTCGGATACTCGGAACTGGGAATCGCCTCGACCGTCGGCACCTTGTCCAACACGCCGGTGGCCAATGCCTCGGCGAAGATCGCTTCGGCGAACCCATGCCAGCTGGTCTGGCCGCTGGCGGTCAGGTGCCAGGTACCCGACAACTGCCCCGGATGCTGCAGCGCCTGCAAGGTGACATCAGCGATCAGCGCGGCCGGCGTTGGCGTGCCGATCTGGTCGGCCACCACCCGCAACGCATCGCGCTCGGCGCCCACGCGCAGCATGGTGCGCAGGAAGTTCGCGCCGTGCGAGGCATACACCCACGCCGTGCGGAAGATCAGATGGCGGCCACCGGCCGCACGCACCGCGTCCTCGCCATCGCGCTTGCTGGTGCCATATACGCCCAGCGGGGCGGTCGGCTCGTCCTCGCGATAGGGCGCGCTGCCCTGGCCATCGAACACGTAGTCGGTGGAGTAATGCACGAACGGCACGCCGTGCGCCGCACACCAGCGCGCGATCACGCCCGGTGCCTGCGCGTTGGCGGCGAACGCAGCGTCCGCATCCTGTTCGGCACGATCCACCGCCGTGTAGGCCGCGGCATTGACCACCACCGACGGCTGCACGCGATCCAGCAGGGCCGGCAGGCTGTCGGGCTGGCCGAAGTCGGCCGTTTCGCACGCACTGCCGTCCGGCAGCTGGCCGCTGCGGGTGGTCGCAACCACCTTGCCCAGCGGCACCAGCGCGCGCAGCAGCTCCTGGCCAACCTGGCCGTTGCCACCCAACACCAGCACGGTCATGGCACGTAGACCGGCAGGCGGTCTTCAGCAATGTCCTTCAGGAACGGCGCGTTCTCGTCCTTGGCCGACAACGTCGGGGCACTGACCGGCCAGTCCACGGCGATGTCCGCATCGTTCCAGCGCACGCCGGCATCAAAGTCCTTCAGGTAGACCTCGGTGCACAGGTAGCTGAACACCGCGCGCTCGGACAACACGGCAAAGCCGTGCGCGAAGCCCTCCGGAATCCAGAACTGCTTCTTGTTCTCCGCGCTCAGCACCACCGCTTCCCACTGGCCGAAGGTCGGCGAGCCGCGGCGGATGTCGACGGCCACATCGTAGACCTCGCCTTCGAGCACGCTGACCAGCTTGCCCTGCGGGCGCGGCCACTGGTAATGCAGGCCGCGCAGCACGCCCTGCGCGGACGTCGACACGTTGCTCTGCACGAAGCGATCCGGCAGGCCCAGCGCGGCAAAGCGCTCGGCATTCCAGGTCTCGAAGAAATAGCCGCGCGCATCGCCGAACACGGCCGGCTCGATCACCACGCAGCCGGGCAACTTGGTTTCAATCACTTTCACGGTACGACTCCACGCAGGGCGAGCTTGTGCAGGTACTGGCCGTAGCCATTCTTGATCAGCGGTGCAGCCAGTGCCTCCAGTTGTTCGGCAGTGATCCAGCCCTGGCCGAACGCGATTTCCTCCGGACAGCAGACCTGCAGGCCCTGGCGGGTCTGGATGGTCTCGATGAAGTTGGACGCCTCCAGCAGCGACTGGTGGGTGCCGGTATCGAGCCAGGCATAACCACGGCCGAGCGCTTCCAGGTGCAGGTGGCCCTCACGCAGGTAGCGCTGGTTCAGATCGGTGATTTCCAGCTCGCCACGCGGCGAAGGCTTGAGCTCGGCCGCATGGTCGCTGGCATTGCCATCGTAGAAATACAGGCCGGTGACCGCATAGTTCGAACGCGGATTCTCCGGCTTCTCGACCAGGTCGATGACCTTGCCGTCCTTGTCGAACTCGGCCACGCCGTAGCGTTCCGGGTCGTTGACCCAGTAGCCGAACACGGTCGCGCCCTGCTCGCGCTGGTCAGCGTTGCGCAGCACTTCGCGCAGTCCATGGCCGTGGAAGATGTTGTCGCCCAGCACAAGGCAGCTCGGCTTGCCCGCGACGAAATCACGGCCGATCAGGTAGGCCTGGGCCAGGCCATCGGGGCTCGGCTGCACCGCGTACTGGATATCCATGCCCCACTGCGAGCCGTCGCCCAGCAGCTGCTGGAACAGCGCCTGCTCGTGCGGGGTGTTGATGATCAGCACCTCGCGGATGCCCGCCAGCATCAGCACGCTGAGCGGGTAATAGATCATCGGCTTGTCGTACACCGGCAGCAGCTGCTTGCTGACGCCCTTGGTGATCGGATACAGCCGGGTGCCGGACCCACCGGCGAGGATGATGCCTTTACGCTGCGTCATGTCGTCTCCAGGGTTCAGGCCGCAGTGCCGATGCGCTGCAGACGGTAGCTGCCGTCCAGCACGCCGTTGACCCAGTCCTGGTTGTCCAGGTACCAGTCGACGGTGAAGGCGATGCCCTGCTCGAAGGTGTAGGCCGGCTCCCAGCCCAGATCGTTCTTCAGCTTGGACGCATCGATCGCATAGCGACGGTCGTGGCCGGGGCGGTCAGTGACATAGGTGATCTGGCTGCTGCGCGGCTGGCCATCCGCACGCGGGCGGCGCTGGTCCAGCAACGCGCAGATGGCCTGCACCACTTCGATGTTCTGCTTTTCCGAATTGCCACCGACGTTGTAGGTCTCACCGACCTGGCCCTTGGCCAGCACGGTGCGGATCGCTTCGCAGTGGTCGGACACGAACAGCCAGTCGCGCACCTGCTTGCCATCGCCGTACACCGGCAGCGGCTCGCCGGCCAGCGCCTTGGCGATCACCAGCGGAATGAGCTTCTCCGGGAAGTGGTACGGGCCGTAGTTGTTGGAGCAGTTGGTGGTCAGCACCGGCAACCCGTAGGTGTGGTGGAACGCACGCACCAGGTGGTCCGAAGCGGCCTTTGACGCCGAATAGGGGGAATTCGGGGCGTACGGCGTGGTTTCGCTGAACTTGCCGGTCTCGCCCAGGGTGCCGTACACCTCGTCGGTCGACACGTGCAGGAAGCGGAAGGCCGCGCCCTGCTCGGCCGGCAGCGCCTTCCAGTAATCACGCACGGCTTCCAGCAGGCCCAGAGTGCCCACCACATTGGTCTGGATGAAGGCACCCGGGCCATCGATGGAGCGATCGACGTGGCTCTCGGCGGCGAAATTCAGCACTGCGTCCGGCTGGTGCTCGGCCAGCAGGCGGGCCACCAGGGCGCTGTCGCCGATGTCACCCTGCACGAACACGTGGTTCGGGTTGCCGTCCAGGCTGGACAGGGTCTTCAGGTTGCCGGCGTAGGTCAGCGCGTCGAGGTTGATGACCTTGACGCCGCGTGCGACGGCCTCGAGAACGAAGTTACCGCCAATGAATCCGGCACCGCCGGTGACAAGCCATGTGGGCACTACCTGTTCTCCTGATCTAAATTCATCCAAGGGGGCGCTACCAAGCACCCAGCACAGCAGTACAGGATACATGTGGTTCGTCTTCACGACTGCCTGCGTGACGTGAACGACGCACCCGATCAACACAAGCCATACTGCACCGCAGCATAACCATACGCATTCGCATGGTTCCCTCAAGCCAGCTAGAATCGGGATCCCACCCCCGAACCGGTTGCTGTGCGAGGACCGGACGTTCTCCCCGTTATTGAAGGACCCCGTACCAGATGAAAATCCTCGTCGCGTACAAGCGCGTGGTGGACTACAACGTCCGCATTCAGGTCAAGCCGGACGGTTCCGGCGTGGTCACCGACGGCGTCAAGCTGTCCCCCAATCCCTTCGATGAAATCGCCCTGGAAGAAGCCCTGCGCCTGCGCGACAAGGGCATCGCCAGCGAGGTCGTGGTCGCCACCATCGCCCCGGCCGACGCCCAGGCGCACCTGCGCAACGGCCTGGCCATGGGTGCCAACCGCGCGGTCCATGTGGTCACCGACCAGGCCATCCAGCCGCTGACCGCCGCCCGCACCCTGCTCAAGCTGATCGAGAAGGAACAGCCGGACCTGGTGATCCTCGGCAAGCAGGCCATCGACGACGACGCGAACCAGACCGGCCAGATGCTGGCCACGCTGTGGGGCCGGCCGCAGGCGACCTTCGCCAGCAAGCTGGACATTGCCGACGGCAAGGCCACGGTGACCCGCGAAGTCGACGCCGGCCTGGAAACGCTGGAAGTGGACCTGCCGGCCGTGGTCACCACCGACCTGCGCCTGAACGAGCCGCGCTTCATCAAGCTGCCGGACATCATGAAGGCCAAGGCCAAGCCGCTGGAGACCCTGCAGCTGGCCGACCTCGGCGTTGAAGCCGCCGACACCTTCAAGACCACCCAGTACGCCGCACCGTCCAAGCGCAGCAAGGGTGTGATGGTCAAGGACGCGGCCGAACTGGTGGCCGCACTCAAGCAGAAGGGGCTGCTGTAATGAGCAAGATTCTCGTCATCGCCGAACACCACGACGGCAAGCTCAACGCCGCCACCGCCAAGACTGTCAGCGCCGCCGCCGCCATCAGCGGTGCCAGCATCGATGTCGTGGTGCTGGCCGCCGATCCGGCCGCCGTCGCCGCCGAGGCCGCGAAGATCAGTGGCGTCGCCAAGGTCCTGACCGTGGCCAACGCCGCCAACGCGCAGGCCATCGCCCAGGTGCTGGCGCCGCAGATCGCGCAGCTGGCCAAGGGCTACACCCACGTGTTCGGCCCATCGACCACTTTCGGCAAGGACCTGATGCCGTGCGTGGCCGCGCTGCTGGGCGTCAACCAGGTCTCCGACCTGATGACCGTTGAAGGCAGCCATACCTTCAAGCGCCCGATCTACGCCGGCAACGCGATCATCACCGTGGAAGTCCCGGCCGACCAGATCGTGGTCGCCACCGTGCGTGCCGCCTCGTGGCCGGAAGCCGCCCAGGGCGGCAGCGCCGCCATCGAAGCGGCCAGCGCCGATGCTGCCTTGCCGACCCACACCCGCTTCGTCGGCCTCGCCGCGGGTGCCAGCGACCGCCCGGACCTGCAGAGCGCCAAGCGCGTGGTCTCCGGTGGCCGTGGCGTCGGTTCGGAAGAGAACTTCAAGGTGATCTTCCAGCTGGCCGACAAGCTCGGTGCCGCCGTGGGTGCCTCGCGTGCCGCGGTCGATGCCGGCTACGTGCCCAGCGACCTGCAGGTCGGCCAGACCGGCAAGATCATCGCCCCGGAGCTGTATGTGGCGGTGGGCATCAGCGGTGCGATCCAGCATCTGACCGGCATCAAGGACGCCGGTACGATCGTGGCGATCAACAAGGATCCGGATTCGCCGATCTTTGAAATTGCCGATATCGGCCTGGTGGGGGATCTGTTTGCGATCCTGCCGGAGCTGGAAAAGGCGCTCTGACATTGGATTGGCTGCCGGCCGGGTGTCCTCGGACGCCCCGGCCCACGCTGGAAAGTGCATGAGACAGAGATTCCTACGCTTCCTGATTTCTGGCGGCTCCGCAGCCGCTGTGGAGTACACCGCGTTTTTCTTGCTGCAAGCCACCTTGGGCCCTTCCTGGCTGCTGACCAATCAATCACTCAGTTTTGCGTGTGGTTTTGTGGTCAGCTTCCTGCTGAATCGTCACTGGGTGTTCCACAGTGAAGGAAAGGCTGGGCAGGAGCTCCTCAAGTACGGAATCGTCGCCGGCATCAATCTTGCCGCTGGCAATCTGGCGATGCTGTTGATGGTAGGAAGCGCAGGGATGTATCCGCTCATCGCCAAGTTCCTTGTGATGGGAATGATCGCCGCCTGGAATTACCTGGTATTTTCCCGGCTGGTATTCAGCGATAGCGCTGCGCAGCGGTGAAAGCGCAAGCAAGTGAAGTGTCGCGGGCGACCTCATAGCTTCAGTAGCGAACCAGAAGAGCAGCTCGCTCTGTAGACATGAACCGACATCAATTGGTGTCGGTTTTTTTTGCAAAGAAGGCAGTCGGTCGCATTTTCCTAGACCAATCGCCACGATCAGCAAACTTCCTGCCCATGTGGAGTGGGACGCGTGCCGCCGTGTATCAGTCCACTACGCAATGCGATGTTTCGACACGCAGTCATAAATGTGACAGCGCAGTGAATAGGCCTTATGATCCACGCCGCCAAGCAGTGCCGACCATTCAAGTCCGGCACCTCGCGCACTCCCGTTTCCGAAAGGCATCCAGGAAGAAGTCCTTGGAGAGTCTTCCATTTGGCTGATGAGCATTAGTATTTTGAACATGTGGCGGCGCCTTCCGGCCTGGGGAACCTGCGTTGCTGGATTACTGACCGGCTTATTGTTGTTGCGGATGGGCCGCTATTACGCGCATGCCGATCTCCTGTACCTGAGCATCAGTTTCCTGCTGGAGCTGATACTGCTCGATCTGGTTACTCGCTTCGCGCTTGGCGTCGGCAACCGGTGGCTGCGGATCTTGGCCCTGTTCATCCCGCAGCAGCGGGCTTCGTCTACGTGGCCCAACTCTATTCGGCATGGCTGTCCGGGGGACTCATTCCACCCATTGCCTTTGCCAATCAGGAAGTGGTTGGACTGATCGCCTTCAACGGCGTGTACGCCATGCTGGGCGCCTATCTGCTCGCCTTCATCGCATTCGCCGTTGTCCACAGCGTGGACGCGCCCCGCTTCAGCCCGCGCACTTCATTGGCATCGCTGGCAATAGCCGCGACTGTCTATGCCGGCATGATTCACGCTCAGCCCCTGGCTCGCGGGATCGTCATTGCGCGTGGCGAGGCACCGATCTCGTCGTTCCTGCGTGCCTACTCCACCTTCAACAGCATGAGCGGTCGAGCCCAGCTCTCTGCAGCGGAGCTGCTTGAAGCGCGTGCCGAGTTCTCGCGAAGGAAGGTCTATCAGCAGGGATTCCCGACCAGGATGACCTCCAGCCTGCCAGCCAAGCCGAACGTCATTGTGATCTTCACCGAGGGCATGTCTGCGCGATGGATGGATACCTATGACAGTGCACATGCCGGCGTGACTCCCAACCTGGACCGCTTGGCCGGGGGCTCGCTGGTGGTCACCAACTACTACAACCATACGGCTGCTACGTTCCGTGGCCTACGCGGGCAGTTGACCTCCGGACACCAGGAAGTCGATGGCTACAACGAAGAAGGCACGGGCATCGGGCAGCGCGACGTTTCAGCCGACATCACCGCCGTCTCCCGGGCGAGCATCGCAGACATACTTCGTGCGCAGGGCTACAGCAGCATGTTCTTCCTGTCGCAGCAGGAGTACATCAACAAGATGATCGACACTCTGGGCTTCGACCGCGTACTGGGTCGCGACTATCTGTATGACGTCCACGTCCGTGGGAACACGCACGGTGCACGCCCGAAGTATCTTTCTGACGTCCAGTTGTTCGACAGCATGCTCTCCGAGCTGGAAGCGCAGCCAGCAGACAAGCCGTTCTTTGCGGCCGCGTACAACTTCCAGACCCATGCATTCCTGGATGGAAGCAACACATACGGCAAGGGCGACAACATCGTCCTAAACCGCTTCCATACCTACGACCGCGACATCGGTCACTTCATCGATCGATTCATGGCCAGCCGCCTGCACGAGAACACCCTGCTGGTGATCACCGCGGATCATTCCACTTTCCCCGGGCCGAATGCCGTCGCCGCGGACCCCCGTGTCCCGGGCTACTTCGTCGACAGGATTCCCCTGCTGATCTACTGGAAGGGGGTGGAGCACCAAACGATCGACGCTGGTGGCAAGAATTCGCTGGATCTGGCGCCTTCGTTGCTCAGCCTGCTGAACGTGAAGAACGCTCACAACCTGTTCCTGGGTTGCACGCTCTTCGAACAATGCGCGCTAGACAGAGTGTCCAACATTGGCGTCGAGTACATCCTGACCGATGCCAACAGCTCGTACTCGGAGTACTACGTCCCCCCGGAACAGAAAGCATATTACGAGCAGTCAAGAGAAACGATCGAACGCTACAAAGCGATGGATCTGATCATCGATACCCGATGACCGGCAATCTGGAGCACCTTTGGGTGCTCCAGATGCAAGGATCAGTTGTTCGGGGCGAACATCGGCCGCTCCAGCTGGAGCATCGATCGCCCCGCCGTCATCGGCACCCTGCGGATCTCCTTCGGCGCGAAGGGCACGGCACCGAAATACTCTTCAATGCCATACATGGTCTCCTGCTCCGGTGCGCAGTGGAACACCATGCTCTTGCGCGTCTTGCCCGGCGAACGGATGGGCGTACCACCATGCGGCAGCTCAGGGTGCCAGATGAAGCAGTCACCCTTCTTGATCAGGGCGATGTGCTGCGGAATGCCACGGCGGTTGACTTCTTCCGCCACCCGTCCAATGTAGCGATTGAACGCATCGCCAAGCTCTGGGGGGGTCGCGCCAGTAGCCTGGATCGGCTCGATCTCGATCTTGTGCCCCCCGGGGAAATACTGCAGCGGACCAGCATCTGCATGCACATCCTCAAGAGCGAACCAGATCCCCGCGAACATGTTGTTCGGTCGAGTGTGGAAGAAAGGTGTATCCCGATGGATGGCCTGCTCGCTGGACTGCTCGAAGAAGAGCGACGTCGCCACGAATGCGCGATCAGAGAAGAACGTATCAAGTGTCTCCATCACCAGCGGCTTGCTGATGGCCAGCTGAGCCGCCTCGCTGACAAGATGCATGTTGGTAAGGCGCGAATGCCTGCCGGTCTGCATGACGAACTGGTCAGCCTCCTCCCTGTGCTCGTCAACGTACGCATTGAATGCATCGCAGATTCGATCGCACTCCTCTGCGGTCAGTACACCCGGCAGGTGCACGAACCCCTGCTCATGCAGATTGGCAGCGGCCGAAGCCGCCGTGTGCAGCACCGGTTTACTGCCCTTGCTGTGCGAACCCAAGACGAAATCCAACAGGCCCATTGCTTATTCCTTGTAATGACACGGCCCCCTTTCCGGGAAGCCCGCTCGGGGTTCCGAAGCCGCCGCCAAGCGTGCAGCACCTAACCCCCCCCCTGTCCGGCAATCACCATGCTCTGGCATGGGACCTAGACCGCCGGCTGCGTGGGGAGGGTACCACGGCAGCCGCTAAGGCGCCGAGATGCCTCGCTGATGAAGGCATGAAGAAGTTAAAAGCCACAAACAATGCCGCTAGAATGCTGGCTCGAACCCCTACCAGCCTGGGCGGAGCCCATCCAACGTGCGCCTGCCTTCCCCCAACGAGGGCCTTCCGCCGCCCGGTCCGCCTAAATGGCGGGGCGCCTTGGCGCTTTCCATCGTGACGGCGGGCTACTTGGCCGTACTGATCTATGTGGACCGGGACGCCCATGCGCTCGAACGACTGACCGCCCTGGCCGCGCCGTTGCTGGTCTGCTCGGCACTGGTGCTGGCCAGCTTTGCACTGCGCTATCAGCGATGGCATGGCGCACTTCAACGACAGGGTCACCCTGTCGATCATTGGCGCGGCCTGCGTGCCTACCTTGCCGGTTTCGCGTTCACAGCTTCCCCCGGCAAAGCAGGCGAACTGCTGCGCATCCGCTACTTCGCGGCTATGGGCGTACCGTCGCGTACCGTACTTGCGACGTTCATCCACGAGCGGGGCCAGGATCTGCTGATCCTCACGCTACTGGGCATGAGCGCAGCCGCTCTGGTACCAGCACTGGGCGCGGTGCTGGGCCTGGTTCTGACGCTGTTGATCCTGCTGCTGACCAGCTGCAGCGCCTGGTTGCAGACTCGTCTGTTGCGGCTGATCCGCTTGGTGCCCGTCACCCCCTTCAGACGCCTTGCCTCCTTCCTGTTCGATGGTCTGATCGCAGCTGGACCATTGTGGAGGCCAGCTGCCGCGCTGCCGGGCATGGCCTGGGGAACGATCGCTTGGCTCCTCAGTGCCCTGGCATTCGCCACACTCTGCTCTGCCGTCGGCCTGCAACTGGCGTGGCACCAAGCGCTGGGGATCTATCCGATCGCAATGCTGGCGGGCGCGGTGTCATTTGTTCCTGGTGGCGTCGGCACAACCGAAGCAGCCATTGTCCTGATGCTCGCTGCCACCGGCGCCTCGCTGGACGCGGCCCTGGCGGTAGCGGTCGGCATTCGGTTGACCAGCCTCTGGCTGGCGGTGGCCGTGGGCTTGCTGGCCATGACGAATCTCGAACTGCAAGCGACCCAAGCCCCTTCCTCCCCCTCCCGCCCGCATTGACCCGCCATGCACCTACTGCACACCGGAGCGCAGAATTTTGGCTATTGAACACCGTGCCCTGTGCGTCGACCTGGATGGCACCCTGCTCCGTTCAGACGTCCTCTACGAATCGCTGCTGGCCCTGCTGGCCCATAATCCCCTGTACCTGTTCCTGGTGCCGTTCTGGCTGCTACGGGGAAAGGCCTACGTAAAGCGCCAGCTGGCCTCGCGCGTGCACCTGCCCGCCGAAACCCTGCCCTATGACGAGCGGGTACTGGAAATCCTGCGGACCACCTCTCAGCGCCCACGCGTGCTGTGCACGGCCTCCGACCGGCTGCTGGTACAGCCCATTGCCGACCACCTTGAGCTGTTTGAAGAGGTGATGGCGAGCGATGGCCAGACCAACCTGTCCGGCAGCAACAAGGGCCAGGCACTGGCAGCGCGCTTTGGCGAACGAGGCTTCGATTACATGGGAAACGGCACGGTCGACCTGAAGGTATGGGCCCATGCCGGCGGTGCGATCGTGGTCAACAACGGGGCCGGGCTGGCCAAGGCCGCGGCCAAGCAGACCGAAGTGCTCGGCCACCTTCCGTCGCAGAACGGCGGCCTGATCACGTGGATCAAGGCGCTGCGCGTCTACCAGTGGCTGAAGAACCTGCTGGTGCTGGTACCACTGCTGACAGCGCATCGCTTTCTCGATCTCACTTCGATCATCGATGCGGGCGTGGCCTTCCTGGCCTTCGGCCTGTGCGCATCCGGCGTGTACCTACTCAATGACCTGCTCGACCTGACCCCGGATCGGATGCACCCGCGCAAGCGCAAGCGCCCATTTGCCGCGGGCACATTGCCGCTGCTGCATGGCCTGATGGTGGCACCGCTGATCACACTGGCAGGCTTCGCCCTGGCACTGACCTGCAGCCCGGCTTTTGCAGGCGTGCTGCTGTGCTACTACGTGATGACCCTGAGCTACTCGCTCAAGCTCAAGCGCATTGTAATGATCGACGTGGTGATGTTGGCGGCGCTTTACACCGTACGCATCATCGGCGGCGCGGTGGCGATCAACTCCGAGCTATCGTTCTGGCTGCTGGCGTTCTCGATGTTCGTGTTCCTCAGCCTTGCCATGCTCAAGCGCTACACCGAACTGGCCTCGGCATTGGCCAACGGCAAGGAAATGGCGATCGGCCGAGGCTACTCGGTGGCCGACCTGCCACTGGTGCAATCGCTGGGTGCCGCCGCCGGCTACATCGGCGTCGCAGTCTTCGCGCTGTACATCAACAGCCCGGAAAGCCTGGAGTTGTATACCAGTCCCAAGCTGCTATGGCTGTTGTGTCCGATCCTGCTGTACTGGATCAGCCGCATGTGGATCGTCTCCCACCGTGGCGACATGCATGACGATCCGATTGTATTCGCGGCCATGGATCGTGGCAGCCAGATCGTCATCGGCCTATGCGTACTGATCGTGCTGATCGCCATATGAGTGGAACGCTCGGCCAATCCTGGGGGCGTTACCCGCGGGTCGAACAGCGGATCGCTCCGATGCTCGACCGTCGGTCCCTCCTGCCGCTGCCACCGGAAGGCGGTGCGGTGCTGCCCCATGGCAATGGCCGCAGCTACGGCGACAGCTGCCTGAATCCTGGCGCCACGCTGCTGACAAGCCGCGCCTTGGACCGCTTCATCGACTTCGACCCTGCCACGGGCATCGTGCGCTGCGAAGCCGGGGTAACCCTGGCCGATATCCTGGATATCGCGCTGCCGCGTGGCTGGTTCCTGCCGGTCACGCCGGGTACCCGCTATGCAACCGTGGGCGGTGCGATCGGCAACGATGTGCACGGCAAGAACCACCACCGTGCCGGCACCTTCGGCCACCATGTGCGCTGCCTGGAACTGCTGCGCAGTGATGGTCTTCGCCAGCAACTCAGCCCGGCTGACGACAGCGGCCTGTTCGCGGCCACCGTGGGGGGGCTGGGCCTCACCGGCTTCATCACCTGGGCCGAACTGCAGCTGCGGCGGGTTCCTGGCCCCTGGATCGAAACCGAATCGATCCGCTTCGGCAATCTCGCTGAGTTCTTCGAGCTTTCGCGTGACTCTGCCGAAGGGTTTGAATATACGGTGGCTTGGATCGACTGCCTGGCCAAGGGCGCAAACCTCGGCCGCGGCCATTTCCTTCGTGGTGACCATGCCCCTGGGGATGCGCAGGCGGCCACGCCCAGTTCGGCCCCTCGCCGCAGCATGCCCATCGTACCTCCGGTATCGCTGGTCAATCCGCTCACCCTGCGTCCGTTCAACACCTTGTACTACTGGCGCCAGCCAGCTCGCCGGGCCCGCCACGTATCGCACTATCAGAGCTATTTTTATCCACTGGACGGCATCAACCACTGGAACCGCATGTATGGCCCGCGCGGCTTTCTGCAGCACCAGTGCGTACTGCCACCCGAGGTCGCACACGATGCCACCGCCGCCCTGCTGGCGGAGATTGCGCGCAGCGGTCGCGGCTCGTTCCTGGCGGTGCTGAAAGAGTTTGGCGACCGTCCTTCGCCGGGGCTGCTGTCGTTCCCGCGTCCAGGTACCACCCTGGCCCTGGATTTCCCCAACGATGGGCCGGAACTGCTGAAAATGCTCGACCGGCTTGATCGCATCGTGAGCGAGGCGGGCGGCGCGGTGTATCCGGCCAAGGACGCACGTATGTCCGGCGCCTTGTTCCGCCAGGCCTACCCGGCCTGGGAAGCCTTCTCCCGCTTCATCGACCCTCGATTCTCATCCGGCTTCTGGCGCCGGGTGATGGAGTAACCATGCAGAAGATCCTGATCATCGGCGCGACATCGGCCATCGCCGAATCGGTTGCACGCCTGTACGCCGCACGTGCCGCCGCGCTTTACCTGGTGGGCCGCAGTGCCGGCAAGCTGGACGCCATTGCCGCCGACCTGCGCGTACGTGGTGCCCAGCACGTGCATACCGGCGTACTGGACGTGAACGACCTGTCCGCACACGGCATGCTGCTGGACAATGCCTGGTCGGCTCTGGGCGGCGTGGATACAGTGCTGATCGCCCACGGCACGCTGCCTGACCAGGCCGCCTGCGATGCATCGGTCGAGCTGTCGCTGCGGGAATTCGCCACCAACGGCACCTCGACCATCGCGCTTTCCGCCGCGCTGGCGCAGCGCCTGCAGTCCGGGGCCAGCCTGGCGGTCATCTCCTCTGTGGCCGGTGACCGCGGGCGGGCAAGCAACTACCTGTACGGAAGCGCCAAGGCGGCCGTCACCGCCTACCTGAGCGGGCTTGGCCAACGCCTGCGTCCGACCGGCGTCAACGTACTGGTGATCAAGCCTGGCTTCGTCGATACACCCATGACCGCCGCCTTCAAGAAGGGGGCGCTGTGGGCAACACCGGACAAGGTCGCCGCCGGTATCCTCAAGGCCATCGGCAAGCGTAGGGCCGTGGCGTACCTGCCGGGTTTCTGGTGGGCGATCATGATGGTCATCAAGAACATTCCCGAAGCCGTGTTCCGTCGCCTTTCCCTCTGACCTGCACCACGAACCAGGACGACTCGTATGCCGGATATCGATCACGATCTTGATGTGTTGTATCAGCACAGGTTCCCTGCAGAAGAACTCGCCAACAAGAATCGTATCTGGCAAGTGCTTTGCAGCGAGTACTTCAGCAAGTTCGTCAGCGCCAGCGACACTGTTGTCGACATCGGCGCAGGGTACTGCGAGTTCATCAACAACATTCCTGCAGCCGGCAAGATTGCGGTCGACCTGAATCCTGATGTTCGGCGCTTCGCGGCAGACGGCGTGCGCATCATCAACGAGTCCTGCACGGCGGTAGCCTCGATACCCGATGCCAGTGTCGATGCAGTGTTCATGAGCAACTTCCTGGAGCATCTGCCCAGCAAGGATCTGGTGCTGCAAACGCTGCGCGAAAGCGCGCGCATGCTGAAGCCGGGTGGCCGTGCGATCATCCTGCAGCCGAACATCCGCTACCTGTACGACGAATACTGGGACTACTTCGACCACCACACTGCCCTAAGCGACCGCAGCCTGGTTGAGGGCGTTCTGATGGCCAAACTCGAGCCTCGCGTTGTCATTCCCAGATTCCTGCCCTACACCACCAAGAGCCGCCTGCCGCAGGCGCCATGGCTGGTGTCGCTGTATCTGAAAATCCCCCTGGCGTGGTACATCCTGGGCAAACAGGCGCTGGTTGTGGCTTACAAGCCGCGCTGACCTTATTCCATTCGCAGTCGAGCTGGTCCATGGCAAACAAGAACGACAAGATCGTCATTACCGGCGCAGCCGGCCTGGTGGGGCAGAACCTCATCGTGGAGATGAAGCAGCAGGGCTACACCCGACTGGTGGCGATCGACAAGCATGCGCACAATCTGGACATCCTGCGCCAACTGCACCCGGAGGTCGAGACGGTACTGGCCGATCTGGCCGAACCCGGCGCCTGGGCCGAACGGTTCTCCGGCGCTCGCCTGGTTGTGCAGTTGCACGCACAGATCACGGGAAAGACCACCGACCTGTTCGTACGCAACAACCTGACCGCGACAGGCCATGTGCTGGCCGCGTGCAAGGCGGCCTCTGTACCCTTCATGGTGCACATCAGCTCTTCAGTGGTGAATTCGGTGGCCAAGGATGACTACACCGACACCAAGCGCGAGCAGGAACAAATGGTCGTGGGCAGCGGACAGCGCCATTGTGTGCTGCGCCCCACCCTGATGTTCGGCTGGTTTGATCCCAAACACCTGGGCTGGCTGTCGCGCTTCATGGCGCGCACCCCCGTGTTCCCCATCCCGGGCGACGGCAGGTTCATGCGTCAGCCGCTTTACGAACGCGACTTCTGCCGCTGCATCGCCAGGTGCATCGAGACCGAACCCGAAGGTGAGGTGTTCGACATTGTGGGCGACACCCGCGTGGACTACGTGGACATCATCCGCACCATCAAGCGAGTGAAGAAGCTTCACACTATGATCGTGCACATCCCGATCGGCTTCTTTGGGTTCCTGCTGAGGATCTACAGCCTGTTCAGCAGCAAACCACCATTTACTGCGGACCAGCTGAAGGCGCTGAGCGCCGGCGACGACTTCAAGGGCGTCGATACCGAAGCAGTCTTTGGGGTAAAGCAGACGCCGTTTGAGGAGGCGATCCGCGAAAGCTATACCGACCCGCGCTACAGCCACATCGTGCTGCAGCGCTGAACAAACAGAACAGACGGAACCCAATTCGAATGAGCACTTTCGCCATCATTGGTAGTGGCCCGATGGGCTTGATGGCAGCCCTTGAGCTGCTGAAGAAAGGTCACCAGGTTGATGTGTACGAGCGTGATGACCGTATCGGCGGGATGTCGGCCGACTTCGATTTCGACGGCCTGCGCATCGAGCGCTACTACCATTTCATTTGCAAGACCGACTATCCGCTGTTCAAGCTGTTGGACGAGATGCAGCTGTCTGATCGTCTGCGTTGGACGGATACCAAGATGGGTTATTACTACCAGGGCAAGCTGCACAAGTGGGGCACGCCGTTCGCCCTGCTAGGCTTCCCGCATCTGGGTCTGATCGACAAGGTGCGCTACGCCCTGCACGTGATGTACACCAAGGGCATCCAGGATTGGACAGCTCTGGACAAGGAGAACGCACGCGACTGGATCACCCGCTGGATCGGCCCGAATGCCTACAAGGTGATGTGGGAAAGGGCATTCGCACTGAAGTTCTTCGAGTACCAGAACGATCTTTCAGCCTCCTGGATCGGCACGCGCATCAAGCGCGTGGCGCTGTCGCGTCGCAATCTGTTCAACGAGAGCATGGGTTACCTGCAAGGCGGCTCGGCCGTGCTGCTCGACAGGATGGCCAAGGAAGTCGTTCGCCTCGGCGGGCGCATCCTGCTTTCCCAGCCGATCCAGGAAGTCACCTCTGCCGGGGGGAAGGTCACCGGCATCCGCACGCCCGACGGTCATCAGCCCTATGAAACCGTGGTTTCCACCGCCCCCATCCAGTACGTGCCCGATATGGTTCCCGGCCTTCCGAAGGCATTCGCCGACCAGGTCGGCGCCATTGAGAACATTCCGGTAGCCTGCGTGATCCTGAAGCTGTCGCAGCCGGTCAGCGAGAATTTCTGGATGAACATCAGCGATGATCGCATCGCCATTCCCGGCCTGATCGAGTACAGCAACCTCAATCCTGGCGAGGGCCCCGGCGAGCACATTGTCTACGCGCCCTACTACATGCCCAAGACCCATCCGAAGTGGCAATGGAGCAATCAGCAGTTGATCGACGAAGTGATCAGCTATCTGCCCATGATCAACCCGGCCTTCGAGCCGGACTGGATCAAAGCCACCCATTGCCACCGCTACGAGTACGCGCAAACCATCTGCCCGCCCGGGTTCCAGGACATGCTGCCCCCAATGAAGACGCCACTGCAAGGCTTCTTCATGGCCGATACGGCGTACTACTATCCGGAAGATCGTTCGATCAACGAGAGCATCGCAGTGGGGGCGGCGCTGGCAGACCTCGCCAGCCGCTGAACCACTCCCCCTTGTCCGCCAGGCAGCTCTCAACGATGCCAAACTCATCAATCCTCAGGCACCTGCACCCTGGGAACAGTTCGTTCCTCCGCCTGGTCCTGCTGCTGGGTGCGGTGGTCGTGGCGATATTGGGCCTCAGCGACCGCGAGTATCAAGGCCGCGTCAGCGGTGGATGCTCGCAGGCGATGTCGCCTTTCCTGAAGCAGGCAACGTCGTCCAGCTCACGTGCGATTTCCTTCTGCGACCTGCAGAACGCCGATACGGCAGAACTGGTCGTCGAACCCATCCCCGCCGGCACCCCGTCAGTGTCGATCGAAATCGCCGGCTATGGTGATACGCCAGGCATCAGCGCGGTCCTCTCCGGGCCTGACGGAGTGGAGGTACCGGTTCCGCTGCCGCGCGCGGGGGACCGCTGGGTCCGCTGGATCATCGAAGTGCCACCTGCCTTGCAGGCGCAGGAGAGTCGCCTGATCGTGCGCGACCAGACCCAGGAAGGCTTCGGCTGGATTGGCGTGGGCATCGTCTCCGGCTACGGTGGATGGGTGCCGGTCAGCATCGCGCTGCTGCTGGTTGCGGTGCTGTATCCCTGGCTGGGCCGCATCGATCACGGCAACACGCTCTCCGGCCCCCCGCGCCACCGACGTCAACGCCTCTGGGTTGGTGCATTCGTTGCAGCGGCAACATTGCTGGCACTCGTGCTGCGCCGTCCGTCGCAATGGCGCAACCCCTACGTCTGGGTGGAAGATGGCAAGGACCTGCTGCCGGATTTCCTGCATTATGGATGGAGCACGCTGGTCCATCCGGTGGCCGGTTACATCCTGCTGCCCAACAAACTGATCAACGCGATCTCGGTCACGTTGTCGTTCCGCTGGTTGCCGGAAATCAGCCTGGCACTGGCGGCAGCGATGACGATGGCGGTCATGGTCACGCTGGCCCTGGCCCCGACGCGCCTGCGCGCTCCCTGGGCATGCGCGCTGGCGGTCCTTGCGGTTCCCACCGATGCGGAGGTCTTCTCCACATCGGCCTATGCATTGTGGTGGGGCGGTTTCCTGGTGCTGATTCCGCTGTTCTGGGATGAGCAGCGCTCTCCCGGACTTCGCTGGCGGCTGCCCATGCTGCTGCTCGGTGCGCTGTCTTCGCCGCTCATCGTGATGATGGTGCCGCTGTACGGCGTGCGTGCACTTCTGCTGCGCCGGCGCGGTGAGTGGTACCTGCTGGCCGTCGCCGCCCTGTTCGGCGCGATGCAGGCACTGCTCGTGGTGCTGAACCCGGTCGCTTCCCAGGAGCACCGCTCACTCCCCGGCATCTCGGCGCTGCTGGAGCGCTTCGTCGGTCATTTCCTGTTCTGGCGCCCCGACCTGGCCCAGCCCGCACTCGTTGCGGGCATCGGCGTGGCGCTTTCGATCGTCATCCTGGCTGCTGCGTGGGCCCAGCGACGTGAACGCAACTGGGTTCTGCCTGCGCTCATCGCCTGCTTCCTGCTGTCGGTCGCCGCTGCCGCAGCTCGGGTGCCGGTCGATCCGCTCGACCCCTTCAGCGGCGGACCCCGCTACTTCTTCTATCCTTATGTGTTCCTTGCCTGGATCCTGATCCATCTGATTGGCGGGGCCCGCGGCCCGGCACGGGTGATGCTGGTGCTGCTGCTGCTGGCCCCCCTGCATCAGACGCTACAGTACGGATTCCGCACGCACACCACGCTGGACTGGCGGGTAGAGGTTCAGCGCTGCACAGCCGGGCACTCGCTTGCCGGCCCAGCCGTGCATTGGACTGGACGGCTGGAGAACCTCTGGCACGCCCCGCTCACGGCAGAGCAATGCCGTCAGCTGGTCAGCCGCAGTCTGTTCGACAACCGTCTCGGCCCGCAGGATCTGCCGTCGTCCCCAGCCTCCTCCACACAGTAACCAGAAGTCTCCAGATGATCGTTTTCAACCTCCGCCGCTGGCAGTCATGATCGAGCGCCGCTTCATTCTCTTCATTGTCGCCAGTGGTCTGGCCGCGATCGCGAACTTCGGCTCGCGCATCGCCTTGAGCCATGTCATGTCATATGTGCCTGCGATCGTCCTGGCATATCTCATTGGCATGGCCACCGCCTTCCTGCTCAATCGGGCCTATGTCTTCAAGGACGCGAACAAGCCGCTGGCCGCGCAGGTGATGTGGTTCATCGCAGTGAACGCACTGGCCTTGCTGCAGACCCTTGTCGTCAGCCTGCTGTTCAGTCATTACGTCTTCCCATGGATGGGCCTGACCTTCCATCCTGAAACGCTCGCACACGCGTTGGGCGTCATTGCGCCGGCGGTGGTGAGCTACTTCGGGCACAAGCATTTCACCTTCAGGAAATCCTAGGCATGCCGACCCTCCCTCCTGCCTCGCCTGCTTCTCTGGGACCCGCAGGCCCACGTTCACTGCTGCGACAGCCGGCCATGCTCCTGGGCCTGGCCCTCGCACTGTTGTATGCCGTGCTGGCAGTTCTTGCCGGCAAGCATGGTTACAGCCCGGTTCCGTTCTGGGACATGTGGGACGGCACGCTCGGCTTCTATCTGCGCCAGCAGAGCGACCTTTCGGCCTGGTGGGCCCAGCACAACGAACATCGCATCATTCTGGCCAGGCTTCTGTTCTTCATCGACCTGAAGTACTTCGGCGGTCATGCAGTGTTCCTGTTGATCGTCAACTACGCCCTGGCGCTCATCACCTTCGGACTGCTGGCCTGGTGCGCCCTGCGCATCCTTCCCACGGCCACCTCCGCAATGCGCATCGTCGCCGCGGTGATCCTGAGCCTGGCCTTGCTGTGGACCCAGGAGAACAACTTGACCTGGGGCTTCCAGAGCCAGTTCTTCCTGGCTCAGCTGCTGCCGCTTGCCAGCCTGTTGCTGCTATGGCGCTCCAACGTGGCCCCACGCTGCCGCAATGCCTGGTTCGGTGCCGCCCTGCTGCTGGCAGTAGTGGCCGCCGGCAGCATGGCCAACGGCGTCCTGGCCACCTGGCTGCTGCTGGCCGGCTGTATTCTCGGCCGACAGGGCACCAAGCGCATTGCCCTGGTGGCGGTGGTCGCCCTGGGGGTCACGGCCCTGTACTTCCATGGTTACGTGTCCCCGGGCACCCATGGTTCGCTGTCCAACACCCTTCGCGATTCGCCGCGCGGCGTGATGTGGTTCCTCTTTGCCTATCTGGGGAGCCCTTTTGCGCACCTCGCCGGTGACGACAAGCCCAACCTCTACGTCGCCGTCGGCTGCGGCGCGATTGTCACCGTCCTGGCTCTCTACCTGGCAGGCACCACGCTGCTTCGCAAGCACCGCGGCGTCGATCTGGAACTGGCACTTTCATTGTTCGTGGGCTACCTGGGCACATCGGCATTTGCGGTAGCCGGCAGCCGCATTGTGTTCGGCCTGGACAGTGCCGTGGCCAGCCGCTACACCACACCAGCGCTGTTGGTGATTGCCTGCGTGATGATCCTGGGGGTCGCCCGCCTGTGCCGTCGTTTTTCCTGGGCCCGCGGCCAGGCGGCCGCCGTACTGCTGGTCATCCCGCTGGTGTTCCTGCCGCTGCAGTGGAACGCGGTCAAGCACAATCCCCTGGCCGATTTCGAGAAGACCACGGCAGCCATGGCGCTGGAAATGGGCGCACGCGATGACGAACAGATTCTGTGGACCTATCCGGACAGTCCGCGTGCGCTGGAAATCGCACGTGATGCGTCCACCCAGGACTTGTCGATTTTTGCCAGTACGTGGTTGAAGGGTGCGCGCGAGAGCATGGGCCAACGCTACGGGCCGGCACCTGCCCAAGGCTGTGGCGTGGTGCCGCCCGTTACCCGGGCATTGCCCGGATCGGGAGGCTGGTCACGCCTCCAGGGCGGGCTGGTCGATACCTATCTCGGCGAGGGTCTGGGTGCGCTCTACCTGCTGGATGCACAGGGCACGATCATCGGCCGCGGTATTCTCGCCGCCCCCGAGCGCCAGCAGGGCTCGGACAAGGTCGGCTCGCCGTTCAAGCTGTATGTGCGCGATGACACCCTGCATGCGGGCCCGATGAAGGTGGTCGTCCCCGGCATCTGCAGCGGGGACTTCAACTACAGCCCCTGAACTGACGCGTCCCGCCTGGCTGCGTGCCAGGCGGGAGGCGCCCATCAACGACGCAGGCGTGCCAGCGCGCGATGCAGCGGCGTATTGGGCTGGTTGGCGATGTCATAGCTGAGGAATGCCAGCAGGAACTGCAGGCCGCTGACGATGGCAATCGAGGGCAGCACCACCGTGCCTACGGGCGCGGAGACACCCTCATTGGCGGCAACAATCCAGTTCCAGCCGCCGTACAGTACGCCGCCACCGAGCAGCGCCAGCGCCGCGATCAATTCCAGTGAAGCGATGCTGAGGTCACGCAGGTAGTACCGGTAGGCGATGCGCTTGCAGAAGTTGCGGGCATGCTTGAGCGCGAACTCGCCGAGTACCTGACTGATCTTCAAATTGCTCACTTCGTCGCCATAGCGTGCATCCATCGGGACATCCTGCACCACAGCCTGCATGGCATTGAGCCTGAAGAGGAGATCGGTTTCAAAGAAGTAACGCGTACTGATCGCCTCCATCGGCAACCGCTGTGCAACAGCGGCGTGGATGGCGGTGTAGCCGTTGGTCGGATCGAACAACCGCCAATATCCACTGGATGCTTTGGCCAGGAAGGAAAGCCCCAGGTTGCCGACACGCCTCAGCATCGGCATACGGCTGATGTGCGAAAGATCCCAGAAGCGGTTTCCCTTGGTGTAGTCAGCCTCGCCGCTGAGGATCGGCGCCACAAACAGGGGCAGCAGCGCCGGATCCATCTGGCCATCCCCATCGATCTTCACGATCACGTCCATGCCATCGGCAACGGCCTGCCGGTAGCCGGTCATGGTGGCGCCTCCCACCCCCTGGTTGACTTCGTGGTAGAGCACGCGCACCCGCGGGTCGGTATTGTTCGCCTCGATGTAACGCCCGGACTGTTCCGGGCATGCATCATCCACGCAATAGATGGCAGTGACTTCCGGGCCGATGGTGGCGATCACGTCCAGGATATGCCGGATGACCTTGTAGCTGGGAACCACGACTGCGATCGCCTGTGACCGAGCGTGCTGTGTGATGTCCGTCTGTCCGAGCATTGCCCTCTCCAACTCGTTGTAGTCCATCACCGCCTCACGGATCCAACCGGTAGAACACCAGCCCGTCCGGGCCCACGGCGACCGGCTCTTCGCTGGCGCCCAATTGCCGGTAACCGGTCAGACAGTACTGCCCATCCATGACCCGCGCATCACTCTGTCCCGGCAAGCGGTGTGCCAGCAGGTGGGTGACTCCGGCTCGACGGAGCATCGCACGGGTCTGCTCCGCCTGCGAACGGCAGAACATTGAACGCAGGTCCCTGGCGAAGTAGCCGTAGCCCGAACCCAGCCTGACGTTGAACAGGTAATCACGCTGGGCGAACGGCAGATAGGGAGTGACATACATCGACGGCAGCACCCAGTCCTCGCGTCCGTTAAGCACGATCGCATAGGCAGGCGCCAACACGACCGCGTCGTCTGGCAGTTGGCTCTCCGCGCGCCGGAACGCACGCACGTCCGCCTCGGTGATCGGGAACGTCCAGCCCTGATCGGCCGGGGTTACTCCCTTGATATCCACCAGGACGAAGGCTGCAACCAGCACCACCGCCACACCACCCACAAGCACGTTTACCGGCACGCGAACCCAGCGCCGCGCTGGCAACCCCGGGCAGCGCCACTGCAGCAGCGCATCTGCAGTCATCACCAGCGTCGCCAGCAGCAGGGACCAGTGCAGGAGCACCGCGTACATGCTCAGCAGGCCGATGTAGCGCTGCGTGTACGTACTCAGCAGGCTGGCTTCAAGCGTTTCGTGCCCCAATGCAAGCGTGGTGATGTTCGACACGCGAAGCGCCACGGCCACGGCAATGATCAACGCGATCTGGGCAGCCAGCAGCAGCGAGAATGCGCGGCGGCGCCGGATCGCTTCAGGCGCGATGGTCAGCATGGCCACCGCAAGCACGGAGGTGATCGCAATCAGCAGGCGCGTCATCGGCAACAGCCGCTGCCCCATCAGCTGCTGCGACTCGGGCAGATACTGCATGCCGAAACCGGGTTGGGGGCCATACCACAGCTCCCAGCGCAGTACCTGCACGATGTGCTCGCGGAACGCATCAGAGGTGCGGCTGAGTTCGGCCGGGGTGGCCAGCATGTGCAGGCCCAGTGTCTGTTCCACGAACCGGCGTACTGGCGGCAGCGCTTCCGCCAGCAGTTGCAGGTAGTAGGGATCGGTGACCAGCAAGAGGCCGCCGAGCAGGCCGCCGCCGACCATGCCCAGCAGCGGCACGGCAACCTTGCCGCGCATCGCATGAGCACGCCACCACAACGGGGTCATCAGCACCAGCCAGGCCGGCACACTGAAACTGACAAAGGCAATCGCCAGCGACGGGTTGAGCTTGGCCGCCATGGCACCGGCCAGCGGCAGGCTCAGCCAGGCCAGCAACCACGAACGAAGCGAACGGACAGGCTCGAGCCAGGCGAGCATCGCGCACAGGACCGGCAACAACAGGGTCGAGAAGGCCGCCAACCGCCCGGTGCTGTTGAGATCGTCCATCGGGTACAGGAACATCGTGCCACGCAGGATGGCGTAGCCCAGAACCACCGTAAGCAGGGCCGACCACATGCCCTGCGCAGGATGGGACAGCGCCCGCCCACGCATCCACAGGAAGATCACTTCCACGAATGCGAACACGGCCAGTGTCGCCTGCAGCACCGGCTGGATCTTCAGGAACGGGCCAATGTGCGCACCCAGCCCCGGCCAGGCCCACAGTGCTGCGAACAAGTGCAGCATTTTCGGGTACTTTTCCAGCCAATCTGTATGACCTGCAGTCAGCTTCGGATAGCCCGCATTGAACAGATCGAGGGCGAATGCAATGTGCTGATGCGTATCCAGGCCCAGGGCACCGGCGCGCAGGGAGTAGTGTGTCGCCGCCTTGAGCAGCACCAGCGCAGCCAACAGAGCGAGCAGCAGCCATGCCGGGCCGCCGAGGCGGTGCGCCTGGCTTGCCTCCGGCGCGCACGGCTTCCGCCGTATGACGGTGACGGAAGCTGCGACCACGGCCAGGCACATCAGGGAAAGACCAAGAGGCAGGCCCAATACCCGCCCCCAAACCCAGGTCAACGGTGCCAGCAGCAGCCAGAGCACCACCAAGCCTGTCTGGCCGAGCAACACCCGCACGAAGATCGCCGGCGACTGCAACACTGCATCCAGCCGGAACATCCGGGCGACCAGCTCGCCCAGCCCCGCCATGCCGGCAAAACCGGCGGCAAGCAGCAGCAGGAACTGCGCCTGCGCACCACTGTGCACAAACGGCACGGCGAGCAGGACCAGGATCACGACCGGCCACAGGTAGGCACGTAGGGTCTGGCCGCGCACCGGCCACACAGGGGCATCATTCACAATCAAGATTCCATCTTCAACCTCACGCCTCAAGGCGCAAGGCGTCCATTACATCTTCGGCGATCCTGTCGAAGCTTCCCGCGCGCAGGAGCGGATGTTCAAGGCCTGCAATCAAACCCGGCATCATCTGCCTCCGCTCGCATGCATCGACCTGGGCGATCAATGCCGCACAGATCGCCTCCGGAGTCATCGATTCCAGCGAGACGATGTTCTCTGTCGTCTCGTCCAGGCGCTTGTTGTCATAGCGATTGGTGACCACGCCCATCCCGAACGCGGCCATCTCCAGCGGTGGATAGCTGGGATGTGGCGACACCATCAAGGACAGTCCCAAGGCCGAAGTGGACAAGAGCTCAGCGTAGGCATCGATGTTCAACTTGCCCAGGGCCTTCAGACTGAACGGTCCCAGATCCAGGTCGGACTGCAGTTCACCGGGCGCGGCGACCTCCCACTGTGCTGCACGTGCGTCCTTCCATCCCCACAGGCGCAATCCTTCACAGATCAACTCGAACGCATTTCGCGGCGTACCAGGGCGCGCATAGACCACGATGCGGCGATCGCGCGCAGCCGGCGCATTGCGGACCTGTTGCAGGGCCGGGCGAAGGCCGTCATGCAGCACCGGCTCGAACACCGAGCGCTGCGCGTAGCGCAGATCGTGCTGTTCAAAGAAGTCGGCAAGCAGGCCCGTATTGAAAATTCCGATGTCACGATCGCAGCGGTAGGTACTCAAAGCCAATGCGTACTGGCTGGACCATGCATAGAACCCTGGCTCGAAGTCCTGGATGAGATAGATCATCGGGCGATCAATGCCCCCGTTTTCGCCCTGCCAATGCGACATCCGTTGTGCTGCATACGCTGTCCACCAGGCGGTGGCCACCCAGATGTCCTCACCGGCCACCGGCAGGGTCTTCTGGTAGCGATCGCTGAACGGCACGATCTGCCGCATGGCCGTGGAGATCTGGTCCGCAGGCACCAGTACGTGGTCGGAGAAGCGCGAAAGCGCTTCCTCATCCGGTGAGCTGTCGACCAGCACGATCCGAGATGCGGGGAAATGCCGGCACAGCTCACGGTAGATCAGCACGGCCGTATGGATGCCGCCGAAGTAATGCTGCTTGTTGATCGACGGCAGCACCAGATTCAGCCGCTTGTCCTGCCAGTCATCATGCCGGGGCGTGCACGGGGTGATCTCGGCAACGTGGGTGTTGGGCGTGGGCACACCGGGAGCGCTTGCGTCCAGGCGTGCGGCAATGCGCCGCAACAGGTGACCCAGGCGGCTCATTGCATGCTCCCGCGCAGGCGCGGTGAAGACGCCATGTAATCCAGATTCGGGCTGAAGAACGGATCGCCTTCTTCGCGATACGGCGAGTACGCTTCGGCCGAGCGCACGAAGTCACTTTCCGGAATCGCACGCGGATCGCGCGTCTTGGATTCGTGGTGGATCATCACCGAACGTGCGACGTACACAGTGGCCAAGCCACGCGCATGCGCGCGCAGGCACAGCTCCACATCGCTGCCGCACACAATGAAGGTCTCATCGAACCCGCCCAGCGACTCGAACGTGTCACGCGCCACCACCATGCACGCGCCCGTCACGGCCAGCACCTGGCGCTGCAACACCGGTGACACGAACAGATTCTGGTTGTGCACGGGCGCCTCGCCCTTGAAGACGTGGTCGGCCCAGCCACCCATGCCGATCACCACGCCGGCATGCTGGATGGTGCGATCGCCGTACAAAAGCAATGGACCGCACACGCCAACGTCTGGCCGCAGCGCGTTCTCGGCGAGCCGCTGCAGCCACTGTCCATCAATGATCTCGGTATCGTTGTTGAGGAAGACCAGCACCTCGCCACGCGCTTCGCGGGCAGCCAGGTTGTTCAGTGCCGACCAATTGAACGGTACGTCTGCGCGGATCACCCGGAAGCTGTCACGGCGGGACATCGCTTCCAGCCATTGCAGGGTCTCAGCCTGGGTTGAACCATTGTCGACAACGATGATCTCGAAGGCGCGGTAGTCCGTCTTCGCGTACAGCGATTCCACACAGGTACGCAACAGGTCCAGGCCGTCACGGGTGGGAATGATGATGCTGGCCAAGGGCCCCTTGTCCGCGTATGGGTAGCGCACGTCGTAGCAGAACAACTGCTCGCCATCGTCCACCTGCGCTCCCGGGTGGGTGGTCTGCACATGCTGCTGCAGCGCGCGGCGACCTGCATGGTGTGCGTAGGGCTTGGAGCCGGCATTGGCTGCGGTGGAACCGGCGTGTG
This sequence comes from Stenotrophomonas pavanii, assembly GCF_900101175.1. Lineage (GTDB taxonomy): Bacteria > Pseudomonadota > Gammaproteobacteria > Xanthomonadales > Xanthomonadaceae > Stenotrophomonas > Stenotrophomonas pavanii. The sequence continues at coordinate 200,965 of NZ_FNFQ01000003.1, read as the reverse complement.
CGCGCCAGTGATAAAGCACCTTGGGCACGTGCGCGATGGCGGCGCCAGCCGCCGCACAGCGAAGCACCAGGTCGTAATCCTGAGAGCCATCGCAGTCGCTGCGCAGCCCACCGAGCTGGTGAATCAGCGCGGCGTCAAAGCTCACCAGATGCCCCAGATACATCTGCGACAGGAACAGGTCCAGATTCCAGTCAGGCTTGAAATACGGATGCCGGAGGCGACCGTCTTCGCCGAGCACGTCGTGGTCGGTGTACACGACACCGGCCGAAGTGGCCTGGTGGCAGGCAACCACCGCAGCCAGTGCATCCGGCTCCAGAAGGTCATCATGGTCGAGGAACGTGATCCAGCGCCCCTTGGCCAGCGCCACCGCAGCGTTGGTCGTGGCAGCGATGCCCTGCCGTTCACTTGAGCGCGATACACGCAGGTTCGGCAATCGCAGCGCCAGCTCGTCCAGCACGCGCGCAACGTGAGGTTGATCAGACGCGTCGTCGTGGATGCACAGCTCCCAGTTGCGATAGGTTTGCGCTTCGACGCTGGCCACAGCCTCACGGAGGAACACCTCGGGCGTGTTGCAGACAGGCATCACGACGCTGATCAGGCCGACATCGGCCGGTGCTGGCGCTTGCGCCTGCTGGCGTAGCCACTCGGCGTAGATGTCCGGCGGCGTAACCGCCGCTGCGACAGCATGTGAGCCATTGGCATAGGCAAGGATCGATCGGACCAGATGCCTGGGCCCCTTGCGGGCGGCACGCGTGAGCGCGGAAATGATGGTACCGGCAGGAATGCCCTGCCCCTTTGCGCGACGAATGCTCCAGTAGATTCCGCGAATCAGATTACCCAGTTTGGACATCAGGCATTACCTCGTTGATTCAGCACGGTCACGTCCTTGTCGGCCCGTCGTTTCACAGGACACCCCAACCCAACAGCACTCCCGCCACAAAACCGCCTACACCCAGTCCGATCATGGCGATCTTCCACTTCTGGCGCGAACGCATGTAGTCGGCCGCACGCTGTTGCAGCCTCTGCTCCAGCTGCCGCTCGACGTCGAGCGCCTGGGCACGGGCGGCTTCAGATGCGTCTATGAGCCCATCAATGCGTTCCTGGGCCTTCTGCAGCGACTGCTGCGCATCGGCCACACTCGCTTCAAGCGCCTGCTCCTGCGCCTGCCACACAGCCTGGCGCTGCTGCCAGTCCCGCTCGGCCTGCTGCCAGTCCAGCTGCGCCCGCTGCCACTGGTCGCGTTGCTGCAGCCAATCAGCATCGGCCTCGTCCTTGCCCTGCTGCAACCGCTGCGCATAGGCTGCGGTGGCACCCCACTCGCGCTTGGCCACAGCAAGATCGGCGATGTAGGCATCCAGCAGCCGTGCCGTGGATTCCCATTCCTTTTCGGAATTGGCGGTACGCGTCGCCAGCTCGCGCAGGCCGCCGGCGAGACCGCTCAGCAGTGCAGTCGCTTCCGCATCGAGGTCGGCACGGAACGGCGGGTTTGCCTGCAAGCGCGCTGCATCGCTGGGCAGGCGCACCGCCACGCAGTATTCGCGATAAGGCTGGTCGCTGTGATCGCCGGCGAACACCCGGCTGTTGTAGAGCCGGTCAGCGGCGCTGACCAGCGGCTCCAGCTCGGGGAATTTCACCTTGATGAAATGCGCACCCATCAGGCTCGACCACAACGTTGCATTGCCCTGACCGAAGCGCAGCACCGTCATGCCGGCGCCTTCAAACGCGGCCACGATCTCGGCGGTGTCGACCAGGCCGAATTCCTTGTGCTCCTGCAGCCAGACGTAGTCCTCGCCGAACAGCTCGTGCCAACGACCATTCGCATCGACTTCAGCGTCGCGCACCCACGGCTGGTCCGGCGGGAAGCCGACGATGACCGCACGGCTGGCGACACGCGCCATCTCGGCCGCGGCCTTGGCACGCAGGGGCGCGGGAATATGCTCGAGCACATCCAGCGATACGACGGCGTCGAAGCCCTGCTCGGGGAACGGCAGCGCGGTGGCGTCAGCCACCACGAAGTCCTTCTCGTCCCCTTCCGCATGCAGGTCGGTGTACAGGAACGTTGCCTGGGGCAGGAACTGCCCGAGCAGACGCTGACGGTTGGCCCCTACTTCCAGCACCCGCGGCGCGGGCAGATCCAGCGCCTGCAGCAGATGCGTCGCCGCACCGTAGCGCTGGTAATGGTCAAAGGGAATTTCAAGCAGCGTCGGGGTCATGGACCTTCCACTCATGCGGGATATAGACCACGCCCTCACTGAAGTAGGGCGCAGCCACGGTGAAGACACTGGCTTCGGACAGATAATCCAGGCAGACCAGGCCCTTGTCGGTGAACAGTCCCACATCAACGCGGTAGCTGCCGGTCAGCAGGGTCATCGACGGGATGCAGTAGCTGACGCGGTGCGACCCTCGTGAGGTGGGAATCACCACCCGCTCAAGATAGGTGTTGGGGCCAAAGATATGCAGGCCGTCCATGCCCTTGATCGCTACGCCGAGCAGCAGGCCATCGACCACCTCATCGCCGACGGTGTAACTGATGTCCACTGTCAGCGGCTCGAACGGGGCCAGCATATCGGTGCTCAGCGCAACCGTTTCAAGATGCGCGGGGATGCTGCCCGGGGCGGGTGCCTGGCGCACTTCGGCATCCTGCGTAACAGCCAGGTCCTTGCCCAGTTCGTAGTCGCGGAAACGGTCAGCCACGAAGCTGGCTTCGCCGTGCAGCTTGACCTTGCCACCTTCCAGCCACAGCGCGGTCTGGCAGAAGCGCTTGACCTGCTCGAGCGAATGCGACACGAACAGAATGGTGGCGCCGCGTGCACGAATCTGTTCGATGCGCGAAAGGCATTTCATCTGGAAGCGGATGTCACCCACCGACAGTGCTTCGTCGATGATCAGCACATCCGGTTCGGTGTGGATGGCCACCGAGAACGCCAAGCGCACGTACATGCCGCTGGAATAGGTCTTGACCGGCCGGTCGAAGAAATCACCGATATCGGCGAAGTCAATGATGGACTGCAGCTTGTCGTCCACTTCCTTGCGGCTCAGGCCCAGCAATGACGCACTCAGGTACACGTTGTCGCGGCCAGAGAAATCCGGATTGAAACCGGCCCCCAGTTCGAGCAGCGCCGCAAAGCGCCCGCGGATGCTGACCGTGCCGGACGTCGGGCGTACCGTGCCACACAGGATCTGCAGAAGGGTCGATTTGCCGGCGCCGTTGCGACCGATGATGCCGACCGTCTCGCCCTTCGGCACGACCAGGTTGATGCCATCCAACGCTCTGAAAGTGCGGCTGGCACGGTCACCCGAAGGCTTGAGCAGCGACAGCAGGCGGTCGCGCGGGTTGGCGTAGACCGGATAGTCCTTGGTCACGCCCAGCACTTCGATGGCCGCGTCGGGCGTGGCCTGCAACGTGGTGGTCTGCGGGTTGTTCATAGGACGTCCGAGAAGCCGCGCGAGAGGCGACGGAAGAGTGCGTAGGCCAGCATCGCCGCCACCACGGAAAGCAGGAAGTGCGGCAGCAGTACTGCCAGATCAGGGGCCGAGTTCTGGACCGTCACCGCGCGCAGCTGTTCGATAGGCGTGACCAGGGGGTTGAAGTACACCAAGCCTCTTGCCGCCTCGGGCATCGCATGGGCCGGGAAGAAGATCGGGCTGAGGAACAACAGGACGCTGCTGAGGATGCCGACAAACTGGCCGATGTCGCGCAGGTAGACGCCCAGCGCCGACAGCGACCAGGCAATTGCAAGCAGCATCGGGGTCATTTCCAGCAGGATCAGCGGCGAGGCCAGCGCCCATACCGACGGCAGCCCCGACTGCCAGGTCTGCGCGACCAGCAGGATGGTCAGGCCGATGCCGGCGGTGGTCAGCGCTGCGGCCACCTTTACCATCGACAGCACCGGCAACGGGAAGACCACCTTCTTCACGAAGTTGGGCTGCCCGGCGATGATACCCGGTGCGGTGATCAGCACTTCCGACAGCAGCGTAAACGGTACCAGTCCTGCAAACAGCATCAGCGCGAAGTCGCCGGTGGATTCGGCACCCGCCCATCGCGCTTTGAACACGCCACTGAACACCAGCGTGTACACGCATAGCATCAGCAACGGTTGCAGGACCAGCCAGAGGACACCCAACGTGGTGGTGCGGTACCGTGCTGCCAACTCACGCCCAAGCAACTGGCGGAACAGGAACAGGAGATTGGCATGCTTCTGCATGGATCAGCGGTTCCCTGCCGACAGTGCGCGTTCCAGATCCACCTGCAGATCCCCCAGCTCCTCCACACCCACGCTCAGCCGCACCAGCGCATCGCTGATCCCCAGCTGCTCCCGGCGCGCGACCGGGATCGAGGCATGCGTCATCACCGCCGGATGGTTCACCAGGCTTTCCACGCCGCCCAGCGACTCGGCCAGGGTGAACAGCTCGGTCTTCTCGCAGAAGCGCTTGGCCGCCTCGAACCCGCCCTTCAGCACGATCGAGACGATGCCACCGAAGCCGGCCATCTGCTTGCCGGCCAGCTCATGCTGCGGGTGCGAGGGCAGGCCCGGGTAGATCACTTTTTCCACCGCCGGGTGCTTTTCCAGCCACTGTGCCAGCGCCAGCGCGTTGGCGCAGTGTGCCTTCATCCGCAGCGGGAGGGTCTTCAGGCCGCGCAGGGCGAGGAAGCTGTCGAACGGCCCCTGCACACCACCCACCGAGTTCTGCAGGAACGCCATCTGCTCGGCCAGGTCGGCATCATCACCGACCACGACCATGCCGCCGACCATGTCCGAGTGACCGTTGAGGTACTTGGTGGCCGAATGCAGGACCAGGTCCGCGCCCAGCTCCAGCGGGCGCTGCAGCATCGGCGAGGCAAAGGTGTTGTCGACCACCACGATCAGGCCGTGGCGCTTGGCGATGGCGGCCACCGCAGCGATGTCGACGATCTTCAGCATCGGGTTGGTCGGGGTCTCGATCCACACCATCTTCGTCTTCGACGTGATGGCAGCTTCAAATGCCGCCAGATCGGTCAGGTCGACGAAGCTGAAGTCCAGCCCGGCGGTGCGGCGGCGCACGCGCTCGAACAGGCGGAAACTGCCGCCGTAGATATCGTCCATCGCCACCACGTGGCTGCCGGCGTCCAGCAGCTCGATCACGGTCGAGCTGGCCGCCATGCCGGAAGCAAAGGCGAAGCCGCGGGTACCGCCTTCCAGCGAGGCCACGCAGCGCTCATAGGCGAAGCGGGTCGGGTTGTGGGTACGCGAGTACTCGAAGCCCTGGTGCTCGCCCGGGCTGGACTGGGCATAGGTCGAGGTGGCGTAGATCGGCGGCATCACCGCACCGGTGCTGGGATCGGGCGACTGGCCACCGTGGATGGCCAGCGTGGCCAGGGCCAGCGCGCGGTCGGGCGAAGAGGAATTGGACATGTCGTTTCCTGAATGGCGCCGACGTGCGGCGCCGTCAAAGGATCGGGAGTCTATCAGCGCAGCCTTAACAAGCTTTGACGCAAATAAACCGGAATTCAGTGGCGATCTGCAGCGATCCGCGGCTTACTGCACGCGACGGCGCAGATAGTTCAGCAGGTCGATGCGGGTGATCAGGCCGAGGAAGGCGTCACCGTCCATCACGATCGCCACCTGGCCGCGGTCGAACACCGGCAGCAGGGCCTCGATCGGCGACTTCACGTCCAGCCGGTCCAGCTTGCTGACCATCGCGGTGGCCACGGTGTCTCGGAAGCGCGCTTCATCGCCATAGACATGCAGCAGCACGTCGCTTTCGTCGACGATGCCGACCAGCTGGTCACCGTCCATCACCGGCAGCTGCGACACGTCGTACAGCTTCATGCGCTGGTAGGCGGTGGTCAGCAGGTCGTTCGGGCCGATCACCACGGTGTCGCGCTGGCCGTACGGGCGCAGGATCAGGTCGCGCAGGTCGCCGTGCTGCGGGCGCTGCAGGAAGCCGTTGTCCAGCATCCAGTAGTCGTTGTACATCTTCGACAGGTACTTGTTGCCGGTATCGCAGACCAGCACCAGCACCTTCTTCGGGGTGGTCTGCTCCTTGCAGTACTTCAGTGCCGCGGCCAGCAGGGTGCCGGTGGACGAACCGCCGAGGATGCCTTCCTTGCCCAGCAGCTCGCGCGCGGTATGGAAGCTCTCGGCATCGCTGATCGCATAAGCCTTCTTGACGCGGCTGAAGTCGGAAATCGACGGCAGGAAGTCCTCGCCGATGCCTTCCACCAGCCAGCTGCCCGACTTGTCGTTGAGCACGCCATCGTTGATGTATTCGGCAAGGATCGAGCCGACCGGATCGGCCAGCACCAGCTCGGTCTTCGGCGACAGCCTGGCGAACGCGCGCGACAGGCCGGTCATGGTGCCGGAGCTGCCGCAGCCGAACACGATGGCGTCGAGGTCGCCGCCCATCTGCTCGAGGATCTCCGGGCCGGTGCCGAACTCATGCGCGGCCGGGTTGTCCGGGTTGCCGAACTGGTTGATGAAGTAGGCACCCGGGGTCTGCTCGGCGATGGTCTTGGCCAGGTCCTGGTAGTACTCCGGGTGGCCCTTGGCGACGTCCGAACGGGTCAGGCGCACTTCGGCGCCCATCGCCTTCAGGTTGAAGATCTTTTCCCGGCTCATCTTGTCGGGAACAACCAGGATGAGCTTGTACCCCTTCTGCTGGGCCACCAGTGCCAGGCCCAGGCCGGTGTTGCCGGCGGTACCCTCGACCAGGGTCGCGCCCGGCTTCAGGTCACCCCGCTGCTCCGCCGCCTCGATCATCGACAGGCCGATGCGATCCTTGATCGATCCGCCCGGATTGGCGCTCTCCAGCTTCAGGTAGAGCTCGCAGACACCGGTGTCCAGGCGCTGGGCCTTGACGATCGGGGTCTGGCCGATGAGTTCGAGGACGGAAGAATGGATGGGCATTCGGAGGACTTTCGATTCGCGCCACGCAGGGCCGGACCGATGATTATCCGACGGATGGCGCTGAATGTCAGGTCGGCGCGGAGATGCCGCCCGCCGGCCCCGTAAAGGGATGCGGGCGGCCCCGGATCGACGAGGAGACCGGTACCGCCCGCATCGGTGAGTGGTGCCTGGAGACCAAGGCACCACCGCCTGTGGTGCCTTGGCGCGGCCGCCTCATCGGCGGTGCCGCGATGCCGGGGCAGAAGCGCCCGGCGGGCCATCGATGGCCGGGTCACGCCGTTCCGGGCGCGACGGAGTGCGTCAAAGCGTGGGGGACGTCGTTGGGAGCGGTGTTTCGTACATTCGCAGAAGACGTTGCTTGGCCAGCAGCTTCTCACGCTTCATGCGACCCAGGGTGACATCATCGATCGGGAGTACACCCAACTCCGCGTCCATGCACTTCTTGTTCAACTTGCGGTGCTGGTCATGGAGTGCCCTGAACTCCGGATCACGCGCGCGACGGGCGTCGATCTCGCTCTGGGGCTGATCTTCAAACATGATGGACCTCCTTCGACAGATACACGAACGCCCCGGCCGCAAGGCACGGGGCGTTGTTCATGGAGGAGTGCCGGTCGATGGCCACCTGGACGCCTGCAACGACCTGCGGCACTGGCCTGCGCACGTCGATCTGCTGCGGTTCGCGCCCTGCTTGCATCGGCCCGGCCCTCCCATCGTCCGGTCCGCGGCATTGCGTCCCGGACGATTGACCCTACGCCTGCTCAGGGCGGGGTACAAGACCCCTGCGACAAAAAGACCGAACCCCGCCGGGGCGGGGTTCAGGCTGAATGCTCATTGCAACGAAAAACAAACAATATCAATGCATTACGGCGCGATGATGACCTCGGCCGAGCGCGCCCGGGTGGAGGCAGCCTTCTTGCCGCTGACCTGGATGCGGTTACTGGCGACACCGGCCGCGACCAGGGCGTCGCGCAACGCTTCGGCACGCTTCTGGCCCACGCCGTTGGCACTGTCGTAGGCCTCGATGCGCAGGCGGCCCTTCTTGCCGATGTTCAGGTACTCGGCGAGCGCCTTGGCCTGGTTGCGGGCGCCGCCAGACAGGCTGGACGCACCTGCAGCGAACGCGTCGCCGCCGAAGGTGAAGACCTCACCGCGCGCATCGAACTTCGAACCCGGCAGCTTCTGGCCCGACACCAGCTCGGCCTCCTCGCGGGCCAGCCTGGCGGCGTTCTGCTGGGCGGCGCTGAGGCGCTGCTGCTGCTTGCCGGCCACGCTGGTCAGGGCGTTTTCGGCGTCCTGTCGGGCCAGGGTTTCGGCCTCGGCGGCCTGGCGCAGGCGTTCGGCTTCCTCGGCCTGCATCTGTGCCTGCATGCGCAGCTGTTCGGCCTCCTGGCGGGCACGGGCGGCGTCGCGGCGGCTGGCCTCGATCAGCAGGTCGCTGCGGGTGCGCTCCAGGCGGTCGACCTCGCGCGCGGCCAGCGCAGTGCGCACTGCGGTCTCGGCAATCTCCACCCGGCGCTCGGCCAGGTAGGTGGCCAGCTCCTGGTCACGGCGCTTGGCCTTGTCCAGGGTCGCGATGGCCTGCTGCGCCTGCATGCGCTCGAAGGCGCCCAGCTCAGCGGTATCCGGATTGGCCTGGATGGCCATCAGGCGCTGGCTCAGCTGCGCCACCATCGGGTTGTCGGCGGCCACGGCCAGGGTCGGCAGCGCCAGCAGCGCGGCCAGGGTTGCGGCGGTCATCGGCTTCACCGGCGATCCTCCCCGGTCGACAGCTGGCGTTGCAGCTGGTTGACCTCGTTGCGGCGCAGCTGAAGCTGCGCGCTGACGGTGGCTTCCTCGCTGCGGACGCGGGCCAGGTCGGCATCGGCGGCGGCGCGCAGGGCCATTGCCGGCGCATTCTTGCGCTCGCGGCGGTCGCCCGCGGCGCGCTGGGCCTGCTCCAGCCCCTGCCGGGCCAGCCCGATCAGGTCCGGGGCGTACTGGTCGGCATCGGCCTGGGTGGCCTTGTCGACCGCCTGCCGGGCCTGCGCCAGTTCCAGGGCGGCGTCCTGCGCCCAGGCGGGAGAAGACAGTGCGAATGCAAACGCCATCACATACAGGCCATGGCGCATTCGTGCGAAGCTAAGTCGTTTCATTGGGGAGGCCGTACCGGTTGTCGGTTCGCGGCCATTGTCGTCAAGCCGACACCGTGCTGGCAACGGGCGTCGGCCGTTTCGTTGGGGAAAATTCGCAATGGATATCGGCTACTTCCTGAAGCTGATGACCGAAAAGAACGCTTCGGACATGTTTTTGACCACCGGGGCACCGGTCTACATCAAGATCGAGGGGAAGCTCTATCCGCTGGGCAACACCGGCCTGCCGCCAGGCATGGTGAAGAAGATTGCCTACTCGCTGATGGACGAGGGCCAGGTGCCGCAGTTCGAGCGCGAGCTCGAGCTCAACATGGCCATCGCCCTGCCCGACGCCGGGCGCTTCCGCGTCAACGTGTTCAAGCAGCGGGGCGAGGTCGGCATGGTCATCCGCGCCATCCGCAGCCGGATCCCGAGCATCGAGGAGCTGAACCTTCCGCAGGTGCTGAAGGACGTCATCATGACCCCGCGCGGGCTGGTGCTGGTGGTGGGGTCCACCGGCTCCGGCAAGTCCACCTCGCTGGCGTCGATGATCGACCACCGCAACAGCACCACCACCGGCCACATCCTCACCATCGAGGACCCGATCGAGTACCTGCACAAGCACAAGATGTCGATCGTCAACCAGCGCGAGGTCGGCCTGGACACCCATGCCTTCCACAACGCGCTGAAGAACGCGATGCGCGAAGCGCCGGACGTGATCCTGATCGGCGAGATCCTGGATGCGGAAACGATGGAGGCGGCGATCGCCTTCGCCGAGACCGGCCACCTGTGCCTGGCGACCCTGCACTCCAACAACGCCGACCAGACCATCGAGCGCATCCTCAACTTCTTCCCGGAAAGCGCGCACAAGAACGTGCTGATGAACCTGGCGCTGAACCTGCGCGCAGTGATCAGCCAGCGCCTGGTGAAGAACAAGGAGGGCCGACGCCTGCCGGCCACCGAGGTGCTGATCAACACGCCGATGATCCGCGACCTGCTGCGCCGCGGCCAGGTGCACGAAATCAAGGCCGCGATGGAAGCCTCGCTGGAAGAAGGCATGGAGAGCTTCGACCAGTGCCTGTTCCGGCTGGCCAAGGCCGGCACCATCGAGCAGGAGGAAGCGCTGCGCGCGGCGGACTCGCGCGATGGCCTGGCCCTGAAGTTCCGCCTGTCCGAAGGCAGCAGCGGCGAGCACGACCCGTACGCGGATTTCTCGGCAGGCGCACCCAGCATCACCCACGGCTTCTGATCCCACGAAAAAGGGGACGGAGGGGATTAAGTCGTTTGTGCACTTGCGACTTAATCCCCTCCGTCCCCTTTTTCTGAAGGATTCAGGGGCGGTCTCATCCAATGAGACCCGTCATCCGTAGGTTTCTTCAATGGAAACCATCCGCAAGCTGGCCATTCTGGCCGATGCCGCCAAGTACGATGCCTCCTGCGCCTCCAGCGGCTCGGGCAAGCGCGATTCGCGCGCCAGTGGCGGTATCGGCAGCACCGAGGGCATGGGCATCTGCCACAGCTACACGCCCGATGGCCGCTGCGTGTCGTTGCTGAAGATCCTGCTGACCAACTTCTGCATTTACGACTGCGCCTATTGCGTGAACCGGGTCTCCAGCAACGTGGCCCGCGCGCGCTTCAGCGTGGACGAGGTGGTCACGCTCACCCTGGACTTCTACAAGCGCAACTACATCGAGGGCCTGTTCCTGTCCAGCGGCATCATCCGCAATGCGGACTACACCATGGAACAGATGGTGGAAGTGGCCCGGCAGCTGCGCGAAGAACACCGCTACGCCGGCTACATCCACCTCAAGACCATTCCCGAGGCCTCGCCGGAACTGCTGGCCAGTGCCGGGCGCTATGCCGACCGCCTGTCCATCAACGTGGAACTGCCCACCGAAGCCGGCCTGAGCGCCTTGGCGCCGGAGAAGACGGTGCATTCGATCCGTGGCGCGATGGGCGAACTGCGCTGGCGCATCGAGGAAGCCAAGGAAGCTCGCAAGGCCCCCGCAGCGGTGGCACCGACGGCCAGCCGCAGCGCTCGCCCGCGCCCTCCCCGTTTCGCACCGGCCGGGCAGAGCACCCAGATGATCGTCGGCGCGGACGGGGCAAACGACCAGCAGATCCTGGCCAGCGCCGACAGCCTGTACGGCAACTACCGCATGCGCCGGGTCTACTACTCCGCGTTCAGCCCGATTCCGGACGCCAGCCGGCAGCTGCCACTGCAGCCGCCACCGCTGCAGCGCGAACATCGCCTCTACCAGGCTGACTGGCTGCTGCGCTTCTACGGCTACGGCGTGGATGAGATTACCGATACCACCCGGGACGGCATGCTCGACCTGGATATCGACCCCAAGATGGCCTGGGCGATCCGCCATCCCGAGCGCTTTCCGGTCGATCTGAACCGGGCACCGAAGGAAATGCTGCTGCGCGTGCCCGGCCTTGGCGTGCGCAACGTCAAGCGCGTGCTGATGGCACGCCGCCACGGGCGGCTGCGCGTGGCCGACATCGCGCGCCTGAAAGCACCGATGAGCAAGCTGCTGCCGTTCGTGCTGCTGGCCGACCATCACCCGCGCAAAGCACTGGACGATCCGGCGGCGCTGCGCGCGCAGCTGGCCCCGCCTCCGCGCCAGGGTTCGCTGTTCGATGCCCCGTCTGCATCCTGACGCGCAGCGCTGGTCGCTGCGGGTGGATCCGCCGTGGTCGCTGCAGGCCTGGCGCGATGCTGCGCGCGAAGCGTTGCTGCGCGGCGTGGCCCCGCCTCAACTGGACTGGCTGGAAGGGAGCGACACCTCGCTGCTGGATGCGCCGGCCGTACAGCAGGCGCCGATACTTGCCGATGCCGGAGCACCCAACGTTCCACGTGACTTCCTGGAACTGGCGGCCACCTGCCTGTGCCATCGCGATCCCCAGCGCCTGGCCTTGCTGTATCGCCTGCTGTGGCGCATCGCCCATGGCGAGCGATCAGTGCTGAGCAACCCCGCCGACGCCGATGTCCTGCGCGCGACGGCCCTTGCCCAGGCCGTCCGCCGTGACACGCACAAGATGAAGGCATTCGTGCGCTTCCGCGAGGTGCCTGGCCAGCCTGATGCGTTCATCGCCTGGTTCGAGCCACAGCACCACATCGTCGACCGGGTCGCGCCGTTCTTCGCGCGTCGTTTCACCGGCATGCGCTGGGCCATCCTCACTCCTTCGCGCAGCGTCGCCTGGGATGGGCAGGCGCTTGCCTTCGGCCCCGGTGCACGGCGCGAGGATGCCCCGGCCGAGGATGCACGCGAGTCGCTGTGGCAGACCTACTACGCCAGCATCTTCAATCCGGCGCGACTCAACACTCGGATGATGATGCAGGAGATGCCGGCCAAGTACTGGCGCCATCTGCCTGAAGCACAGTTGCTGCCGCGCCTGGTGCGCGATGCGGCCGACCGCGTGCAGGAGATGCATGACCGGCCGGCGCAGGCGCCGCAACGCAGGATTCGCCCACGTGCGAACGCTGCGGCGCAGGCAACCGATGCCAGCAGTCTGGACAATCTGCGCGGACAGGCCAGCGCCTGCCGCCAGTGCCCGTTGTGGGAGCAGGCCACGCAGACCGTGTTCGGGCAGGGGCCGGCAGGGGCCGAGGTGATGCTGGTCGGAGAACAACCTGGAGACACCGAAGATCTGCGCGGGCAGCCGTTCGCAGGACCCGCCGGCCAGGTGCTGGACCGCGCACTGGCGGAGCTGGGAATCGATCGCGCCCAGCTGTACCTCACCAACGCGGTGAAGCACTTCCACCATGAGCGGCGCGGCAAGGTGCGGCTGCACAAGCGACCGGAAAGCCGCCACATCCAGGCCTGCCGCCCCTGGCTGATGGGGGAGATCGCGCGTGTGCGGCCCCGGGTGATCGTGTGCCTGGGCGCGACAGCGGCAGCCTCGGTATTCGGTCGTGACTTCGACCTCTCGCGTGACCGCGGACGCTGGCACACCCTCGAAGACGGCACGCGCGGCTACGCCACCGTGCACCCGGCGTGGGTGTTACGGCAGGCCGACGATGCGCGCCGCGAGGACGCCTACCGGGTGTTCCGCGATGACCTGGCCCGTTTGCGGCGGAAAGGGGACGGAGGGGATTAAGTCGTAAGTGCATATACGACTTAATCCCCTCCGTCCCCTTTTTTTCAGGCGGCGTCGAGCTGGTGTTCCGGGCGCGCGCGGTCGAATGCGTCCAGCGCTTGGCAGGCCGCTTCGATGCGGCGCAGGGTCGGGTACGGTGCCAGGTCCAGGCCGAAGCGGTGGGCGTTGTACAGCTGCGGCAACAGGCAGATGTCGGCCAGGCCGGGGCGGTCGCCATGACAGAAGGCGCCGGTGTCACGGCTGTTGGCCAACAGCGCTTCCATCGCTGCAAAGCCCTCGGCGATCCAGTGCAGCGTCCACTGCGTGCGTGCATCGGCCGGCAGCTGCAGACTGCGTTCCAGGTACTGCATCACCCGCAGGTTGTTGATCGGGTGGATGTCGCAGGCCACCAGCTGGGCCAGCGCCCGCACCCGCGCGCGGCCGGCGGCGTCGGCCGGCAGCAGCGGTACCTGCGGAAAGCGCTCGTCCAGGTATTCGAGGATCGCCAGCGACTGGGTCAGCACATGTCCCTCATGCAGCAGGGTCGGTATCTGCTGCTGCGGGTTGAGCGCCCGATAGGCATCCCGGTGCTGCTCGCCACCGTCGCGCACCAGATGCACCGGCCGGGCCTCCCAGGCCAGGCCCTTCAGCTCCAGGCCGATGCGCACGCGGTAGGCGGCGCTGGATCGCCAGTAGGTGTACAGCACGATGCCGTCGTCGACCGGGATCTCCATCGCCGCCTCCATGCTCAGGGCCTGGCCGCCTGTTCGATGCGCTGCTCGATCGCACCGAAGATGCTGTCGCCCGCGCCATCGAGCATCTCGATGCGGACCACGTCGCCGAAGGACATGAACGGCGTGCTCGGCTTGCCATCGCGCAGGGTCTCCACCACGCGCTGCTCGGCGAAGCACGAGGCGCCCTTGCTGGTGTCCTCGTTGGCGATGGTGCCGGAGCCGACGATGGTGCCAGCGCCCAGCGGACGGGTCTTGGCCGCATGCGAAACCAGCTGGGCGAAATTGAACTGCATGTCCACGCCCGCTTCCGGCGCACCGAACCACTGGCCGTTGATGTGGGTCAGCAGCGGCAGGTGCACCTTGCTGTCCTGCCACGCAGCGCCCAGCTCGTCAGGGGTGACGAACACCGGCGACAGCGCCGAGCGCGGCTTGGACTGCAGGAAGCCGAAGCCCTTGGCCAGCTCGCCCGGGATCAGGTTGCGCAGCGAGACATCGTTGACCAGGCCGATCAACTGGATGTGGCCGGCGGCCTGTTCCGGGGTCGCCGCCATCGGCACGTCGTCGGTGATCACCACGATCTCCGCTTCCAGGTCGATACCGTAGTCCTCGCTGACCACCTTGACCGCGTCACGCGGGCCGTAGAAGCCGGCGCTGGTGGCCTGGTACATCAGCGGATCGGTGTAGAAGCTCTCCGGCACCTCGGCGCCACGGGCACGGCGCACACGCTCGACGTGCGGCAGGTAGGCGCTGCCGTCGACGAATTCATAAGCGCGCGGCATCGGCGCAGCCAGCGCCTGCGGATCAAGGTCGAACACGCCATCGGCGTCACCGGCGTTGAGCGATTCGTACAGGGCGTTCAGGCGCGGCGCGATGTGGCTCCAGTCCTCCAAAGCCTGCTGCAGGGTGGCGGCAATGCCGGTGGCGCGCACGCCGTGGCGCAGGTCGCGCGAGACAACGATCAGGGTGCCGTCGCGGCCGCCTTCCTTCAAGGAACCAAGCTTCATGGTGGGTGTCCGGAGTCGTGGGCAAACAAGTTTCAAGTGTAATCAAATCTGCGGCGACGCCAAGCTGCAGCGCGGCATCGGCCCACCCTACCGTAGTGGGGGGGTCGGCAGGGCTTGCAGCCCTGCACCTGCTTCAAGCCAAGGCGACGGCCGATGCAACAGCAACAGCGGACATTCCGTGGAATGGCGAGGCACTGTGGGTTTGCGGGGACGCCGTAAACCCATCCGTGGGGGCTTGGTCGCGGCATCCATGCCGCTCACACCCCGCAAACCCACAGTACCCCGCCTTCGACAGTGGGCCGGTGGCCAGTAGATGCACGCCATGCGTGGATGAAACCTGTCAGATATCGAATGAAATTCCGGGGTCAGATCCGTTTTCCTGCGGAAAACGGATCTGACCCCATGCCATTCCGACAGATCGCAGGAAACTGTCGAAGGCGGGGTGGGTCCGGTGGCAGGGGCGTGAGCCGCATGGATGCGGCGACCGAGCTTACATGGACGTACTTGCAGCGTCCCCTGCCACCGGACCCACCCCGCCATCCCACAGGAAATCAGCTTTTGCCGTTGCCGTTGCCCTGGCCTCTGCAGGTGCAGGGCGCAGCCCTGCAGAGACCCCACCTACCTGAACAGGCCTTTTTGCGTGAAGTCTCAAACATCGTTTAGACTTGCAGGGTCTGCAGCGGCCGTCCGTTTCCCTCCGGGACCGCCGGCGACCAGGGTCCGCCCTCTTCGCCCGCCCCCACTCCGACGCCGTTCGTCACGCATTCCAGCCTGCGCTTCGTGCCGGCTGCACCCAATTCTCGCAGCGCGGTTCACGGGAACGCTCCGAGTCAGCCGATCAGTTTGATCTGCCCCCGCCTGTCCGTTCGGTCAGGCGTTTCTTGTACCTGGAGCAATCTCAATGTCTTTTGAATCGCTGGGCCTGGCGCCCTTCCTGCTGCGTGCGCTTGCCGAGCAGGGTTACGAAAACCCGACCCCGATCCAGCAGCAGGCGATCCCGCTGGCGCTGGCCGGTCGCGACCTGCTGGCCGGCGCACAGACCGGCACCGGCAAGACCGCCGCTTTCGGCCTGCCGCTGCTGCAGCACCTGGGCACCGCCTCGCAGGAAGTGCGCAGCGGCCCGCGCAAGCCGCGCGCGCTGATCCTGGCCCCGACCCGCGAACTGGCCACCCAGGTGCATGACAGCCTGCGCGGCTACAGCAAGTACCTGCGCATCCCCAGCGCCTGCATCTATGGCGGCGTCGGCATGGGCAACCAGCTGGATATCCTGCGCCGTGGCGTGGACCTGCTGGTGGCCTGCCCGGGCCGCCTGATCGATCACCTGGAGCGTCGCAGCGTCGACCTGTCCGGCATCGAACTGCTGGTGCTGGACGAAGCCGACCGCATGCTCGACATGGGCTTCCTGCCGTCGATCAAGCGCATCCTGGCCAAGCTGCCGAAGCAGAACCGCCAGACCCTGCTGTTCTCGGCCACCTTCGAGGACAACATCCGCCAGCTGGCGCTGGAGTTCATGCGCAACCCGGAGCAGATCCAGGTAACGCCGAAGAACACCGTGGCCGAAACCATCACCCACCGCGTGCATCCGGTCGATGCCGGCCGCAAGCGCGACCTGCTGCTGCACCTGCTGGCGCAGGACAGCCGCGAGCAGACCCTGGTGTTCGCCCGCACCAAGCACGGCAGTGACAAGCTGGCCACCTTCCTGGAAAAGTCGGGCATCAAGACGGCGGCCATCCACGGCAACAAGAGCCAGGGCCAGCGCCTGCGTGCGCTGGGCGACTTCAAGGCCGGCCGCGTGACGGTGCTGGTGGCGACCGACATCGCCGCGCGTGGCATCGACATCAACGAGCTGCCGAAGGTGATCAACTTCGACCTGCCGATGGTGGCCGAGGACTACGTGCACCGCATCGGCCGTACCGGCCGCAATGGCGCGACCGGCCAGGCGATCTCGCTGGTGGCGCAGGATGAGGTGAAGCTGCTGCGCGCGATCGTGCGCCTGCTGGGCCGCGACATGGATATCCGCGATGTGCCGGGCTTCGAGCTGCAGACGCCGATCCGCTGGGGCAACAGTGCACCGGGCAAGGCCGAGCACGATACCGGCGAGCGTGCACCGCGCAAGAGCCACGCGCGCCGTCCGCACGGCGATGCGCCGCGCCATGCACATGCCGGGCCGAAGAAGGCCGGTGGCGGCCGTCGCGAAGGCGGTGGCAACGGCCAGCAGCGTGCAGGCGCAGGCGCCGGCCAGGGCCAGCGCCGCGGCGGTGGTGGTAACGGTGGCGGCCGCGGCCGCGGCCAGGGCGGCGGCGGCGGTCGCGCCGGCTGATCTCGGCTGGCAGGGAGGGTGCTTCCCGCTGCGCGGGGGCTATCAAGGGACGGCGCTGACGCGCCGTCCTTTTTTTTGCCGGCTACCGTGGGCGAAAGCACGCGGATGGTTTGGCTTGGGGCGGCGCAAGGCAGTGGGTGCAAAACACGCGCAGCCCGCCCGGCCTCCCCACACGTGTCAACAAGGCGCGCAGCCCCTCAACCCCGCGCCTTGCTCGGATTCACCAGATTCCCGAAGAAGATCGCGTTGATCAGCAGGCGATCCGTGCCATGCCAGTACTTGCGATGCGCCGGGTCATCGGCAAACAGCACCACGTTGCCCTGCCCCTGCGCCGATACCAGCAACCACGCACTGCCTGCCACACGCGTGCGGTTGCGCTCGGACAGATAGCCGTTCACCCGTGGAGGCGCGTCGATGCGCACCACCGTCGAGAACGGATTCGTACTCGGCTGCAACGTCACCGTGTTTTCCTTGTTGACCGCCAGTTGCCGGCGCGGCACGCCGAACGCCAGCGGATGGCTGGTATCCACGTCGGCGCTGAGGATGTTGCCGCTGACCCGTTCGATCGCGGCGATGTCACGCTGGTCACCGAACGCGCGGCGGCTTGCATCAGCCGCGTCTTCTTCCTTGCCAAGCGTCTCGCCATCGGCCAGCTTCTGCTCGATCGCCCACTTCGAGGCACTGCCGTAGGTCACCAGTGAACCACCGGCCCGGACCCAGCGCTTCAGGGCAGCCACCGCCGTGGCATCGATGCCTGTGTAGGTGCCACCGGACAGCACGATCGTGGTGTAGCGATCCAGCGGCATCTTGCCCAGCTGCTGGGGGTCCAGCTTGCTGGCCGGCAGACGCAGCTGCTGGTCGAGCAGGAACCACGCCGATCCGATCTCGGTGGCGGCCACGCCCTCGCCCATCACCAGCGCGACCGCAGGCTTGCGCAACGCTTTCACGCCGTCACTGCCGAGGTCGATGCCCTCGCGGCTGCGCCCGCTGGACAATGCATGCACCTGCACGCCGGCAGCGCGCGCGGCGGAGGTCACCGCCTCAAGCAACGCCGCGCCCTGCAGTGCCTGTCCGGCCACCGGAATCACCAGGCTGCCGGCGGCGAAGCTGACGTCTCCCTGCGCGGTCGCGGTGGTGAACGGCTGGAACGCGGCGCGTGCGTTCACCCCCTTGTCCTGCAATGCGGCCAGCACGCGCCCGGCGTTGTAGTCGCGCCAGTCGATCGCATAGGCGAATCCGGCCTGGCCGCCCAGCACCGCGCCCTGCTCCGCCGGCAGCGCGGTCACGCGTGCACCGCCTTCGATACGGCTGCGGCTGCCGGCGAAGGCCACGCCGTAGGCCGGTGCGATTGCATAGCTGGTGCTGCCGTAGAACACATCCCCCTTGATCGGCGGCGTCTCGGCAAAGATCGAATGCACCAGGCGGAACTGCGCCTGTTGGACCGGCACCACGTAGGCGCTGCCGGCCTCGAAGCGCTGCCCATCGACAGTGACGGCACGATCCAGAGCGCGCACGTCGATGCGATGCAGCAACAACAGTTCCAGCAGGCGGCGGGTCAGGGCCGGATCATGCGCATCACCGAACACGAAGCTCTTCACCGGCTGCTGTGCGGCCTGCTTCAGCGCGCTCTGGAAGAACTGCTTCTGCAGGTCGAACAGGCCGCTGCGCTCGGCCACCGCGCCGCGCACGGTGCCCAGCCCGGTGGCGACCTGGTTGCGGATGGTGAACGGGAAGGTCAGCAGGCCGTTCACCGATTCCTGCACGCGGCCACGCGAGCTGGCCTGTTCGACGGTCACGCCGACGGCGCCATGGAAGTCCGGATAGGTAGAGCCGTACACCGGCGAGAAGTTGTCGAAGTTCTCGCCGGTGTAGTACAGCGAACCCAGCGCATCCAATGCCTGCGCGTGGTACCTGGCCAGGGTCTTGTTGAATTCATACGAGGCCGCCGGGATCAGCGGGCTGTGCATGCTCTTCGGCGAGGGCTCGAAATAGTAGGTGCTGTCCTTGCCCATCTCGTGAAAGTCGATCTGCACGTTCGGGTACCACTGGTGGAATACCTCCACCTTCGGCCGCGAGTCCTGCTGGGTCAGCGCCAGCCAGTCGCGGTTGAGATCGGTGAAGTAGTGGTTGGTGCGGCCCTGCGGGAACGGCTCGACGTGCTCCTTGTCAGCCGGGTCGGCAGAGGCTGGATCGGAGGCCCAGGCGTTGTGCCAGTTGGCGGCGCGATCGCGGCCATCCGGATTCTGTGCCGGGTCGAACAGCACCACCGCCTGCTGCAGCCACTGCTGGGTCTCGGCACTGCGGTTGGCCACCAGGTAGTACGCCGTCAGCATCGCCGCCTCGGCACTGGAGGTCTCGTTGCCATGCACGCTGTAACCCAGCCACACCACCACCGGGCTGTCCCCTGCAGCGCTGCGCGGCTGCGCCGGGTCGGCCAGGGTCGCGTGCTGCTGGCGCAGCTGTTCCAGGCGTGCGTGGTTGCTGGCGGCGGTCACCGTGGCGATCAACAGCGGGCGACCTTCATAGCTGCGGCCGATCTCGCGCACGCTGATCTTGTCCGAGCGCTTGGCCAGTTCCTGGAAGTACGCCACCAGCTGGTCGTGCCGGGTGTAACGGCTGCCGATCGGGTAACCGAGGAACTGTTCCGGCGTGGGAATGGCCGTATCAAATGCCGCTGCCTCGGTGGCCTGCGGGAAGAAGTAGGCGCTCTGTGCCTGCGCCGGCGGTGGCGAGGACAGTGCGGTGGCGGCGGCGATCAGCAACGGAAGAACGGCACGACGATGCAAGGACACGGTGACTCCCAGGACACAACGGCAGACGGTCGCGCGGCCGGCTCCCTGAAGAGACCGGCCGCGGCGGATGGATCAGAAGCGGTAATCGAAGCCCAGCGTGAAGTAGCGGCCGCGCAGGTCGTACTGGCTGAAGTCGTAGGGCGCGCGGATGCCCGGGAACGAGGCGTCGTACGGCGGCGTCTTGTCGGCCAGGTTCTGCACCTTGGCGTACAGCGTCAGCTTGTCGATGCCGGTGTAGCCCAGGTACAGGTCGTACTGGCTGTAGCTGCCGACGCGCTGCTGCACGGCCTTGGCGGCGGTGCTGGCCTCCTGCCGGTAGCTGCTGGTGTAGTACCAGGTCACCGCGGCGTTGAAGTCGCCGTACTTCCAGTCCAGCGTGGTGGTGGCCTTGTCCTTGGGCAGCGTTGCGCCGAGGTTGCTGCCGGCGTAGTCGACCAGCGGGCCGCCGACCACGGTCGGGCGACGGTAGTCGCGCACGTGGGTGTAGGCCGAGGACACGGTGAAGTCGCCGAGTGCAGCGGTCGGGATGCGCTGGCGCAGCTCGACGTCGATGCCCGAGGTCTTCAGTTCGCTCAGGTTCTGGTAGCGGTTGTAGACCGCCTGCAGCTTGCCGCGCTCGTCGCGCTGCACGGCGCCGGCCACGTTGTCGTTGACCAGGGTCTGGGTGTTGTTGGTGCCGACCAGGTTGTCCAGCTGGATCCGGTAGTAGTCCACGCTGAGGTTGGTGTTGGCCCACGGCGACAGCACCACGCCGAAGTTCACGCTCTTGGTTCGCTCCGGCTTCAGTGCGTTGTTGCCGACGGTGAAGAAGGTCGGGCTCTGGCGCGAGCCCGGCACGTCCGGATCACGCGGATCGACCACGCTGCCATAGGCGATGCTGGTGCTGTTGGAGTTTTCCGACAGCGACGGCGCGCGGAAGCCCTTCGACGCCGAGGCGCGCACCAGCAGGACATCCAGCGGCTGCCAGCGCAGGCCGATCTTCGGCGAGAACGCATCGCCGAAATCGTCGTAGTGGTCGGCGCGCGCGGCGGCCGACAGCTCCAGCGTCGAGGCCAGCGGCACATTCACTTCGGCGTAGGCGGCAGTGACCTGGCGCTGGCCATGCACCTCGGCGATGGCCGGGCGCACCTGCAGGCCGGCATCGATCTGCCACGGGTTGTTGGAATCGAGCTTCTCGCGGCGCCATTCGGCACCGGCCGCGAAGCCGATCTCACCCGCCCAGGTGTGGCCCAGGCTGCCGGAGATCTTCGCGTCGACGCCCTGCAGTTTGGATTCGGCCGGGCGCAGTGTGGCGATGTTGATCGAATCACGCACCGACTGCGGCGTGGCCGCCGGGTTCAACAGGTTGTAGCTGCCCGTGGCCAGCGCATCGGCCAGCGCCCAGCGATTGGCGAAGCCGCCGGACACGCTCTCTCGCTCGCTGCTGCGTGCACCGAACGCGGCCACTTCCCAGTCCCAGTTCGCGGCGGTGCCGCGCAGGCCGAACACACCGCGGTAGGCCGTGGAGCGGTTGGTCTTGATGGTGCCACCGAGGTCGAAGAAGGTGTATTCGATCGGAATCGCGCGGCCGTACGGGTTGTACGGGTTGTTGGCCGGCAGCAGCGACGACACCGGCTCGGCCAGGCCGCTGTTGGCGTTCAACGCGAAGCGGCCGCTTTCCAGGGTAAAGAACGGGCTGCTACCGAACCAGGCGGCGCTCTTGATCTGGCTGTACAGCACTTCGCCAAAGGCCTCGACGTTGTCGTTCAGGCGGAAGGTGCCGTTGGCATAGGCCTGGTAGCGCTTGGTCGAGGGAATCAGCGTGGTGAACGGCGCCTGGTTGAAGCCGCAGGTATCACCGGACAGGCCATCGATCGGCGCGCTGGCAACGCGGGTGGTGCCGGCCGGGCAGTTGCCGTTGGCATCGAGCATCGGCACCGACACGCCGTTGACCAGGTAGCGCGCGCCCTTGGCCGACCAGCCGTTCCAGCGGCCACCGGGCTTGTCGGTGTAGATGCCGCTCTTGGTCAGATTGCGTTCGTCCTGGTCCAGGCGCTCGCGGTTGTAGCCCTGCAGGCTGAAGAGGATGTTGTAGCCGTCGGTGTCCAGATCACCGAGGCCACCGACGAACTTCAGGTTCTGCTCGTGCAGGCCGCCCTGGTCGGCACCGCCGAAGCTGCCGCCGATCTCGGCACCTTCGAAGTTCTGCCGGGTGATGATGTTGACCACGCCGGCCACGGCGTCGGAACCGTACACCGCGGAGGCGCCGTCCTTGAGCACTTCGATGCGCTCGACCGCGACCAGCGGCAGCGCGTTGAGATCGACGAAGGTGTCGGACAGGCCGCCGGCCGGGAAACCGTAGTTGGCCAGGCGACGGCCGTTGAGCAGCACCAGCGTGTTCTTCTGCGACAGGCCACGCAGGCCGATGCCGGCCGAGCCGGACGCCCAGCCGTTGTTGGTGGTTTCGTTGGCAGCGTTGCCGGTGTTGGCCGAGATCGAGCGCAGCACGTCGGCCACGGTGGCCTTGCCGGTCTGTTCCAGCTGCTGGCGGCCGATCACCTGGACCGGGTTGGAGGCCTCGGTGTCGGTGCGCTTGATGTTGGAACCGGTGACGCGCACGGCGGCCAGGGTATTGGCGTCGCCAACGGCGTCGGCGGAGGTTTCGGCGGCGGCGGACAAAGGCGCGGCCAGAGCGACGGCCAGGGCCGCCACGAGCAGGGTGTGCTTGGGCATGACGATGTGGGGGAGGTGGTAAGGGCGACGAAGTTCCGCAGTAGTCCATGCCTGGCCGGGTCCGGCCAATAACATCTCTTCATACGGATATAAGAGAAACTATCATCTCTTCATCCGGATGAAAAGAATTTATTCACGAAAGACCGGGGCACACCCGGGCTGCCCGGCAGCCCGCGGCGTACAATCGCGTCATGGAAATCTTCAAAGTCTTCATGCTCGAGGCGGCGCACCGCCTCCCCAACGTGCCGCCGGGGCACAAGTGCGCGCGCCTGCACGGCCACTCGTTCCGGGTGGAACTGAAGGTCGAGGGCGAACCCGGTGCGCAGACCGGCTGGATCATGGACTTCGGCGACGTGAAGGCGGCTTTCCAGCCGATCTACGACCGCCTGGACCACCACTACCTCAACGACATCCCCGGCCTGGAGAACCCGACCAGCGAGAACCTGGCGGTGTGGATCTGGAACGAACTCAAACCCAGCCTGCCGGCGCTGAGCGAGATCACCGTGCACGAAACCTGCACGTCCGGCTGTCGCTACCGCGGGCCCACCCCCTGATCAACCCACTGATCTGAAAGGGTTTTCAAAGGCGCCTCGGGCGCCTTTGTAATTTTTGTTGCATTGCCGCATCAACGGCGTATGCTGCATTGCATCAAGCCACTCCCTGATGCCCCCATGGCCGCCGCCTTCAGCGATCGCTTCAGTGATGCCACCCGCCAGCTCGCCGCCGCCGCAACGCGGGCGAACCGGTTGGCGTTGGAGAACGCAGAAAGCGTGTTCGGCGTGCAGCTGAAGGTGATGGAGCGCAACCTGACCGCGACCGGCGGCTGGCTCGGCGAACTGGCCCGCGGCGAGGATGCGGCCGGGACGCTCTCCAGGGGTGCACAGCTGTGGCAGGACAACCTGCAGCGACTGGGACAGGCACAGCAGGACGTGGTCGGTCTCGGCCTGCAGGCCAGCAAGGCCTGGTCCGAACTGGTGCAGGGCTACAACGAATCAACGGCGGACGCGAACAACCACTGACGCGACGCAACGCTCATTGCGTGGGTCCCTCCCCCCACGCAATCCGGACCCGGCAGATCCCTCCCTCTGCCGGGTCTTTTTTTGCCTGGCGTTTGGGTATCGAAGTGCGTCTTCGCCCGACGTCTCTGCGGCTGAAGGGCCCCGCCGGAGCAGGCAGGGGTTTGGGCAAATGTCCCCCGGCGCCGGCCGTTGGCCGTCACCTCCTCCTTTACTTTGCCCAGACCCCTGCCCGCCCCGACGAGGCTCGGCGTGCGGTGAGGAGAGCGCAGCACGCGCGGCCGCCTTTCAAGGAAGCGCCGACGAACTCCGAACGCCGGGCGGATGCCCTTGCGTACGAAGTAAAGGGGGAGGTGACGGCCAACGGCCGGCGCCGGAGGACATTCGTACGCAAGGGCATCCGCCCTGCGCCACGCAGAACAATCCGCGAAGGAGCCTCAGCGCCCGCGGCCACCATGCCAATGCTGGTGCCACGCCTGGAACATCAACACGTTCCACAGGTGCGTGTGCCACTTGCGCTCGCCGCGCAGGAACGCCTCCCAGATGCCCCGCACGCGCACCGCATCGAAGCAGCCCTGGTTGCGCAGCAGCTGCGGGTCCAGCAGTGCCTCCGCCCAGTCACGCAACGGCCCCGCCAGCCAGCGCGCCATCGGTGGGCCGAAGCCGCGCTTGGGGCGGTACACCAGCGGTTCCGGCAGATAGCGCGCCAGCAGGTGCTTGAGGATCCGCTTGTGTTCCCCATCGTGGTACTTCAGGTGCTGCGGCAGGCGCCACGCCAGGCGCACCACCTCCATGTCCAGTAGTGGCGCACGGGTCTCGACACCCGCCGCCATGCCCGCACGGTCGACCTTGGCCAGGATGCCCTCGGCCAGGTCCATGCGGAAATCCAGCAGCTGGATGCGCGCCTCGGCCGGCAGCGCCGTGTCCTGCTGCTGGAAGATCGTCAGCGGCTCACGCGCACCCAGCACGACCTGGGCCGGCTGTCGCCAGCGGGTCACCCGCTGCAGGTAATGCCCCTCCACATCGTTGGCAGCGACCTCGGCCACCAGCGCACGCCAGCCACCGAGGCGACCGCGCTCGGCGTTCAAGCGATTGCCGCTGCGCCGCGCCAGGTCGCGTACCCAGTCCGGCAGGCCGCCGCACAGGCGCGCATTGCGCAGCGCGCGGCCATAGCTGGGGTGGCCGAAGAACAGCTCATCGCCACCGTCACCGGTCAGCGCGACCGGCTTGCGCGCCCCCAGCAGTTCACTGGCCAGCAACGTCGGCAGCTGTGAAGCGTCGGCGAAGGGTTCGCACCAGACCTGCGGCAGGCGCTGCAGCAGGTCCAGGCCCTGGCGCGCATCCATGCGGTGCAGGTGGTGCTGCACCCCCAGGTGACGCGCGACCTGCGACGCCCAGTCGCTCTCGTCATGCCCCGGATCGTCGAAGCCGACGGTCCACGCCTCGATCGGCAGGGTCGACTGGGCCTGCATCATTGCCGTCACCAGCGAGGAATCGGTGCCGCCGGACAGGAACGCGCCGCAGGCCAGTGGCGAGTGCATGCGCGCCGCGATCGCCTTCTGCAGTGCTGCTTCCAGCTGGTCGGTGGCCTGTTCCAGGCTCGGCGCCGGCTGCAGCGGTTGCTGCAGCGCGCTCTGCATCGCGTCGCGCGCGCACCAGTAACGCGCGCCACCCTGCGCGGCATGGCTGGAGTGACCTGCGGCGTGGTCACTGAGATCGATGCGCAGCATCGCGCCGGCCACCAGCTTGTGGATGCCGCGGTAGATGGTATGCGGTGCCGGCACGTAGTCATGGCGCAGCAACAGGCTCAGCGCGTCCTGATCGATGCTCGGCGCGAAACCGGCGAAGGCCTGCAGCGCCTTCAACTCCGAGGCGAACAGGAACTGGCCCTGGTACCAGCCGTAATACAGCGGCCGCTCGCCCACCGGATCACGGGCCAGCCACAGCACGCGCGCCTCCCGGTCCCAGACGCTGAAGCCGAAGGCACCCTCGATGCGCGACAGCGCCCGCTGCACACCCCATTCGACGATCGCCTGCAGCAGCAGCCGCGCATCGCTGCAACTACGTGGCAGGTCGCGCAACTGCGCCTGCAGGTCACCGCGGTTGTACAGGCGGCCGTCCAGGCACAGCACGTAGCGACCGCAGTCCGAGCTGAGCGGCTGCAACGGCGTATCGGCCGGCGCCCGGCAGTGGCCCAGCGCGAGGCCTGCCTCGGCGTCGGTCCAGTAGCCGATGCGGCCACGGCCACGCTGCTGCAGGGCACGCAGCATCGGTGCCAGCTGCTGCAGCAGCTGCTCGTCCTCGGCGGGCGGCAGCCAGGCCCCGACCACGCCGCTCATCGGGCGCCTCGGCAGTGGCAGCGGCGGGGTGGGTTGAACAGGCAGCGGGCGGCGGGCGACATGAGGACGGCACGCGGAGCGGAGGAGACTCCATGCTCGGCCGCAGGCCCCGCTGCGTCAGTCGCTTTGCTGTCAGCGATCGTCACCAGCCGTATCACGAAGGTAACGTTTTGTAACAGCGGCAGGCTATGCTGGGCGGCAAGTCGTTGCCGGGACTGAGAACCGGCCGGAGCGCCAGCAACCCCGGCTGAATGGCGCCCGCCCCCGGGACCCGGGCGGCCCGACGGCTGGGATAGCATCGCCGCGCTCGTGCCGTGGCGGTACGTTTGCGTCCACGGAGGCCTTGGAAATGCTGGATATCGTACTGGTCGAAGACGATGCCCGCCTGGGAACGATGGTCAGTGACTACCTGCAGCGGCATGGCTACCAGGTCGCCCATGAACGCAGCGGCGAGCGCGCAGTGGCCCGGATCCTGGCCGAAAAGCCGGCGCTGGTGCTGCTCGATGTCGGCCTGCCCGACCAGGATGGTTTCGAAGTGTGTCGGCAGATCCGGCCTCACTATGACGGCATCATCTGCGTGCTGACCGCCCGCACCGACAACATCGACCAGGTGCTGGGCCTGGAACTGGGGGCCGACGATTACATCGGCAAACCGATCGAGCCACGGGTGCTGCTGGCCCGGTTGCGTGCCCACCTGCGCCGGCACCGCCGGGTCGAGCCGCGTGACGGCAGCCTGCGCTTCGGCGAGCTGAACATCGACCCTTCCACCCGCAACGTGCACCTGCAGGGCGGCCTGCTGGAGCTGACCACGGCCGAGTTCGACCTGCTGTTCCTGCTGGCCAGCAACGCCGGCCAGATCCTCGACCGCGATGCGCTGCTGCGCGGCCTGCGCGGGATCGCCTTCGACGGCCTGGACCGCTCGATCGATGCCCGCATCTCGCGCCTGCGCCGCAAGCTGGGCGACAACCCCGAGCAACCGGAACGGATCAAGACCGTCCGCGGCCGCGGCTATCTGTTCAGCCGCTCGGCATGGGGATGACGCGCACGCCGTCGGCGATGCGCGGCCACGCCTTCCACTTCCTGCGCTACGGCATCGGCTTCCTGCTCGCCCACCTGTTGCTGATCGTGCTGGGCCTGTGGGCCTGGGATGCCCTGCTGGAAGATCGCACCGAAGCGGGCCTGCAGGCCGAGATGCGCGGCACGCACGCGCTGCTGCAGCATCGCTTCGCCGAAACCCCGCGTGAGCAATGGCCGGCGCTGGCCCGCGAACTCGACGCTGATTTCGCCTATGCCCTGCGCCTGGTGCCGCTGGCCGAGGCGGCGAAGGCGCTGCCGGCCAGCCAGCGCCCTCCGTTCAACAACGGCCGCGTGCAGATCGACCTGGAGCACATGCGCAGCCTGCAGCGCATCGGTGACAGCGACTACGCGGTGATGCTGGGGCCGCTGGACGAAGCACTGCCCGATGAGGGGTGGCAGGACAGCGAAGTGTCCGGCGTGGCGATCCTGCTGCTGATCCTGATGGTGGCGGTGGCGCTGCCGATGTACGTGATGGTCTACCGGCTGTGGCGCGACGTCTCGCAGCTGGCCCAGGCGGCGCGGCGCATGCGCGACGGCCAGCTGGACACGCGTGCGCCGCGCGCCGGCACCGCACTGGTGCGGCCGCTGGCCAATGCCTTCAACCACATGGCCGAGCAGCTGCAGCAACTGCTGGAAAGCCAGCGGGTGCTGGCCCAGGCGGTGGCGCACGAAGTGCGCACGCCGCTGGCACGGATGCGTTTCGGCCTGGCCGAGCTGGAAGACAGCGCACTTGACGACGTGCAGCGCGATGCGCTGGGCGGCCTGCGCACCGACGTTGACCGGCTGCAGCACCTGACCGATGCAGGCGTCGAGTACGCCGCACTGGGCCGCTGCCATCAGCTGACCCGGCAGCGCCTGCAGCTGGCGGCACTGGTGCGTGGCGTGGTCGCCCAGTTCGCACCGTTGCCGATGCCGGTGCAGCAGGCGCTGTCGCCGGTGGGTCTGGTCAACGTCAACCGGCACATGCTGGAACTGGCGCTGCGCAACCTGCTCGGCAATGCCCTGCGGTACGCGCGGCGGCAGATCCGCATTGCCAGCACCGTCAACGACGGCTGGCTGTGCGTACAGGTGGAGGACGACGGCCCCGGCATCGCACCGGAGCTCCGCGGCCAGGTGCTGCAACCCTACGTGCGGCTGGACCCGGGCAGTCCCGGGTTCGGCCTGGGCCTGGCACTGGTGCAGGTGGTGGCCGACAAGCACGGTGGCCACGTCGAGGTGACCGATTCGGAGCTGGGTGGGGCCTGCATCCGCCTGCACCTGCCATTGGAGAGCGGCGGCAGCGCAGAGGGCGAAGCGGCCTGCTAGGCCGCCGGTTCCGCCCGCGGCAAGGCAAACACGAACAGCGCGCCGCGCGCACTGTCACGCAGTTCGATGCGCCGGCCATGCAGCTGCACGATGCGCTGCACGATCAACAGGCCCAATCCGCCGTTCTCGCCGCGCCGGGCACCCAGCGCGGCCGGTGCCTGGAACAGCTGCGTGCGCAGTGCCGGGGCCACCCCGGGACCGTCATCGGCCACGCTCACCTCCACGCTGTCATCGGTTGCGCGCAGGCGCACCTCGATCTGCCCGCCCTCGGGTGCATGCCGCAGCGCGTTGTCGAGCAGGTTGGTCAGCACCCGCTCGACCAGGCCAAGGTCGGCGCGCACCGGCGGCAGGCCGGGCGGGAATGCCGCGTGCAGTTGCTGGCCACGCGCCTGCGCCGCCAGTTCGAACTTCTGCAGCACGTCCTGCAGCAGCTCCGGCAGTGCGAACACCTCCCACTCCAGCCGCACTTCGCCATGCTCCAGCCGCGCCAGCTCGAACAGCGCACGCGCCAGCCGGCCGACCTTGGCACTCTGTGCCAGGGCGATGCCGAGATAACGGCGCCGCTCGTCCGGCGACAGCGTGGCATCCTTCAATGCCAGCGTTTCCAGGTAGCCGTGCAGCGATGACAACGGCGTGCGCAGGTCGTGCGAGATGTTGGCCACCAGCTCGCGGCGCTGCAGGTCCTGCTGGCGCAGCTGCTGCCACTGCTCGCCCAGCCGCTGCGCCATCTGCGCATGCGCATGTTCGAGGATCACCAGTTCATCGCTCTCACCCGGGCGCAGCGGCTCCGCGGGCGGCAGTGGCGTGGGTGCATCGATGTCGAAGGCCTGGATGCGCCGGGTCAGCCGCCGCAGCGGGCGTGTCACCCAGTAGAACGCCACCAGCCCGGCCAGCAGGCCAAGGCCACCAACCAGTGCCACCGACCACAGCGTGGTGTTCCACTGGCTGCCGGCGGCGAGGTCGTCGGCCAGCATCTGCCGGTGCTCGCCCACCAGCACCACGTACACATAACCGGCCTGGCGGCCCTGAACGATCAACGGTGCAGCACTGAACACCTTGCGGCCATCGGCGCTGCGCGGGTCATCGCCGAGGATCGGCAACGGTGCTCCCGCCAGCAAGCGGCGCAGCGGCGCCACGTCCACCCGGGTGCGCACCAGGTGCCCACTGGGCGCATCGTGGCCAAGGATGCGGCCCTGGTCGTCCAGCAGGTAGACCTCGACGCTGGGGTTGACCGCCATCAGCTGGCCGAACAGCGCGCGCACCGCGGCATCGCGCATGCCGCTGGTATCCATCAGCTCGCTGCGCTGCGCGATATGTTCGGCCAGGCCCAGCGACAGCCGCTGCACGACTTCCTGCTCGTGGCGGGTGTTGGCCCGCATCTGCAGCGCCAGCAGCGCCATGCAGCACGCCAGCATCAGCGCAGCGGTCACCACCGCCAGCTTCTGCCACAGGTTCGGCTTGATCATGCGGCCGCCCCGGCCGGGTCGACCAGCTTGTAGCCACGACCCCACACCGTCAGCAACCGCCGCGGGTTGGCCGGGTCGGGCTCGATCTTGCTGCGCAGGCGATTGATATGGGTGTTGACCGTGTGCTCGTAGCCGTCGTGCTGGTAGCCCCAGACCTGGTTGAGCAGCTCCATGCGCGCGAACACCTGGTCCGGGTGACGGGCGAAGAACAGCAGCAGGTCGAATTCGCGCGGGGTCAGCTCCAGCGTGTTGCCATCCACCGAGGCGGTGCGCGCGACCGGATCCAGCTGCAACCCGCCCAGCTCGATCGCACCGGCATCGATGCGCGCGCTCTGTGCCATCGCCTCGGCGCGGCGCAACAGCGCACGCACCCGCGCCACCAGCTCCGGCATCGAGAACGGCTTGGCCAGATAATCATCCGCGCCCAGCTCCAGGCCGACGATGCGCTGCGTTTCGCTGCCCCGCGCGCTGATGATGATGATCGGCACGTAACGCGCCATCGCGCGTGCACGCTGGCAGACCTGCAGGCCATCCACGCCGGGCAGCATCACGTCCAGCACCAGTGCGTCCCATGGGCCGTCCTGCTCCAGCAGGCGCAGGCCGGCGTCGCCGCTGGCGGCATGGGCGACCTCGTAGCCTTCATCGCCCAGGTGCATGCGCAGCAGGTCGGCGATGTGGGCATCGTCTTCAACAATCAGCACGCGTTTGGTCGACATCGGCAACTCGGGGCCAGCGGGGAGGCTGGCTGCATTGTGGCGCGGGACGGCCGCCGATACCTCACGAAAAATTGAATCCTGCGTGAGGATTCGTTGACCCGGGCGGGCGCAGCATGGCCCCGTCGCCCCTTCCCGGAGTCCGCCATGTCCCTGTCCCGCCGCCATCTGCTGGGCCTGGGCGGTGTTGCCACCGCCGCCGGCCTGCTCGGCCTGGGGGCCTGCAGCCGCGCCGCCCCGGCCGCCGCCGAAGCGCGCCCGTCGCGACAGTTCGAGGTCATGCACAGCGATGCCGAGTGGCGCCAGCGCCTGACCCCGGCGCAGTACGCGGTGCTGCGCCAGCAGGCGACCGAGCGCCCCTACAGCAGCCCGCTCAACAAGGAGCACCGGCAGGGCACCTTCGCCTGCGCCGGCTGCGCGCTGCCGCTGTTCTCCTCGTCCACCAAATTCGAGAGCGGCACCGGCTGGCCCAGCTTCTGGGCACCGCTGCACAACGCCATCGGCGAAGACCGCGACGTGACCTTCGGGATGCTGAGGGTGGAGGTGCACTGCCGCCGCTGCGGTGGCCACCTCGGCCACGTGTTCAACGACGGCCCGCGCCCGACCGGGCTGCGCTACTGCATGAACGGTGCGGCGATGGTGTTCGTTCCCGGCGCCACGGATGGCACCGCCGACGGCTGGCGGGTGCCGGTCGGTTCTTCTCCTGTTTCCGGAGCCTGACCATGCTGCTGTTGCTGCTTGCCTACCTGGGGGGCGCGCTGACCCTGCTCAGCCCGTGCATCCTGCCGGTGCTGCCGTTCGTGTTCGCGCGTGCCGACCGACCGTTCCTGCGCAGCACGCTGCCGCTGCTGCTGGGCATGGCGCTCACCTTCACCGTGGTTGCCAGCCTGGCCGCGGTGGGCAGCCAGTGGGTGGCGCAGGCCAACCAGGTCGGACGCTGGATCGCCCTGCTGCTGATGGCGCTGTTCGCGCTGGCGCTGCTGTGGCCGCGACTGGCCGACCACCTGCTGGCACCGTTCCAGCGCGTGGGCGCCCGCCTGAGCGCGCGTGCCGATGCCGCCGACGCGGCGGGACGGAGCGGTGCGTGGACATCGCTGCTGATCGGCATCGCCACCGGCCTGCTGTGGGCGCCCTGCGCGGGGCCGATCCTTGGCCTGGTGCTGACCGGTGCCGCCCTGCATGGCGCCAGCGTGGGGACCAGCACCCTGCTGCTGGCGTATGCGCTGGGCGCGATCACTGCGCTGGCGCTGGCGGTGTGGGTCGGCGGCCGCGTGTTCCGTGCGCTGCAGGCGCGGCTTGGCCTCGGCGATGTGCTGCGCAAGGGGCTGGGCGTGGCCGCCCTGCTGGCGGTGGTGGCGATCGGCCTGGGCTGGGATACCGGCCTGCTGACCCGTCTTTCCACGGTCAGCACCGCCCGCATCGAGCAGGGCCTGCTGGATGCGGTACCCGGCGCGCAGCCGTCGGCACCGCCGATGATGATGATGGCCGGTGCCAACGCCGCGGCCGATGCACCGCTGCCGTTGGAAGGCACCTTGCCCGCGCTGGACGGTGCCACCGGCTGGCTCAACAGCCCCCCGCTGGCAGCCCAGCAGCTGCGCGGCAAGGTCGTGCTGATCGATTTCTGGACCTACTCCTGCATCAACTGCCTGCGCGCGATGCCGTTCGTGCACGAATGGGAGCGCCGCTACCGCGACCACGGCCTGGTGGTGATCGGCGTGCACACGCCGGAGTTCGCCTTCGAGCGTGACCCGCGCAACGTGATGAAGGCGGTGCAGCAGCTGAAGGTCGAGTACCCGGTGGCGCTGGACAACCAGTACACGATCTGGCGCGCGTTCAACAACCGCTACTGGCCGGCGCAGTACTTCGTCGACGCACAGGGCAACATCCGCGGCCACCAGTTCGGTGAAGGCAACTACGCGCGCTCGGAACAGATGATCCGTCGCCTGCTGGCCGACGCCGGGCAGACGAACCTGCCGCCGCCCGCCGATCCCGCTGCCGCCGAGCTGAAGGGCGTGGCCGCGCAGGCCGACATGAGCAACCTGCGTTCGCCGGAAACCTACCTGGGCCACGCCCGTGCCGAGCAGTTCGCCTCGCCCGGCGGGCAGCGCAGCGACGCCGCGTTCGACTACACGCTGCCGGCCAGCCTGGCGTTGAACCAGTGGGGACTGTCCGGGCGCTGGACCATCACCGACGAGGCCGCACAACTGCAGCAGGCCGGCGGCCGCATCGCCTTCCAGTTCCATGCCCGCGACCTGCACCTGGTGCTGGCACCGGGCCAGGAAGGAACGCCGGTGCGCTTCCGCGTCTGGCTGGATGGCAAGCCGCTGCCCGCCGCCGACGCCGGCAGTGATGTCGGTGCCGATGGCAGTGGCGTGGTCGACGAGCACCGCCTGTACCAGCTGGTGCGCCAGCGCGGCACGGTCGGCCCGCACCGCTTCGAGATCGAGTTCCTCGATGCGGGCGTGCAGGCCTATGCCTTCACCTTCGGTTGAACCGGGAGGACATGATGAAACTCTCCTTTGAACAGGGCATCGCCGCCGGTGTGGCCGGCCTGGTGGCCACGGCCTTGATTGCCGGCGTGCTGCTGGTCGACCACGGCGCGGCTGCGGCACCGGTCGAAGCCAGCGCGCAGATCCAGGCACTGCCGGCCCCCACCGGTGATGCGGCGTTCCGCGATGACGCGACCCACGCCAGCGTGGTGTTCGCCGGCGGTTGCTTCTGGGGCGTGCAGGGCGTGTTCCAGCACGTCAAGGGCGTGAGCAACGCGGTCTCCGGCTATATCGGTGGCAGTGCGGCCAATGCGCGTTATGAGCACGTCAGCGGTGGCCAGACCGGCCATGCCGAAGCAGTGAAGATCGACTACGACCCGCGCCAGGTCAGCTACGGGCAGCTGATGCAGGTGTTCTTCTCGGTCGCGCACGACCCGACCCAGCTCAACCGCCAAGGGCCCGACCACGGCAGCCAGTACCGCTCGGCGATCTTCAGCGATGACGCCCGCCAGCAGGCCGCCAGCCGCGCCTACATCACCCAGCTCGGCCAGGCCGGCAGCTACCGCGCACCGATCGTCACCCAGCTGGTCAGCGGCCAGCGCTTCTACCCGGCCGAGAGTTACCACCAGAACTACATGACCAACTACCCGCAGGCGGCCTACATCCGCTACTACGACGCACCGAAGCTGGCGGCCCTGGCCAAGCAGTTCCCGGCGCTGTACCGGCGCGAGGCGGTGCTGGTGCCGATGCGGTAGCGACCTGGGTAGCGCCGGCCGCTGGCCGCCAACCGCACTTTTCCGGATCCAGGGATTGCCGGCCAGCGGCCGGCACTATCCAAAAAAAGACGCACGGCCATCCAGCCGTGCGCTTGGAAAATACCGGCCACGCCCCGATCAGGCCCGGCCGACGACGACATGCTAGGCTCGCCATCATCACGGGTACAGCACCAGATGGCGGGAACTTCGATGGATACAGATGACCAGGCCACGATGATTCCTCCCCGCTACCAGCGGCTGTCCGATGAACTGGCCGAGGCCATCCATGGCGGGCGTCTTCCGGTCGGCAGCCGCCTGCCCTCGCTGCGGCAGATGGCCTCGCAGCGCAGGCTCAGCCTGAACACCGTGATTGCCGCCTACCGCCAGCTGGAAGATGCCGGCCTGGTGATTCCGCGGCCCAAGGCCGGCTTCGAGGTGGCGCCGCGGTTGTCGGTACCGGAACGGTCACTGCGCGATGTGCCCTCGGCCCCGACCGCACCGCTGCAGCAGGTACTCATGGCGCGGGTGCTGGAGGCACAGCGCCGCCCGGGCGTGGTCGACCTGGCCTTCGCCGGCCCGCGCGGTCGGCAGTTCTACCCGGGCGCGCAGCTGGCCCGTCACACCGCGCAGGTGCTGCGCCATGGCCAGCAGACGGTGGAGACCTACGCACGCCCGAACGGCTCGCCACGCCTGCTGGCGCAGATCGTGCGGCGTGGCCCGCGCATGGGGCTGCATACCCACAGCGAGCGCCTGCTGTTGACCCATGGTGCGATGGAGGCCCTGCAGCTGGCCCTGCGCGCGGTGACCGAACCGGGCGACGCGGTGGGCATCGAGGCGCCCTCCTACTTCAACCTGTACCCGTTGCTGGCCAACCTCGGCCTGCAGGCCATCGAGCTGCCCACCCATCCGCAGCACGGCCTGGAGGTCGATGCGCTGGAGGCGATGCTGGAGCACACGCCGCTGGCCGCACTGGTGGTGATGCCCACCGTGCACAATCCGCTGGGCTGTACCATGCCGACCGCCGCCAAGCAGCGCCTGGCCGAGCTGGTCAATGCACGCCAGCTGCCGCTGATAGAGGATGCGGTGTATGCCGAGCTGCAGTTCTGCGAGCCACCGGCCCCGTTGCTGAAAGCCTTCGATCGCGACGGCTGGGTGATGGTCGTGGGAGGCTTTTCCAAGACGCTGGCGCCGGATTACCGCATCGGCTGGCTGGATGGCGGCCGCTTCGCCGAACGCATCGCGCTGCTGAAATTCCAGTCCACCGGCGGCGAGCCACAACTGCTCGGCGATGCGGTCGCGGCGTATCTGGAGGCGGGCAGCTACGAGCATCACCTGCACCGCATGCGCCGGCTGTACCGCGAACAGGTGGGACGGCTGCGCCAGCTGGTGGCCGAACACTTCCCGGCCGGGACCCGCGCGACCGAACCGCAGGGCGGCTTCCTGCTCTGGCTGGAACTGCCGGGCGTGGACACGCGCGAGCTGTTCGAGCGAGCGCTGCAGGAGGACATCGTGTTCATGCCCGGCCAGGTGTATTCGCGCGGTGCGCGCTATCGCCACTGCCTGCGCCTGTCGTGCTGCCAGACGCTGGATGCGCGCTTCACCGGTGCGGTGGAGCGGCTGGGTGCGATCGCACGGGAGCTGGCGGCTGCAGCACGGTAGTGCCGGCCGCTTGCCGGCACCATCGGGATCACCGGGTGGATGCAGTTGCCGGCCAGCGGCCGGCACTACCCCGGATCAATCGAGCAGGTGCGCGCTCAGCGCTTCGCCGTCCGCCCCCGGCAGATGGGGCAGCCGTCCCCAGCACGGCATCGGCAGCCGCTGCCGCAGCGTGGCGATGTTCTCGTCCTGGCGCTGCATGGCCGGGTCGATGTGGTTGCCAATCCAGCCCAGGCACTCCACGCCACTGGCCTGCAGCGACTGCGCGGTCAGGCGCGCATGGTTGACGCAGCCCAGCCGCATGCCCACCACCAGCAGCACCGGCACCTGCAGTGCTCGCACCAGGTCGAGCTGGTCCAGCGTGGCCGAGACCGGTGCCAGCCACCCACCGACGCCCTCCACCACCACGATGTCGGCCTGCGCGCGCAATCGCGCGAACGCGGCCACGATCGGCGCCAGTTCCACCTGCACGCCGTCCTCGGCAGCGGCCAGCTCCGGTGCCAGCGGCTGCCGCAGCGCGTACGGGTTCAGATCGGCATAGTCCGGCACCGGCCAGCTGGCCGCCTGCAGGGCCAACGCGTCCTCGTTGCGCAGGCCCTGCCCCAGGTCTTCGCTGCCACTGGCCACCGGCTTCATGCCCACCGCGCGCCGGCCGCGCCGGCGCAGCGCATGCAGCAGCGCGGTGCTGGCCGCGGTCTTGCCGATTTCGGTGTCGGTGCCGGTGATGAACAGGGCGGGCGGCAGCGTAGCGGGCAACGGCATCGATGGGCTCCAACAGGGCAACAGAGCGTGCATTATCGCCGGCCCGGCGCGCTTGCTAGACTGCGGGCATGTTCGCCAACGCCTCGCTCACCGGCAGCAAGCCGGAACAATACGCCCAGCTGCTGGAACAGGCCCGTGGCCTGGTCTACGCCGAGTCCGACCGCATCGCCAACGCGGCCAACCTCTCCGCACTGGTCTACCACGCCCTGCCCGACCTGAACTGGGTGGGCTTCTACCTGTACGACGGCAAGGAACTGGTGGTCGGCCCGTTCCAGGGCCTGCCGGCCTGCGTGCGCATCCCGCTGGACAAGGGCGTGTGCGGTGCCGCCGCCAGCCAGCGCGTGACCCAGCGCGTGGACGACGTCGATGCCTTCCCCGGCCACATCGCCTGCGATTCGGCCTCGCGCTCGGAACTGGTGGTTCCGCTGCTGCGCGGTGATGAACTGATCGGCGTGTTCGACATCGACAGCCCGAAGATCGGCCGCTTCGATGCCGACGACCAGGCCGGCCTGGAAGCCATCGCCCGGGTATTCGTCGAGGCGCTGGGATGAGCGCACCCAAGCTGCGCAACATCGGCCCCAAGAGCGCGGCCTGGCTGCGCCAGGTCGGCCTGCGCAGCCGCGAGGATCTGGTCGCGATCGGTGCGGTGGGCGCCTTCGTCAAGGTCAAGCGCGCCGGCTTCAAGCCCAGCCTGAACCTGCTGTACTCGCTGGAAGGCGCGTTGCTGGACTGCCACTGGCAGGAACTGAGCGAGCCGCAGCGTGAGGCGCTGGTGCAGGATTACGAAGCACGCATCGCCGCGCATCCGCTGAAGGCGGCCGGCCCCGCCTCGGGCCCGGTGCACGAACAGCGCTTCGATGCCGACGATGACGCTGAAGACAGCGTTGCCGAGGATGCGAACGAGGATTGACGGCCTGGTAGTGCCGGCCGCTGGCCGGCAACTGCATGGTCTTTCAACGTTCCTCGGGCTGCCGGCCAGCGGCCGGCACTACCGAGGGGTTACGGCTGCTGCAGTTCCAGCAGCTCGCCTGCCAGCCCGGCTTCGCCACGTTCCAGCCATACCCGCAGGCGCGTGCCGTGGTCGATGCGCAGCGCCCAGCACAGCGACATCGGCAGGCCGCAGACCTGCGACAGCACCATGCGCAGCGGGCCACCATGGCTGACCACCAGCGTCGGCACCGGATCATCCTCGTCCAGCAGGCGGTCGAGCGCGCGCGCGATGCGCCGCTCGAAGTGGCCCCAGCTTTCGCCGTTCGGCGGTGGGAACGCATGCGGATCGGCGTGGAAGGCAGCGAGTGCATCCTCCGGCAGGTCGAACAGCGACTGCCCGTCCCAATCGCCGAAATCCAGCTCTTCCCATTCCTCGTCTGCTTCCACATCCAGCCCGCGCGGCGTGGCCAGGGCCATTGCCGTATGCAGCGAGCGCAGCCGCGGCGAACTGATCACCCGCTCCCAGGGCTGCGCGGCATAGGCATCGACCAGTTCCTGCGGCAGGCGGGCCAGCTGCGGTGGATCGCTGCGGCCATCGAGGAACTCATCGCGACCGTTGCCGGCATGGCGGACCAGGTCGAGGATCATGCGCGCGTCCTGTACAGGCAACGCGGGAACAGCGGAAAACAGGCGGACATCGGCAACGGCACCACGGGATCAAGAGGCCATTCTAAAGGCATGGCAAAGGCAGTCGAGCAAGCGCGGCGCTACGGGCCGCCTGCGATGCCGTAGACTGCGCGCACTTCCAGGTGACCTGCGGCCACGGCCGGCAGGTTGAAACGGGAAGCCGGTGACGCGTGATTCCACGCCATGCCGGCGCTGCCCCCGCAACGGTAAGCACGTCAGTTCCAGGCAACAACGCCACTGTGCCCTGTGCATGGGAAGGCGCCTGGACGGTGGCCCCCCGGCCACCCGGCGGCAAGCCCGGAGACCGGCCCGGAAGCCTCAGGTCGCGATGCGGTGGGCATGGCGCTGGATGACCGCAGCCTGCGCTGCGGCGTCGGCGCATGCCTGCCTTCGCGGCTCCTCCCCTTCGCCACGCGGGCGTGCGTGGCACCTGGAGTCCCCCATGAAGCTGCAGTCCCGAATGCTGTCCCTGGCCGTGCTGGCCGCCCTGCCCGCGCTGGCCCAGGCCGCCAATGACACCACCGCGCTCGACCAGATCCTGGTCACCGCCACCCGCACCCCGATCGCCCTGCAGGACAGCATCGCGCCGGCGCAGGTGATCGACCGCGCCCAGATCGAATCCAGCCAGGCCACTTCACTGCAGGAACTGCTGCGCGGCCGCGCCGGCATCAACCTGACCAATGCCGGCGGGCTGGGCAAGCAGAGCTCGCTGTTCCTGCGCGGCACCAACTCGGGCCACACCGTGGTGCTGATCGATGGCGTGCGCATCAACAGCGCCGACCTCGGCCTGGCGATGTACCAGGACCTGCCGCTGGCGCAGATCGAGCGCGTGGAGATCGTGCGTGGCCCGCAGTCCAGCCTGTACGGTGCCGACGCCATCGGCGGCGTGATCCAGATCTTCACCCGCCGTAACCCGGGCGACTTCGCACCGCACTTCCAGCTCGGCGGTGGCAGCAACGGCCTGCGCGAGGCCAGCGGCGGCATCGGCGGCGGTACCGAGCGCGGCTGGTTCGGCGCCGACATCGCCTACCAGCATTCCGATGGCATCGATGCCTGCCGCGGCTCGGCAACGCTGTTCACCGGTTGCTTTGCCGACGAACATGACCGCGACGGCTACCGCAACCTGTCCAAGAGCCTGCGCGGCGGCTACACCTTCAACGACCAGTGGAGCGTGGAAGGCAGCGCACTGCGTGCCGACGGCAAGAACCACTACGACGGCTACTACAACTACTCGGAAACCCGTCAGCAGGTGCTGGCCGGCAAGGTGCGCTACACCCCGTCCGAGCGCCTGGCGTTGACCGCCACTGTCGGCCGCAGCGACAACGAGTCGGACAACGTCGGCGACTTCGGTGCGCGTGGCAGTGCGCAGACCCACCGCGACAGCGCCTCGCTGCAGGGTGACATCGGCTTGGCCGAGGGCCAGCTGCTGAGCACCGGTGTGGACTGGAGCCAGGACAACCTGGATGGCAGCAGTGCCGGCTATCTGGTCGACAGCCGTCGCAACACCGGCGTGTTCGTGCAGTACCAGGGCCGCTTTGGTCGCCACCAGCTGCAGGCCAGTGCGCGCAACGACGACAACCAGCAGTTCGGCAACCATGCCACCGGCAGTGTCGGCTGGGCGATGGAACTGGGACACGGCCTGCGCGTCAATGCCAGCTACGGCACCGCGTTCAAGGCGCCGACCTTCAGCGACCTGTACGACCCGTGGAGCGGCGTGCCGACGTTGAAGCCGGA
The DNA here is from genome assembly GCF_900101175.1 of Stenotrophomonas pavanii. Classification (GTDB taxonomy): domain Bacteria; phylum Pseudomonadota; class Gammaproteobacteria; order Xanthomonadales; family Xanthomonadaceae; genus Stenotrophomonas; species Stenotrophomonas pavanii. Next base: position 161,396 of record NZ_FNFQ01000003.1, on the reverse strand, counting down.
GAAGTCCAAGAGTGCCAACCTGGGCGTTTTGCAGCAGGGCCAGGGCTGGCATTGGGGCCTGGATGTGTACGAGACCCGCATCGATGACCTGATCACCTACGATGCGTCGACGTTCAGGATGCAGCAGGTGGAGAAGGCGCGCATCCGCGGCGCCGAACTGACCGGTGGCATGCTGCTGGCCGGCTTCGACCTCAACGCGCAGCTGAGCTACACCGACCCGCGCAACCGCACCCGCGGCAGCAGCCAGTTCGACAACTGGCTGCCGCGTCGTGCACAGCAGACTGCGCGCCTGGACATCGATCGCCGCTTCGGGGACTTCCGTGCCGGCCTCACCGTGCAGGGTGCGGGCAAGCGCTATGACGACGCCTCGAATGCGGTGAAGGTGGGCGGCTACGGTACGCTGGATGTTCGCGCCGAATACGCATTGACGCCGTCGTGGTCGCTGCTGGCGCGCGCTGCCAACGTGTTCGACCGCCGCTATGAAACAGTGGCGTGGTTCAACCAGCCCGGTCGCGAGTACCAGCTGAGCGTGCGTTACCAGCCGAAATGACCGCGACGGTCATGGTGGTGCCGGCCAGCGGCTGGCAACATCATGACCTTCGGCGACGTCCTCGGGGTTGCCGGCCAGCGGCCGGCACTACCCGTTGCGTTGGCTCTGGGTTGCCGGCCAGCGGCCGGCACTACCCGTTGCGTTGGCCCTGGGTTGCCGGCCAGCGGCCGGCACTACCTGTTGCGTCGGCCCTGGGTTGCCGGCCAGCGGCCGGCACCACCTGTTGCGTTGGCTGGGTTACCGGCCCGCGGCCAACCCCGGCAACTCACGCAGGTCGTCGATCACTGCCACCGCATGCGCGCTGGCCAGATCCAGGCCGCGCGGGTAGCCGTAGCGCACCAGCGCGATCGGCATGCCGGCCTCTTCGGCGGCGCGGTAGTCGGTCAACGAATCTCCCACCATCAGGCAGGCGTCCACCGGCAGCGCGAAATGCGCAGCGATGTGCCGCAGCGGTTCGCCACTGGGCTTGCGCTGCGGCAGCGAATCGCCCCCCAGTACCAGCGCGAACGCATCACCAATGCCCAGGTGCTGCAGCAGAGGCGGCACCAGTGCTTCGGGCTTGTTGGTGCAGATCGCCAGTGGCACGTCGCGTGCGCGCAGCTGCGCCAGTGCGTCGGCCACGCCATCGAACAGGCGCGGGCTGCGCAGCAGGCACTCGCGGTAGTGCACCATGAAGACCGGCATCACCTCGGCCAGGTCGACCTCACGACCGGCGGCGTGCACGGCCTGTTCGACCAGGCGGCGCACACCGTCGCCGATCCAGCCGAGCACGGTGGCTTCCGGCACGCGTGCCATGCCGATGTCTTCCAGCGTGCGGTTCAGTGCTTCGGCGATATCAGCTGCGCTGTCGACCAGCGTGCCATCAAGGTCGAACACGACCAGCGGATAGGGATACGACAAGGGACGGCACCTGCACGACGTGGGGCCGCCCATTGTACGCCGCTGGTTTCTGCGCCGATCCGCCTCAGCCGATCCGGCGCGCGCGGGTGGCCAGGAACGTGGGCAGGTAGCGGTCGATCAGGAAGCGCGGCTGCGGCTGCCAGTCTTCCATGAAGCGATCGATGACGAACCCCGCATCCAGCTGGCCGCCGATCAGTTCGGTCAGGCTGTGGCCAAAGGTCAGCGCATCGCCGCGGGCAAGTTTCGCCTCACGTTCGGCGGCGGGCAGGTCTTCCAGGTCCGAATAGGGAATGGCGTACTGCGGCCGAATCAGGCCCTGCGCATCGAGCTGCGGATCGCGCGCACCGACGAACAGCACCGGGTTGTAGAAGCTGGCCATCAACATGCCATCGCGCGCGAGCACGCGGCGGCATTCGGTCCAGACCGGGCGCACGTCCGGCACGTACAGATTGGAGATGGGGTGGAACACCACATCGAAGCTGTCGTTGGCAAATACGTGCAGGTCGCGCATGTCGCCCTGCACCGTGCGCAGCCGCAGGCCGTCGCGCGCCGCCACGCTGCGGTCCTGTTCCAGCTGCCCGTCGGACAGGTCGAACACGGTGACGTCGGCCCCGGCCGCCGCCAGCACCGGTGCCTGCTGGCCACCGCCCGAGGCCAGGCACAGCACCCGGCGGCCGCGCACATCGCCCAGCCAGTCCAGCGGCAGGGCGCGGGGCGTCAGGTGCACCTGCCAACGCCCTTCGCGCGCGGCGGCAATCGTTGAACTCTCCACCGGGCGCGACCATTCGCGCACTTCGCTGGCCTGGCGGTCCCAGGCAGCACGGTTGTGGTCGATCAAGGCCTGTCCATGGTTCATGTGTTCTCCTTGCCCGGTGGGCGCCAATCCAGATCCTGGAAGGCCGGGCTGGCGAAGCACTCGGCCAGGTAGTCCAGGAATCGCCGCATGATAGCGGGCTGCTGGCGGCGTGATGCGTACACGGCATGAATACCGAGTTCGTCCAGACTGAACGCAGGCAGCAGTTCGATCAGTTCACCGCTGCGCAGCAACGGTGCCACCTGGTAGGTCGGCAGCATGGCGATGCCGGCACCGGCCCGCACCGCCTCCAGCAGCAGCGAGGCCTCGTTGGCACTGATGTTGCCGCCCACCGCCACCGACAGCGAACGGCCATCGCGGTGCAGCTGCCACAGGCTCTTGCCGACGTAATGGTGGGTCAGGCAGTTGTGCGCGGCCAGGTGCTCGGGGGCGGTGGGCGTGCCGCGTGCCTGCAGGTACGACGGCGTTGCGCACAGTACCGAGCGGCAGGTGGCCAACCGGCGCGCGATCAGGCTGGGGTCGATCTGGCGCGCGATGCGCACCGCCAGGTCCACCCGCTCCTCCACCAGGTTCACCATGCGGTCGACCAGCAGCAGCTCGATGCGCGCGGCAGGATGGCGCGCAACAAAGCCGGCAACGGCCCGTGCCAGGTGGCTCTGCCCGAACGACACGCTGGCGGTGACCCGCAGCGTGCCGTGTGGCTCGGGATCGTCGCTGGCCAGCTCGCCCTGCAGTTCCTCGCCGATCGCCAGCATCTGGCGGAAGCGCGCCAGCGCCGCCTCGCCCGGGCCGGTCAGGCTGACCCGGCGCGTGGTCCGGTGCAGCAGGCGCGCGCCCAGCCAGGCCTCGACCTCGGCCAGGTAGCGGCTGACCATCGCCCGCGACATGTCCAGCACCTCGGCGGCCGCGGTCAGGCTGCCACGCTCGGCCACTTCGACGAACACGGTCATGGCGGTCAATCGGTCCATATGCTCGATCCATGCAACAAACAAGCGCGTTATACGCTGTTTTTCGGCCGACTGCAGGGGCCTAGAGTGGCCCCATTCCCACCCCACACCGCCCCACGGAGTCCTGCCATGAAGATCGCCCTCGTTGGTTCCACCGGCAACATCGGCCGCCAGATCACCCGCCACGCGCTGGCCCGCGGCCACGAACTCACCGTCATCGTGCGCAGCGCGCAGGACCTCCCGGCTGAACTGGCCGGTGCGCATCCAGTGGTCGCCTCGCTGGACGACCTGGATGCGCTGGTCGCCGCCATTGCCGGCCACGACGTGCTGGCCAGTGCCTACGGCCCGCGCCCCGGCGATGACATCGGCCGTGTGGGCGAGATCGCCGCGCAGCTGGCCGCCGCCGCACGCAAGGCCGGCGTGCCGCGCCTGGTGGTGGTCGGTGGTGCCGGCAGCCTGGAAGTCGCGCCCGGCGTGCAGCTGGTCGATACCCCCGACTTCCCGGAGGCCTACAAGCCGTACGCGCTGGCCCACCGTGAGGCATTCAACCGCCTGCAGGCGGTGGACGACCTGGACTGGACCTTCTTCTCGCCGGCCGCCGAAATCGGCCCGGGCGAAGAGCGCGGCCAGTACCGCGTGCAGCCCAAGGCCTTCCTCGCCGATGCCAGCGGCCACAGCCGCATCAGCTACGCCGACTACGGTGCAGCGTTCGTCGCCGAGCTGGAAGCACACCAGTACCCGAAGCAGATCATCACGGCCGCGTATTGATCCACGCACGTCCCTTGTAGAGCAGAGCCCGCGCTCGGCTCTACGCGAACATGCAGCCGGGCATTGGCCCGGCTCTACACAAGGAATTCCCATGCGTACCGCTGCCCTGCTGCTCCCCCTCGCCCTGGCCGCCAGCTTCACCAGTGCACCGCTGCTCGCCGCACCGGCCACCCCGGCGCCGGCGGCGGCGACGAAAGCCCAGCTGCACCTGCAGACCTTCCATCCCGGCCCGCAGGCGATGTTCTCGGTCTCCTCGGTGCTGATCGAAGGCCGCCACGACGCGATCCTGGTCGACGCGCAATTCGGTGCCAGCGACGCGCGCGCGCTGGTCGAACGGATCCGCGCCAGCGGCAAGCAGCTGACCACGATCTACATCAGCCACGGTGATCCGGACTACTACTTCGGCCTGGCCACCGTGCAGGACGCCTTCCCGCAGGCACGCATCGTCGCCACCGCGCAGACCGTTGCGCATATCCGGCAGACCCAGGCCGGCAAGCTGGCCTACTGGGGACCGAAAATGGGAGCCGATGCGCCGGCGCGCATCGTCGTGCCGCAGGTGCTGGACGGTGATGCCCTGCAGCTGGAAGGCCAGCGCCTGCCGCTGATCGGCCTGGACGGCCCGACCCCGGACCGCACCGTGCTGTGGGTGCCGTCGCTGCGCGCGATCGTTGGTGGCATTCCGGTGGTGGCCGGCGAGCACGTGTGGATGGCCGACACGCAGACGCCGAAGTCACATGCCGACTGGCTGCAGACCCTGCAGCGACTGCAGGCATTGAAGCCGACGGTGGTGGTGCCGGGGCACTACGCGCCGGGTGCGGCGCTGGATGCCAGTGCACTGCGCTTCACTGCGGACTACATCCGCGCGTTCGATGCCGAAACGGCAAAGGCCAAGGACAGTGCGGCGCTGGTGAAAGCAATGCAGTCGCGCTACCCGACGCTGGCCGGCGTGGCGTCGCTGGAGCTGAGTGCAAAGGTGGCCAAGGGCGAGATGCAGTGGCCATGAGGTAGGGCGTTTTCTTTTGCAGGGCTGCGCCCTGCACCTGCAGAGGCAACAGCAACAGCCGAAGCAACAGCAACAGCAACAGCTGGCCATCCGTGGGATGGCGAGGTGGGTCCGGTTGCGGGGGACGCCGTGAATCCGTCCATGGAGGCCCGGTCGCGCCATCCATGGCGCTCACGCCCCCGCAACCGGACCCACCCCGCCTTCGACAGATATCGGCAATCTACTGGGGTCGGATCCCGTTGCTGCGCAACGGGCGCTGACCCCGCCTTTGCAGATCAGAGGGATGTGGACTCGTTCGGTCCGTGCTCGAACAACTCGCCCTGCACCACCGGCTCCTTCTCGCGGAAGCCGCCCAGCCCGACACCAACCAGACGGTAACGGGTCTCCGCCGGCAGGTCGACGCGGGCACGCAGGGCCAGCGCGATGTCGCGCAGTTCTTCCATCGATTCCGGCGGGCGCTCCGGGGTGAAGCTGCGGGTGAGGATGCGGAACTGCGCGGTCTTCAGCTTCAGCACCACGGTATGGCCGACACGCTCGGTCTTGCGGGTGGCCTTCCAGGTCTTCTCCGCCAACTGCACGATTGCCTCGGTCAGGTCTTCCAGCAGCAGGTCTTCGGCGAAGGTGTCCTCCGAGGAAATCGACTGCACCTGCTGGTCCGGCTCCACCGGCCGCTCGTCGATGCCGCGCGCCCGGTTGTACAGACTGCGCCCGAAACTGCCGAACGCCTCTTCCAGATCGGTCAATGCCCATTGCCGCAGGTCGCCGCAGGTGACGATGCCGCGCGCGGCCAGCTTGCCCTCCATCACCTTGCCCACGCCAGGCACCCGTTTCACCGGCAGCGGCAGCAGGAACGCATCCACCCGCTGCGGTGGAATCACGAACTGGCCATCCGGCTTGCGCCAGTCCGACGCGATCTTGGCCAGGAACTTGTTCGGGGCGATCCCGGCTGAAGCAGTCAGGTGGGTTTCCTCGCGGATCTGAGCGCGGATGGTGCGCGCGATGTCGGTGGCCAGCTCGATGCCACTCTTCGGCTCGGTCACGTCCAGGTAGGCCTCGTCCAGCGACAGCGGTTCGACCAGGTCGGTATGCCGCAGGAAGATCGCGCGTACCTGCTGTGACACCGCCTTGTAACGCGCGAAGTCCGGCGGTACGAAAATCGCGTCCGGGCACAGGCGCTCGGCGCGCACCGCGGGCATCGCCGAACGCACGCCGAACACGCGTGCCTCGTACGAGGCCGCACACACCACCGAACGCGCGCCGCGCCATGCCACAACCACCGGCTTGCCGCGCAGTGACGGATCGTCGCGCTGCTCCACCGACGCGTAGAACGCGTCCATGTCAACGTGGATGATCTTGCGCAGTCGGGTCATGTCGGGCGGAAAAGGCGGGGGCGGGCCAGGCAGGCCACACGCCGAAGTATGGTCGTTGCACATCAACAGGATGCGCGTATTCCCTTGAAAACTCTACGGTTGCGTACGGTTGAAATGTTTGATCGGCACAGTTTCCACGGGCATCCTCGAGAACTTGTTTCCCTGTTTCCCCGCTTCCAGGATTGTGCTTCATGACCCGTCTCCACGCGTTCAACCGCGAACAGCTGCTGGCCAGCGCACGCGGTGAACTGTTCGGCACCGCCGCCGGCCGTTTGCCCAACGATCCGATGCTGATGTTCGACCGCATCACCGACATCCACGAGGACGGCGGACCGCACGGCAAGGGCATGGTACGCGCCGAGCTGGATATCCGCCCGGACCTGTGGTTCTTCGGCTGCCACTTCATCGGCGACCCGGTGATGCCCGGCTGCCTCGGCCTGGACGCCATGTGGCAGCTGACCGGCTTCTTCCTGACCTGGCTGGGTGCCCCCGGCAAGGGCCGCGCACTGGGCTGCGGCGAAGTGAAGTTCACCGGCCAGGTACTGCCGGACGCCAAGCGGGTGCGCTACGAGATCGACATCAGCCGGGTCATCAACCGCAAGCTGGTGATGGCCCAGTCGGACGCCCGCATGTACGTGGATGACCGCGAAATCTACAGCGCGCGCGACCTGCGCGTCGGCCTGTTCACTGAAACCGGGAGCTTCTGATGCGTCGCGTCGTCATCACCGGCATGGGCATCACGTCCTGCCTCGGCAATGATCTGGATACCGTATCGTCTGCGCTGCGCGAAGGGCGCTCGGGTATCACCCAGCTGGCCGACCACGCCGAGGCCGGGCTGCGCAGCCAGGTCGGCGGCCGTGTCGACCTCGACCTGGACGCACTGATCGATCGCAAGCAGAAGCGCTTCATGAGCGACGCGGCGGCCTTCGCCTACCTGTCCATGCGCGATGCCATCGCCGATGCCGGGCTCAGCGCCGAGCAGGTCAGCCACCTGCGTACCGGCCTGATTGCCGGCTCCGGTGGCGGCTCCAGCGAATGGCAGATCGGTGCCGTCGACCTGCTGCGCGAACGGGGCGTGCGCAAGGTCGGCCCGTACATGGTGCCGCGCACGATGTGCTCGACGGTCTCGGCCTGCCTGGCCACGGCCTACCAGATCAAGGGCGTCAGCTACTCGCTGTCGGCCGCCTGCGCGACCTCCGCGCACTGCATCGGCGCCGCTGCGGACATGATCCGCCACGGTGCGCAGGACATCATGTTCGCCGGTGGTGGCGAAGACCTGCACTGGTCCATGAGCGTGATGTTCGACGCGATGGGCGCGCTGTCGACCAGCTTCAACGACACTCCGGCCAGCGCCTCGCGCCCGTATGACAAGGACCGCGACGGCTTCGTCATCGCCGGTGGCGGCGGCATGCTGGTGCTGGAGGACTACGACCACGCCGTCGCACGCGGCGCGCGCATCCATGCCGAGCTGATCGGCTATGGCGTGACCTCCGATGGCGCCGACATGGTGGCGCCCTCCGGTGAAGGCGCGGTGCGCTGCATGAAGATGGCACTGCAGGGCGTCGACCGCCCGCTGGATTACCTCAACACCCACGGCACCTCGACCCCGCTGGGCGATGTCACCGAGCTCAACGCGATCCGCGAAGTATTCGGCGACGCGGTGCCGCCGCTGTCCTCGACCAAGGCGCTGTCCGGCCATTCACTGGGTGCGGCCAGCGTGCACGAGGCGATCTACTGCCTGCTGATGATGCGCGACGGCTTCGTGGCCGGTTCGGCCAACATCGCCGAGCTGGACCCGAAGGTGGTGGATTTCCCGATCCTGCGCGAGAGCCGCGCACAGAAGCTGGACACGGTGATGTCCAACAGCTTCGGCTTCGGTGGCACCAACGCGGCGCTGGTGTTCGGTCGGGTGTGATGGGGCAGGCGTGCCGACCAGCGGTCGGCACCCACCGTCAGGGGCGGACGGCACCCACCGTTACCTCGGCAGCAACGGCAGCAGCAACGCGTGCGCATCCACCAGCGAGCCGACGATGCGGTGGCCCAGTGCGCGCAGATCTTCATCCGGATGTACCAGGTCCGGCACCTGGATCACGGTCATTCCCGCCGCCAGTGCAGCGCGCGTGCCGGCCGGTGAATCTTCCAGCGCCAGGCAACGTTCTGGCGCCTGGCCCAGCCGCTGCGCGGCCAGCAGGTAGATGTCCGGCGCCGGCTTCGGCCGCGCCACGTCGCCACTGGTGATCACCGCATCGAAATACGGCAGCAGGCCGGCAGCGGCCAGCTTGCGGCCGGCCCGCGGCTGCCGCGTGGTGGTGGCCACCGCACGCGGGATCGCATGTGCCTTCAGCAGCTCCAGCAGTTCCAGGATGCCCGGACGCAGCGGCAACCCGGTCTGCGTACGTGCCTCATACAGGTCGTGGCAACGTGCGGCCACCGCATCGATCACGCTGTCCTCGATGCCCTGCGCGCGCAGCAGCGCGTGCGAATCGCGGTCGCCGAGGCCGACCATGCGCAGGAACACTGCCTCGTCCAGGCCCAGCCCGAATTCATCGGCGGCCTGGCCCCAGCAGGCCAGCGAGACACGCTCGCTGTCGATCATCAGGCCGTCCATGTCGAAGATGACGGCGTCGGGAAGAAACGGCAGCGCAGCGATGTGGGTCATGGAGCGAACAGCGTATCCAGGTCGGTAGGGGTGAGCTGCCGCCATTGCCCTTCGTCCAGCCCCTCCAGGTCCAGCCCGCCGACGCGGCTGCGGTGCAGGGCCTGCACGTGGTTGCCGGTGGCGGCGAACATGCGGCGTACCTGATGGTAACGACCTTCGTGCAGCACCAGGCGCGCGCGACGCGCATCCAGCACTTCGAGTTCAGCCGGCAGCAGGGGCGTCTTCTCGGACTCCAGCATCAGCGTGCCGCTGGCGAACAGCGCCACTTCATCACCGCGCAGGTCGTCGCTCAACTCGACCTCGTAGACCTTGGGCAGCTTCGATTTCGGCGAGATGATCCGGTGCAGCAGGCCACCATCATCGGTCAGCAGCAGCAGGCCACTGGTCTCGCGGTCGAGGCGGCCCACCGTGGACAGCACCGGGTCGCGGTCGCGGAAGCGCGGCGGCAGAAGGTCGTAGATCAGGCGACCGGTATCCTTGGTCGAGCAGGTGTAGCCGGCCGGCTTGTGCAGCGCGATCGACAGGCCCACGGGCGGATCCAGTGGCTCGCCATCGACCCGGATGGCCTCATGCGGCACCTGGTCGTCGGCGTACAACACCTCGCCGTCGGCATCGGTGATGCGGCCTTCGCGGAACAGCCACTGCACCTGCTTGCGGCTGCCATAGCCCAGGTTGGCGATGTGCTTGACCAGCTTCACTTGCCCTTCCCCTTCACCGCTTCGACCAGCTTGAACCCATCGCGCTCGGCGACCACGCGCACCGCACCGAAACTGTCGTTGAGGGTGTGCTCGTACGGCAGGTGGCGGTTGGCCACCACATACAGGCGCCCACCCGGGCGCAGCGCCTGCGCGGCCACGGCGATGAAGCGCTGGCCGATGTCCGGGCGGTCGGCGCGCGACGGCGTGTGGAACGGCGGATTGCTGATGATCACGTCGTAACCCGGCTCGATGCCGGTGGTGACGTCCTGCCACAGGAAGCGCAGCGGCAGCGCGCGCGGCGGCGGCGCCAGGTTCAGCTCGGCCAGTGCCAACGCGCGCTGCTCGGCCTCGTAAAGGTCCAGCGCGGTGATCTTCGGGCAGCGTTCCAGCAACTCGCGCGACAGATAGCCGTAGCCGGCGCCGAGGTCGGCGGCGCGGCCGGCCAGGTCGGGCGGCAGGTGCTCGGCCAGCAGCGCCGACGCCGGATCGATGCGATCCCAGGCGAACACGCCCGGGCGGCTGAGGAAGCGGCCACCGACGATCGGGCGCACCGCATCCAGCGCCGACCAGCGCTTGGCCAGCTCGGCATCGTGCTGGCCCTGCATCGGGGCGGTCCAGTACACGCGGCAATGGTTCTTGGTCAGGCTGCCGCCGAGGCCGGTCAGCTGCCTGAGGTCACCCTCGCCGGAGCGTGCGCCTTCGTTGTTGGACTGGCAGGCGACGATGCGGCCCCCTTCGGCGACCAGCGCCAGCGCGCGGGCGAACAGCGCACGGGCTTCTTCGCGCTGGCGCGGCGGCAGCACCAGCACCAGCGGGTAGCGGCCCTTGCCGGCCCCATCCTCCAGCTGGCCACTGACGGTCCAGCCGGCGGCATGCTGCAGCGGCTGCGCGAACGGGGCAAAGCTCTGTTCGCAGTGCAGCTCGCGGTGGCCGGCCACTTCGCGCAGCGGCCAGCCGTCGCGGGCACGCAGGAAGGCCACCGGGCCCTCCGGCCAGCGCAGGGCGCCTTGGGAGAACGGCAGGAGCAGGGTCTGCAGGGGGGCGTCGTCGCTGGAGGCCATCGGCGCGGGGTACTTCAAGCGTGAGGGCCGACCATTGTACCGGCTCGGCCAGGCAGCCCCGCCCAGGGCGCTTTGCGAAACCCGAACGGGGCCTTGATCTGCCAGCAACATTGAAACGTTCAGGGTAGAGGCTCCCCCCGGAACCCAGGAGAACCTGCATGCGAGCCTTGTTCGTCGGTGGCGTGGTCGACAACAGTGAAATGGACCTGGAAGGCAGCCATCCGCCCGTGCATTACCCCGAAGACACCGGCGGCGGCCACTCGCGCTACCGGCTGCACCAGGTCGGCCATGGGGCCGACGGCAGCGTGGCCTATGCGGTGTATGGCGCGCCGGACCTGGCCGATGACGAGGTAGCCCGGGTGGCGGAAGAACGCGCCTACGCGCGCCGGTTCGAAGCGACGCCGACCTTGTTCGAGCACTGAGCCCAGCAGCCACGCATGGCGTGGCTCTACTGCAACCTCTGGTAGATCCACGCCATGCGTGGATGGGCCCAGCAGGCTGCCGTCAGACCCTCGGCGGCAACCTGCGGATGCTGGCAATCTCGTCCAGCCACACATGGTGCTGCTGCACCGGCGTGTCGTAGTCATCCAGGCGCAACTGCCCGTTGCTGCCTTCATCGCCGGCTTCGTTGCGATACTGCTGCACCGTCGGCCTCACCGCGACGGTGCCGAGCAGTCGACGGCCGTCCTGCAGGATCAGTTCCACCTGCGTCTCGCCGTCGAGCTGCGGCAGCAGGGCTTCCAGGCGCGCGATCTGCGCCGGATCGGTATGGATACGGGGAGCTATGCGGGACATCGGCGACCTCCTGGCTGCAGGATCGCCGATCGTCCGTGAATGCTCAGTGCAGCGCGTTGTCCGCGCGTGGCACCTGCACCTTGCGCACGGCAGCCACCAGCTGCGCTACCGAGTACGGCTTGGCCACATGCTCCTGGAAGCCCGATGCCAGCGCGCGGCGGCGGTCGTCGGCACGCGCCAGTGCAGTCACCGCCACCGCAGGCAAGGTCGCCGCATCCACGCCCATGTCCTCGCGCAGCGTGCGCACCAGGCCATAGCCATCCATGCCCGGCATGCCGATGTCGGTCAGCAGCACGTGGTACTGCAGATGGCCGGTGTCGGCCAGCAGCGCCAACGCCTCGCCGGCCGAGCTGGCCGCGGACACGCTGGCGCCCTGCTCTTCCAGCATGCGGCGCAGGTATTCCAGCACTTCCGGCTGGTCTTCCACCGCCAGCACGTGCATGCCGCGCAGCGGATACGGTTCGACGATCACCGGCTCCAGGATCGGCCCGCTGATGACTTCGCGCAGTGGCCGCCGCTCGGCATCGGGAAGGTGCTGTGGCAGGCGCACGGTGAACGTGGCACCGAGGCCATGCCCTTCGCTGGCCGCCGTGACCGTGCCGCCGTGCAGTTCCACCAGCTGCTGCACGATCGCCAGGCCCAGCCCCAGCCCGCCGTGGCGGCGCGTGGTGGTGCCGTCGGCCTGGCGGAAGCGGCTGAACAGATGATTGAGGAATTCAGGCGCGATGCCGTCGCCGGTGTCGCGCACGGTGATCACCCAGTGATTGCCGTCGGCCTGCAGCTGCAGGTCGATGCGGCCTTCGGCCGGGGTGAACTTGATGGCGTTGGAGAGCAGGTTCCAGAACACCTGCTGCAGGCGCGTGGCATCACCCAGCACCAGGCTGGGCTGCTCGGGCAGCTGCAGGTGCACGTCCAGTGCCTTGCCTTCGGCGACCAGTTCCTGCGCACCAATGGCTTCGCCAAGCACGGTGCGCAGGTCCAGCACTTCCACCTCCAGCTGCACCTTGCCCAGCAGCATGCTGCTGAGGTCGAGCATGTCCGAGATCAGCCGCTTCTGCGCGCCGGCGCTGTTGGCGATCACGTTCAGGCCCTTGTACAGCGGACTGGTGTCGTCCACGCGCTGCAGCAGCAGTTCGCTCCAGCCAAGAATGGTGGTCAGCGGCGTACGCAGTTCATGCGACAGCGTGGCCAGAAACTCATCCTTCAGCCGCGCCATGTTTTCCGCGGCACTGCGTGCGGCCCGCTCGGACTGCAACAGCTCCTCGCGGGCCAGTTCGATCTCGCGGCGTTCGGTCACGTCCGGGCTGCTGCCGGCCAGGCCGATGAAGCGGCCCATGCGCGAGAAGCGCGGGCGGGCGTTCATCTCCAGCCAGCGCCATTGGCCATCGGCACGCCGCGCACGCACCAGCGCGTGCATCGAGCGCTGCGCCTTCAACGCCTCCTGGAGTTCGTATTCGAACACCGAGGCGTCGTCCGGATGCACCAGGCCACGCCAGACGTCTTCCGGAACGCGCGTCTCGTCGCCGCCGAAGAACTCGCTGAAAGCGCTGTTGACGAAACGGGCGTGCCCACGCTCATCGAGCACCCACACCGGCATCGGCAGGCCGTCGGCCAGTGCGCTGAAGCGCGCTTCGCTCTCGCCCAGCTCCACTTCCATCTGCTTGCGCGCGGTGATGTCGAAGAACAGGATGCCGACCTTGTCCTCGCCCGGCCGGCCCACGCGCACCGCGTCGACCGCGAACGAACGACCCAGCGCACGCGCTTCCATCTCGAACTGGGCCGGGCGGCCGCTGCGTGCGACCTCGCCATAGATGCGGAACCAGTCCTGCTCATGGTTGGGTTCCAGCGCGGTCATGCGCTGGCCACGCGCGTCCTTCAGGCCGGTATGGCGTTCGAACGCGTCGTTGACCTCGATGAAGCGATAGTCGACCGCACGGTCGCCCTCGAACAGCACCTGGATCACGCAGAAACCGGCGTTGATGCGTTCAAGCACGCCATGATGCAGGTCGGGTTCGGGCGCCGGCACCATCATCGGTGGGCGCTCCACTAGGGGCGGCAGTGTGGACAAGGGCGTCTGGACGGGCCGGGTTGGAGACACAGCATCTTCCAAAGGGCGTATTCACAGCGTCAAGCGCCGTCAGTCATGGTTGACGACGATGAATTGGCGGCAACCGCTCTTGCGTATGTCGCAATCGGCCGTTGCGGCCACCGGAATGCGGGATCACACTCGCTCCGAGAACCGCATCGTCCCCATTGATGGGACGCAGGAGACCGTCATGAACCGCTCATTGGCCACTGCCCTGCTGCTGGCAGGCGCCCTCATGGCCGGCAGCGCGAACGCCGCGCCGCGCGCCGTCACTGATCCGGACGCGCCCCGTGCGCTGCAGGCCAACGGGCCGGTCAGCGTGAAATGGGACGATCCGGCCACATTCACCGAGATCCGCCAGAGCACCAACCGCTTCGAAGCCGAACGCGGCAACTGGGTGCAGCAGCTGGCCAGCTACGTGCAGACCACCGCAGCCAAGCCGCTGCAGCCCGGGCAGACCCTGGACGTGACCCTGGTCGACATCAAGCGCGCGGGCGACTACGAGCCCTGGCACGGCCCGCGGGGCAGCGACATCCGGATCATGCGCGACATCTATCCGCCGCGGATCACCCTGCAGTACACGCTGAAGGACGCCAGCGGCCGCATCGTCGATGAGGGCGAAGCCAAGCTCAGCGACACCGGCTACCTGCACAACCTGGGGCTGAAGAGCGACAGCGATCCGCTGCGCTACGAGAAGCGCCTGATCGACGACTGGGTGAAGCGCGAGCTGAGCACGCGGGCTACCGCTGCACGATGATGGGCAACCGCCGGGCATGGCCCGGCGCCAGCCCTGGTCCTGGCAATGCCGGCCGCTGGCCGGCATTACGTCACTCCTGGTACACCCGCGCCACACGCTTGACCGCGCACGGCAGCTGGTAGGCACTCACGCCACAGCGCGGCGCCAGTTCCGACAGCGTCGGCGCAGCGCCCCACAGTTCCACCACGCTGCCGACGCCGGCCTGCGCGTGCGCAGTCAGGTCCACCGTCAGCATGTCCATCGACACGCGCCCGATCAGTGCGCCGGGCTGGCCATCGATCAATACCGGCGTGCCGTTGGGGGCGAACTGCGGATAACCGTCGGCATAGCCGAGCGCGACCACGCCCACGCGGGTGCGCGCCTTCGCCACGAAGCGCGCGCCATACCCCACCGGCTCGCCGGCCTCGATCCAGCGTTCGGCAATCACCTTCGACTGCATCGTCATCACCGGGCGCAGGCGCTCGGTCAACGCGGTGTCGTCCGGCAGCGGGTTGGCGCCGTACAGCATCAGGCCCGGGCGCACCCAGTCGCTGCGTACATCCGGCCAGCCCAGCAGTGCCGGCGAATTGCATACGCTGGTCTCGCCGTGCAGGCCGTCGATGGCGCGGGCGAAGGTCGCGGCCTGTTCGTGGGTGCGCTCGCTGTCCAGCTCGTCGGCGCGCGCCAGGTGGGTCATCAGTACGATGCGTTCGACCTGCGGCAGCGTCGACAGGCGTGCATGCGCGGCGCGGAAGCTGTCCACGTCCAGGCCCAGGCGATGCATGCCGCTGTCCAGCTTCAGCCACACCGTCAGCGGGCGCGGGCTGGCGAAGGCGGCCAGCGCCTCCACCTGCCACGGCGAACCGACGGCGAACCAGAAATCGTGTTCGGCCACCAGCGCCATGTCGCTGGGCTCGAAGATGCCTTCCAGCAGCAGGATCGGTGCTCGGATGCCGGCCTGGCGCAGCTCCAGCGCTTCTTCGATGGTGGCCACGCCGAAGCCATCGGCCTCGCCTTCCAGCGCCTGCGCACAGCGCACTGCGCCATGCCCATAAGCATCAGCCTTGATGATCGCCAGGGCCTTGCCACCGCCCAGTTCACGGGCAAACCGGTAGTTGCTGCGCAGGGCGCCCAGATCGATCAGCGCGCGGGCAGGACGCATGTGCGGTTCTCGTGTTGCGGCGCGTGACCGTACTGGCCGTAGCGGAAAATATCCAGACCTTCGGTGCTGATCTGCGGCTGGCGCGCGCTCATCAGGTCGGCCAGGTAGCGGCCCGAGCCACAGGCCATGGTCCAGCCCAGCGTGCCGTGGCCGGTGTTGAGGTAGAGATTGCGGAACGGCGTGGCGCCGATCACCGGCGTGCCATCGGGCGTGGCCGGGCGCAGGCCGGTCCAGAACTGCGCGCGCGACAGGTCACCGCCCTTCGGGTAGAGGTCGCTGACCACCAGTTCCAGGGTTTCGCGGCGGCGCTGCGACAGCGACAGGTCGAAACCGGCCACTTCGGCCATGCCACCGACGCGGATGCGGTCGTCGAAGCGGGTCACCGCCACCTTGTAACTCTCGTCGAGGATGGTCGAGGTCGGCGCCATCGCCGGGTCGGTGATCGGCAGGGTCAGCGAATAGCCCTTCAGCGGGTAGACCGGCAGGCGCATGCCCAGCGGTGCAACCAGTGCCGGCGAGTAGCTGCCGAGCGCGACCACGAAGCGGTCGGCGGTTTCCCGCTTGCCGTCGATGCGCACGCCGGTGATGCGGTCGCCGTCAAACTCCAGGCCGGTGATGTCCTGGTCGAAGCGGAATTCGACGCCGGCATCCACGCACATCTGCGCCAGGCGGCGGGTGAACAGCTGGCAGTCGCCAGTCTGGTCACGCGGCAGGCGCAGTGCGCCGACCAGGCCGTCGACATGGGCCAGGGCCGGTTCGGCCTGGATGATGCCCGCGCGGTCCAGCACCTCGTACGGCACGCCGTACTGGGCCAGGATCTCGATGTCCTGCGCCGACGCGTCCAGCTGCTGCTGGGTACGGAACAGCTGGGTGGTACCCAGGTCGCGACCTTCGAATTCGATGCCGATCTGCGCGCGCAGTTCGTTCAGGCAGTCGCGGCTGTATTCGGACATGCGCACCATGCGCGCCTTGTTGATCGCATAGCGCTCATGCGTGCAGTTGCGCAGCATCTGCCACAGCCAGCGGTACTGGGCCAGGTCCATGCCCGGCTTGATCGCCAGCGGCGCGTGCTTCTCGAACAGCCAGCCGATCGCCTTCTTCGGCACGCCGGGGGCCGCCCAGGGCGAGGTGTAGCCGAACGACAGCTGGCCGGCATTGGCGAAGCTGGTCTCCAGCGCCGGGCCGGGCTGGCGGTCGATCACCGTGACTTCAAACCCGGCCTGTCGCAGGTACCAGGCACTGGTGGTGCCGATCACGCCGCTGCCGAGAACTAGGACTCGCATGGGAATTCTCCAACCCGATCATTCCCTGCACCAGAGCGCGCGGGGACCATAATTGGGGAAGTATAGACAGGCAATACCAGTCGATTTGCCTGATTTACAATCAACCGGCAGGATGTTCTCCTGCAATTCATTCCCCGAGGTTGACGGCCATGGCCCCCCGGACCCGCGAACTGGACAAGATCGACCGCAAGATCCTGCGCATCCTGCAGGCCGAGGGCCGTATTTCCTTCACCGAACTGGGTGAACGGGTCGGCCTGTCGACCACCCCGTGCACCGAGCGCGTGCGCCGGCTCGAGCGCGAAGGGGTGATCACCGGCTACCACGCCCACCTCGACCCGGCGGCAGTGAAGGCCAGCCTGCTGGTGTTCGTGGAGATCAGCCTGGCCTACAAGTCCGGGGACATCTTCGAGGAGTTCCGGCGCGCGGCGCTGAAGCTTCCCAACGTGCTGGAGTGCCACCTGGTGTCGGGCGACTTCGATTACCTGCTGAAGGCGCGGATCAGCGAGATGGCCTCGTACCGCAAGCTGCTGGGCAGCACGTTGCTGACGCTGCCGCATGTACGGGAATCGAAGAGCTACATCGTGATGGAAGAAGTGAAAGAGACGCTGAGCCTGCCGATTCCGGATTGAAGCTGGGAACCGGATGGGGTCAGAGCCCGCGGCGCGGGATCCGACCCCGGTCGGCATCCGGCAAGGGGTCGGATCCCGCGCAGCGGGCCCTGACCCCGGTCATGGCGACAGTTAGCGCTGCTGCGGATGCTTCTGCGAGCGCTGTTCCTGCGGCTTGCCGCCCTTGTGCTGCTGCGGCTCCATCTGCTGTTGCTGCTGCTGTTGCTGCTGCTGTTGCTGCTGCGGGTTGCGGCCCTGCGGTTCCTTGCCGGGATGACGGTTCTGCTGGTTTTTCATGATCGCGATCCAGTGGACGAAGGACACGCGGCGGCGGAATGCCGGCGCACGGCCACGGTGGTCCGGCAGCGGTTAATCGCAGGCGAAAAAGCAGTGATTGGCAGACCGTTGTTTTCGTGCGTTCAGGCCACCGCGTCCGCCCGCCGGGCCTGCGGCCGCGTCAGCGCTTGATCTGCTGGCCATCGCCGGCCGGCACGCTGTCGTAATAACGACCGGTGCGCGAATCGAACACGCGGTTCGGGCCGGCCGGGCGGACCCCGGGCACGATGCGGCCGTTGCGGTCATAGACCTTGTCAGCCGGCTTCGGCGCCGGGGCGGGCGCGACCTGGGCCGGACCGGTGGACTTGATCGGCTGCGTGGGCTGCGGCGACGGCAGCACCTGCGGCTGCGGCCGGGCCGCTTGTGGCGGGGGTGCCACCGGCGGCGGGGCCACGCGGGTCGCGCTGCGGGTGGCGGTCGGGTCGGCCGTGGGCACCTGGGCCTGCGCCAGTGCCGGCATCAGGGCGATCAACAGCAGGGGAAGGGTCGGTTTCATGGCACGCTCCGGCGTGGATCGCAGTCACCTTGCGCCCGCGCCTGTGTGCCGCCCATGAACGGCCATCACACTTGCAAGCGCGCGCCACGACCCCCACGTTGTCCGGCATCCCAGGCCATCGACCCCACGGAGAGCCGGCATGACTGCCTTCGACCTGACGCCCCCTACTGCCACCCAGACCGAGGCGCTGGTCGCCGGCCTCAGCAGCGAAGAGCGCCGCGTGCTGCTGCAGCACGGTACCGAGGCGCCCTTCTGCGGCGTGTTCCTCGACAACAAGCGCGAGGGCGTCTACTGCTGCCGGCTGTGTGCCCTGCCGCTGTTCCGCTCCAGCACCAAGTTCGATTCCGGCACCGGCTGGCCCAGCTTCTTCGCCCCGTTCGACCCGGCGCACGTGCGCGAGATCCGCGATACCAGCCATGGCATGGTGCGCACCGAGATCACCTGCGCCCGCTGCGGCAGCCACCTGGGCCACGTGTTCCCGGACGGTCCGCCGCCCACCTACGAGCGCCACTGCCTGAACTCCGTCTCACTTTCGTTCGTCGGCACCGGCGAGCCCTGGCCCGATCCGCTGCAGCGTGGCGGTGCCGAAGCCGGTGTGGCGGGCTGAAACACCCCGCTGACCGATTTCACAGAATTCCCTCTTCAGAAAACCGGGCGACGGGCCGACAAGGAGATATCCCCCCTCCCTGCGTCGCCCCATGCTCATCATCGTTGGATTCCTGGTCGTCATCATCAGCGTGATCGGGGGCTACCTCGGTGCCCACGGCCGCCTGGGTGCCCTCTGGCAGCCCTACGAGCTGGTCATCATCGGCGGCGCCGCACTGGGCGCGTTCCTGGTCGGCACCCCGGCCAAGACGGTCAAGCAGACCCTGCAGGCCATGGTCGGCGTGTTCAAGGGCCCGCGCTACAAGCAGCAGGACTACATCGATGTCCTCAGCCTGCTTTATGAACTGCTCAACAAGGCCCGCCGCGAAGGCTTCATGGCCCTGGAAGACCATGTCGAGCGGCCGGCCGAGAGCGCCCTGTTCGCCAACTACCCCAAGGTGCAGGCCGACCACCACCTGATCGACTTCATCACCGACTGCCTGCGCCTGATGATCGGCAGCAACATCGAGCCGCACGAGCTCGAGCCGCTGCTGGAGCTGGAACTGGAGAAGCACCACGCCGAGGCCATGGCACCGTCGCAGGTGCTGACCAAGGTCGCCGACGGACTGCCCGGTTTCGGCATCGTCGCGGCGGTGCTGGGCATCGTCATCACCATGGGCTCGATCGGCGGCGACATCGTCGAGGTCGGTGGCCACGTGGCCGGTGCACTGGTCGGCACCTTCCTCGGCATCCTGCTCGGCTACGGCTTCGTCGGCCCGATGGCCGCCGCCATGGAGGCACGCGCCGAGCAGGACAGCCGCATCTACGAATCGGTCAAGACTGCCCTGCTGGCCTGCCTGCGCGGTTACAACCCGAAGATCGCGCTGGAATTCGCCCGCAAGACGCTGCCGTCGAACGTGCGCCCGGCCTTCTCCGATTTCGAGCAGCACCTGAAGACGGTCAAGTAAGCCATGGCCGAGAACAAGCCCACCGTCATCGTCCGCCGGGTCAAGAAAGCCGGCCACGCCGCTCACCACGGCGGGTCGTGGAAGGTGGCCTATGCCGACTTCGTGACCGCGATGATGGCCTTCTTCCTGGTGCTGTGGCTGATGGCCACCACCAACAAGAACGACCGTGCGGCCATTTCGGAGTACTTCCGCAACCCCAGCCCGCTGAGCGGGCAGAACGCCACGCCGGCGCCCGGCATGGCCGGCCCGGGCGGCGCCAGCACCTCGATGATCAAGCTGGGCGGCGCCACCGACATCTCGCGCGGCAGCAGCAACGATCCCTTCCAGAACCAGAAGGAAGCGGTGCCGCAGCCGGTGGACCAGCAGCAGCGCGACAAGCAGCAGCTGGAAGCGCTGATGAAGGAGCTGCAGGAAGCGATCAGCAAGAGCCAGGCACTGGAACCGTTCAAGGACCAGCTGCTGCTGGACCTGACCCCGGAAGGCCTGCGCATCCAGATCGTGGACAAGCAGAACCGGCCGATGTTCGACCTCGGCAGCGCTACGCTGAAGCCGTACACGCAACAGATCCTGCACGAGCTGGCCAACTACCTGAACCACGTGCCGAACCGGATCAGCCTGACCGGCCACACCGACATCACCGCCTATTCGGCCGCACGCGGCTACGGCAACTGGGAACTGAGCGCCGACCGCGCCAACGCTGCACGACGTGCACTGGTGGACGGCGGCCTGGAGGACAGCAAGATCACCCGCGTGGTCGGCCTGTCCTCGTCAGTGCTGTTCGACAAGGCCGACCCGCAGAACCCGATCAACCGCCGTATCAGCATCGTGGTGATGACCCAGGCCGCCGAAGCGGCCGCGCTGGCCGGCGCCGGGCCGCAGGTGGGGCTGTCGGCGCCGACCGCCGACCCGGACGTGCAGGCCGCGCAGGGTGAGGCAAAGTAGACGGTGGGTGCGGACCTTGGTCCGCACATCCGGGAAAGCGTGCGGACCAAGGTCCGCACCCACCAGGGGCATCCCCCGGCGCACCCGCTACAATGGTGGTCTTTCCGTTTCCAGGTGATTCCACCCCCATGTCCCAGAATTCCAAGGCCAAGCGCGACAAGCGCAAGAAGCAGCAGGGCAAGCGCCCGTTCCTCCGCCTGAACGCCCAGCAGCAGGTGCAGAACCATGCCGTGCTGACCAACGAAGACGGCCAGGTGGTGGCGGCCATCGGCCTGCAGGGCCGTGAGTGGCTGCTGGCCATCGGCGGCCAGACCATGGGCAATGCCGAGAACCCGGTGCCGATGCTGGCCATGCTCAAGCACCTGTCCAACGTGCAGGAAAAGGAAGGCCGCAAGGTCAACCTGGAATATTCCGAACTGCTGAAGTCGCTGCTGGACACCCTGGCCGCCGAATCCGATCAGACCGCTGACGAGTACCTGGACAAGCTGGTCGCCGAGTTCGAGACCGTGGAAGCCGAAGAAGGCGAAGAAGCCGCTGCGGCCGCCGAAGGCGACGTGGTTGAAGCTGCTGCCGACGCCGCCCCGGCCGCTGACAGCGACGGCAAGCCGCAGGCCTGAACCGGCCGCGGCGGTGACGGTCTACGTCGATGACGCGGTGCATCCCTGGCGCGGACAGCGCTGGGCGCACCTGATGGCCGACACCCTGGCCGAGCTGCACGCCATGGCGGCGCAGCTCGGCATTCCACCGCGGGCCTTCCAGAACAAGGCCAGCGGTGCCCATTACGATGTCACTGCCGAGCTGCGCGCACAGGCGATCGCGCTCGGCGCGCAAGCGATTTCGCGGCATGCCGACCGCGAACTGGTCAAAGCGGTGATCGCCAACGCCCGGGCGCAGTACCGGCCGTAGGCCGCGCCGCGGGTTCGCCGGACACCAACCGGCACCGGCGGGGTAGAGTCGACTGTTAGTCGACTGCTCTCCCATCCGGCCGCGAGAACCCCGCGCTGCGCGTGAATAGTCGACTGACAGTCGACTCTACCCCGTCGGGTCGTCCTCAGCGGATCAACCCGTCAGGCCGCGCCCGGCGGATCGGTCCATCGCTCAGAACGGGTCGCTGCCCAGCCGGATTTCCACGTTCAGCAGCGAGCACAGCGCCAGCATCGCATCGTCGTCGCGGGTCAATGCCATCACCCCGGTAAAGCCGTCACTGCCGGCATCCACGCTCCACAGCGTGTAGTTGTGCTCGCGCAGGCGGTCGAAAGCGGTGGACATCAGCTGCACGCCGTCCAGGCCCTCGGCGAAGTCCTCGTCGTCCAGGTCCCCGCCCCAGTCCAGCTGCAGGTTGAAGCGCGCCGAGAGCTCGTTGACCGCCGACTGCAGCGATTCCAGGTCATCCCGCTCCACATCGAAACCGGACTGCCAGGCAATGGCGGTGAACAGCGCCGGCAGCCAGTCGCTGTCCGCTTCCAGCGGCTGCCCGTCCTCGGACAGGTGCTCGCGCCAGCGGTTGAACTGCTGCAGGGCCAGCTCTTCGTCGCCCGGGTTGATCAGCACCAGCAGGTTCCAGACCCGCGCCTCGAAGCCCTCCTCGTCGAAGTCGTGGATGTCTTCCTCGAAGTCGAAATAGTCGCTGTTGTCGGGCATGGCGGAACGTCCTCTGGGGCAGGTCGGCATTCTACGGTTTATCCTGTGCCGCTGAAGCCGGCCTTGGTGGCCGTCACTGTGAATGAAGCGATGAGCGATATCCCTCCCGACCACCTGGCGATCAACCCGGCCAGCCCCTTCCATGATGCGCAGGCGCTGGAGCGCGGCGTCGGCGTGCGTTTCAACGACGTCGAGCGCGACAACGTCGAGGAATACTCGGTCAGCGAAGGCTGGATCCGCGTGCAGGCCGGCAAGGCCCGCGACCGCCGTGGCAACCCGATGACCATCAAGGTCAAGGGCAAGGTCGAGGTGTATTTCCTGGACCAGAAGCCGGAGTAAGGCCTGAACGGTGTGCGGACCAAGGTCCGCACCCACCCGGGGTACACGGTCATTCGCGCTTGCGCGATTCCAGCAGGTCCAGGTTGCGGATCAGGCGCCGCGAGATCTCATCGGAGATCACCCCGCGCCGGGTCAGCCGGAACAGTTCCTCACGCTCGGCATTGAGGCCGGCGCTGCGCAGCTGGCGGTAACCCAGCTCCATGCGCCGCACCTTCTCCGGGTCCACGTCGGGGCCGTCGTTGTCCTTCTCCAGGTGCCGCTGGTACAGCAGGCTCACCCGCGAGGCAGCGTCGTTGTACAGCTGCACGTTCTCGGTGTTCTGGTTCATCACCAACTGCTGGCGCATGCGCTCGACCCCGGCCAGCGCGGCCTTGGACGACAGCCGGCGTGCCAGGTCCTCTTCCTTGCGCTCGCCCGAATCGGCCGGCAGCTGCAGGCCCTTCAGCAGCTGCGGCAGCGCCACGCTGGCGCCGACCAGCGAGAACAGGATCACCGCCGCGGCCAGGAAGATCACCAGGTCGCGCGCCGGGAACGCGCTGCCGTCGGGCAGGAACAGTGGCAGGGTCAACACACCGGCCAGGGTGATCGCGCCGCGCACGCCGGCCACCGAGGTCGCCACCACGATGCGCCAGTTCGGCGCCTCGCCCCGCTCCAGGCCACGACGGCGCGCACGCAGCAGGTTCCAGCGCAGCGACAGCCATACCCACAGCAGGCGCAGCAGGATCAGCGCCAGGTTGATCACCACCACGTAGACCAGCAGCCACCATGCACTCTGGTGGCCGGACTCGTTCATGGTGGTGGTGGCGCGCTCGACGATGCCCGGCAACTGCTCGCCCAGCAGCACGAACATGATGCCGTTGAAGCTGAACTGCAGCATGTTCCAGACACCCGCGCGCTGCACGCGCATGCTGCCGGAGACACGGCCGGTCAGCTCGACGTAGCTCATTGCGATGCCGGCGGCGACCGCAGCGAGGATGCCCGAGGCATGGATTTCTTCGGCCAGCAGGTAGGCCGCGAACGGGATCAGCAGGTTGACCAGCATCGCCGCACCCGGCTCCTCGCCGAAGCGGCGCCACAACCAGCGCTGGAACGTGGACACGCCGAGGGTAACCGCCACGCCCACGGCCAGGCCGGCCACTGCGACCCACAGGAAGGTCAGCGAGGCCGTGGCCAGCGAGAAGGAACCGGTCATCACCGCCGCCACCGCGAAGCGGAAGCAGACCAGGCCGGAGGCATCGTTGAGCAGCGATTCGCCTTCCAGGATGTGCATCAGGCGCTTGGGAATCGGTGCCTTCGAAGCAATCGCGCCCACCGCCACCGGGTCGGTCGGCGAGACGATGGCCGCCAGCGCGAAGCACACCGCCAGCGGCATCACCGGGATCATCCAGTGGATCAGCAGGCCGGCACCGATCACGGTGAACACCACCAGGCCGAACGCCAGTTCGAGGATCGCCCCCTTGTCGCGGAACAGGCCCTGCTTGGGAATGCGCCAGCCATCCAGGAACAGCAGCGGCGGCAGGAACAGCAGGAAGAACACTTCCGGCTCCAGCGCGTGGCCGCGGTTGAACACGCCGGCAATCACCGCCCCCAGGCCGATCTGCACCAACGGCAGCGGCAGCGAGAACGGGAGGACGCGAACCAGGTAGCCGCTGGCGACAACGGCCACCAGCATCGCCAGGACGACTTCGATGGTATGCATGCTTCTTCCAGGAAGCGGCGCGTGGGGAGGCACGAGGGCCAGCGCCGGAAACCCGGAAAAAACTACCACATGCGGCCCTGGCCGCGACGGCCGCAGCCGCCGCGCGTCAGCCCCGGCTCATGCCCCGTCGAAGCGGTACAGATCCATGGCCAGGAAGCCGGCATCGATGCCGGCGTCGATGCGGCGCGCACCGAAACCGCCCTCGCCGGCCGCACCCATCGCGAAGAACAGCGGCAGCAGGTGCTCGTCGGTCGGGTGCGCACGCTCGGCGAACGGGGCCTGCCGGCGGTAGTCGAACAGCGCCTGGCGGTCATCGGCGGCCAGCCGCTGCTCCACCCACTCGATGAAGGGCCGCACATACGGTGCTTCCTTGCCGTCCTGGTAATCGCCCCAGTCGTGCAGGTTGTGGGTGATGCTGCCCGAACCGACCAGCAGCACGCCCTGTTCGCGCAGCGGCGCCAGCGCGCGGCCCAGCGCGAACTGATGCTCGGGGCCGAGCAGCGGCTGGATCGATACCGGCACCACCGGGATGTCGGCCTGCGGGCGCAGCAGCCGCAACGGCACCCAGGCACCGTGGTCGAGGCCACGCTGCGGGTCGAGCGCCACCGGCAGCCCGGCGGCGGCGATGCGGCCGGCCACCTCTTCGGCCAGCGCCGGATCGCCGGGCGCCGGGTACTGCAGTTCAAACAGCGCGCGCGGGAAGCCGCCGAAGTCGTGGATCGTCGGCGGCTGCGGGTGCGCACCGACCAGCGGCTGCCGGCCCAGCCAGTGCGCCGAGGCCATCACGATGGCACGCGGCGTCGGCAGGTCGCGCGCCAGCTCGGCCAGGCGCACGCCGACCTGGCCCGGATGCAGGGCGGTCATCGGCGAACCGTGGGAGATGTACAGCGAAGGCAGGCGGGACATGGAAGGCTCCAGTTGCAGGGTCGGGCGGCGATCAGCGCGAACGCAGGGTCCACTTGCCATCGCCGATCAGGAACAGCACCACCAGCGCCAGCGCCCAGAACGCCGGGTATTCCCAGCCGCCGCCGGCATTGGCGAAGCCGAAGCCGTTGGCGCCGTGCACGGTGACGATGGTGCCCAGCAGCAGCGGCACGCCGATCAGGCCCACCCAGCGCGCGTAGATGCCCAGCAGCAGCGCGGCGCTGATCGCCAGTTCGACGCCGAGGGTGAGATAGCCGAGTACCCCAGGCAGGCCCAGCGATTCGAAGAACGCGGCAGTACCGGCCGGGGTGAACACCAGCAGCTTGGTCAGGACGTGGACCAGGAACAGCACGCCCAGGGCCAGGCGCAGCAGGGTGGCACCGTACGGGGCCAGCGACGAGACAGGAGCGGTCGTGGTGTGCATGGCAAAACACCTTGAGGGGAGTGGAGACAGGTTATTGCGCGTTCGTGGACCGATAAATACGATCGTTTGACCGTATTTATTTCAAAAGGCGCAACAATGGACACTCTCGAGGCGATGCGCGTGTTCGTGGCGGTGGTCGAACGCAATGGCTTCAGCGCCGCCGCCCAGGCCCTGGACCTGTCCACCGCCGGCGTCACCCGCCAGGTCGCTGCGCTGGAAAAACGCCTGTCCACCCGCCTGCTCCACCGCACCACGCGCCGGGTCAGCCCGACCAGTGCCGGCGCCGCCTACTACGCGCAGTGCGTGCGCCTGCTGGCCGAGTTCGATGCGCTGGAGGCCAGCATCGGCGCGCAGGCACTGGAGCCTTCCGGGACGCTGCGCATCAACGCCCCCGTCAGCTGGGGCATCGCCCGCCTCGGCCCGCTGCTGGCCCGCTACCGCGAGCGCTTCCCGCAGGTGGAACTGGACCTGGCCCTGTCCGACCGCCTGGTCGACATGGTCGAGGAAGGCTACGACGTGGCCATCCGCATCACCCGCGAACCGAGCCCGGCGCTGATTGCGCGCCGCCTGGGCGAGTCACGGGTGAGCCTGTGCGCGGCGCCGGCCTACCTGGCCGCGCGCGGCACCCCGCAGCATCCGCAGGAGCTGCAGGCCCACGCCTGCCTGAGCTACAGCTACTGGGCCGCCGGTGACCACTGGCCGCTGCAGGGGCCTGGCGGCGAGGTCAAGGTGGCGGTGAACAGCCTGCTGCACGCCAACAACGGCGACGTGCTGCGCGAAGCGGCGATCGCCGGCATGGGCGTGATCCTGCAACCGGATTTCCTGCTGGAAGACGCGCTGGCCGATGGCCGCCTGGTGCGCGTGCTGCCCGAATGGGAGGCCTCGCCGATCGGCATTTTCGCCGTCTATACCAGCCGCAGCCACCTCGCACCGAAGGTGCGCAGTTTCATCGACCATCTGGTGGAAAGCGGGGTGTAGCCGAGTCTGGCGTTTGCCGGTAGTGCCGGCCGCTGGCCGGCAATCAGACACCTCCCGGTCCTGGGCGAATGCCGGCCAGCGGCCGGCACTACCACTTAGGCGGCGACTTCATCCAGCGCGTCGATGATCCGCTCCAGCGGCGCCGGCCGCCCCAGCAGATAGCCCTGCACCTGGTCACAGCCGTGCGCGGCCAGCCAGTCCAGCTGCCCCGGCGTTTCCACGCCCTCGGCGATGATGGTCAGGCCCATGCTGTGCCCCAGCGACAACAGCGCGCGGCAGATCGAGGCATTGCGTGGGTTGGTTTCCACGTCGGCGACGAAGCTGCGGTCGATCTTCAGGATGTCCAGCGGCAGGTGCTGCAGGTAGGACATGCTGGAATAGCCGGTGCCGAAATCATCCAGCGACACGCGGATGCCCTGCTCATGCAGGCGCTGCATGGTCTGCATCGCCTGCGCCGGCTTGCGCATCAGGCTGCTCTCGGTCAGCTCCACGTGCAGCGCGCCGCGGGCCAGGCCGAAGTCCTGCTGGGCACGGGTGAATTCGGCCACCAGATCGCTGTTGAAGAACTGCACCGCAGACACGTTGACCGCGATCGGCAGCTCGCCCCACCCGGCGTCGACCAGACGGCGCTGCGCCTTCGCCGCCGCGCGGATCACCCAGCGGCCAAGCGCCAGGATCAACCCGGTGTCCTCGCACAGCTGGATGAACTCGTTGGGCGGGATGAAGCTGCCATCGGCCTGCGGCCAGCGCAGCAGTGCCTCCAGCGCTGCCGGGCTGCCGTCGCTGGCATGCCGGATCGGCTGGAAATACAGCTGGAATTCGTTGTCGATGGCGGCATGGATGCGCCCGGCCAGGCGCAGGCGGTCGGCCAGGCGCGTGGTCACGGCCGCGTCGAACCAGACCACCACGTTGCCCTCGGCGCGCGCCGCATGCGCGGCCTGCGCGGCCATGCCGATCACCTGCTCGGCCGTGTGCCCGTCACCGGCGATGTGCACCGCCACGCCGATACGCGGCTCGAACTGGTGCAGCGAGTCCTTGCCGCGCATCGGCGCCGACACGATCTGCAGCAGGTCGTCCAGCACGCGCTGGGTATCGTGCTCGGCACCGATGGCGAACACGAAGTCCTCGGCGGGCTGGAACGCCAGCGTGCCACAGCGCGCGCCCAGGCCCCCGAGCCGGGTCGCCATCGACTGCAGCACCGCATCACCGATCTCGCGACCGAGCGTGTCGGCCACCAGCTGCAGGCCGCGCAGCTGCACGAAGGCGATGGTATAGCCGGCGTCCTGTTCGTCCAGCTGCTCGGTCAGGGCGCGCACATTGAGCAGGCCGGTGGCCGGGTTGTGCCGTGCCTGGTAGGCCAGGTCGCGCTCGTAGGCCAGCCGCTCGCTGACATCCTCGGCGAGCACCAGGCACGCAGGCTGCCCATCGAAATCGAGCTTGGACAGGTGTGCGCGCACCTCGAACACACTGCCGTCCTTGCGCCGGTGCAGGCGCACGGTCGCGTCGGGCGGATCGCCCACCTGCGCCCGCTGGATGGCACCACGCACTTCGTCCCAGCCTTCGCGCGGGCGGATGTCGAGGATGCTCATCGCCAGGAACTCGTCGCGGCTGTAGCCGTACTGGCGCACCGCAGCGTCGTTGACCTCGATGAAGCGCAGCGTATCCGGGTCGAACACCCAGAACGGCGCCGGATTGCGGTCGAACAGCAGGCGGAAGCGGCGTTCCACTTCGCTCATCTGCTCGCGCGCCTGATAGCGTTCGCTCAGGTCGGTCAGTGCACCGATCATGCGCCGCTCGCTGTCGGCCACTTCCACCCGCTGCCCACGCGCGCCGACCCAGCGCACCTCGCCTCCGGGCAGCACCAGGCGGAACACCTGGTCGAGCACCGCGCCGCCGGCGAAGGCCTGGTCGAACGCCTGCTGCAGGCGCGCGGCATCATCGCGATGCACGCGCGCGAAGAAATCCGCAACCGGCAAGGCGTCGGTCTGTACCCCAAAGATCTCGCGGGCCAGCGGCGACCAGCGCAGCAGCGCGGCGTCCTCATCCACGTACCACGTGCAGACACGCCCGACCTGGTGCGCCAGGCGCAGCTCGGCATGGCCGGCCTTCAGCTCCTCGGCCATCGCCTGCTGGCTGCGGGTACTGCGGCGGACGGCGTACAGCAGCACCAGCAACACCACGATGTAGGCCAGCACGATCGCCACCGAGGCCTGCAGGTACGGCCACCAGGGTGCCAGCACGTCCTCGTCGGCCAACCCGACCTGTACCGCCAGCGGACTGCGTTCGAGCGTGCTGATGGTGAGGATGCGTGGCACGCCGTCGACGACGCCGGGCATACTGCCCAGCTCGACCACTGCCTGCGTGCCGAGCAGGTCCCGGCGCGGCAGGTCATAGCGGCGGCCCACCGTGCCATGCGGATCGGGTACGCGGGCCAGCATGTAGCCCTGGGCGTCGCTGATCGAGACCAATCCGTTGGGGCCGACATCCAGGCCGCCGACGATGCGCTGCAGTTCGCCACAGCGCAGCCGTGCCAGCAGCCAGCGCCCATCGGCCATCGGCAGCGCCAGCGGGACCACCCAGCCCCCGTCGCTGGCGCGCTGCGGCGGGCCGATGTACAGCGCGCTGCCCGGGCCGCGCCGTTGCGGATCGGTCCACAGCGGCAACTGCAGGTCGCCCTTGCCGGCCGTCAATGCGCGGCCATAGCTGTCGAGCACCACGATGCTGTGCAGTTCGGCGTGCCGGCGCAGCACCCCTCCAATGGACGCATCGAGCAGGGCCGGCGCCTGCGCCGGCACACTGCGGAACAGTTCCGCGGCATCGGCGGCGATACCGGACATGGCCCGCTCCAGGTTGCGCAGCTCCAGGGCCAGCAGGCGCTCGCTGCCCACCGCCAGCGCGCGGCTCTGCCGCTGCGCCGCTTCCAGGCGGCGGTGGTGGTCGTTGACCAGCATCAGGGTCAGGCCGGCCACCAGCAGCACGCCCAGCAGCACGCCGCCCCAGGTAATGGCGCGCAACGGCCGGGCCAACGCCCGCTTCAGCGCGGGCATCGGTTGATGTTCCTTGTGCAGTCGGCTGGCTTCATGCGCGAACGAATCCTCCACGTCCCCGACCTCAACGGCCGGCGGACGCCATTCTTGACGCCTGACCCCGTCCTGCATGGCCACCTCCCCGTGTCCGCGCAGGGCTCGAGGGTCCAGCATGCACCACCCCGGTGACGGCGTGAAGATCGCCGCTGCGCGTTCAGCCAGATCCTGCACAGGGCAGGCACCGCAGGGGAGCGGCCAGCGGCGCTGGAGCGGATTAGACTTGGTGTTTTCCGCCGCAAGAGAAGTCCATGTCCAAGCTGCGCCGTCCCACCCTGGCGCTGGCCATCGTCGCCAGCCTGTCCCTGGCCGCCTGTGACCGCCCGGCCGACCCGGCCGCCTCGGCCACCGCCCCGGCCGACGCCGCCCCCGCTGTGGCCAAGCCGATGCTGGGCAGTTTCGGCTTCGATGCCAGCGGCATGGACCGCAGCATCGCCGCCGGCGACGACTTCTTCGGCTTCGCCAACGGCACCTGGGTGAAGAACACCGAGATTCCGGCCGACCGCTCGCGCTTCGGCAGCTTCAATGTCATTGCCGAGAAGACCCTGGCCGACACCCGCGCCATCCTGGAAGGGGCTGCCGGCAACACCCAGGCCAGCGGCGACGACAAGCTGATCGGCGACTACTACGCCGCCTACATGGACGAAGCCGGCATTGAGCAACACGGTCTGGCGCCGGTGCAGCCGCAGCTGAAGGCCATCGATGCGATCGCCGACAAGGCCGGGCTGGCGCGGGCCCTCGGCGGCGACCTGCGCGCCGACGTCGACCTGCTCAATGCCACCAACTTCTACACCGACCGCCTGTTCGGCCTGTGGGTGTCGGTGGACATGCTGCAACCGGACCGCACCGCGCCGTACCTGGTGCAGGGCGGTCTGGGCATGCCCGACCGCGACTTCTACCTGGGCGATGGCCGCATGGCCGAGCTGCGCAAGCAGTACCAGGCCTACATCGCGCAGATGCTGCAGCTGGCCGGCGTCGCCGACCCGGCCGGCAAGGCGCAGCGCATCCTCGCGCTGGAAACCAAGATCGCGCAGGCGCATGCCACCCAGGAAGAAACCAACGACGTGACCAAGGGGGCCAATACCTGGACCCAGGCCGACTTCAATGCCAAGGCGCCGGGCCTGGACTGGAACGCCTTCCTCGATGCAGCCGCACTGGGCAACCAGCAGGACTTCATCGTGTGGCAGCCCAAGGCCGTGGCCGGCCTGTCCCGGCTGGTCGCCACCGAGCCGCTGGACGCGTGGAAGGACTACCTGGCGTTCCACGCGCTGGACCGTGCCGCCGCTTACCTGCCGAAGAAGTTCGCCGACGCCCGCTTCGCCTTCCATGGCACCGCGCTGAGCGGCACGCCACAGCAGAGCGATCGCTGGAAGCGCGCGGTGGACGATGCCAACCATGCGGTCGGCGAGGCCATCGGCAAGCGCTACGTCGAGAAGCACTTCGACGCCAGGACCAAGGAACGCGCGGACGAGATGGCGAAGAACATCATCGCCGCCTTCAGCAAGCGCATCGACGCACTGGCGTGGATGTCACCGCAGACCAAGGCACATGCCAAGGCCAAGGTGGCCGGCTTGACCGTGGGCATGGGCTATCCGGAAAAGTGGCGCGACTACACCGGCCTGGAGATCCGTCGTGATGACCCGCTGGGCAATGCACAGCGCGCCGAGCTGTTCGAGTACCAGCGCAACATCGCCAAGCTGGGCAAGCCGGTCGACCACAGCGAGTGGGCGATGCTGCCGCAGACCATCAATGCGATGAACGTGCCGCTGGAAAACCGCCTGGTGTTCCCGGCCGCGATCCTGCAGCCGCCGTTCTTCGACGGCGCCGCCGACGACGCGGTGAACTACGGTGCGATCGGTGCGGTGATCGGCCACGAGATCAGCCACGGCTTCGACAACGCCGGTGCGCTGTTCGACGAGACCGGCAAGCTGCACAACTGGTGGACCGACGAAGACCTGAAGCAGTTCAACGCGGCCGGTGATGCACTCGCCGCGCAGTTCAGCAGCTACGAGCCGTTCCCCGGCGTGCATGTGAACGGCAAGCTGACCCTGGGCGAGAACATCGCCGACGTGGCCGGACTGGGTACCGCCTACGATGCCTACCAGCTGTCGCTGCAGGGCAAGCCGGGCCAGACCCTGGAAGGCTTCAGCCCGGACCAGCGCTTCTTCCTCGGCTTCGCCCAGGCGTGGCGCAGCAAGAGCCGCGAGCAGGCGCTGCGCAATTCGCTGCTGACCGACGTGCATGCACCGGGCCAGTTCCGCGCGCTGACCGTGCGCAACATCGACGCCTGGTATCCGGCGTTCGAGGTGAAGGAAGGCCAGAAGCTGTACCTGGCCCCGGACAAGCGGGTCAAGGTGTGGTGATGTAACCGGAACGGGCGCCGCAAGGCGCCCGTTTCATTTCAGGTGGCGGCCAGCCTTGGTCGGCACATGCACCGCTCTGGTGGGTGCCGACCTTGGTCGGCACAGGCTGGGAATCCACGCACGGCGCGGCTCTACCTGCGGGTGGTGGCAACCATCAGCAGAGCACTCCCCGCCAACACCGCCGCAGCCCAAAGCGTGGCGTGCAGCCCGATGCCATCCAGCAGGCGACCACCACCCCAGGCGCCCAATGCGATGCCGATGTTGAACACCCCCACGTACAGCGCGGTGGCGATCTCCACGGCCTGCGGCACCGCTTTCATCATCCAGCCCATCAGACCGACCGACACGCCGCCATAGGCCAGGCCCCACACCAGCATCAACACGCTGCCACCGGCCGGTGTACTTCCCATCCACAGGAACAGCACAGGCGTCAGCAGCAGGCTGGACGCGATGGCCAGCAGCGTGCCGCGTGGATGGCGTGCTGCCAGTGGCCCGGCCAGGAAGTTGCCGACGATGCCGGCCAGGCCGTAGGCAAACAGCAGTGCGCCGACCCATGACGCGTCCACGCCCGACAGGGATGTCAGCAGCGGCCGCACATAGGTGAACGCGATGAAATGCCCGGACACCAGCAGCAGGGTCAGCCCAAGTCCCCGCTGCAGTCCGCGATGACCGAGCTGCTGCGCGAACTGCCGTGGCCGCACCGATGTACTGACCGGCAGCGCCGGAACCACCCACACGTGAAGCAGCATCACTGCCGCGCTGAACAAGGCCATCGCGATGAATGCACTGCGCCAGCCCCAGGCATCCCCGATCAGCACGCCCAACGGAACACCCAGCACCGAAGCTGCGGCCACGCCTCCGAAGATGATCGAAGTGGCCAGGCCAATGCGCTGCGCAGGTATCAGGCGCGCTGCCAGCCCACCGGCGATGGCCCAGATGCCACCCATGCAGAACCCCACCAGTACGCGCGCGGCCAGCAGCCAGCCGATGCCCGGTGCCAGTGCCGACGCAAGGTTGGCGACCAGCAGCAGGCCCAGCAGCGCGCACAGGATGCGGCGACGATCGATGCCACCGGCTGCAATCACCACCAGCGGTGCGAACACCGCCGCCAGCAGGGCCGGCAGCGAGATCAGCAGGCCGGCCGTACCGGTGGACGCGCCGAGATCTTCAGCGACCGGGGTCAGCAGCCCGACCGGCAGCATTTCGGTGGTGACCACCGAGAACGTGGCGAGGCCCACGGCGGACACCGCCCACCACCGATGGCGGGCCACGGGCGCAGGATGCGCAGGCGATGACGCGCTCATGGGATGATGCCTTCGGGCGATCTCGACGCGGCAGACGGGCGCAGCGCACGCTGCGCGAGCACGGCGAACAGCAGCACGCCGCCGCCTGCCGCCAGCGCCACCACAAAACCGCTGCGCACGCCCCCCGCATCGACGCTCTGCCCGGACAGCGCTGCGCCCAGCGCCACGCCGATGTTCAATCCGGCCAGCAGCCAGGTCATGCCCTCGGTCAGGCGCGATTCGGGCACGTGTTGTTCGACCAGCGACATCGCCACGATCATCGTCGGTGCGAAGAACACCCCGGCCAGCAGCACAGCAAGGGCCAGCGCCGGCAGGCTGCCGACCCACAGCAGCGGCACCGTGGCCAGTGCGGTGGCCGCTGCGCCGGTCAGCAACAGGCGCGGTAGCGGTATCTGCAGCGTCCGTGCACCGAACAGCAGGCCCGCCGCGCAGCTGCCCAGCGCATAGGCCGACAGCACCGCGCTGGCAGCAAGCGGCTGTCCCCGCTGTTCGGCGAAGGCGACGCTGGTGATGTCGACCGTACCGACGATCATCCCCATCGCCAGCATCAACAGCGCAAGCAGGCGGATTTCCGGCTGCCGCAGCAGTGATCGCACGGGGGTGACGCTCTCGCAGGGCTGCAGCGGCGGTTCGGTGCCGCGCTGCAGGACCAGTGCGGTCACCCCGAGCACCAGCAGCAGGGCCGCCGCCAGAACGCCCGCCTGTGGCCATACGGCCACCGACAGTCCCACCGACAACGGTGGCCCGGCAATGAAGGTCACCTCGTCGAACACCGTCTCCAGCGAGTACGCGGTCTGCAGCAGCGGACGGCCGCGATGGATCGCGGTCCAGCGCGCGCGCACCATCGCCGACACGCTGGGCATGCAGCCGCACAGCATCGCCGCAATGAACAGCATCCAGTCCGGCGCAGCCAGCAGCGTGCATGCGGGCAGCAGCAACAGACCGGCCGCGCTGGCCGCAGTGGCCCACGGCAGCACCTTGTTTTGCCCACGCCGGTCGACCCAGCGCGACACCTGTGGCGACAGCAGCGCGTAGGTCAGTACGAAGGTGGCCGACACCGCACCGGCCAGCGCATAGCTGCCACGCAGCTGGGACAGCAGGGTGATGATGCCGATCCCGGTCATCGGCAGCGGCAGGCGCGCCACCAGCCCGGCCAGGGCAAGGCCGGCAGTGCCGGGGGCAGTGAACAGGTCGCGGTAGGGGGTAGCCATCAGTTCTCCAAGGCAGCGACTTGCCTGGCGCACAGCGCGCCACGACAATACATACACAGCGTATGAATAAGAGGCTACATTCATACGCGTCGTATGTAAATAATCATGCACTGCGTATGTAAGGAGCTCCGAATGGTTCGTCGCACCCGCGCCGAGATGGAAGAAACCCGCGCCACCCTGCTGGCTGCCGCCCGCCGGCTGTTCAGCGAGCACGGCTATGCGGGCACCTCGATGGACGACCTGACCGCCCAGGCGGGCCTGACCCGCGGTGCGCTGTACCACCACTTCGGGGACAAGAAGGGCCTGCTTGCGGCCGTGGTTGCCCAGCTCGACAAAGAGACCGACCTGCGCCTGCAGGCGATCAGTGACACCGCCGACGATGCCTGGGAGGGATTCGTGCAGCGTTGCCGCGCCTATCTGGAAATGGCCCTGGAACCGGAGATACAGCGCATCGTACTGCGCGATGCGCGTGCGGTACTCGGCGGCGCCTCACCGGAATCGCAGCGCCACTGCGTGCACTCGATGCAGCACCTGATCGAACGTCTGGTCGCCCAGGGGATGGTGGCATCGGTAGATGCGCAGGCGCTGGCGTCGCTGGTGTACGGCAGCCTGGCCGAGGCCGCGTTCTGGATCGCCGAGGGCGAAGAGGGGGATGCGCGCCTGCGGCGGGCGACGGCGGCGCTGGAGATGCTCCTGCGTGGATTGAAGGTGGCAGGGTAACGCCCCTCCACGCATCGCGTGGGTCCACCCCCGAATCCGCTCTGGTAGATCCACCCTGGATTGGCGCTTCTGCGGTGCCGCACGAAACGCGTGCCGACCCGGGTCGGCTCCTACCAGGCATCCGCGGGCCACGCCCGCAGGATCTCCACCGGTACGCCCATGCGCGCGCAGGCATGGCTGGCCAGGCCATCGGGCAGCGCGCGGCGGAACAGCGGTGCCATGCCCTGCATCAGCTTCGCCGATGCCGCCGCCTGCGCGCGCTGGCGGCCGCTGCGCTCGAGCATGCCTGCGGCCCAGTCCGGCAGCAACGCCGCGCCCGCCCCCAGGAACACGTCGCGCGACAGCCCCGGCACCGGGACCGGCAGGCGCACGCCGGACAGCACCTCCAGCACCTCGCGCGAGCGATCATCCACGCGCAGTTCCGGCTGCCGCGCGC
This sequence comes from Stenotrophomonas pavanii, assembly GCF_900101175.1. Taxonomy (GTDB): domain Bacteria; phylum Pseudomonadota; class Gammaproteobacteria; order Xanthomonadales; family Xanthomonadaceae; genus Stenotrophomonas; species Stenotrophomonas pavanii. Next base: position 125,507 of record NZ_FNFQ01000003.1, on the reverse strand, counting down.
AGAAATACGCCGCCACCTCCGCTTCGCTGCGCGGTACATCCACCGCACCCAGCGCCTCGGCCACGCAGCGGTACTCATCGTAGTAGCGGTCGGCGATGTGCGCGGGGACCTCGCGCCCATAGCGGCGGAAGCCCTGCAGGAACCCGAAGGCTTCGGTCACATGGACCCAGGTCAGCAGTTGCGGATCGTCGGCGGCATAGGGCTCGCCCTGCGCGGTGCGGCCGCGGATCTGCGCGTGGATGCGGCGCACCCTGGCCACCAGCGCTTCCACCTCACCGGTGGGCGCATAGCTGGTGCCGGCCACGAAGGCCGTAGTGCGGCGCAGCCGGCCCACCAGGTCCTGGCGGAAGTTGGAATGGTCGTAGACCCCGGCCAGCGCGCGTGGGTGCAGGGTCTGCAGCATCAATGCGCACAGGCCGCCGGCAAGCATCGACGGCAGCTCGGCATGCACGCGCCAGGTCACGCTGTCCGGGCCGAACCAGCCCGGATCACCCTGCGGATGGTCGTAATCGATGCCGCTCTGCCCGCGCGGGAAGGCCTCCAGTACCCAGCGCCGGATCGGCGCGGTCACGGGGCGGGAGAGTCGCTGCAGCAAGGCCGGCATCACAGGTCCAGGGAAGGCGGAGGAACGGTCGCATCTTGCGCGGTCGGCCCCGATTCTCGGCGATCATGGCGCCGACGGCGAGTCTTCGCACTCAGCCAGGGTTTCATGTGCGGCCGCAGCACGTTTCACCCTGCGACATCCTGTCGCAGGCTGCGACTGCAATGATGCAATGCATCAATTTTCACCCCCGCCGGGCAAACCCTTGCGCCGCTTGGCATTGCCCCCGTTGCACGGCCCGCTGGAAGTGCTAGAACTGGACCTGCCACACCGTCCAATGCTGATCGACGCACGTTCCACAAGGAGCCAGCCATGATTGCTTTGTTCAAGGGTTTGGGAATTCTGCTTCGCGACAACGAGCTCTACAGCAGCCCGTTCGACAAACAGGTGGCGCACTGGCGCAACCTGAGCGAGCAGCAGATCCGCGATGAAGTGGCGGTGCTGGCCCAGGCGAAGTGCCAGTGGCTGATCGCGTCGATCGTTGGCTGGCAGGCGGCCTCGCTGCTGATCCTCGGCCTGATCGCCAACTACCTGTGGCGCGACGATTTCCATATCACCTTCACCCGCGTGGTGATCGTCTTCGGCTCCTGGGTCTCGATCCTGTTCGTGATCTGGTTCATGGCCAACATGTTCGATCAGCAGGCCGGCTTCGAGCGCTGGATGAAGGCCTTCAACAGCCGCGCGCGCATCAGTTCCAAGGCCGACAGCGTCGAGCACGTGGCCGAGGCGCTGGACCTGGCCGAGCACTACCCGGAAGTGCTGGACTACAAGCAGGCGGTCACCGCCAAGCGCGAACTGCGCCACGAGGACATCCGCATCATGACCGAGATCGGGCGGATGAAGCAGCACTCGGAACTGGTCGGGCGCCTGAACCACGTCGGCGAAACCGAGCACCATCACGAGCTGACGCTGCAGCCTGCCTACTGACCCGTCAGGGTAGCGGGGGGATCCACACTGCCACCGTGATCACTCATGGTGGCAGTGTTCCATCGGGTCCTGGCTGACGCACTGGCGGAAGCCGTCGGGCAGGTCACGCATGGCCTCGGTCTTGCCCACTGCAACAGTGAACCGGCGCAGCGGCGGCGTGGTACACGCGGCATCGGGGCTGCAGGCCGGATCAAGCAGCAGGTAGTGACAGGCGCCACTGCTGCTGGCGATGCACTGGAAGCGGGCTTCGCCCTCGACCACCGTGCTCTTGCTGTACAGCGTATCCACGCCGTTGGCCTGGGTCCGGGTGATCGAGGTGTTGCGGGATTTTTCGCAGCCGGCCAGTGCCAGCACGGCCACGCACGCAATCAGTAGACGGGACATGTTCGCTCCTCGGTGCAGGGGCAGTGACGGTGCGGCTACATGCCGCGGAACAGGCTCATGAACGGCTGGCTGACCACCAGCGTCTCCGTGCGCCCGCGCAGGCGCAGTACGCCGCGCCCGGTATCGTCGCGGCTGACCGCCGCCACCGCCTTCATGTTGACGATGGTCGAACGGTGGATCTGGCGGAAATGCTGCGCATCGAGCACTTCCAGCAGCTCGCGCAACGGCGTGCGCAACAGGCTCTCGCCAGCGGCGGTGACCACGGTGGTGTACTTGTTGTCGGCGCGGAAGTAGGCCACGTCCTCGAGCATGATCAGCTGCGTCTCGCGCCCGTTGCTGGCGGTGATCCAGGCCAGCGGCGGGCGCTCCGCCGCGCCCTGCGGGGTGCCCAACCGCTGCAGCAGGCGCTCGAGCACGGCATCGTCCTGCCGCGTCGACGGCAGCCGCGACAGGATGCGCTCGCGGGTCGCCAACAGGCGTTCGTCGCTGACCGGCTTCAACAGGTAATCCATCGCGCCCTGCTCGAACGCGTCGATGGCGTACTGGTCGTACGCGGTGACAAACACCACCTGGGTGCGCGGGCTCAGCTCGGACAGCGAACGTGCCACCTCGATGCCACTGATGCCGGGCATGCGGATGTCGAGGAAGGCGATGTCCGGCTGTTTCTCGGCCAACTGCTCCAGCGCGCTGGCGCCGTCCTCGCACTCGGCCACCAGCTTCAGCTCCGGCCACAGCCGGCCCAGCTGCTCCACCAGTGACTGCCGCAGCAGCTCTTCGTCTTCGGCGATCAGGGCTTCAAGCGGCATGGCTGCGCTCCTTGGGCGACTGCGGCAGGGTCATGGTCGCGGCCACGCCGCTGGGGAAGTTGGCCACGATCGCCACGCCGGCCTGCTCGCCGCAGGTCAGGCGCAGGCGCTCGCGCAGGTTCTTCAGGCCGATGCCGGTACCGCTGGTACCGTGGCCGAAGCCGAGGCCATCGTCGGCCACGGTCACGGTCACGTGGTCGTCGAAGCCGCGCGCCAGGATCCAGATCGTACCGCCGCCGGGCTTGGGTTCCAGGCCGTGCTTGATCGCGTTCTCCACCAGTGTCTGCAGCGCCATCGCCGGCAGGTGGACGCTGTGCAGTTCGTTGGGCACCTGCACTTCCACCGCCAGGCGTGCCCCCATGCGGATGCGCAGGATCTCCAGGTAGGCGCGGGTGCGTTCCAGCTCCACGCCCAGCGTGGATACCGACTCGTCCACCTGCGGCAGCGAGCTGCGCAGGTACTGGATCAGGTGGCCGAGCATCTGCTCGGCACGCGCCGGATCGGTGCGGGTCAGGACCTGCGCGTTGGCCAGCGTGTTGTACAGGAAGTGCGGTTCCACCTGCGCGTGCAGCAGGTTCAGCCGCGCCACGGACAGTTCCTTTTCCACCTGCGTCTGTTCGGCCGCGGCCTGCTCGTCGCGGCGCTGGTCACCGACGCGGCGGCTGATCGCACGGGTGACCGCTTCGGCATTCTCGTAGTTGCTGCCTTCATCCAGCGCCAGCAGGTCGGCCCACCAACCCGCGTCGGGTTCGAACAGCAGGGTCACGGTGCTGGTGCCCTGCCCCGGTGTCACCGTGGCCAGCACGCTGTTGCGCTTGATCGCCAGCCGCGCCGGCAGGTTCCAGCGCGAGGGCTGGCGACCGTTCCAGAGGTCGACCCGGCGGACATAGGCACGCACCTGCAGGCTGCCGGCCGAACTTTCCACGTCTTCCACGCGGGGCAGTTCGGAGATCGCCGCCTCCACCACCGAGAAGGCGTGGCCGGCGTCCATCGGCAGTTCGATCTGGCGGCGCTGGCGGCCGGACAGGGTGGTGGCATCCAGGCGACCGGCCACCAGCCAGACCCGGCGGATGTGGGTGATGGCACTGCCGAGCGCGGAAATGATCAGGAACATCGCCAGCAGCCCGAAGATCCAGCCCGGGCCATCGTTCATGCCACTGAAGATGCCGCTCCAGACCATGCCCGCGACGAAAAGCGCCGCAGCCCAGGCCAGCAGGTGACGGAACAGGAGTGAAAGGCTGGCGAACACGGCGGCGCCTTGGAGGAAGAGGGTGAGCCGAGCATAGGGCGGCCGGCCGGGCAAACAAGCGGCCTGCGACGAAGGCCGGGAAAGTGGGGATGGAAGCCGTTATGGAAACGCCGGGCACGGCCCGGCGTTCCGGGGGCGGCAATGCCGGCCAGCGGCCGGCACTACCGGACGCCGTTATTTGCGCTGGCCGGCGCTGGCGTCACGCACGGCGCGGAACGCCTCGTCCTTGCTCCAGTTCGGCCAATCGCGGGAATTGGCCAGCTGGTTGCCCAGCGTGTACAGCACTTCCAGGTCGCGGGCGGCACCGGCGAACACCCAGTCCGGCTGCCATTCGTCGCCCTGCTGGTGATAGCGCTTGGCGGTGTAGTCCTCGGAGGCCTTCTTGCCTGCGGCCACGCCACCGTCCACCCAGTCCTGGCCGGCCGACCAGGACAGCGCCGGCACGCCACGCTTGGCGAACGGGAAGTGGTCGGAGCGGAAGAACAGGCCCGCTTCCGGCTTCGGGTCCGGCGTGTAGCGGATGTCCCAGCCCTTGGCCACGTCCTTCAGCTGGTCCAGCAGCTCGAAGCGCGCGGCACCGTAGATGCCGAAGTCACGCGACGGGCCGAACGGCGCCATGCCGTCCATGTTGATCACCGCCACGGTCTTTTCCAGCGGGTACAGCGGATGGGTGGCGTAGTACTCCGAACCCAGCAGGCCCTTTTCCTCGGCGGTGACCGCCAGGAACAGCAGCGAGCGCTGCGGGCGCTTCTCCTTGGCGAAGCCACGGGCCAGCTCGACCAGCGAGGCGGTGCCGCTGGCGTTGTCCAGCGCGCCGTTGAAGATGCGGTCACCCCGTGCATCCGGCTCACCCACGCCGATGTGGTCCCAGTGCGCGCTGTAGATGATGGTCTCGTCGGGATGGCGGCTGCCTTCCAGGCGCGCGGCCACGTTGTGCGAGGTGATCACTTCGGTCTTCACCGCGTACGTCGCGTCCAGGCTGGCGCCGGTCAGCGGCACCGGGGTGAAGTCGCGCTGCTGCGCCTTCTTCTTCAGTGCCTCGAAGTCCTGCCCGGCCGAGCGGAACAGCTCCACGGCAAGGTCGCGCTGGATCCAGCCTTCCAGCAGCGGGTGGCTTTCTGCCGGGTTGTCACGCACCACGTCGAACATGGTGTTGGTGTTGGAACCGGCCACGGTGGCCCAGCCGTACGACGCCGGTGCGGTCTCGTGCACGATCAGCACGCCCAGCGCCCCCTGGCGGGCGCCTTCTTCGTACTTGTAGGTCCAACGGCCGTAATAGGTCATGCCCTTGCCGTCGAAATCACCCTGGCCGGTTTCGAAGTCCGGGTCGTTGATCAGCACCACGGCGATCTTGCCCTTCAGGTCCACGCCCTTGAAGTCGTCCCAGTTGCGCTCCGGTGCCTTCACGCCGTAGCCGAGGAACACCAGCGGGGCCTTGCTGATGTCGACGCTGCTGGCGCCGTTCATGGCCGCGCGCACGGCGATCTGCTTGCCCTGCTCCAGTGCAACGGTCTTTCCGCCCTGGTGCAGCGCCAGCTGCGGCGTGCCGACGATGTCGCCCTTGCGCAGCGGTACGGCCTGGGTCCACAGGCGCTTGCCGTCCTTCAGGTCGCCGCCCGGCTGCAGCCCGGCATCGGCGAACTGCTTGCTGAGATAGGCGATGGTCTTCGCTTCGCCAGCGGTGGCCGGCGAGCGGCCTTCGTAGGCATCGGAGGCCAGTTCCTTGACGTCGGCGGAGATCCGCGCGCCATCGAATTTCGGGGTGGCCGCCATCAGTGCGCTCGACACCGACAGGGCCAGCACGCCCAGTACCGCTCGTTTCATTGCTCTCTCCAGCAGGAAAATCCTTCTGGAGTGTAATGGGATTCGGCAGGGCTGCGCCCTGCACCTGCGGTAGTGCCGGCCGCTGGCCGGCAACGTCGGGGGCAACAGCCGAAGTAACACCGGCATTCCGTGGGATGGCCGGTCGGTCCCGCCGCTGTTGCTGGCTGTCGACGCGGGTCGACACGGACGAAAACACGAGGGGGTCAGATCCCTTTCCCGGCGGGAAAGGGCTCTGACCCCATCTGTGTGTTGCTTGGTGTTACCAGTTCGGGTCTTCGGCCGGGGCGGCAGCAGGCTTGGGCTTCGGCTTGGCGGCCGGGCGGGCGGCGGCAGCCGGGGCCGCCGAAGCGGTCGCGCTGGCGGCGGCAGCGGGCTTGCTGCCCAGCTTCTGGCGCAGTTCGATCTGGCCCGGACGGAAACCGCCGCGCATCGCGTCGACGCCGTCTTCGAGGGTGCCGTACGAGGTCTGTGCAGCCACGCGGTCGATGCGGATGGTGCAGCACGGGTGTTCGCTGCGGCCCAGCGAGCGGCCGGTCTGCGGGTCCTTCAGTTCCTCGCCCAGGCGCACGGCCTGCCAGCGCTGGCCGGCCTGCAGGGTCTCGCCGCCCTGGCTCAGCACCACCTGGTCACCGTCCACCGATACCACCGATACCGGGAACAGCGTGGTGACGATGGTGGTACCGATCTGGCCGGACAACGACTCCATCATCGCCGCAGCCATGTTGCGGCCGTTGACCACGCGCGGCAGGGTGCTGGGGCCGGTCGAGGCCAGCTGGTGGTCGAAGCTGTCGGACAACACCACCTGGCCGGTGGTGGCGTTGATCAGGCGCAGGGTGATGCGGCCGCCACCGGAATACGAGGTCACCTGGCGGTCGGACATGCGCAGGTTGCGCACGCTGCGCGGGTATTCGAAGCGTTCGATGGTCGGGATCAGGATCAGGTCGGTCGCCAGCTGCTGGCCGACGCGGGCCGTGTCCTGCAAACGCACGTTGCCACTGTTGATGTGGTCGATCTCGGCCTGCAGTTCGTCGCCGAACTCGCGGTCCAGCACGATGAAGCGCTGGGTCTGGGTCAGCGTGTCGGACAGGCGCGCGCGGATCGCGTCGGCCACTTCATCGGCACTCACGCGGCCATCGCCCACGGCATAGCTGCCGGCCCTGGTGCGCGGCAGCGCGACCACGATCTTCGGCTTGCCCTGCTCGTCCGGTGCGCGGTACTGGGCAATCTGTGCACGCACGCGCACCTTCCAGTAGCTGCGCATGCTGCGGTGGGTCACGTCCGAATCGAACGAGCGTGCGCCACGCTGGGCATCGACGCTGACCTTCTCGTCGTAGCTCTCCTTGACGCTGGCCGAGGCACCGCCGCCCTTGGCCGTGGCCTCGCCGGACGCGCTGGCAGAGGCCGAACCCTTGAAGCTCCAGCCTTCGTCGCTGGCGCGCACGCGGGCGATGGTTTCTTCATCCAGCTGCCGCACTTCGTCCTGCGACAGGATTTCATAGCCCAGCACTGCGCCCTGCGAGCCGGCGATCATCTGCTGGGTGAACGCGTCGGCGCGGATATCGCCGACGTGTTCGTCATCCACGTCCACATGCAGGCCTGCACGCAGGCTCTGCATCTGGCTGGCCACGCGTACGCCGTTGACCTGCGCCACCGCCGACTGCAGTGCCGCCAGCACCGCCAGTTCCGGGGTGCTGCCGATACCGTCGGCCTCGCGCGCGACCTGGGTGGTGCCGCCGAAATCCGGCGTGCCTCGCAGGGGCGCTGCTTCCACTGGCGCATTGCTGGCCAGTGCACTGGTTGCCCTTTCCTTGGCGGGTGCGGGCGCATCGGCGGCCGGGGTGTCCTGCTTGCCACAGGCTGCAAGCAGCACCGTGGCCAGGCCCAGGCCGATCAGGCGGGAGGTCGTACGCATGGGGTTGAACCTCGGATCAGATCGAGTCGAGCATCGAATCGGCGTTCGACGGCACCTTCACCTTGCTCTTCTTGGCGAAGGTCACGGCCGACTTGGTCGAGCCGTACAGGCCCTGGATGAAGCCCGGCGATTCCTTGGCAACCCAGGCACCTGCCGCCAGCTTGCGGCCAACGGTCGCCATCTGGGTTGCGCCCAGGTTCTTCATGCCGGCAGTGAAGTTGCTCGCCTCGCCACCGAGCTTCTGCGCTTCGGCGGCCGACGCCAGCAGCGAGACCAGGCCTTCGGCGTAGTGCTGCTTGGATTCAGCGTTCAGTTCCGGCTGCGCGGCCTGGCGCTCGTTGATCGCGGCCTGGGCGGCTTCACTGACCGACACCGACTTCTTCATCGCATCGACGCTGACCGAACCCGACGACAGCGCCTGGCGCTCGGCTTCCAGCAGCTGCACCTGCTCGGCCAGGCCGAAGGCGCGGGCGAACGAGGTCTGGGCCTGCAGCGAGTGCGACTGCGAGCTGACGAAACGGCGCACCAGCGCTTCCTGCGCGGCTTCGTCCGGAGCGGCGGCGCTGGAGGCGCTGCTGGTGGAGGAACCGGTGGCGGCACCGGCCAGGTCCTTCAGCTTGCCCAGGCCGGCGTGCGCCGGCATCGACAGGGTAGCGGCGGCGATGGCCACGACGAGAGCGGTATTGCGGATCATGAGGATGTCCTTTGGGAGAGACGGCCGCGGTGCGGCACGCGGGGAATCGGTGAACCCCGGGGCGACGCCGAGCGAGCTCGGCACCTGCCGGGGGCGGCGGATCAGCGGACCGCCTTGACGTTCAGTTCGTTGATCATCTGCTGGGCCGCCTTTTCGGCAGCCAGCTGCAGGGCATTGGTACGGGCCACGGTTTCGTTCGGGCCGGTACCGGAGAACTGCACCGGGCCCACCGACGACACGGTGCGCGGGAAGCGGCCGGTCACATCCAGCACCTTGCCGGTGACGGTGACGAACACGCGAGTGTTGCCACTGGCCGGATCGCGGTCGCGCATGCCGACGTCGAGCGTGCCGACGGCGATGTAGGGGATGTTGGCCGCGCGGATGCCGTTGGCGGTGTCACGCAGGGTGGCCGGGGCCAGGTCGTTGCCGGTGCTGAAGTCCTTGCGGATGCGCTCGATGCTGAGCAGGCCGCGCGACTCGCCTTCCACGTACTCCGCTTCCACCACTTCGTAGCCGGCAGCACTGAAGGCACCGGTCATCGCGGTGTTGACTTCGGCGGCGTTGGCCACCTTCCAGGTGATGTTGTCGGCGCGCGCGGTGGTGCTGCCGCCGCTGGTGACCGACACCGAACCGTTCTGGTTGATGCTGCCGTTGGTGCTGACCGAGTTGCCGCGGAAGCTGTCGCCTTCGCGGGTGTTCTCGCTGTAGCTGCTGCTGGCGTCGACGCGGCGGTATTCCTTGTCCTGGAACGACTGCACGGTGTCCTGCGAGCGCGCCATGAACAGGAAGGTCAGCAGCGAGCGCTGTGCGGCGGTGGCGCCGGCCACGGCCGAACCCGCATCCAGCTTGGTCTGCAGCAGGGTGGTGTTGATCTCGGCGCGGACGGTGACGGTGTAGGTCTTGGCCTTCTTGTCTTCGGTGTCCGACAGCTGCACGGCGCTGAGCACGTAGCGGTCGATCTCGCCGATGAACTCGGCGCGGCGGGCTTCGAACAGGCGCAGCTTGGCCGCACCGGTTTCGGCGATGTATGCCTCCAGTGCGTTGACCTTGGCCTTGTTCAGGGCCTGGGCGCGGGTATCGGCGCTCAGGCGCAGGCCGTAGCTGGCCGAGCCGGTGCCGCGCGAGCTGGCGGTCTGTGCAGCGACCGGCGAGGCCACCACCAGCGCGATGAGGATGAGCAGGATGGTACGCATCAACGACATGACTTGATCAACTCCTGGAGGGCTTGGGTCTGCTGCTGCAACGGGCGGCCGCCCGGCTTCTGTTCGTCCAGCCACGCGCGCGAATCGGCGCGCCTGGCAGCGGCGCCGGCGAAGGCGTCGAGCCCGGCCAGCAGGGTTTCGTAGCTGGCCGACCACTGGTCAACCTGCCACTGCGTGACCGGCACCACCTTGGTGGCCCCCTTGCGCAGCGGCTGTTCGAAATAGACCTTGCCCGAGAACGGCTCGGTCACCTTGGCGGTGAAGAACGCACCGAACAGCATCGTCTTCATCGCCGGGGTTTCCTGGATCACGCCGTTCTTCAGCGCGTCGACCTGCAGGGTGATGACGTAGTCGGGTTCGGGAATCTTCAGCTGGTAGACCTTGCCATCGGCAAAGCGGGCGGCCATCGCACCGCCGATCGCCTGGCCCGAGGCCGGTGGCAGCAGGCCGACGCCGGTGTTGGACGACAGCGTCTTGGACAACTCGTGCGCCAGCGTCGCGCGCAGCGTCGCTTCCCATTTCGGGTCGGGCAGCTTGGCGCGCACCGCATCGGACAGGGTCACCCCGCCCACCTGCAGGCGGCGCACGGCGGCGTCGGGCAGCCGGGCCTGTGCCAGGCTCGCCGCGAGTACCTGCGACAGGCTGGTCTCGGCGCTGCCGTACAGCAGATCGGCGACGATCGCGTCGATATCATCGTTGTCAGGACGGTAGTCCTGCACGTCGATGCGCTGCAGGGTGAGCGGATAGGAGGCAATCACCTGGCGCTCGCGGAAGTCGAAGAACAGCGCCTGCAGCGCCACTTCCACCAGCACCTTGTACTGGTCGCCGATCGGCTCGACCGACACCAGTTCGCGGTCCAGCGCGGCGGCCAGCACGGTCGCGCTGGTGGTGCCGTCCAGCATCGCCACCGGCTGGTCGATCAGCTCCAGGTGGGCCGGGGCTCGGCGCTTGAGCGACTGTGCCAGCGCCTGGTTGAGCGGGATCAAGCCACGCTTTTCCAGCACGGCGTGCGCATGCGGCGTGGTCGCCTGCACGGCAGCGGCGTCGGCGGTGTAGGCAAACCCGGCCCAGTAAGCCTGCTGTGATTTGTCGGCGGCCTGCACGGCCATCGGCCATACGGCCAGGCACAGGGCACAGGCAAGCAGGCGCGCAAAAGCGCGCGATGCGCTCTTCGTCCTTGAATACATCCAACCGCTCCTCGGTCAATACGCATGGAATGCGGACGCTGATGCGTCCGCTGGGCGCGAAACATAGCCGCTCAGGCGCCCGGCGACAAGTGCTGTCCTTGTCGGCTCAGTCCGTGGGCGGTAGTCCCGCCCGTCGCCGCAACAGTCCGCGCTCGGCGCGGTTCTGGCTGAGTTCGGCGGCCGCGGCAAAAGCGTCACGCGCATCCTGCTCACGCCCCAGTGCCTGCAACAGCTCGCCACGAACCACCTGCAGCGGCGCATAGTCGCGCAGGCGCGCGTCGACCAGCAGGGGTTGCAGCTGCGCCCACGCGGCGAACGGGCCTTCGCTGCGCAGGATCGCCACCACCCGGTTCAATGCCACCACCGGCGAAGGTTGCACCTGCAGCAGCTGTGCATAGAGCGCGGCGATACGCGGCCAGTCGGTAGCGTCGGCGCGCCGCGCAACCGCATGGCAGGCGGCGATGCGCGCCTGCAGGACGTAGGGATCGTCGCCACCACCGGCCGCCAGCGCGCGCGCCAGCGCCTGCTGGCCGCGTTCGATCTGCAACCAGTCCCAGCGCGCGCGGTTCTGCTGGTCCAGCAGCACCGGCGTGCCCTGTGCATCCACGCGTGCCGCCGCGCGCGAGGCCTGCAGTTCCATCAGCGCCAGCAGGCCCAGTACCGGCGGCACCGGCAGGCGATGGGCCAGGATGCGCGCCAGCCGCAGCGCCTCCTCGCACAACGCCGGACGCATCCAGTCGTCACCGGCGCTGGCCGCATAGCCTTCGTTGAACACCAGGTAGACCGCCTCCAGCACCGAGGCCAACCGCTCTGGCATCGCGTCTGCGCGCGGCACTTCATAGGGCACCTGCTTCTGCGCCAGCGTGCGTTTTGCGCGCACGATGCGCTGGGCGATGGTCGGCTCCGGCTGCAGGAACGCACGCGCGATCTCGACGGTGGTCAGGCCACCGAGCAGGCGCAGGGTCAGTGCCACCCGCGCATCGGCCGGCAGCACCGGATGGCAGGCCACGAACATCAGCCGCAGCAGGTCATCGCCCAGGTCGTCCTCCAGTGCCTGGCTGTCATCCGGCGCCGGCAGTGCCGCCGGATGCAGTTCCTCGCCCCACTGCGCATGCTGCTGCGCCACCCGCTGGTGCTGGCGCAGCACATCGATGGCACGGTTGCGCGCAGTGGTCATCAGCCAGGCTCCGGGGTTGTCCGGGATGCCCTGCTCTGGCCAGCGCTCCAGCGCGGCCAGCCAGGTGTCCTGGGCGAGCTCCTCGGCACGGCCGACATCGCCGCCGAGCAGCCGCGCCAGGCGCGCGATCAACACTGGCGACTCCATCCGCCAGAGGGTTTCCAGACGCTGCGTCAGTGCGGGATCGAGCATGCGCCGATCACAGCACGCACGCCCGTCCCGCACAAGCGCCATGGCTCACGCTTCGACGATGGGCTTGAAGCCGCCCCAGAACATGCGTTTGGTATCGAACGGCATGTCCTTCGGGCCGAGCGACGCCAGCCGCGGGTCGGCCATCACCCTGGCATTGATGCGGTCGCGTGCCGCGCGCGAACGGAACACCACGAACGCAACGATCACCGTTTCGCCGGGCTTTGCCTTGACCGCGCGCGGGAACGAGGTGCGCTTGCCCGGTTCCACATCGTCAGCCACGCATTCCATGTACTGCAGCGCGCCATGGTCCTTCCACACCGCGCCGGCCTTGCGGGCAAGGCGACGGTAAGCCGCCACCTTGTCCTGTGGGCACGGCAGCACGTAAGCATCCACGTAAGCCATGAGGGTTCTCCCTTGCGGCGGCGGTCAGCCCGGCTCGCCGTCCATGTGTGCGATTTCCCAGAGATGGCCATCCAGGTCCTGGAAGCCACGCTGGTACATGAAGCCGTAATCGCGCGCCGGCTGCGGTTCGCTGGCACCGGCGGCCAGTGCCTTGTCCACCATCGCGTCCACCGCCTTGCGGCTGTCCGCCGACAGGCAGGTGATCACCTCGGTCTGGCTGCGCGCGTCGGCGATCGGCTTGGTGGTGAACTGCTTGAAGAACGGCTGGGTCAGCAGCATCACGAAGATGCTTTCACTGATGACCATGCAGGCGGCATCGTCGTTGGTGAAGGCCGGGTTGAAGCTGTAGCCCAGCGCGGCGAAGAAGGCCTTGGACGCGTTCAGGTCCTGCACGGGCAGGTTGACGAAGATCATCTGCGGTTGTGGTGCACTCATCGGTAAAGCTCCTGGGTGGATGGAGAAGGCGGGATCAGGGCTGCTTCATGCAGTTGACCATCCACGGCTTGCCGTAGCGGTCGATCAGCATGCCCCAGCGGTGCGCCCAGAACGTTTCGGCGATCGGCATCTGCACCTGCCCGCCTTCGGCCAGTGCAGCGAACACGCGTTCGGCTTCTTCGACGCTGTCGACGTCGACATTGATGGTGGTCGAGCTACCCTCGCCGCCGCCGGGGCCGTCGGCCGCCATCACGATGGCGTTGCCGATCTCCAGCTGGCTGTGGGCGACGTGGTCCAGGGTTTCCGGCGGCATCTCGTTGCAGCCCGGCGAGCCATCGGACGGCGGCATGTCGCGGTATTTCATTTCCGAAGTGACCTGGCCACCGAGTGCCTTGGCGTAGAACGCCATCGCCTCATGGGCCTGGCCGCTGAAGCCGAGGAAGGGAATCAGTTTCATCGCAATGCTCCGTGTGTGGTTCAAGGGGATGGCGCCGGATCGTGCCCGGCATGGAGATGAATCGGGTCAACCTTCCAGCTGTGCACGCAGACGCTGTTCCTGCTGCTGTAATTCGGGGGTGAAGGCCTCACCGAAGTCTTCCGCGGACATCAGCGGGCGCAGTTCAAGCGCGCCGCCGCTGCCGAACGGCGCACGGCTGGCCCATTCGACCGCCTCCTCCAGCGAGCGCACCTCCCACAGCCAGAAGCCGGCGATCTGTTCGCTGGCCGGGCCGAACGGACCGGCCTCGACCCGGGGGGCGGTGCCACCGAAATGGATGCGGCGGCCGCGCTGGGTGGCGTGCAGGCCTTCGCCGGCCAGCATGATGCCGGCCGCGACCAGTTGCTCGTTGAAGGCGCCCATTTCGGACAGTTCCTGTTCGCTGGGCATGCGGCCGGCTTCGGAGTCGGCGTTGGCCTTCACGATCACCATCACTTTCATTGCGGTCTCCCGTGGGACGCGTGGTGCGTGCCCTTCACTGAGTACAACGAACCAGGGGGCGGGGAATCGACACGTCGGTTGGAAATTTTTTCTTGCGCGGAAAGCGCGCCTTCGGCGGAGGTCAGCGAACGGCGGAGCCCCTCCGTGGTGGGTTTGGGTGGGTCGCTGAAAGCGCGGGTTCATGGATTTGCCCGGGTGGGTAGGCGGGTCGGGGGACGCCGTAAACCCATCCATGGGGGCTTGGCCGCGGCATCCATGCCGCGGACACCCCCGCCCCGCCTACCCACCCGGCCCTGGACAGTTTCCTGCCTCCGGTACCCACCACGGGAAGATCAAGAGAAAAGGCAACAGCAAAAGCAAAAGCAAAGGCGGTTGGCTGGCGGGCTCGGCTTTGCGAGCGAAGCGACCCGCTTTTGCTCTTGCTTGTTGATTTCCCGTGGTGGATCGGCCGCCGGAATCTGTCTGGGGCCGGGCGGGTGGGGTTGGCGGGGTATCCGCGCCATGGATGGCGCGGCTAAGCCTCCAGGGACGGATTCACGGCGTCCCCGCCAATCCCACCCGCCCGGCCCACCCTCAGGAAACCCGCTTTCAGCGACCCACCCAAACCCACCACGGAGGGGCTCTGCCGTTCGCCGATCTCCGCCGAAGGCGCGCTTCTGCGCTGCAACATGCCCATGCGCAATCCTGCGCGATCATGGACACCCGCCCCGCCAGGACCGTGCCATGCAGCAGTACCTGCTTCTGATCTATATCGAGCCTGCCCTGCTGCAGGCGCTGCCCACCGAAGAATTCAACGCGCTGATGCGCGACTGCCTGGCGCACGCCGACCAGCTGCAGGCCGAAGGCACGCTGCTGGCCGCCCAGAAGCTGCAGCCGGTCGATACCGCACAGACCCTGCGCGTGCGCGATGGACACAGCCGCGTGCTCGATGGCCCGTTCGCCGAAACCCGCGAGCTGCTGGCCGGCTTCAACCTGATCGTCGCGCGCGACCGCGACGAAGCCATGCGCATCGCCCGCGACTTCCCGTGGGCACGCTTCGGCAGCATCGAGGTGCGGCCGCTGGAAGACATGGACGCCGAGCGCGAACGCTGCGGCGCCCCGGCTGCGGCTATGGCAGCAGCCGCACCCTGATCTCGCGCGGGCCGATGCCTTCGTTGCCGCTGTAGTCGCGCACGCTGGCGCGCACGATGTACTCGCCCGGCGGCAGCGCCGCCGGCTGCCAGCGCCCGGTTTCCATCAGGCCGTCGCGCACGGTGTTGGTGGCCAGGTAGCGGAACCGGGTCACCGCGCTGCCGTGCACGGTGATGCCACTGTCGGGGGCGTAGGCCACCCGTACCGCTTCCTTCTGCGGCGGCATGCGGTTGAACACGATGTTCCAGCGTGGCTGTTCATAGCCCTGCAGCGCCCGGCCACCGGCGTCTAGGATCTGGTAGCCCACCTGGTACATGCCCAGGCGGCGGCGCGGCAGGTTGTTGTCGACCTGGTCCCAGGCCTCGACCACGATCTGCACGCCGCGGCCCTGGCGCGCCACCATCACCACGCCATCGCTGCCGGCGGCCATCGGCTGGTCGTTGTCGTCCAGCAGGGCCACATCGGTGATGCGCGGTGCGAAGTGGTCGGCGTAGCCCTGGAAGCCCAGCGCCACCGCGTTGGTCTCGAAGCCACCGGTACCCACCGCCAGGTGCACGTGCGCCTGGTTGTTGATGCTGCCCAGGCGATCACCGACGTGGATGCGCATGCCGCGGCGCACGCGCATCCGCTCCAGTTTGCCCTGCTCGTCGTACAGCGCCTGCCAGCGCGCGTCATAGGGTTCATCGCGCGGAGTGCGGCCGACCCGCATGTGGATGTACTTGAGGCGATCCACGGCCAGGCCCTCGGCCTGCTCGCCCAGGTTCCAGGCCGCCACCGGACTGCTGATCTTGCCATCGGCGATCGCCAGCACGGTCTGGCCGACATCGCCCCGCACATCGAAGCCGCCATGCAGATGGTGGCGGCTCTCACCGGTGAAGTTGCCACGCACCTCGCCCAGCGTGCCGACCACTTCGTGCCAGCCGTCCTGCGGTGCCAGCGGCCAACGGCCCCCGGTCTCCGGCAGCGCGGCATCGGCAGCCGGGCCGACCAGTGCCGGCGCCGGCAGGTCGCCGACCGGCAGCGGGCGAAGGCGATGCAGGCGATAGCTGGCGGCGTCGGCCACCAGCACGCTGCCATCGGCATCCATGGCCAGCCCGCTGGGGCGGGCCAGCCGCGGCAAGGGGCCATTGCCGACCAGGGCGATCTGATGGCCCTGCGGCGTCACCTGCACGATGCGGCCATCGAGGTCACCCACGTACAGCACGCCGTCGTGCGTGGTGGCCAGCGACAGCGGCCCATTGATCACGCCGCCGGCGGCGACCACGGTGCTGACCGTGCCGTCGGCGCCTACGCGGCGCACCGCATTGTTGAACAGGTCGGCCACCAGCAACGCGCCCTGCGCGTCGAAGGCCAGCGCCACCGGCGTGTCGAAGCGCGCGGCGGCGCCCGCGCCATCGGCAAAGCCCGGCCGGTCACCCCCGGCCAGGGTGCGCACGCTGCCATCGGTACCGATCACCCGGATGCGATCGTTGAACGTATCGGCCACGTAGACCTGCCCCTGTGCGTCCACCGCGATGCCCATCGGCGCATCGAAGCGGGCCTGCGCCGCAGGGCCATCGGCAACGCCCTGCTCGCCACCGGCCAGGGTGGTCACCTGGCCATCGGCACCGATGCGGCGGATCGCATGGTTGCCCGTGTCGGCCACGTACAGGTTGCCCTGCGCATCAGCGGCGATGCCCGAGGGCGTATTGAAGCTGGCCTGCAGCGCCGGGCCATCAACGCGGCCCTCGCCCTGCCCGGCCACCGTTTCAACACGGCCATCGGGCAGGCGGCGGCGGATCCGGTTGTTGTCCCCGGCATCGGTGAAGTAGACGCTGCCATCGGCGGTGCGCAGCAGTGCATACGGGTCGGCGAAGCGGGCCTGTGCAGACGCACCATCGCGGTCACCCGGGTGGCCATCGCCGGCCAGCGGCTCGATCTGCGCGGTCCAGGCCAACGGCGTGGGCGCCGGGCCCGTGGGGCCGGCCAGCGTATTCAGCGGTGTATCCCACCACGTTGCAGCCAAGCCCACCGCTGTTGCCAATGCCACCCCTGCCGCCATCCATTGCCACCGTGCCATCGCGTTGCGCCGCCTCTGCCTGCTGTTTGAAGAGGCACCGACAATAGACGCTGCGCAGGCGTTCCGCCACGAACGATCCTGCGCCTGAACGCCAGAATTCGCTTTCCCGCGCTTGTCCTCGCTGGCGGCAGCAGGTTCAATGCGGTTCCCACGGATGGAGATCCTCCATGCCCCGCCTTCTCCCGCTCACCGCCCTGCTGCTGGCCGCATTGGCCAGCGCGCCCGCCGCCGCCTCGATCACGGTGGTCCCGCAGAAGCCATCGGCCACCGCCGATGCCGTACACGCGGCGTACGCCACACGCTGGGATGAAGCGATCCAGCAGGCACGCAGTGGCAATACGCTCGGCGCGCTGATCAGCATGGAACGGCTGATGGAGGATCCGCTGCTGGACGACTTCGATGCCGAGCATCGCGGCCGCGCCGCGCAGGTCGCCGGCTGGACCGCACTGATGCAGAAGAAGCCGGCGCTGGCCCGCCGTTACCTGCAGCGGGCGCAGGAGGCGTTGCCGGAAGATGCGCAGGTCCTGCTCACCCAGGTGTCGGTGGAGCTGTCGGACAACCAGCCGGCTGCAGCGACGAGGTTCCTGGTGACGGCGCTGAAGCATGCCGAGGCACCGCTGCCGGTCGATCACCACGCCATCAACTACCTGCAATACCGCCTGCGTGATCAGCCACAGCAGCGCATGGACCTGCTGCAGGCACTGTTCGACAACGGCTGGAAGAGCGGCGGCCTGGAGCCGACCGGGCTGTGGCTGGCGCTGGCCACGCTGCAGGCCGACCACGGCCGCGGCGACAGTGTTGCAGCCACGCTGGCACGCATCGACAGCCCGGCCGAGATCATCCGCCTGCGCAGCGACAAGCGCTTCGACCGCTACGTCGATCGCGGCGATGCGCGTTTCGATCCGGTGCAGGCGGCGCAGCGGCACCTTGATGAACTGCGTGTCTCCGGCCTGCTCGACCGCGCACTGGACGCGCGCATGGCCGAGTTCGGCACCACCCTGCTGATGCTGGACCGCAATGAGGAAGTGCTGTCGTTGACCGAGGGCATGGCCCGCGCCGCGAACGACGGTGAATCGCCGGCGGCGGCGGAAGCGGAATGGGTGGCCTGGTTGCTCAACAGCCGGCTCACCGCGCTGCGCCGGTTGGGCCGCACGGACGAGGCGTTGGCCACGGCCAGGCAGGCCGCCCGCATCGGCGCGCTCGGCCCCGATGGCATCGAGCACCAGATGAATGTCGGCTTCGTGCTCAGTTCGATGGGACGCATGCAGGATGCTGCGCAGGCAGTGAATGACATGCCAGGCCTCGCCGGCTACGGCAAGGCCGCGCAGGCGCTGCTGCAGTTCGCCGCCGCCCGCGAGCGCGGCGACGCCGCGGCGCGCGACGCGGCCCGCGCGGTGATCCTGGCCCAGCGCAATGACGCGCGCCTGTTCCATCGTGAAATGCTGCTGGAGGAAGGCGACCTGGACGGGGCCGCTGCCGTGCTGATCGAACAGCTGCGTTCGCCGGTTGAACGCAGTGAAACCCTGGCCAGCCTGCAGGACATGCGCACCTATGCATCATGGCCGGGCGACGTGCGCATCGATGCCGCATGGCGTGCACTCAAGCAGCGTGCCGACGTGCAGGCCGAGGTGGCACGCGTCGGCCGCATCGAGCGCTACGATCTGGTCAGCACCTCCACCTCGCGCTAGCGCGCCGGCACCTCGCTGCGGATGCCCATGGCTTCGCGGTAGCGTGCGTACAGCGCCATCACCTTGTCCACGTAGGCCAGGGTTTCGGCGTAGGGCGGCACGCCCTTGTAGCGGGTGACTGCACCGATGCCGGCGTTGTAGGCGGCCGCCGCCAACGGACGGTCGCCGTTGTAGCGGCGCAGCAGCGCGCGCATGTAGCGCGCGCCGCCCTCGATCGACTGCTGTGGCGAGAACGGATCGCGCACCCCGTACTCCTGCGCGGTATCGGGCATCAGCTGCATCACCCCCTGTGCGCCCTTGCTGGAAACCGCCAGCGGATCGAAATTGCTTTCGGCATGGGCGATCGCGCGCAGCCAGGCGTCATCGACGCCGGTCGCCTTGGCCGCCGCCTTGAACTGCCGCGCATGCTGCGCCAGCTGCGGCTTGCCGACCTTGCCCAGCCCTTCATGCGCAGGCTCGCCCGGCGGCGTGGCCACGGTAAACTTCAGGAACACCCGCGAGCCGGGCAGGTTGCGCGTGGAATAGACCAGCGCCCCGTCCTGTTCGCGCTCGTACAGCACGCCGCTGAACACGCCCATGTTGCCCCACAGGTTGGGGGTCTGGACGGCGTTGTCGTCGATCTCCTTCGGCGTGCACCGCGATCCCGGCTCCGGCGCGGTGGCCAGGCTGACCGTGTTGCCCTGCACGCAGCGGTAGACGGTGCGCGCGGCGGCTGGCCCGGGCCACAGGCTGGGCAGCAGCAACAGCGCGAGCAAGAGCGGGCGACGGGACATGGCGGCCGGATGATCCGGCCGTGCCCGCTAATGTTGGGTGAATGGGGGCCTGCAGGGCTGCGCCCTGCACCTGCGGTAGTGCCGGCCGCTGGCCGGCAACCTCAACGGCAACAGCCGATTTCCTGCGAGGAGGCGGGGTCGGTCCCGCGACCTGCCGGGGTCAGATCCCGTTGCCGAGCAACGGGATCTGACCCCACTTCGGATCACTTCGCGGTCCTCCGCCGCAGCCAGTACCCCACGCCCAGCAGCACGAACCACACCGGGCTGGCGATCAGTGCCTGGCGGGTGTCGCCCTGCAGGCTCAGCAGCACCAGCACGCCGGCGAAGAACACCAGGCAGGCCCAGCACATGGCGATGCCGCCGGGCATCTTGAAGATCGAGGCGGCGTGGCGCTCCGGGTAGCGGCGGCGGTAGACCATGTAGGCCACCAGGATCAGCGACCAGACGAAGATGAAGAGCACGGTGGCCAGCGTCGTCACCAGGGTGAAGGCGGTCACCAGGTTCGGGATCAGGTAGATCAGCAGGGTGCCGCCCAGCAGGCACAGGCAGGAGAACAACAGGCCGCGGGCCGGCACCGCCGCGCGCGACAGCTTCGACAGCCCGCGCGGGGCATGGCCCTCTTCGGCCAGGCCGTACAGCATGCGGCTGGTGGAGAAGATGCCGCTGTTGGCCGAGGACGTGGCCGAGGTCAGCACCACGAAGTTGATCAGGCTGGCAGCGGCTGGAATGCCGGCCAGCACGAACAGCTGCACGAACGGGCTCTTGTCCGGCACCACCTGGCGCCACGGGGTGACGGCCATGATCGCGACCAGCGCCAGTACGTAGAAGATGATGATGCGTACCGGGATCGAGTTGATCGCCTTGGGCAGGTTGCGCTCGGGGTCGGCAGTCTCGGCGGCGGTGGTGCCGACCAGCTCGATGCCGACGAAGGCGAACACGGCAATCTGGAAGCCGGCGAAGAAGCCGACCAGCCCCATCGGGAACAATCCGCCGTCATTCCACAGGTTCGACAGCGACGCGGTGTGGCCACTCGGCGAGGTGAAACCCCAGGCCACCAGCCCGGCACCGGTGATGATCAGCGCGCAGATCGCCACGATCTTGATCAGCGCGAACCAGAATTCCATTTCGCCGAACAGCTTCACCGTCACCAGGTTCAGCGCCAGCAACAGCAGCACGCAGGCCAGCGCCGGTATCCAGGCGTCAAGCCCGGGGAACCAGAACTGTGCGTAGGCAGCGATCGCGATCACGTCCGCGATCGCAGTGACGATCCAGCAGAACCAGTACGTCCATCCACAGAAAAACCCGGCCCACGGGCCGAGCAGGTCGGTGGAGAAGTCGATGAAGGACTTGTACTGCAGGTTGGACAGCAGCAGTTCGCCCATCGCGCGCATCACGAAGAACAGCATCGCGCCGATGATCAGGTAGACGAAGATGATGGAGGGGCCGGCCAGGCTGATCGTCTTGCCCGAGCCCATGAACAGGCCGGTGCCGATGGCACCGCCGATGGCGATCAGTTGCAGGTGGCGGTTGGACAGGCTGCGGCGCAGGTGCTCGGGGGGCGTTGCGGGCTCGGTCATGGGCGCGGGCACAGGGGTGGGCGAAGCGTTCGACGGTAGTCCTCCACGGCGCCGAGCGCCAGCACCAGACCGGCCCATTACGTCAAAGCTGGCCGCTTTCACCACAATGTGACCGAATACCGTATTGATCCCATTCCGCCGGGCCCGGCGCCATGCTCAGATAGCCGCACCTGCCCAAGGACCGGCCCGACCATGCGCCCTGCCCCGCCCGCCCCGCCGGAGCCCCGGCCATGAGCCGCCTGCGCGTCATCATCGGCGCCACCGCGCTGGCACTGCTGGCCGCTGCGGTACCGATCGCGGTCATGGCCTACGCCACCTGGGACCGCGCGGTCAGCGTCGAACAGCAGCGCCTGCGCGACATCGCCGACCGCACCCTGCGCCGCTCCGACCTGTCCTACCAGGAGGCGCTGGCCGCGCTGAAATCGGCCGAGGCCGGTGCCTACGTGCCCTGCGGTCCGGAGCACATCCGGCGCATGCAGACCCTGGTGATGACCACCCCGTCGATCGACCAGATGGGCTACTTCGAAGGCGGCAAGCTGCGCTGCACGTCCTGGGGGCCTTTCCTGTCCGACGTCGACCAACCCACGCCGGACCACGTCACCAGCGACGGCGCCGGCATCGTGGTGGACGTGCGCCCGGAGGTCAGCGGGCGTCGCCAGGTGCTGGCGGTCCTGTATGGGTCCTACGACGCCCTGGTGGACCCGCGCCGCTTCGTCGATGTCATCGCCGACCCGAACGTGCGGCTGGCACTGGCCAGCCCCGATGGACGCCTGCTGGCCAAGCAGTCGGGCCTGGATCCGGAGCTGCTGCAGACGCTGCTGCGCGACCCCGGCGAAGGCCTGGACCACACCACCTTGTTCGCCACCGCGCGCAACGAGGAGTGGCTGGCGATCGCCACCACCCCGCGCACCGCGCTGGCCGCCGCGTTCCGCCAGCAGGCGTGGCTGTACGTGCCGGTGGGCCTGCTGCTGGCCGCCGCCGGCGCCGGGCTGGTGATCTGGCTCTCGCGCCGCCGCCTGTCGCTGCGCGGTGAACTGGCCACCGCCATCCGCCGCCGCGAGCTGTACCTGCATTACCAGCCGATCATCGAACTGGACACCGGCATCTGCGTCGGCGCCGAGGCCCTGGTCCGCTGGCAGCGCCCGGATGGCACCCAGGTGCGCCCGGACCTGTTCATTCCGCTGGCCGAAGAGGCGGGCATGATCGCCGACGTCACCGACCTGGTGATCGAGAACGTGGTGCGCGACATGCGCGAGCTGCTGGTGGCCGATCGCAGCGCCCACATCGCGATCAACCTCGCCGCCGAAGACATCAGCAGCGGCCGCGCCCTGAAGATGATCTCCCGGCACATGGCCGGCAGCGGCATCCTGCCGCAGCAGATCTGGATGGAGGCCACCGAACGCGGCTTCCTCGACCTGGACCGCGCGCGCACCATGCTCGCCGCCGCCCGCCGTGCCGGCCACAGCGTGGCCATCGACGATTTCGGCGTCGGCTTCTCCAGCCTGCAGTACCTGGAACAGCTGCCACTGGATGCGCTGAAGATCGACAAGTCGTTCATCGATGCGATCGGCACCGAAAGCGCGACCAGCCCGGTCACCCCGCACATCATCGACATGGCCAAGGAGCTGGGCCTGTGGGTGGTGGCCGAGGGCGTGGAAACCGAAGCGCAGCTGGCCTACCTGCACAGCCGGCATGTGGAATTCGGCCAGGGCTGGCTGTTCTCGCGGCCACTGCCACGCGATGAGTTCATTGCCTTCCATCACAAGCGGCAGCAGCAGTACGGTCCTGCACGCGAGCACATGCAGAACCCGCGCAGCGTGCCGATCGAACAGGTGCCACTGGAGTGAGGCAACCCGGCAGTGCCGGCCGCTGGCCGGCACCACCTGACCCGTGATCGCCGCCTACGCCCACGCCTTCGGGCGTGCCAGCAGCCACGCGGCGGTCACCGCCAGCAACAGCAACGGCAGCCATCCCAGCTGACGGGGGCCGCTGGCCTGCAGCAGCACGCCGCCCGCTACGCCCCCGCCGGCGATGGCCAGGTTCCAGCCGGTCACCAGCATCGACTGCGCCAGATCGGCCGCAGACCCGGCACGCCGGGCCAATGCGGTCTGGAACAGGGTCGGCACCGCGCCGAATGCCCCCCCCCACAGGATCGTCGCCAGCAGCAGTACCGCTGCCACGCCGGGCCACACCAGCAACGCCAGCACCGGCACGATGAAGCCGATCACCGCTGCCCACACCAGTGCGTGCAGGTGGCGATCCACGCCCCAGCCGGCAATGCCGATGCCAGCGATGGCTGCCACGCCGAAGGCGAGCAGCAGCCGGTCCAGCCATGCACCGGCGCCCGCATCGACCGCCAGCGGCTCGATGTAGGTGTAGAGCACGTTGTGCGCCAGCACGTACAGCGCCATCACCAGCAGCGCACTGCGTACACCGGGCAGGCGCCACACGGTCGCCAGCGAAGTGCGTTGCCCGGCCCCGGCGGCCGGCAGCGCAGGCAACGCCCAGCGCGCGTAGGCCAGCAGCAGCAGGCCCAGCACGCTCATCAGCGCGAACGCCCAGCGCCAGCCGATCTGCTGGCCCAGCAGTGTCCCCGCCGGCACCCCCAGCGACAGCGCCAGCGGCGAACCGACCATCGCGACCGCGATGGCCCGTCCCTGCAGCGACGGCACCACCATGCGCGCGGCGTAGCCAGCCACCAGCGACCACAGCAGGCCACCACTCACCCCGGCCAGGAAACGCGCGGCGAGGATCAGTGCATAGCTGCTGCTCAACGCGGTCAGCGTGTTGACCACCACGAAGCCGGCGATGGCCGCCAGCAGCAGCGGGCGTCGTGGCAGGCGCTGGGTCAACGCGGTCATCGGCAGTGCCGCCATCACCGAGCCCAGCGCATACACACTGACCAGCTGGCCCACGGCGGCATCACTCACGCCCAGGCTCTCGCCCATCGGCCGCAGCACGCCGGCCGGCAGGGTCTCGGTCAGCAGGGTGATGAAGCCGCCGCCGGCCAGCGCCAGCAGGCCCGTCCACGGCAGGCGCGTGGCCTCGCCCGCCGGACTGGCGGCATCGATGGCATGGCCGCTCATCGCGTGGTCTCCAGGTCGGCATAGACCGCGTCGCGCAGTTCATCGACAAAGGCGCCATCCATGCCTTCGTACAGCGTGTTGGTCAGCGCCACCACGCTCAGCCCGCGCGCCGGATCGACGAACCAGCTGTGCCCGTACGCGCCGCCCCAGCGCCAGCTGCCCAAGCCCTGCGGGGTACCACTGGCGGCGGCATCACGCAGCACCGCAAAGCCCAGCCCGAAGCCCCAGCCGGCAGGCTCCGGCGGCCCCTGCTCGCCCACCTGCGGGCTGGCCATCTCTGCCGCCAGCGCACGCGGCAGCAGGTCGGACGTGCGCACGTCACGCAGCGCCTCCAGCACCGCCATCACCTCGTCGGCGGTGCCGACCAGGCCCGCACCGGCCGAGGCGAAGCGGCTGGCATCGGTGGCGCGCGCAAGGCTGTACTCGATGCCGACCGTGCCCTCGAACGGGGCGACCATCTCGCCTTCCTGCAGGCGATGCGGCTGCGGCGTGTCGCTCACGTAGGGCGTTGCCAGGCGCTCGGCAGCGCGCGTGGCGAACGCCGTATCGCGCAGGCCCAACGGGGCAGCCAGCAGACGCTCGAACAGCGCCTGCAACGTTTCACCGGTCGCCGCTTCGGCCACCGCACCGGCCACGTCCACGCCCAGCGAGTACAGCCACTGGCTGCCCGGTTCGAACAGCAGCGGCGCCTGTGCGATACGGCGCACGTTCTCGGCCAGGGACACCGGGCTGGCGTCCATGCCATCGCTGACGCCGGCCCGGGCGTACGGTCCGTGCGCATCGGCTTCCAAGAAGCGGTAGCCCAGCCCGCTGCTGTGGCTGAGCAGCTGGCGCAAGCTGATCGGCGGCCTGCGGCCATCGGCCAGCGCCGGCCGGAAGTCCGGCAGCCAGCGCTGCACCGGCGTATCGAGGTCGAGCACGCCTTCGGCCACCAGGCGCAGGATCACCGTGCTCAGCAGTGGCTTGCTGACCGAGGCCAGCCGGAACAGCTGGTCGCGCTGCATCGGCATGCCCGACTCCCGCTCGGCCAGCCCGGTCGCGCTGGCGTGGCGCAACACGCCATGTTCGCGCACCAGCACCACCGCACCGACCAGGCGCGTCGGGTGGACCTGCTGCAGCACGCGCTGCACCGAAGGCAGCGTCGGTGCGCGTTCAAGGGAAAGAGCGGCATTCATTGCGGTGATCCGTGGGGGAGAGGCCCGCCACGTTAGGCAGCACGGCGCGGCGCAAAAAGCCGGTTGCGGCTCCGGGCATCATGGACCGTGCAGTCCGCAATCGGCATGATGGCCGGAACTCCAAGGCCGCAAGGGCCACCGCCCGTCCCGCACCACAGTGTTGCGGTGGCGCCGCCGCCCGCCGCGATCACCCGCCCTACCCTGCCGCTTTCATTGCCCCTACGCCGATGTCAGTCCTGGACAACCTCGCCAACCTGCAGACCTTCGTCCACGCCGCCGACACCCGCAGCTTCGTCGAGACCGGGCGCCTGCAGGGCATCTCTGCTTCCGCTGCCGGCAAGTGCGTTGCGCGGCTGGAGCATGCGCTCGGCGTGCGCCTGTTCCACCGCAGCACGCGCAGCATCACCCTCACCGCCGAAGGCCAGCTGTTCCTGGCGCGCTGCCGGCGCATCCTCGACGAACGCGATGCGGCCCGCACCGAGCTGGCACAACCGCACGCCACGCCCAGCGGCACGCTGCGCATCAGCCTGCCGCTGGTCGGCGACCTCACCCTGCCGTTGATGGCCGAGTTCATGGCGGCGTACCCGGATATCCGCCTGGATCTCGACTTCAGCGATCGCCTGGTCGATGTCATCGAGGAAGGCTTCGATGCGGTGCTGCGCGTGGGTGAACCCAGCGACTCGCGGATGAACGCACGCCGGCTGGGGGTGTTCCCGCGCCGTGTCATCGCCTCGCCGGGCTACCTGCAGCGCCGC
Source organism: Stenotrophomonas pavanii (assembly GCF_900101175.1). Classification (GTDB taxonomy): domain Bacteria; phylum Pseudomonadota; class Gammaproteobacteria; order Xanthomonadales; family Xanthomonadaceae; genus Stenotrophomonas; species Stenotrophomonas pavanii. Next base: position 99,334 of record NZ_FNFQ01000003.1, on the reverse strand, counting down.
GGGGTTCCGCACACGCCGGCGGAACTGATGCAGCACACGCTGCTGCACTATCGCTTCCCCACCACCGGCAAGCTGGAGCCGTGGCCGATCCACTGGCCCGACGATCAAGCGCCACAGGAACTTCCGGTGCACATGGTGGCCAACACCATCGAAGCACGGGTGGCGCTGGCGCTACGCGATACCGGCCTGGCCTTCGTGCCGGTGCACTCGGTGCGCGAGGCGCTGGCCGACGGCCGCCTGGTCACCGTGCTGGAAGATCATGTGCACTCCTGCGGCACCTTCCACCTGTTGTGGCCCTCTGGCCGCCACGTGCTGCCGAAGCTGCGGGTGTTCATCGACTTCGTCGGCGCCCGGCTGGGTACCGTGCCGTAGATCCACGCCATGCGTGGATGCTCAAGGTCAGCCGAGCATGGCTTGGCTCTGCCGCTGCACGCAGCCATTCAGCCAGCCCCGCTATACTGGGCTCTCATTCCTCCAAGAGGCTCGCGACCGATGCGCCATTGATGCCGCCGTCTTCCCATTAGACGGCCTGACTCTTCCCGCCCCTGCGCGCAGGGGAGAACCTGGCATCCATGGAGGTCGCATGACCCCGCATTCCCTCACGCTCGATCGCGTGTCGTATCGATTGGCAGACGGCCGCCCGCTGTTCGCCGATCTGACGTTTTCCTTCGAACCCGTCGCCACCGGTCTGGTCGGTGCCAATGGCACCGGCAAGAGCGTGCTCGCACGCCTGCTCGCCGGCCGGCTGCTGCCCGACAGCGGGCAGATCCGCGGCAGCGGCCGCATGTTCCTGTTGCCGACACCCGGCTATCCACCCGCCGGCACGGTCGGCGAACTGGCCGGCGTCGGCGAGGCACTGGCCGCGCTGCAACGCATCGAAGCCGGCGGCGTGGACGAAGCCGATTTCGCCTGCGTCGGCGAGCGCTGGGATCTGCGCGAGCGCCTGCGGCAGCAATGGCAGGTGCTCGGGCTGCCCGGCGATCTCGATCCCGCCCAACCCGCTGCGCGCCTCAGTGGCGGGCAGGCCATGCAGGTGGCGCTGTCCGGCGCCTGGGCCAGCGGTGCCGAGTGGCTGATCCTGGACGAACCCAGCAACCACCTCGATGCCCGTCATCGCCAGCAGTTGTACGAACGGTTGCAACAGTGGCGCGGCGGACTGCTGGTGATCAGCCATGATCGCCAACTGCTGGCGCACATGCAGCAGATCGTCGAGCTCGACGCGCGCGGACTGCATCGCTATGGCGGGCCGTGGCAACACTACGCCGACGCGCGGGCCGCCGAGCGCGAAGCGGCCGCTGCGCAGCTCGACCACGCCCGCGCCCAGCACCGGCAGCAGCAGCGCAGTGCGCGCGAACAGCACGAACGGCAACAGCAACGCCAGGCGCGCGGCAATCGTGATGCGAAGCAGGCCAACCAGGCACCGATCCTGCTCGGCCGGCAGAAGCAGCGTGCCGAGGCCAGCCATGGCCGCGCGCAGCAGGTACAGGCCGAGCGCCTGCAGGCCAGCGCAGAGCAGCTGCGCGCAGCGGCCTCGGCGGTTCACGCCACACCGGAGCTGGCACTGTTTGCCAGTGACGGCGAGCGAGGCAGCGCACGACTGCTGCAGGCCGAGTCGCTGGTGCTGCCGCATGGCTGCCGCGCGCCGTTGCAGCTGGAGATCCGCCGCAGCCAGCGCATCGCCGTGGTCGGTGACAACGGCAGTGGCAAGTCCACGCTGTTGCGCGTGTTGGCCGGCCAGCTGCCTGCGCGCAGTGGCACCGTGCAACGGCATGCGCCGCTGGCGCTGCTCGACCAGCAGCTGCTGGGACTCTCCGGCGAACGCAGCATTCTCGACACCGTGCAGGCTGCCAACCCGGCGGCCGATACCGGTGAACTGCGCACACGGCTGGCCCTGCTCGGGCTGGACGCCCAGCGCATCCAGCGTGCCGCCCACCACCTCAGCGACGGCGAGCGGGTGAAAGGCGCTCTGGCCAGCGTGCTGTATGCCGATCCGGCACCGCAACTGCTGCTGCTCGACGAACCCGGCAATGCGCTGGATCTGGGTGCCCTGCAGGCGCTGGAAGCACTGCTGGCAGCCTGGCCGGGCGCGTTGGTGATGGTCAGCCACGACCGGCACCTGCTGCAGGCGTTGCGGCCGACGCAGGTGTTGCAGGTGAGCGCCGAGGGTTGGCAGTGGCGTGACACTCTGTAGAGTCGAGCCATGCATCCATCGACGCACGGCGCATCGACCAAGGGTAGTGCCGGCCGCTGGCCGGCAACCCATCGATCCTCAGTGCACCGTCACCGCTTCCACACCGGGAATGCCTGCGGCATCTGCTGCCACAGCAGCGGTCCGGCACGCAGTTCCTGGTCGTTGAGCAGGCAGGCATCCAGTTCCGCACGGACCGCACGCTCATCCATGTGCACGCCGATCACCACCAGTTCCTGGCGGCGATCCCCCCACAACGGGTGCCACAGGCGCTGCATCGCCAGATGCGCGGCCGCATCCGGGAAGTGCTCCGGCCCCGGCAACGGTGCGCTCCAGCAATCGGCCTGCTGCCGCGCCCAGCCGAGGTCGCTGTACGGCAGCGGCGTGGGCGGCAGCAACGGCGGCGTGTCCTCCAGCCCTGCGCGTACGCGATCGCGCGCGGCATACCAGAACCCTGCGGCCTGCGTGCGTGTCGCGGCGCCGACGCTGCTCAGCTCACCCACCCAGTCCATGCGGTTGGCCAGCCAGAACCAGCCCTTGCTGCGGATCACGCCAGGCATGCCCGACTGCAGCGCGCGGGCGAAGCGGATGGGATGGAACGGTCGCCGCGAGCGGTAGACGAAACTGCCGATGCCGTACTCCTCGGTTTCCGGCGTGTGCTCGCCACGCAGTTCCTTCACCCAGCCCGGCGCACGTTGTGCACGCTCGAAGTCGAAGCGACCGGTGTCCAGCAGCTCGGCCAGCGGCACGTCACCGAAGCGGGACAGCAGCAGCTTGGCGTCGCGGTTCAGGCCGCGCAGCACGGCCAGCGTGTCCTGCAGCACTTCGTCATCGGTCTGGTCGACCTTGCTGACCACGATCACGTCGGCAAACTCGACCTGCTCACACAACAGGTCGACCACGCCGCGATCATCGTCCGGTCCGGCCTGCTGGCCACGCTCGGCCAGGCGCAGCGTCGAGCCGAAGTCGGCGAGGAACGCGCTGCCATCCACCACCGTCACCATCGTGTCCAGGCGCGCGATGTCACTCAGGCTGAAGCCCTGCTCGTCGCGTACCGCGAAGGTGGCCGCCACCGGCATCGGCTCGCCGATCCCGGTCGACTCGATCAGCAGATAGTCATAGCGCCCGGCATCGGCCAGCCGCCGCACTTCCTGCAGCAGGTCGTCGCGCAGCGTGCAGCAGATGCAGCCATTGCTGAATTCCACCAGCGTCTCTTCGGTGCGGCGCAGTTCGGCGCCGCCCTCGCGCAGCAGCTGCGCATCGATGTTGACCTCGCTCATGTCGTTGACGATGACCGCCACGCGCAGGCCCTCACGGTTGCGCAGGATCTGGTTGAGCAGGGTGGTCTTGCCGGCCCCCAGGAAGCCGGACAGCACGGTGACCGGAAGGCGACGGTCGGCGCGGGAAGCAGTGTTCATGTCGGAGCGGGTTGGCTGCGGAACGGAAATGTTACTGTATAACACTTGTTGCGCAAGGAGCCCCCCCGATGAAGTCACCGTCTGCCGCCCTGCTCGATGCCGGCGCGGTCGCCCTGTCCAGCCTGTGCCTGCTGCACTGCCTGGCGTTGCCCCTGCTTGCCGCCGCGCTGCCCCTGTTCGGCACCTGGGCCGAAGCGGAATGGGTCCACCTGCTGTTCGTGGCCATCGCCTTGCCGCTGACCGGCTACGCGCTGTGGCGCGCTGAACGCCGTCACCCGCTGCCGGTGCTGGCCTGGGCCACGGCCGGCACCGGGCTCGGCCTGCTGCTGGCCGGTGCACTGGCGCTGCCCTCGCACGACTGGGAAACACCGATGACGGTCACCGGCAGCCTGCTGCTGGCCGCCACGCATATCTGGAACGCGCGGCACCGCCACGGGGGGTAGAGTCGACTGTTAGTCGACTATCGCGCGAAGCGCGGGATCTCATGACGCCTGAGCGAAGAGCAGTCGACTAACAGTCGACTCTACCCGCCCTCGGCCTATTTGCCGTAGCGCCGCAGCAGCTCGACCAGCACCTCGGCCTCGGCCGCCCGCTGCTGCGGGTCTTCGGCGCCCACCACGTGTTCCTGCAGGTGCTCGTGCAGCAGCTCCATCAGCAGGCTGTGGGCGGCGCCGCGCACGGCGGCAACCTGCACCAGCACGTCCGCACAGTCGCCGGCCTCGCCCTCGGGCGTGTCCAGTGCCTGCTCCAGTGCCGCGACCTGGCCGGCGATGCGGCGCACCCGGGTCAGCAGCTGCTTTCGATTCCTGTGTACATGGGCCATGGCTGGATCATATACCCTATGGGGGTATCCACTCCACCTCCGTTGGTCACCCTCCATGCACCTGGACGCCCTCGCCGCCGCCCGTCGCCACGAACACCGCTTCGACGACGGCAATCCGCTGGCCGAACGCAATACCCGCCGCGCCCTGTGGCTCACCGTCAGCATGATGGTCGTGGAGATCGTCGGCGGCTGGTGGTTCAACTCCATGGCCGTGCTCGCCGATGGCTGGCACATGAGTTCGCATGCGCTGGCGCTCGGGCTTTCAGTGTTTGCGTACCGCTGCGCACGCCGCTACGCGCACGACCCGCGCTTCGCCTTCGGCACCTGGAAGATCGAGATCCTGGCCGGCTATACCAGCGCCATCGCCCTGCTCGGCGTGGCCGCGCTGATGGCCGTGCAATCGCTGGAGCGGCTGTGGGTACCGGCGCCGATCCACTACAACGAAGCCATCGCCATTGCGGCCGTCGGGCTGGGCGTGAACCTGCTGTGCGCCTGGTGGCTGCACGACAGCCCGGGCCACGCGCATCATCACCACAGTCATGCCCATCACCATGACCACGGGCATGGCCACCACCACCACGACCACGGCCATGCGCACGGTCACGATCTCAATCTGCGCTCGGCCTACGTCCATGTGCTGGCCGACGCCGCCACCTCGGTGCTGGCCATCGTCGCCCTGCTCGGCGGCAAGCTGCTCGGCCTGACCTGGCTGGACCCGGTGATGGGCCTGGTCGGCGCCGTGCTGGTCACGGTGTGGGCGGTCGGCCTGCTGCGCGACAGCGGCCGCATCCTGCTCGACGCGCAGATGGACGCGCCGGTGGTGGCCGAAGTGCGCGAAGTGATCGAACAGGGCCCGTGGCCGGCACGCCTGGCCGACCTGCACGTCTGGCAGGTCGGTCGCGGCAAGTACGCGGTCAGCGCCAGCGTGGTCACCAGTGACGCCACGCTGGATGCCGATACCGTGCGCAACGCGCTGGCGATCCATGAAGAGCTGGTGCATGTGACGGTGGAGATCCACCGCAGCGAGTGAGCCGCCAGGTAGTGCCGGCCGCTGGCCGGCACCCTCGCTAGAGCTTCAGCATCATCCGCAGCAGGTACATCAGCAGCGGCAGCGCACTCAGCACCGCACCGCCGATGCCGATCCATGGCCAGCGCTCGCCACGCACGCGCGAGGCCACTGCCAGGCCGCCGCCCACCAAGGCCGCGCCCAGCACGCCCACCCCCAGCCCAGCGGCCATGCCATTGCCACCGGCAGCGACTGCCGCCTGCGCCGCCACGGTGCCCGCGCCCCAGCCCACAGCAATCCCCAGCCAACTGGCCACGCCGCACCACGGTGCCTTGCCCTGCGCCATCCGAAAACCCCTGTGTCCTTGCCGAATTTCTGTACGGGCCACGCCCGCGTGCTGCCTACACTAGCCGCACCTGCCCTGTAGGGACATCCCATGCGCGCGCGCCGCCTGCTGCTGCCCGGTGCCCTCCTGCTGCTCACGGCCTGCGGCGACGATGCGCGGCTTCCCTTCTCCGCCGACCCATTGCAGGGCTGCTTCGCCACCGCCGCGCGCAAGCCCGCCGACTTCCGCATCGACAAGGAAGGCGGCCAGTACTTCGTTTCCTTCAGCCGTGGCGAGCAGTGGCAGCGCGAACCGAACGCCCTGCACAAGGCCACGTCCAGCGAGATCAGCCGTTACTTCCGCGACGACGCCGACCAGATCGACAGTGCCCTGATCCGCATGTCCGGCGGCTTCGGCATCTTCCACTTCAATAAGGGCGCGACGCTGAAAGGAAAAGCCAGCGACAGCGACTACATGGCGCTGATGCTGATCGGGGCCGGGCCGGTGTATGCGGTGAAGTGCGATTAGGCAATGGATCAACATTCAAACTAGTGAGAAAAGTTTGAAATGTGGTCAAGCACAGCGCAGGTCACAATCTGAAACATGAATATGTTTGAGCCTGATGTCTCCGCAACCGTAGAACGGAGACTCGCAGATGAGCAATCGCACGCTGATCCTGTGTCTGGCAATCGCCACGGCCTCGCCTGCATTCGCAGAAGCACCATTGAGTATCGACAGAACGGAGCTCGGCACCAAGGGGGAGATCATCATTGTTCGCCGTACAACTTGGCCGGACTTCGACGGCGGGCAGCTTCCAGTTGATCAGCATCTCAAGCCGGATGGATTTGGACGCCTGATCTATCGATACAGCGACCAGCCGGAGGCGACCAAGCTCTATCATCAAGCTTTCTGCGCTTCCATGGATATGGAACCATCTCAAGGCGAAGGGACGATTGAAGGGCCGGCAGCAGGCTGGGTGTGCACTCGTGAAAACACACCTGGTAATCCAACCTCAAAATTGAATTCGAAGAGTATTGACTGGGTTACGGCAACTGCGCCGAATGGACGTGTGCCTGTGGGTGTTTCCTATTACTCAACAGGCCAGATGAACGCAGAGAGCTCCGTCGCCGGAGCCCGAACAGCCAAGATTGGTGTTGACAACGGCAGATGCTACCTTAGCGATACACGTCATTACTCATCCCCCTTCTATCTCAGCGAGGGAATTGGCGTCGTCTGCACCGTAATGGAGTCACGATTCGTGAGCACCTCCCTGGACGTGTGCATACCAAAGCAATGCGCATCCAATCGCGGAACTCAGTTCGCCCAGTAGGCAACTGATCTTAGGCGGCCTTCAGCCTTTCACTGAAGGCCGTGCCGCGGCATCCCGTCATACTGATTGATTGCACACGCCTCACAGACCGTTGTTCTCAACGACCATGGTCAGAAACCACTCTTTCAACACATCATGGGGGCTGCGGTACCATGCCCTCCCCCGAACCGCCCCGGTACCCGCCGTGCCCCATTACACCGGCCCCCTGCTGACCCGCGACAGCGCCGACACCCTGCGCCGTGCCCGTGACAGGGGCGCCGCCGACTGGCAGGGCTCGCTCGATCTCGGCCGCAGCCAGGACAGCGTGGCGCTGGACGCGGATGGCTTCCACTTCCGGGGCCAGCCTTACCCCTGGCCGGGCAAGCTGAAGGACCGCACGCTGTACTACTGGGATGGCGAGGAATTCGCGCCGATCTCGCGCTACAGCGGCTCGCTGATCAAGCTGGTGCCGACCGAATGGGGCGCACCGACCTTCGAGATCGACGGCATCAAGATGCTGCCGACCTCGAAGCTGTCGCCATTCGAGGATGCGCGCCGCAAGGTGGAGCTGGTCGCCCCGGCCGGCAAGGTCATCCTCGATACCTGCGGTGGTCTCGGCTACTTCGCCGCCTGTGCGCTGGAAGCCGGTGTCGGCCAGATCCGCTCGTTCGAGAAGAACGCCGATGTGATGTGGCTGCGCACGCTCAACCCGTGGTCGCCGGATCCGGACTCGGCTGCCGCCGGTGGCCGCCTGCAGTTCAGCCACGGTGACGTCTCGCAGCAGATCGAACAGGTGGCCAGCAACAGTGTCGACGCGATCCTGCACGACCCACCGCGCTTCGGCATCGCCGGCGAGCTGTACTCACAGGTATTCTACGACCACCTCGCCCGCGTCATCCGCAAGGGCGGCCGCCTGTTCCATTACACCGGCGCGCCGAACAAGCTGACCAGCGGCCGCGACGTGCCGCGTGAAGTGGCCAAGCGCCTGGAAAAGGCGGGTTTCAAGGCCGAACTGGCGCTGGACGGCGTGCTGGCCGTCAAGCGCTGAGCGTCACTCCGAATCGACCTTGGCCAGCTTCATCACCCACGCCGGCACCTCGAGTTCGCCGGCGTAGAAGTCCTTGGGCTTGTTCTCCGCCATCGCCCAGCGGTGCAGCCAGCTCGGGCCATAGCGGCCGTTGTAGCCCTCGGCACCCCGCGCGTAGGCCGGGTCACGCATCGCCTCGTCCAGTGAAATGAAGCGATAGCCGCGGCGCTTCGTGGCCGCCACCAGTTCGGCAAACGTCGCCGCGTTGAGCTCATTGGCGTGCATCAGCCACACCTGCGGCAGCGCGTACCCCAGCAGCGCCTGCGACTGTTTCTCGTAATAGTCCAGCTTGTTCAGCATGTACGGCACGTAGCCCTTGCGCAGCTGCGCCAGCGTCGCTGCGCGCGCGGGCGAGTCAGCCTGCTCGTTCATCACGTTGGCATAGGCGAACGCCCACACCCACTCACCGTTGTCCACCGTCACCGGCGCCACGCGGTAGCCATGCTGCTTGAAGAACCCATCCATCTGCATGCGCTCATCCGCAGTACGGCCAGCGCGCAGGTAGGGGTGGCGCATCCACTGTGGCGCCTGCCCCTTCTCGGCCAGCAACGGCCGCAGCACCGTCTCGCCGCGCAGGAAATCCTGCTGGAACGCCGCCACGCCCTTCGCATTCAGATCCATGTGCGAATAGGTGTGATTGCCCAGCACATAGCCGGCATCGCGCCAGTCGCGCAGCATCTGCACCCGCGCCGGCTGCACCTGTCCATCCACCTCAAGCTTGTTCTCGTTGACGAAGCCGACCACCGGCACGCCTGCCTGACGCAGCTGGGCCATCAACGCCTCATGCCGCGCCTGCAGGTCCGGCGGCACGATCTGGTCCAACCGTGCCCATGGCAGATCATCGATGGTCACCGCGATGCGGCGGTCCACCTCGGCGGCGTGCACCGCCAGCGACAGCAGCAACAACGGCAACGCACGCAGCAACAAGCGCATCGGGTCTTCCCTGGAGTGGCGAGGCGTCGACTGTAGCGCGATTGGCGTGCGCCGCCGAGCGTGCGCTCGGATCAGCCCGCCCGGGCCCGCGCGATCGCCCGCCACAGGCCGATGCCCCCCATCATCGTCGCCAGCAGCAACATCGCCAGCACCAGCGCCAGGTCATCCGGATTGCGCATCAACGTCGCGTTCTCGCGCGCCAGGATATGGAACACCACGTGTTGCGCCTGCGCCAACGGGGTATCGCCCTCCGCCACCAGGTCCATCAGGCACGCCGTGGGTGACAGCCGTGCCACGCTGTTCCATGCAGTCTCGTACAGGTACAGCGTCCATCCGGCCAGGCCCAGCGCTGCGCCATGCAGCACCATCAGCGCCACGTTCGCCGTGCGGAGCCGATCGCGCAGCCACAGCGCGCGGCTGGCACACACTGCCATCGCACCCAGCAGCGCCAATGCAATGCCCGCGACCGGGATCCAGCTCAGCGGCTGCCAGTCGTCCAACGCACCGGCGCGTGCCATCACCTGTTCGGCCATCTGCAGCCGCGCGTGCGCATCCGGGCCACCACAGGCCTCGGTGATCGGTTCCAGCAGCAGATCGACGCGACAATGGAAGAACCCGGACGCCAGTGCCATGGACAACAGTGCGACCAGCTGCAGCATCAGCAGGATCGGCCCCTGCCCACAGATGCGGCGGATTCGGGACGTGGCAGGGCTCATCGGTTCATCCATGACAGCAAACAACCATCCTAACCAAGCGCTTCGCACGTGTCGGCTGGCGGATGCGACATGCGGCGCATGGCACCGCTACGATGGCGGGGCTGTCCGAGTCCGCAAGTCCCAAGGTGTTCCCGATGGTGATGCTGTACCTGGTCGTACGAACGCTGCTGCCACTGCTGGCGTTCGTGCTCGCGTGGTGGTGGCTGGCACGCCTGATCAATGCGCGCGCCGCCCGGCTGCCACGTGTCCCGTTGAATCTGCCGGCGCACAGCAGCAGCCCGCGCAGGAAGGATCGGCGCATCTACGCGCGCACGCTGCGGCGCAGGCCGGGCCTGCGTACGGCTACCCGCGCCGCCACCGCACCCCGCAGCTGGCACGTCGCTGCGGCCATCCTCTCGCTGCTGGTGCTGATCGCCACCGTGCTGGCCATCCCCGACGGCGCGCGCTTCCAGGTGATGATGGGGAACCTGATCGGCTATCCGAGTGCCCTCATCGAGGTGCGGGCTCCCGTGGCCGCACAGCCGGTGGTGCTGCAGGCGTGGCGGCCCGCACTCGCCCAGCTGGGGCGGCCCACAGTGATGCGCTACCCGATCGCCCGCACCGGTGGCGAGCATGAAGCCCATGCGGTCGTGCCCGTGCAGGTCCGCCAGCAGCCCGACCGGCTGCAGGTGGCCATCGCCCTGCCGGTGGACACCGAAATGCTGCGTGCGGAACTGGCACGGCTGGCCGGTTTGCCGATCGAGGCGATCAACGTGCAGCAACGCGACGTTGCGCCTTGGAGGGAGTCGGGCTGGCAGCCGCTGCCCGGCCCGTAGCGCCGAGCCCATGCTCGGCGGCCTTTGCCCCATCCCGGTAGGCACGCGCTTCGCGCCCCAGCCGAGCATCGGCCCGGCCCTACACCAGGGCCACACCCAGCCTATGAATCACGACCCACGCGGCAGCTTCGCCGCCCACATGTTGTCGACTAGGTTGGGATAGCGTCGCCCGTTCTCCTCGGCACGTTGCCGTGCCGCCGCCTTCTGCGCATCCGACAGCGGTTGCGACGTCTGGCCCTTGGGGTTGGGCTTCTTCCACGGGGGGGTTCTGGTCTGGCGCATGGCCGCAGCTTAGCGCTTCAGGAAGTTCAGCAGGGCCAGATTGAAGCGGTCGGCGTGGCTGGTGTTGCAGCCATGCGGCGCGCCTTCCAGGATCACCACTTCGCTGCCTTTGATGGCCTTGTGGGTACGCTGGCCGGAGCCCTCGAACGGCACGATGGCATCGCTGTCACCGTGCAGGATCAGGGTCGGCACCGTGATCTGCCTCAGGTCATCCCGGAAATCAGTGGTGGCAAACGCGTGCATGCAGCCCAGCGCCGCCGTCTGGTCGGATTGATGGCACAGCGCGATCGCCGCCTGGCGCGTCTCTTCGGTCACCATCAGCTGGCCATTGGCGCTGAAGAAGTCGCGGGTGAAGCCGTCGAAGAACGCCTCGCGGTCCTTCTCCAATCCGTTGCGCATTTCATCAGCCTTGTCCTGGGTCAGCGGACCTTCCGCATTGTCGTCACTACGCAGCAGGAACGGCGGCACCGCCGCAGCGAACACCACACTGTGCAGGCGACCCTGGCCGTGGTTGGCCACGTAGCGCGCCACCTCGCCACCGCCCATCGAGAATCCGACCAAGGTGGCATCGCGCAGGTCACGTTCCTCGATCAACCCCGCCAGGTCTGCCGCCAGGGTGTCGTAGTCATAGCCGTCGGCCGGCTTGTCAGAGCGGCCAAAGCCGCGCCGGTCGTAGCTGATCACGCGGTGCTGTGCATCGCGCAGGATCGCCACCTGAGTCTTCCAGGCATCGGCGGACAGCGGCCAGCCGTGGATCAGGATCACCGGGCGGCCGTCGCCACCGGTATCTTCAACATGCAGGCGGATGCGGGAAGCAGGCATGGGCGCTCCTGTGGAAGGGGAGGATTGCAGGCTAGCGGCCGCGCCCTGTGGCAGCCGTGAGGGAATCACGCCCCCTCATGACATCGCCTGCACATGCCGCCACGCGAAGCCGCACCGGCCTGGCCGGCCTTCGCACCGCGCCCAGGCGGTTTCGTCGCAGGGCCGTACCGCCGCGGTCACCGGCATGTCAGCCTTCGCGCACCGTCCCCTGGAGTTTCGCCATGCTGCTGCTCACCCTGCCCCTGCTGGCCGCCGGCCTGGTTGCCGCGCCCGCGCCGCCCGATGACCTGGGCGAGCAGATCCGCCAGGCCGATACCCAACTATTCGCCATGGCCTTCGAGGCCTGCGACGCCGACAAGGCCGCCGCGATGACCACCGAAGACATGGAGTTCTTCCATGACAAGGATGGCAAATCGGCCAGCAACCGCGAGGACTTCCGCCGCAGCGTGGCCAGCCTGTGTGACAGCACGCGCAAGGGCGGCTGGCGCCTTCGCCGCGAGCGGGTCGAGCCCTCGCTGCAGGTGTTCCCGCTGCATGATGAGCGAGCCCTGGAAATCGGCGACCACCGCTTTTACGAGCGCGGCAAGGACGGGGTGGAACGCTGGGTCGGCCAGGCCCGTTTCATCCAGGTCTGGCGCCGCGTGGATGGGCACTGGCTGGCCGAACGGGTGATCAGCTATGACCACCGGCCGGCGGACTGACCTTTCCGGCGCCCTTCACCGGCCGGATCTATACTGGCGGGGTTCACCCCGACCCACCGCTACCGTTCGATCGCCATGGCAGAACTCACCCCCAACCACCCCGACTATGGCCTCCATCAGCAGGTCCGCCAGGGCGTGTCCGCTCTGGATGCCCAGCATGGCCGTGCGTTCGACCAGACCAGTGAGCGCCTGACCGCCAGCCTGACCGTACTCGCCCGCGAGCAGGGCCTGCAGCAGGTCGACCACGTGCTGGTCAGCAACGCCACGGCCCAGCACCCGGCCGGGCACAACATCTTCGTGGTGCAGGGCGACCCGGCCAACCCGGCGCACCTGCGCGCGATGATGCCGACGGCCGTGGCGGCGCAGACGCCGGTGGAGCAGTCGATGCAGAAATTGGGGTTGGCCCCGCAGCAGCCGGCCGTGGGGTTAGTGCCCGAACAGCAGGCCCGTGAGCAGGAACAGGAGCAGCAGCAGAACCCGGTACACCGTCTGGGCTGATCCGCCTGCAGTGTTACTGGCGGCCCAGCGCGAGTACGGCGGCTCGCCGTGGCGCTTGCTGCGCTAGGCCATGCGCGGACCGGACTGCTCCTGCACTTGGCGCTGCTGCAGCTCATCCTGCGTGCGCACCTGTGCAGACTGCGACAGCTGCTCGGCACGCTCGAACGAAGTTTCTGCCGGTGTCTGCGCAGCCGCCGCTGCTGGCATGCTGGCGCGCAGCTGTGCCGGATCGTTGCGCTCGCCCTGCACGATGAAGATGTTCTGCGCAGCGTCGGCCTGCGCGGTGCGATCGCTCAGCAACACATGGTCGACCTGGGTCAGGCCGTTCGCCTTGGCAAGGACGTACAGGCTGGCGCTGATGTTCTCGCTGGTGGCGTCGAAGTCGCGGCCCCGCTCTGCATCCAGCAGCGCCACGCCCCGGTGGATCTGCGAGAGCAGCGGATCGTTACCGTGCCGGGCCAGACGATCACCGCTTCGTTCGCCCATGCCCTCAGCGTCACTCAGCATGTGTTGCTTGAAACTACGCTCCGGCATGGGATTGGTTTTCCTCTGATTGAGCTCGCTGTCCGGAAACGGCGGATCAATGCTGTCCACGCCATGGATGTTGCGCAGCGGTCGGAATCCATCCTTGCCTGCCCCCTTGATGTCCAGGGGAATGCGGACATCCGGAAGAAGCTGCCCAGCAGGACCTCCCAGCGCGTTCACGTCGATACTTCTTTTCCGCTCGATGCCTGCGTGGTTCAAGGCTTCCCAGGTGAAGTCCACGCAGTTGTTGCGCACGTCCTGATAGTGCTTGCTGAAGCCGAACTTCTCCGGGTCCGATCCGAACTGCTGGAGCTTCCTGTACTGGTCTTCGCTGATCTCGAGCGTGCGGGTATAGCGCGGGTCCTTATAGACCGTTGCGTCGTCCTCCATGATGGTGCCAGGACCATTCACGCTTCCGTGCTCCTTGGGAGCAAATCCATAGCTCTTCGCAGGCACGCCGGGTGCATGCAGGACGTAGAACATGTGGCCGGGGGCGGACGTCTGCGGAATGCCCTCCGCGTCGACGGCCTGCTTGCGCGTCCTGGGGTCGATCAGCGGCGTGCCAGGAGCAGCGATAACGATCTCTACGGTATAGCGTGGCTTGTCCATAAGTTAATTCCTTCGTTCCTTCCGGTGGTGAGGTCGTTTACTTGCCTGGCAGTCGGGCGGCATGTACCCGCAACTGAGCCGAGTAATGCTGCAGTTCCGGCGTGGCCTTTACCGTGCGAACCTGAACGCGATAGCGGGTGTCAGGCTCCACTGGCAGAGCAACCAGGCTCAGCGTGTACTGGCCGTCACTGCCCATGTGCGGTGACGTGTACCGCCATTCGCTGGATGCATGCCATTCTGGAAGCGGCTCACCTGCATTAAGTACCCCGGCCTGGTAGCTGTCGTAGGTGGGAACATCCTTCCAGGCATCGGCGACCCGTTGCTGCAGGGTCACCTCGAACGGGACCCTCAATGCGCCCACGTCTGGCTCATCGGGCCTTCGCGTCCCCTGGCGCCGTAACTCCAACTCCACGGCGTAGGTGCGATGTGGAATGTAATTTCGCGCGTTCATCTCGAACTCGAACTTCACCCCTTGGCCCGGCTGATCCACAGCGATCGGCTGCGCCAGATCCAGCGGCTCGGGTGGGACAGGATCACGCCCGGAACAGGCGCCCAGCCCTGTGCTCAACATGATCAACAGGCCGACGCGCAGCCAGCGGTGGATACCCAGCATGATTCAGATCCTTTGGCTCCCTGCCATGGGGTTCAACCCTAGCGGGTTGGCGCTGGGTACTGCAACCGAGCAAAGAAAAAGGCAAGGCCTGCGCCCTGCCTTCTTCATGCGACGCGCGACGGCGCGGGGCCTTGCGTCAGCGCATTACAGCTGGATGCGCGCTACGCTCTCATCAGCGCCCTTGTCGTCCTTCTCGCCGTTCTTGATACTCACGAACAGCACGTTGTTCTTCGCATCCAGTGCCAGGCTGTTCGGGTGGGTCGGCACCTTGTAGGTCGCCACCTTCTGGTAGCTGTCACTGTTGTACGCCGTCACCGTACCGGCTTCGCGGTTGGTCACGTACAGGCGCTTGCGCGGTGCATCCAGCAGGATGCCCAGCGGGCCGGCATCGGTCGGGATGCTGGCCAGTTCCTTGCCGGTGCTGCGGTCGAGCACCAGCACGCGCTGGCCCGGATGCTTGCTGACCAGGCCACTGCTCTTGGCCTGGTAGCCACGCAGCATCTCCGAGCCCTGGTCGGTGACGAACAGGCGCTTGCCGGCCGGGTCCAGCGCGATGTTCATCGGCTGCTCGGCGGCAATCTTGTGCTGCGCCACGACCTTGTTCGAATCGGTGCCCACCACCACCAGCTCGGCCAGCAGGTTGCTGGTGTAGACGCGCTTGTTGGCGGCATCCAGCGCCAGGCCCGGTGCCTTGGCATTGCCCAGGCCGTCGATGGTGTTGATCACCTTCAGTGTGTTCGTATCGATCACGAACAGCACGCTGCTCACGTCCGGCTGGCTGCTGTGGCCGGTCACGTACAGGCGGTTGGCCGCGCTGTCGACCACCAGCTCGCGCAGGTCATGGGTGTAGGCGGCCTTGCCGTCCTTGCCGGTCTTCTTCTCCATCAGCTGGATGGTGCCGACGGCCTTGTTCTGCGCGGTGTCGACCACGGTCACCGACAGGTCCACGGTGTTGCCCACGTACAGGCGGTTGTGGGCGTCATCCAGCACCACGCCGAACGCCTTGCGCTCCAGCGGGATGCGGGTTTCCACGGCCAGCGTGGCCGGGTTCAGGCGCAGCACCTGGGCCGGGCCGGCGTCATCGCCGAAACCGCCGGAGGAGGCCACGAACACGGCGTTCTGTTTCGGGCTGTAGGCCAGCTCATACAGGCCCTTGGCCACGCCCTGGCGCTGCACGGCCGCGGTGGCGCTGGCGGCGGGTGCGTTGTCGGCGAATGCAGAAGGCGTGCCGAGGCTGAGCGATACAGCAAGGGCCAGGGCGGCCGAACGGAAGAGAGGAGTACGGAACATGCGAGCGTCCTTGAATGGGCACGGGAAGGTGTCCTGGCTCGCTGGGCCGTACTGCGACGGCCCGACCTGCATCTGTCTGCGCGGGTGGGCTGGCTGGGGTTGCCGGGGAATGGTAGCAGGTGGGGGGCGTGGCGTGCGCCGGTGCAGGCATGGCACACGCTCGACCTTGGCGCTGCCCTCCGGCTATGCCATCCGTGGGCCGTGGCTCTGTTGCAGCTGCTGCTCTTCCTGCAGGCGCTGCACATCGCGCTGCGGCAGGTTCTGCGGCAACTGCGCCACCCGTTCGAACGAGGCCTCTACCGGTGCCTGCGCTGCCAGCTCCGCCGGCATGCTGGCGCGCTGGTGTGCCGGGTCACTGCGGTCCCCCTGCACGATGAACAGCTTCGGCGCGGTATCACCGCGCGGCTCGCCCAGCACCACTTCGTCCACACGCGAGAACTGCTGCTCCTTCGACAGCGCGAGCAGGCTGGCACTGACATTGCCGTTGTGTGCACCGAAAGCGCCGAGGTCGGCCACCTGCAGGTGGATCTGGTTGAGGCGGGCATGATCGTCGTGCGCCGGGTCTGCGGGCGTGCCGCTTGCCGCGAGGGTGCTGTTGCCGCGCCACTGCTCGCCGTTCTCGGTGAACATCCACTCGCGGAATGTCTGCTTCGGCATCGGGTTCCACTGCACCCTGTCCAGCTCGCTGCCCTTCACCTGCTGCGGAATGGCATTGACGGCGCGAATGTTGTCCAGGACCTTGGTGGCGCCCTCGTAGTTGTTGATCTCCCCGGCCAACCCAACCGGGCGCAGGCCTGCGTGGTTCAGGGCACCCCATGCAAAATCGGTGCAGGCGTTGGAGAAGAAGTCGTAGTTCATGTCGAAGCCGTGCTTCTTCGGGTCTGCGGAGAACTCGAGGATGCGGTCGTACTGCTCCTTGCTGATCTCGATCGTGCGCTCGAAGCGGGGTTTGTCGTAGACCGACACATCCATGTCATCGACTTTGCCCCTGTTCGGCTCGTCCTTGGTGCCTGCGTGGGTGAAACCAATGCTCTCCGGCAAGGGTTCACCCGAACGGCGCAGCGACAGGAACATGTGCCCCGCGAACGAAGGCTCCAGCAGAAACCTGTTTCCCTCGGCATCACGGCCGTAGCGCGGCGTGCCGGGGGCCGCCAGATGGATGGTCACGCTGTAGCGCTCGGCATCGTCCTTGTGCATGTCTACTTTCCTAGTGATTGGTAGCCAACGATCAGTTCTGCGTTCAGGCCATCCAGCTGGGGTCGATCCTCCACAAGGTCGACCCGCAGAACGTAGCGCCCGGGTGCAACGCCTCCGACCTGCGCCAGCTGCAGCGTGCGATAGAGCAGGTCTTCAGAGTACAACCCGGCCTCGGCCAAGCTGTTGATGTCCACGCTCGCCGTCGTCAGGTCTGTGACCACGCCATCATCCCCGATCTTCTGCGAGTCGCGTCCATCGCGGGTACGCTGCCAGAGCTGTACATGACGAGGCGCGCTGCCATCAATCCGTTCCAGGCGCAGCCGCGTTGGCAAACGTCCGAGAGTGATCTTCTCCGAAGCATCCAGCAGCCGTCGCGCGTCGGTATCCTGCAGCCGCAACCCAATGTTCAGGATCGGAATGGCCGGCTTCTGGGGTGCCGGCAAATCAAACGTGACCTCGGCAATCCGACCGGCCTTCTGCAACTGCACGGCCCGCGTGAACGGCACAACCGTGCGGGCCTCGGCCTGTGCGCGCGTCAGCAGGGGCGGCGCAACCTCAGGCGCTGGTGACGCACGGCATGCCGCCAGCGCGCCCAGCACCGCCAGTACCACCAGCGCCCGCCGCAGTGGTCGCGTCATTGCTCCTTCAACCGCAGCGAATCGGCTACATCGGTCTTGGCCGCCACCTCGGTGGCGATGCTGGCGCGGCGATGCCCCGGGTCGTTGCGGTCGCCCTGCACGATGAAGATGCTCTCGGCGGCATGGCTGTTCTGGGTCGGCCGGCTCAGCAGCACGTGGTCCACGTGCGAGAGATTGTTCTGCTTGGCCAGCACCAGCAGACTGGCACTGATGCGCTGGCTGGCGGCATCGAACGGGCGACCATGCGCAGCGTCCAGCTCCGCTACCTTCTGGATCAGCTGCGAGAACAGGCGATGGTCTGGGTGCGAAGGGTCCAGCAGCGTGCCGGCCACTTCAATCGGCGTCGGCGGCGGCTCATTGCTGGCGCGGTCGCCCTGGCGATGATGCTCGGCCTCACGCTCGGGCATCGCATGATGGGTCTCGGCATTCAGATCGCTGCCCGGGAACGGCGCGGCGATGCACTGGATCTCCGGCAGGTTGAACAGCACCGCGAACTCGCCCAGGTTGCTGCCGCCGTCCAGCGGCGCCGGCAGCGGATGCAGGCCGGCATAGTGCAGCGCCGCCCAGACGAAATCGCTGCAACGGTTGACGGTGGCCGGGCGATCCACATCGAATTCGAACTCGGCCGGTTCCTCGGCGAAATCACGCAGGCAGCCGTAGTGCTCTTCGGTGATTTCCAGGGTGCGGCTGTAGTACGGGTCCAGATGCTCGTCGGCATCGTCGTGGCGCACCTGCGCGTACTGCACGCCGGTACGGGTTTCGCCCGGCGCGTGGCGCGGTGGCGCGAAGCCGTAGCTGTGGACCTCGTCGCCCGCAGCGACATGCAGGTACATGTGGCCGCGCGGCGAGACGCCTCCACTTTTCAGCGGGGTGCCAGGGGCGGCCAGATAAAGGGTTAAGGTGTAGCGTGTTGCCTGCTCCATGCCTGTTCAGCCTTGATGGGTGCTGCGGTCCTGGGCGGATGATGGCATAGGTGGGATGGGGGGCAGGTGGAGATGGAAGCAGTTTCGAGGCCGAGGCGCTCGAAACTGTGATCTTCCGTGCAGTCGCTGGAAGTCAGCCCATCTGCAGCGGCGCCCGGGATTGCTCCAGGGCTGGCTCCTGCGGCGCCAAGGAGGCGCGCTCCTGCTGGGCCTGCGAAATCTGCTCGACCTTGGCGAATGACTGCTCCACCGGTGTTCGCGCAGCCTCCTCCGCCGTCATCGACGCCCGCACATGGGCAGGATCGTTGAGCTCCCCCTGCACCACGAACAGTCGCTGCGCCGAACCATTGCTTGGAGCGTTACCCAACACCACATGATCGACATGCTCCAGCCCGTTCTCCTTGGCAGTGGCCAACAACCCCAAGGAAATCCGCTCGCTGGTCCCGTCATAGGAACGGCCGTGCGCCTCATCGATGCCCGCAACTCCCTTGCGGATGGAATCGAGCATATCCCGATCGTCCCGCGGCAGTTGCTCATCGCTGATGATTCGCTGGAACAGCGTTCTCTCCGGCATTTTGTTGTAGTGCTCGGTATTCAACGCGCTATCTGGAAAGGGCGCGCGAATGCTGCGGATGTGTTCCACATTGCTTAGTGGCTTCAGTCCACCTTCGAAACTCTTGTCTTGCATGAACAGCGCATTGGTGCGATGAAGCCCCGCGTGATTCAGGGCGCCCCAAGTGAAATCAATGCAACTGTTGTTGAGCCCGTGATACTCCGTATTGAACCCGTGCTTATCCGGCGCAGCACCAAATGCCTTGAGCTTTTCGTACTGATCTTTCGAGATTTCGAGCGTCCGCTGATAGAAGGGGTTCTGGTACTCCCGCGCGTCAGAGTCATAAACCTTGCCGGGACCGGTCGTTGCCCCATGCTCCTTCGGCGCAAAGCCATAGCTGATGCTCTCACGGCCATCGTCCACCGTGTAGTAGACGTGACCCGCAGCAGATGTTCCACCCTCCAATAGTGGGGTTCCTGGTGCCGCAACGTAGACTGTCACGCGATATCGCTCGTCCATGAAGTGCTCCTATTTTGATCTATGCTTGTAGGCGACCAGCAATTCTGCCGGGATTGGCGCAAGGCGCACCGAGGGGTCAAGTAACTCCACACTCAGGCGATATCGACCTGGAGAGAGGTTCTGGCCCCATGCCATTGCCAACTGCTTGTAGTGCCCTTGCGGACTGGACAGCCCCGCTGCCTCAAGTGAAGTGTCGTCCACGTCATCAAGCCACACTGTTGAAACGTGCCCATCAGTGTTGATTGGCACAAGAGTCGCGGTCGTTCCTGGCTGCTGCTCAACACGCACGAGTGGAGCATTTGCCTCACCCATTTCCCCGAGCCGAGTGAGGAGCACGCGTGCAGGCAGACCAGCGCGTTGAATCGTCAAGGCCCGCTCGAGCGCTGCTGCGCCATCCCCCCCACTTACGCGAACGGCAACCAGGAGTGTTGGCGTGGCGCTTCTACCGGGCGGCTCAAGATCGAACTCTACTACCATGGGCTCGGCCATTGACGCCAACGTAAGCGGCCTGACAAGCGGCACGTTGTTCTGCGCAGCACTGGAAGAAGGCTCAGGACGCGGCGGAGCGGTCTGTGCCTGGCAAGCGCTCAGCAGAATTAAAGCCAAGCATGCGCCTGCTCCCAGTATCCGTCGTCCCAGTCGCCGCATCGTCCGTCCTCGCTTCAGCTTTGATTGATAGGTGTTTTCTCGCCGGACCTTCTTATACACGCAGGCCTGGAAGCAATCTATGACGGCTGCCGCCACAGAACGAGAGAACTGGGCCCACAGCGAATGGGACAGCTGCTGATCAGTCGCCCGGGGGCTGCAGAGCAGGGAGCATTGACGACCCAATGCGGGCTTGTCCTAGCGCAGCCTATGGAACGGCCAATCGTTGAGGCTGTTGACTGTCCATAGTCCTATTTCACGTTGTAGTTGGCGACGAGAAGCTCGATGTTGAGATGTGCAACGTCCGGATTGCCCTGAAGGTTGGTCACCTTTAGCCGGTAATTCCCGGCCGTCAGATCCCCGGAATCAGCACGGGCCACCTCGTACTCCCTGTAGGCCAGGGACATGTCGTACTTTCCTGCATTGACCAGACTGTTCGAATCCGCGCCGACGGCGCTCCTGTACTCATACACGTCGCCCTTGGCCGGTTGATATCGGCTGCCCTGCCAGACACTAGGCAGATCGCGATTCAATACCTGTAGCGCTATGGGCGTGTCGGTATCGCCCTCCAGCTTCCACAGCTGCACCTTCAGGGGAATCCGGGCGTCTTCAAGGAAGTCGACATCGCCCGGTTTCATGTCCGGGCGCTTGGCAGGCCCACCGGTACGGAATCCGATCAGGAACGTGCGAGGTTTGGGATCTTTCTCCCAAGGCGGCGGCAATTCAAAACGCGCCTCTACCGTCGCACCCGCATGGACCAGGTCCATCGGCTTGGCGACGGGGAAACCATCGCCATACATCTGGGGTGCCTGCGTACCACAGCCGCCCATAAGCAGGGGCAGCAGTACCATCCATGGCCTCAGTAGGTGTCGCATCCGTTCCTCACATTCGAGCACTCACTTGTCGGCAGTTTATACACCGCACAGGCCGGCAGGACCTGAACTGGCTTCACATAACCTTGGGGTGGGACGGGGATTCCCGCCGATGAACATTGCACGGGCCAGTTCTGGAGTTAGCAGGCATGCGATGGTGCAGGCACTATTCCTGCACTCGGGAGGATGACCATGACCACGCTCGACCCCGTATGGCTGAAAGCCTTCGACAAGGAGCTCCTCCACCTGTTCGCCATCGACCATAGCGACGCCGGCATGGATGAGCACCTGCTGGGCTGCTACACAGACCTCACGCCGCGCGAGGCGGCGCTCGCCTTCGGCAGCGACTACGACCTGGAGCGCGACGATGCGCTGTGGCCGCGGCCCGGCATGGCGCTGCAAAGTTAAGCTGTGTCGCAATTGGCACGCCGCGCGAATAGGCCCGGTGAGCTACGTGTCGCTTTTGGGATCACGAACAGCTGCAAACCGTGCTTTTCAATGCGCATTCGGGCGGTAACTTAACACCGGCCGAAACCACTGCACCGCAAGGGTCCTGCCACGCGTGCTCCATGCAACAATGCCGTAAGCGTCAGCATTTGCGGCCTCTGCGGCCTACGGTTTCTTGGCATCTCGTAACCATGCGAGTACACCTTGGCATGCCACCGGAAAAGGGTGGCGCGGGACTCGAAAACCCGTCTATGTACCAGATGTATGCGCGTGCCAGCCGGCGCCACCGTTTGTGTGGCGCCGGCTGGCAATCCGTTCGCGTTTCCATGGCGGGCGGTGCGTGGGGATCTTCGGATCCGCCGGTCTGGTACACACCGGTTTTCGAGCCCGCACCGTCCGCCACCTTTATCGGTGGCGCTGCTATCTGTCCTGTACGGAGCATTGCCATGAACACATCGGACTTCCGTTCCCTGCACGCGCAGTACGATCCGGACAACGCCGAACCCGAGCGCGAACCGTCCGTCGATCCCAACGCCTTCGTCGCCACGCTGCACCGCATCGGAACCGGTGCGGCTGCGGATGGCCAACCCTGGCCGGAGCGGCATCAACTAGCTGGGCGGTGCCTTCAGTTGGCGGATGCGGATTGCGCGCTGGCCGGACTGCGCGTGGTGGCGGAGCTGATGCTGGCTGCGGAGCGGACTCGGCAGAACGGTGCGCCCGAGGAATACCTCGGGGATCGAGTTATGGAAGGGTTGAAGATGGCGTGTGTGGCGTTGACTGCGCAGGCTATTGAGCGGTTGCAGGTTCGGGAGTAGAGCCGAGGGCTTGAGCCCCATGTACTAGTCCGCGGGCTGCCGTCGCGGCCCATTCTCTGTTCGCCTTCGATCTGCAGGACTTCCGATGAAGTCTCTGACGTACGCCGTTGTCTACGTGGCAGTGCTTTTGGGTACTGCGCTGACCCACCGCTATCTGCCCAAAGGCGAGCTGGAGCTGAGGACCTACCCCAAGGTCTCTGCCACTGAGTTCGCAGTGATGCGCGAGGACGTTTTGCGTCTAGCCGCAGGAAGTGCGGAGTTGGATGTGGGACTTTCTGGGAACAGCTACTTCGAGCTCAACTGTCGTAGGGAGCCCACTCTATTGGTGGATAACTCCTCGTCGCAGTTGCTCATTATTGGCCTCAGAAGTCGGGCCCACGAGACACTTTGCGCTCAGACCCTTCTCCTCCGCTGGAGCGGCCGCCTCGTGCCAGACCAGTGCGTCGGTGCAAGCGGAAGAAAGTGCTGCCCGGCGCAGCGTCAACCGCTACTTCGGCCGGAATCAACCAATTAGGTCTGGTCCTGGTTTCTGATTAGGACTACGACTTGAATCGGATGGCCCCATTCCGGTCCCTGTGGCGCCAGACATAAAAACTTGGCGCGGTTCAACTCATAGGCTTACATGCCGATCCAAGTTCGGATCTCTTCAGCGATCGCGCTTTCGCTCAGCAAAGGATCTATCCCAGGTGACGCCACCCACGCAAACTTCCTGACCCGAATTTTTCCGATTGCAGCCGGCAAGGGTACCAAGCCATCCTCCCTGTGCCTGAAGCCCACGATGAATCCTCTCTCTGCTTCAAAGCCAGATGCGAATGCCACGATCTGATTGAAGCTTGCACGGTCCCAGTCATCCCCGAAGTATTTGTACTTGACGTCTCCCACGATGCGACCTCCATCCACGACGAGGTCGGGATTGAGCGTGATTCCACCCTCCGTTAGGCGGAGCCCACGCTTCCTCACGTCAATCGGCGAAAGCGCATTTGCGAGGATATTGCGTAAAGCGCTCTCCACTATGCCTGGCGTCGGGACCAGAAAGCAGGTTCCCACGACATTGCCCGCTTCCATGGAGGCTCCTCGCGACGCCAGAACCAGCTTGGCAAGCGGCAGTACCCTTGAATAGCGCGCATGTAGACGTGTGGCTTGGAATCGCCAATCGGATTCACGCAGTACACCCACAGGTCCCATCGCCAAAACGAGACGGCGTGCGCGCCGCCTCTGGTTCGCGTCGATAGTCGAGTCCGAAGCAAGCGCAGTACAGCTCGCCTTCATTAGCCGATTGATCGCCGCATCTTCGTCCAGCTCTGAATAGCTGCAATGAACCGCGACTCGACCAGAGAGGTTCGCTAGAACCGTGGGGACTGGCTGTACGGAGCCTCTCACCTCAGATAGCTCCTCCTCGTACTCGCTGTAGTCCCTATGCAGCCCAAGCCGCACCACTCGCTCAGCTTCCGCCAGCAGCCATCCACAGACCAGCTCACGCAAATCTCGCGAGCTGCCAACGCGAGTTGGGGAATCATCCACTCTCGGCGCCACCTCAGACCTCCCCATGAGGTGGCAGAAGTGGCTCAGCGGAATCTTCGGCACAACCTGGAGCTGTAGGTCGCCCAGGCGAACCACACCCACCACGTTTCTAAATTTCAGTAGGTGGGTGCCGTTCGGCCGATACCCGACGCTAACCACTGATGCTTGTTCATCCCGGCTACCGCTACCGTTGGTATTCGTTTTTGACTTTGAGCTCCACCAGTTTAGGCGCCCTGCCATCCGACGACCAATTCCCTCTAACGCCTGAACTTGCTGATCTGATAAGCGAACGAACGATTCTCGATTTTCTTCGAGAGTAACTTCAGTCAGCATAATCAGGCCATAGCTGGTTAACGCTCAGGGCGCCCATGCCGTCCGGCTGATCGTAGTAATACTCCTCAATGAGGGGCAACAACTTTCGCGTCCAGACTTCCCGAAGAACTTTTGGCGACATGTCATTGCGCATGAAGAAGGAATGGCCGATGGTGTGGTGTCGGTCCAGGTCCCTAGTGAGATGTTCATTGAGCCTGGACAGACCTTCAATGACGACTTCTGACGGAAGAGCTATGGAATTGAAGTAGCGCTCCAACACATCAGTATCGGGTGCAAGCTCGAAAATTTCGAAGCGGCGCCGCATCGCCGCGTCTATGGAACGAATGCTGCGATCGGCGGTGTTCATCGTGGCGATGAACATCAGGTTGGAAGGCAGCTTGAACTCCTTGGAGAGCTGCAGACTGATTGCCTGGTCCCGATACTCAAGAAGATACAAAAGCTCCCCCATAACCCTTGGGAGATTCGCCCGATTTGCCTCATCCATGATGATGACGTAGGGGTGGTCTGGATCGTTGAGATGCCCGGCCTTGCGCATATCACGCACTACTTGCAGCACTACGCCGGCCGTCACGTCAAACGAAACGCCCGAAGGACCTGCCACTGGGCGCAAACCTTCGATGAAGGCTTCATACGTGTAGCTAGGATGGAACTGGACCAGTCGCACCGCCCCCTTACGACCGCTGGTTAGGTAGGTTGCTAGCTTCTGGGCTACCCAGGTTTTACTGGTGCCGGGTGGACCGGCCAGAATCAGCTGCGGCTGGCTCCCGCGCAGACAATCGATCATGCTGCCAAGCGCTTCTTCGGCGAGGAGCGTCTCAGCCACCAACCAAGACATGTCTAGATCGACCTCGAGCTCGGTTGAACTGCTTGACCCTTCCACGCCAGCAGCATCCTGGCTTTCACTGTCCCTGAGCCATGAGTCTTTGAGGCGCTCGTACACGTAACCAAATGCGTTCTGATTCACCACGCTTTTAGAGGTGGAGAGCCCGTCTACCAATTCCAACTCTGCTACCGGGAATGGGTCAATAAACTCGATGGCCTCGAGCTTGAACCACGTTTTATAGGCGCCATTGGCGCTATCGTTGAGTCGGTTTCCTTCATCGTAGGTCCCTGATAGCGAGGGCCATGGATTGACCATCCCGTCCGCAGACGGCGCGCAGCGGAGCGCCTCCACGCGAGCCTTCGCGACGATCTGCCGCCTGCCGCCATTTATGTAGAGCGTGAAGCCGCTTGACAGCTCGTCACGGACACCTTCTCGGAGCCTGAATGTCCAGCCGCTAGCCCATCCTCCATTGCTATCTATGCCTTCTCGCACAGAGCCATAGTCCCGAGAGATTGTCTGCCATGTCCCCACGAGGGCAATGCGGCGATCAAATCGTGGCGCCACCCGATCTTTGTGAGCATCGACGACTGCGCCGTAAGCCTGCAGGGCTGTTTCGAGATCGGCGATCAGCGATTCGTCGGACGGGAGTTCGTCCACACCGTAGTACTTGGACGCGATCGTGGATGCTTCATACATGCGCGCCTTGCTGCCTTTGGAGCGGAGATCTATGCCTGCGGAAAAGTCGAAGCCCGCTTCGGCGAGGCTGGGGATGAGAGCCCTTACCCCTTCTGCACGGTCATTGAGCTTTCGAACGGCCTCCTTCCGATGAAATGACTCGAGCTCAGTGATCCCTTGGGCGAGAGTGAGGTAGACCCCGTCTCCTGCCTCGCTGAAGAGATAGACCACGTAGACCCCACGCTGAGTGGTGGTGGTTTCCCGTCGATCAAGGATTGATAGCCAGGGGATTGTTGCCCAGTTGCCCTTGCCGTAGCTCGCGACCACTTTTAGATGCTCGTTGCCGGCAACGGTCGGAAGGCGCTCGACTGCCTCCTTTAGCTCCCGAAAGACTTCTGCGACTTCATTCTCTCCGCCAAAGCTGACTTCAGACCGCGCCTGCTGGTATGTACGGAGGATCCTGCCAAGCATACCCCGTAGGTCCTGGGCTTCTTGGCCGGGCAATTGATCTGTCATATGAAGTTCCTAGCCGCTGTCTGGTGGCCATTTGGAGAACGGGCCAATTGCGACAACAGTATCGGAAGGCCATAGCCTTCATCAATGATCTTTTGGGTCCTGAGTCTACGCAATAGACCTCCGAGGCCATGCAATAACCCAATGGTTA
Source organism: Stenotrophomonas pavanii (assembly GCF_900101175.1). Classification (GTDB taxonomy): domain Bacteria; phylum Pseudomonadota; class Gammaproteobacteria; order Xanthomonadales; family Xanthomonadaceae; genus Stenotrophomonas; species Stenotrophomonas pavanii. The sequence goes on along the minus strand of NZ_FNFQ01000003.1, from coordinate 72,749 downwards.
CCTACCCAGGTGTTGATTTCCTAGAAGGAGACACCGATGAGCGGAATGATGGAATCAGAGTTCGAGCGGCGGACCATTCGGAGAAAGTGCGCGCGGGCCCTTGGGCACATCAAGAGCAGGTCGACAGCGGGTGCTACCCAGCTGTCGGTTCGATCTAATCGCAGCACAGGCCGAACGGCGGGCTGAGGATGGCAAGCGCAGCACCGAAAACGCTTGTGGGCCAGACTTTAGGATGTGCAGCAGTATGAGCGGCGGTTCAATGACCCGCAGGAGGCTCGCGCCGAGGACATGTTGGAGATTCGCGCTCGGAGAGAGCTGGCGTCTCTACTAGATAGCGACGGGGGTTGACATTCTCGACCCAGCAGAGCCTGCGACATTCCCTTACACCTCTGCCCGACCCTTCCTCTTCTTTCTCCGCGTGCCTTTCGAATTAGGCACATCAGTTTGACCAGATGCGTACATTCGAACATAGGTATCGAGGAGCCTTTCGACTGCCAGGTCACCAGCATCCACCTTCTCCGGACTTCTCAGTTTCGAAAGAATGGTCACGAGTTGCTGGGCGGGGAACTTTATAATTATCTTCCCTTTATTATAGAACTCCCTAAACGCCTCCAGCTCCGCTCCCCTGCGAAGACCGAACTCAGCATCCCGGCAAATTATAAACGCAAGCTCCCCATACTCACGCCCAAGGTAACCATAAACTTGCCTAAACTCATCAACCCCGATCTTTGCATAGTTTTTAACCTCGAATATCACTTGCCGGGTTCTATAATCATTAAGCACTCTCTTCCAAACACCGCCACCTTGATTGGTCGCCACAATGTCGCGCCGTTGGGAGGCAGTGGCATTGGGCCTAAGCTGAATATTGGAGAGCTGCTTTGAAAATGCGATCTCGACTGCCTTCTTACACCAGACTTCAAATTGAGATGCTCCAGCAACGCCCTCGGGAATGCTGTTGAGCTCAGACATCAGCTGCCCAAGAATACGCTTTCTCTGCTCACCACTCTGAGATTCGATCGCAATCTCATATTCGTCATATATTTCTTCCGCCTCACCCTGAGTCAGCTCAAAACCGCTTATATTGAGTGCCGGCCAGTAACAAGGATGAATCATTAGAATATCCTCATCCACAAGCAATTTATCAAATCTCTTACCGTCGTGAGAATAGACAAAACTTGCAATTTGTTTGTCAAAAACACCGATAAAGCCGATTCCATATAGCGCTTTGAGAACCTCTTGCGCGCTCCCTAGTATCGCAAAATGCTGAGACTCGACAGCAGTTAGGCCGGGGCTGGCCATGACGTTAGATATCTTCTCTTGAACCTCTGTAAGCCTGAGCTTTGCGTCTCCACTAGAGAATGAAGAAACCAATGCTCTTAGCCCAGGAAACACAGCCTCATACTCTTTTCCAAGATCATTGAAGCGAGTCACAGATATGCTTTTAGCGGACTCGTCAAAATCCGTCTCAATTAACGTGGTCCGTCCCTGCCGCTGCGCCTGATAGAAGGCTGTATTTAAGAGCGCAATGACATCCCGAGGACGGTAGAGAGTGAGTCTCAGACATCTCCTAAAGCCCTCGCGGCCATGGAGTTCGTTCGCCGTGATGGCGTTCCATACCTTTACATCGCTCTCTTTGGATATCCCAAAGACATACCTAATTCTCTTTGCCACCATGTAGAAGAGTTCCTGAGGATCCCAGTGAAGCCTAAGAACTTGGGACTCAAGATTTCTTGTAAAGTCTTTATCTTCGGCCTCAATCGCGCGAAGCATGTTGTCGCGAATAAATACGATCGCCCTAAAATGTCCTGCGAGAGATGACCTAATTTCGTCCGTCCCGTACAGAATTCCATCAATGATGCTTGTTCCGGTAATATCTGGCTCGTAGCCCTCATCAAGGCGATCCACGAGCAATACGTATTCTTGCCCTGACTCAGAGACGATTCCTGATATTTCGTTTGTCAGCCTCTCCACTGAGAGAAAAGCAGGGAGCTCAGCGATGCGCTCATCCTCACCTTCAACCTCAGCCTTAAAATCTTTCAAGATAGATCGAAGCCGCTCAACTGGTGATGTCCCGCGGCGGCGCCAGTTTGCGACTTTCTCTGCGAGGTCTCTATTCGCTTCAATGTATTTTTTGAGCTTATAGTCGGAAAATAGCGCTGAGGCGATTTCCATTAGGATCGCGTACTTCCATGCGATCTTGATGCCAGCCCTCATTTTTGACAGATTGGCGCCGAACATCTTTGCTAGTGGCCGAAGCCCGATCATTTGCTCCTCAACAGGAGCAATTTTTATCACTGGTGTTTTTCGATCAGACCATACTTTGCTGAGGCGGTAGGTGATGGCACTTTTCCCCGTGCCACGGCGCCCCACTACAATGAACCGGTCGACGCTCTCAAATAGAGTCCGATAGTCTTGCCATTCATAGAATGACTCATCGAGCGCTTTGTGGTCATTCTCTCCACGTACATCCCCGAACGCATTGGGCTTTGCCGCCATTTGCATGTTCCCTCCCCAGGCTCATCGAATCCATTCAAAAAAAGGGGCAGCTTTCGCTGCCCCTTCTTAATTATCAAACCCCAACAGGATTAGCCTTCTCCGGATCAATCTTGTACTGCTTGATCGCCCGGGCCACATCCTTCGCGGTCATCTTCCCTTCCTTCGCCAGCGCCGCAATCGCGGCATGCGCGATGTAGTAGCGATCCACTTCAAAGAACCGGCGCAGGTTCGCACGCGTATCCGAACGGCCAAACCCATCGGTACCCAGCACGGTGTACGACATCGGCACGAACGCACGGATCTGATCCGCATACGCACGCACGTAGTCGGTGGCGGCAATCGCCGGGCCCTGGCGGCCTTCCAGCAGCTCGGTCACGTAGGCCTTGCGCTGCTCACCTTCCGGATGCAGGCGGTTGGCACGCTCCACGTCAAAACCATCGCGACGCAGTTCGTTGAAGCTCGGGCAGCTCCAGATATCGGCGGTCACGCCGAAGTCCTTGTCCAGCAGCTCGGCGGCGGCAATGGCTTCGCGCAGGATGGTGCCCGAACCTAGCAGCTGCACGCGCAGCTCGCCCTTCTTCGGCTTGCCGGCGTCGGTCAGCAGGTACATGCCCTTGACGATGCCTTCGGCCGCACCTTCCGGCATTTCCGGGTGGGTGTAGTTTTCGTTCATCAGGGTGACGTAGTAATACTCGTCCACCTGGTCTTCCATCATGCGCTTGGTGCCGTGCTGCAGGATCACCGTCACTTCGAAGCCGAAGGTCGGGTCGTAGCTGCGCACGTTCGGGATGCCACCGGCCACCAGATGGCTGAAGCCATCTTCATGCTGCAGGCCTTCACCGTTCAGCGTGGTGCGGCCGGCGGTGCCACCCAGCAGGAAGCCGCGGGTACGCATGTCCGCTGCCTGCCAAGCGATGTCGCCCACGCGCTGGAAGCCGAACATCGAGTAGTAGATGTAGAACGGCAGCATCGGCACGTTGCTGACCGAGTAGCTGGTACCGGCGGCCATCCACGAGCTGATCGCACCCGGCTCGCTGATGCCCTGCTGCAGCACCTGGCCGCTCTGGTCTTCGCGGTAGAACATCAGCTGGTCGGCGTCGACCGGCTTGTACTTCTGGCCGAACGGCGCGTAGATGCCAATCTGGCGGAACAGGCCTTCCATGCCGAAGGTGCGGGCTTCGTCGGCCACGATCGGCACGATGTGCGGGCCCAGTTCCTTGTCGCGCAGGGTGATGTTCAGGCTCTGCACGAAGGCCATGGTGGTGGAGTAGCTGCGCTCGCCGCTGCTCTTCAGCAGGCGCTCGTAGGCTTCCAGCTTCGGTGCCACGAAGGTCTTGTCGGCCTTGCGGCGGCGCTGCGGCAGGTAACCGCCCAGCGCGGCACGGCGTTCCTGCAGGTACTGCACTTCCGGCGAATCCGGGCCCGGGTGGTAGAACGGCACCTGGCCGTCGGCCAGCTGCGCGTCGGTCACCGGAATGTTGAAGCGGTCGCGGAAGTGGCGCACCGCTTCGTCGTCCAGCTTCTTGGTCTGGTGGGTCGGGTTCAGCGCCTCACCGGCGCTGCCCATGCCGTAACCCTTCACGGTCTTGGCCAGGATGACGGTCGGCATGCCCTTGGTGTTCACGGCCTGGTGGTAGGCGGCGTACACCTTGTGCGGGTCGTGGCCACCACGGTTCAGGCGCCAGATGTCGTCGTCGCTCAGGCCGGCCACCATCGCGGCGGTTTCCGGGTATTTGCCGAAGAAATGCTCGCGGGTATACGCGCCGCCGAAGGCCTTGCAGTTCTGGTATTCGCCGTCGACGGTTTCCATCATCAGCTTCTTCAGGACGCCGTTGGTGTCCTTAGCCAGCAGGGCATCCCAGTAACCGCCCCACAGCAGCTTGATCACGTTCCAGCCGCCGCCACGGAACACGCCTTCCAGTTCCTGGATGATCTTGCCGTTGCCGCGCACCGGGCCGTCCAGGCGCTGCAGGTTGCAGTTCACCACGAAGATCAGGTTGTCCAGGCCTTCCCGGCCGGCCAGGGCGATGGCACCCAGGGTTTCCGGCTCGTCGCTCTCGCCGTCGCCGATGAAGCACCACACCTTGCGGTCGGACTTCTCGATCAGGCCACGGTTTTCCAGGTAGCGCATGAACTGCGCCTGGTAGATGGCGGCCAGCGGGCCCAGGCCCATCGACACGGTCGGGGTCTGCCAGTAGTCCGGCATCAGCCACGGGTGCGGGTACGAGGACAGGCCACCGCCGTCCACTTCCATGCGGAACTTGTCCAGCTGCTCTTCGCTGATGCGGCCTTCCAGGAAGGAACGCGCGTAGATGCCCGGGGCGCTGTGGCCCTGGATGAACAGCAGGTCGCCCGGGTGGTTTTCGCTCGGGGCGCGCCAGAAGTGGTTGAAGCCCACGTCGTACAGGGTGGCGCCGGAGGCGAACGAGGCGATGTGGCCGCCCAGGTCACCCGGCTTGCGGTTGGCGCGCACCACGGTGGCCATCGCGTTCCAGCGGATGATCGAACGGATGCGCCATTCCAGCTCGGCGTTGCCCGGGCTCTTGGCCTCGAACTGCGGTTCGATGGTGTTGACGTATTCGGTGGTGGGAGAGAACGGCAGGTAGGCGCCCGAACGACGGGTCAGTTCCACCATGCCTTCCAGCAGCTGATGCGCGCGCTCGGAGCCCTCGACATCAATAACGGCCTTCAACGACTCGATCCACTCCTGGGTTTCCACAGGATTCGGGTCGTTGTTCAGCACCTCGTTCAACCAGTTCATTAGCGCTCCCATTACCGCACGCACGCGCGCGACTGTTGTATAGATTTCTAGACCGCAAAGTGTAGCGCACCAAGGGCTTTCGTCACTTGGCTACGCTGGCGTATGGACGCATGCGGCCAGTGTCCGCAAGGCCTGTCCCGGCCTGTCCGGCGGCAGGACAGGCCCTTGTTTCCGGGTACTGCGGCACCTTGGAGCCGGTGCCCGGCTGTCGCGCTGGGCCCGGAGCCACCATGTGCAGGACGCAGTGTTACTGCGGCCGATGACGGTTGTGCGGCGCCCGCGCACCCTGCGGTATCGACCGCGGGCGCGGGCGCTTGACCGGCGACAACGTGTCGCACCCCTGGATTGGCGCGAGCGACCGCCGCATCGCCTGGAGCGGTGCGCGGGCGGGCCGTGGCCCAAAACAGACGCGCTTGTGGCCGGATCGATGATTGCCGGGCTCGCGCTATCGATATATCGTTTGCACACTCGTTTACCGATATATCGAAATGAGCCGTACGTCTTCTCCCAGAGCCCGTTCCACCGATCCGGATGTGCCGCGCCGCAACGGCCAGCCACGGGTGCTCAGCCGGGGCGACCTGCGCCTGCTGGTGCTGGCCCTGATCGGCGAGCAGCCACGCCATGGCTACGAGCTGATGCAGCTGATCAGCAACCAGTTCATGCAGGCCTATACGCCCAGCGCCGGCACCATGTACCCGCTGCTGGCCAGCTTCGAGCAGGCCGGCTGGATCGAGGCCGAGGAAGTGGACGGCAGGCGGATCTTCCGCATCACCGCCGCCGGCGAGTTCGAGCTGAAGGTGCAGCGAACCCAGGTACGCCTCGCGCAACGGCGAGCCTTCGACCGTGCCCGCGAGATCACCAAGGCGTCGCTGCCGCCGCCGCTGGCCACTGCCCTGCGCGAGTTCAAGCGGGCGCTGGTGCATCACCACGGCCGCTGGGCCGAGGGCGAGGCAGACGAGGTGGCGGCGCTGCTGAGCCGGGCGTCCGCCCTGCTGAACGGTACCGCCGGTAGCGAGGCATCCCCCCTTTCAACGACCCAGCCAGACTGAATCCAGCCAGGTCTCCCCCATCCCGCGCGCCCCCGCGCGACACCTTTACAGGTATCCCCATGACCGAACACAACAACCCGCGCCTGCGCCTGGATGTGCGCTTCCGTGAACTGACCGTGCTGCGCACCGAAGAAGTCACCCCGCACATGCGCCGCGTGGTGCTGGGCGGCGACGATCTGGCCGGCTTCGATTCGCCCGGCGCCGACGACCACATCAAGCTGTTCTTCCCAAACAGCAGCGGCGAGATGGTGCTGCCGGTGCTGACCGCCGAAGGCCGCAGTTACCCGGACGGCAAGTCGCCCTCGCCGTCGCGCGACTACACCCCGCGCTGGTGGGACCACGAGACCGGCGAGCTGGCCATCGACTTCGTGCTGCACGACCAGGGCGTCGCCGGGCCGTGGGCCGAGCGCGCGCAGCCGGGCGACACGCTGGTGATCGGCGGCCCGCGCGGCTCGTTCGTGGTGGCCGACACCTACGACGCCTACGTGCTGATCGGCGACGAGACCGCACTGCCGGCCATCGCCCGCTGGCTGGACGTGCTGCCGGACGGTGCCGAAGTGCAGGCCTTCATCGAAGTGCGCGACGAGGCCGAGCGCCAGGACCTGCCGCAGTACGAGAACGTGCGCATCCACTGGCTGGAGCGCAACGGCTTCCCGGCGGCCAGCAGCACGCTGCTGGAAGACATGCTGACCGACTTCGAGGCCCCGGACGGTGATGTCTTCTACTGGATCGCCACCGAATCGCGCCGCGCACGGATGATGCGCAAGTTCATCGAAGGCCACCTGGGCGTGCCGCGCGATTGGATCCGCTCGACCGGCTACTGGAAGGCCCATCCGGACGAAGCCGACGGCGATTGATCAAAGGACGGTAGGTGCGGACCGTTGGTCCGCACGCCCTCCGGAGGGTAGTGCCGGCCGCTGGCCGGCAACCTCATGAACCCTCGGCGGGAACCTGCAATTGCCGGCCAGCGGCCGGCACTACCCCCTGCCGCGTCCACCCGAACCGCTGCGCGGCCCAGATCTCCAGCGCCACCAGCAGTGCGACGGCCAGCAGCGGCAACAGCAGCCCGAAGTACACGCCGGGCATCATGCCGTTGATCTGCGCTTTCACCAGCCGCAGCACGCCATGGGTGTGCAACAGCTCATCCACATGCATGGTCAGCGCCTCGCGCACCACCTTGGGTTCCAGGCCGAGGGTGCCGGCCTTGTCCACCAGCGTGTCTTCCACCATGCCACGCAGCAGGCCTTCGCGCACCTTGCCTATCACCCAGCCGGTACCGCGCGCCAACGGGCCGTTGCCAAGACGGTCCAGGCCGGGCAGCGGATGTTCGCTGAGGTAGGCCGAGGCGATGGTGTCGGCCACATCGCCCACCGTGCCCTGGCTGCGCAATGCCTCGCGCATGCGCGGGTCGTCCAGCGAGTCGGTGAAGCCTTCGCTCCAGCCTTCCACCAGGGTCTGCAGGTGCGGCTGGAAATGATCAAGCTGCTTGAACAGCGCGCGGTGCGCACCGGCGGTGAAGCCCAGCTGCAGGCCGAAGAAGGCCGTGGCCAGCGGCAGCAGCACCACGTAGCTGGCCAGCAGCCAGTGATGCCAGCGCTTGCGCCGCTGCAACCAACCCCGGCGGTGCAGCCAGCGCCAGCCGAGGATGCCCAGCACCAGGCCAAGCAGCGTACCGAGCACGCTACCGCCCAGCAGATCGAGCACGCTCAGGCCCGACCAGAACTCGTTCAACCAGTACTGCGCGTCCTGCATGGGTCTTCCTTCCGTGGGTGCGGCTGCGCCTGAAATGCCAGCCAGGTAGAGTCGACTGCTAGTCGACTATCGTGCGCAGCGCGGGGGTTTCCGGCATCGCGCCAAGAGCAGTCGACTAGCAGTCGACTCTACCAAAGCGGAGGCCTCCCGGCCCGGAGCACACCAAGCAATGCGACAATCGCGCTCCTTTCCTGCAGCAACGAGGCCCACATGGCCAAACTGACCCTGGCCGGCGTGGATGCGCTGCGCACCCGCTTTGCCGATGACGCCGCCTGCGATGCGGCGCTGGCCGCGTTCGCCGACACCGCTGCACTGCGCGCGCCGCTGCGCGAGCTGGTGGCGGCGCAGCACCGCTACCTGCAGGCCGAATTCGAAGTGGCGCAGGTGGCCGATGTGCTGCGCCGCGACCAGAAGTACGCGCCGGTGGGTCGCCCGTCGGTGCACATCGTGCAGCTGCGCAAGCAACAGGCGGCCACCAAGCAGGCGGCGCTGATCGCACGCCAAGTGGTGGCGCAGGCCGCGCAGACGTTCGCACGGGCCAGCGGGCTGGCGGTGAAGGCCAAGCAGAGCCCGAGCGAAGCGTGCGTGGCATGGTTGGGCGCATTGCGCTGAGCAACCCTGCTTCGGAGGTGGCCGCCCCCACCGACAGGGTAGTGCCGGCCGCTGGCCGGCAGCCCCTCATGATCGGGCACCTCGCAAGCAGCCGGCCAGCGGCCGGCTCTACCCGCACCCCAAAAAAGAAGGCCCGCTTTTCAGCGGGCCTCCTGCCTTCTCACGACGAGTGAGTCGGGTACATCAAGCCGCCGGCTTCTCGCCGGTGGCTTCGGTGGTGATGCGGATCTTCACTTCATCGCTGACGTTCGGGGCGTAGGCGCCGACGCCGAAATCGCTGCGCTTCAGGGTGGTGGTGGCATCGAAGCCGGCGGCCGGAACCTTGGCCATCGGGTGCTCGCCGCCGCCGTTGACGGTGACATCCAGGGTGACCGGCTTGGTGATGCCCTTGATGGTCAGGTCGCCGGTGACGGTCAGCTTGTTGGTGCCGGCCGCTTCCACCTTGGTGCTCTTGAAGGTGGCATCGGCGAACTTGGCGGCGTCGAAGAAATCGGCGCTCTTCAGGTGCTCGTCGAACTTGGCGGTGAAGCTGTTCAGGCCGCTCAGCGGCAGCTTCACTTCCACGGTGGACTTGGTCACGTCTTCGGCGTTGTACACCAGGGTGCCTTCGACGTTGCCGAAGTGCGCGCTCGGGTTGGAGAAGCCGAAGTGGCTCCACTGCGCCAGCACGTCGGTGTGGCTCGGGTCCAGCTTGTAGGTGCCCGAGGCGATCTTGATCGCTTCGGCGGCCGGCGCGGCAGCAGCGGCATCAGCCGCCGGGGTGGCGGCCTGCTCGGTGGTGGCCGGGGCGGCAGCATCGGCCGCCGGGGCAGCGGTGTCGGCCGGCTTGGAGCAGGCGGCGATGGCCAGGGTCAGGGCCAGCGGCAGCAGCAGTTTACGGGTGGCGCTCATCTGAGGAACTCTCCGGATCGTAGGGTGGGTACACGGTGCAGCAAGAGCCCGCCGCACGACGGCGGGCCCGAAACCGATACAGCGTCTTACGCGATGCGCGCCGCTTCGTCGAACGACAGGCGCGGCAGGCGCGGGAACAGGCCCGCCGGGTCACCGTAACCCAGGTTGACCAGGAAATTCGACTTGATGGAGGTGCCGGCGAAGAAGGCTTCGTCGACCTTGGCCGGGTCGAAGCCGGACATCGGGCCGGCATCCAGGCCCAGCGCGCGCGCAGCCAGGATCAGGTAGGCGCCCTGCAGGCTGCCGTTGCGGATGGCGGCTTCGTGGCGGCCTTGCTGCGGGCCGTCGAACCAGGCCTTGGCATCGGTGTGCGGGAACAGGTACGGCAGCTTCTCGTGGAAGTCCAGGTCGAAACCGATGATGACGGTGACCGGCGCGGCCATGGTCTTGGCCAGGTTGCCTTCGGACAGCGCCGGGGCCAGCTTGTCCTTGGCCTCCTTCGAGGTGACGAAGACGAAGCGGGCCGGCGTGGTGTTGGCCGCGGTGGGGCCCCACTTCACCAGGTCGTACAGTTCCTTCAGCAGGCTCTCGGGGACCGGCTTGTCGAGGAAGGCGTTCTGGGTGCGGGCCGTGCGGAACAGCTGGTCGAGGGCGGCGGCGTCGAGCGCGTGGGACATCGGTGGATCTCCAGGGCGGCGAAGGGAAGTCAGTGCCCGCGGGCGGCGCGGGGCGAAACGACGAGCCGCAGTGTAGAGTGTCGCGACTGTTGCAACACCCAGCAGGGCTGAAACGAATTAATGCCAATGGTGAAACGATCGAGCGCGCCGTGGACGGTCACTGACGGCCGCGCGGGCAATGTCCGCCAGGCGGTCGCGCTGGCCTCGGCACTGCGCCAGGGCACCCACCGACCGCTGCTCCTGCAACCGCGTGCGCCCTGGCGCTGGCTGTCGCCGCGCCGCCTGCCCGGCGATGTCAACGGCTACGGCGAGGCCTTTGCGTCACTAGCCAACGAGGCGCCGGCGCTGGCCATCGGCTGCGGGCGCCAGGCCGCAGGCGCGCTGCGCGTGCTGCGTGCACGCGGCAGCCAGGTGGTGCAGATCCTCGACCCGCGCATCAGCGCCCGCCATTGGGACGTGGTGGTGGTGCCCGAACACGATGCCCTGCGCGGCAGCAACGTGCTGACCCTGCTCGGCAGCCTCAACCCGGTGGACGATGACTGGCTGGCCTGGGGCCGCGCCGCGTTCGCCGGCTTCAGTACCCTGCCCGGCCCGCGCACCGCACTGCTGGTCGGTGGGCCGACGCCGCTGGCACCGTGGGACGAGACCGCGATGGTCGGCGTGTTCCAGGCGCTGGCCGAGCAGATCCGCAGCGAAGGCGGCAGCCTGCTGGCAACGACCTCGCGTCGTACGCCGCCGGCCCTGGCCGAGGTCCTGCGCGCGAAATTCGCCGACCTGCCGCACGTGATCTGGGGCGATGGCGGCGACGGCACCAATCCCTATGGTGGCCTGCTCGGCTGGGCCAACCGCGTGGTGGTCTCGCCCGATTCGGTGAACCTGCTCTCGGAGGCGTGCGCCACGCGCATGCCGGTGATGGTGGCGCTGGCCAGTACCGCGCAGGGCCGCCTGGCGCGCTTCCAGCACCAGCTGCGCGCGCGTGGGCGCTTGCAGCCGCATTGGCTGGACTGGCAGTACGACCGCATCGAACCGCTGCGCGAAACCGCGCGGGTGGCGGCGGAAGTGAAGCAGCGCCTGGCATTGGGGTAGTGCCGGCCGCTGGCCGGCAACGCTGTACCTGGCATCTCGGTAGTGCCGGCCGCTGGCCGGCAACGCTGCACCTGGCATCACGGTAGTGCCGGCCGCTGGCCGGCAACGCCGCACGCATTGCCAAACCCTGCCGTTGCCGGCCAGCGGCCGGCACGACCCGATTGCGCGGCGCAAGGGCGTGGATCGCCCGTTGCGCCGAGCAGCGTATGATCGGCGCGCGGGCCTGCCCGTCGTTGAAGGTATCGACATGGATCGTTTTTCCCGCCTGCCCGGCGCCCTGCTGCTGATCGCCAGCCTGCTGCTGGCCGCACCAGCCTGGGCCAACAGCACCGCCTGCCGCGAGCGCTCCCCGAGCGTGGCCTCGCAGGCGGCGATGCTGGACGTAGCCTGGACCACCGCCGAACGGCTGGACGCGCTGCCCGACGTGGACGTCGTGGTCGCCGCGCGCGGTGGCCAGGACCTGAGCCGCTACGGCCTGCGCCACAGCCACCTGGCCTTCCTGCTGCGCGAGGACGACGGCCGCTGGCGTGCGATGCACCTGCTCAACCGCTGCAAGACCGACAGCTCGCAGCTGTACCACGAGGGCCTGGGCAACTTTGTCGGCGAGAGTGGCGGCCATACCGACCTGCGCATTGGCGTACCGTCGGCGCCGTTGCGTGCGGCCCTGCGCGCGATGCTGGTGTCGCCCTCGATCCAGCCCAAGGCGCTGCACGAAACGAAGTACAACGTGGTTGCCTACCCGTTCGCCACCGACTACCAGAACTCCAACCAGTGGGTGCTGGAAGTGCTGGCGGCGGCGATGGCGCAGGCCGAAGGCACGCCGGCCATCGTCAAGCGCGAACAGGCGCAGCATTGGCTGCGCCAGCAGAAATACCAGCCCAGCGTGCTGCACATCGGCCTCGGCAAGCGCGTGGGTGCGCGCCTGTTCGTGGCCAACGCCACCACCACCGACCATCCGGCCGGCGAACGCATCTCCGGCAACTATTCGGTGGTGACGGTGGAATCGGTGTTCGACTTCCTGCACCAGCGCAGCCAGCTGCAGCAGGAACTGGTGATCCCCCATGTGCCGGTGGCCGGTGCCACCGCCGCCGCCCCCTGATTTCCCTGAGGAGAACGACATGCGTCCGCTGCTTGCCTCTGTACTGTCGACGGTGATCGTCACCGGCCTGGCCTGGTCCACGGCCGCCCACGCCGAACGCCGCATCGTGATCATCCATGACCCGGGCCCGCAGGGACCGAGCCTGGAAATGTCCACGCAGATGGTGGCCTCGGCCCGCGCCGCCGCGGCGAAGGAAGCCCAGGATGCGGCCGACGCCGGCCGGCCGCTGGCCCGCCCGCAGCAGATCAAGCTGCCGCAGATGGAGGTGAGCGCCATCGCCACCACCGTCGACGGCCGCCGCGAAGTGCTGCTGCGTGATGCCAACGACCCGCAGAACACGGCATCGATGCAGTACCCGCGCGGCATCGGCGATCCTGCTGTGCAGTTCACCGTGGGCCAGACCGTGAACTTCGAGCCAACCGGCAACGACCAGGGCTGGCAGCTGAAGGACAACCAGGGCCGCCCGCTGGAATACCTGCCCGAGGCCACCGGCCCGCGCGACATCTTTGACACCCGGCGCTGAGCCGCCGCCCCACGCTGACCAGGAGGTCTCCATGCTCCGTTGCCTGCGCGTTCCCGCCACTGCATTGCTGCTCTCGGCGCTGCTGGTGCCCACCGTCCATGCCGGCGCCGCGCCGCAGTTGAACAGCAGCGAGGCCAGCGTGATCGTGACCTCGTTCGTGGTGCTGTCGCTGCCGCTGGCGGCGTCGATGGGCCTGTCCGAACTGTCCAAGGCACCGTTCAAGGCCAGCGAGCGCAACGCCAGGGCGACCCGCACCAAGGCGGTGCCGCTGCCGCCGATGGAAGTGAAGAAGGTGGAGACCACGCCCACGGGCGAGCGCCAAGTGCAGTTGCAGGTACCGGACAAGGCCGACCACACCGCCACCCTGCGCTGGCCGGTGCAGCCGCAGGGCGAGAACCCGACGGCGGCCTTCGTGGTCGGGCAACGGGTGCATTTCGACCCCACCGAGGCCGGTGCCGGCTGGAACGTGAAGAGCGCCCAGGGCCAGACCCTGGCCTATGTGCCGACGGCCTATGCCGCCGGTGATGTGATGAGTGAAGCGCTGTAAAGCTGAACGACCGGTTTTGGCTTTGCCGCAGGCCGGGCGGATAATGGGCGATCCCCTTTGTCCCCCTGGCTCGCCATGTCCGTGCGTCCTGCCCCTCTGTTTGCCCCGCTGACCCCACGCGCCCTGGTGCTGGCGGTACTGGCCATGGGTGCGGTGGTGCTGCTGTCCAACGTACTGGTGCAGTACCCGATCAACGACTGGCTGACCTGGGGCGCCTTCAGCTATCCGGTCGCGTTCCTGGTCAGCAACCTGATCAACCGTCGCTTCGGCCCGGGCCCGGCGCGCCGGGTGGCGTGGATCGGCTTCGCGGTGGCGGTGCTGCTGTCGATCTGGGTGGCCACCCCGCGCATCGCCATTGCCTCGTGCTCGGCCTTCATCGTGGCCCAGCTGCTGGACATCACCGTATTCGACCGCCTGCGCCGTGGCAGCTGGTGGCGCGCACCGATGGTGGCCACCACCTGCAGCGCGACGGTGGACACCACCATTTTCTGGTCGATCGCGTTTGCCGGTTCCACCTTGCCGTGGGTGAGCTGGGCCGCTGGCGACCTGGCAGTGAAGCTGGCGATCGGCGTCTGCCTGCTGGCCCCGTTCCGTGCGTTGTTGTGGAAGATGGCGCCGCTGCGCGCGGCTGGCTGACCGCCATTGCTCTGGCAGGTGCCAACCTTGGTTGGCGCTTTGCATTCATGCCAACCAAGGTTGGCATCTACCAACTGTAGTCCTCCGCCATCCGGCACTCAGGCGAACGGCAGCTCTGCCGCTCTGCACGCCGCCGTAATCGCTGCACACGCCTCTTCAATCGCCGGCGTGGTCGGGGCCAGTCGCGGGCGGCGGTCCAGCGTGCAGGCCAGGCCCACGTCCAACAGCGTGGCGTGCGCACCATGCAGCGCCTGCGCGGTGGCATCGGGCAGGAAACCGGCGACCGCCAGCGCATCGATCAACGACGGCGTGTCGCGCGGCTGCAGCAGCGCCGGCACCTGCGCGCTGCGCGCGAGTACCCCGGTCTGCAGCAGGAATTCCAAGTCCACCACGCCACCGGCACCCTGCTTCAGGTCCAGCCGCGCGGCGTCGCTGCGGTCCAGTTCGGTGCGCATGCGGCCGCGCATCTTCAGCACGTCGGCATACAGCGTGGCCATGTCGCGCTCGCGCCCCAGCGTCTGTGCACGCACCTGTTCGAAGTGGGCCAGCAGGCTGGCATCGCCGGCCACGCCCCGCGCACGCACCAGCGCCTGGTGTTCCCAGGTCCACGCACGCTCGCGCTGGTACTCGGTGTAGCTGGCCAGCGAAGATACCAGCGACCCCTTGCCGCCGTCAGGGCGCAGGCGCACATCGATGTCGTACAGGCGGCCGGCGGCAGTGACCGCACCGAGCAGCGCCATCACCTTCTGCGCGAGCCGCGCATACCAGCGCCCCGGCTCCAGCGGACGCGCACCGTCGCTGGCCTCCACGCCGGCCGGGTGGTCATGCAGGAACACCAGGTCCAGGTCGGAACCGAAGCCCAGTTCGAGGCCACCGAGGCTGCCGTAGCCGATGATCGCGAAGCGGCCACCGGGAATCGCGCCGTGCGCGGCGCGCATGTCCGCCTCGGCCATCGCCAGCACGGTGACCACCACCGCCTGTGCCAGTTCGGCCAGTTGCCGCGTGCTGTCCACCGCGCCCTGGCGACCGTCCAGCGTGGCCATCGCCATGCGGAAACTGAGCGCCAGCCGCGTCTCGTTGAGCCAGCGCAGTGCCGATTCGGGATCTTCGACCGCCAGCACCTGCTGGCATTCGGCCAGCATGCCGGCGGCATCGGGCATCGGACCGGACACGCGCACATCCAGCAGTTCGTCCAGCAGCAGCGGATACGCGGCCAGGCGCTCGGCCAACAGCGCGCTGCGCGCCAGCACATCGACCAGACGCGCCAGCGCGCTGGGCTGTTCGTCCAGCAGTGCCAGATAACTGGTCCGGCGCAACACGGCCTGCAGCAGGCCAAGCACGCGCTTGAGCGCGGCGTCGGGTTGCGGCGAGCGCGTGGCCGCATGCAGCAGCGCCGGCAGTACGCGATCCAGCCGTGCACGCGCGGCGTCGGACAAGGACTTCACGCCGGTGCCCTGGGCGAAATCGCGCAGCGACTGGTCGGCACCATTGGCGTCGAGGAAACCCGCCTCGGCCAGCAGCGGTGCGTTACTGCCTTCGGGCAGGCTGCGCCAGTAGTTGGCCAGCGCGTCGGGCGCGGCCTGGCCCTTGCGCGGGGCCAGCAACGCGGCGAATTCAGTACTGACCCGCTGCTGCTGCACAGCCAATGCCGCGCGCAGCACGTCCCAGTCCGGGTAGCCGAGGCCGACGGCGATGCGCGTGCGGTCCAGCGCGTCGCTGGGCAGCACGTGGGTCTGTGCGTCGCGCAGCATCTGCAGGCGGTTTTCCAGGCGGCGCAGGAACAGGTAGGCCTCGCGCAGCGCGCTGCCATCCTCGGGCGCGATCTGCCCACCGGCCACCAGCGCGTCCAGCGCCACCAGCAGGCGGCGCTCGCGCAGCGCCGGCTCACGGCCACCGCGGATCAGCTGCAGCGCCTGGCACAGGAACTCGATTTCGCGGATGCCACCGGCGCCGCGCTTGATGTCTTCGTGCAGCTCGCGGCGCGCGACTTCGGCGGTGATCGCCGCCTTCATTTCGCGCAGGCCGTCGAGTGCGGTGAAATCCAGGTAGCGGCGGTACACGAACGGGCGCAGGGTCTGCAGCCACGCCTCACCCGCCTGGATATCGCCGGCGACCGCGCGCGCCTTCAGCCACGCATAGCGTTCCCAGTCGCGGCCTTCGCGCTGGAAGTACTGGTCCATCGCCGCGAACGACAGCGCCACGCGGCCGGCGCTGCCGAACGGGCGCAGGCGCAGGTCGACGCGGTGGCTGAAGCCATCGACGGTGGTTTCGTCCAGCAGCTTGGCCAGGCGCTGGCCGAGGCGTGCGAAATACTCTTCGGCGGCCAGCGCACGCGGACCGTCGGATTCGCCGCCCTGCGGATACGCATAGACCAGATCGATATCGGAACTGAAGTTGAGCTCGCCGCCGCCCAGCTTGCCGAGGCCGAACACCACCAGCTGCTGCGCGGCACCGTCGCCATCGCGGACCACGCCGTGGCGCTGTGCGAATTCCTGCTGCAGGGCATCCAGCGCCAGCCGCAGGCAATCCTCGGCCAGGGTGGTGGCGCCGGCCAGCGTCTGCGCCACGTCGTCCAGCCCGGCCAGGTCACGCCAGATCAGTCGCGAGGACATGGCGGTGCGCCAGCGCCGCAGCTGTGCGGGCCAGTCGCTGGGCTGCAGCGGATCGAGCACCGGGGCCGGGATCGGCGGGCAGCCGGGCGCGGCCAGCTGCGCCAGCAACGCCGGTTGCCGCACCAGGGTGTCCAGTGCGAAGTCGCTGGCTACCGCCAGCCGGGTCAGCAACGGCAGCCATTCCGTGGGGATGGGCCCGGGCAGGACCTGCGCCAGGCGCGCCAGGGCGCGGTCGACAAGGGGCTGCAGGGCGGCGGGCAGGTCTGCGGGAGCAAGAGTCATGGGCGGATTGTATCGACCCGGCCGGGACGCGACGGACCCGGTAGTGCCGGCCGCTGGCCGGCAGATCCGATGACCTGGTAGTGCCGGCCGCTGGCCGGCAGATCCGATGATCCGGTAGTGCCGGCCGCTGGCCGGCAGATCCGCTGATCCCGCCGAAGGTTGCCGGGGTTGCCGGCCAGCGGCCGGCACTACCGATAATGGGCACCGCGCATTCATACGGGGCGACAGGCAATAAAAAAGCCCGCTTGCAGCGAACTGCCAGCGGGCTCTGCTCCCTCCCCCACGTCGGGATGCAGGGCCATCGTGCGGGCTGCGAAAGCAGTTTGCACGCTGCACTGCAAAACAGAACCGGTGGGTATGGGTGAGCCCCTGGGGGAAAAGCCATTCCACGAAGGTAGAACCCCCCGTACGGATGAGGATGGCCGATAATCGGGTTTCCCCCCAGAAACACTGTCGTCATGTCTGTTGATCGCATCGCCAACGCGCGTCTTCGTGACCGCGTGGTCTCCGCCGAGGCCGCAGCCGCGCTGATCCAGCCCGGTGAAACCGTGGCCATGAGCGGCTTTACCGGCTCCGGGTATCCCAAGGCCGTCCCCGTCGAACTGGCCCGCCGCATCGAAGCGGTGCACGCCCAGGGCCAGCCCTTCCAGATCAAGCTGATGACCGGCGCCTCCACTGCGCCGGAACTGGATGGCGCGCTGGCCAAGGCCGATGGCATCGCCATGCGCATGCCGTTCCAGAGCGATCCGGATGCGCGCAACCGCATCAACGAGGGCAAGCTGGATTACATCGACATCCACCTCAGCCACGTCGCCCAGCACGTGTGGTTCGGCTTCTATGGCGAGATCGATACCGCCGTGATCGAAGTCTCGGCCATCCGCGAAGATGGCTCGCTGGTGCCCTCCACCTCGGTCGGCAACAACAAGACCTGGCTGGACCTGGCGAAGAAGGTGATCGTCGAGGTCAACGAATGGCAGCCGGCCGGCGTCGACGGGATGCATGACATCTACTACGGCACCGCGCTGCCGCCGCACCGCAAGCCGATTCCGCTGGTGAACGCCAACGACCGCATCGGCGACACCGCGCTGCGCTGCGACCCGGACAAGATCGTGGCCGTGGTGCGCACCAACGGCCCGGACCGCAACAGCCCGTTCAGCCCGATCGATGCGACCAGCGAGCAGATCGCTTCGCACCTGATCGAGTTCCTCAAGCACGAAGTGAAGAAGGGCCGCCTGCCGCCGAACCTGCTGCCGCTGCAGTCGGGCGTGGGCAACATCCCCAACGCCGTGCTGGCCGGCCTGGCCAAGAGCGGTTTCCGCGACCTGGCTGCGTTCACCGAAGTGATCCAGGACGGCATGCTCGACCTGCTGCGCGACGGCGTGCTGAGCTACGCCTCGTGCACCGGTTTCGCGCTGAGCCCGCAGGCCAACGAGACGTTCAAGGAGAACATCGATTTCTACCGCGAGCGCATCATCATGCGCACGCAGGAGATCTCCAACCATCCCGAACTGGTGCGCCGCCTGGGCTGCATCGGCATGAACGGCATGATCGAGGTGGACATCTACGGCAACGTCAATTCGACGCACGTGATGGGCACGCGGATCATGAACGGCATCGGCGGTTCCGGTGACTTTGCCCGCAACGGTTTCCTGTCGGCGTTCCTGAGCCCGTCCACTGCCAAGAACGGCACCATCTCGGCGATCGTGCCGATGGCCAGCCATGTCGACCACACCGAGCACGACGTGTCGGTGATCGTCACCGAACAGGGCCTGGCCGACCTGCGCGGCCTGACCCCGCGCAAGCGCGCGCAGGTGCTGATCGACAACTGCGCGCATCCGGATTTCCGTCCGCAGCTGCAGGATTACTTCGACCGTGCCAGCCGCGAAAGCTACGGCAAGCACACCCCGCACCTGCTGCCGGAAGCGCTGTCGTGGCACCAGCGCTGGCTGGATACCGGCACGATGAAGGGCTGACCCCGGGTCCGGACATCGGGTAGAGCCGGCCGCTGGCCGGCTCCCCCTACAGCCGGCCAGCGGCCGGCTCTACCTTCACGCGTTGCCCGGCCAGCGGCCGGCTCTGCCTTTACGCGGTGCGCAACGCCGCCAGCGATTCGGCCTGCAGCCGCTCGTAGATCTCGAACTCGTCATTCACCGCCACGCCCAGCGCCTGCTCGAAGGCCTCGCGGTTGGCATGCGCGGCATACGCGCGTTGTTCTTCGCCGCCCAGGTTCGACTGGAAGATGCCCGCGGCACTGACCGGCAGAAAATCCTCGTAGACGATCGGATCGGCCGTGGCCAGGCCTGCGGCCACCAGCACTTCGGCCGGCAGATCGGCCACGCGCTCCGGCGCGGCGCGGCCGGCGTCGGTCAGCTGATAGCGGTAGTAGCCCAATCCTTCCTGGCGCAGCGTGTCATGGTCATCCGGGAAGCTGGCGAACACCGCCTGCAGGCGCTGGCCGTAGTCGCCACCGGTGCTGCCTTCGCCGCCGGCATCACGTGCCTGCGACAGCAGCTGGTCGTACAGCGCGCGGCCCTTCGGGGTCAGCGCAAGGCCGCGCTGTTCGATCTCGCCGAAGCGCGCGGTGTGGGTGCCGGCATCGCCACCGTCCGCATCCGGGAAATGCACGGCCTCTTCCAGCGCCTTGAAGCTGGTCTGGCGCAGCAGGATCGGGCAGGCGCGGCGCGGCGGGCCTTCGATCACCGCCTTGGCCGCCATGCCGTGCTCGATCATCGCCGCCTGCGCGGCGTCGATGTCCAGCGTACGCGGGGTCAGATGGTTGATGTGCGGGCCGCGGAAACTGACCACGTCGGCCACCAGCCGGTGCGCGTTGTGCAGCGCGTGGTAGGTCGGCAGGTCGACCGTGGCATCGCCGTGCCAACGGAAGGTCTCCAGGGCTTCATCGACGAAGCGCTCGGCGTCGGCCTGCGACAGCCCACCGTCACGCTCGGCCTGGTCGATCAGCGCCAGCGCACCGTCGGTGAAGATGCGGCGGCGTGCCAGGATCTTCGCCGATTCGGCACGCAGGGCTTCGTCTTCGATCAGCTCCAGGCGCAGCAGCGAGGTGAACACGCGGAACGGATTCTGCGCCAGCGCCGCGCCGGTCAGTGGCCGGAACGCGGTGGAGTGCACCGGCACGCCGGCCACCGACAGGTCGTAGTAGCCGACCGGGTACATGCCCATCACTGCAAACAGGCGGCGCAGCGTGGCCAGTTCCTCGGCGGTGCCGACGCGGATCGCGCCGTGGCGCTCCTCGTCCAGGCGCGCACGCTCGTCGTTGCGTTGCAGCTGCGCGGCCAGTGCCGGGTCCTGGGCAAGCACCTGCGCGTTGATCCGCTCCACCAGTTCCACCAGCGTGCCGTACAGCGGCACTTCGGTGCGGTACATGCGGGACATGGCCTGCGCGAACAGGCGGCGGATCACATCAGGCGAAACGAAAGAGGCGCTCATCAGTCACTCGATTACGGGAACAGGGAACAGCTCGGACCCGTATTGTCGCCGGAGCGCGGTGCGGCGGCGATATGCAGAGCAACATGACCGGGTAGCGCCGGCCGCTGGCCGGCAACCTCCTGATGCCTGGAAGGGTGCAGTTGCCGGCCAGCGGCCGGCACTACCGCTTCAACTGTCGCTTCAGCGTGGCATCCAGGGTAATCGGCCGGTCCCAGTGCCGGTAGCTGGCCACGATGGCGTGGCGCACGGCACGGTAATGCAGGTTCTCCGGCCTGGTGGGCATGCGCTTCACCACGGCCTCCCAGCCCCCCTCCGGGTTCTGGCTGAAGGCGCGCACGCTGTCGCGGCAGGTCTGTGCGCTGGCCTTGGCCCAGAAACAGGCGAAATAGATATCCCCGGCCTGCCAGCCATGGGTGGTGAACAGCGCATTGAGGTAGCCGCGGGGGACATCGGCGTAGCGCGACACTTCATCGAGGAAGGCGTCGGGGTAGCGTTCGGCGTAGTGGTTGATGTCCTGCAGCTGGGCATCGATCCAGCGGTCACCGGTTTCCACCGTGTAGTCCGCCGAACGCTCGGCGGTCTGCTGGGCCAGCACGGTGGCCGGCACCAGCAGCAGGGACAGCAACAGCGCGCGCAGTCGGTGGTTCATGCCCCGATTCTGCCGCAGCCGCCGCGCCCTGTCAGGCTGCCGCGGCGGCCTTGGCCTCGATCGCCGCCAGCGCAGCCGGCCAGTCGCGGGCAGTATCGGCGGTGACCATGCGCGGCTCGTCATCGGCCACGCCGTGCTGGGTCTCGTGGGCCCAGGTCACCGCATAGGGGGTATGCACGCCCCAGCCACCGAGGGTGACCACCGGCTCGATATCCGAACGCAGCGAGTTGCCGACCATCACGAAGCGCTCCATCGGCAGGTCGAACTCGGCCAGCACGCGAGCGTAGGTTTCCGGGTCCTTCTCGGAGACGATCTCGATGCGCGGGAACAGCTCGCCCAGGTTGGCGGCCTTGATCTTCGCTTCCTGGTGGAACAGGTCACCCTTGGTGATCAGCACCACCGGGTAGTGCTCGGCAATGGCCGCCACCGCGTCACGTACCCCGTCGATCAGCTCCACCGGGTGACGCAGGGTGTCGTGGCCGATATCGAGGATGCGCTGGATGTCCCGGGCGTCGATGCGCTGGCCGGTGATGTCGATGGCCGCTTCGATCATCGACAGGGTCATGCTCTTCACGCCGTAGCCGAAGGTGCCCAGGTGGCGCTGCTGCACTTCCAGCAGGTGGCGCGCGGTCTGGGTGTCGTGCACGTCGACGTAGCGCGACAACAGGTCAAGGTAATCCTGCTCGGCCTTGCGGTAGTAGTCCTCGCTCTTCCACAGCGTATCGTCACCGTCAAAACCGACCAGGCCGATGGCGCGCGATGGCGCAGGCATGGAGGTGTTCATCGGCCAAGGATACAGGGGCCGCGATGACGGGAAAAACCCGGGCGGCCACCGCCGCCCGGGTTCCATGCACCGGTCTTCCCGAATCTAGTCTGGATCAACGGCCCTGCGCCGCGCCGGCACCCGCGCCGGCCTGCTGGGCGGCCACGTAGGCCTTGTACTCGTCGGCGCTCAGCTCGCCGTCCTTGTTGCTGTCGGCCTGGTCGAACACCTGGGCCAGGCCCGCGTTCACCTGGGCCTCGGACTTGCTGATGGTGCCGTTGCCATCGGTATCGATGCTGGCCCAGGTCTGGCCACCGCCGTTGGCCTGCGCCGAGGCCGCTGCAGCCGCGTTGGAGGCCTGGTCGGCCGCCTGGCCCGCCTGTGCCGCCGCCTGCTGGGCCTGCGCGGCTTCATTCTGCGCATGCGCGGCCTGCTGCTTGGCCGACTGGGCCATCGCCGGGAGGGCCAGCACGCTGGCGGCGGCGACGATCAGGGCGATCAGGGGCTTGCGGTTGCGAATAGTCATCAGGGGTGTCTCCTACCTGTTGGGTGGTGTTGCGCGGCCTGTTGTTTCCGCACGGCACCTACCCTGCCACCGCGTTTCTGAATCGATTTTGCCCCTCAACCGGCGCCCACACGCATGATTAACCACTGGCCAGCGCGCATGCGTTAGCGCGGTGGTTAGCAGGAAGTGAGTGGCTCATAAGCCCGGCATTCAACGCGTTGGCGTTTAACCGCGAGGCAACGAAAAACCTGCGTCAGTCGACGGTTTTTTCCGATGACCGCGAACTGAACATCACCCAGCCCAGTGCGACCCCGGCCAGCGCGCCGGCGATTTCCAGCACCACCCGGCTGCCGAGTTCGTTCGGATCATGGATGGTGGCCAGGAACAGGCGCGCATACAGCGGTGATTCCAGCCGCACGATGCCCATGTAGAACAGCTTCCACGCATCGATGCCGGCGGAGATCACCACCGAGATGACGCAGGCCCAGCCGATCGCATGGCCCATCGACCAGTGCAGCAGCCGGCACAGCCGCGACCACAGCAGGTACACCAGCAGGCCGACCAGCAGGGCGATGGCGCCCGCTTCCAGGGTGCCGAGCAGGCCGAAGTGCAGGGGAAGGTTCATCGCGTGGGCAACAGTGGGATGGCGGCCAGTGTAAGGGATCTGCCCCGGACCCAATCCGCTGGCCCCGGTAGATCCACGCCATGCGTGGATGAATCTCCATCGAGATCGAATATCTCCGGGGTTGAACGGAAAGCACCCACGCATGGCGTGGATCTACCGTGTCGACCAAGGTCGACAGCTACCAAGAGCAGCGGAAATTGTCGAGGGCGCCCCTGCCAACAAACGCTAAAGCACTGGGACGTCGTACGCGGTGCCGGGATCCGGTTCGGGCTGCAGGGTGTAGTGCCACCACTCCTGCGGATAGTTGACGAAGCCGTGGCGCGCCATCGCCTGCACCAGCTGACGGCGGTTCGCCTGCTGTGCAGCGCTCAGCCCGCGGGTCTGGGTATGCGCACGCGGGCCAAAGAAATCGAAGTCCGTGCCCATGTCCAACGGCGTGCACGTTCCGCTGCGGCAATCCAGCAGGCCCAGATCCACCGTGGCACCGCGGCTGTGGCCGGAGCGCTCGGCGATGTAGCCGTCGGCCAGCAGGCGCGGTTTGTCCAGGTCAGGGTATTGCAGGGCCTTGCGCGAGCGTTCGTGTGGATCGTTCACCCAGGCCATGAAGGCCTGCACCGAACGCACCGGCCGGTAGCAGTCGTAGAGGCGCAGGCCGAAGCCATCGGCGCGCAGGTCCTGTTCCACCTGTGCCAGTGCCTTCGCCACCGGCGCCAGCAGGTAGCACGAAGGCGCCTCGTAGCCGGGCACGCGCGCGCCGGTGAAGTTGTTGGCGCCGGCATAGCGGATATCCAGGTCGATGCGCGGCGACACCGTGCGGATCTCCACCAGTCCGGCACTGGCCGCGTCGGTGGCCGGTGAAACGCGCGGTGGCTCAGCGGCGCCGGTGGTCGCCGCCAGCGCAGTCGCCAGTACGAGTGAAATGCAGGTCCTGGAAGTCATAGCTGAAGTCGATGTCCGGATCGATGGCGCGCAGGTCCAGCGTGGGCGACGCACCGTCCCCGGGTTGCAGCCAGGCCTGTGCGTCGTCGCCCAGCGTATCCCAGCGCAGCAGCCAGCGCCCCTGCAGCTGCAGCACAGCCGCCTGCAGCCGGGGCGACTTGTGCACGCTGAAACGCAGGCCGTCCTTGCCCGGGCACAGCGAGGCCGGCCCCAGCCACGGATCGGTGTAGCGGCCCTGCCAGCGCGGCAGATCGGCGTCCGATGTCGGCCGTGCCTCCGACGTCGCCGGCCGCCGACGGCCGCTTGCCGCGCGCGCCGCCTGGTCTGCCTTCAGTTCGGCCAGGTACTCCAGCGCCGGACGCGCATCGTCCGGCGCCGTAAAGCGCTTCAGCGCGGCCTGCATCAATGCGGTACGCGCATCCTCTCCATCACCGTTGATCAGCATGACCACGCCCACCTTGCGGTCGGGCAGCAGCGCCAGCGACGAATACATGCCGGACAGCGTGCCGGTGTGCGCCACCTTCCACTGGCCGTCCATGTCGGACACGCGCCAGCCATAGCCGTAGCCGTAGAAATGCGCGTTGTCCCAGCGCCGCTGGCGCTCACCCAGCGGCATCGGCATGTGCAGGGTCCACAGCGTGCGGCGCTGCTCCGTATCCAGCCAGCCGGGCGCCAGGGTGGGATCGAGCAGCACCTGCATCCAGCGCGTCATGTCGCGCAGCGAACACCGGATGCCGCCAGCGGCCATCGACGGCAGATCCGGGCTGATGTCAGCGTCGGCGTTCACCACCTCATTGTGATCGCCGCGCCAGGCATGCGGCTGCGCCACGTTGCCCACGCGCTTCACCGACCACGCCCCCACCTGGCAGCGCGACAGGCCCAGTGGTTCGAACACCTGCTCGCGCATCAACTGGTCGTACGGCTTGCCACCCGCCGCAGCGGCCACTTCGCCAGCCACCACGTACATCAGGTTGTCGTAGGCATAGTGGCTGCGGAAGCTGCTGACCGGCGTCAGGTGCGCCAATCCGGCGATGATGTCGGCGCGGGTGAATGCGTTCGGTTCCGGCCACAGCATCAGGTCCCCGGCGCCCAGGCCCAGGCCGCTGTTGTGGATCAGCAGGTCGCGCACCTGCATCTGCTGGCCCACCCATGCATCGTGCATGCGGAAGCCCGGCAGATGCCGCTGCACCGGATCATCCCAGCGCAGCCTGCCCTGCTGCACCAGCCGCGCCAGCAGCGCGGCAGTCATCGCCTTGCTGTTGGAGGCGATCTTGAACAGCGTGTCCTCGTCGATGCGGCCGCCATCGCCACGCGCGCCCTCGGCGTGGCGATAGACCACCTGCCCGTTGTCGACCACCGCCATGGCCAGCCCGGGCAGGTGCTCGTGCCGGACCACGGCGGCGACATCGGCCTCGACGGAGGCGGTATCGACCGCCGCCGCCGGAAAAGCCACCAGCGCGGCCAGCATCCCCAGTGCCTGCATGCGCATCGTCCCGGCACCGGGCCTCAGTAGGCCCAGGTGACGGTCAGCTGCGCGTAGCGCGGCGACTGGAAGCCGGTGCCGTAGCGGTACAGCGGGTTCGGCGTACCGATGCTGTCCTGCGGCTCGTAGTCCTGGTCCACGGTCACCACGCGCTGCTGGTTGAGCACGTTGTACACCGCCAGTTTCAGGCGCAGATCGGTGGGAATCGGCACCTTGTACGAGACGCTCACGTCCAGGTCATAGGTCCAGGGCGTGCGGCCGTCGCCACCGCGTGGCGAATGCACGAACACGCGCTGGGACGGAACCGTCGACTGGCAGTTGGACACGCACACGTAGTAGCTGTGGAAGTCGGTGTCGTCGAACGGATTACCGGCGCCGAAGCGGGTAATCGGGCTGCCCGACTGCACGCCCAGCGTGGCCGCCACGCTGAGGTTCTCGGTCAATGCGTAGCTGCCACGGAACTTGAACTGGTGGCGGCGGTCGTTGGCCAGATAGCCGTAGCCGCGGTAGTTGACCCACGGGTTGTCGAAGTTCTCGGTGCGCCCTGCGTCGGCGAAGTCGGTATCGGAGTTGACCGGGCCTTCTGCGTTGCCGCGACCGTATGCAAGGGTGTAGGAGGCGTTGAAGCCCCACTTGCCGTCCCAGGCGCGGTCGACCTGCAGTTCCAGCGCCTTGTAGTCACGCTTGGGCTTCACCCAGCCGCGCTGGCCGACGTAGTTGCCGTTGTCGTCGTACAGTGCCCAGCCTTCCTTCGACGTATCGATGCTGATCCAGCCGTCGTTGCGGCCATCGCAGTCGGTGTCGCCCCAGACGGTATTGGTGCGCCCGGGGTTGCCCATGATCCACACCCCGTCGATGGCACCACACTGGCCGGTCGCGGTGATGTTCATGTCATCGATGGCATTGTGCAGGCGGCGATAGGTCACGCTCGCCCCCACCGACCAGGCTTCGTTGATCATCTGCTGGAAACCGAGGATCGCTTCGTCCTGGTAGACCGGGTCCATGTCCCGGTTCACTTCGGCACGCAGGTCCGGCACGCTGCCGTCGCCCTGCGAGTTGTCCACCGGCCCGATCTGTGCGCCCAGGTTGGGGATGTTGTTGGCCGCGCCGCTGTAGCCGAGGAACTCATACCAGGTCCGCTCGTCGAGGAAGCCACCGGCCTGCTTGATGTTGATGACGTTGGCCACCGGCAGGAAGTATCGGCCCAGGTTGCCGAACACCTTGGTCGTGCCATCGCCGCGCACGTCCCAGGAGAAGCCCAGGCGCGGGGCCAGCATGTCGTCGATCTTGATGTAGCTGCTGCCGTCGCCGCCCTTGTTGTCGAAGGCTTCCAGGCGCAGGCCCATGTTCAGCAGCAGATTCGGCGTCACCTGCCAGTTGTCTTCCAGGTAGTAGGCCGAGTTGATCGTCTCGAAGGCCCCTTCCACTTCATAGCGACGGGTGCGCGCGACCAGGCCGCTGGCCGGCACCACGCCACCATTGAGCGGACTGCCGGGTGTGCGGGCATAGATGTCATAGCGCAGGCCGCCGGGCCCCGGGTAGGCACGGCTGTAGTCGGAGGTGTTCTCTTCGCGGTCCAGGCCGAAGCGCAGCAGGTGGTTGCCCAGCGTCCATTCGAAATCGGCGCGTGCAGCCTTGCGGGTGTCCAGCGCGGATTCCAGCTGCGAGCTGCTGGTGCAGCCGCGGTCACCCTGCAGCGATGGCGGCACGCCCTGGCTGGCGGTGCGATTGTCGAACACGCGGTTGCAGTTCTCGTCCATCAACGAGCTCTGCACACGGTTGCGCTTGTTCTCGCCGTACATCAGCTTCATGGTCAGGTCGTTGTTGACCTGCCAGCTGTAGGTACCGGACCAGTTCTTGCCACCCACCGTGTTGTAGATCTGGTTGCTGCGCTCGCCCACGGTCTGCCCCGTGGCGTAATCGTAGGCGTAGACGTCGGTGAGGGTCTTGCTCTTGTCCGAGAAGCCGAACAGCGACAGCATCTGGTTGTCGGTGATCTGCCAGTCGATCTTGCCGCCCCAGAACGGATCATCGGCCTTGCCCTGGCTCAGGCGCGTACCGGCGTCATTGGTCGAGGTGGGGCGGTAGTCGCGCGCCTCGTACATGCCGAAGAAGAACAGGCGATCCTGCACCAGCGCACCGGAAGCGAACACATTCAGCGCGCTGCGGCTGTAGTCGTCGCGGCTGGCGGTGATGTAGCGGCTGCCGCTGCCGTCGTAGCGATCACGTGCCTGCGATTGCCATGCCCGCGGCTCGAACACCAGCTCGGCGCCGGCCTTGAAATCGTTGCTGCCCGAGCGGGTCACCGCGTTGATGACACCACCGGTGCTGCGCCCGAACTCGACCGAGTAGCCGCCGGTCTTGACCTGGAATTCCTGGTAGAACGAGAACGGCACCGACGAGAAGCCGACCCGGTTGTAGAAGTCGGTGACGTTCAGGCCATTGATGTAGACGGTGTTCTCGGCCACCGACGAACCGCCGAAGGAAATGCCCTGCCCGCCGAGTGACCCCTTGCCCTTCACGGCTCCCGGCGCGAGCAGCGCTACGGCGGTGATGTCACGGTCCACCGGCAGGCGCGACAGCTCCTCGCGGGTGATGTTGGTGGCCGACTCGGTGGACTTCACGTCCACCATCGACACCACCTGCGGCGCCCGCACTTCGACCGTGCCCAGGGTACTGACCGCACCCAGCGGCACGTTGACCGTGGTGGCACTGCCGAGGCTGACCGTCACCTGGCCGACGCGGCTGGCCCCTCCGCCGGGCAGGCTCACCTCCATGTCATAGGTGCCGACCGGCAGCAGCGGAATGCGGTAGCTGCCGTTGGCGTCGGCCTGCACGGAGCGGACGAAGCCCGTTGCCGGGTTGCGTACGGTCACCGTGGCACCGGCCGGGACCTGGCCGGCATCGCTGACCAGCCGGCCGACCACTGAACCATCCTGTGCGAATGCGCTGGGCGCGATCACGCCCAGACACGCCCCGAGAGCGACGCACAACGCCGCCCGCTTGATGCTGTAAGCCTTCATCCCCTGCTCTCTCCTGCAAGAATTGAATGGTGTGGAATGCGAGGTGTCGCGCTAGCGTTGCCTGGCTGGCAGTACCCGCCACTGGAAGTCGTAGCTCCATTGGTCGAAGTACAGGTTGCCGCCTGCCCACTCGGCCTCGCCACGCTGCGAGTCGACCGTTTCCGAGCGGTAATGCTGTTTGGCCGGCACGAAGGGCTGGCCGAAATCATCGTTGAAGGCGATGCGGTAGCCATCGAGGCCACCCAGATAGAAGTCGCGCAGCGCCGGTACATCGCTGGCCAGTGCGCCAGTGGTCACGTCCATCGGCAGCCAGCCATACGGCGCCAGGTAGACCTGTCCCCAGTCATGCAGGTTGTTGTAACCACTGCCATCGTCGGAGAACACCATGCCCGACTGCCAGCGTGCGGGAATGCCGTTCAGGCGCAGCAGTGCGATCAGCAGCAACGTCTGCTGCCCGCAGTCGGCATGGCCGGCACGCAGCGCGTAATCGCTGATGTTGCTGAGCGTGGAATATTCGCGCGCACCGGCCCACGGAATACGGTCGACCGCGGCAAACAGCCTGCGCACCACTTCATACGGGCGCGTCTCGCCCTGCAGCACCTGGTCGGAGAACAGCTTCAGCGCCGGGGTGAAGCGCACATGGGGCAGCTGTTCGGCCAGATAGGGCTTCAGGGCCGGATCGGCCGGGGTCGGTTGCACCACGGCCGGGTCGATCGCGGTATGCCGGGCGAAGATCGTGACCGCGTAGCGGATCTCGAAGCGGGTCGGCTGCCCGGCCACCGCGTTGGCTTCGAGGTAGGCGGTGCGTTGCTGGGTATGGGCCGGAGCCACGCGCGCCTTGCCCGGGGTGCTGCCCAGCCACTGCACCTGCTCCTGCTGGCCGGGGATCTCGCGCGGGTACGGAATCCAGGCACGCACGGTCTCGCCGGCCGGCACCGCATCGGCCTTCACCGTCAGCGATTGGATGAATTCGATGCGCTGCGGCAGCACCGACGCCTTGCCACGCTGCTCGGACGCGGCCACCACGCGCGCGTGGTGTGCGTTGAGCACTTCGTTCGGGCCCGGAGCGGGCATCGGCGCATCGGCGCGGCGGCGCGCGCGTGCTTCGTCGCTGAGCAGGAACAGATTCGACGGCGCGCGCTTGAAGTACCAACGCTCGCCGTCGATATCGAGATGCTCGATCAGGCCAAGCTGGTCCCAGCGCGCGAATTCCTCGTCGGTCAGGTCGGGAATCCAGCGGCGTACGGCGGCCTTGGCGGCAGCCTGGTCGAGGCTGAAATCCAAGCGGATGCGGCGCATGCGCTCGCGCTGGAAGGCCCCGTCGGCGGTATCGCCTGCCGTTGCCAGCAGCGCTTGGGCATCGCTGAAGCGACCGCTGTCGATCAGGTCGATCACCTGCGCCTGGCGCGCCCGCTGCTGGCGGCTATCCCCATCCGTGGCCTGCGCGGCAGACGCCCACAGCAGCAGCGCGGCACACAGGCCGGCAGCAGCAGGCAGACGTGGTTTGCGAACGGCAGGATCCACAGCGACACTTCCCCAGCGCGGGTGGTAACGGCTGTGTAGCACGGGCCGGGATGCCGGTCAATAATTTATTCTTGCTTTCGCCGCCGAAAGGAATAAATATTCCAACAGGCATTCGAGGAGGGTGTGCAGCGCATGATCCTGGCTTCCCGCGAACGGCACCGGCGTTGGCCGCGCCGCGTGTCCCTGGCGCTGTGCCTGCTGGCCGCACCGGCCTTTGCACCGGCGGCACCACCACCCGACCCGGGTGCGCCGCTGCCGTATGTGATCGGCCTGCACGAGGCCTACCTGACGCCGCAGTACTGGGCCGCGCGACTGGACAACGCCGATGCGCCGATCCTGGACCGCGCGCAGATCGAGGCGCAGAACGCGCGGATGCGGGCGCAGGACAGCCACCTCCAGGACATCGCGGCGTTGCCGGCGCAGCTTGATGCGGCGACGGTGCGTGCCAGCATCACCGCGCTGTCGCGCTGGCCCGCACGCGCCCTCTACAGCGACAAGGGCCAGCCGATCGCGCCGGCGCTGCGCAGCGCGATCGAAGCCAACCTCGGCCTGGATGCGATCCCGGCCGAGGTGGCACCGGCCTACGGGCTGGTTGTGAAGCGCGCGGCACTGCGTACCTTCCCCACCCGCGAGCGCGTCTTCAGCAGCGTCGATGACACCGATATCGACCGTTTCCAGGAATCGGCACTGTTCCCCGGTGACAAGGTCGCCGTGGTCCATCGCAGCGCCGACGGCCGCTGGCTGTTCGTCCACAGCGAGCGCTACAGCGCGTGGATCGAGGCCGAGGCCATCGCCAGCGGCGACAAGGCCACCGTGCTCGGCTACGGCACGAAGGGCCCGTACCGGGTCGTCACCGGTGCCACCGCGCAGACCGCCTACACCCCGGAAGAGCCGCGTGTCTCGCGCCTGCAGCTGGACATGGGCGTGCGCCTGCCGGTGTTGGCCGACTGGCCGGCTGCCGATCCGGTGAACGGCCAGCAGGCGCACGCATCGTGGGTGGTGCAGTTGCCCGTGCGGGAAGCCGACGGCCGCCTGAAGCTGGTGCCGGCGCTGCTGCCACGCTCGCAGGACACTGCCGCCGACTACCTGCCGCTGACCCCGCGCCTGCTGCTGCAGCAGGCGTTCAAGTTCCTTGGCGAACGCTACGGCTGGGGCCACGACTACGACACCCGCGACTGCAGCGGCTTTGTGTCCGAGATCTACCGCAGCTTCGGCGTACTGCTGCCGCGCAATACCAGCGCGCAGGCGGTCAGCCCCGCGCTGGATCGGCTGCCCTTCACCGGCAAGGACGGCAAGGCGGTGCGCGGCCGCGCCGTCACCGACCTCCGTGTTGGCGACCTGGTCTACATTCCCGGCCACGTGATGATGGCCATCGGCCACGTCGACGGCCGCACCTGGGTGATCCACGATACGGCGGGCGGCAGCTGGTTCGGTGCCCACGGCAGACGTGTGCAGGCCCATCTCAATGGTGTTTCGGTCACGCCGCTGGAGCCGATGATGGCCAGCGATACCGTCCGCTACATCGACCGCATCACCAACATCCAGCGCCTGCGGGCCAAGACCCCCTGAATGAAGATCACTGCCATCGAACTGGGCATGCTGCGCGTGCCGTTGAAGACACCGTTCAAGACGGCCCTGCGCACGGTGGAAACCGTCGAGGACGTGGTCGTCCTGATCCGTACCGATACCGGCAACACCGGTTACGGCGAAGCCCCGGCCACCGCCGTGATCACCGGCGATACGCACGGCTCGATCATCGAAGCGATCCGCCACTTCATCGCCCCGCGCCTGATCGGCCAGGACGTGGTCAACCTCAACCACCTGTGCACGCTGGTGCAGACCGCCATGGAGCGCAACACCAGCGCCAAGGCGGCGGTGGAGATCGCACTGTACGACCTGTGGGCGCAGCTGCACGGTGCCCCGCTGTACCAGATGCTTGGTGGCGGCGACCCGGTGATCACCACCGACATCACCATCAGCGTGGACTACATCGACAAGATGGTGGCCGATTCGCTGTCGGCGATCGAGCGCGGCTTCGAGTCGCTGAAGATCAAGGTCGGCAAGGACATCGGACTGGACATCGAACGGGTCAAGGCCATCCACGCCGCCGTGGAAGGCCGTGCCCTGCTGCGCCTGGATGCCAACCAGGGCTGGACTGCCAAGCAGGCGGTGCATGCGATGCGTACCCTGGAAGACGCCGGCGTGGTGCTTGAACTGCTGGAGCAGCCGGTGAAAGCCGCCGACATCAGCGGGCTGAAGTACGTCACCGACCGCGTCAACACGCCGGTGATGGCCGACGAAAGCGTGTTCAGCCCGAGCCAGGTGATGGACCTGATCCAGCAGCGCGCGGCCGACATCATCAACATCAAGCTGATGAAGACCGGCGGCCTGTCCAACGCGATCCGCATCGCCGACATTGCCGGCATCTACGGCGTGCCGTGCATGATCGGCTGCATGATCGAATCGAGCATCAGCGTGGCTGCCGCCGTGCACCTGGCCGTGGCCAAGAGCGATGTGATCACCAAGGTCGATCTGGACGGCCCCTCGCTGGGCCAGTTCGACCCGGTCAGCGGCGGCGTGCATTTCAACGAATCGGAGATCAGCATCAGCGACGTGCCGGGGCTGGGCATTACTGAAGTGCGTGGGCTGGAGATGCTGGGTTGATCTGTGCCTTGCGGCTGGCCTGGCGTACAACTGACGTTGGGTCGCGCGTTGCTTTTCTTTTCGCGAAAAGAAAAGTAACCAAAAGAAACGCTCCGCCCGCGAGCCGACGTGCTGCGCACGCCGGTGCCCTGCGCTCCTCGGTCCGCCGAGGGACGGCGCGGAACTCGCTGCGCTCAGACACCCGCGCCTCTTCGCCCTCGCCGGACCTGCGGTGCTCGGCTCGCTTGAAGGCGGACTCAACGTCAAAGGCAACAACTGCATCCCGTGGATCCACGCCATGCGTGGATGCTTTTGCTCTTGCTTCTGCTCTACCCCGTATCCCTTTCGCGGCTGGCACGCGCGCGATCTGTCCGGGGTCGGGCGGGTGGGGCTTGCAGGGGCGTCCTGCCCAACCCCGGTCTTGCCGTTTGCGCAGGACAGCGCAAACGAGCAAGCGCGGCCAAGCCTCCGTGGACGGATTCACGGCGTCCCCTGCAAACCCCACCCGCCCGACCCACTCCATGACCTGCTCTACGCTGCCAACCGCAACGCGTTCCCCTATGCTCCAACGCACGCCCCTCGGACACCCCGCATGCCGCCCCTGCTGAAGATCCGCACCGAGCGCGGGCAGATGTCGGCCATCGAGCGCCGCATCGCCGACTTCATCCTCGACAACGCCCACCTGCTGCGCGACTACTCGTCCCAGCAACTGGCCAGCGCGTTGGGCATCAGCCAGTCCAGCGTGGTGAAGTTCAGCCAGAAGCTCGGCTTCAAGGGCTACCCGGACCTGAAGTACTCCATCGGCCAGGACGTCGCCCGCGCCGGTGCCGATCCGCAGCAGGCGCCCGACGAACCCGACAGCGGCGATGACTACCTGCGCCTGGGCGAGGCCCTGCGCCGCAGCAAGGCGCAGGCCGAAGAGGAAACACGCCAGGCCAATCCACGCGCGGAGATCGAGCGCATCGTGCAGCTGCTCGACGGTGCGCCCAAGCTGTTCGTGTACGGCCTGGGAGACGACGGCCTGTTCGCCCGCGAGTTTGCCATGCGGCTGTCGCTGCTCGGGCTGCTCGTGGTACCCCACACCGACCCGATCCTGATGCTGGCCAACCTCTCTGCCGCACGGCCCGGTGACGCGCTGCTGGTGTTCTCCGAGTTCGGCAACCTGCCCCAGCTCTCGCAGCTGTCGCGGCAGTTCCAGGACATGGGGGGCAAGGTGATTTCCATCACCCGCCACACCGCCAACCCGCTGCGCGCGCATGCGGATGCGGCCCTGGCGGTCTGCGCCCACGACCGCACGCCGCAGGTCGCGCAGCTGCTGTACCGTAGCGCCATGCACGCCCTGCTCGATTTCCTGTTCGTGCTGCTCTGCCATGCCAATCCGGATCGCCAGCAGCAGCTTGCGTTGAACCTGGAGCGGATCGACCACCTGCTGGATTCCTGACCGGAGCGCATGTTGATGAGATCGCTGGTCCGCCTTGCCACCACTGCACTGCTGCTTGCCACAGTGGTGTCCGTTCACGCTGCGCCGCTGGATGGCGCGCGCCAGCTGATCGTGGTCATCAGCGATGGCTGGGACAGCACCCAGGGGCAACTGCAGGCCTATGTGCGCGACGGCAAGGGCTGGCACCCGCATGGCCAGGCGTTCCCGGTGGCGCTTGGCCGCACCGGCAGCGCATGGGGCCTGGGCCTGCATCCGGCACAGGCCGATGGCCCGCAGAAGCAGGAAGGCGATGGCCGCAGCCCGGCCGGCATATTCGCGCTCGGCAGCGCGTTCGGCTATGCGGTCACCCGCCCCGGCACCGTCATGCCCTACCAGCCGATGCTGGACAGCAGCTACTGCATGGACGTGCCCGCCTCGCCGTTCTACAACCGCATCGTCGACGAGAAGAAGGTCGGCAGCGCAGCGGTCAAGGGCTCCACCGAGCCGATGCGGCTGGACCTGCACAACAAGGGCGACGTGCGCTACCGGGAAGGCTTCGTGATTGCCCACAACCCGGACAACCAGCCCGGCAAGGGCAGCTGCATCTTCGCCCATCTGTGGCGCCAGCCCGGCGAGGCCACCGCCGGCTGCACGGCCATGCCGCAGGAACGCATGCAGGCACTGCTGGACTGGCTGCGGCCGCAGGACGCGCCGCGTTTCGTGCTGCTGCCGCGCGCGGAGTACAAGCGACTGCAGGCGCAGTGGCAGCTGCCTGCACTGCAGGGAGACGGCCGTTGAGCGCGCAGGACGAACCGCAGCTGCAGCGCGCGGTCAGCCGTTGGCAGATCGTCGGCCTGTCGATCAACGATGTGATCGGCAGCGGCATCTACCTGCTGCCGGCCGCCACCGTCGCCCTGCTCGGCCCCTTCAGCCTGTGGGGCGTGGTCGCCGCCGGCATCGTCGTGACCTTGCTGGTGCTGTGCTATGCGCAGGCCGCCAGCTACTTCGATGAACCCGGCGGCAGCTACCTGTATGCACGCGAGGCCTTCGGCCGCTTCGCCGGTTTCGAGATCGGCTGGATGATCTGGCTGACCCGCATCAGTTCGGCGGCCGCACTCAGCAATGCGCTGGCCGATGCGGTCGCGCGCTTCTGGCCATGGGCCGGTGCCGGCCTGGGCCGCATCGCGGTGATCGTGGTGTCGCTGGGCTTCCTCACCGGCATCAACATCATCGGCGTGCGGTCGGCCGCGCGCACCGGCGTGGTGCTGGTGATCGGCAAGATGCTGCCGCTGCTGCTGTTCGTGGCCATCGGTGCGTTCTACATCGACCCGAAGCTGGCCTTCTCCGGCCAGCGCCCGGACCCGCACGACCTGCAACGCATGGGCGAGGCCGCGTTGTTGCTGCTGTACGCCTACGCCGGTTTCGAGAACATTCCCGCCGCCGCCGGCGAGTACCGCAATCCGCGCCGCGACATTCCATTCGCGCTGATCACCATGATCATCACCGTCACCGTCATCTACGGCGCGGTGCAGGTGGTGGCACAGGGCACGCTGGCCGGCCTGGCCAGCTCGGCCACGCCGCTGGCCGATGCCGCCGCTGGATTCGGTGGCGAAGCACTGGCGCTGATCCTGACCGTCGGTGCCACGATCTCCATCC
This sequence comes from Stenotrophomonas pavanii, assembly GCF_900101175.1. Lineage (GTDB taxonomy): Bacteria > Pseudomonadota > Gammaproteobacteria > Xanthomonadales > Xanthomonadaceae > Stenotrophomonas > Stenotrophomonas pavanii. The sequence goes on along the minus strand of NZ_FNFQ01000003.1, from coordinate 37,049 downwards.
TCGGCACCAACAGCAACACGATGATGATGGGCCCGCGCTTCCTGTTCGCGCTGGCACGCGATGGCTATGGGCCGAAGATCCTGGCCCAGGTGCATCCGCGCTTCCATACCCCGGCCGCGTCGATCCTGTGCCAGGGCCTGATCGCGCTCGGCCTGGCCCTGTCCGGTTCGTTCGTGCAGCTGGCCCTGCTGTCGATGACCACGCGCCTGTTCGCCTACATCGGCACCGCCGCGGCGGTACTGGTCCTGGCCAAGCGCTACGCCGACCGCCCGGGCGCGTTGAAGCTGCCCGGTGGACCGCTGATTCCGGTGCTGGCACTGCTGCTGTGCCTGGCCCTGTTTGCCAGCGCCAGCTGGCAGAACATTGCCGCCGCACTGGTCGCGTTTGCCATCGGCGCAGTGATCTACACGCTGCCGCGCAAGGATGCCAGCACCGGATGACCGGCCGCATCAGGCCGTGCCGGTCGGATTGATCTGGCAATCACGTCGCTGGACCGGGCCATTAACCATCGGGCCGGCATGATCGGGTTTCGTCCACCACGGAGCCCTCCATGACCGAGTACCAGATTCCCGGCCGCGTGCCGGACGACAGCACCCCGCGTGATGCGATCAGCAACTACTGGCGCGAGCGCTACACCGCCGAACCGTACTACGACGACCAGCTGTTCTTCGAGGACTACGAGCCGGCCTACCGCATCGGCCACGCCGCGCGTGCACAGGACATCATCCGCGCCTATGAACAGGTCGAGGCCGAGCTCGAATCACGCTGGGCCAACGAACGCGGCCGCAGCCGCCTGGAATGGGCGCAGGCACGCAATGCGGTGCGTCGTGGCTGGGAGGATGCACAGCTGGCGGATCCGCAATTGAAGCGATAGTGCGCTGCTGCTGTAGAGCCGAGCATTGGGCTCGGCTCTACACATTCACTCCTGTTCCGGCAGCGGCGGCACGATCGCGCTGCGCTTGCTCTCGCCACCACCAGCGGCGATCAGGTCGCGGGTATTCTTCTGCACCGCCACCGCACCGAACAGCGACAGCGCATACGCCATGCCGTAGAAGCCTTTTTCACTGGGTGCCAGCGTGGCATTCCACAGGCCGACCAGCAGCAGCATCAGCGCCGACAGCAGCGCGAACCAGCACAGCGCGTAGTACAGGCCGCTCACCGGAATGCCTTCCACGCGATCGCGCACGCTCTTCTGCAGCGAGACCGCCGCGAACAGGCCGAACAGCAGCAGGGTCAGGTAGTAGCCCTTCTCGTTGAGTGCCATCGTGGCGTTGAACAGGCCGATCAGGTACGCCGCCGCCCCCAGCAGCAGCGCCACCCACGAGGCGGCGATGAAGGCGGTGGACGGCTTGTGGGGTATTGCAGTGTTCATTGAAGGTCCTTGGCAGGCAGGCGGGCACGCTTTGCCCGGGCGTGCCCACCCTAGACGATCGCGCTGCGCTCGCACAGGGGTCGCAGGACCTTCGGGCCACGACGCTCACGGCAGCGGTGGTATACAAGGGAACGCCCGGCCATCCGCATCCCCGCCCTGGAGATACCCATGACCCGCACGCCCCTGCTGCTCGCCCTCGGCCTGGTGCCGATCCTTGCCACCTCAGCCTGCAATGCCGCCGACCCGGCCGCCAACGGCGCCCAGACCGCAGCGCCCGCAGCCTCCACCGCTGCCGACCAGCGCCCGTTCACCGCCACCGAAGTCAGCCGCTTCGACCAGCCGTGGGCGATGACCTTCCTGCCTGATGGCAGCCTGCTGGTCACCGAGAAGCGCGGCAAACTGCAGCACCTGGACCTGGCCAGCGGCCAGAAGCACGAGATCACCGGTGTTCCGAAGGTCGCCTATGGTGGTCAGGGCGGTTTCGGCGACGTCATCCTGCACCCGGATTTCGCCCGGAATCATGTGGTTTACGTCAGCTATGCCGAGGAAGGCACGCTGGATACCCGCGGTGCTGCGGTGGCCCGGGCCACCCTGGCACTGGATGCCAGCGGCGGTGGCCAGCTGAAGGACCTGAAGGTGATCTGGCGGCAGAGCCCAAAGGTCAGCGGCGAAGGCCACTACGGCCATCGTCTTGCCTTCGGCCCGGACGGTAAGCTGTGGATCAGCTCCAGCGAGCGGCAGAAGTTCGATCCGGCCCAGGACATGGGCAGCAACCTCGGCAAGATCATCCGCCTGAACGACGATGGCAGCCTGCCCGCCGACAACCCGTTCGCTTCGCAGGGCGGGGTGGCCGCACAGGTGTGGTCGCTGGGCCACCGCAACATCCTCGGCATGGCCTTCGATGCCAGCGGCAAGCTGTGGGCTCACGAGATGGGCCCGGCCGGCGGTGACGAACTGAACCTGGTCGTGCGCGGCGCCAACTACGGCTACCCGATCGTTTCCAATGGTGACCATTACGATGGCCGCCCGATTCCCGACCACGACACGCGCCCGGAATTCGCCGCGCCGAAGGTGACCTGGACGCCGGTGATCTCGCCGGCCGGCTTCGTGATCTACAGCGGCAGCCTGTTCCCGCAGTGGAAGGGCAGCGGCTTCATCGGCGGCCTGTCGTCCACCTCGCTGGTGCGCGTGGCCTTCGATGGCGACAGCGCGCGCGAAGCCGAGCGCTTCAACATGGGCGAGCGCATCCGCGAAGTGGAACAGGGCCCCGACGGCGCGCTGTGGCTGCTGGAAGACGGCAGCAAGGCACGCCTGCTGAAGCTCACGCCGAAGACCTGAGGTAGTGCCGGCCGCTGGCCGGCACCCTGGATCCTTCCAGCATCCTGCGGTTGCCGGCCAGCGGCCGGCACTACCCTTGCCAGACGGCCCCGCATGCGGGGGACCTTCACTTCGGTCTTCGTGATGGGCGAGCGCACCCGACGGTGCGCTGTGGCTGCTGGAAGACGGCAGGTAGTGCCGGCCGCTGGCCGGCACCCTGGATCCTTCCGGCATCCTGCGGTGGCCGGCCAGCGGCCGGCACTACCCTTGCCAGACGACCCCGCATGCGGGGGACCTTCACTTCGGTCTTCGTGATGGGCGAGCGCACCCGACGGTGCGCTGTGGCTGCTGGAAGACGGCAGGTAGTGCCGGCCGCTGGCCGGCAACCTGGATCCTTCCAGCACCCTGCGGTGGCCGGCCAGCGGCCGGCACTACCCTTGCCAGACGACCCCGCACGCGGGGTCGTCTGCAGTCACTGGATGGTGATGACCTTCACCTCGGTCTTCGTGCAGGCCTGGTCCAGGCACTGGCCACTCAACCACACCTGGCCGCTGCCGATCATCACGCCCTGCTGGTTGACGAACACCTTGCCGAAGTCCTGCTCGGACACCGCCTTGACCACCTCCGGCGTGATGATCTTCTCGTAGTTGCGCTGGAACTCTCCGGGGCCGGAGATCTTCTTTCCGCCGCTGATATTCAAGGGGAATCGCACTTCCTCGACCACCGCAGCGCGATCTCCACCGACCACGGCGGCCTTGAACGCATTGAAGACCTTCTCGAACTGCGCGGCATCCCCAAGCAGCGACTCGATGCGCGCACGCGCATCCTCGGCGGACGCCTCGGCTGCCGGTGCGGTAGGTGCAGCAGGTGCAGCAGCGGGTTCGGCAGCCGGCGCCGCCGGTTCAGCGGCAGGCGTCGCTGCCGCGTTCGCTTCCATCGGCGGCGGCGCATCCACCGCAGGCTGCGCCGGCGGCTCAGGCTGCGAACAGGCCGCCAGCAGCAGGGCGGGAATCAGGTAGGCCATCCGGCGCATGCGCGCACTCCATCGAAACAGGAAGCCCGATGGTAGCGCCGCCACAGTGAGGACAACAAAAAGGGGACGGAGGGGATTAAGTCGTTAGTGGCACAAACGACTTAATCCCCTCCGTCCCCTTTTTCTTGATCAGGCCTTCAGCAGTTCGAACTGCACCGCTTCGCCAGCGGCCGACGAGGCACAGACCCACAGGTCGAACTGGCCCGGCTCGGCACGCAGCACGCCATCGCGGCCGGTGAAGGCCAGCTGCTCGCGGGTCAAAGTGAACACCACTTCGGCCGACTCGCCCGGCTGCAGCGCCACCTTGCGGAAGTCCTTCAGTTCACGCACCGGACGCACGCGGCTGGCCACGCGATCGTGGATGTACAGCTGCACCACTTCCTCGCCCGCCACGCGGCCGGTGTTGGTCAGCACGGTGGTGATGGTCAGGGTGTCGTCCCAGCCGAGCTGTGCCGTGCTCAGCTGCGGCACGCCGTAGGCGAAGGTGGTGTAGCCGATGCCATGGCCGAACGGGTACAGCGGTTCGTTGGGAATCTCGCGCCAGCGGGCCTTGAACTCCGACATGGTCGGCAGTTCCGGGCGGCCGGTGCGCGGGTGGTTGTAGAAGTACGGCTGCTGGCCGGACACCTGTGGGAAACTGACCGGCAGGCGGCCGGACGGGCTGTAGTCGCCGAACAGCACATCGGCCACGGCATGGCCGGTCTGCGTGCCCAGGTACCAGGTCACCGCCACGGCCTGCGCATTGCGCACCGCGCCCTGCAATGCCAGCGCGCGGCCATTGCGCAGCAGCACCACCAGCGGCTTGCCGGTCATCGCCACGGCCTCGGCCAGCGCCTGCTGTGCCGGCGGCAGGGTGATTTCCACGCGCGACTGCGCTTCACCGCTGTAGCGCTGCGGTTCGCCCAGCGCCAGCACCACCACGTCGGCGCGCAGTGCGGCAGCCACAGCGGCTTCCGTGCCGCCGGGAATCGCGGCTTCCAGTTCGCAACCCGGCACGATTTCCAGCAGCGCTTCGTCGCCGATGGCGGCACGCACGCCGGTTTCCAGGTCCACGTAACGCTGCTTGTCGCCGAACAGCGTCCAGCAGCCTTCGATGTTCTCGCGGTCCTGCACGAACGGGCCGATCAGCGCGATCTTCTGCCCGGTCTTCTGCAGCGGCAGCACGTTGTCACGGTTGTTCAGCAGCACGATCGAACGCCGCGCAGCATCGCGCGACAGTTCATCATGCGCGGCAAGGTGCGAGGTATCCGCTTCGCGCGCCGGGTCCAGCGACCGGTACGGGTCGTCGAACAGGCCGATGGTCTCCTTCAGCCACAGGATGCGGCGCACGCCCTCATCCAGCACCGCCATCGGCACCTCGCCGCTCTCGACCAGGCCCGGCAGGTGCTCGGCGTAGAAGCCGCTCTGCATGCTCAGGTCCAGGCCGGCGGTGAACGCCTTGGCCGTGGCATCGCGGTCATCGGCGGCATAGCCGTGCGCGACCAGTTCCATGTCGGCGGTGTAGTCGGAGATCACCACGCCCGGGAACTTCCATTCGCCGCGCAGGATGTCGGTCAGCAGTTCGGCATTGGCACTGGCCGGAACGCCGTTGATGTCGTTGAACGAGGACATCACGGTGATCGCGCCGGCATCGAAGGCGGCCTTGAACGGCGGCAGGTGCACATCGCGCAGGGTCTGCGGCGAGATGTCCACCATGTTGTACTCCATGCCGGCCATCACCGCGCCATAGGCGGCGAAGTGCTTCGGCGTGGCCAGCAGCGAATCGGCGGCACGCAGGTCGCTGCCCTGGAAGCCACGCACGCGGGCGGCGGCGAACGCACAGCCCAGCACCACGTCCTCGCCGGCACCTTCGGCGCCACGGCCCCAGCGCTGGTCGCGGGCGATGTCCACGGCCGGCGCATAGGTCCAGTGCAGGCCGGCAGCGGTGGCTTCGATCGCAGTGGCGCGCGCGGTGCGCTCGGCCAGGTCCGGCTCGAAGCTGGCGGCCTCGCCCAGCGGAATCGGGAACACGGTACGCATGCCGTGGATCACGTCGGCGGCGAGGATCACCGGGATGCCCAGGCGGCTCTCTTCGGTCGCGACCTGCTGGATGCGGCGGCCCAGTTCGGCGCCCACACCATTGAACAGCGAGCCGACCTTGCCCTCGCGCACCTGCTGCAGCACCTGGTCGGCATTGCGCACGTTGGCTTCCGGGTTCACGTCCGGGGCGAACGGGCGGACCATGTCCGCGAAGACACCCAGCTGGCCGACCTTTTCCTCGACGGTCATCTGGGCAATGAGGGATTCGATGCGATCGGAGGCCACCGGCAGTCCTTGATGAAAACGTTTACAAGCCCGGCATTCTAGCGATCCCGGGCGATTTTGCGAGAGGTTTCGTCATTCAGCTTCCTCCCCCGGCGGGACCCGCAGGCGACCGCCAGGGGCACCGCAGCTTACTCCGACCCGGCCAGCTGGCGCTGCCCGGCCATCAACATGGCGTCGCTGGACGCCTGGAACACCCGCAGCCCGAAGGCCGGCAGGATCGCCAGCAGGTGGTCGAAAATGTCCGACTGCACGGCCTCGTACTCGCCCCAGGCGGTGCTGCGGGTGAAGCAGTACAGCTCCAGCGGCAGGCCCTCGGTGGTCGGCTGCAGCTGCCGCACCAGCAGGGTCATGTCGGTATGGATGCCCGGATGGCTGCGCAGGTAGCGCTCTACATACGCGCGGAAGGTACCCAGGTTGGTCACCCGGCGGCTGTTGACCTCGGCCACGCCCTGCTCGCGCAGGCGTCCGTTCCATTGCCCCAGCTCCTGCGCTTTCTCGCGCAGGTAGTCGCGCAGCAGCGCGAACTCGCCGAGGAAGGCCAGGTCACCCTCGTCCAGGAAGCCGACGCTGTGCTGGTCCAGGTACAGCGCGCGCTTGATCCGGCGCCCGCCGGCCTCCTGCATGCCGCGCCAGTTCTTGAACGACTCGGTCACCAGCTTCTTGGTCGGGATGGTGGTGATGGTCTTGTCGAAGTTCTGCACGGTGACGGTGTGCAGCGCGATGTCGATGACGTCACCGTCGGCATTCTGGCTGGGCATCTCGATCCAGTCGCCGATGCGCACGCGGCCATCGCCACTGATCTGCACGCTGGCCACCAGCGACAGGATGGTGTCCTGGAAGATCAGCATCAGCACCGCCGTGGCCGCGCCCAGGCCGGTGACCAGGTAGCGCAGATCGACCCCCGCCAGGGTCGCGACGATCGACAGGCCCGCGATCACGAAGATGACGATCTTGGCGACCTGCAGGTAGCCCTTGATCGGCTTGTTGCGTGCCTCGGGGCGGCGCTCGTAGAGATCATTGGCCGCATCCAGCGCATGCGAGAGGGCCAGCACCACGGTCAGGATCGCCCACGCCTGGCAGGCGCCGATGATGAAGCTGACCAGGCCCGGCGGCAGGTCCGGCACGATGCGGATACCCGAGGCGATCACCTGGCTGGGGACCACGTTCGACAGCCGCGAGATCACCCGCATCAGGTGGCTGCCGCGGCCGGTATCGGCGCCGGGAAGGCGGCTGAGCAGGCGCCGCAGGCCACGCAACAGGATGCGCTTGGTCACCCAGTTGGCCAGGCCCGCAGCGACCAGCAGGGCCGAGATCATCAACGCCAGGTAGGCGCCAGGATAGGGTTCCAGTGTGTTCTGCAGCCGTTCCAGCCACTGTACCGCCACCACCGCGTCCACCATCCGTTGTCTCCTGTCTGTTTCGTTGTTACCAAGATTGCCGGCCAGCGACCGGCACTACCGGGGTTTCCGGCCGGCGGCCGGGTTTACCGGGTCAGTCCCGCGTGCGTTCGATGATCACGCCCACCGCGCGCGCACCGCGCACCGCACCGGGCTTGCTCAGCTTCAGGCGCAGCCACTTCACCTCGAACTCGTCCAGCACGATCTGCGCGCAGCGCTCGGCCAGGGTTTCGACCAGGCCGAATTCCGACTCGCGCACGAACTGTTCCAGGCGCTTGCTCACTGCCTTGTAGTTCAGGGTGTGGGCGATGTCATCGGTGGCCGCGGGGCGTCGGTTGTCGAAGCCCATTTCCAGATCGAACACCAGGTCCTGGCGGATCCGTCGTTCCCAATCGTAGATACCGATCAGGGCGTCGATCGTCAGCCCTTCGATGAAAACCTTGTCCATTGCGCGTACCGGCACGAATACAGGCGGTCATGGTAACGGCACGGCGGTGAGCCTGCCCGGAACGGGCGGTGGGCGGCCGGCGTGGGCCGGCCCGGAAAAGACAAAGGGCCCTGCTGGGCGGGGCCCTTTGGTACCTCTCAACGTCCCCGGCGGGAGCTGGAATCCAGCCGCGAGTCCCGAAGCACACGATGCAGATCGATGGCTGCCTGACGCGGCGGCGTTGCCCGCAGCTTTTCACCCGGCGCTTCGAGGGAGCCATCTGGACGCGGGGCTTGAAGATTGCGTTACCGCACGCGCCACAGACTGCTCTCAGCGTGGTCCGCGCGAACATCCACGCAGACCTCGACCGCATCCGCCACCTGCGCAACCGCATCGCCCACCACGAGCCGATCCTAGAACGTGACATCGGCGCCGACCTCGCCGCGATCGGGCGGCTGATCCACGCCCGCTGCCCGCACACCCTGGGCTGGCTGCAGCGCCATGGGCAGGGCGTGCGTAATGCGTCCGCCGGGCGAGTCCCGGCGCGACCGGCTCATACCGCCGGCAGCGTCGCCATGTCCCAGCGCGGGGTCACGTCCACCTTCGGCGGGCTGTGCTGGCCGGCCTGCAGCCGCAGCGCGCCAGCGAAGGCGATCATCGCGCCGTTGTCGGTGCACAGCGCCGGCCGCGGGAAGCAGGCACGGCCGCCGAGGCGCTCGGCCATCTGCTGCAGGCGCGCACGCAGGCGCTTGTTCGCGCCGACGCCGCCGGCCACCACGATCACATTGGTTCCAGCCGCTTCCAGCGCGCGCTCGCACTTGATCGACAGGGTCTCGACCACGGCGTCTTCAAAGCCGCGGGCGATGTCGGCGCGGGTCTGCTCGCTCTGGTCACTGTCGCGCCAGGCCATCAGGACCTGGGTCTTCAGGCCGGAGAAGCTGAAATCCAGCCCCGGGCGGTCGGTCATCGGCCGCGCGAAGCGGTACGCGCCCGGCGTGCCCTGCTCGGCCAGCCTGGCCAGCTGCGGGCCGCCCGGGTACGGCAGGCCCATCAGCTTGGCGGTCTTGTCGAAGGCCTCGCCGGCCGCATCGTCCAGGGTCTCGCCCAGCAGCCGGTACTGGCCGATGGCGTCCACCGCCACCAGCTGGGTATGGCCACCGGACACCAGCAGGGCCACGAAAGGCGCTTCCGGCGGGTCGTCTTCCATCAGCGGCGCCAGCAGGTGGCCTTCCATATGGTGTACGCCCACTGCCGGCACCTCCAGCGCCCAGGCCAGCGAGCGGGCCACGCCCGCGCCGACCAGCAGCGCCCCGACCAGGCCGGGACCGGCCGTGTAGGCCACGCCATCGATATCGCCCACGCCGAGGCCGGCCTCGGCCAGGGTCTGGCGCACCAGTGGCAGCAGTTTGCGGACGTGGTCGCGGCTGGCCAGCTCAGGCACCACACCCCCATATTCGGCGTGCAGGGCGATCTGGCTGTAGACCGCGTGGGCGCGCAGGGCCGCGCTGCCGGACAGGTCGGTGTCATACACCGCCACGCCGGTCTCATCACAGGAAGATTCGATGCCAAGGACTCGCATGCCTGCTATTATGACGCCCCTGCCGCCCCCTCGGGGGACGTGCAGATCTCACTGCTTTCGAACCTCCGGCCCGTATTCAGGGTTGGCCGCTTGCAGTTTGTCTATTCGCCGCTATAATGTGCGGCTCGCCGGGCGTGACCCGGTTCTACTGTGTCCCGGAGATTCCATGCCCAGCGTCAAAGTCCGCGAGAACGAGCCCTTCGAGTTTGCTCTTCGCCGCTTCAAGCGCACTTGCGAAAAGGCCGGTGTGCTGGCCGAAACCCGCAAGCGCGAGTTCTACGAAAAGCCGACCCAGGAGCGCAAGCGCAAGGCCGCCGCTGCTGTGAAGCGTCAGCTGCGCCGCTCGTCGCGCGACGTCACCAAGCGTCAGCGCCTGTACTGATCGGACGCATCTTCATTGCGGCGGGCCTGCCTGTCGCGATGGAGCCGAAGCCGGCACGCGCGAGCGTCGCCGGCTTTTTGCGTTTCCGGGTTCGGGCAGCCGCCCCGCCCCACCTACCACCACGAGGTTCCTCATGAGCATGAAGCAGCAGCTCACCGAAGACATGAAGGCCGCCATGAAGGCGGGCGAGAAGCACAAGCTGGGCGTGATCCGCCTGATCAACGCTGCCATCAAGCAGCGCGAAGTCGACGAGCGCATCGAGCTGGACGACACCGCCGTGATCGCCGTGCTCGACAAGATGGTCAAGCAGCGCAAGGACTCGGTCAGCCAGTACGAAGCCGCCAACCGCGAAGACCTCGCCGAGATCGAACGCGCCGAGATCGTGGTCATCGAAGCCTACCTGCCGGCCAAGATGGGCGAGGCCGAGATCGTGGCCGCCATCCAGGCCGCCATCGCCGAGACCGGTGCGTCCGGCCCGGCCGATATGGGCAAGCTGATGGGCGCCCTGAAGCCCAAGCTCGCCGGCCAGGCCGACATGGGCCTGGTGTCCAAGCTGGTCAAGCAGCAGCTGGCGTAACCCGGCACGCGGGGTCGGATCCCTTCCGCAGCGCGGAAGGGCTCTGACCCCATTGATGCACCCGCTTCACCGCACCTTCGTCGGTCGCCTGCTACAACCGCACACATGGTTGAACCCGAGCCCAACGTTCCCGTGTCCCTGCACAAGTACCTCAAGCGCCTGCAGGACAGCTTTCCGATGGCGGTGGCCAAGCGCTTCATCGACGTCGACGTGCTGACCCAGGCAGCCTCCGTCTCGTTCTACGCCCTGCTGTCGATGGCACCGCTGCTGGTGCTGCTGCTGTGGCTGACCGCCTCGCTGTACCCGCCGGCACAGCAGGCGCTGATCGAGCAGATCAGCTCGGTGGCCGGCAGCAGTGCCGCGACCGTGGCCGAAACCGTCCTGAAGAATGCCGACAACCAACCGGACGTCGGCTCGTTGGCGGGCCTGTGGAGCACGCTGCTGCTGTTCGTGGGCGCCACGGCCGTGTTCGCGCAGCTGCAGAACGCGCTCAACCTGATCTTCCGCACCAGTGGCGAGCGCCTGGAGGGCATCAAGGCCTGGCTGCGCAAGCGCGTGTTCTCGTTCGGCGTGGTGCTGGCCCTGGGCTTCCTGCTGATCCTGTCGATGACTGCCACCACGGTGCTGCAGGTGGCCTTCGCACAGCTGCCTTCGATCCTGCCGGCGCTGGGCTACGCCACCAGCCTGCTGCTGTACGCGGTGGGGTTCGCCTTCATGTACCACTACCTGCCCGACCGTCGCGTGGCGTGGCGCCAGGCCTTCATCGGCGGTGCCATCACCTCGGCGTTGTTCGCACTGGGCCGCTACGGCATCGGCGTCTACATCGCCACCGTGGCACCGGGCAGCGCCTATGGCTCGATGGGTGCGCTGGTGATCTCGCTGGTCTGGATCTACTACGCCACCGTCGTGTTCTTCGTGGGCGCCCTGATGACGGCGGTGATCGACGAGCGCCTGCGCGCGCGCTACCACCTGGCCGCAGCCGGCATTGATCCGGCAACCGCCAGCCAGGTGCCCGACAGGGGGTAAACTAGGGCGACCGCCCCCGGTTCCGTCGCGTGGTCCTGCACCGCGCCCTGCCCTGTTGCCCATGGCCCGTATCCCCGACGCTTTCATCGACGACCTGCTGGCCCGCACCGACATCGTCGAGGTGGTGGGCAGCCGCGTGCCGTTGAAGCGCCAGGGCAAGGAATACGCCGCGCGCTGCCCGTTCCATGACGAGCGCTCGGCCTCGTTCACGGTCTCGCCCACCAAGCAGTTCTATCACTGCTTCGGCTGCGGCGCGCACGGCACCGCGATCAGCTTCCTGATGAACTACGACCGCCTCGAGTTCCTCGATGCGGTGGATGAGCTGGCCAAGCGTGCCGGCATGGAGGTGCCGCGCAACGAGAACCCGCGCAGCCCCCAGCAGCAGGACGACAGCCGCGAGCTGTATTCGGCACTGGATGCCGCCGCCCGGTTCTTCCAGAAGAACCTGGAAAGCAGCGACAAGGCACGCAGTTACCTCGATGGGCGTGGCGTGGACGAAGAGAACCGCGCGCGCTTCCAGATCGGCTACGCCCCGGACGGGTACAGCGGCCTGCGCGATGCGCTGGGCAAGGACGAGCGGCGCATGAAGCTGCTCGATCGTGCCGGCCTGTTCTCCAAGAACGATCGCGGCCATGTCTACGACAAGTTCCGCGACCGGGTGATGTTCCCGATCTTCGATCGTCGTGGCCGGGTGATCGCCTTCGGCGGCCGCGTGTTCGAGAAGGACGATGGCCCCAAGTACCTCAACTCGCCCGAGACCGCGCTGTTCCACAAGGGCCGGGAGCTGTACGGCCTGTGGCAGGTGCGCCAGGCCAACCAGAAGATCGAGCGGCTGATCGTGGTCGAGGGCTACATGGACGTGGTCTCGCTGTTCCAGTTCGGCGTCACCCAGGCGGTGGCCACGCTGGGTACCGCCACCACGCCGGACCATGCCGAGCTGCTGTTCCGCAACGCGCCGGACGTGTTTTTCTGCTTCGACGGCGACGCCGCCGGCCGCCGCGCCGGCTGGAAGGCGCTGGAGTCGGTGCTGCCGCGCATGAAGGACGGCCGCCAGGCCTTCTTCCTGTTCCTGCCCGATGGCGAGGACCCGGACACCATCGTGCGCAAGGAAGGCGCCGAGGCCTTCAACGAACGCCTGAAGCAGGCCACACCGCTGTCGCAGTTCTTCTTCGACGAGCTCACCCGCGAGATCAATCTGGGCACGCTCGATGGCAAGGCGCGCCTGGCCGAGCGGGCAAAGCCGATGCTGGCACAGATTCCCGATGGTGCCTTCGGCGACCTGATGAAGCAGCAGCTGGCGCAGCTGACCGGGCTCGGCGGCAACGCGCAGTCTGCGCGCGCGCCGATGCCGCAACGCCAGCCACAGCGGACGATCCAGCCGGTGGCCAAGCGCAGCCTGGTGCGCGGCGCGATCGCCGTGCTGCTGCAGCAACCGTCGCTGGCGCTGACCCTGGGTGGCCAGCATCACTTCCAGGGCCTGCGCCTGCCGGGCGTGGAGCTGCTGCTGGAGCTGCTGGGGCTGGTCGAACAGCGCCCGGACATCAGCACCGGCGCCCTGCTGGAACACTTCGACGGGCGTGAGGAACAGGCTTCGCTGCATACGCTGGCGGCACAGACACTGCCCGGCACCGAAGCCAGCTGGACCCAGGAGCTGCACGACGCGGTGGCCCAGCTGGAGAAACAGCTGCTGGTGCAACGTCTGGAGGAGTTGTTGGCAAAGCAGCGCCAGCAGGGTCTGGACGATACTGACAAGTACGAGCTGCGCGAGCTGCTGAAGGCGCGCGCCGGACTGCGCCTGTAGCGGCAGACCGTTCCCACGGAGAAGACCATGCTGCTGCGCCTGACCTGCCTGCTGTTGTTGTCGCTCTGCCTGCCACTGGCGGCCCTGGCCGAAGAGGCATCCCTCAACGAGGTCCGGCCTGGCCTGTATGCCGGCGGCCAGCCCAGCGCTGCACAGCTGCGGGCCCTGGCCGCGCAGGGGGTGCGCACCGTGATCGACCTGCGCCAGCCTGGCGAGGATCGCGGTTTCGACGAAACCCGTGCCGCCGAGTCACTCGGCCTGCGTTATGTGCGCATCCCGGTGGCCGGCGCCGACGGGCTCGATGCCGCCAACGTGCGCGCCGTGCACCAGGCCCTGCAGCAGAGCCAGGGGCCGGTGCTGCTGCACTGCGCGTCCGGCAACCGTGCTGGCGCCGTGCTCGGCCTGGTCAACGCACGCTACGAACACGCCAGCCCCGAACAGGCCCTGCAGCTTGGCCAGCGCGCCGGCCTGAAGTCGCTGGAAACCGCCACCCGCCAGCGCCTGGCCACACCGGTCACTTCGCCCTGAACCCTCCGCACCAAGGACACTGCCCACCATGACCCGCTGGTGGTCGCGCCTGCGACCGGACAATTTCACCCTCGCCCTGCTGTGCACCGTCGGCCTGGCCTCGCTGCTACCGATGAAGGGCGCCGCCGCCATCGTGCTCGACGATGTCACCACCGTCGCCATCGCCGCGCTGTTTTTCCTGCACGGCGCGCGTCTGCCGCGCGAGTCGATCATCGGCGGCATGCTGCACTGGCGGCTGCACCTGACCATCCTGGCCTGCACCTTCCTCCTGTTCCCGCTGCTGGGGCTGATGTTCAAGCCGCTGTCAGGCTGGTTGCTGACCCCGGAGCTGTACCTGGGCGTGCTGTTCCTGTGCACCCTGCCCTCCACCGTGCAGTCGTCCATCGCGTTCACCTCGATGGCGCGCGGCAACGTGCCAGCGGCGGTGTGCAGCGCTTCGCTGTCGAGCATCCTCGGCGTGTTCCTGACCCCGCTGCTGCTGACCGCGCTGGCCGGTACGTCCGGCGGCGTGCATGACCCGCTGCATGCGATCGGCGGCATCATGCTGCAGCTGCTGGTGCCGTTCGTGGCGGGCCACCTGCTGCGGCCGTGGATCGCCGGCTGGGTGGAAAAGCAGCGCGCGCTGCTGCGCTACACCGACCAGGGCACGATCCTGCTGGTGGTGTACTCGGCGTTCGGCGAAGCCGTCACCGAAGGCCTGTGGAGCAAGACGCCGCTGCTGTCGCTGCTGGCGGTGGCGGTGGTCGCCGCCGTGCTGCTCGGCATCGCCATGCCGCTGATCACCTTCATCGCCCGCCGCCTGCGTTTCAACCGCGAGGACGAGATCGCCATCGTGTTCTGCGGCTCGAAGAAGAGCCTGGCCACCGGCGTGCCGATTGCCAAGGTCCTGTTCGCCGGCGGCAGTCTCGGCGCCATCGTGCTGCCGGTGATGATCTACCACCAGATCCAGCTGATCGTCTGCGGCGTGATCGCGCAGCGTTATGCGCGGCGCAAGCCCTGACCATCCGGGGAATGATCCACGCATGGCGTGGATCTACTGTAAAGCCAGGCCTATGCTCGGCTGATGGTTGAACGGCGCCGCTGGCTCCACGCCCTGCGTGGATGCATCAGCCCCTCACAGCCAGGGCAGGATCCAGTGGTCCACCAGCAGGAAGGCGAACAGCGCCATCAGGTAGACGATGGAGTAATAGAACATCTTCATCGAGAACAGCTCGTCCGGCGGGTCCAGCATGCGCCAGGCGTACCAGAGGAACACGGCATTGAGCACGATTGCGCCGCCCAGGTAGAACGCACCGCTCATGCCCACCAGGTACGGCAGCAGGCAGACCAGCGCCAGCACCACCGAATACACCATGATCTGCCTGCGGGTGTGCACCACGCCGTGGGTCACCGGCAGCATCGGGATCTCGGCCTTGGCGTAATCCTCACGGCGGAAGATCGCCAGCGCCCAGAAATGCGGCGGCGTCCAGATGAAGATGATCAGCACCAGCAGCGACGAGTACGCCCAGTCCGACGAGCCCTGCATGCCGGTCACCGCGGCCCAGCCCAGCATCGGCGGCATCGCCCCGGCCAGGCCACCGATGACGATGTTCTGCGACGTCGCACGCTTGAGGTACACGGTGTAGATCACCGCGTAGCCGATCAGCGAGGCGAAGGTCAGCACCGCGGTGATCAGGTTCACCCACAGCACCAGGAGGGTCATCGACAGCACGATGAGCACGCCGGCGAACACCAGCACCTGCCATGGCTTGACCTTGCCCACCACCAGCGGCCGCCACGAGGTGCGCGCCATCTGCGCATCGATGTGCGCGTCCAGCAGCTGGTTGATCGCGGCCGCAGCCGAGGCCGCCAGCCAGATGCCGAGGAAGCCGAGCAGGCCGGCGCGCACCTGCTCCCAGCTGGGCACGCCCGGAATGGCCAGGACCATGCCGACCAGCGCGGTGAACACGATCAGGGCGACGACCTTGGGCTTGGTCAGGTCCCAGTACTGGCGGTAATTGGAAAACATGGAATCAGTCCGGGGCACGCAGGCGGGCCAGCAGGCTGACCAGCACGAACAACAGGGCAACGGCCACGCCGTTATGGGCCACGGCCACTTCCAGCGGCAGTGCCAGCTTCACATTGAGGATGCCGAGCGTGACCTGCAGCACCAGCAGCGCGATCAGCGCACTGGCCCAGCCACGCATGCTCGGCAAACGGAACAGGCGCACGCCCAGCCACAGCAGGTAGACGGCCACCACCACGGCGAACAGGCGGTGGGCCATCTGGATGGCGATACGCGAGGCGCCATCGAGCACGCCGCCTTCGTAATCCACGCCGATGCCACGCCACAGCGTGAAGCCTTCGACGAAGTTGTGCTGCGGCCACCACTGGTTGGCGCAGCGCGGGAAGTTGTCCAGCGAGGCGCTGCCACCGCCGCAGGCCAGCGCCGCGTAGTTGGCGCTGACCCAGCCGCCCAGGGCGATCTGGGTGACCAGCACGGCCAGGCCGATGCGCAGCAGCCACTTCAGCTTCGGCGCCTCGGCCAGGGTGATCGGCATGTGCGTGGCACGCCACGCCATCCAGGCCAGCAGCGCGAACATCAGCATGCCGCCCAGCAGATGGCCCATCACCACGATCGGCTTGAGCAGCAGGGTCACCGTCCACATGCCCAGCAGGGCCTGGAAGATCACCACCGCCAGGGTCAGCAGTGCGGCGCGCGCCAGGTCGATGTTGCTCCAGCGCAGCGCGGCGATCAGCAGGATCGCCTCGCCGATCAGGGCCAGCGCGCTGGCCGTTCCATGCCAGCCCATCATGTACAGCGGGATGCCGGCGGCCACCAGCACGCAGGCAGTCACCACCGCCGTGGTTCCAAAGCGGCGCTTGCGCGTGGCCAGCAGGGCCAGGGTCAGGATCTCGATGCCCAGCGCGCCGGCCAGGAAGCGGTGCACCTGCTCCCGCCAGGCCTTGTGGGTCTCCAGCGGGCGGATCTCCGCCGCCGGGTGGCCGATGGTCTCTTCCACGTGCTGCGGCCAGGTGGCCTGCCCGTAACAGGTCGGCCAGTCCGGGCAGCTCAGGCCGGCATCGGACAGGCGCACGAAGGCGCCGAACATGATCGTGCTCGCCGTCATGATCATGGCGAACCACGCCAGGCGGTGGAAATTGCGGTGCAGCGCCGGACGCGCGGAAAGGCTCATCAAACGGGACTCACTTCAGTTTCAGCAACGTGGCCATGTCCTTGCGCAGGCCACCCAGGTCGGTGCCGGGGGCATGGCGCATGATCACGAAGCCGTTCGGATCGATCACGTAGACCGGCAGTCCAGCCGGATCATCGACGCCGGGCAGCGCCGCGCGCAGGGCTGGCGACGGAGCCAGCGGCCGCAGCGCGGGCAGCGAGGCGATCGACGCCGGTGGCGTTCCCAGCCACAGGATCTCGACATTATCGGCGTTATGGCCGAACAGCTGCCACACCTTGCCCAGTCCCTGCGACAAAGTGACGCACTGCGCGTCGCAGGCACCGGGCGGGGCCACCAGCAGGCGCCAGGTACGGGCTTCGGGGTTCCACGGGTACGGCTGGCCATTGGCCAGGGTCGGTGCCTGCTGGCGCAGGTCCACCGGCGGCTGCAGCAGCTGGCCGGCGTTGCGGTGCCCGGTCGGCTGCCAGCCGGAGAAGCGCAGCACCGCCGCCAGTGCCATCGCCCCGAAGAACACGGCAAACAGCAGCACCAGGGTCCGGCGGCCGGAACCGCGCGCCTGCGGGGACGTAGCAGTGTTCATGCGGGGCATTTTCTCATGGTTGGGCGAGGGATGCGGGTGCGGTACCCCGGTAGCGCCGGCCGCTGGCCGGCATCCAGGATTGCGGGGGATGCCGGCCAGCGGCCGGCACTACCGGGCCACGGCACGTCGCCTGCGCCACTCCAGCACCAGCGCCACCACCAGCACGGTCAGCGCCAGGCCGAACCACTGCACGGCGTAACCCAGGTGGCGCTGCGGCGGCAGCGTGTTGGGCAGCAGGTCCAGGTCGCGTTCGTCGCCGAAGGCCAGCGCCGGATCCAGGCGCAGCACGCGCTCGGGCAAGGCCGGCAGGTCCAGCGCCGCCGCCAGGCCCTCTGCCGGCAACCGGCTGGCCAGCCAGCGCCCGGCCTCACCGGTGGCAGAGAACGCCGGCCCCAGCGCCAGCCCGGCCGACGGCGGCGGCGCCAACAGCCCGCGCACGGCCACCGGCGAAGGCGGCGACGGCACCTCCGGCAGCGTGCGGTCCGGCGGCAGCGCGCGCCAGCCGAGGTCGACCAGCAGCACGCGACCTTCGTCACTGCGGAACGGGCGGTAGATCTTTACCCCGGCGCGGCCGTGCCGGGTCTGGTTGTCCAGCAGCACCACGCCGGGCAGGAAGCGGCCATGGTCGGCCACGCCATGCAACGCGCCCGGTGCGGCCAGCGCCTGGGCCAGCGACAGCGCTTGAGCCACCGCTGGCCCCTGCGCATCCAGCAGCGCCTGTTTGGCATGCATGCGCTGCAGCTGCCACAGCCCCAATGCGGTGAATCCGGCCATCGCCAGCACGGCCAGCAGCCACCCGATCACGCGCGTGTGCTGGCGCATCATGACAAGTCCGCGCAAACGCGGTCAGATAGGCGCATCCACCCTGCCCTCGAGCCGCGCATGAGTGATTCGCTGAAGACCCTGCTGGTAATCGCGTTTCTGATCGTCATCGTCTGGAATCTGGGCGCCGGCCTGTATTACCTGCTGGTTGACCGCGGCCAGACCAAGCGCACGGTCAACGCGCTGACACGTCGCATCGCGGTGTCGGTCGCGTTGATCCTGCTGGTGATCGTGAGCATCTACATGGGCTGGATCAAACCGCACGGCATCGGCGGCTGACGCCGCAGCCGCCGGGATCAAAGCACGTAGACGAACATGAAGAGCATCAGCCACACCACGTCGACGAAGTGCCAGTACCACGCAGCGGCTTCGAAACCGAAATGGTTGTCGCGGGTGAAGTGCCCCTTGGCCGAACGCAGCCACATCACCACCAGCATGATCGTGCCCAGCAGCACGTGCGCGCCGTGGAAACCGGTCAGCATGAAGAACGTCGAACCGTAGATGCCCGAGCCCAGCGTCAGGTTCAGTTCCTTGTAGGCGTGGAGGTACTCCTCTGCCTGCAGGGTCAGGAAGCCCAGGCCGAGCACCACGGTCAGGCCCAGCCAGACCAGCAGCTGGCGGCGGTTGCCCGCCTTCAGTGCGTGGTGGGCGATGGTCAGGGTCACGCCGGAGGTCAGCAGGATCAGCGTGTTGATCAGCGGCAGCCCCCAGGCCGGGATGGTCTGGAACGCACCACCGATCGCCGCCGGGCCATTGGTCGGCCATCCGGCGGAATAACCCTGCCAGAGCAGCTCGTTGGTCATCACCCCGCGGCCTTCGCCACTGAGCCACGACAGGCCCAGGTTGCGGGTGTAGAACAGCGCGCCGAAGAAGGCACCGAAGAACATCACTTCGGAGAAGATGAACCAGATCATCCCCATCCGGAACGAACCATCGACCTGGTGGTTGTAGCTGCCCGCCTGTGACTCGCGCACCACGTCGCTGAACCACCAGAACAGGGTCAGCACCAGCATCGCGATGCCGACGTAGAACGTCCAGCGCCCCCAGCCGGCATCGTTGAGCCAGCTGGCCACGCCCACCATGGTCACCATCATCGCGATGGACCCCACGAAAGGCCATTTGCTCTGGGCCGGGACGAAGTACACGTTGGCGTCGGTCGGTGTCTGGGCCATGTCGGTATCCGGGTCAGGGTGCGGCGTGCGCGCCGTCCGAGGTGGCGGCCGGGGCCAGCCGATCGGACAACGCGTCGTTGCGGTAGAAGGTGTAGGACAAGGTGATCGTCTTGATCTCCGGCGGCAGGTCCGGATCGACGATGAAACGCACCGGCATGTCGCGCTTCTCGCCGGCCTGCAGCGTCTGCGCGGTGAAACAGAAACATTCGGTCTTGCTGAAGAAGCCCGAGGCACGCGCAGGCGCCACCGATGGCACCGCGCTGCCGACCACGGCAGCTGCGCTGTCATTGCGGGCGAAGTACAGCGCCTCGTTGAGTTCGCCGGGCACCACGTCCATGGTCAGCTGCTCGGGATGGAACGACCACGGCAGGCGCGAATTGACGCCGCCGTCGAACTCCACGCGCACGGTGCGCTTGCCCGCCGCCGCGCCTGCACTGGCTTCCCCTCCGGGACCGCGCTCCAGGCGCACGCCGAACACCTTTTCACAGGCAATGCGGTACAGCGGCACCAGCGAGAACGTCAGCAGGAACACCGCCACCGCCACGCCGATCAGGCGCGGCAGCCCGGCACTGGGTGAGGGCGTGCTGGCCGGCGCCTCGCTCATCGCCCGATCACCCCGCTGAGGATGAAGCCGACATAGACCAGTACGGCGATGGCGCCGACCCACATCGCCGTGCGCTTCGCACGCTGGCGCTGCTGCTCGATGCTTCCGCCCTGGTAGAGCCGACCGCTGGTCGGCTGCTCTTCATTGTTGTAGAGCCGACCGCCGGTCGGCTGCTTCTCATCCGCCGAACATGGCTCGACTCTACCGATCGGGAGCGGGCTCTGGTTATGCATGCCCCACCTCAATGCGTGATGTCGTCATGTGCCAGGTCCCCCGGGCGGAGGGTCGGCGGCGTGGTGAAGGTGTGCGCCGGTGCCGGCGACGGCAGCGTCCACTCCAGCCCGCGCGCGCCTTCCCAGGAACGGGCCTCAGCCTTCTCGCCGTTGCGCAGCGAGGACAGCAGGATCGCGGCCATCATGAACGGGGTGACGAACATGCCGAACGCGCCGATCGAACTGATCAGGTTCCAGTCGGCAAAGGCCACGCTGTAATCGGGAATGCGGCGCGGCATGCCGGCCAGGCCGAGGAAATGCTGCGGGAAGAACAGCAGGTTGACGAACACGATCGACCACCAGAAGTGCACCTTGGCCCACTTCTCGCTGTACATGCGCCCGGTCCACTTCGGCCACCAGTAGTACACCGCGGCGATCAGCGCGAACACCGCGCCGGTCACCAGCACGTAGTGGAAGTGGGCGACCACGAAGTAGGTGTCGTGGTACTGGAAGTCGGCGGCGACGATCGCCAGCATCAGGCCGGAGAAGCCACCAATGGTGAACAGGATGACGAAGGCCACCGACCACAGCATCGGCGCCTCGAACGTCAGCGAGCCGCGCCACATCGTGCTGACCCAGTTGAACACCTTCACCCCGGTCGGGATCGAGATCAGCATGGTGGCGAACATGAAATAGATCTCGCCGCCCAGCGGCATGCCCACGGTGAACATGTGGTGGGCCCAGACGATGAACGACAGGAACGCGATCGCGGCGGTGGCGTACACCATCGCCTGGTAGCCGAACAGCGGCTTGCGGCTGAAGGTCGGGATGATCTCGCTGACCACGCCGAAGGCGGGCAGGATCATGATGTAGACCTCGGGATGCCCGAAGAACCAGAAGATGTGCTGGTACATCACCGGGTCACCGCCACCGGCGGCGTTGAAGAAGCTGGTGCCGAAGAACTTGTCGGTCAGCAGCATGGTCACCGCACCGGCCAGCACCGGCATCACCGCGATCAGCAGGAAGGCGGTGATCAGCCAGGCCCAGCAGAAGATCGGCATCTTCAGCAGGTCGATGCCCGGCGCACGCATGTTGAGCACGGTGGCGATGATGTTGATCGCGCCCATGATCGAGCTGATGCCGGCCACGTGGATGGCGAACACACTGAAGGCAACGTTGTAGCCACCCTGCAGCGACAGCGGCGGATACAGCGTCCAGCCACCGGCCGGTGCACCACCGGGCAGGAACAGGGTCAGCAGCAGCAGGCTGAAGGCCACCGGCAGCAACCAGAACGACCAGTTGTTCATGCGCGGCAGCGCCATGTCCGGCGCGCCGATCTGCAGCGGGATCATCCAGTTGGCGAGGCCGACGAAAGCCGGCATCACGCCGCCGAAGATCATCACCAGTGCATGCACGGTGGTCATCTGGTTGAAGAACTCGGGCTTGACGAACTGCAGGCCCGGCTGTGCCAGCTCGGCGCGGATCACCACGCTCATCGCCGCGCCGATGATGAACATGATGAAGCTGAAACCCAGGTACAGCGTGCCGATGTCCTTGTGGTTGGTCGAGAAGAACCAACGCTCGAAGAAACTCTGCTGGTGATGGTGATCGTCGTGCCCAACTGCCGAGTGCGCCATTGCAAAACACCTCTCAGAATCGGTTGTCACCACGGCCGCGGGCGGCCGCGGGCTTTACATCACGCGCCGCTGGCTGCGGTGGCAGGTGCGCTGCCCGCTTCTGCAGCAGCAGGCGCAGCCGGTGCCTCGCCCGCCGGTGCAGCCGGTTCGGCAGGTGCCGCAGGCGTGGCCGGCTCGGCAGCCGGCGCCGGCTTGCGCTGCGCCAGCCACTGCTTGAAGTCCTCCTTGGACACCACCTCGACCACGATCGGCATGAAGCCGTGGTCCTTGCCACACAGCTCGGCGCACTGGCCGCGGTAGACGCCGGGCTGCTCGATGCGGGTCCAGGCTTCGTTGATGAAGCCGGGGATGGCGTCCTGCTTCCAGCCCAGCGCCGGCACCCACCAGGCGTGGATCACGTCGTCGGAAGTGATGACGAAGCGGACCTTGGTATCGACCGGCAGCACCAGCCGGTTGTCGACATCCAGCAGGTAATGCGGATGGCTTTCGCGGGTCGGCACGATACCGCTCTGCCGTACGCGGTCGGACTCGCGGTCCAGGCGGCTGGTGAAGGTGACGTTCTCGCCGAGGTATTCGTACTTCCACATCCACTGGTAGCCGGTGACCTTCACCGTCATCTCGGCATCGCGGGTGTCGTACATCTTGATCAGGTTGGCCGTGGCCGGCCATGCCATCACGATCAGGATGATCACCGGGATCACCGTCCAGATCACTTCGGCCTTGGTGTTGTGGCTGAAGGTGGCGGCGACCGCGCCCTTGGATTTGCGGAACTTGAAGATGGCGTAGGCCATCGCCCCGAACACGATGACGCCGATCACCGTGCAGATGATCAACGAGAGGTTGTTGGATTCCCAGGCCAGGCGCGAGGTCTGGGTCACCCCCTTGCCCATGTTCAGCTGCCACGGCTTGGGATCGGCCGCCTGGGCCCAGGCCAACGCCGGAACCCATCCCCCGGCCACCATGGCGGCGACCGCTGCAACGCACTTCGTGCCCCACCTGCTGCTTTGCTTCATTGCCTAGACCCTTAGCGTCGTCGGTGGCCGCCATCGCTGGCGGCGAGCAAGCTTTCAAGTGTCTCTGCGAGCGTCTGGCGTTCGGCCGGCGCGAGGAAACTCCCCACCTCCACCTGCCGGCCGCTGGATGCCAGCCGGACCCTCTCATCGTCGGTGAGCAGGCGCACCCAGTGCGGGTGGGCCCGGAACACCGGCGATCCACCGGGTACGGGGATGACCTCCACGTACGCCGGCACTACCCGGATCTCCTCCTGCCGTTCACCGCTGCGCCACAAGGCACGCAGCGCGGCCGCCAGCACCAGGCTGTACAGCAGCGCGAACAGGGGGGCGAATGCATTGCCGGCCCACCACCCGAGGGCGGACACCAGCCACATCGCACCCGACAACACGGTGAACAACAGGACGAACTGCCGGGCATCGAGCGCCCGTGGGGGACGCAGCCGCAGCTGCGTACCTGACCCATCCGGAGCTGGAAGCACCTCGATCATGTCGCAACCGCGTTCCTGCCGCGGGAAACGTCTCGATGGTAGCCCCGCCCTCTCGCCGGTAGCAAGGGTGCATTCACACTTTTTCCGATGCTGCAACACAGCATGAGGTCGGCGGCGCGAATGACGAATTCAGCACAAAATTTGACGGGCGTGCTGAGCACGCTGAATCCACCACCGCTACGGGCTATGAGCCCTTCACGAAGGGCGCTTCGGGGCACTTCCGGAACCCGCAAAAATGATTAAAATCGCCAAGTTTTCCATTGGCCGGACCGGCATGAACGCACCTTCCTCCTCCCCTGCCGCCAGCGACGCTCCGCGTCCGGGCGCGCTGCTGTCGCCGGAACTGCCGGCGTCCCCCAACCCGTTCCGCCAGGCCATCACCGACGCCTGGTTGAAGGACGAGGCCAGCCACGTCCGCGACCTGCTGGCGCAGGCCCGCCTGCCCGCCGAGGAACAGGCCCGGGTGCAGGCGCTGGCCGCCGACCTGGTCGGCCGCGTGCGCGTGCGCGCCAAGGACCAGGGCGCCATCGAAGCCTTCATGCGCCAGTACGACCTGGGCAGCGAGGAAGGCGTGCTGCTGATGTGCGTGGCCGAGGCGCTGCTGCGCATTCCGGACCAGGACACCGCCGACAAGCTGATCCGCGACAAGCTGGCTGATGCCGACTGGGAAAAACACCTCGGCGGCAGCGACTCGGTGCTGGTCAACGCCTCCACCTGGGGCCTGATGCTGACCGGCAAGCTGGTGCAGATGAACGACGCCACCCGCGCCGATGCGCCCAGCGCGTTCAAGCGCCTGGTCGGTCGCGTCGGCGAGCCGGTGGTGCGCCTGGCCGTGCGCCAGGCGATGAAGATCATGGGCCACCAGTTCGTCATGGGCCGCACCATCAGCGAAGCCCTGGCGCGCTCGCACAAGGGCGACAACGCCAGCTACCGCTATTCCTTCGACATGCTGGGCGAAGGCGCGCTGACCATGAAGGACGCGCTGCGCTACCTGGAAGACTACCGTCGCGCGATCCACGCCATCGGCGGCGATCACAAGTCGCGCGGCGGCCGCCCGGACGGCGACGTCAACAACGCGCCGGGCATCTCGATCAAGCTCTCGGCGCTGTACCCGCGCTACGAGCACGCCAAGCGCGAGCGCGTGCTGAAGGACCTGGTGCCGGGCGTGCTGGAACTGGCACAGCTGGCCAAGAGCTACGGTATCGGATGCACCGTCGACGCCGAAGAGTCCGACCGCCTGGAACTGTCGCTGGACATCATCGAGCAGGTGTTCTCCGACGCCTCGCTGTCCGGCTGGGATGGCTTCGGCGTGGTCGTGCAGGCCTACCAGAAGCGCACGCCGTACACGATCGATCACCTGGCCGACATGGCGCGCCGCGCCGGTCGCCGCCTGCAGGTGCGCCTGGTCAAGGGCGCCTACTGGGATGCCGAGATCAAGCGCGCGCAGATCGAAGGTTATCCGGGCTACCCGGTGTTCACCCGCAAGCAGAACACCGACGTGTCCTACCTGGCCTGCGCCAAGCGGCTGTTCACCCATGCCGACGCGATCTACCCGATGTTCGCCACGCACAACGCGCACACCATCGCCGCGGTGCGCAGCATCGCCAACGGCGGCGTGTACGAGCACCAGAAGCTGCACGGCATGGGCGACGACCTGTACGCCGAAGTGGTGCCGGCCGACCGCCTGGGCCTGCCCTGCCGCGTGTACGCCCCGGTCGGTTCGCACGAAGACCTGCTGCCGTACCTGGTGCGCCGCCTGCTGGAAAACGGCGCCAACTCCAGCTTCGTCAACCGCATCACCGACGAGCGCGTGCCGATCGCCGACCTGATCCGCGATCCGGTCGAGATGGTCGCCTCGTTCGCTTCGATTCCGCATCCCAAGATCCCGCTGCCGGTTGACCTGCTGCGCAGCCAGAACCACGACAGGAAGAATTCCATGGGCGTCAACCTCGCCAACGACAACGAACTGCGCGCCCTGGCCGAGCAGATCAACGCCGCGGTGAAGCCGTGGCAGGCTGCCCCGCTGGTGCCGGGCGCCATCCCGGCCGGCGCCGCGCTGCCGGTGACCAATCCGGCCGACACCCGCGAGGTGGTCGGCCAGTGGCTGGCCGCCGATGCCGCCACCGTGCAGAAGGCCCTGGCCAACGCCGTGGCTGCGCAGCCGGCCTGGAACCGCACCCCGGCCGCCAGCCGCGCCGCCATCCTCGAGCACGCCGCCGATCAGCTGGAAGCGCGCATGCCGGAGTTCATGGCGCTGTGCGTGAAGGAAGCCGGCAAGAGCCTGCCCGACAGCATCGCCGAAGTGCGGGAAGCCGTGGATTTCCTGCGCTATTACGCCAAGCAGGCACGCGAGCAGTTCAGCCACGCCGAGAAGCTGCCCAGCCCGACCGGCGAATCCAACGAACTGCAGCTGCATGGCCGCGGCGTATTCGTCTGCATCAGCCCGTGGAACTTCCCGCTGGCGATCTTCCTGGGCCAGGTCGCTGCCGCCCTGGCCGCCGGCAACAGTGTGATCGCCAAGCCGGCCGAGCAGACCAACCTGATCGGCTACTACGCGGTGAAGCTGCTGCACGACGCCGGCGTGCCGGCCGAGGTGGTGCAGTTCCTGCCGGGCGACGGCGCCACCGTCGGTGCCGCGCTGACCGCCGACCCGCGCGTGGCCGGCGTGGCCTTCACCGGCTCCACCGATACCGCCCGTGCGATCAACCGCGCGATGGCCGCGCGTGACGCCGCCATCGGCGTGCTGATCGCCGAGACCGGTGGCCAGAACGCCTTCATCGCCGACTCCTCGGCGCTGCCGGAACAGCTGGTCAAGGACGCGATCGGTTCGGCCTTCACCTCCGCCGGCCAGCGTTGCTCGGCCGCGCGCGTGCTGTTCGTGCAGGACGACATCGCCGACAAGGTGATGACCATGCTGGCCGGCGCGATGAAGGAACTGAAGGTCGGCAACCCGGGCCTGCTGTCCACCGACGTCGGCCCGGTGATCGACGCCGATGCGCTGAAGATCCTGCAGGACCACGCCGAGCGCATGGACCGCGAAGCACGCCTGATCGCCGCTGCCGAGCTGTCGGCCGACACCGCCCACGGCACCTTCTTCGCGCCGCGCGCTTACGAACTGAAGGACCTGGGCCAGCTGCAGAAGGAAGTGTTCGGTCCGGTCCTGCACGTGATCCGCTGGAAGGGCGACCAGCTCGATGCGGTGATCGACCAGATCAACGCCACCGGCTACGGCCTGACCCTGGGCGTGCACTCGCGCATCGACGAGACCGTGGACCGCATCAGCAATGGCGTGCATGTCGGCAACGTCTACGTCAACCGCAACCAGATCGGTGCGGTGGTCGGCGTGCAGCCGTTTGGCGGCCAGGGCCTGTCCGGCACCGGCCCGAAGGCCGGCGGCCCGCACTACCTGCTGCGCTTTGCCACCGAAAAGACGGTGACGGTGAACACCACCGCCGCCGGCGGCAACGCCTCGCTGCTGACCCTGGGCGACTGATCGCCCGGTTGATGCAGTGAACGAAAAACCCCGCGAACGCGGGGTTTCTTGTGCTCTGCTTCCTGCTCGGCTTTCCTGGCGCGGCCGGGCGTGGGCTCGGCTCTACAGAGGCTGGGCCACACTGAACCGATTGTCCGCCCGCGTCGCCAGCTCGCGCTGCACGCGTGCGATGCGCGTTTCCAGGTCGCCCTCCAGCAGCACATAGTCGACTGCCCGCGCCTGCAGCTCGCGCACGTACCAGGCATGCTGCTGCGCACGGAATGCCGCCCCTACCCGGGTGCCATCCTGGTCAAACGGAATATCAGGCGAGCACAGGAACAGCAGGTCGTAGCGTCGTCGTGCCGCTTGCCGCAGCGGCTGCGGCGCCGTGCCAAACATCCAGCCGCTGTAGCCCAGCGTCACCAGCGGCGTGGTATCGCAGAACAGCCAGCGATGCGCACGCCGCACAGCTTCTTCTTCGTGCTGTGGCTGGGTCATGGCGATGCGAAGCAGATCGTCCGGCACCAGGTCGCCGCCCTGCTGCTCCCAGAGCGTGCGGCCATACTCCGGCACCCACGCGGTCTGCAGGCGCTCGGCCATCACCCGCGCCAGCGTGGTCTTGCCACTGGACTCGCCACCAATGAAGGCCACGCGCTGCACGTAGTCCGCATACAGCCCGGCAGAAAGACTGCGCCGATGCGCATGTGGATCGGCACGCAGCTGGGTGCCGCTGGCTTGGCCGACATCCCGCGTGCGCTCCAGCCGTTCATGACGTACCGGCGCATCGAAGTGCATCGCCAGCGCCTGCGCGAAGCCGTCGCCGTAGTCCTCACCGGTGTACACCGCCTGCACCGGTCCACCGAACAGGCTCAGGCACAGCCAGGCGGTGAACTCGCGCTGCACTTGCTCATCGTCGCTGTCCTGCGGCAACGTGCGAACCGCTGCGCCCCGCTGCACGCACAATGCCGCCAGCCGAACATCGTCAAGCACCGCCACGGTGGCCTGCGGAAACCGGGCGCGCAGCCAACGCTCGCGGCGCACAGCGCTGTAGCCGGGGAAGCCCGGCTGCGACCAGCCGATCACCAGCAGCTGCTGGCAACGCGTGGAAGCGAATTCGATCAGGCGCTCGTGGCCAAGGTGCAGCGGGCAGAACTTGCCCACCACCAGGCCGCGGGCAACGCGCTCAGGCGGCGGCATCGGCTGCCTTGGCCTCGGTCCGCATCAGACGGCGCCAATGGCGCAGGGCGACCAGCGCGTTTATCCAGAAACCGATGTAGAGGATCGAGGTCAGGTGCAGGCCACGGCTGTAGTACAGCGGCACCGCCACGGTGTTCACCAGCAGCCACACCCACCACGATTCCAGCTTGCGCCGCATCATCAGGATCTGCGCGATCACGCTCAGCACCAGCACCGCCGAATCGATGTAGGGCGCATAGGCGTTGGTCAGTCGGGTCAGCATCCAGCCGTAGCCGAAGGTGGCCACTACCGCCAGCGGCGCCCGCCAGGCCCACGCGCGCGGCCGCAATGAAGTGATCGGCAACGGCGCACCGTGGTCACCGCGCAGCCATTGCCACCAGCCCAGCACGCTGATGGCGATGAAGAAGAACTGCAGCACCATGTCCGCGTACAGGTGCGAGCGTTCGAACACGGCGGCGAACAGTGCGCAGCCAACGATGCCCAGCCACCAGGTATGCACGTTGTTGCGGCCGGCCAGCAAGATCGAGCCGGCAACGGCGATGTTGGCCACCAGCTCCAGCTGGAAGTTCGGATCGGACAGGTTCATCGCGCCATTGTCGCGTAGATCCACGCCCGCCGTGGATGCTGCGGCGCTCCTCGCAAAAGGAAAGCCCCGCTTGCGCGGGGCCCTCCGTGTACTGCGTCAGGCCAACGCCCGAATCAGAACTTGTACTGCAGCGAAGCCGCCAGCACGTCGCCGCTGACCTTGTACTTGCCGGTCACGGTGTTGCCGGTGGCCGAGGTCGAGGTGATGTTCGGATCCTTGGTGAACAGGTGGGTGTAGCCCACGCTGTATTCCATCTTGTCCGAAGCGGCGTAGGTCATGCCCAGCGACAGCCACTTGCGGGTGGTGTCCGGCACCCGCACGTCGCGGTGGGCATCGGTGGTCGGGGTCTGGTCATAGGCCAGGCCGCCGCGCAGGGTCAGCTTGTCGTTCACGCGGAAATCGGTACCGATCGACGCGAAGGTGGTGTCACGGTAGTGGAACGGCAGCACGCTGTCCGGCTGGTTGGAGTCGTAATCGACGACGACCTGGTCGAACTTGCTCCACGCGGTGCGCGTGACTTCAGCCATGATCTGCCACTGGTCGTTCACGCGGTGGGTGAAGCCCACGGTGGCGCTGGCCGGCAGGGTGATGGTCGCGCGACCGTTGCTGTCGATGAAGGTACCCGGGGCAGCCGTGGCCAGGAAGGCCGCCGCATTCTGCGGAATGGTGAAGTCCGCCTTGCCGTCGGTGATCTTGTGCTCGACCTTCGAGCGGTAGCTGAAGGCGATGTTGGTGCCTTCCACCGGGGTGACGGTCATGCCCAGGGTGTAGCCGACCGACACTTCATCGCCCTTGATGCGCAGGTAGCCATCGGCGGTGCCCGGCGAGAAGCCGAGCTGGGCAGCCTGGCGTGCAGCCGCCTGCGACGCCGCCGCAGCCTGGGCCGCGGTGCCGCCGGCAGCCAGCACGCGCGCCGCAGCGGTGCGCTGGGCAGTGGCGTTGATCGCGGTGCCGGTGTCGACAGCGCTGGTCAGGTCGACGTTCAGGCGCTCGGCGAACACCGAAGCACCGAACGACAGGTACGGGTTGACGTCATAGGAGAACGCCACGCCCAGGTCGATGGCCTGCAGCTCGGTCTTGACGCCGTTGTAGCGGCCGACCCAGTCGCGGTCGTATTCGGTCTTGAAACCGAACGGCACGGTCAGCGAAGCACCGAAGTGCATGTTGTCGTTCTCGCCGAACGGCACGTGGAAGTACGCGGCCGGAACCGGGGCGATCATGCCGGCGTCGCCGCCGTTGCCGCCGGAAATCGGCGCGCCGTTGGCGTACTTGCCCTGGCCGCGGAACTTGGCGCCGAAGCTGATGGCGCTGACGTCGCCCTGGACCAGGGTGCCATCGAGCAGGCGCATGGACGCCGGGTTGGTGGCGATGACCGAGGCGTCACCTTCGGTCGAGGTGGAGCCGGCGAACGCGCGGCCCAGGCCCTTGGCGCTGTTTTCCTTCAGCTGGAAGGCGGCAGCATTGGCATCGGCGGCGGCCAGCGCACCGGCAACGCCGACGGCCAGCAGGGTCAGTCGGGCAATGGTGGAAGCGGTTTGCATCGTAGTTCTCTCTCTCCGGTAAGCGGTGATGGTGCTCTGAGTGCGCCTGCGCCCGACCGGCCCTGAAGCCCTTCGGAGCGCGCCGGATTCCCCTCCCGACATACGACGCCGTATGCGAGTATTACCCAGAGCCGTTAATGAAACAATAACAGCGCAGCCGGTTTTCCCGTCTCAAAAGCTGAACAGGACCGTCCCCGCCGAAAGCGGCGCACGCTAGGCTATTGGCATGTTCGTCTCGCTCCCGTCCCGCAAGAAGGCGGCCCTGCGCTGGGCCACGCCCGTGCTGTTCGCGTCACTGTGGCTGGCGTTCCTGTGGTCGATCTCGCGCCCGGACGACGCCCGCAACAGCCTCTGGCTGGACTGGGGCGCCCTGTCCACCGGCCTGACCCACCCGCTGGACTGGTGGGCGACCCTGCAGGACGGCAGCGTGCTGCGCCTGTTCACCGCCCTGTTCCTGCACGCCGACTGGTCGCACCTGCTGGGCAACCTGGTGTTCCTGCTGATCTTCGGCCTGCCGGCCGAGCGGGTGCTGGGGCCGTGGCGGCTGCTGCTGCTGTTTCTGGTCGGCGGCGCGGTGTCGAACCTGGTGGCGATCTACACCATGGGCAGCCCGGACCAGATCATCATCGGCGCCAGCGGCGCGGTGTCGGCGCTGATCGGCGCGTATCTGGCCCTGTTCCCGGGTGCGCGGCTGGGCGTGGTGATTCCGCTCGGGCTGTTCCTGGAGTTCGTGCGGGCCCCGGCCTACCTGTTGATCGGAGTATGGGCCGCGCTGCAGGTGGTGTTCGCCCACATCGGTCCCAGCTTCGGCATGGTGGCGTGGTGGGCGCACATCGGCGGATTCGTGTTCGGCGTCGTGTACGGGGTCTACGTGCGGGCTGCGATCGCGCGCCGCCTGCGCAAGCGGCACGGGTTCTGACCCCTGGTAGTGCCGGCCGCTGGCCGGCTCCACGCTCACCCGCCCGTTCGTAGATCAGTCGAGCATGGCTCGACTCTACAGAATCAGGGCTTGGCTGGGACCGGAGCGGGCTTTGGTTCCGGCTTAGGTTCGACCTTCGCTTCCGGCTTCGCCGCAGCGGCCTTCGCCGCCTTGGCCGCATCCGCCTTCGCGGCTTCGGCCTTCAACCGTGCGGCCACCGAACCGGGGTTCTTCAGCTCGGCCAGTGCGTCGTTGATCGGGCCGTCGCCCGGCAGCACCGCACCGGCGTGGTAGCCCTCGGTGCCTTCGTCATCGCCGCGCAGATGGCCCGGCAGGGTGGCTTCGCTGTAGTCGCTCAGGCTGGCCGGCAGTGCATCCTCGGCCGGCGTGGCGGCGGGTTTCAGCTCGACGTCCGGCACGATGCCGGTGGCCTGGATCGATTTGCCGCTGGGCGTGTAATAGCGCGCGGTGGTCAGCTTCACCGAATCGCCATTGTCCAGCGGCAGCACCGTCTGCACCGAGCCCTTGCCGAAGGTGCGGCTGCCGACCACGCGCGCGCGCTTGTTGTCGCGCAGCGCACCGGCCAGCACTTCCGATGCACTGGCCGAGCCGGCATCGGCCAGCACCACGACCGGCGCGCCTTTCAGCAGGTCCCCCGGGGTCGCGTCGAAACGGGCGTCGCTGATGCTGATCCGGCCACGGGTGCTGACGATGTTGCCCTTGTCGAGCAGATCGTCGGCCACCTGCACGGCGGCCGTCAGCAGGCCACCCGGGTTGCTGCGCAGATCCAGCACCAGGCCCTTGAGCTGGCCACCCGACTGCTTCTGCAGCTGCTGCACGTGCTTCTGGAAGTCCGAACCGGTATCGGCCTGGAACGTGCTCAGGCGGATATAGCCATAGCCCGGCTCGAGTAGGCGGCTGCGCACGCTGGTCACACGGATGGTCTGGCGGGTGAGGCTGACATCGAACGGCTTGGGCCTGCCTTCGCGCACGATGGTCAGCACCACCTTGCTGCCGGCCGGGCCGCGCAACGGCTCGCTGGCATCGATCGCACTGATCGGCTTGCCGTCGATGGCGATGATCAGGTCACCGGCAAGGATGCCGGCCTTGGCCGCCGGCGTGTCGTCGATCGGCGAGATCACCTTCATGCTGGCGTTGTCCGGCTGCTGCTGCAGCTCGACACCGATGCCTTCGTAGGCGCCATTGGCCTGCTCGTCGAAGGCCTGCGCATCTTCCTTGTTGAAGTAGGTGCTGTGCGGATCGAGGTCGAGCAGCAGGCCACGCACGGCCGACTGCATCAGCTTCTTGTCATCGACCGGATCGACATAGGCCGCACGCACCGCGTTGTAGACGGCCACGAAGCGGCGGATTTCCTCCAGCGGCACCTTCGAGGTCACCGCCTCCTCGCTGTTCGCTGCCTGCCCGCCGGTTTCCTGGCTCGGAGCGGGCGCGGTCTGCTGCGCCCAGGACAGCGCTGGCAACAGGGCCAGCAAGAGGGTGGCGGTACGGGCTGCGCGCATGGAGCACTCCTGTCGACGTTGGCATCGTGCTCAAGGCACATGGGCCGATTATGCGCGAAGCACGGCTAAATTCCCGTTGAATCCGCCGTGCATGCGGCGAGCCCGGGTTCAGCGCCGCTGCAGCCAGCTGTCCGGATTGACCGGCTGCCCGCCACGGCGCAGCTCGAAGTACAGCGCGGTCACGCCCTGGCCGCCGGAATTGCCGACCTTGGCCACCGCATCGCCACGGCTGACCCGCGCGCCGGCATCCTTCAGCAGGGTGTCATTGTGCGCGTACAGGCTCATGTAGCCGTTGCCGTGGTCGACGATCAGGATCATGCCGTAGCCGGTCATCCAGTCGGAGAACACGACGGTGCCATCGGCCACGGCCGTGACCGTGCTACCTGCTGGCGCGCCGATCAGCACGCCGCTGCTGGTGCGGCCGTCGGGCA
Organism: Stenotrophomonas pavanii; assembly: GCF_900101175.1. Lineage (GTDB taxonomy): Bacteria > Pseudomonadota > Gammaproteobacteria > Xanthomonadales > Xanthomonadaceae > Stenotrophomonas > Stenotrophomonas pavanii. The sequence continues at coordinate 3,936 of NZ_FNFQ01000003.1, read as the reverse complement.
GCTTGCCGCCGTAGCGCGCCAGCAGGTTGCCGGACAACGGCCAGCCCAGGCCACCGACCTTCGGCGCCGGTGCCGATGCCACCGCAGGCGGCACCTTGGTCGGCGGCGGCGGTGGCCGGCCCTGTGCCGCAGCCTGGCGCGCGGCACGCTCGGCGGCGGCCTTCTCCGCGGCCGCGCGGCGCGCAGCGGCCCGGCGCTCGGCCTCCGCACGGGCCGCAGCAGCACGCAGGTTGGCCAGCAGTGTTTCCAGCGCCTTGGCGTCCTGGCCCAGCGCCTGTTCCTTCTCGCGCTGGTCCTTGAAGCGCTCGTCCAGCGAGGCCACGGTCCTGGCGCGATCGCGACGGTCGGCTTCCAGCGCCGCAGCCTGCTGCTTCTGGTCCTGGTGCGCGCCCTGCAGCTTCTGCTTGCGCTCGGCGATCTGCGCCTGCAGCGCTTCCAGCTCCTTCAGATCAGCGGTCAACGCGGTGATGCGCTGTGCCCGCTCGCGTTGCAGGTAACGATGGTAGGCCAGGGCACGATTCGCATCGGCCACGGTGTCCTGCGACAGCAGCAGTTTCAGCGGTGCGTGGTTGCCCAGCTGATAGGCCGCGCGCAGCAGCCCGGCCAGTTCGCGGTGCTGCTGGGCGAGGTTACTCTGCAGGGTGCTGCGGCGCTGCTCGGCCTGGGCCAGGGCCTGGGCCTGCTCGCGCAGCGCCGCTTCGGTCTGCGCAAGCGCGCGCCCGGTGCGTGCCACCTTCTCGTCGGCCTCGCGCAGCTGCTGCGACGCCTGCCCGCGCTGGCCCTCGATCTGCCGTCGCTCCTGCGCCACGCCCTTCAGTTCGGTGCGCAGTTTCTGCAGCTTGCGCTCGGTCTCGCGGGTGGTCTGCGCAGCACCCGGCAGCGGCAGGGCCAGCGTCATGGCCAGCCCCAGCAGCAGGCAGCGACCGCCGCGGGCAGCGGCGATGTGATGTCGGCGTGATGGGAAGACGTTGTCGCGCAAGGGCTTTCCAGTGACTTCAGGCAGTTGCGGGGGCTACCGGGGAATGGTGACATCTCCGCACGCGGCCTGCCAGCCGCACATCTCTCGAGGTCTCCATGAAAACTCTTTCCATTCCGCTGCTGTTGGGCGTACTGCTGGCCACCGGGCCGGTCTGTGCCCAGGAGAACATCAGCAAGGTCAACGGCAGCATCAGCGCCGAACCGGGTCAACGCTACGGCAAGCTGGACACCGTCAACGGCGGCATCCGCATCGGCGAAGGCGTCGAGACCGGCAGCATCGACACCGTCAACGGTGGGGTGAAGGTTGCCGACCGCGCGCGCACCGGTAAGATCGAGACGGTCAACGGCGGTGTGCGCCTGGGGCGCGAAGTGATTGCCAGCGGCGGTGTCAGCACCGTCAACGGCAGCATCTTCAGCGATCGCGGCAGCCAGATCGAAGGCGGCGTCGAGACCGTCAACGGCGGCATCGGCCTGGTCGAGAGCCGCGTCGGCAAGGATGTGGAGACCGTCAATGGTGACATCACCGTCGGTATCGGTTCGCAGGTCAACGGCGGCGTGCATGTGCGCAAGCCGAACTTCAGCATCTCGCTGACCGCCAGCCGCAAGCCCCGCGTGATCATCGGCCCCAACGCGGTGGTCCGTGGCCCGTTGCAGTTCGAGCGCGAAGTTGTGCTGTACGTGCATCGCACCGCGCGCATCGGGCCAGTCACCGGTGCCGAGCCGATCCCGTTCGACAGCGAAACCGCCCCGGCCGACTGAACCCGCCGGAACCGCCGCTTCGGTGATACTCGCGTGTACCGGCCGCGCCTGGGTGCGGCCGCCCTTTGTTTTCCAGGAATCGACGATGCCCCGCAAACTCCTCCTGTGCCTGGCCGCTGCGGCCGCGCTCAGCGCCTGCAAAGGCGAAGACACGCCGGCCACCGCGCCGGCCACCGATACCGCTGCGGCGAAGCCCGCCGCCCACCAGTTCTCGCCGGAAATCAATGCCGGCGACTTCGCCGAGATGGTCAAGACCCTGGCCTCGGATGAGTTCGAGGGCCGCGCCCCGGGCAGCAAGGGCGAAGAACTGACGGTCAACTACATCCGCGACCAGATGCAGCGCATCGGTCTGCAGCCCGGCAACGGTGACAGCTGGTTCCAGGACGTGCCGATGACCGAGACCACGGCCGACGAATCGACCGTGCTGAAGATCACCCAGGGCGGCAAGACCACCGAACTGAAGTTCGGCACCGACATGGTGGTGGGTACCCGGACCGGCCAGGCGGAGGTCAAGATCGATGCCAGCGACCTGGTGTTCGTCGGCTACGGCGTCGACGCACCGGAACAGAAGTGGAACGACTACGCCGGCCAGGACTGGAAGGGCAAGACGGTCGTGATGTTCGTCAACGATCCGGGCTTCCATGTTGACGACGCGAAGCTGTTCGACGGCAAGCGCATGACCTACTACGGCCGCTGGACCTACAAGTTCGAGGAGGCCGCGCGCAAGGGCGCCGCCGCGGCACTGATCGTGCACGACACCGCCGGCGCTTCCTATGGCTGGGACGTGGTGAAGAACTCCTGGGCCGGCCCGCAGTACGACTTGCCGGCCAAGGATGACCCGGAAGCCCGCATTCCGGTGCAGGGCTGGCTGAGCGCCGACGCCGCCAAGGCGCTGTTTGCTGGTGCCGGCCTGGACCTGGCCCAGGCCTACAAGGACGCCAGCAAGCGCGGCTTCAAGCCGGTGCCGCTGAAGGCCACCGCTGCGGTCGACCTGAAGAGCCAGATCGCGCAGAAGCAGTCGCGCAACGTGGTGGGCGTGCTGCCGGGCGGCAAGCGTGCCGACGAGGCCGTGCTGTACATGGCGCACTGGGACCACCTGGGCAAGCACGAGGGTGAAACCGGCGACAACATCTACAACGGTGCGGTCGACAACGCGACCGGCGTGGCCGGCATCCTTGAGGTGGCCGAAGCCATGGCCCACCAGGATCCGAAGCCGGAGCGCTCGGTGGTGTTCCTGGCGGTGACCCTGGAAGAGTCCGGCCTGCTGGGTTCGAAGTACTACGTCTCCCACCCGACCTTCCCGCTGGACAAGATCGCCGGTGTGATCAACATCGACGCGATGTCGGTGGCCGGCCGTGCCAAGGACGTGACCGTCACCGGCTTCGGCAGCTCGGAACTGGAGGACATCCTCAAGCCGCTGGCTGCTGCCCAGGACCGCACGCTGCATGGTGAGACCTCGGTGCAGAGCGGCTTCTACTTCCGCTCGGACCACTTCAACTTCGCCAAGGCCGGCGTGCCGGCCCTGTACGCCGATGGCGGCGAAGACCTGCGCGAGGGCGGCGTGGAGGCCGGCCGCAAGGCCGCGGCGGACTACGGCGCCAACCGTTACCACGGCCCGAAGGACGAGTTTGACGCGGCCACCTGGAAGCTGGACGGCACCGTCGAGGACCTGCAGCTGATGTATGGCGTGGGCAAGGAACTGGCCGCAGGCGATCGTTGGCCGAACTGGTATGCAGGCAATCCGTTCAAGGCCGCCCGCGACGCGATGATGAAGGACAAGGCCCCGGCCAAGTAAAAGTCGGGCCTTGCTCGACTGAACATGGTTCAAGCCTGAGCGGCGCCCCACGGGGCGCCGCTTTTCTTTTGCGTACCGTCGGCGGCTCATCCACGGTTGGTGTGGATCTGCCGGTAGTGCCGGCCGCTGGCCGGCAATCGATTGGTAGCGGCCAACCTTGGTTGGCGCCATGCTTCCTCGCGGAGGGCCTCCACGCATCGCGTGAACCTCCCGGGACGATGCTGGGCCATGGGGTTGCCGGCCAGCGGCCGGCACTACCCGCTGTTCTGCGCACAAAGAAAAACCCCGCTGCGTGAGCAGCGGGGTTTTGGGTGTAAACCCTGGCGATGACCTACTCTCGCATGGCTTGAGCCACACTACCATCGGCGCAGCTGCGTTTCACTTCCGAGTTCGGGATGGGATCG
>NZ_FNFQ01000005.1:276694-287499 GCF_900101175.1 Stenotrophomonas pavanii | reverse complement strand
GTAGGTCGTATGCGGTATTAGCGTAAGTTTCCCTACGTTATCCCCCACGACAGAGTAGATTCCGATGTATTCCTCACCCGTCCGCCACTCGCCACCCAGAGAGCAAGCTCTCCTGTGCTGCCGTTCGACTTGCATGTGTTAGGCCTACCGCCAGCGTTCACTCTGAGCCAGGATCAAACTCTTCACTTAAAACTACATGATCCGAAGATCAAAATTTAAAGCTGCAGATGATTGATTCTGGCAACGTATCGCTTGCTTTAAAACAATTAATAGTTGCTTGATCAAACGTCTGCAAGATGGACAATCATCCTTCCTGCAGGCGCCTTCACAAGATACCTGCGCATACTTTCAAAGATCCGGGGAAGTGGCCTCAGCGCCGTTCCCGTGTGCTGCGAAGTTTCCTTCGTAGCGAGCCGCCCATTATAGCCGGCTTTTCCGCTTCGTCAACACCTTTTTTCAAGGCCGCCTCACCGGGGTGGACGTTGTTGCCGATGCTGCTTCGTCGTTGGGCCCGAAGGCTTTTCGTCGTAGCGAGCCGCCTATTATGCCGGACTTTTCGAGTCCGTCAACACCTTCGTTCGATCAACTCGTCCGTCGGCGATGGCGTTGCTGAGCGCGTGTCGTTTCCGGGGAAGCGATGCGTTGCAGCAAGGGGGCGAATTCTAGAGATCCTGCGGATTTCGTCAAGGCTTTTCTTGCAGGGTGATGACGGAATCACCATCCCACCACCCATGACGTACGCTCGAAGATCACTGCGGCGTTGCCCGCGCGTTGCGCGGGCAACGCCGCAACCGCTATCAATGCAGGGATGCGAAGTGGAGAGAGCAATGAGCATGCAGTTGCAGCGCGCGTGGTGGCGCGATCTTTCGATGCCGGCAATCGTTGCTGGCTTCATCACGGTGCTGGTCGGCTTTGCCAGCTCTGCCGTGATCGTGTTCCAGGCGGCACAGGCCGTCGGCGCCAACCAGGCACAGATCGCCTCCTGGATGTGGGCGCTGGGGCTGGGCATGGGCGTGACCTGCATCGGCCTGTCGTTGCGCTATCGCGTGCCAGTGGTGACCGCGTGGTCGACCCCGGGCGCCGCCATGCTGGTGGTGGGTGCAGGCGGTGCCTCGCTGTCTGAGGCGACCGGCGCGTTCCTGCTCGCTGCCTTGCTGGGCACGCTGGCGGGCTTCTCCGGCATCTTCGCCCGATTGATGCAGCGGGTACCGATGGCGCTGGCCGCAGGCATGCTGGCCGGTGTGCTGCTGCGCTTCGGCCTGGACGTATTCGTGGCCATGAACACGCAATGGATCCTGGCACTGGCCATGTTCGCCACGTGGCTGGCCGGACGCCGGCTGTTTCCACGCTATGCGGTGATCGCCACGCTGCTGGTCGGCATTGCGGTCGCCGCCAGCCGCGGCCTGCTGCATGCCCAGCAGGTACACCTGCAACTGGCAGTGCCACAGTGGGTGACGCCTTCACTGTCGTGGACGGCGGTGGCCGGCATTGCCCTGCCCCTGTTCGTGGTCACCATGGCCTCGCAGAACATTCCCGGCGTGGCGGTGATGCGCGCGTCCGGCTACGACGCCCCGGTGTCGCCGTTGATCGGCTGGATCGGCGTGGTCAATACGCTGCTGGCGCCGTTCGGTGCGTATGCACTGAACCTGGCGGCGATCACCGCCGCCATCTGCATGGGCCGCGATGCGCACGAGGATCCGGCACGCCGCTATACAGCGGCGATGGCGGCCGGTGCCTTTTACATTGTCGTCGGGCTGTTCGGCGCCACGGTGGCGGCGCTGTTTGCGGCCTTCCCCAGGGAGCTGGTGGCGTGCGTGGCCGGCATCGCGCTGTTCGGCACCATCGGCAACAGCCTGGCCAGCGCCCTGGCGGTGGAGCGCGATCGCGAGGCAGCACTGGTCACCTTCCTGACCACCGCCTCGGGCGTCTCGCTGGCGGGCATCGGTTCGGCGTTCTGGGGCCTGGTGGCCGGTGCGCTGTGCCTGCTGGTGCTGCGCGCGCGGACACCGGCCTGATCCACCCGATCAGGCCGCCAGGCGGGCGACGCTGTTGATCACCGCGACGAACGCCATGCCGATCACTACCGCCCACACACTGGTGCCACCGCGCCGCTGCAGCTCAGTGCGGATGCGGTTGTGCTGCCCGGCATGGGCAGCCTTCACTTTGCCCAGCAGCCGCGTGCAATAGCGCAGGTACAGCGCATTGGCGGTCACCGCGATGGCAAAGCGGGGCACCGCCAGCAACACCACCGTGAGCAGCGGGCTGGCGCGGGCCGCCAGCAACGCGATGCCGAACATGGCCAGCTCGAAGAGGATGGCCGCCAGGTACATCTTCCGGTGCAGCAGCCAGTACATCGGCACCAGGAACGCGGGCCAGTGCCACGGCCGCGGAGGCTTCGGCAGCGGGCTGTCCAGGTGCCAGCGCTGCCGGTAGAGCGCCGCGTTGGGCCCCACCAGAAGGTTCAGATGGTCCGCATCGGACGGAGCCGTCGTGCCGTCCACCTCTGCCGCAGGCGCCAGATAGGGATTGTCATCGGCCGGGGCAACCGGCGGGGTATCCAGATGCATCATGTCGGCGATTCCTTGCCCGGGACGAACCTGCGGTAGCGGCAGGTGCGGGCAGATTTGAAGCCGCGTAGGCGTCAGCCCGCCATCGCCTGGCCCACCAGCATCATCGCAACGACCACGATGGCGACCATGGCCGCCCCTGGTGCGTTGGTATCACCCCGCGCGGCCAGCTCGCTGCGCAGGCGCGCCTGGTCGTTTCCCGCCAGCGCGCGCGCACGGGCGATCTCACGCTGGCAATGCGCCAGGTACCACCGGTTGGCATACACCGCAGCGAGGGTGTTGATCACGAGGGTGATGACCATCGAGACGCCTTCCGGTACGCCGAGCAGCGCCTCGGCGATGCTGAAGAACACCAGCATGCCGGCCCAGATCGCCGCCAGCGTGTACATCCGCCGGTACACCATCCAGATGACGCCGATCAGGAAGGCCGGCCAGTGCCAGGTGCCACTGCCTCCGGCAACGCCCTGGTCCAGCCGCCAGCGCTGGCGATAGATCGGAAAGTTGCCGCCGACCACGGCGGCGTACAGGGCGATGTCACCTTCCAGCGCTGGCGCTGCCGCAGGTGCCGCCACAATTGCCGGCGCAGCAGCGGGCGCACGGTAGGGGTCGGACGGATCGATGACCGCAGCGACGCTGCCGGAATCGGCGTGCACCGGCTCAACCGGCGGCGGGGACGGGCGATCCGGCGCCAACGACGGATCCAGTTCGGCCAGCGGCCGCCACGATGCCATCCCCTCGCGCCACAGCAGTGTGCGGGCGTTTACGGTCCCGTCCTGCTGCAGGCGGCGCAGCCCGGCCAGATCCACCGGTCCCTCGCTCTGCCTGCTGTTGGCGTACCACCACTGCGCGTCCTGCATGAAAACGTCCCTGTCGCGTTGATCCGTTATTTGTTGACTGGCGTCCAGGGCGCTGCGGACAGCGTCTGCGACAGCACGTGCCTGCCGCCGGGCGGCAGCGTCACCACGTCGGGCCCCGCGTTGGCCGCTTCCAGGCACACATAGTCGCGCCAGCCTGCACCGACGTCCGCCATCTTCGCTGCGGCCTCGGCCCCCGGGTTCCACGCAACCAGCGAGCGGCTTCCCTCGGTACGGATGTCGATGCGGCGCTTCAGCACCGGATCGCGCAGGACATAGTGGCCGCTGGCCTGCGTGTAGATGCGGTCGCTGCGGCCGGGGTCGCGCGGGTCGCGCAACGACCAGGGCCCCTGCTGCCGGCGCGGCTGCGCATAGTTCTCGAACTTGTCCAGATATTCCAGCCCGTCCACGCCATCCACGTCCACCGCGCTGGCGTCACCCACGCGGAAATAGTTGTGCAGCGCCTGGGTGATGCTGACAGGGGTACTGCCGGTGTTCTCGGTGATCAGCTGCTGGGTGAGCTGGCGACCCACGCGGACGATCATGCGCAGGCGCAGGTCCAGGCGCTGCAGGACCGGTGGCGCCAGGGTCAGCTCGATGCTTCCGTCGTCCAGGCGACGGGCCTGCTGCAGCTCCCAGGGCAAGGTGCGCACGAACCCGTGCGCGGGCACGTCGTTGCCCTGGCCCTGACGGCCGAAGTACGGCCAGCAGACCGGGCTGCCTCCGCGGATCGGCGTGGGCAGTTCGGCGCGCCGGGGAGACAGCCACATCAGGTCCGGCTGGCCCTTGGGCACGAAGGAAAGCAGTTGGCCTCCAAAGACGCTGATGGCCGCGCTGGCGTCGGCGGTGTCCACCAGCCAGGCATCGAGCCCCTGGTACTGCCCGCTGCGCAGGCCCTGGATCTGCTGCACGTTGGATCGACTCCTGATGGCCGGCGACTGCGCGGCGCTGTAGTTGCTGGGAAGCGTGAAACGGGTAGGCACCGGCGCGGTAGCCGGCGCGTCCTGCAGTGCACGCAGGATACGCTGTCCGGCACGCCCATCGGTATTGGCCCAGCCCAGGCGCTGCTGCTCGGCCTGGATCGCGCGTCGCGTGGCGTTACCGATCATGCCGTCGGCGGCACCGATGTCGTGGCCACGGGCCAGCAGCAGCGTCTGCAGCTGACGGCGCTCGTCGCGGCCGATGCCGGGATCATCGGTCGGCCAGGCCGTGGCCAGCCCGGCGCCACCGCGCAGCTGGTCGGCCAGCGTGGCGATCGCCAGCGCATAGCTTTCGGCGGCGTTGTAGCTGTAGATCGCATCGTAGTTGCGGAACACCAGCAACGCCGGCCCCTTGTTGCCAGCGGGCAGCAACAGGGCGGCACGTGCATCGGCGGGCAGGTTGGCCGGGGCCAGGGCACTGCCGTCCAGCGCGGTCACCCCCTGCGCGCGCCAGTCGGCCAGCGCACGGCGCTGGGTGCGGCCCGCCTGGCGGGCATTGAACCCGGCCGGAACGCGAACTTCCATGCCCCACGGCTCGCCACTGCGCCACCCCGCACGCTTGAGGTAGTTGGCGGTGGAGGCCAGGGCGTCGGGAATGCTGCCGACCAGGTCGCGGCGTCCATCGCCATCACCGTCCACGGCGATGCGTGCATAGGTGCTGGGCATGAACTGCGTATGCCCGAAGGCGCCGGCCCACGACCCGGTGAGCCCTTGCGCCTGCAGGTCGCCACGGTCGATCAGGGTAAGCAGCGCCAGCAGCTCGCCGCGGAAAAAGGCCTGGCGGCGGCCGGCACAGGACAGCGTGGCCAGCGACTGCAGCAACGGGCGCTTGCCGAACACGCGGCCATAGTCGCTCTCTACGCCCCAGACGGCGACGATGGTGGCGGGATCGACACCGTACTGCGCCGATACCCGATCGAGCAGATCGCGGTGCTGCCGCAGCTGGAGGCGTCCATCCTCGACGCGCTGGCGATCGACCAGCGCGGCCAGGTAGTCCCAGATCGGTGTGGTGAATTCCGGCTGCGCATCGAGCAGGCCGAGCACGCTGGGGTCCGCGGTGAGGCCGGCGGTGATTCCGTTGAATCGGTCGACGCTGATGCCCTGGGCTGCGGCGCTGGCCTGGATACCCGCCAGGCAGCGACTGAAAGCGGGATCACCATCGGCAGCAGGTGCCGCAGGCGGCGTCGGTGCCGAGGCGAGCGCGGCCACCAGGCCGAGCGTGGTCAGGATGGGCATGGCGTCCTCCGTGTTGCCGTTGCACGGCCATCTTAGAGGCAGCGCCGCCGGCGAACCTGAAGCGGGCGCGGCCGCTCCGCCCTAGACCGCGCGCAGCAGGCGCAGGCCGTAGGCGGGGCTTTCGGCGTCCCAGCGCTGCGAGACCTGCAGGCCGGCCTGCAGCAGCAGCGCCTCGAAGCTGTCGTCGGTGTACTTGTGGCTGTACTCCACGCGGATCGGCTCATCGGCAGCGAAGTGGAACGTGTGGCCATCCAGATGGACGTCCTGTGGCCAGCGGCTGACCAGATCGGTTTCGATGCGCAGCCGCGCGGTGCTGTAGCGCGCGCGGTGGCGGAAGCCGTCGAGATCGAAGTCGCTGCCGATCTCGCGGTTGAGCCGGTCCAGCAGGTTGAGGGTGAAGGCCGCAGTGACACCCTGCGCATCGTTGTAGGCCGCTTCGATCACTGCCGGGTCCTTGTGCAGGTCGATGCCCACCAGGGCGAGGCCGTCAGCGCCCATGGTCTGGCGCATCGCGCGCAGCAGCGCGATCGCCTCTTCTTCGACGAAGTTGCCCAGCGTGGAGCCGGGAAAGAACAACAGACGGCGCGCCGGCGCACGTTCCGGTGCGGGAACGGCGACAGGGCGGGTGAAGTCGGCACAGACCGGCAGCATCTCGACCTCAGGCAGCGCCGGCGCCAGGTGGTCGATGCTGGACAGCAGCGCGGCACGCGAGATCTCGATCGGGGTGTACGCCACCGGGTCCTGCAGTGCGGCCAGCAGCAGAGCGGTCTTGCGGCCACTGCCGCTGCCCAGTTCCACCACGTGCAGGCGCGGGCCGACCACGCGCGCGACGTCCGGCAACACCCGATCCAACAGCGCCAGCTCGGTGCGCGTGGGGTAGTACTCGCGGGTCTGGGTGATCTGCTCGAACAGGCGCGAGCCGCGCGCATCATAGAAGTACTTGGAGGGCAGCTGCCGCGACGGGCCTGACAGGCCGGCGAGCACATCGGCCAGGATCTGCTGCCGGCTGGGCGTGAGGTCGGTCAGCGCCTGCAGCGCGTCCTGCACCGTGCTCATGCCAGGTCCCTGGCCAGGCGCAGGCCCGAGAACTGCCAGCGCGCCGGCGGCATGAAGAAGTTGCGGTAACTGGCGCGCACGTGGTCGCGAGGCGTGGCGCAGCTGCCGCCGCGCAGTACCCACTGACCACACATGAACTTGCCGTTGTACTCGCCGAGGTTGCCGGCGAAGGGCCGGAACCGCGGGTAGGCGCCATACGCGCTGGCGGTCCACTCCCAGACATCGCCAAACAGCTGCCGCAGCCCACTGCCCTGCCCCGCCCGCGGGTGCAGGTGGTCGTCATCGGCGAAATGGCCATGCAGGGGCTGCGACGCGGCGGCGGCTTCCCACTCGAACTCGCTGGGCAGGCGCGCACCGGCCCAGCGGGCGCAGGCGTCGGCCTCGTAGTAGCTGAGATGGCAGGCCGGCGCATGGGGATCCAGCTCGCGCCAACCGCCAAGGGTGTACTCACGCTGCAGGGTCGCGTCCCAGTACAGGGGGTGCTGCCAGTCTTCTGCCTCGCGCAGCGCCCAGCCTTCGCTGAGCCACCAGCGCGGTTCGCGGTAGCCGCCAGCCTCGATGAACGCGCGGTACTCGGCATTGCTGACCGGGCGCTCGGCCAGTGCATGCGCCGGCAGCAGCACGCGGTGAGGGGGCGATTCGTTGTCGTAGGCGAAGTCGGCGTGCTGCGGCCATGCCGGGGCGCCGACGGTGACGATGCGTTCGGGCGATTCGATCCAGCCCTGCGCCGTCGCGACGCTGGCGACGGGCCGCAGGTCATCGCGGTAGGCCGGCTGCAGCGGATTGCACCAGAATGCGTGCTTGATGTCGGTCAGCAACAACTCCTGGTGCTGCTGCTCGTGCTGCAGGCCCAGCTGAAGGTGCTGCAGCGCCCGCTCATCCAGGTCACCGGCGGCCAACCGCGCCTGCACCTGGGCGTCGACCTGGTGCCGGTAATCCTGCACCTGCTGCAGCGAGGGCCGCGACAGCAAGCCGCGCTGTGGCCTGGCATGCGCCGGGCCGAGGCTCTTGTAGTAGCTGTTGAACAGGTAATCCCAGGCCGGATCATGCGCCGCCGCAGTGGCGAAACCGGCCAGCACGAAGCGTTCGAAGAACCAGGTGGTGTGGGCCAGATGCCATTTGCTGGGGCTGGCGTCGGGCATGCTCTGCAGCATGGCGTCCTCGGCGCTGAGCGGGGCGGCCAGTTGCAGGCTGCGCGCCCGCACCCGGGCAAAGTGGCGGGCGAGATCACGCTGCGGGGCAGCGACGGCGACGGGTACGCTGTCCATGCATACAGCATCGGCGCAGCGCGGTGAGTGCGACGTCATGGCCGCGCACCGCACCGTTCACACGGTGACGTATTCAAGAAGCTCGCAGGGACGCCGCTAACGGCAATGTTGCGGCCGCATCGTCACCGCACTGGACTTCCCGCGTGCCCCTGCATCCGCTCCGCCAGCCTGCGCATTACCTGTTCGTGCTGCCCGCCGTGCTGGTCGTTCTGGTGCTGTGGATGGCACTGGGCACCGAGGATGTGGCCAGCCCGGCGCAGCGCATCCTGCCCTGGCTGCTGGCCTGCCTCGGCGCGGGCCTGGCCCTGCTCTACCACCAGATGCGCACGCTGTGCCTGCTGCTGGTGGCGGCGGTGGCGTTCGCCCTGCTCCACCGCGACGTTGCGGGTTACCTGCACAGTGGCCATGTGGACGCCCTGACCCCGCTGCGCTTCCACGCGATCTCGGCGTGGCTGCCGCTGCTGTTCGCCGGGCTGGCGCTGTGGCCGGAACGTGGACGCCGCCGCCAGGACCTGCTGCTGCGCAGCGTGGTGTGGGGTGCGGCGCTGCTGGTCTTCCTGCTGCTGGCGGCACAGCAGCCGCAGGGCATGCACGATCTGTTGTCGAACCGTCACTGGCGCTGGATTCCCGCCGACTGGAACGCGCTGGCACAGCTGCCGGCACTGTTGTTCCTGCTGGCGACCGCAGCGCTGGGCTGGCAGGCCTGGCGGCATCCACGGCCGCTGCACACGGCCATGCTGCTGGCCCTGCTGTGCCTGTGGTGGATGCTGCCGCGGGTCTTCCTGCAGCCGGTGCTGCTGCCTGCACTGAGCAGCGCCGCGTTGCTGCTGATGCTCGGCGCGATGCTGCAGGAATCCTTCCACATGGCCTTCCGCGATGAGTTGACCGGCCTGCCGGGGCGACGGGCGTTCAACGAGACCCTGCAGCGGGCCCGCGGTACCTACAGCATCGCGATGGTGGACGTGGACCACTTCAAATCGTTCAACGACACCCACGGCCACGATACCGGTGACGATGTGCTGCGCCTGGTGGCGTCGCGGCTGGCCCGGGTCGGTGACGGAGGCCGTGCGTTCCGCTACGGCGGCGAGGAGTTCGCCGTCGTGTTCCTGGACCGCCCGGCGGAGGCCTGTGTCGATGCCGTGGAAGCGCTGCGGCAGCGCATCGAAGACACGCGCATGCAGCTGCGCGACCGCAGCACCCGCAGCCGTGACGATGAAACCGGCCGGCAGCAGCGCGGACGCGGCGGCAACGGCCAGGTGGTGCAGGTAACGGTGAGCATCGGGCTGGCCGACAGTGACGTGGATCGCCGGCCGATGGCGGTGGTCAAGGCGGCCGACCAGGCCCTGTATGTGGCCAAGGACGGGGGCCGCAACCAGGTGCGGACACACCGCGGACAGCGCGGCCTGGCCGTGCGTGGCGGGTAGGATTCAGACCGCGTCGAGGTAGTACCAGCGGCCGTCGATGCGTTGGAAGCGGCTGTGCTCGGTCATTTTCACTGCGCTGCCGCCGCCCACCCGGTAGCGCGCGGTGAAGCGGACCTCGGCACGGTCGGCGCCGGTGACCGTGTGCTCGTGCACGGTCAGGCCCAGCCAATGCGTGCGCTGCCCTGGCGCATCGTCCAGCGTCAGCTCGGCCGGACGCGTGTCCGGGTGCCAGGTCTGGCGCAGGTAGCCGGCCAGGCCCCGCACATAGGCGCTGTAGCGCGAACGCATCAGGTGCTCGGCATCGGGCGCGACGTCACCGGCATGGAAACGGCCGCAGCAGGCAGCGTAGTCGGCGGGCAGGCCGCAGGGGCAGGGATCGGCGGATTTTCGGCTCATGGCGGCATTGTCGCCGGGTTGCAGGCATTGATCCACGCGCGCGGCGGGCGCCGCCTGGAGCGGGACAGGCGTATGCTGTCGCGCCCCCCACCTGATGGATCGCCGTGCTGGACCTGGTTCCCCCCGAATTGTGGTGGCTGGTGGTGATCGCCTTCATCGCCGGTCTTGTGGATGCCGCCGTCGGTGGCGGTGGCCTGGTGCAGCTGCCGGGCCTGTTCACGGTGCTGCCGCAGCAGACGCCGGCGATGCTGTTCGGTACCAACAAATTCAGTTCGATGTTCGGCACGGGTGCGGCCGCCTGGCGTTATGCGCGCAACGTGCGCTTCCCGTGGAAGCCGGTGCTGTTCGCAGCCGGCACGGCCTTCGTCTTCTCCTTTGCCGGTGCTACCGCGGTAAGCCTGCTGCCCAAGGACGCGGTGCGCCCGCTGGTGCTGGTGCTGCTGGTCGCGATGCTGGCCTATACGCTGTGGAAGAAGGACTTCGGCGCGCTGCACCGGCCGCAGGAGATCGGCCGCCGTGAACTGGTGATCGCGCTGGCGATCGGTGCGGCGATCGGCTTCTACGACGGCTTCTTCGGGCCGGGCACCGGCAGCTTCCTGATCTTCCTGTTCGTGCGCTTCTTCGGCCTGGATTTCCTGCGCGCCTCGGCGGCGTCGAAGGTGGTGAACCTGGCGACGAACGTGGCAGCGATCTCGTTCTTCGTGCCGACCGGCAACATCCTGTGGCTGTTCGCGCTGCCGATGGCCGCAGCCAACATCATCGGTTCGGTGGTGGGCACGCGCCTGGCGCTGAAGGGCGGTACGCCGTTCATCCGCAAGCTGTTCGTGGGGCTGGTGGTGGTGCTGATCGCGCGGATGGCCTGGGATACGTTCCGCGGTGCGTGAATGCGGTTGCCGGCCAGCGGCCGGCACTACCGGGTCATGAACACCGCCCATCGGTAGTGCCGGCCGCTGGCCGGCATTTCCCATTCGATCGGGTCATGAACCCCGCCCATGGGTGGTGCCGGCCGCTGGCCGGCATTCCC
>NZ_FNFQ01000005.1:0-276529 GCF_900101175.1 Stenotrophomonas pavanii | reverse complement strand
GATCGGGTCATGAACCCCGCCCATGGGTGGTGCCGGCCGCTGGCCGGCATTCCCCCTTCGATCGGCCGGGTCAGGCCTCGGCTTCTTCCGGTTCGTTGGCCTGCTGGCGGCTGCGTTCGGGCAGCTTCAGGCGCTTGCCTTCTTCGTCGTACTCGATCAACAGCACGCCGGAGTCGTGGCGGCCGCTGATCTCGACAAAGCAGGCGCCGCCGATGAACGGTTCCAGCGTCATCACCGACTTCAGCGGGGTCGCGACCACCATCTGGAAGCCGAAGTTGTCGAAGATGTTCATCGCCAGTGCGGTGAACTCGTTGTCGGCCTTGTCGAAGGCTTCGTCGAGTACCACGGCGGCATAGCTGGGCAGCTGGCTGTCGGCACCGCCGAGCTGGTAGCGCAGCGCCGCGGCCAGGCAGGTGGTGGCCAGCTTCTGGCGCTGGCCACCGGACTTGCCCGCGCCGCTGCGGTAGATCTCGACCTGCTGGCGCGTTTCCGCATCCAGCTCGACGCCAATGAATTCCACGTGCATGCGCACGTCCAGCACCAGTTCGCGCCAGCGCTTGTCCTCGCCTTCCTGCGAGCCCAGGCGGTTGACCAGCTGGCGCAGCACGGTGAACTGCGATTCGGCCAGCTCGCGCTGCTCGGTCTGCTGCTGCGACAGCACCTCGCGCAGCTGCTGATGGAACTCGGCCACTTCCGGCAGGCGGCGGTCGCTCAGTTCGATGGTCAGCAGCGTGCCGCGGTTGAACGGTACCTGTTCCAGGCTGGCGTTCACTTCATCCAGGCGCTGGCCGATCGACTTGCGTGCCTCTGCGCTGTGGCGCTGCAGGGCCAGCAGGTTGTTCTTGCTCTGGTTCTGCAGCAGATCGAAGAAGCGCTCCTCGTGCTGCGGCAGGCCATCGCGCTCCAGCCGCTCGAGGCGGGCGAGGAAGTCGTCGGCCGAGGCCACCGATGCGGTGAAGTCGCCCGATTCCTCCGGCCACTGCTGGATGAAGCGGCGGAAGCAGCCGATCAGCTGGTTCTCGATGCGGTTGAGGTCCTGCTGCGAGGACGACAGCTGCTCGTTCAGCGCGTTGCTGACCTGGCGCATGTGCGCTTCGAGCGTTTCCAGGCTGAGCGGGCCCTGCTCCTGCAGGCGCTCGGCGAGGCCGGCCTCCTGCTCCTGGGCCAGGGTCGGCAGCACCAGCGCACGGCTCTGCTGGCGTGCGCGGTCGAGGCGATCGCGCTCCCTGACCAGCTGGCCACGCTCGACGCGGACGTCTTCGTACGTGCGGCGGGCCTGCTCGATGTCGGCGCGCACGGCGTCGATCTGCTTGGCCAGCCTGGCAAGATCGGCGTTGCCTTCGCGCAGGTCGCGCAGGGTGGCCTCGATATCGGTCAGGCGCTGTTGCGGCGCGGCGACATCGATCTCGTTCCAGCTGATGCTGACCAGCTCGTGGCAGGCCAAGCGGCGTTCGTTGTCGCGGTCACGCTGGCCGCGCAGGCGCGCGATATCGGTCTCGCAGCTGGCGATACGCTTGGCCAGTTCCTGGGCTTCGCGCTCGAAGGCGCCGACCTTGTCGTGGTTGTTGAAGCCGAGGATCCAGCGCCGGCGGTCGCCCACCGCGCTGCGGTCGTCCTTTTCGAAGCGGTCACCCGGATGCTTGACCTGGCCTTCGCGGGTAATGCCGCGGTCGACGTTGCGCAGCTGCTTGGCATCCACGCACTCGTAGTCAAACCGCTTGCCCAGCTCGCGGCGCAGCCAGCTTTCGAACACGTGCTCGCGCAGCTCCAGCTTGTGCAGCAGCGACTTCGCCGACGGCTCGCGCGCGAACGCTTCATCGTTGCGGCGGACACGGTAGTACGTGAAGCGCATGCC
Source organism: Stenotrophomonas pavanii (assembly GCF_900101175.1). Taxonomy (GTDB): domain Bacteria; phylum Pseudomonadota; class Gammaproteobacteria; order Xanthomonadales; family Xanthomonadaceae; genus Stenotrophomonas; species Stenotrophomonas pavanii. The sequence goes on along the minus strand of NZ_FNFQ01000005.1, from coordinate 274,674 downwards.
GAGGTGGGTCCGGTTCACCCACTCGGCAACCTCGTTGTAGTGCTTGTCATCGACCAGCAACGACAGCGCGAAGCCTCCCAGCACGCGCTCGATCGCACCCTGCCAGCCCTGCTCTTCCGAGCGGACCTGGATCAGCTCGCCGACGAACGGCAGCGCCGCCTCGGCGATGCCGGTTTCCTCGGCCAGGCGCGCGCGCAGCTTCTGCATCGGTGCCGGGATGTTGGAGGGCGTGCGCTGCATCGCTTCGAGTTCCGCACGGACTTCGCCGAAACGGCGCTCGTCATCGCGCTTGCCGCCGAGGCGCTCGCTGATCGCATCGTCCAGCGCCGAAGAGGCACGCTGGCGGTCCTGCAGTTCGTTCTGCGCACGCTCGACAAGCTCGGCGAAGCCGTGTGCGTCGTCCGGCAGTTCAGCCCCCAGCTGCTGCGCGGCCAGGCTTGCCTGTTCGCGCTTGGCCTGGCGGCGATCGCGCTCCGCTTCCGCACGGCCCTGCTCGCGTTCCAGTTCCTCGATGCGTTCGCCGCCCTGCTGGCGGCGCTGCAGTTCAAGTTCGGCCAGCCGTTCGGTGTGGTTGTCGAGCGCCGCGCGGCGCTGGGCTTCTTCGCCAAGCAGGCCGCGATCACGTACATCCATCTCGCGCAGGCGCGCTTCGATCAGCGCCTGGCGGCGGCTTTCGCGGAAGCTGTCGACACCCAGCTTCAGCGCTTCGTCGTCACCGCGACGGCGGTGCATTTCCTTCAGGTCGTTGTAGTAGGCACGCGCCGGCAGCAGGGTTTCCACCTGGCGGCGGGCGGTGACCACCGCCTGGTGCGCGCCATCGAGCTCGGCGAAGTCGCTGACCAGGCGCTCGGCGGCGTCGAAGGTCTTCGGCGTGTCGAGCATGAAGTCGCGCAGGAAGACGTTCAGGTCGCCCAGGTTCTTCGCCGACTGCGTCTTGTGCAGCAGGCGCAGCGCCATCTCGTTGTCGATGCCGAGCAGGTCGCGGAAGCGCTCGGCGTAACCGGAGAAGGTGTCGAAGTGGTGCAGGTCGGGCAGCTTCTGCTTGAGCTTGCGCAGGTCCAGGTCGAAGCCACCGAGATCCTTGGCGATGTCGAACGGACGTTCGGCGATCATGTAGTGCTTGCGCACATCGCCGGCCGAGGTGCCGTTGCCGGAGATCCACAGCAGGCGCACCAGGCTGACCACGCGGCCATCGCCGGCGCGGTATTCCAGCACCAGTGCGGTCCAGGTGGCACCCTTGCGCAGGTACTGGGTGGCGATCTCGCCGGTGCCGCTGTCCTGCTGGTCGGCCCAGGCGCCACGCACGTAGGACACCAGGTTGCGGTCGCGGCCACTGCGCTCGGCTTCACGCGCAGCGGCGTTGAAGTCGACGATGGCCGGCGGCGTCAGCAGCGCGGACATGGCATCGAGCAGGGTCGACTTGCCCGAGCCGGAGCGGCCGACGAACAGGAAGCCGCGCTCGGCGATCGGCACTTCGGTCAGGCCGTTGAAGGTGCCCCAGTTGTGCACCTGCAGGCGGCGCATGCGGAACTGCTGCAGGCGCGGGTCCGGCAGGCCTTCGTTGAACAGGGCGGGAGTGTGCTTGGAGATAGCCATGCGATGGTCGGGTCTCTCAGGCCTCGGCGGCCGGGGTTTCGCGCAGCTGGCGGTAGACCGCCGAAAGCTGGGACACGTCTTCGGCGGAGAACAGCAGCTTCAGCGCCGGCGAGACTTCGTGGCGGTCGTCCTGGCCGCTGAGGCGGGTCAGGATGTGGTTGTCCTTCATCTTCTGCACCGCCGATGCAACGCGGCGGTTGAAACCGGCGCGGTCGGTGGACAGGTTCTTCTCGTAGATGGCCAGCGCTTCGGCCATCTCGGCGTCGGCCACCACCGCGCGGTTGCCGCGCGCATCGGCCTCGGCCAGCTGCTGGCGCAGGTACAGCAGCAGCACCGAGTCGATGAAGGTCAGCGGCGAGGTGCGCAGCAGCACCGGCGCATCAACGTCTTCGGTATCGGCCTGGCGGGTGAACGCCACGCCGCTGTCGCGGTCGAGCACCAGTTCCAGGAACAGGTCCGCCAGCGATGAGCGGATGGCCGCTTCGCTGCGGATCAGCGCGGGCCACAGCTTGGGGTGGCGCAGCTGGTCGATGCTGGGGCCGATCAGCAGCTGGCACAGCGCGCGGCGCGCATCCAGCGGCAGGCGCCCGGTGTCGCCCAGGTAGTACACGTCGTTGCCACGGCGGGGCTGCGCCACGGTCGCCACCGGTTCGGCGTCGTAGGCGTCTTCCGCCCCCTCGGCCTGCGGTGCTTCGATGGGATCTTCATGCCAGCTCATGGCGTCTCTCCTGGGTGAACCAAACCAGCGGGATGCGGGCGCGACGGATCTGGCCGTCGCCGCCTCGCCATTGCGCAAGCTCCTGCTCGCCGGCAACCACGTTGCCAAAACGCGTGCCCAGCGACAGGTAGCCGATGACGCTGCCGAGGCCCTGCGGCGCTTCGCGCTGCGACAGGGCCTGGGCGATGCTGAGCCGCGGCTGTGCGTCGAGCAGGTCGTGCAGGTCGCGGCGCAGGGTACGGAAGTCGATTTCGGACGAAGCGACCAGATCGCCGACGCTTTCCAGGCTGATCGCAGCGGCATCGTTGTACTCGACGTTGCCATCGACCTGGGCGCTGCGCGGATCGTGCAGCTTCCATTGCGACCACGAGCGCAGGCGGCTGGTGGTCAGCTGCAGGTCACGGCCGATGCCGCGTTGTGCGGGGAACTCGTCACGCAGTGCCAGCGCCTCGGACTGCGCCTGCTTCAGCAGCTGGTTGAGGCGGCGCTGTTCCAGATAGCCACGGCTCTGCACGAAACCGCGCAGGCTGCGCGCGAAGTTCTGCAGCACATCGTGTACCTGGCCGCCACGCTCAAGCATGGTGCTGGTGAAGCCGCGCAGGAAGTTGCGTTCGTTGCGGTCCAGGCGGCGGGCGAAGCCACGCGCCAGCACTGCTTCCAGGGCGGCATCGAGCTGGGCGCTCTGCTCGGCATCGTTGAGCAGGCGCCAGAAGGCCTGGAAACTGCGCCCGGCATCGCTTTCGCCGATCACATCCACGCCTTCGAACAGCTGTGACAGCACGTCGCCGCGCTCGCCTTCGTCGTCGATGATGCGTTCGCGGAACTCGCGGTTGAGCTGCTCGAAGTCGTCGCGCACGCGACGGAAATCCTCGGTCAGCTCGTCGGCCAGGCCGATGATCTGGCGCGCACGTTCCAGCGCGCGCTTGCCGTCCAGCGCGGTGACGCGGCCGGCGCCGACGCGGGCGATCTCGGCATCGATGCGGTCGCGCTCGTCGCGCAGCGCCGACAGGCGGGCGTCGGGGTCGGACTCGGTCTGCGCGGCCAGCTGCGAGAGCTGCTCGATGACCAGTGCCAGGCGGCTCTCGGTGGCGGCCACGCGGGCCTGCTCGAGGCCGTCGGCGAAGCGGATCGCCTGCAGCGCTGCGGTCGACAGCTCGTACTGTTCCTGGTCGGCGCCTTCGGGCAGGCGGCGCTCCAGCCAGCCCTGCGCCAGCCAGTGCGCGATGTAGGCCTGCGCGGTACGTGGCAGCTCGCGCGACAGTTCATCGCCATTGAGCTGGTCCAGCGCCCGTTGCAGGCGCTCGTTGAGCACCGAGGAGGGCAGCGTGCGCTCGCCATCCATCAACAGGCCCTGCAGCAGGCCGATGATTTCCGGAGCGTGGTCGGCGGCAAGCAGCTTCCACTGAGGCTGTTCGCGCAGATGGCGGTAACGGGAGATGCGTTCGCGATGCTTCATGCAGCGAAAAGGGTCATGAGGGCTGGCGGGGACGAACAGCCACCCGCGGCGGCCGCGCGGACAGCCGTGGGCATGCCGGCCACACGGGGCCGGCGGGGTGCAGGCAAGCGGCTCAGCGCTTGCCGCCCACTTCGATGAAACGCAGGAACTCGGCGCGGGTACGCGCGTCGTCGCGGAAGCTGCCCAGCATCTTGGAGGTGACCATGCTGACGCCACGCTTGTGGATGCCGCGGGTGGTCATGCATTCGTGGGCGCCTTCGACGACCACGCCGACACCGATCGGCTGCAGCACATCCTGGATGCACTGGGCGATCTGCGCGGTCATCTTCTCCTGCACCTGGAAACGGCGGGCGTAGGCTTCGACGACGCGGGCCAGCTTGCTGATGCCCACCACCTTGCCGGCCGGCAGGTAACCGACGTGCACGCGGCCGATGATCGGCGCCATGTGGTGTTCGCAGTGGCTTTCGTACTCGATGTCGCGCAGGACGATCAGTTCGTCATAGCCAGCCACTTCCTCGAAGGTCCGCTCCATGTAGGCGCGCGGGTCATCGCGATAACCGCTGAACCAGTCGCCATAGGCCTCGGCGACACGGCGGGGGGTATCCAGCAGGCCTTCGCGGGACGGGTCCTCACCGGCCCAGCGCAGCAGGGTGCGCACGGCATCCTCGGCCTGGTCCTGGGTCACGTCGCCCTGCGGGGCGGCCTTCTCGTTGTTCTTGCTCATTGCGTACAGCGTCCCGAACGGGGGGCGAGCATCGTACCCGACCGGGGGGTGGGTCGTCCTGTGGGGACGGTTCATCGGGGGGCGTTGTTGGCGCGTCGTTGCTATCGGTTTGGAGTGGGAGAGGGGGGTGCGCAGGACACGCCGTAAACCCCCCTCCGGGGTCCGGCCCAGCCGCTGGCGGCTGTGCGTTCGGGCGCTTGCGAGGCATGCCTCGCAAGCAAAGCGCCCTCACCCTTGGGGGCTCGATGGCGCCATCCATGGCGCCAACGGTCCTGCGCAGCCCCCTCTCCCACTCTCTGGCGGTGTCCCGCGGGCGCGGCCTGCCCCCCGAAAGCGGGGTCAAAAGCGGGGTTCATGGCTTCGGAAGCGGCGCGCCGCTGCTTTGGCCACTCCCCTGGTGGGTGCGGACCGTTGGTCCGCACTGCTTCTGCTCTTGCTTCTAAGAGCCAACCCACTGCGCTCGCGGGGGATGGGAAGGCAGCGGGGGCCGGGCGGGGCAGGACCCCGGAGGGGGGGTTCACGGCGTGTCCTGCACCCTCCGGCGCCCGCTGCCCCACCGACACCAGGCGGGCGCAACGCTTTCCTCACTACTACACCCCACCCATTCAGAAAAACCTATTGATAGGAATGAAATTAGTAGTATCCTATCTATCTCTTATGGACCGACCCCTCGACGAGCGCACCGTGCTGCAGATGCAGCTCAGCTCCGGCCTGCTTTATGCAGGGCGGCAGTGGCAGCGCTTGGCCGACAGCCGGCTCGGCAGCTACGGCATCTCCACCGCCTGCACCATGCCCCTGCTGATGATCGGCCGCTCCGGCGGTGGCATCCGTCAGGTGGCGCTGGCCCAGCAGCTGGGCATGGAAGGGCCTTCGCTGGTACGCCTGCTGGACAAGCTGTGCGCCAGCGGCCTGGTCCGTCGCGAGAGCGACGCCAGCGACCGCCGCGCCAACCTGTTGTGGCTGACCGACGAGGGCCATGCGCTGGTCAGCGAATTGGAAGACCAGTTGATCGGCCTGCGCCAGGACGTGTTCGGCGAACTTTCCATGGATGAACTGCACGCCGTGCTGAAGGCATGGCGCCTGCTGGCCGAGGCCGCCGACCGCATCACGTAAGACCGCTGCTGCCGGACGCTGCCGCTGCCGTGCACACGCCAGCGGCGTTTGCCCGTTGTCGTTGTTCTGTTGTCCCTCCCCCTCCCTCCTCGCCCCCGCCCCTACCGATGCCCGGTGAATTCAGTCTCCACGGAGTGTTCGTCCCGACCCTGCTCGGGTTGATGCTGTTGGCCTATCTGGTCAACAGCGGCCTGCACGCGCTGCTGCAGCGTGCCGGCGCCTACCGCCATGTCTGGCACCCGGCGCTGTTCAACCTGGCGCTGTACGGGATCGTGCTTGGCCTGCTGTTCCACCTCCTGCGTTGGATGCAATCGTGAACAAGATCGTGAAGAAGACCCTGCCGGTGCTGCTCACCAGCGCAGCCGTGATCGTCGCCCTGCTGGTGCTGCGCCAGCTGTGGGTCTATTACATGGATGAGCCGTGGACCCGCGACGCCCATGTCGGCGCCGACGTGGTGCAGGTGGCGCCGGATGTCTCCGGGCTGGTTGAAACGGTGCAGGTGGCCGACAACCAGGCGGTGAACAAGGGCGACCTGCTGTTCGTGATCGACCGCGCGCGCTATCGCATCGCGCTGGAACAGGCCAAGGCCAGCCTGGCCGAGCGCCAGGCCTCGGTGGCCCAGCTGCGCCGCGAGATCGGCCGTGACCGCAGCCTGCAGGACCTGGTTGCCGCCGAGGACGCCGAAGTGCGCCGCGCCAAGCTACAGGCCGCACAGGCCGCGCTGGCCACGGCACAGGCCGCCGTGGACCTGGCCGAGCTCAACCTGGGCCGCACCGAGGTGCGCGCGCCGGCCGACGGCCGGGTCAACGACCGCACGATGCGCGTGGGCGACTACGTGGTGGCCGGCAAGCCGGTGCTGGCGCTGCTGGACACCGGTTCGTTCCGCATCGATGGCTACTTCGAGGAAACCCGGCTGCGCGGCGTGGCGCCGGGGCAGCGCGTGGACATCCGCCTGATGGGCGAGTCGACCCCGCTGCGTGGCCATGTGGAGAGCATTGCTGCCGGCATCGAGGATCGCTACCGCAGCAATGGCAGCTCCCTGCTGCCGAACGTGACCCCGGCCTTCGACTGGGTGCGCCTGGCCCAGCGCATTCCGGTGCGCATCGCCATCGACGAGGTGCCCAAGGGCGTGGAACTGATTGCCGGCCGCACCGCGACGGTGACCGTGGACACCGGCCGTCACCCGCACAACGACAAGGCCGGCACCGCGCCGGCACAGGCGGGCCTGTGAACGCCGCCCTGCCCCGTCTCGGCCTGATCGTCGCGCTGGCCAGCCTGGCCGCGTGCAAGACCGTTGGCCCCGACTATGCACTGCCGGAAGGCTCGGCCTTCAAGCGCCCGGAGGCCAATGCGGCGTTCATCGATACCCAGAACCCGCAGATTGCCGCCAACCAGGCGCTGCCCGACCGCTGGTGGTCGCTGTACAACGACCCGGTGCTGGATGGCCTGATCACCCAGGCGCTGCGAGACAACGTCGAACTGAAGGCCGCCGATGCGCACCTGCGCCGTGCGGCGGCGGTATACGAACAGGCGCTGGACGCCGGTGGCTTCGAGTACGAAGCCGAGGCCGGGGTCAGCCGCGCGCAGCTGTCGGCCGAATCGTTCCTGCAGGAGCACGAACTGCCGGTGATCAACCTGGCCGATGGCAAGTTCGCGGTCAGCTACCAGTTCGACCTGTTCGGCAAGCTCAAGCGCGGCGCCGAGGCGGCGCGTGCCGACGAGCAGTCCGTTGCTGCGGCGCGCGACCTGGCCCAGGTCAGCGTGGTCGCGCAGGTCGCCGACAGCTACCTGGAAATCTGCCACGCCAACCACGAACTGCACGTGGCCGAGCATTCGCTGCAGCTGCAGCAGCGCAGCCGCAGCGTCACCGAGCGCCTGATCGCGGCCGGCCGCGGCACGCCGCCGGAGCTGGCCCGCGCCAATGCGCAGGTGGCACTGCTGGAAGCCGCGCTGCCGCCGCTGCGCGCGCAGCGTTCGGCGGCCGCCTATTCGCTGGCCGCGCTGCTTGGGAAAACCCCGGGCCAGCTGCCAGCCGGCGTGATCGACTGTGCGCACGCACCCGGCCTGGCGCAGCCGCTGCCGGTCGGTGACGGCCGGGCACTGCTGCAACGCCGCCCGGACGTGCGCCAGGCCGAGCGCAAGCTGGCCTCGGCCACCGCACGGATCGGCGTCGCCACCGCTGAGCTGTATCCGGACATCCGCCTGGGCGCCTCGCTCGGTGCCGCCGGCCTGCTGGAAGACTTCGGCACGCCGATGACCCAGCAGTGGTCGATCGGTCCACTGATCTCGTGGACGTTGCCGTCGTCCGGTACCCACGCGCGCATCCACGCCGCCGAAGCCGGTGCCGACGCGGCACTGGCCGAGTTCGACCACACCGTGCTGCAGGCGCTGCGTGAGACCCAGACCGCGCTGGACCGCTACGCCCAGGACCTCCGTCGGCTGCAGTCGCTGCGCACCGCGCAGGAACAGGCCGCCTTGGCCGCCGAGCAGAACCGCCGGCTGTACCAGGGGGGCCGCACGCCGTACCTGTCCAGCCTGGATGCCGACCGCAGCCTGGCCAGCAGCGATGCCACCCTGGCCGCTGCCGAAGCACAGGTCTCGCGCGACCAGATCCACCTGTTCCTGGTGCTGGGCGGTGGCTGGCAGGCCAGCGCCGCCGCGCCCGATGCCGCAACCGCAGCGAAGTAGGCCATGAACGCGCTGACCGACCGCCAGGCGTGGCTGTTCTCGATCAAGACCTACCTGGCCGCGGTGGCCGCGCTGTACATCGCCATGGCCGGCAACCTGTCGCGCCCGTACTGGGCGATGGGCACCGTGTACATCGTCAGCCAGCCGCTGCTGGGGCCGACCCGCGCCAAGGGCGTGTACCGCATCGTCGGCACGCTGGTGGCCGGCCTGGCCACCCTGCTGGTGCTGCCGGCGCTGGTGGAAACGCCGCTGGTACTGAGCGCGGCGATGTCGATCTGGCTGGCCGGGTGCCTGTTCATGGCCCTGCTCAACCGCGGCCCGCGCGGTTACGCGTTCCTGCTGGCCGGCTACACCACCGCCTTCATCGGCTTCCCGGCAGTGACCTCGCCGGAGACCATCTTCGACACCGTGGTGGCGCGCAGCGAGGAGATCATCCTCGGCACCGTGGTGGCGGTGCTGTTTGCTTCGCTGCTGTTCCCGGCCTCGGTACGCCCGATGCTGCGCGCCCGCATCGGCAACTGGATGGAGGACGCCGCGCAGTGGTGCCGGCAGATCCTCGAGCGCGGCCGCGCGCATGCGCCGCGCAACCGGCTGGCCGCGGACCTGGTGCAGTTCGAGGCGCTGATCGAATTCCTGCGCCGCGATGATCCACGCCATGCCGGTTCGGCAGTGTCGATGGAGCGCCTGCGCGAGCGCATGCTGCTGCTGTTGCCGGTGCTGTCCTCGATTGCCGATCGCCTGAGCGCGCTGCGCAGCGATGGCCAGGCCCTGCCGGACGGGCTGCCGGCGCTGGTCGACGACATCCGCGATTGGCTGGATGGCCCGACCAACGCCAGTGAGTACGCGCGGCTGCGCGCGCGCATCAGCGCGCTGAAGCCGCAGGTGGACCGCGACCTGCAGCACCTGCAGCTGGCCAGCCTGCTGCTGCGCCTGGAGGAGCTGGTGGACCTGTGGCAGGACTGCCGCACCCTGCAGCACGCGATCGACCAGGGCACGGCGCCGCTGGACCGCGCGCACTACCGCATCCGCACCGAACGGGTGGCCGCCGACAGGCACATCGACTACGGCATGGCGCTGTTCTCCGCGCTCAGTGCCGGCGTGGCGCTGATGAGCTACTGCGTGCTGTGGATCGCGCTCGGTTGGGAGGGCGGTGGCAACGGCGCGATGATGGCGGCGGTGACCGCCGCATTCTTCGCCGCACAGGACGATCCGGCCCCCAGCATGGTGCAGTTCCTGGTGTGGGCGATGGTCGCCTCGGTGGTGGCCGGCGTGTACCTGTTCGGCGTGTTCCCGGCCGTGCACGACTTCGGCCTGCTGGCGCTGGTGCTGGCGGTGGCGTTCCTGCCGTTGGGGCTGCTGTTGCATCACCCCAAGAGCGCGCTGTTCGCGCTGCCGCTGACGGTCAACCTGGCCGCACTGCTGAGCCTGCAGAACACCTACAGCGCCAACATCCAGACCTTCCTCAATTCGTCGATCGCGATGTTCATCGGCATCGGCTTTGCGGTGGTGATGACCCGCCTGTTCCGCTCGGTGGGTGCCGAGTGGACCGCGCGCCGCCTGGTGCGGCAGGGCTGGACCACGCTGGCCGAGGCCGCCGAAGGGCGTGGCCAGCAGGACCGGCAGCGCTTCGCCGCGCGCATGCTCGACCTGCTGGGCCTGCTCGCGCCGCGCCTGGCGGCGACGCCGGAGGGCAGCGACATCGCCTCGGTGGACATGCTCAACGAAGCACGCATCGGCCTGAACATCCTGCAGCTGCGCCGCGCCCGGCTGGAACTGCCCGAGCGCAGCCGTGAGGCGGTCGAGCACATTCTGGAAGAGGTGGCCGTGCACTACCGCCGGCAGATCGCCGCGCGCAGGCCGATGGTGGCAGCCGACGCATTGCGCGAGCGGCTGGATACCTCGCTGGCACGGGTCGGCAGCGTGGCCGCCTGCAAGGCGCGCGACGAGGCGCTGATGGGCCTGATCGGCCTGCGCTTCGCGCTGTTCCCGGAGGCGAAGGCGTTGGCGCCGGGCTTGGCCATGAGTGCGGCCGAACAGCCCTAGCGCGATACCCTGTGCGTCCACAGCCCCCGTTGCCGGGGTCGGATCCTTCGCCGCAGGCGAAGGCGCTGACCCCTGCTCTGCACAGGAAGCTCCCATGAGTTACGACATGATGGTGTTCGAGGCCAGCGCCGCGCCACGCGAGGCGGCAGCCTTCATTGCCTGGTTCGAGAAGCAGACGCAGTGGAACGAGCGCCACGAGTATGACGACCCGGCGGTCAGCAGCCCGGCGCTGCAGGCGTGGTTCGCGGAGATGGCGCAGGACTTCCCGCCGCTGGACGGACCACTCAGCAACGACGATGACGATCGTGACGAAGTGACGGAGTACAGCATCGGCCGCCAGGTGATCTACGGCGCGTTCGCCTACTCGGTGGCTGAGCGCGCGCACGGCCGCGTGCAGGACCTGGCCGAGAAGCACGGCGTGGGCTTCTTCGACGTGAGTGCGGATGAAGCGGCGATCGTGTTCCCGGATGGGTTGGTGTTGATCGCTGAATGACGCCGGGTCGGATCCCTCCTGAAGGGAGGGCTCCGACCCGGAGCATGCGTGCCTCGGGGATGGGGTCAGGGCCCGTTCCCGGTGGAAACGGGATCCGACCCCGATTCAGAACAAGGTCCCCTGTACTGTGGGCTGTTCGATGCGCGCGGGTTGTTCGGCCACCGCTTCCGCACCCAGCCGCCAGGCCAGGCCACCCAACCGGCTGGCGTGGCGTTTCAATGCGGCCTGCAGCACCTCTGCGCTGCCCGCCACATGCAGCTCCTGGCGAGCACGGGTCAGGCCGGTGTAGACCAGTTCGCGCGACAGCACGCGGCTGTCCTGGCGTGGCAGCTGCAACCACACTTCATCGAACTCCGAGCCCTGTGCCTTGTGCACGGTCATCGCAAAGGCGCTTTCGTGCGCGGGCAGTGCTGCGGGGTGGAAGGCGCGCGGCTGCTCGACGGTGTCGCCGGGGAACCAGGCGACCATCGCGCCGCTGCTGTCGCGCAGGCAGATGCCGATATCGCCGTTGAACAGGCGGTGCCGGTAGCTGTTCTCGGTCACCAGCAGCAGGCGGCCCTGGAAGTAGCCCGGGGTGTTGCCCGCCAGCAGCTGCTCGATGCGGCTGTTGAGGCCACGCGCGCCCTGCGGGCCTTCGCGCAGCGCGGTCAGCACGCGCAGTCGCCCGGCCTGCTGCAGGGCATGCACCGGATCGGCGGCGTCGGCCAACGCACGCCAATGGCCCAGCAGGTGCTCGCGCTGGCCGCGCAGCGGGTCGGCCTCACCTTCGTGGAAATGCACGCCGGCCAGTTCACCGCCGCGCAGCAGCTGCAAGGCGGCGCCGGCCTCACCCTCGCGCACGGCGTCTGCCAACGGGGCCAGCACCAGTGCATCGCTCTGCCGGTACCCACGTTGCAGCTGCACGCGGCGGCCGGCGAAGGCGCGCGGCTCGGCCTGGGGCTGCAGCGTGGACGGCGCCAGCAATCCACGCAGCGCCTGCGCGTCATCGGCGCGGGTGCCGATGCCATCACCGCTGGCACGCAGGATCGCACTGAGCACGTCGCCGGCTTCCACCGACGGCAGCTGGTCGGGATCGCCGAGCAGGATCAGCCGCGTGCCGCTGGCGACCGCGTCAACCAGCTTGGCCATCATCGGCAGATCGATCATCGACGCTTCGTCCACCACCACCACGTCCACCGGCAGCGGATTGTCGGCGTGGTGGCGGAAGCGCGGCGAATCCGGGATCACGCCAAGCAGGCGATGCAGGGTGGTGCCGGTACTGGGCAGTGCCGCGCACAGCGCCGGGTCCACGCCGTGCTCCTGCAGGCGCTGCACGGCCAGCCGCAGGCTCTCGGCCATGCGTTCGGCGGCGCGCCCGGTCGGCGCGGCCAACGCCACCTCGGGCAGCGGTTGGCCGGCATGCCGGGCCTGCGCCGCCAGCAGCAGCAACAGGCGTGCGATGGTGGTGGTCTTGCCGGTGCCGGGGCCGCCGGTGACCAGCGCCAGCGGATGGCGCAGGGTCACGCCGGCGGCGCGTGCCTGGTGGTCCTCGCCGCCCAATGCCTGCGGGAACAGCTGCGCGAACAGCGGTGCCAGCGCGGCCATGTCCGGCGGCGGCAGCGGATGCCGGCCGATGCGCTGCAGCCCGGCCGCCAGCTGCCGCTCGTACTCGCGGTAGCGGCGCAGGTAGAGCAGGCCGTTCTCCAGCACCAGCGGCGCGTCCTCGGCGATGGCATCGGCCTGCTGCGGCGTCGCTACCCACGGTGATGCTCGCAACTGTGCCAGCCAGTCCTGCGCGGCAGGCCATTCGGGCACGCCGTCCAGCAACCGCTCCGGTTGTGCCGGATCAAACCCGGCATGGCCCTGCGACACCGCCAGCGAGGCCAGCGCGGCCGCCACTGCCACGCTGTCAGGGGTATCCGCCCGCAAGCGTTGCAGGCTGGTCGCCAGTGCGTGATCGAGCGTGCGCAGCTGGCCGTTGCGATACAGCTCGTGCAGCAGGCTCATGCGCTGCCCCCCCGCGCACGTGCGGCCAGTTCGGCCTGGGCCTGCCCGCCACCGGCGAACAGCGCATCCAGCGCATCCACCAGCGCGAACGGGAAGCGATCCACGTGCACGCCGTTGCCGGTGCCGTCCAGGCCACGGCAGAACAGGTAGCGGATGCCGCCCATGTCGCGCTCGTAGTCATAGGCCGCGCCCAGCCGGAAGCGCAGCCAGCGGTGCAGCGCCACGGTATAGATCAGCGCCTGCAGGTCGTACTCGCTGTGGCGCATGGCTATGGCCAGCAGGTCCGGACTGTAGCCGGGCAGGCGATTGGACTTGTAGTCGAGCACATACCAGCGACCATCGCGCACGTAGGTCAGGTCGATCATGCCGGTCATCAGCCCTTCCAGGCGGCGGCGTTGGCCGAAGCCGCGCCGGCCACTGGAAACGCCGTGTGCATGCAGCACCTGCAGCAGTGCCGGCACCGTGGTGGGTTCGATGGCGAAATGGAAGTCGATCTCCGCACGGCGCTCGCCTTCGCCGAGGCTGTGCAGGGCTCCGCCTTCGGGCAGCGGCACGGTGAGCGTGTGGCCGACCAGGGGCACCAGCACGGCCACGCCCTCCTCAAGGTCGGCATCGGCGTAGCCCTCGTCGTGCAGCGCCTTGCGCAGCACCTCGGCCTGGCCTTCCGGCGCCGGCAGGCCGGGTTGCCAGCCGGCCCATGCGGCGAAGTCAACGTTCTCCATGGCCTCATGCAGCACGTTGCCGAAGCGGCTGCCCATGAAGCGCGGGTCCACAGGCGTGCTGTCCTCGGCGGCGACGGCCGGCTCCGGCAGTGCCGGTTCCAGCGGCAGTTCCGCGCCCGCGGGTTCGTCGGCGGCGGGCGCCGGCAGCTCGGTGGCCGCCGCTTCGATATCACCGCCAGCGCCGGCATCGGCATGCGCCAGCTGGGTGAAGCTGTATACCCACCAGTCGTGCGGCACGCGCCGGGTCAGTGCCCGCACTGCCGGAAGGTCGCCTTCCACTTCAGCCGCCAGCTGCGGCAGCGTGGCCGGGACCTCGCTGTCGTCGATGTGCACGTCGGGATGCGAGCGCAGCACCTGCAGGTCGCCCAGCAGCGGTGCCAGCCGGGTCTTTCGCAGCCCGGCCAGATCGCCCACGGCGATCCACAGCGCGTGCTCGGCGCGGGTCAGGCCGACGTACAGCAGGCGCGCATCCTCGGCGCGCTGCTCGCGCTCGCGCTGGCTGCTGGCTGCTTCCCAGGCGTCGTCCTTGCCCAGCTTCCAGTGCAGCTGGCGCTGGCCATCGACGTGCACGGTGCAGTGCGACGCGGTGTTCGGTGCACCGCCGTCGATGCCGACGAAGGGCAGGTACACCAGCGGATACTCCAGGCCCTTGCTCTTGTGCAGGGTGATGATCTGTACGCGGCGTGCATCCGATTCCAGGCGCAGCAGCTGCTGCTCGTCATCCTGGTCGGCGCTGGCCATCTGGCCCTGCAGCCAGTCCAGCAGGCCATGCATGCCCAACGCCTGCGCCGAGGCCTCCTGCAACAGTTCGCCCAACTGCAGGTAGTTGGTCAGGCGGCGCTCACCGTCAATCAGCGCCAGCAGGCGTTCGCCCTGTGCGGCACAGACATCGGCAATCACCGCGAAGGGTCCGCCGCGCTGCCAGCGCTCACGCCAGTGCAGCAGCTGCGCCTGGAACCCGCGTTGCAGGTCGCCCTCGCGCTCCATCGCCGCGATCGCGCTGGCCCGCTGGCCGAGCAGCACGGTGGCCAACGCCGCGCGAAGGCGGCCCTCGTCGGCCGGTTGCAGCAGTGCCAGCAGCAACGCACGCAGATCGCGCGCTTCGCTGGTGGCGAACAGGCTCTGCTTGCCGGCCGCCACCGCAGGAATGCCGACCGCCGCCAGCGCGCGCTGCACCAGGGTGGCCTCACGGTGCGAACGCACCAGCACGGCCATGTCGCCCGGCTGTACCGGCCGCCCGCGCAGCAGCGCCTTGCCAGCCCGCGCATCGACCAGGGTCTGGTGGATCGCGGCCACGCACGCCCGCGTCGCTGCATCGCGCGAGGCGTCGGCACTCATCGCCTTGTCGGACCCGCTGCGCAGCACGCGCAGGGTCAGCGCCACCGCAGCATCGCCGTGGCGCAGGTAGTCCGAATCGGTGCGCACGCCGCCGGGACGCACCGGCTCGAACTGGATGTCGGGTTCGAGGAAGGCGTCGTCGCCACCGTTGTCGTACAGCGCCTGCAGCGCACGCAGCACGGCCGGTCGCGAGCGGAAGTTCTGGTCCAGCACCGGCGCCTGCTGCGCGACCTGCTTGGCCTTCAGGTAAGTGTGGACATCACCGCCGCGGAAGCCGTAGATCGCCTGCTTCGGGTCGCCGATCAGGAACAGCGCCGGCGCCAGGCCGAGTTCGCGCACCTCCGGCGAATCGCCGAACACGCTGTGGAAGATGCCCCACTGGCGATCGTCGGTATCCTGGAACTCGTCGACCAGCGCGATGCGGTACTGCGCGCGCAGCTGCCTGACCAGCGCCAGCCGCTGCTGGCCTTCCAGGGCTGCGGCCACGCCATCGATCAGGTCGTCGTAGGTCTGAACCCGGCGCGTTCGCTTCAGCGCCTGCAGGCGCTGCGCGGCTTCTTCGCGCAGGCGGTGCAGGAAGGCCAGCGCGCTGTCCCGCAGCCAGGCATCGCGTTCGGCCAGCAGCGCGACATAACGCGCCAACGGTGCCTGCAAGGGCGACGACGGTGTCCGATCGGCAAACTTCTTGTTGGTCTTGTCGGCCAGCACGTCCGGCAGCAGTGCCGGCAGGCGATCGCTGGCCAGCAGTTCGCGGGGATCGTCGCGCTCGGCCCAGGCCAGCAGCTGCCGGCCCAGCGGGTGCAACCAGCCCAGCTTGTAGGACACGCCGTTGATCCACTTGTTGTCGACCGCATCGCAGAGGTCGATGAAGAACTGCTCGCCGTGCTCGCGCACGCTTGCGGACAGCACTGCCGCCGCGTGCTGCAGGGCGGCCTGCGGGTCGGCCAGCGTCACTGCCTGTAGCAACGGGTGCAGCGGCGGCGCGCCCAGCAGCGCGCGCAGGTCGGCCGCCAGCGCGTCCGGGTTGGACCAGAGCCAGGTCAGCGGCTCCAGCGTGGCCGGATCGTTGGCATGCACGCGCCACAGGTCGGCCGCAAGCTCTTCCAGCAGCTCGCGGTCGCTGGCCAGCAGCTCCGGTGGATCGAACGTGTGACCGCTTTCCAGCGCGTGCTCACGCAGCACGCGGGTGCAGAAACCGTGGATGGTGAAGATCGCGGCCAGATCGATCTCGTCGGCCGCCACCTGCAGCCGGCGCTTCAGCGCGGCCGGGCTCTCGCTGCCACTCCGCAGGTGGCGCTGCAGCACCTCGCGGGTCAGCCGCACGTCCGGCGCTTCGCCCTCGGCCGGTTCCAGATCGACCAGGCGCGCAGCCAGCGCCAGGCGCTCGCGGATGCGCTTGCGCAGCTCCTGGGTGGCGGCATCGGTGAAGGTGACCGCCAGGATCTGGCCGATGCGCAGACCCTGCTCCACCACGAGGCGGGTGAACAACGTCGCCAGGGTGAAGGTCTTGCCGGTGCCGGCGCTGGCTTCGATCAGGCGGATGCCGTCCAGCGGCAGGGCCAGGTAGGGATCGCCAGCCATGCGCTGAAGTCCTTCGTCTGCCATGGAGGTATTCATCCGCTGCCCTCCTGGCTGGCGGCGGCAAGCGCGCGGCCTTCGCGCACGGCGCTGAAGACCACCTGGCTGTTGCGCAGCAGGTCGGCGTAGCCCGCGTCGGTGGCGAAGGGGTCGGCACCGCGCAGCAGCAGCTGCCAGGCGTCGCTGCGCGATTCGCCCCACGTGCGGTCACTGCCGTGCCACTGCTTCCAGCCTTCGCTGCGCTGCTTCTCACCTGCCGTGGTGTACAGCACCCAGCCGGTATACGGGGCAAAGCGCAGCGGTTCGCGCAGGCCGCGCCGGCGCAGCTGCAGCAGCGCGCGCAAGGCCGCACGTGCTGCGGGAACATTCAGTGCCGGCAGCACGTGCGGGCCCGGGCCGTTGTCGCCGCCATCGTAGAACTGCACCAGCGGCAGGGCGTCGCCAGCCGCGTTGGCCAGCAGCCAGTCCAGGCCCTGGCGGATCACCGCATTGCCATTGAGCGGGCCGGCGCGCAGACGCACCAGTCCTGCGGGATGCCGATCGGCCACGCGGCCATGCAGGCGCACGCCGTCGATCTCGACCTCGTAGCGGCGGCTTTCCAGCGGTTCGCCCTGCATCCAGCCCAGCAGCGCGCTGGCATACGGGCGGGTCTTCAGCTGTTCGGTGTCGAACTGGCGCTCGCCCAATGGACCCGACGGCAACAGGCCACGCGCGCGCAGCCGCGGGTACAACGGCTCGGTATCGCCGCTGAGCGTGGCACGCACCACCGCCGCCTGCACGCTGCGCTTCTCCGGGCCGCGCGAAGACAGCACCAGCGGTTCCAGGTCATCGACTTCCTCGACGTCGTCGGCCAGGCGCAGGCCCAGCGACTGTGCGAGGAACTGCCCGGCGGGATCGCACAGGAAACGACGCAGGGTATCCAGCGCGACGTCGTCTTCCACCGCATCGTCGAGCGGCGGCGGCAACGGTGCATCGAACCACGGCTGCAGGTCGCCCCGCTGGCCGCTGAGGCGCCCGGCCGCCGGGTGCCACTGCCGCCGATAGCTGAAGCGACGCGGATCGCCATCGCCGAAAGCGGCCGGTGAGAACGGCTGCAGGGCATGGCGCACGGTGAAGTCGCGGGCGGCCGCTGGCGGGTCGAGGTGATACGCCGCGGCGGCATCGATCAGTTCACTGACCAGCACCGACGGCTCACGCACGCTGCCATCGCGCGGATCGGCGCCCAGGTAGCTGAGGTAGAACACCTCCTGCGCGGCCGCGAACAGCTGCAGGAATAGGAAGCGGTCGTCTTCGCGGGTGGAGCGGTCGCCGGGTCGGCGGCGCGGCGTCTCCAGCTCGGCGGTGAGCTGGTTGAGACCGGCGGCGGGGTCACGCCGGGGGAAGTCACCGTCATTGAGGCCCAGCACGCAGATCACCCGGAACGGCAGCAGCCGCATCGGCACCATGCGGCCAAAGCTGATGCCACCGGTCAACAACGGCGCGCGCGTATCGGCCTCGCCCAGCACGGCGGCGAAGTGCGCGCGCACCACCTCCGGCGGCACGCCTTCGTCGAAGCCGGCCTTGGCCGCATCGTCGGCGAACTGGTTCAGCAGCTTGCGCAGGCGTTCCAGGGCGCGCTGGCTGTTGGGCGAGCTGGGCGCAGTCGGCAGCAGCGCATCCAGCAACGACAGCAGCCGTTGCCGCCATTGCGCCGGCGTCAGCAGCTCACCCAAGCGGCGCTGATAGATCGCCAGCACGCGCAACAGGCGCAGCAGCCGGTCAAGCGCTTCCAGCGCACCGCCTTCCAGTTCGATCCACGGCGCCACGCCAGCCACATCGGCCTCGCTGCCGGTGGCATGGCCCAGCACCAGCCGGTCCAGCGCGAACTGCCAGGTGTAGGCATCGTCGGCCGGCGCCTGGTGCTGGTTGCGGTGCTTCGCATCCAGGCCCCAACGTGCGCCGGCCTGCTGCAGCCAGCCATGCAGGCGGTCGAAGTCCACCGCTTCCAGGCCCGCCGCCTCGGCCAGCGGGGCGCTGGCCAGCAGGTCCAGCACTTCGTTCAGGCCGAAGCGCGAGACCGGCAGGCCCAGCAGGTGCACGAACACGTCGGCCAGCGGCTCGCCGGCGAGCGGGCTGCTGTCGGCCAGTGCATAGGGAATGTGCTCGTCCTCGCCGCCACGGCCGCCGAACACCGCTTCCAGATACGGCACATAGGGGTCGATGTCCGGTGCAAGCACGGCGATCTCCCGCGCCTGCAGCGGCGGGTCGAAGCGCGGGTCCTGCAGCAGGCTGCGCAGCTGGTCGTGCAGCACCTGCAGTTCGCGCAGGCGGGTATGGCAGGCATGCACCTGCAGGCTGGGATCGTCGCTGCGCAGCCCGTCGCGCAGCTCGCCCGAGGGCAGCGCACGGCGGTGGAACAGATCGCGCTGCAGGCGATGCAGCAGGCTGTCGGACAGGCCGCCTTCGGCCAGCGTCGGCCGGGTGTCGTCCTCCGGATCCGAATACGCGGCAATCTCGCCGGCCGGGTGCACCACCTCGTAGCTGCCCAGCACCGCCATGAAATCGCGCCCGGCCGCTCCCCAGGCTTCCAGCAGCCGGTTCTCGCCCGCAGCTTCGCCGAAGGGATCCGGCGCGCCACTGCGCAGGCGCTCGGCCAGGGTCTGCAGGTCGCCCCAGTACGACTGCACGGGCGTGGGCATGTAGAAATGCAGTTCGCCCACCCGCGCCTGGGTGGCCATCACCCGCAGCACGTCGGGCGAAATGTTGAGCGTCGCGAATGCCGACATGCGCCGCGGCAGGCCTTCCGGCAGCGGCTGGCCAGCGCCCTCGAAACGATCGAGATAGGCCTGGATGCGCCGCGCACGATAGTCGTGGCCACCGGCAATGGTGCGCCAGAGGATGGCCTGCGGATCGGCCGGGTCGGCGCCGGCCTCCCAGCGCAGCAGCCAGTCACGCCGCCAGGCCTGGTACTTCTCGAACACCGAGGCCAGTTCGCCGGCCAGTGCCCAGGGCTTCAGCGCGTCGCCACCGGCAAGATAGGACTGCAGCGCGCGCAGTGCTGGCCGCGCCAGCAATGCCGGGTCGCGCAGTGCCTGGTACAGCTTCCAGTGCAGGCCGGCCGCGTCGAGGTCGTCGCGTTCCCCCGGCACATTGGCGTTCAGTGCACGGGCCACGAACTCGCCCGGGGTCAGGAACTCAAGGTTGGCGGCAACGCCATATTCGGCAGCAAGTGTCGCTTGCAGCCAACGCCGCATCGCCACCTGTGGGATCAGCACCACGTCCGGCGTCAGCAACGGCTGGCCCGGAACCGGCGCACGCACGTTGCGCGCCAGCAGCGCGGCCAGCACGTCCAGGGAATTGGAATGGTAGAGGCGGAAATCGCTGCCCGGGTCACTCATCATGCACAGTGTGCAGCAGAGCAGGCCGTATTCAATGGCTGGCTCATCGCCGGTACGGATTGTTCCGCGCTGCCGGCCGATTGTCCCGGCCTGGCAGGGGCCTTGCCGTGCCACAATACTGGACCGTCCAGTCTGCTTATGTTCAGCCGACGGGCCCGATCCTTCGATGTCTAAAAAACGTTAATGGTGCCCATGTCGGCTTCCACGTCCAGTCTGGTGCAGTTATCCAACGTCCGCATCGACCGGAGCGGGCGCACGATCCTGCGTGACGTGTCGCTGCAGGTGCCCAAGGGCAGCATCACTGCGGTGCTGGGCCCATCCGGCAGCGGCAAGTCGACCCTGCTGGCGGCACTGACCGGTGAACTGCGCCCGGTCGCCGGCGAGGTCACCCTGTTCGGCAAGCCGATCCCGCAGGACAGCGGCGCACTGCTGGAAATGCGCAAGAGCGTGGGGGTGCTGCTGCAGGGCAATGGCCTGCTGACCGACCTGACCGTGGCCGAGAACGTCGCGCTGCCGCTGCGTACCCATACCCGCCTGCCGGCCGCCGTGCTGCGCCGGCTGGTGGAAATGAAGCTGCATGCGGTGGGCCTGCTGGCCGCTGCCGATGCCTGGCCGCGCGAGCTGTCCGGTGGCATGGCACGCCGCGTGGCGCTGGCCCGCGCGCTGGCGCTGGACCCGCCGCTGATGATCTACGACGAGCCGCTGACCGGGCTGGACCCGATCGCTTCCGGCGTGATCATGAGCCTGATCCAGCGCCTCAACCACAGCCTGGGCCTGACCAGCATCATCGTCAGCCACCACGTGCACGAGACCCTGCCGATCTGCGACCAGGTGCTCGCGATCGCCAACGGCGGCATCGTGTTCCAGGGCACGCCCGAGGCGCTGCAGTCCAGCCAGGACCCGCTGCTGCGGCAGTTCCTGCACGGCCAGCCCGATGGCCCCATCCCGTTCGATGCCGCGCCGCGCGCGAGGGTCGCCTGATGCCGTTCGTCCAAGCCACCCGCTCGCTGGGCCGCGCCGGCCTGTTCTCGCTGACCGTGCTGCGTGGTTCGTTGCCGACCCGTGATTTCCTGGCCGAGCTGACCCGCGAGATCTACAAGATCGGCGCGCGCTCGCTGCCGATCATCGCCGTCGGTGGCGCCTTCGTCGGCCTGGTGCTGACCCTGCAGGGCTACCGCACGCTGACCACCTTCGGTGCGGCCGACGCGCTGTCGACCCTGCTCGGCCTGTCGCTGTACCGCGAACTGGCACCGGTGCTGACCGCGCTGCTGTTCATCGGCCGCGCCGGCAGCTCGATCGCCGCCGAACTGGGCCTGATGCGCGCCACCGACCAGATCAAGGCGCTGGAGCTGATGGCCATCGACCCGGTGGCCAAGGCCGTGGCACCGCGCTTCTGGGCGGCGGTGCTGACCGTGCCGCTGCTGACCGGCATCTTCTGCTCGCTGGCGATCAGTGCCAGCTACTTCGAGGCCGTGCACGTGCTGGGCCTGGACAATGGCGTGTTCTGGTCGGCGCTGCGCAACAGCGTCGATTTCTGGGACGACTTCGGCGTGGCGATGCTGAAGTCGGCGATCTTCGGCGGCACCGCCGCGCTGGTGGCCGCCTACGTCGGTTTCCATGCCGAGCCGACCATCGAGGGCACCTCGGTGGCCACCACCCGTGCGGTGGTCAACGCCTCGCTGCTGGTACTGATGTTCAACTTCGTGCTGTCGGCAATGTTGTTCACCTAACCCCTCCACCGGCGGTGCGCAGGCGCGCGCGGCCACCACGACTCGATCAGGTATTCCACATGGCCATCCGCGGTCCCAGACTCGAATTTTCCGTCGGCGCCTTCCTGCTGCTGGCCCTGGCCTCGCTGCTGGTGCTGGCCGTGGCCTCGACCAACCAGCGCTGGAGCTGGGGCAGCCAGGGCTACGAGCTGAAGGCGCGCTTCTCCCAGGTCGGGCAGCTGCGCAAGCAGGCGCCGGTGAAGATCGGCGGTGTCACCGTGGGCCAGGTCGCCGCGATCGACCTGGATCCGGTGAAGTTCGAATCCATCGTGACCCTGCGCATGGACAGCAAGGTCAAGGACCTGCCGGCAGATACCTCGGCCGGCATCTTCACCAGTGGTTTGCTTGGCGAGAGCTATATCGGTCTTCAGCCGGGCGGTGACCCGGACGTGCTGAAGGCTGGCGACGAGATCGTCTTCACCCAGCCGGCGGTGGACCTGATCCAGCTGGTTGGCAAGTACATGTTCAGTGGCGGCGCCGGTGGCGGCGCTGCTCAGAAGCCCAACGATGGCGCGCAGGCGCCTGCAACGGAACCGCAACCATGAAAACGAAACTGATCCCGGCCCTGCTCGCCTCGGCGCTGCTGCTGGCCACGCCGTTCTTCGCCCAGGCCCAGGCCGCCGCCCCCGCTGCCGCTGCGACGCAGGGCCAGGCCGGCAAGGTGGTGATCGATGCCAGCACGCGCATCCTCAACACCCTGCAGCAGCGCCGGAGCGAGTTCGGCAGCAACCCGGCCAGCCTGCGCAGCTACATCGACAGCGAGCTGAACCGCACCTTCGACCGCGACTATGCCGCGCGCCTGGTGCTGGGCCCGCACGCCCGCGGTGCTTCTGACGCGGACATCAAGCTGTTTGCCGATGCCATGGCCGACAGCCTGATGCAGCGCTACGGCTCGACCCTGCTCAACATCCAGGGCAAGCCGAGCTTCCGCCTGAAGGGTGAGAGCCCGCTGCCGGGCAACCGCGGCGTGCGCGTGAGCACCGAACTGGTGCGCGCCGGCAGCGAACCGACCCCGGTCGAGTACTGGATGCGCAACGTCAACGGCCAGTGGAAGATCTTCGACGTCAACATCGAAGGCATCTCCTACGTGCAGACCTTCCGCAACCAGTTCGATACTCCGCTGCGCCAGAAGGGCATCAAGCAGGTGGCCAGCGAACTGCACAGCGGCAGCATGCAGGCCGGGCCCGCGGGCAATGGCAAGTAACGCACTGGCGCTGCTGGAAGGCGACACCCTGCGCCTGCGCGGGGTGCTCGACCGTGCCGCGGTGATCGCGCTGTGGCCGCAGCTGCAGGCCCTGCCGGCCAAGCTGGCACGGCTGGAGCTGGGTGAGGTGGAGCGCGTGGACAGCGCCGGCCTGGCCCTGCTGGCCGAACTGGCGGCCCGTGCGCGCAAGGCGGGCCACCTGCTGGCAATTGCCGGCGCGCCGGCCGGCTACAACGAGCTGAGCGCAGCCTACCGGCTGTCGCCCGACCTGGATTTCAACGCTACTTCTGCTGCGAGCTGACATGAACGTCGTACGCACTTTCCCCCTGATCCTCCTGGCCACCGCCCTGACCGCCTGTGCCGGCAAGCCCGCGCGCAGCGATGCACCGGTCGCCAGCACCGTGGTCGCGGCCAGCACGGTGGCCGAGGCACCGGCGGCAACCGCCGATACCGGCGGCGCCGACGCGACGCCGGTCGCAGCCGAGGCCACTCCACCGGCGCCTTCCGCACCGTCGCCGGCTGCGTCGGCACACGGCGCAGAGACCAGCGCGGCGAAGACCGCAACGGCCACCGCCGCCGGGGGCGACGATGATTTCGACGCCCTGTATGGCGGCACCGGCACCACCAGCAGCGCTGCGGCCTACGATCCGTGGGAACCGTTCAACCGCAAGGTCCACACGTTCAACAATGCGGTCGACCGCGGTGTGGCCCGTCCGCTGGCCACCGCCTATACCCATGTGGTGCCGCGCTTCGCGCGTACCGGCATCAGCAACTTCTTCAGCAACCTGCGTGCGCCGGTGACCATCACCAATCAGCTGCTGCAGGGCCGCGGTGCCGACGCATGGGACAGCCTCGGCCGCTTCCTGATGAACAGCACGCTGGGCATCGGTGGCCTGTTCGATCCGGCCAGCAAGGCGATGGTGCCGCGTCGCAATGAAGACTTCGGCCAGACCCTGGGTGCCTGGGGCTGGCGTCGTTCGCGCTACGTGGAGCTGCCGTTCTTCGGCCCGCGTACCGTGCGCGACGTGTTCGGCCTGGCCGGTGACATCCCGTTGTCGCCGATGCGGCGCGTCGAGGAAGACAAGATCCGCATCGGCCTGCAGGGCCTGCAGCTGGTCGACACCCGCGCACAGCTGCTGGCGATCGACGATCTGCGCGACACCGCGGTGGACGAATACGCCCTGGTCCGCGATGCGTGGATGCAGCGCCGCAACTACCAGATCGAGAACGACCTGCGCAGCAAGCGCGACCGCGGCCATGACGATGCCAATTCGCCGATCCCGGTCGATGCGATGCCGATGCCGCAGTGGACCCACTGAAGCCCTGCATCGGCGCATGAAAAACCCCGCCTCGGCGGGGTTTTTCTTTTCCGCTGGGTGCCAACCGCGGCTGGCACGCCTTGCTCAGGCCGCCAGCGCGGCCTCGATGGCCTCGCGCAGGCGTGCATCGTCGGCGGCCACGTCCGGGGCAAAGCGTGCGACGACCTTGCCATCACGGCCGACCAGGAACTTCTCGAAGTTCCACAGCACCGCCGGTGCCGGATGGATCGGGATCTCCTTGCTGGCCAGGCGCTCACGCAGCGGGCCTTCGCCGATCGACTGCGGCTGCGCGGCGGTCAGCTGCTGGTACAGCGGGTGGGTATCCTCGCCGGCCACGCTGATCTTGGAGAACATCGGGAAGCTGACGTCATAGGTGAGCTGGCAGAACTGCTGGATCTCGGCCTCGCTGCCCGGCTCCTGGCCGAGGAAGTTGTTGGCGGGGAAGCCCAGCACTTCCAGGCCCTGGGCGTGCTTTTCTGAATACAGCGCCTGCAGGCCTTCGTACTGCGGGGTCAGGCCGCACTTGGAGGCGACGTTGACCAGCAGCAGCACCTTGCCCTGGTAGTCGGCAAGCGAGGACGGCTGGCCGTCGATGGTGGTGAGGGGAATGTCCTGGATCGGGGTACTCACGCGGGGGCTCCGGCTACGTCGGGAAATGGCCGACCAGCATAGCGCTGCGCGATGCCGGTCGTGCCGGCTGCTGGCCGGGAATCGTGCGACCGTTCGCACGGGTTCATGAGGCTGCCGGCCAGCGGCCGGCGCGAGGATCAGTCCACGCAGAGCGTGCCCTGCGCCTTGCCGTCGTCGATGCGCTGGCGGCAACCGAAGTTCTGGCTGGCATCACGCTGGCAGGTGCCTGTCGCCACGACGCCGGCCACCCCCTCGCCCGTCGCCAGGCACTGGCCGATGCAGTCGCTCTTGCGGCTGCAGGCCTTGCCGGCATCGGCATAGGGAATCACGCACTGCTCGCGCTGCAACCGGCCGAGCCGCTGCAGGGTGCCACCGGCAGCCTGGCAGTCGACGTCGCGCGCTTCGCGATAGGCCTCGGCGGCTTCAGGGCTGGTGGCCGTGGCCTGCGCGGTCGTGTCCACGCTCGGTGGCGCGCTGCTGCAGGCAGCAAGCAGTGCGGTCAGGACAAGGCTGGTGCAAAGGGGCAGGCGCATCGTGGTACCGGATCAGGCGGGCAGGCCGCCAGCATACGCATCGGCGATGCAGGCGGCGTGTCGGCGCCGGTCAGGTCTCCTCGCCGTCGCTCGCCTCTTCCTCGGCCGTGGCATCTCCCTCGGCCAGGTCGCCCAGCAGCGACTGGGCCTGCTCGGCAGCCAGCGACTCGACACCCCGCAGGCGCCGTTCGATGGTGCGCGTCTTGCGGCTGGCCTCGCCGATGCTGCGCCCGACGGTGGTGATCTGCTTCTCGGCCTTCTCCAGGATGCCGGCGAACTTGCCGAACTCGCTCTTCACTGCGCCCAGCAGGCTCCATACCTCGCTGGAGCGCTGCTCGATGGCCAGCGTGCGGAACCCCATCTGCAGGCTGTTGAGCAGCGCGGTGACCGTGGTCGGCCCGGCCACGACCACGCGGTGCTCGCGCTGCAGCAGATCGACCAGTCCCGGGCGCCGGATCACTTCGGCGTACAGCCCTTCGGTAGGCAGGAACATCACTGCGAAATCAGTGGTATGCGGGGGTGCGATGTACTTGTCGCAGATCGACTTGGCCTGCACGCGCACCGCGCGCTCGAGCTGGATGCCCTGCAGGCGCACGCCCTCGGCGTCGCCCTGCTCCTGCGCGTCCAGCAGGCGCTCGTAGTCCTCGCGCGGGAACTTGGAGTCGATCGGCAGCCACACCGGGGTATCGCCGCTGCTGCGTCCCGGCAGGCGTACCGCGATGTCGACCATCTCGCCGCTGTCCGGCCGCACCTTCACCGCACGTGCGTACTGCTCCTGGGTGAGTGTCTGCTCAAGGATGTTCTCCAGCTGCACTTCGCCCCAGCTGCCGCGGTTCTTGACGTTGGTCAGCACGCGCTTGAGGTCGCCGACGCCGGTGGCCAGCTGCTGCATCTCGCCGAGGCCACGCTGCACCTGTTCCAGGCGCTCGGAGACAAGCTTGAAGGAATTGCCCAGGCGCGTCTCCAGCGTGGACTGCAGCTTCTCGTCCACGGTATGGCGCATCTGCTCCAGCTTCTGCGCGTTGTCGTTCTGCAGCGCGCGCAGCTGCTCTTCCAGCGTGGCGCGCATCTCGGCGATGCGCTGTTCGTTGCGCTGGGTCAGCTCCTGCAGGCGCAGGCCGAGGCTTTCGGTCAGGCGCTGCTGCGACTGCGCGCCTTCCTCGCGGCCCTTGCGTGCGTCATCGACCAGGGTCTGGCGCAACGCACCCAGCTGGGTATCGGTACGTCCGGTGAGTTCCTGCAGCTGCTGGCCAAACGCATGGATGCGCGCCTCCTGCTGCTGGCCGAAGGCCTCCAGCTGGCCCCGCAGCTCCTGCAGGCGCTGTCCCGTCAGCGCGGCGCCGCGCTGCTGGCTGTCGGCAGCCTCGGCACGCGCCTTGCGCGCATCTTCGCCCAGCGCTTCGCGCAGCAGGTCCAGGCGCTGGTCGGTACGGGTGGACAGATCGGTCAGCGCGCGGGCGAAGCCATCGAGCTGTTCGCGCAGCTCGCTGCGCCCGGACCGTGCCTCCTCGCGCACCGCCTGTTCCAGGCGGTCATGCGGGGGGCGGCGCAGCAGGGCGACCAGTTGCAGGATGAGCACGGCCAACAGCAGGCCGGCAATGAGCAGGGATTCGGTTTGCATGCGGCAAGTGTAGGCTTGCCCAGTCTCAACTGCTGCGCCAGGACCATGCTTGCCCTGTACGGAAAGCCCACCTCCATCAACGTGCGCAAGGTGCTCTGGCTGTGTGCCGGCCTCGACCTGCCCCTGCACCACGAGCCTGCGCCACCCGCGGACCTGCTGGCCACCCTGAACCCGAACCGGCAGGTGCCGGTCCTGCGTGATGGCGAGTTCGTGCTGTGGGAGTCCAACAGCATCTGCCGCTACCTGGCGTCCCGCGCGGGCCGTGACGACCTGCTGCCCCGCACGGCACAGGGTCGTGCGCGGGTCGAGCAGTGGATGGACTGGCAGGCCAGCGACCTCAACAGTGCCTGGCGGCACGTGTTCATGGCACGCGTGCGCCAGCATCCGGACTACCCGGACGATGCCCGCGCCGAGGCCAGCCTGGCCCAGTGGAACCGCTTGATGGGCGTGCTTGATGCCCAGCTGGCCGCTGGCGGCTACGCCGCTGGCAGCACCTTCACCCTCGCCGACATCGTGCTTGGGCTGTCGACCCAGCGCTGGCGCAGCACACCGGGCCACACGCCGGCGCTGGCACACGTGGGCGCCTGGTTCGAGCGCCTGCGCCAGCAGCCCGGTTTCGCCGAACACGTCGACAACGGCGTGGCCTGAGGCAGGGGTCAGATCCTTTCCCGGGCGGAAAGAAATCTGACCCCAAGGGCGCGGGAACGACCCGGCCTTACCAGCCTTCCAGCACGATCTTGCCCTTGGCGCGGTGGCTTTCCAGCAGCGCGTGGGCGCGCCGCAGGTTGGCCGCGTCGATGCGCCCGAAATGTTCGCCCAGGGTGGTCTGCAGCACGCCGGTATCGACCAGCTCGGCCACCCGGTTCAACAGGTCGTGCTGGCGCTGCATGTCGGCGGTGCGGTACAGCGGCCGGGTGAACATCGACTCCCAGTGCAGCGACAGTGCCTTGCGCTTGAGCGCCATCACGTCCACCTGGCCCGGGTCATCGATCAGGCCGAACTGTCCCTGCGGCGCCAGCAGTTCCACGATCTGCGCGTAGTGCTGGTCGGAATGGGTCAGGCTGGCCACGTGCTGCACCTCGCTGATGCCCAGCCGCGCCAGGCCCTCGGCCAGCGGCAGGCGGTGGTCGATCACATGATGGGCGCCCATCGCATACACCCAGTCCTGGGTCTCCGGGCGCGACGCGGTGCCGATCACGGTCAGCCGGGTCAGCTTCCGCGCCAGCTGCACCAGGATCGAGCCGACACCGCCGGCAGCACCGATCACCAGCAGGGTCTGGCCTTCGCCACCGCCCTCGGGGATGCGCAGGCGGTCGAACAGCAGCTCCCAGGCGGTGATCGCAGTCAGTGGCAGCGCGGCGGCGGCGGCATCGTCGAGGCTGGCCGGCTTGCGGCCGACGCTGCGCTCATCCACCAGCTGGTACTCGGCGTTGCTGCCCGGGCGATCGATGACGCCGGCGTAGTAGACCGCGTCACCGGGCTGGAACAGGGTCACCTCGCTGCCCACCGCGTCGACGATGCCGACCGCATCCCAGCCCAGCACGCGCGGGCCGTCGGTGGCCACGCCGCGGCGGACCTTGGTGTCGACCGGGTTCACCGCCACCGCGCGCACCGCCACCCGCAGGTCGCGCGGGCCGGGCTGCGGCAGGTCCAGTTCAATATCGATCAGGGCCTGCGGATCATCGATCGGCAGGCCGGCGTGGGTGTAGGCAATGGCGCGCATGGCAACGGTCCAGTGGGGAAGGAGGCGACAGGTTGCGCCGCGCGCGCGCCGGCAGAAAGGCGCAGAATCGGGCAGGACTTTCACTCCAGCAATGAAAATGATCCGCTTCGACGACCTGCAGCTGTTCGTTCGTACCGCCGCGCTGGGCAGCTTCTCGCAGGCCGCCCGCGAGGCCGACCTGCTGCCCGGCCAGGTTGCCGCGGCGGTGGCGCGGCTGGAACGTGAGCTGGACCTGCGCCTGTTCGTGCGCACCACCCGCAGCCTGCGCCTGACCGGCGAGGGCGCGCTGTACCTGCCGTATGCGCAGGAGGTGCTGGCCACCCTGCGCGAGGGCCAGGCCCGCGTACAGGGCGAGGACACCGAGCTGCATGGCACCCTGCAACTGTCGGCGCCGTCGGACTTCGGCCGCAACCTGCTGCTGCCCTGGCTGAGCGCGTTCCGCGCGGCGCACCCGCGGCTGCGCCTGCATCTGCGCCTGTCCGACGAAGTGGCCGATGTGTTCCGCGACCCGGTCGACGTGGCCATCCGCATCGGCCACTTCGACGATGCCAACTACGTGGCCCTGCCCCTGCTGGAAGGCAACCGGCGCGTGCTGGCCGCCTCGCCCGGCTACCTGCAGCGGCGCGGCATGCCCACGCGGCTGGATGAGCTGCGCGAGCACGACTGCCTGGTCTACCAGCTCAGTGGCCGCGCCTACGATCGCTGGTCGTTCGAGGTGGAGGGACGCCGCGCCGTGATCCCCGTGCGCGGCCCGCTGGTCTGCGACGACGCCGACGTGGTGCGGCGCTGGGCCGTGGCCGGTGAAGGCATCACCTACAAGTCCTGGCTGGACCTGCGCGAGGACGTGCTGGCCGGGCGCCTGCAGGTGTTGCTGGACGGCGTTGGCAGCAGCATCCCATTGCAGCTGGTGTGCCCGCACCGCAAGCAGTTCTCGCCCGCGGTAAGGCAGCTGCATGCGCAGCTGCGCCAGCACCTGCAACCGTTGCTGTCTGGGATGCCGGTTGGCCCCACCGGCCCCCTGTCGCCTGCGGGGGCGCTGGCCGACAATGGCGGCCCCCCGTAACAAGAGCGCACCGCCATGCCGTGGATGGGCATCCAGGACCTGTGGACGTTTCTGGTCGCCGTGCTGGTGTTTCTCGCCCTGCCCGGTCCCGGTACCTTCACCCTGCTGACCGCCACCGGCCGTGGCGGCGTGCGCGGCGGCTACACCGCACTGGCCGGCCTGCTGGTCGGTGACCAGATCCTGATGTGGCTGGCGCTGGCCGGCGTGGCTGCGCTGCTCAAGGCCAACCCGCTGGTGTTCCACGCCGTGCAGTACCTGGGTGCGGCCTACCTGGTGTGGGTCGGCATCGGCCTGCTGCGCACGCCGAAGCACGAGGGCAGTGATGCCGGCCCGATCCGCATGCAGCCGGGCCGCTACTTCCAGCAGGCGATCCTGGTCAGCCTGCTCAACCCGAAGGCGATCCTGTTCTACATGGCGTTCCTGCCGTTGTTCATCGATCCGAAGGCGCACCAGGGCATCGCCACCTTCGCCGCGCTGGCCGGCATCATCCTGGTGGTCAGCATCGCCTACTGCTCGATGCTGATCGGCGTGGGCAACCTGGCCCGTCGCCGGCTGATCCAGCACCCGCGGATCAGCGATGCGCTGCGCCGCGTGGCCGGCCTGTTCCTGGTCGGGTTCGGCATCCGTCTGGGGCTGAACGGCTGACAGCGCAGGCTCGACGCTACGCCTGCCGGCCTAGGTGGGCCCCGTCCCGCCGTGCAGTCCTGCGCGCAGATGGTCGATGAACACCCGCAGCTTCGGTGCCATGTGCTCGCGCGCGGGGTAATACAGGTGGAAGCCGGGGAACGGCGGTTGCCAGTCCTGCAGCACCGCCTGCAGGCGCCCGGATGCCAGGTCATCGGCCACCAGTGACGCGAACCCCTGCGCCATGCCGAGCCCGGCCAGCACGGCGCCGTGGGCCAGCTCGGCATCGTTGAACACCAGCCGGCCGTTGACCTCGACCTCCAGGTCATGGTCATCGCGGCTGAACTCCCAGGGCATCAGCCGGCCGTTGGCGCGGCGGTGGACGATGCATGCATGGCCCTGCAGTTCGTGCGGGCTGGCCGGAATGCCGTGCTGCGCGAAGTAGCCGGGCGTGGCCACCACCACCTGCCGCTCCGGCGGTCCGATCGGCACTGCGATCATGCCGCGCGCCAGCGACTCGCCAAGGCGGATACCCGCGTCGAAGCCTTCGGCCACCAGATCGGTCAACGCCGGCTCCACGCACAGCTCCACGTCCACCTGTGGATAGCGCGCCAGGAACGAAGGCAGTGCCGGCAGCACCCGGCGCTCGGCCACGATGCGTGGAAGGGTGATGCGCAGCTTCCCGGCCGGAACCGCACGCGCGCTGTCGAGGTCGGCGAACGCCGAATCGATCTGCTCCAGTCCGCCCCGCACCCGTTCAAGGAAGCGCGCACCGTGTTCGGTCAGGCCGACCCGGCGCGTGGTCCGTTGCAGCAGGCGCACGCCCATCCGCGCCTCCAGCGCGCGCACGCTCTGCGACAGTGCCGAGGTGGAGATGCCCAGCGCATCTGCGGCGCGGGTGAAGCTGGCATGGTCGGCGACGTGAACGAAGGCGACCACCGCCGACAACGGTGCGGAGGGATCCATTGTGAAGCCACTCTTCATGGTGAGTCCGGTGCCATCCAGTTTATCCACAGGAACGGTCGGCCGATGCTGTGCCTCCCGGCGGTACCGCCGCCTTCCTGTGAGACCCCGCATGTCGCTGGACCACTACCGCCTGCTCGGCCGCTCCGGCCTTCGCATCAGCCCGATGGCACTGGGCACGATGACCTTCGGCGCCGACTGGGGCTGGGGCGCGGACGAAACCGAGGCTCGCCGCATCTTCGACACCTACGTCGAACGTGGCGGCAACTTCATCGATACCGCCAACAACTACACCAACGGCAGTGCGGAAACCCTGCTTGGCCGGTTCGCCCAAGGCCAGCGCGACCGGCTGGTGATCGCCAGCAAGTACACCCTCGCCACCGTCCCCGGTGACCCCAACAACGCCGGCAACCACCGCAAGAGCATGCTGCGCTCGGTGGAGGACAGTCTGCGGCGGTTGGGGACCGACTACCTCGACCTGCTGTACCTGCACGCCTGGGACGACACCACCGGCGTTGACGAAGTCATGCGGGGCTTCGACGACCTGGTCCGCAGCGGCAAGGTGCTTTACGCCGGCATCTCGGACACGCCGGCCTGGCAGATCGCGCGCATGCAGACCCTGGCCGACCTGCGTGGCTGGTCGCCGCTGGTGGCGCTGCAGATCGAGTACAGCCTGATCCAGCGCAGCGTCGAGCATGAACTGCTGCCGATGGCCGATGCGCTGGGGCTGGGCGTGGTGGCGTGGTCGCCATTGGGCAGCGGCGTGCTGACCGGCAAGTACAGCACGGCCGACCTCGCCAGCGCCGAGGCGTTGCCAGCCACACCCGGCGGGTCGCGCCGCAGCGTGGCCCTGATCAATGGTGCGTTGACGCCGCGTTCGCTGCAGATTGCCGGGGACGTCGCAACCATCGCTGCCGATCTTTCGCATTCGCCTGCGCAGGTTGCACTCGCCTGGTTGCTGCAGCGTCCCGGCGCCGGCGCGCTGCCGATCATCGGCGCCCGCACCCTGGCGCAGTTCGAGCACAACCTGGACGCGCTGCAGCTGGTGCTGCCGGCCGAGGCCCTGGCCCACCTCGATGCGATCAGTGCGGTGGCACCGTCGTTCCCGCACGATTTCCTGCGGATGCCGTTGCCGCGGATGCTGATGAGCGGCGGCACCCAGCTGCGGTCGCGCGGGCGCTGAGGGCATGGCAGGCAGGGCGGGCTATGCTGGCCCCCCTTCTGCAATGGATGCGCGTGGATGGTCCGCCTGACCGGCTTCGCCCTGACCCTGCTGTTCGCCGGCGCCTCTGGCGCCACCGTACAGGACCATCGCTGCCTGACGGGCGGCCGCAACGACAGCATCCACCTGGAATGGCGCTGGCTGGATGACGGCGTGGCCGACGTGCGCTACGCCGGCCAGCGCGGGCGCCTGCCCCTGCGCCGGGTCTCGATGGAGACCACGGTGCTGGCAGAGGATCGTCCCTACCAGTTCGACAGCGTGTGGGAAGAGCGCATCGACGGCCGCCTCAACGGCCGTTACCTGCTGAGTACCCAGGGCGCGCTGGTGCTGGACCTGAGCTATGAGCGTGCCCGTGACGGGCGCAGGACCTCTTTCCACGATGACGTCGAGGCCTGGCAGGAAGACGGCTGCCACTGGCCCGCCCTGCCCTGACGTCGCTCGGCGCGGGGGTCGGGCCTGCTTTATGCCGATTCCGGCAGCCTGATCGCGGTGCAGCGCGCGGCGCGTCGGGTATGACCCCCGTCAGTGGCAATGCTGCGCTGCGTTCGGTCACACTCGGGAACTTGTCGTTCTCAGTCACCCCTTCCGAGGCCTGCATGTCCCTGTTCCGGCGCAAGTCCCTAGATTCCGTCACCGTCCACGAAGCCGGCAGGCGCCTGATCCCGACGCTCAGCTGGCCGCACCTGATCGCGCTGGGCATCGGTGCCATCGTCGGTACCGGCATCTACACGCTGATCGGCGTCGGCGCCAACCTGGCCGGCCCGGCCGTGCTGATTTCCTTCGCTATCGCCGGTGCGGTCTGCGCCTGTGCGGCGCTGTCCTATGCCGAGCTGTCGACGATGATGCCGGCCGCCGGCAGCGCCTACACCTACAGCTACAGTGCGCTCGGCGAGGTGTTCGCCTGGGTGGTGGGCTGGAGCCTGATCCTGGAGTACTCGCTGGTGGTGAGTACGGTGGCGGTGGGCTGGTCCGGCTACTTCGTCGGCTTCCTCGAATGGGTGCACACCCAGTTCGGCTGGAACGTGCACCTGCCGGCCTGGCTGGCGGCCGGCCCGCACGTGGAAGGCGGCATGATCAATCTGCCGGCGATCATCATCACCTGGCTGGTAGCCGGCATGCTGATGGCCGGCACCAAGGAGAGCGCCACGCTCAATGCGATCCTGGTGGTGTTCAAGCTGATCGCGCTGGCGATCTTCGTGGCCGTGGCCCTGCCTGCGTTCGACAGCGCCAACCTGCAGCCGTTCATGCCGTATGGCTTTGCCAAGTCGATGGGCCCTGACGGGGTCGAGCACGGCGTGATGGCGGCAGCGGCGATCATCTTCTTCGCCTTCTACGGCTTCGATGCGATCTCCACCGCCGCCGAGGAAACCAAGAACCCCGGCCGCGACCTGTCGATCGGCATCATCGGGTCGATGATCGGCTGCACCATCGTCTACGTGCTGGTGGCGCTGGCGGCAGTGGGTGCGATGAGCTACGCGGTGTTCGGCCACAGCGCCGAACCGCTGGCGCTGATCATGCGCCAGCTCGGCCATCCGACTGCCGCAATGGTGATTGGCGTGATCGCGATCATCGCGCTGCCGACCGTGCTGCTGGCCTTCCTGTACGGCCAGAGCCGCATCTTCTTCGTGATGAGCCGCGATGGCCTGCTGCCGCGTGGCCTGTCCAAGGTCAATGCGCGCACCGGCACGCCGGTGGCGACCACGCTGTTCACCGCCGTGGTGGTGTCGGCGCTGGCCGGCGTGGCCCGCCTGGACGAGATCGCCGCGCTGGCCAATGCCGGTACCCTGGCCGCGTTCACTGCGGTGGGTATCTGCCTGGTGGTGCTGCGCCTGCGCGAGCCGAACCGCGAGCGAACCTTCCGCACACCGCTGGCCTTCGTGGTCGGGCCGCTGGCCGCGCTGGGCTGCATCTACCTGTTCATCAGCCTGCCGCACACCACGCAGTTGTACTTCCTGCTGTGGAACGTGGCCGGCCTGGTGCTGTACTTCCTGTACAGCCGCCGCCACGCACTGATCGCGAAGTAACCGGCACGACCGAAGGGCGGTCAACCGCCCTGTTTTGCCGCGTAATCCTGCGCCTGGCGCATCACGCGCAGCAGGTTGCCGCCCCAGATGCCGGCAATCTGCTGCTCGGTATAGCCCTTGCGCAGCAGCCAGGCGGTGATCTTCGGCAGCTGGCTGACATCGGGCAGGTCACTCAGGCCGCCGCCGCCATCCCAGTCCAGGCCGATGCCCACGTGCTCGGGGCCGACCACCTTGAGGATGTGCTCGAAGTGGGCGAAGAAATCATCCAGGCTGGCGTGGCGCACCGGGTGCTCGTGGTCCAGTGCCTGCTCGGCCTTCAGCAGGGCAACACCCTGCTCGATGCCCATGCCTTCCCAGCCACCCAGCTGCTTGCTCAGCGCTTCTTCGGCCTGCTTGCGCTCGGGCGTCTTCGCCGTGTCGATCAGGTAGCCGCCATAGGCGTTCACCTGGATCACGCCGCCGGCCCTGGCCAGCTTGCGCAGGCGCGCGTCGTCGAGATTGCGCGGGTGGTCGTAGACCGCCTTGGCCGAGCTGTGCGACAGCACGAACGGCACCGGCATCATCGCCAGCAGATCGTCGAACACCGCGTCCGAGGCATGCGACTGATCGATCACGATGCCCAGCTTCACGGCCTGTCGCACCAGTTCCTTGCCGGCCGGGCTCAGGCCCTTCCATTCCGCGCCCTTGGGGTCGGTGGCCGAATCGGCGAACTCGTTGTTGGCGAAGTGCACGGTGCTGAGCAGGCGCAGCCCGGCACGGTGGTAGAACGAGAGCAGGCTGGGGTCGTCCACCAGCGGGCTGGCGTTTTCCATGCTGATGTACACCACGCGCTTGCCGGCGGCCTTGATCCGCGCGGCATCATCGGCGGTCAGTGCCAGCGCGAAGCGCTCGGGATTGGCCGCCAGCATTTCGCGGATCTGCATCAACCGCTGCAGGCCATGGTCACGCTCGGCCAGGTGCGCGGCGGCGCTGCGGTCGCCCTGGTCGGTGTAGATCGCCCAGAAGCCGCCATCCAGCGCGCCTTCGACCATGCGCGGGTAATCCACCTGCGAAAGGGCGTTGCGGTCGTGGCGCTGCTCGATGTCAAAACCGGTTCGGCCGAAATTGGCCGGTGTATCCAGATGGCTGTCGAGCGTGACCAGGCGCTGCTGCAGCGCCTTGGCGCGGGCCAGTTCCTCGGCGCTGAACTCGATGGCGTGGGCCGACAGCGGCGCGCACAGCGCCAGGGCGAGCACGACGGACAGGGGGCGCAACGAAGGCATGGGCTCTCACCGGCATTGGGAAGAGCCCGACCATAGCGCTGCGGTCGGCAGATTTGTAGAGCCGAGCGCGGCCCGGCTCTACAGCGTCGCGCGGTCAGTCCACCACGCGGCAGAACACGGCCTTCAGGTAACGCGATTCCTGCACGTGGGCCATGAACGGGTGGTCCGGACCGGCGCCGGCCACCTTGAGGATCTGGATCGTGCGGCCGGAGAAATACGCCGCGCGGCGCAGCATGTCGAGGAACTGGTCCTCGGCCACCAGGCCGGTGCAGGAGAACGTGGCGAACAGGCCGCCCGGCTTGACCACGCCCAGCGCCAGCTTGTTCATGTCCAGGTACTTCTTCAGCGCAGTGATGACCTGGTCGCGGTCGCGGGTCATCTTCGCCGGGTCCAGGATCACCACGTCGTACTGCTCACCGCGGTTGGCGGCGTCGCGCAGCCACGGGAAGATGTCGGACTGGATGAACTTCGGACGCACGTTGTTCAGGCGCGAATTGCCCTTGGCGATCTGGATGACGTCCTCATCGATGTCGATGCCGACCACTTCCGAAGCGCCACGTGCTGCTGCGTACACCGCGAAACCGCCGGTGTTACAGCACAGGTCCAGCACGCTCTTGCCTTCCACCTGCTGGCTCAGCCATTCGCGGTTCTCGCGCTGGTCGGCGAAGAAGCCGGTCTTGTGTGCACCGGCCGGATCGGCGCGGAACTTGATGCCGTACTCGGTGATCACCGCCGCTTCGGTGGTGGTGTTGCCGTGGAAGTCGAAGCTCTCCTGCTTCTGCACATGCTCGTCGGCGAAGCTGTGGAAGCGGCAGCCGGGGAACTGCTCGCGCAGGGCGTCGTAGATCCATTCGCGGTGGCGGAACATGCCGGCGGCGAAGAACTCGACCACCACCAGGTCGCCGTAGCGATCCACCACCAGGCCGGACAGGCCGTCGCCTTCGCTGTGCACCACGCGCCAGGCATCGGAGACCGCATCGAGCTTCAGCACCTCACGGCGCAGCGACACCGCCTGGGCGATCTTGCGCGAGAACCAGCCGGCATCCACCGGCACGTTCTGGTCGGTTTCAAGGATGCGCACGGCAATGCGCGAGTGTCCGTTGTAGAACCCGCGGCCGATGAATTCGCCATCAATGCCGACCACGTCGACGATGGAACCGGGCTTGGGCCGGACGGTCGGCTTCTCGACCAGTTTCTGGAAGATCCACGGGTGGCTGGAGCGCCACGCATTCTTGAGGCGGACAACGGGAAGGGGGGTATTCATCCGCCCATTGTAAACCGGGCGCCGGGGTCAGATCCCCGCAGGGGCTCTGACCCCAGTGTGGTGACGGCCCCGGCGTCGGAGCCCCGTTGGGGTCCGACCCCGGCAAACCGGCATTTGACGGCGGCCCGGCCAGACGGCAGAATCGGCGCCAGAAGGGGAGTAGCTCCCAGACGTTGTCGCCGTCATTTCGAGCCTGCAGGCTCCGGTGCAACGGCAGTTCCAGCCGACTGGAACTGCGAGCGAGACCTTCGCCGTACTGGCGAAGCTCTGTCCCTGGATCCCCTCCCGATCCTCCGTTGCAGATCCTCGCCGTCCGGCCTGGCATTCATCTTTCCAACGGACATTCCCAATGCAGACGATCGGTAACGTGTGGTTGTGGGGCGGCTTCGCGGCGGTGGTGGTCATCGCCCTGCTGGTCGACCTCGTGTTGATGCGCCATGGTGGACCGCACAAGGTCACCTTCAAGGAAGCCCTGTGGTGGTCCATCGGCTGGGTCGTGCTGGCCCTGCTGTTCAATGCGGGCCTCTGGTACTACCTGAATGAGACCGCCGGCCAGGTGGTGGCCAACAAGGTCGGGCTCGAATTCCTGACCGGCTACCTGGTCGAGAAGGCGCTGGCGGTCGACAACATCTTTGTCTTCCTGATGATCATGAGCTACTTCGCGGTGCCGGAGGAGCAGCGCCAGAAGGTGCTGATCATCGGCATCCTGGGCGCGATCGTGCTGCGTACGATCATGATCTTCGCCGGCAGCGTGCTGATCAGCCAGTTCCATTGGCTGCTCTACGTGTTCGGTGCCTTCCTGCTGTTCACCGGCTGGAAGATGTGGTTCGCCGCCGGCCAGGAGCCGGACCTGGAGACCAATCCCGCCCTGCGCTGGATGCGCAAGCACCTGCGCCTGCTGCCGGACTACGCCGGCAACGCGCTGAGCGTGAAGCGCGATGGCGTGCGCTGGTTCACCCCGCTGTTCGCGGTGCTGATCCTGATCGCGGTCACCGACGTGATCTTCGCCGTGGACAGCATCCCGGCGATCTTCGCGATCACCACCGACCCGTTCATCGTGCTCACCTCCAACGTGTTCGCGGTGCTGGGCCTGCGCGCGATGTTCTTCCTGCTGGCCGGCATGGCCGACCGCTTCCACCTGCTGCCGTACGGCCTGGCACTGGTGCTGGGCTTCATCGGCATCAAGATGATGATCATCGACCTGTTCAAGATCCCGACGCCGGTGTCGCTGGGCGTGGTCGCGGTGATCATCGCCGCCACCGTGGTGCTCAGCCTGAAGTACCCGCCGAAGGAAGGCGAAGGCCAGGCCTGAGCCTGACCGGCTGAACAGCGCGGCCGGTGGGATTGTCCCGCCGGCCGCCTCCACTCTCCCGTTGCGGTGGCCTTGGTTTCGCGCCAGCCACCGCCATTGCTGAGGTATGGACAACAACACGCCCCTGCCCGCCGGCGACGTGCCGGCCCCCCGCAATGACCGCTCGCGCATCCTGCGGGCGTTCAATGTCAGCCTGGCGGCCGTGCTGGTGCTGGTGGCCGTGTTCGCCCTGCAGGGCACGTTCGACTGGCGACCGTGGGCGGTCGCGCCGCTGGAAGCCAAGGGCCTGCTCGGCCTGATCGGCGGCCCGATGCTGCATGCCTCGGTCGAGCATATCGCCGCCAACAGCATCGCGATCCTGATCCTCGGCACCCTCGCCGGCAGCGTGTATCCGAAAGCCACCGTGCGTGCCCTGCCCCTGCTGTGGCTGGGTTCGGGCCTCGGCGCGTGGATGCTGGGCAATCCGGGCAGCGTGCACCTGGGCGCCAGTGGCGTCACCCATGGCCTGATGTTCCTGCTGGCCAGCCTCGGCCTGCTGCGCCGCGACCGCGCGGCGATCGCCACCGGCCTGATCGGCATGCTGTTCTATGGCGGCATGCTGATGACCATCCTGCCGCATGCCGATGGCGTGTCCTGGCAGTCGCACATGGGCGGCGCCTTCGCCGGCATCATCGCCGCGCTGCTGTTCCGCAACGCCGACCCGCTGCCGCCGCGGCAGCGTTACAGCTGGGAAGACGAAGAAGAAGACGTCGAGCCTTTGCCCGACGACGAGCTGGAGCCGCCGTCGCCGCAGCGCGTGCCGGTGTTGTGGCAGCCGCGCGAGGGCCAGGACTACGTGGTGATCCCGTTCCGCCGCCCGGACGAACCGCGCGGTTGAAGCGGCGGTAGTGCCGGCCGCTGGCCGGCAACCTCATGAACCTTCGTTGGCAGTGCGCGCGTTGCCGGCCAGCGGCCGGTACTACCGGGAAATTCAGTTCCCCGCTGCGCCCATCCCATGACGAGGCAGAGCCGCTGGCCGACGACGCCGCGCGAGGGCCAGGACCACGTGGTGATTCCATTCCGCCGCCCGGATGAACCGCGCGGTTGAAGCGGCGGTAGTGCCGGCCGCTGGCCGGCAACCTCATGAACCTTCGTTGGCAATCCTCGCGTTGCCGGCCAGCGGCCGGCACTACCGGGAAATTCAGTTCCCCGCCGCGCCCATCCCATGACGAGGCAGAGCCGCTGGCCGACGACGCCGCGCGAGGGCCAGGACCACGTGGTGATTCCATTCCGCCGCCCGGATGAACCGCGCGGTTGAAGCGGCGGTAGTGCCGGCCGCGCCCATTCCATCCACCGCCTGCCGGCCGAGCGCCGGGTCATCGGTGAAGAACGCATCGATGCCCGTCGCCAGGTAAACGCGCATCTCGGCGATCGATCCCTCGGCATTGCGCGCGCTGTCGGCGCCCTTGCGCAGGTTGCTGGGCTGGAAGTGGTTTTCCGGGCGGAAGGTGTACGGAATCACCATCAACCCGGCGGCGTGCGCATCACGTACCAGCGAGGTCGGCGTGCCCAGCGCTCCCTTGCCATCCAGCGGAATGATCGAACGCAGCTCGGGGCCGATGCCATCGGCGTAGCCGGCAATGTCCTTCAGCCCGGCCGGGGTCATCATCTGCGCGTAGGTCAGCGTGCCACCGGCCTTGGCGATGTCGGCCGGCTGGGTATCGCCCTTCCACAGCAGCTGCAGCAGGCGGATGTTGCTGCCGCGGCCGATCTTGCCATGCAGGTAGCGCAGGTTGGCGGTCTCGAACGACTGGATCGTGACCGGGCCGACGTTGGTGTACGCATTGCCGCGCAGCGCAGCCAGCAGTTTGTCTTCCATCGGCAGGCCGATGGACTGGAAGTAAGTCGGGTGCTTGATCTCCGGGACCAGGCCGATGCCGCGGTTGGCACGCCCGGCCTGCTGCACCAGGAAGGCCAGGATCTCGTCCAGGCTGGCGATGCGGAACTGGCCGTCGTAGGCGGTGCTGCGCAGTTCCGGCAGGCGCTCACGGGCGTACAGGGTCTTCAGCTCGGCCAGGGTGAAGTCTTCGGTGAACCAGCCCTCGACCTGCTGCCCATCGATCACCTTGCGGGTGCGGCGGCTGGCGAACTCCGGATGCGAGGCGACGTCGGTGGTGCCACCGATCTCGTTCTCGTGCCGGGCCACCATCACCCCGT
Organism: Stenotrophomonas pavanii; assembly: GCF_900101175.1. GTDB lineage: Bacteria > Pseudomonadota > Gammaproteobacteria > Xanthomonadales > Xanthomonadaceae > Stenotrophomonas > Stenotrophomonas pavanii. The sequence continues at coordinate 234,113 of NZ_FNFQ01000005.1, read as the reverse complement.
CCTTGGTCATCACCAGGTCCGGCTCGATGTAGTCGGCGCCATCGGCGATGGCCTGCGCGTACGACGCCAGGGTGTGCTCGGGCAGCAGCGCGCTTGCCCCGCGATGGCCGTAGACCGACACCTTGGGTGCGGCCGGGGTTGAGGATTCAGCACTCATGGCCACCGATGGTGCCATGGCCAGCGACAACAGCAATGCACAACCCCACGACTTCACTGCGACTTCCCCAAGCGGTATGTGATGGCCGTCAGTATGCGGCGGCAATGTGACAGGTGGGGGAACCGGGGTCGGATCCCCGCAGGGGCTCCGACCCCGTAGCGATCCCGAGGAGCTCGTTCGGCTGGTTTGCCGGCCAGCGGCCGGCACTACCAAGGCTTACTTGCCGATGCAGAAACTGGAGAAGATCCTTCCCAGCAGATCATCGGCACTCATCTGCCCGGTGATCTCACCCAGCGCATCATGCGCCAGCCGCAGTTCCTCGGCGGCCAGTTCCAGGTGCTCGTGCGCCAGCTCGCCATCGGCGCGTTGCGCGTGTTCCTGCGCGCGCTCGATTGCATCCACGTGCCGCGTGCGCGCCGAGAACTCGCCGTCCACCTGCTCCCCTGCACCGGCCGAAGCAATCGAACGCAGGCGCGCGTGCAGATCCTCGAGCCCGGCACCGGTGGCGGCCGAGACGAACACGCGGTCCGGATCGTCCAGCGACGGCAACGCCGCCAGCAGGTCCGACTTGTTGTGGATGTAGACCTTGTGCGGCACCGTCGCCACTGCATCGCCCAGCGCCACTTCACCGGCCGCCGGATCGCGCGCATCCAGCACGATCAGTGCCAGGTCGGTGCGCTCGATTTCCACGTGCGCGCGGCGCATGCCTTCGCGTTCGATGGCATCGCCGCCGTCGCGCAGGCCAGCGGTGTCGACCAGGGTCAGCTCCAGGCCATCCAGGCGGATGGTTTCGCGCAGGGTGTCGCGGGTGGTGCCGGCGATGTCGGTGACGATGGCACGCTCGCTGCCGGCCAGCGCATTGAGCAATGAACTCTTTCCGGCATTGGGCGGACCGACCAGCACCGCATGCAGGCCATCGCGCAGGCGACGACCGCGTTCGGCATCGCGGCGCAGCAGGGCCAGATCACTGCGGGCCTGTTCCAGCCCACGCCGCACCTGTGCGCCACCGAGCGTATCCAGCGGTTCGTCGGCAAAGTCGATGGCCGCTTCGACGTGGATGCGCAGCAGCACCAGCTGCTCGACCACGGCCTCGATGCGGCGCGAGAACACGCCGTCCAGCGAGCGTCGTGCAGCGCGCGCGGCACGGTTGTCGCCGGCGGCGATCAGGTCGGCGATGGCCTCGGCCTGGGCCAGGTCCAGCTTGCCGTTGAGGAACGCCCGTTCACTGAACTCTCCCGGCCGCGCCTGGCGCGCGCCGAGCGCGATGCAGCGCGCGACCAGTTGCTGCAGCAGCACCGGGCTGCCATGGCCCTGCAGTTCCACCACCTCTTCGCCGGTGAAACTGTTCGGCGCCGGGAACCACAGCACGATGCCGTCGTCGATGACTTCGCCCTCGGCATCGCGCAGGCGCGCGTAGTGCGCGTGGCGCGGGCGCAGCGCAGGTGCACCCAGCGCGTGGGCAATGGCCGCGGCACGCGGACCGGACAGGCGCAGCAGGCCGACGCCGCCAGCGCCGGGCGCGCTGGCGATGGCGACGATGGTGTCGGTGTGGATCGCCTCGTTCATCGCTCAGAGTTTCTCCAGCTGCGCGCGCGCCTGGGCCGCACCGCTGCCCTGCGGCTGCAGTGCCAGGTAGGTGGTGTAGGCCTGCCTGGCCTTGGCCTTGTCGCCGGCGTTGAAGTAGGCATCGCCCAGGTTCAGGTGGGCCACGGCGCGCGACGGGTCGATCTTCAGCGTGTTCTCCAGCCAGCGCGCAGCTTCTGCATAGCGCTGCTGGCGGTAGTAGACGAAGCCGAGGTTGTTGGCCGCCTGGGCAAAATCAGGACGCAGCTTCAGCGCTTCGGTGAACTGCGCGGCCGCCTCGTCGTACTGCTTCTCGCGATACAGCTGCAGGCCACGGTCGTTGGCCTGCTGCGCGCGCTGGCGGTCGGAGGCCGGACCGGCGGTGGGCACCACCAGCTTGGCCTTGCCGCCCTGCAGGTCAGCCACGGTCACCGGTGCCTGGCTGTCCTTGGCCTCGCTGGCAGCATCCACCTTGTTGTTCAACGCGATCGCATCGGCGGTCAGCTGGCGTGTGCCGGCGTTGAGGAATTCCTGGCTGTCCGGCACCTGGAACACGAACTCGCCGCCCTGCGAACCGGGCAGGCTGCCGAAGGCCGGGGTCTGGTGCGAGACCGCCGACACGGCCGGCGCCACATAGGCGGCCAGCTCGGTACCGGTGATCAGGCCGTCGCCGTTGAGGTCCCCCTTGCCGGCCAGTGCCTGCAGCAGCACCCAGGTGAACACCGAGTGGCCGTTCGGGCCGGCGTCGGCCACCTGCTGGTCGGCACCACCGGCGGTCAGCATCTGCCGCGCGCTGCGACGCGCGTTCTCGCGCAGGAACGATGAGGACGAGGGGCCACCGCGGGTCAGGCCCAGGCCGCTGTAGCAGGCGTCCATCACGAACATCACGTGCTTGGCCTGCATGCTCTCGGCGATGTTCTGGATGTCGGTCATCGCGATGGCGTCGGTGGCGAATTCCTTCGGATCCGAATCGACCGGGATGATGTAGCCGAGATCGCGCCCGGAGGCCAGCTGGCGGGTCGCGCCATGGCCGGCGAAGAACACGAACACGCGGTCGTTCTTGCCGGTGCGGTCATCGGCCAGGCGGTCGTGGAACGCGGCCAGGATGTTGTTGCGGGTGGCCTGCTCGTTCTTCAGCACGATCACCTGCGAGGACGGGAAGCCGAACTGCCCGGTGAGGGTATCGGCCACCGCCTGCGCATCGTGGCTGGCGTATTCCAGCTTCGGCCATTTGGCGTAGTTGTCGATGCCGACCACGATCGCCCACGACTTCTCGTAGCCGGTGGTGACGGTGGCGGCACCGGTATCGCCCTTGCGCGCACGGGCGACAGTGAAGTCGCGGCCGTTCCAGCCGGCGAACTGGTAGCCATCGGCGATCAGCCGGTCGAGGATCTGCGGCAGTGCCTTCACTGCACGATCGTGGATGTCATGGAACAGGATGATGCCGCGCTGTTCCTTGTTCACCTGGTCCAGCACGCGCTGCACGATCGACTCCGGCACCGGGTCGGCCCAGTCCATCGAGTCGATGTTCCACATGATCGACTTCAGCCCGGCCTCGTTGAGCAGCTGCAGGCCTTCAGCATTGCGCGCGCCATACGGGAAGCGGAACAGCGGCGCGCGCTTGCTGTCGACGTCCTTCAGCAGCGTGTCGGTGTCGAGCACCTGCTGGCGCAGCGCGTCGCCGGTGGTGCGCGACAGCTGGGCGTGGGTCAGGCTGTGGTTGCCCACCGCATAGCCTTCTTCCATCAGGTTGCGGCTGATCTTCGCCATCGGCCCGAGGCTGACCTTGCCATCGGCCTCGACCTTGCCCAGGTTGCGGCCCACCTCGAAGAACACGCCCGGCACGTCGTAGCGCTTGAGGATGGCCACTACTTCGTCGGTGTAGGCCTTGTGCGGGCCATCGTCGAAGGTCAGCACCACCGTCTTGGCCGGCAGGTCGCGGCCGAAGATCTCACGGTCGCTGTCCTTCATCGACATCGGGTAGGGCTCGATCACCCCGTAGTCGCGCAGGATCGCTTCGCGGCTGTAGTCCCTGTGCAGGTGGGCGATGTAATCGTCCCACTTCTCGCGCTTGAGCTCGATGGCGCGGGTGCGCTCGAAGCGGCTGAAGATGCGGGTCAGTTCCTGGTTGTAGTTGCGCTCGATCTCATCGAGCGCTTCCAGGTCCTCGCCGATGCGCTGGTGCAGCTTCACCGCCGGCAGCGAGGAATCGGTACCGACACGCTCATGCAGATCACGCAGCACTTCGCGGAAGGCCAGGCGGTCGGCGTCGAACAGCTCCGGCGCGGACTCGATGTAGTCCAGCACCGTGCCGAGCGTGGCGAAGCGTTGCGGGCTGCCGCCGCGCAGCAGCGTGTCGAACTGCGCGGCGATGGCCGTGCGCTGTTCCAGGCCATCGTGGAACAGCTGCTGGCCCACGCGCGTGGAAGTGCCGCGGTCGGCGGCCGACTGCTGCGCCTCGTCGGCCAGCAGCACGATGATCCGGCGGTAGCCGTCGAGCTGTTTCTGCAGGGCCGCCAGCAACGGTGCGGCCGCGGGATCGGCGGCGGCCGCGGCCCGCGCGCTCGCCTGGGTGACGGTGGTCGCCGGCGCCTTCGCGTCCTGGTCGCCACAGCCGGCAACAACCAGGGTCAACAACAGCGAGGGCAGGAACAGGCGGAACGACGACGCACGCGGCATGGCGGACTCGAAGGTGGGAGGAACGGTGTGCAGGCGATTCTACCGCCGCATGCGAAAAGCCCGCCTTGCGGCGGGCTTCTCGCGTCGATCGGGGCGGTAGAGTCGACTGTTAGTCGACTGCTCGTCCGCCAGTCGACTAACAGTCGACTCTACAAAGCAGGTGACCTGCGGTCGGGATTACTTCTTCTTGACCGGGGCCGGCGCGGTCGTGGCCGCCACCGGCTCGCCGCCATGGCGCTTGGTCATCCACCACTGCTGCAGCAGGCCCAGGCCGCCGTTGACCACCCAGTACAGGACCAGGCCGGACGGCATGAAGGCCATCATGACGCCGAACACCAGCGGCATGAACTGCATCATCTTCTGCTGCATCGGGTCCATGCCCGGCGCCGGGGTCAGCTTCTGGGTGAACCACATCACCGCCACGTTGATCACCGGCAGGATGAAGTACGGGTCGCGTGCAGTCAGGTCCTGGATCCAGCCGAACCAGGGCGCCTGGCGCAGTTCGACCGATTCCACCAGCACCCAGTACAGGGCGAAGAAGATCGGCATCTGGATGAGGATCGGCAGGCAGCCGCCCATCGGATTGATCTTTTCCTTCTTGTACAGCTCCATCATCGCGGTCTGGAACTTCTGGCGGTCATCGCCATAGCGTTCCTTCAACTGCGCGATGCGCGGCTGGAAACGACGCATCTTCGCGCCGCTCTTGTACTGGGTCGCCGACAGCGGGTACAGCACCAGCTTCAGCAGCACCACCAGGCCGACAATCGCCCAGCCCCAGTTGCCGACCAGCTTGTGCACCTGGTTCAGCACCCAGAACAGGCCCTGGCCGATCACCGCCATCATCGAGAAGCGGCTGTAGTCGACCACGCGGTCCAGGCCCGGCACGTCTTCCTTGGCGATCAGGTTGACCAGCTTCGGGCCGACCCACAGGCGGGCCTCGGTGCTGGTGGACTGGCCCGGGGCCAGGGTGAAGGCCGGGCCACGCGCTTCGATCAGGTCACGACCGGCCACCTGCGACAGCACGTAGTGCGCGGTCTGGTCCTTCTGCGGAATCCAGGCGGTGAAGAAGTGGTGCTGCAGCATCGCCAGCCAGCCGCCGGTGATGTTCTGGTTCAGCGTGCCGTCTTCCAGGTAGTCCTTGAACGCACGACGCTGGTACTTCTTGTCGTTGTCGTACCAGGTGGCGCCGTTGAAGCTGAAGGAATCCGGGTTGGTCATGCTCCGCGACAGGATGGTCGGGGTACGGTCCAGGGTGCGGTAGACGTAACCGTTCCACGGTGCGGTGCCGGCGTTGCTGACTTCATCCTTGAAGCGCACGGCGTACTCGTTGCGCGAGACGGTCAGGGTGCGCTTGATGGTCACGCCGTTGTCAGCGGTCCACACGAACGGGATCTGCAGCTCGTTCTGGCCCTTGGCCAGCACGAAGTCCTTGGTGTCGCCCACCAGCTTGAAGCCGTCAGCGCCGGGAACGGGGGTGTTCTTGTCCTCGCTGGCCCAACCACTGATCGCGCTGTACGGATGCGCGGGGTCCTCGGTCAGCAGGCGTACCGGCGGGCTGCCTTCGTCCTTGGTCTGCGGGAACTGCAGCAGCTCGGCGTCGAGCACGCGGCCGCCATCGAGCACCAGGCGCAGCACGTCGGTGGTGACGGTCACGCGCTGGCTGGCCGGGGTCGCACTGGCCTGCGCCTGCACCGCCGCCTGGCCGGGGGCACCCGGGACCTGGGCGCTGGGGATGCTGCCCGGGGTCGCGCCCGGAACGCTCTGTGCGGCGGCCGGGGCCGACGTGGTCGTCGGTGCCGGGGTGGGGGCAGCCTTTTCACGGCTCCACTCCATCCACAGCAGCACGGCCACCATCAGCCAGGCAAAAATGAGGAATACGCGGGTCTGGTTCATCAGCGGACAGGCTCGGCGGGGCCGGGACGCGATGCCGGCTCGGTCAAAGAAGGAGTTGCGATGCCATCAGGCGGCGGCATTGTGCCGTCCACGCCCGGCGCGGGCAATGCACGCAGGCGACGCAGCAGGCGCAGGAAGGCCTGGCGGATCTCGTCGTTGCTGGCGGAACGCGCAGCACTACGGGCCACGACGACGAAGTCGCCTGGCTGGATTTCGGTACGTGTCTGACGCAGGATGTCGCGCAGGACGCGCTTGATCCGGTTACGCCCCACGGCGTTCGGATCGACCTTGCGGGAAACCGCCAGACCCAGCCTGGCCGGCCGGTCAGCCGGCAGCCAGTGCAGGGTCATCAGCGGATCGGACACACGGCGGGCGCCGTTGAAGACCGTTGAATATTCGGCACGCGTGCGAACCCGCGCAGAGCGAGGGAATCGCTTGCGCGGGTCTGCAGTATTCACTGTCGAAGGGATTGCGTCTGCCGCGAGGTGCGGCATGGCAATCAGGCGCTCAGGACTTTGCGGCCCTTGGCGCGGCGACGCGACAGGATCTTGCGGCCGTCAGCGGTCTTCATACGGGCACGGAAGCCGTGGTCGCGCTTACGCTTGAGGTTGCTGGGCTGGTAGGTGCGCTTCGTGGCCATTGGGGGCCTCTCGTATGAATGGGACGGAAAGAACCGGAAATTCTAGAGAGGTACCCTGCCCCGCGTCAAGCCCTGACAGCTACGCGAATTCACCGGGCTGTGCAATAGCTGTGGATGTTTTTGTGAATAAGTAGGGGACAAGCATTCCGAAGGCGGGCGCTCGGTGGTAGTCTGAGCCATCCATTTCCCCCCTTTCCGGCCTGTGTCTGGGCGCCTTGTCGCGTCCATGCCCCGGCCACCGGACGATTATTGCTGATGGATGCCTGGTCCCGTAGTCTCGAGCGCCTTGAAGCGGAGTTCCCGCCGGAAGACGTTCACACCTGGTTGAAGCCGCTGCAGGCCGATCTGCGCGCGGACAGCCTGGTGCTGTATGCACCGAATGCCTTCATCGTCGACCAGGTACGCGAGCTGTACCTGGCCCGTATCCGCGAGCTGCTGGCCCATTTCGCCGGCTTCAGCGACGTTTTTCTTGAAATCGGCTCGCGCCCACGGCCGGTGGAAGCGCAGAACGCGGCCGTTTCCGCGCCGTCGGCGCACATCGCCAGTGAGCCGCAGGTGCCGTTCGCCGGCAATCTGGACAGCCACTACACGTTCGCCAACTTCGTTGAAGGCCGCAGCAACCAGCTGGGTCTGGCTGCTGCCTTCCAGGCAGCGCAGAAACCGGGCGATCGCGCGCACAACCCGCTGCTGCTGTACGGAGGCACCGGCCTGGGCAAGACCCACCTGATGTTCGCCGCCGGCAACGCCATGCGCCAGGCCAATCCAGGTGCGAAGGTGCTGTACCTGCGTTCGGAACAGTTCTTCAGCGCGATGATCCGGGCCCTGCAGGAAAAGACCATGGATCAGTTCAAGCGCCAGTTCCAGCAGGTCGACGCGCTGCTGATCGATGACATCCAGTTCTTCGCCGGCAAGGACCGCACGCAGGAAGAGTTCTTCCACACCTTCAACGCGTTGTTCGATGGCAAGCAGCAGATCATCCTGACCTGCGATCGCTATCCACGCGAAGTCGAGGGCCTGGAAGCGCGCCTGAAGTCGCGTCTTGCCTGGGGCCTGTCGGTCGCGATCGAACCGCCGGACTTCGAGACCCGCGCCGCGATCGTGCTGGCCAAGGCACGCGAACGTGGTGCAGAGATTCCCGATGATGTTGCGTTCCTGATCGCCAAGAAGATGCGCTCCAACGTGCGCGACCTCGAGGGCGCGCTGAATACCCTGACCGCCCGCGCCAACTTCACCGGCCGCGCGATCACCACCGAGTTCGCCCAGGAAACCCTGCGCGACCTGCTGCGCGCCCAGCAGCAGGCGATCAGCATTCCCAACATCCAGAAAACCGTTGCCGACTACTACGGCCTGCAGATCAAGGATCTGCTGTCGAAGCGCCGGACCCGCTCGCTGGCCCGCCCCCGTCAGGTCGCCATGGCGCTGACCAAGGAACTGACCGAACACAGCCTGCCCGAGATCGGCGACGCCTTTGCCGGTCGCGATCACACCACGGTGCTGCACGCCTGCCGCCAGATCCGGACCCTGATGGAAACCGACGGCAAGCTCCGTGAGGACTGGGACAAGCTGATCCGGAAGCTGAGCGAATGATGCACGGATGCCGATGAGGCGTCATCGCACAAAACGGTGCAGAATCCGGTAGCAAGCGCGGGACACGTTGTGGATAAAAATGCCGTTTGAAATCGCAGCAGATTTATCCACAGCTTTCCCCACCCCTTGGGGGTCGGTAATGCAGAGGGTTTCGAGGTCTGAAATACCTTTAATTACAAAGACTTAGCATTGTTTTCCAGCGATTCTGTCTCTACCAGCACCACCAAGCTTTTGATTTATTCCACATTTTTTAAAGCATAGGGGCACGGAACCACATGCGTTTCACACTGCAGCGCGAAGCCTTTCTCAAGCCGTTGGCACAGGTCGTCAACGTGGTCGAACGCCGCCAGACCCTTCCGGTTCTGGCCAATTTCCTGGTCCAGGTGCAGAACGGCCAGCTGTCGCTGACCGGTACCGACCTGGAAGTGGAGATGGTGTCGCGGATCGCGGTTGAAGATGCCCAGGACGGCGAAACCACCATTCCCGCCCGCAAGCTGTTCGAGATCATCCGCGCCTTGCCCGACGGCAGCCGGATCACCGTCTCGCAGACCGGTGACAAGATCACCGTGCAGGCCGGTCGCAGCCGTTTCACCTTGGCCACGCTGCCTTCGAACGACTTCCCGTCGGTGGATGAAGTGGAAGCCACCGAGCGCGTCGCCATCGGCGAAGCGACCCTGAAGGAGCTGATCGAGCGCACCGCGTTCGCGATGGCGCAGCAGGACGTGCGCTATTACCTCAACGGCCTGCTGTTCGACCTGCGCGGGGATGCGCTGCGCACCGTGGCGACCGATGGCCATCGCCTGGCACTGTGTGAAACCGATCTGGCCAAGCCGAGCGGTTCCAAGCGCCAGATCATCGTGCCGCGCAAGGGCGTGACCGAACTGCAGCGCCTGCTGGAAAGCGGCGATCGCGAGATCGAGCTGGAAGTCGGCCGCAGCCACGTCCGCGTCAAGCGCGACGATGTCACCTTTACCTCCAAGCTGATCGACGGTCGCTTCCCGGATTACGAAGCGGTGATCCCGATCGGTGCCGACCGCGAAGTGAAGGTCGATCGCGAGGCGCTGCGCGCGTCGCTGCAGCGTGCGGCGATCCTCTCCAACGAGAAGTACCGCGGCATCCGCGTGGAAGTCTCGCCGGGCAACCTGAAGATCAGTGCGCACAACCCGGAACAGGAAGAGGCGCAGGAAGAGATCGAAGCCGACACCACCGTCAGCGACCTGGCGATTGGCTTCAACGTGAACTACCTGCTGGATGCCCTTTCGGCCCTGCGCGATGAGGAAGTCATCATCCAGCTGCGCGATTCCAACTCTTCGGCCCTGGTACGTGAATCCAGCAGCGAGAAATCGCGCCACGTGGTGATGCCGCTGCGGCTCTGACAGCGGTCCTGTTCCACGTGGAACCAGACGACGCCCGGGATATTCCCGGGCGTTTTTTTTGGTTCCACGTGGAGCATCGAAACGTGCTTCCGCTGCGCCGGTCTGTGTGGCCGGTTTATCGAGCTTCGGATCGGAGTGAAACAGGCGGTAGGTGTCCCAGGCAATCGCTTGCCCCTGGCCAGGACTCCGGTTCGTCGGACGGCCGCCCGATCAGGAACTCAGTGCTCTTTCCTCAGCCGGTCGGGTTTCCCAGCGGAAGGCGCTGACGCAGGTGAAGGCAGCCGACATCGCGGTGCTCGCGCCTCTGCGAAACGACCCTGTCCACAGGCTGCATTTCCGGCAGATCGGGGCTCGCCTAGCTTCTAAATCTGGGTATAAATCTAAAGCATGGTGGTGATGGTAGCTCCAGATCTGGTGGAAAAACAGGCTATGTTTATGATTTAAAAGATCTTTTTAGGGCTGAAACCCCCTGTATATAGGCCCCACAGCCTGGGGGAGAACCTGTGGATAGTTTCGAGGCCGGTGCAAAGCCGCTTTTTTATCCACAGATTGCCCATACCTTGTGTATAAGTCATACAGTGCCGCTGTGGACAGCGTGAAACGATCGGCGCGAATTTCTTGAAATCTGTGGAACCCTCCAGGACCTTGGGTCTCAGATTTGAAGCAATCTGCAGGAACGGTCGCGGGCTCCGTCCGTTATCACGAACCGCTCTCCGTAGACGCGCTGATTTCGCTGAAATCTGGGCGGCTGCTCCCGCCATCGCGGTGCAGAATCGAAGGATTTCGAGGTAACCCGCGACGCCATTCCCGCCACGTGGAACAGGGCATCGTTCTGGACTACCCCGCTCCACGCGGTACGTGGTGCCGTCGGCCCCGGCTTGACCGATGCAGTAAGCTGATGGATTCCCCGCCCCCTCTACCGCCCCGTGCGGATGGTCTTTCGCGCCCCATGCTTATCCGCCGCCTCGCCTTGCACCAACTGCGTCGCTTCAGTGCGGTGGACCTTTCGCCCCAGCCGGGACTGAACCTGCTGACTGGCGACAACGGTGCCGGCAAGACCAGCGTGCTGGAGGCCCTGCATCTGATGGCGTACGGGCGGAGCTTCCGAGGCCGGGTACGCGATGGTCTGGTGCGCCAGGGCCAGGAAGCCCTGGAAATCTTCGTCGAATGGGACGAACAACGCGCGGACCATCCGCCGCACCGCCGGAAGGCCGGCCTGCGCCACAGTGGCCAGGACTGGAAGGGACGATTGGACGGTGAGGACGTGGCCCAGCTGGGCAATCTATGCGCAGCGCTGGCCGTCGTGACGTTCGAGCCCGGCAGCCACGCGCTGGTCAGTGGAGGCGGTGAACCCCGTCGCCGTTTCCTCGATTGGGGCTTGTTCCACGTGGAACCTGATTTCCTGTCCCTGTGGCGCCGCTATTCGCGTGCGCTGAAGCAGCGCAACGCCCTGCTCAAGCAAGGGGGGCCGCCACGGATGCTCGATACCTGGGATCATGAGCTTGCCGAGGCCGGAGAACCTCTGACCAGTCGTCGCCAGCACTACCTGGAGCGCTTGCAGCAGCGCACCGTGGCGCTGGCTGCCAGCCTGGCGCCGCAGCTCGGCATCCAGGGCCTGGAACTCAGTGCGGGGTGGCGTCGGCATGAGCTTCCTCTGGCCGATGCCCTGCTTCTGGCACGGGAACGTGACCGCCAGGCCGGTTACACCTCGGTCGGGCCGCACCGGGCCGATTGGAGCGTGGATTTCCACAGCATTCCCGGTCGTGACGCGCTCTCTCGCGGCCAGGCCAAGCTGACGGCATTGGCGTGCCTGCTGGCACAGGCCGAGGACTACGCGGAGCAGCGCGGCGAGTGGCCGGTGATTGCCCTCGACGATCTGGCTTCGGAGCTGGACCGGACCCACCAGGCGCGGGTACTGGAGCGCCTGCTCAGCGGCCCGGCACAGATCTTTGTCACTGCCACCGAAACCCCGGCAGCGCTGCAGGAGCTGACCCATATTGCCCGGTTCCACGTGGAACATGCACAGATCGTGGCTGTGCCATAGTGGGCACACCAGGGCCGCTCGACCCCGGCTGGTATAATTCGGGTTGGAATCCTTTCATTCTCGGCACATCGCTCCCGGCGGTGGCCGACCTGCGGAGCCTACGGCAAGCGCAATGAGCGACGAACAGAACACCCCGGCAAACAACGGCAATTACGACGCCAACAGCATTACCGCCCTGGAAGGCCTGGAGGCTGTCCGCAAGCGTCCCGGCATGTACATCGGTGACGTACATGACGGCACCGGTCTGCACCATATGGTGTTCGAGGTCGTCGACAACTCGATCGACGAAGCGCTGGCCGGCCACGCCGACCACGTTGCAGTGACCATCCACGCCGACGGCTCGGTTTCGGTATCCGACAACGGTCGCGGTATCCCCACCGGCAAGCACGAGCAGATGAGCGCCAAGCTGGGTCGCGAGGTGTCCGCCGCCGAAGTGGTGATGACCGTCCTGCACGCGGGTGGCAAGTTCGACGACAACAGCTACAAGGTGTCCGGCGGCCTGCACGGCGTCGGCGTCAGCGTGGTCAACGCGCTGTCGCAGAAGCTGCTGGTGGATGTGTTCCAGAACGGCTTCCACTACCAGCAGGAATTCAGCAACGGCGCCGCCGTGACCGCACTGGCCAAGCTGGAAACCACCACCAAGCGCGGCACCACCGTGCGCTTCTGGCCGTCGACCGTTGCGTTCCACGACAACGTGGAATTCCACTACGACATCCTGGCCCGTCGCCTGCGCGAGCTGTCGTTCCTGAACTCCGGCGTCAAGATCGTCCTCGCCGACGAGCGCGGTGATGGCCGTCGCGACGACTTCCACTACGAAGGCGGCATCCGCAGCTTCGTGGAGCACCTGGCCCAGCTGAAGACCCCGCTGCATCCGAACGTCATCTCGGTCACCGGCGAGCACAACGGCATCGTCGTGGATGTGGCGCTGCAGTGGACCGACTCCTACCAGGAGACGATGTACTGCTTCACCAACAACATTCCGCAGAAGGACGGCGGCACCCACCTCGCCGGTTTCCGCGGTGCGCTGACCCGCGTGCTCAACAACTACATCGAGCAGAACGGCATCGCCAAGCAGGCCAAGATCAACCTGACCGGCGACGACATGCGCGAAGGCATGATCGCGGTGCTGTCGGTGAAAGTGCCGGACCCGAGCTTCTCCAGCCAGACCAAGGAAAAGCTGGTCAGCTCCGACGTGCGCCCGGCAGTGGAAAACGCCTTCGGTGCACGCCTGGAAGAGTTCCTGCAGGAAAACCCCAACGAAGCCAAGGCGATCGCCGGCAAGATCGTTGACGCCGCGCGTGCACGTGAAGCCGCGCGCAAGGCCCGCGACCTGACCCGCCGCAAGGGCGCACTGGACATCGCCGGCCTGCCGGGCAAGCTGGCCGACTGCCAGGAAAAGGATCCGGCGCTGTCCGAACTGTTCATCGTCGAGGGTGACTCGGCAGGTGGCTCGGCCAAGCAGGGCCGCAACCGAAAGAACCAGGCCGTGCTGCCGCTGCGCGGCAAGATCCTCAACGTGGAACGTGCCCGCTTCGACCGCATGCTGTCCTCCGACCAGGTCGGTACGCTGATCACGGCGCTGGGCACCGGCATCGGCCGTGACGAGTACAACCCGGACAAGCTGCGCTACCACAAGATCATCATCATGACCGACGCCGACGTCGACGGCGCCCACATCCGCACCCTGCTGCTGACGTTCTTCTACCGTCAGATGCCGGAGCTGATCGAGCGCGGTTACGTCTACATCGGCCTGCCGCCGCTGTACAAGATCAAGCAGGGCAAGCAGGAGCTGTACCTGAAGGACGACCCCGCGCTGGACAGCTACCTGGCCAGCAGTGCGGTGGAAAACGCCACGCTGGTGCCGGCCACCGGCGAACCAGGCATCGAAGGCCTGGCGCTGGAAAAACTGCTGCTGGCCTACGCCGCCGCGCAGGATTCGATCGAGCGCAACGCCCACCGTTACGACCGCAACCTGCTCGAGGCGCTGGTTGATTTCGTGCCGATGGACATGGAGAGCCTGCGCAGTGCCGGCGACGGTGAAGGCCTGGATGCACTGGCCAAGCGCCTCAACCAGGGCAGCCTGGGCAGCCCGCGCTTCAGCCTGGAGCTGCAGGAAGCCAACGATGAGCGTCCGGCCGCCGTGCTGGTGACTCGTCGCCACATGGGCGAGCAGCACATCCAGGTGCTGCCGATGTCGGCGTTCGAGAGTGGTGAACTGCGCGCCATCCACCAGGCGTCGAAGTTGCTGCACGGCCTGGTCCGCGAGGGCGCGACGATTTCCCGCGGCGCCAAGTCGATCGAAGTCGACAGCTTCGCCAAGGCGCAGAGCTGGCTGCTCGAGGAAGCCAAGCGCGGTCGCCAGATCCAGCGATTCAAGGGCCTGGGTGAAATGAATCCGGAGCAGCTGTGGGACACCACCGTGAATCCGGAAACCCGTCGACTGTTGCAGGTGCGCATCGAAGACGCCGTCGCAGCTGACCAGATCTTCAGCACCCTGATGGGCGATGTCGTCGAGCCGCGTCGCGATTTCATCGAAGACAATGCGCTGAAGGTCGCCAACCTGGATATCTGACACAATCGGCAGCCGGCCGGTGCGCGGGGAGGCGCACCGGCCTCTGTCCCTTGAACGCAGGTATCTGATGTCCGTTTCCGCCCCGGCTTCCGCTCCGCCTCCGGTTCCGCCCGCGTCTGTCCCGCCGCGTGCCGTGGCCCCGCTGGCAGGTTTCTTCATCGACCTGGGTATTGCCGCGATCACCCTGATCGGCCTGAGCATGGTCAGTGGCCTGTTCTGGGGCTTCTACCGCGCGATCATGGTCAGCCGTGCCAATGCGGATGCCAACGGCGGCGCGCTGTCGCCGGATGCCGTCGGCGCAGCGGTCGGCCAGCCCGGTGCCCTGGCGCAGATCCTGATGGCGTTGATCGCTACCGGCGGCGCGGCACTGCTGCTGTACTTCTGGCGGCGTCCGGCAAGCGTCAGTGAACGCCAGGCCTCGCGGCAGGCGCTGCTGAGGCCGTCCACGTGGGGGTGGACCCTGCTGGTGGCGACCCTGATCGTGCTCGGCAGCAACGGCATCGCCTTCCTTTCCAGGCAGTTCGGGATCGAGCCGGTGCCGACCAACGTGGAACTGATGCAGAGCGCGATCGCGCGCTTCCCGCTGTTCCTGGTGCTGTTTGCGGTGGTCCTCGCGCCGGCGTACGAAGAACTGCTGTTCCGCCGCGTCCTGTTCGGGCGCCTGTGGCAGGCCGGCCGCCCCTGGCTGGGCCTGGTCCTCAGCAGCCTGGCCTTCGCGCTGGTCCATGAAGTGCCCGGTGTCAGCAAGAACTCGCTGCTGGGCATGGCGCAGCTGTGGCTGGTGTACGGCGGCATGGGCGCCGCCTTCTGCTGGCTGTACCGGCGTACCGGCACCCTGTGGGCGGCCATCGCCGCGCATGCGCTGAACAACGCGGTGGCGCTGGCCGCAATGGTGTTCCTGGGGTCAACGTAACGCTGTGCCCGCTTGACGAAAGATTAAGCAGGTACGCTACACACTGCGCACATGAACACGGGGGCGGACCCATGAAACAACTGCTGCTGGCTCTAGTCATCACCACCGTCGTCAGTGCCTGCGCGACCACGACCTCGCCTACCGGACGACGGCAGATGGTGGGCGGCGTGTCGCAGGCACAGCTGGACCAGCTCGGCGCGCAGGCGTTTGCCGAGACCAAGCAGAAAGAGAAGATCAGCACCGATGGCCGCCAGAACGGCTACGTGCAGTGCGTGGTCAACGCGCTGGTGGCGCAGTTGCCGCCCCAGTACCGTGGCGTACGGTGGGAGACGGCGGTCTTTGTCGACAAGGAACCCAATGCGTTCGCCCTTCCCGGCGGCAAGGTGGGCGTCAATACCGGCATCTTCACCGTCGCCAAGAACCAGGATCAGCTGGCTGCCGTGATCGGCCACGAAATCGGCCATGTGATCGCCCGCCACCACGAAGAGCGCATTACGCGCCAGATGGGCGCGCAGACGGGCCTCGCCGTCCTGGGGGCACTGGCCGGTGCTGCCTATGGCGATGGTGCCGCCAGCACGGTCAACCAGTTGGGTGGCATGGGTGCGCAGGCGGCTTTTCTGCTGCCAGGCTCGCGGACCCAGGAAAGCGAGGCCGATGTCATTGGCCAACGGCTGATGGCCCAGGCCGGCTTCAACCCGGCGCAGGCGGTCGATCTGTGGCAGAACATGATGGCGGCCAGCGGTGGTCGCAGCCCGCAATGGCTGTCCACCCACCCCGATCCGGCCAACCGGATCCAGGAACTGCGCCGTGATGCACCGGGCCTGACGCCGGTGTACCAGCAGGCGCAGGCGGCCGGGCTGCGGCCAAAGTGCGGATGAGTGCGCAGTTCTATGCTGTATTGCAGCACATAAAACGATTTCTCACGCCATCTGTTTCTGATACGTTTGGCGGCTCAGATTTTTCTGACAGTCCGACTTTGCCGCTATCCGGCGGTTCGATCGAGGTGAACGATGATTTTCCGTAACCACAAAGCTGTGCTTTCCGTCCTCGTCGCGACCGCCCTGACCGGCGCCGTGGTCACCGATGCCTTTGCGCAGTCCTCGCGTTCCTCCGACCGTGGCAGCCGCGGCGGCAGCAGCAAGCAGGCCAAGGCCGAACCGCTGTACCCGAATGCGACCCGCCAGGAGCCGACCGCCAAGGCCTCGGCCAAGATGGGCAGCAAGCTGCAGAAAATGATTGACAGCTACAACAAGGAAAAGTTCCCGGAAACGCGTGAGCAGGCCGACGCGATCCTGGCCGACAGCGCGTCCAACGAGTACGACAAGTCGCTGGCCGCGCAGCTGGCCTCGCAGGCGGCGTACCAGACCGACGACGTCCCGGGCGCGATCGCGTACCTGAAGCAGGCGATCCAGTTCAACGGTCTGGACAACAACGGTCACTTCCAGTCGATGCTGATGCTCGGCCAGCTGCAGCTGCAGGAAGACCAGACCGCCGAAGGCCTGGCCACCCTGGACAAGTACTTCGCCGAGAGCAAGTCGACCAAGCCGGAAGAGCTGATCGCCAAGGGCCAGGCGCTGTACCAGCTGGAGCGCTACCAGGAAGCGATCCCGGTGCTGAAGCAGGCCATTGCCGGTGCCACCGAGCCGAAGGACAACTGGAACCAGCTGCTGATGGCTGCCCTGTCCGAAGCCGGCCAGACCGGTGAGGCGGTGCAGGCCGCAGAAGCGCTGGCGGCCAAGAACCCGAATGACAAGAAGGCCCAGCTGAACCTGGCCAACATGTACATGCAGGCTGACCAGATGCCGAAGGCCGCCGCGGTGATGGACAAGCTGCGCAGCAGCGGCCAGCTCACCGACGAGCGCGAGTACAAGCAGCTGTACTCGATCTATGCCAACACCGAGAACAAGGAAAAGGACGTCATCGCGGTCATCAACGAAGGGTTGCAGAAGGGCATCCTGAAGCCGGACTACCAGGTCTACCTGGCGCTGGCCCAGTCCTACTACTACTCCGACCAGGTGCCGCAGGCGATCGACGCGTGGCAGAAGGCCGCCCCGCTCTCCAAGGACGGTGAGACCTACCTGAACCTGGCACGCGTCCTGCATGCCGAAGGTCGCATCCCGGAGGCCAAGCAGGCCGCCCAGCAGGCGCTGGCGAAGGGTGTGAAGAACCAGGCTGATGCCAAGAAAATCATCAACCTGAAGTAAGTAGGAATAACGCCTGAACGCCTGCTCAGTTGATGCGCAGGCGCTCAGGATTGGTATAAGCTTGGAGGTTCCTGCGGTGTCATGCACCGCTGATCAGGGATTCCGCCCCCGGCATCCCGGCCCCACTATTGAGCTCTTGGCGCATGACGGAACAACTAGTCGTTCACCGGTACGAACAACCCGATGACAAGGGGCTGAGCTGGCCTCGCATCGTCGGCATCGCGTTTGTAATTGCCCTGCATCTGGCCGCCTTCATGATGCTCCTCATTCCCGCCGTGGCTCCCAAGGCCGTCGCGGAGAAGGAGCGCAACGTCATGGTGACCATCGTCGACGCGCCGCCGCCGCCCCCACCGCCGCCGCCGCCGCCGCCGCCGCAGGATACTCCGCCACCGCCGGTGAAGAATCTGTCGCCGCCGAAGCCGTCGCCCGTACCGCCGCCGCCGCAGGCGCCGGTCGTGGACGTGCCGGAGCCGCGCCCGAACGATATCGTCACCCCGCCGTCGCCCCCGTCGCCGCCGGCTCCGCCGACCTCGATCGAGGCCAGCGTGGACATCTCGTCGAAGGCCATGAATCCGCCGCGCTACCCGCCGGCCGCCTTCCGCGCGGGTATCCAGGGCGAAGTGATCCTGATCATTGATGTCGATGCCAACGGCAACGTCACCAATGTCACGGTGGAAAAGTCCAGCCGTAACCGCGACCTGGACCGTGCTGCGATGGAAGCAGCTCGCAAGTGGCGCTTCAACGCCGCTGAATCTGGCGGTAAGAAGGCGGCAGGTCGCGTTCGCGTCCCGGTCAACTTTGCGCTGAACTGATGCGTCCGGGTGGCCCTCCGGCCACCCCCGCTCCCGGTTCGATTGTTTAGCTTAGCTACACCCTTTATCACCACACACAACAAAGGTAAGCGTCATGCTGCAGGAAATTTTCATCGCCGCTGCTGCCGGGGGCAATCCGTCCAACGCCCTGTCGCAGATGGGCTTCGAGCACCTGATCCACGAAATGACCACCAAGCCGGGTGATTTCGCGGTTTCCTGGGTCGTGCTGCTGACCCTGATCGCCATGTCGGCCATGTCCTGGTACTGGACCGTCATCAACATCTTCCGTGCTACCCGCCTGAAGAGCGCCGCTGACCGCGTCGTCAGCCTGTTCTGGGACACCCCGAACGCGCAGGACGCCATCCGTGCGATGGAAGAGCAGCCGGCTTCGGAGCCGTTCTCGAAGATCGCCCTGGACGCTGCCCAGGCCGCTGCCCACCACCAGCGCGCTGAAGGCGGTGCTACCGGCGGCGTCGGTGAGAACCTGAGCCGTTCGGAGTTCGTCGACCGCGCCCTGCGCCAGGCCGTGACCCGCGAAAGCAACAAGCTGCAGTCGGGCATGACCCTGCTGGCCACCGTCGGTGCAACCGCTCCGTTCGTCGGTCTGCTGGGTACCGTGTGGGGCATCTACGGCGCGCTGATCAAGATCGGTGCCACCGGCTCCGCTTCGATCGACGCCGTTGCCGGCCCGGTGGGTGAAGCGCTGATCATGACCGCGATCGGTCTGTTCGTCGCAATCCCGGCCGTGTTCGCCTTCAACTTCTTCAGCAAGATCAACAGCGCGACCATCAGCAAGTTCGATACCTTCGCGCACGACCTGCACGACTTCTTCGCCACCGGTTCGCGCGTCCGCTAATTGCGGCGCGCGTCACCCAGCGACGAAGTAAGTAGTCACCAAGATCTAGACGGAGCCCGTTATGGCTTTCAGTAGTGGTAACAGCGGCGGCCCCATGGCCGACATCAACGTTACGCCCCTCGTGGACGTGATGCTGGTGCTGCTGATCATCTTCATCATCACGGCGCCCCTGATGTCCCACAAGGTCAAGGTGGATCTGCCGGAAGCCAACCTGATCCAGAAGCCGGAAGATGCTGAAAAGCGTCCGAACCCGATCACGCTGGCAGTCAAGGAAGACGGCTCGATCTACTGGAACGACGAAGAAATCAACAAGCAGACTCTCGAGTCCCGCTTGGCGACCGCCGCACAGCAGACCCCGCAGCCGCCGCTGAACCTGCGTGGTGACCGCACCACCAAGATGCGCGTCATCAACGACCTGACCAAGGTCGCGCAGGAACAGGGCATGCTGGACGTCGGCTTCGTTGCAACCAAAGAAAAGGGGCAATAAGCCATGGCATTCAGTAGTGGTGGTGGCAAGGGCCCCATGGCAGACATCAACGTCACGCCCCTGGTGGACGTGATGCTGGTTCTGCTGATCATCTTCATCGTGACCGCGCCGATCATGACGTACCCGATCGCCGTGGACCTGCCGCAGCGCGTGCTCAACCCACCGCCGCAGCTGGTCGAACCGCCGCCGCCGATCGAGCTGAAGATCGACGCCAGCAACCAGGTCTCGTGGAACAACAGCCCGATCAATACCAGCGAGCTGCAGCAGCGGATGGAGCAGGAGGTCCAGCGTGACCCGACCAACCAGCCGGAACTGCGCATCGACGCCAGCCCGGATTCCGAGTACGACGTGATGGCCAAGGTTCTGGCCGCCGCGAAGAACGCTCAGATGAAGAAGATCGGTTTTGTGCAGCAGTAATCGCTACACCGCAACACAACAGTCATGACGCGACTGCAGACGCCCCTGGAGACAGGGGCGTTTTTTTGTGTTTTCGTCGTGGCGCACGGCTTGGGGTCAGATCCCTTTTCCTGAGCAAAAAGGGATCTGACCCCATCCGGCAGCACGCGCCGCTATGATCGGCGGATGCTCGCCCTCTTCGACTCCCTGCGCCACTGGCTTGACGGCATCGCCCACCTTGGCTCGATCCTGGCGGTGGCCTACCTGCTGTACCTGTTCGCGCTGGCGGGCTGGATCATGCTGCAGAAGCGTGAGCCGGTGGCCACGCTGAGCTGGATCCTGTCATTGGCGCTGCTGCCCTACCTGGGGCTCTTCATCTATTACCTGCTGGGCCCGCAGAAGGTGAAGCGGCAGCGCCTGCGTCGCGGCCGCGCGCGCTCGGGCATGGAGCACTACAGCGATGTCTGCCCGCCCGATGCGGACTGCACCGAGCTGGCCAAGGTCGCCCAGGCCACCACCGGGCTGGCACCGAGCAGCGCCACCGAAGTGACCTGGCTGGTGGACGGCGCCGCGACCTATGACGCGCTGCTCGACGCCATCGCGCAGGCCCGCGACCATGTGCACCTGGAGTACTACATCTTCAACCCCGACCACGCCGGCACCGCGGTGCGCGACGCGCTGGTCGAGCGCGCCGGCGCCGGCGTACAGGTGCGCCTGCTGCTGGATGCGGTCGGCTCGTCCGCCCTGCCCCGCCGCTTCCTGCAACCGCTGCTGGACGCCGGTGGCGAGGCGATCTGGTTCCATCCGCGGCAACTGCTGAAGCCGTTCAAGCGTCCGTGGCTGAACCTGCGCACGCACCGCAAGCTGGTGATCGTCGATGGCCGCGTGGCCTTCACCGGTGGCATCAACATCACCGACGAAGAGGACGAGCGCCGCAGGCCCGACGCCTACCGCGACCTGCACATGCGTATCCGCGGCCATGTGGTGCGCAGCCTGCAGCTGGTGTTCGCCGAGGACTGGCTGTACGCCAGCGGCCAGGACCACTCCCGATTCGACATCGCCCGGTTGTGGCCGGCCGATGTGCCGATGCGCGCGGATGGACCGATCAACGCGCAGGTGCTGGTCTCCGGGCCCGACTCGGGCTGGGAGACCATCCACCGCCTGCATGTGGCGGCGATCCAGGAAGCGAACGAGCGGGTGTGGCTGGTGACGCCCTACTTCGTGCCGGGTGAAGCGGCGCGGATGGCGCTGACCTCGGCCGCGCTGGGCGGCCTGGACGTGCGCCTGCTGGTACCGAAGATGAGCGATTCCTGGTTCGTGACCCAGGCCGCACGCTCCTACTTCGATGAGCTGTTGCACGCCGGCGTGAAGATCTATGAGTACGGGCCGCGCATGCTGCATACCAAGGCCTTCATTGCCGATGACGATGTCTGCATCGTCGGCAGCGCCAACTTCGACCACCGCAGCTTCCGGCTGAATTTCGAGCTGTCGATGATGATCAGCGACCGCGGCCGCGTTGCCGCCCTGGCTGAGCTGCTGCAGGGCGAGTTCGACCGCGCCACCCGGGTGCATGACCAGGCCGGTCGCTCGCTGTGGCTGCACCGCCTGCCCGAGGCCTTCGCCCGGCTGGCCTCGCCGCTGCTGTGACGCAGCGCTACACTGCGGCGATCATCCGGGGAGCCTGACTATGTACTGGTTGTACCTGCTGCTGGCGCTGGGCTGCTTTGCCTTCGCGCTGAAGACCCCGAGCGCGGGGTTGATGACCCTGTGCCTGCTGGCGGCGCTCGGTTTCCTGCTGGCCTGGGTGCGCGGCCGCTATGTGGCCCGCTTCGGCGACCTGCAGCGCGACCCGGCCACGCTGATCGATGCCGAGGAGCTGCGCCGCCTGCGCGAACAGGCCCAGGCCCGCCGCACTGACGACCACAACGACCACGACCCGTCCCCTCTTTCCAAGTAGTTCCGTTCCATGACCCAGCTCAGCGTCAACGTCAACAAGATCGCCGTCCTGCGCAATTCGCGCGGCGGCGCCGAACCGGACGTGGTGCGCGCCGCCCAGGCCTGCCTGGATGCCGGCGCGCATGGCATCACCGTGCATCCGCGGCCGGACCGCCGGCACATCACCGCCGAGGACGTGCTGGCCCTGTCCACGCTGACCCGCGCGCGTGGGGTCGAGTTCAACATCGAAGGCAATCCGTTCGCGCCGCCGCGCGAGGGCTACCCGGGGCTGCTGGCGCTGTGCGAACAGACCCGGCCCGCGCAGGCCACCCTGGTGCCCGACGGCGACGGCCAGATCACCTCCGACCACGGCTTCGATTTCGAGCGGGACGCCGGGCGCCTGCGTCCGCTGGTGGCGGCGCTGAAAGCGATGGGCTGCCGGGTCAGCCTGTTTGTCGACGCGGGCAACCCGCTGCTGGAGCAGGCGGCGGAGGTCGGTGCCGATCGCATCGAGCTGTATACCGGCCCCTACGCGGAGGCGCACGCGGCGGGCGACGCTGCGGCGATGCTGGAACTGTTCGCCACTGCGGCGCGGCGGGCGCAGGCGGTGGGCCTGGGCGTCAACGCCGGGCACGATCTGTCGCAGGACAACCTGCGTGACTTCCTGGCCCATGTGCCGGACGTGCTGGAGGTATCGATCGGTCATGCGCTGATCGGCGAGGCGCTGTATGACGGGCTGGACGCCACGGTGCGGGGCTATCTGGCCCTGCTGTGACCGACGGATGCGAGGGACACGGGTTGCCTTGTAGGGCCGAGCCCTGAACCCTTCAGGCGGCCGTCGCAGCCATTGAGACGGCCACGACGTACCCTGCCGCAATGGGTATTGCGATCAAGGGCCGAGGTTCCACGTCCCACCTTGCCGGGCGCTTCGAAAGCACCGTCAGCGAGGCGGTGGACGACGGCTGGGCGGTCGACGAAAGCGAAGAGTTCCTCGCCCCGCGCCTGCGCACCGAAGTACGCGCCGAGACCGCGCGCAGCATCATCACCCGCAACACTTCGCCGGACGTCGGCTTCAGCCAGTCGGTGAATCCATATCGCGGTTGCGAGCATGGTCTGAATTTCCCATAAGTTTTCACTGAGAAATTACTTCGTAATCAGCAACTTGCGAAGGAAATAGTGAACACTTTCGGCGTCAAAGCTTCGAAAATCGGCCAGACAGTGCCATTCCGGCAGGAAAGGTCGATTCGAGACTGGGAGAGTTAAGCGAAACCTTCTAGAGACCTGCCTCGGTCAGCAACTCAGACATGGTCTTCCCAAGGCCCTTTGCTACTCGTTCGAGTGTGGCGAGAGTGACATTCTTCTCGCCACGCTCAATCTTGCTGTAGTAAGCCCGGTGCATCTGGATATGGTCTGCAAAGCCTTCCTGACTGAATCCAAGAGCGACGCGACTCGCCCGGATGACGTCGGCCAGGGCTGCCTGATGCGTATGTTCGACCATACGACCAAGCTTGTGGTTCCAGTACTTTAAAGACTACGCCTCTAAAGGTAGTCTACTTATAAGTACTGACCTGAATTCTCATGAATTTCTATCTTGTATGCCCGGAACTGGAATTCACTCTAGAGCTGCCCTTCTCTCCTTTAGGAAGAGAACAAGTGATCAGCCAGGTTCGTCGAATGCAAGAAGAGGAAGGCCAGTCGAGAAGCTTTGAGTACCGTCTAGCGGAGGAGCTCTCCAGGCTCATCCCAGAACTGACCGACTGGGACATCAAGCCCCCGACAGGAGCGCAGATGGCATACGCAGTCTCCCTGTGCGCCCAACTGGGAATTGTGCTGACAGCAGCTACCCGTCGATCCCGGGGCCTAATGCACACCTTCCTGGCTGAAGCCAAAGCGCTCGCTAGCCAGCGGGACTGATGGTCGCCCAGCCACAAACGTGCTGTGGATAAGGTTGGGAATACAACACGGAGCGATCAAGCATGAGACCTACAGCTAGCTGAATTCCCGGACCTTGCAGTCCCTGTGGTTAGCAATAATACTAACTGCTTACCAAGGGCTGAGGGTGGCATGGAACAGGATGCTCGAAAGGCCCAAGTACCTATCAAAGGTCGAGGCTCCGCCTCACGCGTACCAAGTCGCTTCGATGCCACGACAACAGTCGGCATCGACGATGGCTGGGAATCGGTCTACGAAGACCTGCAGGAGTTGCCGCAGCTGAGAACTGAGGTGACCGAAGAGCGCGCCCGGAGTGTGATCAGCCGCAACAACTCCCCTGACGTCGGATTCAGTGCGTCGGTCAATCCCTACAGAGGATGCGAGCACGGATGCGTCTACTGCTTCGCGCGACCTTCCCACAGCTACCTCAGCCTATCGCCAGGTCTGGACTTTGAGACCAAGCTCTTCGCAAAAACCAACGCCGCAGAGCGGTTGCGCAGTGAGCTTAGTCGGCCCAGCTACCAATGCGCTGCCATTGCCTTGGGCATCAACACGGATGGGTACCAGCCCATCGAAAGGAGTTACCAAATTACCCGCCAATGCCTTGAGCTTCTGGCCGAAACACGCCACCCCGTGAGCTTCGTGACCAAG
Organism: Stenotrophomonas pavanii; assembly: GCF_900101175.1. Taxonomy (GTDB): domain Bacteria; phylum Pseudomonadota; class Gammaproteobacteria; order Xanthomonadales; family Xanthomonadaceae; genus Stenotrophomonas; species Stenotrophomonas pavanii. Next base: position 209,416 of record NZ_FNFQ01000005.1, on the reverse strand, counting down.
AGTGCATTGATCACTCGTGACATCGATCTACTCGCGGCCATGGCTAAGGACCGCCTGGTCACGGTGTACTTCTCAGTGACCACACTTGATCGAAAGCTGTCAGCAAAGCTCGAGCCACGAGCTGCTGCTCCGCACGCACGGCTGAGGGCGATGGAGACGCTACATAAGGCCGGTGTGCCTGTTGGTGTACTGGTGGCTCCTGTCATTCCTCGCATCACTGACCACGAACTCGAGGCGATCCTTGAAGAAGCGCATGCCCATGGAGCGCGGGCAGCAGGCTACGTGCTGTTGCGACTACCCAACGAGATCAGGGACATCTGGAAAGAGTGGCTGGAACTGCACTATCCGGACCGGGCCGAACACGTTCTTAGCCTCATGCGCCAGTTGCATGGTGGCAAAGAGTACGACGCCACATTCGGTACCAGGATGCGAGGTACTGGCCCCTTTGCGGATCTACTCGCCCAAAGGTTCAAGAAGGTTCACAGAAGCCTGGGATTCGCAAAGCTCCCTCCCCTGAACACCCAACTCTTTCAACCCCCCAGGGAGCTGTCGCCCCAGGGCCAATTGTTCTGAGAAGTAAGATGGAGCCCACTACATGCAGATGGGCAAGCTGTCTCAAGCTGTGAGATGAGCAAAAGCTAGCCTTTCTGGAAACAACTACACCGAGAGAATGGTAATGAGCTGGCTGAAGCTAATACGCCTGTACTACCCTGCCGGCTTTGTGGCGATTCTCTCCTTCGTATTCGCGCTAGTCGTGCGTCCCCTTGGCGACAACAGCTTGACCAAAGGCCTCTATCAAGTGGCCATGTGGCTACCAACGGCGGGGCTTGCGTTTGCCTTCATCCATGGTCTGTGGACGCTCCATCGGTGTCGCCAAGCGGAACTAGGCACAGGGCCGATCTGTCCCTACTGCGGGGGGCCGCTGGGGGCCGAAAAAAGCGGCAGATACAGCCTCCACAGGACTTGCATGGCGTGTGGGAAGCACGCAAACGAGCGGCACTACCGCTGATCAGAACTGACTGACGCTGCATCTATACAATCCCCTGCTAACTTCCCTTACTGCTACGGAAGCAATGTCCGCCTCATCGCCGGATCAAGACTCCGTTGCTGAAGCCAACGCTCCAAAGTGATCCTTGAACAAAGGGACCAGGCATAGATGCCACATCAGCCAACAAGCATACATAGCGTCGACACTGAACGGCACGCCGTCGCTTGCGGTGCCATGCGCGATGGCATGCCTGAGTCCTGGACCGGATCGGGCTAGAAAAACTCGATCAATATCATCAATCACCGACTCACCGAAGATTCTATTCAACTCACTCCGATGATTCTTGTAGAGCTGAGTAATGCTCATGTCTTCCTGTGTCCCCGAATCTTCATCGTGCCGTACGACGTCGACATCGTGTCCCTTGAGGACATAGATCAGCGAGGCTTCCATAAGCGGCGTCAGGATGAAAAGTGCGGACGTCAAATCACCATGTAAGAACGCTAGAAATCCCCGCGAGAAAGTCTCCGTAAGATCAGTCGGCACGAACGGGCTATCTCGACAGAGTAGAAAAACGTCCTCGTATGAAATTGGATGTTCCAAAGCCAGCTGGTACAAGACGACAGCAATACGTCCTTGCACCACGGTGCCACGATAAATCTCCTCCTGCTTCGCTACCGCATGCTCTAGGGCAGCAGAGTCAATATCGCGCAGACCTGCTCCAGGCGCCCTGAAGCGAACATAGCCATCGGAGTCATACTGCTCCACGCCAAACAGCGAACTCAATGGATGCTTCCGTATGCCTTCGATGGCCTCTGCTTCGATGACCTGGGTAGGCCGAGGGCGATGGATGGATGCGAGCAAGAACAGTCCGTTCTTGAGTGAAACCCCTTTGGCTCGACTCCTTACTGCATCAACCAGCTCGCTCAAGTCCCATGAATACTCAAACGAGCTAAAGTCATCCTCCGCAGCGGATTGAAGACGAATCAACTCCACGCGAAGTTCGCGCTTGGAAGCCTTGGCGTCAGCTGAGGACAGCCCTCGCAGAAGATCGATGGCCTGCTGCACAAAGTGAGATGCACTTAGCGTGCCGCCCAGCGAGCGGCCATGCTCCGCCATAACGCTGCTAGCCTCAAGCAGGCACCTCTCGTAATTGGCATTGTCCTGCGCGCGGCGCCACGCGCGCCCAGCAGAAACAAGTGCATCGCACACGGCATGTGGGCCTCCATCTGAGGAGAATCCGTGGGCAGCGACCTCCATCCGGGGCGCGCAGTTGCCTGGCTCATCGAGCTCAAAGTCCAGAGCTAGGGTCATCATCAGCAGGAGCCCCTCGCTGCTGGCCTCAGCCTCGAACCTGTCGGCCGCTGAGAGGCAAAACTGCCGCAGCACCCTAAGATCTGGGTCATCCCGATCAAGATGCATGATGTCGCAGATCTGCAGTCCCCGCCGCAACGCATTGGCGATCACTCTGACAGGAATATGACCTGCATCAAGGTCACGGTGCCTGAGCTGCTGAGTCATCAGTCCTTCCGCTACCCGACAGTACGCGAGCGCAGCCTCCCTACCCGAATCAACCCGACCCCGCTCAACAAACCAGGCGAGATCGCAGAGCCGAGCACAAATCACTGGGTTGGGTGAGCTACGCCCTAGGGCCTCTAGTACGGCGCCACATCCCTTCCAATCGGTGCCGACAGCCGTGCGTCTATCGCCGAAGTCCATCATCGCTGTGTACGGAGCTTTCGGCAGATCCAGCCTTTGGTGAAGTTTCAAGGCCGACGCAAGCATCTGCAGGACGCGACTACGCGAAGATGAGTTCGTATCGTCGGAGCTCGAGGTAGCGGCGATAAACATCTCACCGAGATGGTGGGCAGACGCCTCGCTAGTTACAAGCTCGGCAACCGCTAGGTCAAACTCAAACTCAAACTCATTGACGTCTGACAACGACGCTGCGGCCCAAGGATACTTCGCATCGTTCATTGAGCTTCTCCAATCCGACACGTGGAGACTGCGACAGGTCGCCAGCTCCGTGAGAAAAAGGACACCTGCAAGAGGAATGCGAACATCAGAAGGCCGGGCTGAGGAAAACTTCTACAAGTACTCCACAGGACCAGGCAACTCCTCTTCAACAAAAGGGAGTGGATCAACCAAGCCACCTTCGTCGACGTAAGGTAGTCCCTCCGCCTTACAAATGCCTGCTAGCTCTCTCAGCAGCGAGTAAACGCTTTCGAACCGTCGGTCGATGGCAGCGGCAACCTTCGTAAGCGTCTTTCCCTCATGCACGATGGAGTTCCGGAGCCGAACTATCTCCGCGATCGGAGCGGTAACGTCGACAGCGACGCGATGTCCTGTGAGCTTGTAGATGCGCTCAAAAACCCTCTCCATTGAACCATCCGATGCATTGCGTGAAGCCCGGCGGGCGAGGTGGCCATGAAGCTCGGACAACGATGACGCAGCCAACACTTCGCGCAGGGGTACGTACGCTTCCTCTCGCTTTGATGAGTTGGGCATCAGATGCGCATGAATCGACTGCGGCCTGGCAGTGAAGTACACCACAAGGAACTCAAAGACGATGTTCTCGACATACGTCGCCGCGGTGACGACCATAAGTGACGCGTAGTGATCAATGGCTGATAGAGCGTCACTGTAGACAGAGTCGCGAATACGTTCATCCAGACGACTGACGCCAGACGAAACCAGCGCACCGCTATCATCCAACGTCCGTACGTAGAGAGATCGTTTGTACTCGGCTGCCACTGGCGGATGCTCTGCCAAGTCAACTAGCCTCGAGTACGCGGCCGGTGTGGAAAGGACTCTCGCATGCCACTTTCCAACGTCAAAGGCCATTCTCATTCATCCTTGGGTGCCGATTCTGGACGCAATTCTGGGTCGCCGCTGCGTGTGCTGTCTACTCAAGATTGAGAGAGCCGTGGGATTCAGCCGCTAAAGACCCCGGGGCACAAGCCTCTGTAAGCGCATGGATCCGATTAGGGCGCAGAACCGCGAGAACCTAGTATCAATCTACCTACCGCGCACGATCTGCAGGCGGTGAGCAGAATGCACGCAGCGATAGCCATAACCATCTCCTGATCTGAGCTCACCTCATACCCCGTCGGATAGCTTTCCACAGAGGCATGTGCTGCGCACTTCCAAGGCTATTCATTATGAATAGGCGCCTCTCTTAGCAAAGATATCAGTACCTAAAAGTACGGTGCAAGTCTATGAAATAGCGGGGAAATAAACGCTAATGTGACCCATGCGCATCCAGGAGGTACCAGTAGGCTCACGCGCTTGCATTCCGAATTGGGAGTGCTACGTTCCGCGCCCATGAAGGCCTACGACGCAGAAATCCGGATGGTCAGGAACAACGAGGGGAAGAGTCCTGCTTCAAACGGGGGACTTTGGGGTACTCCTTTGCCGAATCACTTCTGCTTCTTGACCAGCCGAACTGACGGGAAAGTCATAGAGCCGGTGTTCGACTTCATGTGTGCCACCTATCTAACCAGGGCGGCGACGCCGTGCCTGAAGGGGGGAAGGAACACCGCGCCAACCATCCTGGCCGACATAGCCGACTTCCATCACTACCTGGACGCCTCGGGCATCAAGGTGGCCGATATCTCATCCGCACACTTGAGGGGCTACGCCACAGACCTCTGTCACTCCAAGTCGGCAGCAACAGGAAAGAACTTGGCCGCGAGCACGGTCAATCGACGCTGGTCGACGCTGACGAAGTTCATCCTCTACTGCCTACGGCATGGATATCTGAAGAATGTGATCCCTACCGCCGAGCGAGACACTAAACGCGGGAAGGTCACCTATCTCGACATTGACGCAGATATCTCTGGATCAGGCAGCAACCTGCTTATCACTGCGCTTGACCCTCAAACCTTGGACCTCTTGCTTGAGGAGTTGGGGCCTCCTGTGAAGGAGATCATTGATCAAACAGTCGTGCTCTGCGAGGGCGCAACCACTGACCGACTCATGGCTGAGGTCTGCCTACATACGGGCCTAAGGCGCGCCGAAGTCTGCAATCTAGGGCTCTCTGCGGTGGGCAACGGCGCGAAGCTTGTCAGCAAGGTCATCGACCGTTGGGCCTATGAAGCCGGTGCGGAGCTGGATTCTTCCCGGCGCGGCGAGCCAACGGACACCACGATGGTGTAAAGCTTCCATTGCCGGCTTAGGAATGAGCCCCTGCTCGAGCGCTGGGGTTCTCGTCTTAGCCGACGCGCAAAGCAAAATTGAAGCTCTGTGGATGCTCTATAACGAGAACTGCACCCACAGTGCTCTAGCAGCAAATTTCCAGAAGTCCGCAGAGGTCCAGATCTCTTCGGGCGCATCGCCCAGCCCACGGGTAGGGGCAATCGCACAAGCTTCGCAGGAACGTAATTGCAAATGGCCGCAATGTATCGGGATTAGCAGCTTGCTGTACCCATGCCAAGTGCATATGATCAATCTATGTGTCGAATGCGTCGCTCTGGCGTTGCAGAGGCCATTGAACTGAAATTGCTCGTCTCAAGCATCCAGCGAAGGATCATTCCATGAACGCCGTTTCTCAGCCAAACAAAAAGCCCTTCTTGCTGCTGATTGCAGTTTTTGCCATTGCAAACGCGGTCGACTTCATCATCTATGGCCAACATCTCTACAACCTTGCAGCAGTGCTTGGACTTCTGCTTATGGCATTCGGCATCCTGAGGGACAAGAATATTGCATCCACCTGCGGTGCAATCGTAGCGATAGCAGCAATTGCCGCGAAGTACCTCTAAGCGTTCGCGCCATTTGGGGCTCTAGCGTAAGAGTGCCGTGCTGGAACGGACTGCATGCGCTGAAAGGTCAAAAAACTGCGCGCCGCGAATAACCCTTGGCTGTAGAGAGTGATGGCCTGTGCGTATGGTGTCTTGGCGCCTGTACCACGAATGGCGTTCTAATGCGGCGGCTAGCACCAGAAGCGACTTGTCCTGGATGCAGGATCGTGATCGCGGCGAGTGGTTTCTATTTCTGAAATAAGCTCGAGGCCTTTAATTGAGCGGAGTCTCAAAGCGAGGCAGTCATGCTTCATGACTGCCTCGCGAGCACTCAGTTACAGCACGCGCGGATTCGCGTTTGCGTAGCCTTCTTTGAAGCCTTCAACAAAATCACTGGTGGCGTCATACACAGCGATCGCAGTGAGGATGTGTGCCCAGATGCCGCCAGAAACTTCTTCGATCTCGTTAATTTCAAGAGTACGCATTTCGTTCATTTCCTTATGTCGAAAAAATAGAGCCAAGCAGGATGACCTCAATGAGGCGCCTGACAGTCGACCAGTCAACTCAGTTACGGGCGAGATTTACTCAAGTTCCCGGCGTGAATCGCGCCCATGTTCGCCTCGTACCAGGCATAGGCCTCACCGGCAAACTGGCCAACGTCGGTCCAAAAGCCGGCGCCGGAGATCTGTTCCACTTCGACCTCAGTAATCTCACGCATACACATTCCTTTAGTGATAGATGATGAAAAGCTTGACTTCCACGTCTCCTGACGCAGGAAATCGATCCGGCCATTTGGCAGGATCGATCAACAAGCTCGAAGCGAGCACTACAACTGCAGATGTGTTGCCAAGCAGGAAGCAAGCCATCGTTGAATGACATCCAATCCAGTCATGCTCACCACGCTTCGCAGCATCTGTTTGAGTGCACGCGATTCCGTTATCGCACGCAAACTTTTGAGTTGTCAATAGACTGTTGGTGCTAGTCAGGCTGCACTTGCTCGTCGTCTCAACGCCATCGTATATTCGACGAAATGCGAGGGAAGGCAGTAGTACTACATGGAACCAATCATTCAGTCTGAGTCTGCAGAGTGTGGACTGGCATGTCTGGCGATGATCGCAGACCACCATGGAAATCGAATTGGTCTCCGTGAGCTGCGTAGACAGCATCCCGCATCTCTTAAAGGGGCAACGCTTGCGCAGGTGATGAAGGTGGCAGCGCGGTTAGGCTTGGGAAGCCGCGCAGTACGTTTGGACTTGGAGCACTTGAGTCAACTCCGACTTCCTGCTGTTCTTCACTGGGACCTAAATCACTTCGTCGTGCTGCAGAACGTCAGCAGGCGCGGGGTTGTTGTTCTTGATCCTGCGTTCGGAAGAAGAGTGCTGAAGATTGATGAGTTCTCAAAGCACTTTACCGGCATTGCGCTTGAGCTAGCTCCAACCACCGACTTCAAGCGAGCACCGATAGCACCGGCTATCGCGATCTCCGATCTTACTGGCAGGATCGACGGCCTATGGCGATCATTGGGGTTGATACTGCTGCTGTCCTGCGCGCTGCAGATATTTGTGTTGCTCGCACCATTCTTCATGCAGTGGACGGTCGATCAGGTTCTGATCTCTGCTGACAGCAACCTGCTAACAGTGCTCGGTGTGGGGTTCGGACTTGCGCTCTTGATACAAGTCATGATCGGACTTGTCCGCGGCTCGGCCGTAATCTATCTGTCCAACCGCCTTGGCGTTCAGTGGGCGACAAACGTCTTCTCCCATCTGCTTAAACTTCCCCTCGACTTCTTTGAGCGGAGGCATCTAGGCGACATCACCTCAAGAATGAGCAGTGTTCAGGCGATTCAGCGAACTCTGACAACAAGCTTTGTGGAAGCGATTGTAGATGGCCTAATGGCGTCAGTTACGCTCCTCATGATGTTCATGTATAGCTGGAAGCTCGCGCTCATCACGCTACTTGCAGTGTGCCTGTACATGGCAGCAAGGACGCTGGCCTTCAAGGCATTACGCACCGGATCGGAGCAGCAGCTGATCGCTTCGGCTCGACAGCAAAGTTACCTGATCGAGTCGATTCGCGGTATTCAGTCCATCAAAATTGGCGGACGAGAGACATCGCGAAAGCTGAGCTACTCCAACCTGCTGCAGGACACGACCAACTCTGACGTTTGGCTCGCTCGCTACGGTCTTGCATTCACCAGTTCGAACCAGCTCATATTCGGCCTTGAGCGCATAGCTGTTATTTGGATCGGCGCACTTCTCGCAATGCAGAACGTCTTCTCCGTAGGCATGCTTGTGGCATACCTAGCATACAAGGACATGTTTGCTCAGCGCATCGCTAGCCTGATTGACAAGTCCGTCGAGTTCCGAATGCTGAGGCTACATGGAGAGAGGCTTGGTGAGATCGCGCTGACCCCTCCCGAAGAAAGCAGTGACGCCTATCTTACTGAGACGCTGCCAGAGGACTTGTCGATCGAGTGCAAGGGGCTTGGCTTTAGGTACTCACCGGACGAGCCTTGGGTCATCAAAGACTGCAACTTGCGCATCGCCCAAGGTGAGTCCGTCGCGATCACGGGGCCGTCAGGGTGCGGAAAGACTACCCTACTTAAAGTTCTGCTGGGCCTCTTGCCACCCACGGAGGGAACAGTCTTGGTCGGGGGCGTTCCCCTGGAGAAGATCAGCGCCGAGTCCTACCGGAATGCAGTGGGTGCCGTCATGCAAGACGATCAGCTATTTGCCGGTAGCCTGGCGGACAACATCTCATTCGGAGAAGACACTCCGGATGAATCATCCGTCTATCGTGCCGCAAATCTAGCGGCGATTCATGCGGAGATTATGGCCATGCCAATGGGTTACCACACCTTGATTGGTGACATGGGCACAAGCTTGTCGGGCGGCCAGAAGCAGCGAGTCATTCTGGCGAGGGCACTCTACAGCAACCCAAGAATCCTCTTTCTTGATGAGGCCACGAGTCATCTCGACGTGGGTAGAGAGCGCCTGGTTAACACTTCGATCCACGGGCTCGATCTCACAAGAGTGATCATTGCGCATCGCCCAGAGACTATCGCTAGTGCTGATCGAGTTCTTCTAATGACCAATGGACAGTTGATAGATCTTCCGGATCAGGCGCGGGACGCAAGGATCGACGAAATCCTTGAATCGGGACACGCAGCATGAGCGACCTTTTTCGGAAGGAAGTGATCGAGAATCGGAGAGGAAGTTGGCTAGGGAGCATTTCCTTGGTTCAACCCCTTCGCATGTGGTTGCTCGCGTCGTTGGCCGCAGTAGCCGGCGGGCTCGTGCTCTTTTTCCTGTTCTTCGGTGAATACACGCGGAGGTCACGTGTGGCTGGCGAGCTGGTGCCAGACTTGGGCCTTTCGACAGTTGTCGCATCTGCGCCAGGAGTTGTCACAGCTTTGCACGCTGAGGAGGGACAGCACGTTTCCGCGCAGGCTCCTCTCGTGCTCCTGAGCGCACCGAGAGTTACTGCTTCAGGCCAAGACGCGCTTGAAATACTCCGATCCCAACAGGAGGCCCAGCAGAAGAGCCTTATCAAGGGCCGCGAATCGCAAAATGAGCAGGTGCGTCTGCAGCATGTAGGTCTTACAAGGCAGAGGGAGGCTCTGCAAAAGGAACTATCTCAGATCGCTGGGGAGATCGAATCTCGAAGAGCGCAGGTAAGAATCGCGCAAGACATTGTAGAGCGATACAGGAAAGTATCGGATGCGCGATACGTTAGCATTTTGCAGCTAAATCAGCAGGAACAATCCGTGCTTGAGCTGATTAATGCGCAGAAGGCGCTGGAGAGACAAGCTACGACCATAAATCGAACACTTGCCCAAGTTGAGCAAGCGCTTGCGGAGTTGCCTAAGCAGCAGGATTCAGCCAACGCCGCCATTTCGAGGGAACTGGCACTCCTAGCCAAGGAAACGATCCAGGTCGAAGCGAATGGAGAAATGTTGCTTCGAGCTCCAGTCAAGGGTCTAGTCGCGAATCGCTTGGTAGAAGTTGGACATGCCGTGCAGACAGGTCAACCCGTGCTCACTCTGCTTCCGGAAGGCTCAGAGCTTCGGGCGCAATTGATGGTTCCTAGTTCGGCGATAGGTTTTATAAAGCCTGGGGATAGAGTTCTTCTTCGCTATCAAGCTTATCCGTATCAGAAGTTTGGCACCCATTCTGGACGCGTACTTCGAATCTCTCGCAGCGCTGTCATTGCATCCAAGGGGCAAGCCGATGAAGGCGAAGCGGTTTATCGAGTGCTTGTTTCACTTAATGAGCAGACAGTCCTTGCGTATGGACAGCCAGAGGCACTTAGGCCAGGAATGCGATTGGAGGCGGACGTGATGGGAGAGCGACGGCGGCTTTACGAATGGGTGCTTGAGCCGCTCTACTCGGTTGTTGGCAAAGCTAGCGGCAGTTGAGTCGGATAGATATCTGCCAGCAATCATGCCTTGAATATACCGGATGGCGCCGCAGCTTGTGATCCGCAGCTCCAAGCCTCCAGGATGAGGAACCGCTGTCGCATCTTTGCGTAAGACTTGGTGCGCATGGAGTACCTGCGGTAATGCTCATAGCTGGTCAGAATGGCGTCGATGTCTTGTTGAAGGCGGACGCAAGTTAGATCGTTTCAAACTTAGACTTGCACCCGTGCTGTAAGAAGCTCCATTAAGGCGGCGCCAACCCCAGGAATCTATGAGGTGGCTGCTTCTCCTCGACCGCCGAGGGTAGCCTCCCCCTCCCTCAGTCCCGGAGCACTGTTGAATCCTCAGATAAACCCTGCAGGAATCAGTACGGGTAGCATTGGCGGCCACGAGTTACGCGCCAACCTGCCCTCTATTGCCTTGGGCTAGGGGGCTAAGTCTTCCTCTTGGTCCTCCAGACTTAGGGTATGACTCCATCATAGCCGGCGACGCAGTGAGCAGATTCCCGCGAACACATATAATGTTGCTGTTCCTACTGTTTCGCGCGTCCCTCGCACGCCTATCTGAACCTGTCGCCGGGCCTGGACTTCGAGACCAAGCTGTTCGCCAAGACCAATGCGCCGCAGCTGCTGCGCAAGGAACTATCAAAACCCGGTTACGTGCCGCAACCGATCGCACTGGGCATCAACACCGATGCGTACCAGCCGATCGAACGCAAGTTCAAGCTGACCCGCCAGCTGATTGAAGTGATGCTGGAGACCAGGCATCCGTTCTCGCTGATCACCAAGAACGCACTGGTCGAGCGCGATATCGATCTGCTTGCGCCGCTGGCGGCGGAAAACCTGGTCAGCGTGCACTTCTCGGTGACCTCGCTGGACCCGCATCTCTCCGCGAAGCTGGAACCGCGCGCATCGGCACCGCACGCACGGCTGCGTGCGATGAAGCGGCTGCATGAAGCCGGCATTCCGGTCGGTGTGATGGTGGCGCCGGTGATTCCCTGGATCAACGACAGCGAACTGGAAGCCGTGCTGGAGGCCGCACACGACGCAGGTGCGAGCACCGCCGGCTACGTGCTGCTGCGCCTGCCGCTGGAAGTGGCACCGCTGTTCCGCGACTGGCTCGATACGCACCATCCTGATCGCGCTGCGCATGTGATGAGCACCATCCAGCAGCTACGCGGCGGCAGGGACTACGACAGCCAGTTCGGCACGCGCATGCGGGGCCAGGGCGTGTATGCCGATCTGTTGAGCAACCGCTTCAAGCTGGCGCACAAGCGCCTTGGGTTCAATGCGCAGAACAGCCATTGGCCGAAGCTGGATTGCAGCCGGTTCCAGAAGCCGCTGCCGCCGAAGAAGGATTCGCCGCAGGGGTCGTTGTTCTGAGGCCATCAGTCGAGCATGGCTCGACTCTACATTGAGGCCGACGAGCAGCTCGGCGTCACGCCCCAAACAACTTCTGCGCACTCTGGAACAGGATCCAGCTGGTGGCGATGAACTTGTCACCACCCTGTGGCCGATTCCCGCGATGCGTGTGGGTGAACGCCGTCGGGGCGATCAGCAGGCTGCCGGTGCGTGGCGCGATCTTGCGGCCCTGGAACAGGAACTCGGTTTCGCCTTCGTCGAAGTCGTCGTTGAGGTAGAGCGTCCACAGCACGTGCCGGTGCAGGGTCTCGGCCTGCGCATCCTTCGGGTACAGCTCGCAGTGCCAGTACGGGTAGCCGCCCTCGCCTGCCGCATACCACTGCAGGTTGATCGCGCCCGGGCGCAGGCAGGTGCGGGCCAGGTCGGCCAGCTGCTGCGGCGGCATGTCGGGGAAGTCCTCGGCAGACAGGCGTCGCGGTTGGCCGTTGCTGTCCTGGATCTGCAACATCAGCGGCGCGATCAAGGCCTGTGGATAACGGCGTAGATAAGTCAGCAGGCCGTTGAACACGGCGATCTGCAGCTGCTGGTCGACGTCCTGCCAGCCGTCCAGGCCACTGATGCGCAGATCCTTGCTGTGCTTGAGTTCGGGGAACACGCCACTGCCCACGGCACCGGGCAGCAGGCCACGCGTGGCACGCATGCGCTCGACGATGGCCGCGCAGACCTCACTGGGGACGGCGTTGTGGATGACTTCGATGAAATCGACCGGGCCCTGCTCGTGCATGCGTGCATTCCTTCGGCGGCAACGGCTTGATGGTGCCGTTTGCCGCCCGCGGTGTCACCCTGCGGTCATGTCATCGAACTGCCATGACCGCCGTCAGGCGTCGAGCCGTCAGCCCTTCGCTTCGTCGTGCGCGTGGTGGTAACGCACTGCTTCGGCCACTTCTTCGCGCGAACCGAGGAACACCGGCACGCGCTGGTGCAGCTGATCAGGCTGGATGTCGAGGATGCGCTCACGGCCCGTCGAGGCGGCGCCGCCGGCCTGTTCGACCAGCAGGCCCATCGGGTTGGCTTCGTACATCAGGCGCAGCTTGCCGGCCTTGGACGGATCCTTCTTGTCCCACGGGTAGATGAAGATGCCGCCGCGGGTCAGGATGCGGTGTACGTCGGCCACCATGCTTGCGATCCAGCGCATGTTGAAGTTCTTGCCGCGCGCGCCTTCCTTGCCTGCCAGCAGGTCGCTGACGTAGGCCTGCATCGGCGCTTCCCAGTGACGCTGGTTGGACATGTTGATGGCGAACTCCTGGGTGGCCGCCGGAATCTGCATGTTCTCGGTGGTCAGCACGAACTCGCCCTTCTCGCGGTCCAGGGTGAAGGCATGGGTGCCGTGGCCGACGGTCAGCACCAGCTGGGTGCTGGGCCCGTAGATGCAGTAGCCGGCGGCGATCTGCTTGCTGCCCGGCTGCAGGAACGCGTCATCGCCCGGCAGTTCGACGTTGGTCGGGCAACGCAGCACGGAGAAGATGGTGCCGACGGAGACATTGACGTCGATGTTGGAGCTGCCGTCGAGGGGATCGAACAGCAGCAGGAAATCGCCGCGCGGGTAGATGTCCGGCACCGGCTGGCTGTGGTCCATTTCCTCCGAGGCACACGCGGCGAGATGGCCACCCCATGCGTTGGCCTCCAGCAGGATCTCGTTGCTGATGACGTCCAGCTTCTTCTGCGCTTCGCCCTGCACGTTGCCGGTGCCGGCGTCGCCGAGCACGCCACCGAGGGCGCCCTTGCTGACGGCGATGGAGATGCTGGTGCAGGCGCGGGCGACCACGGCGATCAGCTGGCGCAGGTCGGCATTGATGCGGCCGGCGTGCTGTTCCTGGATCAGGAAGCGGGTCAACGAAGTACGGGACATGGGCGGGCAGGTCTCGGCAGCGGGAAAACGCCTATTGTCGCCCGTCTGGCGGGAGCGTGCGTGAGCGCGGGAAGGCGTAATCGTTTCCAGATGCGTTGCGCCGCAGAAGCGGGGCGCCCTGCTTCTGTAGAGCCGAGCCCGCGCTCGGCTGCGCTTCGTCCTTCATGCCGCACAAGCCGAGCGTAGGCTCGGCTCTACAGAGACCAGGGCTCAAAAAACAAAGGCGCCTTTCGGCGCCTTTGTCTTCAAACCACTGGAGCGTTGTTTCAGCCCTTGGCGACGGTGGCCACGGCCTTGGCGACGTATTCCAGGTTGTTCTGGTTCAGCGCGGCCACGCAGATGCGGCCGGTGCCGACGGCGTAGATGCCGAACTCGTCGCGCAGGCGCTCGACCTGCTCGCGGCTCAGGCCGGAGTAGGAGAACATGCCGGCCTGCTCGTTGATGAAACCGAACTGCGGCGCGCCGGCGGCGGCCAGCTTCTCGACCAGGCCCTGGCGCAGTGCGTGGATGCGCTCGCGCATCTCGGTCAGTTCCTGCTCCCACATCGCGCGCAGTTCCGGGTGGGTCAGCACGCCGGCCACCAGCGCAGCACCGTGGGTGGACGGGCTGGAGTAGATGGTGCGGATCACGCGCTTGACCTGCGACTGCACCGCCTTGGCGTCAGCGGCGGTCGGCGCCACCATCGACAGCGCACCCACGCGCTCGCCATACAGCGAGAACGACTTGGAGTACGAGTTGGCGACGATGAAGCTGTCGATGCCGGCTTCGGCGATGATGCGCACGGCTGCGCCGTCCTGCTCGATGCCCTTGTCGAAGCCCTGGTAGGCCATGTCGATGAAGGGGAACAGCTGCTTGTCCTTCAGCAGCTGGGCGACCTGCGTCCACTGGCTGACCGTGAGGTCGGCCCCGGTGGGATTGTGGCAGCAGGCGTGCAGCAGCACCACGGTGCCGGCTTCCAGCTTGCCGAGGTCGGCCAGCATGCCGTCGAAATCAACCCCATGGGTGGTCGGGTCGAAATAGGTGTAATCCAGCACCTCGAAACCGGCGGCGCTGAACACGGCGCGGTGGTTTTCCCAGCTCGGGTTGCTCAGTGCAACGGTGGCGTGCGGCAGCAGCTTCTTCAGCACGTCGGCGCCGACGCGCAGCGCACCGCTGCCACCGACGGTCTGTGCGGTGGTGACGCGGCCGGCGGCCAGCAGCGGCGAGTCCTTGCCGAACACCAGCTCACGCGTAGCCTGCGTATAGGCCGGCAGGCCATCGATCGGCAGGTAGCCGCGCGGTTTGGCTTCGGCGGCAAGCTGCTGCTCGATCTGCTTGACGGCGCGCAGCAGCGGAATGCGGCCGCTCTCGTCGTAGTAGATGCCCACACCCAGGTTGACCTTGGTCGGGCGGCTGTCGGCGTTGTACGCCTCGGTCAGGCCCAGGATCGGGTCGCCTGGGACCAGTTCCACGTTTGCAAAGAAGGACACGGCGGTACTCGTTCGGTAGACGGAAAGGGGGAGGAAGTGCGCTACGCGGCTTGCGGCCGTTCGGCCGGAAACAGCCCATCGTAACAAAGCCTGCCGGGGCTGGCCGCCGCCATCGTCATCCACGGCCCCGTACCATGGCGTGCGTTGCCACCGGATCCACCAACCTGAATCATGAATGCTGCCGCACGCCGCCGTTGCCTGCCGTTGTCCGTCCTGCTGCTGCCGCCCTGGGCGGTGGTGGCCGCGCCCGCGCCGACCACCCTGCCCAGCGTGCAGGTGCAGGCTGCGAGGGTGCCGGGCATCGACCCGTTCGCGCTGCCGGCCAGCCAGGACACGGTATGGATCGACGCCAGCCGTGCCGGCACCGGCGTGCAGCTGTCCGAGGCGCTGGCCGGCGTGCCGGGGCTGGTCGCGCGCGACCGGCAGAACTTCGCCCAGGACACCCAGCTGTCGATCCGTGGCTTTGGCGCGCGCTCGACGTTCGGGGTGCGCGGGGTGCGGGTACTGATCGACGGCGTGCCGGCGACCATGCCGGACGGCCAGGGCCAGCTGTCGCACGCCAGCCTGCTGGGTGCCGAGCGCATCGAGGTGCTGCGCGGACCGTTCTCGGCGCTATACGGCAATTCCTCCGGGGGCGTGCTGCAGGTCTGGAGTGCACAGGGCCAGGCCGGGGACCCGTGGCGGCTGCGGCTCAACGCCGGTGCCGACAATACGCTCAGCATCGGCGCGCAACTGAAGGGCGCAGGCCGTGCGCTGGACTACAACATTGCCGCCAACCACTTCCGTACCGATGGCTGGCGCGACCACAGCCGTGCGCGCCGTGAATCGCTCAATGCGCGCATCGGCGGGGAGCTGGGCGGAGGCCGGCTGGAGCTGCTGCTCAATGCACTGGATGCCCCGGACGCGCAGGACCCGCTGGGGCTGAGTCGTGCCCAGGTCGCGGCGGATCCGCGCCAGGCCACCGCCGTGGCACACCAGTACAACACGCGCAAATCAGTGCGCCAGCAGCAGGCTGGCCTGCGCTGGAGCCGCGAAACCGGGGCGCAGCGCTGGCAGGTCATGGGCTATGCCGGGCAGCGCGCGGTGACCCAGTACCTGCCGATTCCGCCCACCGCACAGGCCAACCCGTTGCATGCCGGTGGGGTGATCGACCTGGAGGGCGGTTATGGCGGGCTGGACGCGCGCTGGGGCTGGCACGGTGATCTTGCCGGCCGGCCGCTGGACCTGGTGGCCGGGCTCAGCGCCGACCGCCAGCGCCAGCACCGCACCGGCTACGAGAACTTCGTGGGCAGCGCCCTGGGGGTGCGCGGGCGCCTGCGCCGTGACCAGATCGATACCGTGCAGAACGTGGACCAGTTCGCCCAGGCATGGTGGCAATGGAGCCCGCGCTGGTCGCTGCTGGCGGGCGTACGCCACAGCAGCGTGCGCTTCGAATCGGACGATCGCTACATCACCGATCGCAACCCGGACGACAGCGGCCACCGTCGCTACTCGGCCACCACGCCGGTCGCCGGCGTCAGCTTCGAGGCCAGCCCGCAATGGCGGCTACACGTGGCCACCGGCCGTGGCTTCGAGACCCCCACCTTCAATGAGCTGGGCTATCGCGCAGATGGTCAGGCGGGGCTGGCGCTGGATCTGGCAGCAGCGCGCAGCCGCAACGTTGAGGTCGGCAGCAAGTGGCGTACTCAGCAGGGCACCCAGCTTGATGTCAGCGTGTTCCGCGCAGATACCGACAACGAGCTGGCAGTTGCGAGCAGTAGCGCAGGGCGTAGCACGTATCGGAACATCGGCCGCACCCGCCGCCAGGGCGCGGAGCTGCAGTATCGCCAGCCGTTGGGCGAGCAGCTGGAACTGCAGCTGGCCTGGACCTGGCTGCAGGCCCAGGTGCGATCGCCGTATCTGACCTCCAACAGCGTGGTCGCCGCCGGCAGCCGCCTGCCTGGCGTTCCGCGCCAGCAGGGCTTCGCGCGGCTGCAATGGACCCCCGGTCCATGGCAGTGGGCGCTGGAGGCGTCGGCCAGCAGCGACACCGTGGTCAACGACGTGGCCACCGAACGTGCACCGGGTTACGCACTGCTGAATCTGGAAGCCGGCCACCGCTGGCGCCTGCCGGGTGGCGAGCTGCGCACCTTCGCCCGGCTGGAGAACGTGCTGGACCAGGCCTACATCGGCTCGGTGATCGTCAACGACGGCAACGGGCGCTTCTACGAACCCGGCCCGGGACGGCACGCCAACGTCGGCCTGCAATGGTCGTGGCGCTGAAGGGGCTTTGGACGGCAGCGCGCTGCGCAGGACGTCTGGGGAGGTTGCCGGCCAGCGGCCGGCACTACCCGCAAATTCCGGCGGGACCTGGACGGCAGCGCGCTGCGCAGGACGTCTGGAGGTTGCCGGCCAGCGGCCGGCACTACCCCGCAAATCTGGGGGCTTTGGACGGCGGGACGCCTGGCGGTTGCCGGTCAGTCCGGTGCCTTGGCTGGCACGAACGGCGATGTCGGGTCGCTGGCCGGGAAGGTCTCCTCCAGCGCTTCGTCCTGGTTGTCGCTGGCGCGCTGCTTGCGTTCGCGGCGCTTGAGCGGGCTTTCCTGGCCGCCACGATGGCGGTCGCCGCCATCCTTGCGGTCCTGGGCCGCCTGTTCAGCCTCGTGCTTCACCGGCAGATGGTCGTTCCCGTGCTCGGCATCGAAGAACGGTGCGCCGGTGCCACGGTAGTCCGCGTTGTCGGCGTCGCGCTTGCCGCGCTGCTCGCCGGGAATGGGCGGGTGATTTTCCCGCAACGGGTCTCGGGAGGTCTCTCGGCTCATGGTCTGGCTACCTGCGCTGGGGCCTCCACTACACCGCGCCGCAGGTAAAGCGGCTGCGAACCTGGCGTCATGAACATCTCGCTCACCCCCCGGTAACGCTACCGCGCGTATTCCTGCCCACCCGCCCCCGTTGCAGGAGCCGGCCATGCCCCGTCTTGAACGACCCGCGCCGTCCGTGTTCAACGCCCTGCTCGATCCGCTCGGCCAGCGCACCGCGCAACGCCGCACGCGCCGGCATGAAGACCCGCAGGCGGTGGCGCAGGACTACCTGCAGTACATGCTCAGCGACTATGAGGAGCGCCGCGGCCAGGGCCATCGCAACTGGCGTGACCTGTGCCCGGTCTATGCGTTCGCGCTGACCACCCATGCGGCCGACTGGCCGCGCGGTGATGCCGCCGATACCTGCGAGGAACTGGCCGAGCACTGGGAACAGATGCGCGGCCAGTCGCGGCTGGGCTGGTCGCAGGCGCGTCCGGTGGTGGAGGATGCCTGGCGCGCGCTCGACCACATCCCCGCTGCGGCGGTGAGGCCGTTGCTGCAGTAGTGCCGGCCGCTGGCCGGCAACCCCAGGAAACTTCAGGCCGCGAGCTCTGCCGGCCAGCAATCGGGACTACCGCATGTGTGTAGAACCCACGTGCACGGCACGGACACGGGTGGTTTACGCCCGTCGGGCCACGCTGGGCACCCTGCCCTAGCAAAGGTGCGTCCATGGCCCGCCCGATCTGGACCGGCACGCTGTCGTTTGGCCTGCTCAACGTGCCCGTGTCGCTGATGTCCGGCGAACGCCGGGTCGATCTGCAGTTCCGCATGCTGGATTCACGCGACCGCAAACCGATCCGCTTCGAGCGCGTCAACGCCGACACCGGCGAGGAAGTGCCCTGGAAGGACATCGTCAAAGCCTACGAGTACGACAAGGGCAGCTATGTCGTGCTGGAGGAAGGCGACATCCGCTCTGCGGCACCGGAGAGCCATGAGGCGGTCGAAGTGGAATCGTTCGTGGACGCGGCGCAGATCGACCCGCGCTACTACGAGAAGCCCTATCTGCTGGTTCCCGGCAAGAAGGCCGAGAAGGGCTACGTGCTGCTGCGCGAAACACTGCGCAGCACCGGCAAGGTGGGCATTGCCCGGGTGGTGGTGCGTACCCGCGAATACCTGTGCGCGGTGATGCCGCATGCCGACGCGCTGGTGCTGATGATCCTGCGCTATCCGCAGGAACTGGTGGATCCCGAGGATTACAAGCTGCCCACCGGAAAGCTCGCCGACTACCGCATCAGCAGCAAGGAAACGGCGATGGCCGAGCAGTTGATCGAGTCGATGTCCGGTGATTGGGACCCGTCGCAGTACCACGACGAGTTCCGCGAGCGCCTGCAGCAGGTGCTGAACAAGCGCATCAAGTCCAAGGGCGGCACCACGCGGGTGGAGGATGAACCTGCACCGCGTGAGGACGCCAGCACCAACGTGGTCGATTTCATGGCACTGCTGCAGAAGAGCCTGGATGCGAACAAGCGGACGCCGGCAAAGAAGGCCGCGGCGCGCAAGGCAGCCGCAAAGCCGACGGTAAAGAAGGCCGCAAAGAAGACAACGAAGAAAGCTGCAAAGAAGTCCGCACCCCGGCGCAAGGCAGGCTGAGCCATGTCGCTGCACCAGTACCGGCGCAAGCGCCGGCTCGGCGGTGGCGCCGGGCAGACGCCGGAGCCTGACGACGTCCCCGCGCACGGCGATCCAAAGCGCCGGCCGACCTTTGTCATCCAGCTGCATCACGCCAGTTCGCGCCACTACGACTTCCGCCTGGAAATGGAGGGCGTGCTGAAGAGCTGGGCGATACCGAAGGGCCCCTCACTTCGGGCCGGCGAGAAGCGGCTGGCGGTGCAAGTGGAAGACCATCCGCTGTCCTACGCCACGTTCGAGGGCGATATCCCCGAAGGCCACTACGGCGCGGGCCATGTCGAAGTATTCGATCAGGGCACCTGGGCCTGCGAAGGGGATCCGCTTGAGGCACTCGCCGCAGGGAAGATCGACTTCGTGCTGCATGGCCAGCGCCTGGCAGGCGCCTGGAAGCTGGTGCGCACGGCGATGAAGGGGCGCCAGGTGCAATGGCTGCTGATCAAGCGCAATGACGATGCAGCACGCGATGCGGACGCGGACGACCTGCTGGAGGTGCCCGCGTCGAAAGCCCGACCGTCGAAGAAGCGTGCTGCGACGAAAGCGGTTCGCGCTGCTCCGGCCGCGCGCGCCCGCAGCCGCAGGGCCTCAGCGCGCTGGCGTACCCGCGCGCTGGGGCTGGAAGGCGCGCGCGACACGGCCTATCCCCGCGACTTCAAGCCACAGCTGACCGATCACCGCGACAGTGCCCCGGACGGCGAACGCTGGCTGCATGAGATCAAGTGGGATGGCTATCGGCTGCTGGCCGACCTGCACGAAGGACAGGTGAAGCTCCGTTCGCGCAACGGCCTGGACTGGACGGCCGACTTCCCCGAAGTGGCGCAGGCGGTGCAGGCTCTGCCGGTGGATGATGCGCGCCTGGACGGCGAGCTGGTGGTGCTGGACAAGCAGGGGCGCAGCGACTTCGCCGCGCTGCAGCGGGTGATCGACGGCAGTTCGAAGCAGCCACTGCGCTATATCGTGTTCGACCTGCCCGGCGTGGCCGGCACGGACATCAGTCGTGCACCGTTGCTGGAACGCAAGGCGCTGCTGAAGGATCTCATCGGGCCCGCGCCGGGCATCCTGGCGTTCAGCGAACACGTGATCGACCATGGACCGCAGGTGTTCGACGCCAGCGGCAAGGCCGGTTTCGAAGGCATCGTCAGCAAACAGGTGGATGCCCCGTACGTGAACACCCGTGCACGCAGCTGGGTGAAGGTGAAGCACGAGGACACCGAGGAGTTCGTGATTGTCGGCCACACTGCACCCAAGGGTTCACGGGTAGGATTCGGCTCGCTCCTGCTGGCGGCGCCGGACAAGGGAGGGCTGCGTTACGTGGGACGGGTAGGCACCGGTTTCGACGATGAGAGCCTTCGCGCGCTGGCCCAGGCCTTGCAGCCATTGGCAGTGACGGCGCCGGTGCTGCAGCTGCCGGCACACGTCCCGTTCCGCGCGGCGAGCGTGCGCTGGGTCAAACCGGTGGCGGTGGCCGAGGTGGCCTTCCGTGGCTGGGGCAAGGAAGGCCTGCTGCGCCAGGCCAGCTTCAAGCGGCTGCGCAGCGACAAGCAGAAGGAGGACCTGGGCGTGGACGCAGCAGAGGCCGACGCGGGGTCCGGGGTCCAGATCACGCATCCCGAGCGGGTCGTGTATCCCAGGCAGAAGCTGCGCAAGGGTGACGTGGCCGACTACTACCGGCGCATGGCACGCTGGATCCTTCCTGAAATCGCCGGCCGGCCGCTATCACTGCTGCGCTGCCCGGATGGCGTCGGCAAGGCCTGCTTCTTCCAGAAACACCATGGCCCCGGGCTGGGCGACGCCGTGCATGCGGTGCCCCTGCAGCAGAAAAGCGGCCGCGAGGACTATGTCTACATCGACGATGCGCGGGGCCTGCTGCAACTGGTGCAGATGAATACCCTGGAGCTGCATCCGTGGGGCGCGACCGTGGCCGATCCCGAGCATCCCGATCGCCTGGTGTTCGACCTCGACCCCGGCGAAGGGGTGAGCTGGGCACAGGTGAAAGCCGCCGCGCGCGATGTCCGTGATCACCTGCAGGAGGTCGGCCTGGAGAGTTTCGTACGCCTGTCCGGTGGCAAGGGCGTGCATGTGGTGGTGCCGCTTCAGCCCAAGGGCGACTGGGAACAGGCCAAGGCGTTCTGCGAGGCGTTTGCGCGGGCGATGGCGGAGCGGGCGCCGGACCGTTACGTGGCGACCATGAGCAAGGCAAAGCGTGGTGGCGTCATCTTCATCGACTGGCTGCGCAACACGCGCGGCGCCACCAGCGTGTGCTCCTGGTCGCTGCGCGCGCGCGACAGTGCCGGCGTAGCGGTGCCGCTGCGCTGGGAAGAGCTGGCCCGGGTCAGGGCGGCCGATGCGTTCCCGATGGAAAAGGCGCTGGCCCGCGCCAAACGGCTGGACAGTGACCCATGGCAGGGCACCGCGCAGGTGAAGCAGACGCTACCGTCGCTGAAACGGTAGTGCCGGCCGCTGCAGGATGGGAGGTTGCCGGCCAGCGGCCGGCACTCCCTGCAGGCGCTCAGCGCGGGTCGCGCGAGGGGCGGCGGCCGAACCACCAGCCCACCAGCAGCTGCAACGGCAGCGATGCCAGCAGCGCAATGACGAACCAGAACGGGAAATCCGCGCCCGTGGTCCACATCGCGTAGCCGCAGCCCAGCGCGATCAGCGACCAGATCGAGAATCCGTGCGAACGCGGCCAGCAGGGCGCGTAGTAGGTGGCAAAGGCGATACCCGCGATGCCGCCGAGCACGCTGAAGGCGAGATCCCAGCCCAGCTGCACGCTGTTGTCGCCAGGCGCCATGCCCAGCAGTGGCGGCAGCCAGCCGGCGACGCTGCTGACCAGTGCAAGCGACAGCACGCCACCGATCAGGGCAACGATGGACAGGAACAGGATCTTGAGCATGGCGGGCATGCGCGCATTGTACGGCTGCCACAGAGTGCCCGCGTTGCCGGCCAGTGGCCGGCACTACCGAACCGCCTGGGTTTGCGGGCCAGCGGCCAGCACTACCGAACCGCCTTGGGTTTGCCGGCCAGCGGCCGGCACTACCGATGAATCGGCATGGCCGCCGCGTCCGTGGGAGAGGGGGACGGAGCGACGGCGGCCATGCACGGAGGGTCAGGCAGCGAAGTCCAGTACGACGCGGCCTTCGATGGTGCCGGCATGCATGCGTGCGAACACGTCGTTGATGTTCTCCAGGCGGTCGGTGCTGACCGTGGCCGCGACCTTGCCTTCGGCGGCGAACTGCAGCGATTCCTGCAGGTCCAGGCGGGTGCCGACGATCGAGCCGCGCACGGTGATGCCATTGAGCACCATGCCGAAGATGTCCAGCGGGAAGTTGCCGGGTGGCAGGCCATTGAGCGACACGGTGCCGCCACGGCGGACCATGCCCAGCGCCTGCTCGAACGCCTTGGGCGATACCGCCGTGACCAGGGCGCCATGTGCACCGCCGATCTCCTTCTTCAGGAACGCAGCCGGATCGGTGCTGCGCGCGTTGACGGTGACCTGCGCGCCCAGCTGCCGCGCCAGCGCCAGCTTGCTGTCGTCCACGTCCACGGCGGCGACGTTCAGGCCCATCGCGCGGGCGTACTGCACCGCCATGTGGCCCAGGCCGCCGATGCCGGAGATCGCCACCCAGTCACCGGGCTTGGTGTCGGTGACCTTCAGGCCCTTGTAGACGGTCACGCCGGCGCACAGCACCGGCGCGATCTCGACAAAGCCCACTTCCTTCGGAAGCAGGCCGACATAGTTGGCATCGGCCAGTGCGTACTCGGCGAAGCCGCCGTTGACCGAGTAGCCGGTGTTGCGCTGCGTCTCGCACAGCGTTTCCCAGCCACCCAGGCAGTGTTCGCAATGGCCACACGCCGAGTACAACCAGGGGATGCCGACCCTGTCGCCTTCCTTGACGTGCCCGACCCCGCCACCCACGGCCACGACGTGCCCCACGCCCTCGTGACCGGGGATGAACGGCGGGTTCGGTTTCACCGGCCAGTCGCCCTCGGCGGCGTGCAGGTCGGTGTGGCAGACGCCACAGGCCTCGATCCTGACCAGCACCTCGCCCGCCCCCGGGCGCGGTACCAGGACTTCCTCGATCACCAGTGGCTTGCCGAACTCACGCACGACAGCGGCCTTCATGGTCGAATTCATGTTCGGGTCTCCGTAGTGCGCTTGCCCACAGAATGACGCCGGCGCGAGGCCGGCGCTTTGATCACGATCAAACCTTTGAAGATCCGTGCGCCGGGTTCAGCTGGCCAGGACCGACGCTTCGCGGGCCAGGCGCTCGATGGCGTCCCAGTCGCGGGTCTGCAGCAGCGCCGGGGTGGTCAGCCACGAGCCGCCCACGCACAGTACGTTGGGCAGGTGCAGGAACTGCGGCGCAGTCTGCGCGCTGATGCCGCCGGTCGGGCAGAACCGCACCTCGGAGAACGGGCCGTGCCAGGCCGCCAGCAGCGCGGCACCGCCGGCCTGCACGGCCGGGAAGAACTTGAACGTGTCATGGCCGTGTTCCAGGCCCAGGATCAGGTCCGAGGCCGTGGCCGCACCGGGCAGGTACGGCAGGTCGGCATCGCGCGCGGCCGCGTACAGGGCCGGCGTGGCGCCGGGGGACACCGCGAAACGCGCACCGGCCTGCTTCGCCGCCTGCATCTGCGCGGAGGTGAGCACGGTGCCGGCACCGATCACCGCGTCCGGTACGGCTTCGACCATGGCCCTGATCGCGTCCAGCGCCCGCGGCGTGCGCAGCGTCACCTCGATCACCGGCAGGCCGCCGCGGAACAATGCCTGGGCCACGTTGACCGCTTCATCCACATCGTCGGGGGTGTACACCGGGATCACCGGTGCCAGTTTCAGGACCGCGCGTACGCGCGGATCAGCGGCGGACATCGAGTTGCTCCTCGCCCATCAGGGCCAGCACGTCAGCTTCGCTGACAGGATTGAAATCGCCGGGAATGGAGTGCTTCAGCGCCCCGGCGGCCAGGCCGAAACGCACGGTGGCGTCGGCATCAAGGCCGGACAGGATGCCATGCAGGATGCCGGCCGCGAAGGCATCGCCGCCGCCAATGCGGTCGACGATGCCCTGCAGGTGACGCACCGGGGCCTGCGCGCGTGCCCCTCCGCGGCCCAGCAACAGCGCGCCCATCGCATGATGGTCCACGCTCAGCACCTGCCGCTGCGTGCATGCCATCCACTGCAGCTGCGGAAAGGCGCTGAACGCGGCCGCCGCCGCTGCGTCGACCCGCTCCACCGGGTCCGGCTGAGTGAAGCGCGTACCCAGCACGACCTCCATGTCGCGGTAGTCGGCGAACACAATGTCGGCCTGCGCGAACAGCGCGCGCAGCACCGCCTGGGCATCGCCGCCCCAGCGCTGCCAGAGGCGGGGCCGGAAATTGCCGTCGAAGGAGACGCGGACACCGGCCTGGCGTGCCGCGCGCGCCGCCGCCAGCGTGGCGGCAGCCACGTCAGGGCCCAGCGCCGGGCTGACACCGGACAGATGCAGCCACTGTGCGTCCTGCAGCAGCGCAGGCCAGTCATAGTCGGCCGCCGTGCTGCGTGCGAACGCCGAATCCGCGCGGTCATAGACCACTTCACTGGCGCGCTGCACCGCGCCGGTGGTGAGGAAATACAGCCCCATGCGGGCATCCGGCACTTCGCGCACATGCCGGGTATCGACCCCGTGCCGCCGCAGTTCGCCCAGCGCGTGCGCACCCAGCGGGTTGCCCGCCACCGCGCCGACCATCCTCACCTGATGTCCCAGCCGGGACAGCGAGACACCGACGTTGGCCTCGGCGCCGCCCACATGGACCTGCAGCTGCGGCGACTGCAGCAGCAGTTCGTGGCCGGGGGCGCCCAGGCGCAGCAACAGCTCTCCGAAACACACGATACGACCCATCTCAGCTCCTTCACGCGTGCCGCCGGCATGGGACACTGCATGGCATGTAAGTGGACCACGCAGGGGGCGTGGCATTGACCATCGGTGTCATTCTAGACCGAAGTCGCCTTGCAGGTGCTCGATCGACATGACGAAACCATTGTCCTGCAAGCGTCTTGGAGACATTACAGATCTGTTGCGGTGCAAGATGCCCGATCCCGGTGGTGCTGCTAACGTCGGCTTTGACCAGCGGTGTCATTCCGCTACACAGCCGCGATACCAGACCTTTGGGAGAGGGAAAGGCATGCAATCTCGGATCCATGGAAAAAAGACACCGGTTACCTTGCTGGCGATGGGCGTGGCACTTGCCCTGTCGGCAAACGCGACCGCCCAGCAGCAGACCGCAACCGACCTGGACACGGTGACCGTCACCGGCTATCGCGCCAGTGTCGAGAAGGCGCTGGACATCAAGCGCGGCGAGGCCGGCGTGGTTGATGCCATCGTCGCCGAGGACATCGGCAAGTTCCCCGACCTCAACCTGGCCGAATCGCTGCAGCGCATCCCCGGCGTGGTGATCACCCGCGAGGCCGGCGAGGGGCGCAACATCTCGGTGCGCGGCCTCGGCCCGGACTTCACCCGCGTGCGCATCAACGGCATGGAAGCGCTGACCACCGTTGGCGCCGGAGACCAGAGTGGCGGCACCAACCGTGGCCGTGGTTTCGACTTCAACGTCTTCGCCTCGGACCTGTTCTCGCAGCTGCTGGTGCGCAAGACCGCCTCGGCCGACGTGGAAGAGGGATCACTGGGCGCCACGGTCGACCTGCGCACCGCGCGCCCGTTCGACTATGACGGCTTCACCTTCGCCGCCAGCGGTCAGGCCGGCTACAACCAGATGGCTGAAAAAGCCGATCCGCGGGTGGCCGCGCTGATCTCCAACACCTTCGCCGATGGCACCTTCGGTGCCCTGCTGTCGGTGGCCTACTCCGAGCGCCAGGCGCTGGAGGAAGGCTCCAACACCGGCCGCTGGGCCAACGGCCCCAGCAACGGCAACTTCGCTGCGTCATCGCCGTTTGCCGCAGCACGCGCCGCGGATGTCTTCCATCCGCGCTTCCCGCGCTACGTGCAGATGGAACACGAGCAGAAGCGCCTGGGCGTGACCGGCTCGCTGCAGTGGAAACCCAGCGACGCCACCGACGTCTCGCTGGACGTGTTGTATTCGAAGATCGATGCCACCCGCGACGAGCACTACATCGAAGCGATCTCCTTCAGCCGCGGCAGCAGCAGCACGCCGCGCCTGGTGGGCAAGCCCTCGACCATCGTCAGGAACGGCGAGATCCGCAACGGCGCGCTGCTGTACGGTGAATTCGACAACGTCGACATCCGCTCGGAGAACCGGCACGACGAGTGGAGCACCGAGTTCAAGCAGATCAGCCTGAACGGCCAGCACCGCTTCGGCGACGACTTCACCGTGTACGGCAAGCTCGGCATCTCGCGCTCCAGGCACGAGAACCCGGTGCAGACCACCGTCATCATGGACAAGTACGACGTCAAGGGCTACAGCTACGACTATCGTGGCAACAGCCGCTTCCCGATCCTCAACTACGGCATTGATCCGACCAGCCCCAATGGTTGGGAGCTGGCGGAAATCCGCCTGCGCCCGCAGTACGTGGACAACGATTTCGATACCGGGCAGATCGATTTCAACTGGAACATCAGCCCCGGCTTCCGCCTGAAGGGTGGCGTGCTGGCCAAGGACTATACGTTCAAGACCACCGAACTGCGCCGCGCCAGTGAACTGGCCGTGCCCACCTTCGCCAATGGCAGCAGGATCGTGCCGGTGGACATGGTCAGCCAGGCGGGCCTGAAGGGCATCGACGGCAATCCGTCCAACTGGGTGGTGCCGGACCTGGATGCGATCGCCGACCAGTTCGACATCTACAGCAACAGCGGCATCTACGCCGTCGCCCCCCGCGCCAACAACGTGCGCAGCGTGGAAGAGAAGGATCGCGGCGCCTACCTGATGGGCGAGTTCAGCACCGAGATCGGCGCGCTGCCGCTGTCGGGCAACTTCGGCGTGCGCTACGTGCGTACCCGGCAGTCGTCCACGGGCCTGTCTACGCTGGCCAGCGGCACCACCTCGACCACGGCCACGCGGACCTACGACGACACCCTGCCCTCGTTCAACCTGGTGGCCGAAGTCACGCCCGATTTCCTGATCCGCCTGGGGGCGGCCAAGGTCATGACGCGCCCGGGGCTGGGCAGCCTGACGCCCGGCGCAACCGTGGCCGTGGCCGGCGGTGCCCGCACCATCTCCAGCGGCAACCCCAACCTGGACCCGACACGCGCCACCAATGTCGACCTGGGCTTCGAGTGGTACTTCGCCGAAGGCGCGATGGCGGGCCTGGGCCTGTTCTACAAGGACATCGAGACCTCGGTGCAGACCCTGCGCGAGAACCGCCCGTACACCGACAGCGGCCTGCCCGCCGAACTGCTGATCGGTACCGGCGCCTCGCCCACCGACGACTTCACCTTCACCCGCCCGGTCAACACCCCCGGTGGCGAACTGTACGGCGCCGAAGCGAACTACACGCAGCCCTTCAGCTTCCTGCCGGGCAAGTGGTCCAACCTGGGCGTGCAGTTGAACTACACCTGGGTGGAATCGAAGATCCAGTACATCAACGCGTCCGGCCAGCCGGTGATGAAGAACGATCTGCTGGGCCTGTCCAAGTCCTCCTGGAACGCAACCCTGTTCTATGAAGGCGAGACCTTCTCCGCCCGCGTCTCGGCCACCAACCGCGATGACTACCTCACCCAGGTTCCGGGCCAGGAAACCGGCTTCAACCTGGACGGCTACCACGGCATGACCGGCACCACGGTCATTGATGCGTCGCTCCGCTACAGGATCAGCGACCAGCTGGAACTGAGCCTGGAAGGCATCAACCTGACCAACGAAGCCTCCGACGAGTGGGTGTACTCGCCCGCGACCGGCCGCCTGCCGCTGCAGTACACCGAAACCGGCCGCCAGTTCCTGCTGGGCGTGCGCTACAAGTTCTGAGCAATGCTGGCGGCGCGCACCGGTGCGCGCCGCCGCACGTCGTGACCGCTGCTGCGCCGCAAGGTGCCGTCGTGGCATGGCCTTGCTACGGTCCGGCGGCCCACCGCCGGCCGTCGCCCGTTGAAAGGAAACGTCTTCATGCCGCACCGCACGACCTTGTTCCGCTGCCTGCTGCTGGCAGCGGCGCTGGCCGCAGGCCCCGCGACGGCCGCCGCCGATGTCCCTGCCCTGCTCTTCCACGTCGATGCCCGCCACGGCCTGCAGGCCGTGACCGCACAGGGTGAAGCCGTACCGAACTTCCGCGACAGGGTGGCGGTGGTCGACGATGGTGCCGGTGGCAAGGCCATCCAGTGGGAAGACGACGGCGTACTGGCCTGGGACGCACCGGGCAACATCCTGGCCCAGCGCGGCACCCTCGCCTTCGACTGGCGTCCGCGCTATGCGGTGGGCGAAGCCCCGTTCGTGATCTTCCGCGTCGGCTACGCCGACCACAGCAGCTGGGACATGGCCTGGCTGCGCGTCGACTGGAACGGGCACGGTTTCGATGCCTTCGTCACCGATGCCAACCTTGCACGCACCCGCGTGTCGTTCCGCATGGACACGCCACCGCGCCCCGAGCAGTGGCTGCACCTGGCCTTCGCGTGGGATGAAGACCAGGGCGTGCGCCTGTTTGTCGACGGGCGCGAAGTGGCGCGGGCGCAGACCACCGGTGACTACGATGCGGCGCTGGACCAGCTCGGCCTTGCCGGGCGGGTGATGGCACCGTACCAGGTGCAGAGTCGCTACAACTTCCTGCGTGGGAGTGATTTCCAGCACATCCGGGTCTACGACCGCATGCTGGATGCGCCGGCGGTGGCAACGCTGGCGCGCGGGCGCGAGCCGGCCAGCGCCGTGGCGATCGGCGATGGCACGCGCGCCTGGCGCCACCGCTTCGGCTGGGAAGGGGCTGCACCCCCCGCGTTGGCGGCCGGCGGCACCCGCATCCGCAAGATCGAATTCGCCGACACCCGCGACCTGAAGGCGTGGATGTGGAAGGCCACCGATGGCATCGCCGAAACCACCTGGCCGGGCGTGTACAACCGCTCGCGCCTGCCCGGCCGCAATGACTACTTCCAGCTTCCGGACTGGAACACCTATGTGGAAGGCGGCCAGCACCTGGACCTGACCCTGCCGGCCACTGAAACGGTGAACCGCGTGGAGATCCGCGGTGCGGCCTTCGGCACCCTCGCCCACGGGCCCGACGCCCGACATGCCACTGACGTGCTGGCGACGCGCCCGCGCGGCGTGGTGCGCAGCGTCGACGACATTGCCGCGCAGCGCGGCGGCGTGCTGCGTTTCAGCAACGTCGAGCAGGAAACACCGATCCAGGAAATCTGGGCCTACCACGTGAGCGAGGGCACCGAGCCGGAAGGCACGGTGAAGCAGACCTACATCATCGACAGCCAGGCGCTGCCCGACTACACCAACCTGGACGCATTGCGCCGCTACATTGACGGACGTTTCCCGGCCGCCGAACGCAGCACGGTGATGGCGCTGCCGAAGGGCGCCGGTTCCCGCCGCCGGGATGCCGGCACCCTGCCCGCACATCCGCAGCCGATCGTGCACGTGCTGATTCCTTCCGGGGTGGGTGACGCGCCGGCCAACCAGCCGCTGATCCGCAGCTGGGCCTACAGCTGGGAAAACATGCACGACGGCCTGGATGGCGTGGCCCTCGATATCCCCGCGCTGGACCTGCCGGCCACCCATGACGGGCTGATCCCGCTGAACATCCGCATCAAGGATCCGATCTGGTCGGCGCGCGACATGATCGATGTATCGGTGTCGGTGCCGCCACGGCAGGCGCGCACGCTGTGGCTGGACCTGCGCGATCGCATCCTCACCCCGGACAGCCTGTGGCTGAGCATCGCCTCGGCCGCGCCGGGCTTCGATGCAGGCGCCTTGGACGGTGCGCAGGTCCGGCTGGTGTTCAAGCCGCGCGCCGAGGCACTGAAGGAGCACGTGGCCGACCGCTTCAACCAGGTCCGCGACAACTGGGGCTTCCTGGTGGAAGAGCACACCACGTCCAAGCGCCAGCGCCTGTACGCGCGCGTGTACGCGGACCTGAGCGACCTGCTGCGGGTGGATCCGGACCATGAACTCGGCCGCCTGTACTGGAACTACATCAGCTACAACAGCCAGGGCCGCCCGCCCTACACGGCGCCTGCCGTGCCCAGGGGCGTGCCGGCGTGGGCATTCAACCAGGTGCAGGACCTGGCGCAGGCGCGGCAGTTCGTCGACTGGTGGATCGACGAACGGCAGGTGGCCTACGGTGACTTCGGTGGTGGCATCTCCGACGATTCCGACCTGACCCAGCAGTGGCCGGGACTGGCCCTGATGGGCGTGCGGCCGGATCGATTGAACGCCTCGCTGACCGCGCTGTCCGACGCGGTGTACCGCAATGGCATGTTCAGCAATGGCCTGAGCACCATCGAGACCGACGAACTGCACTCGTACGAGGAAGGCATCAACACCAACAGCGCCATGCTCTACCTCAACTGGGGCGATCCGCTGACGCTGGAACGCCTGATGGAAACAGTGAAGGCCTTCGACGAGCGCATCATCCTGCGCAACCCGCAGGGCCACCTGCTGTTCTCCAGCAACTGGTTCGGTGGCAACAAGGTGTACCGCGAACCGAACTGGCAGTGGCAGAAGCCGTATTCGTTCCCGGTGCTGCACCCGGCGTTCCTGCTGGGCCAGTACAACGCCGATCCGACCGGTCGCAAGCTGGTGATCGGCCTGGCCGATGGCTACCTGGCCCACGCAGGCAAGGACGACAAGGGGCGCTTCACCCTGCCCAACGAGATCAACTGGGCCAGCGGTGCCACCCGGGGCGGGGAGTTGAACAATGGCTCCGGCGGCGGCGACACCCTGCATACCTTCTGGGCCGCGTGGCGCTGGACCGGCGATGCGAAGTACCTGCAGGCACTGGACTATCGCGTAGCCCGTGGCGGCCCGGGTGCGCTGGCCAACCTGGGCGAGAACGTGGTGGACATCCTGGGGCGGCAACAGGACTGGTATCCGCTGCTGAGCACCGAGGCCGATGCGGGAAAGACCGGCTTCGCCAGCCTGATGGCGTGGCAGGCCAGCGGCGACAGGGCCTACATCGCCGCGATGCATGCCGACGGCCTGCAGGCGAAAGTGCAGCGTGCGTACATGAACACCGAGGGCCACTGGTGGTCTGACCGCGTGGAAGCACCCAGCGAATTCCTGCAGCGCGCACGCCTGGGCGGCATCGCGCTGAAGCGCAACCAGAGCTGGCCCGGCCATACCGTCAGCTGGCGCTTCGACCGCGAGGACGCGGCCGAACAGGTCGCCCTGCTGGTACACGCGCCGTCGCGCGAGCGCTTCACGGTGACCAGCTACAACCTGGGCACGCGCACCATCGGTGCGGACATGACCGGCTGGAACGTGGCCAGTGGTACCTGGCGCATTCGCAGCGGCGTGGATGCCGATGGCGACGGGCGCATCGACGGCCCGGTGGCCGCGCGTACCGTGCAGCTGGAAACCAGCACATCGGTGCCGATGCAGTTCCGCCCCGGCCGGACCGAGGTATTCGAATTCGAGCGGATCAGCGCGGGCACGCCGGTGGAAACCCGCCCGGACCTGGGCATCGGCCGTGGCGATGTACGGGTGGACGGCCGCCAGGTGCACGTGACCGTGCACAGCCTGGGCCATGTCGGCAGCGGCGTGGGCGTGGCGGTGCTGGAAGATGCGCGTGGCCGCGAGATCGCCCGGACCGAAGTGCCGGCGATGGCCGCACCGGCCGATCTGCAGCCGAAGACCGCGGTCGTGTCGTTGCCGTTGCCGGCCGGTGACCGCAGCGGCCTGCGCGTGCGCGTGGCACTGGCCGACGGCGGCGAGGAAGTGACGCAGCTCAACAACCGGGTGGACGTGCCGCGCTGATGCCTGCGCAGGGGCCGGGCCATGCCCGGCCGAACGCGGTCAGGCTGCGTCGGTCTCCATCAGCTTCACCCGCCGCTGGTACCAGTCCTCGCCCAACGGTTCGAACACCGCGCTGCGTTCCATCACGCCCTCGTAGACGTGCAGCGATACCGCCACGTCCGCGTCGCTGGCGTTGCGCAGCGTGTGGTACTCGTGCGGCGGAATCAGGCTGCCGGCACTGCCGCGATGGCCGTACAGCGCCGGCTGGGCGGCGAAGCGATGGCGTTCGCCCTCCTGCTCCAGCAGCGCGTACGGGGTGACGACCAGTTCGCCCTGCCAGACCCCTTCCACGCACCACATCGCATCGTGGTCGTGCAGCGGCGTGCCCTGGCCCGGGCCCCAGCACATCGCGATCACGCTGTAGCCCAGGGTCGGGCTGCGATGCAGTTCGCGGCGCGCGTAATGCCCTTCGACCGGGCGCCGCACGCAGGGCGGCAGCTGGATGGACGGATCGACGATGGCCTCACGCAGCACCTGCTGCAGCGCATCGGTGATCGCCTCCGGCGTGCCCAGCATCACCGCGGCATCGATCGCAGCGAACAGGCGCTCCCGGCCGGTGAACGGCAGTGGCGAGGACATCTCTCCCATGGCCCGACTCTAGCCGAGACGGGTTAACAGAATGTTTGCACCACGGTGTCATCACTGCGTGCCGCGCTGCACGAACGGCACTTTCGCGTACAGCGCACGCTCGCCGGCACGGGGATCATCCACTGCGCGGCTGTGCTGATCGAACAGCATGGTCTGGCGCTGCGGCAGACGGTAGGGGGCCCATTGCGACATTCCGCGATGATTGGGGTCGCCGGTCCGGGCAAAGGCGATCAATGCGTCGCTCATCGTGGCCGCCAGCGCCTGCGCGTCCGCACCGCCGCCGGTGCGTGCACCGGGCAGGCCGGCGTTGTCGAACACCAGCGGGATGTCCAGGGTATGGAAGGCGCGCAGCCGGCCCTCCTCCACCGGGGAGTCCCAGTCCAGCTGGTAGGCCCAGGTGGGTGCGGCCCCGCTGGGCTGGCGCGCACGCGCTTCCAGTTCCTCCACTGCGCCACGCCAGGAACGGCCGGCAGTGGTGGCGGCAAAGAACACCTCCGATGGCGTGTAGTGCGGGTACAGGCGCCGGTACTCGGCGATCACCGTCTGCGGCAGCAGATCAACGAACTGCTGGCGTTCCAGCTGCGCCGGCAGCGTCTCCCAGGTCAGCGCGAAGTTGGCCGGGTCATTGCCGAGGAAGGCGCGGGTCTCGTCGCGGGTATTGCCGATCACCATCGGAATGGCGGCCGACTGCAGCGGAGCCTGCGGCCAGAACGGATGCACCGGCAGGGTGACCTCGTCCAGCACCGGCCCGAAGTACAGCGACGTGCTTTCCACCCGCGACGGATCGCGCGCGCGGGTCGCCGCCAGCAGATCGGCGGTGGGCAGTCGCAGCAGTGCCGCCAGGTCCCCTGCGCCTACGGTCTGCATGGCGATCGCCGCGCGCTGCGCGGCGGCACGCGGGCCGGCTGCGGTGACCTGCTGGCCGCTCATGGTCCAGGCGCGCTGGAACAGGCCGCGTGCGGCCGGCATTGCCATCAGCGTAGCGATCTTGGCGCCGCCCCCGGACTGGCCGAACACGGTGATGTTGCCGGCATCGCCACCGAAGGCTGCCGCATGCTCGCGCACCCACTGCAGCGCCTGCACCAGATCGAGCTGGCCGACGTTGCCCGACGCCGCATAGCGTGCATCGCCCAGCCCACCCAGGTACAGGTAGCCGAAGGCATTCAGGCGATGGTTGAGGGTCACCACCACCACATCGCCGCGACGGCACAGCGCACTGCCGTCGTACAGCGGGTCGCTGCCGGAACCGTTGTTGAAGCCACCGCCATGCAGATAGACCAGCACCGGGCGGCGGCCGCCATCCCCCAGCGCCGGCGTCCAGATGTTGAGGAACAGGCAGTCCTCGCTGCCGGGGCCTTCTGCGCCCGCCTGTGGCGCGGCGGCGCCGTAGTCCAGCGCATCGGCGATGCCGTTCCATGCCGCTTCCCGGCGCGGCGGTTGGAAGCGATGGGGGCCGGTGTCGGCACCGTAGCGCACGCCGCGGAACACCAGCACGCCTTGCTCATGCTGGCCGCGCAGGCGCCCCCCGCGCACGCGGACGATCGGCAGGCGGTCGTCGCGTGCACCGGGCATCGCCGCTGCCGGCAGTGTCGCCAGCGTCGCCGTGGCCAACGCCCAGCGCGCGCTGTCGCGCAGGAAGCGGCGGCGCTGCAGGTCGTCCGGTGCTCCCGTCATCGGCTGCCCTCCGCGCCCTTTCCTGCCGTCAGCCACGCCTGCGCCAAGGCCGGCCACAGCGCCAGCGACGAACCACCCTGCAGGTGCATGCCGAAGCCGTGGCCGCCGTGGGCGAACACGTGCAGTTCGTGCTCCACGCCCGCTTCGGCCAGCGCCCGCGCCATCACTTCGCTGTTGTGCACGCTGACCACGCGATCGTCAGCGGCATGGATCAGCAGGGTCGGTGGCATGTCCGCGCGCACGTGCTGCTGCACCGAGTACCGGGCCGCCAATGCGGGGTCAGGGTGTTCGCCCAGCAATCGCCCGCGCGAACCGCTGTGCGCATGCGCACCCATGTCGATGACCGGGTAGACCAGCACCGCCCGTGCCGGGCGCGCGCTCAGCTGATCGATCGCATCGCGTGCGGGATAGACCGGAGCATCGAAGCCGGTGGCCAGCCGCGCCGCCACGTGGCCGCCGGCGGAGAAACCCATGACCGCCACGCTGCCGGCCTCCAGGCCGCGGCGTGCGGCCTGGTCGCGTACGACCCGCAGCGCGCGCTGCGCATCGGCCAGCGCCGCCTGGCGGTCCCTGCCCGGCTGCGGCAGGCGGTAGCGAAGCACGAACAGGGTGAAGCCTGCCCGCTGCACCCAGTCCGGTACCAGCGCGCTGCCTTCCTTGTCGATCACCACGCGCTGGTAGCCGCCGCCCGGAATGACCAGCACCGCCTGCCCGTTCGGACGTGGCGGCGCGTACACGATCATGTACGGCGCATCGATCCCGTCCACGAACCGGTCCGGATGGGCCGGGTCGGGGCTGCGCTCAACCACGCGCGCCGTTCGCGACGCAGCGCTTTCGCCGGGTACCTGCCCGGCGGGCCAGAGCGGCAGGCGTTCGCCCGTCACCTCGCGCCCGGGCCGCTGGCCGTCGCGCAGCGGGACGTCGGTGGCGCGCGCCGGTGCAAGCGTCAACAGAACGGACAGGCACAGCACAAGGGTGGGCAGACGCATGGCGGACCGGGCTCCAGCAAGGGGGGGCAGCGTGCCGCAGGCGCCCCGGAAGCGGGCGTGATGCGCTGCGGCTTGCGTGATGACACCGGTTTACCATATACACCTCCTGCAGACGCTGTCGATGGGCAGTGCAACAACGCAGAGGGAGACCGTTCTTGAGCAACGAACACGGCACACAGGGGCACAGGCCGACGCCGGACGATGCAGCCGCGATCGCCCGCGCCTTCACCGACGCCCGCCGCGCCGGCCAGGCCCTGACAGGGTTTCCCGGCACCATTCCGGCCGATCTGGTGCACGCCTACCGGGTCCAGGACCGCGCCATCGAGGCCTGGGACGATCAGGTGATCGGCTGGAAAGTGGGGTACATCGCCGCCGAGCGCCGCGATGGCTCCGGCGACGAACGCCTGCTGGGGCCGATCTTCAAACGTCAGCTCTGGAATGATACCGGTGGAACAACCGACATTCCGGTATTCGTCGGGGGCTTTGGCGCAGTGGAAGCAGAGTACGTGCTGGAGCTGCTGGAGGACGCCCCGGCCGGACGGTTGCACTGGTCCCCGGAACAGGCCGAAGCCCTGCCCGCGCGCCTGTACATCGGCGTGGAAGTGGCCAGCAGTCCGCTGGCCACCATCAACGAACTGGGTCCGCGCGTGGTGGTGTCCGACTTCGGCAACAACAATGGCCTGGTGCTGGGGCCGGAGATCACCGGCTGGACCGCCCGCGACGAGACTGCGCTGCGTGCGGAGACCGTCATCGACGGCGAGGTGGTCGGTACCGGCGGCGCCACCCGCCTGCCCGGCGGCCTGCGTGCGGCCTATGCCTTCGCGCTGTCCCGTTCGGCGCAGCGCGGCCGGCCGCTGCGCAAGGGCGACCTGATCGCCACCGGCAACGCTACCGGCATCCACGATATCGAGGCAGGACAAACGGCGCTGGTGCGCTTTGCCGGCTTCGGTGACATTGCCTGCCGGGCCGTGCCGGCGGGATGACCGCCGGCCAGCCCTGGTGAACACGCGCGGGAGGGCGCAGATGATCACACGACGTAATTTCCTGGCCGGCGGCGCCGCTGCGCTGGCGACGCCGATGCTCGCTGCCTGCGGGCGTCGGGCCGCCGGCGACGTGGACGGCAGCACCCTGCTGACCGCGACCGACGTGCACGTGGCCGACTACCCCACCGTCACTGCGGTGAAGTGGATCGGCGAGACCCTGCAGCGTGAGACCAACGGCCGCCTGCGGCTGCGGCAGTACCACTCGGGCCAGCTGGGCCGCGAGTCGGAAGCGATCGACATGGCGCGCTTTGGCGCCATCGACATCACCCGCGTGTATGCCGGTGCACTCAACAACGCATTTCCGCTGACCCAGGCACTGTGCCTGCCGTACGTCTTCAGGTCGGTCGCACAGCAGCGCGCCGCACTCGATGGCGGCGTGGCCGACGCGGTGCTGCGTGGCTTTGAAGGCCGCGATCTGGTCGGCCTGGCGATCTACGACTCCGGTGCACGCTGCTTCTACAACACCAAGCACCCCATCGTTTCGCCCAGCGACCTGCACGGCCTGAAGCTGCGGGTGGCCTCGTCGGACATCTTCATCCAGCTGATGCGCCTGCTCGGCGCCAACCCGACGCCGATGTCGCTGGGCGACACGTTCTCCGGCATGGAGACCCACATGATCGACGGCGCCGAGAACAACATGCGCAGCTTCCATTCCAGCCGCCATTTCGAAGCCGCGCACTACTGGTCGCAGAGCGACCATTCGTATGCGCCGGACGTGCTGCTGATGTCGCGCGCCCGTTTTGAACGCCTCAGCCCGGATGACCGCCAGCTGCTGCTGCACACCGCCCGCGCATCGGTGGCGGTGATGCGTGAGCAGTGGGACGCATCGGAGGATGCCGCGCGCCGGGCGGTGCTGGCCTACGGGGTGAAAGCCAACGAGGTCGACATGGCGGCCTTCCGCGATGCGGCGCAGCCGCTGCTGAAGCACTACCTGCAGCAGCCTGGCATCGCCGCGCTGGTTGACCGCATCCGTGCCGCCTGAGGATACCGCCATGACCGAAACGACGACCTCCACCACCGGACCCGGCCAGCGCCTGCTGGACCGCATTGCCGACATCGCCATCTACGGCGCCGTCGCCGCCCTGCTGGGGCTGGTGGTGGTGCAAGGCTGGCAGGTGTTCGCGCGCTACGTGATCAACGATTCGCCCAGCTGGACCGAGCCGGTCACCCTGCTGCTGCTGGCCACGGCGATGAGCCTGGGCGCGGCCTGCGGCGTACACACCAACCGCCACTTCGGCTTCTTCCTGCTGCATGCCTACATGGGCGCCGGCCTGCGCCGCGCGGTGGACGTGCTGGTGCAGCTGGTGGTAGCGGTGCTGGGCGGCTTCATTGCGTTCTGGTCGGCCGACCTTCTGGTCGACGGACTGGACATCAAGACCGCCGGTGCCAACCTGCCGCAGAGCATCAACTACCTGCCGCTGGCGGTGGGGGGCGCGCTGATGCTGATGTTTGCACTGAACCGCGCGTGGAACGCGCTGCAGGCCCGCGTCACCGGCGCCGAAGACGCTGAAGGAGATCGTTGATCCATGGGCATCACCCTCCTGTTCTCCGTATTCGCCGTGCTGCTGCTGCTCGGCGTGCCGGTCGCCTACGCGCTGGCCGCTGCGGCGCTGGCCACCCTGCTGTACCTGGATATCCCCAGCATCGTGCTGGTGCAGCAGATCTCGGCCGGTACCGGCTCCGCTTCGCTCATCGCCATTCCACTGTTCATCTTTGCCGGCGAAATCATGATGCGCGGCGGCATCTCCGAGCGCCTGATCGCACTGGCCTCGTCGCTGGTCGGGCGCCTGCGCGGTGGCCTGGGCCAGGTGTCGATCCTGTCCTCGCTGTTCTTCGGCGGCGTGTCCGGCTCGGCCATCGCTGATGTCTCGGCGGTCGGCGGCACGATGATCCCGCAGATGGTCAAGCGCGGCTACGACCGCGATTTCGCCGTCAACGTCAGCATCACCGCCGCGCTGGTGGCCCTGCTGGTGCCTCCGTCGCACAACCTGATCCTGTTCTCCGCTGCTGCCGGCGGGGGGCTGTCCATCGCCGACCTGTTCGCCGCCGGCATTGTCCCTGCGCTGCTGATGACGCTGGCACTGATGATCACCGGCTATGTGGTCGCACGTCGCCGCGGCTATGGCGTAGAGGTCTTTCCAGGCTGGCGTGCCGTGGCCCTGCGCATCGTCTCCGCCCTGCCCGGCCTGGGCCTGGTCGCGCTGATCTTCGTCGGTATCCGCGCCGGCATCTTCACTGCCGTGGAAAGCGCGGCGATCGCCGTGGTCTACGCCCTGCTGGTGACCACCGTGCTGTACCGGCAGCTGCGCTGGCGCGAGTTCTTCGACACCGTCATCCATGCCGCGCGCAGTACCGGCGTGATCCTGTTCGTGATCGCCACCGCGGCGGTGTTCGGCTGGCTGCTGGCGTACCTGCAGGTGCCGGCTGCCGCCGTCGAGTTCCTGCAGTCGTTCGCGCACAGCCGCTTCATGGTGCTGCTGATGATCGTGGTGATGCTGCTGTTGCTGGGCACCTTCATGGATCTGGCGCCGATGATCCTGATCTGCACGCCGATCTTCCTGCCGGTGGCGCGCGCCTACGGCATCGATCCGATCCACTTCGGCCTGGTGCTGGTGCTCACCGGCGGCCTCGGCCTGGTCACCCCGCCGGTCGGCTCG
The DNA here is from genome assembly GCF_900101175.1 of Stenotrophomonas pavanii. Taxonomy (GTDB): domain Bacteria; phylum Pseudomonadota; class Gammaproteobacteria; order Xanthomonadales; family Xanthomonadaceae; genus Stenotrophomonas; species Stenotrophomonas pavanii. The sequence continues at coordinate 170,228 of NZ_FNFQ01000005.1, read as the reverse complement.
GTGCTGTTCATCGGCACCTCCATCGGCAAGATCAGCGTCGGCCAGAGCATGCGCACCATCTGGCCATTCTGGTTCGCCGCGCTGGGCGTGCTGCTGGTGGTCACCTTCTTCCCCGCCCTGTCGCTGTGGCTGCCGGCCGCGCTGCGCGGCTGAGCCGCAAGGAGACTGCCATGCGTGCACTGCGTATCGTCGCCGCCGCCACCCTGTTCGCCGTGTTGCTGCCGGCATGGCCTGCACCCGCGGCGGAGACCGCGCGCGCCCCGGCGCAGTGGGCGCGGGGGCTGGAACACCAGCGCCAGGCGGACCGTGGCGATGGCACGTTCCTCAATCCGGTGCTGGCCGGCGACCATCCGGATCCCTCGGTGCTCAAGGACGGAGACGATTACTACCTCACGCTGTCGTCGTTCGACGCCTATCCCGGCCTGCCGATCTGGCACTCGCGCGACCTGGTGAACTGGCAGCCGCTGGGCCATGCGATCACCCGCAACGTGGGCTCGATCTGGGCGCCGGACATCGTCAAGCACCGGGGGCGCTACTTCATCTACTTCCCGGCGCGCACCGGCGAGCGCCGCAGCAACTTCGTGGTCTGGGCCGATGACATCAAGGGCCCATGGAGCGCACCGATCGACATCGGCCTGGGCGGCTACATCGATCCTGGCCATGCGGTGGGTGAAGACGGCAAGCGCTACCTGTTCCTCAGCGGTGGTGATTACGTGCAACTGGCCGACGATGGGCTGAGCGTGGCCGGCACGCCGAAGCACGTCTACGACGGCTGGCGCTATCCGCAGGACTGGGACGTCGAGGCCTATGCGCAGGAAGGCCCGAAGATCCACCTCCGCAACGGCTGGTACTACATGACCACGGCGGTGGGCGGCACGGCCGGGCCGCCCACCGGCCACATGGTGATCACCGCGCGCTCGCGTTCGATCCACGGACCGTGGGAGAACGCGCCCAACAACCCGATCACGCGCACGCAGTCGGCAGCCGAGCCCTGGTGGTCGCGTGGCCATGCGACGGTGATCGAAGGGACCGATGGGCGCTGGTGGATGATGTACCACGGGTACGAGAACGGCTTCTGGACGCTGGGCCGCCAGGCCCTGCTGGAGCCGATCGAATGGACCGCCGACGGCTGGTTCCGCGCGACCGGGGGCGACCTCGGCCAGCCACTGCGCAAGCCGGCCGGACAGGCACTGTCGCCGCATGGCATGGCGCTGTCGGATGATTTCCGCGGCAGCACGCTTGGCCCGCAGTGGGCGTTCTTCAATCCGGCGCAGGACGAGTACCGGCGGCTGGGTTTCAGCGGCAACGGCCTGGTCCTGCAGGGCAAGGGCAGCACGCCGCGCGATGCGTCACCGCTGACCACCATCGCCGGCGACCGGGCCTACCAGTTCGAGGTGGAGATGGAGATCGCCCCCGGTGCCGTGGGCGGCGCGCTGCTGTTCTACAGCGACCGCCTGTACGTGGGCGTGGGCAGCAATGGCGAGTCGTTCATCATGCATCGCTACGGCGAGGAGCGACCTGCCCGGCCGGCGGCGGGGCGCGGCGGCCGGCTGTGGCTGCGGGTGACCAACAACCGCCACATCGTCACCTTCCACTCCAGCACCGACGGGCACACTTGGCAGAAGTATCCGGTTCAGATGGAAGTGTCCGGTTACCATCACAATGTAGCGGGCAGGTTCCTGGCGCTGAAGCCGGCGCTGTATGCGGCCGGCGACGGTGCGGTAACCTTCCGCAACTTCCGCTACCGCGCGCTGGACTGAGCGCGGAGCCGGAATCCCCAGACTTACCGGGTTCAAAACATGTCAGTGCGCAACAAGAACGATGCCGCTACGCCGGCATTGGCGAAGGGCAAGGCAGCCACCATCAACGACATCGCGCGACTGTCGGGCGTATCCAAGAAAACGGTTTCAAGAATCATCAACAACTCGCCACTGGTGCGCAAGGACACGCGCGACAAGGTGGAGGCGCTGATGCGTGAGGTGGGCTACACGCCCGATCCGCTGGCCCGTGGACTGGCGTTCCGCCGCTCCTTCCTGATCGGCATGGTCTACGACAACCCCACCGCGCAGTACATCGTGGACATGCAGTACGGTGCGCTGGATGCACTGCGTGGTTCCAGCTTCGAGCTGGTGGTGCACCCGTGTGACAGCCGCAGCCCCGGCTACATCGAGGGCGTGCGGCGCTTCGTGCAGCAGCAGAAGCTGCACGGGGTGATTCTGGTGCCGCGTGCCTCGGAAGACCAGGCGCTGGCGGACATGCTTGATGAGATCGGCTGCCGGTTCACCCGCGTGGCAGCGCTGCCGCTGGACGAAAGCTCACAGATGGTGGTCACCCATGACCGCGACGGTGCGGCCGAAGCCGCCGACTACCTGCTCTCGCTCGGCCACCGTGACATTGCCCTGGTGACCGGTCCCAGCGCCTACCGTTCGGCCCATGAACGTACCGCCGGCTTCATCGACGCACTGTCCCAGCGCGGCATCGAGCTGCCCAAGGACCGCATCATCGAGGCCGGCTACACCTTCGAATCCGGCGTGGCCGCTGCCGAGAAACTGCTGTTGGGCAAGCGCCGCCCGACCGCCATCTTCACCGGCAATGACGAAATGGCCGCCGGCATCTACAAGGTCGCGCTGCGCGCGGGCATCAACATTCCGCGCCAGCTGTCCATCGTCGGCTATGACGACAGCCCGCTGGCCTCGCGCCTGTGGCCCTCGCTGACCTCGGTGCGCCGGCATACCCGCGATACCGGGCGCACCGCTGCGGCGATGCTGATCCAGCCCGAAGGCCAGGCCGCGCTGCCCATCGCCAGCGTGCGGCCGCACCTGATCGTCCGCGATTCCTGCCAGCCGCCGGAGGATTGATCCCCCGGGGATCAATCCTGCAGGTCACGACCTCTGCCCCATCCACCCGATCCGCCGCGCCTTGCCCGGGCCATCCCGGCATCGTGCGACGCAAAATGACACCGGTTTCCTGTCTGGCTAGAATCGACCGTGAACCGCGCCGGGGCCGACCCGTCGGCCCGCCCCCCGCTCTGGAGACGCCATGTACAGCAAGACCCATTACGCCACCCATCCCGATGCCATCCACGGTGCCAGCAACGACCAGCTGCGTGACCTGTACCTGCTCGATGGCCTGTTCAACGCCGGTGCGGTGACCCTCAAGTACACCCACTACGAGCGCTTCGTGATCGGCGGCGCTGCCCCGGTGGACGCACCGCTGGCCCTGCCGACCCAGACCGAACCCGCTTCGGCCGCAGGCCATCCGTTCCTGGAGCGTCGAGAGCTGGGCGTGATCAACGTCGGCAGCGGAACCGGCAGCGTCACCGTCGATGGCACGGTCTACACGCTGGGCCCGAAGGATGGCCTGTACGTGGCCATGGGCAGCAAGGACGTCGTGTTCGCCTCGCAGGACGCCGCCAATCCCGCCCAGTTCTACCTGGCCTCGACCCCGGCCCATGCCCGCTTCGAGACCCGGCAGCTGTCCATCAAGGATGCCGTCGCCCTGGATCGCGGCGCGCTGGAAACCAGCAACGAGCGCACCATCTACCAGTACATCGTGCCGGCCACCTGCCAGTCCTCGCAGCTGCTGCTGGGGCTGACCGTGCTCAAGCCGGGCAGCGTGTGGAACACCATGCCGCCGCACCTGCACGACCGCCGCAGCGAGGTGTACTTCTACTTCGACCTGGGCGACAGCGACCGCGTCTACCACTTCATGGGCGAGCCGGCCGCGCAGCGCCACATCGTCATCCAGAACAACGAAGCCGTGGTGTCGCCGCCGTGGTCGATCCACATGGGCGCCGGTACCAGCAACTACGCCTTCATCTGGGCGATGGGGGGCGAGAACCTGGATTACACCGACATGCACGTGCTGGACATCTGCCAGCTCAAGTAGGCCCCACCTGACCGCCGTGCACCGTGTGCCGGCGGCCGTCGCGCTGACCCCGCTCGCCCCAATCAAGGAACGCATACGCAATGGCTAATCCCTTCAGCCTGGAAGGCAAGGTCGCTCTGGTAACCGGTGGCAACACCGGTCTGGGACAGGGCATCGCCGTGGCACTGGCTGCCGCCGGCGCCGACGTGGCCGTGGCCGGCATCGCCCCGCCCACCGACACCATCGAAAAGATCACTGCGCTGGGCCGCCGCTGCCTGGCCATCGAAGCCAACCTGATCAGCATCGAACCGGTGGCGCGCGTGGTGCGCGAAACCATTGACGGCCTGGGTGGCCTGGACATCCTGGTCAACAACGCCGGCCTGATCCGCCGCGCCGATGCGGTGGACTTCAGTGAGCAGGACTGGGACGACGTGATGAACGTCAACCTCAAGTCCGCCTTCTTCATCTCGCAGGCCGCCGGCCGCCACTTCATCGAACAGGGCCACGGCAAGATCATCAACATTGCTTCGATGCTGTCCTTCCAGGGCGGTATCCGCGTGCCGTCGTACACCGCCAGCAAGAGCGGCATCGCCGGCATCACCCGGCTGCTGGCCAACGAGTGGGCGGGCAAGGGCATCAACATCAATGCCATCGCCCCGGGCTACATGGCCACCGACAACACCGCCCAGCTGCGCGCCGACGAAGCGCGCAACAAGGCGATCCTGGAGCGCATCCCGGCCGGTCGCTGGGGCACGCCGGATGACCTGGCCGGTGCGGCGGTGTTCCTGGCGTCGTCGGCGTCGGATTACATCAACGGCGCCGTGCTGCCGGTCGACGGTGGCTGGCTGGCGCGCTGACGCGTGAGCCACGGCAGTGCCGGTCGCTGGCCGGCATCTTCGCGAGGCTTCCGCCGTTCATGAGGGTGCCGGCCAGCGGCCGGCACTACCGGAGAACCGCCATGCGCACCCTGTTGCTGCTGTTGCTGCTGTCTTGCACCACCGCACAGGCGGCGCCGGTGCGGGTATTCATCGCCGGTGACTCCACTGCGGCCGAATACGGCCCCGAGCGCGCGCCCCAGGCCGGCTGGGGCCAGGCACTGCAGAGCTACCTCGACCCGGCACGCTTCGAGGTGCACAACCATGCCAAGGGCGGTCGCAGCACGCGCAGTTTCATCGACGAAGGGCGCCTGGATGCCATCGCCGCCGAGCTGCGCCGTGGCGATGTGCTGCTGATCCAGTTCGGCCACAACGATGCGAAGTTTGAGGATTCCACGCGCTACACCGATCCGGACCGGGACTACCCCCGCCTGCTGATGCGCTACGTACAGGTGGCGCGCGGGAAAGGCGCCACGCCGGTGCTGGTCACGCCGGTGGCGCGGCTGCTGTACGACTTCGGTTCACTGCTCGACACGCATGGCCGTTACACGCAGTCGATGAAGGCCCTGGCCGCGCGCGAGCGGATTGCGCTGATTGATCTGAACGACCGCAGCACGCGCTGGATCCGCGCGCTGGGTGAGCAGGGCGCGCGACCGTACTTCCTGTTCGTGCCCGAACAGAACAAGGCCGACGGCACCCATTTCAGCGTGGCCGGCGCCCATGCGGTGGCCTGTCTGGTACTGCGCGAAGCAGTGCCGCTGCTGCCCGCGCTGCAGCCGGCGCTGGTGCGGGACATCGACTGCGACGTGATGGACGCAGGGCAGGGCGCCGGTGCGACGGGAGATTCGCAGGTCGTGCACGAAGGCACGATTGCGCGCATGCAGCCCGGCCCGCACGGCGGCGGCGGGCCCACCACCGCGTATCCGTTCTTTGCCGGCGCGGCGGACCTGCCCTTCGTGCTGCGCAAGCGTGTGCTGCACAAGGGCGCGGGTATCGGCCTGCATCCGCAGCACAAGGATGAGATCTATTACATCGTCAGTGGGCAGGGCAGCTACGTGCTGGACGGCAGGCAGTACGACGTGCACGCCGGGCACGCGCTGCTGACCCGCAAGGGCAGCCGCCATGCGCTGCAGCAGGTGGGTGACGAGGACCTGGTGGTGCTGCTGGCGTACCCGCGCTGAGCCTGTAGAGCCGAGCCCATGCTCGGCTGTCCTGCATCCGGTTGATCGCAGCCGAGCATGGGCTCGGCTCCACGCGGACTGCTACAGCCGCTCGGCGCCGAAGTGCTTCAGCCCGAACCGCGCAAGGTCTTCCGGGCGCTCGAAATAGGCGTCCTCGAACGCTTCCAGCGCCTGCCGTTCGTCTTCGCTCATCGCGTCGTACAGGTCGGTCAGTTCCTTGATCGCCGGGTCGTTTTCCAGCCGATCCAGCAGCCCGCGCATGCCGGCCAGGAGCGCGTGCGTCTGCACTGCGCCCATCGCCTGCAGCGCGCGCAGCGCCAGCTGGCAGGTCGGGTCGCCCCAGTTGCACAGGAACTGCATGAAGCCGCCGTTGTTGATGTCCGCTTCCATGCGCCACAGCGCCACCAGTTGCTGGTCCTCGTCGGACAGCGCCTCCAGCGTCCATCCGGCGTCCTTCAGCCGTGCCATCGCCGCGTCGTAGCGGTCTTCCCAGACCTGGTTGAGGATATCGACCACGCCCGCCTCGCGCGCCGGCAGCAGGGCCGGCCAGTTCACACCCAGGCCATCGGCGGTGGCGACCCACTGCGCGCGCTGCCCTGCATCGGCTTCGAACAACGCAGGTACCCAGCGCAGCGGCTGGCGGGTGCGCCGGCCATCGGCCAGGGTCAGCAGGATGACGTCGTCGTCGAAGGCGACGTTGGTCACGCGCAGGGCGGCAAACACATCGGTCATGCCGCGCAGGATACCCGCCCGCCGGCCCGCCTCACACGTCGCCGCCGTCGGCCCAGCCTTCACCCGTGCCCTTCTGGAACACGCGGTCGTCGTCCTGCACATCACCGGCAGGCAGGTGTGCCTGGTCGGCCAGTGCCGCGTAGATCGGAGTGAAGTCCGGTGAGGTCGCCTGCATCAGCTGTTCAAAGCTGTCGATGACGAAGTAGGTCTTCTGGAACGTGTCGATGCGGTACTTCGTGCGCATGATCCGCTGCAGGTCGAAGCCGATGCGATTGGGCGCGTCCGATTCCAGCGAGTACAGCGACTCTCCCTTCGACGACACGATGCCCGCGCCGTAGATGCGCAGGCCGTCCGGCGTATCGATCAGGCCGAATTCCACCGTGTACCAGTACAGGCGGGTGAGATTCTGCAACGCGTCCGGCCCGATCGCGTGGGCCTTGACGCCACCGCGGCCGTAGGCCTCCATGTAGTCGGCAAACACCGGGTTCATCAGCAGCGGCACGTGGCCGAACAGGTCGTGGAACAGGTCCGGTTCGGCGATGTAGTCGATCTGGTCCGGGCGGCGGATCCACCAGGTCACCGGGAAACGTCGGTTGGCCAGGTGGTCGAAGAAATCCAGTTCCGGCAGCAGGCCTTCGACGCCGACCAGCGTCCACCCGGTCGCCGCGCCGAGCACTTCGTTGAGCTGGTCGAAGCGCGGAATCATGTGCGCACTCATCCCCATCTCGTCCTGCGCATCCAGGAACTCCTGGCAGGCGCGGCCGACCAGCAGCTCGCGCTGGCGCTGGTACAGCGTGCTCCAGGTGGCGTGGTCGTCGGCAGTGTAGGTGTCCCACGGTTGCTCGACGAGCGCGGTGGTGTACACCGGCACGTAGCCCTTGTCGGTCTGCTGGTGTTCGACGCGGCGGGGCTGGGCGAGGTCCATGGGGCGCTCCTTGAAGGGATACCCACGATGCTAGGGCAGGGCGCGCGCAACAGGGTTGCAAAAGTTGCGCCGATTGCCGTTGTTGGCGCAATATCCTTGCGTACTCACCATGTTGCGGGGCAACAATGGCCGGAGAAGTCCAGTTCGATCGCACGGATATACGCCTGCTGGCTGAAATCCAGCGGGACGGGCGCGCTACCAACGCCGAACTGGCGGCGCGGGTGAATCTCTCCCCCTCGGCCTGCCTGCGCCGCCTGCAGCGGCTCGAAAGCGAGGGCGTGATCGTCGGCTATGGTGCGCGCCTGGAGCCACGGCAACTGCGCCTGGGCCTGCAGGCCTTCGTGCGCGTGCAGCTGGAAAAGCACGACCAGGCCGCCATCGGCCACTTCGTGGACAGCGTGCAGGGCTGGGATGAGGTGGTGGCCTGCCATGCGTTGACCGGCGACATGGACTACCTGCTGCACGTCTATGTGCGCGACCTGGAGCACTTCTCGCACTTCCTGCTGGACCGGCTGCTCAACGCCGGCGGCGTGGCCGATGCCAATTCCAGCTTCGTGCTGCGCACGGTGAAGGGCTTCCAGGCGTTGCCGTTGTCGCAGCTGGAGACCTGAGCGGCCACCGGGCATGCCCGGTGGCCACGCATCAAGGGATCAGCACTTGTCCTTGCGGCCCATCAGCCTGCCCAGGCGCGAGGCTTCCTCGCACTTCGGTGCAGCCACCGGGGCCGGTGCCGCTGCGGCGGCGCGTGCGCGCTGCAGCTGCTGGATCTTCGCGCGGATCTGCGGCATGGCCGCCATCGCGGCCTTTTCGCCTTCCAGGATCGCGGTGCCGCGCTGGCTGAAATCGGCCGCGCCGATGTCCAGCACCTTCGGGCGGATGACGATGTCGGCGCGCGCCAGTTCCTGCTCGCCCAGGCGCTGGCCCATGATCGAGATGGACTGGTTGACGATGCCCAGCATGTCCGTCGGCGCCTTGCCGCTGGCCTTGCTGGAAATATCCACGGCGATCACGAAGTCGGCGCCGAGCTGGCGCGCGGCGTCCACCGGCACCGGGCTGACCACGCCGCCGTCGATGTAGTTGCGGCCGCCGATCTTCACCGGTTCGAACACGCCGGGGATGCTGCTCGATGCGCGCACGGCCTGGCCGACATTGCCGCGCACGAAGATCGCGCGCTCGCCGGTTTCCAGCTGGGTGGCGACGGCGGCGAACGGCTTTTTCAGGCGCTCGGCGGGACGGTTGGCAACCTGCTCGTTGACGTAGTCCTGCAGCTTCTGGCCCTGCACCAGGCCACCGGAGAACAGGCGCACGTCGCGGATGCTGGCTTCATCCAGCGCCACGGCCTTGCTCTGCATCTGGAAGGCGTCCATGCCGCTGGCATACAGGGCGCCGACCACGCTGCCGGCGCTGGTGCCGGCGACCACGGCCGGCTCGAAGCCGTTGGCCTCCAGCATCTTGATCACGCCGATATGGGCGAAGCCCTTGGCCGCGCCGCCGCCGAGGGCGATGCCGATCTTCACCGGCTTGGCCTGCGGGACCACGGTCGGTGCCGGCGGCGGGGTGGGGCGGACCGGCTCGCCACCGCAGCCGGCCAGCAGGCCGATCAGGGCGACGGACAGCAGCATGCGGGGGCGGAACAGGCTCATCGGCAGTGCGCGCGCGGCGCCGGGTTCAGGAAAGGGCGCCAGCATACCGAAGCCGTGGCAGGGCGGGCAGGGTGGGAAATATCGCCCATTCATAAAGGTAGTGCCGGCCGCTGGCCGGCAACCATAGGGAAACTGGCAACGGTCCATGGGGTTGCCGGCCAGCGGCCGGCACTACCGGGATGCGCGCCAAGGTGCATGGGGCTGCCGGCCAGCGGCCGGCACGACCGGAGCCGCTCAGAACCGGTTGTCGCCATCCAGCATCCGGCCCAGGCCACCCAGCACCGAGCCTTCGCCACGGTTCTGGCCGCCGCCCTGCGGCGCGGCCATCCACATGCGGCCGGCCAGGCGCGAGAACGGCAGCGACTGCAGCCAGACCTTGCCAGGGCCGGTCAGCGTGGCCAGAAACACGCCTTCGCCGCCGAACAGCATGCTCTTGATGCCGGTCACCCGGCGCACGTCCATGTCCACGGTCGGGTGGTAGGCCACCACGCAGCCGGTATCCACGTCCAGGCGCTCGCCGGCGGCCAGCTCGCGCTCGATCACGCAGCCGCCGGCGTGGATGAAGACCCAGCCGTCGCCTTCCAGCTTCTGCATGATGAAGCCCTCACCGCCGAACAGGCCGGTCATGATCCTGCGCTGGAACTGCACGCCGATCTGCACACCGCGCGCGCCGGCCAGGAAGCTGTCCTTCTGGCAGATCAGGCGGCCGCCATGCTGGTCCAGTTTCATCGCCAGCACGGTGCCGGGGTAGGGCGCGGCGAAGGCGACCTTGCCCTTGCCGTGGCCGCTCTGGGTGTAGACGGTGGCGAACAGGCTCTCGCCGGTCAGCATGCGCTTGCCGGCGGCCATCACCTTGCCCATGAAGCCACCGCCCGGACCCCCGCTGGCGGCGCCGAACACGGTGTCCATCTGCACGCTCGCGTCCTTGAACATCAAGGCGCCGGCCTCGGCAATGGCGCTCTCGCCGGGGTCAAGCTCGATTTCCACGAACTGCATCTCATGGCCGACGATGCGGAATTCGATGTCGTCGGCGCGGCCGCCGGCGTCGGCGGGGACCGGCGGCGGGGTGCTGGGCATGCCAGGGGCCGTTGACTGCAGTTCGGGCACCTCGGCAATCGACGTCCACCCGCCCATGCCCTGGCACCAGGCCAGCGCGCGCGGATTGGCCAGCGCAAAGCGGCGCGCGGCCTCGTCATCAAGCGGGCCGATGCGTTCGGCCTGGGCAGAGGCGTGGAAGTACCACTGGGTCATTGCGGCGGCTCCGCGGCGCTGGAAAACCCCGAGTCTAGCGAGCGCGCCCGGGGCCGGGCGACAGGGCCATGAACGGCCGGCATTTGCGGGGCAGGTGCTGTATTGCAACAATTATCTGGTAGCGCCGTTTTACCACCCCTCCAAACACAGCCTACCGCCATGTCCCCGACCCGCACTTCCCGTGGCCGATTTCCGGTCGCGCGTCCCCTCGTTGCCGCTCTTTCCGCCCTGCTGCCGCTGGTAGCAGCCGCCCAGGAAACCCCCGCTGCCAAGGATCCGGTTGCCCTCGACGCCCTGCAGGTGACCGCCCAGCGCCGCGTCGAGAACGCCAAGGACGTACCGGTCGCGTTGAGCGCGATCCAGGGCGAGAAGCTGGACGTGCTCGGCTCGGCCGGCGATGACATCCGCTTCCTGGCCGCACGCGTGCCCAGCCTCAACATCGAGTCGTCCTACGGCCGGGCCTTCCCGCGCTTCTACATCCGCGGCCTGGGCAACACTGACTTCGACCTCAATGCCTCGCAGCCGGTGTCGCTGGTGTATGACGATGTGGTGCAGGAAAGCCCGTTGCTGAAGGGCTTCCCGCTGTTCGACCTGGCCAACGTGGAAGTGCTGCGTGGCCCGCAGGGCACGCTGTTCGGCCGCAATACCCCGGCCGGTGTGGTCAAGTTCGACTCGGCGCGCCCGTCGCAGGATGCCGATGGTTACCTCCGCGTCGGCTACGGCAGCTACAACAGCTGGAACGTGCAGGGCGCCTACGGCGGCCCGCTGACCGACCGCTGGTCGGCGCGCGTCTCGGCCATCTACCAGCGCCGCGACGACTGGGTCGACAACACCCGCGCCGGTGCACCCAACAGCGGCTTCGAGGGCTATGACGAAGCGGCCGGCCGCGTGCAGTTCCTGTACGAAGGCGATGACTTCGAAGCGCTGTTCAACCTGCACAAGCGCAAGCTCAACGGCACCGCCCGCCTGTTCCGCGCCAACATCATCCAGAAGGGGGGCAATGCGCTGGTCGAGAACTTCGACCGCGACAAGGTGGCCAATGACGGCGTCAACTTCTCCGACCTGGAGACCTGGGGCGGCAGCGCGCGCCTGCAGTGGAACCTCGGCTCGGTAACCCTGCACTCGATCACCGGCTATGAAACCGCCGAATCGCTCAACCGTGGCGACATCGACGGTGGCTACGGCGCGTCCTTCCTGGGTGCCGGCAACTCTGGCCCGGGCCTGATTCCGTTCTCGTCGGAGTCGGCCGACGGCCTGCCGCACCACCGGCAGTGGACGCAGGAAGTCCGCGTCGAGTCCAACGAGTGGGGCCGCTTCGACTGGCAGGCCGGCGTCTTCTACTTCGATGAAGACGTGACCATCAACAACTTCAACTACGACTCGCTGACCCCGGGCAATCCGCAGACCGGCCACGTGGTGCAGAACCAGCGCAACAAGGCGTGGGCGGTGTTCGCCTCGGGTGACTTCGATGTCACCGACCGCTTCAAGCTGCGCGCCGGCGTGCGCTACACCCAGGACAAGAAGGACTTCAGCGCCAGCGTGCTGCAGGCCGTTCCGTTCGGCACCCCGGTCAGTGGCCCGTACCTGGCCAACACCGACGTCAACGACGTCAGCTGGGATTTCAGTGGCGTCTACAAGCTGACCGACGACATCAACGCCTATGCCCGCGTGGCCAAGGGCTTCCGCGCGCCGTCGATCCAGGGCCGCCTGGCCTTCGCGCCGGGCCTGTCGCAGGCCGATTCGGAGAAGGTGATCTCGTACGAGGCCGGCATCAAGGCCGACCTGTTCGAGCGCCGCGCGCGCCTGGGCCTGAGCGTGTTCCGCTACAACGTCGATGGCCAGCAGCTGATCGCCGTGGGCGGCGCCAACAACACCGCCACCCTGCTCAACGCCGACAAGACCGTCGGCCAGGGCGTCGAGCTGGACCTGGAGGCCTACCTGGCCGACAACGTCCTGCTGACCTTCGGCAGCAGCTACAACGACACCGAGATCAAGGACAAGAACCTGGCGGTGGCGATCTGTGGCGGTGGCTGCACCATCACTGACCCGACCACGGTGATCAACGGCCAGACCTACGCGCTGGTCAACGGCAACCCGCTGCCGCAGGCGCCGAAGTGGATCCACAACGCGACCCTGCGCGTGGGCTTCCCGCTCAGCGATGGCAGTGAGCTGTACGCCTACACCGATTGGGCGTACCGCAGCGCGGTCAACTTCTTCATCTACGAGTCGCCGGAATTCCGCGGCCGCAGTTCGCTGGAAGGCGGCCTGCGCCTCGGTTACAACTGGGATTACGGCCAGTACGACGTGGCCGTGTTCGGCCGCAACCTGACCAACCAGACCCGCGTGGTCGGTGCGATCGACTTCAACAACCTGACCGGCTTCCTCAACGAGCCGCGCACCTGGGGCGTGGAGTTCACCGCGAAGTTCTGATGCGGTGGCGGTAGTGCAGTGAAGAAGGGCCGGCGTAATGCCGGCCCTTCCTTTTGATGCGCGACCATGTCGCAGATGGACACGCCCGCACTGCGGGCAGCGGTCAAGAAGTGTGAGCGGCGGCAAGAATATGTCTCAGTTCCCGTGAACCCGAGCCCGTGTCGATGCGCTCGGATGGAACAGGCGTACAACCGTAGCTACCGGAATCTTCCGGGCAACCGGGGTACTGCAATGAAGAACAGAATGTCGCGGATGACCGTAGGCTTGGCCATGCTCGTGCTGTCGATGCAGGCATCTGCGGGGGTGAACGCTGCTGAAGCAGCAACAACGACGCTTCCGGACGACCAGCACCTGCACCTGGAGAAGCGGACCGCGTCGATCACCGATCAGCGATCATTCGACGCGTATGCAAAGGCATTCGGGGATACCGATACGTTTCCCCTTTACAAAATGACGCCTGCAGCGCGCGCGCGGTTCACCGCATCGCTACGGTTCAGTGCGCTCGGACTGACCACCTTCGATTACTCCGATCTGGCACGGGAACTGGGAGCGGCCGATCTCCATCGCGTACTCAAACCGTTTGGGTTCCAGCACCTGGTGGCGGTCATTCCCGATGTCAGGGTCAATTCGGAAGAAGACCAACGGGTTCTGCAGATACAGAACACTGCGCGCAGCCTGCGTTGTAGCGTGGGAGAACATTGCAACGAGGCAGACTATCCCGGCTACAAGTGCATCTCGCACGCGACATGCGAGGAATCAACGGCACACATATGCACGTCCAACTGCTGATCGCGGCCCTGCGGCGCCCACGGGTCATGATGCGTGGGTTGCTCCCGGTCGCCACCACGCTGGCGATGATCCTGTCCTCTCCCTGTGCCGCCGGGGTATCTCTGGAGGAGGGCTATGCCACCGTGCAGGAAACGTGGGAAAGCCTCTCAGGGCCGGACCATGACTGGCGTGAGCGCGGAGCCCAGGTTGATCGTGCGTTTGACACGGGTGTTTTGCCTCATACCGCTACGCTGTCCCGCCTGAGCACACCCGACCTGCGTGTACTGTTGCGGGCGACCCACGCGGCCGCCGTGGCAGGCAAGCAGCCGCACTACTCGGCCATTGCACTGCGCGTGGGGGTCGAGCTCCGCAAGCGTGGTGAACTGCAGCCTGCTGACGCACGCGCCGGAGCGACCATTGCCGTTCTGAGCCGTGATGCCGCTGCGTTGGCCCCGGTATCGCCGTGGCGGGCCGCTTTCAATGGCCGCCCCGTGCCCCGGTGGCCGCGCGTCACCAAGCCGTTCGAGTACTGGACGCCCAGTGCGGATGGCGCGAGCTTTCGCGCGGCGCACGCCGACATGGCGTCGTTGAAGATCATTGTCATCGCGCATCCAGCCTGCGGCTTCACGCGTGCGGTGGCAGAAGCGGCGCGCGCCGACCCCGACGTGTTGCGGATACTTTCAGGAAGCCGCGCGCTGTGGCTGTCCCCGCAGGACGGGACGCTTGATCTGCGCATCTTCACCGACTGGGCCGAACGCCATCCCGATCTGCCGATCCAGGTCGTGGCCCGCCAGACGGACTTTGCAGACTTCGGCTACTGGGGAACACCCACCTTCTACATCCTGCGCGACGGCAGGGTCGCCGCGCGGGTGGTGGGTTGGCCGCGCGGCGGCAACAAAGCAGCCCTGCAGAAGGCGTTCGCCGACGCAGGGATCGCCGCAGAGCCCTGACCCTGGCATCGACCGTTACAGCGCGCTCTGCGGGCGGATCTTCAGCACCGCGTTCTCGGTGGTGCAGTCGCGGCTGGAGTGCAGGCCGGCCTTGCGTGCCGCTTCGATCTCCTTGCGTGCGGCCAGCAGGTCCTTGTTGAACGCGGCGTTGTCGTGCAGGCGGGCCACGGCGGCGGCACCCATGAAGCGGCCTTCGAGGATGTCGCTCTGCCAGTGCACGTTGCAGACCAGGCGGCTCTCGCCGTAGTTGCGGCCACGGGCCTGGATGGCGTCGGCGCGGTCCGGCGCGATCTCCGACAGGATCAGGGCCCAGGCCCAGCCGATCGAGGTGTGGCCGGAGGGGTAGGAACCGTTCTTGCGCAGGCCGTCCTCGTCCTTCGGCGAACAGGTCGGCTCACCGTTGACCATGAACGGGCGCGGGCGCTGGTAGTGGTTCTTGGCCGCCTTGGTCGCCGCACTGGCGTCGATCCGGCTGCGCTCCAGCAGGCGGTACAGCGCTGGGGTCTTCACCGCATCGACGTCGATGTCGGCGGCGCAGGAGAAGTGGTTGGCGCCCTCGGGGAAACCGAGTTCCGCATCGACGCCGGCCTGGGCGAAGCGCGGGCTGCCACGCAGCGCGCGGGCTTCTCGGCTGACCTGCTCGTCCAGGGCGAGGGCAGCCGAACCGGCGACCGGCGGTGCCGGCACCAGGTCGAGGCTGGCCGGAACCGCGCTCTTGTCCAGATAGCCGACGGCCTTGGTGGTGATGTTGGCTTCGACGGCGGTCGGCTTGGTGGCGGTGGCGGCACAACCGGCCAGGGCCGCAGCCACGGCAAGGCCGAGCAGCGGGCGGGCAGGGTGGGAAATCAGCGACATGGACAGGCTCTGGGCAGGAAACACCGCGCCATGATCGCAGCCCCCGCACGACACCGCAGTGACCGTCGGTCATACGGCCAGACCCGGCATGGTCACTGCCATGAAATAAAAACCGTCATCGTTCGGCGTCATTCTCCCGATTCCGGGCGCAGCGCACGGACTTTCACGCGCCTGCACCGCGAGCATCGACACAACGGTGGTCGAGATGCCGTCCAGTTCCAGTCGGGTCGGGGGGATCCGCTGACAGAGGGAGAGAAGCGATGCGCAGCACCGCAACAGGAAGTACCGTCCTGGCCCTGCTCCTCGGGCTGGCAACCGCCCCGGCGCAGGCCGCCGATGTGGTCGGCGTGGCCTTCGTGCATGGCACCGGCGCGCAGACCAATGCCACCCAGGACTACTGGCAGCCGGCGATCATCGACACCGTGCGCCAGGGCCTGCCCAACAGCAGCAACTACGTCGTCATCAACTGTGACTTCACCCAGTACATGTGGAAACCGGAAGCGGCCGGTTGCCTGGCCAACCAGCTGACAGGCTTCATCGACAGCCGTGGCATCACCCAGCTGGTGGTGATCACCCACTCCAACGGCGGCAACGTGGTGCGCTGGATCCTGTCCAACCCGACCTACGACAGCCGCTATCCGAAGATCATCCGTACGCTGCGCAAGGTCACCGCGCTGGCGCCGTCCTCGGCCGGCACGCCATTGGCCGATGCGGTGCTCAACGGCAATACCTTCGAAACCTCGCTGGGTTGGCTGCTGGGCTACAAGAACGACGCGGTGCGCCAGCAGCAGGTGGCGAGCATGGCCACCTACAACGCGCAGAACCTGTATGGCACGGCCGGTCGCCCGGCGCTGCCCAAGCCGTTCCGTGTGGTGGTCGGCAGTGACGTGGAATCGGCGGTATGGGACAGCAACAGCTACTGCGGTGGCTATGCCGCTAATGTCGGCCTGGAGTTCACCCAGAACTGGCTGTCGTCCTGCTCCGATGGCTTCCTGGAGTGCAGCAGCCAGAAAGCTGCCGGCACCACCTGGTTCACCGACAAGGCGCGCACCCAGGGCGCAGAACCGCTCAGCCACAACCAGAGCCGGCGCGAGTGCTTCGGCCTCGGCACCCTGCTGCGCAACGACCTGACCCGGTGAGGGAGATGACCATGACGATCCATTCCACCCTGCTGGCCAGTGCGGTGCTGGCAGTGCTGTCCCTTTCCACAGCGCAGGCCGCGCAGCCGCTGCAGGCGGCCCGCGCGGGCGATCAGGTGCCTGCCGCCCTGGTGGCCGCGCCGCTGCCCACCGATGACAGCGAACACGCGCCGCTGGCGTTCGCCTGGGCGCTGGACCCGGCACAGCCGCTGCAGGCAGCCACGCCGTACGCCTCGGTCAGCCGCAGCTACTGGCAGCAGGTCGATGGCACGCAGCTGCAACGCGGCCTGGACCTGCCGCTGACGGCCGCCGATGCGGTGATCCAGCTGAGCCCGGCCGAAGGTGCCCGCGCGCTGCCGGCCAATACCCTGCAGGTGCGCGACCCGGCCGGCCGCAGCAGCGTGGCGCGCAGTGTCGATGCGCGCGCGCTGCAGGAGGCCGGCATGCCGGTGAAGGATGGCAGCAGCATGCTGCGCACCGGCGCGACAAGTGCCGCCGGTGCGTACACGCTGCAGAGCGCACAGGCACAGGGCCGCTACGTGGTGCAGGTGCTCGAGCCGAACAGCCCGCTGCGGCTGGAAGTGCAGGCCAACCAGGCACAGGTGCTGGCCGGTGGCAGCGTGCAGCTGCAGGCACGCCTGCTGGAAGACGGCGCCACCACCGCCCAGCTGGCATCGCGGCGTAGCGGCCTGGGCGGTGAAGCGCTGCTGGTGGCACCGGACGGACGCAGCTGGCCGCAGCGGCTGCTGCGCACCACCGATGGCGCCCTGCGTGCGCAGGTGCGAATTCCGTCCGACGTCGGCAGCGTGCAGGGGCTGTGGGAGTTGCAGGTGTTCGCGCAGGCCGATGGCGTGCTGCGCGATGGCAAGGTCGCCTTCGCGGTGGCGCGGCCGACCGCGCGTTTCAGCGGCCAGGCGGCACCGGACCCGGCCAGCCGCCAGGTGGCGCTGCCGCTGCAGGTGGCCGCAGCCGGTCGCTACGAGGCGCGTGGCACGTTGTATGCCACCGGTCGCGACGGCCAACTGAGGCCGGTCGCGCAGGGGCATGCAGCGGCGTGGTTCGATGGCCCCGGCGCGGGCCAGCTGGTGCTGCCGTTCGACCAGGCCGCATTGCCGGCGGGCTTCGGCGCACCCTATGAGCTGCGAGACCTGCAGCTGCAGGACCAGAGCCGGATGGCACCGATCGAGTCGCGCGCGCTGGCGCTGAAGTTCTGAGCAAGGGTGCAGCGGGCCGGAACCTCCGGCCCGCTGCATTGCATCCTGCAGAGCCGAGCCCATGCTCGGCTGCCGTTTGCTGTGATCACGAGCCGCCGAGCGTGGGGTCGGCTCTACAACGGCATGTCGATTACCCCGCGTACGCGGTCAGCCGGCCTTCCTGCTCGCACACGGTGATCGCGCCCCCGAATACCGCCGACAGCGGCGTGCTGCGCAGCAGCTCGGCGCGGGTACCGTCGGCCTGTACGCGGCCGTCGCGCAGCAGCACCACCCGCTCGATCTCGGGAATGATCTCTTCGATGTGGTGGGTCACCAGCACCAGGGTGATGCCCTGCTGCGCCAGTACCCGCATGGTCGCCACCAGCTGCTCGCGCGCGACCAGGTCCAATCCGGTGGACGGTTCGTCCAGCAGCAGTGCCTGCGGCCGGTTGACCAGCGCGCGGGCGATCAGCACGCGGCGGGTCTCGCCGGCCGACAGCTCGGCGTAGGCGCGTTCACGCAGGGACAGGGCGCCGGTCATCGCCAGCGTTTCGCCGACGCGGGCGCGCATGTCGTCGGTCACCTCGCGGAACGCGGGCACCACGTAGCTGGCGAAGAAGCCGGACAGCACCGCCTGCTCCACGGTCAGCCCCGGCATGTCGGCCAGGTTGCTGCTGAGGTCACCGGTGACGATGCCCAGCTGCGAGCGCAGCCGGTCCACCTGCCAGCGGTTCTGGCCCAGCACCTTCACGGCCACCGAGCCGTCGCCCAGCGCCAGCGGGTACAGCTCGCGGGTGATCAGCTTGATGAAGGTGGACTTGCCGCAGCCGTTGGGCCCGAGCAGGGCGGTGTGCTGGCCCTGCGCGATGCGCAGGCTGAGCCCGTGCAGCACCTTTACCTGGCCGCGCACCACGGTGGCGCGGTCCAGTTCGATCAACGGGGGCGGCTCCGCGACGGGCGGGGCAGCGGTGATGGCGCTGGTGCGTGGATCAAGGCTCGACAACTCGGGTCCCCAACTGTGAACGGTGCCACGGATGGCGATGCGATACACCGCCGTAGGGATGCAGTTTGCAACGCAAGCGCCCATCATGTCTGCCATCCCCGCGTCGATCCGGAGAGCTGCCATGCCTGATGCCCTGATGTCCCTGTTGACCGGTGGTGTGCTCGGCCTGGGCGGGTGGGCCCTGCTGGCGGTGCTGCTGGTCTTCACCCAGATCACCATCTTCTCGGTGACCCTGTACCTGCATCGCAGCCAGGCCCATCGCGGGGTCGATTTCCACCCGGCGCTGGCCCATGTGTTCCGCTTCTGGCTGTGGCTGACCACCTCGATGATCACCCGGGAATGGGTGGCGATCCACCGCAAGCACCACGCCAAGGTGGAGACTGAGGACGACCCGCACAGCCCGGTCACCCGTGGCATCGGCAGGGTGTTCTGGCACGGCGTGGAGCTGTACCGGGAGGCACGCGCCATGCGCGCGGACATCGAGCAGTACGGGCGCGGCACCCCGGACGATGCGATCGAGCGCCACCTGTATACCCCGCACGCCACGCTGGGCCCGGTGCTGCTGCTGGTGATCAACAGCGTGCTGTTCGGCCTGCCGGGCGTGGCGTTGTGGGCGATCCAGATGGCGTGGATCCCGTTCTGGGCCGCCGGCGTGGTCAACGGCCTGGGCCACTGGTGGGGATACCGCAACTACGAGTCGGCCGATACCTCCACCAACCTCACGCCGTGGGGGTTCTGGATCGGCGGCGAGGAGCTGCACAACAACCACCATGCCTTCCCCAGTTCGGCGCGCTTTGCGATGCGGCGCTGGGAGTTCGACATCGGCTGGAGTGCGATCCGACTGCTGCAGGCGCTGCGCCTGGCCAAGGTGCTGCGGGTGGCGCCGGCCATGGACGTGCGCCCGAACATCGCCGTGCCCGATGCCGAAACCCTGAAGGCGCTGCTGTCGCATCGCTTCCAGGCGATGACGGATTACCAGCGCAACGTGTTCATGCCCGCCCTGCGCGAGGAAGCCGCGCAGGCTGGAGCCAAGCTGCGCCGCCTGTTGCCGCGCCGGCTGCGCCGCGGCCTGGTCAATGATGGCCGCTGGCTGAAGCCGGATGGGCGTGCCCAGCTCAGCGCCTGGGTGGCACAGCGCCCGCGCATCCGCACCCTGGTCGAGTACCGCGCGCGGTTGGCGGCACTGCTGGAGGCGCGCGGCCACGATGCTGCCGAGCGCCTGCATCAGCTGCAGGCCTGGTGCCGCGAGGCCGAGGAAAGCGGTATCGCCGCGCTGCAGGCCTACGCCGCACGGTTGAAGGGCTACAGCCTGGTGGGCGCGTGAGGGCAGGGCACGGGCTTCTGCTGGCGCTGCTGCTGCCGGGCGTGGCGCTGGCCCAGGTCACCGACACCGCCAGCTATCTGCAGCGGATGGACAGCGATGGCGACGGCCGGGTGAGTGAATCCGAGTACGTGCAGTGGATGCTGTATGCCTTCGACCACATGGACCGCAATGGCGACGGAGTGCTGAGCGCCGACGAGCTGCCCGGCGGCAAGGGCAGGGCGATCAGCCGTGAGCAGCAACGGCAGGTGATCGTGCAGCGCTTCCACAAGCAGGATGCCAACGGTGATGGTTTCCTGGACGCCCGTGAGCTGTCCGCGCCGCCGCGTTGAGCGGGCGTAGAATCACCCCATGCCCGAACTACCCGAAGTCGAAACCACCCGCCGCGGCCTGGCGCCGCACCTGCAGGGCCGGCGCGTGCATGGCGTGATCCTGCGCCGCGCCGACCTGCGCTGGCCGATTCCGCCGGAAGTGGCCGAGCTGCTGCCGGGGCAGCGCATCGAAGACATCCGCCGCCGCGCCAAGTACCTGCTGCTGGATACCGCCATCGGCAGCGCGGTGCTGCACCTGGGCATGTCCGGCAGCCTGCGCGTGCTGCCCGGTGATACTCCGCTGCGCGCGCACGATCACGTCGACATCAGCCTGGACAACGGCCGCCTGCTGCGCTTCAACGACCCGCGCCGCTTCGGCAGCCTGCTCTGGCAGCCGGCCGGCGAGATCCACCCGCTGCTGCAGGGGCTGGGCCCGGAGCCCCTGGACGATGCCTTCGACGGCGATTACCTGTTCGCCCGCAGCCGGGGCCGCAGTGCGCCGGTGAAGACCTTCCTGATGGACCAGGCGGTGGTGGTGGGTGTCGGCAACATCTACGCCGCCGAGAGCCTGTTCAAGGCCGGCATCAGCCCGCTGCGCGAGGCCGGCAAGATCTCGCGCGAGCGCTACCAGCGGCTGGCCGACGCAGTGAAGGAGATCCTGGGCTACGCGATCACCCGCGGCGGCACCACCCTGCGCGATTTCATCAGCCCCGATGGTGCGCCGGGCTACTTCGAACAGGAACTGCTGGTGTACGGCCGTGACGGGCTGCCGTGCCCGAACTGCGGGCGCGCGCTGAAGCACGCCACCATCGGCCAGCGCGCCAGCGTCTGGTGCAGCCACTGCCAGCGCTGAGCCGGGCAGCCAGCGGCAGCTGAACGGGCAGGGCGCGTCTCCGCTGCCCGTTAACGTTTGTCTGCCTATCATGGCCGACCTTCCTCCCTGTGCCTGACGCGCCTGCATGCAACGACGCGACTTCATCCGCAATGCCTCCCTCGCCCTGGCTGCATTCGGCCTGCCGTCCCTGCCCGCGTGCGCGGCCAGCCGGAACGGCCAGATGGGCCTGCGCCGCCTCGGCCAGCCGCAGCCGTTCGATTTCGCCACCCTGAAGGGCCAGGCGCGCGCGTTGGCGCAGGCGCCCTACAAGAGCCACAAGCGGGTGCTGCCGGGCCGCCTGGAGGGCCTGGACTGGGACCAGTACCAGTCGATCGGCTACCGCCAGGACCATGCGCTGTGGGCCGACCAGCCCGGCAAGTTCCAGGCCAAGTTCTTCCACCTGGGCCTGTACTTCCATTCGCCGGTGCGCATGTTCGACGTGGTCGACGGCAAGGCGCAGGAGCTGGCCTATGACGGCGCGGCGTTCAACTACGGCAAGAGCGGCATCAAGGATGGCGAGCTGCCGGCCGACCTCGGCTTCGCCGGTTTCCGCCTGAACACCCGCAAGGATACTGACCGCGACTTCGCCGCCTTCCTCGGCGCCAGCTATTTCCGCGCGGTCGGCAAGGAAGGCCAGTACGGCCAGTCCGCGCGTGGCCTGGCGATCGATACCGGGATGGGCAAGCCGGAGGAATTCCCGGATTTCATCGCCTACTACCTGGAACAGCCGTCGGCAGATTCGGACACGATCGTGGTCTACGGCCTGCTGGATTCGCCCAGCGTGGCCGGTGCCTATCGCTTCGCGATCACCAACGGTGACGTGCTGCTGATGGACATCGACAGCGCGCTGTACCCGCGCAAGCCGATCGAGCGGCTCGGCATCGCACCGTGCACCAGCATGTACCAGGTGGGCGAGAACGACCGCCGCATGGGCTGGGACTGGCGCCCGGAGATCCACGATACCGACGGCCTGTCGCTGTGGACCGGTGCCGGCGAATGGATCTGGCGCCCGCTGCTGAACCCGCGCAACCTGCGCTTCAACATGTTCGTGGACCGCAACCCGCGCGGCTTCGGCCTGCTGCAGCGCGACCGCAACTTCGACCACTACCAGGATGACGGCGTGTTCTACGAGAAGCGCCCGTGCCTGTGGGTGGAGCCGAAGGGCGAATGGGGCGAGGGCTCGGTGCAGCTGGTGGAGATTCCCACCGTGGACGAGACCTTCGACAACATCGTGGCGTTCTGGAATCCGAAGGAGAAGCCGCAGCCCGGCCAGGAGCTGCTGGTTGGCTACCGCCTGTACTGGGGCGCCGAGCCGCCGGCACGTCCGCCGCTGGCGCACTGCGTGGCCAGCCGTACCGGCCTGGGCGGTGTGGTCGGCAAGAAGCGCGAGTATTTCAGCTGGCGCTTCGCGGTGGACTTCGAAGGCGGCGAACTGGCCAGACTGATCGACAAGGCCGAGGTCGAGGCGGTGGTGGAAGCCAGCCGGGGCCGGGTCGAGATCGTGTCGGCGCGGCCGCTGCGCGAGATCAACGGCTATCGCGCGATGTTCGACCTGGTGCCGCCGGAAGGCAGTACCGAGCAGATCGACATCCGCCTGTTCCTGCGCAGTGGCGGCAAGACCCTGACCGAGACCTGGCTGTACCAGTACACCCCGCCGCCGGCCGGAGCGCCGGAGCGCACGTTGTACTAAGAGGGGTGCGGGTTTGCAGGGCTTGCAGCCCTGCACCTGCCGGGGCCAAAGCCACCGCAACAGCCGAAGCAGACGCTGGTTTCCTGAGGGTAGGCGGGGTGGGTCCGGTGGCGGGAGACGCCGTAAACCCGTCCATGGGGGCTTGGCCGCGGCATTCATGCCGCGGACGCCCCCGCCACCGGCCCGCCATCCCACGGAATGCGGCTCTGGCTTTGGCCGTTGCCGTTGCCGTTGCTTCTGCAGGTGCAGGGCTGCAAGCCCTGCAAAAGAACACCCTTTACAGCGGCAGGGGCGCCTGCGCCGGGTCGATCCGCCCTTCACCGCGCGTGATCTTCTTGAACTCCGCACGGCTGACCGACACGTAGCGGTCGTTGCCACCGATCTCCACCTGCGGGCCGTCCTGCACGGCGTGGCCATGCTCGTCCACGCGCACGGTCATGGTCGCCTTCTTGCCGCTGTGGCAGATGGTCTTGATTTCCTGCATCTCGTCGGCCCAGGCCAGCAGGTACTGGCTGCCCTCGAACAGTTCGCCGCGGAAGTCGGTGCGCAGGCCGTAGCACAGCACCGGAATGCGCAGCTGGTCGACCACCTCGCTGAGCTGCCAGACCTGGGCGCGGGTCAGGAACTGCGCCTCGTCCACCAGCACGCAGCCCATCGGCCCGTTTTCCGCAAGGTCCTGCTCTACCCAGCGCTGCAGGTCGGTGTCGCGGTCGAAGGCCATGCCCTCGGCGCGCAGGCCGATCCGCGAGGCAACCACGCCGGCGCCGGCCCGGTCGTCCAGGCGCGGCGTCAGGATCGCCACCCGCATGCCGCGCTCGCGGTAGTTGTGTGCGCTCTGCAGCAGGGTGGTGGTCTTGCCGGCGTTCATCGCCGAGTAGTAGAAGTAGAGCTTGGCCATCGGCCGATTGTACGCCGCCGCCCCCACTGGCCGAAGCTGTTCAGCAAGCCTGCCGGCCGCCCGCTGTGGTTGTCCCGCCCGCCCGCTACAATCCCCATTCCATGCACGGTCTCAATCCCCCCCAAGCTGCCGCGGTCCTGCACATCGAAGGCCCGTTGCTGGTGCTCGCCGGCGCCGGCAGCGGCAAAACGCGCGTGATCGTGGAGAAGATCGCCCACCTGATCAGCTGTGGCCGCTACCCGGCGCGCCGCATCGCCGCGATCACCTTCACCAACAAGTCGGCCAAGGAAATGCGCGAGCGCGTGGCCAAGCGCCTGCGCGAGCAGGACGCCGATGAAGTGACCATCTGCACCTTCCATGCGCTGGGCCTGAAGTTCCTGCAGATCGAGCACGCTGCCGTGGGCCTGAAGCGTGGTTTCTCGATCTTCGATGCCGATGATGCCGCCGCGCAGATCAAGGACCTGATGCACGGGGCCAAGCCCGATGACATCGAGGACATGAAGAACCTGGTGTCGCGTGCGAAGAACGCCGGCCTGTCGCCCGAGCAGGCGATGGCCGCCGCGCGCAGCAACCGCGAGAAGGAAGCGGCCAGCGTCTACGAGCGTTACCAGCTGCGGCTGACCGCGTTCAACGCGGTCGACTTCGACGACCTGATCCGTCTGCCGGTGCAGATCCTGGAAGAGAACCCGGAGATCGCGCTGGCCTGGCGCGAGCGCATCGGCTACCTGCTGGTGGACGAATGCCAGGACACCAACGACGCGCAGTACCGCCTGCTCAAGCAGCTGGCCGGCGAGAAGGGCAACTTCACCTGCGTGGGGGACGATGACCAGTCGATCTACGCCTGGCGCGGGGCCAACCCGGAAAACCTGCAGCAGATGGGGCGCGATTACCCCGCCCTGGAGATCATCAAGCTGGAGCAGAACTACCGCTGCTCCAACCGCGTGCTGCGCGCGGCCAATGCGCTGATCGCCAACAACCCGCACGAGCACCTGAAGAAACTGTGGAGCGACCAGGCCGACGGCGAGCGCATCCGCGTGTGGGAATGCCGCAACAGCGAGCATGAAGCGGAAAAGGTCGCGGCCGAGATCGCCTTCGTGGCGCAGTCGCGCAAGGTGCCGTGGAGTGATTTCTGCATCCTGTTCCGCGGCAACTTCCAGTCGCGGCCGCTGGAAAAAGCGATGCAGCTGCTGCGCATCCCGTACCACCTGACCGGCGGCACGATGTTCCTGGAGCGCCAGGAAGTGAAGGACACGCTGGCCTGGCTGCGCCTGCTGGTGAACCCGGACGACGACACCGCGTTCATGCGCGCGGTGCAGTCGCCCAAGCGCGACGTGGGGGCCGGTACGCTGGCCAGGCTGGCCGAGCTGGCGCAGGAAAAGGACATGCCGATGGCGCATGTGGCCGAGACCATCGGCGCCCTGCAGCAGTTGCCGCCGCGCGCGGCCAACAGCCTGGCGCGCTTCACCGACATCCTGCGCGACCTGCGGGCACAGATGCGCCAGGTGACGTCCGGCGACATGATCCGCAAGGTGGCCAAGGAATCGGGCCTGCTCAGCGAACTGCGCCAGCAGGCCAAGGAAGAGGCCAGCTACCAGCGCCGCGCCAACAACATCGAGGAACTGGCACAGTGGTTCGAGGGCGGCCCACGCGGTGCCACCGCCGCCGACCTGGCCGGCCAGCTGGCGCTGCTGTCGCGCAGCGACAAGGACGAGGGCGGCAACCAGGTGCGCATGATGACCCTGCATGCCTCCAAGGGCCTGGAGTTCCCCTATGTGTTCATCGTCGGCTGCGAAGACGGCGTGCTGCCGCACCAGGTCAGCCTGGATGAGGGCAACCTGCAGGAAGAGCGCCGCCTGCTGTACGTGGGCATCACCCGCGCCAAGATCCAGTTGTGGATGAGTTACAGCAAGCTCACCCGCAAGTTCGGTGAGCATGTACGGCTGAAGCCCAGCCGGTTCTTCGAGGAAATTCCGGCCGAGGAGATCCAGCGCGATGGTGCCGATCCGGTCGCCGATGCGGCGCGCAAGAAGGAGCGGGCGACGGCGGGGTTGGCGGCGATCGAGGCGTTGTTCGATTGATCCGGCACCCCGGCTCACGGCCTTACAATCGGTTTTCCCATTGGAGATCCGCGCGTGCATCCCATTGAAAGCGAACGCCTGCGCCTGCGCCGGATCGATCCTGACCGCGACGCGGTGCCGATGCTGGCGTTGTTGAATGACCCCGGCTTCCTGCGTTTCATCGGTGACCGCGGCGTGCGTACGGCGCAGGAGGCACGCGACTACGCCACGGCGCGGGTGCTGCCGGCTTATGCGCTGCACGGCTACGGGATGTACGCCATCGAGCGCTTGTCCGATGGCGCGTGGCTGGGCAACGCCGGGCTGGTGCGGCGCGATGGCCTGCCGGGACCGGATATCGGCTATGCGTTGCTGTCCGAATTCGCCGGGCAAGGCTATGCCGGTGAGGCGGCGCGGGCGGTGTTTGCCTATGCGCGTGGCGAGCTGGGCCTGCGCGATCTGTATGGCATCACCGACCTGGACAACGTGGTGTCCGGAAAGATCCTGCTGGGCCTGGGCATGCAGGAGCGCGGGGTGGTCCAGCTGCCGGGCGTGGACAGCCCGAGCCGGCTGTATGCCACGCCGGGTGCGGCCGACGTCGGGTAGTGCCGGCCGCTGGCCGGCAACCAGGCATGACCAGATGCCGGCCAGCGGCCGGCACTACCGCCGCATGTCGACGCTCAACCGCGCAGTTCGGCCAGCTGCGCCTGCAGTTCGGCCACGGCTGCTTCCAGCTGGGCCACGCGCTCGGCCAGGCCCGGCTCGGCCGCGTCGCTGCTGCCGCTGCTGCTGGCGTACTTCGCCGCCAGCGCCGCACCATCCACTTCACCGCACAGCAGGTGCATGTAGCGGTCTTCGCGCTGGCCACTGGCACGCGGCAACACCACCAGCAGCGCGCGCTGCTGCAGGCGCTCGATGGCATGGCGGGCTTCGTCGGTGTCGGCGAAGCGGTGCAGGCGCTCGCTGCGCGTGACCAGCTCGCCCAGCGTCTGCGGCCCGCGCAGCAGCAGCAGCGCCAGCAGCACGGTCTGCTGCCGGGTCAGGTCCAGCGCTGCCTGCAGGCGGTGCTCGTAGCGGTCTGCCCGCGAGGAGAAGTGCTGGCGGGCCAGCCCCAGCGCCTCCAGCTGGCGCAGCGCGTGCTGCACCGTGCCGGCATCAACGTTCATCACCGGCTCGCGGGCGGTCTTCTGGTTGGCGGCCGATTGGGCGGCGTTGACCGTCAGCGGGTAGGTGTCCGGCGTGGTCGCCTCCTTCTCCACCAGGCAGCCCAGCAGGCGGGCCTGCACGGCGTCGAGCAGGGGGACGTCGGGGGTCTGGCTGGAATCGGTCATGGCGGCCTCCGGAAGGGCAACGGGTCAACCGCCAAGCATAGCCGTCCCGGGGCCGCCTTTGCCGGTAAAATGCGCCGGTATATCTGATTGCCGGTGAATCCATGCGTCGTCCCGTTTCCCTGTCCCTGACCCTGCTCGCTACCGCGGCGCTGGGCCTGTCCGCCTGCAAGCGCGTGGAGGCGCCTGCCGCCGAAGCCGCTGCCCCGCAGGCGCCCGCTGCCGCTGCCAAGGCCGAAGGCGCGCTCGATGCCACGGCCAACGACAACCTCAATGCGGTGCTGTGGATGCAGCGCGCGCAGGAGTACAAGGCGATCACCGAGCAGACCTACCGTGCCGCCGCCGACCATCTGGATGTGGCGCTGAAGGAAGCCCATTGGGATGCGCTGGTGCCGGAAGAGCGCGGCAACGATGCCAAGGGCCTGAAGCCGGCGGTGGTGCTGGACGTGGACGAAACCGTGCTGGACAACTCGCCCTACCAGGCGCGCCTGGTGCGCGATGGCAAGGAATACGACGAGCTGAGCTGGGACCAGTGGGTGGCTGAAAAGAAGGCCAAGGCCATTCCCGGCGTGGTTGATTTCGCCAAGGCCGCCAACGCCAAGGGCGTGACCCTGCTGTACATCTCCAACCGCGCCGTGCACCTGAAGGACGCGACGCTGGCCAACCTGCGCGAGCAGGGCCTGCCGGTGGCCGATGACAGCGTGTTCCTGGGCCTGGGCACGGTGGTGCCGGGGTGCGAGCAGGCCGGCAGCGAGAAGAACTGCCGACGCCGCCTGGCCGGGCAGAAGTACCGCGTGCTGATGCAGTTCGGCGACCAGCTGGGTGACTTCGTCGAAGTGACCGCCAATACCAATGAAGGCCGCGACGCGCTGCTGCAGCAGTATCACGACTGGTTCGGCGAGCGCTGGTGGATGCTGCCCAACCCGACCTACGGCGGCTTCGAGCCGGCGCAGTTCAACAACGACTACAGCCAGTCGCGCCAGGCCCGCCACGACGCCAAGCGCGCCGCCCTGGACTACGCCCCGTGAGCCGCGCACCGCTGCCGCTGCGCGATGACGAGCGCCTGATCTTCGCACTGGACGTGCCTGATCGCGTGCAGGCACTGGACTGGGTCGATCGCCTCGGTGACAGCGTGGCGTTCTACAAGATCGGCATGGAACTGCTCGCCTCCGGCGAGTACTTCCAGGTGCTGGACGAGCTGGCCCGCCGCGACAAGCGCGTGTTCGTCGACCTCAAGTTCTTCGACATTCCAGCCACCGCGGCGGCGGTGATCAAGCGCCTGTCGCAGTGGCCGGTCAGCTACGCCACCATCCATGGCTGGCACCCGGCGATGATGGAGGCCTGCGCGGCCGCCAACAGCAGCGACATGCGCCTGCTGGCGGTGACCGTGCTGACCTCGATGGGGCGCGCCGATCTGGCGCAGATGGGCATCGACCGCGAGCCGGTGGACGTGGTGGTCGAACGCGCATTGGCCGCCCAGGCAGCGGGCGTCGATGGCGTGATCGCCTCGGGCCAGGAGGCTGCACCGATCCGCGCCGCGACCGGTAGCGGGTTCTCGATCGTCTGTCCGGGTATCCGCCCCGGTGGTCCGGCTGGCGATGACCAGAAGCGCACCGTCGGCGTGGCCCAGGCCTTTGCCGATGGCGCCGATGCCATCGTGGTCGGTCGCCCGATCCGTCTGGCGGCCGATCCGCAAGCGGCAGCGCGGGCGATCCAGCAGGAAATCGCGTCGGCTCTGGCTGCACGCTGAGCCCACTGCTGACGCCGGTCACGCCGGCACCACGAACGCCATTCCGATCCATGCGGGATGGCGTTCGCATTTGTCGGCCTGCGACTGTCGCAGGCAGCGCATTGCGCCGAAACTGTGCGCGCGTTCGCGCTGCAGGCTTCATCCCTGCTCCCCAATCGATGCACCGGCACGGACCGCGGCCGCGCCGGTTCTAATCATTGATAGAGGAGTACAGGGATATGTATCGCAGCACCTCTTTGTTCATCGGCCTGTTGTTGGCCGCGTCCGCCGTACCCGCCTTCGCTGCGCCACAGGTGCGCGATGCGCCGCGCGTGATCGGCGGCGAAGCGGCACTCGCCGGCGAGTACCCGTTCATGGTCAGCATCCAGGGCATCTTCGACGGCGATTCGGATCATGACCGCCACTTCTGCGGCGGAACGCTGATCTCACCGTCCTGGGTGCTCACCGCCGCGCACTGCCTGCAGGGCGAGCAGCCGATGGGGTTGGCGGTGCTGGGGGGCCAGGCCACGCTCTCCACCGGTGCCGCGCCGCGACCGTCCAACGTCAAGGCGATCCACGTCCATCCGGCCTTCAACAGCGGCAATTCGCTCGAACACGACGTTGCCCTGGTCCAGCTGAGCGCGCCCCTGGAGGGCGCACAGCCGGTGGCACTGCGGCTGCGGCCCGACGCCAGCTACCTCAAGCCGGGCCGTGAGTTCACCGTGATCGGCTGGGGCGACACCGACATCGGCGATGGCCGGATCTACCCCACCCAGCTGCAGACCGCGCAGGTACCGTTCGTGTCCTTCAGCGACTGCCAGCAGGCCTACGGCGGTGAACTGTCACGCGGCAAGGTGATCTGCGCCGGCCGTGAAGGCGTGGACAGCTGCCAGGGCGATTCCGGTGGCCCGCTGCTGCTGCGCCTGCGCGAGGGCTGGACCCAGTTCGGCATCGTCAGCTGGGGCGAGGGGTGCGCGCTGGCCGGCTATCCCGGGGTTTATGCCCGAATCGCCGAAAAACATGCCGTAGATTTCATTGAGGCGGTTTGGCAACGAGACTGATCCATTAAAATCAAATAGATACGACGCATTACGTAAAGTGTTGCCTTAACTTGGGCGGCAGCGTAGGATCGCCGCCATCCGGTCCTTGACCGGACATGCGCCACAACACTGTCCTCCGGCCTCGTGCCGGCTTGAAGAGCCTGCGATCCCCGTGATCCGGGCTCTTTTTTTTATCCCGGTGGCGGCTCTGGGGTCAGATTCCTTCTGCCTGCGGGCAGAAGGGATCTGACCCCCGTGGTTGGAAACCGTGACCGCACGGCTTGCCGCTGTCACGTCGCAGGCCGCAAGATGCGGGCCGGTCCGGGGAGTCCGAGTGCATGAGCGTGGCGGTGCGAGGAAGGTCTGCGCGTGGGTGGGGGCTGGCAGCCATGCTGCTGCTGGTCGTGGCGGCGTGCCGCGAGCCTGGCAACGATCCGGCCAGGCCGGCGGCCGAGCCGGTGGCGGCCGTGCAGGCGATGGCATTGCGCTTGGCCGACGATGATCTGGTCGGCTACGCAAAGCTGTCGGTACCGCCAGGCCAGTACCAGCGCCTGCAGCAGGCCTGGGCCGAGGGACACAGCCAGTGGCCGCTGACCGAACTGCCGCTGGGTGACCAGCTGCTGCCGATGCTGGCCGCACTGCGCAAGCCCGGGGCCAGCGCCGAGCTGCAGCGCAGCTTCGACCGCCAGCTGGCCGGCCAGGCCAGTGCCGTGCGCCAGGCTGCACAGTCGATGGGCAACTTCGGCGTGCAGTACCTGCGCCATCAGAAGGGCTACACGCCCGGCCAGCAGGCGCACTACATCGCACTGGTGGAAACCCTTGCCGTCTGGGCGCAGGGCGCGCCGATCAGCGACCGCGCCCGTGCACGCAGCACCATCGCCGCGCTGGTCGGCGCGGCCGGCAAGGTCGGCTTCGATGACGAGGCGGGCCTGCAGGCCGCTGGCATGGAAGGCAGCCTGCAGCAGCTGGCGCCGTTCATCCACACCCTCAAGGCGGTGCTCGGCAGTTACGGGCTGGGCGTGGACGACGCGCTGCGCAGCGTGCGTGGCGAGCTGCTCTCGGTGGAGGGCGACAACGCGCTGGTGCGCCTGCACTACGACCTGGCCGGCCGTGAGATGAGCCTGCAGCTGCCGCTGAGCCGCCGCGAAGGCCACTGGTACCTGACCCGCACCCTGGCCGACACCGATGCGCTGCTGCGCAAGGCCGACGCGGCCCGCGCTGCGGCCTCGCCGTCGCCGGCTGAGGCCCCTGCCGGGGGTGGGGAAGCAGCAACGCCGCCGCCTAAGCCATAATGGCGCCGATGTCGAAACAGAACCCGCTGCCGTTCCCCGGCGAAGAATCCCAGTCGACGCTCGCCGATACGGTGCCGGCGTCCCCCTCGACCGGTACCGGCCCGAACCCGGTACCGCCGCCCGCGCACGCGCGCCCGGCCGGCCGCCGCCCGCTGTGGGCGCGCCTGCTCGGTCGCCTGGTCGAGCCGTGGCTGTCGCTGAAGATCGAACCGGAAGACCCGGGCCAGTACAACGATGGCCGTCCGGTCATGTACGTGCTGGAAGACTACGGCCTGTCCAACGCGCTGATCCTGGACAAGGCCTGCCGCCAGGCCGGTCTGCCGTCGCCGCTGGTGCCGCTGGCCGGTGATCCGACCGGGCGCAAGCGCGCCTACCTGGCGCTGTCGCGGCGCAGTTCCAGCAATTCGCTGATTCCCGAGCAGCGCGGCGCCAAGACCCACTCCGATTCGCTGGCCAAGGTCCTGCAGGCGCACCGCGTGCGCGATGACCTGGACGTGCACCTAGTGCCGGTGTCGATCTTCGTCGGCCGCGCGCCGGACAAGCAGAGCGGCTGGTTCGCGGTGCTGTTCTCGGAAAACTGGGCGCTGGTCGGCCGCTTCCGCCGCCTGCTGGGCCTGCTGCTGAACGGGCGCAATACCATCGTGCGCTTCGCCCCGCCGATCTCGCTGCGCAGCACCGTGGACGAAGGCCTGGAGCCGGAACGCACGGTGCGCAAGCTGCAGCGCGTGCTGCGCACCCATTTCCGCCGCATCCGTGAATCGGTCATCGGCCCCGACCTGTCGACCCGGCGCCTGCTGGTGGACCAGGTGCTGGCCGCCGAGCCGGTGCGCGAAGCGATCGCCGCACAGGCCAAGCGCGACAACTCGAAGCCAGCCGATGCCTGGAAGAAGGCGCACGCCTACGCCTGGGAAATCGCAGCGGACTATTCCAGCCCGGTAGTGCGCTCGGCCAGCTTCATGCTCAGCCACGTGTGGAACCGCATCTATGCGGGCGTGCTGGTGCACCACCTGGACAAGTTCAAGGCCGCCGCGCCGGGCCACGAAGTGGTCTACGTGCCCAGCCACCGCAGCCACATGGACTACCTGCTGCTGTCCTACCTGCTGTACGACCGTGGCATCGTGCCCCCGCACATCGTGGCCGGCATCAACCTGAACCTGCCGGTGGTCGGCACCCTGCTGCGCAAGGGCGGTGCGTTCTTCATCCGGCGCTCGATCCGTGGCAACGCGCTGTACTCGGCGGTGCTCAGTGAATACGTGGCGCAGCTGGTGGCCGGCGGCTATTCGCTGGAGTACTTCGTCGAAGGTGGCCGCTCGCGCACCGGCCGCCTGCTGCAGCCCAAGGGCGGCATGATCTCGATGACGCTGCGCGCGTTCCTGCGCCAGCCGCGCAAGCCGGTGCTGTTCCAGCCCATCTACATCGGCTACGAGAAGCTGATGGAAGGCGGCAGCTACCTGGACGAACTGTCCGGCCGGCCGAAGGAAAAGGAATCGATCTGGTCGCTGCTGTGGGGCATCCCCAAGGTGCTCAAGCAGAACTACGGCCAGGTGGTGGTGAACTTCGGCGAGCCGATCGCGCTGAACGACGTGCTGGCCGAAAAGGCGCCGGAATGGAAGGGCGAGGCAGTGTCCGAGGACGAGAAGCCGGCCTGGCTGTCGACCACCGTGGATACGCTGGCCGAGCGCATCCAGGTGCGCATCAACGGCGCCGCCGACGTCAATCCGATCAACCTGCTGGCACTGGCGCTGCTGTCCACGCCGAAGCACGCGATGGGCGAGGCCGACCTGATCGCGCAGATCGAGCTGTGCAAGACCCTGCTGGCCGAGATGCCGTACTCGGACCGGGTGACGGTGACGCCGCATTCGCCGGAACGGATCATCGCCCACGCCGAGGAAATCAACGTCCTCACCCGCATCAAGCACCCGCTGGGCGATGTGCTCAGCGTCAGCGGCGACACCGCGGTGCTGCTCAGCTACTTCCGCAACAACGTGGTGCACCTGTTCACCGCCTCGTCGTGGGTGGCGTGCTGCTTCCAGAACAACCGCCGCATGAGCCGCACCGGCCTGGTGCAGCTGGGGCGCACGGTCTACCCGTTCCTGCAGGCCGAGCTGTTCCTGCCCTGGAGCGAGGACGAGTTCGCCCAGCGCATCGACCGCACCATCGACGTGTTCGTGCGTGAGGGCCTGCTGCAGAACGTCAACGATGACGATGGCGGCATCCTGGCGCGCAACACCGGGCAGACCGACGAGGTGTTCCGCCTGCGTGCGATCGGCCATTCGCTGCAGCAGGCGTTCGAGCGCTACTACATCGCCATTTCGGTGCTGGTGAAGAACGGCCCGGGCGTGCTTGGCGCCGCCGAGCTGGAGAGCCTGTGCCAGCAGGCCGCGCAGCGCCTGAGCCTGCTCTATGCACCGGCCGCGCCGGAGTTCTTCGACAAGGCCCTGTTCCGCGGTTTCATCCAGAAGCTGCGCGAACTGCGCCTGGTGTGGCCGGACGAGAACAGCAAGCTGCTGTTCGACGAGCGCCTGGACGCCTGGGCCAAGGACGCCAAGTTCATCCTGGGTCGCGAGCTGCGCCACACCATCGAGCGGGTCAGCCCGGAAGCGGCCCGCCCGGACGAGCCTGCGCCGCAGGATTGAAGGCAGCGCCGGGTCCTGCCCGGCGAACGGCATGCCAACCCGGGGGGGCACTA
Organism: Stenotrophomonas pavanii; assembly: GCF_900101175.1. GTDB lineage: Bacteria > Pseudomonadota > Gammaproteobacteria > Xanthomonadales > Xanthomonadaceae > Stenotrophomonas > Stenotrophomonas pavanii. The sequence continues at coordinate 136,190 of NZ_FNFQ01000005.1, read as the reverse complement.
CCGGGGCCAAGCAGTAGATCCACGCCATGCGTGGATGGCCACCGCTCAGGCCGGCTCGTCAGGAATCTGCAGGCTTTCCAGCTTGGCGATGCAATCCTTCAGCTGCAGCTTGCGCCGCTTCAGGCGCTTGGCTTCCAGCTCATCCTCGCCGTTGGCGGCCATGCGGGTGATCTGTTCATCCAGCAGGCGGTGCTCGGCGCGCAGGGCAGCGAGGCGTTCGACGATCTCGGCGGGGTCGTAGGTATCCACGGCTTCGAGGATACACAGCGTTGATGACCGCCGGGAGAGGGGAATCCCGACTCCCGGCCGGGGCCGCTCCGAGCCGTTAGAATGGACCCCATGAGTGCCGTGATTTCTCTTCCCGATCCCCCGCCGCGCACCGCCCGCGATCCGCGCGTGGCCGAACGCGAGCAGCACAAGCTGGCCAAGCGCCTGCGCCGCCAGGTGGGCGAGGCGATTGCCGACTTCGGCATGATCGAGGCCGGCGACAAGGTGATGGTCTGCCTGTCCGGCGGCAAGGACAGCTACACCCTGCTGGATCTGCTGCTGCAGCTGCAGAAGAAGGCACCGGTGCCGTTCGAGCTGGTGGCGGTGAACCTGGACCAGAAGCAGCCGGGCTTTCCCGAGCACATCCTGCCGGAGTACCTGGCCGGGCTGGGCGTGCCGTACCACATCATCGAGCAGGACACCTATTCGGTGGTCAGCCGGGTCATCCCGGAAGGCAAGACCATGTGTTCGCTGTGCTCGCGCCTGCGGCGTGGTGCGCTGTACCACTACGCCGAGACCCACGGCTTCACCAAGATCGCGCTGGGCCACCATCGCGACGACAGGGTGGCCACGTTCTTCATGAACCTGTTCCACCACGCCAAGCTGGCGAGCATGCCGCCGAAGCTGCGCAGCGATGACGGCAGGCACGTGGTGATCCGGCCGCTGGCGTACGTGCGCGAGAGCGACATCGTCGAGTACGCGCAGGCACGCCGGTTCCCGATCATTCCCTGCAACCTGTGCGGCAGCCAGGAGAACCTGCAGCGCCGCCAGGTCGGCCTGATGCTGAAGCAGTGGGAAAAGGACCACCCGGGCCGCATCGAGCAGATCGCGCGTGCCCTGGGCGACGTCCGGCCCTCGCAGCTGGCCGACAGCACGCTGTTCGACTTCATGTCGCTGGGCCGTGGCGACGACGCGCCACTGCCCGACGCCCATGCCTGGCTGGCCGGTACCCCGGCTGACGCCGACGCAGATCCCGAGACGCCCGCCGTTTAAGGTCGGTCGCCCTTCCTCTTTGCCATCCGGAATTCCATGTTCTTTCGCAACCTGACGTTCTTCCGTTTCCCGACTACGACCGATTTTTCCGAAGTCGATACCCTGCTGCCGCATGCCGTGCTCAAGCCCGTGGGCGCGCTGGAAATGAACTCGCGTGGCTTCATCTCGCCGTTTGGCCGCGAGGAGAAGGAACTGCTGTCGCACCGCATCGCCGAACACCTGTGGCTGACCGTGGGCGGCGAGGACAAGATCCTGCCGGCGGCGGTGGTCAACGACCTGCTCGAGCGCAAGCTGGAGGAGATCGAGGAGAAGGAAGGCCGCCGCCCCGGTGGCCGCGAGCGCAAGCGCATGAAGGACGACCTGCTGCATGAACTGCTGCCGCGCGCCTTCGTGAAGTCCTCGCGCAACGACGCCTTCATCGACCTGCAGCACGGCTACGTCGCAGTGGATACCTCCAGCCGCAAGACCGGCGAGTACTTCATGTCCGACATCCGCGGCCTGCTCGGCAGCTTCCCGGCGATGCCGCTGAACGCTGAAGTCGCGCCGCGTTCGATCCTGACCGGCTGGATCGCCGGTGAGCCGCTGCCGACCGGGCTGAGCCTGGGCGAAGAGTGCGAGATGAAGGATCCGGTCGAAGGCGGTGCGGTGGTCAAGTGCCAGCACCAGGAACTGCGCTGCGACGAGATCGACAAGCACCTGGACGCGGGCAAGCAGGTGACCAAACTGGCGCTGATCTTCGAGGACAACCTGTCGTTCGTGATCGGCGACGACCTGATCGTGCGCAAGCTGAAGTTCCTCGACGGTGCCCTGGACCAGCTGGAGCATGCCGACGAAGACGGCCGCCGCGCCGAGTTCGACGCCCGCTTCGCCCTGCAGAGCGCCGAGATCCGCCGCCTGTTCCTGTTGCTGGAAGACGCGTTCAAGCTCAGCAAGGCTGACTGAACACGCGCCTCATGGGCCGCCGGTCATCCGGCGGCCCGAAGCAGCGCTATGCTGGGTGCATGAGCCGTCTGCTGCGCCGCCTGATCAGCCCGACCCCGCCCGCCACCGTGCAGCGCGACACCGTTCGCCTGCGCCTGGAGGATGCCGAGATCGAGGTACTGCGCGTGCGCGATCCGCGGGCACGCCGGATCAAGTTGAGCGTGGACGAGCGCGGCGCACGCCTGACCCTGCCGCCGCGGGCCAGCCTGGTAATGGGCGAGCGCTTCCTGGAGCAGCACCGCGACTGGCTGGCGCTGCAGTTGCGCCAGTACCAGGGCCAGGGCCTGCCGGCCCCACTGCAGCCGGGCGAAGCCGGCGTGCTGCCCCTGCGCGGCGAACTGCTGCCGCTGCGCTGGCAGGAAGGCCGCTACGCGCGGCTGGAGATCGATGAGCACGGCGCCTGCGTGCAGTGGCCGACCCGGGGCGGCGATGCGACCCTGCGCCGCCTGCTGCGCGAGTTCTACGAAGCCCAGACCCGCGCCGATGTCGGCCGCTGGCTGCCCAGGTACCTGCCCACCCTGCCACGCGCACCCAGCCGCCTGCGGCTGAAGGTGATGTCCTCGCAATGGGGCTCGCTCGCCCCCGATGGCAGCATGGCACTGGACCTGGCACTGGTGCTGGGCCGCCCCGAAGCGTTCGAGTACGTGCTGGTGCACGAACTCTGCCACCTGATTCAGCCCAATCACTCGCCGGCGTTCTGGCATGAAGTGGAACAACGCTTCCCGGACTGGCGGCAACAGCGCGACTACTTCCAGCTCGAAGGGCGCCGCTTGAAAGCCATGCTCCGCCAGCTGTTGTAGAGCCGAGCCGATGCTCGGCTGACGCGCGTAGCGCGGATATTCAGCCCTCGCGATCAACAGCAGCCGAGCATGGCTCGGCTCTACAAAAGCGCGCGCAGCGCGCGACCCGCTCCTGCTCTTCCTTCTTTCTTTCTTCCGTGATGGGCACACAGGAAACTGTCCGTGGCCGGGCGGGGTGGGTTGCGCAGGGGCGTGAGCCGCATGGATGCGGCGACCGAGCTTACAAGGACGTACTTGCAGCGACCCCTGCGCAATCCACCCCGCCCGGCCGAGCACGGCTTCTGATTTGAACGACCCACCACGAGGGGCTCAGCCGTTGGCCGGAACCCTCATCCCGCGCGCAACGCCGCCGCTGTCGCCCAGCGTGCCGCCACCCGCGGTGCGGTGATGCACACCGCCTGGTCGGTCACCGTCGTCACCGCGCGCTCCAGCAGCTGGATGTCGGCCTCGTGCTGGCGCGCCACATGCGGGTCCTCGAAGAAGATCGCGCGCTGGCAGCGGCCCTCCAGCACGCGATCGGCAATCTGCGCGTCGCCACCCATCGGGCCACTCTGGTACCGCGTCACCCACGGCGTATCGCTGGGCCACCCCCGGCTCCACGCCAGCTCGTTCAGGCGTTGGCCGGTGGTGCCGGTGGCAACGCGCTGACCAAAGCGTGCCAGCACATCGAAGTGTTCATCGGCAAAGGCCAGCATCGCCGGCTTCATTGCATCATGCGCGATCAGCGCCAGCGTCTGTTCCTGGAACGCATGCAGGTCGTCGGCACCGGCATCGGCCGCCAGCCCGGCGTGGATGCGCTCCACTTCGATCCAGTCGCGCGCGGTGGCCACGGTTGAGATGAACGGCTTGCCGTGGATTACACACTGCCGCTTGAGCGCAGTGGCTTCCGGAAACACCGAGGAAGGATCGACCGGGTCGATCAGGTAGATCGCGCCGTCCAGGGTGCGCTCCGGTCCCATGCCGACCACTTCGGCCACCAGCTTCATCAGGCCACCTTCGCGGCCGTAGGGATACCGGTGCAGGCCGCCGTACCCGGCCAGGAAGCCCTGCCGCGCGATGGCGTCGTGGGTGCGCCCGACCGCATGCAGTGACACCCCCAGCTCCCGCAGGCCCGCCTCGCTGGCACGCAGCCAGCGGAACAGCGCAGCGCGTGCATCGTGGTGATGGAGACGGTTGGCGGCCAGGCCGATACGCATCGAGCGCTCCGTAGGGACGGGTAGAAGCGGCAGTGTATGTCGCCATCCGCCGATGCGGATGTTTTTCCAATTTTTCTCATTGTGGCGGAAGCCTGCCCCGCTAGCGTGGCTGGCAGCGGTACCGCTGCGCGGCCGTGGTTCCTGCCCGCGAAATGAGGACGCCTACCGTGAATGCCGCCGGCCGCCGCGCCGTCGCCGCTGTCATGACAATGCTGCTGCTGCCCGGCGTCGCCACTGCGTCCAGCTGCACAAGCCCGTTGCAGGTGGCATGGCGCTCCGATCGGCCGCCGCTGTCCTACAGCGTGCAGGGCGACCTTGCGGGATTGGCTGCAGACTATCTGCCGCTGCTGGGCGAGCCGGCGGCGACGGATGCCAGGCCTCTGGCTGCCGCGGCGCTCACCGAGGGCCAGGTGCCGGCCGGCACCCAGGTGCTGTTGGGGTGGCCGCAGGCGCAGCTCCCCGCCGGATGGGTGGCCAGCAGGGCCTACCTGGAGGTGCCACAGGTGATCGTGCGGCGCGAGAGCGCGGCAGCCGTGCTGGGGCTGGAGGACCTGCGTGGGCGCAGCGTGGCCAGTCCGGACCGGCTACCGCTGGAGGCACTGCTGGCCGAGCAGGCCCCGGGCGCGCAGCTGCTGGCCCCTGCGCCGCTGGACCATGCGCTGTCACTGCTGCGCGCCGGGCTGGTCGATGCCGTGATCGCCAATCTTGCTGAAGTCGAAGCCGCGCTCCGTGCCGGGCCGGGTGACCCGCTGGTGATCGCCGCACCGGCGGGCTTCGGTGATGCCCTGGTGGTGGCAGCGGTGCCGGCCTGTGCCGGGGTGATCGCTGCCTTCGACCAGCAGTTGCGGCAGGAGGACGACGCGCATCGCGCATCCGAGCACAGCGCGTGGCGGCCGGAGCGGCCACGGGCACAACCCGCCGGCGCGACGCTGCGTTGGCTGGTGCCGGCGTCGCTGGTCCTGCTCGCGCTCGCGCTGGTCCATGCCTTTGGCTATTGGCGCGTGCATCGTGAGAGCACCCGCCGGCGCGTGCTGGAGCAGCGCTTGCAGGAGGTCACCGCGAACCTGCCGGCGGTGGTCTACCAGGCCCGCCGCTCGGCGACCGGGCACTACAGCCTGACCCAGATCGCCGGTGATGTGCAGGCGCTGTTCGGGGTGAGCGTGGAGACCGCGCGGATCGATCACTTCCAGCTGCTGGCCGCCGTCCATCCCGACGACCGCAGCCGGGTGATGGCCTGCATCGAAGCTGCCGCGTTGGCGCGCGGCCCGATCGACGTCACTTTCCGCACCCGGTCGGCGCAGGGCTGGCGCTGGGTCCGCTCGCAGGGGCGCCCGTTGCCGTGCGATGACAGCAGCGTGGAGTGGAGTGGTTACTGGATGGACGTCAGCGAAGCACAGGCGCGGGCGACGGCGCTGGCCGATGCACGCCGCGCAGCCGAGCAGGCGGCGCTGGCCAAGAGCCATTTCCTGGCGACCATGAGCCACGAGATCCGCACGCCGATGAGCACCCTGCTGGGCATGCTGGAGCGGTTGGCGGGCGGGCCGCTCGACGCGGGCCAGCAGCAGGTGCTGGGCACGGTGGCGGATGCGGCGCAGATGCTGCGGCAGATCCTCGACGACGTGCTGCACAGCCAGCGCCTGCAACCCGCCCCGCTGCAGCTGCGCCCGACCGACCTGGCGGCGATGGTGCGGGCGGTGCAGCAGCTGCTGGCGCCGGTCGCGAGCAGCCGGGGCCTGCAACTGCACAGCGAGATCGACCCGGCATTGCAGGCCTGGTCGCTGGCCGATGGGCTGCGCCTGCGGCAGGTCCTGTTCAACCTGGCCGGCAATGCACTCAAGTTCACCCTGCAGGGGTGCGTGGTGTTGCAGGTCCGCGTGCTGCAGCAGCGCGAGGGCGGCCAGCAGCTGCGCCTGCAGGTGACCGACACCGGCGTGGGCATCAGCGTGGAACGGCAACAGGCGGTGTTTGCCGCCTACGAGCAGGCCGAGGCGTCGACCACGCGCCGCTTCGGCGGCAGTGGCCTGGGGCTGTCGATCTGCCGCGAGCTGGCGACGTCGATGGGCGGGCGCCTCCACCTGCGCAGCGTGCCCGGCAAGGGCACCACCGTGTGGCTGGAGCTGGACCTGGCGGCCTGTGCGGCCCCCGCGGCGGGACCGGCGACGGCACGGGCCGCGCAACGACCGCTGCCACCGGCGCGGGTGCTGGTGGCCGAGGATCATCCGACCAACCTGCAGTTGCTGGCACAACGCCTGTGCGAGCTGGGCCTGCAGGTGCACGCCTGCGGCGACGGCCTGCAGGCCTGGGAGGCCTGGCAGGGGCAGCCGTTCGACCTGGTGATCACCGACTGCCACATGCCGCACATGGATGGCTTCGCGCTGGCCCGGGCGATCCGGAGCGACGCCTGCGCCACCCGTGCACGGGTCCCGATCATTGCGCTGACCGCCAGCGTGCTGGAGCGCACCCGTGAGGCCTGCCGTGATGCGGGCATCGACCATTTCCTGGCCAAGCCGCTGGAGGCGCGCGAACTGCGCGCGCTGCTGGACGCGCTGCTGCTGCCTGACTCAGTGCGCCAGTAGGCGGACGATGCTGGCAGCGGCGTCGCGACCTTCGGCCACGGCGGTCACCACCAGATCGGCACCGCGCACCGCATCGCCACCGGCGAACAGGCGCGGGTGCGCGGTCTGGAACGGCAGACGGTCCTTGCCACCGGCGAGGATGCGGCCGTTGGACTGGGCTTCCACGCCCAGTTCGGCCAGCCACGCCGGCACGCTGGGCGAGAAGCCGAAGGCGATGATCACCACGTCCGCCTCCAGCAGCGATTCACTGCCTTCGATCGGTACGGCGTTCTGGCGGCCATTGGCATCGGGTTCGCCCAGCCGCGTTTCGACCACGGTCACGCCGATCACTTCGTCGTCGGCGCCGGCTTCGATCGACAGCGGCTGCCGGTTGAACAGGAAGCGCACGCCTTCTTCGCGCGCATTGGCCACTTCGCGCGCGCTGCCGGGCATGTTGGCTTCGTCGCGGCGGTAGGCACAGGTGACCTTGGCCGCGCCCAGGCGCACGGCGCTGCGTACGCAGTCCATGCCGGTATCACCGCCACCGAGCACCACCACGCGCTTGCCGTTGAGGTCGGGCAGGGCGATGGTGTCTTCCCAGCCGGCAATCGGCCGCCCCTTCGGGTCATCGCCGCCGACGATGCGGCTGTTCTGCACCAGGAACGGCAGTGCCGGCAGCACGCCCTTCAGGTCCTGGCCGTCGAGGCCACCGTCGGTATAACGGTAGGCACCGGTACCGACGAACACGGCATCGTGGGTGTCCAGCAGCTGCTGCACGCTGAGGTCGCGGCCGATCTCCACGCCGAGGCGGAACTGCACGCCCATGCCTTCCAGCACTTCGCGGCGCCGGTGGATCACGTCCTTGTCCAGCTTGAAGCTGGGAATGCCGAACTGCAGCAGGCCGCCGATCTGCTCGTAGCGGTCGTAGACCACCGCGGCAATGCCGGCGCGGGCCAGGCGATCGGCGCAGGCCAGGCCCGCGGGGCCGGCCCCGATCACCGCAACGCTGTGGCCGGTCGGCCGTACCGCGCCTAGGTCCGGGCGCCAGCCACTGGCCAGGGCGGTATCGACGATGTACTTCTCCACCGCGCCGATGGTGACCGCGCCGAATTCCTCCAGCGTGCAGCTGCCTTCGCACAGCCGGTCCTGCGGGCAGACCCGGCCGCAGACTTCCGGCAGCGGGTTGGTGCTGTGGCACAGCGTGGCGGCCTCGTGGATGCGGTTCTCCTGCACCAGCTGCAGCCACTGCGGAATGGCGTTGTGCACCGGGCACTTCCAGCTGCAGTAGGGGTTGCCGCAGTCCAGGCAGCGGCCGGCCTGGTACTGCGCGTCTTCCTTGCCGAACTTTCCGTACAGCTCGCCCCAGTCGCCGGAGGTGCGCAGTTCCACCGGAATGCGCTGCGGCATGGTGCGGGGCAGGTCGAGGAACTGGAAGGCGTGCTTGCGGCTCATGGCGGGCTCTGTGGTGTTTTGCGGTTGCCGGCCAGCGGCCGGCACTACGTGGTCCTGGGTTGCCGGCCAGCGGCCGGCACTACCGTTACGCGGCGCGGCGCAGCGTTTCGGTCAGCGACTCGATGCTGGCGGCCTTCGGTTTGACCAGCCAGAACTTGCCGATGTAATCGCGGAACTCGTCCAGGATCTGCTGTGCCCAGATGCTGCCGGTCAGCTCGCGGTGGCGGCCGATCAGGCGGTGCAGGTGCTGGCGATAGTTCTCGAAGCCTTCGGCGGACACGCGATGGATGTCGATCAGCTCGTGGTTGTAGCGGTCGACGAAGTCGCGGTCGACGTCCAGCACGTAGGCCAGGCCACCGGTGAAGCCGGCACCGAAGTTCAGGCCGACCTTGCCCAGCACCAGCACCACGCCATCGGTCATGTACTCGCAGCAGTGGTCACCGGCCCCTTCGACCACCGCCAGCGCGCCGGAATTGCGCACCGCGAAGCGTTCGCCGGCACGACCGGCAGCGAACAGTTCACCGCCGGTGGCGCCGTACAGGCAGGTGTTGCCGATGATGGCAGTGCTGCGTGCCTCGAAGCGCGCGCCCCGCGGCGGCCGCACCACCAGCCGGCCGCCGGCCATGCCCTTGCCGACGTAATCGTTGGCTTCGCCTTCCACTTCCAGGTGCAGGCCGCCGACATTGAAGGCGCCGAAGCTCTGCCCGGCGCTGCCGCGGAAGCGCAGTTCCAGCGGCGTGTCGGCCATGCCCTGGTTGCCGTGCGCGCGTGCCACCGCGCCGGCCAGGCGGGTGCCGATGCTGCGGTCGGTGTTGTGGATCAGGAAGCGATGCTCGCCGCCGCGCTTGTGCTCGATGGCCGGGGCCAGCAGGCCATCCATCTGCGTGGCCAGGCTGTCCGGCGATTCGTACAGGCGCTGCGCGGCGCAGTGGCTGCCTTCATAGCGGCTGTCGGCCAGCAGGCGCGACAGGTCCACGCGTACGCCGTCACGCGGCGCGGCCTCGATCTGCCGCAGCAGGTCGGTGCGGCCGACGATCTCTTCCAGCGAACGCGCGCCCAGGTAGGACAGCCAGCCACGCACTTCTTCGGCCAGCAGCCGGAAGAAGTTCTCCACGCGCTCCGGCTGGCCGGTGAAGTGGTTCTCGCGCAGGCGTTCGTCCTGGGTGGCCACGCCGGTGGCGCAGTTGTTGAGGTGGCAGATGCGCAGGTACTTGCAGCCCAGCACGATCATCGGCGCCGTGCCGAAGCCGAAGCTGTCCGCGCCCAGCAGCGCGGCCTTGACCACGTCCAGGCCGGTCTTCAGCCCGCCATCGGTCTGCAGCAGGGTGCGCCCGCGCAGGTCGTTGGCCAGCAGCGCCTGGTGCGCTTCGGCCACACCCAGTTCCCACGGCACGCCGGCATAGCGGATCGAGCTGACCGGCGACGCGCCAGTGCCACCGTCATGGCCGGAAATGGTGATCAGGTCCGCACCGGCCTTGACCACGCCGGCGGCGATCGTCCCCACGCCGGCATGGCTGACCAGTTTCACCGACACCAGCGCGGTCGGGTTGACCTGCTTGAGGTCGTAGATCAGCTGCGCCAGGTCTTCGATGGAATAGATGTCGTGGTGCGGCGGCGGCGAGATCAGGCCGATGCCGGGGCGTGCGTAGCGCAGCCGTGCGATCAGTTCGTTGACCTTGTGGCCGGGCAGCTGGCCGCCTTCGCCGGGCTTGGCGCCCTGGGCGACCTTGATCTGCAGCACCTCGGCATTGACCAGGTACTCGGCGGTCACGCCGAAGCGCCCGGACGCCACCTGCTTGATCTTGCTGCGGCGCTGCGTGCCGTAGCGTGCCGGGTCTTCGCCGCCTTCGCCGGAATTGCTGCGGCCGCCCAGGCGGTTCATGGCAATGGCCAGCGCTTCATGCGCTTCCGGCGACAGGGCGCCGAGGCTGATCGCCGCGGTATCGAAGCGCGGGAACAGTGCGCTGGCCGGGGCGACCTCGTCCAGCGGTACCGGCACGGCGGCCGGTACCAGTTCCAGCAGGTCACGCAGTGCCGAGGGCGGGCGCGCATGCACCGCATCGCAATACTGCTGCCACGCACGCGGGTCACCGCTGCGCGCCGCGCGCTGCAGGGTGGTGACCACGTCCGGGTTGTACATGTGGTATTCGCCGCCGTGCACGTACTTCAGCAGGCCACCGACATCGACATCCTGCTGCGCGTCCCAGGCCTGCGCGCACAGCTCGCGCGCATCGGCGTCCAGGCGTGCGAAGCCGGCGCCGCCGATGCGCGAGGCGGTATCCGGGAAGCACAGGTCCACCACTTCCGGTTCCAGGCCGATGATCTCGAACAGCTGCGCGCCGCGGTAGCTGGCCACGGTGCAGATGCCCATCTTCGAGATGATCTTCGACAGGCCCTTGTAGACGCCCTTGCGGTAGCGGCGGCCGATCTGCGACTGCTCACCGCCCTTGCTGAGCTTGAGGATGCCGCGACGGCCGAGGTCGAACAGGGTCTGATAGGCCAGGTACGGATATACCGCGGTGGCACCGAAGCCGAGCAGGCAGGCCATGTGGTGCGGATCGCGCGCGGTGCCGGTCTCGACGATCAGGTTGACGTCGCAGCGCAAGCCCAGCCGCGACAGGTGGTGGTGGATGGCGCTGGTGGCGAGCAGGGCATGCACCATCGGGCGTCCGGCCACCGGGTAGCGGTCGGACAGCAGCAACATCACCATGCCATCGCGCGCGGCCTGTTCGGCCTCGGCACAGATGCGCTCGATGCCGGCGCGCAGGCCCTCGTCTTCGCTGTAGGACAGATCGAGCAGGCGGTTGGCCTGCACGTACTGGTCCATCTTCAGCAGCTGGCGCAGCTTGCGCTGGCTCAGCACCGGCGAATTGAGGATGACGTGGTTCACCGTCTCCGGGCCGGCATGGAAGATGTTGGTCTCCTTGCCGAGCTGGGTGGACAGGGACATCGCGCAGTCTTCGCGCAGCGGATCGATCGGCGGGTTGGTGACCTGCGCGAAGGCCTGGCGGAAATAGTCGTACAGCGGGCGGCTGCGCTGGCTCAGCACCGCCATCGGCGTGTCGTCGCCCATCGAGCCGGTGGCTTCCTGCTCGGTCTCGGCCAGCGGCCGCAGCACCTGCTCCACTTCCTCGCTGCTGAGCTGGTACAGCTTGTGGTAGCTGCGCAGGGTGGCTTCGTCGAACGGCTCTTCCACCAGCGACGGGTCGATCAGTTCGGTCTGCAGGTAGGTCACGCCCTGCTGCAGCCACTGCTTGTAGGGCGCGCGGCCGCGGTTGATGCGGTCCACCGCATCGGAGTCGAGCAGATCGCCGCGCTTGAGGTCGATCGCGATCATCTCGCCGGGGCCGAGCTTGCCCTTGCGCACCACCCGCTCGGTGGGCACTTCCCACACGCCCGCTTCAGAGGCAACCAGGAAGTGGCGGTCGGCGGTCAGCATCCAGCGCGCCGGGCGCAGGCCGTTGCGGTCGAGGGTGCAGACGGCGTAGCGGCTGTCGCAGGCAACGATGCCGGCCGGGCCATCCCACGGCTCGCTGTTCAGACCGTGGAACTCGTAGAACGCGGCCAGGTCCGGGTCCTTGAACTCCAGCGACTGGGTGGCCGGCGGCACCAGGATGCGCAGCGCCTGGATCAGCTCCATGCCACCGGCGACCATCAGTTCCAGCATGTTGTCCAGGCTCTGCGAGTCCGAGCCGTGCATGGAGATCACCGGGTCGAATTCGGCGATGTCAAAGCGCGGCGTCTTCCACACCTTGCTGCGCGCCTGGGCCCAGCGGCGGTTGCCTTCGATGGTGTTGATCTCGCCATTGTGGGCGAGCATCCGGAACGGGTGGGCAAGCGGCCAGCGCGGCAGCGTGTTGGTCGAGAAGCGCTGGTGGAACACGATCGCGCTGGAGGCCAGCTCGCGCCGCTGCAGGTCCGGATAGAAGCGGCTGAGCTTGTCCGGCAGCACCATGCCCTTGTAGCTGATCGCATCGGGGGTGAGGGTGGTGACGTAGAAATCAGCGTGATCGCGCAGCTGCTGTTCGCTGCGGCGGCGGGCCAGGAACAGCGCCAGCGCGAAGCCGGCATCGTCCTGGCCGACGCCGGCATCGACGAACACCTGCTCGATGCGCGGCAGGGTGTCACGCGCCAGCTGGCCGCAGACGCTGTCATCGGTCGGCACTTCGCGCCAGCCGGCGACCCGGCAGCCGACCGCTTCGACCTGCGCCTGCAGCTGGGTGCGGCAGGCATGGGCGGCATCGGCGTCGTGGGGCAGGAACACCAGGCCGGCAGCAAAGCGTGCGGAGACGGCGATGCCGGCTTCGCTGGCCAGCAGTTTCAGGAACGCGTCGGGGCGGCGCAGCAGCAGGCCGCAGCCATCGCCGGTCAGGCCATCGGCGGCAACACCGCCACGGTGGGTCATGCGCGACAGCGCGGCGATGGCGGTATCGACCAGCAGGCGCGAAGGTTGATCGTCGAGCTGGGCGACCATGCCAAAGCCACAGGCATCGCGCTCGGAGCGCGGGTCGTAAAGCCCTTGGCGGTTGCGGGGGGCCATCTCTACCTCGATGCGGGATGAATTGAACGGGGACACTCAAGCCCGCCCAATCCCTGGAGCGCATCGTGAGGCCACCGGATGCCTCGACTAGATCACAGGTTGCTGCAACGCCGCAATACACGGTTGCAGGTGCAACGGAACGCGCCGGCAACCCCGTGCCGGCGCGGGGTCGGCCTCAGCCGCAGCGCACGCCGCTGACCAGGCCCTTGTCGTCCACTTCGACGTTCAGGCGGTCGCCAAGGAACTCCATCGTGGCCACGTCGTTGGGCTTCATCACGCGCAGCTGGTGGGCACCGGCATCTTCCTGCGCCTGCTTGCCCAGCGCGTCGGCATAGGCCTGGCCGACCAGGCTCTGCACCTGGCTGGCATCGCAGGTGCCGACCGGCGGTGCCTCGGTGGCCTTGCCGGCTTCGTCGGCCGGTGCCTTGGCCGCTTCGGCCGCCTGCTGCGCATGGGCCGTGGCCGAATCCTGTTCATCCAGCGCCGGAGCCTGGCAGGCGGTCAGGGCCAGTACGGCCGGCAGCAGCAGGGCGGAGAGCGAACGGGCGCGAATCGGGAACGACATCATGACTCCGGAAGGGATTGTGAAAACCCGAGCATAGCGGCGATCCGACCCTCACGTGTTTGTCTTCTGTTATCGACAGGATCGCGGCATCGCGACGGCGACACTGTGGTCATGCCAACCCCCTCTTCCCCCGAACGACAGGCCGCGCGCGCGGCCGGCCTGCGCTATGTCGATGACACCCAGCCGGGCATCAGCCGGCGCCGCGCCGGCCAGGGCTTCAGCTACCGCGACGCGGACGGTCACGTGGTCCGCGATGCGGCCACCCTGCAGCGCATCCGCGCACTGGCCATTCCACCGGCCTACACCGCCGTGTGGATCTGCGCCCACGCCAACGGCCACCTGCAGGCCACCGGCCGCGATGCGCGCGGGCGCAAGCAGTACCGTTACCACGCCGACTGGGCGAAAGAGCGCGACGCCGGCAAGTTCGACCGCATCATCGCCTTTGGCGACGCCCTGCCCACGCTGCGGCGACGGCTGTCGCGGGACCTGAAGCGTCCAGGGTTTCCGCGCGAAAAGGTGCTGGCGATGGTGGTCGCACTGCTGGCCGACACGCTGGTGCGGGTCGGCAATGAAACCTATGCCCAGCAGAACCGTTCATTCGGGCTGACCACCCTGCGCAACCGCCATCTGGAGCTGTTGCGGGGTGGGCGGGTGCGCATGCGTTTCCGAGGCAAGTCCGGCCAGCTGCAGGAAGTGACCGTGGGTGATCGCCGGCTGGGGCTGCTGGTGCGGCGCCTGCAGCAGCTGCCGGGCCAGGCGCTGTTCCAGTACCGCGACGATGAAGGTGCGCTGCAGCCGGTGGATTCGGGTGCAGTGAACGATTATCTGCGCGAAGTGATGGGCGAAGATTTCACGGCCAAGGATTTCCGCACCTGGGGCGGCACCGTGGCCGCAGTGCAGGCGTTTGCCGCCACCGAGCTGCCGGAACCGGCCAGCCAGCGTGCGTTGGCGCAGGCACAGCGCAGCGTGGTGTGCCAGGTCGCGGCGCGGTTGGGCAACACACCGGCCGTGTGCCGCAAGGCCTACATCGACCCGTGCGTGTTTGCCGGCTGGGAGCGCGGTGAACTGGCGGCGCTGGCCGGCCTGCGTGGGCCGCGCCAGTGGGAGCAGGCCACCCTGCGCGTACTGCGCAGGGCGCGCCGGCTCAGCCGCCGTCGTCAGCCGCAATAGATCGCGACGATGTTGTTGGTCCGGCCTTTCTCGATGGTCAGGCGGTCGCCGCCTTCACTGGCCGGTGGTACCCGCGGGCCGTCATGGCGCAGCACGCGCACCTGCAGGCTGTCGCTGTCCACGCGTGCGCGGGCCACGGTGGCGTCCGAAGCGGCCAGGCCCACGGCGCCACGCACCTTGTCGCTGTGGCACTGGCCGGAAATCACGCCATCGATCGGCTGTACCTGTGCGACCGGCGTACTGCTGCAGGCGGTGACGGCGAAAGTGAGTACGGCCACGCTGAATGCGCGCATCATGGTCCTGCTCCGTGGTGATCGGGTCGACAGCGTGCCGGGCGCTGCGTGGTGACGGCATGAATGGCCTGCACGCGCGCGACACAGGGCATTCACCGTCGGCGACATCGGCGATGGCCACACTGACGTTTCTTTCCACACCACGGAGGCGCGAGATGGCCACCTGTGATGTCTGCGGTAACGACTACGACAAGAGCTTCACCCTGCAGCAGGGCGGGCGCAGCGGCACGTTTGACTCGTTCGAGTGCGCGATCCATGCCTTCGCCCCGCACTGCGCGCACTGCGACTGCGCGGTGATCGGCCACGGCGTCGAAGGCGACGGCCGGATCTTCTGCTGTGCGCACTGTGCCAGCCACGCCGGCGTGCAGGGCGTGGCCGACCGCGCCTGAGCAGCCCCCATTCCCATCTGACTGAAGGAGACCCCATGGCCACGAGCAAGAAGGTGCCCGCCCGCCGCAAGGCATCCCCCAAGGTACGCAAGGGTGCGAAGGCGCCGGCTGCGGAAACGGCTGCAGGCACTGCGCGTACGCGGGTGGTGAAGACCGCAACGCGCAAGGCCGCCGCCGGTGATCCCCGTGCCGCCCGCGTTGCCGCCCGGCAGCGGCGCCTGCAGGACCAGGAAAAGGCCAAGGACGCCCGCGCGGCCAAGAAGGCCACGAAAAAGACCGCCACCCAGGCCGGCGCACGCCGCCAGCCGGAGGCCATGCCGGCCCAGCAGCTGGCAAAGCCGGGGCACGAACACGAACTGGCGCTGGCGCCGCGCTTCCTCGCGCCGGACTACACCGGCAGCGGCAAGCTGCAGGGCATGCGCGCGATCGTCACGGGCGGTGATTCCGGCATCGGCCGCGCGGTGGCCGTGCTGTTCGCACGCGAAGGCGCCGATGTGGCGGTTCTGCACCTGGACGAGGCCGAAGATGCCGACCTCACCCGCCAGCACGTGGAGCGCGAAGGCGGCCGCTGTGTGGTGATCGCCGGTGACGTGCGCGACCCGCGCTTCTGCAACAAGGCGGTGAAGCAGGTGGCCAAGGCCTTCGGTGGCATCGACATCCTGGTCAACAACGCCGCGTTCCAGCTGCACTGCGAGCGGCTGGAGGATCTGGAAGACGCGCACCTGCAAGAGACGCTGCAGACCAACATCGGCGGCTACATCCAGATGGCGCGTGCGGTACTGCCGCACATGGGCGAGGGCGCCAGCATCATCAACACCGGTTCGGAAACCGGACTCTTCGGCAGCAAGGCGCTGATCGATTACTCGGCCACCAAGGGCGCGATCCATGCGTTCACCAAGGCCCTGGCCAGCCAGCTGCTGCCACGTGGCATCCGGGTCAACTGCGTGGCACCCGGTCCGGTGTGGACGCCCTTGAATCCGGCTGACAAGCAGGCTGAAGACGTAGCGGAATTCGGCAAGGACAGTGACATGGGCCGGCCCGCACAGCCCGAGGAGCTGTCACCGGCCTATGTGTTCCTGGCGTCGCCAGCCTGTGCCAGCTACATCAGCGGGGTGATCCTGCCGGTGATGGGCGGGCCACGTGGGTGAACAAGCACTGGCGGTAGTGCCGGCCGCTGGCCGGCCACCTCAGGGCACGGTCACCGCAGGCGCATAAAGATCGGCGATGCGTGGAATGAACTGCTGCGGATTGGCACCGACAAGATTGGTCAGCACCACCACCGCCACGCCGCGCTCGGGGTAGACCACGAAGGCCGAGCGGGCACCGCCGATGCCGGCGACCTGCAGGTCCGGTGTGTCCTGCAGCACGGGCCAGCCGGCGGCCCAGGGGCCGGCACGGCCATCGGCCAGACGCTCGGCCGACCACATGCGTGCACGCGCGGCGTCGTCCAGCAGGCCGCCTTCGGTCAGCGCGACCAGCCAGCGCGCGGTGTCGTCGGCGGTGGTGAGGATGCCGCCACCGGCCCACAACGAAGGCGGTATGTCATAGAACCAGTGCGACAGGCGCGACGGCGCATCCGCCGCGTCGGTGGCACGCGGGGCCAGGCTGTACATCGTCGCTACCTCCGGAATCAGGTCATAGCTGTCGCCGAAGGTGGTGCGCGCCATGCGTGCACTGCTGAACTGGCCGGTGGCCAGGAAGCGTTCGTAGGGCATGCCGGATAGCTGCGCGATGATCCTGGCCAGCAGCACGTAGTTGGTCTGGTTGTAGGCAAAACGCTGCCCCGGGGCGGCTTCGACAGGGCGCGCGGTGACTGCCGCCCATGCCTGTGCCTCGGAGCCACCGCCAAGCAGTCCGTTCGCATCAAGGATGTCCGGAAGGCCTGAGGTATGCGCCAGCAACTGGCGCACGCGTACGTCTTTCCACGCAGGTGGAAGATCATCCAGGTAGCGCGACGCCGGCGCGTCCAGATCCAGCTGCCCCCGCTGTGCCAACTGTGCGGCGGCCACGCCGGTGAACGCCTTGGTGGCCGAATTGAGCGGGAAGCGGGTATCGCGCGAGGCGGGCACGCCGTTCTCGACGTTGGCCAGGCCATAGGCCTCTGACAGCACGATCTGTCCCTGCTTGACCACGGCGACCTGCAAGCCGGGGATGCGCTGTTCCAGCATGACCTGGCGGATCAGGCGGCGGGTCTGGTCGTTGGCCGGGTCGTGGCTGGCAGAGATGGCAGCGAAGGGCAGTGCACTGATGAGCATGAGCAGCACTCGGAGCGTGGGACGGAACATGCGGCATTCCACTGGGACGTTGCGGATCGGATGCAGACGGCGCGTCAAAGGTTTAAGGGCGCGGTGGTGCCTACCGTTCGTCGGCCCATGACTTCCGGGGGGTTGACTACAGTTGTCGTCACAGAGAAAGTGACGACACGTGTAGTCAAGGGAGTGGTGTCATGCGTGGCAAGACGATCGGGGACCAGGAACTGGCCCTGCTGCAGTACATCGATGAACATGCGCCGGCCACGGTCGGCGAGGTCGCCAGTGGCTACGGCGAGGCCCGCGGCCTGGCCCGTTCGACCGTGCTGACGATGATGGAGCGGCTGCGGGCGAAGGGGTATCTTCAGCGCCACCAGCAGGACGGCGTCTACCGCTACCAGGCCACCCGTGGCCCGCAGAGCGTGCTGCAGGGCGCCGTGGCCCAGTTCGTCGACAACACCCTGCAGGGCTCGGTGTCGCCGTTCGTGGCCTACCTGTCGCAGCGCCAGCAGGTCAGCGACAACGAACTGGCCGAGCTGGAAGCGCTGGTGGCCCAACTCCAATCGCGTCGCCACGAGGGCTGAGCCATGGACACCACGATGCTGATCCCGTTGTTGGAACGGCTGGGCTGGACCAGCCTGCAGACTGTGTTGCTGGTGGCCCTGGTGTATGGCGTGTGCCGCGCGCTGCCGTCACTGTCGGCGGCGACCCGCTGCCGCCTGTGGTGGCTGGTATCGCTGCAGGCCGTGCTTGGCCTGTTCTGGAGCCAGCCGCTGCAGCTGGCCTGGCTGCCCGCACCGCAGGCGGTGGCGATGACCGCAACCGATGCGGCCGCCGACGTGGTCTATCCGCTGGCCCCGGAAGCCTCGGCACAGCTGCTGGCTGCGATGCCCACGGCTGCGGCGGACATGCCGGCCATGGCGTGGTGGGCGGTGGCACTGGCCGGCCTGTGGATGTCGGGCGTGCTGCTGATGGCCCTGCGCACCTTCGGTGAATGGCGTCGCTGCCGCGCGTTGCTGGCGGCGGCGTATCCCTGCACGGACGAGGCGCTGGTAGCCGCGTTGCAGCTGGCGTCCGATGCACACGGCGTGCGCCCTGCGCCGCGGCTGTGGATGAGCAGGCAGGTGGACGCACCGCAGCTGGTCGGTCCGTTCCGCCCGGTGCTGCTGCTGCCGGCGGGCGACAACGCCCTGCAGGGCGACGCGCTGGACCTGGCACTGACCCACGAACTGCAGCACCTGCAGCGCCGTGACCTGCAATGGGGCCTGCTGCCCGCGCTGGCCCAGCACCTGTTCTTCTTCCACCCGTTGCTGCGCCTGTCGGTGCGCGAATACGCGCAGGCCCGCGAGGAAGCCGTGGATGCGGCCGTGGTGGGCCAGCAGGGTGCCAGCCGCCAGGCCTATGGCCGCCTGCTGCTGCAGCTGGGCGTTGCGCCGCAGCCACACCTGGGCGTGGCCAGTGCCGCGCCGGACGCCACCAGCCTCAAGCGCCGCCTGCTGTCGCTGCAGCCGCGCCGGGCCTGCCCGCGCGTTCTGGCGATGGCGCTGACGGCCGTCGTGGTCCTGGTGGGCGTGGCGCCGATGCGCCTGGTCGCGGCCCCGGTGCCGCCGGCTCCGCCCGCGCCGCCGACGGCACCGAAGGTGGCTGTGCCGCCACCGCCGAAGGCTCCCAAGGCCCCGGCCGCACCGCCATCGGCCGCGGGTGTGCCGGAGGCGCCTGCAGCACCGGCTGCACCGGAGGCGCCTGCAGCACCGGCCGAACCCGCTGATACGACCGGGCCCGACGATGCCGACGTGGCCGATTTCGACGCCGCCGCCGGCATGGCCGAAGACCCCCAGGGAACGACTTCGACGGCCTCATCCATCACCACCTATGGCCGCCTGGACCTGGGCAGGTCGCCGCCGCAGGCCTTCGTGCTGGTCGATGGTGATTCGACCTTCGCCAACGGCGGCATGGATGACGTGACGGTGGCCCGCCAGCAGCTCGGCAAGGGCCCGGCGTTGTGGTTCCGCCAGGGCGACAAGCGCTACGTGGTGCGCGATCCGATGATGATCCAGAGCCTGCAGCGTGCCTACAGTGGCGCGGTGGATCTGGGCCGCCAGCAGCGCGAACTCGGCCGTCAGCAGAGTGCGCTGGGCCGCCGGCAGGGTGAACTCGGCAGGCAGATGGGCGAGATGGGCCGCCTGCAGGGCGAGGAGGCGCGACGCATCGCCTTGGCGGCCGCCCAGGCCGCGCGCAGCGCGATGGCCGCGCATGACATCAACCGCGAAGCGGCGGCCGAGGCGGCGAAGGCGGCGCGGGGCGCGACCCGCGATTCGTCCATTGCACGTGAGGCCGCGCGTGAGGCCGCAGCACAGGCACGTCGTGCCATGCAGGACGTGGACAACGAAACCGCGCGTGCCAGCCACACCCGCGATATCCAGCGGCTGGCCAGCCAGCAGTCTGAACTGGCCAGCCGTCAGGCGGCGCTGGGCAGCCAGCAGGCCGCGCTTGGCGAGCGCCAGGCCCGCGTGCATGCGCAGGCGTCGCAGCAGGCACAGCAGGTGATCGCGCGCGCACTGGCCAGCGGCAAGGCCGAGCGTCTCTGACTGGTAGTGCCGGCCGCTGGCCGGCAATGTGGGGCGCCGGCCAGTGGCCGGCACCCACCGGGCCGATCAACCGCAGCTGGCGCGTTCGATGCGGTTCTGCGCGTCCACCTGCACGGTGACGCGGTCCTGGCGGAAGTCCATGGTCACCGCCATGCCCGGCTTGACCACCCGTGCGCCGCGCGCGCCGCTGTCAGCCACCAGTTTCCTGATCGTGGCCTCGTCGGCGGTCTTGCCGGTGAAGGCGTCCAGCGCCTCGGGTCTGCATTCGTGCCCGGCATCGGCCACGGGCGCCGGCGCAGGATCGTGGGCGGTGCTGCCGCCGGCGTGACTGCAGGCGGCCAAGGGCAGGATGGCGAGCAGGACAAGGGGACTGGGACGCATCGTCAGGCTCCAGGCGTGGATGGTGCCGGCAGTGTCACCGCTGCCACCGTCAGGGCATGTCAACGCCTACTGCCCGACCAGCGCCAGCGTCTCGCGTTCGCGCTGTTCCTCGCGTACCAGCCGCTGCAACAGCAGGGCCAGGGTCACCACGTCCTGGTGGTTGTGGTCGGCCACCCGCCGCAGGTTCACCGCGTCGCCGCCGCGCAGGAAGCGCAACCAGGCACCAGGCGCCTCCGAGCCCGGCAGGTCGTCCTCGCGCACGACGCGCAGCAGCTGGCGTTCGATGGTGGACAGCTTGCAGTTCTCCCAGCGGCCGCGGTAACGGCGGCGCGTGGGGTAGAGCAGGTCGACGTGGTCCAGTGCACTGATCGGGTCGGGCTGGCGGGCCAGCCGATAGCGCGCCTTCAGCAGCGGCGCATCGTAGCTGCGGCCGTTGTAGCTGCAGAACACGGTGGACGGCTGCAGCCAGCCGGCGAAGGTGGCCAGCATCGCCTCTTCGGCGGCCAGGGTGGACATCAGCAGCTGGCGGATGCGCAGGCCCTCGCCGCGCTGCGGGCACACGTGCCAGTCGGCCGCGCCGATCATGAAGGCGCGGGTGCCGGTGCCACCGGCCAGGCCGGTGGTCTCGGTATCGAAGAACAGCAGATCGCGCGCGGCCACGTGCTGGTCCTCGCGCCTGGCGAAGGCCAGTGACAACGGGGCGGCCGGGATCGGCTGCGGTTGCAGCGATTCGACCAGGAACAGGCCCGGCGCGATCTCCTCCCCCGGTAGCTGGCGATCCTGTGCGCTGGCGCGTGCCGGCGTGGCGGAACCGCGCGCGCGCAGGCCGAGCAGGCGATGCAGGCTTCCCACCTCCGGCCGCCGCAGCGTTGCCGGCGCCGGTGTCGGGGCACAGGCCGCAGCGCCGGTCGGCTTGTGGCGGATCTCCTGTTCGACCCAGGCGAACACCGAGCGCTCGACCGGCGGCTGTCGCGCATCGTTGGCGGCCCGCGGTGCCGCAGGTGCAGCGGGAGCGTCCGGTGCCGCCGGTACGGCGGCTTTCGGGTCGCCGGCCTGCTTCCGCAGCAGGCGCAGCTTGTCCAGGCTCAGGCTCACGGTGCCAGCAACTCCATCGGCTCGCGCGTGGTCACCACCACGTCGCGCACGTACTGGCAGGCCTCGGCATCGAACAGGTCCAGCACGCGCAGCGCCAGCGCCCGTGGCGAGGTCTCATCGTCCTCCTGTGCGGCCAGCACCGGGCCGACACAGGCCGGGCAGCCGGCCTTGCAGTCGCAGCGCTGGACCAGTTCGCGCGCGCGCTGCACCAGCTCGGCCTGGCGCTGCCAGAGCGGTTCGCTGAGGCCGACGCCGCCGGGGAAGTTGTCGTACAGATAGACCGTGGGTACGAACTCCTGCAGCAGCTCCACCCCGCCAGGATCGCCTTCGCTGCCGCGCAGCTGGCCACGGCCGCTCTGGTCGGCGATGGCGAACCAGGAACCATCGCCGTTGCCGACCGACTTCTGCAGGTCGCGCGCATCGGCCATCACCGCCACGGTGGCGACGATGTGCAGCGCATACGCCGCACCGAGGAAGCCATCGAGCGCATCCTGCTTGCTGGCGAACGCGCGCAGCAGCAGGGCCTGCGGCAACTGCCACCAGACCGCGGTGGTGTGCAGCTCCTGGTCGGGCAGATTCACCGGGCCATAACCGATGTTCTCGTGGGTGTAGTAGCGGATCTTCTTGTAGCCGGCCACGCGGCGCACCACGTGCACTTCGCCATGGTGCGAATCGCCACGGCCGGCCACGCCGCCGTCGAAGCGGTCCAGCACCTTGAGCCGGGTGAAGTCGATGCTGTCGGTGTAGTAGTCCACGTGGGTGCGGGTGACGTAGGCCTTGCGGCCCTCCCAGTCCAGCGTTTCCACCTGGTAGGGCGTGGACTGCACCATGTGGATGGCGCCCTCGTACAGGGTGAGCGCGGCGGCGGAATAATCGACCTCGGCGATGATCTGCTGGCGGCCATCGCTGCGGTCGACCACCACGAAGTTGCCGTCGGCGACCGCGCGCAGGCTGACCGCGTTGGCCGGGTAGCTGTCGGCGATCCATTCCCAGCGTTCGCCTTCGCGGTGGAGGACCTCGGTTTCGGCCAGCGCTTCCAGGAATACTTCCGGGTCGATCGGGCCGAAGCCATCGCCGACCCGGAACGGCAACTCGAACGCGGCGCAGCGGATGTGGTCGAACAGGATCAGCGGCTGGTCCGGCGCGATGCGCGCATGTTCGGGCGAGGCTTCGGCGAAGAAATCCGGATGCCGCACCACGTACTG
The DNA here is from genome assembly GCF_900101175.1 of Stenotrophomonas pavanii. Lineage (GTDB taxonomy): Bacteria > Pseudomonadota > Gammaproteobacteria > Xanthomonadales > Xanthomonadaceae > Stenotrophomonas > Stenotrophomonas pavanii. The sequence goes on along the minus strand of NZ_FNFQ01000005.1, from coordinate 113,471 downwards.
GTCCAGTGGCTGCGAGCTGGCCACCATCACCCCCAGCGCCGGCTGCTGGCGACGGCCGGCACGGCCGAAGCGCTGCCAGGTGGCGGCCACGCTGCCGGGGTAGCCGTTGAGGATGACCACGTCCAGGCTGCCGATATCCACCCCCAGCTCCAGCGCCGAGGTGCTGACGATGCCGTCGATGTTGCCGGCGCGCATCGCCCGCTCGGTCTCGCGGCGTTCGGTGGGCAGGTAGCCGCCGCGGTAGGCACGGATGCGCGGCGGCTTGCGCGGGTCGTGGTCGAAGATGTCCTTCAGGTACTTGGTCAGCACTTCGACCATCAGCCGTGTCTGCGCGAACACCAGCGTCTTCAACCCGGACTTGATCGCGATGCGCGCGATGCGGTTGCTCTGCGAGCGCGCTGAAGCGCGCAGGCCCAGGTCCGGATTGATCACCGGCGGGTTCCACAGCAGCACCTGCTTCGGCCCGCTGGGTGCGCCGGATTCGGTGATGGCGGTGACCGGCGCCTCGATCAACGCCTCGGCATGCGCCTGCGGGTTGCCGATGGTGGCCGAGCACAGGATGAACTGCGGTTGCACGCCGTAGAACGCGCAGATGCGCTTGAGCCGGCGCAGCACGTTGGTGACGTGGCTGCCGAACACGCCGCGGTAGGTATGCACCTCGTCGATGACGATGTAGCGCAGGTTCTCGAAGAACTGCGCCCACTTGGTGTGATGCGGCAGGATCGCCTGGTGCAGCATGTCCGGGTTGGACACCACGATGTCGCCATGCAGGCGGATCGCCTGCCGTGCATCACCCGGGGTATCGCCATCGAAGGTGAAGGCCTTCACGCCCAGGTCGCCGGCACGGTTGAGTTCCAGCAGCTCGGCCACCTGGTCCTGGGCCAGCGCCTTGGTCGGGAACAGGTACAGCGCCTTGGCCTTGTCCTGCATGGCCGCGCTGACCACCGGCAAGGTGTAGCACAACGACTTGCCGCTGGCGGTGGGGGTGACGATGGCCACGTGCTCGCCGCGCTGGCTGGCCTCCCAGGCCTCGGCCTGGTGGCTGTAGAGCTGCTCGATGCCGCGTGCCTGCAGCGCCGCGGCCAGCGCCGGCGGTACCGAGGCGGGAAGCGGCGCATAGCGGCCTTCGCGGCCGGGAATGGCGAAGCTGCCGGTGATGCGGTCCTGGTAGCGACGCTGCAGGCGCGCGCTGAGCAGTGCGCCATCGCGGGCCGGCAGGCCATCGCGGGTGGCGAGCTTCTGCTCCGCATCGGCGGTGCGCTTGGCGAGTTCGTAGACCATGGAAAGTGGAGCCGGGACGTTTTACGAGGGGTCACATGGCACCACATCCACGTCTCAGGATGTGAGACACCGCCTGCGCGGCCGTGAACCGTTCAGTGCCTTTGCCGGATGGCATCGCTGCATCTCCCCTGGCTGAACAGCTGCCGATGCAGCAACGAATTCTGAAGCCGGCATCCGTATCCTTGGGTGCTGGACGCAACCAACAGGGTGGATGGCTGTGGCACGACGTGGAACGCAGGGAGCACTCCTGGTCAGCCTGTTGCTGGCGGGTCTCGCGCAGGCGCAGCAGGCCGCGCCGATAGCGGGGCCTGACCCAGCGCCCACTCCCCCGGTGGATGCGCCGGCTGCAGGCACCGCGTCCCTCCCCGCCGCTCCATCGCAGGACAACGTCACCACCCTCGGCGAAGTGCGTGCGCTCAAGCCCGACGACGAGCCGCTGGACCTGTATCGCTTCAAGAACCCGGTAAAGTTCGGCGACAACCGCTTCAGCCGCGACTGGAGCGAACCGCCGTCGCCGGAGCAGGTCAGCATGGGCGGCGGCTACATCATGATGGGCGTGGTCAAGGGCGTGCTGGCGGCGGCCAAGGGGATCAACAAGCTCACCGGCGGGCCGGACCAGATCCAGGTGGCCGTTGCACGGCCTCCGCCGGAGCTCAGTGCCGAACAGCAGCAGCGTGCGCTGCGCTTTTCCCAGCAGCAGGATGGGGGCGAGGCGCCGCCGGTGAAGTAGGCCGGTTATCCTGCGGGTTCCTCAATCGGTAGCGCTGCCATGTTCCTGCGTTCGTTCTGCCTGCTGGCTGCATTGCTGCCGGCGTCCGCCTTCGCTGACGGCATCGCCGGTGGGGGCGCCTGCCGCAATGGCGCATTTCCGTCCGAACAGGGCCAGTTTGCGCTGGCACGCGTGGTCGATACGCCACGCCTGTACCTGCTCGGCGACATGGACGGCTGCCCGGCGAAGGGCGAACCCGCCTGCCGCCAGCGCGGCTATGTGATCAACGGCGATACGGTGGTGACCGGTCGCGACCTGGGCCGTTACCGCTGCGCGTTCTTCCCGAACAAGGTGGGCGGCAGTGCGGGCTGGGTGGACCGCAGCAAGCTGCAGCCGCTGCCGGTGGTTGTGCCGGCGCTGAAGGACTGGGCGGGGCACTGGAAAGACGGCGACAACGGCCTGCGCATCACCGTGCAGGGCGGGCAGCTGCATGTGGAAGGCGACGCCTACTGGCCCTCCGCCAACCCCACGCCGGAGCAGCGTCCGTATGGGCCGAACATGGGCCAGGTGGAAGCGCGCGCGACGCCGCGGGGTGCCGATGTGGAATTCGTTGAAGACACCTGCAAGGTGCGGGTGCATTCGCTGGGTGAGGTGCTGATCGTGGCCGACAACAGCGAATGCGGCGGCATGAACGTGCGCTTCAACGGCGTGTACCGGCGCGCGGCCAAGCACTGAAGGACGCATGACGGAGGGGGCTGGTAGATCCACGCCATGCGTGGATGCTGTGTGCGATCCAGTCGGTGGGATCAGAGCCCCTTCGCGGGCGAAAGGGATCCGACCCCGGGTCAGCGCCGCCGCTCCAGCCACCACAGCAGCGATGCGCACAGCACGAATCCCAGCCACCCGGGCCAGCGTGAGCCCGGCACCGGCGACATGAGCGTCGTATTCGCCGACGTACGTGAGGCCAACGCCTGCGTGGTGGCCTCGATCATCGCCTGCCGGTGCAGTGCGGGCGCGTCCTTCGGGTCGAATGCGTAGCGCCAGACCGTAGTCTCACCGTGCCGCAGGCGCTGCCAGCCCGCCTCACGCGGCCACCAGCCCGCGCAACGCAGGTCTGACGTGGTGCGGTCGACGATCAGCGGCACACCGCCGCCGCGTGCGTTGAAGGCCTGCAGCGGTGCCTGCACGCCGCACAGCGCCTGCCGTTCGCCGGCCCAGCTGATCGGCTGTGGCGACCACAGCGCATCGGCGCTGCCTTGCGCACGCGCCAGCGTGGCAACCACGCCGCTCCACAGCTCGCCGTGGCGGTCGTCGCGGCCGGCCAGCACCCAGCGCCAGGTGTCGGTCAGTGGCAGCAGGCCGATGCGGCCCCTGCCGGCAGCGCGCCAGCCGCCGACCGCCCTGCCGGTGCGATCGTGCAGCAGCGCGGTGCTGCCCGGCGCCTGCAGCGCCAGTGCTTCCAGCGTGGGCAGGGCGGCGCTGTGCGAACTGCGGTCCGCCTCTTCGCCGTAGCCGGTCGGCAGCGTACCTGCGGCGAGCGGGCCACGTCGTGCCGCGAGCACCGCGCTGTCGCCGTCGCCGGGAAGTTCGAGCGCGTGGCTGCTGCCATCGCCCTGCACCGGCAGCCCCAGTTCGCGCAGGCGCAGGCGCGCGCTGGCCGAAGCCGTGCCGCCACTGCGCACCAGTACACCCAGTCCTTCGCGCAGGGCCTGGCGCACGGTGGCCAGCTGGGCTGTGCTCAACGCGGCCAGGCTGCGCTCGTCCAGCACCAGCAGGTCGATGCGTGCCAGTGATTCCGCATCGAGCGGCAATGCACCGTCGCCGACGCTTACCCCGGCGCCGACATCGGCCTGCACCTGCACGTGGATGCCGGCATCGGCCGCCCATCGCCGCAGGTACTTCAATTCTGGTCCCGGCGCACCGGCGCGCACCCGCAGGCGCAGCGGCGCGGCCGGCAGGGTCTGCTGCGGCACCGGCACGCTGTCCACCCCATGGCCGTCGGCATCAAGCAGGCGCAGCTGGAACACGCTGCGGCCTTCAGCGCGGGCAACGCCGCTCAGCTGCACCTGACCATCTGCTGCAACATCGCGGCGGTCGACGACGCTGCCGGCCGGGTCGAGCAGCTCCGCCTTCGCCCGGGCAACGCCGCGTGCCTGCGCCCGTACCTCGAAGCGCGCACCGGGCGCGACGTCGGCCGGTGGTCGCAGCGCGATCCAACCGCGTGCTGGTGGCGCCGGCTGCCAGCGCACGTCCGCTGGCAGCGCGGTGTCCTGATCGCGCGCAGCCAGGCCGGCACCGACCAGGGTGAGCGTGGAGGCCGGGTGCAGGCGCAGCGCGGTGGCCAGATCGGGGACGCGCTGGGCGCCGGGCACATCGGCCGCTTCCGGCAACAGCAGCAGCGGGCCTTCGCTGGCCGGCAGTGCGCCGGCCTTGCCGGCATCGATTCCGAGCACGACCAGACCGCTGGCGGGTTGCTGGCGGGTGGGCGGTACCAGGCAGACGTACAGCAGCGCGGCGGCGATGATCTGCAGCGCGATCACCCACCACCGGCGGCCTGGGGACGCGGTGCTGCCACGCAGCTGGCGCACGCTGGCGATGACCACGATCAGGGCCAGTGCCAGCGCGATCCACAGATTCAGGCCGGCGGTGTTCATGGCTGCGCCTCCAGCGCATCGAGGTAGCGCTGGCCCATCGCATCAGCGGCACTGCGCCGCATCGCCTGCGGCAGTGGACGCTGCAGCGCCCGCCACAGCTGCGCGCGCAGGCGCTGGCGGCAATCGCTGCAACCGGGCTCGATGCGCAGTTGTTCGATGGCGGCGGCCAGATCGAGAGCATCGGGCAGGTAGGGAGCGTTGCGCTGCTGCCAGGCCGCGAGCGCGTCGAGATCCGGTGCGCCGTTGTCATCACCGAGGCGTTGCCAGGCTTCGACGATGGCCGGATCCGGTGGGGTGCGCGCGGCCAACGGCAGCTCACGGCTGGCCAGCCCGGCGCGGTCACCGCCCAGGCGTCGGCCTTCATCGATCGGCGGCAGCTCCGGCCCGACCCGGGCCAGATAGATGCGTTCGGCCTGCTGCACCTGCTTGATGAAACCCAGGGCCTTGTAGGCGAACGGCAGCGCCTGCTGCGGGCGCCCCTGGCGCAGCTCGCCTTCGGCCGACCACATCTGGTCCAGCGCGGCCTTCAGGGTGGCGCGGGTCTGCGGATCGAGCAGCGTCGCCGCCTCGGCGTGGTCATGGGTGTGTCCGTATTCGGAGAGCACGTCGGTATCGCTGCCGAACACCGGTGGCGTATCGGCATTGGCCGGCTTGCCGCCGTGATCGTGGCCATGCGCGTCGTGCGCTCCGGCATCGGCGCCATGGTCGTGATCGTGATCGTCGTCGTGGCTGTCCGCGGTCGGCGCATCGCTGGTGGGCAGGTCGCTGGTCGGCGGCGGCTTCGGTGCGCCTTCGCTTTCTTCGCCCAGGAACTGGCCATAGCGCAGGCGCAGGATGCGCTGGTCGACGCCGATCGCATCGCTGCGCTTCACGAAGTCGTCGGCGGCAAGGGCGCGTCGCTGCCGGATCAGCGCTTCGGCATCGATGATGATCTGCCGCTGGCTGCGGAAGTAGGCCGGCAGGGTCTTCTTGATCCGTCCTTCCAGCTCGGCACCGAGCGCGACGTCGGCGCTGGGCAGGCGCAGGATCACACTGCTGCTGCGCCCGGTCTGCGGCGTCGGCGCGTGGTTGTCGCGTACCTCCAGCTGGGCGATGACATCGCTGCCGGGTTGCGCGCCCAGCGCGGCCAGGTCGAGGGTATGCGCGAAACGCCGCGCGGTCGCTTCGCCGCTGCCGATGAGGCCGACACTGCGGCGAACGAAGGTGATGTTCTCGCCGCTGCCCTGCGTGAAGGTGATCGACAGCGTTGCCTGCGTGGCCACGGCGTAGTCATCGCTGGCCTCGAAGCGCAGCGACCACTGGCGTTGCCCGGGCGTGCCCGGAACCAGGGTCGCGGCGGGCTCCAGCACGCGTACGCTGGGCGCGCGGTCAGCGACCACATCCAGCCGATGCAGGCGGGCTTCGGCCAGTGCGGGTTCGCTCACCACGCGGTACAGCACCGGCGTGCGCGCCACGTCCTCCGCCTGCCACTGTCCATCCCGCTGGCTCAGCGGCAGCCGCCGGCCGTCGTGGAACTGCAACCATGCCTTGTCCGGCGCGCGATCGAAGCGCAGCGACCACGACAGCGTGCTGTCGGCGGCGACCTTGGCATCCAGCGTGCTCTGGGTAAGCGTGGCCTGGCCGGTATAGGCCGGCGCATCGATGCGCAGGCGGGCGGACTGCAGGTGCAGCGGGCCTGCGGCCGCCGTGCTGCCAGGCGCCGATGTGCGCGCCGGTGCGGGGCCGGGGCTGGAAGGTGGCCAGCCGAATGCCAGCGCAACGATGGCCAGGCCCGCGACCCAGTTCAGGGCCAACGCCCTGCGCGGCCAGCGCGGACGCAGGTCCGGCATTGCGCGCTCCAGCGCGGCCAGTACATGCGTGCGCTGGCGCTGTTGCAGTGGATTGAGCGTAGCGCCATCGGCGAACAGCAGGTCGGCACTGTCCTCGCTGCTACCGCTGCCGTCGAGCTGGCGCTGCAACCACTGCCGGTCCAACTGGCGGGAACGCGCCGTGGCGGCCGCTGCGCAGGCGAGCAGGCTGACCGTGCCGACCACGCAGGCGCTATCGAAGCCGGCCAGGCGCAGGGCCAGCATCGTGGTGGCCAGCGCCCATGGCAGGCCCAGCAGCAGGGTGATGAGCGCCCGGCGGCGGCGCGCGCGTTGCCAGGCGCGTTGCAGGGTGTTCATGCGGCCACCCTGCGCCGGCGGCTGCTGGCCATCCAGCGCTCCAGCGCGAACAGCAGCACGATGGCCAGCAGCAGCCAAGGCGTCGGCTCGCGCAGCGGTGGTGTTGCAGCAGGCAATGCGGCCCGGTGCGGCGCCTGGTCACGTGCATCGCCGAGGCGCGGCGAAGGGGGCGCTTGCAGCGCCAGCAGCAGGGCACGCGGCACCTGTGGATCGCGCAAGGCAGCGTTGCCCGAGGCATCCCAGTCGCCGGGCAGAGACAGCAGGACCCCGTGGCCGACGCGTTGCTGCCACAGCAGGGGGGCGCCCTCGGCATCGCGCAGGAGGATGCGGGCGTCGGCAGCAGGCTTGCCGGCAGTCATCACCCGGCCACCGGCGCGCAGCCATGCCTGCCAATCCGCCGGCAGTGCGTCGCTGCGGCTCCAGACGCCGATCTCGCCGCGCTCGGGCAGGGTATGCGCCGGCAGCGATGCGGGCAGCGCCCTCGCGCCCCACGCGCGCTGCAGTGCATTCAACCAGTGCTGGGCGGTGGCGGACGCTCCGTCGTGGGCGCGCAGCCGCGGAATGGCCGCGGCCGTCCGGGAAGGAGTGACCGGCATCGGCTGCGGGTGCCATTGCACGTCGCGTGACAGTTGCAGGCGGGTGCCATCCAGGCCGGGCAGGGGGTCGGGAACATGCACGGTCAACGGGGTGCCCGCAGGCAGCTGCGCGTCCAGCTCACGCAGCAGGCTGGGCAGCGACGCACTGGATGCACCGGGCGCCTGATCGATGGTGGGGAAGCCGGGGGCCAGCCAATGCCAGTTGTCCTCGTCGGCGGTGCCGCGCAGCGCGGCAGCATCCAACCCCGGGGCCACGACCGTCCACGCAGTGGGGGCTGGCGCAGGCCCGGTCAACGCAGGTCGTGCCAGCAGTACTGCCAGCGCGGCCAGCAACAGCAGGCGCACCAGCAGCAACGGCCAGTCATCGAAGCGGATGCGCTGGCGCGGCCGGATCTGAGCGCGCAGCCAGCGCAGCGCGGCGAAATCCAGTGGCGTGTACGGATGGCGGCGGGCCAGGTGGATCAGCAGCGGCAGCAACCCTGCAGCGAGCGCGGCCAGGCCCAACGGGAACAGCAGGGTCATGCGCCGCCCCCGCGGCCGAACAGTGCCTGCAGTGGCTGGTCCAGCGGCTGGTCGAGCCAGCCGGTGGCACGGGCGATGCCGCTGGCCTGCAGGCGCGCCTGCAAGGCGCTGCGCGCCTCAGCGAAGCGCTGCAGGTAGTCGGCGCGGATCGCCGCGCCGTCACCCAGCAGTTCCTCGCCGGTTTCCGGGTCGCGGAAGCGATGGCCGGCATCGAACGGGAAGTCGCGCTCGTCGGCGGTGAGGATCTGCAGCAGTGCCACTTCGCGGCGGGCGCTGGCCAGCTGTTCCAGCAGCACGATGCCGGCCTCGTCGAAGCCATCACCAATCGCCAGCAGCAGGTCGCCCGGGCGCACGCGCTCCCACAGCGGACGCAGTCGATCGGCCGCAGGCCAGCCGCCGCGCGCCTGCAGGGCATGCAGTTGCAGGTGCACGCGATCACGCTGGCGTGCGCCGTTTGCGGCGGGTGCCAGTTGCAACCCATCGCCATTGATTACCAGCAGGCCGAAACGGTCGCCCTGCTGCAGGGCCAGTTCAACCACGCAGGCGGCCACGCCGCGCATGTGGTCCAGGCGCGTGCGCTGCGGTGCCGCGCGGTCGGCCTGGCCGGCCGAGGCGGTGGCATCAAGCAGCAGCCAGACCGTGATCGGGCTTTCGCGTTCGGACTCGCGCACGAAGAAGCGGTCCGAGCGGGCATACAGCTTCCAGTCGATCTGGCGCAGTTCGTCACCGGGCTCGTAGGCCCGGTACTGGGCGAATTCGAGCCCGGCACCACGGCTGCGGCTGGCGTGCTGGCCGATGCCACTGGCGCCGCTGGCCAGGCGTGGCCGCAGCCGCAGCGTGCGCAGGCGCGCACGCAGTTCCGGCGGCAACGTCAGGGCGGCAGCTGCGTTCACGCGTGGCTCAACCCGGGAACGGCACGGCCTGCAGCAGCGCGGCGACCACGTCGTCGGCACGCTTCTGCTCGGCCTCGGCGGCAAAGGACAGCAGCAGGCGATGGCGCATCACCGGTGCGGCCAGCGCCTGCACATCCTCGCGGGTGGCGGCGAAGCGGCCCTGCAGCAGTGCGCGCGCTTTGGCCGCGAGCACCAGCGACTGTCCCGCGCGCGGACCGGCGCCCCACTTGACCCACTGGTTGATCGCCGCCGGTGCGCCTTCGCCGGGCCGGCTGGCGCGCACCAGCCGGGTGATCCAGGCCAGCACGTCAGGGCTGACATGCACCTGCCGCACGGCCGCCTGCAGGGCGATCACCGCCTCGGCATCCATCACCTTCGGCACCGCGTCGGTGGTGCCACCGGTGGTCTGTTCCAGGATCCGCCGCTCCTCGTCCTCGCTGGGGTAATCGACCAGCACGTGCAGCAGGAAGCGGTCCAGCTGCGCTTCCGGCAGCGGGTAGGTGCCGGCCTGCTCGATCGGGTTCTGCGTGGCCAGCACGAAGAACGGCGCGGGCAGCGCGTAGGTGGTACCGGCGTAGCTGACCGTGCGCTCCTGCATCGCTTCCAGCAGAGCGGCCTGGGTCTTGGGCGGGGTGCGGTTGAGCTCATCGGCCAGCAGCAGGTGGGTGAAGATCGGGCCCTGCTGGAAGCGGAAATGGCGATGGCCGGTGCCGTGGTCTTCTTCCAGCAGCTCGGTGCCGAGGATGTCGCTGGGCATCAGGTCCGGGGTGAACTGCACGCGCCGGAACTGCAGCTCCAGTGCCTGGCCCAGTGAGCGCACCAGCAGGGTCTTGCCGAGCCCGGGCGCACCTTCCAGCAGGCAGTGGCCGCCGGCCAGCAGGCCGATCAGCAGCTGCTCGACCACGGTGTGCTGGCCCACCACCGCGCGTGCGAGCGCGGCGCGCAGTGCATCCAGGCGCGGCAACAGGGAATCGAGGTCGGGGGAGGTCATGGGCGTGCAGGTCCTGTCAATGGTTCAACGCGTACATCACGATGTTCACGCCGAAGCGGGTGTTGTCCTCGGCCAGGAAGCGCTTGTTGCGCCAGTCGTAGTCCCACTCGCAGCCGTAGTCCTTGTTGCTGTAGAGCAGGCCCAGGCGTCCGTCGACCTCGATGCCCTTCAGGTAGTCGTGCACCAGGTCGTCGCCCCAGCCGTTGAGCTCAAAGCTGGTGGCAGGCGGGCCCTCCGGGAAGCGGAAGAAGCTGCGGTACAGCGCGTGGCTGTTGGGCAGCTTCTGCAGTGCCTTCGGTCCGAACAGGCGACCCATCTGTGCTTCGAACGACGTGGCGAACAGGCCATCGATGTCATGGTTGCAGTCGTCGACGAAGACGAAGCCGCCATTGCGCACGTAGCGTACGAAGTTCTGCCGTTCGGCGGCGTTGAACTCCACCAGCGTGTGCCCGGCCAGGTAGCAGAACGGCGCCTCCAGCATGCGCGGGTCGGCCAGCGCCACCACGTGTTCCTGCGGGTCCACGCGCAGCGCGGTGTAGTCGATCAGCGAGGTGATCAGGTTGGACGGCATGCGCGCGTCGACGTCCCAGTCACCGGAGTCGTACTGCAGGCGGGTGAACCAGAAGTCGTAGCGCGAACTGCGCGGGCCTGCCTGCGCCCAGGCCGGCAACGCCGCCGCCGAAGCGGCAGCGGCCAACCAGCGCAGGCAGGCCCGGCGATCCATCAGACCGCGTCGGACAGCGAGGTGAAGGTGAAATCGCGCAGCTTCATCGGCGGGATCATCATCACGAAGCTGGATTCATCACCGGCCACGCGCACCGGCTTGCCCAGTTCCTCGATGTTGTTGAGCATGATCACCGGCGACTCGTTGAAGCGGAAGTTCTTCACCGGGTACTTGATCTGGCCGTTCTCGATGTAGAAGGTGCCGTCGCGGGTCAGGCCGGTCAGCAGCACGGTCTGCGGATCGACCATGCGGATGTACCAGGTACGGGTGACCAGGATGCCCTTCTGGGTGCCACGCACCAGTTCGGCGGTGCTCTTGTCGCCGCCGCTCATCAGCAGGTTGCCCGGCGAGGCCTTGGCGGTCTTGCCCTGCTTCTGCGCCCAGAAGCGCGAGTAGTCCAGGTTGGCGATCCTGCCGTTCTCGATGATCGCCATGCGCTCGCGCGGCAGGCCCTCGTTGTCCCACGGCAGCACCGGCGCCTCCGGATGCCACGGGTCGGCGATCATGGTCACGCGCGGGTCGTAGACCTGCTCGCCCAGCTTGTTGCCACCGCCCTTCTTCGACAGGAAGCTGCGTCCTTCATCGGCCGAGCGTGCACTGAAGAAGTTCATCATGAAGCTGATCAGGCCCGCCGCTGCGGCCGGCTCCAGGATCACCGTGTACTTGCCCGGCTCCAGCGCCTTGGCTTCGGCCGATTCGGTGGCCTTGCGCATGGCGATGCGGATGTCCTGGTCGGCCTTGAAGTCGGCGGCGTCCTTCAGGTTGCGGCCCACCCAGCCCGAACCACGGCCATCCTCGGTGCGCACGGTGCAGGTGTAATTGAAGTTGGTGGTGCGCTGGTAGGCGAAGTTGCCGTTGCTGTTGGCGGTGGCCTGGAAACCCTGGCCGTCTTCGAGGAAGCCGGCGGCGATCAGGCCATGGCCACGGCACGGCGCGATCGAATCTGCGGCAACCTTGGCACGGAAGGCCGGATCGATCGCGGCAGTGGATTCGCTGAAGGTGGGGCTGGCGCGGTAGCTCTGCTTGCCGATGGCTGGCATGAACTCCGGGTTCTCCGGGGCCAGGCGGGCCAGGTCTTCGGCACGGCGCACCACGCGTTCCAGCGCGGCATCGTCGAACTCGTTGATCGAGGCCGTGCCGACGCGCTTGCCGAACGCAACGGTGACCGCCAGTTCGGTGTTGTCGACGATGCCGCTGGTGGAAACGTTGTTCAATGCGAAACGGATGTTGCCGTCGATCGCGCCGGCCAGCACGGCGGTGCATTCGTCGGCCTTGGACAGGGCGATGACCTTGTCGAGGATGGCCTTGGCCTGGGCTTCGGTGAAGATACTCATGGTGTAAGGGCTCCTGACCGGTCAGCCGAGGCTGCGTGCGGTGTTGATGACGTTGATGCCGTTGAAGCGCGCGGTGGACGAACCGTGCGAGACCGCCGAGACCTGGCCCGGCTGGCCCTTGCCGTCGAAGAACGAACCGCCCAGGCGGTAGTCGCGCTCGTCGGCCACGGCGGTGCAGGCGTTCCAGAACTCCGGCGTGCGGATCTGGTAGGCCACGTCTTCCAGCATGCGGGTGATCTGGCCGTTCTTGATCTCGTAGAACAGCTGGCCACCGAACTGCGCGTTGTAGCGCTGCTGGTCGATCGAGAACGAACCATCACCGATGATGTAGATGCCGTTCTCCACGTCCTTGATCAGGTCCGGCACGCTCAGCGGCTTCTTGCCCGGTGCCATCGACACGTTGGCCATGCGCTGGAACTGCACGCTGGACCACGAGTCGGCATAGCAGCAGCCGTCGGACTCGGTCTTGCCGAGGATGTGGGCCTGGTCGCGGATGGTCTGGTAGTCCACCAGCTTGCCGTTGCTGATCAGGTCCCAGCGCTTGCACTTCACGCCTTCATCGTCGTACGCCACCGCGCCGAGGCTGCCCGGCTGGGTCTTGTCGGCGAAGATGTTGACCAGCTCGCTGCCGTACTGGAAATGCTGTTCGCGCTTGTCCAGGGTGGCGAAGCTGGTACCGGCGTAGTTGGCTTCGTAGCCGAGCACGCGATCCAGTTCCAGCGGGTGGCCGATCGATTCGTGGATGGTCAGCCAGGTGTGCGACGGGTCGAGCACCAGGTCGTACTTGCCCGGCTTCACCGACGGTGCCTTCAGCTTCTCCTGCGCCTGCCGGGCAGCGGCGATGGCATCTTCCTTCATGTCGTAGGAAGAACTGTAGTTGACCACGCCATTGGGGCTGACCACCTTGCCGGCGGCGGCGCCGTCCAGGTACTCGTAGCCCAGGCCCATCGGCGAGGACAGGCCCGAACGGGTGCGGAACTTGCCGCTGGCCTTGTCGATGGCGGTGACCGTCATCGGCGCCCAGATGCGGTGCACGTCCTGGTCGATGTAGGAACCATCGGTGGAAGCGAAGTACTTCTGCTCGTTGACCAGGAACAGCATCGAATTGACGAAGCTGGCGCCAGCGCCCATTGCGGCGGCGTTGACGTCCAGCAGCAGCCCGACCTTGTCCTTGATCGGCACCTCCATCGCATTCTTGCGGATCGGCGTGCGCCAGCTGACTTCACCCACGCCCGGCGCCTTGGCCAGCTGCACCGGCGCGGTCTGCACGCCGGCATTGGCCTTGGCGATCGCCGCGGCCTGCTGCGCGGCCCGGGCCACATCGGCGGTACCCAGCGCGTTGGTGGCGGCAAAACCCCAGGCACCGTTGACGATCACGCGGATGCCCACGCCGGTGGACTCGGTGTTCACCACGTTCTGCACCTTGTCCTCGCGGGTGATCACGAACTGCCGCAGGTAGCGGCCGATGCGCACGTCGCAGTAGGTGGCACCGGCGCTGCGCGCCGCCTGCAGTGCAGCGTCGGCCAAGCGCTTCTTCAACGCCGGGTCGAGGCTGGATTGCAGCTGCTCGGCGGCGATCACCTTGCCGAAGAGGGAGGGCACGATCAGCCCGCCCGCGGTAAGCCCGGTCAGGGCCAGGAAGTCACGTCTTTGCAAGGCTGCTCTCCATGTCGAAGGATGGGTGGCTCAAGCGCCGAGACTGCGCGCGGTGTTGATGATGTTGATGCCGTTGAAGCGGGTGGTGGACGAACCGTGCGAGACCGCCGAGACCTGGCCGGGCTGACCCTTGCCGTCGAAGAACGAACCGCCCAGGCGGAAATCCCGCTCGTCGCAGATGGCCGTGCAGGCATTCCAGAATTCCGGCGTGCGGATCTGGTAGGCCGCGTCCTCGACCATGCCGGCGATCTTTCCGTCCTTGATCTGGTAGTACAGCTGGCCGCCGAACTGCGCGTTGTAGCGCTGCTGGTCGATCGAATACGACCCGCGGCCATGGATGTAGATGCCGTTCTCGACGTCCTTGATCATGTCCTCGACGCTGAGCGGCTGTTTGCCCGGTGCCAGCGAGACATTGGCCATGCGCTGGAACTGCACGCTGGACCAGGAATCGGCATAGCTGCAGCCGTGCGAGGCATCGCGGCCGAGGATGTGGGCTTCATCGCGGGTGGCCTGGTAATCGACCAGGATGCCGTCGCGCACCAGGTCCCAGCGCTGGGTCTTTACGCCCTCGTCGTCGTAGCCGACCGCACCGAGGCTGCCCGGCTGGGTCTTGTCGGCGAAGAAGGTGACGATGTCGCTGCCCCAGCGGAAACCCGCATCGCGCTTGTCCAGCGTGGCGAAGCTGGTGCCGGCGTAGTTGGCTTCGTAGCCGAGCACGCGGTCCAGCTCCAGCGGGTGGCCGACGTTCTCGTGGATGGTCAGGAACAGGTTGGACGGGTCCAGCACCAGGTCGTACTTGCCGGGCTTCACCGACGGCGCCTTCAGTTTCTCGCGCGCGTGGCGGGCGGCCGCAATGGCGTCCTCGACCGGATCGTAGGAATCGCGGTAAGCGGTGATGCCACCGGGCAGGTGCACCTTGCCGCGCGCATCGCCATCGAGGAACTCATAGCCCATGCCCATCGGCGAGGACAGCCCGGCGCGGGTGCGGAACTTGCCGCTGGCCTTGTCGATGGCGGTGGCGGTGAACGGCAACCAGATGCGGTGGATGTCCTGGTCGATGAACGAGCCGTCGCTGGAGGCGAAGTATTTCTGTTCGTTGACCAGGAACAGGGTGGAATTGATGTAGTCGGCGCCCGCATCCAGCGCGGCCGCATTGAGTGCTAGCAGCAGCTCGACCTTGTCCTGGATCGGCACCGCCATCGCGTTCCTGCGGATCGGGGTCTGCCAGCGCACCTCCCCGACCGGCGGCGTCGGCGCCAGCTGCACCGGCCGGGTCTGGATGCTGGCGTTGGCGCGGGCGATCGCGGCGGCCTGCTCCACCGCCGCGCGGACCGCGGCCTCGGTCTGCTGGTGGGTGGCGGCGAAGCCCCAGGCCCCGTTGACGATCACCCGCACGCCCACGCCGGACGATTCGCGGTTGGTCACATTGCCGACCTGGTGCTCGCGGGTGATGACCGACTGGTTGAGGTAGCGGCCGATGCGCACATCGCAGTAGCTGGCCTTGGCCGTGCGTGCGGTCGCCAGCGCAACGTCCGCCAGGCGTCGGCGCTGGAGGGGGTCGACCGGGGCGAGCAGTTGCTCGGCGGCGATGGCACGGGAATGCGGCAGCAGCAGGCCCGCCAGGCCCAGACCGGAAAAAGCCAGGAACTCACGTCGTTGCACAGCGTTTCTCTCTCTCGCTTGCGTGCGGTTGGCAACGGGCCGGACCGATCACGTCAACTCCTCGACTTTCGCCAGCGCGGCGCCACCGGGCAAGTGACTGCAGTCATGGTTGGGAGGGTTTCGGCAGGGCTGCGCCCTGCACCTGCTCAATGCAGCGGCAAAGGCAACGGCCAAAGCCAGAGCGGCATTCCGTGGGATGGCGGGGCGGTGTGGGTGGGCAGGACACGCCGTAAACCCCCAGACCGGCCCAGCCGCTGGCGGCTGTGCGTTCGGGCGCTTGCGAAGCAGTGCTTCGCAAGCAAAGCGCCCTCACCCCTGGGGGCTCGATGGCGCCATCCATGGCGCCAACGGTCCTGCCCACCCACACCGCCCCGCCTCTGACAGATCCCTGCGGCTGTTGGTAGGTGTCGACCTTGGTCGACACATCTGTCAGATATCGAAATGGAACCGGGGTCAGATCCGTTTTCCTTCGGAAAACGGATCTGACCCACGGTCGTCCCGACAGATCGCAGAAAACTGTCGAAGGCGGGGTGGGTCCGGTTGCGGGGGCGTGAGCGCCATGGATGGCGCGACCGAGCCTACAGGGACGTATTTACGGCGTCCCCCGCAATCGGACCCACCCCGCCAACCCACAGGAAGTCCGCTTTTGACGTTGCTTCGGCCTTTGCCGTTGCTCCTGCGGGTGCAGGGCTGCAAGCCCTGCCGAGCAACCCCCCCTCGTGCACAATGGGGACGACCCCGCCTGGACACCGTCCCTGATGTCGAGCAAGCCGTATTCAGCAGCCTGCGAGCGCAACCGCGAACCGATCGCCGCCGCGCTCGACCCGTGGATGGGCGACCGTCATCGGCTGCTGGAAATCGGCAGTGGCACCGGCCAGCACGCGGCGTTCTTCGCCGAGCGTTGGCCCTGGCTGCGCTGGCAGCCCACCGACCATCCGGACCATCTGCCCGGCATCGAGGCCTGGCGCGCGGAAGCGGCGCTGCTGAACCTGCTGCCGCCGGTGGCACTGCAGGTGGAGCTGCCGCCGGCGAACGGCCTGAGCCTGCCGGAAGGCAGCATGTTCGACGCCGCATTCAGCGCCAACACCCTGCACATCATGAGCTGGGCGCATGTGCAGGCACTGTTCGCCGCGCTGCCTGCGGTACTGCGCCACGGCGCGCTGCTGGCGGTGTATGGCCCGTTCAACTACGGCGGTCGCTACACCAGCGACAGCAACGCGCAGTTTGACGCCTGGCTGAAGGCGCGCGATCCGCGCAGCGGCATCCGCGACAGCGAGGCGGTGCAGGCGCTGGCGGCCGACAACGGATTCACCCGGCTGGGGGATGTCGCGATGCCGGCCAACAACCGGTTGCTGCTGTGGCGGCTGGGCTGAACCGCCGGTAGTGCCGGCCGCTGGCCGGCACCGATTGCCAGGATGAATGCCCGCCAGCGGCCGGCATTACCTGTTCCGCGGCCTTACGCCACCTGCACGATGTGCAGCGCCTTCGGGTTGCGCCACTGTGCCAGCAGAACCGCTTCGCGCGCCTTGGCCTGTTCGAAATGCGCTTCCTTGACGTGGCCGAAGCCGCGGATGTGCTCGGGAATGCTGGCGATCTCCACCGCCAGTGCCAGGCGATCATCGTCCAGGCCATCCAGCAGCACCTGCACGGTGGCCTCGTAGTCGGTGATCAGCGTGCGTTCCATGCGGCGCTCGGCCGTGCGGCCGAACACATCGAAGCGACCGCCACGCAGGAACTTCAACCTGGCCAGCAGGCCGAAGGCCTTGAACATCCACGGCCCGTATTCCTTCTTCAGCAACCGGCCCTGCTCGTCCTTCTTCGCAAACAGCGGCGGTGCCAGGTGGAAGCGCAGCTGGTAGTCACCCTCGAACTGCTGCTGCAGGCGGCGCTGGAAGTCGCCGCTGGTGTACAGGCGGGCCACCTCGTACTCGTCCTTGTACGCCATCAGCTTGAACAGATAGCGGGCCACGGTCTCGGTCAGCGCCGTGGAGCCGCCGATGCGATCGGCTTCGGCGCGGCGCACGCGCTCGACCAGGCTGCGGTAGCGGTTGGCGTAGGCCGCGTCCTGGTATTCGACCAGGAACGCGGCGCGGCGCTCGATCATTTCATCCAGCGAGCGCGACAAGCGCGCGTCGTCCAGCGGCAGGAACGCCACGTCCCCGCCGTGCGCAGGCAGGCCGCGCAGTTCGCGTTCGTCACCGGTGTTGCGCGGTGCCGCGGTCGCACCCCATTCATTGCCTTCCCACTCGCCCGGCGGCAGCGGATGCAGCGGGCCCGGGGTGGACTCGGTATCGGTGTGGCGGTTGCGCACCAGGCCGGCGGCCTGCTGCACCGCCTGCGGGTCGACCACGGCCAGGCGGCCCCAGGCAAAGGCCTGCTGGTTCATCGCCACGGCGGCACCGTTGAGTTCGATGGCGCGCATCAGCGATTCGAACGACAGCGGCACCAGGCCCTGCTGCCACGCGTAGCCGAGGATGAACAGGTTGGCGGCGATGGCATCGCCCAGCAGGGCGGTGGCCAGCTGGGTGGCATCCAGCAGCAGCGGCTCCTGGCCGCCCAAGGCCACGCGCACGCCGGCGATGATGTCGGCGGCCGGGAACTGCATGTCCGGGCGCGTGGTGAAGGTACCGGGCATGGCTTCGTAGGTGTTCAGCACGACCTGCGAACGGCCGGCACGCACCTTCGACAATGCCCAGTAGTCGTTCACCACCACCATGTCGCAGCCCAGCACCAGGTCGGCCTCACCGGCGGCGATGCGCACGGCGTGGATGTCGTCCGGGCGGCGTGCAATGCGGATGTGCGTGGTCACCGCACCGCCCTTCTGCGCCAGGCCGGTCTGGTCGAGCACGGTCGCGCCCTTGCCTTCCAGGTGGCCGGCCATGCCCAGCAGCGCACCGATGGTCACCACGCCGGTACCGCCGACACCGGTGATCAGGATGTTCCAGGGCTGTTCCAGCGTGCCGCGGATGGTTGGTGCCGGCAAATTGTCCAGCAGCGTGGAGGCATCGCGCTTGCTGCCCTTGCGCGGCTGGCCGCCGTGCACGGTGACGAAGCTCGGGCAGAACCCGTTCACGCAGGAATAGTCCTTGTTGCAGTTGGACTGGTCGATCTCGCGCTTGCGCCCGAACTCGGTTTCCTTCGGCAGCACCGACACGCAGAAGCTCTTCTTGCCGCAGTCGCCGCAACCTTCGCAGACCAGCGAGTTGATCATCACCCGCTTCTGCGGATCTTCCAGCTTGCCGCGCTTGCGGCGACGGCGCTTCTCGGTGGCACAGGTCTGTTCGTAGATCAGGATCGAAACACCCTTCACCTCGCGCAGGCGCTTCTGCACTTCGTCCAGCTCGCTGCGGTCATGGAACTCGACGTCGCTGGGGAAGTGCTCGCGCTGGGCGGTCCACTTGCCGATGTTGTCCGACAGCACCACGATGGTGTGGATGCCTTCGGCGCGCATCTGCCTGGCGATGTCCGGCACGCTCAGCGGGCCGTCCACCGGCTGGCCGCCGGTCATCGCCACGGCATCGTTGTAGAGGATCTTGTAAGTGATGTTGACGCCGGCGGCGACCGCCTGCCGGATCGCCAGCGAACCACTGTGGAAGTAGGTGCCGTCGCCGAGGTTCTGGAACACGTGGGGGGTATCGGTGAACGGCGCCTGCCCGGCCCAGGTCACGCCTTCGCCGCCCATGTGGGTGAAGGTATCGGTGCTGCGGTCCATCCAGGTCACCATGTAATGGCAACCGATGCCGGCCAGCGCACGCGAGCCTTCCGGCACGTTGGTGGACGTGTTGTGCGGGCAGCCCGAGCAGTAATGCGGCACGCGCGGGAAGCTGGCGCGCGGCAACGCCAGCTCGGCTTCCTTCTCCTGCATCCACTGCAGGCGCTGCTCGATCGACGCGTTGTTGAAGAACTTCTGGATGCGGCGGCCGATCACGCCGGCGATGGTGGCCGGGGTCAGTTCACCGGTGGACGGCAGGATCCATTCGCCGCTCTCGTCGTACTTGCCGACGATGGACGGGCGCTGGCCCCAGCTGGCCGGCCAATTGAAAAACTGTTCCTTCATCTGGCGCTCGATGAAGGCACGCTTCTCCTCCACCACGATGATGTCTTCCAGGCCCTGCGCGAAGCGCGCGATGCCCTGCGGCTCCAGCGGCCAGGTCATGCCGACCTTGTACACGCGGATGCCGATGTCGGCGCACGCGGCTTCGTCCAGGCCCAGGTATTCCAGCGCCTGCAGCACGTCCAGGTAGCTCTTGCCGGTGGTGACGATGCCCAGCCGCGCGCGCGGCGCATCCATCACCACCCTGTCGATGCCGTTGGCGCGGGCGAACGCCTGTGCCGCCTTCACCGCATAGCGGTGCAGGCGCATTTCCTGGTCCAGCGGCGGGTCCGGCCAGCGGATGTTGAGGCCGCCCGAGGGCATTTCGAAGTCTTCCGGCAGCACGATGCGGCGCGCCATCGGGTCGACCTCGACCGAGGCCGACGATTCGACCGTCTCGGCGATGGTCTTGAAGCCGACCCAGCGCCCGGTGTAGCGGCTCATCGCCCAGCCCAGCAGGCCCATGTCCAGGATGTCCTGCACGCCGGCCGGGTTCAGCACCGGCATCATCGCGCTGACGAACTCGTCCTCGCTGCCATGTGGCAGGGTCGAACTACGGCATGCATGGTCATCGGCGGCCAGCGCCAGCACGCCACCGTAGCGCGAGGTGCCGGCGGCATTGGCGTGCTTGAACACGTCGCCGCAGCGGTCCACGCCCGGACCCTTGCCGTACCACATCCCAAACACGCCCTGCACGTTGGCGCCGGGAAACAGGTTGGTCTGCTGGGTGCCCCACACCATGGTGGCGCCCAGGTCCTCGTTCAGGCCCGGGGTGAACTTCACCCGGGCGGCTTCCAGGTGCTTGCGCGCGCGCCACAGCTCCAGGTCGAAGCCGCCCAGCGGGCTGCCGCGGTAGCCGCTGACGAAGCCGGCACTGTCGATGCCTTCGGCGGCATCGCGCAGGCGCTGCATCAAGGGCAGCCGTACCAGCGCCTGT
This sequence comes from Stenotrophomonas pavanii, assembly GCF_900101175.1. Taxonomy (GTDB): domain Bacteria; phylum Pseudomonadota; class Gammaproteobacteria; order Xanthomonadales; family Xanthomonadaceae; genus Stenotrophomonas; species Stenotrophomonas pavanii. Next base: position 93,254 of record NZ_FNFQ01000005.1, on the reverse strand, counting down.
ACGCCACTCAGGTAGATCCGCCCCTCGTTGCGGGTGTACTTGTGGTCGAGCGTGTAGTCACGGTCGATCAGGTCGGCGGAAGAGGGCGAAGTGAGTTGCGCGGTACTGGTCATGGCTGGCCCGGTAGGATCGGCTGGCACCGGCCGCGTGCGGGCACGCGGCGGGAAAGGCGCGAATTGTAGCAGCGAGGCTCCGGCCGCCCCGGCACTCGCGCCCGCAGCCATGCTGCGGTTAGGATCGGGGAGAGAGAGGGAGGCTGCAGTTGCGGTCTGGGGGAGATGGGATGTCAGTTGCAGGAAAGATCCTGGGCAGCATGCTGCTGGTCTCGGGAACGGCCCCGGTGTGGGCCGCGCCGGTCGTGCCGGCACCACAGGAGTTCTACTTCGACAGCGATGCGGCCGCCGCGCCGATGGTCGTGGTCCAGGCCGAAGGTGATGCGCTGGTGGCGCAGCTGCTGAAACAGCGCGAACGCGGCCGGCGTACGGTCGAAGCCACCGTCCAGCTGGCGTCGGTGGCCATCGCCCAGGGCCGCACCGAACTGGGGGAACAGCTGTATCGCGAGGCACTGAAGGATGCGCCGGTGCAGGGCAGCCTGGGCCGCGGCGTGCGCTGGAATTACGGCTGGGACCTGCTGCGCCAGGGCAAGGCCGAGGCCGCCCTGGAGCAATGGCAGGCCGCCGCCGGTGGTTCACTGAGCAAGCCGGCCTGGTTGCCGCCTACCTATGCGCTGGCGTTGTGGCGGGCCGGGCAGAAGCAGGAGGCGGTGCAGTGGTATGCCGCGGCGGTGCGCACCGAGCCGGCGCAATGGAGCGACAGCAGCCGCTATGCGCAGTTGCTGCCGTTGTGGCGTGACGACGAGCGCGCCTCGCTGGCGGAAGTGCAGCAGGCGTGGGCGGCTGCCCCGCCGGCCTGGCCCTGAGGGTAGGGGGCGGCCGGGTTGCACCCGGCACCCGCAGAGGCAAGGGCTGGAGCCAAAGCCAAAGCCAAAGCGGGTTTCCTGAGGGATGGGGCGGGGCACTGTGGGTTTGCGGGGCCGCCGTAAACCCATCCATGGGGGCTTGGTCGCCGCATCCATGCGGCTCACACCCCGCAAACCCACAGTACCCCGCCTCCGACAGGTTCCTGCGGCTGTTGGTAGGTGTCGACCTTGGTCGGCACGGTCGATCCACGCCATGCGTGGATGCGATCTGCCAGGGATAGAAATCGAACTGGGGTCAGATCCGTTTTCCAGAGGAAGACGGATCTGACCCCATGCCCTCAAGAGCAGCCAGCCAAGCGCTTTTGCTTTTGCGCTTCCACTTCAATCGTCCGCGGAAACCGTCCGCCCCGACGCCCATGCCCGCAACGCCTCGACCTGCTCGGCCATCAGCACCGACAGCGGTCGGGTCGCGCGGATCTCGTTCATCAGCAGCTCGGTGTCCAGCGGCCGGCCTTCCGCATGCGCTGCATACAGCCCGGCCACGATCGCCTGCTCGATCTCTGCGCCGGAGAAGCCATTCGCCGCCGCCGCCAGCGCCGGCAGCGCGAAGTCGTCGCCATTGAGCTGGCGCCGGCCCAGGTGCAGCCGCAGCAGCTCCACACGCACATCAGGCGTGGGCAGGTCGACGAAGAAGATCTCGTCGAAACGGCCCTTGCGCAGCAGCTCGGCCGGCAGCTCGTGCACCTGGTTGGCAGTGGCGACGATGAACACCGGCGCCTTACGCTCGGCCATCCAGGTCAGCAGGTAACCGAGCACGCGGCGCGACACGCCGCCGTCCTCGCCACCGCTGGCCAGGCCCTTCTCGATCTCGTCCATCCACAACACGCAGGGCGCCAGCTGCTCGGCCGAGGCCAAGGCCTGGCGCAGGTTGGCCTCGGTCTCGCCGTGGTACTTGTTATAGAGCGCGCCCACGTCCAGGCGCAGCAGCGGGACGCCGAAGCCGGCGGCCGTGGCCTTGGCCAGCATCGATTTGCCGCAGCCCTGCACGCCCAGCAGCAGCATGCCGCGCGGCGGGTCCAGGCCGGCCGGTGCCGAGCCGGCGATGAAGGCCACCCGGCGCTGGTTGATCCAGCGCTTGAGCCGATTGGCGCCGGCCACGTCACCGAAGCGCGCGCTGTCATGCTCGAAGAACAGGTGGCCGCTGCGGTTGAGCAGCTCGAACTTCAGCCGCGCCAGCTGCGGCAGGTCGTCATCGCGCAGCGCACCGTCGGCGTAGATCAACTGGCGTGCGATGCGGCGGGCATCGACCAGGCTCAGGCCCTGCAGGTTCTTCAGGATCTTCTTCACTGCCTCGCTGTCGACCTCGACGCGGCGGCCGCCGTGCTCGCGGGCGTAGGCGTCGGCCTCTTCGCGCAGCATCTTCAGCAGCGCGTTGGCATCGGGCAGGCGCGGGTTGAAGCGCACCGCCAGCGCTTCCAGCTCGGCCGGCAGTTCGACCTTGGCGCCGATCAGCACCAGCACATGCGGTTCGCTGTGGCGGCGCTGGATCAGGTCGCGCAGGGCGCGCTGGTGGCTGGCATAGCCCAGGTAGGGGTGGAAATCGAGCAGCAGGTAGACGCCACGCTGGTCGGCCTGGCGGATCATCTGCAACGCAGCGCTGGCATCGGGAGGGCCGACCGCCGCGTCCTCGCGGTCCAGGTCGATGCGGCGCAGGCCCTCGGTGATGGACCAGCGGTGCAGGGCCCGCCACACATGCATCAGCGTCTGCCGGAACAGCTCGACGATGCGACCCTCGTCCTGGGTCTCGATCACGATCAGGGGGGTGTTGGCGCGGATCAGTGCGCTCAGGTCCTGCAGTTCGCTCATGGCGGTTCGATCCTTCGGGGGCGCCACGATAGCAAAGGCGATGGCCACCGGTTCAGCACGGTGCTACCTCCCGTCACCACCGCCGGTGTACGCTCGGGGCACGTACCCGGAAGCGAGGCTGGCATGAAGACGATCCTGGTGGCCGGTTCCAAGGGCGGGGTGGGCAAGACCACCGTCGCCACCCACCTGGCCGCGTACGCGGCATTGCAGGGCAAGGCCACGGTGATCGCCGATGCCGACCCGCAGGGCTCCAGCACCCGCTGGGCGCAACGGCGTGCCGGGCTGGAGAGCGCGGTGCTTCCCATCGACGTGTATCGAAAGAAGCAGTGGGCGCAGAAGCTGCCCGACGGTACCGATACCGTCATCATCGATGCGCCGGCCGGTGCGCTCGCCGACGATATCCCCCATTTCCTGGACGCGGCCGATGCCGTGGTGGTGCCGGTGCTGCCTTCGGCGCTGGATATCGAAGCCATCGTCGGCTTCCTCAACAGCCTGGCCCAGAACCCGCGCGTGCACAGCCGCAAGCTGCCGGTGGGGCTGGTGCTCAACCGTACCAAACCCTGGACCCAGACCTCGCAGCAGGCGCTGCAGATGCTGGCCGAGTGGCCGTACCCGGTGGTCGCGCAGCTGCGTGACAGCCAGAGCTACGTGGTCATGACCGGCCTGGGCCGCAGCCTGTTCGACTACCGCTCGGCCCAGGTGCGCGAGCACCAGGCCGACTGGGAGCCGCTGCTGTCCTGGCTGAAGCTGTAAGGCTGCACGTCTCCATCCTCTTTTTCATGGAAACCCGCGATGCGTGAATTGATCCTGCTGCGCCATGCCCATGCCGAACCGGCCACCCCCGGCCAGGCCGACCTCGACCGGCCGTTGTCGCCGGTCGGTCTGGCCGAAGCCGAGGCCGCCGGCAAGTGGCTGAAGGACAACAACCTGCTGCCCGACTGCGTGCTGTGCTCGCCGGCGCGGCGCACGCGCGAGACCCTGGAGGCGGTGCTGGCCGCCATCGGGTATGTGGAAAAGCGCCTGGAAGACCGGATCTACGAGGCCACCCCGGGCACCCTGGCGGCACTGGTGGATGAGCGCCGCGACCTCGATCGGGTGCTGATCGTCGGCCACAACCCGGGCCTGGAGCGCCTGGTGGCGCTGATGACCGAGGGCACCAGCAGCGACTACCGTGGCATGCCGCCGGCCGGCATCGCCGTGCTGGGCTTCCCGCGCGAGGCCACGATCGAACCGGGCGTGGCCAGCCTGAACGCGTTCTGGTGGCCGTGATCCGATGAGCCGGGTGCGGCGCGGCCGCTTCCTGCTGCCCGCGTTGCTGGCGCTCGGCCCGGCCTGGGCCGCGGCGCCCCCGCCGACTCCGTTGCCGGCGGTGTCGGCCGAAGCGCCCCGGCCATTGCGCCTGGATACCCAGCGCTCGCGGATCGGTTTCGAAGTGCGGACCCGCTTCGGCCAGCGCATCGAAGGCGTGTTCCCGCACTTCGAGGGACGCATCGAGATCCTGTCCGACGGCCGCCACCAGGTGCACCTGAAGATGTTCACCCGCTCGGTGGAGATCCCCGGCAAGGCGCGCTATACCGGCTGGATGCGCGGCGAGGAGTTCTTCGATGCCGGGCGCCATCCGGTGGTCGAGTTCGACTCGCTGCCCTACTGGCCGGAGACCGTGGAGCAGGGTGGCGACATCCAGGGCCGGCTGACCCTGCGCGGCATCAGCCATCCCGAATCGCTGCGGGTCGAGAAAGCGGAGTGCGCCCGACCCGGCTATGATTGCGATGTCGTCAGCCGCGGTACCGTGCAGCGAGGCCGGTATGGAATGGACAGCTGGCAGCTTGCCTTGAGTGACCGAGTGACCTTCGTATTGCGTGCGCGCCTGAGCGAGGCGCCGAAACCGTGAACCTCCTGCTGCGTGTACTGGCGCTGGCAACCGTGTTGCTGGGCAGCGGTTGTGCATCGCTCTCGCATGCCGAACGCGATCGCGCCGAGGCGATCGCCGTGCAGGCGCGCTCCAGCCAGGTGGACTGCCAGCGCGCCGACCGCTGCGCGCAGGACTCGCCGCTGCGCGCGTTGGCCGGCCGGGCGTTCACCGAATCCACCCCGCAGCAGCCGCGCCACTACGCCACCCTGCTCGACGAGGGCGAGGGTGCCCTCGTCGCGCGCCTGAACCTGCTGCGCAGCGCCACCCGCAGCATCGACCTGCAGACCTACATCTTCGACAAGGACGACAGCGCCCGGTTGGTCATCGACGAGCTGCTGGCTGCATCGCGGCGCGGGGTGAAGGTGCGGGTGCTGATCGACCAGCTCTCGGCGATCTCCGACCTGCAGATCCTCGGCGCGCTGTCCGGCGCCCACCAGAACTTCCAGCTGCGGGTCTACAACCCGACCTTCGGCAAGGCCCGGCTGAACTACTTCGACTATGCCGGCAGCGTGCTGTGCTGCTTCCGCCGCTTCAACCAGCGCATGCACAACAAGCTACTGGTGATCGACGATGCGATCGGCGTGGTCGGAGGCCGCAACTACCAGGATGACTATTACGACTGGGACCGCGAGTACAACTTCCGCGACCGCGACGTGCTGATTGCCGGCCCCGAGGCGCGTGCGATGGCAGCCAACTTCGATGCCTTCTGGCGTGCCCAGCGCAGCGTGCCGGCCGAGCGCCTGAACGATGTCGGCCGGACCCTGCTGCGCGAAGGCGTGCCGGCCCTGCCACCGGCCAGCTTCCGCCGCCCCGAGCGGGTGCAGCGGGTCAGTGCCGAGGCCAACGACATGGACTTCGTCACCCGCGCGTTCGTCGATACCGCGCTGCCGGTGGCGTCGGTGCGCTATGTCGCCGACCTGCCACGCAAGCACCGGCGCCAGAAGGCCGATGCGCCACTGGCCGGCCAGCACGTGACCGAGCCGCAGCTGGATGCGCTGATCGCCGGCGCGCAGAAGGAAGTGATCCTGCAGACCCCGTACCTGGTGCTGTCCAAGCCGGCGCAGGCGCTGTTCCGCGAGCTGCGCAAGCGACCGCAGCCGCCACGGGTGGTGGTGTCCAGCAACAGCCTGGCGGCCACCGACAACCCGATCGTGTATGCGCTGTCGTACAAGTACAAGCGGCGCAACATGCGCGAACTGGGCTTCAACATCTTCGAATACAAGCCGTTCCCGCTGGATGCCCCGGTCGACTACCGCAACCTGCTGCCTGATCCGATCGCCGCACCCGGGGGCGACGACGACGGTGGGCGCAACCCGCTGATCGGCGGCAGCGCCGCCGGCAGCAATGCCGGCGACCGCCGCGACGCGCCCGCGGCGCCTGCCAGGCAGGCGCCGGTGAACCATCCGCGCACCGGCAGCGCGTACCAGAACGCACGCGAACGTCGCCGCGCGGCCGGCAGCGAGGTCGAGACCCGCCTGCTGCGCACCGAGACGCGGCCCTCGTTCCTGGGCAGCAAGGCGGTCAACAAGCCGCTGCCGGTCACCCGCAAGGGCGCGCGCATGGGCCTGCATGCCAAGTCGCTGGTGGTCGATCGCCGCATCGGCGTGGTCGGCACCCACAACTTCGATCCGCGCAGCGAGAACTACAACACCGAAGGCGCGGTCATCATCGATGACCCGGCCTTCGCCGAGCAGCTGGCCGAGAGCATCCTGCGCGACACCCACCCGCAGAATTCGTGGACGGTGGCCCCGCGGGCCAAGCCGCCGGTGCTGTCCGGGCTGAACTACAGCGTCGGCAAGGCCTCCGAAGCGCTGCCGATCCTCGACTTCTGGCCGTGGCGCTATGCCACCGACTACGAGTTCAAGCCCGGCCCGGACTGCCCGCAGCCGCTGCCCCGGCAGGACCCGGACTTCCACCGCTGCTACGTTGCCGTGGGCGACTTCCCCGAGGTCAATGTCGGCCCGAAGTGGCTGCTGGTCCGCATGCTGACCGCATTCGGTGCCGGCCTCGTTCCCATCCTCTGAAGGTGCCCGCATGACCCAGGTGTTCCGCGAAGCCGTTTCCCTCGAGCAGCTCAATGCGCTGAGCCGCAACACCGCGATCGCGTCGTTGGGCATTGTCTTCAGCGCGGCCGGTGACGACTGGCTGCAGGCCACCATGCCGGTGGACGAGCGCACCCGCCAGCCCTACGGCATCCTGCACGGCGGCGCGTCGGTGGTGCTGGCCGAAACCCTGGGCAGCAGCGCCGGCAACCTGTGCGTGGATACGGCGCAGCAGGTCTGCGTGGGCCTGGAAATCAACGCCAACCATGTGCGCGCCGTGCGCTCGGGCACCGTCACCGGCACCGCGCGCGCGCTGCACGTCGGCCGCAGCACCCAGCTGTGGGAGATCCGCATCGAAGATGAGCAGGGCCGGCTGGTATGCATCTCGCGGCTGACCCTGGCGGTGGTGGCGGCCGGCCACGGCTGAGCCCCGGAAGGCCGGTGACGGCAGCAGAACCCAGCGTTCCCTGCCGATTGCCCCGGTCAATGGCAGTTATGGCCTAAATCGGCTGGCAGCGATGACGGCCCTCCGGTATCGTGCGCGGATGACTTCCCCCACTCCGGCCCCCCGCGGCGGCGTGGCGCGTGTGTGCCGTTACCTGTACCGCGTACCGCTGCTGTTGGTCCACATCATCGTGTTCCTGCCGCTCATCCTGATCGGCATGCTTCGGCCGTGGGGCGAACTGCGCGTGGGCGAGGCGACCCTGGGGGCCAAAGTGGTCAACTGGTGGCAGGGGGGGCTGATGTGGATCTTCGGCTTCCGCCTGGTGCAGATCGGCACGCCGCTGCCCGGCGCCGTGCTGTTCGTCGCCAACCACGTCAGCTGGGTCGACATCTGCATCCTGCACAGCCAGCGCATGATGGGCTTCGTCGCCAAGCGCGAGATCGCCAGCTGGCCGCTGGTCGGGTGGCTGGCCGCGCGTGGCCAGACCATCTTCCACCAGCGCGGCAACACCGAATCGCTCGGTGGCGTGATGCAGGTGATGGCCGATCGCCTGCGCGAAGGCAAGGCGGTGGGCGTGTTCCCGGAAGGGCGTACCCGCGGGGGCCACGAAGTTGGCCCGTTCCATGCGCGCATCTTCCAGGCTGCGGTGGAAACCGGCGTGCCGGTGCAGCCGGTGGCGCTGGTGTACGGGGCCAACGGCGATGCGCAGACCATTGTCGCCTTCGGCCCCGGCGAGAGCTTCTTCGCCAATTTCCTGCGCCTGCTCGGCGAGCCGGCGCGGCGTGCGGAAGTGCATTTCCTGGCACCCATCGGTGCGCAGGACCTGGAAGGCCGTCGGCGCATCGCGGAGACGTCGCGCGCGCGCATCGTGGCGGCCATGAGCACCGGGTGAGGGTGCGGTGGCCCTGATCCCGCCACCCGTCCTGGACGCCGGCACGCCGACGTTGCACGCGGCTGACTACCAGCCGCCGCGCTGGCTGCGCAACCCGCACCTGCAATCGATGCTCAGCTCCAGCCGCATGCGCCTGCAGCGTGGCCTGCTGTTGCTGGCCGCGACCGGCGCGGTCAGCGAAGAGCTGATTCTCGATGGCGGCGATGGCGTGCGTCTGCAGGGCTGGCACAGCCATATCGAAGGCCGCGAGCCCAAGGGCATGGCGCTGCTGCTGCACGGCTGGGAAGGCAGCGCCGAATCCAGCTACATGCGCATGGCGGCCGCGCGCATGCTCGAGCAGGGCTTCGACGTGGTACGGCTGAACTTCCGCGACCACGGCAATACCCATCATCTCAACCCCGGCATCTTCCACTCCAACCTGATCGACGAAGTGGTGCATGCCGCGGGCGACATCGCCCAGCGCTGGCCGCAGCTGCCACTGGTGGCCGCGGGTTATTCGCTGGGCGGCAACTTCGTGCTGCGCCTGGCCCTGCGCGCGCCAGCGGCCGGCGTGCCGCTGCTGCGCGTGGCGTCGGTATGCCCGGTGCTGGACCCGGGCTTGACCATGGAGAACATCGAGAACGGTCCGGCGATGTACGACTGGTATTTCCGCCGCAAGTGGGCCGGTTCGTTGCGGCGCAAGCGCGATCTGTTCCCCGAACTGAGCGACTGCGACGACCGCGTGCTGAAGCTGGACATCCGCGCGCTGACCGCCTGGCTGGTCGAGCGCCACACCAGCTTCGGCTCGTTGCAGGCCTATTTCGATGGTTACTCGATCGCCGGCGATCGCCTGGCCACGCTGCAGGTGCCGGCCGACATCCTGATGGCGCAGGACGATCCGGTAATCCCGTACGCGACCTTCAGCGACTGGCAGCTGCCGCGCCAGGCGCACCTGGAAACCGCCTGCTGGGGAGGCCACTGCGGCTTCCTGGAAAACTGGCGGGGGGATGGCTTCTCCGAACGCTGGGTGGCGCAGCGGCTGCGGCGCGTGCTGCAAGGCTGAACCGGCACGGGCGCGCAGGCCGCTACAATGCGGGTTTGCCCTTGAACCGGACCGCCATGCAAGACCAGATCATCCAAGCGTTGCGCCAGAACGAGGCCGACCAGGCCGTGCAGCTGGCCCAGGCATGGACCCACGATGAACCCGGCCAGGCCGCGGCCCACCGCTGGCTGGCGCTTGCGCTGCAGCAGCAGGGCAAGGCCGAGGACGCGATGGACGCCCTGCAGCAGGCGCTGCAGCTGGCCCCGGACGATGCCCAGCTGCACCTGCAGCACGCCGGCCTGCTGCTGGCCCTGCGCCAGTTCGAGGGCGCCGGCGAGGCCCTGACCCGCACCACCGGGCTGGACCCGAACGCGTTTGCCGCGTACCTGATGCAGGCCCACCTGGCGATCGGCCGCAATGATTTCGACGAAGCACAGCGACTGTCCACCCTGGCTTCGCGCGTCGAACCGGACCATCCGGAACTGCTGACCATCGACGGCATGATCGCGCTGCGCCGCGATGACCCCGATCGCGCGCTGAGGCTGCTGTCGGCCGCCAACCAGGCCCAGCCCAACGACCCCCGCGTGCTCTACGCACTGGGCTTCGCCTACCTGGGCAAGAACATGCTGGCCTTCGCCGAACAGGCATTCCGCCGCGTGCTGGAGCTGAACCCGGCGATCTCCTCGCTGCATGGCCTGGTGGTGCAGCTGGCCATGCGCCAGGGCAACCTGGAAGCCGCCGCCGAAGCCATGCAGGTCGCACTGCAGCAGCAGGGCATGGATACGCCGTCGATGCGCCGCCTGGCTGGCGAACTGGCGCTGCGCAGCGGCCAGCCGCTGCAGGCGCTGGAACACCTGCTGCCGTTGCTGGAATCGGCGCCCGGCGACCGCGAGGTGCTGCAGCTGCTGCTGATGTCCTGGCAGCGCCTGGGCCGCGAAGACGAAGCACGCGCACGTCTGGATGCCGCGCTGGAGCAGCACCCGCAGCTGCACGACCTGTGGCTGGCGCGCCTGGCGGTGGAAGAGGTCGGCAGTCCCACTGCTGCCGCCACGGTCGAGCGCTGGATGGACACGATGCCGGGCCACCTGCCGGCGCTGGAAGCGCGCCTGCGGCTGCACGACATGGTGGGCGAACACGCCCAGGCCGAAGCGATCGCCGAGCGCATCGTCAGCCTCGAGCCGGGCCGCGTCAGCGGCGAGACCCGCCTGGTCGAAGGCCTGCTGCAGCGCGATCCGGCCGCCGCCATCGCCCGCGTGCAGGCGCTGATCCAGATGGCCCCCGAAGACCACCGCGCCGACCTGCGCACCTGGCTGGGCGAGATCCAGGATCGCGCCGGGCAGCACGAAGACGCGCTGCAGACCTGGCTGGCGCTGCAGGCCGACCAGGCACCGCAGCGCCTGCCGCTGCCGCCGCAGGCCAAGGCGCCGCCGAGCTGGCCGGACAAGGGCGAGATCGATGCGCAGGCCACTTCCGCGCCGATCTTCCTGTGGGGGGCACCGGGGTCGGGCGTGGAACGCGTGGCAACCGGCCTGGCCGCCGCCAGCCCGGTGCTGCGCAGCGACCGCTACACCTCCAGCGCACCCGACGACGCGTTCCAGAACTACCACACGCTGCAAGACCTCGCTTCCGGCGTGCTGACCCCGGAGCGGCTGGTGCAGCGCTGGCGCGAACAGCTGCCGTCGCGCGGCGTGCAGGACGACGCGATCATCGACTGGCTGCTGTGGTGGGACAACGCGCTGCTGTGGGCGCTGCGCCCGCAGCTGCCGCAGGGCCGCCTGCTGGTGGTGCTGCGCGACCCGCGCGACATGCTGCTGGACTGGGTGGCCTACGGTGCGGCCGCGCCGCTGGCGATGACCTCGCTGGCCGAAGCCAGCGAATGGCTGGCGCGCGCGCTGGCCCAGGTTGCCGCCCTGCACGAGGACGACCTGTATCCGCAGGTGCTGCTGCGCATCGACCAGATCGGCAACGATCCGCAGGCGATGGCCGATCTGCTGGGCCGCTTGTTCGAGCGGCCGATGCCGCCGGCCGCGCAGCTGGGCGCGCCGCGGTTCCCGCCGGGCCACTGGCGCAACTACCGCGACGTGATGAGCGCCGCCTTCGCCAAGCTCACCCCGATCGCGGTGCGCCTGGGCTATCCGGAAGAGTGAGGAGAATGCAATGCAGCTGAGCAGCCACAGCCTGGCCAATGGTGCGCCGATCGACCGTGAGTTCGCCGCCGGCGATGCCGCAGGTTTCGCACCGGACCGCAATCCGCACCTGGCGTGGAGCGGGGTGCCGGAGGGCACCCGTTCGTTCCTGCTGGTATGCGTCGATCCGGACGTGCCGACGGTGCCGGAAACGGTCGGGCGCACCGATATGAGCGTGCCGCGCGACCAGCCGCGCTGCGATTTCGTGCACTGGGTGATGGCCGATATTCCGGCCTCGGTGCGCGAGATTGCCGCAGGCAGCTGCAGCGACGGCTTCGTGGTGAAGGGCAAGTCCGCACCGGCCGGCCCGGCCGGCAGCCGCCAGGGCCTGAATGACTTCACCGGCTGGTTCGCAGGCAATCCGGACATGGCCGGCGATTATCTGGGCTATGACGGCCCCTACCCGCCGTTCAACGACGAACGCGTGCATCGCTACTTCTTCCGCGTGTTCGCGCTGGACGTGGCGTCGCTGCAGCTGCCGGAACGCTTCACCGCCGCCGACGCCTACCGGGCCATGCACGGCCACGTGCTGGCCGAAGCGGCGCTGCACGGCACCTACACGTTGAATCCGGCGCTGGGCTGAGGCGGCATGACGGGTCGTGCCGGCCGCTGGCCGGCAACGCCCGTGTGCTGCCGGATCCGCGCAGGGCAGCCGGCCAGCGGCCGGCTCTACCCACAACGAAGAAGGGCGGCCTTGCGGCCGCCCTCCACCCGTCAGCCGACTGGCAGTCGGCTCTACATCACTTCTCGATGGCCGACTCGACCACCATGTCCAGCACGTACGCCTGCGACGGCGCATCGGCCGGCGGGTTCTTCACCTCGTAGCGCTTCACGCGCACCACGTTGCGCACGCCGTCTTCGTGGGTGTAGCCCTCGATGGTGCCGTAGAAGTTCTCGAACTTGCCCGGCTCACCCTGCTTCAGGCCCTTGTCGTCGAACTTCACTTCGCGCACCTGCAGGCACTGGTAGTCCGGGATCAGCGGGTGCGAGCACTTCTCGGTCTTGGCCGCCACTTCCAGGAACACGGTCTCGCCGGCGCCGCCATAGCGGGTTTCAGCGGTCGGTTCCGGGTTGAACACCAGCACGTCGCCCTTGGCGTTGGTCAGGGTCAGCGTGCCATCGGCACCCTGCTCGGCCTTCAGTTCGCCCTGCAGGCGGCTCGACACGGCCTCGTCCAGCGCCATCAGCGCCTTGTCGGTGCAGGCCATCATGGTCGACGCCATCGCGCTGACGCTCAGCTTGCCAGCGTCGAAGGTGTAGCCGCCGCCCATGCGGTTGCAGGTGTTGCTGACCGACAGGCGGCCCTCAGCGAAGTCCAGGGTGACCGGCTTGTCTTCGCGGGCGAACAGCGCGTCGATGCGCTTGCCGTCGGCGCCGGTGGCCTGCTGCAGCCGCCAGTGCTGGCTCTGCAGGCGCTGCGCATCCAGGTGCGCCAGCGTCTGCTGGTCTGCTGCCTTGGCCGCGGCCGGGGCCACGTCGTCGCCGCCGGTGCCGGCCGGGGCCGGGGTCTGGCTGCAGGCGGCCATCAGGGCCAGCGGAAGGAGCAGGGTGAGCTTGCGGTTCATGGTGATTCTCCTTGGGGAACCGTGGGGGAAACGGAGCGGGGCCGGCAACGGGGTTGCCACGCCCCGGCGCTGTTCAGCTGCCGGATGGCAACCACAGCAGCAGTGCCGCGCCCAGCGCGATGCGGTAAAGGGCGAAGGCGGTGAACGTGTGTGACTTGATGTAGCCCATCAGCCACTTCACTACGACGAAGCCGGTGACGGCTGCGGCAAGGAAGGCCACGCCCACGTCGGCCCAGTTCTCGCTGCCCAGCTGCCCGGCCCTGGCCATTTCCAGGAAGGTGTAGGCGCTGGCGGCGAACATGGTGGGAATACCCACCAGGAACACGAACTCGGCCGCGGCGGCACGGCGGCTCAGGCCCAGCAGCATGGCCAGGAAGATCGCCGAGGCCGAACGTGAGGTGCCGGGGAACACGCCGGCCACCACCTGCGCCAGGCCCACGCCGATGGCCACCGTCCAGGTCACCTGGTCGCGGTCGGGCAGGCGTGCGGTGTAGGCCTCCACCAGCAGCATCCAGACGCCGCCGATGATCAGCGCCCAGGCCACCGGGCTGACCGTCTCCGGCAGTGACCAGCCGGCCTTGCGCACCACCAGGCCGACCACCGCGGTGACCAGGAACGCAGCGCCCAGCTTGAACACGTACTCGCGGTTCTCGCGCTGGTTGAAGCCGGTGGCCAGCTGCAGCAGGCGCTGGCGGAACACCAGCACCACGGCCACGATGGCGCCGGCCTGGATGACGATGTTGAAGAAGTCCGAGCGGGCTCCCAGCCAGTGCTGGGCAATGAGCAGGTGGCCGGTGCTGGAGATCGGCAGGAATTCGGTCAAGCCTTCGAGGATGCCCAGCAGCAGGGCGGAGAGCAGGTCGGACATGGACGGTGCGTGCACGCGCGGCGGAAGGAAGAAGGTCGAGAGGATAGACGATCCCCGCTGCACCAAACGGGTGCGTGCGGTACCCCGCGCACCCGTTTGGTGCGCGCTGATCTGCACCGGTGCGGGGCGGGCTTAGTGAAATCAACGACTTGCGGGTTGCAGAAAGTTGGCACGGTCATTGCTGTACCTCAGCAGGCATTCATCCCCATCCGAGGTCGTACCGATGTCCGTGGAAAACGTTGAGAAGCTGATCAAGGACAACCAGATCGAATTCGTCGATCTGCGTTTCGTGGACATGCGTGGCGTCGAGCAGCACGTCACCTTCCCGGTCAGCATCGTCGAGCCGTCGCTGTTCGAAGAAGGCAAGATGTTCGATGGCAGCTCGATCGCCGGCTGGAAGGGCATCAACGAGTCGGACATGGTGCTGCTGCCGGACCCGTCCAGCGCCTATGTTGATCCGTTCTATGCCGATCCGACCCTGGTGATCAGCTGTGACATCCTCGACCCGGCCACCATGCAGGCCTATGGCCGTTGCCCGCGCGGCATCGCCAAGCGCGCCGAGGCCTACCTGAAGTCCTCCGGCATCGCCGAAACCGCGTTCTTCGGCCCGGAGCCGGAGTTCTTCATCTTCGACTCGGTCCGTTTCGCCAATGAAATGGGCAACACCTTCTTCAAGGTCGATTCCGAAGAAGCCGCCTGGAACAGCGGTGCCAAGTACGACGGCGCCAACAGCGGCTACCGCCCGGGCGTGAAGGGTGGTTACTTCCCGGTTCCGCCGACCGATACCCTGCACGACCTGCGCGCTGAGATGTGCAAGACCCTCGAACAGGTCGGCATCGAGGTGGAAGTGCAGCACCACGAAGTGGCCACCGCCGGCCAGTGCGAGATCGGCACCAAGTTCAGCACCCTGGTGCAGAAGGCCGACGAACTGCTGCGCATGAAGTACGTGATCAAGAACGTCGCGCACCGCAACGGCAAGACCGTCACCTTCATGCCCAAGCCGATCGTCGGCGACAACGGCAGCGGCATGCACGTGCACCAGTCGCTGTCCAAGGGCGGCACCAACCTGTTCTCCGGTGACGGCTACGGTGGCCTGAGCCAGCTGGCGCTGTGGTACATCGGCGGCATCTTCAAGCACGCCAAGGCCATCAATGCCTTCGCCAACTCGGGCACCAACAGCTACAAGCGCCTGGTGCCGGGCTTCGAGGCGCCGGTGATGCTGGCCTACTCGGCCCGCAACCGTTCGGCCTCGTGCCGCATTCCGTGGGTGTCCAACCCGAAGGCACGCCGCATCGAGATGCGCTTCCCGGATCCGATCCAGTCCGGCTACCTGACCTTCACCGCGCTGATGATGGCCGGCCTGGACGGCATCAAGAACCAGATCGACCCGGGTGCACCGAGCGACAAGGACCTGTACGACCTGCCGCCGGAGGAAGAGAAGCTGATCCCGCAGGTCTGCTCCTCGCTGGACCAGGCGCTGGAAGCACTGGACAAGGACCGCGAGTTCCTGAAGGCCGGCGGCGTGATGAGCGATGACTTCATCGACGGCTACATCGCGCTGAAGATGCAGGAAGTGACCAAGTTCCGCGCGGCCACCCACCCGCTGGAATACCAGCTGTACTACGCCAGCTGACCGGGCGCGATGGCGGTGGGTTCCCCCTCCCACCCGCCGCCATCGCTTCCGTTTTCGCGGCTGGGGAGCCGCAAGGCGGGCGCAGGCCCGTCGTTGTAGAGCGGACTGTCAGTCCGCTGCATTGGAACGCGGGCCTTTGGCCCGCTTATCCAGGGGCAAGAGAGAGACCGGATACGCGACCAGGGCCGCCCTCCCTCCCGCGTCGGTCGTGCAAGGAGAGAGGCACGGCCGTCCCGGCCCTGTATGTGTCCGGTGCAACAGCCACGGTCATCATCCTGATGACCCGTGGTTGCCTGATGCCAACGCGCGCTGGCGCGCTGGCCCCATCCACCATCGGGACATGCGCATGAAACTGATCTCCGCCATCATCCGACCGTTCAAGCTCGACGAGGTCCGCGAGGCCCTGTCCGATGCAGGCGTGTCGGGCATCACCGTGACCGAAGTGAAAGGTTTCGGTCGCCAGAAGGGCCACACCGAGCTGTATCGCGGCGCCGAGTACGTCGTGGATTTCCTGCCCAAGATCAAGATCGAAACGGTGGTCACCGACGAGCGTGCCGACGCGGTGATCGAAGCGATCCAGTCGTCGGCAGGCACCGGCAAGATCGGTGACGGCAAGATCTTCGTCACCGCCGTTGAACAGGTCATCCGCATCCGCACCGGCGAAATCGGTGCCGACGCGCTGTAACCCCCTTCCGGAGATTTCCCCCATGAAGATGCGCCTTCTCACCGGGTGGCAAGCCCGGTTCCACCTGGTGTGCCTGCTGATGCTGCTCAGCGCGCTGGCCGCCGGCGCCTGGCCGGGCAGCGCCCACGCCCAGGCCCAGGTCTCGCCGTTGCCCAGCGAAAGCGTGGCGGTCGAGCCGCTGCACGATGCCGCCGCCGCCGCCGCCGCCGCTGCGCCGGCCGTGGCCGAAGCCGCCGCCGCCTATGATCGTGGCGACGTCGCCTGGATGCTCACCTCCACCCTACTGGTGCTGTTGATGGTCGTGCCGGGCCTGGCCCTGTTCTATGGCGGCCTGGTGCGTTCGAAGAACGTGCTGTCAGTGCTCAGCCAGATCCTGGTGGTGTTCTCGCTGGTGCTGCTGCTGTGGGTGGCCTATGGCTACAGCGCGGTGTTCAGCGCCGGCAATCCGTTCTTCGGCTCGTTCACCGAATTCGCCTTCCTCAAGGGCTTCACCCCGGAGTCGGTGGGCAACACGCCGATCAAGGGCCTGCCGGATTACCTGTTCGTCGCCTTCCAGTCGACCTTCGCCGGCATCACCACCGCGCTGATCGTCGGCGCATTCGCCGAGCGCATCAAGTTCCGCGCGGTGCTGCTGTTTTCGGCGCTGTGGTTCACCCTCAGCTACATCCCGATGGCACACATCGTCTGGGGCGGCGGCTACCTGGGTGAACTGGGCGCGATCGACTTCGCCGGTGGCACCGTGGTGCACATCAATGCGGGCGTGGCCGGCCTGGTCGGCGCGTGGTTCGTCGGCAAGCGCCTGGGCTACGGCCAGACCGCGCTGAAGCCGCACAACGTGCCGTTTACCTACATCGGCGCCATGCTGCTGTGGGTGGGCTGGTTCGGCTTCAATGCCGGTTCCGCCGCCGCCGCCGATACGGTGGCCTCGCTGGCCTTCCTCAACACCGTGCTGGCCACCGCTGCTGCCGTGCTTGGCTGGACCCTGGTGGAGGCGATCGGCAAGGGCAAGCCGTCGGCACTGGGTGCGGCGTCGGGTGCGGTGGCCGGGCTGGTCGGCATCACCCCGGCCTGTGGCACCGTCGGGCCGCTTGGCGCGATCGTGATCGGCTTCGTCGCCGGCGTGGTCTGCGTGTGGGGTGTGACCGGTCTCAAGCGCCTGCTGAAAGTGGACGACACTGCCGACGTGTTCGGTGTGCATGGTGTCGGCGGCATCGTCGGCGCGATCCTCACCGGCGTGTTCAGTGCACAGTCGCTGGGCGGTACCAAGGCCGATCTGGATATCGCCCACCAGGTGTGGGTGCAGGTGGTCAGCGTCGGCCTGACCGTACTGTGGTCGGCGGTGGTGACCGCGGTCATCCTGCTGGTGGTCAAGGTCGTGGTCGGCCTGCGCGTGACCGAAGAGGCCGAACGCACCGGCCTGGATGTGACTTCGCACGGCGAGTCTGCCTACGAAGCCTGAAGTAGCGGCGGAGCTACTGCATTGATGTTGTGGGTGCCGACCGTTGGTCGGCACTTCTACTGTCCTGGTGGGTGCCAAGCTTGCTTGGCACTGTTGGCGACTCAGCCACGCATGGCGTGGCTCTACCGTTCCTGCTTCAATGGTTGTCTGCAGGTGTGCGTGTACGCGCCACCAACGACTTCGATGGACTACAGAACGGAGTAGGCGTGATTCAGGCGACTTCCGCAGCAGTGATGGAAGACATCGAATGGTATGTCTACCTGCTGACCCTGGATGACTACAGTCCGCATGCGCTGGTGCGTAGTGTGGGCGGCGCAGCAGATCGAGAACACTGGAGCTTCGCGGTGGAGCTCACCTATCGCTGCCTTTCCTCCGGTCTGTGGCGACTCTCCTACGGGCTGCCTGCGGAGCTGGGGCTTTCCAGCATCGATGCCTTCTGCCACAAGCTCTCGGTTGTCCGTCCGGATCAGCTTTCCGACGAGGGGCAGGTGCTGTGGCTGGATACCTACATGGAAGCGACGGAGCTGTGCCTGGATCTGGTCTCGCGTTACCTGCGCTCGCAGTCGAGTGTTGAGACGACATTTCATCCAGGATTCCAGGATGAGATCGAACGGCTGTTCTCCGATGCCGGAGTGCCCTGGGGCCGTGGGCCGTTGTTCCCCATCGGCTGAAGCGCCTTTTGCGGAACGGCTGCTCGTAGAAGATGCCTTTTTCCTTCAAGCTATGCTCTGGATCAGGACGACCTGTCCCGTTGTCGGGGCGGGTGTCGCCCCAGATTCTGAACGGCGACCAGTGCGCAAGGAGCAGGCGTGAACTATTTCAGACTCCGTCCATGCATCGGCATTGGCAGCAAATGGGTGCTGGATCATGTGGACAACTTCGGTGCTGCACTGATCGTCAGTGAGGAAGTGAAGTCACGCCTTGAGCGGGCAGGCGTGACTGACGTGATCTTTGATCAGGTCGGGTAGACCGGAAGTGGGACAGGGGTTTCCGTTGCGGCACCAGGGAATGGGTTTCGAATGACTATCCGTGCAGTTCTTTTCCCCTACTGGACCGGCGATTGCCACGTTCCTTCCGGAGAAGAGAAGATCGGTGACGCGCCGGTCGTCCACCATGGGCAGGGACGGGGTGTCGGTGAAATCGCAGCATGGCTGGATGGAGACTTCGGCCATCTCGGCTGCGGCAGCGAACTGCGGACCCGCAGTGCCTTTGTTGCGCCCACAAAGGGTGACGAGGGCAGCGCATGCGTCCACTATGGAGAGGGGCATGTCGTCCTGCGGGCAGCCGATTTCCTCCTGGTGTATTCGCGATGGAACTCCCAAGATGTTGTCTTGCTGACGCGACCCCAGATATTGGCTGTGCTTGAGGGCTATGCAGTGTTTCGAAGCATGAATCCGCAGAAGAAGCATCGTCCGCCCATGCCGTTCGCCATCGAGTACGAGGCAGAGGGGGAGGACGCCGTCCAAAGGTTCACTCAGGCCGGCGGCTGCTTCGACCCCGAACACTGAAGTCGGGACGTGCTGGTCCGGGATCTCGCGACCGCGACTCTTCATCGCCTGTGGTTAGAATCACACCATGAGTCTCCCTCGCCTGCTGCTGTCCGCCCTCTCAGTGCTGGCCATTTCGGCCTGCACCGCCACCGCGCCCGTGCAGCACAACCCGCTCGCCACCTGGGTGCCATCACCCAACCAGAACGCGCGCACGCCGGTCATCATCGTCATCCACCACACCGAGCAGAAATCGGTGCAGCAGAGCCTGCATACGTTGCGCACCGCCAACAGTGGCGGGCCGGTCAGTGCGCACTACCTGATCGGCGCCGATGGCCATCGTTACCAGCTGGTGGCCGATGAGCGCCGCGCCTGGCACGCTGGCGCCGGGCGCTGGGGCACCATCACCGATCTCAACTCGGCTTCGATCGGTATCGAGCTCGACAACGATGGCCGCAGCCCGTTCAGTGCAGCGCAGATCGAATCGCTGATCGTACTGCTGCGCGATCTCACCACGCGCCTGAACATTCCGCCGCGCCAGGTGATCGGCCATGCCGACCTGGCGCCGACGCGCAAGCAGGATCCGAGCCGCTTCTTCCCATGGCAGCAGTTGGCCGAGGCCGGCTTCGGCGTGTGGCCGCGCGCGGCCGACGGCGTGGCACCGGAAGGCTTCGACGCGTGGAATGCGCTGGCCCGCTTCGGTTATCCGCTCGACAACCGCGACGCCACCGTCGCCGCCTTCCACCGCCGGTTCCGTGGCCGCGACGACCTGCCGAAGACGCTGGATGCCGAGGATGCCCGTATCCTGCATTCGTTGCTGCTGCAGATGCCGTGACCCCGCGCATGAACGCTTGACCCCGCGCTGGGTTGCCGCACAGCGGCCGGCACTCCACCATGGCGGCATGATCGATTCCGCTACCTTCTTCAAGCGCAAGCACTGGACCCTGTTGGCAGCGGCGGTGCTCGCCGGTTGCGCAACCACCGCTCCCCGCACGGGTTCCGAAGCGCCCACGCCGCCCTCACCGCCGGCGGCCACCTACGCCAAGGTCGACTGGAAAGCCCTGCCCGCAGTCTCCGACGCTGATCTGCAGGCCGGCTTCGTGGCTTGGCGCAGCAGCTGCGCCCGCCTGAAAAACAATGCTGTCTGGGCCAAACCCTGCGCCGCCGCCGCCGCGGTGTCAGACAAGGACCCGGCCGCGATCCGCCAGTTCCTGCAGCGCGACCTCGATGCCTACGCGCTGCGTGCCGGCGGCCATCAGGCCGACGGGTTGATTACCGGCTACTACGAGCCGATCTACCCCGGCAGCCTGACCCGTACCGACAAGGCCACGGTACCGGTGTACGGCACGCCCGATGATCTGATCGTGGTGCAGCTGGACAGCCTCTACCCGGAACTGAAGGGCAAGCGCCTGCGTGGTCGCGTCGAAGGCAAGGTGCTCAAGCCCTATGACGACGCCGGCACCATCGCGGCCAAGGGCGCCAAGGCCCCGGTGCTGGCATGGCTGACCGACCCGATGGACCTGCAGCTGCTGCAGATCCAGGGGTCCGGCCGCGTGCGCCTGGCCGATGGCAAGCAGGTGCGGCTGGCCTACGCGGAACAGAACGGCCATCCCTACCGCGCCATAGGTCGCTGGCTGGTGGACCAGGGCCAGTTGAAGAAGGAAGACGTCACCATGGACGCGATCCGCGCCTGGGCCCGGGCCAACCCCGCGCGCGTACCGGAACTGCTGCGCAGCAATCCCAGCTACGTGTTCTTCGTGCGCAACCCGGACAGCCCGGAAGGGCCACGGGGTTCACTGAACGTGCCGCTCACCGCCGGCTACAGCGTGGCAGTGGATCGCACCGTGGTGCCACTGGGCAGCCTGCTGTGGCTGTCCACCACGCGCCCGGACGGCACCCCGGTGGTGCGCCCGGTGGCCGCGCAGGACACCGGCGGCGCCATCGCCGGCGAAGTGCGCGCCGACCTGTACTGGGGCAGCGGCGATGCCGCCGGCAAGCTGGCTGGCGACATGAAGCAGAAGGGCAACATCTGGATGCTGTGGCCGAAGGGCGTGCCCCTGCCGAACTGAACCGGCAAGGGTCGGATCCCTTCCAAAGGAAAGGGCTCTGACCCCGGATGCCTGATAATGGCGCCATTCCGTACTTTCCGGCCGCGCCTGCGGCCAGGGCTCCTGCAATGACCTACGCAAAGCACAACGCAAAATCCGGCGCGAAATCCGCCGCAAAGAAGTACTACAAGCACTGGGCCGAATCGGGCCTGGGCAAGGGCAACGTGCTGATGGAAGCGCGCGGCGAGAAGATCGTGCGGCAGGTGGAAATCTACGGCACCAAGATGGTCTGGGCCGACGAGCATGCCCACAGCGACGACCGCTTCCTGCTGGCCGACCAGCCAGTGTCGTTCCTGGATTTCGACGAGGACGACGAAATCTCCGCGCGTGAATTCGAAGCCGCCTGGAAGAAGGCACGGGAAGCTACCGGTTACCCGGTGTAATCCCCTCGGCACCTGCCCTTGTAGCGCCGAGCCTTGCTCGACGCTGCAAAAGCGGGCATGTGAAATGTTATATAATTACATTTCACTGTAACCGCCCCTTCCCATGAAGACTCCCACCCTGGTGGCCGCCCTCGCGGCCGCACCGTTCGCCCCTGAAGCCTTCGCGCAGTCGGCCGACGCCGCGCTCACCCTCGGCAAGGTGCAGGTACACCAGCGCGGCGAAGGCCAGCTTAGTGCGCACCAGGTGCTGACCTCGGTGGACGTCCTGAGTGCAGACCAGATCGAAAACCGCAACGTCTCGCACAGCTGGGAACTGCTCGGGCAGATGCCCGGCATCCAGCTCACCGAAACCCGGCAGGGCGCCGAATCGGGCAAGGTCAGCTTCCGCGCCTTCAACGGCGAGGGCTACCTCAACGCCATCAAGACGCTGATCGATGGCATCCCCAGCAACGTCAACAGCGGCAACCAGCGCTTCATCGACATGCTGTTCCCGCTGGACATCAGCTACATCGAAGTGGTGCGCGGTACCAACGACCCGCGCTATGGCCTGCACAACATCGGCGGCAACGTGAACTTCGGTACGCGCCAGGGTGGCAGCTACACCGATGCGCGCCTGGCCTACGGCAGCTACAACACCCGTGATGCGCAGCTGGCGGTTGGCCGCGAAGCCAATGGCTTCGCGCAGAACTATTTCGTTGGCACCCAGGCCAGCGATGGCTACCGCGACCACGACACCTCGAAGAAGTACTCACTGGGCGGCAAGTGGTTCTTCGGCTCGCTGGACGACGGCCTGCGCGTGGGCCTGACCGCGCGCGCCTACCACCATGAAGCCGACGAACCCGGCTTCATGACCGCCGAGGAACTGCGCACGCACCGCCGTGGCAGCGAGCTGCGCAACGGCAACGATGATGATGACCGCGACATGCGCCAGCTTGCTGCGCACCTGGACATGAAACTGTCCGACGCACTCACCTTCGGCACGCGTCTCTACTACAACCGCTACGAAGACGATCGCCGCGTGACCTTCAGCAACCTGCCCACCGGCAACCTGCCGCGCCAGCACCGCGTGTGGGACGAGCGGCAGCATGGCCTGCTCAGCACGCTGACCTGGCAGGCCAGCCCCGCGCTTACTGTCGAGGGCGGCCTGAACTACGAGCAGCAGGACAACAGCTACATCCGCGAGCGCTACGCCTACGCCGAACCCACTGATTTCAGCCAGCTACCGGCGCGGGTGCAGAACAACGATCGCCACAGCTTCGACAACGGGGGTGCCTACGTGCAGGCCATCTACCAGCCGGTCGAGGCCTGGAAGATCGTGCCGGCCTACCGGGTCGACCGTTTCAGTGGCCGCACGCACCTGATGAACGGCATCACCGCCCGGCTGCAGGATTACGGCAGCATCGGCCAGCCCAAGCTGAGCATCATCCACAGCCTGGGCCAGACCACCCACGTCTACGCGAACTGGGGCCGCACCTTCCAGGTGCTGACCGGATCCACCGCACCGGCCTACCTCACCCCGGGACAGGCACCGATGCAGCCGTCCACCAACACCGGCATGGAGCTGGGCCTGAAATTCCAGCCGTTTGCCGGCAGCCAGGCACGCCTGGCGCTGTGGCAGCAGGACGCGGAAAACGAGGTGTCCAACATGCCGGCCACCGGCACCACGGTCACCTTGGGCAAGACCCGTCGGCGCGGCGTGGATGCGCAGCTGAGCCTGCAGCTGGGCAACGACTGGACGGTATGGGCGTCGCACGCCTACCAGGAAGCGAAGATCACCCGCGACGACCGCGATGCCAGCATTTCCCTGCAGGGCCGGGAAGTGGCCGCCACCCCGCGCCACATCAGCAATCTGGGCGTGGACTACCGCGCCACGGATGCGCTGCGGCTGGGCCTGCAGGCGCGTGCACAGGGCGACTACTACCTTGAGGAGCGCAACGTGGCCGGCAAGTTCGGAGGCTTCGCCGTGCTCGACCTCAGCGCGGCCTACCAGCTCACCCCGCGTTTCAGCGTGGACCTGCAGCTGAAGAACGTTACCGGCCGCGAGTACGCCTACGCCTGGTACGACAGCTTCTTCTGGGACAGCGCCCGCCCCATGTTCTCGCCGGCGCCGGGCCGCAGCGTATTCGTCGGCCTCAACATGAAGCTGTAGCCGGCCACGCATCTGGTAATGGTCGAGCTTGCTCGACCTGCAGCAGGGGGCAGAGCCCTTTTCTGGCGGACAGGGATCCGACCCCGGAACCCGTAGCGCATGGGGTCAGATCCCTTTCCGCGAGGAAAGGGCTCTGACCCCGAACCCCGCGTTTTGCACTACATTGGTGCAATGTCCGACCCCGCACCGCCGCCGACCCTTGAAGCCCTGGGCACGCCGCTGGCCTGGGCCGGGGCCGATGGCCGCATCATCGGCTGCAACCCGGCCTTCGGGCGCTGGCTGGGCGTCAGCGGTCGCCGGCTGCTGGGCCAGCCACTGGCCGCACTGGAAGTGCAGGGCGAAGCCCTGGCCCACTTCCTGGCACGCGATGAGCGCGACAGCCTGCGCCTGAACCGGCTGGCGCTGGCGGTGCCCGGCGAGGCGCCCCGCTTCGCCGAGGGCTGGATGAGCCGGCGCGACGATGGCGGCTGGTTGCTGGAGGCGCATCCGGTCGATGAATTCCCCGGGCTGGACCCGACCCAGGCCCTGCCCAGCGCGCTCAGCGCGGCGCTGAAGGGCCTGGCCCACGAGCTGCGCAACCCGCTGGCCGGGTTGAAGGGGGCGGCCCAGCTGCTGGCCCGCCGGGCCGCACAGCGCGACGCCAGCGAACGCGAACTGATCGAGCTGATCGGCTCGGAGATCGAACGTCTCAACGGCCTGCTCGACCAGCTGCTGTCGCCGGCCCCGGCCGCACCGCACGCCGAACTGAACATCCATGCCGCGCTCGAGCGCGTGCTGCGCCTGGCCGAGAACGAGGCCGGCTGGGCGGTACGCCTGCAGCGCGACTACGACCCCAGCATTCCCGAATTCCACGGCGACGCCGACCGCCTCACCCAGGCGGTGTGGAACCTGGTGCGCAATGCAATCCAGGCCGGTGCCGGCAGCATCACCCTGCGCACCCGCGTGGAGCATGGCGTGCGCATCGCCGAACAGCTGCACACGCTGGCCTTGCGCCTGGAAATCGCCGACGACGGCCGTGGCGTGCCCGAGGAACTGGCCGAACACCTGTTCCTGCCGCTGGTCAGTGGCCGCGCCGAAGGCACTGGACTCGGCCTGGCATTGGCCCAGCAGGTGGCGCGCGAGCATCGCGGCACGCTGACCTACCGCTCGCGCCCGGGCCACACCGTGTTTACCCTGCTGCTGCCGATCGGCAACGGCGCCGCTCCGGCCGAGGAGGCCCCGCGCGATGTCTGAATCTCCTTCCGCCGCACAGCGCATCTGGGTGGTCGACGATGATCGTGCCGTGCGCTTCGTGCTGTGCACCGCGCTGCGCGAGGCGGGCTACCAGGTCGTCGATTTCGACAGCGCCGCCCCCGCCCTGCAGGCGTTGCGCGAGGGGCCGCCACCGGCGCTGCTGTTCACCGACGTGCGCATGCCCGGCGACGACGGCCTGGTGCTGCTGGACAAGCTCAAGGCCGCCTTGCCGCAGCTGCCGGTGGTGGTGATGTCGGCCTACACCGATGTGGCCAGCACCGCCGGTGCGTTCCGCGGCGGCGCGCATGAGTTCCTGTCCAAGCCGTTCGATCTGGACGATGCGGTGGCACTGGCGCAGCGGGTGCTGCCGGCGGTGGCACCCACCCTGGCCGCGCCCAGCCCGGCAGTCGAAACCGCCAGCGACCAGCCGCCGCAACTGGTGGGCGATACACCGGCGATGCGCGCGCTGTTCCGTGCCATTGGTCGCCTGGCGCAGGCGCCGCTGGCGGTGCTGATCACCGGCGAGACCGGCACCGGCAAGGAACTGGTGGCCCATGCGCTGCATCGCGAATCGCCGCGTGCGCACGGGCCGTTCGTTGCGCTCAACACCGCCGCGATTCCTGCCGAGCTGCTGGAAAGCGAGTTGTTCGGCCATGAAGCCGGCGCGTTCACCGGCGCGCAGCGCCGCCATACCGGGCGCTTCGAGCAGGCCGACGGCGGCACGCTGTTCCTGGACGAAATCGGCGACATGCCGCTGCCGCTGCAGACCCGCCTGCTGCGCGTGCTGGCGCAGGGCGAGTTCTTCCGCGTCGGTGGCCGCGAACTGATCCGCGTCGATGTGCGCGTGGTCGCCGCCACCCACCAGGACCTGGAAGGCCTGGTCGCGCAGGGGAAGTTCCGCGCCGATCTGCTGCACCGCCTGGACGTGGTGCGCCTGCAGCTGCCACCGCTGCGCGAGCGCCGCGAGGACATCGCACAGCTGGCCAGCACGTTCCTGGCCGCCGCCGCACGCAAGCTGGACACGCCGCCGAAGCGCCTGACGGCGGCCGCATTGCAGGCACTGCGCGAGCACGACTGGCCGGGCAACGTGCGCGAGCTGGAAAACGTGTGCTGGCGGATGGCCGCGCTGGCCGCTGCTGACACCATCGGCGTGGCCGACGTCGATACCGCGCTGAACCGCGCACGGAGCCGTCGCGGCAGCAGTGCCGATCCGGGGCAGTGGGAAGCGCTGCTGGCCGAATGGGCGCGCCGGCAGCTGGCTGAAGGCGTGGAAGGACTGCACGCACAGGTGCGCGAGCGGGTCGACCATGCCCTGCTGGACGCCGCGCTGCAGATCACCCATGGCCGCCGTGCCGAAGCCGCGGCACGACTGGGTCTTGGCCGCAATACCCTGACCCGCAAGCTGGGCGCGGGACGTCGTCGCGGCGGCCATTGAACGGCCCCTGCACGCGATCCTCGCACCCGCTTGCCGAACTGTTGATCGTTCATGGACGATGCAACGCTTAGTGTCATCTGCAAGGAGTCTTTGATGCGCCTGTCCTTTGCCATCCTGTCGTTGTCAACCGCCGTGCTGCTGTCTGCCTGTGGCAGTGCGCCGAAGAAGGCCGAACCCACGCCGCCGCCGCCCACCGTGGTCAGCGCTGCCCGGCAGGGCGAGGCCAATCTCGCGCCGGCCTCGGCCAGCATCGTCAGTGGCCGCATCGCACTGATGGTGGAGCCTGGCGGCATCCACATCACCGGCCTGGTCGGTGGCCTGCAGCCGATGCAGCAGGCCGGCTTCCACATCCACGAGCGTGGCGACTGCAGCGCGGTGGATGCCAGCAGCGCCGGCAACCACTTCAACCCCGCCGGGGCTGCGCATGGTCGCGCCGGCACCGGCAAGCACCACCTGGGCGACATGGACAACCTGCGTGCCGACGCCCAGGGCCGCGCCAACGTCGATATCCACCTCAAGGGCGTTACCCTTGGCGGAGGCGCCGCCACCGATATCGCCGGACGTGCACTGGTCGTGCATGCCAACGCCGACGACTATCGCAGCCAGCCCGCCGGCAATGCCGGCGTCCGCATCGCCTGTGGCGTGATCCGGGTCGTCCGCTGATCACTTCACCACAGGCATCATCGAGGGAGAGATTCCAATGCGTCTGATCCACACTTCGCTGTTTGCGGCCATCGCCGCGCTGGGCCTGGCGGCCTGCAACCCGCAACCGGCCGCGCCGCAGGCGGAAACCCCGCCGGCCACGCCGGCCGACGGCGCCACCACCGAACCCGCTGCAACCCCGCAGCCGGCTGCCGCACCGGCGGCCGATGCTTCGGCCACCGCCGAGCTGGCACCGACCCAGGGCAACGAAGCCAAGGGCAGCGTCACCTTCAAGGTGGTTGACGGCAAGGTCCACGTGACCGGCCAGATCACCGGCCTGAAGCCGGGCAGCGAGCACGGCTTCCACATCCACGAGAAGGGCGACTGCAGCGCGCCGGACGGCATGAGCGCCGGCGGCCACTTCAATCCCGGCAAGCAGGATCACGGCAACGTCGCCACCGATCCGCATCACGGCGGCGACATGCCCAACATCAAGGCCGACGACAAGGGCGTGGCCACCATCGACGGCCCGGTGTCGAGCAACGTCAACATCGGCAAGGGCGATGACTTCGACATCATCGGCCGCGGCCTGATCGTCCACGCGGATGCAGACGACTACAAGACCCAGCCGACCGGCAATGCCGGCGCGCGCCTGGCGTGCGCGGTGATCCAGAAGGCCCCGTAAGCATCAAGGAACGCCGGCGCAAGCCGGCGTTCTTCCTTATCGGTAGTGCCGGCCGCTGGCCGGCAATCGCAGGTCCGGACGTTGCCGGCCAGCGGCCGGCACTACCCGCCTTCAGCGCGCCAGCAGCTCGCGCGCGTCCTGGCCGGCCTCGCAGTGCACGAACAGCACTGCGGCCATTTCTGCTGGAAACGGAAAACGCCGGCGCAAGCCGGCGTTCGTTCTTCTTTATCGGTAGTGCCGGCCGCTGGCCGGCAATCGCAGGTCCGGACGTTGCCGGCCACCGGCCGGCACTACCCGCCTTCAGCGCGCCAGCAGCTCGCGCGCGTCCTGGCCGGCCTCGCAGTGCACGAACAGCACTGCGGCCATTTCTGCTGGAAACGGAAAACGCCGGCGCAAGCCGGCGTTCTTCTTCATCGGTAGTGCCGGCCGCTGGCCGGCCATCGCAGATCCGGACGTTGCCGGCCAGCGGCCGGCACTACCCGTCTTCAGCGCGCCAGCAGCTCGCGTGCGTCCTGGCCGGCCTCGCAGTGCACGAACAGCACGGGCACGCCATGCGCTTCCAGCACCGCCGCCATCTGCCGCTGGCGCATCAGGAACTGCTCGTAGATGCCCTGCAGGCGGTCGCAGTCGTTCTTGCTGTGGTTGTAGTACGCGCACCAACCGGCCGGGTCGAACAGCGCCATGCGTGCCTCGCCATGGGTATAGCGCAGCAACGGCTCGGGCGCGGCATTGAGCCACTCGTCTTCGCCCGGCGCCATGATCGCGGTCTCGATCAGCGGCCACAATGCGGCCAGGCCCTGGTTGTCGTACTGCATCGACATCATCGCGGCCAGGTCGTTCACGGTGAAATAGCGCGCGTGCTCGATGCGGGCCCCGAAGGCGTTCTGCGCCATCAGCGCGGTATCGGCATGCGCCATGCCGTTGGCCAGCAGGGTGTCTTCCAGCGCCTCGGCCACGGCATGGGTGGTGGCCACGTCGCTGCCGGTCAGCAGGAACGGCACCACGCGCAGGCCGCCCCCCACCAGGGTCGCATCGGCCTGGAACGGCAGCGGCACATCGCCTGCGGCATCGGTGCCGAAGGCCAGCAGGCGCGGGCCCTGGTTGCGGCCCGGGGCACGCATCTGCAGTTCTTCCAAGCGGCGATGGATCGGCCAGCCCGGACGCAGGACTTCGGCCGGGTCGAAATGCGCGGCGGCGAACACCAGGTCCAGCTCGGCGACTTGTGGCACCAGCTTGGACAGGTCACGGCCGACACGTTCGGCCAGTTCACCGGCCTGTTCAGCGCTGAGTACCGCCTGGCGGGGGATTTCGCCGCCGGCCAGTTCCAGGGCCAGCACGCCAAGGGCATTCATCGCGGGGTCGGGTTTGCTCATGGTTCCACGGTTGGCCCATCACAGGGCGGCAGCTACACTTGGCTCCATTATGCCTGCTCCGCCGTGCAGGCCATGTTGCAGACACCCTCATCCATGCCAGGTATCTCCATGCCCAACGCTCGTCCCGTCGCCATCCTCGGTGGCGTCCGCATTCCGTTCTGCCGCCAGAACACCGCGTATTCGGATGTCGGCAACCTCGGCATGTCGGTCCGTACGCTGGGCGCGCTGGTCGAACGTTTCGGCCTGCACGGCCAGCAGCTGGGCGAAGTGGCGATGGGTGCGGTGATCAAGCACTCCAGCGACTGGAACCTGGGCCGTGAGGCCACGCTGTCCTCCGGCCTGTCGCCGCTGACCCCGGGCATCACCCTGCAGCGCGCCTGCGGCACTTCGCTGGACAGCATCATCACCGTGGCCAACAAGATCGCGCTGGGCCAGATCGAATCGGGCATCGGTGGCGGTTCGGACACCACCTCCGACGTGCCGATCGTCTACGGCAAGAAGCTGCGTGCACGCCTGCTGGCCGCCAACCGCGCCAAGAGCACCGGCGACAAGATCCGCGCGCTCACCGCCGGCTTCAAGTTCTCCGAGCTCAAGCCCGAGTTCCCGGGCGTGGCCGAGCCGCGCACCGGCAAGAGCATGGGCGACCACTGCGAGGACATGGCCAAGGAATGGAACATCTCGCGCGACTCGCAGGATGAGTGGGCGGTGTCCTCGCACAAGAAGCTGGCTGCTGCCTACGAGCGTGGCTTCTTCAACGACCTGATCGCACCGTTCCGTGGCGTCGAGCGTGACAACATCCTGCGCCCAGACACCTCGCTGGAAAAGCTGGCCACGCTGAAGCCGGCGTTCGACAAGGTTTCCGGCCGCGGCACGCTGACCGCTGCCAATTCCACCCCGCTGACCGACGGTGCCGCTGCGGTACTGCTGGCCAGCGAAGAGTGGGCGCGCGCGCATGGCCATGAGCCGCAGGCCTACCTGCGTGACGCACACGTGGCGGCAGTGGACTTCGTGCATGGCGAAGGCCTGCTGATGGCACCGACCATCGCGGTGCCGGAAATGCTCAAGCGCAATGGCCTGACCCTGCAGGACTTCGACATCTACGAGATCCACGAAGCCTTCGCCGCGCAGGTGCTGTGCACCCTGCGTGCGTGGGAGAGCGAGGACTACTGCCGCAACCGCCTGGGGCTGGACGCACCGCTGGGCCGCATCGACCCGGACAAGATCAACCTGCTGGGTTCGTCGCTGGCCACCGGTCATCCGTTCGCCGCCACCGGCGCCCGCGTCATCGCCACCGCCGCCAAGCAGCTGGCCGAACGCGGCGGTGGCCGCGCGCTGGTGTCGATCTGCACCGCCGGCGGCATGGGCGTGGTGGCGATCGTCGAACGCTGAGCATCACGGTACTGCCGGCCGCTGGCCGGCAGCGCGGGTACGAAAACGCCGCCCAATGGGCGGCGTTCTTTTTTGCATCGGTGGGTGCCGACCGCTGGTCGGCACGCTTCACGGCAACCGCGGATTACCGAACTCGTCGCGCTCTTCGTTGGCGTCATACACCGGCGGCTGCACCGCGATCGGCTGCTCTTCCACCGTGGCACGCAGTGGCGCCTCGCTGCCGCGCGCCAGCGCCACGCTGTCCTCGCCACGCTGCAGGCGCAGCGCATTGGCCAGGCACTGTGCGGCCAGCGCGTGTTCGCCACGCTGGGCGAACAGTTCACCGAGTGCTTCCCACGCCGGTGCACCGGCGCCCGCGGCGATGGCCTCGTGCAGGAACGCATCGGCGGCCTCCCACTGCTGCTGGGCCAGGGCCACACGGCCCTGCGCCAGCCGCAGCGCGGCCGAGCCGTCATGCACGTTGCGCCAGCGAGCGAGGTTGGCCTGGCGGGTGGCCAGGCGCTCGGCCGGCAGGCGGCCATACAGCGCCACCAGTCCGTCATCCCAGCGCTGGTCCAGGGCCTGTTCCAGCGCCAGCAGCGCCGGCTCGTCCCAGTCCAGCGCCACGGCGCGGCTGGCATAGGCGCCCACCACGTCCGGGGTCGGGCGCAACGCCTTCGGCGTGGCTTCCCACTGCGCGGCCAGTGCGTTGACGTCGGCCGCTTCCAGCAGCGCCTGCGCAGCCAGCCGCGCTTCCAGTTCGCTGCTGGCCTCGGCCGGCAGCACCTTGCTCTGGCGCAGTGCACCCAGCTGGCCATACGCCTCGTGGGCGCGGCCGGCCTGTGCCAGTGCCTCGGTGCGCAGCCACAGGCCGCGTGGCGGCAGCGGCTGGATCGCCGCCACGTCCAGCGCGTTGATCGCATCCACCGGCAGGTCGCGCGCCAGCAGCTGTTCGGCGCGCAGAAGCGCCTGCAGGGTGGCGTCACTTTCGCCCAGGCGCTGCAGCAGTGCTTCGCCGGCCGGGCCGTCGGCGCGTGCCTGTGCGCTGCGCACCGCATTGGCCAGCGCCACTGCGCTCACTTCCGGGTCCTTGGCCGCACCGTCCAGCAGTTTTTCGGCACGCTGCCACTGGCCATGCTCATAGGCCTGCAGGCCGTCGATCAGGCGCACCCGGCCCTGCTTGCGGCGGTAGCGGCCCCAGGCGCGGAACGGTGCGGCGATCAGGCTCCACAGCAGCCACAGCACCAGCACCGTGATCACTGCCAGCAGCGCCACCTTCGGCAGGTTGCTGTGGTAGTCGTAGCCGCCGTAGCGCAGGGTCACCTCGCCAAAGCGGTTCAGGTCATCGGCGCCGAGCCATTGCGCGGCCACCACGCCGATGGCCACGGCCAGCAACAGCACGACCAGGGATTGCAGGGGTTTCATGCGGGCTTACCTCCGGTCGGTCTGGGTGCGCAGTTGTTGCAGGGTGCTGCCAAGGACAGCGTCGTTGGCCTGCAGCGGCAGTTCGCGCAAGGCCTTCAGTTCAGCACGTTGCGCGCGCAGGGCTGGTGAATCCGGCCAGCGCCGCTGTGCCCAGTGCTCCACGCGGTCCAGGGCGGTATTGCGGCCGGCCCGGTCGCCGCGCTCGATGGCGGCACGGGCCAACGTCAGTTCCAGCTGCAGCGCATCGTCGGCAGTGCGCTGCTCGGCGGCGGTCAGCGGGCCGTTCTGTCGGCTCGGGGTGATGTCCACGAACGGCGCCAGCGTGGCCTGCCACCAGGGCTTGGCTGCGTTGCCGCCGGTCGTGCCGGTGATCTGCGAGGGCAGGCCTTGCAGCGCCTGGGCCACAGCATCCAGGCGCTGCAGCGCCTGCACGCGCGGGCCGCTGCCGAGTGCATCCAGTGCCTCGCGCTCCTGCACCAGCGCCTGGCGCAGGTTCAGTCCCTCAGTGTCGGGCAGTTCGGCCAGTGCGGTGGCCGCCTGCGCATACAGGCGACGTGCGCCGTCTACGTCGTCGGCGTAGTTCAGGCGCTGTGCGGCCTGGGTCAGCAGCAGCTCGGCCTCGTCGCGCTGCACTGCCTGGCGGCCCTGGTTGGCGCTGTCGGCCAGCTTGGCCAGGTTCTCTTCCAGCAACGCGCTGCGCTGGGAGAGGCCCAGCATCTCGTCGCGCAGCACGCGGTTGGTGGTCGCTGCGTCCTGCAGGCGCTGGCTGGTCGCGCGCTGGTCACGACGCAGCGCATCCAGCGTGGCCTCCAGGCCCTTCAGCTGGACGGCCGTGGTCTGTGCCTGCGCTTCCTGCTCATGCTGTTGCTGCTGCCAGACGTACCAGCCGGCATAGCCGCCCGCGCCGAGCACGACCACAGCGGCCAGCGGCAGCAGCCAGCGCACGGGTCGATGGGGTGGGGGAGTGGGCGGAGTGTCGTTCATCGGGCTTCCTTGTCGGCAGCGTCGCCGGTGGAAGTCCGGCTGGCCGCGTTGTGCACAGCATCACTGTTGCCGACGACAGCGGCAAGCGTGATCCACGTCCCTGTTCAGGTCGCTGCCGGGACGGTGAGCGTGGCGTGTGCAGCGGCCACCAGCTGCGCAGCGGTGGGGCCGGCGCTGCGGGTGATGCGCTGCAGGCCGAGCGCCTGCGCCTGTTCGCCGAGGCGGTCACTGGCGACCACCACGCGGGCACAGGCGCGCAGGCGCTGCTGCTCGGCCGGCGGAAGCTGCTGCCAGACGTGCTGCAGCGCTTCGCCACTGCTCACGGCCAGCACCCACGGCTGGGCTGAATGCGCCAAGCGGGCCAGCGTGCGCCGAGGCAGGCGCAGCAGGCGGCGCTGGTAGACGTCGGCGCGTTCGATCGTGGCGCCCGCCGCCTGCAACTGCGCGGCGATCAGGCCGCGCCCGCCGGGCGCGGTCACCAGGCCGATGCGCAGGCCGCGGACGTCCGCCAGCACCGGCAGCGCAAGCAGGCCTTCGCTGTCCATCCGCTGCGGCGCATGCACCTCGGCCACGCCGTGCGCCTGCAACGCGCGCGCGGTGCCTTCGCCCACGGTCAGCCAGGGGCTGCGCTGCGCTTCGGCCAGCGCCAGCAGCGATGCTGCGGCGGTGACGGCGGCGGGGCTGGTGAACACCACCCGGTCGCAGTTCAGCGCGCGTTGCAGCTGGCGCAGCACGGGCGTGCCGTGCAGGCGCTGCAGCCGCCACGGCGGCAGCGCCAGTACCTGTCCGCCCCGCCCCGCAACGGCGCGGCGCAGCGCCGCCTGCTGGCCCTGTGGGCGCAGCGAGATCAGGGTCCAGCGCGCGCCGGAACGGGTGGCGCCAGTGGGTATCGTATGGTCGACCATTGCCTGCATTATGCGGGCCCTTCGTTGTCGTGGTCGCTGCTCCGATGTCCGTTGATGCCCTGACTTCCTCGTTGGCCGCCCTGCAGGACGTGCTGGACTGCATGCCGGCGGTGCGCGCCATGCAGATCCGCCTCGACGGCTATGCTGACGGCGTGCTGCGCATCACCGCGCCGCTGGCCGCCAACGTCAACGACAAGGGCAACGCCTTCGGCGGCAGCCTGGCCTCGGTGCTGACCCTGTCCGGCTGGGCCCTGGTCAGCCTGCGCCTGCGCCTGGCCGGCCACGATGCCGAGGTCTACGTGGCCGACAGCAACCTGCGCTACCTGGCGCCGGTCTACGAGGACCTGCATGCCCACGCCGAAGCGGCCGAAGCCACCGGCTGGGATGCCTTCCTGAACACCTTCCGCCAGCGCCGCAAGGCCCGGATCAGCATCATTGCCACCCAGCCCGGTGCCGATGGCAAGCCTGCGGCCGAGTTCAGCGGTCGCTTTGTTGCCTTCGCCAGAGGGTAGGATGGCAGGCTGACGTCCTGGGGAAACCACCGATGCGCCGCCTCATCCAGTTCCTGATGTATTCCCTGCTGCTGGTCAGCGCCGTGGCCTCGGCCGACGACCTGAGCCGCAAGCAGCGCAAGCTGCTGGAAGAGACCCAGGTCGCCTACGGCGCCACCATCCGCTGGGGCAGCATGGACGATGCCATCGGCTACCTGGACCCGAAGCTGCGCAAGGAAAAGCCGCCGACCGAGTTCGAGCTCAACCGTTACGCGCAGCTGCGCGTGTCGTCCTACCGCGAGCGCAGCAGTGCCGCGCTGGATGGCGGCCTGGTCGAGCGCCGGGTCGAAATCGGGGTGATCAACCAGAACACCCAGGCCGAGCGCACGGTGGTGGTGGTCGAGCGCTGGCGCTGGGACCCGGAGGCCAAGCGCTGGTGGCAGACCGCCGGCCTGCCGGACCTGTGGAAGGGGCAGTGACGGGCCGCGTCCGGCTTGTGCGACAATCGGCGCCCGCTTAATCGACCCGTGACCTGAGTGAATTACGAAGAGTTGCTGGCCTTTGCAGGCCGAAACCCGATGCTGTCCGCGGCCCTGGTCGGCCTGACCGTGGCCATCATCGTCACCGAGATCCGCCGCCTGTTCCGGGGCTTCAAGGGCATCAAGCCTGCCGAACTGACCCAGCTGATGAACGCGGGCGGCACGGTGGTGGTCGACCTGTCGGCCAGCGGTGACTTCGAGAAGGGCCACATTGCCGGCAGCCGCAACGCCCAGGCCAGTGCCTTCGGCCCGGAGCACAAGCTGGTTGCCAACGCCAAGCAGTCGCCGGTGGTGCTGGTGTGCCGCAGCGGCAACGCTTCGGAAACCGCCGCCAAGGCGCTGAAGAAGGCCGGTTTCGAGAAGGTCTACGTGCTCGACGGCGGCATCCCCGCCTGGCAGCAGGCCGAGCTGCCGCTGGTCAAGGGCCGTAACTGATTGTCGCAGGTGGCGGATCCGGCCTTGTCTGGGCCTGATCCCGCCCCCATCGCAGTAGTTCGACCATCGTTTTCATTGCATTCACCTGGAGTTACTGGAAATGTCCGAAGAGATCACCAACGGCGCCGCTGCGCCGGTCGATGCCGCTACCGGCCCCGCTTTCACCGTCGAGAAGATCTACGTCAAGGACGTCTCCTTCGAGTCGCCGAACGCGCCGACCATCTTCAATGACCAGGTGCAGCCGGAGCTGCAGCTGAATCTGAACCAGCAGGTGCAGCGCCTGGGTGAGAACGCCTTCGAAGTCGTGCTGGCCGTGACCCTGACCTGCCAGGCCGGTGAGCGCACCGCCTACGTGGCCGAAGTGAAGCAGGCCGGCGTGTTCGGCCTGGTCGGCCTGGACCCGCAGTCGATCGACGTGCTGCTCGGCACCCAGTGCCCGAACATCCTGTTCCCGTACGTGCGCCAGCTGATCAGCGACCTGATCCAGGCCGGCGGCTTCCCGCCGTTCTTCCTGCAGCCGATCAACTTCGAAGGCCTGTACGCAGAAACCCTGCGCCAGCGCCAGGAGCAGGGCGACGCACCGTCGCTGGCTGACTCCGAGCCGGCCGGCAACGCCTGATTCCTGCCGCGACGTCACGGATGAGCACTCCCGCTGACAAGATCGCCGTGCTTGGCGCCGGTTCCTGGGGAACCGCGCTGGCCAGCCTGCTCGCGCGGCACGGTCACCCGACCGTGCTGTGGGGCCGCGATGCTGCCGTGGTCGACGCCATCGACCAGCGCCACGAGAACCCGCGTTACCTGCCGGGCATCCCGCTGCCGGACAGCCTGCGGGCTACCACCGACCTGGCGTCGGCGGTGGAGGGCGCGGCCTGGATCCTGGTGGTGACGCCGTCGCATGCCTTCGGTGAAACCGTGCGCGCGCTGGCGCCGCTGCGTCCGGCCGGTGCCGGCGTGGCCTGGGCCACCAAGGGCTTCGAACCCGGTTCGGGCCGCTTCCTGCATGAAGTGGCGCGCGAAGTGCTGGGTGAGGACGTGCCGCTGGCCGTCGTCACCGGGCCGTCGTTCGCCAAGGAAGTGACCCAGGGCCTGCCGACCGCGATCACCGTGCACGGCGACGTGCCCGAGTTCGCGCAGACGGTGGCCGAGGCGATGCATGGCCCGGCGTTCCGCGCCTACACCGGCGACGACATGGTCGGTGCCGAGCTGGGCGGCGCGATGAAGAACGTTCTGGCGGTGGCCACCGGCGTGGCCGATGGCATGCAGCTGGGCCTCAACGCCCGTGCCGGCCTGATCACCCGTGGTCTGAACGAGATGCTGCGCCTGGCCGCTGCGATCGGCGCCAAGCCGGAAACGCTGATGGGCCTGGCGGGCCTCGGCGATCTGGTGCTGACCTGCACCGGCGACCTGTCGCGCAACCGTCGCCTGGGCCTGGCCCTGGGCCGCGGCCAGACGCTGCAGGATGCCGTGCGCGAAATCGGCCAGGTGGTCGAGTCGGTGCAGACCGCCGACGAAGTGATGCGACAGGCGCGCCGCCATGGCATCGACCTGCCGATCTCCGACCGCGTGCGTGCCGTGCTGCACGGCGAGCAGACGCCGGAAGAAGGGCTGCGCGCATTGCTGGCGCGGGAACAGAAACCGGAATATCCGGACACGCTGTTCAAGTGAATCGAAGAACCCCGGCCACGTGCCGGGTTTTTTTTTTATGTGCGCGACCCATCCACGCATGGCGTGGATCTACTGCCGAACCCGCTTCTGGTCGCTGCCAACCTTGGTTGGCGCCCGGCGGCAGCAATCACCGCGCCCGTGGCGGCGCGCTGGTGTTGTCCATGTCCGAGAAGATCAACCACGGCCCATCGCCCACGCGCTTCAGCGTCAGCGTGAATTTGCCGGTGTCCCCCACGTTGTTGCCGTAGCGGTAGGCACCAATGATGTAGCCCGCATTCCCGTCCACCGCGTACGCCAACGCACGCAGCCGCAACGGACTGCCGCCCTGTCCGGCATATGCGGCCTCGATCGCACTGCGGCCGCGCACCGGCGGCTGGTTGCTCTGCAGCACAAAGCCATCCTCGGCGAACAACCCGGCCAGCGCCTTGGCGTCGCCCGTGTGCCACGCCTGCTCGTAGTCGCGCAGTACGCGATCCAGCGAAGGGGGCAGCGGTACCTCCGGCAGCGCAGTGGCAGCCGGCGCCGATGGCGGGCCATCGGCGGCCAGCAGCGGTCCGGACAGGGCGAGAAGCAGCAGGCAGATACGCATCGGCTCAGTCCTTGGGCGCGCCGGTGAGCGCAAGGGCGAGTATCCCCCATCCGCGCCCGGCAGGCGGTGGCGCAGACCCCATTGAAAGCGCACGGACGCTTCGGCATGCTCGACGTCAACCGGGGGAGGGGACGCATGCACTTTTTCCAGCTGGACCAGTTCGCAGGCCATCTCAACGAAACGTTCAGCGCCGACATCGAGAACACCGGTGTCCCCTTCGTGCTGGTGGAAGCCGCGCCGATGCCTGATCGGCAGATTGCCGGCCAGATGCGCGCACCGTTCTCGTTGCTGTTCCGCAATGAATCGGCGGTGCTGTTCCCGCAGCGCACCTACACCATGCGCCACCACGGGCTCGGCGAGTTCGGCATTTTCCTGGTGCCGATCGCGCGCGATCGGACCGGCTTCATCTACCAGGCACTGTTCAACTGACCGCTGTCGCCACCCAGCGCATGCGCAGGTGGCTGCCGGTATCGCCTTCGGTGTGGAACGCGAGCCGTTCGTAGAGCCGGCGCGCGGCCACATTCTCCCAGGCGACATGCAGGACGACGCTGTGCAGCGGCACCGCATGCGCCGCGCGTTGTACCCAGCGCACCAGGGCCGAGCCGATGCCACGGCCGCGCACGGCGTCCAGCAGGGCGATATCGATGAGGGTGGCTTCGTGCTCGTCGCAATGCAGGTACAGGCGCCCGATCGGTTGGCCCGCCTGCTCGACCAGCAGATAGTGTGCCGGCTGGTAATGCCGCGTGTAGTGCAGGTGCTGCAGCGCGAACTGGCTATCGAGGAACGCGTGCCGCAAGGCGTCCGGCCACGGCACATTGGCCAGCTCGGCCGCACGTGATTCGGCGTAGAGCCGCTGCAGGAAGGGCAGGTCGCCATCCTGTGCTTCGCGCACGCTCACACCTGCGGGAAGACCGTCCCCCGTTGCGGGCAGCCAGGCTGCCCGCAGCGAGGGAAAAGCCAGTGCCACGTTCGACGTCATGGCCGCTGCGGGAAGACGCCCGACAGGCAGATGCAGAAGTTCAGGGCGAGATAGGGCTGCCGGTTCTCATGCGGCAGGCTCCCACCCGCGACGCCCACCGTCGTCAGCGGGAAGGTACTGTTGACTGTCGGTGTCACGGCCAGGATCGGACTCGACTCCGGCGTGATCAGTGCATTTCCATTGGCAGGTATGCCACTGCGATGCGCAGTGTCGGGCTGGTTGTAGATGCGTGCGCCATGGGTGTGGTTGGGCATCTCGTTGATCAACAGGGTGACATTGTCGCTGCCAAAGGTCTCGCCCATGTCGCGCTGCGACAGGCCTGGGCCGCTGCCCTGGCCGCATGCGATGTTGTTGGTGAAGTTCGGCAGCTGGTAGTTGCTGGTGCCGTTGCCACCGAAGGTCGTTCCCAGCAGTGAGAACAGCGCGGTGTTCTGCTGGATCGGCATCAGCTGTCCTTGGCACATCGCCCAGTTGTAAGGGGCGAAGTTGAAGCCGAAGATCTGGATTTCGCCGGTAAAGGGATCGCTCATGATAGGGGTCCTGGTAGGCGGTCGATGATCGTCAGCCTTGCGATGGGAAGACGCCTGCCCATGCGATGCAGTAGCGGGCGACCAGCGAGGGCATGGTGTTGTCGTGTGGCTGGCCGCCGCCGATCGCGCTCACCGATGCTGCCACCAGGGTGCCACTGCCAAGGTCGGTGGTGCTGTCGGTATACAGCGTGTCGCCACTGACCGCGCCGAGCTGCAGTGCCGGCCCGGGTGCCGCCGACGTGGCTGCCGAGTTCACCGCATTGAACGCATGGGTATGCGCGGGCAGCTGCGCGGTGGTCAGGGTGACCGATTCGCTGCCGCCTGCCTGGCCAAGCACATAGGTGCCGAGGCCAATGCCGGTGCCCTGGTGAACCGGTACGCGCCCGCAGAGGTTGGGCAGGCCGAAGGTGTTCACACCATCGCCACCGTAGGTGGTGCCCAGCAAGGTGTACAGCACG
This sequence comes from Stenotrophomonas pavanii, assembly GCF_900101175.1. Lineage (GTDB taxonomy): Bacteria > Pseudomonadota > Gammaproteobacteria > Xanthomonadales > Xanthomonadaceae > Stenotrophomonas > Stenotrophomonas pavanii. The sequence goes on along the minus strand of NZ_FNFQ01000005.1, from coordinate 53,898 downwards.
TCGTATTCGGAAATGGGCAGCAGTCGGCCATCACAATCGAACCAGCCCGCCGGCGCGAAGTTGTAGGGAAACAGACGGACTTCGCCAACAAAGGGTTGAGACATGGCAGAAACTCCGGTCAGCCGCGCGAAGGGTAGATTCCATAAAGTGCGATGCAGAAGTTGATGACCAGATACGGTTGCAGGTTCGCGTGTGGCTGCGTCTGCCCGCTGGCATCAAGCACGTTCAAGGGCACCTGCGCTCCGCTTGAAGCACCGTAGACATTCTGCGTGCCGGTTTTGCCGAGCAGCACGTTGCCTTGTGGGATACGCGTTGAGCCGTCGGCGGTGGTGCCGCCGAAAACGTGTGCGTGCTGGGGAATCTGTGACGTCAGCAGGGTCACGCTCTCCAGCCCCTGGCGATCACCCATGTTGCTGCCATTGGTGGATCCCCGGGGCGTGCGGCTACGCAGGTCCGGAAGCTGGAAATTGGTCGTGCCGTTGCCACCGTAGAACGTACCCAACAGCGAAAAGAGCGCGGTGTTCTGCTGGATGGACATCGACTGACCGTTGCAGAAAGCGAAGTTCTTCGGCGCGAAGTTGAACGCCACGGGCATTATCTGCCCGAGAAAGGGTTCCGACATACGATTTTCCCCCTGGGATAGGCGCCGGCACTTGGCCCCCGGCCGGCGATATAACTCTGGCGCATTATCGGGATCCTTGACAAGTGTCGGTGGCTGTGGGCAAGAATATCGCGCTGCCTGCCCACGTGATTCAGGGATTCGAGGGGCAGGACCGCCGGGCAGGGCCAGGGAGTCTGCCGGGTGGGGAGGTCAGGAACCGCGGCTGCCCGACCGGCTGCCACGGCGGTTTTCTCACTCGCGCAACAAGGCGCAGCGCCCGTCGGGAAGCCGGGCAAGCAGGGGGCAAAACATGTGGCACGCAGAGTCGATGCATCGCGACGCGATGCGCTATGGGCTCGGCCGTCGTTTTTGGGGCCGCCTTGGGGCAATCCTGCTGCTGGGCGCCACACTCGCGCTGCCCGCGATTTCATATGCAGCATGCTCGGTTTTCACGCCGGCCAATGCCAGCGCGGGCTCACCGATGGCCGCCGGCAGCACCATTACCATCGACGCCTCGAGCTGCCAGGGCGTGCCCGGTTTCGGCATCGGCAATGTGACCACGCCGGCCGGCAACGGTACTGCCACCATCACCAGCCATGCGGCCTCGAGAATCTCCTATGCCCACAGCGGCAACGGATCGACGACCGATACCTTCGCCTTCGATGATGGCACCGGCTCGCACAATGTGCAGGTCACCGTGTACATCCAGGCAGCGGCCTCGCCGATCACGATTTCGCCGGCCACCGTGCCCGGCGCAACGGTGGGCGTGTCCTATGCAGGTGTCACACTCAGCGCCAGCGGTGGCACCGCGCCCTACGGTTATGCCGTCACTTCCGGTGCACTGCCGGCCGGAATGACGTTGAGTGGCACTGGCCTCCTGTCCGGTACGCCGACCACGCAGGGAACGTTCGCGTTCTCGGTGACCGCCACCGACAGTGCCGGCACACCGTTGACGGGCACGGCGAGCTACTCGATCAGCGTTGCTGCGCCGACCATCACGGTCACCAATGTGCCTTCCGCAGCAGCCATCAATACGCCGTACTCCTTCACGCTGACCGCCAGTGGTGGCAATGGCCCCTACAGCTTTGCGCTCGACGCCGGTACTACTTTGCCGACCGGACTGGTGCTGGCCAGCAACGGGGCCATCTCGGGTACGCCCACCGCATTGGGGGTGACGAACTTCAGCGTGCGCGTCACCGACAGCAGCACGCCTACGCCTTTCTTCTCGGCGATCAACCTGTCGATCAACGTGCAGAACGTGGTGCCGCCGGTCGCCAATCCGGTCAGCGCGACGGTTGCCTACGGCAGTACCAGCAACCCGATCACCTTGAACATCACCGGTGGCGTCCCGGCATCGGTTGCGGTCGGTACCCAGGCCGCGCATGGCACTGCAACCGCCTCGGGAACCTCGATCACCTACACCCCCACGCCGGGCTATGCGGGGCCGGACAGCTTCACCTATACCGCCACCAATGCCGGTGGGACCTCGAGCCCGGCGACCGCGACCCTCACGGTCTCGCCGCCAACGATCACCTACGCACCCGCCAACCCGCCCGCAGGAACCGTCGGCGTGGCGTACAACCAGTCACTGGCCGGTGCCAGTGGCGGCACCACGCCGTACAGCTACACGCTCAATTCGGGCAGCCTGCCGCCTGGGTTGACCCTGGCCAGCAACGGCAGCCTGTCCGGCACGCCGACCGCCAACGGCAGCTTCTCCTTCACCGTCCGCGCCACTGACGGCAGCACCGGCACCGGCCCGTTCAGTGCCACCAGCGGCACGCTGACACTGAACATCGCTGCCGCGACCGTCACCTATGCACCGGGCAATCCGGCTGCCGCAACGGTCGGCACGGCGTACAGTGGCTCGCTGGCCAGCGCAGCGGGCGGCACCGCGCCCTACAGCTATGCGGTCACCTCGGGCAGCCTGCCGGCGGGCATCACGCTGGCCAGCAATGGCAGCCTGGCAGGCACGCCGACGGCGGGCGGTACCTTCACCTTCACGGTGACCGCCACCGACAGCAGCGGTGGCACCGGACCCTTCAGTGCGAGCAGCGCGGCGCTGGCACTGACCGTGAACGACCCGACGATCCTGATCGCGCCGAGCTCGCTGCCCAATGCCACCGTGGCCACGGCCTACTCGCAGACCGTGACCGCTTCCGGCGGCACCGTCGGCTACAGCTACGCGGTCACCGCCGGGTCCCTGCCGCCGGGCCTGAGCCTGTCGAGTGGCGGCGTGCTCAGCGGTACGCCCACTGCAGGCGGTACCTACAACTTCACGCTTGCCGCCACCGACAGCAGCACGGGCACGGGCCCGTATACCGGCACCCGAGCGTACGCGATCACCGTGAGCGCACCCACGCTGACATTGACACCGACACCGGGCAGCGTGCTCAACGCTACCGCCGGCGCAGCGGTGACCGGACTGAGCTTCACTGCCGCCAATGGCACCGCACCGTACAGCTACGCGATCACCGCGGGCGCATTGCCACCTGGCGTCACCCTGGCCTCCACCGGCAGTCTGTCGGGTACGCCCAGTGCCACCGGCAACTTCACCTTCACCCTCACCGCCACCGATGGTTCCAGCGGTCCAGGCGCTCCCTTCACTGTGTCGGGCAGCTACACGCTGTCGGTGGCGGCGCCCACCATCACGCTGTCGCCGGCAACCTTGCCCGCGCCGACGATCGGCATCGCGTACAGCCAGACGTTCGTGGCTTCGGAAGGTCATCCGGCCACGTTCACCTATGGCGTCAACGCGGGTGTGCTGCCGGCAGGCCTGTCGTTGAACCCCAGCACCGGCGTGCTGAGTGGCACGCCCACCCAGGCGGGCGCCTTCAGCTTCACCATCAGCGCCACCGATGGCGGCGGATTCACCGGCAGCCAGTCCTATTCGGGCGCCGTGGCGGGCGGTGTCGTCGTGTTGCCGGCGGCAAGCCTGGGCAATGCCAGCGCCGGCACCGCCTACAACCACAGCTTCTCCGCCAGTGGCGGAACACCGGGTTATACCTACGTGCTGCTGAGCGGGGCATTGCCCGCAGGCCTGTCGTTGTCCAGCGCCGGCGTGTTGTCCGGTACGCCGACCGTGGCGGGCACGTTCAACTTCACCGTGCGGGCAACCGACAGCAGTACCGGTACCGGTGCACCGTTCACTGGCAGCCAGAGCTACACGCTTGTCGTGTTGGCACCGACGATCACGCTGGCGCCTTCCTCGCTGGCGGCAGCCACTGGCGGCCAGCTCTACGCGCAGACCATCAGTGCAATCGGAGGCACCGGCGGCTACACCTACAGCCTGTCCAGCGGCGCATTGCCGCCGGGCATCAGCCTGAGCAGCGCTGGCGCTGTGTCCGGTACACCCACCACCCCTGGCACCTACGCCTTCACGATCACTGCGACCGACAGCCACGCCTTCACCGGCAGCCAGACCTACAGCTTCACGGTCACTGCGCCGGCGATCACGCTCACGCCGGCCACGTTGCCTGCGGCGGCGGGCAGCACTCCCTACAGCCAGACACTGACCGCCAGCGGTGGCAACGGCGGTTACACCTTCAGCCTGACTGCAGGTGCGCTGCCACCGGGTATCGCGCTGAGCAGTGGCGGCGTGATCAGTGGCACACCGACCACCGTCGGCAGCTACACCTTCACCGTGCGCGCGACCGATGGTTTCGGCTTCACCGGCAGCCAGGCCTACACGGTGGCGGTGAATGCACCGGCCATTGTCTTCATCCAGACCACGCTGCCCGGTGGCCAGGTCGCAACGGCCTACAGCCAGACAGTGAGTGCCGGTGGCGGAAGTGGCAGTTTCACCTACAGCCTGGCCACAGGCGCGCTGCCTCCCGGTATCGCGCTGAGCAGCGCCGGTATCCTCAGCGGCGTGCCTGCAACTGCCGGCAACTACAGCTTCACCGTCACCGCCACCGATTCCTTCGGCTTTACCGGCAGCCAGGCGTACACGCTGGGCATCAACCAGCCGGTGCCGGTGGTGGTGAACGATGCGGCCAGCACGCCGGCCAATGCGGCCGTGAGCATCAACGTCTCTGCCAACGACACCGGGCCGATCACCAGCATCGCGATCGTGCAGGCGCCCACACATGGCACGGCGGTGGTCAGCGGGCTGGACGTGGTGTACACCCCGGCCACCAGTTTCTTCGGCAACGACAGCCTGACCTACACCGCCACCGGCCCCGGCGGTACTTCCACGGCGGCCACGGTGAGCATCACCGTCACGCCGCTGGCGGTGCCGGTGGCGGCGGCGCACAGCGCCACCGTCCTGGCCGGGCAATCGGTCACCGTGCAGGCCGAGGCCGGGGCGACCAATGGTCCCTTCACCGCAGTGACCATTACCCGGGCACCATCGTCAGGCACTGCGGTGGTGCAGGGCACCGGCATCGTCTACAGCGCCGCTGCCGATGCGTCCGGTGTCGTCGATTTCGACTACACGCTCAGCAACCCGTTCGGCGCATCGGCCCCGGCGCGGATCAGCATCAACGTCAATCCACGCCCGGTGGCACCGGCACTGAACGCTTCGGCGATTGCCGGCACCGTGGTCAACGTGGACCTGACCACGACCGCACGCGGCGGACCGTTCACCGCCGCCAACGTGGTGTCGGTCTCGCCGGCCGAAGCGGGTACCGCCAGCATCTCCGCCAGCGGCACCGGCTACACGCTGGCCTTCACCGCGGCGGCGACCTTCGGGGGTGCGGTGCGCATCACCTACACGCTGAGCAATGCCTTCGCCACCTCGGCGCCCGGCACGGTGGATGTGATGGTCAAGCCGCGCAGCGATCCCTCACGCGATGCCGAAGTGCTGGGCGTGCTCGACGCACAGGTGGAGGGTGCGCGGCGCATGGCCATCGGCCAGATCGGCAACTTCCAGCGGCGCCTGGAAAGCCTGCGCGCCGGCGGCGGTCGCGGGGGCTTCAGCAACGGCATCACCTTCAGCTCGGCCAGCAGCCAGCGCCGTGCGCAGCAGACCGAGCTGCTGCAGAAGGGCATCGGCGCCACCGGCGAGGCACTGTCGATGGTCGAGGAACCGGCGCTGCAGGGCGATACCGCGCCTGCGGCCACCCCGGTCGACGGCTTCGCGTTCTGGACCGGCGGTGCGGTGAACGTCGGCACGCTGAAGCCGGGTGCAGGCAGCAACGGCATCGACTTCACCACCTCCGGCGTCAGCCTGGGTGCGGACCGCCAGCTGGGTCCGTCGTTGAGCCTGGGCGCGGGCATCGGCTATGGCCACGACGCGTCGGATATCGGTCGCAATGGCAGCCGCAGCACGGTCGATGGCTACAGCATCGCCGGCTATGCCAGCTTCCATCCGGAAGGCGGGTTCTATGTGGATGGCCTGCTGGGCTATCAGTGGCTGACGTTCGATGCACGTCGCTTCATCACCGACAACGGCAATACCGCCTATGGCAGCCGCGATGGCAGGCAGTGGTTCGCCTCGTTCTCCACCGGCGTCCAGCATCGTCTGGACAACCTGTTGCTGACCCCGTACGGGCGCCTGGACCTGGCCCGCGCAACGCTGGATGGCTACCGCGAACGCGGCGATGCGGTGTACGCGCTCGACTACGGGAAGCAGACGGTGAACACCAGTACCGCCACCGCAGGTGTGCTGGCGCAGTGGTGGGTGAAGCGCGACTACGGCATGTGGACGCCGCAGCTGCGCGCCGAGTTCGGCCATGACATGCAGGGCTCCAGCGAGGCCTTCATGCGCTACGCCGACCTGATGTCCGGCCCGGTCTATCGCACCACCCTGGGCCGGCAGTCGCGCAACCACACGCTGCTGGGCGCGGGTATCGGCCTGCAGACGCTGAAGGGCTGGTCGCTGCGCGCCGAATACCAGAGCCAGTTCGACAGCAGCAGCCGCGACAACCAGGGCATCCAGATCAGCGTGCAGAAAACCCTGCCACCGTGACCGTGCCCGCGATGGCGGCCGTTGTGCCGCCACCGCGTGCTGCGGCGCAACCCGGCACCCATACAATCGCAGACCCGGCAGGTGCACTGACCGCACCTGGCGTGGAACCCGAATGGATGGAACAGGATAGGGAATGAAGATTCGAATCACAGGGATGGCACTGACGGTCGCATTGCTGGCTGCCTGCGGGCAGGCACCCGCACCGGCCGCAGCACCGGCGGCACCGGCACCGACTGCCGAAGCACCTGCGGCCACGGCCACGGCGGCCGAGAAGGAACCGTCCACCGAAGACGGCGTGGACCCAGCGGTGTGGGACAACGAAGGCGAACCGGAAGACCCGAGCACCGGCGGCGAACTGACCTGCGCGGACAATCCGCTGGCGACCCACTTCTTCACCCTGGTCGGTGGCAACACCGTGGACGACTGCGGTCGCAAGGACCCGAAGGTGCTGGCGGCCTTCAATACCCTGATGAAGGGCACTGCGGCAGCCGAATCCGCTGACAAGGAGATTCCCTCGCTGCGCCAACGGCTGTTGAGCGGCCCCAGCGGGCCCGGCGAGCGGGTGATGCTGCAGGGTGAGCCGTGGTGGTTCTACACCGCCTGCCAGGCCCACGACTGCCCCGGCACCGCGTTGGCGATGCTGTATTCGCCGACGGAAGCGAAGATGGTCGGCCGTCTTACCGCGCGCTGCCGCGTGTGGTGGCTGGGCGAACCGACGGCGGAACAACGTGCGCAGATCGAACGGCGCCAGCCACTGCAGGATGCCGCGTTGAAGGAAGACAGCGCGCTTTGCGAGTGAGGTGGCGCCCGCGTCATCCTTCCGGCTGCATGCGTGCGCTGGCCTGTGCGTTCATGGTCAGGCACGCCAGGATCAGCCCTTCCATCACCCGGTCGCCCACGTACTCGGCCTCCGCGCCGTTCTGACGCACGCGCTCGGCCGCCAGCAGCAGCTCCAGCGTCACGCGTTGGCCGGCCAGTGCACAGTCCGCATCGGCCAGCGCCATGCAACGGCCCGGCATCTGGTGACGCTCTGGCCAAGGCTGGCCGTCGGCGGCCGCGCCTTTGCCGATGCGGTGAAGCGTGGCGATGAAGGCGTTCGGATCGGCCGCAGGCGCGTGGTCTGGCAACTCACCGGCATTGGCGGGCGAGTGATGCGGATGCAGGCGCGGGAAGTCCGGTGTGGTCATGGCAGTGCTCCGTGCAGGACAGACGGTAGCCGCCACACAAAGGTGGCGGGCGGAGACGTGGCTCGAAAACCGGGCGCTTGTTGAAACCGGCAGGCACAAGGCCTCCACGCTCCGCCCGCCATGACCGGCAGAGGGATTGCCCGCCGGCGCCACGAGAGGTGACGCCGGCGGGCAAGCGTTGTCAAACAAGCGCACGGGTTTTCGAAGCCCGGCCACCCTTTTCCGGTGGCCCGCCATCTGTACGCGTGTCGCGGCGTAGTGCCAATCAGAACTGTTGCATTCCACGCTGAAACAAAGACGCTTTCGGCATTCTTGCATCCGGTTAAGTCGTCGCAGACGCAGGCGCCGCAACGGCCACAGCGGCATGGGGAATATGCGACATGGGTCGAAGTTGAGGGTGCTGCGCTCCGCCACGTCACCGTGCCGATGACGACAAGGTAGGGTGGAGGCAGCAAGATCTCCATGTTGGACTATTGAACGACCCTGATCGCCAACAACATTTCGCTTCAGCAGGAGGGCTGCCTTCTTTCGGAGCAGGTACAGACGGTGTTGTGTCCACTGGAGCACAGTGGTGGAGCACGCTTCCATCGCAATGGTGTCGCAATTCGCGCTTTACGGAGTCAGAGTCTGATCGATATAAACGGCTCCTCCTTTCCATGACTGCGCACCATGACTCTGAGGGATTTGTTGGTCTCTGCTGCCTATCGCGACTACCTATCTGGATTGGAATCGCATCTGATCGGGCACCCTTTCAACCAAGACGCACCCATCAGGGCTGTCATTGTCCGCTTGCATGAAGAATGGATGGGGTACGCCGAGGTGACACCTGAAGCGCTGCTGGGCCTGATTGAAGCGGAACGCGTTCAGACCTTCAGATACATTGCGCAGAAACTCACTGCGTACATGGAAGCGGAAGGAGGGCCAGACAATATTGTCAATGAGCCCGCAAACCTGCACATGCCGATCGGTCATCTGATCGAGTACTGGTTACACCGTGGCGAGGGCCCAGATATAAGAAACTATCTTAGAAAAATCCGCATGCCCGGTGCCACTGCCTATGCTAAGGAGACGGCAGTGATGTTCCGGACTGCCCGAGCGACCGCCTTCAGTCAGTAGACCCGGGCCGTGGGATCCACGACCAACGCTGCCTGATGGTTCACGCATCACAGTTCAAGCCCGTCTCTGAGTTGAGGCCAGAGATCGGCCGCCCACGAGGGAGCGCTGCTTCGGAATGCCTCTTCGGAAGGCAGGTAGACCGTCAAGCTGCCCATTGGCAGCTCAAGAACGAACGAGCCATGCGGGCCCGTGCAGACCAGCTCTTCCTTCCAACGTGCTTTGAATTCGAAAACGGACATGCAGACGCAACACCTGAACCAAGCCGGCCCGCGAAGCGGGTTCCCCCAGCGTGGAGTGTACGCCGGCGCCGTTACTTGCTCGCGCGCCGCGCGCCTTTCTCGTCTTCATCCTTTGCATCGCCCCGGCTCTGCGCGAACCCCGGGGACGTCGTCGCGATTGAATCCTTGTCCGGCAGGATGTAGAACACACCACCCTTTTCGAATGTGGATTGCACGATCTGCTCGTAGAGCGCGGGTGAGACATCGCGAGTGATGTGGCGCCCGCGTGACCCTTCCTGCTGCATGCGCGCGCTGGCCTGTGCGTTCATGGTCAGGCACGCCAGGATCAGCCCTTCCATCACCCGGTCGCCCACGTACTCGGCCTCCGCGCCGTTCTGGCGCACGCGCTCGGCCGCCAGCAGCAGCTCCAGTGTCACGCGTTGGCCGGCCAGTGCACAGTCCGCATCGGCCAGCGCCATGCAACGGCCCGGCATCTGGTGACGCTCCGGCCAGGGTTGGCCATCGGCGGCCGCGCCTTTGCCGATGCGGCGAAGCGTGGCGATGAAGGCATTCGGATCGGTCGCAGCCGCGTGCTCTGGCAACTCACCGGCATTGGCGGGCGAGTGATGCGGGTGCAGGCGCGGGAAGTCCGGTGATGTCATGGCAGTGCTCCGTGCAGGACAGACGGTAGCCGCCACACAAAGGTGGCGGGCGGAGACGTGGCTCGAAAACCGGGAGATCACGAACAAGACCGGCAGGCGCAAGGCCTCCACGCTCCGCCCGCCATAGCCGGCAGACGGAATGCCAGCCGGCGCCACGCGGGGTGACGCCGGCTGGCAAGCGCAAACAACGTTCGTGATCTAACGGGTTTTCGAGGCCCGGCCACCGATTTTCCGGTGGCCCGCCATCTGTACGCGTGTCGCGGCGCAGTGCCAATCAGAACAGTTGCATTCAATGCTTGATCAAAGACGCTTTCGGCATTCTTGCACGCGGTTAAGCCGTCGCAGACGCAGGCGCCGCAACGGCCACAGCGGCATGAGGAATATGCGACACGGGTCGGAGTTGACGACGTTGCCCACCAACGCCCCACCAAGCCGATGGCGACAGGGTGCAAGCGGAGCGTGATCGAGCGTCGGCAGCGGCCTGCGACGATTACGCCTGCATGTGTGCGTAACCGGCCACGGCCGCGAACCTGGCCAGGTTCCACAGCTCGCCGTTTGCGCCCCAGGTCCCATCGGCGACGTCGCTGACGGTGATCGATACGGCAAGGCGGCGCGACTCCGGATGCGCCAGTGCACCGACGATCGCATCGTGCACCGCCCGTGCGTAGCGCGTACGTCGCTCAGCATCAAGCACGCCTGCGGGTGCCAGCACCTGTACCAGCACCGGGACAAACGTCTCGAAGGTGTCCTCGTCGCCACAGCGCCAGTGAGCGACCGGCTCATGGAGCACCCAGCAGAGCCGGCGCTGGTGGGGCAGCGGTCCCAGTCCGCTGCACGCGATGGCCGCCTGCTCGACAGCGGACAGCATCGCGCGGCATTGCGATGCGGTGAATGCGCCGGCAGGCGTCTTGATCTGGAGAGTCGGCATCAGTGGTACTCCGTGGGGAAAGGAAGCGTCATTGGACGCCCCCGCGAGTACCGACTGAAGTGGCCGATCCGCCATCTTTGACGCACAATCGGCCAATGCACGATTTCACACTCGTCGTTCCTGCGGGCGCTTTCGGCTCCAGCGTTGCGCTCACCCTTGATGTGCTCGCTACCGCAGCGAAGCTTGCACCGCGAGCCGGGGTGATGCCACCCCGATGGCGGGTCTGTGGCATTGACGCCGGTGCCCTGCGTCTGGCGGGCGGATTGCAGGTCGACGTGGCGCAGCTGCCGGACCGGGCCACCCGACGCGAATGCTGGATCCTGCCAGGGCTGGATGTGGACGACGCGGATCAGTTGGCGGCGCGCCTGGCGCAGGATGACGTGCCAGTGCTGGCGGCCGCGCTGCGCCGCCATGTGCGGTCCGGCGGGCGCATTGCCGCCTCCTGCTCCTCGGTGTTCCTGCTGAATGCGGCAGGACTGCTTTCCGGTCGCAGCGTTACCACCACATGGTGGCTGTCGCCAGCGTTGCGCCGCGTTGCACCGGCGGCGTCGGTTGAAGCCGACCGCATGGTGATCGAGTCGGGCGCGTTGATGACCGCCGGCGCCGCATTCGCACATCTGGATCTGATGCTGCACGTGCTGCGGCAGCGCTTCGGCGATGCGCTGGCGTCTGCGGTGGGACAGGCGCTGCTGGTGGACCGCCGGCATCTTCAGTCACGCTACGCGACGCCGGCGCTGATGGCACCGCAAAGCGAGCTGATCGCTCGGCTTTCCTCACATATCGAGCGGTCAATGCCTGGAACGATCACCGTTGCGGATCTGGCCACCTACGCCAACACGTCGATCCGCACGCTCAACCGGCAGGTCACGCGGCTGCTCGGCCACGGGCCGCAGGCATTGATCCAGTCAATACGGCTCAACCGCGCGCGAGTCCTGCTGGCGCAAGGCACGTTGCCGGTGGACGAGGTCGCCGCCCAGGTTGGACTGGGCGACGCGGCGGCATTGCGCAGGCTGCTGCGCAGGCGGATGGACGTTACGCCCAGCCAGATACGGGGCTGACGCGACGCCAGTATCTCCGCGCGGCCTGGCCCAGCGCGTCCGTTCCATCACTGCGGGCTGCGCTTCTCATACCAGGCTTGAGTACGGTTCACGATCCGGACCACGGACAGCATGACCGGCACCTCGATCAGTACGCCAACCACCGTCGCCAGCGCCGCCCCCGAATGCACGCCGAACAGCCCTACTGCCGTGGCAACCGCCAGCTCGAAGAAGTTGCTGGCCCCGATCAGCGCTGACGGGCCGGCCACGCAGTGCGCCACGCCCAAGCGGCGGTTGAGCAGGTAGGCCAGGCCTGAAGTGAAGTAGACCTGGATCAGGATCGGCACTGCAATCAGTGCAATCACCAGCGGTTGCTTCACGATCTGCTGGCCCTGGAACCCGAACAGCACCACCAGCGTCAGCAGCAGCGCGGACAGGGACAGCGGCCCCAACCTTCGAAGCGCACCCTGAAGGCCCGCCTCGCCGCGGCGCGAAAGGATCCAGTGCCGCAGCAGCGCAGCCATCAGCACCGGCGCCACGATGTAGAGGCCCACCGACAACAGCAGCGTGTCCCACGGCACAGTGATCGCCGACAGGCCCAGCAACAGTGCAACCACCGGTGCGTATGCGACCACCATGATCGCGTCGTTCAACGCCACCTGGCTCAGGGTGAAGTTGGCATCACCGCCGCACAGGTTGCTCCAGACGAACACCATGGCGGTGCAGGGCGCGGCCGCCAGCAGAATCAGCCCGGCGATGTAGCTGTCGATCTGTGCTGCGGGCAGCCAGTCCGCGAAGGCATGGCGCAGGAACAGCCAACCCAGCAGCGCCATCGAGAACGGCTTGACCGCCCAGTTGATGAACAGTGTTACCCCGATGCCCTTCCAGTGCTGCTGCAACTGGCGCATCGCGCGGAAGTCGACCTTCAGCAGCATCGGGATGATCATCAGCCAGATCAGCGCGGCAACCGGCAGGTTGACCTTGGCGACTTCGGCGGACGCCAGCACCGTGAAAGCACCGGGCAGGACGTGGCCCAGCAGCGTGCCCATCGCAATGCACAGCACAACCCACAGCGTCAGGTGTCGCTCGAACAGACTCATGGCAGTGGCACCGTTACTGCGCGCCGTCGGCCGGCAACAACTGGCCGATCTGGTCCAGCGCGTTCTGCAGCTCTTCGGGTTCGGACCACACCGATTCGGGCAGTGCGAGCAGCGCACGCAGGCGCGTTTTCACGATGGCGTGGGCCAGCGCAAAGGCTGCGGCCTTGTCGGCGTCGCTGCCCGTCACAGCAGCCGGATCGGGCAGGCCCCAGTGGCTGCGGATGAAGTCACCGAACACCACCGGGCAGGCTTCGGCAGCGGCCGCGTCACACACGGTGATCACCAGGTCCATCGGGGCAGCATCCACGAATTCGTCCCATGATTTGCTGCGCAGCCCGTCAATGGGCATTCCTTCGCCCTGCAGCTGGGCCAGCGCGAATGGATTGACCTGGCCGGCAGGCTGGCTGCCGGCGCTGAACGCCGTGAAGCGATCACCGCCCCAGGCGCGCAGGGTGGCTTCGGCAAGCACGCTGCGGGCGCTGTTGCCGGTGCAGAGGAACAGGACATTGCGGGTCATGGAGCAATTGCCTCGAGGGAGGGCGTTGCGTGGGTTCAGCACCCGCACGCGGGGGCGCCGGGCGTGCATTGCCCTGTCGGCGAGCCCGCGCAGCAGTTGTGCGTCAGGTACTCGATCAAGCCGTTCATCGCATTGAAGTTGGCGCGATAGCAGACATGGCGACCCTGGCTTTCGCTCTCTACCAGGCCGGCCTGCACCAGCTCCTTCAGATGGAAGCTGAGCGTGGCCGGCGGCACCTGCAGGGCGGTGCCGATATCGCCAGCCATGCGTCCGGCGGGGCCGGCCTCCACCAGCAGGCGGAAGGCGGCGAGTCGGGTCGCGTGACCGAGGGCGGTCAGCGCGCTGATTGCGTTCGATGTTTCCATATTTCTAGAATAATCGAACAAATGAGCCGGCCGCAAGTACCGGCCTGCCGCAGCACGGCGCCGTCACTTGCGTGTCCAGGAAACAGATCCGCTGGCTGCCTTGGGAGGCATGCAGCGGACGGCACACCAGGCGGCACTCTGGCAGCGATGCAGGTGAGCGGCGGTTCGACAGGAATTCGATGGCGACGGGCGATTGCAGCCCTCGCCTTTCACCCGCGGGCGGTGGAGGGGATGGCGGTGCTGGCCAGGCGCTCGCTGCTGAGGCGAGGCCGGGCGGACGGTCTGGTGGACCGGTACAGCGAGCGCGCGCTACTTGCTCGCGCGCCGCGCGCCCTTCTCGTCGGCGTCCTTCGCATCGCCACGGCTCTGCGCGAACTCCGGGAACGTTTTCGCGATCGAATCCTTGTCCGGCAGGATGTAGAACACACCGCCCTTTTCGAACGTGGACTGCACGATCTGCTCGTAGAACGTCGGCGAGACGTTGATGCAGCCGTGGGTGACGCGGTTGTCGTCCGGCGTGGGCGATGCCAACCGCTCGGCGCGCTTTTCTTTCGGGCTGCCCGGCGGCAGCGGGTGCAGCGAAACGGCGGAATCATAGTCCACCCACAGCACGCGCCCGGCATCGTCGGAGGGGCCGTAGCCGCCAATGAAGCGGCCGGCCGGCGTGGTGCGGTCGTGGCCGGGAATCGCGCTCAGTGCGAGCTTTGCGACGCCGGGTGCGGAGTGGTCGCCGATGGCCGAACCGAACAGTGCCGGTGCCGCGCCACGCAGCTTTCCCTCACCGCTGAAGATCAGCACCTGCGCCGCCGCCTTGTCCATGACCGCAAACGGATAGCCCTGGTTGTCCTTGCTGGCAACGACCCAGCCGGCCAGTTCGATTACGGTTTCGGACACGTTCTGGTCGGGCGGCAGTTCATCGATGGCGGCGACGCGTTGGGCCGGTACGTCGTCCTTCGCGTCCTTTGCGTTGGCTACGCCACTGCACGCAACCGCCAGCGCCATGGCCAGAGTGGCGTGCAGGGCGCGGCGTGCAGGGGAGGAGTAAGTACGAATGGGACGGCTCCTTGCAATGCAGATCTGTGGTGGAAGGATGCCAGTGGCCGGCGAAGGCCACTGGTTCCCGGTACAGATGTGGATCAATTCAAACGGTGAGGGAGCGGTTACCCGCGCGGCTTGCGGCCGGCAGGTGCCCTTTCAAGCTGCTGCACGCGGCCTTCGATCTGGTCCAGGCGCTGGTTGGCCTGCTGTGCGGACTGGTTGGCGGATTCAGCGCTCTGTGCGGCGCCCTGCACCTTTACATCGAGCTGGTCGAGGCGCGAGTTGATCGTTGCAAACTCGTTCTTGTAAGAGGCGCAAGCGCCAAGGCTCACGGTGGCGATGAGCGCTACAGCAAGCGCGCGGGCCGTCTTCATGTGTTGCGGGTTCAGGTTCATTGCACTCCCTCCTTCGTCTGGGGAAGCTGGAATATAGCGGCGTTTGTTCCCGGCGCTACCAAGCGCTTTCAGCTGGAATTTGACTACGTGGAAGGGCTGTGAAGTCCGCCTGTGACCCAACATTAACAAGCGGGATCAGGCGAGCTGGTCTGCGTCGGCCGAGCGCCTTGCGCCTATTCAAGATCGCCAATTCATCAGTATGAAGCCGAACTCACGGGCGCTGGGTGTCCGTGCTTGTTGCGGCCGTGCACGCAGGCCGCCATCCACTTGCCTCAAGCAGCGCATTGGCCGTCGCGGGCCGTACATCCAGCAGCTCCGCAATCGCCTTCGATCTGTCTGGCGCGCGGGAGACATAGTCGCGGGCGATGCGGTAGCCGATCCAGTAGCCGAGATCCCCGCGCCGAGCGTCATCGCCAGGACCGTTGTACAGCCGCTGCGATAGATCGGTGCCCCTGCTGTCCTGCACGAAGGCGCGCTCCAGCGCGCATTCGCGGCCGTGCGCCCAACGAACCTTGGAAACGCGCAGCGTGCGGACGCTGCGCCAGCATCCTCTGGACCGAACGCGGATGAGACGGTCATCGATGTCCAAATGAGACGCTTGACCGCAGAGGGACACGGCGTTCAGAGACATGGATCGCAACTGACCAGGGTCCAGCTCTACGCTCGAGTTGTCGAAGGCTTAGATCCTATGACCGGGACCAGGGTGGACGGCGTTCACGGTGGCCAACATGCTTACGCTGCGCACGCGACGCAATTTACTAGCGACGCCGCATATGTGACTGCCGAAAGCTATGTTTGGCGATGACTTCAGAGATCACGTGTATAGCGTCACCAGATATGGAGCAAAGAACAATCCGTTAGGAGCCGGTCGTGCGCAATTTTCTAACGATGCGTACGTTGTTGCGCGATATAACAGGGGCTCGTCTGGTGTTTGGGCGTTCAATACAATGTTCCCTGAGCCGTGATGACTTTTAGGCGAGGATAGTGGAATGAGTGGTTTGCCTGATCCGTTGAAAAGAGCGCTTAGGAATTTCTGTCACGTCGAATGGGTTGAAGTGCGCGAGCTTCGCGATCTTATAAAGGAAGGGCGTATTGGATACGACGTCAAACTACTTGAGGACCAAATGGATCATTATGTAGAGTCGGGAGATCTCCCGGTTGAGGAGATCAACAAGTTGACTTCAAACGAATTTGAGTCCCCTGAGGAGGCGGCTGAATGGCTGACCAAGATCAGGAATGTCGTGTTCCGTGGTGAGCCGTGGTCCTGAGGTTGACGCAAGGGTCCTTTAGTTAAAAGACGTCGGCTCGCCGGGGAGTCGTATGGAGCAAAGGGGCTGTCTGATGAGTTTCTGGACAGCCTCTTCGTGCGAAAGCTGGGTGGCTACCCGCAACTATAACCTTCCGGCGCCGGGGCGTGCGGACGGGAACTACTTGCGTAGCTATGCAACGGTGATGGGCGACATCACCCGACCGGCTTGGAATGCATGGACGGCACAGAACGCAGAGAACCTCCGTGCCCAGGGCTACGGGGCAGGCGCGATACGGGACCGTAACGTGGTACAGGGCCGGGATGACATGCGTGATCTTCGGGCGATGGGCCGATTCGTGGAGAGAGGCGTCAAGGGGCTGATCAATGATCTAGCGGCCACCGCGCAGATGGGCAGTCTGGCAATGGCCTATCGTTGGGCCACGGGTACAGAGGTATGGCAGCCGTTCGAGTTGAACGGATCAGTTGAGAAGGCAGGCGCGATCAGTTTCGGCGTTGCAAGCATCTTCGTGGGTGGGGCGGGAACCGCTGCGCGATCCACCCGTATGTTGCCCAACCCTGGAGCGCTGGAGCGCGTAGCGCCGCATGCCATCTCGGACCTGCGTCTAGTTGCAAAACCTGAAAAGGGCATGATCGTCTACCGCGCATTGACTGCCCAGGATGCTGCGGCTCTGAAGAGCGGGACTGGTTTGATCGCCAAGGCTCCTGACGGTACTTGGACTGCGGCCGAACATTTGGCAAACCAGGGTGTGGGCGAGGGTGGTGCTGCTATGAATAGCCCTTGGATATCGACAACGAAGAAGCTTGAGGTCGCTCGAGCTTACGATAGTGGGCATGGGATAGTCGCCATTGACCTTGGCAAGGCGGATACTGCCCACGTCGAAGTATGGAAAACTGCTCCCCGGGTGAACGGAAGGGCAGGCCTCCCGTGTCATAGGTCGATCTGGGCCCAGGAGGTCACTGTTTTCCAGAGCATTCCTGAACGGGCGATCATCGGAGCAATAGAGTGAATGAAATTGAAGAGCAACTGGAATTGAGTTCCGATAGATTTATTGTTGACTTGCAATCATCTGGGTATTTGAACGAAACAGAGTTTTCTAGAGTGGATTTACTCACCCGGGAACTCGCCACCCTTTGGAAGGGCCAGGCAATGCTTCCGAAGCAGACGCTTCACACAATTCAAGCGGTGATAAAGGCACTCAAAGCAGAGGCTCCGCACCTATCAGAAAGATCGGATAACGTTCTTGCAAAGGCGCGTGCAATTGAGTTGACATTCGATCTTATCCTGCTTGGGGAAGATCATTCGGATCGGGTTCCGGGCACTCCTAGAATTATCTAGATTGGAAGAGAGGGCGATAAGTGCTTGTACAGTCAGTCAACAGTGACCTAACCATTGAAGTAGATGGATTCGAGCTCGCAGAGCCAGATCGCCATATGATGGCGTGGATCAGGCGAGGCCCTGACTTTCCTGCTTTCGTTGTGAATGACGTCGAAGCGGAGCTGTCCGCTCAAGACGTGGGCGCCAGGTTGCTGTCTTTGACTCTTCTTTCAAAGCCAGACATCGAAACAAGTCTACGACAATTGTCCACCGATCCCATGCACGGTGTCGTAACTGCGATGACCCTCCGTTTCCCGGTGGAGCTGAGGGTTGTGTCAGGAACTGGAGATGCTTGGGTGCTTGGGGTAGATGCGGTCTATCGTGCGGCGAACATGGATGCTCCGGATCGCTTTAGCTTGCAGTTCGATTTCAATGTTATTAGCAGTAGGATGTGATCATTGGGGAGTGGGCGCTGACTCTGCCGACCGTGCATGTATCCGGCGATGAGCGGGCCAACCACGACTTCATGCACTACTGGGGCTACGCCCGCAAATACACCTTCCGGCACCCGCGCGTGCGGACGGGAACTACTTGCGTAGCTATGCAACGGTGATGGGGCAACGGTGATGGGCGACATCACCCGGCCGGCTTGGAATGCATGGGCCGCACAGAACGCAGAGAACCTCCGTGCCCAGAGCTACGGGGCAGGCGTGAGTCGACAGCAGGGCTTGATCTATAGGCGCGATGACGCTCGCGACCTCGTAGCCGGCGGGAAGTACGTTGGTGCCATTGGCAAAGCGGCGATCAACGATGTAGCGGCGCTGATTCAGTTGTCGCCTCAGGCGTTCGCCTTCCGTGCCGTTACTGGCACGGAAGCATGGCAACCCTTTGAGATGAAGGGCGCGCTTAACGAAGCGGGTGAGATCACGTTCCAGGCAGGAAGCCTGTTACTCGCTGCAGGAGAGATACCCTCGCTTGCAAGGGGCGCGAAGGCGCTCTTTGACTTGGCAGTGGGGCGCCTTGCTCCAGAGATTTCCCGCTTAGGAGGGGGACTGCAGAGTCTGCAGTCACGTCTCTGCGTAGCCTCGATATCACGTATGTCCCTACCCGCCAGGGATGGCTGCATCTGGCCGTGGTCATCAGCGTCCAGACCCGGCAGGTGCTGGGCTACAGCGTTTCCAAGCGTCTGACTGAAGAGCTGGTGGTGAAAGCATTTGCCAATGCTTGGGCTCTGCATCCACAACGACCCGGCCTGATCTTCCATTCAGATCGTGGTGGGCAGTACTGGGGAAACGAGTTTCGCCAGCTGCTGCAGTCCCATGGCGTGGTCCAAAGCATGAGCCGGCCTGGCAATTGCTGGGACAACGCGGTGGCCGAGAGCTTCTTTGCGACGCTCAAGACAGAAGAGGCTGCCGAGCCTTACGCCAGTAGAGAACAAGCCAGCCAGTCCATCGCTGCTTACATCCACGGCTTCTACAATCCAGCCCGGCTACACTCGGCGCTGGGCTACCACTCGCCTAACAACTACGCCCGGCAGCTCCGGACTGCCGCCTGAAACGGCTTCATGGCGTCCGTTTTCAGGGGGCCAGATCAGGACACCTTTAAAGTCACCCTCGACTCTGGTCACATTCGCCCTGCCACCCCATCATGGGATACGGGTTCCACCCCCGTTTCCACGGACGATCGGGTAAGAGTCGAAAGGCTGATCTTTGGCATCAAGCCTTCGCTGGATGAGCGGGGCGTGTAACCGCCCGATGTAATCGAGTGCATCCGCCGTAGATTCGGCCAGCTTCAGGTATCGGCGTCGGTAGACACGCTCACGCTGGAGCTTCCCGAAGGAGCATTCGGTGGCTGCATTGTCAAAGCAGTGGCCGACGTTGCTCTACTGTTGATGCGGTGGTCTCTCAGGAAATGCTGGCACTCGCTGCTATTGAACGGCATGCCGCGATGGGAGTGCAGGATCACCTCACTGCAATTCGGTTGTTGCCAGCGTGCCATCATCACCGCTATCAGGACCAGATGCCAATCCTGCACTGGCGCCATCGACCAGGGGACGACCTTGCCTGAGCAAAAAACAAGCACCGGACACAGGTGCAACCAGATTTCGCCGGTTCTCAGGTAGCTGGGGTACAGCACCTACTCAGTGTTGGGCTCGTTTGCTGTGAAGTCGCGTGCCAGATGGTTACGCACGAAGGCCGCGCGCAGAACCGAGGGCTTGTGTCGTTAGTGTCGACGACGCAGAACTCCAGCCAGCCCGTCAGCCGTCACGAACCGGGCGGCCCGGTTGAGGCTGGCCGTCTCGCCTGCTTAGCCCAACGCCTCATGCATGCGCGGCGCGTTCATCACGCCATTACTGGACACGTGGTGCGTACGGATCTTGGCCAGCAATCGGATATTGCCCTGTGCACGGATTCTGGGGTGTCTAGGTCGCCAGTCATGGAAGCCGCTGGACGACACCTTCAGGCATCGGCGCATCTGCCGGATCGGATACCTGTTGCGGTGGCGCTCGGTCGCCTCGTATCTCAGAACGATTCCTTGGCAAAGAACGGTGCCTCATCGCGCAATGAATCTCGCTCCGTCGTTACCCGCGCCAGGATGTCGCGGTCTGGGCAACGCCGCGGCCCTTTCAGTACGTCGCGCGCCTCAGTCAGGCGTTTGATCCCAGCCTTCATGTGTCTGACCTGACCTCGGCTGAGTCCATTGAAGATCGCAAGATCACCCCTCCGGCGTTCCCGCCAGCCGTCCGCCTTTGGCCTTCCGGAGCCATCTCGTGCAGGCTATGGGAAGAGACAACAAGCCGTTTGGCAATCTCCGCAACTGCGAAGCCCTTTCGGTCACCTGCTTGATCGCCTCGGCCTTGAACTCATCTTTGTACTGCTTGCTCGCCATAGGTACTGCTCTCGTCACCGCTGATTACGGCTCTGAGTTGTCTACGAAATCCTGCCAGTCCTGATCCTATGATCCGAGCGTGACCACCAGACCTTTCCAGTCTGCTTCGCCGAGCTGGCCGAGAGGAGACTAGCGAGTTGCAGACTCTGAGCAGGGTTCGCCTTTGTCCTCATGATCTGTGGAGATGATTGCTCCCATCAGTGGCGCGATCGGCACGTGCTACGGGAGCGTAGCTACGTGCCGCTCAGCGAGTTCCCTGAACGGCAGCCTTATTTATACACCAGTCAGTTCAATATTCAGGGTCGATTGGCCCCCCTAACGGATAATTCACACCTGTCGACCGCCTCTTCTCTCTCCCCTCCCGGGAGGCGGCCGACGAAACCAAAATAATGAAAGGTGTGTCCCGATGAACAAGAATTCGCTGCTCGCCCTGGGTCTTCTGGCTGCCCTGCCGTTCGCTGCATCGGCAACCGACGGCCTGTCGTACAACTACGTCGAAGGCGGCTACGTGAACACCGATGCCAAGGGCGGCGACGCCGATGGCTGGAAGGTGAAGGGTTCGGTGGCGGTGCACCCGAACTTCCACATCTTCGGCGACTACAGCGCGCAGGAGACCGACACGTTCAAGAATGACGTCGACCAGTGGCGCATCGGTGCCGGCTACAACTACGGCATCGCACCGAACACCGACCTGGTCGCCCGCGTCGCGTACCAGAAGTTCGACATGAAGCACGGCCTGGACTTCAACGGCTACTCGACCGAAGTCGGCGTGCGCACCGCGTTCAACCCGTACGTGGAAGGCTACGTGATGGCCGGCTACGAGGACTACACCAAGAAGCACGGCATCAACCCGGACGGCGAGTTCTACGGCCGCGTCGGCGCCACCGCCAAGTTCAACCAGAACTGGGGCCTGAGTGGCGAAGTGAAGTTGGCCAAGGCCGGCGACCGCGAGTGGTTCGTGGGCCCGCGCTTCACCTGGTAACAAACGCCTGTCGTTAGTGCGTGTTGTGCTGGCGTGTGACTCTCTCTCTCTCCCACACGCCAACCGAAGCCCGGCCTCGCGCCGGGCTTCACTTTTATGGGCTCCGGGGCGCCACAATGTCGCATGGGCGATTCCCCCTCTCTCGCAGGTACCGGCACGGCCTATCAGGAGCATCTGCCACCTGGCTCGCTGCGTGGCCACTTCGGCCAGCTTTGGCAGAGCCAGCTTCCTGCCGATGCCGATGGGCACATCACCGTATTGCCCGATGGCTGCGTGGATATCCTCTGGCGCGACGGTGCGTTGTTCGTGGTCGGCCCGGACCGCGTGGCCGCGCACCCGGCGCTGGCACCCGGTGCACAGGTGCTGGGCGCACGCTTCCGTCCCGGCCAGGCATTGGCCGCGCTGGGCCTGCCTTTGGCCGGGATCATCGGCCAGGCCGTGCCACTGGCTGATCTGAAGGGCACGTGGGTGAACAAGGCGGCGGCCTCCATCGGCGACACCGCGCCTGCACTGCGCCTGCAGCGGATGGCGCACTGCCTGCAGCAGCATATGGGTGCGTCCGCGCTCGATACTTCGGCGCAGCGTGCGCATGTCCTGTTCCGGGCGCTCGCCGCGGGTGACGCCACGCTGGATACGCTGGCGGCGCACTTGAGCCTGAGCCCGCGCAGCCTGCGGCGTTTCAGCCAGTCGCAGTTCGGCTACGGCGCCAAGACACTGGAGCGGATCCTGCGGCTGCAACGTTTCCTTCGCCAGAGTCGCGCGCTGCCACAGCATTCGTTGGCGATGCTGGCCGCTGATGCCGGCTATGCCGACCAGGCCCATCTCAGCCGCGAGGCGCGCGAGCTGGCTGGCATGACCGCCAGCGAACTGCGCCTGGAGTGGGGGCAATGATGGCCGTTTTGTTCAAGACTCGCCGGCTGCACTGAGCGACGCTGGGGCTCCCTCAACGGAGCCATGCCATGAGCCATGCTGCTACCCACGATGCCGAACGCCGCATCGACAACATTGAATTCAACGTCGCCGACATCGCCCGCAGCAAGCGCTTCTATGGCGAGGTGTTCGGCTGGCAGTTCACCGACTACGGCGTGGCCTATACCGAGTTCGACGACGGCCGCCTGAAAGGTGGCTTCGTGGCCGACGCGCAGGTGCGTGCCCATGGGGGACCGCTGGTGATCCTCTACTGCGCGGACCTGGCCGATGCAGAGCGGCGCGTGGTTGCCGCCGGTGGTGAGGTGGTGCAGGCCGTGTTCGCCTTCCCCGGCGGCCGCCGCTTCCACTTCCGCGATCTGGACGGCTACGAGCTGGCGGTCTGGAGTGACGTGGGTTGATCCTGCCTATGCCCGTCGTGGAGCGGGCATACTGGGACCGAGCCAGGCAGCGTTCCCGCATGCAGATCCCCATTTCCGCATATGTGCAGCAGGCCGACGGCAGCACCGTGCAGGTAGCGGTTCTGGACGCTGGCGTGCTTGCGGCGCTGCATGCCCTCGGCTTCCAGGGGCAGGCCCCCACCTTGCGTGCTGAAGTGGGCGACGACATCAGCAAAGCTCGTTTGTTCGCTGCCCTGCGTGATCTTGGTGTAGCGTTTGCGGCCGGTCGCGAATGGAGTCCGGTCGAGGTATTTGGCTGGCTCTGCGACCATGGCTTGCTCGAAGGCCCGCATCTGCGCATCGCCTGGACCGATCCACAACGCTACGTAGTCTGCAGCGTCATGGCGCTCTCTCAAGCACAAGCGGCATCGACCGCGAACTGAGAACCGCTCCGTCCCCGGTCTGGCGGTTCCGCTATGATCGCCCGCACATCGCCACGCGCGATGCGCCCGCCTCAAGCCCGCAGGAACCGCCGTGAACTCCCAGCCCGCACCGATCACCGCCCTCAACCACACGCTCGACAACGAGCCGCAGCAGATCACCGCGCCACTGACCCATTCGGCGGCGTTCCTGGTGTTGAAGGTGAAGGATGACGAGGCGTCGATCGCCAGGGCACGCGAGGTGCTGGCGAGCACCGATGACCTGATCAAGAACACTGCCATCCGCGAGATCGAGCGTACCTTCACCTGCAACGTGGCCATCGGCCACCGCGTGTGGCAGCCGCTGGTGGGCTCCACGCCGCCGCGCGAGTTGAAGCCGTTCCGCGAGATCAAGGGCGCCACCCACACCGCCGTGTCCACGCCCGGTGACCTGCTGTACCACATCCGGGCGCGCACCATGGACCTGATCGTGGCGTTCGAGCGCAATCTGCTGATGGCCTTCGGCGATGCCGTTGAAGCGGTCGATGACGTGGCCGGGTTCCGCTATTTCGATGGCCGCGACCTGCTCGATTTCGTCGACGGCACCGCCAACCCGGAAGGGCTGTCGCTGCCGGAAGCCACGATCGTAGGTGACGAGGATCCGGACCACGCAGGCGGCAGCTACGTGGTGGTGCAGAAGTACCTGCACAACCTTGACGCCTGGCGCGCGCAGAAGACCGAGGCGCAGGAAGCGATCATCGGCCGCACCAAGCACGACAACATCGAGCTGGACGACGCGCCGGCCGATGCGCAGAAGTCGCACAAGACGCTGTGCACCATCGAGGATGCCGACGGCGAGCACGAGATCCTGCGCGACAACATGCCGTTCGCCAACCCGGGCCGCGGCGAGTACGGCACCTACTTCATCGGCTACACCCGCCGCCTGTGGGTGATCGAGAAGATGCTCGAGCGCATGTTCATCGGCAATCCCGCGCCACTGCACGACCGCATCCTCGACTTCTCCACCGCCACCACCGGCGTGACCTTCTTCGCGCCCTCGCGCAAGGTGCTGGCCGACCTGGGCGAGTGATCGCGCCGGGCCATCACCGGCCGCCATCTGCCTGTCATCTAGGGCGCCGACCATGGCGCGCTGGATGGGAGTGCAGGAGGCAGGCGATGGTCATGGCAGGGAACAGGACCGGCATGCGCCGCTGGTGGCGGCATCTGGCTGCAGTGCTCGGCGCGTTGGCACTGGGGAGTGCCAGCGTTTCCGCGCAAGAAGCCCCTGCGCACTGGATGGCCTACGCCGCCTCCGTGGGAGGCCAGCTGCAGCAGCGCCTGCAGCAGGAGCACGATCCGCAGGCGCAGCGTGTACTGGAATGGCTGGAGGCGCACCCGGACACGCCGATGCCACTGCCGGTACGCCTGTGGATCGCCGCGGACGGCCGCATTTCGAAACTGGAGTTCGACAGCCTGGGTGATGCCCAGGTCGATGCCGACCTGCGCGCGACGCTGCAGGCTGCGCCGTTGCAGGCGGCCCCACCGGCCGACATGCGCCAGCCGCTGCGCCTTGGTTTGGCCCTGAGCCCGTAGATCCACGCCATGCGTGGATGGCGCGCCGATTGCCCGCAATAGCCACGCATGGCGTGGCTCTACTGCGTTGCCACCTGTGGCTCGCGCGCGGCCGCGCTCCATGCGCGCAGGCCGAACACGGCCAGGCCGAGGAAGAACACATACAGCGCGGCGGTCACGTGCAGCGACTTGAACAGGTACGCGCCGACGTAGACCACGTCCACCGCGATCCACACCCACCAGCAGGCCACGTGGCGGCGCGCCTGCCACCACTGGCCGACCAGGCTCAGCGCGGTCAGCATCGCATCCAGCCAGGGCAGCACGGCATCGGTGAAGGTGTGCATGGCCGCGCCCAGCGCCACGCCACCACACAGGCCGATGGCGAGGTCGCGCAGCAGCGTGCTACGCGCCAGCGGCACGATGCGGATGCTGCCCTCGTCGGCCGCGGGCTGGCGCCAGTTCAGCCAGCCGTAGACCAGGAAGCCACCAAAGGCGACCTGCAGCAGCGTGTCCGAGTACAGCTTGGCCTCGGCGAACACCAGGCCATACAGCGCCACCGACAGCAGGCCCACCGGCCACGCCGACAACCGGCGGCGGGCCATCAGCCAGACGCCGAGGATGCTGCACAGCGCGGCGCTCCACTCGAGCATCACGCTGCTCACAACGCGAACGTCACCGACAGGCGGGCCTGTCGCGGTGCGCCGGGGAACAGGTAGTAGTCACCGCCGCTGCTGCCGGTATCACGCCAGTAGAAGCGGTTGAACACGTTGTCCACCGACAGGTTCCAGGTCACCGCACGCTCGTGCAGGCGATGCTGGAAGCGCAGGCCCGCATCGAATACCGAGTAGTCCGGTGCGCGCACGCCGCCGTCGGCACGCGCCACGTTGGCACCGGCATAGCGCCAGCCGCCGGTGACATCCAGGCCCTGCACGAACGGCAGTGCGTAGGCCAGGTGCACGCTGGCGCGCAGCTTCGGCACGTTCACCAGCTGATGGCCTTCATAGGCCGGCGTGCCGGTGTCGCGCGCGCGCGCCTGCAGCACGCTGGCGCTGGCCACGATCTGCAGTGCATCGGTCAGCTGCCCGTTGGCGGTCAGCTCCAGGCCAGTGTGGGTCTGCGTGCCTTCCTCGACGAAGGTGTAGCCGACGTCGCTGCTGTCCGGCTTGGCGTACTGGTACGGCTGCGAGATGCGGAACACGGCCGCGCCCAGCGTCAGCGCCTCGACCGGCACGTACTTCACGCCCACTTCCAGCTGCCGCGACTGCACCGACGGCAGGAAGGTGTCGGCATTGCTGGTCCAGAACGGCGCTTCCTGGCCCAGAGAAATGCCGCGCACGTAGCTGGCATAGGCATTGAGCTGCTCGGTAGCCTTCCACACCACCGCGGTCTGCGGCAGGAAACGCGACAGGCGGCTGTGCCGCTGCGGCGTACCACGCTTGTCGTAGGCACGCTCGTCCAGGCGCACGAAGCGACCGCCGGCCAACCACTGCCAGTCATCACCGAAGCTGATTCGGTCCAGCGCGAAGAACGCGGTCTGGCGGCTGTCCAGGCGTCGCGCGGACGGGCCCGGCATCTTCGGCGACGGCTCGAATACCGGCACCGGCGCATCGTGGATGTTGGTGGTGCCGACGTACTCGTTGACGCTCGGGCGCCTGTCCACGGTGCGGCGGAAGTAGTCGGCACCGACGGTCAGCTGGTGGCCGACGCTACCGGTCTGGAAGCGCCCGCGCAGCTCGGCACGGGCCTGCTGGTTGCGGCGGGTGTCGTCCGGGCTGCGGTAGTCGTAGACGTCATAGTCGCCGTTCGGCGCGAAGTAATTGCCCGGCACGCTGCCATCGGCGCACTGCGTGGCGTAGTAGCAGCCGTAGGCGAAGGCGACGTTGTCATCGATCACCGAGCGGCTGTGGCCGACCGAGACGCGCGACTGCCAGGCGTCATTGAAATCGTAGGTGTGCAGGGCGGTGATGTTGGTGCTGGCGATGTCCACCGGGCGCTGCCACGGCTGGTAACCCAGCAGGTGTTCGCGGTCGACACCGCGCGGCAGGTCGCGCGCGCCCAGCAGCTGGTAGCCGGACACCGAACGCTGCGCGCTGGTCTGGTAGTTCGCATCCACCTCCAGCTTGCCGCGTTCGCCGATCAGCCAGTCGGCGGCCAGCGAGTAGAAGTTGCGGCGGCCATCGGCGTGCTCGACATAGGAATTGCTGGAATCCCACGCGGCATTCAGGCGCAGGCCGAAACGCGGGGTGATCCAGTGACCGACGTCGACAGCGGCGTAGCGCGATCCTTCCGAATCGGTGCCGAGCGTGGCGGTGCGCACCTCGGCCGGGCGCTTGCCGATGTAGTTGATGATTCCGCCCGGCGCCATCACGCCTGCCGCCAGCCCGGCTTCACCCTTGAGGATCTCCACCGACTGCACGTTCTCCAGCGCCAGGCGTTGTTCGCCGGCGATGGACAGCCCGTTGAAGCGGTAGCCGGTGGCCGCGTCCAGTGCGAAGCCGCGGATGGCGATGTTCTGGTAGTAGCCCACCGGCGCATAGGCATCACCCAGCGAGGCATCGTTGCTGGCCAGCTCGGACAGCGAACGTACCTGGCGGCGGTCGAGGTAATCGCGCTCGAGCACGTTCACCGACGCCGGCGTGTCCTTCCACGAACCGCCGCCGAAGGCATTCACGAGCGAGGTATCGGCCTTCGCTTTGCCCGCCTGCACGCGCACCGCCGCCAGTTCGGTCGGCGAGCGTTCGGCACCAGCGGCAGCCGCATCGGTGGTGGACTCGGCCTCGCTGGCATGCAGCGGCAGCGCGGCGCAGAGGGCGAGGGAGAGCAAGGTGGGGCGCAGGCAGCGGTTCATTCGATTCGTCTTCGGACAACAAGGGAGACGAAGCGACGGCGCGCAGGTGCACCGGCCCATGATGGGGGTGTGGCTGCGGCTCAAAGCTCCCTACGCCGGTGCAAACCGGATCAGGTTCCAAGGGACTCTCTCAGCCTGGCAGATCCAGGCACCCCCGCTTCAGGTGACCATTTCACTACAAATGGTACGGATTTGCGAGCGCCACCCGGGGTCAGATCCCTTTCCGCAGGAAAGGGATCTGACCCCAACGGTGTCCCAGCCGGGTCACGCGGCGGCGTGCAGGGCCTGCAGCAGTGCCTGCCCCGGGGCGGTATGGAACCACGCCGGATGGCCCAGCATGAAAGGCTGCCAGGCCACGTCGGCATTCGCGGTCGAGCCGGTGATGCCCTCGAAGTACTCCACTTCGGACAGTGCGAAGTCGAAATGGACCATGGGCAGCAGGTCGGCCAGCAGGTGCACGCGTGCCGCCGACAGCGGCAGCACCTGGCGATAGCCCTCGAGCAGCGCCAGCGCGATGTCGAGGCGCACGGCCTCGCTGCCGCGTTCCAGTTCCAGCCACGCCACCGCGTTGCGCTCGATCGCGGTGGCGAGGTCGAACAGTGCGCTGGTGGGCGAAGCCAGGCCGAAATCCAGCACGGTGCTGACCTGCCCGTCGCGCCACAGCAGGTTGGAGACATGCCAGTCGTTATGCGCCCAGAGCCGTGGCTCGGCGCGCAGGCGCTCGGCCAGCCCGGCGTGCCACGGCAGTACGTCGCGCTGCAGCTGCGCCTCCCAGGGAATGCGCGCGAGATAGCGGGCCAGCCCGGGACGCTCATGCAGTCCTGCCTTGATCGCCGCGATCGGATCGTCGGCGCGGATCAGATCATCGCGCGCGACCAGCAGATGGGTGCTGCGCTGGGGCGCATGGTAGCTGGCGGCGGCACGGTGCAGCTGTGCGAGTGCGCGCCCGGCTTCGCGGGCCTGGGCGACATCGGTCAGCAGCGACCACGACACCGCGTCGCGGTACAGGTCATCGCCCGCGCCGACGGCATGCAGTTCAAAGGTCCACTCGCCGTGCTCGACCGCAGTGCGGCCATCGGCCGCTGGCAGCACCTGCACCACTGGTACGCCCGCCGCAGCGAGATGGGCGATGAAATGGTGCTCTTCTTCCAGGCACGTCGCGCTGCGCACGCTGTGGTGATGGCGCTTGACGAACACCGCCCCGTTCGCGCCGCTGACGATGGCGGCAGCCGACAGCGGCCGCGGGCTGTGCCAGCGCGGATGGCTGCCGCTGTCCAGCTGCGGGTAGCGCTGGCGCAGCCATGCGATGTCCGCCGCGCTGATCGGTGGCCAGTCGGCAGCCACCTCGTCGTTGTTGAGGCCCTGCACGCGGTGGGAGGGAGACGTCATGCCGCAGCCCGAGAGGGGAAAGTCACATCCAAGGCTGCGCATTCAACGCCATGAGCGCGGCCAACGCAAACGGGCGGGTCACCGACCCGCCCGTCCGTGCAGCCGCGTGGAGGATGCCGCGCGGCTTACCAGCCGCGATGGCGGCCGCGGTCGTGGTAGTAGCGGTTGTCGTAGTAGCGCTCGCGCTGCCAGCGGCGGTCGTCGCCGCGGTCGTAGTAACCGCTGCGGTAGTAGCCACGATCGTAGCGGCGGTCGTAGCGGTTGTCGTAGTAGCGATTGTCGTAATAACGACGGTCGCGGCGGTCGGAGGTGGTCAGATTGCCGATCGCGCCGCCGGCCACGGCACCACCGACGGTGGCGGCAGGATCACCGTTGGAGAGCAGGTTGCCGGCCACGCCACCGACCACGGCGCCGACCAGGGTGCGCTTGTCCTTCCTCGACATCGCGCTGGCATCGCTGACCACGGCGACACCGGCCACCAGTGCCAGCGCCATCGCCAGACCACGGAAGCTGAGTGTGGAAGTACTGAGCATGATTCGTTCTCCTGTGAGGTGCATGCCACGCTGGGCAGGGAGGGCGCGGGGCGCCCCGGCTGCCGTGATGTCCACGCTGGCGTTCCAACATTGCCGGAACATTGCCTGGGCCACCGTGCGGCTTGCGCATTCATCTAGCGGCAGGTGGCATGAAGCAAGGCTGAAAGCGGCCTCGGCCGCTCAGCTGGCAGAAAGGGAAAAGGCCACGCGGAGGTGGCCCCCTCCCTTCTCTGCCAAGGCGTTGGCATGTCAGACGCCCATCGCCTTCTGGGCCTGCCGCGCCGGCTCCCGCGGGGTCTCCTGCTGCGGCTGCAGCACGTCAGGGGCGCCCTGCACCGCATCGCTGCAGAGCGCCAGGCCCTGCCCGCTGGCGGCCCGCATCTCCACGGCGACGCGGCTGGGGGCCGGACATGCGCCGGTCGATTCCTTCGACCTCGCATTGTTGTTGGGGCGATTATGTGAATCGCGTCTCAGATTTTCCCGTCACGCAGGTAGTCGAACAATTCGGCATCGCCCTTCAACCCCAGCTTGAGCATCGCATCGCCCTTCTGCCGGCTGATGGTGCTGACGCTCTTGTGCAGCAGCAGCGAGATTTCCTTCACTGTCATGCCGGTGCCGAGCAGGCGCAGCACCTCCACCTCGCGCGGGGACAGCGGCTTGCCGTCGCCCTCGCGCATGCGCCAGCTGCCGGCTGCCTCCACCCGCTCGCGCAGGCTGCGGCTGATGTAGGGCTGGCCGCGGTAGACCGCCTGGATCGCCTGCGGCAGCTCGTCCATCGACGAACTCTTGTCGACCAGGCCGAGCACACCACTGTCGAGCACCATGCGCAGGATCGCCAGGTTGCTGGAAACGCTGAGCATCAGCACCGGCAGGTCCGGGTGGCGGCGCCGGATCATGCCGATCATGGCGAAGCCATCGGCCTGCGGACTGCCCGGCATCGAGTAGTCGGTGACCAGCAGGTCGCAGGGCTGGTTGGCGAGCAGGGTCATCAGTGCCTGCGCGCTGTCGGCCTCGCCGACCACGCGGCCCACGCCGCTGGACTCGATGACGGCGCGGGTACCGATGCGGACCACCGGGTGATCGTCTGCGATGATGATGCGCAAGCTCATGCTCTAGTATGGCCATCGGGCACGCCGGACCGCGACCATCGCGGTCCCTGGCAGGATTCTAGGAGATCGACGCAGATGCGTAGGTGGGCTGTTCGCGGGCTGCTGCTGCTGCTGCTGGCGGTGCTGGCCCTGCCCGTGGCCCAGGCACAGCCGGTCCCTGGGCTGCTGCCGCTCAGCCCGTTGCAGCGCGAATACCTGGTGGCGCATCCGACCATCGTTGTCGGGCAGTATGACAGCGGTTGGCCGCCCTTCGAGTCCCTCCGTGACGGCCAGCAGGTCGGTCTGGGACCGGACTACCTGTCGCATCTTGCACGCCAGCTCGGCATGAAGGTCGAGGCGCGCCGCTATCCCGACTGGACATCCGTGCTGGATGCGGCATGCCGTGGCGAGATCGACGTGGTGATGAATGTCGGTCTCAGTGCCGACCGCACCCGCTGCATGGTCTATACCGCGGCCTACAGTGAGGCGCCGCTCGCCCTGGTGGGCCGGCCCGATGACCTGCGTGCCTCCGACATGCCGGACCTGGATGGGCTGAGGGTCGTGATCGAGCAGGATTTCCTGACCGGTCCGCAGGTGCGCGCCCGATTCCCGCGTGCCCGCCAGCTTGTCGCAAGCGACACGTTGAGCGCGTTGCAGATGGTCATAGACGACAAGGCCGACGTCTACATCGGCAATGCTTTTGTCGCCACCGAGCTGATTGCCAGCCGGCGCCTGCAGGGCGTGGCGCTGCTGCGGCCGAGCGACCTGCCCCCTGAGCGGCTGCACTTCGGCATTCCCAACAGCAAGCAACCGCTGGCCGAAGCCCTGGACCTGGCGCTGGCGGCCACCAGCCAGGCCCAGCGCGATGCCCTGGCACAACGCTGGTTGTCACCGCCGCACTGGTCGGCATCGGCGCAGCTGGCGCTGAGCCAGGCCGAGAAGCGCGTGCTGGAGCAGCCGCTGAAGATCGGTTTCGCCCCGAATGCCGCGCCGCTGTCGTTCACCGGCGAGGATGGCCGGCCCAGCGGCCTGGCCAGCGAATACCTGCAGCGCCTGATGCAGGCCGGCGCCAACCTGCAGGTCGAGGACAGCCACGACTGGTACGAGGTACGCGAGAAGGCCCGCCGCGGTGAGCTGCAGGCGGTGATGGGCATTCCTGTCGATTCACGTTACCTGGGCCCGGACTGGGTGTTCAGCCAGCCCTTCATCAGCGTGCCGAACGTGATTGTGGTCAGGAGCGATGGCGAGTCGCTGCTGGACCTGGCTGACCTGCAGGGCAAGCGCGTGCTGCTGTCCGACCCGGAGCGTGTGCGCGGCTACGTGCTGCAGCAGGCACCGCAGGCGCGGATCATCGCTGCACGCAGCGCCGAACAGTCGCTGCAGCGCCTGCTCGATGGCGAAGCCGATGCGTACATCGGCAACCTTGCCGTGGTGGATCACCTGCTGCGCAGCCGTTTTCCGGGGCGGCTGCAGGTGGCGGCACCGGCCGGCTTCAACGACCAGCTGGTGCTGGCCGTGGATCGCCGCCACGCGGCGCTAGCCACCACCTTCGATCGCCTGCTGCTGCAGATGACCCCACGCAAGCGCGAGGCCCTGCGCAACGCCTGGCTGGGGGTGGAGTACCGCAACGGTGTCGACTGGAGCAACGTGTTGCGGTGGGGCGTGCCGGTGCTGCTGGTGCTGCTGACCGCGCTGCTGGTGCATGGCGTCGGCCATTGGCGCCTGCGCCGTGAGGTGGCAGGACGCCGCCAGCTGGAGCAGCGCCTGGCCGAGGTGACCGACAACCTGCCGGCGGTGGTCTACCAGGCACGTCGCGATGCCGATGGCACGCTCAGTTTCCCGTTCATTGCCGGCGACCTGCCGGCGTTGTTCGGTATCACCCGGCAGCAGGCCGAGCAGGATGCGAAGCTGCTGCTGGAACGCATCGAGCAGGACGACCGCGCGCACATCCTGCATTCCATCGAACAGGCCGCGCGCCAGTTCGCACCGTTGGTCCTGGAGTTCCGCCTGCGCAGCGATGAGGAAGGCACGCGCTGGGTGCGCAGCCAGGCCCACCCCTATGCCGCCGAAGAGGGCGCGGTGATCTGGAGCGGCTATTGGGTGGATGTGACCGAAGCGCGGATGCAGGCCGATGCGCTGGCGGCGGCGAAGGCAGAGGCCGAGCAGGCTGCGGAAGCCAAATCGCGTTTCCTGGCCACGATGAGCCACGAGATCCGCACGCCCATGAGTGGCGTGCTGGGCATGCTGGAGGTGCTGGCGCATTCGCCGCTGGACAGCGAGCAGCAGCGCATCCTCGGCGTGATCGAGGATTCGGCGCAGATGCTGCGGCAGATCCTCGACGACATCCTCGACTACTCGCGGCTGGAAGCAGGTGCATTGCGCCTGGAGCCGGTGCCGCAACCGCTGCGGCCCCTGCTGGAAAGCGTGTGCCGCCTGCTGTCCGCGCAGGCCAGCGCGCGTGGCCTGGCGCTGCACGTGCAGATCGATCCCGATCTGGCGCCGGCCCACGAAGTGGACGGCGTACGGCTGCGCCAGATCGTGTTCAACCTGCTCAGCAATGCCATCAAGTTCACCAGCCAGGGCGAGGTGCGCCTGCAGCTGGACGTCCTGGGGCCGACCAGCGAGGACGGTGTGCAGCCGCTGTGCCTGAGCGTGACCGACACCGGCATGGGCATCGCACCGGAACAACTGCAGCACCTGTTCGCGCCATTCACCCAGGCCGGCGCCTACATCCAGCGTGACCACGGCGGCACCGGCCTGGGCCTGAGCATCTGCCAGCGCCTGGTGCAGATGATGCAGGGCGAACTGACCCTGCACAGCACGCTGGGCGAAGGCACGCGCGCCGAAGTGCGGGTCTCGCTGGTCGAGGCCGGCAGCGAGGACGCGGCGGCGCTGCTGGCCGAGCAGGACCAGACCGCGCTGCTGCCCGCCGCGTTGCGCCAGGCGCGGGTGCTGGTGATCGAGGATCACCCGACCAACCAGGCGATGATGGCG
This sequence comes from Stenotrophomonas pavanii, assembly GCF_900101175.1. Lineage (GTDB taxonomy): Bacteria > Pseudomonadota > Gammaproteobacteria > Xanthomonadales > Xanthomonadaceae > Stenotrophomonas > Stenotrophomonas pavanii. Next base: position 20,220 of record NZ_FNFQ01000005.1, on the reverse strand, counting down.
TGGCGGCTGCAGCAACTGGGCGTGCCCTATGTGCTGCTGGGCGACGGCCAGCAGGCGCTGGACCGCTTGTCATCAGAGTCCTTCGACCTGGTCATTACCGACTGCCGCATGCCGGTACTCGACGGGTTCGGGTTCACCCGCCTGCTGCGCGAACGCGAGGGTCGCACCGGGCAGCCGCGACTGACGGTGCTGGCATTGACCGCCAGCGTGCTGGACGACGATGCGCGCCGCTGCCGCGAGGCAGGCATGGACGAGGTGCTGGCCAAGCCGCTGTCGCTGGCCACGCTGCGCACCGCGCTGCTGCGCTGGCTGCCGCAGGCGCAGGGCCAGTCGTTCGACGCGGCCGTACAGGAGGATGCCGCCGACGACGGTGATGCGCTGCCTGACCTGGCCACCCTGCAGCAGCGCTACGGTTCGCGTGCGGTGGCCGAACAGCTGCGCGACAGCCTGCTGCAGGCCAGTGAGGGCGACCTCGCGGCCGTGCTGCGCGCCGTGCAGGCCGGTGACCGCGAGGCCGCGGCGCGGCACCTGCATCGCCAGGCCGGCGGCCTCGGGGCGATCGGAGCGACGGCACTGGCCGGGCAGGCCAACGCGCTGGTCGAGCGCCTGCAGGATGCGGGCGGGGCCGACCCGGCACCGTTGTTCGCCGCCGTCACGGCGTTCGTGGCCCGGCTGCAGCATCAGCTGCAGCGACTGGCTCACTGAGCCGACTGCTGTTGCAGGTAGGCGATCACCAGCGCGCGGCGTTCGGGGCTGGGGAAGGCGTTGTACATGCGGGTGCCGGGCACCACGTGGGTGGGCGACTGCAGGAAGGCATCCAGGGTCTGCGCGGTCCAGGTGATGTCGGCGCGGCGCATGCCCTCGGAATAGCCGTAGTCGGGCAGGCTGCCGGCGCGGCGGCCGATCACGCCGTGCAGGTTCGGCCCGAAGCGGTGGATGCCGCCGGGCTGCACGGTGTGGCAGCCGGCGCACAGTTCGAACGCGCGCTGCATGGCCTGCTGCCGGGCCTGTTCCGGCGTGGCCGGTGGCGCAGGCGGGCGCTGGCAGGCCGTGGCAAGCAGGGCCCAGGCAAGGGCGGTGAGCAGGGAGACACGCATGGCCGGGCAGGATAGCGGTGCGCTGCAGTGGCCGGGCTGCGACACGCAGCCGCAGCCCGGGGCGATCACATGCCCGAGTAGTTCGGGCCGCCGCCGCCCTGCGGGGTCACCCAAACGATGTTCTGGGTCGGGTCCTTGATGTCGCAGGTCTTGCAGTGCACGCAGTTCTGCGCGTTGATCTGCAGGCGTGCGTTGTCGGCTTCGCCAACGAACTCGTACACGCCGGCCGGGCAGTAGCGCGCTTCCGGGCCGGCGTACTCGGCCAGGTTCACCTTCACCGGAATGCTCGGGTCCTTCAGGGTCAGGTGGCTGGGCTGGTTCTCGTCGTGGTTGGTGCTGCTCAGGAACACCGAGCTGAGACGGTCGAAGGTCAGCACCCCGTCCGGCTTCGGATAGGTAATGCGGGTGTGCTGGGCCGCCGGCTCCAGGCAGGCATGGTCCGGCTGGGTGCGGTGCAGCGTCCACGGCGGGTTGCGCACGCCCAGCTTCGGCAGCAGCCACTGTTCCACGCCGGTCATCAGCGTGGCCACGGTCTGGCCCTTCTTGAACCACTGCTTGAAGTTCTTGGCCTGCTGCAGTTCGGTGAACAGCCAGCTGGCTTCGAAGGCCTTCGGATAGTCGCTCAGCTCATCGTGCTGGCGGTTGGCGGCCAGCGCGTCGAACGCGGCGTCGGCGCAGAGCATGCCGGTCTTGATCGCGGCGTGGCTGCCCTTGATGCGGCTGGCGTTGAGATAACCGGCCTCGCAACCGACCAGCGCGCCACCGGGGAACACCGTCTTCGGCAGCGACAGCAGGCCGCCGGCGGTGATCGCACGCGCGCCGTAGCCGATGCGGGTACCGCCTTCCAGGTGCTTGCGGATATCCGGATGGGTCTTGAAGCGCTGGAATTCCTCGAACGGGCTCAGCCAGGGGTTCCTGTAGTCCAGGCCGACCACGTAGCCGATGGCGACCTTGCCACCTTCGGCGTGGTAGAGGAACGCGCCGCCGTAGGTGTCGCTGTCCAGCGGCCAGCCGGCGGCGTGCACCACCAGGCCCGGCTCATGCCGGGCCGGGTCGATCTGCCACAGTTCCTTGATGCCGATGCCGTAGGCCTGCGGGTCCTTGCCTTCGTCCAGCTTGTAGCGGGCGATCAGCTGGCGGCCGAGGTGGCCGCGCGCGCCTTCGGCGAAGACCGTGTACTTGGCGTGCAGCGCCATGCCGCGCTCGAAGGCCGGGCCGATGCTGCCGTCCTTCTCGATGCCCATGTCGCCGGTGGCCACGCCGATCACTTCGCCGTTGTCGCCGTACAGCACCTCGGCGGCGGCGAAGCCGGGGAAGATCGCCACTTCCAGCGCCTCGGCTTGCTGCGCCAGCCAGCGGGTCACTTCGCCCAGGCTGATGATGTAGTTGCCTTCGTTGTGGAAGCACTCCGGCAGCAGCGCATTGGGCGTGCTGCGCGACCCGGTCTCGCTGAGGAACAGGAACTCGTCGCGGGTAACCTTCTGCTTCAGCGGTGCGCCGCGTTCGGCCCAGTCCGGGAACAGTTCGGCCAGCGCGCGCGGATCCATCACCGCGCCGGACAGCACGTGCGCGCCCGGTTCGGAGCCCTTTTCCAGCACGCACACCGACAGTTCGCGGCCGGCTTCGATCGCGCGCTGGCGCAGGCGGATCGCGGTGGCCAGGCCGGCGGGGCCGGCGCCGACGATCACCACGTCGAACTCCATTACTTCACGCGGGGGCAGGGCGTTGGCTTCAGCGCTCATCGATTGCATGACTCGTGGGTAGGGCCGGCATCGGGGCCACCGGCGGTGCCTGGGAATCGCGCGTGCAGCCACGGGCGAAACGGTTGTTTGAATGTGTCAGGGTACCGGGCCGCGCGTGATCGAGCTAGATCGGCGATGTTCACGCCCGGATTGCTGCAATGCAGCGTAGGGCCGCAGCCCCGCCGGTGCCGACCCTGGCCGGCACGCGCTGTGCGGATGACCGACAATGGCCCGGTCCTGACTGCGCATGAGTGCCATGGCTTTGCATCCGTACGATCTGTTCGATGTCCGTTCCCTGCTCAACGAGGAAGAGCGCGCGGTGCAGGAGAGCGTCGCCCGCTTCACCAACGAGCGCGTGCTGCCGATCATCGGCGATGCCTTCGACCAGGCCCGTTTCCCCGCCGAGCTGGTGCCGGAGATCGCGTCTCTGGGCCTGCTCGGCGCGACACTGCCGGCCGAATACGGTGGCGGTGGCCTCGGCGCGGTCAGCTATGGCCTGATCTGCCAGGAGCTGGAGCGCGGCGATTCGGGCCTGCGCAGCTTCGTTTCGGTGCAGAGCTCGCTGTGCATGTATCCCATCTACGCGTATGGCAGCGAGGAACAGCGCCAGCAGTGGTTGCCGGCGATGGCACGCGGCGAACTGATCGGCTGCTTCGGCCTGACCGAGGCGCACGGCGGGTCCGACCCGGCCAGCATGAAGACCCGCGCGGTGCGCGACGGCAGCGACTGGCGCATCAGCGGCAGCAAGATGTGGATCACCAGCGGCCCGGTGGCCGACCTGGCCATCGTCTGGGCACAGACCGAGGACGGCATCCAGGGCTTCGTGCTGGAGAAGGGCATGGCCGGCTTCACCACGCAGGAAATCAAGCACAAGATGAGCCTGCGCGCATCGCTGACCGGTGCGCTGTTCTTCGATGACGTGCGCGTGCCCGACAGCCACCGCCTGCCGAACGTGAAGGGCCTGAAGGGGCCGCTGGGCTGCCTGACCCAGGCCCGCTATGGCATCAGCTGGGGCCCGATCGGCGCGGCCATCGCCTGCCTGGATGAAGCGCTGGGCTACGCCAAGGAGCGCGTGCTGTTCGGCCGCCCGCTGGCTGCCACCCAGAGCGCGCAGATCAAGCTGGCGGAAATGGCCCGCCGCATCACCACCGCCCAGCTGCTGGCCCTGCAACTGGGCCGGCTGAAGGAAGCCGGCCAGCTGCAGCCGCAGCAGGTCAGCCTGGCCAAGTGGAACAACTGCCGCATGGCGATCGACATCGCCCGCGAGTGTCGCGATCTGCTCGGTGGGGCTGGCATCACCACCGAACACGTGGCGATCCGGCACGCGCTGAACCTCGAATCGGTGATCACCTATGAAGGCACCGAGACCGTGCACCAGCTGGTGATCGGCCGCGAACTGACCGGCATCAACGCGTTCTGAGTGCACCGGTAGTGCCGGCCGCTGGCCGGCATTGCCCAGCAGCGTATCCGCAGGCGAGCGATCGGTGTACCGAACCGCGCACCGGACGGAACTGCCGCGAGTGTTCAAGGACAGCCTGTAGCGCGCGGCTGTCGGGTCCGCCTTGAAGCGAGCCGAGGAGCGCAGGGTACCGGTGCACAGCACCGGCTCGCCGATGGCGGCGCGATTCTTTGGTTACTTTCTTAGCGCGAGCAAAGAAAGTGACACACGTGAGCTACGCCCCACCGGCAAACCCGTGCTGCCGCCACGCCTCGTACATCACCACGGCAACGGTGTTGGAAAGATTGAGGCTGCGGTTGCCCGGCCGCATCGGCAGGCGCAGGCGGCGGCCATCTGGCAGCGCATCGAGCACGTCCTGCGGCAGGCCACGGCTTTCCGGGCCGAACAGGAAGGCATCGCCCTCTTCAAAGGCCACGCTGTCGTAGCGCACGCTGGCGCGGGTACTGAGTGCGAACAACCGATTCGGTGCGATCCGCGCCAGCGCGGTGTCCAGGTCGGGGTGCACCTGCAGGCGCGAGTACTCGTGGTAGTCCAGGCCGGCGCGCTTGAGCTGCTTGTCTTCCAGTGCGAAGCCGAGCGGCTCGACCAGGTGCAGCTGCGCGCCGGTGTTGGCACAGAGCCGGATCACATTGCCCGTGTTGGGCGGGATTTCCGGTTGGAACAGGATCACGTGGAACGGGGGCGCGGCATTCATCGGCGCAGTGTACCTGCGACGGCGGCCGGCTTTACGGCGCGCGCCCTGCGCTGGGCAGGGCGGCACCGCTTACGGGCGCAGCAGGACCTGGGCGGTTTCGGTGGCCAGCGCCTGCAGGTCGGCAGCGCTCGGGCGCACCTGCAGGGCCGGCAGGTTGACGATGACCGAGTTGGCGACGTTGGTGGCGGCGGCGGCCAGGGTGGCGGCGTAGCGCTGGGCTTCCAGTTCGGCGGCCAGGGCGACGCGCTGTTCCAGGCTCGGGCGCACTTCCACCGAGGCCAGGGTGGTGATCGGCATCGCGGCGGCGACCGGGGCGGCGACGTAGCCGTTGCGCTCGGCCAGCTGGTCAGCGCTGGGGCGCACTTCCACGGTGGCCAGGGTCGGGATGCCGCTGGCCTGTTCCCAGGCCTGCTGGGCCAGTTGGTCGGCGGCCGGGCGAACCTGCACGGTGGCCAGGGTCTTGATGGATTCGGAGGCCTGCACCGACGAAACAACCGCGGTGCCGGCGATCAGGGCGATGGCGATGGCAATGGTCTTGGTGTTCATGACGGGGCCTGTTTAGTGTTGTTGAGCGGTGGTGTGGTAGTAAGGTAGTACACCAATTCTGGGCATGCAAGAGAAATTTTCGATTTCCTGCATTTGTTCAGTCTTCAGTCAGCTTTTGTCTGAAGCCCTTCCTGGCGCAGGAAGTACCAAGCAATCCGCGTGCCAACTTTTAGTTATTGATTTGAAAGGTTTTTTCGGCATCCGAAAAGTGTCCGCTGGGCGGACACCTGTCCATTCGTCGCGCCACGGACACTGTCCGGACGTCTTCAGCCGGCGCATGTGACGGGCCAGGCACGCCGATCGGGCCGGGAGCGGAGGGCCTTGGGGGCGAACACCCCCAGTGACTGGTGACCGATTCCGGCCGCCGCGCGCGCAGGCTAGGATCGGGGTTCACCTTCGTGACCAAGGATCCGGATATGTCTCTCGCCCTTCGCCCGCGCGCTGCACTGCTGGCCGTCGCCCTCAGCACCGCCCTGGGCACGCTCGCGCCCACCCATGCGCTCGCCGCCAAGCCGGCGGCACCGGCCAAGGTCGATATCCCGTACGAGCAGTTCACCCTGCCCAATGGCCTGCGCGTGATCGTGCATACCGATCGCAAGGCGCCGATCGTTGCGGTCAACGTCTGGTACCACGTGGGCAGCAAGGACGAACCGGCCGGCCGTACCGGCTTCGCGCACCTGTTCGAACACCTGATGTTCCAGGGCAGCGAAAACCACGACGGCGAATTCTTCGAACCGTTCAAGCAGGTGGGTGCCACCAACCAGAACGGCACCACCAACACCGATCGCACCAACTATTTCGAGAACGTGCCGACCACCGCGCTGGACATGGCGCTGTGGATGGAATCGGACCGCATGGGCCATCTGGTCGGTGCGATCGACCAGGCCGCGCTGGACGAGCAGCGCGGCGTGGTGCAGAACGAGAAGCGCCAGGGCGAGAACCAGCCCTACGGCCAGGCCTGGGACCAGCTCAACAAGGCGCTGTACCCGGTAGGCCACCCGTACCACCACGGCGTGATCGGGTCGATGAACGATCTCAACGCCGCGTCGCTGGATGACGTGAAGACCTGGTTCCGCACCTGGTACGGCCCGAACAACGCGGTACTGGTGCTGGCCGGCGACATCGATCTGGCCACCGCCAAGGAAAAGGTCGCCAAGTACTTCGGCAGCATCCCGGCCGGCCCGACCATGGCGCAGCCGGCCGTGAACGTGGCCAAGCGCAGCGCCGACACGCGCGAGACGATGACCGACAAGGTGCCGCAGGCGCGCATCTACCGCGCCTGGAACGTGCCGCAGGTCGGCACCACCGAGGTCGATCAGCTGCAGCTGTTCGCGCAGGTGCTGGGCGGTGCCAAGTCCTCGCGCCTGAGCCAGCGCCTGCAGCACCAGGACAAGCTGGTGGACAGCATCGCGTCCGGCCTGTCGACGTCGCAGCTGGGCTCCAACTTCGTGATCATGGCGACGGTCAAGCAGGGCCAGGACCCGGCCAAGGTCGAGAAGATCATCGACGAGGAACTGGACCGGCTGATCAAGCAGGGCCCCACCGCGGCCGAGCTGGAGCGGGCCAAGACCGGTGCCCGCGCAGGCTTCATCCGCGGCATCGAGCGCATCGGTGGCTTCGGCGGCAAGGCCGACGCACTGGCCGAGTGCGCAGTGTTCACTGGCGACCCGGGCTGCTTCCGCACCTCGCTGGCCAACATCGAGAAGGCCAGCGCTGCCGACCTGAGCCGCCTGGGCGCGCAGTGGCTGGACAAGGGCAGCCACACCCTGGTGATCGCACCGGGTGAACGCGTGGCGCTGAAGGAAGATCCCAGCCAGGCGCCGAAGCCGTTCAACGTACCGGCGGTGGACCCCAAGTACAGCACCCTGCCGGAGCAGGTCGACCGCAAGGCCGGCGTGCCGCAGACCCGCGAGTTCCCGCAGCTGAAGTTCCCGGCGCTGCAGCGCGCCACGCTGAAGAACGGCACCCAGGTGATCCTGGCCGAGCGCCATGAGATCCCGGTGGTGCAGTTCAGCTACCAGTTCCCGGGCGGCTTCAGTGCCGACCAGGGCCGCAAGCCGGGCACCGCCAACTTCACCATGAGCCTGATGACCGAAGGCGCCGGCAAGCTGGGCTCGCTGGCCTTCGCCGATGCCGCTGACGCCCTGGGCGCCAGCCTGGATGCCTCGGCCGGCCTGGACTCGATGAGCGTGGACCTGTCGGCGCTGAAGGAAAACCTGGCACCGTCGCTGGCGCTGTACCGCGACCTGCTGCGCGAGCCGCGTTTCGAGCAGGGCGAGATCGACCGGGTCAAGGCGACCTGGATCGCCGGCATCCAGCAGGAGAAGGTCAACCCCGGTGCGGTGGCGATGCGCGTGCTGCCGCCGCTGCTGTACGGCAAGGGCCATCCGTATGCCATTCCGTTCACCGGTAGTGGCGACGAGGCGGCGATCAACGGCCTGACCCGCGAGGACCTGGTCGACTTCCACCACGACTGGCTGCGGCCGCAGAACGGCACCCTGATCGTGGTCGGCGACACCACGCTGGCCGAGATCGTGCCGCTGCTGGACAAGCAGCTGGGCGACTGGAAGGCGGCAGGCGATGCGCCGCAGGTGAAGGCGGCCACCGATGTCGTACTGCCGAAGGGCCCGCGCGTGTTCCTGATCGACCAGCCGGGTGCGGTGCAGGCCAACCTGTTCGCCGGCCAGGTGGTGCCGCCGTCCAGTGCGTCCAGTTCCACCCGCTTCGACATTGCCAACGGGGTGATCGGTGGCGACTTCACCTCGCGCCTGAACATGAACCTGCGCGAGGACAAGCACTGGTCCTACGGTGCGCGCAGCAGCGCGGTCAACTCGGTGGGCCAGCGCCCGTGGATGGCCAGCGCGCCGGTGCAGATCGACAAGACTGGCCCGGCGATGGCCGAGATGCGCAAGGAAATCGCCGCGTTCGCCGATGGCAGCAAGCCGGCGACCGCGGCCGAGGTCAACCGCATCCGCAACATCCAGACCCTGAGCCTGCCCGGTGCCTACGAGACCGCCAGCGCGGTGGCCGCCACCATCGGTTCGATCGTGCAGTTCAAGCGCCCGGACGACTATGTGCTGCGCCGCAAGGCCGAGATCGAAGCGATGACCCCGGCGCAGGTGCAGCAGGCCGCTGCCGAGATCAAGCCGCAGGCCCTGACCTGGGTGGTGGTGGGCGATCTCAAGCAGACCGAAGCGGCGGTGCGTGCGCTGAACCTGGGCGAGGTGACGGTGATCGACGCCGAAGGCAACCCGGTCAAGAAATAAGGGATGTGCCTGCCCGCCCCGGCGGGCAGGCCTCCCCAGGTAGTGCCGGCCGCTGGCCGGCAACCCCGTCATGCATCCGGGGTCAGAGCCCCCTGCGGGGGGGCTGACCCCTCTGCCGACCTGGGGTCGGATCCCCCGCAGGGGGCTCTGACCCCGGCCCCGGCTACCCCCGATTCAGGCTGTTCAGGCAGAATCCCCCCATACCCTTCCAGGATCTGCCCATGCGCGTTCTGCTGCTTTCCTCCCTGCTGCTCACCGTCACCGCCTGTACCTGGGTGCCGATCGAACCGGCCGGCAAGGCGACCCGCGTGCTGCCGGCGGGCCCGGTTCCAGCCGGTTGCATCGCCAAGGGCGAGGTGGTGGTCACCGTGAAGAGCAAGGTCGGCTTCTACAACCGCAACCCGCTGCGGGTGCAGGAAGAGCTGGAAACGCTGGCCCGCAACGAGGCCCCCAGCGCCGGCGCCAATGCCGTGCAGGCCGCTGCGGCCCCCGCCGATGGCAGCCAGCGCTTTGCGGCGTTCCAGTGCCCGCCGCGCTGAACGCTTCACCATACGGCCAAGGCTGAATTCGTAAAGATGCGGTGAAAGCCCGGGGGTTATAGAATAGCGCCCCCTTTTGCCTGAGCCTTGGCGCTAACCTCGATGCTCTTCAAGAATGTCTCGATCGCCGGCCTGGCACACGTCGACGCGCCGCATACGCTGACGACCAAGGAAATCAACGAGCGGCTGCAGCCGACGCTGGATCGCCTGGGTATCCGCACCGATGTGCTCGGCGACATCGCCGGCATCCACGCCCGCCGCCTGTGGGACAACGGCGTGCTGGCCTCGGACGCTGCCACCATGGCCGGGCGCAAGGCGCTGGAAGACGCGGGCATCACCGCGACCCAGGTCGGCCTGCTGGTCAACACCTCGGTCAGCCGCGATTACCTGGAGCCGTCCACCGCCTCCATCGTGTCGGGCAACCTCGGCGTCAGCGACGAATGCATGACCTTCGACGTCGCCAATGCCTGCCTGGCCTTCATCAATGGCATGGATATCGCCGCGCGCATGATCGAGCGCGGTGATATCGACTACGCGCTGGTGGTGGATGGCGAGACCGCCAACCTGGTGTACGAGAAGACCCTGGAGCGCATGACCGCCCCGGACGTCACCGCCGATGATTTCCGCAACGAGCTGGCCGCGCTGACCACCGGTTCGGGCGCCGCCGCGATGGTGATGGCGCGCTCGGAGCTGGTGCCGGATGCCCCGCGCTACAAGGGCGGCGTGACCCGCTCGGCCACCGAGTGGAACCAGCTGTGCCTGGGCAACCTGGACCGCATGGTGACCGACACCCGCCTGCTGCTGATCGAAGGCATCAAGCTGGCGCAGAAGACCTTCAGCGCCGCCAAGATCGCACTCGGCTGGGCCGTGGAAGAACTGGACCAGTTCGTGATCCACCAGGTCAGCCAGCCGCACACCGCCGCGTTCATCAAGAATTTCGGCATCGACCCGAAGAAGGTCATGACCATCTTCGGCGAGCACGGCAACATCGGCCCGGCCTCGGTGCCGATCGTGCTGAGCAAGCTCAAGCAGCTGGGCAAGCTGAAGAAGGGCGATCGCATCGCGCTTCTGGGCATTGGCTCGGGCCTGAACTGCTCGATGGCTGAAGTGGTCTGGTAAAAAGTCACCGCTGACCTGCTGCACGATGGGCAGCGATGATTTTTCCAAGTGTCCAGGGGCCGGTTCTACCGGCCCTTTCTACAGGTGCGATTCGATGTCCCAGCTTCCCGGTTACCCCGCCCACCCGCAGCGCTTCGAGGTCCGCCCGGGCCTGTCGATGAACTATCTCGACGAAGGCCCGCGCGATGGCGAAGTGGTGGTGATGGTGCACGGCAACCCGTCGTGGAGCTATTACTGGCGCACGCTGGTGGCCGGCCTGTCGGACAGGTACCGCTGCATCGTGCCGGACCACATCGGCATGGGCCTGTCGGACAAGCCCAATGACAGCCGCTACGACTACACGCTGCAGTCGCGCGTGGACGACCTCGATGCGCTGCTGAAGCACCTGGGCATCACCGGCCCGGTGACCCTGGCCGTGCACGACTGGGGCGGCATGATCGGCTTCGGCTGGGCGCTGTCGCACCACGCCCAGGTCCAGCGCCTGGTGGTGCTCAACACCGCCGCGTTCCCGATGCCGGCGGCGAAGAAGATGCCCTGGCAGATCGCGCTGGGCCGCCACTGGAAGATCGGTGAGTGGATCATCCGCAGCTTCAACGCATTCTCGTCCGGCGCCTCGTGGCTGGGCGTGGAGCGGAAGATGCCGGCCGATGTGCGCCGCGCCTACGTGTCGCCGTACAACAGCTGGGCCAACCGCATCAGCACCATCCGCTTCATGCAGGACATCCCGCTGTCGCCGGCCGACAAGGCCTGGTCGCTGCTGGAACGGGCCGGCAAGGCGTTGCCGTCGTTCGCGGATCGACCGGCCTTCCTCGGCTGGGGCCTGCGCGACTTCGTGTTCGACCACCACTTCCTGAAGGGCTTCCAGGCCGCGCTGCCGCAGGCCGAGGTGCATGCCTTCGAGGACGCCGGCCACTACGTGCTGGAAGACAAGCATGAAGTGCTGGTGCCGGAGATCCGCGCCTTCCTGGACGCGAACCCGCTCTGATCGGCTCCCGGGCCGGATCCCGGGAGTGCCGGCCGCTGGCCGGCAACCTCATGAACCCGGCGCGCATAGCGCGCTTGCCGGCCAGCGGCCGGCACTACCATTACGCCGCGACCGGTGCCTGCGGCGGTGAGGACGGGCTGTTGCCGTTGTCGTCCGGATGGTCGTCGTCATTGTCGGCGTCATCGCGCCAACGCCAGTCGGCCAGCGTCAGCGGATCCAGGCCATAGGCGATGCGTGCCTTGTCGCACTGCGGGCTGGCCTTGCCGTACTCCCAGGATGCATCCACCTCACGGCACACGCTGGGCCGGTTGGGGTGGATGGTGCAGCGCGAGTACACGCCGATCTGCGCATCCAGCGCCACGCAGCGCACCGGCTTGGAGTGGGTGCCGCGCATGCACAGGCGGTGCGGGTCCAGCACCTCGGTGAGCTGGTGCGGCACGCCGCCGGGGGTGACCTCGTCCGATTCCATCCAGTGGAAGGCCACGCGGTATTGGGTGCAGCAGGCGCCGCAGGTCATGCAGGGATGTTGCATGGGCAAGCCGCCTCGGGCGGCAGTCGGAATCAGGAACGAGGGAGCGGATTTTCCACGAAGTGGGCCGCCGCGCAAGAAATTCCGTAAGCGGCGACAATGAACGGATGAACCGACCCTGCAACATTGCCGCGCGCCTGCCTGAACTGGCGCGTGAACGCCCTGACCAGATTGCCATCCGTTGTCCCGGCCGCCGCGGCGCGGGCAATGGCATGGCGGCCTACGACGTGACCCTGGACTACCGCCAGCTGGACACCCGCAGCGATGCCATGGCCGCCGGCCTGGCCGGTTACGGGATCGGCCGCGGCGTGCGTACGGTCGTGATGGTGCGGCCCTCGCCGGAGTTCTTCCTGCTGATGTTCGCGCTGTTCAAGCTGGGCGCGGTGCCGGTGCTGGTCGACCCGGGCATCGACAGGCGTGCGCTGAAGCAGTGCCTGGACGAAGCGCAGCCGCAGGCCTTCATCGGCATTCCGCTGGCGCACGTGGCGCGGCTGGTGCTGCGCTGGGCGCCGTCGGCCACCCGCCTGGTCACGGTCGGCCGGCGCCTCGGCTGGGCCGGCACCACGCTGGCCGCGCTGGAGCGCGCTGGCGCCAGCGCTGGGCCGATGCTGGCCGACACCGATGGCGAGGACATGGCCGCGATCCTGTTCACCAGTGGCTCCACCGGCGTGCCCAAGGGCGTGGTCTACCGCCACCGCCACTTCGTTGGACAGATCCAGCTGCTGGGCAGCGCCTTCGGCATGGAAGCGGGCGGTGTGGACCTGCCGACGTTCCCGCCGTTCGCGCTGTTCGACCCGGCGCTGGGCCTGACCTCGGTGATTCCGGACATGGACCCGACCCGGCCGGCGCAGGCTGACCCGGCCCGCCTGCACGACGCCATCCAGCGTTTCGGCGTGACCCAGCTGTTCGGCTCGCCGGCCCTGATGCGGGTGCTGGCGCGGCATGGCCGGCCGCTGCCGACGGTGACCCGGGTGACCTCGGCCGGTGCCCCGGTGCCGCCGGATGTGGTCGCCACCATCCGCGGCCTGCTGCCGGCCGATGCGCAGTTCTGGACCCCGTACGGCGCCACCGAGTGCCTGCCGGTGGCGGTGGTCGAGGGGCGCGAACTGGAGCGTACCCGTGCCGCGACCGAGGCCGGTGCCGGCACCTGCGTGGGCAGCGTGGTGGCGCCCAACGACGTGCGCATCATCGCCATCGACGACGCGCCGTTGCCGGAGTGGTCGCAGGCGCGCGTGCTGGCCACCGGCGAAGTGGGCGAGATCACCGTGGCCGGGCCGACCGCCACCGACAGCTACTTCAACCGCCCGCAGGCCACCGCGGCGGCGAAGATCCGCGAGACGCTGGACGACGGCAGCACGCGCATCGTCCACCGCATGGGCGATGTGGGCTACTTCGACGCGCAGGGCCGCCTGTGGTTCTGCGGGCGCAAGACCCAGCGCGTGGAAACCGCGCGCGGGCCGCTGTACACCGAGCAGGTCGAGCCGGTGTTCAATACCGTGGCCGGCGTGGCGCGCACGGCACTGGTCGGCGTCGGCGCCGCCGGCGCGCAGGTGCCGGTGCTGTGCGTGGAACTGCAGCGCGGCCAGTCCGACAGCCCGGCGCTGCAGGAAGCGCTGCGTGCACATGCCGCCGCCCGCCTGCCGGAGGCCGGCCTGCAGCACTTCCTGGTGCATCCGGCGTTCCCCGTCGATATCCGTCACAACGCCAAGATCGGCCGCGAAAAGCTCGCCGTCTGGGCCAGCGCCGAACTGGAGAAGCGCGCATGAAGATCCTGGTCACCGGCGGTGGTGGTTTCCTTGGCCAGGCGCTGTGCCGTGGCCTGGTTGAACGTGGCCACCAGGTGCTGGCGTTCAACCGCAGTCATTACCCGGCGCTGCAGGCGATCGGCGTGGGCCAGATCCGCGGCGACCTCGCCGATGCACAGGCGGTGCTGCACGCGGTGGCCGGCGTCGATGCGGTGTTCCACAACGGTGCCAAGGCCGGGGCGTGGGGCAGCTATGACAGCTACCACCAGGCCAACGTGGTCGGCACCGACAACGTCATCGCGGCGTGCCGCGCGCATGGCATCACCCGGCTGGTCTACACCTCCACGCCCAGCGTGACCCATCGTGCCACGCATCCGGTGGAAGGCCTGGGCGCGGACGAGGTGCCGTACGGGGAAGATTTCCAGGCGCCGTATGCGGCCACCAAGGCGATCGCAGAACAGCGCGTGTTGGCGGCCAATGACGCCGCGCTGGCGACGGTGGCGCTGCGCCCGCGGCTGATCTGGGGCCCCGGTGACCAGCAGCTGGTGCCCAGGCTCGCCGAGCGTGCGCGGCAAGGGCGCCTGCGCCTGGTCGGCGATGGCAACAACAAGGTCGATACCACCTACATCGACAACGCCGCGCTGGCGCACTTCCTCGCCTTTGACGCCCTGGCACCGGGCGCTGCGTGTGCGGGCAAGGCCTACTTCATCTCCAACGGCGAGCCGCTGCCGATGCGCGAGCTGGTCAACAGGCTGCTGCAGGCGGTGGGTGCGCCAACGGTGGACAATGCGATCAGCTTCAAGACCGCCTACCGCATCGGCGCCGTCTGCGAGCGGCTGTGGCCGCTGCTGCGCCTGCGCGGCGAGCCGCCGCTGACCCGCTTCCTGGCCGAGCAGCTGTGCACGCCGCACTGGTACAGCATGGAACCGGCACGCCGTGACTTCGGCTACGTGCCGCAGGTCAGCATCGAAGAAGGGCTGCGCAGGCTGAAGGCTTCATCTGCCGCATAGATCGCCATCACTGGTTGCACACCGCTGGATCGGGAGGATGGACCCACGCCATCCAAGGCTCGACCACCCGCGAGGAGCGCCATGCTGCACTACGCCATTATCTTCTTTGTCATCGCCATCATCGCCGCCGTTCTGGGTTTCTCCGGAATTGCCGGCGCCGCAACGAACATCGCCTGGATCCTGTTCGTGGTGTTCCTGATCCTTGCCGTGATCTCGATGTTCCGCAAGCGAGGCTAGCCGGTAGTGCCGGCCGCTGGCCGGCATCGCTTTCCGCAGAGTCGAGCCATGCTCGACTCTGCGGGCGATCACCACGTTACACAGCGCTCTGCAGCCCGCGATCGGCCTCATGGCGCTCCAGCGCCAGTTCGATCAGGCGGGTGATCAGCGTGGTGTAGTCGATGCCGCTGGCGCCCCACAGCTTCGGATACATGCTGATGCGGGTGAAGCCCGGCAGCGTATTAACCTCGTTGATGATGATCTCGCCGCCCGCGGTGAGGAATACGTCCACGCGCGCCATGCCCGCGCACTCCAGCGCCTGGTAGGCCTGCAGGGCGATCTGCTGGATGCGTGCCTGCGTGAGGGCATCGATATCGGCCGGCACCACCACGTCGGCGCCATCTTCGTTGATGTACTTGGTGTCGTAGGCATAGAACTCGTCGTGCACGACTACCTCGCCGCACAGGCTGGCCTGAGGTTGCGCGTTGCCCAGCACCGCACATTCGATCTCGCGGCCGACCACCGCCGATTCCACCAGCACCTTGTGGTCGTAGCGCAGTGCCAGTGCCAGTGCCTCGGCAAAGCCCGCCGCATCCTTGACCTTGCTCACGCCCACCGACGAACCCTGGTTGGCCGGCTTCACGAACAGTGGCAGGCCGAGCCGGGCGATCACCGCATCGACATCCACCGACGCCGCCTGGTGGCGGCGGATGCACAACCACGGCGCTACCTGCAGACCCGCGTCGCGCAGCAGGCGCTTGGTCACGTCCTTGTCCATCGCCACGGCCGATCCCAGCACCGGTGAACCGACGAAGGGCAGGTTGGCCATGCGCAGCAGGCCCTGCAGCGCGCCGTCCTCGCCCAGCGGGCCGTGCACGATCGGCAGCACCACATCGATCTGCGCCAGGGCGCTGGCCGCGTCCGAGGGCTGCAGCTGCGCCTGCTCGGCGCCCGGAAGGACCGCCAGCGACAGGCCGGAACGATGCAGCGCGATGCGGGCCGGGTCGTCGGCATGCAGCAGGAAGGTCGCCGGTTCGCTCAGATGCCACTGGCCCTGCTTGTCGATGCCGACCAGCACCGGCTCGAAGCGCTCGCGATCAAGGGCGTCCAGGATGTTCTTCGCCGACTGCAGTGAAACTTCGTGTTCGGAAGACTTGCCACCGAAGATGATGCCGACCCGGGTGCGTGCCATGGGAAATGCGATGTCCTGTGCGTTGCGTGGCCTCATAGCATGAACCTTCATCGACCCACCGCGTGAGGCACAGATGAACCAGAAATCCATCCACGCATGGCGTGGATCTACCGTCCTCATGGCCCATCAACAGGGGTCGAAGCCCGTTGCGGAGCAACGGGATCCGACCCCACGGACGGCAGGCAACCGTCGAAGGCGGGGTGGGGCCGGTTGCGGGGGTGTCCGCGGCATGGATGCCGCGGCCAAGCCCCCACGGACGGGTTTACGGCGTCCCCCGCAACCGGCCCCATCCCGCCAACCACGGAATGCCCGCTGTTGCTGTTGCTGTTGGGGTTGAGGTTGCCGGCCAGCGGCCGGCACTACCGCGGGTGCCGGGCGGCAGCCCGGCCCAAGCTCCCCACCCACGCAGGTAGAATGCGCGCATGGCTCCTTCCCTGCTCAAGTCCCTCAAGCCGGTCGCTGGCCGCGCCCTGCAGATCGCCCTGAACCGCGCGCTGGCGCTGGATCCGGATACCCGCCATGCCCTGGCCAGCCTCGATGGCCGGCACATCGACCTGACCCTGGAAGCGCCGTCGCTGGCAATGCGCATCAGCGTTGATGGCGACCAGCTGCGGGTCGGCCCGGTGGATGCGCAGGAAGCCGACCTGGCCGTGCGCAGCAGCCTGGCCGGCGTGCTGGCGCAGCTGCCGCTGCTGGCCAACGCCCGGCGCGGCGAATCCAACAGCAAGGGCCGCGTGCGCGTGGCCGGTGACGCCGAACTGGCGCGCCGCCTGCAGCAGCTGGCCAAGGGCTTCGATCCGGACTGGCAGCAGCCGTTCGTCAGCGTGTTCGGCGAGGTACTGGGGGTGCAGGTTGCCAACACCCTGCGCAGTGCCCTGCAGCATGCGCGCCAGGGGGCAATCGACCTGGCCCACAGCGCCGCCGAATTCATCACCGAGGAGTCGCGCGATGTAGTGCCGCGCGCCGAGCTGGATGCCTTCCACGATGACGTGGACGTGCTGCGCGATGACGTCGAGCGCCTCGGCGCACGCGTGCAGCGCCTGCCGGGTGCCGCATGAAGGCCGTGCTGCGGGCCAGCCGCATCGGCCGGGTGATCCTGCGTTACCGCCTCGACGACCTGCTGCAGGGCACGCCGGCCGAGCGCTGGCTGCGCCTGGCCAAGCCGTTCGTACCGCGTGCCTCGGCCGACATCGCCGTGCAGTCGCGCGGTGCGCGCCTGCGCCTGGCGCTGCAGGATCTCGGCCCGATCTTCGTCAAGTTCGGCCAGATCCTGTCCACCCGCCGCGACCTGGTGCCGCCGGACGTGGCCAACGAACTGACCCTGCTGCAGGATCGGGTCAAGCCGTTCGATGGCGAAACCGCACGCCGCATCGTCGAGGATGCCCTCGGCCGGCCGGTCAGCGAGGCGTTCGCCAGCTTCGATACCGAACCGCTGGCCTCGGCCTCGATCGCGCAGGTGCATGCGGCCACGCTGGCCGATGGCCGCCAGGTGGTGGTCAAGGTGCTGCGCCCGGGCATCGAGAAGCAGATCGACGCCGACATCGCCCTGCTCAATTCGCTGGCCGCGCTGGTCGAGCGTACCCATCCGCGTGCCGACAAGATCCGTCCGCGTGAAGTGGTGGCCGAGGTCGAGAACACCCTGGCCGCCGAACTGGACCTGCAGCGCGAAGGCGCCAACGCCAGCGTGCTGCGCCGCTTCTGGGAACACAGCGACGATCTGTACGTCCCGGAAGTGATCTGGAGCCACACCGCCGAGCGTGCACTCACCCTGGAGCGGGTGTGGGGCATTCCGTCCGATGACATCGTCGCGCTGGACAAGGCCGGCATCGACCGCAAGGCGCTGGCTGCCAAGGGCGTGCGGGTGTTCTACACCCAGGTGTTCCGCGACAACTTCTTCCATGCCGATGCGCATGCCGGCAACATCTGGGTCGACACCGATCCGGCGCGCCGCGCCAATCCGCGCTTCATCGCGCTGGACTTCGGCATCATGGGGCAGCTGTCGCAGGAAGATCAGTACTACCTGGCCGAGAATTTCATGGCCATCTTCAACCGCGACTACCGCCGCATCGCCGAGCTGCATGTGCAGGCGCGCTGGATGCCGGACAACGTGCGCATCGATGATCTGGAAGCAGCCGTGCGTTCGGTGTGCGAGCCGTACTTCACCCGCCCGCTGTCGCAGATCTCGCTGGCCGAAGTGCTGATGAAGCTGTTCCGCGTGGCCCAGCGCTACCAGCTGACCCTGCAGCCGCAGCTGATCCTGCTGCAGAAGACCCTGCTGAACATCGAAGGCGTCGGCCGCCAGCTGGACCCGCAGATCGACATCTGGGCAGTGGCCAAGCCGGTGCTGGCGAAGATCCTGCGCGAGCGCTACAGCCCGCGCCGGGTGGTGCGCGAGATCGGCAAGCGCCTGCCGGAGATCATGACCCACGCGCCGGACATGCCGCGCCTGGTGCATGCCTGGCTGACCCAGCAGGTGGAGGGCCGCCATGAGCTGGCGATGCGCTCGCGCGATCTGGTCGCGCTCGACGCCAGCGTGCAGCGCCTGCAGAAGCGCGCGGTCGGCGCAATCACCGGCGTTGGCCTGCTGGCCATCGCCGCGCTGATGTACGTGCTGCAGCCGCCAGGCTGGTACTGGGGTGAGGTGCCGATGTGGAGCTGGGTGTCCGGTGCCGTCGGTGCGCTGGCGCTGGCGCGCGCGTGGTGGAAGTAGACCCGGTGCTGCGGGCGCTGAAGGATGAGCTGGCACGCTTCGGCGCCGAGAACGACGCGCGTGAAAGCCAGCGCGGCCGCCGCATGCTCAACATCACGCCGGACACCGGCGAATTCCTGTCGGTGCTGGTGCGTTTCGGCAATGCGCGACGGGTGCTGGAAATCGGTACCTCCAACGGCTACTCCACGCTGTGGCTGGCCGAGGCCGCCGCCGCCATCGACGGCCACGTGACCACGCTGGAATTTGCCGAGGACAAGGCGGCGATGGCGCGCTCCACGTTCGCGCGCAGCGGGTTGGCCGCGCACATCACGCTGGTGCATGGCGATGCCGGGCAGTGGTTGGCCGAGGCCGCCGAAGGCAGCATCGACCTGCTGTTCCTCGATTCGGACCGCGCGCAGTACGCCGGCTGGTGGCCGCAGCTGCGCCGCGTGCTGCGGCGGGGTGGCCTGCTGGTGGTGGACAATGCCACGTCGCACGCGGTGGAGATGGAGCCGTTGCGGGCGCTGCTGGACACTGATCCGGTGTTCAGCACCAGCCTGGTGCCGGTGGGCAACGGCGAGCTGCTGGCCGTGCGCAACGGCTGACCGCCGCGCCACACTCCCGTGATCCGGTAGTGCCGGCCGCTGGCCGGCAACCGCAGCAATCCAACTGCCCGGAGGCAGCCGGCCAGCGGCCGGCTCTACCCCATTCAGTGCCCAGCCCCGATAATCCTGCGGTGAGCACCGAACCTGACACCCTCGCCGCGGTCGAGCCTGAAACCGTGCCCCTGCAGCTGCTGCACCTGGACGAGCGCCTGGCCGTGGTCAACAAGCCCGCCGGGCTGATGGTCCACGACAGCAAGCTGGCCCGAGGCGAGGACGATTTCCTGGCCGACCGCCTGCGCGAGCAGCTGGGCCGCCCGATCTTCCTCGTGCACCGCCTGGACCGGGCCACCAGCGGCTGCCTGCTGCTGGCCTTCGACCGCGAGACCGCCAGTGCGCTGGGCAAGGCGCTGATGGGTGGCGAAGTGGCCAAGGACTACCTGACGGTCTGCCGGGGCTGGCCGGCCGAGCTGTCGTGGCGGGTGGACCATGACCTGGATGGCGGGCCGGGCAAGCCGGTGAAGAAGCCGGCGATCACCGATTTCCAGCGCCTGGCCACCGGCGAGCTGTCGGTGCCGGTGGGTGAATTCACCCGCTCGCGCTACGCGCTGCTGCGCTGCCAGCCGCAGACCGGGCGCTTCCGGCAGATCCGCCGGCATCTCAAGCACCTGTCGCACCACATGATCGGCGATACCAGCCACGGCGATGGCCGCCACAACCGCATCTTCCGCATGCAGGGCGTGCATCGCATGCTGCTGCACGCCGAGCGCCTGCGCTTCCCGCATCCCGA
>NZ_FNFQ01000014.1 GCF_900101175.1 Stenotrophomonas pavanii | reverse complement strand
AGCACATTGGCCTGCGAGTTGCCCGAACTGGGCAGCTTGGGAAGCAAAGCCATAGCGTCGCTGGTGGGGCTGGCCCCGATGAACCGCGAAAGTGGCACCTGGCAGGGCCAACGGCGGATCAGTGGTGGGCGCGCGGTGGTACGCGAAGCCCTTTACATGGCGGCCCTGACGGCCATCCGGTACGAGCCAAGACTGCGCGCGTTTTACGCTGGTCTGAAGGCCAAGGGCAAAGCGAGCAAGGTGGCGCTCGTGGCGGTCATGCGCAAAATGCTGGTGATCCTAAACGCCCGTAAGCGGGACGCCGAGGTGGCCCTCGGCTGCCCCTGACAAGACAGTTGCTACTTGCACTGCGGTTGCCACCCTGCCTGGACACGCCGTTCAGTAGATCCACGCCATGCGTGGATGGGGCCACCTCAGTACACATCGCGCCGGTAACGACCGGCCAGCAACAGCGCTTCCTTGCCCGCAGTACCCAGCACCTGCTCGATCACCGCATCCACGGCCGGGGCCATGCCCTGCAGGCTGCCGCAGACCAGGATCGTTGCGCCGTCGTCCACCCACTGCCGCAGCGTTGTTGCTTCGGCCAGCAGCCGGTCCTGCACGTAGCGATGCGCACCGCCATCGCGGCTGAACACAGCATCCAGCCGCGCCAGCGTTCCGCTCGCCAGCATTGCCTGCAGCTCGTCGCCGAAATGGAAGTCGTGTGCGGCGGTGCGCTCACCGAACAGCAGCCAGGTGCGGCGCGCGCCCTGCTGGGCACGTTCGTGCAGGTGGGCGCGCAGGCCGGCGATGCCGGTGCCGTTGCCGATCAGCAGCAGCGGCACATCGGCGGGCACGCCATGGAAATTGTCGTTGCGGCGCAGGCGCAGCTGCACCGGCTCGCCGATGGTCACGTGATCGCACAGCCAGCCGCTGCCGATGCCGGGCGTGCCGTCGGCGCGCAGCTGGCGGCGCAGCAGCAGCTCCACCGGGCCGTCGGCCATCACCGAGGCGATCGAGTACTCACGATGCGGCAGCGGCTGCAGGGTCGCCAGCAATGCGGGCAGGTCACCCGGCGGGACCAGCGAGGGCAGGTGCGAGCGCGCGACGCGCGCCAGCAAGGTCTGCCCGTCCTCCAGCACGGTGTCCGCATCGAAGCCCTGCGCGTGCAGCCAGGCGCGCGCGCTGGCGCGGGCATGTTGCGGGCCGATCTCGGCGATGTCGCCGGCCTGCCACTGCGCCTCTGCGCCGGCCGGTGGCTGCAGGCGCAACCAATACACCGGACCGCCGGGGCTGCCCGGGTTCAGATGCTCGCGCTGCAGCAGCGTCCACGGCTGGTACGCGGCCGGGCTCCAGTCGGGCAGTTCACTGGCGCCGCCGCCGAGTTGCCCCAGCAACTGCTGCCAATGCCGCAGCGCCGCCGGATCGGCGTTGTCGACTTCGATCGCATCGAACAGTGGATGCGCGCCATGCTGGCGCAGCCATTGGTCGAGCTGGTGGCCGAATCCGCAGAAGTGGCCATAGCTGCGGTCGCCCAGTGCGAGCACGCCGTACTGCAGGTGCTGCAGTGACGGCGGCGCGGCCATCACCCCGCGCAGGAAGGGCAGGGCGTGGTCGGGCGGATCGCCCTCGCCGGTGGTGCTGGCAATGAACAGCGCGCGCTGGCTGTCGGCCAGCAACGCGGCGTCGACGTCGTGCAGACCGCGCACGCGCACGGGCATGCCGGCGCCGCGCAGGGCTTCGGCACTGCGTTCGGCCAGCTCGCGGGCAAAGCCGGTCTGGCTGGACCAGACCAGCAGGAGGGGCGCGGTGTCTCCGGTTGCGGCATCGTCGCGCGGGCGCCCACGCCACCACAGTGCAGCGCAGGCCAGCGCATACAGGGCCGTGGCGAGTGCCGCGATCTGCGAGTGTCGAATCGGTGGCGCGCCCTGCCACCATGCCTCACCGAGATGCAGGCGCAGCAACGCCCCGCCGATCAGCGCCAACAGGAGCAGGGCCAGGGTGTTGCCGAGCCACGCGCGCGACCGGCGTCCGCTCATGCGCCGTGCTCGTCGAGAAGACGCTGGAAGGCACTGCTGAGGAACTCCTGCGGGCCGCCTGCAGCGCGCTGCAGGTAGCGCGCCGCCAGGCCTTCGCGCTCGGCCAGCGCCATGCCCTGGTCGCGACCGAGTACGGTCAGCGCGGTTGCCCAGGCATCGGCGTGCATCGCATCGCCGGCCACCACCGTGACTGCCGCAGCGACCTGGCGCACCGGCCTGCCGGTACGCGGATCGAGGCTGTGGCTGTAAGCCTCGCCATCGGCGTGGTACTGGTGCCAGCGATCGCCGGAGGTGGCCACCGCCCGGCCATCCAGTGCCAGCACGCGAGGCGGGGTATCGGTCCGCGCATCTTCTTCCGGCGCGGACTCCACCAGCACGCGCCACGGCTGGCCATCCGGTTTCCGGCCATAGCCGGCCAGTTCGCCACCGACCTCGATCAGCGCGGCAGCGATGCCTTGTCCGCGCAGCCACGCGGCGACGTGATCGACGCCGAAGCCCTTGGCGATCGCAGAGAGATCCAGTTCCAGCCCACCCGGTTGCAGCAGCGCATCGCCCTGCCACTGCAGGCGCTGCCAACCGCAGCGCTCACGCGTGGCCTGCAGGGTGGCGGCATCGGGCTGGCGGCGTTCACCGGCATGTGCACCGAAGCCCCACAGTGCAACCAGCGGACCGACGGTGGGATCGAAGGCGCCGTCACTGGCCGCAGCGATGGCCTGTGCGCAGGCCAGAACGTGGCGGGTCTCGGCCGGCAGCGTGCACCACTGGCCGGCAGCGGCATGATTGAAGCGGCTGAGGTCCGAGCCGGCTTCCCACGTGCTCATCTGCGCGACCACATCATCCAGGCGCGCCTGGATGCCGGCATGCAGCGGATGCAGGTCGCGCTGGCGTGGCGCGACCAGCGACACGCTCCAGGTGGTGCCCATGGTGGTGCCGCCGAGGCGGGCGATGTCGAGCAGGGGATCGGTCATGGGGGTCTGCTGCAGGCGCGATGCCGGGGCTTGCCCGGCATCGCCGCCCACGTCGTTACTGCGGCAGCACTTCCAGCGTGGCGACGTAGCTCAAGCGGCGCTTGGCGGCCTGCTTCACCGACGTCTTGTTGTCCTCGGTACCGGTTTCCAGCCAGTACATGCCGGCTTCCGGCCAGGTCACCTTGATCTCGCCCTTGGCATCGCTGGTGACCTTCAGCTCGTCCTGCGCGTTGCGGTAGCGGGTGGCGCCACGCACGATCTCGAATTCCAGGCCGGCGGTCGGCTTGCCATCGACCAGCACGCGGAAGGTCGCTTCCTCGCCGGCGAACAGGTCGTTCGGGTGGCCGACGGCCACCAGCTCGATGCCGCGGTTGGTCGGCTTCAGCGCGGTGTCGTTCGGCGCACCGTTGGTGACGAAGGTCTCCACGCGACCGACCGACTGGCTCAGTTCCAGCTTCTTCGCGTCCTTGGGCAGTTCGCCAAGGGTGGCGACGCTGCCGCGCCAGCGCTTGCGCTCGCCGTTCTGCTCGTAGGTGGCGAACAGGCCGTCATTGACCGACGCGATGCGGTAGGTACCCGGTTGCTTCAGTTCGATGTCGAACACGCTGCGGTACTTGCCGGTGGCCGCGTTCTGCGGCTGCACGGTGCTGCCGTCCGGCGCGGTGATCACCAGCGACTCCAGGCGCAGCGGCACGTGGTTGAAATAGAACAGGTCGTTGGAGACCGCACCGTCGACGGTGATCCACGGCGCGTTGCCGGCGATCACGGTCTGCGAGGGCAGCAGCCAGGCCTTGTGGGCCAGGGCGGAGAAGGGAAGGGCAGCGGCCAGGGCGGCGGCGAGGACGAGCGTGCGCTTCATGCGGAAGACTCCAGTTGGAAGGGGTCGGATCCCTTTCCAGCGGAAAGGGCTCTGACCCCGAGGGATAGGGTGATGGGGTCAGAGCCCTTCCTGCGGAAGGGATCCGACCCCGGCTCAGGCGGTTACGGTTTGACGGCGAGGGTGACCTGTCCCAGCTCGGTGGCGCCCTGCGCCTTGCCGTTCTGCGCGGTGGTCGCCGGCCAGGTGAAGGGAATCTTCAACAGTTCACGGCCGCCGACTTCGCGCACGGCTTCCACCACCAGGGTGTAGTTGCCCGGGGCCAGCTGCTTCAGGGCCGGCTGCCTGTCGTTGAACGACAGCGCGTGCTTGCCGGCCGGGCGGGTCGGGCCGGTCACGCCATCCACTGGAACCTGCAGGGTGCGGCCGCTCTTGCGCCACCACTGGCGCAGGTCGGGAAGCCACTTGGTGCCGTGGCCTTCGCTGTTGCTGGTCTGCTGGTACCAGACCGACAGGTTGGCCGCGACCTTCTGGTCGGCGCCTTCCAGCCACACCGCCACGTACGGGCGGTGGTACTCGGCCACGTTGAGCTTGGGCACTTCGACATTGATGTCGAGGGTGGCGGCATAGGCCGGCGAGGTGGCCAGCAGGCCGCTGAGGGCGATGGTCAGGGTGACGCGCATGGGGCGGCTCCGGGAACGGGGGAAAGTCAGTGGATCAGCAGCAGGGCGATCAACAGCGGGATCATCAGGCCCAGGCCGACCAGCGGCCAGGTCATGCGCCGCTGCCGCGCATGCAGGTGCAGCAGGAACAGCCCGGTGATGCAGAACACCAGGCAGGCCACGGCGAACAGGTCCAGGAACCAGCCCCAGGCCGGGCCCGCGTTGCGGCCCTTGTGCAGGTCGTTGAGGTAGGACACCACGCCGCGCGAGGTCGATTCGTACTCCACCGCGCCGGTCTGGCGATCGATGCTCAACCAGGCGTCGCCACCGGGGCGCGGCAGCGACAGGTAGATCTCTTCGGCCGACCACTCGGCCGGGCGTCCGCCGATGGCGATGCCGAGCTGCGCGTCCAACCATTGGCGGGCCGGGCGCGGAATCGGCGCGTTGCCGTCCTCGCGCGTGCCGAGCTGGCCCAGCAGCGCGGCCGGCAGCGCCAGGTGCTGGTTCTGCACCTGGGGCCTGGCTTCGATCTTCGCCGCATGGTTGAGGGTCAGGCCGGTCACCGCGAACAGCAGCATGCCGATCAGGCACACCGCCGAACTGATCCAGTGCCACTGGTGCAGCGTCCGCAGCCAGAAGCCACGGTTCTGTTGCTGCTGCACGGTGGAAGTAGCAGGACGGCTCACGGCACGGTTCGGGGCGGACGGGGACTGCCCATTACATCATTGATGAGAATAGCTCGCAATTGCGTGTCGTTCTGTATCCCTGGAGCAGGTATGAGGGGGGCGGCCAGCGGCCGGCACCACGGATCGGTAGATCCACGCCATGCGTGGATGAAGCGGTGCCGACCAGGGTCGGCACCCACCGGGGCAGGGCGCGGCGATCAGAACGTCGCGTTCAACGAAATCCAGTAGCTGCGGCGCTGGTCCTTGGTCGCGTAGTCGTCCACGCAGTTGAACTCGCTCTGGCTGATCAGCAGGCACGACTGCGAGACGAAGTCCTTGTCGAACAGGTTGTTGACCCGCGCGTTCACCGTCAGCCAGGGCGTGGCCTTCCAGCTGCCACCGAGGTGGAAGATCGTGTAGTCCTCGTAGTAGCGGGTGTGGCGGGCGCCGTTGGCGTCCAGCAGCGTGTCGCGGTAGCGGTCGTAGCGGCCTTCGCCGGTCAGCGACAGGCTGATCGCTTCGTTGAGCTGCCAGTTGAGGCTGGCATTGGCCATGTGCCTGGCCGGCATGGTGCCGCTGATCGGCAGGCCCTTCTGCGCGCCGCTGGTCTGCTCGCTCCTGGTCCAGGTGTAGTTGCCGCGCAGCTGCAGGCTGTCGAGCAGGTCGACATGCGCGGCCAGTTCGGCGCCACGGGTCTCGGCCTTGTCGATGTTCACGCTCTGGGTGAAGGTGTTGTAGCCCAGGGCCGCCCAGCCCGGGCCGATGTCCACGCAGTAGCCGCTGCCGGCGCGGGCCACTTCGCAGTTCGGGAAGGTGCCGCCGCTGGCGATCTTGTCCTCGAACGTGTTGAAGAAGCCGGTGACATTGAAGCCCCAGCGCTGGCCCTCGTAATAGGCCGCCAGCTCGTAGTTGGTGCTGGTTTCGGGCTTCAGGTTCGGCGAACCGACCAGCGGCAGCACGCCCTGGCCACCGAAGCCGGTGATGCCCGGGAACAGCTGGTCCGGACGCGGGGTCTTGTAGCCGGTGCTGACGCCACCCTTGAAGGTCCACGCATCGCTGGCGTTCCACACCAGGTAGCCACGCGGACTGACGTGGCTGCCGAACACGTTGTGGTCGTCGTAGCGCAGGCCGAAGGTGGCGGTGAGGGTGTCGGTCAGCGCCCAGTTGTCCTCGGCGAACAGCGCCCACATGCGGTGCGTCTGCTTGACGTTGCTGCGGTAGCCGGCGCCGTCCATGCCGAACACACCGTCGACCATGTCGGTGTCGTTGTATTGGCCACCCACGGTCAGCGTGTGCGCGCCGAAGTCCAGGTCGAGCATGGTGTCGAGCACGTAGCCTTCCAGCTCCATGGTCCGCAGCGGACGCGGCAGGAATGCCTGCAGGCGTGCCATCTCGCTCGGGTTGAGGGCGGCCAGTGCATTGCCACGGCCGGCTGCACAGTTGCTGGCGGCGCCGGTGCGGCGGCAGACGTCATTCCACAGCGCCTGCAGGTTGGCGCGCTCGTCCAGGGTCAGCGGCAGCGAGCGGCCCAGGTTGCTGCTCCTGCTGTGGGTCAGCGAGGTCTGCCAGGTGCCGAAGCTGTAGCGGCCCTGGTGGGTCAGCGACAACTGGTCGCGCTCGTAGCGTTGGTAGGCAGTGTAGCCCACGCGCGGCTGCACCACGCGGCGGGTGAGCGTGCCGTTGCCGTTCGGGTTGGGAATGACCGCGTTGCCGACGCGCCACAGGCTGGCCAGGCTGTCGAGGGTGCCGGTCTGGCCTTCGCTGTTGTCGAACTTCTGCCGCGACACGTCGTAGTCCAGCCACAGTTCGTGGTCGTCGTTGATGCGGACGTCCAGGCGTACGCCGCTGTTCCAGTTGGTGTTGGCGACCGACTTGCCACCACCGCCGAAGCCGATGCTGCGCTCCCACAGGGTGCCATCCGGGAGCGGCAGTGCATCCCATTCGGGGTTGGATGCCTTGGCATCGTAGTAGCTGCCGCGTACCGCCAGGCTCAGGCGATCCTTCAGCAGCGGGCCGCTGAGGTAGAGGTCGGTGGTGCGTGCGTCGCCGAACTGGTCGTCCTGCTGCACGGTGAAGCCCTGGGTCAGCGCGCCGTGCCAGCTGTCCTGGTTGCGGCGGGTGATGATGTTGATGACGCCGCCCATCGCGTCCGAACCGTACAGCGTGGACATCGGCCCGCGCACGACTTCGATGCGTTCGATCGCATCCAGTGGCGGCAGGTAGGCGAACTGGCCGCCACCGAAGTTGTTCGGGTAGATCTGGCCGACGTTGCTCTGGCGGCGGCCGTCGATCAGCACCAGGGTGTATTCGGACGGCAGCCCGCGCATCGACACGGTGGCGCGGCCGTTCTTGTCGGTGGCCTCCAGGCCGACATCGATGCCTTCGACGTCGCGCAGCGCATCGACCAGGCTGGTGTACGGGCGCCTGCTCAGTTCCTCGCGGCTGACCACGCTGATGCTGGCCGGGGCATCGATCACCTTCTGCTCGAAGCCGGCGGCGGTGACCACCACCTTGTCCAGCGTCTGCGGGGCGCCGGAAGCGTCACCGTGGGCGAAAGCGGGGCTGGCGAAAGCCGCCAGCACGGCGCTGGTCAGCAGGGTACGGGACAGGGACGAACGGACACGATGGCGCTGGGCCATGGCAGTTACCTCGAAGGATGCAGGGGGCGCGATGCCGCGCGCGAACGGCGTGGCAGGCACGGAAGGCCCGGTCAGGGGCGGCAAGGATGAAGCAGGCAGCGGCGTGCAGGCGCGACCGCGCAGGCGGTCACGTGGGGCCGTGGATCAGGCGAGCGGCGGCGCCTGGCCGCGTTGCTGGCGGCGCCCAGGCGCATCGGCCCAGGGCGTGTCCGGAGCGGCCAGCGGCCAGTCCGGGCGCACGCCGGGCATGGCCGGCGTGGCGGGTACGAGTTCAAGCTCGGTGCGCAGCCATTGGCTGGCCAGCAGCAACGGCGGGCGTGCCTTCTCGGCTGATTTCACCGGAGCGGCAGCACATCGGCGCAGCTTGGCCGGTGCTTCTTCCAGCAAGGTGCCTTGGCCGCCGCGCTCTTCCAGCGGCATCTGCACGGCCATTCCTGCTTGGGCCTGTGGCAGCAGCGGCAGCGCGCCCAGCAGCAACGCCAGCATCGCCACCCATGCCAGCAGGCTGGCCAGCGCAGGACGCTGGCCGCGCATGGCGGTCCCCATCGTGCGCTGGATCAGTGGGCGAGGGCGAAGCGGGCGCAGCAAGCGAAGATCCCCAGGGGCCTGCCGGCAGGGGCCGGCATCAACGGGGCGTGATTGTAATGAGAGCCGTTAGCTGTTGCAAATGAGAATGATTGCCAAAGTGTCGCAGGCCGGCACGGCCAGGCTCAGACTTCGCTCCAGCGCCGCAGCAGGTTGTGGTACACGCCGGTCAGCTGCAGGATCGCCTCAGCGTCGGCGCCGGTCTGGCGCAGGCGCTCGATCGCGCCATCCATTTCCCACAGCAGGCGACGCTGCACATCGTCGCGGATCATGCTCTGCACCCAGAAGAACGACGCCACGCGTGCGCCACGGGTGACCGGCCGCACCTGATGCAGGCTGCTGGACGGATAGACGATCAGGTCGCCGGCCGGCAGCTTCACTTCGTGCTCGCCGTAGGTGTCGCTGATGACCAGCTCGCCGCCTTCGTATTCGTCCGGCGCCGACAGGAACAGGGTGCAGGAGATATCCGAACGCAGCTGTTCGCCGTTGGCCAGGTTCATCACCGCGCCATCGACATGGAAGCCGTAGGTGCCGCCGCCGCTGTAGCGGTTGAAGCGCGGGGGCAGGTATTTCAGCGGCAGCGCGGCGCTGAAGAACAGCGGGTGCCGGGCCAGCGCGACGAGGATGATCTCGCCCAGTTCGCGGCGCAGCGGCGACGCCTCGGGCAGCTGCTGGTTGTGCTTGGCCTGCGCGCCCAAGTGGCCGACGGTTTCGCGGCCATCGGTCCAGTCGGCGGCATCGAGGCGGCGGCGGAAGTCGGCCACCTGGTCGGCGCTGAGAATATCGGGGATGTGCAGCAGCATGGGGAACTCCTCAGAGCGACGGTGGCGCGACCAGGGCGCGCACCTGTGGATGCGGCGAGGCGGCCAGTTCCGGCACGATGTGCGCCATGAACGCCGGGCTGCCGTGGGCCAGTGCAAGCCGTAGCCAGTGCACGGCCTGCTCGACCTGGCCGGCCTGCAGCAGGATCGAGGCGTAGTTGGCCTGGCCGCGGAAATCACCGGCTTCGGCCGCGCGCTGGTACCAGGCCAGCGCTGCCTGCGGATCGGCTGCGGTGTCCAGCCCGTCCTCAAGGTGGCGGGCCAGCAGGTTCATCGATTTGGCATGGCCCAGGTGCGCGGCACGGGTGTACAGGGCCAGTGCCTGCGCGCGGTCCTGCGTGACGCCGCGGCCGGTGGCCAGCAGGTTGGCCAGGTTGTACAGGCCCCAGTCCAGCCCGGTGTCGGCTGCGCGCCGGTACCACACCGCCGCCAGTGCCGGATCGGGCGCGGTGCCCTGGCCCAGTTCATGGCAGCGGCCAAGCATGTTCATCGCCATCGGTGCGCCGTTGTTGGCGGCGGTTTCGTACCAGAGCAGCGCAGCCGAAGCATCCTGCGCGGTGCCTTTGCCTTCCATGTGCATCTGCGCAAGCAGCAGTTGTGCCTCGACCTGTCCGGCCTGTGCGGCGTCGCGGACGCGTGCGAACGCGGCCTGCGGATCGTGCTGCAGCAGCTCGGCCAGGGCGTCGCTGTCGATGGGGGTACGGTTCGCCATGGGGTGAGTATCGCCGGAAACAAAAACGGCGGCAGGAGAACCTGCCGCCGTGGTGGAACGAAGCTACATCAGAACTTCACGTTCAGTGCCAGGGTGGCCGAGCGACCCGGGGCGATGCTCGCGTAGTGCGAGGCATAGGCCTTGGTGAAGTAGGTCTTGTCGGTCAGGTTCTGCACGTTGAGCTGCAGGCTGATGTTGTCCTGGATCGCGTAGCTCGCCATCGCGTCGAAGCGGGTGTAGCTGGCGATCCACTTGGTGTTGGCGACGTCACCGTACTGCTTGTCGGAGTAGAACGCACCGGCGCCCAGGGTCAGGCCGATCGGGAAGCGGTAGGTGGTCCACAGGTTGGCGCTGTGCTTGGCGGTGTTCGGGAACACGTTGCCGTTGTACGGCGAGGGCACGTAGACGTTGGACGGGCAGGTACGACCGACCGGTGCGCCACAGACGAAGCCGTTGTCCTTCAGTTCCGAGTCCAGGTAGGTGTAGCCGCCGTACAGGCTCCAGGCCTCGGTCAGCTGGCCGGTGAAGCCGAGCTCGAAGCCGTTGATTTCCTTCTTGCCGGCATTCTGGCTGGTGCCGTTGTCGACGGTCACGCGTGCGTTGTTCATCACGGTGTGGAAGATCGCCGCGGTGAGGTTCAGGCGCTGGTCGAACAGGTCCCACTTGGTGCCCAGTTCGAGGTTCTTCGTATCCTGCGGCTTGAGGTCGGCCACGGCGGCGCTCAGGCCGTCCGAACCATCGCCCCCGTCCATGCCCGGCGGCGTCGAGGAGGTGCCCCAGGACAGGTAGATGCTGCCGTTGGCAGCCGGCTTGAACACCACGCCGGCCTGGTAGTTCAGGAAGTCGTTGCTGTTGCGCACGCGGGTCGGCGCCGCACCGGCCACCGGAGTGGTCAGGGTGGTGCGGAAGTCGTCGTAGCGCAGGCCCAGGTTGACCATCCACTGCTCATTGAGCTCGATGGTGTCGAACACGTAGGCCGAGGTGGTCTTGGTGCGCTGCTCGACGTCCAGTGCCTTGTCGCTGCGATACACCGAATGGGTGGCCGCCCACGGATCGCGCGGGTCCGGGTCGGCGAAATCGGTGCAGTTGTAGCCGGTGGCCGCGCCGGTGGTCGGGCACTTGCTGTTGCCGGTGAGCGGGTTGCTGGTGCCCGGGGTCATCAGGTAGCTGCCGCGGGTCATCTTCTCGTCGCTGTACTCCACGCCGGCGCTGTAGCTGTGCTTGAGCACGCCGGTCTGGAAGGCGCCGGTCAGGCCCAGCTGGTCGGCGAAGCTCTTGACGTCGACGGCACGGCTGTTGGTACGGCGCCACAAGGTGCCGTAGTTGTTCGGGTTGCCCTGGCTGTCGTCCGGCTGGGTCCACAGGTAGTCGTTGCTGGTGTTGCCCAGGCGCGCGATGTTGCGCAGCTTGTGGCCGCCGAAGTCGTAGCTGGCATCCAGGGTGCTGATGTCGGCGCGGGTACGCTGGAAATCACGGTCGACCAGGCCGTAGTAGTTGTTGCGGTCCGGCACCATCGGGCGGCCGTCGACCCACTTCGACGCCGGCGCACCGCTCGGGTTGCCGTACGGGAAGCCACCGGCGTCCGGCAGGTCGTCGCTCTGCATGTGGTAGTGGCTGGCGATCAGCTGCGCCGGGCCGTTCAGACCGAACGCGATCGACGGCGCGATGCCCCAGCGGCTGACGTTGGCGGCGTCGCGGCCGGCGATATCCGATTCATGCTTCATCAGGTTCAGGCGCGCGGCGATGCCATCGCCCAGCACGTAGTTGGCGTCCACGGTGCCGCGCGCGTAGCTGTCGGTACCGATGCCCATGCTGGCGCTGGTCTCGTTCTTCAGCTTCGGCGTCTTGCTTACCAGGTTCAGGCTGCCACCGCCGGAATCGCGGCCGCCGTAGGCCGAGCTCGGGCCCTTGACCACTTCCACCTGCTCCAGGTCGAAGATTTCGCGGGTCTGCGAACCGACGTCGCGCAGGCCGTCGACGAAGACGTTGCTCTGCGAATCGAAGCCACGGATGAAGGGGCGATCACCGGTGGGGTTGCCGCCTTCGCCGGCGCCGAAGGTGATGCCCGGCACCATGCGCAGCGCATCCTGCAGGTTGGTCGCACCGGTTTCGGCGATCAGCTTCTCCGACACGATCGACACCGACTTCGGGGTGTCCAGCAGTTCGGCGGTGAACTTCGGCGAGGACGGATTGAACCAGCTGCCGCGCACCTGCACCTTGTCCAGCTCGGTGGCGTTGCGGGAGCCGGCGTCGGCGCTGTCGGCAGCCTGCGCAGCCAGCGGCGCGAAGCCCGCAGCCAGGGTAGCGGTGGCGAGCAGGGAAACGCGCGGGGCGTGCTTGCGGGACGTGATGTAGGTCATGGCGATGGGTCGTGGCGTGGATCGGGAAAGGGCGAGGGGCGAAGCGCAGGCAGCGCGTCGACACATGGAAGGCTTCTTCTGCAGGACCGGGCCGATGCCCGGCTGGCAGGAAACGCAATCAGGCGCACGGCAACGGCCGCAGGGCGCCTCAGCTGGCGTGCGGTGCGGGCGGCGCGTGGCCGGGGTTCAACCGCAGTGCGGGATCGTGCCGCTGCCAGCGCAGGGCGTCGGAGCGCCACAGCGGAATGTGCGCGACCAGGACGGCACGCGGGGGAGCCAGTGCGGTGCAGGGCGCGGCGCCCTCGCCATCCAGCGGCGGCTCCGGTGCCGGGGCGGCATGGTGCGGGCATTCGTGCACCGGCGGGGCCGGCAACGGCATGGCTTGCTGCAACCCTTCAGCGTGCGCCTGCCAGCCGTGGGCCGCAGGCCCCTTGCCGCGCCCTTCGTGCAGCGCCGACCAGCCCAGCAGCAGCGTCAGCAGCGCGGCCACGACCAGCGGCCACCCTTGGCGGGCGAGCTGGCACAGCGTGGCGGTGGGCGCGGGCGAAGCCATGGCGCAGGGGCGACGTCGTTACGAAGGTGTTACGTAGAATAACATCAACGATAATGATTCGCATATGCGCAATTGGGTGAGCGGTCTGGAGGCCCGGAGAGGGTCGTGAAGGCCCCTCAGTGCGCTCCGCTGGCTCCACCCCCTTGGGTGAATCCACCGGCGGCCAGGAGGGCACTTCAATCGCGGTCGTCGCGGGTCCAGACGGCGTCGTGTTCGCGCTTCACCGGGAACTTGGGCACCGGCGTATAGGCCGGTGCGCACAGGGCGCGGCCATCGCGCACGTCGAAGCGCGCGCCGTGCAGCACGCATTCCACGCTGCCTTCGGTGGTGTTGAACTCGCCTGAAGACAGCTCGAACTCTTCATGCGTGCACTGGTCTTCCAGGGCGTACAGCTCACCGTCCAGGTTGAACACCACGATCGGCGTGCCGGTCACTTCGTCGAACACGCTCTTCATTTCGCCCGGCAACAGCTCGTTGCCGGCACAGACGAAGGTCCAGGTATCGCTCACGCGGCGGCTCCGGCCAGCGGCTTTTCCAGGATCTCGAAGCGCAGGTCGCCGCGCTTGGGGATGCCGAAGCGCTCATCGCCGTACGGGAACGGCTTCTTGATGCCGGTGCGCTGGTAGCCACGACGCTCGTAGAAGGCGATCAGCTCGTCGCGCACGTCGATCACCGTCATCTGCATCACCGGCACGCTCCATTCGCGCGCGGCATGCGCTTCGGCCGCCTCCATCATCTGCTTGCCGACACCGCCGCCCTGCTGCGCCGGATCGACCGAGAACATGCCGAAGTAGCCCTTGCCGTCGACGTCGGCAACGTGTGCGCAGGCCACCAGCTGGTCCCCGCGCTCG
The DNA here is from genome assembly GCF_900101175.1 of Stenotrophomonas pavanii. Taxonomy (GTDB): domain Bacteria; phylum Pseudomonadota; class Gammaproteobacteria; order Xanthomonadales; family Xanthomonadaceae; genus Stenotrophomonas; species Stenotrophomonas pavanii. The sequence continues at coordinate 117,362 of NZ_FNFQ01000014.1, read as the reverse complement.
GCCAGCAGAATGGTCGAGCGCGGGCGGTCCAGGTCGGCCTGGATGCCTTCGGCGTCGATGCGGGCGCCATCCAGCAGGTCGGCTTCGGTGGTCCAGCCAACGCGGCTGGCGTCGCCCCGGTAGGCCGAGGTGACGAGGGCGATCAGGGCGGGGATGTCGGCCGGCGTGGCGGCGCGGAAGGTCAGGGTGCTCATGGCCCCATTCTAGGTGGGGTGTGGGCGGGCGCAAATGGGGGAGTGGGGTCAGATCCCTTTCGCAACGCGGAGGAGCTCTGCCCCCGGAGCACCGGCTATGCTCGCCGTTCATCGCTTTCCTGCAGGAGGCAGAAATGGATTGGCAAGGCGGAGATGGGGGCGCCATGAAGGTCGCTACGCTCGGCATGATCGTGGCGATGTCGATCCTGCTCGCGTGCACGGATGCCTCCGTCGTGGGCAGGGACGCTTCCTTCAACAGTTTTGCCTGCCCTGGGTTCAACCCGGCACGTGCACTTCCTGTCGCCCTGGAGGAACTGCGTGCGCACCCTGTCCGCTATCAGGGCCGCTTGGTAAAGGTGCGGGGTGCCTATGTCGGAGGCTGGGAAATGTCGGCGCTGCATCCAGGGCCGCCGGTACGTGACCCGTGGGCAGCAGACGGCATCTGGGTGGAGGGAATCGCGCCGGTGACGTTGCCGACGGAGCAGGCTTTTGAAATGACCGGGATCGTATCGGCGGCGCGGCCGGATGCGATGAGCGGCAAGGGGCATCTTGGCCAGTGGCCTGCCGAACTATGCGTGTCGTCGGTGCGGCGGCTGCAGGAGTGATCGGGTAGTTGGGGTCAGAGCCCTTTCGCGATGCGAAAGGGATCTGACCCCGGTCTTCCGGGGTTACCCCAGCAGCTTCCGCACCTTGGTCAGCGCCGTCATGAACCGCTCGATCTCGGCGTGCGTGTTGTAGAACGCCAGCGAGGCACGGCAGGTGGCCGCCACACCAAAGTACTGCAGCAGCGGGTGTGCGCAGTGCTGGCCGGAGCGCACCGCCACGCCTTCCAGGTCAAGCAGGGTCGCCAGGTCGTGCGCATGCGCGCCATCGATGAGGAACGAGACCACGGCGGCCTTCTCCGGTGCTTCGCCGATGATGCGCAGGCCATCGACGCGGCGCAGTTCTTCGGTGAAGTGCGCCAGCAGTTCGGCTTCGCGGGCTTCCACGTTCTCCTGCCCAAGCTGCTGCAGGTAGTCGGCAGCCACACCCAGGCCGATGAAGCCGGCGATGTTCGGGGTGCCGGCTTCGAATTTGTGCGGGGCATCGTTGAACACGGTGCCGTCGAAGCTGACTTCCTTGATCATTTCGCCGCCACCGAGGAACGGCGGCATCGCATCCAGATGCTCGCGGCGCGCCCACAAGGCGCCGGTGCCGGTCGGGCCGCACATCTTGTGGCCGGTGATCGCGTAGAAGTCGCAGCCGATCGCGGCGACGTCGACCTTGCGGTGCGGCACGGCCTGCGAGCCATCGACCACGGTGATGATGCCGCGCTTGCGCGCTTCGCGGCAGATCTCGCGCACCGGGTTGACCGTGCCCAGCACATTGGAGACGTGGGTAACGGCCAGCAGCTTGACCTCCGGGGTCATCGCCGTGCGCAGCGCATCCAGGTCCAGTGCGCCATCGGGCGTGATCTCGGCCACGCGGATGGTGGCACCGGTCCGCTGCGCGACCAGCTGCCACGGCACGATGTTGGCGTGGTGCTCCATGCGCGACACCAGGATCACATCACCGGCCTTCAGCCGCGGCAGCGCCCACGAGTACGCCACCAGGTTGATGGCGAAGGTGGTGCCGCTGCACAGCACCAGCTCGCTGGGGCGCACGTTGAGGAAGCGCGCCAGCGTGTTGCGCGCGCCTTCGTAGGCGTCGGTGGCCTCGCTGCCCAGCGCATGCACCGCGCGGCTGACGTTGGCGTTGTAGCGGCGGTAGAACTCGTCCACCGCGCCGATCACCTGCACCGGCTTCTGGCCGGTGTTGGCATTGTCGAAATAGACCAGCGGCTTGCCGTGCACTTCCCGCATCAGCAGCGGGAAGTCGAGGCGCACGCGGTCCCAGTCGGGGGCGCCGGTGCGTTCTTCGATCGGGCGCGGGGTGGACAGGTTCATGCCACACCCGCCTCGGCCAGGGCCTTGTCCAGGCGGCGTGCCAGCTGCGCACGCAGCGCGTCCGGCAGGATCTTCAGCGGTTCGTGGCAGAACGCGGCGCTCAGCAGGGCCTGCGCCTGTGCCTGCGGCAGCCCGCGCGAGCGCAGGTAGAACAGCGCGTTGGCATCGAGCTGGCCGACGGTCGCGCCGTGCGCGGCCTTCACTTCATCGGCGTCGATCACCAGCGTCGGCTGGGTGTCGATCTCGGCATCGGCCGACAGCAGCAGGTTCTTGTTGGACAGGTTCGCGTCGGTGCCGTCGGCGCCTTCGCGGATCTGGATGCCACCATGGAACACCACGCGGCTGCGGTTGGCGGCGACGCCGCGCCACAGCAGTTCGCAGGCGGTATCGCGCGCGATGTGGTCGATGCCCAGGCGGGTTTCGACATGGCGGCGGCCGTTGCCGAGCAGCACGCCATTGGCGGTCAGCTGGGCGTTGTCGCCTTCCAGGCGGACGTTCAATTCATGGCGGCTGAGCGCGGCGCCCAGTTCCAGGTCCACGCGGTGGTACTGCGCGTCGCGGGCCAGCACCGCGTCGGTGCGCAGGAAGCTGGTCTGGCGTGCGCTGCCGGCCTGCACGCGGGCGTGCTTGAGCACGGCATCGCGGGCGACGTGGGCATGCAGCACGGTGTTGTCCAGGTGGGCGGAATCACCGACGCTGAAGCGGTGCTCGACCACGCCCAGGCTGGCGCCGGCGCGCAGTTCGATCAGGTGGCGGTGATGCCAGGCCAGGTCGGTGTCGCCGGCGACGCTGGCAAACACCAGCTGCAGCGGCGTCTCGACCTGCACGCCTTCATCCACGCGCAGCACGACGCCTTCATCGGCCAGTGCGGCGTTGAGCCGGGCGAAGATCTCTTCGCTGCGCTCGTAGCGGCGGCCAAGGAAACGCACCGCGTCTTCGCCGGCGGCCAGTGCGGCCGACAGCGGCTGCAGCTGCACGCCGTCCGGCAGCGCCTGCACGTCGCTCAGCGCGGCGTCCAGGCGGCCGTTGACGAACACCAGGCGCGGCGCCGGGATGTCGCCCAGCAGGGCGGCGTCCAGAGCCGGGCCCTGCAGCGGTGCCGCAGCGAACGCACGGCGTTCCAGCTGGCGCAGCGAGGTGTACTTCCAGGCCTCGTTGCGGGCGGCCGGCAGGCCGTCACGCAGGGCCGCATCCAGCACTTCGCGGCGCGCATCGCTGCCGCAGAAGGCCTGGGCCATCGAGTCAAGCAGGGCGCTCATCAGACCGCCGCCTCGGGCACGACCCGGTCCTTCAGGAAATCATAGCCGTGCGCTTCCAGTTCCAGTGCCAGCTCGGGGCCACCGGTCTTGACGATGCGGCCATCGGCCAGCACGTGCACCACGTCCGGCTTGATGTAGTCCAGCAGGCGCTGGTAGTGGGTGATGACCAGGAACGAGCGGTTGGCGGCACGCAGTGCGTTGACACCGTCGGCCACGCTCTTCAGCGCGTCGATGTCCAGGCCCGAGTCGGTCTCGTCCAGGATCGCCAGCTTCGGTTCCAGCACGGCCAGCTGGAAGATCTCGTTGCGCTTCTTCTCGCCACCGGAGAAGCCTTCGTTCACGCCACGGTGCAGCAGCTCGTCCTTCAGGTGCAGCACGGCCAGCTTCTGGCGCACCAGCTTGAGGAACTGCATGGAATCGAGTTCTTCCTCGCCGCGCGCCTTGCGCTGGGCGTTCAGTGCCGCGCGCAGGAAGTAGGTGTTGTTCACGCCCGGGATCTCCACCGGGTACTGGAAGGCCAGGAACAGGCCGGCAGCGGCGCGCGCTTCCGGGTCCTGCTCCAGCAGGTCGACGCCGTCGAACTGCACGCTGCCTTCGGTGACTTCATAGCCGTCGCGGCCTGCCAGGACATTGCCCAGGGTGGACTTGCCGGCGCCGTTCGGGCCCATGATGGCGTGCACCTGGCCGGGCTTAACATCCAGCGACAGGCCCTTGAGGATTTCCTTGCCGCCGATGCGGGCGTGGAGGTTTTCGATCTTCAGCATGGTGGGGATTTCCGTGGGGCGGGCCAGGGCCCGCCGGTAAAGAGAATGCGTTTGCGAGGGGCAGGGGCGGGCGCTCAGCCCACCGAACCTTCCAGCGAGACTTCCAGCAGCTTCTTGGCTTCCACCGCGAACTCCATCGGCAGTTCGCGGAACACCTGCTTGCAGAAGCCGTCGACGATCATCGACACCGCGTCTTCCTGGCTGATGCCACGGGCGCGGCAGTAGAACAGCTGGTCGTCGGAGATCTTGGAGGTGGTGGCCTCGTGCTCGACGGTGGCGCCCGGGTTCTTCACCTCGATGTAGGGGAAGGTGTGCGCGCCGCACTGCTTGCCGATCAGCAGCGAGTCGCACTGGGTGTAGTTGCGCGCGCCGTCGGCGTTGCGGTCCACCCGCACCAGGCCGCGGTAGGTGTTCTGGCCGCGGCCGGCGCTGATGCCCTTGCTGACGATCTTGCTCTTGGTGCGCTTGCCGACGTGGATCATCTTGGTGCCGGTGTCGGCCTGCTGGCGGTGGTGGGTCAGCGCCACCGAGTGGAACTCACCGACCGAGTCGTCGCCCAGCAGCACGCAGGACGGGTACTTCCAGGTGATCGCCGAACCGGTTTCGACCTGGGTCCAGGTGACCTTGCTGCGCGCGCCACGGCATTCGGCTCGCTTGGTGACGAAGTTGTAGATGCCGCCGACGCCGTTCTCGTCGCCCGGGTACCAGTTCTGCACCGTGGAGTACTTGATCTCGGCGTCTTCCAGTGCCACCAGCTCGACCACTGCGGCGTGCAGCTGGTTCTCGTCGCGCATCGGCGCGGTGCAGCCTTCTAGGTACGACACGTAGGCCTTGTCCTCGCACACGATCAGGGTGCGCTCGAACTGGCCGGTGTGGCCGGCGTTGATGCGGAAGTAGGTGCTCAGCTCCATCGGGCAGCGCACGCCCTTGGGAATGAACACGAAGCTGCCATCGGAGAACACCGCCGAATTGAGCGCGGCGAAGTAGTTGTCACCGAACGGCACCACGGTGCCCAGGTACTGGCGGACCAGCTCCGGGTGTTCCTTGATCGCCTCGGACATCGAGCAGAAGATCACACCCTTCTCGGCCAGTTCCTTGCGGAAGGTGGTGCCGACGGACACCGAGTCGAACACCGCATCCACCGCCACGCCGGCCAGCTTGGCGCGTTCGTGCAGCGGCACGCCCAGCTTGTCGTAGGTGTCGAGCAGTTCCTTCGGCACGTCGTCCAGCGAGGCGTACTTCGGGCCCTTCGGCGCGGAGTAGTAGCTCAGCGCCTGCAGGTCGATCGGCGCGATCTCCAGCTTGGCCCAGTCCGGCATCGGCAGGGTCAGGAAGTGGCGGTAGGCGTCCAGGCGCCACTGCGTCATCCACTCCGGCTCCTCCTTCTTGGCCGACAGGGCACGGATGGTGTCCTCGTCCAGGCCAGGGGGCAGGGAGTCCGATTCGATCTCGGTGATGAAGCCAGCCGAATACTTGCGGCCGAGCTGTTCGTGGATCTCGCGGTTGGGCGTGTCGTCGTGGGCGACGTTTTCGATGGTTTCGGTGGCCATGGGGGCTGCCTGTGGATCAGGAGACGACATCGACAGCGATGGTGCGGCGCTGTTCGTCATCGGCAAGGGGAAGAGGGGGCAGGATCTGGGCGAGGGTGACATCGCGCAGGGCCTCGGAGACCACGTCGTTGATCAGTCGCCAGCTGCTGCGCGCGCCGCACTTGGGCGCCATGCCGCACTGGTGGTGGTCGTGGCTGCATTCGGTCAGGGCCAGCGGCCCTTCCATTGCTTCGACCACCTCGAACAGCGAGATCTCGATGGCCGGGCGGGTCAGCCGGTAGCCACCACGGACGCCGCGCAGGCCTTCGACCAGGCCGGCCTGGGCCAGCGGCTTGAGGACCTTGCTGACGGTGGGCGGCTCCAGGCCGGTGAATTCGGCCAGCTCGGTGGCGCTGAGCACCTCGCCCGGACGGGCGGCGAGCACGGTCAGCACGACGGTGGCGTAATCGGTGAGCTTGGTGACGCGCAACATGGGGATGCGAGTGGTTCTTAAAGCGGACTGAAATTGTACGCTTTTATTCGCCACCATCCAACCCGGGCATTCAGCCGGCGCTGGGGCCGGGCGGGGAGGACACGCCGGGGCCGTTGCCGGGCCGCAATCCTGCGCCAACGGGGTGATTTTCGCAAATCACCCGGAATGGGCGAGAATCAAGGTTCCATCCGCTGCAAACAGCCCGTGCCGATGCCGAAGAAGATCCAAGCCCGCAAGTCCGCCATCCATGGCAACGGTGTGTTCGCCGTGGCCCCGATCAAGCAGGGCGAGCGCGTGATCCAGTACAAGGGCCTGCTGCGCAGCCACGGCGACGTTGATGCCGATGACAGCGGCGACGTCGAAAGCGGCCATACCTTCCTGTTCACCCTCAACGATGACTGGGTGATCGATGCCAACTACAAGGGCAACGAAGCGCGCTGGATCAACCATAGCTGCGACCCGAACTGCGAGGCCGTGATCGAGGAAGACGAGGACGGCGACAGCCGCGGCGACAAGGTCTTCATCGAGGCGCTGCGCGACATCACGCCCGGCGAGGAACTGACCTACAACTACGGCATCACCCTGGCCGAGCGCCACACCGCCAAGCTGAAGAAGATCTGGGAGTGCCGCTGCGGCTCGCCCAAGTGCACCGGCACCATGCTGCAGCCCAAGCGCTGACCCTTCCGGCGGTGCCGACCGCTGGCCGGCACGGATGCTCTCCACCTGCCGTGCACGGCAGGGTCACCGCCGTGCAAGGGAGGTTCGTCCACGCTGTGCGCTCCCCAACTGGAGCGCACCCATGGCAGAACGATTGAAGGGCAAGCAGATCGCCATCCTGGCCACCCACGGCTTCGAGCAGTCCGAGCTGACCGAGCCCAAGCGGCTGCTGGAAGCGGAGGGCGCGCGGGTCAGCGTGGTGTCGCCCGCGAAGGAAGCGACCATCAAGGGCTGGAAAGAGAAGAACTGGGGCGACGCTGTCGCGGTCGACATTCCGCTGGATGAGGCGGATCCGGCGCGCTTCGATGCCCTGGTGCTGCCCGGAGGCGTCATCAATCCGGACACGCTGCGTACCGATGATGCCGTGCTCGGTTTCATCCGCTCGGTGGATGAAGCCGGCAAGCCTGTGGCGGCGATCTGCCATGGCCCGTGGCTGCTGATCAACAGCGGCCTGGCCGATGGCCGCGAGCTGACCTCCTGGCCGTCCCTGCAGCAGGATCTGGCGAACGCAGGTGCGAAATGGCGCGATTCCGAGGTGGTGGTCGACGGCAACGTCATCACCAGCCGCAAGCCGGACGACATTCCGGCCTTCAGCGAGGCGGTAGTGAAAGCGCTTGCCGCCTGACGCGTACCGGTAGTGCCGGCCGCTGGCCGGCAGATGCAGTCACTGCGCTGCCGGCCAGCGGCCGGCACTACCTCATTGACCCGGCACTACCTCATTGACCCGGCACTACCTCATTGACCCGGTACGACCTTATTTACCCAGTACGCCTGACGGCACCAGGTTGCCCAGGTTCTGGTTGAACGTGACCACCAGCTTGCCGTTCTTCACCTGGGCCGACTGCACCTGCAGCGCGCCGAGCAGGCCGGCCACGGCCGGGTCCAGCTTGTAGATCGGCTCACGCTGGGCGTAGTCGCTCAGCCACGCGTTGAGCAGGCTGCGGGTGCGCGAGTCGAGGCGGCCGCCCTGGTTGGCCGGGGTGAAATCATCCACGCTCGGTTGCTGCAGGTGGAAGCCCTGGGTCTGCGCGTCATAGCGCAGGCCGCTGCTGAGCTTGACCGTGCCCAGTTTGGCTGGACTGCCGCCGGCAGTGGCCAGCGCCACATCCATGCCCAGATTCAACCGTTCGCCGGCCGGCAGGCTCAGCTGTGGGTGGCTCATGGTCAGCGCGATTAGGCCGCCGAGGGCGTCCTGGGTGCGCGGGAAGCTGCCGTCCAGGTACTGCTGCACATCGCTGGCGCCGACGGACAGTTCGCGGCCGGAGATGGAAGGGGCGGCCTGTGCGCCGATCGCCGCAGCGATCAGCACGGTGGAGGCCGCGAGGCGGGTCATCAGGGAACGCAGGCGCATGGCAGTGACCGGTGAGCAGGATGGAGTGGATCAAAGAGTAGCCGCGCAGGCTGAATCGCGCGTGCATGCTGCAGCAACGGTTCAGTCCAGCGTTGGGCGCAGTTGCGCCGAGTGGATCTGCCAGGCACTGCCATCGCTGCTGGGCTGCACGCGGTACCAGCCGCTGAAGCGGAAGGTGCCGTTGGCGGTGACCGCGCGGACCTGCACCGGCACCTCAAGCAGCTGCGGTGGCTGCCGATCATCGCGCGCGATCGGGGGATCGCTGTGCAGGCGCAGGGTGCGCAGGTCCTGCAGCTGCCGCAGCGCGGCGTCGTCGGCGCGCCGTGGATCGCCGGGCGGAATCGTCCAGGCGGCGTCACTGGCAGCGCGGTCGCGGTTGAGCAGTGCGGCGACGTAGCGGTTGAGCATCGTCGAAGGCGGCTCTGCGCCGTCGTCGACGGCAGCCAGCAGCGGGGTGTCGCTTGCCTGCAGCGCCGGCGCCTGCGGGCCAAGCGCCGGGTCGGTGGCCGCAGTGGCCGCAACGTCCTCGGACGCGTGGGCGCGTTCGCCGGTTAGCTCGGCGGCCGGGCGCGAGCAGCCCGGCAGCACCCAGGGGGCGATCAGTAGCGGGATGATCTGGAACAGGGCCCTGCGCATGCCTGCCTCCTCCCCGAGGCAACCGTGGCGCGGCAGTGTACCGATTGGGCGGGGATCAGCGCGAGGAGGGCAGCTGCTCCAGCGCGTCCAGCGCCGGCAGCACCTGGGCGGCGATGGCCGCCAATGCGTGGCCGTCGGTCCCGGCGTGGCGCTGCACGATGTCGCGCAGCAGCTGGGTGGCGATCACCAGCGTCGCGCGCTCGTCGCCGCTGATGCCGGCGGTACGCGGGGCCGCTTCCAGCAGGCGCATCAGGTCGCGGCTGGCGCGATGTTCCAGTTCGATGGTGCAGCGCCCGGTGCACTGCAGCCCGTCCTTTTCGATCGGGGTCACCGAGATCCGGTAGCGGGTGGAGGGGCTGGCCATGAGGATGTGCTCGCCGTAGCTGTGGAGGATGTGCCCACCATAGGCAAGGCCACGGCCGGCGGCGACGGCCACCGCTGCACGCAGTGTTCCACCCGGTACGTTCCAGCGCCTGCCGGGCGGCGCCCGGCCAATGGCGACGGGCTTGAACGGGGATCGCGCAGTGTGCGGCAACGCTGTGTTGCGGATTGCTCCGGGGCGACGTCCCGCGCATGGCGCGGATTCCCCGCAGGGCGCGCGCAAAAAAAAACGGGACGGCCAGAGCCGTCCCGTCGGAATCCGCGTCGGGCGCGCGCTTAGAGCGCGGCGTCCTTCAGCTTCTTCAGCGGACGCACCTTCAGCTTGGTGGTGGCCGGCTTGGCGGCGAACCACTGCTCTTCCTTGGTGAACGGGTTGATGCCCTTGCGCTTCGGCTTGGCCGGCACATTGACGGTGGTGATCTTCAGCAGGCCCGGCAGGGTGAAGGAGCCTGCGCCCTTCTTGTGCACGGAGGAGGCGACGGCGCTTTCCAGCGAGGCCAGCACAGCGCGGACGTCCTTGGCGACGACGCCGGAGGCTTCAGCGATGTGTGCAACCAGGCCGGACTTGGTCAGCACTTCCTTGATCGGCTTCGGAGCGGCCGGCTTGGCGGCTGCCTTCGTCGCGACTTTCTTCACTGCCTTCTTCGGGGCAGCCTTCTTAGCGGTCTTTGCCATGGTTTCCTGTTCCGTGAACGGTTGGTTGTTTGGTCGGCGCCGAACCCCGTCGGCAAGCGCAATGTAGGGCAACTCCGGGGCGCCGCCAATAGCCCGAAGCGCGGAAAGTGCATGTTTTTTCATATCCAGGCCGATTCAGTACATGGCCGGCGGTGGGGATGGGGGCGTAGTGGCGCGCGCGGTGAGCGGCCCCTGTCCATCGAGCGGATGCGCGAAACCACTGAAAACAAGGGAAAAATGCGCTCCGGGCTGGCGAGGAAGTGTCCACGTGCGGGTGCGGGGACGACGTCCGGCCTGCGGCGGAGCGACGCAGGGCTAACGCGTGGCATGCGAGGGTGACCGTTCATCACCGCCACGCAGGAGCAGCACAATGGGAATCTCGCGACACGCCACCGCGCACTGGGAAGGCGATCTGAAGTCGGGCAAGGGAGCGTTGAGCACGCCGCAGAGCGGGCTGCTGGACAAGACCCGCTACGGCTTCAACAGCCGTTTTGGCGACGAAAAGGGCACCAATCCGGAAGAGCTGATCGCCGCCGCGCACGCGGGCTGCTTCACCATGGCGCTGTCGGCCAAGCTGGGCGAAGCCGGCTTCACCCCGACCTCGCTGGACACCGAGGCGAAGGTCGACCTGTCGCTGGAAGGCGGCCCGCAGCTGTCGCAGATCCGGCTGAAAGTGAAAGCGGTGGTGCCCGGCATCGACGCGACGCAGTTCCGCGCCATTGCCGATGACGCCAAGCAGAACTGCCCGGTATCCAAGGCGCTCAGTGCGGTGCCGATCAGCCTGGAAGCCGAACTGGGCTGAGCCGAGGTAGTGCCGGTCGCTGGCCGGCAATCGCATGATGCCGAGATCCATGTAGCAGCCGGCCAGCGTTATGGCGGCCTTCCTGGCCGCCACCCTCCGGGCCGTCGCGTCCGACGTTGGCAGTGGCTCGTGCCGCTGCCTTCGGCTCTACCACCCGCCAGCGCGATCACCAATCAAGGGTGCCGGTAATCACCGTCTGCACCTGGCCGCCCGACCAGACCTCGCCGTCCTCATCGACCCGCAGGGTCAGGCGCGCATCGTGGCCGACCTCGCGGCCCTGGCTGACTTCGAACGGTGCACGGCCGTGGGGCAGGGCCTGGCGCAGGTCCAGCCACGCGGCCAGCACTGCATTGGCAGCACCCGAGGCGGCGTCCTCGAAGCGCCGGCCATTGCCGACGAAGGCACGCACGGCCAGGTCGAATCCCTCGCGGCCATCGCTGAAGGCATAGGCGAACACGCCCATGCTGTCGGTGGACTCGGCCAGCGCCGCCACCGCGTCCCAGTCCGGGTGCAGAGCGCGCAACGCCGCTTCATTGGCCACCTGCACCAGCCACCAGCTGCGTCCGCCCTGCATCCGCGCCGGCGGCAGCGTGCCCAGCGGCCAGTCCTTCAGCGCCGCCTGCAGGCGCGGGTCGGTGGCCTCGGCGATCTCCGCCAGCTGCGCGCGCGGGGTGCGGATGGCGATGCGCTGCTGCGTGCCCTCGCCGCTGACGCGCAGGGGCAGGGCGCCGGCAATGCCGTCCTGCACCAGCACGCCATCCACGGCTTTGGCCAAGCCTGCCCGCAGCACCGCATGCGCCGTGCCGACGCTGGGGTGGCCGGCGAACGGCACTTCCTTCTGCGGGCTGAACATGCGCAGCCGGTAGCTGGCACCGGCGGCCTGCGGCGGGAAAACGAAGGTGGTTTCGGGCAGGCGCGTCCAGCGCGCGATGGCCTGCATGCTGGCGTCGTCCAGGCCCTCGGCATCGAGTACCACGGCCAGCGGATTGCCGGCACCGGCGCGCGGGGAGAACACATCCAGCTGCAGGAAACGGCGGGTGGTCATCGGGGAGGAACTCCAGTAAACAGGTGGCATAGCGTAGCGCGGGGCACCAAATAGGGGACGGAGGGAATTAAGTCGCTTTTGCCCCATGTGCCATAAGCGACTTAATTCCCTCCGTCCCCTTTTTTTCGTGCGCTACCAGCGGACGCGGCCGTCGATGACCGGCTGCACCTGGCCGCCGATCCAGACCGTGCCCTGCGCATCCACCTCGACGTGTACGCGGCCATCGCGGCCGACTTCGCGGCCCTGGCTGGCAATGTAGCGGCCCTCGACGCCGGGCAGGGCATTGCGCTGACGCAGCCAGGCGCCGATCAGCGCGTTGGCGCTGCCGGTGACCGGATCTTCCGGCACGCTGGCGGCATCGGCCGGGCAGAATGCGCGCACCACGCGGGCGTGGCCGCTGCCGGCCTCGTCGGCGAACACCGCCACGCCGGTGGCGTCGGTGGCCAGGCTCCAGTCGCGCAGGGCAGTCATGTCCGGTGCCAGCCCGCGCACGGCAGCGGCGTCGCGCAGCGGCAGCAGCCACCAGCGTGCGCCGTTGTCCCAGAGTTCGGGGACGTGCCCGCGGGCGGCCAGTGCCAGCAGTGCTTCAGGTGCCCCCTCTGCGGCCGTCGGCAGCTGCCGCGCCGGCGGGCTGGCCAGCTGGATTTCCAGTGCCCCGGCCGGGCCGCTCACCCGCACCGGCAACAGTCCCGCCGCGCATTGCTGCAGCAGGGCGCCATCACGCGGTCGGGCCAGCTCGCAGGTCACCGCCGCCCAGGCCGCGCCGACGCTCGGGTGGCCGGCGAACGCCAGCTCGCGGGTCGGGGTGAAGATGCGGATGTGGTAGTCGGCGCCGGGCACGCTGGGGCGCAGGAAGAACACGGTCTCGGACAGGTTCAGCCAGGCGGCCAGGGCCTGCATCTGGCTGCCGGAGAGCGCGTCGGCGTCCAGGATGGCGCCCAGCGGATTGCCGGTGCCGGGGCGGGGGGCGAAGACATCGAGCTGCAGGTAACGAAGGACGGCCATCTACGGGGGTATTGCGCTTAGAATCAAAGGTTCCGCCCCCAAGGGCGGCTTCCCCACATTCTACATAGCCAATCCATGTCAGCTTCCCCCCTTGTCGATCGTTGGATCGTACTGAAGTTCGGCGGCACCTCGGTGTCGCGTCGTCACCGCTGGGACACGATCGGGAAGCTGGCGAAAAAACGCGCGGAAGAGACCGGCTCGCGCGTGCTGGTGGTGGTGTCGGCGCTGTCCGGTGTCACCAACGAACTGACCGCGATTGCCGATGGTGCGCCCGACAGCCGGGACCGGGTGGCAGCGCTGGTCGAACGCCATGAAGGCTTCCTGGCCGAGCTGGGCCTGGGTCGCGAGGTGCTGGCCGAGCGTTTGGCGGCGCTGCAGGGCCTGCTCGACGATGCGCGCGCGGCCACCCGTCCGCTCGCTTGGCAGGCCGAAGTGCTGGGCCAGGGTGAGCTGCTGTCGTCGACCCTGGGCGCGGCCTACCTGCACGCCTCGGGCCTGGACATGGGCTGGATGGACGCGCGCCAGTGGCTGGACGCGATGCCGCCGCAGCCGAACCAGAGCGAGTGGTCGCAGCGACTGTCGGTGAACTGCCAGTGGCGTGCCGATGCGGAGTGGATGCAGCGCTTCCGCGCGCAGCCGACCCGCCTGCTGATCACCCAGGGCTTCATTTCGCGGCATGCCGACGGCGGTACCGCCATTCTCGGCCGCGGTGGCTCGGATACCTCGGCGGCGTACTTCGGCGCACTGCTCGGCGCCAGCCGCGTGGAGATCTGGACCGATGTGCCGGGCATGTTCAGTGCCAACCCCAAGGATGTGCCCGATGCGCGCCTGCTGACCCGGCTGGACTATTACGAGGCGCAGGAAATCGCCACCACCGGCGCCAAGGTGCTGCATCCGCGCTCGATCAAGCCGTGCCGCGACGCCGGCGTGCCGATGGCCATCCTCGATACCGAGCGCCCGGAACTGCCGGGCACCAGCATCGACGGCAGCGCCGCTCCAGTGCCCGGGGTAAAGGCGATCAGCCGCCGCAACGGCATCGTGCTGGTGTCGATGGAAGGCATCGGCATGTGGCAGCAGGTCGGCTTCCTGGCCGATGTGTTCAACCTGTTCAAGAAGCACGGCCTGTCGGTGGACCTGATCGGTTCGGCCGAAACCAACGTCACCGTGTCGCTGGACCCGTCCGAGAACCTGGTCAACACCGATGTGCTGGCCGCCTTGTCGGCCGACCTGTCGCAGATCTGCAAGGTGAAGGTGATCGTGCCGTGCGCGGCGATCACCCTGGTCGGCCGTGGCATGCGTTCGCTGCTGCACAAGCTGTCGGACGTGTGGGCCACGTTCGGCCGCGAACGCGTGCACATGATTTCTCAATCGTCCAACGACCTGAACCTGACCTTCGTCATCGACGAGGCCGATGCCGATGGCCTGCTGCCGATCCTGCATGCCGAGCTGATCGACAGCGGTGCGATGCCGGTGGAAGAAACCGAAGTGTTCGGCCCGCGCTGGCGCGAGATTGCCGGCACCGTGCGCCCGCGCGGCACGCCGTGGTGGCGCGGCCAGCGTGCGCATCTGCTGCAGCTGGCCGATGCCGGTACGCCGCGCTACGTCTACCACCTGCCGACGGTGCGCGCCCGCGCCCGCGCGCTGGCCGCGATCAAGCCGATCGACCAGCGCTACTACGCGATCAAGGCCAACAGCCACCCGGCCATCCTGCAGCTGCTGGAAGCGGAGGGCTTCGGCCTGGAGTGCGTGTCGCACGGCGAGCTCAAGCATGTGTTCCAGCACCTGCCGGAGCTGTCGCCGCGGCGCGTGCTGTTCACTCCCAGCTTCTGCCCGCGCAGCGAGTACGAGGCGGCGTTCGCCCTGGGCGTGACCGTGACCGTCGACAACGTGGAAGCGCTGCAGCGCTGGCCGGACCTGTTCCGCAACCGCGAGCTGTGGCTGCGCGTCGACCTGGGCCGGGGCGAAGGCCACCATGCCAAGGTCCGCACCGGCGGCAAGGATTCCAAGTTCGGCCTGCCGATCGCCCGCGTGGACGAGTTCGTGCGCGCGGCCACCGAGCTGGGCAGCCGCGTGGTCGGCCTGCATGCACACCTGGGCAGTGGCGTGGAAACCGCGCAGCACTGGCGCCTGATGTGCGATGAGCTGGCCGGTTTCGCCCGCCGCATCGGCAGCGTGCAGACCATCGACATCGGTGGCGGCCTGCCGATTCCGTACAGCGACGAAGACGAGCCGTTCGACCTGGACGCCTGGGCCAAGGGCCTGGCCGAGGTCAAGGCGCTGCACCCGGCATTCCGCCTGGCGATCGAGCCGGGTCGCTACCTGGTGGCCGAATCGGGCGTGCTGCTGACCCATGCCACCCAGGTGGTGGAGAAGGACGGCGTGCGCCGCGTGGGCCTGGATGCCGGCATGAACACGTTGATGCGCCCGGCGCTGTACGACGCCTGGCATGACATCGAGAACCTCAGCCGGCAGGGGGGGTATGCCGAAGCGGCGTTCGATGTGGTCGGGCCGATCTGCGAATCCAGCGATGTGTTCGGCAAGCGCCGCAAGCTGCCGGTGTCCACTGCACCGGACGATGTGATGCTGATCGCCGATGCCGGTGCCTACGGCTATGTGATGGCCAACACCTACAACCAGCGGGCGATGCCGCGCGAAGACGTGATCGAGTGATTGCCTTCCGCACCCTGCACCCGCCCACCGACACGTCCCGCGCGCATGCCCGGGCCTGTGCCTGACCGGATACACCATGACTGCTTTCGACAAACACCAGGTTTCCCGCTTCCGCTTCGTCCGCTGCGACTTCGCTGCGGATACCGGCGTGGCCCGGCTGGTCTACGCCTTCGATGACGGCCCGGAGATGGTGGAGACCATCACCGTGCCCGGCGCCCCGTTCGTGCTGGACCCGGCGCGTGCGGCAGCGGTGCAGCGCGCGCTGCAGCTGCTTCACCTGATCGCCGGCGTCAGCTACTACAAGGCCGGCGTACCGGATACGGTCAGCATCGACAGCTACAGCATCGATGCCGATACCGCCGCGCTGGTGGAGACCATTTACCTCAACGGCCTGGGCGAATTCGCCTACCGCAACGGCCTGAACCTGCGCGGCCGCTTCCGGTTGCCGGTGCAGGGTGAGGCCGTGCAGGCGCCGGCGCTGGGCCTGCAGCCGCACGCGCTGGTGGCCATCGGCGGCGGCAAGGATTCGCTGGTCAGCATCGAAGCGCTGCGCCGTGCCGGCGTGGACGAGACGGTGACCTGGATCGGTGGCTCGCAGCTGATCCGTGCGTGCGCCGAGCGCACCGGCCTGCCGACATTGAACCTGGGCCGCACGCTGGCACCGGAGCTGTTCGAGCTGAACCGCCAGGGCGCCTGGAACGGCCATATCCCGGTGACGGTGGTGAACTCGGCGATCATGGTGCTGGCCGCGTTGCTGCACGGCGTGGACCAGGTCGTGTTCTCCAACGAGCGCTCGGCCAGCTACGGCAGCCAGATTCCAGGCACCGGCGAAGTGAATCACCAGTGGTCCAAGGGCTGGGCCTGCGAGCAGGCGTTCGGCAGCCATGTGCAGAAGTACGTGGCGGCCGACCTGCAGTACTACTCGCTGCTGCGCCCGATGTCCGAGCTGGCGGTGGCCCGCCAGTTCGCCAAGAGTGACTTCTACGACGCGCATTTCTCCAGCTGCAACCGCAACTTCCACATCCTCGGCGAGCGTCCGGTGAACCGCTGGTGCGGTGTCTGCCCGAAGTGCCATTTCGTGTTCCTGGCGCTGGCTCCGTTCATGCCCAAGACGCGCCTGGTGCGCATCTTCGGCCGCAACCTGCTGGACGATGCCGAGCAGGCCGGTGGCTTTGATGCGCTGCTTGAATTCCAGGACCACAAGCCGTTCGAGTGCGTGGGCGAAGGCCGCGAATCGCGTGCGGCAATGGCGACGCTGGCGCAGCGCCCGGAGTGGAAGGAAGACGTGCTGGTGAAGCGCTTCTGCAATGAGATCCAGCCGCAGCTGGACGCCGCCGAACTGGAACTGGCACCGCTGCTGCAGCTGCAGGGCGAGCACCGCGTTCCGGCCGCGCTGTGGGAACGGGTGCGTGAAGATTTCGAAGCTTGAGGGAAAGCGTGTTGCGCTGTGGGGATGGGGCCGTGAGGGCCGTGCCGCGTTTGCGGTGCTGCGCGCGCGCCTGCCCACGCTGGTATTGAGCCTGTTCTGCCCGGCGTCAGAGGTCGAAGCGGCGCGTGCGGAAACGCAGGGTGCGCTGGACGTTCGCGGTGAGCCGTCGGCAGAGGCGCTGGCGGCGTTCGACGTGGTGATCAAATCGCCCGGCATCAGTCCCTACCAGCCGATCGCGCTGCAAGCAGTGGAGCAGGGCACCACCTTCATCGGTGGCACCGCGCTGTGGTTTGCCGAGCATGCAGGTGCTGATGGCATCGTGCGCGACACCGTGTGCGTGACCGGTACCAAGGGCAAGAGCACCACCACCGCGCTGGTCGCGCACCTGCTGCGCGCGGCCGGCCACCGCACCGGCCTGGTCGGCAACATCGGCCTGCCGCTGCTGGAAGTACTGGATCCACAGCCTGCGCCCGAGTACTGGGCGGTGGAGCTGTCCAGCTACCAGACCGGTGAGGTGGCACGCAGTGGCGCCCATCCGCAGGTGGCGGTGGTGCTGAACCTGTTCCCGGAACACCTGGACTGGCACGGCAGCGAACAGCGTTACATCGAGGACAAGTTGCGGCTGGTGACTGAAGCCGCACCGCGCATCGCCGTGCTCAATGCCGCCGATCCGCACCTGGCTGCGCTGTCGCTGCCCGAGAGTGAGATGGTCTGGTTCAACCAGCCGCAGGGCTGGCACATGCGCGGTGACATCGTGCATCGCGGCGAACAGGCCGTGTTCGATACCCGCAATACGCCGCTGCCGGGCCGCCACAACCGCGGCAACCTGTGCGCGGTGCTGGCCGCGCTGGAGGCACTGGGCCTGGACGCGGTGGCGCTGGCACCGGCGGTGCAGGATTTCCGCCCGCTGCCGAACCGCCTGCAGCGCATCGGCGTGGCGAATGGCCTGACCTACGTCAACGATTCGATCAGCACCACGCCGCATGCCAGCCTGGCTGCGCTGGAGTGCTTCGCCGGCCAGCGCATCGCGCTGCTGGTGGGCGGGCATGACCGTGGCCTGGACTGGACCGATTTCATGCAGCACATGGCGCACGATGTGCCGCCGGTGGAGATCGTGACCATGGGCAGCAACGGCCCGCGCATCCACGCGATGCTGCAGCCGCTGGCCGATGCCGGTCGCTTCGGCCTGCACGCGGCGGGCGATCTTGCCGAGGCGATGGCGCTGGCGCGTACCGCGCTGGGCGAGCAGGGCGGAGTCGTGCTGCTGTCACCGGGCGCGCCGAGCTTCGGGGCCTACCGCGACTACGTGGCGCGCGGACGTCATTTCGCCGCGCTGGCTGGATTCGATCCGGACAGCATCAGTGCGATTCCGGGGTTGGGCATCGCCTGATCCGCCGGATCGGGGGCGGATCCCTTTCCGCAGGAAAGGGCTCTGCCCCCCCATCCACGCACGGCGTGGATCTACCATGGGCCCTTCCAGGACGGATCGAGAAGCCCGCATGTGTACCTTCATCACCCTGTTCCTGCCCGCATTGTTCTCGCACGCTGAAGCCGCCGCGATCATGGAGCGCAGCGGACGGCGCCTGTTCGCGCAGGATTCGCCCAGCTTGCGGGCTGCCACCGGTCCCGGCTGGCAGCCCTGGCTGAGCGCGGGCCACTGCGATTGCGGTACGGCGCTGGCCTCGTTGCATGGCGAGCGGGAGTGGAACGGCGATGCCGAACGCTGGCGGAAGAAGGGCTGGAGCGCGGCGAAGATCGCCCGTGCGCTGGCCGAGCAGCGGGCACGACAGGAACGGGATCAGCAGGAACGTCGCGATGACGCCCTGGTCGACGCCGGCCAGTGGCTGCAGCGTATCGACGCGCTGTTGCAGGCTGGGGCCGCGCGCATTGGCCTGCTGGTACGCGACTACGACGGTTCTGTGGGGGCCCGGCAGCCGAAGCCGCCGGAACGCCACTGGCCGCGCGCGCACCTGGCGGCGTCGGATCTGCTGGCATTCGAGCCGGGCACGTTGCACTGGATCGAGCGCGGGTAGTGCCGGCCGCTGGCCGGCAACCTGCGGAGAAATTCATCCGCGCATGGCGTGGCTCCACTGTAGCGCCGAGCCCACGCTCGGCTGCCTTCATTCGTCTTCGTCGATGAACGCGTAATCGCCGTCAATCAGCTGCTGCAGGTAGGCATCGAAGCTGGGCGCGATCACCGCGTAGCTGTCCGGATCGTGCAGGTAGCGCACCACCTGGCCGACCGTACCGCCCGGTGCGGGATCGAAATCCAGGTACAGCATCGAGGTGCCGCCATTGTTCATGCAGTGCGAGAAGCACAGCCGGCGGCTCATCGGCAGATCGGCGTCGATGCCCTTGCCGAGGATCTCCGGCTCGTCATCCAGCCATTCTTCATAGATGGAACGGATGCTGTCGTCCCACTGCCGCTGGTCCTCGAAGATCTGTGCGACCGAGCGCAGGTAGTACGGATAGCCGCCGTCCTCAACGTCAGAGCCGAGCATCAGCACGCAGACCTCGCCGCCGGGGTACTCGCGGAAGTGGGTGCCATCCACGCGCGACAGCAGTTCCACCAGGCTGTCCGGCACCTGCGGCCACTGCACACGCAGGCGCTGCAGGTCTTCGGCGCTGGCGCCCCGGACGTGGACCCATTGCGAGGCGTCGTCGGCAGGCAGGCGCGGGATCAGGCCAGACAGAAAGCGGTCAACAACGTTCATGCGGAAAAAAAGGGGACGGAGGGGATTAAGTCGTATCCAACCACACCTGCGTCACGTCGCCAATGCAGAATGCGACGCGGGAGGGGCAAATGCGGCTTAATCCCCTCCGTCCCCTTTTTCTTGCGGAGCAGGCGCATGAATCGTTGGCGATGCGGTGTTGCGGTAATGCTGGGGCTGGCGGCGATGCCGGCGATGCCGGCGTGGACGGCAATGAAGACCCAGCCAGTGGAGTGGAAACACCAGGGCACGACCTTCAGTGGCGTGCTGGTCTATGACGATGGCGAGCACGGGAAGCGTCCGGGCCTGGTGATGGTGCCGAACTGGAAGGGTGTGAACGAGTCGGCCATCGAGAAGGCCAAGCAGCTGGCCGGCGACGACTACGTGGTGCTGGTGGCCGATGTCTACGGCAAGGGCGTGCGGCCGAAGACCGATGCCGAGGCCGGGCCGGTGGCGACCAAGCTGCGCAACGACCGGCCGCTGCTGCGCGCACGTGCGCTGGAAGCGGTGAACGTGCTCAAGGCCCAGGCCGGCAAGGTGCCGCTGGATGCCGGCCGGATCGGTGCGGTGGGCTTCTGTTTCGGCGGTACCACCGTGCTTGAACTGGCTCGCGCCGGTGCGCCATTGGCCGGTGTGGTCAGCCTGCACGGCGGGCTGGGTTCGCCGCTGCCGGCGCAGGCCGGTGGCAGCCACCCGTCGGTGCTGGTGCTCAACGGCGCCGAGGACAAGAGCGTGACCGCCGAGGACATCGCTGGTTTCCAGAAGGAAATGGATGCGGCCAAGGTCGATTGGGAGTTCACCAACTACAGCGGTGCGGTGCACTGCTTCGCCGAGCGCGATGCCAACAGCCCGCCGGGGTGCCAGTACAACGAGCGGGCGGCGAAGCGCGCGTGGAAGGCGCTGGATGAATTCTTCGAGGAACGTTTCGAGAAACGCTGATCGGTGCAGCGGTAGTGCCGGCCGCTGGCCGGCATTCCCGTGGCATCGCCAGCCTCAGGAGGTTGCCGGCCAGCGGCCGGCACTACAATGCGGTCGATGCGAGGGGTTGGCACCCACCGATGTTTCCGTGCCGACCAACGGTCGGCACGCCGCCATCAATGCGAGCGCTGCACCGCGTAGCGTGCCAGGCCGCGCAGGGCGGCCACGGCATCGTTGTCGCCCAGGCCATCGAGCGCGCGCTCGGCGGCTTCGGCATATTCCTCGGCACGCGCGCGGCTGTACTCCAGGCCGCCGGTAGCACGGATCGCGGCCAGCACTTCCGGCATCGCCGAGGCGTCGCCGTCCTGCACGATGGTGCGCAGGCGTTCGCGGGTAGCGGCGTCGGAGTGGGCCATCGCGTGGATCAGCGGCAGCGTGGCCTTGCCCTCGGCGAGGTCGTCGCCCAGGTTCTTGCCCAGCTCCTCGGCGTTGGCCGAGTAGTCCAGCACGTCGTCGGCAATCTGGAACGCATAGCCCAGGTGCATGCCGTAGTCGAACAGGGCCTGCTGGGTCGCCTCATCCACGCCGCTGGCCAGCGCGCCCAGGCGGGTGCCGGCGGCGAACAGCACCGCGGTCTTGCGCTCGATCACGCGCAGGTAGGCGGCTTCGTCGGTATCCGGGTTGTGCACGTGCAGCAGCTGCAGCACTTCACCCTCGGCGATGCGGTTGGTGGCATCGGCCAGGATCTGCATCACCGGCATGCGCTCCAGCTCGACCATCAACTGGAAGCTGCGCGAGTACAGGAAGTCGCCGACCAGCACGCTGGGCGCGTTGCCCCACAGCGCGTTGGCGGTGCTGCGGCCGCGGCGCAGGCTGGATTCGTCCACCACGTCGTCGTGCAGCAGGGTCGAGGTATGGATGAATTCGATGATCGCCGCCAGCTGGTGGTGCTCCGGCCCGGCCTGGCCGACCGCATGGCCGGCCAGCATCACCAGCATCGGGCGCAGGCGTTTGCCGCCGGCGGAAATGATGTGGTCGGCGATCTGGTTGATCAGCACGACGTCCGAGGACAGCCGGCGCCGGATCAGGGCGTCGACGGCGGCCATGTCGGCCGCGGCAAGCGACTGGATCTGGGGCAGGCCCAGGGCGGGACGGGTGTCTTCGGTGATGGTCATGCGATCAGGCTTTCAGGCTCACCACTGATTATAGGCGCTGGCCGTGAATTCGGGCGCAAACCGGCCCGCGCGGCAATTCCAGCCCGGCCTGCGCGGCCCTCCGCGTGAATACGTATGCAGGTTGCGCCATGCCCGGGAGCCCGCCGCTAAGCTTGCCGGATCAGGATTTCGGCCCGCTGCCGGCGGGTCCCGCATGCCCGGAGGGGGGCTGTCGATGTCGCACTATCCATGGTGGCGCGGAGCCGTCATCTACCAGATCTACCCGCGCAGTTACCTCGATGCCAACGGCGATGGCGTGGGCGATCTGCCCGGCATCATCCAGCGCCTGGACCACATTGCCGCGCTGGGCGTGGATGCAATCTGGATCTCGCCGTTCTTCAGGTCGCCGATGGCCGACTTCGGCTATGACATCGCCGATTACCGCGACGTTGATCCGCTGTTCGGCAGCCTGGACGACTTCGACCGCCTGTTGGCCAAGGCCCACGGCCTGGGCCTGAAGGTGATGATCGACCAGGTGCTGAGCCACACCTCGATCGAGCATGCCTGGTTCCGCGAGAGCCGCCAGGACCGCAGCAACCCGAGGGCCGACTGGTACGTCTGGGCCGACCCGCGCGAGGACGGCACGCCGCCCAACAACTGGCTGTCGCTGTTCGGCGGCTGCGCCTGGCAGTGGGAGCCGCGCCGCGAGCAGTACTACCTGCACAACTTCCTGGTCGACCAGCCGGACCTGAACTTCCATCACCCGGACGTGCAGCAGGCCACCCTGGACAACGTGCGCTTCTGGCTCGACCGCGGTGTGGATGGCTTCCGCCTGGATGCGATCAACTTCTGCTTCCACGACGCGCAGTTGCGCGACAACCCGGCCAAGCCTGCCGACAAGCGGGTGGGCCGCGGCTTCAGCCCGGACAACCCGTACGCCTACCAGTACCACTACTACAACAACACCCAGCCGGAGAACCTGCCGTTCCTGGAGCGCCTGCGCGCGCTGCTCGACCAGTATCCGGGGGCGGTCAGCCTGGGCGAGATCTCCTCGGAGGATTCACTGGCGACCACGGCCGAGTACACCCGCGATGGCCGCCTGCACATGGGCTACAGCTTCGAGCTGCTGGTGGACGACTACAGCGCCGCTTACATCCGCGATACGGTCTCGCGCCTGGAAGCGGCAATGACCGAAGGCTGGCCGTGCTGGGCGGTGTCCAACCACGATGTGGAGCGCGCGGTCAGCCGCTGGGGCGGCCACCCCGCCGACCCGCGCCTGGCGCGGATGCTGGTGGCGATGCTGTGCTCGCTGCGCGGTTCGGTCTGCCTGTACCAGGGCGAGGAGCTGGGCCTGGCCGAGGCCGAGGTGCCGTTCGAGGCCCTGCAGGATCCCTATGGCATCACCTTCTGGCCGAATTTCAAGGGCCGTGACGGCTGCCGTACCCCGCTGCCGTGGACCGATGCACCGCTGGCCGGCTTCACCACCGGCCAGCCCTGGCTGCCGATCCCGGCCGAACACCGGGCCGCGGCGGTCGCCGTGCAGGAGCGCGACCCGCATTCGGTGCTGGCGGCGTTCCGCGCGTTTCTGGCCTGGCGGCATACCCAGCCGGCCCTCCTGCACGGCAGCATCAGATTTCTTGAAAGCGCCGAGCCTGTGCTGCTGTTCGAGCGTATGCTTGCAGATGAAACCCTCCTGCTGGCCTTCAACCTGTCGGCCGAGGCGGTGAGCCATCCGCTGCCGCCGGGTAACTGGCAGCAGGTGGCGGTGCCGGGTCCGGATGCGGGCACGGTGCGGGGCAATGAACTCCAGCTGCCGCCGCGCGCGGTGTATTGCGCCCGACGCAGCTGACCGTTTTCTCCGGTGGCGGTACTTGCGGGGACGGGGCCGAAGTGCCCCGTCCCTTTTTTGTGGGTGGGGTTCCGGCGAAAGGCATCCACGCATGGCGTGGATCTACGGGTTGGGGCGGCGCTGGGTAGATCCAGGCCATGCGTGGATGGGCATCCGCGCAGAAGAAAACCCGCTGCCTGCGCAGCGGGTTTCCGGTCCTGCTCCCTTTGTGTTGCCGGCCAGCGGCCGGCGCTACCGTGCCCGGGGTGCCGGCCAGCGGCCGGCGCTACCGTGTCCATGTTGCCGGCCAGCGGCCGGCACTACCGGGTCCGGGCTGCCGGGCAGGGCCCGGCGCTACCTCAGAACTTGTAGTTCACGCCCAGCATGTAGGTGCGGCCCCACTCGATGTATTCCAGCGGGCGGTCCTTGCTGCCGGCGTAGGTGCGGTACGGCTCGTTGGTCAGGTTGCTGCCCTGCAGCAGCAGGGTGAGACCGCGCAGGGTGCTGCTGTCGCTGAAGGTGTAGCTGATCTGCGCGTCGGTCACGTTCTCGCCGACCACGTAGCGCAGGCTGCGGTTGCCGTTGAAGTTGCCGATCTCGCCGATGAAGTCCGAACGGCGGCGCTGGCTGACGCGTGCTTCAAAGCCACTGCGCTCGTAGTAGGCGGTGAAGTTGTACACCCGCTTGGACAGCCCCGGCAGGCTGATCGGATCGCTGCCGACGCTGGACGCGCTTTCCGGGTCCAGGATGGTGATGTCGCTCTTGTTGAAGGTCGCGCTGGCCTGCAGGCCGAAGCCACGCAGGTTGTCGGTCAGCATGTCCAGCGGGAACGATGCGGTCAGCTCCAGGCCCTTCAGCGTGCCGCCCTTGCCGTTCTGCGGCGCGGAGAAGGTGCCGGTGGTCAGCACCGGCACGGTCATGCCCGGCGGCGGTACGTAGCTGCCCAGCAGGGCGGTGAAGTCGTAGTTGTCGACCGACTGCGTGTAGACGTAGCTCTTCAGGTCCTTGTAGAAGATCGCGGCGGCGACGTAGGCCTTCTCGCCGAAGTACTTCTCGTAGGACAGGTCCAGCGCGGTGGCGCGCCACGGGTCCAGCAACGGGTTGCCACCACTGCCGCCGGGGCGGCCGGTGGCGGTATCCACGCCGAACTCCAGGCCGGCACGCATCTGGTCCACGCGCGGCCGCGCAACCTGCTTGGCGGCGGCGAAACGCAGGGTCTGCTGGTGCGGGAACATGAAGGCCAGGTTCAGGCTCGGCAGCCAGTCATTGTAGGTGCGGCCGTTCGAGTACGGCTGCACGTTGTTGCCGGCCGACTGCGAG
Source organism: Stenotrophomonas pavanii (assembly GCF_900101175.1). Taxonomy (GTDB): domain Bacteria; phylum Pseudomonadota; class Gammaproteobacteria; order Xanthomonadales; family Xanthomonadaceae; genus Stenotrophomonas; species Stenotrophomonas pavanii. Next base: position 92,556 of record NZ_FNFQ01000014.1, on the reverse strand, counting down.
CTGTCCCAGTAGCGCGAATCCGAGCTCTGGTCGGTGTGCTGCATCTGCACGCCGATGTTGCCGCGCACGCCGACTTCGCCGATGTCGGTGTTGATGTTCAGGCGCGCCCAGGCGGTGGTGATCTTCTCCTGCACCGTCCACGACTTGGGAATCAGGTAGTCCAGGTTGTCGACCGGGTTGAAGGTCATGTAGCGGCCGACCGCGGCCGGCACGTTCCAGGCCGGGATGGTGCCGAGGCCGGCGAAGCCGAGGTTGACCGGGCGGTACTGCAGGTCCGAGGCGATGTTGGCATCGCCCTGCGCACCGAGCAGGATGTTGCCTTCGGACTGGGTCTTCACCTTGCGGCGGTCGGCGTAGTTCACGCCGATGTCGATGTCCGGCGCCCAGGAGGCGATGGCATCGGGCAGGGCGATGGTGGCGGCCAGCTTGCCGCCCTTCAGGCGGTCTTCCACCTGCGGCACCTTGCCATAGCCGGAACCGTAGATGGTGTTGGTCAGGAACAACGCATCGGGATTGGAGTAGTTCAGGCCCGGGCGGATCTGCGAGAAGCCGTCCTGGCGGATCGTCACGCCGATCGTGTCCAGCTGCGGCATCGGGGTCAGCTGCAGGTTGTTTTCCAGGTTCAGCTCATCGCGCGTGGCCTTGGAGTAGTTCAGGTCGGCGACCAGCTTGACGCCACCGAAGTTGAACTCGTTGTTCCAGCCGAACGCATCGATCTTGTCCTTGCGCTTGTTGTACATGCCACGCACCAGCGGATACACGCCGCTGGCGGTGCCGCCGGTGAACGAGCCGTTGGCGTTGATCTGCGGGTTGCTGATCAACAGGCCCGGCGTATAGCCACCGTTGTAGTTGCTCAGGTTGAGCTCGAACTGGTTGGCGGTGTCGATCTGCTCGGCTTCGGTGTGGAACGCATCGAAGGTGCTGGTCCAGCTGTTGTTCGGGCGGAACTGGATGGTGGCCATCACGCCGTCACGCTTGTTGTTGCCGGTGCGGCGCAGCGCCTTGATGCCATCGGAGAAGTAGGTGCCGGCACCCACGCCCGGGCGGTCGCCCTTGTCGGTGTGCTCGGTGGTCCACGGCTCGTACAGGCCGACCTGGTTCTCCTGGATCGGCATGTCGCTGTGCGCGTAGCCGATGGCGATGCCCAGCGTCTTGTCCAGGAACTGGTCGATGTAGCTGGCGCTGAAGCGGTTGCCGTACGGATCGGTGTTGGCGGCGCGGCCCAGCGAGCTCTTCTGGTAGCGGCCACTGACCGCGATCACGCGCTCGCCGAAGCTGAGCGGGCGCGCCGTCTGCATGTCGATGGTGCCCGACAGGCCTTGGCCGACCAGCGCCGCATCCGGGGTCTTGTACACGGTCACGCCGTTGACCAGTTCGGACGGGTACTGGTCGAACTCGACGCCGCGGTTGTCGCCGGTGCTGACCACTTCGCGGCCATTGAGCAGGGTGGTGGCGAAGTCCGGCGACAGGCCGCGCACGCTGATCACCTGCGCACGTCCGGCGACGCGCTGTGCGGCCAGGCCGGGCAGGCGCGAGATGGACTCGGCGATGCTGACGTCGGGCAGCTTGCCGATGTCTTCGGCGGAGATCGCCTCGACCACCGAGGTGGCGTCCTGCTTGACCGCGATCGCGCTCTCGATGCCGCGGCGGATGCCGGTGACCTGCACCGTATCGAGGTTGGTGGCGGCGGTGCCGGCCGGCGTGGTGGTGTTCTGCGTGGACTGTGCCGACGCCAGTGTCGGCGCCAGGACAACGGCCAGCGCGATGCTCAGCGCGCTGCGCTTGTGGTTCAACATTTTCCCCTCCCAGGCAATGTTGCAGATCGATTTGTGAGCGTTCCGGCGGGGCCGTGAACGTGCGACGCGGTGGCCGCTGTCGTCGCCGCTATGGTAGGCAGCGCATTCTTCGCGGGAATCACCCTGCATACGTATTCAATGGCGTCTGCAGGGATGTAATCGCTTTCAGGTGCTGCTTGCGGTAGTGCCGGCCGCCGGCCGGCAATCGCACTCACCGGGTTGCCAGCCGGCGGCCGGCACTACCCGGGCGTTCAAAGCGGTGTGAAGCGAATGGCCTGCCCGCCACCCGGTGCCAGTACCACCGTCAGCAGGTCGGCGCTGGTCACCTCGCGGGTTTCGCGGGTGAATGCGAATGGGTTGCTGCGGAAATCCGCACCCTCGCCATCGCGGTAGATCTCGGCGCGATAGCGCACGCCTGGCTCCAGGAAGCCCAGCGAGACCGGCAACACGCGGCCGTGTTCATCCGTGATGCTGCCGAGGAACCAGTCGCGGCTGTTGCGGTCGCGGCGCACGATCGTCACGTAGTCGCCCACTTCGCCATCGAGCACGCGGCTCTGCTCCCAGTCCACCGCCACGTCCTCGATGAAACGGAACGCTTCGCGGTGCTGCAGGTAGTGTTCGGGCAGGTCGGCGGCCATCTGGATCGGGCTGTACAGCACCACGTACAGCGCCAGCTGCCGCGCCAGCGTGCTGGGGATGGCCTGGCCGTGGCGGCCCTTCAGGCTGAGGATGCCGGGGGTGTAGTCCATCGGCCCGGCCAGCATGCGGGTGAACACCAGGTTGACCTCGTGCTCGGGCGGGTTCGGCGGCTGGCCCCAGGCGTTGTACTCCATGCCGCGCGCGCCTTCGCGCGAGATCCAGTTCGGGTAGGTGCGGCGCAGGCCGGTGTCCTTGATCGGTTCATGCGGGTTCACCGACAGGTGCCGGCGCGCGGCCTCCTGCACCACCTTCAGATGGTGGCGTGCCATGAACTGCCCGTCGTGCCACTCGCGCCACAGCGGTCCCCCTGCCGGATTGCGACGATCGACCTGGCCGTCGTCGCACACATAGCCGGTCTTGAACTGGTCCACGCCCAGCCGTGCATACAGGTCCAGCGCGGCACCCAGCTGGTCCTCGTAGTGCTCGATGGCGCAGCCGGTTTCATGGTGGCCGATCAGGTGCACGCCCTTCTTCAGGCCATACGCCGACAGCGCTTCAATGTCGAAATCAGGCGTGGCGCGGGTGAAATCGAAGTCGTAGCCATTGCCCACCCACATGCCATCCCAGCCCGGATTCCAGCCTTCCACCAGCACGCCGCGGAAGCCGTGCGCGGCCGCGAAGTCGATCACCTTCTTCGTCTTGGCGGTGGTGGCCGCGTGTTTCGGCCCGGTCGCCCAACTCTCGTTGTCCAGGTGCATCGACCACCACACGCCGAGGTACTTGGCCGGCTTCACCCAGCTCACATCACCCAGCGCATTGGGTTCGTTGAGATTGAGGATCAGGTCCGATTCGACCAGGCCACCGGCGCGGTCGGCGATCTGCAGCGTGCGCCAGGGCGTGGCGAAGGGCAGGGAGCGGCGCACCTTCCAGCCTTCGGCCGAGGGCGAAAGCTGCGCGCGCAGGCGTTGTCCCTCGATCCGGCGCAGCCACATGCCGGCATAGTCCACCAGCGCCGCTTCGTGGATCGCCACGTGCAGGCCGTCGCGGCTGCGCAGGGTCATCGGCGTATGCACCAGCGGCACTTCGCGCAGCGGCGTGCGCTGGTACAGGTATTCGTAGTGGATCGGCTCGCCGGCGGGAATCCACCAGGCGGTTGATTCGGGCGCGATGGCGAACTCGGTCAGTTCGTCATCGATGATGGCCTCGTGCAGGTTCGGTTGTTCAGGGAACACATAGCGGAAGCCAAGGCCATCATCGTAGACGCGGAACACCACATCCAGCCGCCGCTTGCTGCCGGTGGTTTCGGCGAGCTGTACGGTCAGCTCGTTGAAGTGGTTGCGGGTGAGCCGGCGTTCGCCCCATGGCTGTTCCCAGGTGTCATCGACGCTGCGCCGCTGCTGGCCCAGCAGGGCGAAATCGCGGTCCAGGCGGCCGTCGCGCAGGGCAAAGCCGAGCTTCGAATCCTCCACCACGGTGTCGCCCAGGCGCTCGACACGGTAGCGGGCGGTGCCGCCATCCAGCAGCAGACTGACCTTCAGTACCTTGCCCGGCGATTCGACGCTGGCCACCTGTGGCGCGGCCTGTGCCAGCGTGGCCCACCCGATCAGGGCCAGGCCGAGCATGTGCGCGAACACCGCGCGTACAGCAGTGGATGACATCGGCAGTTCCCCTCCCAAGGCGCCGTTGGCAGACCCGGACCATAAGCCAGCGCGGCGGGCGCGCCACCGCGCGATGCCATGAATACGTATGCAACTGGACGCAGCTGACAGCCCCGCGTCTACCATGGGGCCAGGGCACCTTGAGGGAGGGGCCGCGCCCGCCCGCCGGCAACGACGGTGCGGACCTACAACGCGTGCAGAGAGGGAGGGAGGCCGACGGGCGCAAGCCGGTCCGCCGCTTCGATGCTGAAGATCATTTGCCTGACCGCTGCCCTGGGGGCAGCGCTGGGTTCGACCGCGCAGGCGGCCGACCTGCAATTCGACGGCCGCAACGCGCGCGCCGAAGCGGCTGCCAAGGGTGGCTTCGTGCTGCATGCGCCGAAGGGAGAGGTGCGCATCGCGCCCATGCCGATGCGCAGCCACACCGACAGCGTCATGTTCGATGCGTTGTTCGCGCTGGCCCAACAGGAGATGGACCAGGACCGGGTGGACGCGATCCGCGATCCGGCGTTCGACGAGGGCCGGCCGGTCCCGTGCGACTGCTTCCAGACCGGTGCGCGCTGGCCCTATGTGTGGACCCGCGATGTCAGCTTCGCCGCCGATCTGGCGCTGGCGCGGCTGGACCCGCAGCGGACCCGGCAGTCGCTGCAGTTCAAGCTGTCGGCATCCCGTGACGGGCGTACGCCCGGCCTGTTCGTGGCGCAGGACACCGGTTCCGGCGGCAGCTGGCCGATCAGCAGTGATCGCGTGGTGTGGTTCCTGGCCGCGCGCCATCTGCTGGCGGATCGCGCGTTTGCCGACCAGGTCTGGCAGGCGCTGCAGGGCACGCTGGCACAGGACCGCGCAATGGTGTTCGACGCGCAGATGGGCCTGTACCGTGGCGAGACCTCGTTCCTGGACTGGCGCGAGCAGACCTATCCGGACTGGACCCGCGAGGACGTGCGCTTCATCGGTGATTCCTACGCACTGGCCACCAACGTGCTGCACTACCAGGCACTGCGCCTGGCCGAACGCCTGGCCGGGCAGCACGGCGACGCCCGTGCGGCCGACTACAGGGCGTGGGCCGATGCGTTGGCGCAGCAGATCGATACACGCTTCTGGCGCGAGGACATGGGCCAGTACATGAGCTACATCGGCGAAGCCGCGCACCCGGTGCCGTACGCCAAGGTGGATCTGCTCGGCCTGTCGCTGGGCATCCTGGCCGGGGTGCTGCCGCCCGAGCGCGCGCACCGCGCGCTGGCCGCGTACCCGAGGGCACCGGCTGGCAGCCCGGTGGTGTGGCCGCAGGAGGCGCAGCAGCCGATCTACCACAACCGTGCGATCTGGCCGTTCGTCAGCGCCTACGCGCTGCGCGCGGCGCGGCAGCTGGACGATGCGCCGCGCATCGCCGCCGAAATCCGCTCGCTGATGCGCGGCGCCGCCCTGGCCGGTTCCAACATGGAAAACTACGAACTGGTCAGCCAGGCCGTGCATGTCGAGGAAGGCGCGCTGAGCGGCCCGGTGGTCAATTCCGAACGCCAGTTGTGGTCGGTGGCGGGGTACCTGTCGATGGTGGTCGAAGGCGTGTTCGGCGTGCAGGACGATGGCCGCGTGCAGCCCAAGCTGCCGGTCGCGCTGGTGCCCGAACTGTTCGGCAAGCAGCGCCGCATCTCCCTTGAGGCCGATGGCAAGCGTTATGTACTGGAGCGCCCGAAGCAGGTGGGTGATGGCCTGCTGGTGGCGGGCACGGTGAAGACGCGGGGCACCACGACCACCGTACAACTGGTGGCCGCGCCGTCGCGTGCGTTGCCCGCCAGCACGGCCGATGCCAATGCGCGCGCGCCGGCGACCCCGGCCGTACCGCAGGTACGACGCAGCGGCAAGGGTTGGTCGGTGCCGGTGGCCGAAGGCCAGGTGCTGTGGCGGGACGGCCGGGCGGTGACTGCGGTCACGCAGGGTGTGGCACGCATCGTTGATGATGGCCTACAGCATTGCCTCAGCCTGACCATGCGCGACGGGGCGTTGGAGTCGCTGCACAGCCCGATGCGCTGCGTCGGTCCGCAGCAGCTGCTGAAGGGCGCAACGCGCTGGCAGTTCACCCCGGCCAAAGCCGGGCAGGTACGCCTGCGCCTGCAGTACAGCAACCCCAGCGGGCCGATCAACACCGGGGTGACGGCTGCAGTGAAACAGCTGGCGCTGCAATGCCCGGGCCAGCCGCTGCAGCGGCGTACGGTCACCCTGCCGCACAGCGTAGCCGTGCAGGATTCGACCTCGGCGACGTTCCCGGTGACCAGGGGCCGCTGCACGATCACGCTTGAAGAGGGGTTCAACATGAGCGCGCTGCAGCACTTCGCGCATTACACCGGCGGCAAGGGCGGGCGCGATGGCGTGGTGAACCAGGCCCAGGTGCGGGCACTGACAGTGGCGCCGGTTGCGGCCGCAGAGGGCGCACCATGAACCGTCCGGCCAAGCCGCAGCTGTCGTTCTGGCAGATCTGGAACATGTGCTTCGGGTTCCTCGGCATCCAGTTCGGCTTCGCCCTGCAGAATGCCAACGCCAGCCGCATTTTCGAGACGCTGGGCGCGGACATGGATGCGGTGCCCGGGCTGTGGATCGCGGCGCCGCTGACCGGCCTGCTGGTCCAGCCGGTGATCGGCTACCTGTCCGATCGCACCTGGACACGATGGGGGCGCCGCCGTCCGTTCTTCATGATCGGGGCGGTGCTCACCACGCTGGCGCTGCTGGTGATGCCGAACTCACCGACGCTGTGGATCGCCGCCGGCACGCTGTGGGTGCTGGACGCGTCGATCAACGTATCGATGGAGCCGTTCCGTGCCTTCGTCGGCGACCAGCTGGCGCCGCGCCAGCGCCCCGCCGGCTACGCGATGCAGAGCTTCTTCATCGGCGTGGGTGCGATCGTCGCCAGCTTCCTGCCCTTCATCTTGGCTCATTTCGGTGTCGCCAACACCGCAGCCGCCGGGGAAGTGCCCGACACCGTGCGCTATGCGTTCTATTTCGGCGCGGTGGTGCTGCTGGCGGCGATCACCTGGACAGTGGCCAGCACCCGCGAATACTCGCCGGCAGAGCTGGCCGGTTTCGATGATGCCGAACCTCCGGCACACCACGCAGCAGCGGTGATCAGTGGTCCTGCACCGTGGACGCAGGTGGCCTTGTGGCTCGGGCTGGGTGTGTTGCTGGCCCTGCTGATCACCTGGCGGCAAGGCGACAGGATGCTGTACGTGCTGGCGGGCCTGTGCGCCGGCTATGGCCTGTTGCTGGCGGCCGCGCGCGCGTTGCCGGCCACCCACATGCTGGCCGCCATCGTGGGTGACCTGCGCGCGATGCCGATCACCATGCGTCGCCTGGCATGGGTGCAGTTCTTCTCGTGGTTTGCGCTGTTCGCGATGTGGATCTACACCACCGCCGCAGTGGCGGGCACCCATTTCGGTTCGACCGATCCACAGTCGGCGGCCTACAACGAGGGCGCCAACTGGGTGGGTGTGCTGTTCGGTGCCTACAACGGTTTTGCCGCGCTGGCCGCAGTGCTGATTCCACCGTTGGTGCGTGCGATCGGCCTGCGCTGGAGCCACCTGGTCAACCTGTGGCTGGGCGGCGCCGGCCTGGTCTCATTGATGTTCATCCGCGATCCGCACTGGCTGCTGCTGTCGATGGTGGGCGTTGGCTTCGCCTGGGCCTCGATCCTGTCGCTGCCGTATGCACTGCTGTCCGACAGCGTGCCGGCATCGAAGATGGGCGTGTACATGGGCATCTTCAATTTCTTCATCGTGATCCCGCAGCTGGTCGCTGCCAGTGCGCTTGGCTTTGCCCTGCGCGCCTGGCTGGGCGGCCAGCCGATGCAGGTGCTGGTGCTGGGCGGTTGCAGCCTGTTCGTCGCCGGCCTGTGCGTGCTGCGGGTACCGTCCCGTCCGGAGGTGGTGTGATGCGTGGTGCGCTGTCTGTTGCTGTTTCCCTTGTACTGCTGGCCGGCCAGGCGGCGGCCGCGCCGCGCCCGGACTACGTCGGTACCACCGAGCCGTTCGCCAGCGATGCGGTGTACTTCGTGGTCACCGACCGCTTCGTCAACGGTGATCCGGCCAACGATCATCGCGACCAGGGCGGCGCGCACCGCACCTTCGATATTCCGGTGCCGTGCCCGGACAAGGTGGACGGCAACATCGGCTACCTCGGCGGTGACTTCCGCGGCGTGCTCGACAATGCGCAGTACATCCGCGACCTCGGCTTCGGCGCGGTGTGGATCACGCCCATCGTCGACAATCCGGACGAGGCGTTTACCGGCAGCAAGCCGATCAGCTGCACCAGTACGCTGACCGACCGCGGCAAGACCGGCTACCACGGCTACTGGGGCATCAACTTCTACAAGCTCGACGAGCACCTGCCCAGCAAGGACCTGGACTTCGCCGGGCTGACCAAAGGGCTGCATGGCGCGGGCCTGAAGGTGGTGCTGGACATTGTCGGCAACCACGGCTCGCCGGCCTGGACCATGCCAACGCGGCAGCCGCAGTTTGGGCAGATCTTCGACAAGGAGGGCAGGCTGATCGCCGACCACCAGAACCTGCCGCCCCAGAAGCTGGATCCGAAGCACAACCCGCTGCACGCGTTCTACAACAACATCGGGCCGGTCGACAGCAAGGACGGTTCGATCTTCGACGGCAATCTGGCCGAGCTGTCCGACTTCAACCAGGACAACCCGGCGGTGATGGATTACCTGGTGGGCGCCTACCTGCAATGGACCGCGCAGGGCGTGGATGCACTGCGCATCGACACCATCGGTTGGCTGCCGCACCCGTGGTGGCACGCCTTCGTCAAGCGCATCCGTGCCGAGCATCCGGGCATGTTCATGTTCGGCGAGGCGTTCGACTACGATGCCGCGCGCATTGCCGAGCACACCTGGCCGGCCAACGCCAACGTCAGCGTGCTCGACTTCCCGTTGCGGGGGGCGCTGGAGCAGGCCTTCGGCACCGCCGGCAAGGGCTTTGAAGTCCTGGCCGAGCCGCTGCACCTGAGTGGCGGTCCCTACGCCAACCCGTACGAGCTGATGAGCTTCTACGACAACCATGACATGCCTCGCCTGCAGGCGAGCGACAACGGCTTCATCGATGCGCACAACTGGCTGTTCACCGCGCGCGGCATTCCGGTGGTCTACTACGGCTCGGAAACCGGCTTCATGCGCGGTCGCGCCGAGCACGCCGGCAACCGCGCGTACTTTGGCCAGGAGCGTGTCGACGCCGCGCCGCAGAGCCCGATCTTTGCGCCGCTGCAGCGCATCGCCAGGCTGCGTGAGGCCACTCCGGCGCTGCAGCGTGGCCTGCAGGTGAACGAGCGGCTGCAGGGCGACGAGGCGGTGTTCTTCCGCGTACTGCAGCACGGCGACGTGGCGCAGACCGCGCTGGTGCTGTTGAACAAGGGCGACCAGGCCCGGACCTTCACCGTGGCGCGTTACCTCCAGGCGGGCCGCTGGCGCGATGCGCTGGGCGGCGGCGAGGTGAAAGTGAAGAACCGCCTGCAGACTGAAGTGCCTGCGCACGGGGTGAAGGTCTACGTGCTGGATGCGCCGGTACAGCAGCCCGCGCTGCAGGCCGAGCTGGACAAGGCGGTGGCCGACCAGAAGGCGCGGGACGTGCGCCTGGGGCGGTAGTGCCGGCCGCTGGCCGGCAACCCATGAATCCATGGTCCCTTCAGGTGCCGGCCAGCGGCCGGCACTACCGGGGCGACCCTATGCGGCACAATAGGCCCCCCTCACGCCGTGCCGCACCGCCATGACCGACCTCGCCCCGCAGACCCCGATCGAAACCCTGCTGAAGGCGGCGATGGACGGCGCGGTGCCGATCCGCGCCTTCATGGAGGCTTTCGTCGCCTCCGAGGTGGTGCTGCTGACCGGCAGCCTGGTGACCCCCGATGGCAGCGGCTTCGACCCGCTGCTGTTCGACAAGCAGGGCACCCTGCACGTGGCCGTGTTCACCGATCAGTCGCGCGTGGGCATCTACAGCCAGCAGGCCGAACACCAGATCCGCTGGCGGATGCTGGACGTGCTGCGCCGCGTGCCGGGTGGCTACGGCGTGGTGATCAATCCGGGCACTCCGCTGGGCTTCGAGATCTCGCCCAGCGGCGTCGGCGAGATCCTGAAGGACTTCGCCCCGGGTTGATTGTAGAGCCGCGGCCATGCTCGGCTGCCGTTCGCGCAATGCCGGATCCGTCGAGCACGGCGCGACTCTACACAGAGCTTCCCTTCGGGCGCCGTACGTGATCCCCTTGGTCAACACCGGGATCGAGGCGCTGCCATGGAATCGAGGGAATTGCCTGCCGACGCACCGGCACGATCACGCCATTCCCGCTCCGCGCTGGTCTTCCTGATCGCGGCCATTGTCGCCGCGCTGGTGTCCATGCCCGTGCTGCGCGCGGTGGGCATGGTGCTGTGGCCGGTGTTCGTCATTGCCTGGCTGATCAACCTGGGCGCGGCCTGGCATCTGGCCCAGTGGGCGCACCAGCGGGGTCGTTCGGCCTGGGCATTCGGGTTGCCGGCGGCGCTCGGCACCGTCGCCTCGATCGTGGTCTTCGTGCTGCTGGCGTTGCTGGGGCCAAAGCCCCCGGTGCGCTGAACCTTCGCGGCTGTCGTGGACAATGTGCCGAGCATGGCTCGGCACTACAGTAGGGCGAGCCAAGTCAAGCCACTCCAAACCCCGCATGTGTTGCGCGGAGCGCCGGCGCATCGGCCGGCACCCCGTTCCTCACATCGTCACCTTGCGCCGGTTGTCATCGCTCACCCGGTCGATCAGCTTGTTGTACGGGTCAAAGCCCGCTTCATCCGGCTTTTCATCCACCGTCACCGTGATCTTCGGCGCGGCGCTGGTGATGTGGTGGCGCTGCAGGTACAGCACCTTCTGGTCGCGCTCCTTGCCCGACGGCCCGTTGGCGAATACGCCGACCTCGACCCAGTCATCCATCTTCCCGTCACTTTCCTTGCCCTTGCCGTCGGCGTACTGCTTGGCCGCGTGCAGGTCCAGTGTCACGTCGTAGCGGCCATCATCGCGCTTGCGGGCGCTGGCGGCCATCACCCGGTTGTCGTAGAAGCTGATCTTCTCGAACAGGTCGGTGACCAGCTGCTGGCGGTCGGCCGGCGTCTCGGCGCGGATGTAGCCCAGCAGCTCGCGTGAGGTGGTGTACGGCGGCTGCTGGTAGCCCTTGTCCTGCAGGAAGCGCTTCAACGCACGGTTCAGCGCCTGCTCGCCGATCTCCTCGCGCAGGCGGTAGAAGGCCAGCGAACCTTTCTGGTAGTGGATGTACTGCTGGTTTTCCACGCGTTCCAGCGGCTGTTCCTCGATGGCTTCGCCACCGCGGCCGGACAGGTAGCCGTCCAGTTCGCGCTTGAGGAACTGGCGCATGTGCTGGCGGCCGTATTCCTGCTCCATCACCATCAAGGCCGAGTACTGCGACAGCGATTCGGACAGCACGGTCGCGCCCTGCACGTTGGCACCGATCACCTGGTGCGCCCACCACTGGTGCGCGATCTCGTGCGCGGTCACGTAGAACACGTAGTCCACCTTGTCCGGGTCGCGCAGGTCGGCGATGAAACCGATGGCCTCGGAATAGGGGATGGTGTTGGCGAACGACTGCGCGAAGCGGGCATAGCCCGGGAACTCGATGATGCGTACCTGGCGGTGCTGGTACGGGGTGAAGTTCGCCTCGTAATAGGCCAGCGACTTCTGCACCGCCTCGATCATCCGGTCCACGTTGTAGCCGTGCGCCGGATCGAAGTAGACCTCGATCGGGATGTCCTTGTACTTCGCCTTGCGCACCTCCCAGCGTGCCGAGAGATAGGCATAGAAGTTCAGCATCGGCCGGTCCATGGCATAGCTGAAGCAGCGCCGGCCGTTGACCGTGGTCTCGTGCTGCAGGTAGCCCGGGGCCAGCGCCACCTGGTCTGGTGCGGTGCAGACCGTGGTGCGGAAGTCGAGCCAGTCGGCATCGTTGGCAATGTAGGTGTTGGCGCGCGCCGCTTCGTCCTCCAGCCTGGGCATGCGCCGGGGTTCACCCAGGCCGCGCTTGCGCCGCTCGTTGCGATCGGTGATTTCGGCGCCCTCGCTGTAGCCGAACGAGGGCAGCACGCGGCTGTTGAAGAAGGTGCCGTTGTCCACGATGTTGCTCGGAGCCTGACCGGCGGTGATGCCGTTGGGATTCTGCACCACCCGGAAATGCACGTTGCGGGTTTCGCCCGGCTGCAGCGGCTTCTGCAGGCGGTAGATGCGGTAGCCGAGATCGGCATCGCGCAACGACAGCGTCTGCCCACCCAGGTCGACGTCGACCAGCTGCTTGTCATCGCCCATCGAAACATGCACGTCCTGGATCGGCGTGGCATGGGTATTGCGCACCGTCCAGTTCGCATCGATCACCATCGACTGCGATTCCGGGAACAGGTCCACGCGGTTGTCCACTGCCACGATGCGTGGCTGCGGCAGGGCGCGGTACTTCGACAGCTCGCGCTCGTAGCGGGCCTGCAGGTCCAGCTGCTGGTCGGGCGAGATGAACTCGTTGCGGATATTGGTGCTCCAGTACAGCCAGCCGCCCACGCCGGCGAAGGCCAATGCCGCAAGTCCGGCGAAGACGCCGGTCGGGCCGCGCAGGCGGCGGCCGGCCAGGGCCAGGCGCTGGCGCAGGCCCTGGCTGACACCGCGCACCCAGAATGCCGACGCCAGGCACATCAGGGTCAGCAGGAACAGTGCCCAGTAGCCCTGGAATGCCAGCTGCCCCGGCAGGAAGTGGCCGTAGCCGTTCATGTCCGAATAGGGAGCGTTGGGCCAGCCACCGAAGTTGTACAGGTTCTGCGTGTAGTCCAGCATGCCGAGCACGCCCTGGCCGATCATCACCACGATCAGCAGCGCGTAGCCGAGGAACTTGTTGTTGGTGAGCACCTGCAGCACCAGGGCCAGGCCTCCCATCAGGAGGTAGATCACCGAATCCATCGCCAGGCTGCGCAGGTACAGCAGCGGCTCCAGGTGGGTGTAGCCCTTGACCAGCTGCACGCCCATCGCCGCCAGCGCACCGGCGGCCTGGAAGCAGATGATCACTGCCAGCAGCGCGGTGAACTTGGCCAGCAGCGGTACCCAGTTCGGCACCGGCATGGCATCGGTCACTTCGTTGATGCGCGCGCTGCGTTCCTTCCACACCAGCTCACCGGCGAAGAACAGCACGATGATCACCAGCAGCCAGCTGAAAGCGCCCTGCAGGCCCATGATCATCTGCGAGGTGACCGGCCAGATCGAGGTGCCGTACAGGGTCTGCCGGAACAGCGCGTTGGGCAGGAAATTGGCCATGCCCAGCACCAGCAGCACGATGAACGGCACGCTGCGCAGTACACCGCGTGTATCGAAGCGCACCTGGCGCAGGAACTGTTGCCACGCGGTGGACGCACTGAATGCCGGAACCACGCGCGGCAACGGGGTGCGGGTGGGCCGAAGCGCTGCGGCGTCGGCAACCGGCTGCGCCTGCCGGCGGCCCCAGCGACGACGGCCGCTGCCGCTGCGCTCGGTGCGGAACAGGGCGAACGTGGCGGCGAACAGCAGCGCCGTCACACCCAGCCACAGGGCACGGTTGGCCAGCAGGTAGCCCGCCAGGCCGGGAACGCCGCTGTTGTGCTCGGCGGTGGACCAGTAGCGGATGGTGCGCGACAGGGCGCGCATGCCCAAAGGCTCGCTGAGCACCGCCAGCCAGGTGTTGTCGATGTCGCGCAGCACCGCCGCGCTGGCGCCGAACAGCACCAGGTAGGCCACCAGCCCGATGTAGACCCACAGGATCGAACGCGTGACCGCCGCCAGCAGTGACAGCAGCGCGGTGGTGAACAACAGGTTGGGAATGACGATGACCGCAAAACTCCAGGCATAGCCCTGCCAGCTGATCGGCCCCATGCGCTCGGCGTCCACCCAGGGCATGAACGGTGCCAGCCAGAGCCCGAAAGCGACCAGCAGGTAGAACAGCAGGCCGGTGGCCAGGGCCGCGGCGATGCGCCCGGCCAGGTAGTCGCGGCGTTTCACCGGGCTGGCGAAGATCAATTCGGCGGTGCCCAGTTCGAAGTCACGCAGCAGCGCATTGCTGACGAACAGCGCAGTCACCAGCATGCCGAGCAGGGTGAAGATCCCCAGCATCTGTGCGATCACGGTCGGCGCGTTGCTGTGCACGTTGCCGCTGCCGCCACCGATCTGTACGGCGTCACTGGACGCGGCGGCGAAGGCGAGCAGGGCGAACAGCCCGGCCAGCAGCCACAGCAGGGGCGAGCGCAGCTGCTCGCGCAGCTCGAAACGGAAGAAGTTGAGGATCATGGCGTGCTCCGCTCAGGCTGCCGCGCGGGCACGGGCCTGCAGGCGCAGGCGCTGGAAGTACACGTCCTCGAGGTCGGGGGCCACGGCCGCGAAGCCGTCGCCGGGGTCGTTGGCGCTGTGCACATGGATCACCGGGCGGCCACCGACCAGCCGGGTCGACAGCACCACATGGCGCGCTTCATGCTCGGCCAGCTCCGAAGGATCGACCTGCTTGCGCCAGACCTGGTGCTGCAGGGCGTCGATCGCCTCGCTGGGGCGGCCGCTCAGCAGTACCTGGCCCTTGTTCATGATCGCCATCGTCGGGCACAGGTCGGTCACGTCCTCGACGATATGGGTGGACAGGATCACCGCCACGTTCTCGCCGATCGCGGCCAGCAGGTTGAGGAAGCGGTTGCGTTCCTCCGGGTCGAGGCCGGCAGTGGGCTCGTCGACGATCACCAGCCGTGGGTCACCCAGCAATGCCTGGGCAATGCCGAAGCGCTGGCGCATGCCGCCGGAGTAGGTGCCGAGCTTGCGCTTGCGCGCGTCCCACAGGTTCACCTGCTGCAGCAGTCCATCGACCACTTCGCGGCGCTGCGCGCGCTGGGTCAGTCCCTTGAGCACCGCGAAGTGTTCCAGCAGGTCCAGCGCGCTGACTTTCGGGTACACGCCAAAATCCTGCGGCAGGTAGCCCAGGCGGCGACGCACCGCGTCCTTGTCGCGCAGCACGTCGATCGGTGCCTCGCCCGGAATGCTGAGGACAGCCGTACCGCTGTCGGCTTCCTGCAGGGTGGACAGCGTGCGCATCAGCGAGGACTTGCCAGCGCCGTTGGGCCCAAGCAGGCCGAACATGCCGCGCGGGATGTCCAGGCTGACGTTGTTGAGAGCGTGCACGCCGTTGGCGTAGGTCTTGGACAGCGAATCGATCTTCAGCATGCGACGTACACCTTTCCCTGGACGTTGTCTGCGCGTTATCCGCGCAATCGCCCCGGTCCGCATCCGCCGTTGGTCATGGGGGGGAAATCCCGCCGTCGCGCGTTGGCAGGGACAGCGCTTACCCGCGCAGGGACGATTCGCGCACCACCAGCTTCACCGGGATGCTCTGGCTGTCCACCGGCTGCCGGCCGATCAGCGCCAGCAGGCGTTCCACCAGCAGCTGCCCGGCCTGCTTGGTGTCCTGCTGTACGGTGGTCAGCGCCGGGGACACCGAAGCCGCCAGCGGGATGTCGTCGAAGCCGGTGACCGCCACGTCCTGCGGTACGCGCAGCCCGGCGTCGCGCAGGGCGCGGATCGCGCCGATGGCGATCAGGTCGCTGGCCGCGCAGATCGCATCGACTGGTTCAGCGCGCGCCAGCAGCGCCTGGCAGGCCTGCTGGCCAGAGGCTTCGGTGGTGATGGCGTCGTGCTGCAGCGCCGGTTCGGCGGCCAGGCCATGTTCCTGCAGGGCCGCGACGTGGCCGCGGTAGCGCTCCTGGAATTCGGGGTAATGGCTGGAGGCATGGCCGAGGAAGGCGATGCGGCGGCAGCCCTGCTGCAACAGGTGGGTGGTGATGTCATGCCCGCCCTGGAAGTTGTCGCTGCCGATCGAGACACCGGGCTGGCCGGGCAGGGCGGCGCCCCAGCGCACGAAATGCGTGCCCTGTTCGACCAGCCGCTGCAGGCGGTCGCGCGATTCGTGGTAGTCGCCGTAGCCGAGCAGGATGATGCCGTCGGCCTTGTTGCTGTCCTCGTAATCGGCCTGCCAGTCGGTGGACAGCTGCTGGAACGAGACCAGCAGGTCCTGCCCATGCAGCGCGCAGGCGCGGGTGATCGAGCCCAGCATCGAATGGAAGAACGGGTTGATCAGCGAGTCATCGTTGGTCGGGTCCTCGAAGAACAGCAGGGCCAGCGTGCCGGCATTGCGCAGGCGCAGGCTGGAGGCATTCTTGTCGACCTTGTAGTTCAGCTCGCGGGCAATGCGCAGGATGCGCTCACGGGTCTCGGCGTTGACCATCGGGCTGCCACGCAGGGCCCGCGACACCGTGGGCTGTGAGACTCCGGCCAGGTGGGCGATGTCCAGGGAGGTGGCTTTGCCTTTGATCGTCATGTGCGGGCGGAGCGGGCAGGTGGAAGGTGCCCGGGCATGATGCCATGCGCAGACGCGAATGCCCCTCTCAACGTCGGCCTGGGCGCAGGTAAGTCATTGCCGGACAAGGAAATCAGCCTGGTCCTTCGGTGCGGTCGGGGTGTCCTGACCGGGCGGATGGCGGCGGCAATGGTAAGATGCGTCGTTCTCGCATTCCCCCAAATTTCACCAGGGGCGGCCCAGCGTACTGCACCCCGCCCGGGGCTGTGCTATCACTGGCGGTCTGCCCCTGGACAACGGACGAAGGTACCTATGGCGCGCGGCATCAACAAAGTCATCCTGGTCGGCAATCTCGGCAACGACCCGGACGTGAAGTACACCCAGGGCGGCATGGCGATCACCCGCATCAGCCTGGCCACCACCAGCGTCCGCAAGGACAAGGATGGCAACCAGCAGGAGCGCACCGAATGGCACCGCGTGGTGTTCTTCGGCAAGCTCGGCGAGATCGCCGGCGAGTACCTGCGCAAGGGCAGCTCGGTCTACGTCGAAGGCAGCCTGCGCTACGACAAGTACACCGGCCAGGACGGCGTGGAGAAGTACTCCACGGACATCATCGCCGATGAAATGCAGATGCTGGGCGGCCGCGGTGAAGGCGGCGGCGGTGGCGGTGGTGGCAACTACGGCGGCGATCGTCCGCAGCGCCAGCAGGCGCCGCGCCAGGAGTACGGCGGCGGCGGTGGCCAGCGTGGCGGCCAGGGCGGCGGCTATGGCAACCAGGGCGGCAACCAGGGCGGCGGTTACGGCAACCAGGGCGGCAACCAGCGCCCGCAGCCGCAGCAGGCGCCGCCGATGGACGACTTCGCTGACGACGATATTCCGTTCTGATCGGACGCTCGCCTGCAGCAGAAAAGAAAGCCCCGCTCATGCGGGGCTTTTCTTTTTCCGCGATTGCATCGGAGTTGTGCCTCGCAGCATCAGTTTTCGTGCACCGCAACTTGCAAGCATCCAGTTTCCTCCCCTATGGTGCAATCGATTGCATTGCTGTGAATCGTTGCGTTTGATACCGGTTGGGAGGCCGGGAGGTGGATGTCCATCCATACAATCAGACCGGTCCCGGCAGGTGGGCTGACACGGCGTGATGCGCTTCGTATCGCTGTCGCTGGAAGCGTGGCCCTGGGTACTACAGTGGGCGCGCGGACTGCATTCGCCACCACTGCACCGCTGAAGGGCAACCTGAAGCATTCCGTCGCACGCTGGACCTTCCCGCAGCTGTCGGTCGCCCAGCTCTGTGCGACGGTGAAGGACATCGGCTTCGCCGCCATCGACCTGGTTGGCCCGGAAGACTGGCCCACGCTGAAGGCCCATGGCGTGTACAGCTCGATGTGCAATGGCGCGGAGCTGGGCCTGACCCAGGGCTTTGCCGGCCGTGAGGTCCACGACCCGCTGGTAGAGCGCTACACGCGGCACATCGATCTGGTGGCCGATGCCGGTTACCGGAATCTCATCTGCTTCTCCGGCAACCGCAACGGCATGGACCCGCATGACGGCATGGCCAATGCCGAGGCTGGCCTCAAGCGCATCCTCGGGCATGCCGAGAAGCGTGGCGTCGTGCTGGTGATGGAGCTGCTCAACTCCAAGGTCGATCACCGCGACTACCTGTGCGACCACTCGGCCTGGGGCGTGGAGCTGTGCCAGCGGCTCGGCTCGGACAACTTCGGCCTGCTGTACGACATCTACCACATGCAGATCATGGAGGGCGACATCATCGCCACCATCGGCAAGCATCACGCCTGCTTCAAGCACTACCACACCGCAGGCGTGCCTGGCCGGCATGAGATCGGAGACCAGCAGGAGCTGAACTATGCAGCGATCTGCCGCGCGATCCGCGACACCGGTTTCGAGGGGTATGTGGCGCAGGAGTTCATGCCTGCCGCGCCCGATCCTGTTGGTTCATTGCGCGAGGCGATCCGCCTCTGCGACGTCTGAAACGATATCCACCCAGGTGAGAGACCCATGGCAGATAATCACTACGACGCCATTGTTGTTGGCTCGGGAATCAGTGGCGGCTGGGCAGCGAAGGAGCTGACCGAGAAGGGCCTGAAGGTCCTGATGCTGGAACGCGGGCGCAACATCGAGCACGTCAAGGACTACGTCAACGCGATGAAGGAAGCGTGGGATTTCCCGCATCGCAACCGGCCGACGCAGGCGATGAAGGCCGCGTTCCCGGTGCTGATGCGCGACTACGGCCTGGCCGAGAACCTGGAAGGAATGTGGGCCAACGAGCGGGACTCGCCCTACATCGAGACCAAGCGCTTCGACTGGTTCCGTGGCTACCACGTGGGTGGGCGCTCGCTGATGTGGGGCCGGCAGAGCTATCGGTTTTCCGACCTGGACTTCGAAGCCAACCTCAAGGATGGCATTGCCACCGACTGGCCGATCCGCTATGCCGACATCGCGCCGTGGTACGACCATGTGGAGAAGTTCGCCGGCATCGCCGGCACGCGCGAAGGACTGGACGTGCTCCCGGACGGCGAGTTCCTGCCGCCGATCCCGTTGAACATCGTCGAGAAGGACGTGGCCGCTCGGATCAAGAAGGCCTTTGGCGGAACGCGGCACATGATCCACTCGCGCACGGCCAACATCACCCAGCCGATGCCCGAGCAGGGGCGCGTGAACTGCCAGTACCGCAACAAGTGCATCCTGGGCTGTCCCTTCGGTGCCTACTTCTCGACCCAGTCGGCGACGCTGCCGGCGGCGATGAAGACCGGCAACCTGACGCTGCGGCCGTTCTCGATCGTCAAGGAAGTGCTCTACGACAAGGACCGCAAGCGTGCGCGTGGCGTGGAGGTGATCGACGCCGAAACCGGGCAGACCTACCAGTACACCGCCAAGGTCATCTTCCTCAACGCGTCGTCGTTCAACTCCACCTGGCTGCTGATGAATTCGGCGACCGACGTCTGGGACGGGGGACTGGGTTCTTCGTCGGGCGAGCTGGGGCACAACGTGATGGACCATCATTTCGGTGCGGGCGCCTCGGGCCGGGTCGAGGGCTACGAAGACAAGTACTACTTCGGCCGCCGTCCCTGCGGCTTCTACATTCCGCGCTTCCGCAACGTCGCGTCCGACAAGCGGGGTTACCTGCGCGGGTTCGGCTACCAGGGCGGTGCCAGCCGCACCGGCTGGTCGCGCGAGATCGCCGAGCTGAACATCGGTGCCGATCTGAAGGAGGCGCTGACCGTACCGGGCGACTGGCGCATCGGCATGACCGGGTTCGGTGAAATGCTGCCGCACCACGACAATGCGATCCGCCTGGACCGCGACCGCAAGGACAAGTGGGGGCTGCCGGTGCTGGCGATGGATGTGTCCATGCGTGCCAACGAACTGGCGATGCGCAAGGACATGGCCGCCGATGCCGCCGAGATGCTGGAGGCGGCCGGGGTCAAGGACGTGAAGATGCACGACAACGACTACGCCCCGGGCAAGGGCATCCATGAGATGGGGACCGCGCGCATGGGACGTGATCGGAAGAGTTCGGTATTGAACGCGCACAACCAGGTCTGGGATGCGCCCAACGTCTACGTCACCGACGGTGCCTGCATGACCTCCAGCGCCTGCGTGAACCCCTCGTTGACCTACATGGCGCTGACCGCGCGCGCGGCCGACCATGCGGTGCGCGAACTGAAAGCGGGGAACCTGTGATGGACCGCCGCGAACTGCTGAAGATGATCGTTGCAGCCACCGGTACGGCCATGGTCGGCCTGCCGGCCCTGGTGCATGGCAAGGTTCCGGCAACCGGGGCGATGCCCGCGTTCTCCGACGCCGATATCGGCATGCTCGACGAGATCGCCGAGACCATCCTGCCGCGGACCCGGACACCGGGTGCAAAGGATGCCGGCGCCGGCCTGTTCATGGCCACGTTCGTCAGCGACTGCTACACCGCCCGCCAGCAGGCAGCGTTCCGCACCGGCCTGGCCGACATCAACACGCGCGCAGGCGGTCGTTTCGTGTCGCTCACGCCGGACGCCCGCACCGAACTGCTGCGCCGCCTGGACGCGGAAGCCAGGGCACGCCCTGCCGAGGTGACCGAAACCGGGACGCCCGAAGAGGGCGAGGCCATGCCGCATTACTTCACGATGATCAAGCAGCTGGCCATTTTCGGCTTCTTCACCTCCAAGGTCGGCGCGACCGGAGTGCTGCAGTACGTCGCCGTGCCGGGACGCTACGATGGCGACCTCGCCTATGTCCCCGGTACGCCGGCGTGGGGGACCAGCTGATGGACAACACCAGGATGATCCGCACAGTGCTGGCCACCGCCGGCCTGCTGGCCACGGCATCGGCATCGGCGCAGGACAGTGCCGACGCTGCACGTGACCCGAAGAAGACCGAAGTGTGGACCCCCGTACCCGCTGTCGTGGCCACGCCGCCAGGCAAGGCCCCCTCCGACGCGATCGTGCTGTTCGATGGCAAGGATGTGTCCGCGTGGGAATCGGAGCAGGGCGGACGCGTGCCCTGGAAGGTTGCCGGGGGCGCGATGACGGTCGTTCCGGGCAGCAAGGGCATCCGTACCCGGCAACGCTTCTGCGATGTCCAGCTGCATGTCGAATGGCGTACTCCCGCCGAAACGAAGGGCTTCGACGGCCAGAACCGCGGCAACAGCGGGATCTTCCTGCAGGAACGGTATGAACTGCAGGTGCTCGACAGCTACAACAACCCGACCTATGCCAATGGCCAGGCCGGCTCCATCTACAAGCAGGCCATGCCGCGGGTGAATGCCTCGCGCGCGCCGGGCCAGTGGCAGGCCTACGACATCCTCTGGAAGGCACCGCGCTTCTCGGCGGGAGGCGGGCTGATTTCGCCTGCGCGCATCACGGTGCTGCACAACGGCGTGCTGGTGCAGGATGACACCGTGCTGGCAGGCAAGACCGAGTACATCGGGGCGCCCTCGTATTCGCCCCATGCCTGTGCGCCGCTCTATCTGCAGGAGCATGACTCCAGGGTCAGCTACCGCAACATCTGGGTGCGCGAGCTGTAGCCCGGTCCGTTACTTCGCCAGGTAGCTGGCGATGTCATCGATCTCCTGCTGCGACAGCTGGGGGAAGGGCGGCATCAGGCCGCCGCCCTTCCTGATCTTGTCCTTGATCTGCGCGGCATCCAGGCGCTTGCTGACATCGGTGAGCGCCGGGAACGCACCCGGCATGCCAGCGCGGTCCGCGCCATGGCAGGCGGTGCAGTTGGCGGAGTAGAGCTTCGCTCCGGCGGCAGGGTCGTCCTTGCACCACGCAGCGGTTGCCAGTGTCGTGCCGCACAGGAGCACGGCCAGGGGCAGGATCGGTTTCAGGCGGATGTCCAAGCAAGGCTCCTTTGCGGATCAGCGCCGCGCACGAGCGGGCTGGCTGAGGGTCAGGTGTTCACGCAGGTAGTCCGCGCCGGTCTGGATGACCTTGCTCGGATCGCGTGGCTGGTCGTGCTCGACGATGTACCACTTCACGTTGGCCGCCGCTGCGGCAGGCAGGATCGCGTTCCAGTCCAGCACGCCCTGGCCCACCGCGGCGAATCCGCCTTCGTCTTCGGCCTGGCCCTTGGGCGCATTGTCCTTGGCATGCACCGCGAACAGGCGGCCGCTGAACTTGCCCAGCATCGCCGCCGGGTCCAGACCCGCACGCGCGACCCAGGCCAGGTCCAGCTCGGTCTGCAGCTCGGGCCCGGCCGCCGCGAACAGCAGCTCCAGTCCGGTCCTGCCTTCGAAGTCGGCCAGCTCGAAGTCGTGGTTGTGATAGGCCAGCTGCATGCCCTTGCCGCGCAGTTGCCTGGCGATCCGGCCCAGGTCCTGGCCCAGCGCGGTCCAGCCTGCGGCATCGGCCGGCCGGTCCTTCTGATCCAGGTAGGGCACCACCAGCGTGGTGTTGCCGATCGCGCGGTTGAACGCCACCACGCCATCAAGGTTGTTGCGCAGTTCGGTCAACGGGACATGCGACGAAACCGCCTTGATCGCGTAGCGGTCCAGCAACTGCTTCAACGCCTGCGCGCTGACGTTCTGGGTACCGACCGTTTCCACCGCGCGCACGCCCGCGTCGTGGACGATCTTCAGCTGCTGGTCCAGTGAGCCGGCGTTGCGCAGCGTGTACATCTGCACGGCGATGGGTTGCTGCGGAGCTGCTGCGTTCCGCGCGAGGGCGGGCAGGGCAGCGAGCAACAGCACGACAAGGGTTGCAGTTCTACGCACACGGATGTTCATCATGGGGTCCTCCCGGGATTCAACCGATGGCGGTCCAGGCGCGTGACCTGGCCGATGCAATGACACGATCGACGATCTGCGCCGAGCGCAGGCCGTCTTCGAAGGTGGGCAGGCCCTGCGGCCGCTCACCTTCAATGGCGCGGTAGGTGTCGGCGACGAACGCCTCGAAGCACTGGGCGTAGCCCTGCGCGTGCCCGGCCGGCAGCACCGACAGCCGGCGCTGTTCGGCACTGCCCGCGCCGGGCCCGCGCACGAAGATCTCCTCGCGCTGGTCGGGCAGGCCGATCCACAGCCGCTCGGCATCCTCCTGGTCGAAGGCGACGCTGGCGTTGGCGCCGTCGATCTCGAACCAGAGGCGGTTGCGGCGTCCGGCCGACACCTGGCTGACGGTCAACGACGCCAGCGTACCGGCCCGGGTCCTGAACATCGCGGCCGCCACGTCCTCGCTTGCGACCGCCTGCATTGCGCCCCCCGCGGCCGGTGTGCTGAAACTCTGCGCGCTGACCGCGCCGCGTTCGGCGATCACGGTGGCGAACGCCGCGCTGACCTCGGCGAAGCGTTCGCCGCTGACCCATTCGACCAGATCGCACCAGTGTGAACCGATGTCGGCGAACACGCGTGACGTGCCTCCCAGCGCAGGGTCCACGCGCCAGTTGTTGCTGGCCGGGTCCAGCAGCCAATCCTGCAGGTAGCTGCCATGGATCAGGTGCAACGGCCCCAGCTCACCCTGCGCGATGCGCGCGCGGGCCTCACGCACCACCGGGTGGTAGCGGTAGACGAACGGCACCGTGGCAACCAATCCGGTCGAGGCGGCCAACGCGGCCAGCTCCCGCGCATCCTCCAGCGTGGTCGCCAGCGGCTTCTCGCAGATCACGTGCTTGCCGGCCTCCAGTGCGGCCTGGGCCATGGCACGGTGCAGGTGGTTCGGCGTGCACACGTGCACGACCTGCACCTGCGGATCGGCGATCACCTCTTCGATGTCCCGGTAGGCGCGCGGAACATTCCAGAGCTGCGCCATCTCGCGCGCGCGCTGCGCTGACGAAGCGGCGACGCCGCGTACCTCGGCACCGGCGAGCAAGGCCGCGCGACGATGCACGGCGCCGATCATGCCGGTGCCGATGATGGCGATTCCAAGCTGGGGCATCGGCGGGTCTCCTCAGAGGGTGGATGGTGCGGCCGCAGCCACCGGCCGGTCGCGGAACAGCAGCAGGAAGGCGACCAGCACCACCAGCGCGACGCCGGCCGGGAACAACCAGATCTGTTGCCAGTCCGGGCCTGCGGCGGTGGTGAAGTGCTCGACCACGGCACCGGACAGGAAGGTGCCGATCAACATGCCAACCCCGTAGGTGGCCAGGGTGATGAAGCCCTGCGCGCTGCTGCGCGCGGCAGCGCCGGCGTGCGCATCGGTGTAGATCTGGCCGGTAACGAAGAAGAAGTCGTAGCAGATGCCGTGCAGCACGATGCCGATCACCAGCAGCGAGAAACCGCCCCCGGCATCGCCAAAGGCGAACAGGACGTAGCGCACCACCCAGGCCGCCATGCCCACCGCCAGCATGGTCTTCACCCCCAGCCGCACGAACAGGAAGGGCATGGCCAGCATCAGCAGCACCTCGGAGACCTGGCCCAGCGACTGCAGGCCCGCGGCACCGCGCACGCCCAGGTCGTTGAGATAGGGGTTGGTGAAGTTGTAATAGAACGACAGCGGGATGCAGATGGCGATGGAGGCCAGGAAGAACACCAGGTAGGCGCGCGACTTCAGCAGCCGCAGCGAGTCCAGCCCCAGGATCTGCCCCAGCCCGGCGTCGCGCTGCTGTGCCAGTGGCGGTGTGTGTGGCAGGGTGAACGCATACAGCCCGAGCACCAGCGACGCCAATGCGGCCATGCGGAACGTCAGCTCAAGCCGATGCGCCTGCTCCCACCCCAGCCAGCCGATCAGCACGCCTGCGATGATCCAGCCGATGCTGCCGGCCACGCGTACCAGCGGGAACTGCTTCTCGGGCGACTGCATGTGCCGCATGGCCACGCTGTTGGCCAGTGCCAGGGTCGGCATGAACAGCAGCATGTAGCCCATCACGCAGGCCGAGAACACACTGAAGCTGGTGGCGGTGGACGCCAGCCACATCAGCACCGCGCCGGCCAGGTGCAGCACCGCGAGGATGCGCTGCGCCGCGAAGTAGCGATCCGCGATCAGGCCGACCAGGAACGGCGCCACGATGGCGCCGATGGACTGGCTGAGGAAGGCGGTCGCTACCTGGCTCGCGCTGGCCTGCAGCGGGCCCTGCACCAGGTAGGTGCCGAGGGTGACGAACCACGCCCCCCAGATGAAGAACTGTAGAAACATCATCGCGCCCAGGCGCGACATGGCGTGCGTCATGGCTTGCCCTCCCGGGGCGGTCTTGGCTCAGATTCCCAGCATGCGGTGCAGTGACGCGGCGTCGGTGCCGCTGTCGGCAAAGTCGTCGAAGGCGCGTTCGGTCACGCGGATGAGGTGGTCGCGGATGAAGGCGGCGCCCTCGCGCGCGCCGTCTTCGGGGTGCTTCAGGCAGCACTCCCATTCCAGTACCGCCCAGCCGGGGAAATCGTACTGGGCGAACTTCGAGAAGATCGCCCTGAAGTCGATCTGGCCGTCGCCCAGTGAACGGAAACGGCCCGGACGATCGATCCAGTCCTGATAGCCGCCATACACGCCGCTGCTCGCGCTGGGACGATACTCCGCGTCCTTGACGTGGAAGATGCCGATGCGCGCGTGGTAGCGGTCGATGAAGCCCAGGTAGTCCATCTGCTGCAGCAGCAGGTGGCTGGGGTCGTACAGGATCTTCGCGCGCGGGTGGTGGTCCACCACGTCGAGGAAGCGTTCAAAGGTCGCGCCGTCGTGCAGGTCCTCGCCGGGGTGGATCTCGAAGCACAGGTCCACGCCGCAGGCGTCGAAGGCATCCAGGATCGGGCGCCAGCGGCGGCCGAGTTCGGCGAAGGCTGCATCCACCAGCCCGGGGGGGCGCTGCGGCCAGGGGTAGAAGTAGGGCCAGGCCAGTGCGCCGGAGAACGTGGCGTGTGCGGTCAGTCCCAGCCGCTGGCTGGCTTTGGCGGCCAACAGCAGCTGCTCCACCGCCCAGGCCTGGCGGGCGGCCGGATCGCCGCGCTTTTCCGGCGGCGCGAACCCGTCGAACAGCGCGTCATAGGCGGGATGGACGGCCACCAGCTGCCCCTGCAGGTGGGTCGACAGTTCGGTGATCTGTACGCCATGCCCGGCCAGCATGCCGGCAATGTCGTCGCAGTACGCCTGGCTGCGGGCGGCCTCGGCCAGGTCGAACAGGTGGGGCGCGGAGGTGGGGACTTGTACGCCAGAATAGCCCAGACCCGCGGCCCATCCGGCCAGCGTGTCCAGCCGATCAAAAGGAGCTGTGTCGCCGATGAACTGCGCCAGGAACAGCGCTGGACCCTTGAGCGTCTTCAACGTGATTCGCCCTCGATGCAATCGATTGCATTATCCTAGCAGGGGCTTACGCAGGACCTGTTGTGCAGTGCACAGCGGGCAGGAGAACTAACGCCATGGCCACCATCTACGACATCGCAAGACACGTCGGCGTGTCCGCCGGTACGGTGTCGCGCGCGCTTTCGCGGCCGGACAAAGTGCTGCCGGCCACCCGCGCGCGGATCGAACAGGCGGCCGCCTCGTTGGGCTATGTGCCCAACACGGTGGCGCGCACGCTCAAGACCCAGCGCAGTGGCAAGATCCTGGTCACCGTCCCGGACATCGCCAATCCGTTCTTCGCGCAGATCCTGCAGGGGGCGGAGGAGGCCGCGCAGGCGGTCGGCTATGCGGTCCTGCTGGGCGATACCCAGCATCAACCCGACCGCGAGGAGCGCTACGCGCAGATGCTCAGGCGCAACGAGGCCGACGGCATGATCGTGCTCGGTCATCGCCTGCCGCCCACCGCGCGCGAGATCGTCGAGCAGCGTGGCGCCGCCGCGCCGGTGGTCAACGGGTGCGAGTTCGACCCCGCACTGGGTATCCCCAGCGTCCACATCGACAATGCGGCCGCCGCACGCACCGTGATGGAGCATCTGTACGCGCTGGGACACGAGCGGATCGCCGTGGTCGGCGGGCCGCCCGACAACCCCCTGCACCAGCAACGGCTGGAAGGGGTCCGCGCGGCCGGCAGGGCGCGTGGCCGCCTGCGCCAGCTCAGCATCGTGCCGGGTGACTTCTCCGTGGAGTCCGGGCATGCGGCGGCAATGGCGCTGCTGCACGCCACGCCTGTTCCGACCGCGGTGTTCTGCTTCAGCGACCAGATGGCGCTGGGCACCCTCGCGGCCTGCCGGGACCTGGGCATCCGCGTGCCGGACGACCTGTCCGTCGTCGGCTTCGACGATCTGGCGTCGTCGCGTTACCTCACCCCGCCGTTGACGACCGTCCGCCAGCCCATGCGCGAGATCGGCGAGCGCGCGGTCAACCTGCTGCTCGCGATCATCGATCAGGCCGATGTACCGCTTCAGCAGACGCTGGAGTTCAGTTTCATGCTGCGCGGTTCGACGGCGGTGCCCAGGCCCGGGTGAGCGCGGAGCGGGGCGGCGGCGGGCAGCCATCCGGCGGTCGCGGCAGCGTGCAACCTTGATCCCGAATTGACGCCGGGCTGTCAGACTCATCGCAGGCAGCCCGGCAAGGGCCGTAGCAGCAGGTGCGATCGTCCAAGGGGGTCGGCAATGCCGTTCTTCACCGATTCGACGGAAGGCGCGGTCGAAGGCATTGGCGCGGCACGGCGCATTGGCTGGATGCGCTTCGTTGGCAATGGACTGGGGGCGATCCCCATCGCCTCGATCATGCTCGAACGCGGGGACGGCGGACCGGCGTGGAGCCTGCTGCTGCTCAACGCACTGGCGTGGCCGGCACTGGCCCTGTTGCTGACCCGGCGCTCCCGCCAGCCGGCAGTCGTCCAGTTCCGCTGCATGGTGGCCGATTCCTTCTTCGGCGGTGGCTGGATCGCGTTCATGGCGCTGAGCGCCGTGCCCAGCGCGCTGTTCGCTGCACTGCTGGTGGCCGACAAGATCGCCGCCGGTGGCGTGCGCTTGGCGATGCGCGCCACGCTGGCGCTGCTGCTGGGCTTCGCGCTCGCCTGGTGGGCGCTCGGGTTTCCGTACCAGCCGGTGACGTCGCAGCGCACGATCGTGCTCAGTGTGCCGTTCCTGTTCGTCTATGGCATCGGCCTCAGCATCCTCAGCTGGCAGCTGGCGCGCCGGGTCAAATCGCAGAACCGCCAGCTGCAGCGGCTCAGCCGGATGGATCCGCTGGTCGAGCTGGCCAACCGTGGATTCCTGATCCTGCGCGCGCAGCAGGCGCTGGACCGGGCGCAGGGCCAGGGCGGCTTTGCCTGCCTGCTGATGCTCGATGTGGACGACTTCAAGCGCATCAACGATTCGCATGGCCACCGCGCCGGCGACGAGGTGCTGCGCCATGTCGCGGCGACGTTGCGCACGTTCGCGCGGCCGGGGGATACCCCGGCGCGGCTCGGCGGCGACGAGTTCGTGGTGCTGCTGCACGACTGCGCGCCCGCCGATGCGATGCACGTGGCCGAGCGCGTGCGCCTGCACTTGCTTGAAGCCGCGCGCCAGGCCACGCCGGGCGTGGAATTCAGCGTGAGCATCGGCATTGCCGCCACGCCGCGCGGGGGCAGTGTCGAGGACTGGCTGGCACTGGCCGACCGCGCGCTCTACCACGCCAAGCGGCAGGGCAAGAACACGGCCAGCTACGGCGAATGAGTGCAGCGGGCGGCGGCAGGGCGGCCACCGGATGAACGCGTAATACCCGTTCAGCCTGCACGCCGAATCGGTGGGTCAATCCTCTACCATGGGCCACCCCGCCCGGACGCGCTCCCATGCAAGATGCTCTTGTTGCCCCGCCCAAGCCCCCGATTGCCAGGATCGCGGCCTGGTTGATGATGCTGCTGGGCATGTGGCTGGCGCTGAAACTGGGCCTGGTGGTGACCCTGCTGTCCGGCCTGCTGGTGTTCCAGCTGACCCACGTTCTGGCGTCCACCGTGGAAGGCAGGCTGCCGCCGGGACGGGCACGGGCGATCGCGGTGATCGTGCTGTCGGCGATCATCATCAGCGCGCTGGTGCTGGCCGGGATCGGCGTGGCCTCGTTCTTCCGCAACGAGACCGGCGGCCCGGACGCACTGCTGGCGCGGCTGATGGAGATCCTCAACACCTCGCGCCACCAGGTGCCGGCGCTGCTGCAACCCTACATTCCCGAAGACATGCCAGCGCTGCGCGCGGCGCTGAACGACTGGGCCGCCGAGCATCAGCGCCAGCTGGGCGTGGCCGGTACCTCGGTGGTCCAGGTGGGTGTGCGCGTGCTGATCGGCATGGTGCTCGGCGCCATGATCGCGCTGTATGACGAACTGCCGCTGCCGAAGATGGGCCCGCTGGCGCAGGAGCTGATCGGGCGCACCAGCCGCCTGGCCACCGCCTTCCGCCAGGTGGTGTTCGCGCAGGTGAAGATCTCGCTGCTCAACACCGTGTTCACCGCCATTTTCCTGCTGGGCGTGCTGCCGTTGTTCGGCATGCACCTGCCGCTGTCCAAGACCCTGGTGCTGATCACTTTCCTGGCCGGCCTGCTGCCGGTGGTGGGCAACATCATCTCCAATACCATCATCACCATCGTCGCGCTGTCGGTCTCGTTCTACGTGGCGGTGGCGGCGCTGCTGTACCTGATCGTGATCCACAAGCTGGAGTACTTCCTCAACGCGCGCATCGTCGGTGGCGAGATCCAGGCCCGCGCGTGGGAACTGCTGCTGGCCATGCTGGTGATGGAAGCGGCCTTCGGCCTGCCGGGCCTGGTCGCCGCGCCGGTGTTCTATGCCTACGTGAAGCGCGAACTGGTCGACCAGCGCTGGATCTGACGCGGCTGGGCATGACGCCATTGCCACGATCCGAGTGCCGGCGCGGCCTTGCCGTTGGGTTCGCGGCGGGTGCGCCATACCCACGGGCACGGTTGGCCCGGTAGCGGCTTGGCGCCCGCGTAGCCGGCCGCTACAGTGAGCGCACTTCAGGGGAATATTGCATGGCCCGCAAGGCGTCGCCCATTGGATTGCGGACCTGGGTCTGGATCCTGGCCGGGCTGTTCGTGGTCTGTACGCTGCCCTTGATGGCCATCGCGCTAGTGCAGGGCACGCTGCGCTTCACTGCCGCCGAGGACAATCTGGTCAGCCTGCGCCAGCTGCGGCAGACCTTTGACCTGGCCAACCGGGTGTCGGCCGAACGCGGCCCGGCCAACAGCCTGCTGGGGGCAGACCCGGCCGATGCGGACGAACAGGCACGGCTGGCAGCACAGCTGGCGGTCGCGCGCCGGCGGGTCGACGCCGCCCTGCTGCAGCTGGACACCGCGTCGAGGGCCGATCCGGACGTGGTCGGCGCGCACGGGCTGCTGGCCGACGCGCGACGTCGCCTGCACTCGGCGCGGGCCGCGGTGGACCGGGTGGCGGCACAGCCGCAGGGTGCACGCCGGGTGGAGGACGTGGAGCGCGCGATCAGCAGCATGTTCGCCGTGGTGGACCGCCTGCACGTGCTGACCTCGGCGCAGATCAACGCACTGGTCAGTGCCGACCGCGAAGCAGCGATTCCCGCGATGCAGGGCCAGGTGCTGATCGACCTGCGCGAACATGGGGGCCGCCTGGCTTCGAACGTGATGGCGCCGGTGGCGGTCCCGGGGGCATGGCGTGATGAACAGGTCCGTGCCGCATTGCAGACCGAAGGCCGCCTGCTGGAGCTGTGGCGGCTGGCCGGCAGCCATGAAGCGGTGTACCGCAGTGATCCGGGGCTGTCCTGGCATTGGGACATGGCGCGCCGGCAGTTCTTCGGCGAATCGCTGCCGATGATCGAACGGCTGATCGACGATGGCCGGCGCGGCGTGCGCCCGCCGTGGACCGCCGCCGAGTTCACCGCACGCTACGTGCCGACCCTGCAGTCGCTGGAAGCGCTGCGCGACGGTTACCTGACCGTGGCCATCGCCCGTTTCGAGCACGCCCGCAACCGTGAAGCCATGCGCCTGGTGGTGCTGGTGGCAACGGCACTGGGTACGCTGGTGGTACTCGGCGTGGCCCTGCGCATTGCCCACCTGCAGATCCTGCGGCCACTGCTGCAGGCGCAGAAGCAGGTGGTCCAGATCGCCTCGGACGCGCCCGGTCCGGCGCAGCACGTGACCCACCCGCTGGCCGAGATGCAGCGCCTGTTTGATGCCATCGAAGTGCTGCGCGAAAAGTCGCGGGAGCGCTCGGCCCTGACCAGCGAGCTGCGCCAGCTGGCCGGCACCGATGAACTGACCGGGTTGTTGAACCGGCGCGCGCTGGATGAGAGGCTGCAGCAGCGCCACGCTGATGGCGGCAACAGCGCGGTGGTGATCCTGCTCGACGTGGACCGTTTCAAGGCGATCAACGACGGCCATGGCCATGATGCGGGCGACCAGGTGCTGGTGCAGGTGGCGCGCCTGCTGCAACGGCACCTGCGGCGCAGCGACAGCGTTGCCCGCTACGGTGGCGAGGAGTTCCTGGTGCTGCTGGCCGATGGCGATCTGGCCGGCGGGCGCCAGCTGGCCGAATCGCTGCGCGTGGCACTACAGCAACTGGACATCGCACTGGCCGGTGGCAACGTGCTGCGCGTTACCGCCAGCTTCGGTGTGGCCGAGGGCGGGACCGATGCACTGGGCTGGCGCACGCTGCTGCGCGCTGCGGACGCGGCCATGTACCAGGCCAAGGCACAGGGGCGCGACCGCGTGCGCGTGGCCGGCGGTGGCCGCAACCTGCGCTGAGCAGTGCATCAGCCGATGCGTGCATGCACGCGCCGAAGCGTCCGCGCGATCATGCGGCGCGCAATCGGCCGTGGCACCGACAGCCCGCGCCAGCGCAACGCGCCCACCCGGAAGGTGGCGCTGGCGGTGGCCAGCACCTTGCCGGTCGGATCGGTCAGCCAGCCGCGGGTGAAGGCGATGCTGCCCTTGCTGTGCTCGACTTCGCCCCAGCCGATGATCCGCCCGGGCCGCGCCGGGCTGACGAAGCTGGTCTTGGACTCCACCGTGACCGCGATGCGATTGGCCGGCAGCGTGGCGTAGATTGCCGGCCCCATGCAGTCATCGAGCATCGCAGACAGGAATCCCCCCTGCACGTTGCCCATCGGGTTGGTCAGCAGCGGGCGGGCCTCGAATTCGACCTGGATGCGGCGCCGTGCATCGTCGTAGTCGACGAAGCGCCAGCCAAGCAGGGTGCCGGCCTGGGAACGCGGCAGATCACCGTTGACCACGCGGTAGAAGATCGATTCGGGATTCATCGTGGAGCCTCGTGGGGAGGGGGGGAGGGGGGAGGGGAACTCACCGGGACAGTGACAGCACGGCCAGCACGAAGCCGAGGAGCGACAGCAGCACCACGGCCGCGCCGGTGGATACCGGGGTACACGCACCGGTGCGTCGCCGCACGCCGGAGGCGACCAGCACCGGCGGCACGGTGGCGACCAGGCAGAACAACTGGAACGCCAGCAGCTGGGGCAGCGCGAAGTGACCGCCGAAGAAGATCAGCCAGGCCAGCATCACGCCGGCGCCGGCCAGCGCGATCCAGCCTGCCCCCACCACGCGGATGAGGGCCATCACCAGCACCTGCATGCGGGGTTCAACCGCAGCCCAGGGCAGGCCGACCGCCTGGCCGTGGTAGGGCATGAAATCGGAACGCCTCAGGTAGGCCGCGGCGAACAGCGCGACAATGACGAACGCCAGCAGGTAGCAGCCGAACGCGAGCCAAGCGAACAAGTCCATGTGGAGGCCATGCGGTTGCGGAGGAGTCGCCGCCCGCACGCCGGCGGCCATGCCGGTCGTGCGACGGGTTGCGCGATTCTGGGGCAGCACGCCGTTAGGGACGCGTCGCGGCTTGCAGGGCCGTTCCTCCATCTGCCGTTAACGCCAGTGTGGTGGTGAGGCATGCGTCACGCACGCGCCATGCGCTCTATCTCGTTTCCTGTGAAGAGGCCGCAACTGGCCATCCACGCTTCGGTCACCGCGCTGCGCAGAGGCTGGGATTCCATCCGATGAAGGACGACGCCGTGACCCAGCTCACCCTGCCCGAACTGGCCAAGAAGATGGCCGGCATTGATTTCACCCTGCTGCAGACCCACGCCGGTGGAGAGATTGCCGGCCGTCCGATGAGCAACAACGGCGACGTGGACTATGACGGTGACAGCTGGTTCTTCACCACCGAAGACACCGACATGGTGAAAGAGATTGAAGCTGACCCGGCCGTTGCCCTGGGGTTTTCCGGCAGCAAATCGTTGCTGGGCAAGCCGCCGCTGTTCGTGCACGTCCAGGGCAGGGCTGCGCTGGTGCGCGATCGCGCCACGATGAGCCAGCACTGGGTGAAGGACCTGGAGCGCTGGTTCGAACAGGGCGTGGATACACCGGGGCTGGTGCTGATCCATGTGCGCGCCAGCCGCATCCACTACTGGGATGGTGAGGACGAGGGCGAGCTCACAGTCTGACCCGGCGGTGGTAGGGCAACGCAGCCGTTGCGCGCCGCGCCCGGGCTTTGCCATCCTCCCCGCTGCGTTCCGCACCGTGGAGTTCCAATGCGCCCTGCCATCTGGCTGATCCTGGCCCTGCTGCCTGCCCTGGCGGCAGCGCCGCCTGCACGCGCAGCCAAGGCCAACGCACAGCCGCAGGACTCCTTCAGCGAGTTGTTCGATACCGCCTGCATGCAGCACATCGGCGCGCCGGCGCGGTTGCAGTCGTTGATGGAATCCAACGGGCTGTCGCCGCTGCCGCCGGCCGAGGCCGCGACCCTGCTGCAGGGGCAGCCGGGCGTGGCCTGGATGGTGCCGCTGGCCAGCGGCCGTTATGCGGTCAGCTGGGCCGATGATGGCACCTGCTCGGTGTATGCGGAGAAGGCCGACGCGGCAGTGGTGCAGAAGGGTTTTGCACGACTGGTGCAGGCCGCACCGAAGCCCTTGCAGGCACGCTCGCTGCCGGGCCGTGGGCCCTTGTCGGCCGACCAGGTGGCGATCCAGTACGGCTGGGCCGCGCCGGGACAGGCCAAGCTGCAGGCGCGCTTCCGGCTGGTCACGCGGCAGGCGCCGGAGGCTGGCGTGCAGGCGATGGCCTCGGTGACGCCCGGTGAGGCGATGCGGGAGCAGAGCACGCCGGGGCCCTGATCGGAACCCCCGAGCACGGTTCAGCCTTTCACGCTGGTTGTGGTATATCGTTTATCGATAAATCCACCCGGGGCGGCGAGGCCGCTCCAATGCCGGAGGCCGCTTGACCGCTCGTCCCGCCCGCGCCAGACCGGCGCGAGGCCTGTTTACCCTGGCCCAGGCCGCCGTCCAGGCGGTGCGCGCGATGTGCTGGCTGGGCATCCTGGCCGCACTGCTGGCCGTGCCGCTGGTCGCCCACGACCGCCGCTGGCTGCTCGACAGCGTCCATGACGCCGGTGCCGCCGCCGCGCACGGCAATGACCTGTTCCTGCATTTCTGCCTGGGCCTGGGCGCAATCGTCGCGCTGCTGGTGCTGTGCCTGCTGTTCCTGCGCCATCTGCTGCGGCTGCTGAAATCGGCGGCGCGCGAGCGTCCGTTCACCCACGCCAACGCACAGCGCCTGCAGCGCATGGCCTGGCTGATGCTGGCGATGGAGCTGCTGTCGATCCTGATCGGCGCCTACGCGGCCTGGATGGGCCCCGACTTCACCTGGATGGAGGTGGGCGGCGGCATGTCGATCACCGGCCTGGTGGCGGTGCTGATGCTGTTCGTGCTGGCACGCGTATTCGCTGTGGGCGCGGTGATGCGCGATGACCTCGATGGTGTCATCTGATGGCGATTGTCATCACCCTGGACCGCATGCTGCAGGAACGGGGCATGACCCTGTCCGAGCTGGCCGGTCGCATCGACATCACCCTGGCCAACCTGTCGATCCTGAAGACCGGCAAGGCGCGCGCCATCCGCTTTTCCACGCTCGATGCGATCTGCCGCGAGCTGCAGTGCACGCCTGGCGACCTGCTCGGGCATGACCCGGCGCAGGCGCAGGACGCGGACTGAGTGGACACCCTTTTCCCCTACCTACTGACGAAACGGACCTGAAATGGAATGGTTGGCTGACCCCTCGATCTGGATGGGCCTTGCAACCCTGGTCGTGCTGGAGATCGTTCTCGGCATCGACAACCTGGTGTTCATCGCGATCCTGGCCGACAAGCTACCGCCGCACCAGCGTGACCGCGCGCGGGTGATCGGCCTGGCGCTGGCGCTGCTGATGCGGCTGGTGCTGCTGGCTGCACTGGCCTGGATCATGAAGCTGACCGCGCCGCTGCTCACGCTGTTCGACCACAGTTTTTCCGGGCGTGACCTGATCCTGCTGGGCGGTGGCCTGTTCCTGCTGTTCAAGGGCACCATGGAGCTGCACGAACGGCTGGAAGGCCGCGAACATCACGAGGACGGCAAGAAGGTCTACGCCAGCTTCACGATGGTGGTGGCGCAGATCGTGGTGCTCGATGCGGTGTTCTCGCTGGACTCGGTGATCACTGCCGTCGGCATGGTCGACAACCTGGGCGTGATGTATGCGGCCGTGACCATCGCCATGGCGCTGATGCTGCTGGCCAGCAAGCCGCTGACCCGCTTCGTCAACAAGCATCCCACGGTGGTGGTGCTGTGCCTGGGCTTCCTGCTGATGATCGGCTTCAGCCTGGTGGCCGAAGGGCTGGGCTACAAGATCCCGAAGGGCTACCTGTACGCAGCGATCGCCTTCTCGATCCTGGTCGAGGCGTTCAACCAGTGGGTGCGTTTCAACCGCGAGCGCAACGAGCGCCGCCTGCCGTTCCGCCAGCGCACCGCCGATGCCGTGCTGCGCATGCTCGGCGCGCGCCCGGCCAATGGTCATGACGATGAAGGCGTGGACGCGCAGGTGGACGCTGAAGAGCGCCTGCAGCCGGCCGAACACG
This sequence comes from Stenotrophomonas pavanii, assembly GCF_900101175.1. Lineage (GTDB taxonomy): Bacteria > Pseudomonadota > Gammaproteobacteria > Xanthomonadales > Xanthomonadaceae > Stenotrophomonas > Stenotrophomonas pavanii. The sequence goes on along the minus strand of NZ_FNFQ01000014.1, from coordinate 56,921 downwards.
AGATGATCCGCAGCGTGCTCGGTCTGGCCGATCGCCCGGTGTCGAGCGTGATGACCGTGCGCGCCGACGTGCAGTGGATCGACCTGGCGCGTGGGCAGGAGGACGTCGTGGCGCGCCTGGTGGCGTCGCCGCATACCCGCCTGCTGGTGGGTGAGGGTGACCTGGACAGCCTGCGTGGCGTGGTGCAGAGCCGCGATCTGCTGGCCGACCTGCTGCAGGGCAGGCCCCTGCACCTGGAAGGCAACCTGCGCGAACCGCAGTACGTGCTGTCCAGCGCCAGCGCATTGCAGGCGCTGGAGCTGATCCGCCAGCATCCGGTGCCGCTGGCCGTGGCGGTGGACGAGTACGGCAGCGTGGAAGGACTGGTGACCGCCAACGACCTGCTGGCGGCGATTGCCGGTGACCTGGTCGATACCCAGGACGAGCGCTATGGCGTGGTCGCGCAGGGCGAGGGCCAGTGGGAGGCCGACGGTGCATTGACCCTGGACGACCTGCAGCGCCTGGCCGGCGTGTCGCTGCCGCGCAGTGCCGACTACATGACCATCTCCGGGCTGGTGCTGGAGCAGCTGGGCCGGCTGCCGGACATCGGCGATGCGGTGGAGGTGGCGGGCGTGCGCATCACCGTGCTGGCGATGGAGAAGCGCCGTATCGCCCGCCTGCGGGTGGAACGCCTCGACGGAATGGCCTGACCACCTGTTGTTGTAGAGCCGAGCCCAGGCTCGGCTCTACACAGCACGACCCGCAGCCGTCACCATGGCGGCCCGCTTTCTTTCCAGGATGGTTGCAGTGCTGAGTACGATCGGTTTGTTGATGGGCCTGTATGTGGCCTGGCGCCTGTTCTGGCCACTGCGCATGCCCACTTGGCTGAAGCTCGCGCTGTCGCTGCTGCTGGTGGGCGTAGCCGTGCAGCTGCGTATCGTCGCCACCTTCTGGGGCACGATGGCGTCGCCGGAAATTCCGAAGCTGGCCATCGCCACGCTGGCCACCGGCTCCACGGCGGTGTTGCTGCTGGCGTTGCTGATGCTGGCGATGGATGTGGGCCTGCTCGCGTCCCGTCTGCTGCGCTGGCCTCGTGCGGTCGCCGCATTGCGCACGCGGCGCTTGCGGCCGGCGGCTGGCGTGCTGGCCCTGCTGGTCAGTGGTTATGGTGTCAGCCAGGGCATGGCAGTGCCCCAGCCCCGGCAGATCGAGGTGAGCATTGCCGGGCTGCCCGCTGCGTTCGACGGCTATCGCGTGCTGCAGCTGACCGACATCCATGCCAGCCGTCTGCTGACCGGCGACTGGGTGCGCAGGGTGGTGGATGAGAGCAACGCATTGACGCCGGACCTGATCGTGATCACCGGCGATCTGATCGACGGCAGTGTCGAGGCCCGCCGTGACGACGCGCGCCCACTGGCGGATCTGCGGGCGCCGGACGGTGTCGTCGCCATCACCGGCAACCACGAGTATTACGCGCAGTACCAGGCATGGATGCAGGCGTTCCGCGCGCTGCACATGCAGGTGCTGGAGAACAGCCACCTGCAGGTGCGGCGTGGCGACGCGGCGCTGACCATTGCCGGGGTCACCGATCCGGTGGCCGCACGCTACGGCCTGCCGCTGCCGGATCTGGACGCCGCCTTGGCCGGCGCCGATCCCGCCGCGCCCGTGATCCTGCTCGATCACCGCCCGCGCAATGCACGTGCGGCAGCGGCGCGCGGCGTCAAACTGCAGCTGTCCGGCCATACCCACGGCGGGCAGATCATCGGCATGGACCAACTGGTGAAGCGGGCCAATGGTGGCTTCGTCTCCGGCCGCTACGACGTGGATGGGATGACGCTGTACGTGAGCAATGGTGCGGGCCTCTGGGCCGGTTTCCCGGCACGCATCGGCGTGCCGTCGGAGATCACCCTGGTGACACTGCGCCGCGCACCGTGACCTGGAGTGGGTCAGATCCCTTTTCCTGGGGAAAGGGATCTGGCCCCGGGTCGTCAGGCCGTCCGCAGCGGTGGCCGCGCATGGGCGCTTCGGCGCAGCGCCTGCGCCCGCTTGGCGATCCAGCGCACCACGAAGGCGGTGAACAGCAGTGCCGATGGCACCGCATACCAGACGTTGCCCGGCACGCGCTTGAAGTACGAGTAGGTGAACACCGCCGCGATGATCCACATGCCGGTGACGTGCAGGCGACGCCAGGCAGTGGGCCCCATGCGCCGGGCGAGCCCCCGGTGCGAGGTGATGACCAGCGCCAGGATGGCGAGGTAGCCCACCGTGCCCGGAAGGTTGGCCAGCGCGGATCGTGCAGGCCAGAACGCCGGATTGAGGATGCCGAAACTGGTGATGGCGATTGCATGCAGCAGGTGCGAGAACGCGAAGGACAAACCGACGGTGCGCCGTTCGCGCAGCAGGAACCGGGTGAGTGGGCCCGGTAGCAGGCTGGCGAACGACGATGCCGTGAACGCCGCCAGGAACAGCAGGAACGACGTGCGTGCAGTGACCCGGATCGCCGCACGGCTGCCTTCGGCTGCATCGGGATGCAGGGCGAAGGCCGCCAGTGCGAACGCGATCAGGACCACGGCGATGGCCACGAACAGGCGCCAGCCGTGCAGGAAGGGAGTATTGGATGCAGCCATGGTGAGACCTCGAAGTAGTGGGCGGGTCGTGCCGGCCGCTGGCCGGTCAAGGAACGGGTAGTGCTGGCCGCTGGCCGGTCAAGGAACGGGTAGTGCCGGCCGCTGGCCGGTCAGGGAACGGGTAGTGCCGGCCGCTGGCCGGCAACCTCAGGAAGAAGGCAATGCAACCAGCACGCCTGCCGCGCACAGTTCATCCAGAACGGGCGCGCAGGCCACGCGCAATGCATCCGTTGCCACGCCATGTGTTTCGGACAACACCTGCAGTGCCTCATCCACCGGCGCGCCGTCGTCACCAAAGACCGACAGCAGCGCGTAGGCCAGCGGCGACAGTTGCTCGACCTGCAGGCTGAAATCGGCGAGGCGCCGGATCAGCAGCAGCGTGGGCGCAGCGCTCAACACCGACCCCGGCCCCTCGTCCTCGTCCTCGTCCTTGTCCTCGTGCACCGGCCACTGGTAGCCAAGCACTCTTGCCAACGGCGACACCGCCAGCACATCACTGCCCACGGCAGCGCGGCACAGCGCACGCCCGGCGTCACGCGCTTCGATGTACAGCGACTGCCGTGTGCTCTCGTAGTGCGCCAGTTCCGCCGCCCAGCCCGGCAGTGCCAGCGTGTCCTGCACCGCCAGCCAGGCCGCGAACTCGTCGGCGATCCGTGGGAACAACGGGGTCTGGCAGGTGTGGCGGGCGTAGTAGTGCTCCACCGTGTCGCGCCAGCGCGGCGTGCCCAACTGCTGTCGCAGGTGCGGCAGGCTGCCGGCCAGCAGAGTGTCCAGGCTGTCGATGCACAGGCGGCGGTATACCGCCAGCCTGCGTGCCTCGATGCCATCGGGTGCGGCCACTGATGGGTCGCGCACATGGTCGGCCCAACGCCGTTGCAGGGTGGCCAACGACTCAGCCATGGACCACCTCCGGCCAACATGCCTCAACCTGCACCTGGCGGATCTGCGCAACCTCGGCCAGCAGCTCGGCCAGTGGCGGGAAGTTGAAGTCGCGTTCGAGCAGCGTGGGACGCACGCCCACCCGCATGTAGGCCTCGCGCAACAGCGCCCAGACCACGCCTTTCACCGGCGCACCATGGGTATCGATCTTGAAGCCATCGTCTTCATCGAAGTGGCCCGCCACGTGCAGCGAGGCGACACGCTGGGACGGCACGCGGGCCAGGAATTCGAAGGCGTCGTAACCGTTGTTGCAGGCGTTGACGAAGACGTTGTTGACGTCCAGCAGCAGGTCGCAGTCGGCCTCGGTGAGCACGGCGTTGATGAAGTCGATCTCGCTCATGTCCGCGCCGGGAACGGCGTAGTAGGAGATGTTCTCCACGGCGATGCGCCGGCCCAGCACGTCCTGCACCTGGGCGATGCGACCGGCGACATGGTGAACGGCCTCGGCAGTGAATGGCAGTGGCAGCAGATCGTAGACGTGGCCACCGGCGGCGCAGTAGCTCAGGTGTTCGCTGTACAGCTGTACCTGGTGCAGGTCGAGGAAGGCACGGGTCTGCGCCAGCAGGGTGCGGTCCAGCGGATCAGGACCGCCCAGCGACAGCGACAGGCCGTGGCAGGTCAAGGGGTGCCGCTCGCTCAGCTGGCGCAGCGCGGCGCCATGGGCACCGCCGACGCCGATCCAGTTGTCGGGGGAGACCTCAAGGAAGTCGATGCTGCCGGCCGGTGTTGCCAGCAGTTCGTCGATCAGTCCGCGGCGCAGGCCAAGGCCGGCAGCAGTGGGGGGCAGGGGCAGGGACATGGCGGATGCTCCAGCGAGAGGGCGCCGCCCTGATGGCGGCGCCGGTTGGACGTCGATCAGTCGGCAACGCGGGCGAACAGGCCCTTGGGCATCGGCTTGCCGTTGGCGGTGTAGACGCTGCGCAGGTAGTCGTGCGCCTCCTGTTCGCTGATGTAACCGTCGTGGTCGGTGTCGATGCGGTCGAATTCGGCGGCACGCGTGGCAGCCACAGCGTTGAACTCGGCACGCGAGACCCGGCCGTCGTGGTCGCGGTCGGTGCGGGCAAACGAGGCGTCGCCGCACTTGCCTTCGCCACACTGGCCCTCGGCCACCTTGGCCTTGCCAGCGGGCTTGCCGGTGGCGGCCTTGTTGGCCCCACACTTGCCTTCACCGCACTTGCCTTCGGCGGCGGCGCTCATGGCCACCGCGCTGATCGCCAGCGGTTGGATCGCGGCGGCCTGGCCGGCCAGCAGCAGGCCACCGGCCAGGGCGATGCCGATGGCACCGATGCGCGGCAGGCGGAAGGAAGAAGTGTTCTTGGTCGAGATGGACATGGTGGTGACTCCTTGGGAAAGCACGCGGGGCGTGCGGGATGGACGCCGCCGAAGAGGCGACGGAAAGCGAAGCGCGCGGGAACAGGGGAGTCGGCTCAGGCGGCGCGGCGACGGCGCAGCAGATGGACCAGCAGCAGCACACCGCCGAGCAGGGCACCGCCGAAGCCGATGCCGGGCAGCAGCGCGGCAACCGGCAGCAGCAGGGCGATCAGGCTGACGCCCCAACCCAGGCCGTCATTGCCTGCCGTGGCGCGGCCGGGGCCGGCCAGCAGCCGGTCCACGCTGAGTGCGCCACCGCCGTTGAGGATCAACGGCAGCAGCATGGCCAGGAACAGCAGCGGCAGCTTGAAGTTGCCGTAGCCCTGGTCGGTGATCGCATAGCCCTGCCAGAGTTCACCCAGGCCGTTCCATTGGTCGGGCCAGTGCACGGCGGCGATGGCAACGATGGTGAGCACCCAGAAGACGTAGGCCACCGAGCGCGTGGCCAGGCCGAGCAGCAGCATCACTGCACCCACCAGTTCCAGCCACGTGGCCAACTGCCAGTTCAGCGACGCGGGCAGGGTGGAGAACGGGAACGGGAAGCGGCCTTCCAGGTCGGCGAACCAGTTCTGGCCGCCCAGCTTCTCGCGGCCGGATTCAAAGAACTCCCAGGCCAGCAGCGTGCGCAGCGCCAGCGGTGACAGCCAGCGGCCGACGGCGTCCAGTCGGGGGGTATATACGGAAGAGGCGGTGCTGATCATGGTGGTGTCCTGCGGGCCAGTGGTCGATGGAGGCCATTTCAGGCGGCGCAGGTATCGGCAACGTGTGCCGTTGCCCGGGGTTTTGTCAGCGACTGTGGCCGCGCCCGGGTTTCGTACAGTCAGATACAAAGACGATGCGTTGAGCCACATCGGGACGTTGCGCGCCCGCGTGCGGGGGGCGATATCCACCCGGCAGTGCCCGGCCAGGACCGGCGCCGGAATGTATCCCAATGTAGAAACCCGCCTGCGCCCTACAGTCCGGTACAACTCCGCGCCACGGAGAAACAGCGCCGATACACCGGCAGGCGGAAATGGCCACTCCCAACACCGGAGTGCTTCCCCATGATCCGTACCTCGTTGCTCGCCGCCGCTCTCGCCCTTGCTGGCACCGCCGCCCCCGCCTTCGCTGGCCAGGCCGATACCGCTGCACCGCCCACCGTCATCCTGGTGCACGGCGCGTTCGCCGATGGCTCCAGCTGGAGCAAGGTCATCAGCACGCTGCAAGACTGGAAGCTGCCAGTGGTGGCCGTGCAGAATCCGCTCACCTCGTTGGCCGACGACGTCGCCGCCACCCGCCGCGCGATTGCCGCCGCGCCCGGCAAGGTGGTGCTGGTCGGCCACAGCTGGGGTGGCACGGTCATCACCGAAGCGGGCAATGACCCGAAGGTGCAGTCGCTGGTGTACGTGGCGGCCTTCGCACCGGATGCAGGGCAATCTTCGGCGCAACAGGGCGAAGGTTTTCCGGTCGGTCCGGGCCTTGCCCGACTGCAGGAAAGGGACGGCTACCTGACGTTGCCGGCCGATGCCATCGCCCAGGACTTCGCGCCGGATGTGATGAAGAAGTCCGCCACGCTGCTGTACAGCACGCAGGTCCCGTTGAAGGCCAGCGCGCTGGGCGAAGTGGTGAGCGTTGCGGCGTGGCGCAGCAAGCCGAGCTGGTACGTGCTCAGCCGCGATGACCGCATGCTGTCGCCGCAGCTGCAGGCCGCGACCGCACGTCGCATCGGTGCACAGCTGCAATCGATCGGTAGCAGCCATGTGTCGCTGCTTTCGCATCCGGCGCAGGTGGCTGACAGCATCCTGGAAGCGGCGGGAGTGAAGCCGGCAGAGCTGCCGCTGGCCGAGCAGGGGGGCTGAGCGATGACCGCGCTGCGTGCGTACGCGCTGCCGTTGCTGATGGGACTGCTGGGTGGGGCTGCGCTGTTGATGGCCTGGCCCAGCCCGGAGGCCGATGCGCAGCCGGCCCAGGCCGTTCCCGCTGCCGGGTTCGATGGTGGCGGGCCCTGGCACAACAGCACGCCGCTCACACTGGAGCAGTTGCGGGGGCAGGTGGTGCTGGTCGAGTTCTGGACCTACACCTGCAGCAACTGCCTCAACGTGGCGCCGTATGTACACCAGTGGCATGCACGCTACGCGCCGCAGGGGCTGCGGGTGATCGGCGTGCATACCCCGGAGTTCGCCTATGAAGGGCTGCCTGGCAACGTGCGCAGGGCCATCACGCGGCTGGATATCACCTGGCCGGTGGTGCAGGACAACCAGTACCGGATCTGGAACACCTGGGGCAACCGCTTCTGGCCCGCGCTGTACCTGCTCGACCGGCAGGGGCGGGTGGTCTACCGCCATTACGGCGAGGGCGACTACGCACGCACTGAAACCGAGATCCAGCGCCTGCTGGCCAGCCCCTGAGCCGCGCTACCATGGCCGCGCAGCGCGGCCCTGACCTCCGTCTTCATCGAGAACGCAATGAACCACGTACCGCATATCCTGGTCGTCGACGATGACAGCGAGATCCGCCAGATGCTGGCCGATTACCTGCAACGCAACGGCCTGCGCGTGAGCCAGGCCGACGGTGGCCGGGCCATGCGCGCGCTGATGGATACCCATGCCGTGGATCTGGTGGTGCTGGACGTGATGATGCCGGGCGAGGACGGCCTGAGCCTGTGCCGCAACCTGCGCGCCGGCAAGCATCGCGCCGTGCCGGTGGTGCTGCTGACCGCCCGCGACGACGAAACCGACCGCATCATCGGGCTGGAAATGGGCGCTGACGACTACGTGACCAAACCGTTCTCTTCGCGCGAACTGCTGGCACGCATCACTGCGGTGATCCGCCGTACCCGGATGTTGCCGCCGAATCTGCAGGTGAGCGAAGCCGGTCGCCAGCTGGCCTTCGGCGAGTGGCGCCTCGATACCACCGCACGCCATCTGCTGGATGCGCAGGACACCGCATATCCACTCAGTGGCGCCGAGTTCCGCCTGTTGCGCGTGTTCCTCGACCACGCCAATCGGGTGCTCAGCCGCGACCAGCTGCTCAGCCTCACCCAGGGTCGCGATGCCGAACTGTTCGATCGCTCGATCGACCTGCTGGTCAGCCGCGTGCGCCAGCGCCTGGGGGATGACGCGCGCGAGCCGACCTACATCAAGACCGTGCGCAGCGAAGGCTATGTGTTCAGCGTGCCGGTGCAGTTGCTGGGGCCGGACGAATGAACACCGCCGCACGCCGCCCACGCTGGCCGCGCACGCTGTCGGCGCGGCTGCTGCTGGTGCTGCTGGGCGGACTGGCGCTGGCCCACGCACTGTCGTTCGGCCTGCTGTTCTTCGAACGCGACCAGTCCACCCGCAGCATGATGCTGCGCAACCTCGACGAGGATGTGGCCGTGAGCGTCGCGTTGCTGGAACACCTGCCCGCAGACCAGCGCGCGGCCTGGGTGCCCCGGCTGGAGCGGCGCACCTACCGTTACCTGCTGCGCCCGGCTGCGGCCGGACCCGGGCTGCAGACCGATCGCGCGCACCAGGTCACCACGGTCATCGATGACAGCCTGCAGCACCGCTATCCGTTGCAGGCGCGCCAGGTGGCTCGCCTGCCGGAACGGTTCGAGGTGGAACTGCGCCTGCACGACGGCACCCCCGTGACCATTGAAGTCACGCCGTCGGGGCTGCCGCTGGCGCGTTGGTTGCCCGCCGTGCTGCTGGTGCAGCTGGCGCTGCTGCTGGTGTGCGCGTGGCTGGCAGTGCGCCTGGCCATGCGGCCGCTGCAGCAGCTGTCGCATGCGGTGGAGCATCTGCAGCCGGGCAAGGACGGGCCGGCACTGCCTGAAGATGGCCCTGCGGAAGTGGGCGGCGCGGCGGCCGCGCTCAACGCACTGCAGGCACGCATTCGTGGCCATGTCAGTGAGCGCCTGCAGATCCTGGCCGCGATCTCGCATGACCTGCAGACCCCCATCACGCGCATGAAGCTGCGGGTGGAAGCCCTGCCTGAAGACAGCACCCAGCAGCGGCTGCTGGCCGACCTCGACCACCTGGGGCAACTGGTGCGTGAGGGCGTGGCCTATGCGCGCAGCAGCCACGTCGCCAGTGGCGCGCCAGTGGCGATGGACCTGGGCGCATTCCTGGCCAGTGTCGTCGGCGACTACGAGGACATGGGCAAGCCGGTCAGTGGTGGTGCGCTCGCTGGACTGGTCGTGCAGACCTGGCCGCAGCCGCTGCGCCGGGTGGTCGGCAATCTGGTCGACAACGCGTTGCGTTACGCCGGTGCCGCCGAGATCGACGCCGGCCGTGATGACGCCGGCAGAGTGTGGATCAGCATTTCCGACCGTGGCCCTGGCATTCCCGAGGACCAGCTGCAGGCAGTGCTGGCGCCGTTCCATCGGCTGGAAAGCTCGCGCAACCGCGATACCGGTGGCACTGGCCTGGGCTTGGCCATCGCGGTGCAGCTGGCGCAGTCGCTGGGCGGCTCGCTGCAGCTGTACAACCGGGAAGGTGGCGGGCTGCGGGCGGAATTGCAGTTGCCGGGCTGAGTTGCTCGGTCCTTGGGTTCGCGGGCAGGCGCACGCCTGCTTCCGCTTCGACGACGGGGGCGTCACCGGCCATGAAGTCCAGTACATGCCGGCAATGGATGGCCGATGACCGGTATTTCACCCCGTCCGTGCCACGCTGCATGCAACGTGCCCAACCAGGATCGAAGCTGTTGAAGGCGAAGAGGCAATGACCGCGGCGCGGCAGCGCTCGATGTGGGTGGCGGGCCTGTCCACGGTGGTGGAGTGGTACGACTTCACCCTGTACCTGTATTTCGCCACGGTGTTGTCGCGGGTGTTCTTCGGTGGCGGCGAACAGGCCCTGCTGGTCACCCTGGCTGGCTTCGCCGTGTCCTACCTGATGCGCCCCTTGGGCGCGCTGTGTTTTGGCCACCTGGGTGACCGGCTTGGCCGGCGCTGGATGCTGCTGGCCTCGATGGCGTTGATGGCTGCGGCGATGCTGGCCACCGCGCTGCTGCCGACCGCGGCCACCGCAGGTACCCTGGCGGGCGTGCTGCTGCTGGTACTGCGCTGCGTGATGGCGTTCTCGGTGGGCGGCGAATACACCGGTGTCGTGGCGTACCTGCTGGAAAGCGCACCGGCGCGACGGCGGGGCCTGGTGACCTCGCTGGCCTCGGCGGCCAGTGAGGTGGGCGCGCTGCTGGCGGTAGCGATCTCCGCGCTGACCGTGGCGCTGCTGCCCACCGTGCAGCTGGACAGCTGGGGCTGGCGCATTCCGTTCTTCGTCGGCGCGGCGCTGGCCCTGGTGATCCTGGTTGGGCGCTCGGGCATGCACGAATCGCCCGAGTTCGAACGCCAGCGGCGCGAGGGCAGCATCCCGGCCACGCCGCTTCGGCACGTGCTGCGCAACCACCCGCTGGCGGTGGCGCGCACCTTTGCGATCTCCGCCTTGGGATCGATCACCTACTACGTGGGCATCACCTACGTACCGGCCTTCCTGCATGCGCGTGGCCACGATGAGGGCGATGCCCTGTGGCTGTCGACGATCGCGGCGGTCGCGGTCATCGCCATCACACCGTTGTGTGGCGCGTTGTCCGACCGGGTCGGACGACGGCCGATGTTGTTGGGCCTGACCGTGCTGGCGGCGCTGCTGCCGCTGTCCCTGTTCGCGTGGATGGCACAGGCGCCGCCGCTGGGCATCGCGTTGGCCGCGGTGCTGCTGGCCTGCGTGGCCGGCGGCGTAAGCGCGGTGGCGGCACCGGCCACGGCCGAGCAGTTTCCCGGCGAAGGCCGGGTCAGCGGTCTGGCGCTGGGCGTAACCATGGCCACGGCGGTGTTCGGCGGTGCGACGCCGTGGCTGGCGCAATGGTGGGTGGAACGCAGCGGCTGGGCAGCAGCGCCAGGCGCGATGATCGCGCTGGTGGCGGTGCTGGTGCTGCCGGTGCTGTGGACCCTGCCCGAGACGGTCCCGGGCAGGGCCAAGCGCTAGCGGGTCAGACCTTGAGGGTCTGCTCGATGTCGGCCAGTACCGCGGCCGCATCCACGCCGATGGCGATCGACTGCACCACGTGGCCGTCCCACACGCTGGGACCGAATGCCAGGCCTTCCGGCTTGGGAATGGTCATGCCGCGGGCAACGCCGTCGGTGGCCACGCGCACGCTGGCGCGTTCGAACTGGAACAGCTCCGGTCGGGTCAGCGCGATGCAGGCGCAGCAGTCGTGCACGACCATGCCCTTGTGGCCGGCCTGCAGGTAGAAGTCCACGTAGTCCTGCGACAGCGCGCGCACCAGTTCGGCATCGGCACCGCCGATCGCAGCCAGCGTGTCCAGGCCGTCACGGTTCATTTCCACGCGGGTGGTCACGTCCAGGCCGATCGCGGTGACCGGCCAGCTGGCGGTGAACACCACGTCGGCCGCTTCGGCGTCACCCCAGATGTTGGCCTCGGCGGCCGGGGTGATGTTGCCGTTGACATGGAAGGCGCCGCCCATGATCACCACGCCGCGCACCAGGCCGGCGATGTCCGGGGCCTGCTGCAGCGCCAGCGCCAGGTTGGTCATGCGGCCGACCGCGACCAGGGTCACTTCGCCCGGATGGGCGCGGACCAGATCGATGATCAGCTGATGGGCCGGGCGCGCATCGGCGGCCACGTCCAGACGGGCCGGCACCGGATGGTTGCCCAGGCCATTGTGGCCATGGATGTGCACTGGCCAGGCTTCCGGGGTGGCCTCCGGCTGCAGCGGGCCTTCGGCGCCGCGTGCGACCGGAGCGGCAAAGCCCCAGGCCTGCTTGAGGTACAGCGCATTGTGCGTGGTCGACTCCACCGAGGCATTGCCGAAGGTGGTGGTGACGCCGATCAGGTCAATCTGGGCGTGCTTGTGCAGGTACAGCAGGGCCAGGGCGTCGTCGACGCCCGGGTCGGTATCGAAAATGACTTTCAGCATGTTGTTGTTCTTCTTCTTCCGTGTGGTGCGGGGGGCGCCGGCGGCCCGCAGGCAGGCCGGCGCGCCCTGCATTGTCCCATCTTCATGACGGGCAGGGCCATTGCCGGAGGGGCAGGCCATAATGCCCGCAGTCCAGGCACGGAGTCGCCGAATGCTGATCGTTGCCCTTCTGCTGGTGCTGCTGGTGCTGGGCCTGAACGTGGTGGCCACCGTGGTGATCGCCAGGCGCGATGGCCTGTCGGCGGGTGGCCGGACCGTGCAGTTGCTGCTGGTCTGGCTGCTGCCGGCGGTCGGCGCGATCCTGTGCATGGCGGTGGCCACGGCCGACGGCTCCGGGATCCGGGGCGACAACAGTCTCGGCGGTGGCTACGATCACGCGGGTGGCTACTCCGGCGACGGCGCCGGCCAGCACAGCCACGGCAGCCCGGACTGCGGCAGCGACGGTGGCAGCGGCGACGGCGGCAGCTGCGGTGGTGGCGATTGACGAGACGTTACGGGATGCCGGCCAGCGGCCGGCACTACCCAACCACGGCCACGTCCGGTAGTGCCGGCCGCTGGCCGGCAACCTCTTCCGCTCAGCCGCCACCTTCGGCGGGCAAGCGCCCCCGGCACGTTCGACAGCCCAACCAAGGTCCCGTCCGGTAGTGCCGGCCGCTGGCCGGCAACCACATCCGCTCAGCCGCCGCCTTCGGTGGGCAAGGGCGCCGGTACGTTCAACAGCCCAACCAAGCTCACGTCCGGTAGTGCCGGCCGCTGGCCCGCAACCACATCCCATCAGCCGCCACCTTCGGCGGGCAAGCGCCCCTGGCACGTTCAACAGCCCAACCAAGCTCACGTCCGGTAGTGCCGGCCGCTGGCCGGCAACCTCTTCCGCTCAGCCGCCACCTTCGGCGGGCAAGCGCCCACGGCACGTTCGACAGCCCAACCAAGGCCCCGTCCCGGTAGTGCCGGCCGCTGGCCGGCAACCACATCCGCTCAGCAGACGCCTTCGGCGGGCAAGCGCCCACGGCACGTTAGACAGCCCAACCAAGGTCCCGTCCGGTAGTGCCGGCCGCTGGCCGGCAACCACATCCGCTCAGCCGCCGCCTTCGGTGGGCAAGGGCGCCGGTACGTTCAACAGCCCGCCTGCCGCCACATAGGCGGCCAGGGCCTGGCCCTGGCTGAGCAGGTGGCGTTCCATGGTGCGTTCGGCGGCCTGCGCGTCGCGGCGACGGAAGCACTCCATCAGCTCGCGGTGCTCGGCCAGCGATTGCGCGGTGCGCCCCGGGGTCAGCAGCTGGCGGCCGCGATGCATCTTCAGGATGCGGTGCAGGTCGTGGGTGATGCGGATCAGCCACGGGTTGCCGGCGTAATGCTGCACGGTTTCGTGGATCAGGTAGTTGTTGCGGTAGTACTCGGCGATGTTGCCCTCGGCCGCCGCCGCTTCCATCGCCGCATGCAGGGCCTCCAGCTGTTGCACGCCGGCATCGTCGATGTGCCTGACCGCCTCGTGGGCGCAACGGCCTTCCAGCATGGCCATCACCGGGAACAGCTGGTTGAGGTCTTCCAGCGTCAGCCGGGTGACCCGGCTGCCACGACCGGCATCGATCTGTACCAGGCCTTCGGCTGCCAGCAGCTTCAACGCCTCGCGCAGGGGCGTACGGCTGATACCCAGTTCTTCGCACAGCGCGGGCTCGTCGATCCACTCGCCCGGCGGCAACCGGTAGTCATAGATGCGCTCGCGCACGTGTTCGGCCACCTCTTCGTACAGAGGCGCGCGCTTCTTCGGTGACCGCGGGGCAGGGGCAATGGCCATGCGCAGAGTGTAACGCCAGGTCGCGCCGGCCAGCGGCCGGCACGACCCGATGGCGGTTACATCCAGCCCGGCACCACGAACACCAGCCAGGCCAGCAACGGCCCCAGCGCCACCACCAGGCCGCTGTACACCAGGAAGCGACGGAACAGGCTCTCGCGCTCTTCCTTGGCTGCCGAAGCCACCACCAGTGCGCCATTGGTGGAGAACGGGCTGACATCGACGATGGTGGACGACACCGCCAGCGCGCAGATCACGCCAGCGGCGCTGAGGTGACCCTGCATCAGGAACGGCACGGCCAATGGAATCGTTGCGCCGAGCACCGCGGCCGACGAGGCGAATGCGGAGACGATGCCGCCGACGTAGCAGACCAGAAGCGCGCCGAGCAGCGGGATGCCGATGTCGGAGACGCCGTTGCCGATGAAGTCCACCGCGCCGGCATGTTCCAGTACGCCGATGTAGGTCACCACGCCGCAGATCAGCAGCACGGTGGACCAGCTGATGCCGTCGACCGCGCCCTTCTGGCTCTGCGGCGACAGCAGCGCCAGCGCCACCGCCACGGTGATCGAGACCAGGCCGACGTTGAGGTTGTAGATCAGCGCGGCCACGCCCAGGCCGAGCAGGCCGATCAGGGTGAACAACCGCTCCCGGGTCAGGCTGACCGCATCCAACGCCGCCGGATCGTTGGACAGGGTGCCGCCGCCCGCCGCGACCAGCGCGCCATGGCCTTCGATCGCGAACTGGCGCGATGACGCCTGCGGGCCACCGGCCATCGCCAGTTCCGCACTGCCGATCGTTCCTGCTGCGGTGATCGAGCCGCGACGCAGCAGGGCGATGCCACCGAAAGCGAAGAAGCAGATCGTCGCCATCATGAAGTTGAAGCCCAGGCTGGTCAGGAACACCGCCATCTCGGTCACTTCCAGCCCGGCTTTCTGCACCACGCCATTGGTGATGCTGCCGTACACGCTGATGGGCGAGAAGCCGCCGGCCTGCGCACCATGGATGACCAGCAGGCCCATCATCAGTGGATTGATGTTGTACTGCTTGGCAAAGCGCAGGGCGACCGGGCCGATGATCGCGACCGCCGCCGGGCCCAGCGCGCCGAACGCGGTGAGGACCGCGGTGATCACGAACATCACCCACGGAATGGCCACGATATGGCCACGCACCGCTTTCACTGCCCAGTGCACCAGCAGGTCGATGGTGCCGTTCTTCTGCGCGATGGCGAACAGGTAGGTGATGCCGACCAGGGTCAGGAACAGATCGCCGGGAAAGCCGGCCAGGACCTCCTTGCCGCCCATGTCGACCCACAGCCCGCCGATGATGAAGGCCAGCGCGAAGGCGACGGCCCCCATGTTGATCGGCATCGCCGTGGCGACGATGAACATGATCACCAGACCGATGATCGTTGCGATTTGTGGACTCATGCGCCCTCCCAGACACGTGACTCACGTACAGCGCGGATGGAGACCCGCCATCCCCGGGGTAAGGCGACGTACAGCGTGTTGCGTGATACGTACTGCTCGAACCCGTTACTGCCGCCGTTGCAGCGCACTGCGGACCCAGGCCGCGGCGCCTTCAAGGCTCTGGAACTCTTCCACCGCGCGTACCTCGCAGCACGGATAGGCCGGCGCGACCATGCGCGCCAATGCGTTGCCCGGGCCCAGCTGCAGGAACACCCGCGCGCCACGCTCGAAGGCCTGGCGCATCACCTGCGCCCATTCGATGGTCTGCGCCAGCTGCGCCGACAGCGTGTGGACCGCCGTTGTGCGATCCCGCACCGGTCGCGCGTCGATGCCGGCCAGCAGGGGCAGGCGTGGTGCCCGCATCTGCGCTGCTTCGAGCACGGCGGCAAACGACGCCACCGCGCCGGCCAGCAGCGGCGTGTGCGCGGGCACATGGACCGGCAACGGACGGATTTCCGCGCCGAACGCCTGTGCATCTGCCGCCAAGGCGAGTAGCGACGGCCGTGCACCCCCCAGGATGAAGTGGTCATCACCATTGGCAATCGCGATGAACGCGCCGTGCGCATCGCACAGGCGCTGCGCGGCAATGCGGTCCAGCCCCAGGACTGCCTGCAGCCCGGCACCATCCGGACTGGCGGCATCCATCAGCCGCGCGCGCTGCGCGGCCAGGGCAAGGCAGGTCGTGGTGTCGAAGCTGCCGGCGATGGCATGCGCGGCCAACTCCCCGATGCTGTAGCCCGCGATCACTGTCGGCGTTGGCAATGCCTCGCGCAGGCCCTGCCAGTGCGCCAGGCTGGCCGCGCACAGCAGCGCCTGCGCCTTCGCATTGTCAAAGCGGTCGTCGGCCGCCGCGGCGGCGAATGCATCGCGGCCCAGCAGTTCGTCCGTGGCATCGAGCACCAGCCGCGCAGCAGCAACGTCGCGCACGCGATCGAACATCGCCGCATGTTGCGCGCCCTGTCCAGGGCAGAGCAGGGCAAGGCTCATGTGCCCTCCTGCTGCAGCAGGAACAGGCTGCAGGCAAGCAGGTCGGCGCTGCCACCGGGGCTGAGGTGGCGTGCAACGAAGGCGTCGGCGATGACGTGCAGGCGCGGCCGCCAATCGTGTGCGAAGGCACCACCTTCGGCCAGGAAACGACGGGCCTGCTGCTGCGCCCAGCGCAGGCCTTCAGCACCACCGCGATGCAGCAGGTTGAGGTCGTCGGTGTGTGCGACCAGCTGCATCAGCGTGTGACACATCGCGGCCTCGCGCGCCAGCCCATTGGCCAGTGCATCGCGCAGGACCGGCAGCGCCACCTCGCGCAACAGCGGGTAGCCGGCGGTGGCCTGTTCGCGCACGCCTGGCACCTTGTGCAGGGCGCGCGCACGTTGGCCCGGGCTACCTGCATCCAGCGGTGCCCGTGCGAAGTCCGCAGCCCAGCGACGGACTTCCAGGCAGACCTGCTCACCGGTGGCCGCATGGCCCAAGCGGGAGCGGCAGGCCGCGGCGGCCGCCACCAACAGGCCGAGACTGAAGACCGCGCCACGATGGGTGTTGATGCCGCCGGTCGCGCGCAGCATCGCGGCTTCGGCGGCAATGCCACACCGGCGCATCGCCTCGAAGTCCGCCCCGGCTGCACCGAGGCGGGCCACGGCGGTGAAATAGTGGCGCAGCGCGAACAGGCTGCGCAGGAACGTACGCGCATCCATGTCGTGATGGCTGCCGCGGTCGAACGGCGTGACCAGTCCCGGTTTCGGTGCCAGGGCCAGTTCTGCATGCAGGCTGGCAACGGCGAGGCGCCCCAGGCGCGCGCAGTCCACGGCGGCGGCCGGCCGGGCAGTCGGCTGCGCGACGGCGTTCATGCGCTCACCCCGGCAGCGGCGAATACGGACTCTCGCAGTTCCAGCGCGGCGCCGGCCGGGCGCTTGACCAGTACCTCGCGACTGCGCCCCGCGTATTCCCGCCAGTTCACGGCGGCGCCGTCGGCCAGGCACAGTTCGCCATCGACCCGTCGGCCGTATCGCGTTTCCCATGCCTGCAGCCTTGCAGCCAGGGCGTCGGCCTGCGCGGTGGTATCGATCCGCCACAGCAGATCGATGTCCGAGCGCGCGTGCACATAGTGCAGTCCAGTGAGGTGCTGCCAAGCGAAGGCTCCGAATACGCGCGCCGCGGCGATGTCCTGCAGTGCCTGCAGGGGGCGCTGCCAGTCCTGCACCACGTCGCCTTCCAGCACCGCCTGAAGCGCCGGTGGTGGCGCAGTGCGCAGCACATCGTGTGCAGGCACGCGCAGGGCCAGGCGCAGTTTGCCCTCGGCGGGCGGCAGCGGTACGCCCAGGCGCAGGCGGGGATCGGCATCGTCGGCGGCACGCCGGGCGACGATGGCCGGCAGGCCCTGCGCAAACCAGGCGGCCAAGCGCGGTTCATGCGCGGCGATGTCTGCCTGCCAGCCGGCGTACGCTGACAGCCAGACCAGCGTATGGCGGGGCAGCCGCTCAGGCATCGCCCTGGCTCACGGCTGCGGCCACGCGTGCGGCCAGCATGCGACCGCCGCGCTGAGCGCCGCGTGCGGCGCGCAGGTCGCCTTCGACCGGCGCGCGCAGGGCCCGCAGCAGGTGCTGGGCAAGGTCGCCTTCCCACACCGATTCCACCGCGCCCATCGCCACGTAGTTGGCCACGCCCGGGGCGAACACCGGCGAGCTCTGGCTGAGCGCCTGCAGTTTCTCCAGCGGCTGCTTGGTCACCCGTGCCATCGCGCGCAGGTCCATCACCCGCACCTGCGCATCGGGCAGGGCGTGGATGTGGTCGGCCATCAGGCCGAAGGACAGGAAGCCACCGCTGACCGATTCGCCGTAGACCAGCGTGACGAGGCGCGCGCCACGCCGGCGCGCCAGGTCGAGCGTCTGCGCCAGATGTGCAAAGTAGCCATTGATGCCCAGCAGCTCATCGCGCCGCGCCAGGCGCTGGCCGGCGGTATCGGCCAGCATCACGATCGGCCGCTGCGGGTGCGCGGCGGTGCTGGCCAGCACGGCTTCGGCCAGGACGAGCGCATGGTCGACGCCGACCTCGATGCGGTCGGTGGTGCCGATCACGGTCACCTCGCCATCGTCGGTGGCTGCGCTGCCGGTCAGTACCGAATCGTCCACCGCAATGGCGTGCCCACGAGGGAACAGCGCATCGAACAGGGTCTGCAGCGGTGCAGTCATGGCAGGCTCCGGCCAGCGGTGGCGGCGAGGAAGGCATCGGTGTCCAACACTGGCAGCCGCTCGGGTTCGGCGATGCCCTGGCGGGCCCAGATCTCCAGACCGTCGCGGCAATCGCCCCAGGCCTGCACGCGAGCCTTCAACGCGGCGTGGCGGGCCTGCAGGGCGCTCAGCGCCGTGTCGGTATCGCTGCTGCTGGTGTCGGGCTGCAGCGCATTGGCTGCGGCCTGCGCGAACGCTGCGATGGTGTCGGGCACCAGCACCTGCGCCTGGTCGATCAGGTACCGGTGCTTGCCACCGGTCACGCGCCAGACCAGCGCGCGATCGCGTGAGTCGAACTCTTCCACGCCGCGTACGGTCTCGATCACTTCCGGGCCGGACAGCGACAGGCGCCCCTCTTCGGACATGATGACCGTGGTGCAGCAGCGGGCGACGATGCCCATGCCGCCGAAGGCGCCGTTGCCGCTGCCGATCAGCGCGATCACCGGCACGCCGGCAGCGCGTGCACCCAGGGTGGCGCGCATGATTTCGGAAATGGCGATCAGCCCGGCATTGGCTTCGTGCAGGCGCACGCCGCCGGTATCCAGCAGCAGCAGCACGCCGTCAGGCCGGGTGTCGGCGGCGCGGCGCAGCAGCCCGGTCAGCTTGGCGCCGTGCACCTCGCCCACGCCGCCGCCCATGAATGCACCCTGCTGTGCGGCCAGCAGCACGCGCTTGCCCCGCAGCGTGGCTTCGCCGACCACGATGCCGTCGTCGAACGCCGCGGGCTGGTCGAGTTGGGCCAGGTGCGGACTCGTCATCCGCCGTGCCGGGCCGAGGAACTCGCGGAACGAACCCGCGTCGACCAGCCCGGCAATGCGTTCGCGTGCATCGGCTTCGTAATAGCTGTGGCGTTGTACGTGGCTCATGGCTTGCCTCCGGCCAGCAGGGTTTCCACGGCCTGGTCCAGGCGCAGGCTGACCACCGCCGGGGTGGCACCGGCGTCATTGATCGACACGCGCACGTCGCACAGCGGATGGCGGTGCGCGAAGTCGGCGATCACCGCCTGCCAGATGCTGCCGAAGCCCTGCGCAGCGGTGATGATGCGCACGGTCATCGCACCCTCCTGTGCCACAGGCTCCAGCAGGATCTCCAGGTTGCCCGAAGCCAGCACGCCCACCAGCACCGCATCGTGCGGGAACTGCACGCGGGTGCGGCCGTCGAATCGATAGTCGAGGGTTTCCATGCTCAGCCCCTTACCAGTTGCGGAAGCGCTTGGGCGGGTCGTACAGGCCGCCGGACCAGCGCACCAGGTCCTTCACCGACCGCGCCGCCAGCAGGTCACGGCTGGCATCGCGCACCGAGATACCGAGGTCGTCGGGACGACGGATCACGCCGCGGTCGCGCAGGTTCTCCACCATCGCGCGGTCGCGGCCCATGCCCACTGCGGTGTAGCCGGCCACGCCCCGGATCGCCTGTTCGCGTTCTTCCGGGGTGCGGCACAGCAGCAGGTTGGCGATGCCTTCCTCGGTCAGCACATGGCTGACGTCGTCGCCATAGATCATCACGGGCGGCAGCGGCATCTGCGCGCGCTCGGCCAGTTCCCAGGCATCGAGCCGTTCGACGAAGGCCGGTGCCATGTGCTCGCGGAAGGTCTCCACCATCTGCACCACCAGCTTGCGCCCGCGCGGCATCTCGCCCGGGCGCGCGGCCTGCTGGCCGGCCTTGATCCAGGCGTCGCTGGCATGGCGGCGACCACGTGCATCCGAGCCCATGTTCGGCGCGCCGCCAAACCCGGCGATGCGGTCGCGGGTGGCGGTGGAGCTGTTGCCCTGCAGGTCGACCTGCAACGTCGAGCCGATGAACATGTCACAGGCATACAGGCCGGCGGTCTGCGAGAACGCGCGGTTGGAGCGCATCGAGCCATCGGCACCGGTGAAGAACACATCGCTGCGTGCGGCGATGTACTTCTCCATGCCCAGTTCGGAACCAAAGGAATGCACCGACTTCACGAAGCCCGATTCGATTGCCGGAATCAGCGCCGGATGTGGATTGAGCGCCCAGTGCTGGCAGATCTTTCCCTTCAGCCCGAGTGATTCGGCGTAGGTGGGCAGCAGTAGTTCGATGGCGGCCGTGTCGAAGCCGATGCCATGGTTGAGGCGGTTGACGCCGTACTCGGCGTAGATGCCTTTGATCGCCATCATTGCCATCAACACCTGGATCTCGGAGATCTGCGCCGGGTCGCGGGTGAACAGCGGTTCGATGTGGTTGGGACGCGGCGCCTGCACCACGAAGTTGACCCAATCGGCGGGGATATCGACGCGGGGGAGGGTGTCGACGATCTCGTTGACCTGGGCAATGACGATGCCGCCTCCAAACGCCGTGGCCTCGACGATCACCGGGGTGTCTTCGGTATTCGGCCCGGTGTACAGGTTGCCGTGGCGATCTGCGGCCTGTGCTGCGACCAGCGCTACGCGCGGGGTCAGGTCGATGAAGTAGCGGCCGAACAGCTCCAGGTAGGTGTGGATGGCGCCGATCTGGATGCGCCCCTCGGCCACCAGGTTGGCCAGCCGCACGGACTGCGGGCCGGAGAACGAGAAGTCCAGTTTCGAGGCGATGCCACGCTCGAATACATCCAGGTGCGAGGGCAGGGACAGCACCGACTGCACCATGTGCAGGTCATGGACCCGCGCCGGGTCGAGGTCGGCCAGCGCCTGGGCGAGGAAATCGGCCTGCTTCTGGTTGTTGCCTTCCAGGCAGACCTTGTCGCCGGGTTCCAGCAGCGCATGCAGCAGGTCGCCGATGTCGCTGGCGGCAACGCTGCGTCCCCGGGCCCACGGCGCGGCCCGTTCCAGGCGCGTCTGGCGACTGCGTTCCAACGTATCCCAGCTCGGGTTCATCGACCGGCTTCCGATGGGTGGTGAAATAATTACGCCATAATTATGAGGGCGGGCGCAACCTGCAGTGCAGCAAAAGGAAGGGCCCGCGCGAGGCGGGCCCATTCAGGGATCCGGGTAGTGCCGGCCGCTGGCCGGCTCCACGCGATGCGGGAGGACGGGGAGCCGGCCAGCGGCCGGCACGGCCCTTTCCAGTCGCTCAGAACTTCCAGCGCAGGCTGGCCGACACGAAGCGCGGCTCGCCGTAGTTGTTGTAGTCCAGGTTGGCCCAGTAGGTCTTGTCCAGCGCGTTGCGCACGCTCAGCGTCGCGGTCCAGTTGTCGCTGATGCGGTAGTTGGCGTTGAACTGCACCAGGGTGTACGCCGGCTGGTTCACCGTCACCGTGCCGCCGAGCGGGTAGGCGATGTTGTAGCCCTGCACTCTGCTCTGCCACTGCAGGCCACCGCCGACGCTCAGGCGCTCGAGCGCGCCGCGCAGCTGCAGCTGGGTGTTGAGCTGCAACAGGTCCTTGGGCGGATTGGCGTACAGCAGGTCGGTGGCCGCGCGGGTCACCTTGACGTGGGTGTAGCCGGCATTGACCGTCCAGCCCGGCAGGATCTCGCCGTTGACGTCCATCTCCCAGCCGCGCGCCTTGGTGCCGTTGACGCCGATGTAGGCCGAGCTGCCGTCGCTCAGCGTGCCTTCCGGCACCCCCATGTCACGCACCGCGTAGTTGTCCTGCTTGGCTTCGAACACCGCCGCATTGGCGGTCAGGCGGCCCTCGAACCACTGCGTCTTGATGCCCGCTTCCAGGTTCGAACCCTGCACCGGCGCCAGCAGGTTCTCGTTGCGGTCCTTGTAGTTCTGCGGATTGAAGATCTCGGTGTAGCTGGCATAGGCCGACACGTTCGGGGTGATCTCATAGACCAGGCCCACATACGGGGTGACCTCATCGCTCACCTTGTAGGCACCACTGGTGCCGGTGTAGGCACCCGCCGCGTTGTAGGACCGGCTGAGGGTTTCCCATCGGCTCAGGCGCGCACCGGCAATCAGCGACAGCGGATCGGCCAGGTGCAGGCGGGTGGCCAGATAGACGCCGCTCTGCGTGGTCTTGGCCACGCGGCGTGCGCCGGTACGGGTGTAGGTCACCTCGGAGATGTCGCCGTTCCAGCTGTGCACGTTGGGAATGTAGTAGCAGCGTTCGCTGCCGCAGCGGGCCCAGTCGGTCGGGAAGTTCAGCGCCACGGTGTTCGTGGTGCCTTCCAGGTCCGACCATTGCGCGCCGACCGTGAGGTCGTGGTCGCGGCCGAACAGCGGGAAGCTGCCGGTCAGGTAGGCATCGACATTACGGCGGGTGTCCTTGGAATCGCCGGCGGCCGCGCGCAGGTAGATGCCCGCGCCGGTCACCGGGTCCGGGTTGCCGGTGCCGTACAGGCGCACGTTCTGCACGTTGCCGCGGGTGTAGGCGGTGTTGACCTTCAACAGCCAGTTGTCGCCGAAGCGCTGTTCCAGGTTGGCGAAGGCGGTGTTGCTCTCGCGCTTCCAGTAGCTCCACTTCGGCGACAGGTTGGTCTCGCGCGGCAGGTGCGCGAAGTTGCCCTGGTTGTCGAAGAACGGCACCGTGCCCCAGGTCGAGCCGGTCGGGTTGTTGTCCTGGGTCTGGTAGCCAAGGGTGACCGTAGTGCTGTCGGTGACATCGCCTTCCAGCACCGCCATGCCGGCCATCTTGTTCTCGTTGTAGCGGTCGTAGTACAGCCCGCGATCGGTATAGGCGGCGACCACGCGGCTGCGGAAGCGGCCGTCATCGGTCAGTGGCGCGGTCACGTCGGCTTCCATGCGGCGGTAGTCCCAACTGCCGGCACTGACCGAGAACGACGCGTCGAATTCCTTGCCGGGGCGCTTGCGCAGCAGGTTGACCGTGGCCGACGGCACGCCGGCGCCGCTGAGCAGGCCGTTGGCACCGCGGATCACTTCGATGCGGTCGTAGAAGGCGGTGTCGTATTCCTGGTTGGTCGAGCCGCTGTAGGTGGGAATGCCGTCGACCTGGAAGTCGGTGATGGCAAAGCCGCGTGCGTAGTACAGCGGGCGCTGGGTGTCATAGAAGGACACGCTGACGCCGGTCACGTTGCGCAACACGTCGTTGATGCTGAACAGCGATTCGTCCTGCAGGCGCTGCAGGCTGATCGCGGTGGCCGACTGCGGAGTTTCCTGCAGGGTGATCGGCAGGCGCGTGGTGCTGGCCGGCGGAGCCGACTGCTCGGCACGCACGCTGACCCGGTCCAGGGTCTTGGCGTCGGCCGTGCCGTCGGCGGCGGCGAACGCGCTGGCCGTGGCCAGCAGGGCCATCGACGCAAGCAAAGCGGCCGGCAGCAGCGCACGGCGGGGCAGGCGGTTACGGAAGGTCAGGGACATGATGGGCTCGAAGCGTTGAGTCGGGGAAGGGCGGCAACAGTCGTCCAGCACCCGGGGCGGCGGCTTCGGGCACGGTCAGGTTCATCCGGGAGACGCGCGGTTACCGCGCAGGATGCAAATGTAAATAATTCCCAACAACATTACAATTCGCTTCATTCCGGGGGAGCTGCCACGCTTTGCGCCGCTGGCGGGGCCGGATCCCGTTGCCGCACAAACGCAAACGGCCACCCGAAGGTGGCCGCCTGCCTGCATCACGGGGAACGCGCCGGCTTACAGCGCCTGCAGTTCCTCGTTGGCATTGCGCTTTTCCTTGGCCGGCGCCGGGGCCGCTGGTGGTGCCGCGGCGGCCGGGCTGGGCGATGCGGCGTTCGCATCCACCGGCACCTCCAGGTACGGCAGGTGCAGGGTCTGGCTGGTCAGGGTACGGATCTCGTTCACCAGCGCGGCGCTGTCGTTGAGCTTGCGCCCGTACGACGGCACGATCTCGCGCAGGCGGGTTTCCCAGCCGGCCTTCATCTGCTCCGGGAAGGCCTTGGCCATCAGGTCCAGCATGATCGGCGGCGAGGTCGACGCACCCGGCGAGGCACCGAGCAGGGCCGCAAGGGTGTGGTCCTTGTCGGTCACGATCTCGGTACCGAACTGCAGCACCGGGCCCTTCAGCGGATCACGCTTGATGATCTGCACGCGCTGGCCGGCGGTGACCAGCTTCCAGTCGCCCGGCTTGGCATTGGGGAAGTACTTGACCAGCTCGGCCTGGCGGTCGGCATCGTTCAACCGCGCCTGGCCCATCAGGTACTGCACCAGGTCCAGGTTGTCCTTGCCCACTTCCAGCATCGGGCCGACGTTGTTGTGGTTCACCGACGAGTACAGGTCCCACCACGAGCCATGCTTGAGGAACTTGGTGCTGTACAGCGCGAACGGCCCGAACAGGACCACCGGCTTGCCGTCCAGCTTGCGTGCATCCAGGTGCGGCACCGACATCGGCGGTGAACCGGTCTCGGCCATGCCGTAGGCCTTCACGCCATGGCGCGAGGTCACGTCCTGGCCCTGGAAGGCAAGGAACTGGCCACCGACCGGGAAGCCGGCGTAGTCCTTCGACTCCGGAATGCCGGACATCTGCAGCAGCTTCAGCGCGGCGCCACCGGCACCGATGAACACGAAGCGGGCGTGGGTGGTGGACTCGGTGCCGGCCTTGAGGTCCTTCACCGTCACGTTCCAGCTCTTGTCGGCGTTCTGCCGCAGCGCGGTCACTTCATGGTTCAGGTGCAGGCTGAAGTTCGGGCTGCGCTGCAGGCCGCTGGTCAGCTGGCGGGTGATCACACCGAAGTTGACGTCGGTGCCCAGTGGCATCCAGGTTGCGGCAACCTTCTGCTTCGGATCGCGGCCTTCCATCAGCAGCGGGGCCCACTGCCTGATCTGCGCCGGATCCTCGGAGTACTGCATGCCGTAGAACAGCGGGTTCTTCACCAGCGCCTGCTGGCGCTTGTGCAGGTAGGCGATGTTGTCATCACCCCAGACGAAGCTCATGTGCGGGGTCGGGTTGATGAAGTCGCTGGGCTGGCTCAGCCGCCCCTGCTTGACCTGGTGCGACCAGAACTGGCGCGAGACCTCGAACGATTCGGCGATGCCGACCGCGCGCTTGGTCTCGATGCTGCCGTCGGGCAGTTCCGGGGTGTAGTTCAGTTCGGCGAACGCCGAGTGGCCGGTGCCGGCGTTGTTCCAGCCATCGGAGCTTTCACCGGCGACGCCGTCGAGGCGTTCGTAGACCTGGATGTTCCAGTCCGGCTGCAGTTCCTGCAGGTAGGTGGCCAGGGTGATGCTCATGATGCCGGCGCCGACCAGCACAACATCGACGGGCTTGTCGTTGCTGGCGGCGGGCACCGAGCGCTGGGTCAGCGGCCAGTACAGGAACAGCGCGGCGGCCAGCAACAGCAGCACGAGCAGGGCGAGAAGAGCCTTGCCAAATTTCTTCATGGGGGCGGGATCGTTGGCGGAGGGGAAGGGGTCAGGATGCGCGTGGGGCAGGGAAAGGGCGTGAAGAAACAACGCCTTGCAACATCCACCGGTGATTCTAACCGGAACCGGTCCGTTTTTGATGCAACGCAGCATCCGACCTTTCGCGGCCCCGTCGCAGACAGCGTCGGGCAAGGCCAGGCAGCGCCCGAGTCAGACCCGTTCGATGATCGGCCGATCAGTATCCGCATCACCCATGGACCCGGTGTGGAAAAAGGGGACGGAGGGGATTAAGTCGCATTTGCCTTGGATGTCGTATCGGCCTAAAGCGACTTAATCCCCTCCGTCCCCTTTTTGCGCTGTGCGTCAGCGCTTGCGCCGGATCAGTGCCGAGGAGGCGTCCAGCACGGCGCGGGTCAGCAGCGCCATGGTCTGCACGTCGCCCTTCCAGTGCTGCCAGTACAGCGGCACGTCTTCCCACGCGCGCTGGCGCACGTAGACCAGTCGCCCGGCGTCCAGGTGCCGCTTGACCAGCGGCAATGGATTCATCGTCCAGCCCATGCCGCCCAGGTTGGCCTGCACGAAGGCGCGCGTGGACGGAATCCACCAGGTCGGTGCGGTGCTGGGCAGGTCGTCGCCGGCCATGCGCCGGGCGAAGCGCGACTGCATTTCGTCCTTGCGGTTGAACACCAGCACCGGCGCCTGTGCCAGCGCCTGCGCGGTCACGCCCTTGGCGAAGTGGCGTTCGCGGAATTCGGGGGTGCAGGTCGCTGCATAGCGGATGCTGCCCAGCGCATGGATCTGGCAGCCCTGCACCGGCTCGTCCAGCGTGGTCACCGCGCCCAGCACCGTGCCCTGGCGCAGCAGCTCCACCGTGTGGTCCTGGTCTTCCACACGCAGGTCCAGGGTGGTGCCGGTGGTCTGTGCGAACTGGTAGGCGGCCTGCGGAAACCAGGTTTCCAGGCTGTCGTGGTTCACCGCCACCGGGATGCTGGCCTGGGGCAGGTCCTCATCGGCCAGGCCCATGCGGTGCAGCGCATCGTGTTCCAGCAGGGCGGTCTGCTCGGCCAGCTGCACCAGCAACTGGCCCTCGGCGGTGGCGGTGGCCGGGGTGCCACGCTTGACCAGCAGGCGGCCGATCCGGTCCTCCAGCGCCTTGACCCGCTGCGAGATGGCCGACGGCGTGACATTCAGCGACTGCGCGGCGCGGTCGAAGCTGCCTTCGCGGATCACTGCGGCCAGGGCGCGCAGCTGGGCATGATCGATGCGCATCGAATTAAGCTCCGCTAATGTTGGTTTAGAAAGTTTAGCTCGTCTTTTTCATGTTGCGGCGCGACAATGGCGCCCGTTCCGGTGCTGTCCGCCTTCGCGAGGCACCGTCCCCCCAAGCAATACAAGGCAGTGAATCCCATGTTCTCGGTCATCTCCGCCAGCACCGGCCTCGGTGCCTGGTTCTCTGGTGCAGCTACCGGCATCGGCCTGTTCGCCGTGGTCGGCGCCCAGAGCGCCTTCATTCTGCGCCAGGGCATCCTGCGCAAGCACATCGTGCCGGTGGTCGCCACCTGCGCGGCCATCGATGCCATCTTCATCTTCGCCAGCGTGGCCGGCCTGCGCACGCTCACCTCGGCGCTGCCGTGGCTGACCAGCGCCGTGCTGTGGACCGGCGTGGCCTTCCTGGCCTGGTATGCGATGAAGTCGGCACGCCGTGCGATCGCCGGTGGCGGTGGCATGGGCGACGCCGAGAGCGACGACGGCAGCCGCCGCGCGGTGCTGATCGCCGCGGTCGGCTTCTCGCTGATCAATCCGCACTTCTGGCTGGACATGATGGTGATCGGCTCGATCGCCGAGAACTTCGGCAACGCCCGCATGGCCTTCGCCGCCGGCGTGGTCACCGCCAGCTGCCTGTGGCTGACCGCGCAGGGCCTCGGCGCGCGCCTGCTGGCGCCGCTGTTCACCAAGCCCAGCACCTGGCGCGTGCTCGACGGCACCATCGCGGTGATCCTCAGCATCCTGGCCCTCATGTTGGCGGTGCGCGGGGTCCACTGACCCGGCGCACGCCCCCCGAACCCACGTCCTGACTCTCTCTCCAAGGTAGTGGCAACGACGGCACCGGCAACGGTGCCGTCGTCTTTTCCGGCTCTGGCGGGAAACCCATGGCCCTGCCTAGAATCGGCCACCAGGACAAGGTGTCCACAGGAGCAGGGGAAGGATGCACAGGACGATTCTGGCGGCCGCACTGGCCGTCATCGGGGGCGTTGCCGCAGGCAGCGTGGGGGCGGTGGACCTGACGCAGTACCTGCGTCGGGAGAGCTTCACCGATATCAAGATTTCGCCGGGGGGCGAGTATGTGGCGGCGACGGTGCCGATGGAGGACGCCACCGCGATCGCCGTGCTGCGGTTGACGGACAAGCAGATGGTCGGCAGTTTCCGGCCACCCAGCCGCAACCACGCGCAGGAATTCGACTGGGTCAGCAACGAGCGCCTGCTGATCGGCCTGGCCCAGAAGTGGGGCTCGCTCGACCAGCCCAATCCCACCGGCGAACTCTACGCCATCGATGCCAACGGCAATCGCGGCGAACTGCTGGTGGGCTACCGCGTGGAGAGCAACGGCCCGGGAACCCGCATCCAGCCGAAGAAGGTCGAAGCGGTGGCCGCCTTCCTGGCCGACGACCTGCCGGGCGATGAGCGCAACGTGCTGGTGACCGTATGGCCGCTGGCCGAGGATCCGTTCACCCGCGTCGACCGCATGGATGTGACCACGGGTCGTCGCTCGCGGGTGGCGTCTTCGCCGGTACGGCGCGGCGAATTCACCACCGATGGCGCCGGCGAAGTGCGCTTCGTGCACGGCTCGGGCAGCGACAACGTCAACAAGCTGTATTTCCGCGAACGCAGCGGCGACACCTGGAAGCTGATCAACGACGAGGCCGTCAGCAAGCGCATCGAAACCGCCCTCGGCTTCTCGGCCGATGACAGCGTGGCCTACCTCAACGTCGAGCAGACCCAGGGCCCGGATGCGATCGTCAGCTGGAACCCGCAGACCGGCGAGCGCGCCACGCTGCTGCGCGACGAGGTGGTCAATCCGTACCGCATCATCCATCGCCCTGGCACCCATGTGCCGGTCGGCGCGCTTTATCTGGGCGATACGCCACGTACCCGGTTCTTCGACGAGAAGTCGCCGGAGGCACGCCTGTATCGCAGCCTGGAAGCCGCCTTCGGGGGCGCCGTCTACATCACCTCCAGCACCCGCGACGGCCGCGTCGTGCTGGTGGAAACGTGGTCGGGCTCGAACCCGGGCGATTTCTACGTGTACGACACCGTGGCGCGCAAGGCCGACCATCTGATCAGCCGCAGCGACTGGATCGACGTCGAGCGCAGCGCCAGCGTGAAGCCGATTGCATTGAAGGCCCGCGACGGGCTGCCACTGCACGGCTTCCTGACCCTGCCGGCCGGCAGCAACGGCCGCAACCTGCCGATGGTGGTGATGCCGCATGGTGGCCCGTTCGACATCTTCGATTCCGGCCAGTACGACCGCGAAACCCAGATGCTGGCCGCCGCCGGTTATGCCGTGCTGCAGGTCAATTTCCGTGGGTCGGGCAACTACGGCCGGGCCCACACCCAGGCCGGTGCGCAGCAGTGGGGCGCGGCGATGCAGGATGATGTCACCGATGCCACCCGCTGGGCGATCAGCGAAGGCATCGCCGACGGCCGTCGCATCTGCATCTACGGTGCCAGCTACGGGGCCTACTCGGCGATGATGGGGGCCGCGCGCGAGCCCGGGTTGTACCAGTGCGCGGCCGGCTATGTGGGTGTCTACGATCTGCCGATGATGTACACCCGCGGCGACATCCAGGACCGCGGCTCAGGCGTGACCTACCTGCGCGAATGGCTGGGTGACCCGGCCAAGCTGGGCGCGGTGTCCCCGGTGAACCTGGCCGAACGGATCAAGGTGCCGGTGTTCCTGGCCGCCGGTGGCGAAGACAAGCGCGCGCCGATCCAGCATACCGAGCGCATGGAAGCGGCGCTCAAGCGCGCCGGCACGCCGGTGGAAAGCCTGTACTACAAGACCGAAGGCCACGGCTTCTACACCGAGGCGCACCGCAGCGAGTACTACGACAAGCTGCTGGCGTTCCTGGCGCGCAGCCTGGGGGGCAAGACCGCGACGACCGCGCCCGCGGCCGGCAAGGACAAGGCGCCCTGAGCTGACAGGGCGGCGGATGATCGTTCCGCCGCCCTGGTTTTCCACATGTGCGCGGGTTACTTCACCCCGTGCATCATCTTCTTCAGCAGCGGCGCGGCGAGGAAGGCGGCCAGCGCGCAACCCAGCCCGATCCACATCAGCAGCCAGAACAGGTGCGCATAGGCGCCTGCGGCAGCCACCATGTCCAGCGATTCACCTTCCGGCACCTCGATCGCGGCCAGCTTGCCGAACAGGGCCGCCAGCGTTTCCGAGAACGCGGTAGCCAGGAACCAGGTGCCCATCATCAGGCTCATCACCCGCGTCACGGCCAGCTGGGTCACTGCTGACAGGCCGACCGGCGACAGGCACATCTCGCCGCTGGCCAGCAGGAAGTAGGCCAGCACCAGCCACCACACGCTGGCCATCTCGCCGGTGGCGCCGACCTGCTGAGCAGCCAGCGCCAGCGGCACGAACGACAGCGCGGCAATCACCAGGCCCCAGGCCGACTTGACCGGCTTGCCGGGTTCCCAACCACGGCGGTCCATCCAGGTCCACAGCGCGGCGAAGGCCGGTGCCAGCAGCACCAGGAACAGGCCGCCGAGATAGGTGAGCGAACCGGCGGTCTGCGGAATCACCAGGCAGTCGCGCACCAGCAGCACCAGCATCAGCACGACAATGGCGGCAAAGAACGCGCGCGGTGCGGCCGAACCCGGGCGCCGTTCCGACAGGCGCGCGCTGACCACGAAGCCCAGCGGTGCCAGCAGCAGCGAGAGGATCGACCACGGCAGCGGCGTGCCGCCGGTGATCACCAGCGCGGGCACGATGTCCTTGGTCAGCAGGCGGTCGGTGAAGGTCACCCACGAGCCGTAGGACTGCTCGTACATCGTGAAGAACACCAGCGCCAGGAAGATCAGCACCATCAGCGCGATCATCTGCTGGCGCTGCACCGGCGTGCATTTCGTGCCGGTGAACCAGGCGAACCAGACCAGCACGCCGCCCAGCACCACCACCATCAGCATCAGCGCCAGGCTGATTTCACCGCCCAGCGCGAACGCGCCGTTGCCGGCAGCCCACATCAGCCACGCCACCGGCAGCACAGCGAGCACCGCGCACAGGTAGATGAGCCATTCGCGCGGCAGGCCCAGCACCTTCTGCTTCAGTGCCGCCGGTTGCGGTGGTTCGGCATGGCCCTGCAGGTACTTTTGGCCCCACAGGAACATCGCCAGGCCGGCCAGCATGCCGATACCGGCCGCGCCGAAACCGTATTTCCAGCCGTAGGCCTCACCGAGGAAGCCGCACACCAGCGAAGAGAACAGCGCGCCCAGGTTGATGCCGGCGTAGAACAGCGAGAAGCCCGAATCACGGCGCGGGTCGTCCTTGGCGTACAGCTTGCCGACGATGGTGGAGATGTTCGGCTTGAGGAAGCCGACGCCCATGATGATCAGCGCCAGCGACAGGTAGGTCACCGCCAGCGCCGAGGTGTCGCGCACCACTTCGCCGTTCACCCGGTACGCGGCGTGGCCTTCGAAGGCCATGCCGAGGTGGCCGAGTACCAGCAGGATGCCGCCGAACAGCACCGCCCGGCGCATGCCCAGCCAGCGGTCGGCCAGCATGCCGCCGAACACCGGGATGCAGTACACCAGGCCGCCATAGGCACCGAGCAGGTCCAGGCCGGCCTTGTCGCCGAACAGGTGGTACTTGGTCAGGTACAGCAGCAGCAGCGCCTTCATGCCGTAGAAGGAGAAGCGCTCCCACATCTCGGTGAAGAAACAGACGTAGACGCCCTTGGGATGGCCCAGGAAGTCGTCGGAAGCGGAGGCGGCAACGGTCATCGACGGCAGGGACAGCGGAAAGGGCGCGATTATAGGCCTCCGGGCCTGGGCGGGCAGCCGCTGGTGGATCCACGCCATGCAGGGATCGCGCTTCCCCGGCGGCCGCCGCTCACAGGTATCGCAACCATGGCAGATCGCGCCTTCGCGCTTTGAACCGCGCGAAGGCCCGCGTCGGCGGGTACAGCCCCACGGCCAGCGCACAGGCCACCAGCAGCAGGCCGCTGACCGAATCCAGCGCATACAGCGTGCCCTGGGTCGGGCCCCACGCGGCCAACGCGGCCAGGTACAGCCCCTTCAACACGTACAGGTGCAGCAGGTAGAAGAACATCGGCGCGGCGCCGATATCGGCCAGCGGCTGCAGTGCCCGCGCCAGCGGCGGCCATTCGTACAGCCGCAGCAGCAACAGTCCCACCCCCAGGGTCAGCAGCAGGAACTGCAAGGACGGCGGGTACTTGGTGACGTTGAAGATGCTCAGCCAGGTACGCAGCGTGGTGGCCTGGTACTGCCAGGGCGCATCGCCGTAGTCGTTGGCGAAGCGCAGCAGCACGAACAGGGCGAGCGCGCCGACGCCCGCCCACAGCAGCCAGCGCTGGCGCTGCTCCGGCGCGCGCTCGCGGCCGAACCACGGCCCCATCAGGTAGCCCAGCGCAATCACCCCGATCCAGGGCAGCAGCGGATAGGACGTGCGCAGGCGTAGCGTGCCGGCCTCGATCCAGTCACGCTGGTGCAGCACCTTCCATACCACCGCCAGCAGGCCGTTGCCCTGCACCCGCACACCATCCAGCAGGTTGTGCCCGGCCACCACCGCGACCGCGACCGCCAGCAGGACGGGGCGGGGCAGCCACAGCAGGCCGGCCAGCGCGATCATGCTCAGCCCGATGGCCCAGATCACCTGCAGGTACAGCGTTTGCGGCGGCAGCTGGAAGGTCCAGGCGAAATTCACCAGGGTCAGCTCCAGCACCACCAGGAACAGCCCGCGCTTGAGCAGGAACGCGGCCGTGGCCCCGCGCGGATCCGCCTGGCGCTGGCCGTACAGCCAGGCCGACAGCCCGGTCAGCAGCACGAACACGGGGGCGCACAGGTGGGCCAGCAGGCGGCAGGCGAACAGCGCAGGGGAGACCGTCGCTGCGTCCATCGGGTCGCTCACCTGGTGCTGCAGGAAGAAGGTCTCGCGCACATGGTCGAGCAGCATCAACAACATGACGGTGCCGCGCAGCTGGTCGATGGAGGCCAGGCGGGAAGGGGAGGAAGGGGGCATGCGATGCGGCAACGACAGGGCAGCATTAAGATATAACATATCAATTGCGGCGATCCCAGCCGGACTTTGCCGGGTCTGCCGATTCCGGGGCCACGCACCGCGCCGTTGCGCTGCGGCGGCCGCCCCATCCTTTGGCACGCTGGACTTGATCTGCCCTGAACGCTAGCGTGGCAGGGATTTTTTGCCAGCAGGGGCTTCCATGAACCACGACGCTGCGCCCAAGCAGCTCACCTTCCGCGCAGTGGCCCTGGCCATCGTGCTGGCGGTGGTGCTGTCGGCCGCAAACGCCTACCTCGGTCTGTTCGCAGGCCTGACCATCGCCACCGCCATTCCCGCCGCGGTGATTTCCATGGGCGTGCTGCGCCTGCTGGGCGGTGGCTCCATCCTCGAGAACAACATCGTGCAGACCGGCGCCTCGGCCGGTTCGTCGATCGCCGCCGGTGTGATCTTCACCATCCCGGCGCTGGTGATCATGGGCTACTGGCCGGACTTCAAGTACTGGTGGGTGCTGGGCATCGCCGGCCTCGGCGGCCTGCTGGGCGTGCTGTTCTCGGTGCCGCTGCGCCGTTCGATGATCGTCGAAGACCCGCTGCCGTTCCCGGAAGGCAAGGCGGCAGCCGAAGTGCTCAAGGCCGGTGAGAACCCGGGCCCGGGCCTGAAGATCCTCGGCCTGTCGGCGGTGATCGGTGCCTTCGTCAAGCTGGCCGCGGAAAGCGGCATGCGCCTGATTCCCGATGCCTGGGCCACCTCGGCCTACGTTGGCAGCTCCAAGGTCACCGCCTTCATCGGCACCAACCTGTCGCCGGCACTGCTCGGCGTGGGCTACATCGTCGGCCTCAACGTCGGCATCGTGGTGGTGTCCGGCTCGATCCTCACCTGGCACATCGCCATTCCGATCTACCAGGCGTTCTTCATGAACACCGATCCGGCACTGGCCGCGTCGGTCGCCACCGCCTCGTCCACCGAGGCCGCGTTCGCCATCTGGGGCGCGAAGATGCGCTACCTGGGCGTCGGCGCAATGCTGATCGGTGGCATCTGGACCCTGATCTCGCTGCGCAAGTCGCTGCTCAACGGCGTCAAGAGCGGCTTCGCCGCGGCCCGCAAGAGCGGTGGCCCGGTGCTGGCGCACACCGAGCGCGACCTGCCGATGAAGTGGATGCTGGTCGCCCTGGTGGTCTTCGTGCTGCCGCTGCTGGCCCTGTACCAGGCCATCGTCGGCCAGTGGCACGTGTCGATCCCGATGACCCTCATCATGATCGTCGCCGGCTTCCTGTTCGTTTCGGTCTCGGCCTACCTGGCCGGCCTGATCGGCTCGTCCAACAACCCGGTTTCGGGCATCACCATCTCCACCATCCTGTTCGCTTCGGCCGTGCTGGTGGTGCTGCTGGGCGCCGATGGCCTCAAGCCGGTCGGTGCCGGCGGTGCGCCGCTGGGTGCGGTGGCCGCGATCATGATCGGCGCGGTGGTGTGCTGTGCCGCCGCCGTCGGTGGTGACAACCTGCAGGACCTCAAGGCCGGCTACATCGTTGGCGCCACCCCGTGGAAGCAGCAGTTGATGCTGGGCATCGGCGCGTTCTCGTGCGCGCTGATCATGGCCCCGGTGCTGAACCTGCTGGCCACCGCCTACGGCATCGGCGTGAAGTCCGAGCT
This sequence comes from Stenotrophomonas pavanii, assembly GCF_900101175.1. Classification (GTDB taxonomy): domain Bacteria; phylum Pseudomonadota; class Gammaproteobacteria; order Xanthomonadales; family Xanthomonadaceae; genus Stenotrophomonas; species Stenotrophomonas pavanii. Next base: position 22,536 of record NZ_FNFQ01000014.1, on the reverse strand, counting down.
GCACCCCAACGCGCTGGCTGCGCCGCAGGCCAACCTGATGGCCTCGGTGGCCAAGGGCCTGTTCGGTGGTGAACTGCCGTGGACGTTCATCGGCATCGGTGCCGTGGTCGGTGCCGCCATCATCGCCTTCGACAGCTGGCTGAAGGCGCGCAACGCCCGCTTCCGCGTGCCGGTGCTGGCCGCCGCCATCGGCATCTACCTGCCGCTGGAGCTGATGGTGCCGATCTTCCTCGGCGGCCTGATCGCCCACCTGGTCGAGCGCTTCCACAAGGTGCGTGCCGATGACGAAGAAGGCCGCGACCGCGTGCACAAGCCGGGCGTGCTGTTCGCCGCTGGCCTGATCACCGGCGAAGCGCTGATGGGCATCGCCATCGCGATTCCGATCGTGGTCAGCAGCCGCGCCGACGTGCTGGCCGTGCCGTTCCACCTGCCGGGCGCACAGTGGATCGGCCTGGCCGTGCTGTTCCTGGTCGGCTGGCTGATCTACCGCACCGGCAAGTACGCCAAGGCGTAAGGGAAGGGTAGTGCCGGCCGCTGGCCGGCAACGCCAACGCAATGCCGGCCAGCGGCCGGCACTACCGCAGACCCCGCTTCGGCGGGGTTTGCCTTTTCTGGCGGCTGCTCGATCACGGCCATGACCGATGGCCTTGGCAGCCCCGGCCGCACGGGCCTACCATCGGTTTTTTGCCGTCCTGCGGAGACCCCGATGAAACTGCGTCATGCCCTGCTGCCACTGAGCCTGCTGGCCGCCCTGCCCAGCGTCGCCGCTGCCCGCGGCCTGGACGTCCGCGACATGGTGGCCATGGACCGCGTCTCCGCACCGGTACTGACCGCTGACGGCGGCACCGTGGTGTTCGCCAAGCGCAGCGTGGACGCCAACCTGAAGGCCTCCACCGCGCTGTTCGCGCGCAACCTGCGCACCCGCGACGCAGCGCCGCCGAAGCAGATCACCCCGGCCGGCTGGAACGTCAATTCCGCTTCGCTGTCGGCCGATGGCCAGACCGTCTATTTCCTCAGCGCCAAGAACGGCAGCCAGCAGTTGTATGCACAGCCGATCGGCGGCGGCACCCCGCGCCAGCTGACCGACTTCCCGGTCGACGTGGACAGCTACCACGTGTCGCCGCAGGACGACCGCGTGCTGTTCAGCGCCGGCGTGTTCCAGGCCTGTGCCTCGGATCTGGCCTGCACCGAGAAGAAGCTGAAGGACGTGGCCGGCGCCAAGGCCAGCGGCAAGGTCTTCGATTCGCTGTTCGTGCGCCACTGGGACACCTGGAACGACGGCCGCCGCAACACCCTGTTCGTCGCGCCGCTGCCGACGGCCAAGGCCGGCGCGGTCAAGGGCGCTTCCGCGCTGAGCGCGACCATCGACGGCGATGCCCCGTCCAAGCCGTTCGGTGGCAATGATGACTTCGCGTGGTCGCCGGATGGCGCCAGCGTGGTGGCCAGCATCCGCGTGGCCGGCAAGCAGGAGCCGTGGTCGACCAATTTCGACCTGTACCGCTTCGACGCCGCCGGCAAGCAGGCGCCGGTCAACCTGACGGCCTCCAACCCGGCCTGGGATGCCGGCCCGGTGTTCAGTGCCGACGGCAAGACCCTGTTCTACCGCGCGATGAAGCGCCCGGGCTTCGAGGCCGACCGCTTCGGCCTGATGGCGATGGACCTGGCCAGCGGCAAGACCCGCGAGATCGCGCCGCAGTGGGATCGTTCGGCCGGTGGCATCACCCTGTCCGCCGACGGCGCCAGCATCTACACCACCGCCGATGACCTCGGCGAGCACCCGCTGTTCCAGATCGACGTGGCCAGCGGCAAGGCGACCAAGCTGATCGGCGATGGCAGCGTGACCGCGGTCGACGTGGCCGGCAACAGCGTGGCGATCACCCGCAACAGCCTGAAGAGCAACGACCAGGTGCTGGTCGGCCTGCTGCCGGCCGCGGGCGAAGCCATCGGCGAACTGCGCGCGCTGACCCCGGCCGCCGGTGAGGTGCTCAAGGACGTCAGCTTCGGCGACTACGAACAGTTCGAGTTCAAGGGCTGGAACAACGACACCGTGCATGGCTACGTGGTCAAGCCGCACAACTACCAGGAAGGCAAGTCGTACCCGGTCGCGTTCCTGATCCATGGCGGCCCGCAGGGCAGCTTCGGCAATGGCTGGAGCTACCGCTGGAACCCGCAGACCTATGCGGGCCAGGGCTACGCGGTGGTGATGATCGACTTCCACGGCTCCACCGGCTACGGCCAGGCGTTCACCGATGCGATCAGCCAGCACTGGGGCGACCGCCCGCTGGAAGACCTGCAGAAGGGCTGGGATGCGGCGCTGAAGAAGTATTCCTTCCTCAACGGTGACAAGGCCTGTGCGCTGGGCGCCAGCTACGGCGGCTTCATGGTCAACTGGATCGCCGGCAACTGGAACAGCCCGTTCAAGTGCCTGGTCAACCACGACGGCGTGTTTGACCAGCGCATGATGGGCTACGCCACCGAAGAACTGTGGTTCACCGAGTGGGAGCAGGGCGGCACGCCGTACCAGAAGGCCGCGAACTACGAGAAGTTCAACCCGGTCAACCACGTGGCGGACTGGAAGAAGCCGATCCTGGTCATCCACGGCCAGCAGGACTTCCGCATCCCGGTCGAGCAGGGCCTGGCCGCGTTCACCGCCGCCCAGCGCCAGGGCATCGAATCGAAGTTCCTGTACTTCCCGGATGAAAACCACTGGGTGCTGAAGCCGAACAACAGCATCCTGTGGCATGACACCGTCAATGCCTGGCTGAAGCAGCACATCGGCAACTGAGGGTTGCGGCGCCGCCCTCCGGGGCGGCGCTTCTGTTTTCTGGTAGTGCCGGCCGCTGGCCGGCAACCGCTTGCCGCTTCCCACCTGTACGAGATTGCCGGCCAGCGGCCGGCACTACCCAGAGCGCCTGCATGCCCTCGAACGCCCTGATCCAGAATGACATCGTCGTCTTCGGTTTGATCGCCGCCACGCTCGGTGCCGTGTTCTGGACCGCCTCGCGCGAGCAGGGCCTGTGGAAGCGCTTCTACACCTTCGTGCCGGCACTGCTGCTGTGCTACCTGATTCCCGGCATCTACAACACTGTGGGCCTGATCGACGGCCAGAACACCCGGCTCTACAACCCGATCGCGCGCGACATCCTGTTGCCGGCGGCGCTGATCCTGCTGACCCTGGCAGTGGACATCAAGGGCATCCTGCGGCTCGGCCCGAAGCTGGTGCTGATGTACCTGGGCGCCTCGGCCAGCATCATGCTGGGCGCAGTGGTGGCGTTCCTGGTGATGCGCGCGATCCATCCCGACACCGTGGCCGGCGACACCTGGGCCGGCATGGCGGCGCTGGCCGGCAGCTGGATCGGTGGCGGCGCCAACATGCTGGCGATGCGCGAAGTGTTCGACGTCAATGCGACCACCTTCGGCCAGTTCGCGGTGGTCGATGTCGGTGTCGGCTACGTGTGGATGGCGGCGCTGATCTTCCTGGCCGGGCGCGCGGCGAAGATCGACGCACGCAGTGGTGCCGATACCTCGGCCATCGACGAACTGAAGGAGCGCATCGCGCGCTTCCAGGCCGAGCACGAACGCATTCCCAGCCTGACCGACCTGATGCTGATCGTGGCCGTGGCCTTCGGTGGCGTCGGACTGTCACATGCGATCGGTGCGCCGCTGGCGGCCTGGTTCAAGGCCAACGTCAGCTGGGCCTCGCAGTTCAGCCTGGACGCGCCGTTCGTGTGGGTGGTGGTGCTGTCGACCACGCTGGGCCTGAGCCTGAGTTTCACCCGCGCACGCAACCTGGAAGGGGCGGGGGCATCGCGCCTGGGTTCGTTGCTGCTGTATTTCCTGATCGCCTGCATCGGCATGCAGATGGATCTGCTGGCGCTGCTGGATCGCCCGTGGCTGTTCCTGCTTGGCCTGATCTGGATCGCCGTGCACATCGTGCTGCTGTGGTGCGTGGGCAAGCTGCTGAAGGTGCCGTTCTTCTATTTCGCCATCGGTTCGCAGTCGAACATCGGTGGCCCGGCCTCGGCGCCGGTGGTGGCGGCCGCGTTCCATCCGGCGCTGGCACCGGTGGGCGTGCTGCTGGGTACGATGGGCTATGCCACCGGCACCTACCTGGCCTACATCGTCGGCATCACCCTGCGCGCACTGGCCGGGCAGGGCTGATGGGGTAGTGCCGGCCGCTGGCCGGCAACCCGGTGATGCCTCACGGGTTCATGAGGTTGCCGGCCAGCGGCCGGCACTACCGATGCGCTACGCCACCGGCAAGCTGCGTTCGACCAGCCACGCCTTCGCGTCTTCGGCGTCCTGCTCGAACCGCGCCGAGTGAAAAGAGGGGCGCCGCGAGGTCCGACGCGTCGCCACGCGCCCGTGGCCAACCGCGCCTGCGGCTTTACGCCACCGGCAAGCCGCGTTCGACCAGCCACGCCTTCGCGTCTTCGGCGTCCTGCTCGAACCACGCTTTCGTAGACCCCAGCCGATACGTATACCCCCAGGCATCCATGTCGGCCATCAGCCGCTGGCTGCCGACGCCGGGCAGCTGCCCGGCCAGTACGATCTGCAGGTAGCAGGTGGCGTCTTCCTCGGCCACCGAGTCGGTGGCGTCGGTATGCACCTGCGCCCGCCGCTCCGGCGGCAGCACGATCAGGTGGCAGGCCTCGTGCAGCATCGAGTGCACGGGCGTGTCGTCGCGCACGTACACGTTGCTGGCGATGATGCCGGCCTCGGGCTCGCCCCAGTAGCTGCCGGGAATCGGCTCGCCGTCGGCCACGTGGTGCAGCTGCAGGCCATGCGCGGCGAGCAGGCACTGCGCATCGGCGAAGGCGATGTCGCCCACGCAGGTGATGTCCACGGCGGTTGTCGTATCGGTCATGCGGGTCGGGCAGCCCCGCCCATGCAGGCACGGGCGGGGCAGGGGATCAGGGTTTGTCCGGGCCTTCCGGCAGCGCCACGGAGATGTCCAGCACATCGTGCTGGCCATCCTTCACCAGGTCGACCTTCACCGCATCGACGTCGATGTTCACGTACTTCTTGATCACTTCCAGCAGCTCGCGCTGCAGCAGCGGCAGGTAGTCCGGGCCACCACGGTGGCTGCGTTCCTGCGCGATGATGATCTGCAGGCGGTTCTTGGCGGTTTCGGCGGTGGTCTTCTTCGCTTTGAGGAAATCAAACAGGCCCATGCTTACCCTCCGAACAGCTTGCTGAAGAAGCCCTTCTTCTCGACGTTGGTGAAGCGCATCGGGCGTTCTTCGCCGAGGATGCGCGCGACGGCGTCTTCATAGGCCTGGCCGGCAGCGGATTCGACATCCAGGATGACCGGCTCGCCCTTGTTGGAGGCGTTGAGCACGTCGCCCGATTCGGGGATCACGCCGATCGCTTTCAGGCCAAGCACTTCCTCGACGTCGGCGATGCTCAGCATCTCGCCGCTTTCCACGCGCACCGGGGTGTAGCGGGTCAGCAGCAGGAAGGCCGGCACGTCCTGGCCGGATTCGGCCTTGTGGGTCTTCGAATCGAGCAGGCCGATGATGCGGTCGGAGTCGCGCACCGACGACACTTCCGGGTTCACCACCACAACCGCGCGGTCGGCGAAGTACATCGCCAGGAAGGCGCCCTTCTCGATGCCGGCCGGCGAGTCGCAGATGATGTAGTCGAAGCCATCGGCGGCCAGGTCCTTCAGCACCTTGCCCACGCCTTCCTGGGTCAGTGCGTCCTTGTCGCGGGTCTGCGAGGCAGCCAGCACGTACAGGTTGTCGAAGCGCTTGTCCTTGATCAGGGCCTGCTTGAGGGTCGCTTCGCCGTGCACGACGTTGACGAAGTCGTACACCACGCGGCGTTCGCAGCCCATGATCAGGTCGAGGTTGCGCAGGCCGACGTCGAAGTCGATCACGGCCACCTTCTTGCCGCGCCGCGCCAGGCCGCAGGCCAGGCTCGCGCTGGAAGTGGTCTTGCCGACGCCGCCCTTGCCGGAGGTGACTACGATGATTTCAGCCAAAGGACTTCTCCTGATGATTCTGTTTGGGTGCTGCGTCAGTCCAGCGCAGCGATCTTGATCTGGTCCTGTTCCAGCCACACCTGCACGGCCTTGCCGCGCAGGTTGTCCGGGACATCGTCCAGTACCTTGTAATGGCCTGCAATGGCGACCAGTTCCGCATGGAAATCACGGCAGAAAATACGTGCCGCGGTGTTGCCCTGGGCCCCTGCCAGCGCGCGGCCGCGCAGAGTCCCGTAGATATGGATGCTGCCGTCGGCGATGACCTCGGCGCCGGCGCCGACGGTGGCCATCACGGTCAGGTCGCAGTTTTCCGCGTACAGCTGCTGGCCCGAACGCACGTTGCCCAGCTGCATGCGGCCCGGTTGCGGCGCGGCGGCGTCGGCCACCTTGGCCACCGGCGCTGCCGGGGCCGGTTTCGGCTCGGCACGGGCTGCCCGGCGCGGTTCCGGTGCGGGCGGCGGCGGGGCCTGCTCGGCCTCGGCACGCTCGTACTGCGCGCGGAACTTGGCGAGCAACGGCAGGCCGAGCTGCTGCGAGAGCAGGTCGATCGCGCTGGTGCCATAGGCCAGCGCCACCGGCAGCACGCCGGCGCTGCGCAGGCCGTCGACCAGCGCCTGCGCGGTGGCCACGTCCGGCACCTGGCTCAGGCCGCCGAAGTCGAGGATCACCGCGGCGCGGCCGAACAGCTTCGGGGCGCGGGTCACGCGCTCGCGCATTTCCTGCACGAGGCGCTCGACGTCAAGGGTACGGATGCGCAGGTTGGCGATGCCCACCTGGCCGATCTTCAGTTCACCGGCCTGTTCGTAATCGAAATTCACCGCCACGCTCAGGTCCCCGTCGGCCGCTGTGCCTGCGCCGGCAGTTGCCGGGCGCGTGTCCATGCCACATCCGGCAGCTTGCCGCCGTAGGTCTCCTTGACCCAGGGGTAGCTGCACAGTTCCTTGGCCAGCATGCTGGCGCGCACATCGACCTGCGGCATGGTGTTCTGGCCCAGCTCGCGGAAGCCGAAGCTGCCGTGGAAGAGCAGGGCGGCATCGGCGCCATGGTCGAGGAAGACCTCGCAGGTCATCTGCGGGTAGCGCAGCTCGGCGAAGCTCTGCGCGTCGGCGTAGAACGCACGGCCGACACCACCGCCACGGCGGCGGCTGGCGACCACGATGCGGTCGATGTAGAAGAACGGGGTGTCCAGCTGCTGCTTGAACCAGGCGAAATTGCTGCTGTCGTGCTGGCTGTCGCTGCCGAAGCCGATCAGGAAACCGGCCAGGTTGCCGTCGCGCTCGGCGACGCGGAAATACTCAGCGGTCTCATAGAACAGGCGCAGTCGTGCCGCATCCAGGGGAAGGATGGCCAGGCCAGCGTTGTTGTTCAAAGCCAGGACGGAATCGAGCTCGTGCTCGCGCACGTCGCGGATGACAATCGACATTGTGACTCCGTGGGGTAACGCGGTTGGTCCATCAAGGGACCCTGCGCACGATTATTGCATGCCCGGGGTGGGCTGCGGCATGAACAGGCGACCGGGCAGGCATGACTTCCGTGGGAGTGCGCGAGGCAGCCCGGGCCCGTAGAGTGCTGGCATGTTGGGAGTCCTCAGCCATACCCGCGTCCTCCGTCTGGCCGGCCTGTTCACCTGGGTCATGGTCGGCCTGCCGCTGGCCTACTCGCAGTTCGAGAACCTGCACAGCCGCAGCGACATGGGCGGCTGGGCGATCCTGCTGTTCGTCGCCTATCTGTCTTTCGGCACCGCCTATTACTGGCTCACCCGCATCCTGCGCAGCGACAGCCATACCAGCTGGCTGGACCGTGGCCTGCTGCTGCTGCTGACGATCTCGGCGCTGGGGGTCAGCTTCCTCAGCGGCTCGGGCCTGGGCAGCATCCTGATGATGGTGGCCGCCGGGGTCATCCCGTGGATGCTGTCGGTGCGGTTGGGAGTGCTGTGGCTGCTGGTCAGCCAGCTGGCGGTCGCGCCGGTCTACTACATGCTGCTGCGCTTCCCGCTGTTCGAAGCAGTGATGCAGTCGCTGCTGTATGGCGGCTTTTCCATGTTCATCTTCGTGACCAGCCTGGTCGCGCGACAGCAGACCGAGGCCCGCGACGAGCAGCGCCGGCTCAATTCGGAGCTGCGCGCCACCCGGGCCCTGCTGGCCGAGAGTGCGCGGGTCAACGAGCGCACCCGCATTTCGCGCGAGCTGCATGACCTGCTCGGCCACCAGCTGACCGCGCTGACCCTGAACCTGGAAGTGGCCGGCCACCTGGCAGAGGGCCAGGCGCTGGACCACGTCAAGCGCTCGCATGCACTGGCCAAGCTGCTGCTGGGCAACGTGCGCGAAGTGGTCAGCCAGCTGCGCGAGACCGGTGCCATCGACCTGGCGGCGGCGCTGCGCCCGCTGACCGAGAACGTGCCCTCGCTGGACATCCAGCTGGACATCGAGGATCCGCTGAACGTGGAGGACCCGCAGCGGGCCCACGTGCTGCTGCGCTGCACCCAGGAGATCATCACCAACGCGGTGCGCCATGCCAGTGCCCGCCACCTGTGGATCAAGGTGTACCGTGAAGCCCCCGACCGGGTGGTGGTGGAGGCCCGCGACGACGGCGTCGGCGCGGATATGGTCAACGTGGGCAATGGCTTGCGCGGCATGCGCGAGCGCCTGCAACAATGTGGCGGCCAGCTGCAGATCGAGACCCGCCCCGGTGAAGGCTTCCGGCTGCGGGCAACGGTGCCGGCAACGGTGCTGGTGGCCGCCCTTACCAAGGTTCCTGAAGGAGTGCGTTGATGATTCGCGTCTGCCTGGTCGACGACCAAACCCTGGTGCGGCAGGGAATCCGCTCCCTGCTGGCGCTCGACGACGGCATCGAGGTGGTGGCCGAGGCCGGCGACGGCCGGCAGGCGGTCGAGCTGATACCGCAGGTGCGCCCCGACGTGGTGCTGATGGACATGCGCATGCCGGTGATGTCGGGCCTGGAGGCCCTGCAGGTGCTGTCGCGGCAGGAACAGCTGCCGCCGACCATCATCCTCACCACGTTCGACGATGACCAGCTGGTGCTGGCCGGGCTCAAGGCCGGTGCCAAGGGCTACCTGCTCAAGGATGTCACCCTGGCGCAGCTGGTCGGTGCCATCCGCACCGTGGCCGATGGCGGTTCGCTGGTGCAGCCGGCGGTGACCCAGCGGCTGCTCTCCGGCCTGGAGCACATGCGCAACGAGTTCGTCAGCCTGGACCGCCCGGACCCGCTGACCGACCGTGAGACCGAGATCCTGCGGCTGATGGCCAGTGGCTTCTCCAACAAGGAGATCGCCAACTCGCTGGGCGTGGCCGAGGGCACCATCAAGAACCACGTCTCCAACATCCTCTCCAAGCTGGGCGTGCGCGACCGTACGCGGGCCGTACTGAAGGCGTTTGAACTCCAGTTGGTCTGACAAAATTCCTTTTGGTACAAGGACTTGGGTAGCGCCCAAGGGTTCCCGCCAAGGTTGCCCCCTACTTGCCGGGCAGCGGTATGCGTTACCCTTCGAATTCTTTGTCCATACAAATACGCAGCCGGCACGGAAACCGGTGCGCCAATCCCGATAAACAATGCCCGCGAAGCCTGCTAGGATTGGCGCTTCGCTTCAATCAACCCGGCCGTGGGATCGGCCCCGGAGACTCTCTGAATGACCCGTATTATCGAGTTCCTGATCGCCTTGGGGATCGTGGCTGGCCTGTTCGTCATCATTGGCGTATGTCTGCCGGGCGAGCGTCACATCACCGAAAGCATCGAGACCAACCGCAAGATGACGATCGTGTACGACACGGTCAGCAGCCTGCGCCGCTTCAAGGACTGGAACCCGCTGGTACTGCGCGATCCCGCCGTTGAACTGAAGCTGTCCGGCCCGGCGTCCGGTACCGGTGCCACCCTCGACTTCAACTCCAAGGACCTGGGTACCGGTTCCTGGAAGATCACCGAAGCCGAAGAGAACAAGCGTGTTGTGATCGCCATCGAAGACGCCACCAAGGGTCACGACAAGGTCACCACCTTCAACCTGGAGCCGACCGGCAAGGGTGGTCGCAACGTCAAGATCACCCAGGACTACTCGGTGAAGTACGGCTTTGACCTGTTCGGCCGTTACGCCGGCCTGTATGTCAGCCGCCAGATCGGCGATGACATCAAGCTGGGCCTGTCGCGCATCGCCAACATGCTCGCCAGCGTTCCGAACGTCGACTACCGCACCCCGGAAGCCCCGCTGACCGACCTGGCCATCGTGGAAGTGCCGGCCGAGAACCTGCTGGTGGTCAACGCTGGTAACGTGGACCGCGGCCAGGATTCCATCACCAAGTCGATCAAGGACAACCAGGAGTGGATCAAGCGCGTGATGGAGGCCAATGGCCTTGAAGCCGCCGGTCCGTTCCGCATCATCACCACCGACTTCGGCCAGGAGAAGTACGCCTTCGACATCGCCCAGCCGGTGAAGAAGAAGGGTGCTGAAGGTGCTGCTGCCGACGAGCTGACCGTCAAGATCGACGGCGGCGCACCGGTCAAGTACGTGCACGTTGCTCCGCACCGTTCGGCGCATGCGGCCTACACCGGCCACATGGCGGGCCTGGACGTGGCCCGCAACGGCCTGCGTGCCTGGGCCGTGACTTCGGGCAACGAAGTCATCGACCGCCCGTACGAAACCTGGAAGGACGGCATCGACAAGTCGTTCACCCCCGAAGGTACCTACGACATCTACTGGGCCGTCAAGTAAGCCTCGGCTGTCCCATGTAGTGTTGGACACGAAAACGCGCCGCTGACTGCGGCGCGTTTTTTTTTATTCCGCACCCGGTGAGGGGTGCTGCGCAAGGAGCCTTCATGTTCAACCTTGAACGTCGCGCGCGTAAGCCGTCCCTGCTGGCCTGCGTGGGTGCGCTGCTGGCCGCTGCCTCGATCGGCCTGTCTGCCTACGCATCGCACGGCGTAGCCGACCCGCTGGCGCAGCAGCACCTGAACCTGGCAGCGCTGTATGCGTTCGCGCATGGCGCGGTGCTGGTGGCGCTGGGGCCGCGCGCGCACGGAGCGATCGCGCACCTGGCGCTGTACGTGCTGCTGCTGGGCGTGCTGCTGTTTTCCGGCAGTCTGGTGGGCGGGGCGTTGTGGCAGTGGCCGACGCGGATGGCGCCGATCGGCGGCACCAGCATGATGGCCGGCTGGGTGTTGCTGGCGATCAATGCGTTGAGGCGGTGAGGGCAATTCGGGGTACAGCCGAGCATGGCCCGGCATTACATGGGGGCGTTGCGCGGCAGCGGCTGTAGAGCCGAGCCATGCTCGGCTTCGAGCGAAGCGGTCCGCTTTTGTCTCTGCTCTCTCGTTCCATTCCGCGTGCGGGCGCCACGCGGGGCTCAGCCGTTGGCCGGTCTCCAGCACCAGTGCCAGGGTTCGTAGACGATGCCGTGCGGGTTTTCACGCGGGTAGCTCAGATGGAAGCCATGCCTGCCGGCATGGGCCTGTAGCCAGGCGAACGCGTCGGTGGCTTCAAATGATTCTTCGGCCGGTGCATCGCCCGGTGTGCCGATGTCCAGCGCGTGGCCGCTGTGGTGTTCGCTGAACCCCGGTGCGGCATTGACCTTCAGGATCTCCGCCACGCTCAGCCCGCGTGCCAGCTTCCGCTCGAAGATGCCCAACTGGTAGGCATGGCTGCGGAAGCCGGAGATTGCGTCGAGCGCGATGCCCTCCCGTGCCGCGTGCAGGCGCATCCGCCGCCATCCCTGCGCGGCGCCGCGGCGCAGCCACAGCGGGCGGCCGAACCGGTCACGACCGGCGAAGTGCAGCAGGCACGGTTCGGGCTCCAATGGCAGGCCGCTGTCGTCGGCATAGCGCTGGGCATCCAGGCCCAGCTGCTGCAGGCGCTGCTGCAGGCCCGCCAGTGGCAACCACTGATCCTGCAGCGCAGCGCCGAACGGCCGCGCCGCCGCTGCATCGAGCAGCGCCAGAGCCTCCTCGACCCCGGGTTCGCGCGGCAGGCGCGGTACCAGCGAATGCACGCCATGCGTCGTCACCGCCGCCAGGAAGCGGCCATCGCGCTTGCGCCGCAGCACCCACTGTGCCTGCGACAGCAGGCGGGCATCCAGGGTGCTGCGTGCGCGCAGCAGGTGGGCGGGCCACAGCTCGATGGCCTCGGTATTGATCAGCAGGGGCGCGCGTCGTTGCATCGCCGCAGCTTACTGCCGCGGCGCCGGTGCGGCCACCTTGCGCAGTGCGTCCAGCAGTACCTGCGGCCGGTCCAGGCTGAGCAGCAGCGCGCTGCCGTCGCGTACCGGCAGCACCAGAACGCGGCTGCGGTCGGTGACCAGGGCAAAGCCCTTGCCGCCGCCCTGCAGGCGGAAGTGCCCGGAGTAGAAGCCCGGCATCGCATAGCCGTTGGTCTTGAAACGGATGCCATAGCGGCGGTCGCGGGCAAGATCGACCACCTCGGCCTGGTCCAGCCGCAGCTGCGTCACCGGGATACGGCGGCGGTACATCGTCGAGCGCACGTCCAGCACGTCATCGGCCAGTTCCACCCGGCGGCGGAAGAACGCTGCGCCCAGCCCGACGCCGAGCGCTGCAATGACCAGCAGGCTCCAGGCGGCGCTGCCGCCCATCCGGAACCAGGGCGGCGACAGCGTCACTTCAATCCAGGGTGCCGTCGCCGGTGCCTTGTACAGCTGCGCATACAGGCAGGCCACGAAGGCGGCGAGCAGGGGCAGCACGATCCACAGCACGCGCAACGGCGAGCTTTCGGCCACCTCGTACTGCTTCGGATCGCTGGCAGTCATGGTTCAGGCCTGCTTCTTGAACACCAGCATCGCCGGGCGCATCGGTGCCGGGATGATGATGTTGACCAGTTCCCAGCCCAGCTGGCCCTGGCGGGTCAGCTCGGCCTGGACGTCCTCGGCCTTGAGGACGCCCATCATGGATGTCTTGACCTCGATGGTCTGGTAGCTCCAGCGCGTGCTCATTCCTTGTCCTCCGGCGATGGCGTGGGTTTTGGCAGGCGTCCTGCCTTGCGCAGGGCGTCGCGCAGCACGTATTCGATCTGCGCGTTGAGGCTGCGCAGCTCGTCGTCAGCCCAGCGCTGCGCGGCGGCCAGGACCTCGGCGTTGATGCGCAGCGGATAGGCTTTCTTCTCACTCATGAAAACTCCTGGCGGGGCGGTGGGGCGCCCCGTTGCGAGGGTGGTTCAGTACAGCGAACCGGCGTTGACGATCGGTTGGGTGCCGCGGTCCGAGCACAGCACGGTCAGCAGGTTGCTGACCATGTGCGCCTTGCGTTCCTCGTCCAGCTCAACCACGCCGTTTTTCTGCAGTTCGGCCAGGGCCATTTCGACCATGCCCACCGCACCGGCCACGATGCGCGTGCGCGCGGCGATCACCGCGTTGGCCTGTTGCCGCTGCAGCATCGCCTGGGCGATTTCGGCGGCGTAGGCCAGGTGGCTGATGCGCGCATCGATCACCTGCACGCCCGCGTCGGCCAGGCGCTCGGCCAGTTCGTTCTTCAGGTGCTGGGAGATCTCGCTGGCGTGGCTGCGCAGCGCCAGCTGGCCGTCCTCGTGCTGGTCGTAGGGGTAACTGGTGGCCATCGCGCGCAACGCCGATTCGGACTGGATATGCACGAAGCTCTCGTAGTCGTCCACGTTGTAGACGGCCTCGGAGGCGTCGACCACCTGCCAGACAATCACCGCGGCGATCTCGATCGGGCTGCCATCGAGCTCGTTGACCTTCAGCTTGCCGCTCTCGAAGTTGCGCACGCGCTGGCTGACCCGGCGCTTGGCATAGAAGGGGTTGTTCCAGCGCAGGCCGTTGTCCTTCACGGTACCCACGTATTTGCCGAACAGGCTCAGCACCGCGGCCTGGTTGGGCTGGACGGTGTACAGGCCGGCCAGGATGAATACGCCCAGGACCCCCAGCAGCGCACCCAGCAGCATCAGCAGCAGGTTGGGCGAGCCGGTGCTGGCCTTGGCGGCCACGCCCAGTACGAACAGGGCAGCGCCGGCGAGGGCGACGAGCAGGGCACCGGCCAGCGTGCCGAGGCCGTTGAGGGAGGCAAGCGACTTCTCTTTCATGGCGGTACGTCCTTGAGGATTCGATTCAAGATATCAAAGTGATATCACATTGGGGCGACCGTTCGTCGGACGCCCTGCCCGGGGTGCCCGGCCAGCTAGAATGCCCCTCCGCCTTCACACCGTTGCTGGAACCGCCATGGCCAAGCTTGGAACTCCGTTGTCCCCCTCCGCCACCCGCGTGCTGCTGCTGGGCTCGGGCGAACTCGGCAAGGAGGTGGCCATCGAGCTGCAGCGGCTGGGCGTGGAGGTGATTGCCGCCGATCGCTATGCCGATGCCCCGGCCATGCAGGTCGCGCACCGTTCGCACGTGATCGACATGCTCGATGCCATGGCGCTGCGTGCGCTGATCGCCCAGGAGCAGCCGCACCTGGTGGTGCCGGAGATCGAGGCCATCCATACCGAGACCCTGGTCCAGCTGGAGCAGGAGCAGGGCCTGCGGGTGATCCCGACTGCGCGCGCCGCACGCCTGACCATGGATCGCGAAGGCATCCGCCGCCTGGCCGCCGAAACCCTGGGCCTGCCGACCTCGCCGTACCGCTTCGTCGATACCGAGGCCGAGTACCGTGCTGCCGTGGCCGCCATTGGCCTGCCGTGCGTGGTCAAGCCGGTCATGTCGTCCTCGGGCAAGGGCCAGAGCACCCTGCGCAGCGAAGCGGACATCGCCCCGGCGTGGGAGTACGCACAGACCGGTGGCCGCGCTGGCGCCGGCCGCTGCATCGTCGAGGGTTTCATCGACTTCGATTACGAGATCACCCTGCTGACCGTGCGCCATGCCGGTGGCACCTCGTTCTGCGCGCCGATCGGCCATCTGCAGAAGGACGGCGACTACCGCGAAAGCTGGCAGCCGCAGCCGATGTCGAGCGCGGCACTGGCGCGTGCCGAAGAGATTTCGCGCGCGATCACCGATGACCTCGGTGGCTGGGGCCTGTTCGGTGTCGAGCTGTTCGTGAAGGGTGATGAGGTGTGGTTCAGTGAAGTGTCGCCGCGCCCGCACGACACCGGTCTGGTGACGCTGGTATCGCAGGAGCTGAGCGAGTTCGCGCTGCACGCGCGCGCCATCCTTGGCCTGCCGATTCCGGTGATCCGCCAGAGCGGCCCGTCGGCCTCGTGCGCGCTGTTGGCACACGGCGAGGGCGTGCCGTACTTCAACAACGTCGCCGCCGCACTGCAGGTGCCGGACACCGCCGTGCGCCTGTTCGGCAAGCCGAGCGTGCATGGCCACCGCCGCGTCGGCGTGACCCTGGCGCGCGCGGCAACCATCGACGAAGCACGCGCCATCGCGCGTGATGCCGCCGACGCCATCGGCGTCGAACTGCGCCCGTAAACCGAAAAAGGGGACGGAGGGGATTAAGTCGTTTGTGCCACAAACGACTTAATCCCCTCCGTCCCCTTTTTCCACCGTGCAGTCGACCAACAGTCGACTCTACCCAGTCGACGCTACCGCACGTCCACCCACACCAGGTGGTGGTCGCTGCCGTCGGCGATCTTCGCTTCCGGGCTCTCATTGGCCGGCCAGAAGATGCCGCTGCCCACGTACTCGAAACCGGTCGAGGGCAGCACGTAGTCCAGGCGCATCGTGCCGGACTTCGGGCCGAAATCGCCGGTGGCGTGGAACGGCGCGCCCTTGCGCTCGATGCCCTTGGCCGCATAGGCCAGGCTGGTCTGCTCGCCGCCGACGCTGCGCGGGGTGGGGTAGCGCAGCACGCGGGCGTTCTCGATCAGCTCGACGATCGCCTCATGGCGGCCATCGCCATCGGCCGGGTCGTTGTTGAGGTCGCCGAGGATCACAAAGCGCGCATCCTGCGCCAGGCCGCCGCACTGGCCCTTGTCGTCGCACAGCCAGGGCTTGTCACCCTTGGACAGGTATTCCTGCCACAGGCGCAGTTCGTCATGGTTGCGCGCCGCGTTGCGCTTTTCCGGGCCATCGAACACCGGCGGGGTCGGGTGCGAAACCAGCGCGTGCACCACGCCGGCCGGGGTCTTCACCGGCACGTCCCAATGCGACTTCGACGACAGCCGCAGCTGCGACCACACATGATCGTTGTAGAAGCTCTGGCCGGTGCGGGGGTCGACCGGGCGGATCGCACCGGGCATCGCGCTCCACTTCAGCAGCTGGAAGCTGCGCACCTTGGCTTCATCGATCGGGTAGCGCGACAGTACCAGCATGCCGTACTGGCCCGGGTGCAGGCCGTAGCCCCACGCGTCATTGCCACGGCTGCGGCCCTCGCCGCCGACCACGCCGTTGTTGTCCAGGTCCAGGCCGCTGGGCACGCCGGTGTTGACCGGGGCCAGGTAGCGGTAGGCGAAATGCAGCGGCTTGCCGCCGCCAGGCTGGGCCACTTCCAGGTAGCGCTTCTGGAACAGGTCGGCGGCGAGATGGGCATCGTCGAAGTCGAACTCGTTCAGCAGCACCAGGTCCGGGCGCACCTGCTGCAGCACCGCGGCGATCTTGCGCGCGTGCTCGCTGTCGCCTTCCAGCTCCTTGATCAGGCCGCCGGCGTCATCGGAGTACAGCGAGGTGTTGTAGGTGGCCAGGCGCAGCGCAGCGGACGGCTTTTCGGTCATCGCAGGGGACGTGGCGAAGGCAGGGGCCGTGGCGCCGCAGAGCAGGGCCAGGGCGAGGATCAGGGGATGGCGTCGGGTCATGTTCATGGGCCGTATTGTGCACCCGGCCCGGTGTCAGCGGTTTGTCAGCGCCCGTCCAGATCATTGTCGAAATCGTGCCAGCGGCGGCCGTCATACGCCTCCAGCGGATGGAAGCGGCGCTTGTAGTCCATCTTCTGGTGGCCGCGGATCCAGTAGCCCAGATACACGTGCGGCAGCCCCTCGCGGCGTGCCCATTCGATCTGCTGCAGGATCGCGAAGGTGCCCAGCCCGCGCGCGGCGTGGTCCGGGTCGAAGAAGGTGTAGACCGCCGACAGCCCGTGCTCGGTGACGTCGGTCACCGCCACCCCCAGCAGCTGGCTGGGCTGGCCGTCGTGGCCGGGCAGGCGCATCTCCATGAAGCGGGTGTGCGACCAGCTGCCGATCAGGAACTGCTCGAACTCGTGCGGGCCGTGGTCGTCCATGCCGCCGTTGGCGTGGCGGTGGGTGAGGTAGCGGTGATACAGCGCGAACAGGTCGTCGCGGGCGGTGGCGGCGGTGATCCGCACCTCCAGGTCGGCATTGCGGGCGGCGCAGCGGCGCTGGCTGCGGTCCGGAGCGAAGCGTGCCACCGGGATCCGCACTGCGACGCAGGCCTGGCAGTGCGCGCAGTGCGGCCGGTAGACCAGGTCGCCACTGCGGCGGAAGCCCCAGCTCAGTGCCAGTGGATAGAGCGCGCCGAGGCGGCGGTCGTTCGGGTCCAGCACCAGGTCGCGTGCCACCCGGTCCGACCAGTACCCGCAAGGGTGCTCGCCGGTCTGGAAAAGTCGCAGTTCGTCGTCTCTGTCGCCATGGATCGCCATGGACACAGCATAGCCCCAGCCCGTCGCAGTGGCGGCGACTGTCCGCCGGATGAACGGAACCGGCAGCGGCGTCAACCGATGTCGCGTCCGGGCGTTGTTGTCCCTCGAGGGTGAAGTGATTACCCCGACGCTGTTCCCATCCCCAGGAGTGACCTCATGATCCGTACCCCCCTGCTGCTGGCCCTGTTGCTGGGCACCTCTGCTTCCGGAATCGCGCTGGCCGCCGACACCCCGGCCACGCCGGCACCGCGCCCGGCCAAGCTGGACACCAACGGTGACGGCGTCATCGACCGCAGCGAGGCGGCCGCCAACCCGCGCCTGGCAGCGAAGTTCGACGAGCTGGACAAGAACAAGGACGGCAAGCTCTCGCGCGACGAACTGCCGCGCTGGCAGCATGGCCGCCGCGGCCATGGCGGTGAGCGCTGGGCCACGCTGGACGTCAACAAGGACGGTCGCATCAGCCGCGAGGAAGCCAAGGCCGATCCGCGCCTGGCCGCGCGTTTTGACCAGCTTGATCTGAACAAGGATGGCTACCTGGACAAGGCCGACCGCGAGCTGCGCATGAAGCAGCATCGTGATGCCTGGTTCGCTGCCGCCGACACCAACAAGGACGGCCAGCTGAGCAAGGCCGAGTTCGATGCGGCCAAGGGCCCGATGCATGGCGGCCCCCGCCATGGTGGCCCGCGTGACGGTGGCGCACCGGCGCCGCAGCGCTGAGGCTCAACGCAGTGAATGACGACAACGCCGGCAGAGTGCCGGCGTTGTCCGTCATACGTTTCCGCTGCGCATCAGCGCATACACCACCAGACCGATCACGAAGACGTTCGCCCCGATGATGCCGGTGCGCCCGTAGACGGATTCGTATTGCCAGTTGGTTCCGCTGCGGCCGCGCCGCGCCGAATCGCGCGCGATCATGGGGGCCATCAGGCGCTGCAGCGGCACCAGGCACTGGTAGTTCACCGTACCCAGGCCGATGACGAGAATGGCAAGTTGCAGCCACAGCGGCACCTGCAGCATCAGCGAGACCAGCAGGCTGGTGCAGACGACCATCGCAGTGAACGTATTGAGGTGCACGAACCGTCGCACGGCCGCCCGCTCCTGCGGGGTGTCTGCGAAGCGCAGCAGGAAGCGGCCCCCCAGATAGCTGCCGATGATGCCACCGACGACGCCCCCGGCAACGGCGGCCCAGTTGCTGGCGGGTATCAGGTGCAGCTGGCTGGCGGCGGCCGTCAGTGAACCCATGGCTGCGCCGCCTGCGGCACTGACGCCGCCCAGGCCCAGCTTGCTGCCGCCCACGCCGACGCCGGTGCTGAGCAGGATCGCGGCGCTGGCGGTGCCGGGCGCGGCCACCAGGACCATCGACACCACCGCGGTGGCGAATGCAGCGCTCGGCGCGCTGCTGCGTGCGAACTCACCGAAGCGCTGCAGCAGGCCGTCGCGGACCAGGGCGCGGGCGCGCGACAGGCGCTTGCGCACGGCTGCGTCGCTGAGCCCGAGCAGGTCGGCCACCTGCTGCGAACGCTGGCCTTCGCGGTAGTACAGGAGCAGCACTTCGCGGCTGTCGGCGGGCAGCGCCGAGATGATGTCCTCGGCGGCGATCTCTTCCTCCACCCGCTGCAGGCGGTCGGCGGCACCCGGGGCCGGGTCGGCAGCCATGCCCATCGCCACCTCGGCCGCCTCGCCGGTCAGCGGTCGGCCACGCTGGGCACGCAGCCAGTCGCGGGCCAGGTTGCGGGTGATCTGCCGCAGCCAGGGCAGGAAGCTGGTCGAGCTGCGCAGCTGGTGCAGCTGCTGCCAGCCCTTGACGAAGGCTTCCTGTGCGATGTCTTCGCTGGCCTGGCGGTCGCGGGTGATGGCCAGCGCGATGGCGGTGACCGTGTTCTGGCAGGCCAGCACGATGCGGCCGTAGGCGTGCTGGCAACCGCTGGCGGCGGCGGGCAGTTCGCGTTCCAGGGTCTGGTCGATCGATGCGGCGAACGTCGTCATGGCGGCGGCTCTCCTGCTGGGATTGTGTCCCATGACGGAGCCGCGCGCGAAGTGTGACCGGCTTTCTGCACGGTCGTGCCGGCCCCCGGCCGGCAACCTCACGACAAAAAAAGGGGACGGAGGGGATTAAGTCGTTTGTGCCACAAACGACTTAATCCCCTCCGTCCCCTTTTTGCAGTTGCCGGCCAGCGACGGGTACGACCCGTGGGTTATTTCGATGGCTGGATGCGGACCCGGACTTCTTCCTCTTCCGGCGTTGCCTGCGGGGCCGGCTGGGCCGGCTGCGTCTGGGGAGCGGGCGCCGGCGCCACCGGGGCCGGGGCGCTGCGGTGGCGCAGGCCGATCACCAGCGCCACACCGGCGATCACCACCAGCAGGGCGATGCGGATGCGCCAGGCCCAGCTGCGGCCGCCGCCGCCCTGTTCCGGGGCATCGCGGAAGGCGAACTCGGCGGTCGGGTGGTCGCGGCGGGTGGTGTCGAGCAGGCGCGCCTCGCGCAGGATCTCGCGCGCGCGCGGCTGGTCGTCGGCGCGCACGATCCACACCGCCGGGTAGGCGTTGGCGTTGCCCAGGTCGGTATAGCTGAACTGCCCACGGCGGCGGGTCTTGTAAGAGCGCCCGTTGGTCACCTTGACGTCGATGCCGTGCCCGCGCAGGAGCTCGGCCACGCCTTCGACGGTTTCCACACGCTGGCTGCTGAAGATCTGGCGCATCGGATCACTCCTTGGCCGGCACGGCGGCCGCCGCTGCCTGGTCGGGTACGACGCGGATCAGGCCTTCCTGCGCGGTGCTGGCCACCAGCACGCCGTTGCGGGTGAAGAACTGGCCGCGGGCCAGGCCCCGCGAATCCTGTGCGCTGGGGCTGTCCAGCGAGTACAGCAGCCAGTCGTCGGCACGGAACGGGCGGTGGAACCAGATCGCGTGGTCGAGTGAGGCCATCTGCACGTGCGGGTGGTAGTAGCTGATGCCGTGCGGGAAGGTCGCCGTGCCCAGCAGGTGGAAGTCCGAGGCGTAGGCCAGCAGGGCCTGGTGCAGCTCCGGGGCATCGCCGACCGGCTCGCTCAGGCGCAGCCACACCTGGTGGTAGGGCGGACGCTTGGGCGGGTTCAGTTCGTCGCGCGGATAGACATGGCGGAACTCGAACGGACCTCCACGCGACAGCCAGCGCTGCACCTTGATCGGCAGGCGTTCCAGCACCTCGGCCGGCAGCGGCCGGTTCGGTTCGATGTCCTCCGGCTGCGGCACTTCGGGCATCTTGTGCTGGTGCTCGGCGCCGGTCTCGGCCTGCTGGAACGAGGCCGCGCAGAAGAAGATCACCTTGCCGTGCTGGATCGCGGTGACCCGGCGTACCGAGAAGCTGCCGCCGTCGCGGGTACGGTCCACGTCGTAGACGATCGGGTGGTCGATGTTGCCGGCGCGCAGGAAGTAGGCGTGCAGCGAGTGCACGTGGCGGCCGTTGTCGACCGTGGCTTGCGCGGCGGCCAGCGCCTGTCCCAGCACCTGCCCGCCGAACACGTACTTGGTGCCGATGTCGCGGCTCTGCCCGCGGAACAGGTTGTCCTCCAGCCGCTCCAGCGTGAGCAGGTCGATCAGCTCGGAGACGACGGGTTCGGGCATGTCGTTCAAGGGGGCGGCCACAGCAGTGAAAGAGGGCCTGATTATACCGGTCAGGGCGGCGGCCCCATCTTCGGTAGTGCCGGCCGCTGGCCGGCAACCTCATGATCCTCTTGGGGGGGGCTGCGGATGCCGGCCAGCGGCCGGCACTACCGTTTACTTGCCCAGCCGGGCGACCAGCGCCTGCAGGGCGTTCTGCGCATCCGGGGCGAACCAGGCTTCGACGAAGCGGTCGAGCTGGATCAGGTCCGGGTGCAGCGCTTCGTGCAGGTCAGCGCGGGCAATCGCGCGCGTCAGCAGCATCGGCTGGCGCGGCTGCCTGAGCAGGTTCTGCAGCCAGGCCACGGCACGTGCCACCACCAGGTCACCTTCGGCCAGCTCATCGACCAGGCCGATCTGCAGCGCCTGTTCGGCCGGCACCAACGCGCCGGTGGTCAGCAGCGCGCCGGCGCGGTGCACGCCCACCGCACGGCGCAGCAGGCGCTGGATGCCTTCCGGTGCAATCAGGCCGACCTGCACTTCGTTCAGGCCGATGGCATACGGGCGCGACGGATCGGCGCTGCGCGCCATCACCCGGTAGTCGCAGCACAACGCCAGCACGCAGCCACCCGCCGGGGCGTGGCCGGTGATCGCCGCGACCACCGGAATGCGGCTCTCGGCCAGGGTGCGCACGGCGCCAAAGAAGGCGTTCCAGGTGTCCAGCAGCTTGTGCTTGTCATCGCCATGCGAGAGCAGGTGCGGCACGTCCATGCCGCCGGTGAAGATGCGCTCGCTGCCCGACAGCACGATGCCGTGCGCGTCTTCGGCCATGGCCAGCTCGATGGCATGGATCAACTGCCGGCACAGGTCGGTGTCCAGTGCATTGACCGGCGGCCGCGCCAGGCGCAGTTCGCGGATGGGGCCATGGTTGATCACCTCGATGAGCGTCGTCATGCTGCGGTCTCGTTGCGAAGAAGGAACCTGGGCGATGATAACCAAACCATTCGTTGGCGTACTGTTGGTGCTGTGTGCGGCCGCAGCATCGGCGTCCGCTGCTGAGCCGGCCTGCGTCACGATGGAGCGGGGCTGGGCGCGGCTGCCACCGAATCCCGCGATGCCGATGACCGCCGGCTATGGCGTGATCCACAATGGCTGCAGCAGCGCGGTGGCAATCACCGGCGCGACCATCAGTGGTTTCGGAGATGTGTCGCTGCACGAGACCACGATCGTCGACGGGGTCAGCCGGATGCGGGCCGTTGAACGCCTGCCCTTGGCGCCGGGGGCGCGTGCCGAGCTCAAGCCCGGTGGCCTGCACCTGATGTTGATGCAGGGCAAGGGCGCGCTGAAGGAAGGCCAGGCGCTGCCGCTGCGGCTGCAGCTGGAGGGCGGTGCTGAAGCGAACGCGACGTTGACCGTGCGCAAGGTCGCGCCGTAGCGGGATGGTAGTGCCGGCCGCTGGCCGGCAGCACGGGCAA
>NZ_FNFQ01000017.1 GCF_900101175.1 Stenotrophomonas pavanii | reverse complement strand
TCAACCCGGTGGCCATGGACGAAGGCCTGCGCTTCGCCATCCGCGAAGGCGGCCGTACCGTCGGCGCCGGCGTGGTCTCGAAGATCATCGAGTAAGCCTGCAGTACCGGTGGTTGCATAGCGCCGCCGGTTACGCGAATGGCGGGCCGGGAACCTCGGTCCGCCTTCGCCGTCTAAGGGAAGGCAAGTTTTCAACGTACGCCAGTAGCTCAATTGGCAGAGCAGCGGTCTCCAAAACCGCAGGTTGGGGGTTCGAGTCCCTCCTGGCGTGCCATCTGCCCACCTTACCCAGCGGCCTGCGCCGCTAAAGCAGACACAGCCGGATGAATAGCAAGATCGAACACTCCAAGGACAACTCCGCCAATGGTGGAGATATCGTCAAGTATGTCGCCGCATCGTTGCTGGTGCTGGCCGGTCTGTTCGTCTGGTTCTGGTTCTCCGCCGACTCCGGTCGCGCCGCCCAGCTGGGTGCGTGGGCGGGTCAGGTGCGTGCGTTGGCGGTCGTGGTCGGTCTGGTTGGCGGTATCGGCGTGTTCATGCTGACCGGCAAGGGGCGCGACACCCGCGAATTCCTCTCCGAGTCGCGCTTCGAACTGCGCAAGGTGGTCTGGCCGACGCGCCAGGAAGCCATCCGCATGACCTGGGTCGTGATCGTCGTGGTGCTCATCCTCAGCCTGCTGCTGGGTGGCTTCGACTTCCTGATCCAGAAACTGACTCAGTGGTTCCTGAGCCGCTAAGGAGAATTGCATGAAGCGTTGGTACGTCGTTCACGCCTATTCGGGCTTCGAGAAGTCGGTGGCGCAGGCCCTGCGCGATCGCATCGTCCGTGACGGCATGGAAGAGCGCTTCGGCGACGTCCTGGTTCCGACCGAAGAAGTGGTCGAGATGCGCGCTGGCCAGAAGCGCCGCTCCGAGCGCAAGTTCTTCCCGGGCTATGTGCTGGTCCAGATCGAGACCCACGAAGAAGCCGGCATTCCGCGCATCGACAACGAAAGCTGGCATCTGGTCAAGGAAACCCCGCGCGTGATGGGCTTCATCGGCGGTACCGCTGATCGCCCGCTGCCGATCGCCGATTCCGAGGCCGAGGCCATCCTGAACCGCGTTCAGGAAGGTGTCGAGAAGCCGCGTCCCAAGGTGCTGTTCGAGCCGGGCCAGATGGTCCGTGTCACCGACGGCCCGTTCAACGATTTCAACGGCGTCGTCGAAGAGGTCAACTACGAGAAGAGCCGTCTGCGCGTCTCGGTGCTGATCTTCGGCCGTGCCACGCCGGTCGAACTCGAGTTCGGCCAGGTCGAAAAGGCCGTCTGACCTGTCTGTCGGGTCGAGCCACGCTCGACGCCGGACCAGAAACCGGGCGGCGCCCGGTTTCGTTCGTTTAGATGCCGCTTCAGGCATCTGAAGAAAAAACCTGTTATAGTGCGCGGCTCCCCGCTGGGAAGCCAGCAGGACGAGGCCGCCGAAAGGTGGCCTTCGGCATGATTTCAAAACGCGATGCCGGGACGCGTGATTCCCGGTCCGATGGGGAGCCTGTTGTCGAAAGGCGCTAGCACCCGGAGAGCACTCACATGGCAAAGAAAGTTGTCGGTTACATCAAGCTGCAGGTGAAGGCCGGTCAGGCCAACCCCTCGCCGCCGGTCGGTCCCGCGCTGGGTCAGCGTGGTCTGAACATCATGGAATTCTGCAAGGCGTTCAACGCTGCTACGCAGAAGCTCGAGCCGGGTCTGCCGGTTCCGGTGATCATCACGGCCTACTCGGACCGTACGTTCACCTTCATCACCAAGAGCACCCCGGCCACCACCCTGCTGAAGAAGGCCGCTGGCATCTCGTCGGGCTCCAAGCGCCCGAACACTGAGAAGGTCGGCAAGGTCACCCGTAAGCAGCTGGAAGAGATCGCCAAGGCGAAGGAACCGGATCTGACTGCCGCCGACCTGGACGCCGCCGTGCGTACCATCGCTGGCTCTGCCCGTTCCATGGGCCTCGTGGTGGAGGGTTAATAAGATGGCACAGACCAAGCGTGAGAAGGCCATCAAGGCCGCCGTCGTTCCGGGCAAGGCATATGCCTTCGAGGACGCGATCAACATCCTGAAGACCGCCACCAAGGCCAAGTTCGTCGAGTCGATCGACGTTGCCGTGCGCCTGGGCGTCGATGCGAAGAAGTCCGACCAGCAGGTCCGTGGCTCCACCGTGCTGCCGGCCGGTACCGGCAAGTCGGTCCGCGTCGCCGTGTTCGCTCCGGCCGGTGCCAAGGCTGACGAAGCCCTGGCC
The DNA here is from genome assembly GCF_900101175.1 of Stenotrophomonas pavanii. Lineage (GTDB taxonomy): Bacteria > Pseudomonadota > Gammaproteobacteria > Xanthomonadales > Xanthomonadaceae > Stenotrophomonas > Stenotrophomonas pavanii. The sequence goes on along the minus strand of NZ_FNFQ01000017.1, from coordinate 14,200 downwards.
GCTGGCGCCGAAGCCGTCGGTATGGACGATCTGGCCGAGAAGATGCAGGCCGGCGATCTGAACTACGACGTCGTCATCGCGACCCCGGACGCCATGCGCGTCGTCGGCAAGCTGGGCACCGTGCTGGGCCCGCGCGGCCTGATGCCGAACCCGAAGGTCGGCACCGTTTCCCCGAACCCGGGTGAAGCCGTGAAGAACGCCAAGTCGGGCCAGGTCCGTTACCGCACCGACAAGGCCGGCATCATCCACTGCACCATCGGCAAGGCCGACTTCGCCGAAGACGCACTGAAGTCGAACCTGACCGCGCTGCTGCTGGACCTGATCAAGGCCAAGCCGGCCACCTCGAAGGGCACCTACCTGCAGAAGGTTTCGGTCAGCTCGACGATGGGCCCGGGCGTCACCGTCGACCAGTCGTCGCTGACCCTGAAGTAATCGTTTCGAGCGGTCACGGCATTTCGGTGCCGTGACCGTGACATTTGAAGGCATCGCTGGCAGTGCATCGCCTGCGGTAGCCGTCAAAGACCGCAGGCGCGGTCGTGGCAATACCGGCGACGGGCAGGGAGGCTCGATCTGGCAAGGAGTCGCCGCCGGAGCAGTCATGAACGCTTAATCGATTCCCCGGAATCACCCTGCGTAGATGGTGCCCTTCTGGAGTTTTTCTGGTTCACGCACGTCTGGGTTTCCCAGGTTGGCCCACTCCAGGTCTAGAACGGCCCACCCCCGGAACATCATCCCGATGTTCCCGGCGTCCAGGACGGATGCCGCACAGGACCGCACACGGCAGGAGCCGTAAGCGGAGTTCAATAGGAGGAGTGCAATGGCTCTCAATCTGTCCCAGAAGCAAGAAGTAGTCGCCGAGCTGGCAGACGTCGCCGCCAAGGCCCACTCCTTGATCGCAGCCGAATACGCTGGCACCACGGTCGCCCAGATGACCGCGATGCGCAAGCAGGCTCGTGAAACCGGTGTTTTCTTGAAGGTTGTCAAGAACACCCTGGCTTCGCGCGCCGTTGAAGGCACCGAGTTCGCAGTCGCCCAGGACCAGATGGTTGGTCCGCTGCTGTACGCGTTCTCGCTCGAGGAGCCCGGCGCTGCCGGTCGCCTGATCAAGGAAGCCGCCAAGGGCAACGACAAGCTGAAGGCTAAGGTCGTCGCCATCGGTGGCGAAGTGTTCCCGGCAAGCCACGTCGAAGTGCTGGCCTCGCTGCCGACCCGCGACCAGGCCCTGGCCATGCTGGCCCGCGTCCTGACCGAGCCGGTCACGATGTTCGCCCGCGCCATCAAGGCCGTTGGCGAGAAGCAGGGTGGTGGCGACGTCGCCGCCGACGCTGCCGAGCCGGCCGCCGAGACCGCCTGAGTTTCGACTTACCGTGGTTCCTGACGGAACCTCAACCCAGAAAATCATCCAAAGGTATTTATCATGTCCCTTACCAACGAACAGATCGTCGACGCCATCGCCGAGAAGTCCCTGATGGAAGTGATGGAGCTGGTCAAGGCCATCGAAGAGAAGTTCGGCGTCTCCGCCGCTGCTCCGGTTGCCGTGGCTGCTGCCGCTGGCCCGGCTGCTGCTGTTGAAGAGCAGACCGAATTCACCGTCACCCTGAAGACCGCCGGCGAGAAGAAGGTCGAGGTCATCAAGGCCGTCCGCGCCATCACCGGCCTGGGCCTGAAGGAAGCGAAGGACCTGGCCGAAGCCGGTGGCGTCCTGAAGGAAGGCGCTTCGAAGGAAGACGCCGAGAAGATGAAGAAGGACCTGGAAGCTGCTGGCGCGACTGTCGAAGTCAAGTAAGCAGTTCCCTTGCATCGTCATCGATTCGCGGCGATGCAGCCAAGGCTGGGGGCGTAAGCCCCCGGCCTTTGGTCGTTGTTGCGGTGGTGTAGAGTCGACGGTTGGTCGACTGCTGTGAAGGAAGTCGACCAACAGTCGACTCTACCGTTTCAAAAGCAGGAAAAAAGCCCAACACGGGCTGCAGTCAAACCCCGGCAGGCCAGCGCACGGCGCGGCAGCGGGGGCGTGGTAGCAGACGAGTTGGCAGTTGGAAGTAGCGGGAGAAGGCGTGCTGGTGCCGGCAATACCAGCGACTTCCAACTGACAATTTCAAGTTCCCTTCAGGGTCGTGGACGCACGGCCCGCACAACAAGGTGGAAGACCTCATGACGTCCTATTCGTTCACCGAAAAAAAGCGCATCCGCAAGGATTTCGGCAAGCAGCGCTCGATTCTCGAAGTGCCGTTCCTGCTCGCCATCCAGGTGGATTCCTATCGTGAATTCCTGCAGGAAAACGTCGATCCGGCCAAGCGCACGGACCACGGCCTGCATGCCGCGCTGAAGTCGGTCTTCCCGATCGCCAGCTACAGCGGCAATGCTGCCCTGGAATACGTCGGCTACAAGCTGGGCGAACCGGTCTTCGACGAGCGTGAGTGCCGCCAGCGCGGCATGAGCTACGGCGCCCCGCTGCGCGTCACCGTGCGCCTGGTGATCTACGACCGCGAGTCGTCGACCAAGGCCATCAAGTACGTGAAGGAGCAGGAGGTCTATCTGGGCGAAATCCCGCTGATGACCGAGAACGGCACCTTCATCGTCAACGGCACCGAGCGCGTCATCGTCTCCCAGCTGCACCGCTCGCCGGGCGTGTTCTTCGACCACGACCGTGGCAAGACCCACAGCTCGGGCAAGCTGCTGTACAGCGCCCGCATCATTCCTTACCGCGGCTCCTGGCTGGACTTCGAGTTCGACCCGAAGGACGCGCTGTTCACCCGTATCGACCGCCGCCGCAAGCTGCCGGTGTCGATCCTGCTGCGCGCGCTTGGCTACAGCAACGAAGAGATGCTGGCCGAGTTCTTCGAGATCAACACCTTCCACATCAACCCGGATGAAGGCGTCCAGCTGGAGCTGGTGCCCGAGCGCCTGCGTGGCGAAACCCTGGGCTTCGACCTCGCCGACGGCGACAAGGTCATCGTGGAAGCCGGCAAGCGCATCACCGCACGCCACATCAAGCAGCTGGAAGCCTCGGGCATCGCCGCCCTGGCCGTGCCGGACGACTACATCGTCGGCCGCATCCTGTCGCACGACGTGGTCGATGCCTCGACCGGCGAACTGCTGGCCCAGGCCAACGACGAGATCACCGACGAGCAGCTGCAGGCCTTCCGCAAGGCCGGCGTTGACGCGGTCGGCACCCTGTGGGTGAACGACCTGGATCGTGGCCCGTACCTGTCCAACACCCTGCGCATCGACCCGACCAAGACCCAGCTGGAAGCCCTGGTCGAGATCTACCGCATGATGCGTCCGGGCGAGCCGCCGACCAAGGATGCCGCGCAGAACCTGTTCCACAACCTGTTCTTCACCTTCGAGCGCTACGACCTGTCCGCGGTCGGCCGCATGAAGTTCAACCGTCGCGTGGGCCGCAAGGAAACCACCGGCGAAGCCGTGCTGTACGACAGCAAGTACTTCGGTGAGCGCAACGACGAAGAGTCCAAGCGCCTGGTCGCCGCCCACGGCGACAGCTCCGACATCCTGGACGTGATCAAGGTCCTGACCGAGATCCGCAACGGTCGCGGCGTGGTCGACGACATCGATCACCTGGGCAACCGTCGCGTGCGCTCTGTCGGTGAAATGGCCGAGAACGTGTTCCGCGTCGGCCTGGTCCGTGTCGAGCGCGCGGTCAAGGAGCGCCTGTCGATGGCCGAGTCGGAAGGCCTGACCCCGCAGGAGCTGATCAACGCCAAGCCGGTCGCCGCTGCCATCAAGGAGTTCTTCGGCTCCTCGCAGCTGTCGCAGTTCATGGACCAGAACAACCCGCTGTCGGAAGTGACGCACAAGCGTCGCGTCTCGGCGCTGGGTCCGGGCGGTCTGACCCGCGAGCGCGCCGGCTTCGAAGTGCGCGACGTGCACCCGACCCATTACGGCCGCGTCTGCACCATCGAAACCCCGGAAGGCCCGAACATCGGCCTGATCAACTCGCTGGCCGTGTACGCCCGCACCAACCAGTACGGTTTCCTCGAGACCCCGTACCGCAAGGTCGTGGACGGCAAGGTCTATGACGAAGTCGAGTTCCTGTCGGCGATCGAAGAAAACGAGTACGTCATTGCGCAGGCCAACGCGCTGACCGACGCCAAGGGCACCCTGACCGAGCAGTTCGTCCCGTGCCGCTTCCAGGGCGAATCGCTGCTGAAGCCGCCGGCGGAAGTCCACTTCATGGACGTCTCGCCGATGCAGACCGTGTCGATCGCGGCCGCGCTGGTTCCGTTCCTGGAGCACGATGACGCCAACCGCGCACTGATGGGCGCCAACATGCAGCGTCAGGCCGTGCCGACCCTGCGTGCGCAGAAGCCGCTGGTGGGTACCGGCATCGAGCGCGCCGTGGCGCGCGACTCCGGCGTGACCGTGAACGCCCGCCGTGGCGGCGAGATCGTGCAGATCGACGCGGCCCGCATCGTGGTCAAGGTCAACGAGGAAGAGATCGTTGGCGCCACCGACGCAGGCGTGGACATCTACAACCTGGTCAAGTACACCCGTTCGAACCAGAACACCTGCATCAACCAGCGTCCGCTGGTCCAGGTCGGTGACGTCATCGCCCGCGGCGACGTGCTGGCCGACGGCCCGTCCACCGACATCGGCGAACTGGCCCTCGGCCAGAACATGCTGATCGCGTTCATGCCGTGGAACGGCTACAACTTCGAAGACTCCATCCTGCTCTCCGAGCGCGTGGTGGAAGAGGATCGTTACACCACGATCCACATCGAAGAGCTGACCTGCGTCGCGCGTGACACCAAGCTGGGGCCGGAGGAAATCTCCGCCGACATCCCGAACGTCTCCGAGCAGGCGCTGAACCGCCTGGACGAGAGCGGCGTGGTGTACATCGGCGCGGAAGTCCGTGCCGGCGACATCCTGGTCGGCAAGGTCACCCCGAAGGGCGAAAGCCAGCTGACCCCGGAAGAGAAGCTGCTGCGCGCGATCTTCGGCGAGAAGGCTTCGGACGTGAAGGACAGCTCGCTGCGCGTTCCGCCGGGCATGGACGGCACCGTCATCGACGTGCAGGTCTTCACCCGCGACGGCATCGAGAAGGACAAGCGCGCCCGCCAGATCGAAGAGTCTGAAATCAAGCGCGTCAAGAAGGACTTCGACGACCAGTTCCGCATCCTGGAAGCCGCCATCTACATGCGTCTGCGTTCGCAGATCGTGGGCAAGGTGGTCAACGGCGGCGCTGGCCTGAAGAAGGGCGACGTGATCACCGACGCCTTCCTGGACGGCCTGAAGAAGGCTGACTGGTTCGCGCTGCGCATGAAGGACGAAGACGCTTCGGAAGCCATCGAGCGCGCGCAGAAGCAGATCCAGGCGCACGAGAAGGAATTCGAGCGTCGCTTCGCCGACAAGCGCGGCAAGATCACCGCCGGTGACGACCTCGCTCCGGGCGTGCTGAAGATGGTCAAGGTGTTCCTGGCCGTGAAGCGCCGCATCCAGCCGGGCGACAAGATGGCAGGCCGCCACGGCAACAAGGGTGTGGTCTCCAACGTGGTGCCGGTCGAGGACATGCCGTACATGGCCTCGGGCGAAACCGTGGACATCGTGCTGAACCCGCTGGGCGTGCCGTCGCGCATGAACATCGGCCAGATCCTGGAAGTGCACCTGGGCTGGGCGGCCAAGGGCCTGGGTCGCAAGATCCAGGCGATGCTGGAAGCCCAGGCCGCGGTGGCCGACCTGCGCAAGTTCCTGGACGACATCTACAACCACGACGACACCAACGTGGCCAACCGTGTCGACCTGTCGCAGTTCAGCGACGAGGAACTGCTGCGTCTGGCCCGCAACCTGACCGACGGCGTGCCGATGGCCACCCCGGTGTTCGACGGCGCCACCGAAGCGGAAATCAAGCGCATGCTGGAACTGGCCGACCTGCCGAGCAGTGGCCAGACCCAGCTGTACGACGGCCGCACCGGTGAAGCCTTCGATCGCCACACCACCGTCGGTTACATGCACTACCTGAAGCTGAACCACCTGGTCGACGACAAGATGCACGCGCGTTCGACCGGTCCGTACTCGCTCGTCACCCAGCAGCCGCTGGGCGGCAAGGCGCAGTTCGGCGGCCAGCGCTTCGGTGAAATGGAAGTCTGGGCGCTGGAAGCCTACGGCGCGGCCTACACCCTGCAGGAAATGCTGACGGTGAAGTCCGATGACGTGCAGGGCCGCAACCAGATGTACAAGAACATCGTCGACGGTGAGCACGAGATGGTCGCGGGCATGCCGGAATCCTTCAACGTGCTCGTGAAGGAAATCCGCTCGCTGGCCATCAACATGGAACTGGAAGACAACTGATCCATGCCGGCGCGGCGGCCCCCGCCGCCGCGCCGCTGGCAGTGAACTGAAAGCCCATCGACACAGCATTCCTCCTTCTGGAGAACACCATGAAAGACCTGCTCAACCTCTTCAACCAGCAGCGCCAGACGCTGGACTTCGACGCGATCAAGATCGCGCTGGCCTCGCCGGACCTGATCCGTTCGTGGTCCTTCGGCGAAGTGAAGAAGCCGGAAACCATCAACTACCGTACCTTCAAGCCGGAACGCGACGGCCTGTTCTGCGCCGCCATCTTCGGCCCGGTGAAGGACTACGAGTGCCTGTGCGGCAAGTACAAGCGCATGAAGCACCGCGGCGTGGTCTGCGAAAAGTGCGGCACCGAAGTGACCCTGGCCAAGGTGCGTCGTGAGCGCATGGGCCACATCGACCTGGCTTCGCCGGTCGCGCACATCTGGTTCCTGAAGTCGCTGCCGTCGCGCATCGGCCTGATGCTGGACATGACCCTGCGCGACATCGAGCGCGTGCTGTACTTCGAAGCGTACGTGGTGACCGAGCCGGGCCTGACCGCCCTGGAGCGTCGCCAGCTGCTGACCGAAGAACAGTACCTGCAGGCCCGCCAGGAGCACGGTGACGACTTCGACGCCGCGATGGGCGCCGAGGCGGTGTACGAGCTGCTGCGCACGATCGACCTGCAGTCGGAGATGACCCGCCTGCGCGAGGAAATCGCTGCGACCGGTTCGGAAACCAAGCTGAAGCGACTGACCAAGCGCATCAAGCTGATCGAGGCCTTCCTGGAATCGGGCAACCGTCCGGAGTGGATGGTCATGACCGTGCTGCCGGTGCTGCCGCCGGACCTGCGCCCGCTGGTTCCGCTGGATGGCGGCCGCTTCGCGACCTCCGACCTGAACGACCTGTACCGCCGCGTCATCAACCGCAACAACCGCCTGCGCCGCCTGCTCGAACTGAGCGCGCCGGACATCATCGTGCGCAATGAAAAGCGCATGCTGCAGGAATCGGTCGATGCGCTGCTGGACAACGGCCGTCGCGGCCGTGCCATCACCGGCACCAACAAGCGCCCGCTGAAGTCGCTGGCCGACATGATCAAGGGCAAGCAGGGTCGCTTCCGCCAGAACCTGCTCGGCAAGCGCGTCGACTACTCGGGCCGTTCGGTCATCGTGGTCGGTCCGTACCTGCGCCTGCACCAGTGCGGCCTGCCGAAGAAGATGGCGCTGGAGCTGTTCAAGCCGTTCGTCTTCGCCAAGCTGCAGCGTCGTGGCCTGGCCACCACCATCAAGGCCGCCAAGAAGCTGGTCGAGCGCGAAGAAGCCGAAGTCTGGGACATCCTGGAAGAGGTCATCCGCGAGCATCCGGTGATGCTGAACCGTGCGCCGACCCTGCACCGCCTGGGCATCCAGGCGTTCGAGCCGGTGCTGATCGAAGGCAAGGCCATCCAGCTGCACCCGCTGGTCTGCACCGCGTTCAACGCCGACTTCGACGGTGACCAGATGGCCGTCCACGTGCCGCTCTCGCTGGAAGCCCAGCTGGAAGCGCGTGCGCTGATGATGTCGACCAACAACATCCTGTCGCCGGCCAACGGCGAGCCGATCATCGTGCCGTCGCAGGACGTCGTGCTGGGTCTGTACTACATGACCCGCTCGCTGGAGAACAAGAAGGGTGAGGGCATGGCCTTCGCCAACATCGCCGAAGTCAAGCGCGCCTATGACAACCGCGTGGTGGAACTGCACGCCAAGGTCAAGGTCCGCATCACCGAGGTGGTGACCGACGAAGACGGCAACAAGCAGAACAAGACCTCGATCGTGGACACCACGATCGGTCGCGCCCTGCTGGCTGAAATCCTGCCGGAAGGCCTGCCGTTCGCGCTGGCCAACACCGAGCTGACCAAGAAGAACATCAGCCGCCTGATCAACTCCAGCTACCGCCAGCTGGGCCTGAAGGACACGGTCGTGTTCGCCGACAAGCTGATGTACACCGGCTTCGCCTACGCGACCCGCGCCGGCGTCTCGATCGGCATCGACGACATGCTGATCCCGGACGAGAAGAAGGGCATCCTCACCGAGGCCGAAGCCGAAGTGCTGGAAATCCAGGAGCAGTACCAGTCGGGCCTGGTCACCGCCGGCGAGCGCTACAACAAGGTGGTCGACATCTGGTCGCGCACCAACGAGCGCATCGCCAAGGCGATGATGGACACCATCGGTACCGAGAAGGTGGTCAATGCCAAGGGTGAGACCATCGACCAGAAGTCGATGAACTCGCTGTACATCATGGCCGACTCCGGTGCGCGTGGTTCGCAGGCGCAGATCCGTCAGCTGGCCGGCATGCGCGGCCTGATGGCCCGCCCGGACGGCTCGATCATCGAGACGCCCATCAAGGCGAACTTCCGCGAAGGCCTGAACGTGCAGGAGTACTTCAACTCCACCCACGGTGCCCGTAAGGGTCTGGCCGATACCGCGCTGAAGACCGCGAACTCGGGTTACCTGACCCGTCGTCTGGTCGACGTCGCGCAGGACGTGGTGATCACCGAGGTGGATTGCGGTACCACCGAAGGCCTGATCATGACCCCGATCGTGGAAGGCGGCGACGTGGTCGAGCCGCTGAAGGACCGCGTGCTGGGCCGCGTGGTTGCCGAGGACGTGTTCCTGCCGGGCAACGACGAGGATCCGATCGTCACCCGCAACACCCTGCTCGACGAAGCCTGGGTCGCCAAGCTGGAAGATGCCGGCGTGCAGACCATCAAGGTCCGCTCGACCATCTCCTGCGAATCGGCGTTCGGTGTCTGCTCGCGCTGCTACGGCCGCGACCTGGCCCGTGGCCACCTGGTCAACATCGGTGAAGCGGTCGGCGTCATCGCCGCCCAGTCCATCGGTGAGCCGGGTACCCAGCTGACCATGCGTACGTTCCACATCGGTGGTGCGGCGTCGCGAGCTGCAGCGGTCGACAACATCACCGTCAAGACCACCGGCTCGGTCAAGTTCAGCAACCTCAAGTCGGTCGAGCATGCCAACGGCTCGCTGGTGGCAGTGTCGCGCTCGGGCGAAATCTCGGTGCTCGATGCCCACGGCCGTGAGCGTGAGCGTTACAAGCTGCCGTACGGTGCGACTATCACGTCCAAGGACGGTGATGCGATCAAGGCGGGCCAGACCGTGGCCAACTGGGATCCGCATAACCACCCGATCGTGTCGGAAGTGGCCGGCTTCATCCGCTTCATCGACTTCGTCGACGGCATCACCGTCATCGAGAAGACCGACGAGCTGACCGGCCTGGCCTCGCGCGAGATCACCGATCCGAAGCGTCGTGGTACCCAGGCCAAGGACCTGCGCCCGATCGTGCGCATCGTTGATGCCAAGGGCAACGACCTGTCGATCCCGGGCACCGACCTGCCGGCGCAGTACCTGCTGCCGCCGCGTTCGATCGTCAACCTGCAGGATGGCGCCCCGGTGGGCGTGGGCGACGTCGTCGCCAAGATCCCGCAGGAAGCGTCGAAGACCCGCGACATCACCGGTGGTCTGCCGCGCGTGGCCGACCTGTTCGAAGCGCGCAAGCCGAAGGATCCGGCGGTGCTGGCCGAGCGTTCGGGCATCATCAGCTTCGGCAAGGACACCAAGGGCAAGCAGCGCCTGATCATCAAGGACACCGATGGTTCGGAGCACGAAGAGCTGATCCCGAAGTACCGTCAGGTGATCGTGTTCGAAGGCGAGCATGTCACCAAGGGTGAAACCATCGTGGACGGCGAGCCGAGCCCGCAGGACATCCTGCGCCTGCTGGGTGTCGAGCCGCTGGCGGCCTACCTGGTGAAGGAAATCCAGGACGTGTACCGCCTGCAGGGCGTGAAGATCAACGACAAGCACATCGAGGTGATCACCCGCCAGATGCTGCGCAAGGTCGAGATCACCGACCAGGGCGGCAGCAAGTTCCTGAACGGCGAACAGGTGGAGCGTCAGCGCGTTATCGAGGAGAATGCGCGCCTGTCGACCCGCAACGAGCTGCCGGCACGTTTCGATCCGGTCCTGCTCGGCATCACCAAGGCATCGCTGGCGACCGAATCGTTCATCTCGGCCGCATCGTTCCAGGAAACCACCCGCGTGCTGACCGAAGCGGCCGTCCGCGGCACCTCGGACAACCTGCGCGGCCTGAAGGAAAACGTCATCGTGGGTCGCCTGATTCCGGCCGGTACCGGCCTGGCGTACCACAGCAACCGTCGTCGCGGCGCCTCCGGTCTCACCGAGTCGGAGATGCAGACCCTGGCCGGTACCCCGGCCGTCGCCGAGGCCGCAGTGGTTGAAGCTGAAGCTGAACAGGCTTCGGGCGAAGAATGAGGCATCCGGTCCGGCCACACGGCCGGACCACCCCGTCGGTGCATCGACGGGATTGGGAAAGGGCAGGGGCGATCGTCCGCGATCGGCCCGGCCAACCTGAACGGGGTACATGGAGGCCCCCCAGTAACGTCCCGGGATCAGGGACGGGCTTGACAGGAGGCGTTTGACTGCTTTCCTGGCAGGTTGCTACAATCGTCTGTCTCAGCAGGCCAGAATTTTGGCCTGCTTTAACATTTCCGCATCTCTGGTCGGATTTTCCGGCCACCAATCAGAAGAACCTACTGATGGCGACGATCAACCAGCTGGTCCGCAAGCCGCGGCAAGCGACCACCTACAAGAGTGCCTCGCCGGCGCTCGACAAGTGCCCGCAGCGCCGTGGCGTCTGCACCCGTGTCTACACCACCACTCCGAAGAAGCCGAACTCGGCTCTGCGCAAGGTTGCCAAGGTCCGCCTGACCAACCAGGAAGAAGTGATTTCCTACATCGGTGGTGAAGGCCACAACCTGCAGGAGCACTCCGTGGTCCTGATCCGCGGCGGTCGCGTCAAGGACCTGCCGGGTGTGCGTTACCACACCGTTCGTGGCTCGCTCGACGCCGCCGGCGTTGCCAAGCGTCGCCAGGCCCGTTCCAAGTACGGCGCCAAGCGTCCGAAGGCATAAGGAGAGAGCACTATGTCGCGTAAGGGTAATACTCCGCAGCGTTCCGTCCTGCCCGATCCGAAGCACGGAAGCGAAACCATCGCCCGCTTCATCAACATGGTCATGCAGAGCGGCAAGAAGTCCGTCGCCGAAAAGATCGTGTACGGCGCCATGGACGTGATCACCGAGAAGAACAGCAGCGCCAACGCCATTGACCTGGTGCAGAAGGCTCTGGACAACGTCGCTCCGGCGGTCGAAGTCAAGTCGCGCCGCGTCGGTGGTGCCACCTACCAGGTGCCGGTCGAAGTGCGTTCGTCGCGCAAGATGGCCCTGGCCATGCGCTGGCTGATCGACTCCGCGCGCAAGCGTGGCGAGAACACCATGCCGAAGAAGCTGGCTGCTGAACTGATCGACGCCTCGGAAAACCGTGGCGGCGCCATCAAGAAGCGCGAAGAAACCCACCGCATGGCCGAAGCCAACAAGGCCTTCGCCCACTACCGCTGGTGAGTTTGACGGCCTTGTAAAACAGGCAGGGCAGCGCCACTTAGGTGCGTGCTGCCTCGCGGTCCCAGAAGGACTGCGCCAATCCGAAGGCCGCCGAAAGGCGGCGTTCGGCCATCCGAAATCCAAGAAATCTGAGAGGCTCCCGTGGCCCGTTCCACTCCCATCGAGCGTTACCGCAACTTCGGCATCATGGCTCACATCGATGCCGGCAAGACCACCACGTCCGAGCGCATCCTGTTCTACACCGGCAAGAGCCACAAGATCGGTGAAGTGCACGACGGCGCCGCCACCATGGACTGGATGGAGCAGGAGCAGGAGCGTGGCATCACGATCCAGTCCGCTGCCACCACCGCGTTCTGGAAGGGCATGGACAAGTCCCTGCCGGAGCACCGCTTCAACATCATCGACACCCCCGGGCACGTCGACTTCACCATCGAAGTGGAGCGCTCGCTGCGCGTGCTCGACGGTGCCGTCTTCGTCCTGTGCGCCGTCGGTGGCGTGCAGCCGCAGTCGGAAACCGTGTGGCGCCAGGCCAACAAGTACCACGTGCCGCGCATCGCGTTCGTCAACAAGATGGACCGCACCGGTGCCAACTTCCAGAAGGTCGTCGGCCAGCTGAAGGCCAAGCTGGGCGCCGTTGCCGTGCCGATGCAGCTGCCGATCGGCGCTGAAGACAACTTCAAGGGCGTTGTCGACCTGCTGAAGATGAAGGCCATCCATTGGGATGAGGCTTCGCAGGGCATGAAGTTCGAGTACAGCGACATCCCGGCCGAGCTGCAGGCGGCTGCCGAAGAGGCTCGCCAGTTCATGGTCGAGACCGCTGCCGAAGCCAGCGAAGAGCTGATGGAAAAGTACCTGGGCGGCGAAGAGCTGGCCGAGGCCGAAATCATCAACGCGCTGCGTACCCGCACCCTGGCCACCGAGATCGTGCCGATGTACTGCGGCTCGGCCTTCAAGAACAAGGGCGTGCAGGCCATGCTGGACGGCGTGATCCAGCTGCTGCCGTCGCCGGTCGACGTGCCGGACGTGAAGGGCGTGGACGTTGACGACGACACCGTCGAAATGACCCGCAAGTCGGACGACAAGGCTCCGTTCTCGTCGCTGGCCTTCAAGATCATCACCGACCCGTTCGTCGGCGCGCTGACCTTCTTCCGCGTCTACTCGGGCACCCTGAACGGTGGCGACACCGTGCTGAACTCGGTGAAGGGCAAGAAGGAGCGCATCGGCCGCATCCTGCAGATGCACTCGAACAACCGCGAGGAAATCAAGGAAGTTCTGGCCGGCGACATCGCCGCGGCGGTGGGCCTGAAGGACACCACCACCGGTGACACCCTGTGCGCCGTGGACGCGCCGATCATCCTGGAGCGCATGACGTTCCCGGAGCCGGTGATCTCGATGGCCGTCGAGCCGAAGACCAAGTCGGACCAGGAAAAGATGGGTCTGGCCCTGGGCCGTCTGGCGCAGGAAGATCCGTCGTTCCGCGTCAAGACCGACGAAGAATCCGGCCAGACCATCATCTCGGGCATGGGCGAGCTGCACCTGGACATCATCGTCGATCGCCTGAAGCGCGAGTTCAACGTTGAAGCCAACGTCGGCGCGCCGCAGGTGGCCTACCGCGAAACCATCACCCTGGCTGACGTCAAGTCGGACTACAAGCACGCCAAGCAGTCCGGTGGTAAGGGTCAGTACGGTCACGTCGTGATCGAGCTGTCGCCGATCACCGCTGAAGACCGTGCCGATCCGAAGCTGGCTCCGGCCATCAAGGACGACTTCCTGTTCATCAACGACATCACCGGCGGCGTGATCCCGAAGGAATTCATTCCGTCGGTTGAAAAGGGCCTGCGCGAAACCATCACCAGCGGTCCGCTGGCTGGCTTCCCGGTCGTGGACGTCAAGGTGAAGCTGGTGTTCGGTTCGTACCACGACGTCGACTCCTCGGAAATGGCGTTCAAGCTGGCTTCGTCGATGGCCTTCAAGCAGGGCTTCGCCAAGGCCAAGCCGGTGCTGCTGGAGCCGATCATGAAGGTCGAGATCGTGACCCCGGAGGATTACCAGGGTGACGTGATGGGCGACGTCAGCCGTCGTCGCGGCGTGCTGCAGGGTTCCGACACCACCGGTGACGGTTCGGCCAGCATCATCAACGCGATGATCCCGCTGGGTGAAATGTTCGGCTACGCCACTGCGCTGCGTTCGCAGACCCAGGGCCGCGCCACCTTCACCATGGAATTCGATCACTACGAGCCGGCTCCGACCAACATCGCCGAAGCCGTCATGAAGAAGGGCTGAGCCTCGCTCAGCCTCTCTTGAAACCACTTACGAACAATCAAGGTATAGAACAATGGCAAAGGGTAAGTTCGAGCGCACCAAGCCGCACGTCAACGTCGGCACCATCGGTCACGTCGACCACGGCAAGACCACGCTGACCGCCGCACTGACCAA
>NZ_FNFQ01000001.1 GCF_900101175.1 Stenotrophomonas pavanii | reverse complement strand
CACTGGCCTGCGAGTTGCCCGAACTGGGCAGCTTGGGAAGCAAAGCCATAGCGTCGCTGGTGGGGTTGGCCCCGATGAACCGCGAAAGTGGCACCTGGCAGGGCCAACGGCGGATCAGTGGTGGGCGCGCGGTGGTACGCGAAGCCCTTTACATGGCGGCCCTGACGGCCATCCGGTACGAGCCAAGACTGCGCGCGTTTTACGCTGGTCTGAAGGCCAAGGGCAAAGCGAGCAAGGTGGCGCTCGTGGCGGTCATGCGCAAAATGCTGGTGATCCTCAACGCCCGTAAGCGGGACGCCGAGGTGGCCCTCGGCTGCCCCTGACAAGACAGTTGCTACTGCAGATCGCAGAGATCTGTCGAAGGCGGGGTGGGTCCGGTTGCGGGAGTGTCCGCGGCATGGATGCCGCGGCCAAGCCCCCAGGGATGGGTTTACGGCGTCTCCCGCAACCGGACCTGCCCCGCCATCCCACAGGAAGGCCGCTTTTGCTTCGGCTGTTGCTGTTGCTCCAGCTCCAGCTCGCAGCGGGTGCAGGGCGCAGCCCTGCCGATAAACCCCCTCCTGCGACGGTTCGTCGCACGGGCAACCCTGGACCCGCCTCTACACTAGCGCGGTGACCCGCCTGTCCCGCCCACAGCGTCTCCTGCTCCAGCTCGCCGTCCTGGCGACGCTGCTGATGGTGCTTGCGCCGCTGGTCAGCCGCGCGCTGCAGGCGCCATCGGTGGGCCACGCAGCGATGGCGGGCATGGACCACGCGCACATGCATCACGACGGCGCCGGATTGGGTGAGAGCCCTCTGCATGGGCAGAAGGATCCGACCCCACCGGCCGATCCCCACGCCATGCACGGCGACGCCTGCGAATACTGCGTGCTGGCCATGCGCCTGCTGCCCTGGCTGGCGGTGCTGGTGCTGCTCTTGCCGCTGCTGTGGCGGCCACGGCTGACGTTCGCGTGGACGCAACAGGTGCTGCCGGCGATGCGCTGGCCGGCGCATGCCGCGCGTGGGCCACCGCGCCGCGCCATCGTCCGCTGATGTCCCCATGAATCTGCCGCACGACGCCTGACCGGGCGCCGTGCGCGCGTGCGTACCTTGGAGCTGTTCCGATGAAAATGACTTCCCGCCCTGCGGGCGCCTGCGCGCGCCTGCCGGTTGCCCTTGGCCTGGCCGTGGCTGCAACGCTGGCTCATGCTGCGCCCGCCGAAGAGGCGCGCACCCTCGACACGCTGGTGGTCACCGCCGCCGCACCGTCCTCGCCGTTGCACTGGGTGACCGACCCGCGCCTGCCACGGCAACCGGTGCCCGCCAGCGACGGCGCCGATTACCTGAAGACCGTTCCGGGCTTCTCCGCCATCCGCAACGGTGGCACCAACGGTGACCCGGTGCTGCGCGGCATGTTCGGTTCGCGCCTGAACATCCTCAGCAATGATGGCAACCTGATCGGTGCCTGCCCATCGCGGATGGACAATCCGCTGTCCTACATCGCGCCGGAGAGCTTTGACCGGCTCACCGTCATCAAGGGCCCGCAGAGCGTGCGCTGGGGCGCGGGTGCGTCGGCGGGCACCGTGCGTTTCGAGCGCGATACGCCGCGCTTCGAGGAGCCCGGCCTGCGCGCCGATGCCAGTGCATTGGTCGGTTCGCGCAACCGCAACGACCAGGTGCTGGACCTGACCCTGGGCAACCCGACCGGCTATGTGCGCGCCAGCGGCAACCGATCCGAAGCCGATGACTACTCGGACGGCCGCGGTGAAGTGGTGCCGTCGAAGTGGCGCAAGTGGAATGGTGACGTGGCCATCGGCTGGACGCCGGATGCCGACACGCTGCTGGAAGTCTCCGCCGGTGCCGGCGACGCCATCGCGCGGTACGCCGGGCGCGGCATGGACGGTGCCTCATTCGAACGCACCAGCTATGCCGCGCGCTTCGAGAAGCGCAACCTGCCGGGGGCGTGGGACACGGTGCAGGCCAACGTTTACTACAACGAGGCCGACCACGTGATGGACAACTACACGCTGCGCACCCCGAATCCGCACAGCATGATGCCGATGCCGATGGCGTCGAACGTGGATCGACGCACCCAGGGCGGCCGGGTCAGCTCCGAGTGGCGCTGGCAGGACGTGCAGCTGGTCGCGGGTGTGGATGGCGAAGACAGCCGGCACCGTGGTCGCATGGGCATGGGCCGCAGCACCTACCGCCAGGCAGCGTGGGAGACCGATGCCAGTTTTCGCCGCTATGGCGCATTCACCGAGTTGACGCTCGGCGCCGGTACCGGCCAGCGCTGGATCGGCGGCCTGCGCGTCGACCGTGCCAGCGTGCGCGATGCGCGGCAATCGATCCGCGGGATGATGGGGAACATGCCCAATCCGACCGCGGGCGAGCATCGCAAGGCATGGCTTGGCAGCGGCTTCCTGCGCTACGAGCAGGACCTGGCCGATGGCCTGACCGCGTATGCCGGCCTCGGCCACAGTGAACGCATGCCCGACTACTGGGAGCTGTTCTCGCCCGACCACGGCCCGGCCGGTGCGGTGAACGCGTTTGCCGGCATCCAGCCCGAGCGCACCACCCAGCTCGACGTCGGCCTGCAGTACAAGGGACCACGCGTGCAGGCCTGGGTCTCGGCCTACGCCGGGCAGATCCAGGACTACATCCTGTTCACCTACCACGGCAGCGGCATGATGGGCATGAGCCAGGCCAGCAATGTCGACGCGCGTATCGCCGGTGCCGAGGCTGGCCTGGAAGTGAGCCTGGCCCAGCAGTGGACACTGGGCGGCACGCTGGCCTATGCGTGGGGCGAGAACCGCGATCAGCAGCGTCCGCTGCCGCAGATGCCGCCGCTGGAAGCGCGCCTGAGTGCGAACTGGGAGGGCCAGCGCTGGAGCGCCGGTGCGCTGCTGCGTGCGGTGACCCACCAGCATCGTGTCGCAGTTGGCCAAGGCAACGTCGTCGCGCAGGACCTTGGACCGAGCGCGGGTTTCGCCACCTTCGCGCTCAATGCAGCCTATCGTTTCAGCTCGCAGCTGCAGCTCAGTGCAGGCATCGACAACTTGTTCGACCGCGACTACAGCGAACACCTGAACTTGGCCGGCAGTGCCGACTTCGGCTTCCCCGCCGACCCGGTACGCATCAATGAGCCGGGGCGCAGCCTGTGGATGAAGCTGAACTACCGGTACTGATGCTCCGGGCATGGCCCGCCGCCAGCGGTGCGTAAGCGGCAAAAAAAAGGGGCCGGATCCCCGCCAGGATCCGTCCCCACCCGACGCCCTCCGTCGGGCTGGTTCGACTCTACGACGGCCGCCGCCTCGATGGGGCGCGGGATACACCTCGACACACGCCGACATCGCAGCCGGCAGCCTTGCATGGAACGGGTTCAAGGCGCTATCGCAGCTGCGGTTCCACGCCGGTAAACGCTTGGCACATACCGCTTTCGCAGGCCCTTGCCTACACTCGGCGGCCGTGGATCAATCTGGACCGTTCATGTTGGCTCGTATCGCTTCGACCCTGGCCCTTGGCCTCAGCCTGGCCCTGGTGGCCGGGTGCGCAGGCAAACAGGAGGCCGCCGCACGTCGGCAGGGCGAAGCGGTGCCGGTCACGGCACAGGTCGTGCAGTCCCGGCAGTGGAACGACACCCTGCAGGCACTAGGCACGGCCAGGGCGCGTGAATCGATCAACGTTACCGCCAAGGTCAGCGAAATCGTCGAGCAGGTGCATTTTGAAAGCGGCCAGCACGTGGCGGCCGGTGCGCCGATCGTCACCCTGCGCGGCCAGGCCCAGGAGGCCGCACTGGTGCAGGCGCAGGCCACCTTCCACGAGGCCGACCAGCTGTACAGGCGCCAGCGCGAGCTGGCCACCCAGCGGCTGGTGTCCAGCGCTACGCTGGATACCCAGAAGTCGATCCGCGATGCCGCCGAAGCGCGCGTGGCGCAGATGCAGTCGGACATCGCCGACCGTCGCGTGCGTGCGCCGTTCGCCGGCGTGCTCGGCATCCGCCAGGTCAGCCCGGGCACGCTGCTGACGCCGACCACGGTGATCGCCACGCTCGATGACATCGAGCACATGCACGTTGATTTCCAGGTGCCGGAAGTGGAACTGGCCGCGCTCGGCGTCGGCGACAAGGTCAGCGCCACCAGCGTGGCATGGCCGGGCCGCACCTTCGAGGGCGAGGTCAGCACCATCGATGCGCGCATCGATCCGGCCACCCGCGCGGTGACCGTGCGTGCCGATTTCGCCAACGGCGACCATGCGCTGCGCCCGGGCATGCTGCTGGACGTGCGCCTGTTCCGCCCCGAGCGCCCGGCATTGGTGGTTCCGGAAATTGCGGTGGTGCAGGTCGGCCGCGATACCTTCGTGTACCGCATCAGGAGCGACAACAGCGTCGAGCGCGTGGATGTGGTCACTGGCGCGCGCCGTGCGGGCGTCGTCGAGATCAAGCAGGGCCTGGAGGCCGGCCAGCGCATCGTAGTCGACGGCACCGGCAAGCTGCGTCCGGGTCTGAAGGTCGCGGCCAAGGACGTCGCGCCAGCCCATGGCGGCGAGCCGGCTGATGCGCCGGCGCCGGTCGCGGCCGAGGGCCACGGCGGATGAAGCTGTCCGACATTTCCATCCAGCGCCCGGTGTTCGCCGTGGTGATGAGCCTGCTGCTGCTGGTGCTGGGCGTGATGTCCTTCACCCGCCTGACCCTGCGCGAACTGCCGGCCATCGACCCGCCAATCGTCTCGGTCTCGGTGGACTACACCGGCGCCTCGGCGGCGGTCATCGAGAGCCGCATCACCCAGGTGCTGGAAGATGCGCTGGCCGGCATCGAAGGCATCGATACGATCAACGCACGCAGCACCAACGGCCGCTCGCAGGTCAGCATCGAGTTCACCTCCAACCGCGATATCGAAGCGGCGGCCAACGACGTGCGCGACGCGGTCAGCCGCGTGGCCGACCGCATGCCGGAAGAAGCGCGGCCGCCGGAAATCGCCAAGGTCGAGAGCGATGCCGACCCGATCATCTGGTTCAACATGGTCTCTTCGACCATGGATACGCTGGAACTGAGCGATTACGCCGACCGCTACGTGGTCGATCGCTTCTCCAGCCTGGACGGCGTGGCCCAGGTCCGCATCGGCGGCCGCCAGCGCTATGCGATGCGCATCTGGCTGGACCGCGACCAGCTGGCCGCACGCGGCCTGACCACCGGTGACGTGGAAACCGCGCTGCGCAACGAGAACGTGGAGCTGCCGGCCGGCCGCATCGAGTCGACCGACCGCGATTTCACCCTGCGCGTGGAGCGCAACTACATCAAGCCCGAGGACTTCGCGACCATCCCGCTGGGCAAGGGCCGCGACGGCTACGTGGTGCGCATGGGCGACGTGGCGAAGATCGAGCTGGCCTCGGCCGAGCGCCGCGCGTACTACCGCAGCAACGGCGAGCCGGGCATCGGCCTGGGCATCGTCAAGACCTCCACCGCCAACGCGCTGGACGTGGCGCGCACCGCGCGCGCTGAAGCCGAGCGGGTGGCGCTGACCCTGCCCAAGGGCACGCAGATCTTCGTCGCCTTCGACAACACCACCTTCATCGAAGCGGCCGTGGACCGCGTCTACGCCACGCTGGTGGAAGCGATGATCCTGGTGCTGGCGGTGATCTGGCTGTTCCTCGGCAGTTTCCGCGCCGCGTTGATCCCGGCGGTGACGGTGCCGGTGTGCTTGGTCGCGGCGTTCATCGCGCTGTACGCGTTCGACTTCTCGATCAATCTGCTGACCCTGCTGGCACTGGTGCTGTGCATCGGCCTGGTGGTGGACGATGCGATCGTAGTGGTGGAGAACGTGCAGCGCCGCATCGACCTGGGCGAGCCACCGCTGGTGGCCTCCAAGCGCGGCACCGCGCAGGTCGCCTTCGCGGTGATCGCCACCACCGCCGTGCTGGTGGCGGTGTTCCTGCCGGTCGGCTTCCTGGAAGGCAACACCGGGCGCCTGTTCCGCGAGCTGGCGGTGGCACTGGCGGCGGCGGTCGCGTTGTCCGCGTTCGTGGCACTGACGCTGACGCCGATGATGGCCTCCAAGCTGCTCAAGCCGCACACCGGGCAGGCACCACGCGGGCTGCACGGCTTCATCAACCGCAACCTGGAACGCCTTGCCGGCGCCTATGGGCGGGTGCTCGATCACCATGTCGACCGCACCTGGATCTACCTGCTGGTGATGCTCGCCGCGCTGGCTGCCAGCTGGGGCCTGCTGAAGCTGCTGCCGTCGGAACTGGCGCCGGCCGAAGACCGCGGCTCGTTCCAGATCATGATCGACGGCCCGGAAGGCGCCGGCTACGACTACACCGTGCAGCAGGTGCAGCAGGTGGAAGCGCTGCTGGCGCCGCATGTGGGCCCGGACAAGCCGATCGTGCGCGCCAATCCGCGCGTGCCCGGCGGCTTCGGGGCCAGCGAAGAGATGCACACCGGTCGCGTCAGCATCTTCCTGCAGCCGTGGCGCCAGCGCAGCGAGGCCACGCCGGACGTGGCCAACGAACTGCAGAAGGAACTGGACACCATCCGCGGCGTGCGCGTGCGTACGCAGGTCGGCGGTGGCCTGGTGCGCAGCGGCGGGCAGCCGTTCCAGATCGTGCTGGGTGGCCCGGAATATGCCGAGATCGCGCAGTGGCGCGATCGCATCCTGCTGCGCATGGCCGACAACCCCGGGCTGGTCGGCGCGGACTCGGACTACAAGGAAACCCGGCCGCAGATGCGGGTGAACATCGATCGCCAGCGTGCGGCCGACCTTGGGGTGCCGGTGACCGCGATCGGTTCGGCGCTGGAAACCATGATGGGCTCGCGTCGCGTCACCACCTTCGTCGACAACGGCGAGGAGTACGACGTGCTGGTGCAGGCCGGCCGCGATGGCCGTGCCAGCCCGGCCGACCTGGCCGCGATCCGCGTGCGCGCCAACTCCGGTGAGCTGGTGCCGCTGTCCAACCTGGTCACGCTGAGTGAAGTGGCCGAGGCCGGCACGCTGAACCGCTTCAACCGCCTGCGCTCGATCACCATCAGTGCCGGCCTGGCGCCGGGCTATCCGCTGGGCGAGGCCATTGCCTGGGCACAGAACGTGGCCCAGGAAGAACTGCCGCAGTACGCGCAGGTGAACTGGAAGGGCGAGTCGCGTGAGTACCAGAGCGCCGGCGGCGCCGTGCTGCTCACCTTCGCCATGGCGCTGCTGGTGGTCTACCTGGTGCTGGCCGCGCAGTTCGAGAGCTTCATCCATCCGCTGACCATCATGCTGACGGTGCCGCTGGGCGTGCTCGGCGCGCTGGTCGGGTTGTGGGTGAGTGGCGGCACGGTGAACCTGTTCAGCCAGATCGGCATCGTCATGCTGGTTGGCCTGGCCGCGAAGAATGGCATCCTCATCGTCGAATTCGCCAACCAGCTGCGCGACGATGGCCGCAGCGTGCGCGAGGCGATCATCGAATCGGCGATGGTGCGCCTGCGCCCGATCCTGATGACCTCGATCGCCACCGTGGTCGGCGCCATTCCGTTGGTGGTGGCCGGTGGCCCCGGTTCGGCCAGCCGTGGCACGATCGGTATCGTGATCATCTTCGGCGTAACCCTCTCGACGTTCCTGTCGCTGTTCGTGGTGCCGGCGTTCTACGCGCGGCTGGCCCCGTACACCCGTTCGCCGGAAGCGGTGAAGCGCGAGCTGGAGACGCAGGAAGCAGCGTCGCCGTCGGTGGGCGGCCATGCCTGACCGGCACGCCGGCGGGGTCGGGCCAGGGGTCGGATCCCTTTCCGGAACGGAAAGGGCTCTGACCCCGCCACTACAGGGTGAAGGTTTCCGACTGCGTCCCTGGCGCAATGAAGACCTGGAATCCCTGCTGCGCCACGCCAACGACGCCGAGGTGTCGCGTGGCCTGCGCGACCGCTTCCCGTACCCGTACACGCGCGCCGATGGCGAGGCCTTCCTCGCGGGCCGCGTACTGGCCCCCGGCACCCTGAACGTGGCCATCGAGATCGACGGCCAGGCCTGCGGCAGCGTCAGCGCCCAGCAGGGCGTGGCCGAGCGAGGGCATACCGCCGAACTGGGCTACTGGCTGGGCCAGGCGCATTGGGGCAAGGGCGTGATGACCCGTGTGGTCGGCCTGTTCGCACCGTGGGTGATGGACCAGCTGCGCCTGTTCAGGCTGCAGGCCACGGTGGTGGACTTCAACCTCGGCTCGGCGCGGGTGCTGGAAAAGAATGGCTTCCAGGAGGAGGGCGTGGAGCGCTGCGCCGTCTACAAGCGTGGCGTGCTGCACGACCTGCGCCGCTTCGCCCGGGTACGCACGCAGCTGCCGTGAACCCCCGGGGTCAGATCCCTTTCGCCAGAAAAGGGCGCTGACCCCAACCTCTCAAACGGGCGAACCGGGGCCGGAGCCCCCGCGCACTGCGCAAGGGATCCGACCCCTTGTCTTCTGGCGCTACCGCAGCGGCCTGCGATCAGGGAGAATCGACCGGTCCCCTCCAGCCGACGGGACGTCCTTACAACCCGCCGACTGGAGAGAGCGCGCGTGGAAGCAACCGTACACTTCATCAACAGCATCATCTGGAGCAAGGCACTGATCTTCGTGTGCCTGGGCGCCGGCCTGTTCTTCAGCCTGCGCACGCGCTTCATGCAGATCCGCGGCTTCTTCGAGATGTGCCGCCTCACCGTCAAGGGTGAGAAATCCGACGCCGGTGTGTCCTCATTCCAGGCCCTGGCCATGTCGATGGCCGGCCGCATGGGCATCGGCAACATCGCCGGCGTGGCCACCGCCATCGCCTTCGGCGGCCCCGGTGCGATCTTCTGGATGTGGGTGATGGGCTTCCTCGGCGCGTCCACGTCGTATGTGGAATGCACCCTGGCGCAGATCTACAAGACCAAGGACGCCGAAGGCCGCTACCGCGGTGGCCCGGCGTACTACATCGAAAAGGCCATGGGCCTGAAGTGGTACGCGCTGGCCTTCGCCATCGCCACGATCATCGCCGCCGGCTTCCTGATGCCGGGCGTGCAGGCAAACGCGATCGCCGACAGCATCATCAACGCCTGCCGTGGCACCGCGCTGTGCGGTCCGCTCGATGGCCAGGCCTTCGGCATGGAATCGGTGCAGGCGCTGAAGCTGGGCATCGGCATCGTGGTGGCGCTGCTGCTGGGCGTGGTGATCTTCGGCGGCGTCAAGCGCATCGCCAACTTCGCCGAAGTGGTGGTGCCGTTCATGGCCGCCGGCTTCATCCTGATGGCCATCGTCATCATGATCATCAACTACGACCGCGTGCCGGAGATGTTCAACATCATCTTCAGCAGCGCCTTCGGCACCCACGCCGCGTTCGGCGCGATGATGGGCCTGGCGGTGGAGTGGGGCATCAAGCGCGGCATCTACGCCAACGAAGCCGGCCAGGGTTCGGGCCCGCATGCAGCGGCTGCCTCGGAAGTCTCGCACCCGGCCAAGCAGGGTTACGTGCAGGCCTTCGCCATCTACTTCGACACCATGATGGTGTGCACCGCTACCGCGTTCCTGATCCTGGCCAGCGGCACCTACAACGTCTACTCGCCTGCAGGCGCCAGCGCCCCGCCGATCTTCCAGGGCCTGGCCGGCATTCCCGAAGGCGCCGGTTACGCCCAGGCCGGCGTGGAAGCCGTGCTGCCGGGCTGGGGTTCGGCGTTCGTGTCCATCGCCATCTTCTTCTTCGCCTTCACCACCATCATGGCGTACTACTACATGGCAGAGACCAACCTCAGCTATGTGAACCACAACAAGAAGCGCCCGCTGACGGTGCTGGTGCTGCGCCTGGGCATCATCGGCATGGTGGTGTTCGGCGCGTTCCACAATGCAACCCTGGCCTGGGCGCTGGGTGACATCGGCGTGGGCCTGATGGCCTGGCTGAACATCATTGCCATCCTCATCATCCAGAAGCCGGCGATGCTGGCCCTGCGTGACTACGAACGACAGAAGAAGCTCGGCCTGGATCCGGTGTTCGACCCTGATGCCCTGGGCATCAAGAACGCCGATTTCTGGCGCCAGCGCAAGCAGGAGAGTGTGTAAGTGAACAACCCTTGGAACAACCGCCGCCCGTCCGCCCGTCCGCCGCGCGCAACGCCGTTGCCGCGTCCGGAGGTGCCGGCCACGGGCGGCGGTGGGCGCGGTGGCAGCGACGAGCTGCGCCTGTACGGCCTCAATGCCGTGCTGGCCGCGTTCGAAGCGCGGCCGCAGGCGCTGCGCAAGCTGTACCTGCTGGAGGCGCGCATTCCGCGCCTGCAGCCGCTGCTGAAGTGGTGCGTGGCCAACCGCGTGGGGTATCGCGTGGTTGAAGACGGCGATCTGAACAAGCTTGCCGGCACCACTCATCATGAAGGTGTGGTGGCCGATGTGCTGCGCGCACCGGCGCTGCCGCTGTCGCAGTGGCTGGAGCAGGTCGGTGACGGTCCGGCGCTGGCGTTGTGGCTGGATGGCGTGGGCAACCCGCACAACCTCGGCGCGATCCTGCGCTCGGCCGCGCACTTCGGTGCCAAGGCGCTGCTGCTGCCGGCCGGCAGCACGCTGGCGCTGTCCGGTGCCGCCGCGCGCGTGGCCGAGGGCGGTGCCGAGGCGGTGCCGCTGGTGCAGCTGCCGGAGACCGCCCAGGCGATGGCACAGCTGCGTGCCGCCGGTTTCGGCCTGGCCGCGACCCTGGTGGAGGGCGGTGACGACGTGTTCCGCACCGCGCTGCCGCAACGCCTGGTGTATGTGATGGGCGCCGAAGGCGAGGGCATGGACCGTGGCCTGGCGGGGGCGTGCGACCTGCAGGTCTCGATTCCCGGCAGCGGCGCAGTGGAGAGCCTGAACGTGGCCTCGGCCACGGCGGTGCTGCTGGCGCAGTGGGCCAGCCGCCGCAGCTGATCTGGTATCCCGGATCGGATCCCTCGCCGCGGGCGAGGGCTCCGACCCCTTCCAGGGTTCGTCATTGCGTCAAGCGCGCATGACGTTTTGAAAGTTTCCTTATTGGTCAGCCGCTTCCGGCAACGCAGGGTGGAACTCCATCCCACGGTGTCCAGAAGAGGCTGCCATGCATCACCCACGCTGTATCCTCATCGCATTGCTGGTCCTGACCAGCGTCCTTGCCAACGGCCGTGCCGCAGCCGGCGAACGCAGCCTGGACGGGGTCAACTTCACCGGTCCGCTGATCACCCCCAATCCGGCCGGCCTGCCGCATGGCAACTGGTACATCGAACCCTACCTGGTGCGGGTCGACAGCCGCGATCAGTATGACGATGGCGGCCATCGCCGCGGCAGCGCGCAGCACGGCGGTGCGTGGGCCACGGTGGTGCCGATCATCTACGGCTTCAGCGACCGGGTGATGGGCCAGGTCAATCTCAGTGCATCGCGTGCCGAACAGGGCAGCGCGCGCAGCAGTGGTTTCCGCGCCGGCGATACCACTGCGCGCCTGCAGTACCTGCTGCAGGCGCCCAATGCCGATGGCACGCGTCCGGCCATCTCGGTCGCGCTGGTGCAGCGCTTCAGTACCGGCAGCCATGACCGCATCACCGGCAATCCGCTCGATGCGCAGGGCGACGGCGTGCAGCGCACCACCGCCGCAGTGGGCGTGCAGCAGGTGGTCTGGCTGGGCAACTACCGCCCGCTGCGCTGGCGCGCCCAGCTCAGCGCGGGGCCGGCGCCGTCGCGCACGGCGATCTCCGGGGCCAGCGTCTACGGCACCGATGACAGCTTCCAGGGACACATCTCCCGCGGTTCGGTGCTGGGCCTGTCGGTGGGGGCCGAGTACAGCTTCAATCCGCGCTGGGTCGGCGTGATGGAAGTGGCCGCCAGCCGTGAGACCGGCCAGCGCCTGAGTGGTTTCGCGCGTAACGCCAGCGGCCACGTCGAGCGCATCGAGGAACATCGCCCGGCCAGCCGCAGCGTCACCCTGGCGCCGGCCGTGGAGTACCACTTCAGCCCGACGCTGGGCCTGATCGCCGGCGTGGAATTCAGCGTGGCGGGTCGCAACACCCGCCATATCGTCAGCCCCCAGATTGCCCTGGGCATGTTCTTCTAGGAGGTCGCCGATGAACATCGAATCCATCGTCAACACGATCCTCGGCGTCGTCTGGAGCCCCTACCTGGTGGTGCTGTGCCTGCTCACCGGCCTGTACTTCAGTGTGCGCACGCGCTTCATCCAGCTGCGTGCATTGCCGGACATGCTGCGCCTGATGTTCCGCCATGAGCGCTCCGATGCCGGGGTGTCGCCGTTCCAGGCGTTGTCCCTTTCGCTGTCCAGCCGGGTGGGCGTCGGCAACATCGCCGGCGTCGCCATGGCCATCGCCTTCGGCGGCCCCGGCGCGATCTTCTGGATGTGGATCGTCGCCTTCCTCGGCGCGTCCAGTGCTTTCATCGAATCCACGCTCGCGCAGATCTACAAGGATCGCGACGGCAAAGGGCAGTACCGGGGCGGCCCGGCGTACTACATCGAGAAGGGCCTCGGCCAACGCTGGTATGCCGTGCTGTTCGCACTGGTGACGGTGCTGGCGGGCGCGATGCTGGCCGGCACCCAGTCCAATGCGATCACCAGTGCGGTGAACGAAGCCTGGGACGTACCGGTGATGACCACCACCGCGGTTCTGCTGGTGGTGCTGGGCGCCATCCTCATCGGCGGTGTGCGGCGCATTGCGCGCGTGGCCGAATGGGTGGTGCCGCTGATGGCCGTGGCCTACCTGCTGGTCACGGCGCTGGTGATGGTGCTCAACGCGGAGAAGCTGCCGGAGGTGATCATGTTGGTGCTGCGCAGTGCATTCGGCGTGGATGCAGCGTTCGGCGCGATGATCGGTACTGCCATCCAGTGGGGCGTGCGTCGCGGCGTGCTGTCCAACGAGGCCGGCATGGGCAGTGGGGCGCACCCGGCCGCCGCCGCGGAAGTCTCGCATCCAGTCAAGCAGGGCCTGGTGCAGTCGTTCTCGGTCTACATCGACACGATGGTGGTGTGCAGTGCGACTGCCTTCCTGATCCTGTCCACCGGCCTGTACAACGTCTACGACCCGGCGGTGAACGGCATTCCCGATGACGCGCGCCTGCTGCTGGGCAATCTGCCCGGCGTCGAGGCCGGGCCACGCTTCGTGCAGCATGCGGTGGAATCGGCGCTGCCGGGCTTCGGCCGTTCGTTCGTGGCGCTGGCGATCCTGCCGTTCGCGTTCACCACCATCCTCGCGCTGTACTACATGGCCGAGACCAACGTCAGCTATCTGTGCCGCGATCGGCCGACGGCGTGGCGGATGGGCGTGTTCCAGCTGCTGTTCCTGGCAGCGACCGGCTACTCGGCGGTGAACAGTGCCACAGTGGCCTGGTCGCTGGGCGACATCGGCGTTGGCTTGATGAGCTGGCTGAACATCATCGCCATCCTGCTGCTGCAGAAACCGGCCCTGGCCGCGCTGCGCGATTACGAGCAGCATCGCCAGGCCGGCAAGGATCCGCTGTTCAACCCGAAACTGCTGGGCGTGCGCAACACCAGCGTGTGGGAAGGCTGACAGGATCGGGGTCAGATCCCTCGCCAGGGCGAGGGCTCTGACCCACGCCATTGCCCGGTGGGTGCGAACCTCGGTTCGCACCGCTCTTCCCGATGCACTCGCCGGGCATGGCCCGGCGCCAGCGCATCACTCGTTCGGTGGCGTGGTCGCCTTGGCCTCGCTGCCGAAGCTGCCATCGGCTTCCGCCGCCAGGTAGGCAAACACAGTGTAGGCGGCCACGTTCTGCGCCAGTGCCTTCGGGTCGATCTTGTCCAGCGTGTCGTCGGCGGTGTGGTGCAGGTGGAAGTAGTCCGAGCCGTCCTGCGCCAGCCACGCCCACGCACCGCCCTTGGCGGCCAGCGGGCCGACGTCCGGGCCCGGGCCCCCCTTGTCGGCCTGGTACTCGATGCCCAGCGGCTTCATCACTTCGGCAATCTGCTTCGTCGCTTCGCGCGAGCCTTCCGGGTTCGGCGAACCGGTATTGAAGGCGTAGATGCGGCCTGCGCCGAAGTCGCTCTCGGCGGCCAGCTGATGCAGGGCCACGTCCTTGGCGTGCGCTTCGGCATAGGCCTTGCCGCCATACAGGCCCTGTTCTTCGTTGGCGAAGGCGATCACGCGGATGGTGCGCTTCGGTGCCTGCTTGAGCTGGCCGATCAGGTGGCCCGCAGCCATGGTGATGCCCACGCCTGCGCCGTCATCGACAGCGCCGGTGCCCAGGTCCCACGAATCCAGGTGACCGCCGATCACCACCACTTCCTTCGGCAGGCTGCGGCCGGTGATCTCGCCGATCACGTTGTACGAAGTGGCCGTGCCATCCCAACCGCAGTCCAGCGCCACCTTCACCGTGGTGCTGCCACGCGCCAGCAGGCGCGCCAGCTGGTCGGCATCGGGTACCGACAGCGCGGCCGACGGCACCGGGGTCAGGCCGTCATCGAAACGGGTGATGCCGGTGTGCGGCACGCGGTGCGAGTCGGTACCGGCCGAGCGCATCAGGAAGCCGACCGCGCCCTTACGGATCGCCTCGGACGGGCCCTTGCTGCGGATCGCGCCGCCACGGCCGTAGTCGCGGCCATCGCGGAACGGCAGCATCTGGTAATCGACGAAGGCGATCTTGCCCTTCAGCGAACCCGCCGGCGCGGCCTGCAGCGCGGCCAGGTCGGCGAAGCGCACCACCTCGGCTTCCACGGTGCCACCCGGGCTGCCGCCCAGTGCGGTGATCTGCAGCGGCTGCGGGTTCTTGCCGGTCACGGCGGCGTGTTCACTGCGGCGTTCCCACTTCGGGAACGTCACCGGCTCCTTCCAGACCTTGTCAAAGCCCAGGGCCTTGAACTTGGCTTCGGCCCAGGCGACCGCGCGGGCGTCGGCTTCGCTGCCGGCGATGCGCGGACCGATCTCGGTGGTGAGCGACTCGACCACCTTCCAGCCGGTGTCATCGGCCAGCGCCTGGTCGCGCAGTTGTGCGGCGGTGGCCAGCGACGCCGGGGGCAGGGTGGTGGTGCGCGGCGCCGCGAAGGCCGGGGCGGCCAGCAGGGCGAGGGAGGATGCGATGGCAAGGACGCGGCGACGCATGGACAACTCCGGGAAGGGACCTAAGCCTTGGAGCTTAACAGTCGTTCAGCCCGGCGCATGGGCGGGAGGTCATGGCTGGCGCGGATGCTGTTTTCCGCCAGATGCAGCAAAGCGAAAGCCCCGCCGGAGCGGGGCTTTCGTGCAGTCGCGGCCGGCACGACCGTTCTGCGGCCTTATTTCTTCAGGCTGTCGCGGATCTCGCGCAGCAGCACCACTTCTTCGGCCGGCGCGGCCGGTGCCGCTTCCTTCTTGCGCGACAGGCGGTTGATCGCCTTGACCACCAGGAAAATGGCGAAGGCCACGATCACGAACTGGATCAGCGTGTTGATGAAGTCACCGTAGCCGATCACTACCGCCGGAATTTCCTTGCCATCGGGGCCGAGCCGGGCCGGTGACAACGTCCAGGCCAGTTGCGAGAAGTCCACCTTGCCGATCAGCAGGCCCAGCGGCGGCATGATGATCTTCTCGACCAGCGCCGTCACGATCTTGCCGAAGGCCGCGCCGATCACCACGCCGACGGCGAGGTCGATGACGTTGCCGCGCATCGCGAATTCCTTGAACTCGGTGAGCATTCCCATTGTTGTTTTTCTCCGGTGGGGAAGTGGACAGCGCGCAGGGTAGCGCAGGTGATGTCAGCCGGCGATCACGCCGTGGCGCTCGGCCACGTTTTCCAGGCGGGCACTGAAACGGTCGCCGGGCTTCAGCGCAGCCACCCCGGATGGGGTACCCATGAACACCAGGTCGCCGGCACGCAGCTGCCACAGCTTGGACAGCTCGTGCAGGATTTCCGGCACGTTCCAGATCATCTGGTCGAGCAGCGCCTGCTGGCGCACCTCGCCGTTGACCTCCAGCGACAGGTTCAGCGCAGCCAGGTCGCCCACTTCTTCGGCGTGGACGATCTCGCTGATCGGCGCGGAGGCATCGAAGCCCTTGGCCGCATCCCACGGGTGGCCCTTGTCCTTGGCCGCGGCCTGCAGGTCGCGGCGGGTCAGGTCCAGGCCGACGGCGTAGCCGTAGATCAGCCCATCGGCGTCAGCGACGGCCAGCTCACCGGCGGGCGCATCGCGTCCGATCGCCACCACCAGCTCCACTTCGTGGTGCAGGTTGGCGGTCGCCGGCGGGTAGGGAATGGCATCGTCGTGGCCGACCACGATCGCGTCGGCCGGCTTGCTGAAGAACATCGGGCGGCCACGGTCATCGGCCGCCGGCACCGCGGCACCCATTTCGCGGGCGTGGTCGGCGAAATTGCGGCCGACGCAGTAGATGCGGTGCACGGGGAAACTGCCACCACCGGCTACCGGCACACGCGGCAGGGCTACGGCAGGGATCACATCGGAGACATCGGACATGCGGGCATCCAGGAAGGGCGTGCCCGCAGTCTAGAACGCATGGCGCCCGCCGTCAGCGGGCGCGCAGGAGGTGGATCAGCGCGAGGCCGGCAACACCGGCTTGCGTACCACGCGGTACTCGCCCTCGACCACGGTCGGGTCGACCGGGCGTGCAGTCCCCGGCTTGCGCGAGGCCAGCAGCTTCCATGCCAGGCCCACCAGGATCATCGCGGCACCGACGAACACGCCGATGAACACCATCGCGGCCAGGATCGCCAGGCCAAGCAGGCCCACGGCAACGCGCACCAGCGGGTGACGCGGCTTGCGCGGCGCGAACAGGGTGCGGAACTGGTTGAAGGCGGATGCGCGATTGAACATGGCGGCTCGATAGGCTGGGATCAGCGAAAGCAGAGTATCGGGACGCGCCACTGTCATTGAGTGAAAAACTCGTTAAATATAGCCTGTGCTTATTACAGATCAATGACTTGTGTTCATGTCGCAGCCAGTCACCTGAGTGGGCATGCGACAATGCGGGTTTACCGTACGAGCCTTCGCCATGACTGCCGCTGCCGCCCTGATCGCCCTGGATGCCCTCGCCGATGGCGCGTTTGCCGAGGTCGAAGCGCTGGTCGATGGCGATGCCGAATCGCTGGTGCTGTATCGCGACGGTGCGCAGGTGCGCGCGTTCCTGAACATCTGCCCGCATGCCGGCCGCCGTTTGGACTGGGCACCGGGCCAGTTCCTGAAGAGCCGCGAGGGGCATCTGGTCTGCGCCGCGCACGGCGCCTCGTTCGCGCTGGACAGTGGCGACTGCATCGCCGGCCCGTGCAAGGGCGACCGCCTGCGCGCAGTGCCGGTGGACGTGCGCGACGGGCAGGTTTACCTGGCCTGAGGCCGGCTGGGGGGCGGATCCGTTTTCCGCAGGAAAACGGCTCTGACCCCATCAAGCCAGGAGCAGTCGAGCATGGCTCGACGCTACAAAAGCCGTGTCGACCGAGGTCGGCAGCTACCAGAACGAGATCCGTGCCGGCCAGCGGCCGGCACTACCGGGGGACAGGGCGCAGCCCTGCCAACAAACCCCAACCCTCAGAACATCAGGTTGATCATCAGCACCACCACGCAGGTGTAGATCAGCGACAACGGGCCGCCGACCCGCCACATCTCGCGCGGGGTGTAGTTGGCCGGGCCGGTGATCATCGAGATCACCGGGTTGGAGGCCGTCATCAGGTTGTTGGACGCCGACAGCGCCACGATCAGTGCGAACGCGGTCGGGTTGCCGCCTGCCGCCAGCGCCAGGTTCACCGCGATCGGCACCATCACGATGGTCGCGCCCACGTGGCTGATCACCAGCGAGAACGCTGTGGTCAGCAGTGCCAGTGCCACCTCCAGTACCCACACCGGAATGCCGGTCGGCAGCTTGTCGATGGTGTGGCCGGCCACCCACGCCGCCGCACCACTGGAATCCATCGCCCAGCCAAGCGGAATCAGCCCGGCCATCATGAATACCGTCTTCCAGTTGATCGAGGCATACGCCTCGTCCATGCGCAGCACGCCGGTCAGCAGCATGCCCGCCACGCCGGTCATCAGCGTCAGCGCCACCGGCAGCTTGCTGGTCAGCGCGATCAGGATGGTCAGCGCGAAGATCGCCATGGCGATCTTGAACTTGTGCGGTCGCTGCTCGCCGGTGGGGTAATCGGTGACAACCACGAAGTCGCGGCTCTTGGCGGCCTGCGCCAGGTCGGTCCAGATGCTGTGGAACACCAGCATGTCACCGGCGCGCAGCTGCACGTCGCGCACGTCCTCGCGGATCACCTGCTTGTCGCGGTTGATCGCCAGCAGGCTGATGCCGCGCTCCTTGCGCAGGCGCAGGTCGGCCGCGCTCTTGCCGATCACATTCGAGGTCGGCGGCACCACCGCCTCGGAAATACCGGCGCGGCTGGGGTTGAACAGGTCGCCCAGGTGCTTCAGGCGCGAGGACATGCGCAGGAACTGGTTCTGCGCGAAGTCGCTGATCTGCTGGCGCGGGCCCATCGCACCGAGCACGCTGCCGACCCAGATGCGCATCTCTGCTGGCGGCGCCAGGCGGGTGTCGTTGCCGGTCTTCAGCGCCAGCAGCAACGGCGCGTCGTGCAGGTTCTCGGCCTCGCCCAGGGTCATGCCCACCAGCGGGCTTTCCGCGCTCACCACCAGCTCGAACACGTCGCCTTCGATGCCGTAGGTCTTGGCGAAGTAGCTTTCGGTGCGCGCCGGGGTGACCCCGTCGTTGACCAGGTTCTCTTCCTCGATCAGCTTGCGGTCGCCGTAGTAGCGGAAATACAGCAGCGAGGCGACCAGCAGCGCCACGCCGATCGGCAGCGGCGCGAACATGCGCAGTGGCTCGATGGTGGCCAGGCCCGAGGGCAGGTTGTTGTTGGCCGAGGCCAGCAGGTCGTTCAGCAGGATCAGCGGCGAGTTGCCGACCATGGTCAGCGCACCGCCCATCACGATCGCCGCCGAGATCGGCAGCAGCAGGCGCTGCATCGTCAGGCCCGTGCGCGCCGCCAGCCGCGAGGCGACCGGCAGGTACAGCGCCATCACCGATGGATTCTGCATGAAGGACGAATTCAGGCCGGCAATGGCGGTGGTCATCATCAGCAGCCGCTGCTCGACGCCATGGCCACGCCGCAGCAGCCACGCGGCCAGCCGGTTCAGTGCCCCGGTGCGGTCCAGGCCCGCGCCGAGGATGGTGGTGGCGATGATGCTCATCACCGCGTTACCGGAGAAACCGCCGAAGATCTCCTCCGGCGCGATCAGCCCGGTGACACCGAGCACCACCAGCACCACCAGCGCGACCACGTCGGCGCGGATGCGCTCGAACAGGAACATCGCCATCGTGAAGCCGACCAGCCCGAGCACGAGCTTCATGTCGTTGGTCAGCGTCAGCGCGGTATCCATGTGGGGCGCGGCGTCCTCAGGCGATCGTCAGGTGCGGTCGTACAACAGGTCCCAGACGCCATGGCCGAGTTTCTGGCCGCGGGTCTCGAAGTGGGTCTGCGGGCGCCAGTCCGGGCGCGGCACGCTGCCACGCGGGCCGGCGCGGTTGACCAGGCCGGCGGTGGCATCGAGCACGTCCCACATCTGCTCGGCGTAGTCTTCCCAGTCGGTGGCGCAGTGCAGGCGGCCACCCGGGCGCAGCTTGCGCACCAGCAGTTCGGCGAACGCCGGCTGCAGCAGGCGGCGCTTGTTGTGGCGCTTCTTGTGCCACGGGTCCGGGAAGTAGATGCGCACTTCATCGAGGGCGCCGTCGGCGATCTCGTTCTGCAGCACTTCCACCGCGTCGTGGTGGTACAGGCGCACGTGGTCGGCGTTGTCGTCGGCCAGCGCGTTGAGCAGCCGGCCCACGCCCGGGGCGTGCACTTCGATGCCGATGTAGTCGCGCGACGGATCGTGCTGCGCAGCGAAGCGCAGCGCGGCGCCGTTGCCGAAGCCGATTTCCAGCACCTTGTGCGCCGGGCGGCCGAAGGTGGCGTCCAGGTCACGCGGCTGGCCGGTGTAGTCGAGGCCGAAGCGCGGCCAGCGTTCGTCGAACGCGCGCTGCTGGGCCGGGGTGAAACGACCCTGGCGCAACACGAAGCTGCGCACCTCGCGGCGGCCTTCGCTCACGGTGAAGGGCTTGGGCGGGGCCTTGGAACCGGCGCTGTCGAAAGGATTGGTCATCAGCCGATCAGCCCGTCCACTGGCGAAGAAGCGCTGGCGTAGCGCTTGCGCGGGATGCGTCCGGCCAGGAACGCCTCGCGGCCGGCCTCGACCGCCTTGCGCATCGCACTGGCCATCAGCACCGGGTTGCGCGCACCGGCAATGGCGGTATTCATCAGCACGCCGTCGCAACCCAGCTCCATCGCGATTGCGGCATCCGAGGCGGTACCCACGCCGGCATCAACGATGATCGGCACCTTGGCGTCTTCGATGATCTGCAGCAGGTTGTACTTGTTCTGGATGCCCAGGCCCGAACCGATCGGCGCGGCCAGCGGCATTACCGCAGCGCAGCCGATCTCTTCCAGGCGCTTGGCCAGGATCGGGTCGTCGGAGGTGTAGACCATCACCTCGAAGCCGTCCTTGACCAGCTGTTCGGCAGCCTTGAGGGTCTGCATCACGTCCGGGTACAGGGTCTTCTGGTCGCCCAGCACTTCCAGCTTGGTCAGGTTGTGGCCGTCCAGCAGTTCACGGGACAGGCGGCAGGTGCGCACGGCATCCTCGGCGGTGTAGCAGCCGGCGGTGTTGGGCAGGATGGTGAAACGCTCCGGCGGCAGCACGTCGAGCAGGTTCGGCTCGCCCGGGTTCTGCCCGATGTTGGTGCGGCGGATGGCCACAGTGACGATCTGGGCGCCGGCAGCCTCGGTGGCCAGGCGGGTTTCTTCCAGATCCTTGAACTTGCCGGTGCCGGTCAGCAGCCGCGAGCCATAGGTCTTGCCGGCGATCACCAGCGAATCGGGGGAGACATGAACGTTCATGGCGCGATTATCGCTTATCCGCCTGAAGATGGGGTCATGCAAGGCGGTGCTGTCCGCAGGAGGGCGAGGGTAGTGCCGGCCGCTGGCCGGCAAATGCAGGGTGCCTGACAGCGTCGGATTGCCGGCCAGCGGCCGGCACTACCCGCGCAGCCTCACCCGCCGCCCAGCGCGTGCACGATCTCCACCACGTCGCCTTCGGCCAGGACGTGCTCGCCATGGCGGCTGCGGCTGACGATCTCGCCGTTGACCTCGACCGCGACCCGGCGCTGCAGCAGCTGCTCGGCCTGCAGCAGATCGTGGAGGGTCGTCGAGGCGGGCAGGGTACGGGGTTCGCCGTTGAGCTGGATGTTCATCACCGCATTGTCGCCGATGGCCTGCGCGGATCGGAACCCTTGCAAATGTCGCTGATCGCCAGCCCCGGCACAGCGGGGTCCAGCGCCCTCGGGCGACAATCCATGCGGCGGCGCAGCGTGAGCAAAACGCGGCGCAGTGAAACCATTCACCGTGCGCCGGCGTACGTCCGCCGGGTCCTCAACGATATCCCCACAGGAGTTTTTTACATGCTGCTCAGCAAACGCCCGATCCGCTCCCTGATGGCGGCCGCGATCGCGCTGGCCGCGCTTCCGGCCATGGCAGGCGAATCCCCGTATTCCAAGGCCGTGTTCTTCGGCGACAGCCTGACCGATGCCGGCTATTTCCGCCCGCTGCTGCCGGCCGATGTGCGTCCGGTGACCGGCCAGTTCACCACCAACCCCGGTTGGGTGTGGGCGCAGCAGGTCGCCAACTACTACGGCCTCAACGGCGCCGCCAACGGCAACGGCCAGAGCGGCGACAACTACGCGGTCGGCGGTGCCCGCGTCGGCGTGGACGTGGCGAGCCCGATGGGAACCATCCCGTCGCTGAAGTCGCAGGCGGCGCGTTATCTGGCTGCCAATGGCGGCAAGGCTGACGCCAATGTCCTGTACACGGTGTGGGGTGGTGCCAATGACCTGTTCGCGGCCGCCGCTGCGCCGGCGCAGGCACAGGCCATCATCGGCGCCGCCGTCACCGATCAGATCGCCCTGGTCGGCGCGCTGAAGCAGGCCGGTGCCGAGTACGTGCTGGTGCCGAACCTGCCCAACGTCGGCCTGACCCCGGCCTTCCGCGGTCCGAATGCCGCCGCCGCCACCGCGCTGTCGGCCGGCTACAACAAGGCGCTGTACGGCGGCCTGAAGCAGGCCGGCATCGCGTTCATCCCGCTCGATACCTTCACCGTGCTGGGCGAAGTCGCCGCCAACCCGGGCATGTACGGCTTCACCAACGTCACCAGCACCGGTTGCAGGATCGACCCGGCCAACTCGACGCAGAGCATCCTGACCTGCAACCCGACCAGCTACGTCAGTCCGGATGCGGCCAACACCTACCTGTTCGCCGACGGCGTGCACCCGACCACCGCCGGCCACCAGCTGCTGGGCCAGTATGCGGTGTCGGTGCTGGAAGCCCCGCGCCTGCAGCAGGTGCTGAGCCACTCGGCGCAGACCATCGGTCGTTCGCGTGCCGACCAGGTCAGCATGCACCTCGGCGGTCGTCCGGCCGACGGCCTGTCCTGGTGGGGCGGCGTGCGTGGCGACCTGCAGCGCTACGACCACGCCGACCTGTACGACGGCCTGGCCCCGGCCGGCCTGTTCGGTATCGACTGGGCCCGCGACGGCATGGTGTTCGGCGGCTTCGCCGGCTTCGGTCGCCTCAACGCCGACTTCGGCAACAGCCGTGGCGACTTCACCCAGAAGGACACCACCGCCGGTCTGTTCGCAGGCTGGTATGGCGACCGCATCTGGGTGAATGGCCAGGTCAGCTACACCTGGCTGTCCTATGACGTGAACCGCAAGGTCCAGCTGGGCCCGGCCACCCGTGAGCATGGTGGTTCGCCGGACGGCAGCAACCTGACCGCCGCGCTGAACGCCGG
Organism: Stenotrophomonas pavanii; assembly: GCF_900101175.1. Taxonomy (GTDB): domain Bacteria; phylum Pseudomonadota; class Gammaproteobacteria; order Xanthomonadales; family Xanthomonadaceae; genus Stenotrophomonas; species Stenotrophomonas pavanii. The sequence goes on along the minus strand of NZ_FNFQ01000001.1, from coordinate 721,082 downwards.
TTACGAGTTCGGCACCGAAGGTGGCTTCCGCCACGGCCCGATCGCCTCGGTGATCTGGCAGAAGGTGAAGATCGACGGTTACACCGAAAGCGCTGCGGCCGGCACCCTGGCCACCGCGCTGGGCTACGACCGCCAGAACGTCGATTCGACCGTGGGTCGCATCGGCTGGCAGGCCCGCTTCGATGGCGGCACCCTCAAGCCGTATGCCCAGGTGACCTACGATCACGAGTTCGAGGACACCAAGCAGGCCAGCGCCTGGCTGCAGACCCTGCCGGAACTGGGCAGCTACCGCGTGCCGGGCCTGAAGTTCGACAAGAACTACGCCACCGTCGTGCTGGGTGCCCGCACCGAACTGTTCGGCCTGCAGAGCAACTTCGGCCTGAGCGCGTCGACCGGCCAGAAGCGCGCGCAGGACGCCACCCTGTTCGCCAACTTCAGCGGCACGTTCTAAGCAGCAACCGCCGGGGGCGGAGCCCTTTCCGCAGGGAAAGGGCTCCGACCTGTTGCGCCAGGGGGCGGATCCGTTTCCGCCAGGAAACGGCTCTGACCCCTTTTGCGGCATGCTGCCATTGCGCAACACTGGCCCAACCGCATAGACTTTCACCGCGCACTGCGGGCGTAGCTCAATGGTAGAGCTGTAGCTTCCCAAGCTACTGACGTGGGTTCGATTCCCATCGCCCGCTCCATCCTTCATGACCGCGCCGCATTCCGCCGCGCGGGTTCCTCCAGACTGCCTCAGTACGCCGCGAACACCGCGGCCAACGCGTCCGCGTCCAGCACGCGTCCCTGGGCGCGATCATGCGTGTGCAGGTACCAGACCTCGTCCGGCTCCAAGTGCCGTGTCAGGTGCCACTGGTTTTCCCGGGCCAGAATATCCACCCGTCCCTGGCAGCCAAAGCAGAAGCGGGCCAGAGGCTTGATCGCGGCGGCCTTGCCATTGACACTCAGGGTCAGTGCGGGGGCCGCGTAGGTTTTCAGTTCCCCGGATGACGGATTCTCGGTGATGGTGACCGTGTCCCGGCGCAGCGTGGCCACCTGTGCCTGCACCAACGGTTGCAGCCACAGCTCGATGGTGTCGAACAGCACATGCAGCGACTGGATCCAGTCCTGGTACTGTTTTTCGACCGCGATGGCCCGGGCCTGTTCCGCGTGTGCGGACTGCTGCAGCTTCTGTGCGAGTTGCTCCATTTTCGACATCGGAATTTCCGTTTTGGGGCGGGCTTCCATGGTGATCGGCACGCTTGCTCGCTTCCAGCCGAAAGCGACATTTTCGTAGAACTCCTAGAAGTGCTGCGGCGGTGGCGCGTAACGCTTCAAACTTTTCCCATGGGCAGGCCGGCACTGACCGACTAGCGTGCGCGGATATTGATCAGGAGCTGCCTTCCATGAACTGCCGGGACGACGTCGTCGAGCGCATCCACAGAATCTTTCTTTCCGCCGGCGTCGGCTCGAACAAGCAGCTTGAGGCGGTGCGCGCGCTCGGGCGTGCAGGCGGCCCCAAGGCCGCGCAACTGATCGAGCAGATCTACCAGCAGGCGTTCAGTAATTCCGCCCTGCAGATGGCCTGCGTGGCGGCATTGGGCGAAGCGGCCCACGGCTTCCAGGCCAGCGCTGGACGGGACAGCTGACGCTTCATCCACAACGTTGGTGATCGTCGGCGACGGGCATCATCCGCCCGCCACACGCCCGCGCTATGCTGCGCGCCTGCCGACCGATCCCACTGCGATGAAGCTCGCCATCCTGTCCCGCAACAGCTCTCTGTATTCCACCCGTCGGCTGGTCGAGGCGGCACGCGCGCGGGGCCACACTGTGCGCATCCTGGACCCGTTGCGCTGCTACATGCGCATCGCCGCCGATGGCTTTTCCATGCATTACAAGGGCCGGCCGATGACCGGCGTGGACATGGTCATCCCGCGCATCGGTGCCTCCATCACCCGCTACGGCACCGCCGTGCTGCGCCAGTTCGAACTGATGGGCGCGCGCACGCCCAACCCGTCCGACGCCATCCTGCGTTCGCGCGACAAGCTGCGTGCGCACCAGCTGCTGGCGGCCAAGGGCATCGACATGCCGGTCACCGTGTTCGGCGACAACCCTGATGACACCGTCGACCTGCTGTCCATGCTCGGTCCGCCACCCCATGTGGTGAAGCTCAATGAAGGCACCCAGGGGCGTGGCGTGATCCTGACCGAAAAGGCCAGTGCCTCGCGCGGCATCGTCGAGGCCCTGCGCGGTCTGTATGCCAACTTCCTGATGCAGGAATTCATCGGCGAGGCCAAGGGGGCCGACCTGCGCTGCTTCGTGGTCGGCGACCAGGTGGTGGCGTCGATGCAGCGGCAGGCACCGGAGGGCGACTTCCGCTCCAATCTGCACGCCGGCGGCACCGCCGTGGCGGCCAAGGCCAGCCGTGCCGAGCAGCAGGTGGCGGTGCGCTCGGCCAAGGCACTGGGCCTGTCGGTCTGCGGCGTGGACCTGATCCGCTCCGCGCGCGGCCCGCTGGTGCTGGAGGTCAACTCCACGCCCGGGCTGGAGGGCATCGAAGCGGCCTGCGGGGTCGACGTGGCCACGCGGATCATCGAGCACGTAGAGAAGATCAAAAAGCCCTGATTATTCATGGGGTTGTGATTCTCATGGGTAAATGATCCGCGGCTTTAACGAGGCTTTAATCGACCCCGGCGTAGGCTTCAGCGAACCGCAGCTCTGCCTCTCAGCAGGATCGGTATCGGGATACGACTTCAGGCCCAGGCGGGTGCACCGCCTGGGCCTTTTTTATGCCGGTCGGCCCCGTGCCCAAGGTCTCTTGTGGAGGCCGCGTGACGGTCGTAGAGTTGGCCCTTCGTTCCGGGATGGATCGGGAGGTTGGCGATGTACCGCATCATGACGATCGCGTTGCTGCTGGGCCTGTCTGGCGCTGTTGCCGCCAAGCCGGAGAAAGCCGCTGTACAGATGGACCGGCAGGGCTCGGTCGCCGAACAGATGCGCCAGGTGGAAACCGCCCTGGCTGCCCCCGACTATGCCGAACTGTCTGCCGAGGATCGCGGCCAGGTGCAGCAGTCGCTGTCGCGCATCCGTCAGCACCTGGGCGAGCGCCAGACCGTGCAGGAACTGCCGCCGCAGCTGCAGGCCGAGGTCTTCAACGAGCAGGAACGCATCAACACCCTGTTGGCGCGCGGCCACGAAGACAGCCGGCAGATCTGCAAGTACGAACGCACCACCGGCAGCAACATGCCCAGGAGCCGCTGTCTGACCGTGGCCGAACGGCGCCGGATCGAGGAGAAGGGCAAGGCGCTGATCAACGACCAGCGCAGCTACAACATGCTCAGCCCACCGCCCGCCGGGCGTTGAGCGCGCACTGGCCTGTGGTCTCGCCGACCGTGCCGTGACGGCGCATCGGCGATAGCGCAGGATCGATTTCCACTCATGGAAGAACCTGGAGGTAACGATGCAGCGCATGATTCCCGTCGCCCTGATGCTGGGCCTGGCACTGGCCACCACCGCCCACGCCAAGCCCGAGAAGGCACAGGTGAAGTTCGACGCCAATGCACCGGTGGCCGAACAGATCCGCAGCGTTGAGGCGGCCATCAACAGCGAGGACTACAGCGAGATCGGGCTGGAAGACAAGAGCCGCGTGCAGCAGGCGCTGGGCCGCATCAAGATCAAGATGGGCGACCACGAACGCATCGAACAGGTCAGCCCGCAGGACCGCACCCAGATCTTCAACGACCAGGAAGTGATCAACACGATCATGACCCGCGCCCACGCCGACAGCCGCATGGTCTGCCGTCGCGAGCGCACCACCGGCAGCAACATGCCGCAGAGCGTCTGCCTGACCGTGGCCCAGCGCCGCAAGGCGGAGGAAGACAGCCGCAAGGCGCTCAACGACGGCCAGCGCTTCAACAACTACAAGCCCTGAGCACTGTCGCGCGGGCCGCGCGCGGCCATCGGTCACCCTGCCGTGCGTCCCTTGTGGACGCATCGGCGGAACCGTAAAGTCGAGACCCTATTCATGGACGAACATGGAGCTCGTCATGTACCGCAACACTACGCTCGCCCTGATGCTGTCGCTCGGCCTGGTGGCCACCGTGCAGGCCAAGGCGCAGAAGGACACCGTGCAGATGGATTCCTTCACCCCGGTGTCCGAGCAGATCCGCCGCGTCGAAACGGCCATGGGCAGCGAGGACTACAGTGAAATCGGGCTGGAGGACAAGAGTCGCGTGCAGCAGGCGCTGAACCGGATCCGGATCAAGATGAATGGCCGCGAGAAGGTGGATGAGCTGGCGGCGCAGGAGCGCAACGACCTGTTCAACGAGCAGGAGATCGTCAATACCATCATGACCCGTGCCCAGGCCGACAGCCGCATGATCTGCCGTCGCGAGCGCCTCACCGGCAGCAACATGCCGACCAGTGTCTGCCTGACCGTGGCCCAGCGTCGCAAGGCCCAGGAAGACAGCCGCCAGGCGTTGACCGACCAGCAGCGCATCAGCCGCTGACCCGCCGCCGCAGGGGCCTCGCCCGGTGTCGCCCCGTCGGTACGAAATGTTAAGAATGGAACCTGTATCGTTCAGCAGGTAGACGTCGCGTCCACCCGCACAGGGGCATCCTGAGCGGGTGGGCCTGGCCCCCCGACGACCCTTCAAGAACCAGAGGTCCCAGTGCGCATTCTCGTAATCGAAGACAACAGCGACATCGCCGCCAACCTTGGCGACTACCTTGAGGATCGTGGCCACACCGTGGACTTCGCCGCCGACGGCGTGACCGGCCTGCATCTGGCCGTGGTCCACGAGTTCGACGCCATCGTGCTGGACCTGAACCTGCCGGGCATGGATGGCATCGAAGTGTGCCGCAAGCTGCGCAACGAAGCGCGCAAGCAGACCCCGGTACTGATGTTGACCGCCCGCGACTCGCTGGACAACAAGCTGGCCGGTTTCGATTCCGGTGCCGATGACTACCTGATCAAGCCGTTCGCGCTGCAGGAAGTGGAAGTGCGCTTGAACGCGCTGTCGCGCCGCGGCAAGGGCGTGCAGACCCGCGTGCTGGAAACCGGCGACCTGGAATACAACCTGGACACGCTGGAGGTGCGTCGCCAGGGCAAGCTGCTGCAGCTCAACCCGACCGCGCTGAAGATCCTGCAGGCCCTGATGGAAGCCGCGCCGGCCGTGGTCACCCGCCAGGAGCTGGAGACCCGCGTCTGGGGCGAAGAGCTGCCCGACTCGGATTCGCTGCGCGTCCATATCCACGGCCTGCGTGCAGTGGTCGACAAGCCGTTTGAAGTGCCGCTGATCCAGACCCGCCATGGCATCGGATACCGCATCGCCACCCCGGAAGCCTGATTCCGTGGCAACCAAGGGGGAGCGCCGGCGTTCGCCGTACCGGCGGCGCCTGCGCAGCCGCATCATCGTCTCGTTCGTGTTGTTGGGCTTCTGCCTGACGACGCTGTTCGCGTTCGCCACCAACTGGGCCCGCATGCGCGTGGAAAACCAGCTGGTCGAAGACGTGATGAACCGCAACATCAACGAGTACGTGCGGCGGTTCTACGAGAGCCCCGACCGCAACCCCGACCTGCCCGTGCAGCAGATGCGTGCGCGCCTGGTCAAGCCTGACAAGTTCGAGGCGTTGCGCGAAGAGGAGCCGGATTGGGCCGCGCTGCCCGATGGCAATCACAACATCTCTGGCGTGGACGAGCGCGGGCAACCTTATGCGTACAAGCTGGCCGTGCGCAAAACACCCGACGCCTGGGCGTTCCTGGCCTACGACATGACCGACAGCGTGCGCGGTGGGCAGCAGCTCAACCGCGCGCTGGTGCTGTCGGTGCTGGTGTTCAGCCTGCTGTCGCTGGTGCTGGGCTGGTGGTCGGCATCGAAGGTGATGAAGCCGGTCTCGGACCTGGCTGCGCGGTTGCGCGCCTATCGCGGCGGCACCAGCGAGCCCGAGCCGCTGGCGCCGCGTTTCCCCGATGACGAGGTGGGGCAGCTGGCGCAGGCGCTGGATGACTATTCGTCGCGGCTGACCGAAGTGGTGCAGCGTGACCGTGAGTTCAATGCCGACGTCAGCCACGAGCTGCGCACGCCGCTGGCGGTGATCCGTGGCGCCACCGAGCTGCTGCTGACCCGACCCGGCCTGGATGAGAAGGTGCTGCAGCGTCTGCAGCGCATCCAGCGTGCCGAACAGCAGTGCAGCGACCTGATCGGCGCGCTGCTGCTGCTGTCGCGCAACGAACGCGGGCAGGGCACCAGCAACGTCGCCCGCGTGGCCGAACAGCTGCTGGATGCGCACCGCGCACAGCTGGGCGGCAAGCCGCTGGAGCTGGTACTGGAAGGCGAGCGCAACCTGGTGATCGATGCGCCGGAGGCGGCCTTGTCGGTTGCGCTGGGCAACCTGATCGGCAACGCGGTGAAATACTCGCAGGATGGCGAGGTGCGCGTCTTTGTCGGCAGCAATTCGGTGTCGGTGACCGACAGCGGCCCGGGCCTGAGCGAAGAGGACGCCGCCAAGCTGTTCCAGCGCGGCTATCGCGGTACGCACGCCGGTCATTCACAGGGCGGTGGCATCGGCCTGTCGATCGTCAGCCGCCTGTGCGATCTGTACGGCTGGCAGGTCAGCGTGCGCCCCGGTGGCGAGCGCGGCGTGATCGCCACGCTGACGTTCTCGCCGAAGCCGTTGTAAGGCCACCTGCTTTGGTGGGTGTTCCACTTGTAGAGCCGAGCCTGCGCTCGGCTGCCGTGGCTTTCCGGAGCCGAGCATAGGCTCGGCTCTGCAGCGGGTTCGTGTCGCGTCCTGTGTCGCTTGTGCCATCGAATTAACTTAGTGGACGTGATGGGCCAGAAGCCCAACGCGACATCACCGTGACCGTTGCCACGTAGCGTGCGTGTCCGCATGCACGCATTCGTACACCCAACTGCGGCTTGAGAATTTCCTTACAGATCACAGCGCTACGTGATGGCCAGATGGGTCGGCCGGGGCAGGTGCCCTGGCCGGGATTGGCGTCCTGAAAAAAACCTTCAACTCAAGCGCTCCGGGTGGGCTGCGGCTCATCATGGAAAATGCATCGCCTGCCTCGTTTCGGCGGATGGTGCGTGGGGATTCATCAGAATCCGCTGGAGTCTTTTTCCTCGCGCTTGAGTTGTTGGGTCTCCGGTACGCCAACCCGCACCGTCCGCCACCTCGCATCCGCAGGTGGCTCGTCGTCTGCGAGGAGATTCACCATGTCCGCACGCCCCTTGTTCCCCCAACTGCATGCCCTGATCGGCGAAGCCGCCAACCTGCTGCCGGCCGACCTCGCCGAGCGCATCGAAACCCTGCTCGACGATCCCAAGGATCTGCTGCCTGCGTTGCTTGCCCGCATGGACGGTCGCGATGCAGCCGACGGGCGGCGCCAGGAAGCACAGGGCCTCAGCCCTGCCCAGGCGGCCACCATGGCCGGCCTCAGCCGCACCCTGGCCGGCTTGAATGCACTCATGCAGGTGCTGCACGCCGCCGAAGCCGCCCGCGAACAGGGCGGCGCCCACCAGCAGCTCAGCCCGGATGTGGTCGACGGATTGCTGCTTGGCGCCCGGGAACTGGCCCGTTATGCCCGCCTGCAGCTGGAGTAGGTCCACCCAATGCGTGGATGCGCGAGCTGCTGCCGCAACTGCCTTGGGTCGCGCGTACGCTTTTTGTAGTCCGCTTGCGGCGCGCTTCGCGCGCTGCTTGGGGGGGGGGGGGGCACAAACTGCTGTTATGTCGTGCTACCCCTAACGATGGGCAGATGCGATGAACTCGCTTGCCACGATGAGGCGGGAGGGGATTGCAGCTCAATTGCCACAATCCAATGCTCTGCGTCTGGATGCGGCACCCAGCTTTCACAGGAAGCGTCTCCTGTGTAGAGTCTGAAGGAAGCTGTGTACAGACCATCAGAAGGCTGCTTGGACTTGCGCGCGCTCTTACAGCGTTGCTTTCTTTCGCTTTTTTCCACAGGGAGGTGGTTGTGGCGGTTCTGTGTTTAGATTCGACCGGATGCGCGCTAGCCGCAACGACGCGACAGACCTCCGCGGGCGCCTCATTGAAAGATCGGGTTGCGCATCCATGCCGGACTGCAACGGCTTTCGGATTTCCTGACTTGATCCCGATGCTAGGTGGGATCTTCTCACTCAATGCAGACGCTCAGGAGCGGGTAACGAGAGACTGCTACGAAAGGTATTTCTCAAGGCCTTATGAGGCGGATGCCGAGCTTCGGTGGGGGCTCTCCCATTCAACTATGAAATTGGTGCGGTCTCGTTAGCGAGAATCGGTGGACAAAGGAGATGGGATGCCAAGGCGAGTTACGTCATAGGGCAAAGCAGTCTCTTGGCAACTTGCGTCAGATGGAGTAGCTGCGGATGCCCTTAGAGTCCATATTCGAATTGCTTTGTGTATTGGCGGTCGTGATGCTGGTGATCGCGATCGCTTCAAGGTTCATTCTTGTTTGGGAGTTAAAAATAAATTCGCCGGAGCTTTGGATCTCACTTGGAAGGCCTGCGATTCTGGAGCGGGATCACTTGATGCGGAAGTATCCATTTTGTGGGTGGCAGCGGGTGTTCTGGATGGCTTCTGGTGCCCGAAGGTTGCTTCTTGCAGTATTCTGGCTGTCATTCTCTACTTATCTCGTCGTGTTGATTCCGTTGGTCTGGATTTGGGTCATTCGGTGAGGGGACTTGTCTCTAGCTGGAGTTTGAATTGAATGTTGATTCAGGCCCGCCCTGTTGAATGCCGAGCTGAAGGGCAACATCATGTTCGTCGTTGATCGCCGCATCATTTCCCCGGTGCCGACTACCGTGCGCGGCGGGCCTGAGTGATGGTGATCTGGTAGATATAGGGCTAGGGGGGGCTGAAAGTGCGAGACTTTTGTGGCTTGCAAGGACGCCTTCGCTATATGGAGTTGAACTCGTAGATGTGCCTTGATTGCAGCGCGCGCATGCCAATTTGCATCACTCTGTTGTTCGTATAATTTGCTGCTCTGTTCGTGGAAGTCACCAATCATCGGTGGAAGTGATGCATCCTGAGATTGAAGTGAAGTTGACGTCTTCGGTAGCTGGTTGTACGAGCTGTGGCTTGATGGTGCATCTGTCGCGCGAAGTGAATGAGCTGGATGCTGCGGATGGTCTGATCAGGAAAGTCATTGATTGTCGAGGTGCGGTAAGCCTGACAGAGTCGACCCATCAGTCTCTTGAGGTCGATGTGCGAGTTCGGATTGGCGAGGGGGCGAGGGCGTGTCTAAACCTCTCTTCCGCAGCCTTTGAAAAGATGGCATCTATATCTGCCTCATTGAATTTTGATCCCGAGTTGACTGGAGACGGCGGCGCGGATGAATTGGAATTGGAGGAGGAAAGTGCTCCATCGACGCGACCTGAGCTGGTTGTCGTTCTCGTTGGTGAATCTCCTGTAAGTGGTGAAGAAGTCATCCTTTCCAGAGTCGAGCGCCAGCAGTACAGAGCTGGCGACATCCAGGGGGGAGTTCATGAAGCGTTGCAGCGTGGCCTTGAGAGGGTGGAGGGTGAGGCGAAGGTGTGGGCGCTGGAGGTGGGAGTACGCCTATCGAGTCAGCGCGGGGTGTGGCCGGGTTTCAATCTTTCTTGTGACGTGATCAGACTGATGGCGTCTAGTGGAGTCTCATTGGATTTCGATCCGTATGTCTAGCTCGATCCTGTTGGTGGCCGACAATGGAGATCCGAATCGGCCGCCCCGTATGGCGCTATCCGAAGGCATGCTTGAGCTCGAAGCCCGCTCTGATCTCGTCGACATTCATGGACTTTCCTGAGTGCTTCCTATGAACTACCCACATGGGGAAAAGGTGTTACTTGGCGACACCGTTGATCTTGGTGGCGGAACGCGCGGGATCGTGGTTGCCGTGATCGATGATGAGTCTTATGCAGTTGGCTTTTCCGCGGAAGAGTGGCGGTACCTCGGACGAGGTGCGTTGTTGCGAGCGCCTGGATTCGGTCTACTGCACTGTGCAGACGCTGAGTACGACTTCACTTTGATCGAGCGAGGGCGATCAGGAATTCTTGAGCTGTAGAGCTGAGGAGCTTGATTCATCCCCCAAGAGATTGGGGTTCTTCGCGCCCATGGCAGAGTCTTTGGTGCGCACACAGGAAGATGGATGGTTGCCGTGCGTCTTTTCGGATGTCTCGTGGGTGTGCTGATGGTCGTCTATGGCATTGCAGTCATGGACGATGCACTGATTGGGACGGGTCCTTGCCGGGCCAACTGCGGTCTTTATAGCGCCTTGATTCGTTTGTTCGGGCAGTCGGCTTATAATAAGTTGATGGGATTTTCCTGGATTGTCGCGGGAGTGATGTTCACTTTTGCTTCCGTTGTGGTTTGGCATGGAAAAGGATCTGCGGAAAGGCGTAGACGGAAAAAGGGTCGCCCGGGCCGATCCAGATGAGTGGGTGAAATATCTCAGGAGATCCAAGTTGTGCGTGAAAACGGTTCCGCGCAATGCGGACCGCTCAACCCCCAGCCAACCCCAGATACCGCTCATGCAGCGCTTCCACCTGCGCCTGCAGGTCCTCGGGGTGGCCATCGTTGACCACCACATCATCGGCCAGTGCCAACCGCTGCGTGCGGCTGGCCTGGGCGGCGATCATCTTGTCGGCCAGCGCGGCGTCGATGCCGTCGCGCTGCATCAGCCGCGCGTGCTGCACCGCTTCGGGCGCATCCACGAGCAATACCCGGTCCAACCACGGGTAGGCCTGCCGCCCACCGACCTCGGTCAGCAGCGGGATGGCGGCAATCGCATAGGCACTGATGGCCTGCGCGCACTGCTGTTGCATCAGCAGGCGGATGGCCGGGTGGGTGATCGCTTCCAGCGCGGCCCGTTCGGTCGGGTCGGTGAAGACATGGGCCCGCAGGCGCGCCCGGTCCAGGCTGCCGTCCGCCAACAGCATGCCGGCGCCGAAGCGCTCGGCGATGCGGCCCAGAGCGGGGCTGCCGGCAGCGACCACTGCTCGGGCGGCCAGGTCGGCGTCGGCCACCACGATGCCGAGCGCCTCGAAGCGCCGGGTCACCTCGCTCTTGCCGGCGGCAATGCCGCCGGTCAGGCCGACCACATAGCGGCTCATGGGGATTCCCCTCAGCGCAGTCCGCTCATCACCAGGTACTGCTCCACCACGGGCGCGCCCCACATGAAGTACAGCCAGCCCGCGATGGCCAGATAGGGGCCGAACGGGATCGGCGTGGCGCGGTCACGGCCCCGGGTGTACAGCCAGATCGAACCGATGATGGCGCCCAGCACCGACGACAGCAGGATGATCGGCAGGATGCCCTTCAGCCCGCACCACGCGCCGAGGGCGGCCAGCAGCTTGAAATCGCCGTGGCCCATGCCTTCCTTGCCGGTCAGCTGCTTGAACAGCCACCAGACCATCCACAGCGACAGATAGCCCACCGCCGCGCCGACCAAGGCAGGCTTGGCCGGCATGTACAGGTTGTCGATGTTGCCTATCAGGCCCAGCCACATCAGTGGCAGGGTCAACTGGTCGGGCAGCAGCTGGGTGCGCAGGTCGATGCCGGACAAGGCGATCAGGAAGCAGGTCAGCACGATGGCGCCGAAGCCCTGCCAGCCGAAGCCGAACTGCCAGACGCAGGCCAGCACCAGCACCGAGGTCAGGGCCTCGACCAGCGGGTACTGCAGCGAGATCGGCGCCTTGCAATGGCGGCACTTGCCGCCCTGGATGATCCAGCTGAACAGCGGGATGTTCTCGTACCAGCTCAGCTTGTGCTTGCAGTGCGGACAATGCGAGGGCTCGACCACGATCCCCGGTGGTGGGGGCTCGTAGAAGTCCGGTTCTTCCAGGACCTCGCGCGCATCACGCTTCCACTGCCACTCCAGCCGCTTGGGCAGGCGCAGGATGACGACGTTGAGGAAACTGCCCAGCAGCAGCCCCAGGGCGGCCGCGGCGGGGTAGCCGAGGCCGGGATGCTGGTCGAGAAATGCCATGTAGTGATTATCCGACGACGGAAGCGAGCTTGAAGATCGGCAGGTACATGCCGATGACCATGCCGCCGACGATGGTACCAATGATCACCATGATGATCGGTTCCAGCAGGCTGCTCAGGGCGTCAACGGCATTGTTGACCTCCTGCTCATAGTACTCGGCCACCTTGAACAGCATGGCGTCCAAGGCGCCGGCCTCTTCGCCGATGCCGGTCATCTGGATGACCATGTGCGGGAACAGGGCGGTCTGCTTCATGGCCATGTTGACCGGGTACCCGACCGAGACGTCGTCGCGCATGCGCAATACGGCATGCTCGTAAACCGTATTGCCGGTGGCGCCGGCCACGATGCCCAAGGCCTCCACCAAAGGCACGCCGGCCTTGAAGGTGACAGCGGTGGTACGGGCAAAGCGGGCGATCGAGCTGTTGTGCATGATCTGCCCGATGACCGGCAGCTTCAGGACCAGTCGGTCCATGCTGTGCTGCATCTTCGGCGACCGTTTGTAGGCCGCGATGAAGCCGACGATCGATCCGATGATGACCAGCAGGATCAGCCACCACCACGAGACCATGAACCGAGACATGTTCACGATCATCTGGGTGAAGGCGGGCAGGTCCGCGCCAAAGCCCTTGAACACGTCCTCGAACTGCGGGACTACCCAGACCAGCAGGATGCCACTGACCAGCAGGGCAACCGCCAGCACCATAGCGGGATAGAACATCGCCTTCTTGATCTTGCCCTTCAGGGCTTCGATGTTCTCTTTATAGGTGGCGACTGTATCAAGTACCGTTTCCAACACACCGGCGCCTTCACCAGCCCGTACTAGGTTGCGGTAGAGCTCGTCAAACTGGACAGGGTGCTTGCTGACGGCCTCGTACAACGACGAGCCGCCTTCAATGTCGGTGCGGACCGACTCCACCATCTTCTTCATGCGCGGGTTCTTGTGCCCGCTGGCGATGATGTCCAGTGCACCAACGATCGGCACGCCGGACTTCATCATGGTGGCCATCTGTCGGCTGAAGAACGCGATGTCCTTCGGTGAGATCTTGCTGCCGGCCGCACCGAACAACGGCTTGGGCTTTGGCTTGACGGCGCCGGGGGTAATTCCCTGGCGGCGCAACTCGGCCCGTAGCAGGTTCGCGTTCTTCGCGGCCTGCTCTCCCTTCATCTTCACGCCCCGCTTGTCGGTCCCCTCCCAGACAAACGGCTGCAGCTCCGTGGTGCTGCGCGCCACGGGCTCTTTCTTGATCGCACTGCGACTGACAGACATATCGGCTCCCCAAGACCCGCCATCCCCAGGCGGGCGTCTAGCCGTCGATGGTAGCGGGTTCATGCCCGTCTGGGCAGTTGCCAAGGGGCTCGTGATGCGAATTCGTGCCGGCTGCCGACCAAAGGTGACGCACTGCGTCACATTGCCGCGTCCATCGCAGATTCGCATCCGGGGGGTTCCCATCCGTGAAATAGCTGCCATCATGGGCGCGGGGAAATCCAGGGGGGGGCGTGCCGGGGTTGGCACGCAACCTGCGTTGATCCACCCGCAGGGGGCAGGACCCGCTCAGCTGGCCGCCGGCCAGACCGATCCTGTGCTCTGAAATCAACCACCACTTATCTTGGGGATGTACCAAAATGAAGAACCAGAAGGGCTTCACCCTTATCGAACTGATGATCGTCGTCGCGATCATCGCCATCCTGGCCGCCATCGCCCTGCCGATGTACCAGGACTATGTGGCCAAGTCGCAGGTCACTGCTGGCCTGGCTGAAATCACCCCGGGCAAGACCCAGTTCGAAGTCGCCATCAACGAAGGCAAGGCTGTTGCCAACGCAGCTGCTATCGGCCTGAAGGTTTCGGATCGTTGCACCGCTATCACTGTCACCGACGGTGCAGATGGCAGCATCGCCTGCAAGCTGGCGGGCAGCCCGAAGATCAAGGACGCAACCATCACCCTGAAGCGTGCTGATACCGACGGCACCTGGACTTGCACCACCTCGATCACGGAAGCCAAGTACATTCCGAGCGGCTGCAAGAGCGCCTAATTAGGTAGCTCACAGCTGTACAGAGGCCCCGCTAAGTCGGGGCCTCTTTTTTGGTGGCGTTGACGGCGCCACGGAGCTCATCGCACTCAGGGGGAGTGAGGAATGCGTAGAATTCGAGGTTTCACATTGATTGAATTGATGATCGTAGTTGCGATCATCGCGATCTTGGCGGCGATCGCTTTGCCGATGTATCAGGACTACGTGGCGAAGTCCCAATTGACGTCCGCTCTTGCCGAAATCAGGCCAGGCAAGACCACAATTGAGACGGTCGTTCAAGATAGCCGTGACGCCAGTTTGATTACTGCCGACTACATTGGCTTGAGGGTTTCGGAGCGCTGCATCGCTCTTGATGCGGCAGTTGCATCCTCGGGCGTGGGCAACGTGACGTGTACCGTAGGAGGAGCTCCGCCAATCAACGGCAAAGATCTCATCCTCCGCCGCGCAGTCGACGGCACCTGGACCTGCGACGGTAGCGCCTTCGAAGCGCGCTATCGCCCAACCGGCTGTTGATCACACTTCGGCCTGCCAATGGGATGTTGGCGGGCCGTTGACGGGGCTATCATCCCCGGGGGAGTCAGGATCGTGCCTGCCGGGCTGGGAGTGCCGGGCGAGGCAGTCAAGCTGAAGGATTGGCGTCGTCGTCGGCCAGCGGGTCGCGGCAGGTTCTGCTGCCCTGTGCGGTGCCCTTGGAAGGTGCTCCGCACTGCCTGACCCATGATGAGCCAAGGATTGATATGAACGCCGTAACCACCGCCAATCTCGTCGGCATCACCGGCCTGGCCCGTCGCCTGGTCCAGGATGGCGCCCTGGACGAGGCTTCTGCCCGCGACGCCATGGCCAAGGCCGCTGCGGCCCGCCAGCCGCTGCCGACCTGGTTCGCGCAGAACAAGGTGGTCGGGGCGGCCCAGTTGGCGGCGGCCAACGCGGTCGAGTTCGGCATGCCGCTGTTCGACGTGTCCACGTTCGACGCCAGCCAGAACGCAATGAGCCTGGTCAGCGAGGAACTGCTGCGCAAGCACAACGTGCTGCCGCTGTTCAAACGCGGCGGCAAGCTGTTCGTGGGCACCAGCAATCCGACCCATTCGCTGGACGAGATCAAGTTCCACACCAACCTGGTGGTGGAGCCGATCCTGGTGGATGAAGACCAGATCCGCCGCACGCTCGAGCAGTGGCATGCCAGCCATGACACGCTGGGCGACGCGCTGGGCGGTGACGACGATGGCATTGGCAACCTGGATGTGTCCGGCGGTGACGAGGACATTTCCGGGGGCGGCGACTCCGGCATCGACGCCAAGGGCGACGACACCCCGGTGGTGAAGTTCGTCAACAAGGTGCTGGTGGACGCGATCCGCAAGGGCGCCTCGGACATCCACTTCGAGCCCTATGAAGACGACTACCGCGTGCGCCTGCGCATTGATGGCCTGCTGAAGATGGTCGCGCGCGCGCCGGTGAAGCTGAACCAGCGTATCGCCGCACGCCTGAAGGTGATGGCGCAGCTGGACATCGCCGAGAAGCGCGTGCCGCAGGACGGACGCATCAAGCTCAACCTGTCCAAGACCAAGCAGATCGACTTCCGCGTGAGCACCCTGCCGACCCTGTTCGGCGAGAAGGTGGTGCTGCGTATCCTGGACGGCAGCGCGGCCAAGCTGGGCATCGACAAGCTGGGGTACGAGCCGGACCAGCAGAAGCTGTTCCTGGACGCCATCCACAAGCCCTATGGCATGGTGCTGGTGACCGGCCCGACTGGTTCGGGCAAGACGGTGTCGCTGTATACCGCGCTGGGCATCCTCAACGATGAAACGCGCAACATCTCCACCGCCGAAGACCCGGTGGAAATCCGCTTGCCCGGCGTCAACCAGGTGCAGCAGAACAACAAGCGCGGCATGACTTTTGCCGCGGCACTGCGCTCGTTCCTGCGACAGGACCCGGACATCATCATGGTCGGCGAAATCCGCGACCTGGAGACGGCCGAGATCGCGATCAAGGCGGCCCAGACCGGCCACATGGTGCTGTCCACGCTGCATACCAACGATGCGCCGCAGACCATCGCGCGCCTGATGAACATGGGCATTGCGCCGTACAACATCACCAGTTCGGTGACGCTGGTGATTGCCCAGCGCCTGGCGCGCCGGTTGTGCAACAACTGCAAGCGCCCGGCCAACCTGCCGGAGCACGCGCTGCTGGCTGAAGGCTTCACCCAGGCGCAGCTGGATGCGGGTACCGAGCTGTACGAGGCGGTCGGCTGTGACGAATGCACCGAGGGCTACAAGGGCCGTACCGGTATCTACCAGGTGATGCCGATGACCGACGAGATCGCCACGATCGTGCTGGCCGGTGGCAATGCGTTGCAGATTGCCGAGGCCGCGCAGCAGATCGGGGTGAACGACCTGCGCCAGTCGGCGTTGAAGAAGGCGGCGGCCGGGATCACCAGCCTGGCCGAGATCAACCGCGTTACCAAGGATTGAGGTCGATCCACGCCATGCGTGGATGACGCGATGCATTAGGTTGCCGGCCAGCGGCCGGCACTACCATTTGGTGGGTCGATCCACCAAATGCGTGGATGACGCGATGCATTAGGTTGCCGGCCAGCGGCCGGCACTACCATTTGGTGGGTCGATCCACGCCATGCGTGGATGCCGCGATGCATGAGGTTGCCGGCCAGCGGCCGGCACTACCCGTTGGTGGGCCCGCTTCGGGCCCTGTCCTTACTCCATCCCCAGCTTCTTCAGCTTGTAGCGCAGCGCGCGGAAGGTGATGCCCAGCTGCGCGGCGGTGCGGGTCTTGTTCCAGCGGTTTTCTTCCAGCGCGCGCTGGATGGCGCTGCGCTCGAGTTGTTCGATGTACGAGGTCAGGGCGGCGCTGCCGGGTTGCAGGTCCACCACGGCTTCGGCGGGCGCTGCGCTGCCGGGCGTGCGCGGGGCATGCTGCGGCAGGCGCAGGTCGTCGGCGCCGATGCAATCTTCCTCGGCCAGTGCCAGCGCGCGTTCCAGGATGTTCTCCAGTTCGCGCACGTTGCCGGGGAAGGCGTACTGGGCCAGGGCGTCCAACGCCGACGGCGCCAGCAGCGGCGTCGGGCGGCCATGGCTGCGGGCCAGCCGTGCCAGCACCGATGCGGCCAGTTCCGGCAGGTCCTGGCGACGCTCGCGCAGCGGCGGCACCCTCAGCTCGATCACGTTGATGCGGTAGTAGAGGTCGTGGCGGAAGCGCCCGTCCTCGACCAGTTCGGCCAGGTCCTTGTGGGTGGCCGAGAGGATGCGCACGTCCACCGGTTCTTCGGTGGCAGCGCCCACCGCGCGCACCGACTTCTCCTGGATCGCGCGCAGCAGCTTCACCTGCATCTGCAGGGGCAGCTCGGCCACTTCGTCGAGGAACAGGGTGCCGCCGTGCGCGGCCTGGAACAGCCCGGGCTTGTCGGCGTGGGCGCCGCTGAAGCTGCCCTTGCGGTGGCCGAAGAATTCACTCTCCATCAGCTCGCCGGGAATGGCGCCGCAGTTGACCGGCACGAACGGGCCGGCCGCGCGGGCGCCCTGGGCGTGGATGGTGCGTGCGACCAGCTCCTTGCCCACGCCGGATTCGCCGAGGATGTAGACCGGCGCCTGGCTGCGCGCGACCTTGCCGATGGTGGTACGCAGCACGTCCATGGCCGGCGAATCGCCCAGCAGGCGTGCGCCCTGTTCGGCGGCGGGGCCGGGCGCGGGGCGCTCGGTGTTGTTCAGTTCCAGCGCGTGCTTGACCAGGCCGCGCAGCACGGCGATGTCCACCGGCTTGCTGACGAAGTCGAAGGCGCCGGCTTTCAGCGCTTCCACGGCCAGGTCCATGCTGCCGAAGGCGGTGATCATCGCCACCGGCGTGCGCGGGTAGTGGTGGGCGATCTCGCTGACCAGCTCGATGCCGTTGCCGTCCGGCAGGCGCATGTCGGTGATGCACAGGTCGTACGGATTGCTGGCCAGCAGTTCGCGCGCTTCGGCAAGGTTGGCTGCCGTACTGATGCGCAGCCCCATGCGGCCGAGCGTCAGTACCAGCAGTTCGCGGATGTCGCGTTCGTCGTCGACGACGAGGGCGCTGCGGGTTTCGTTCATGGGCGGAGAAGATAAACGAGGGGGCTGGAAGCGACAAATGTTTGACGCACGGAATCAGCTCGGCAGCAGGGTATGCGGGCCGGGCAGCACCAGGCGGAAGCAGGAGCCACCGGCCGGAACCGGGATGTAGTCCAGCCGCGCCTGGTTGGCCCGGCACAGCTCGCGGGCGATGTACAGGCCCAGCCCGGTGCCGTGCTCGGAGGTGGTGAAGAAGGGCCGGAACAACTGTGCGGCCACACTCTCGGGAATGCCGGGGCCACGGTCCATCACGTCGATGACCGCACTGCGCTCGTGCTGCGCCACGCGCAGGCGCACCCGTGCCGGCTGCTGGCCGATGCGGCCATATTTGAGCGCGTTGTGCACCAGCACGGTCAGCACCTGGTAGAGGTGCTTGGTGTCGACCTGGGCCAGCACCGAGGTGTCACTGATGATCGGCTCGATGCTGTCGGTCTCCAGCGTCTGACCCTGCTTGTACTCCAGCACGAAGCGGCGCACGAAGGCGGCCAGGTCGACGTTCTCGGGCGTGGCGCGCTCGCGCCGGGCCAGGCCCAGCACGCTTTCGACGATGCCGTTGGTGCGCTGGCACTGCTGGCGGATGATCTGCAGCAGGCGGCGGTCGCTTTCGTTGAAGCCGGTGCCTTCTTCCAGCAGTTGCACCGCGTAGTTGATCGCGGCCAGTGGGTTGCGGATCTCGTGGGCGAGGCTGGCCGAGAAGCGACCCATCGCCGACAGGGTGAGCGATTCGGCGCGGCGCGAGACCACGCTGGAGTCGTCCAGGAACACCAGGGCCAGGTCGCTGCCGGCCAGCAGGCGAGCAAAGCGCGGCTGCACTTCGGGCTGGTCGGGGTTGAGTTGCAGCGGCAGTTCGTCCTGCGCCCAGCCGTTGCGCCAGCGCTGCAGCCGGCGGGCGAGTTCCGGGGCGGCGCTGGCCAGGTCCAGGCGGCCGCTTTCGCCGCTGCCGTCGCTGTCACCGAGCAGCATCGAGGCGGCCTCGTTGGCCAGGGTGACGCGGTTGTCGGCGTCGACCACCAGCACGCCGGTGCGCATGCGGCGGATGATCAGCTCGTTGATCTGGAACAGGTTGGCCACTTCGTCGCCGCGCTGGTTGGCCAGTTGCTGGTTGCGGCGCGCGCGGCTGCCGACTTGGTAGCTGATGAAGGCCAGAGCCAGGTAGCTGGTGGCGAACATGGCCAGTTCGGCCAGGGTACGGGTGGGGTCGCCACCTTCCAGCAGCTTCCAGGTGTATTCGACGCCGGTGGCGAGGCTGGCGGCCAGCGCCAGGCCCAACCCCAGGCTGAGCGGGAGCAGGGTGGCGGCGGCGGCGATGTTGAACAGCAGCGACATCGAGATGCCGGCGCTGGCACCGGGCAGGGCATGTGACAGCAGGGTGGCGGCGACGATGTCCACCAGCACGCCGCTGACCACGATCGGGCGCAGCCAGCGTTCGTTGCGGCCGATCACCAGCGCCAGCAGTGACAATCCCAGGTAGATCGCCGCGACGGTGTCGGCCAGCCGCGGGTGGTGCGCTTCGCCGACCATGGCCGACAGCGGGCTGTAGAGCAGGGCGGCGATGACCGAGGCGATCAGCACCCGGTACAGCGCGAAGAAATACAGCTCACGCCGCGGAATCGATTCGATGCGGTCGATCAATGAAGCACTCGGTGACACGCCGGAACTCCCCTTCTGGCTGCCTGGGTCTGGAATCTGCGGCGGGCCTGCCCGGCGTCCCCTGAGGCCGGGCGGGCACGTCGCTTCGATGTGGCCTGGGGGGCGCGGTCGAGCAACCCCGACGCGACACACCCTGGCTGACCAGTATAGGGCCCCCGGCAGGACGCCGCCGGCGCGGTTCGGATCGCGCATTTGGCTCGGGATGGATACCGGTAGCCAGCGTGCGCCCGGGCGCAACTGCCTGAATGACGGCGGAAATCTGGCCGGGTGTGGCGTTTTGTACAGACTTCTTTGCGCCCCGGCGCCGGCTCGGCCACAATAGTGGGCCCGCCGCGGTCCGTGCCGGTGCCTCTTCCAGGGGCCCTGAGGAATTGCGTGCGGTCGTTCCTATTCCCACGGTGACGCATGAATTTCCACGAATACCAGGCAAAACAACTGCTTGCCGAATACGGCATCCCGGTCCCGGCCGGCAAGGTCGCGGCGACCCCGGACGAGGCGGTTGAAGTCGCCCAGTCGCTGGGCCAGGGCCCCTGGATGGTCAAGGCGCAGATCCACGCTGGCGGCCGCGGCAAGGCTGGCGGCGTCAAGTTCTGCAAGACCGTCGACGACGTGAAGGCCGCAGCCGCCAAGATGCTCGGCACCAAGATGGCCACCTACCAGACCGCCGGCGTCGAGCTGCCGATCAACCTGGTGCTGGTGACCACCGCCGGTGAGATCGTCAAGGAGCTGTACCTGTCGGTCCTGGTGGATCGCGGCACCCGCACCATCAGCTACATCGCCTCTTCCGAAGGCGGCATGGAAATCGAGCAGGTCGCTGCCGAGACCCCGGACAAGATCCACACCCTGAACGTGGACTTCGTCGAGGGCGTGCAGGGTTACCACGGCCGTGACATCGGCTTCAAGATGGGCCTGACCGCCAAGCAGGCCGGCCAGTTCGCCAACATCATGGTGAACCTGTACCGCATCTTCAACGAAAAGGACCTGGCGCTGGTTGAGATCAACCCGCTGGCGATCCTGGACGATGGCAACCTGTACGCACTGGACGGCAAGTTCAACAGCGACGACAACGCCAACTTCCGCCACAAGGAACTGGTCGCCATGCGCGACAAGTCCCAGGAAGATGAAACCGAAGTGACTGCTTCGGAGCTGGACATCAATTACGTCACCATGGACGGCAACATCGGCTGCATGGTGAACGGCGCCGGCCTGGCCATGGCCACCATGGACGTCATCAAGCTCAACGGCGGCGAGCCGGCGAACTTCCTGGACGTGGGCGGCGGTGCCAACAAGCAGCGCGTCATCGAAGCGTTCAAGCTGATCCTGTCCTCCGACAAGGTCGAAGGCATCTTCGTCAACATCTTTGGCGGCATCGTCCGCTGCGACATGATCGCCGAAGGCATCATCGCCGCCGTGAAGGAAGTGGGCGTCAAGGTTCCGGTCGTGGTGCGCCTGGAAGGCACCAACGTGGAAGAAGGCAAGCAGCTGCTGCGTGACAGCGGCATGGCCATCATCCCGGCTGACAACATCAACGACGGCGCCAAGAAGGTCGTTGAAGCGGTCAAGAACGCCGCCTGATCCACGACACCGAAGGAAATTCCCATGTCTGTTTTGATTAACAAGAACACCAAGGTGATCGTGCAGGGCTTCACCGGCCAGCAGGGCACCTTCCACGCCACTCAGATGATCGAGTACGGCACCCAGGTTGTTGGCGGCGTGACCCCGGGCAAGGGTGGCACCACCCACATCGACCTGCCGGTCTTCAACACCGTTGCCGACGCCGTGCAGAGCACCGGCGCCAACGCGTCGGTCATCTACGTGCCGCCGCCGTTCGCGGCCGACGCGATCCTGGAAGCCGCGGCTGCCGGCATCAAGGTCATCGTCTGCATCACCGAAGGCATCCCGGTGCTGGACATGCTGCGCGTCAAGAACGTGCTGACCCGCTCCTACCCGGACACCGTACTGATCGGGCCGAACTGCCCGGGCGTCATCACTCCGGGCGAGTGCAAGATCGGCATCATGCCGGGCCACATCCACAAGCCGGGCAAGATCGGCATCGTGTCGCGCTCGGGCACCCTGACCTATGAAGCGGTCAAGCAGACCACCGAAGTCGGCCTGGGCCAGTCCACCTGCATCGGCATCGGCGGTGACCCGATCAACGGCTTGAACTTCGTCGACTGCCTGAAGCTGTTCAACGAAGATCCGCAGACCGAAGGCATCATCATGGTCGGCGAAATCGGCGGTGACGCCGAAGAAGCCGGCGCCGAGTACATCAAGAACCACGTGAAGAAGCCGGTCGTCGGTTTCATCGCAGGTGCATCGGCTCCGGCCGGCAAGCGCATGGGCCACGCCGGTGCGATCGCCTCGGGCGGCAAGGGCACTGCGGAAGGCAAGTTCGCCGCGATGGAAGCCGCGGGCGTCGTCACCGTCCGTTCGCCGGGCGACCTGGGCGCTGCCATCGCCAAGCTGGTGAAATAAGATCGACTGCCTCCGGCAGACGACGCTGTAGCGCCGGCCGCTGGCCGGCTGCTTGAAACAGAAAGGCCGCCTCCGGGCGGCCTTTCTGCGTCTGACCCCGGCGTTACAATGGCGGCATTGCAACCACAGGCTGGAATCCCATGGCTTCGATCCGTATCGCGATGGCGCAGTTCGACTTCCCGGTTGGCGATGTCGCCGGCAACACCGAGCGCATCATCGAGATGATCGGCCAGGCGCGCGACGAGTACGGCGCCGAGCTGGTGATGTTCCCCGAGCTGGCGGTGAGCGGTTATCCGCCGGAAGACCTGCTGCTGCGCCCGGGCTTCCTGTACGAGTGCGAGCAGGCAATGACCCGCATCGCCGCCGCCTGCCGTGGCATCACCGCCGTGGTTGGCTGGCCACAGGCGGCTGGCGCGGTGGTCTACAACGCCGCCAGCGTGCTGCGTGATGGCCTGGTGGAGCAGACCTATCGCAAGCGCGAACTCCCCAACTACGCCGTGTTCGACGAACGCCGCTACTTCGACGTCGATCCGGATGGCGGCAGCTGCGTGTTCGAGGTCAACGGTATTCCGGTCGGGCTGCTGATCTGCGAGGACCTGTGGTTTGCCGAACCGCTGGCCGACACCGTGCGCGCCGGTGCGCAGCTGGTCGTGGTGCCCAATGCTTCGCCGTACGAGCGTGGCAAGCACGCCCAGCGTGATGCTGTGCTGGCCGCACGAACCCGCGAGAGCGGGGCGGCGATCGCCTATCTCAACGTGGTCGGTGGCCAGGACGCGCTGGTGTTCGATGGCGCCTCGGTGGTGGCCGACGGTGATGGCACGGTGCACCCGGCCGCCGCCGCTTTCGTCGACCAGTGGCTGGTGGTGGAGTACGACGGCGACAGCCGCCGCTTCATGCCGCACGTGTGGATGGACGACGGCGACGAAAGCATGGACGCGCTGGCCTGGCGCGCGGTGACGCGCGGCATCCAGGATTACTGCCGCAAGACCGGCTTCAAGAAGGTGTGGCTGGGCCTGTCCGGTGGCATCGACTCGGCCCTGGTGCTGGCATTGGCCGTGGATGCGATGGGCGCGGAGAACGTGACCGCCGTGCGCCTGCCGTCGCGCTACACCGCCGGCCTGTCCAACGACCTGGCCGCCGAGCAGTGCCGGGCGCTGGGGGTGAAGCTTGAGGCCGTGTCGATCGAGCCGGCGTTCAAGGGCCTGATGGAATCGCTGGCGCCGATGTTCGAAGGCAGCGCGCCGGACGTGACTGAAGAGAACCTGCAATCGCGCAGCCGCGGCGTGATCCTGATGGCGCTGGCCAACAAGTTCGGCGGCCTGCTGCTGACCACCGGCAACAAGAGTGAGTACGCGGTCGGCTACGCCACCATCTACGGCGACATGTGCGGTGGCTATGCGCCGCTGAAGGACCTGTACAAGACCGAAGTGTTCGGCCTGTCCAAGTGGCGCAATACCGTGGGCGGCGCACCGGTGATTCCACCGGCGGTGATTAGCCGCCCGCCATCGGCCGAGCTGCGCGAGAACCAGCTGGACCAGGACTCGCTGCCGGCCTACGACGTGCTGGACGGCATCCTGTACCGCTACATCGACCAGGAGCAGTCGCGCACGGAGATCGTGGGCGCCGGCTACGACGCGGCCGTGGTCGATCGCGTGCTGCGCTTGGTGCGCATCAGCGAGTGGAAGCGGCACCAGGCCGCGCCGGGGCCGAAGGTCTCGCGCCGGGCGTTCGGCCGCGAGCGTCGCTACCCGATCAGCAACGGCTACAAGGGCTGAGGGAGCCGTTGACAGGTAGTGCCGGCCGCTGGCCGGCAGCCCGTATCCCGTGCATCCACGCATGGCGCGGATCTACCGTGTTCGGTAGTGCCGGCCGCTGGCCGGCAGCCCGTATCCCGCGCATCCACGCATGGCGTGGATCTACCGCGGTCGGTAGTGCCGGCCGCTGGCCGGCAACGTCCTGGATCGCGTATCCGGCATGGCGTGAATCTACCGGGCTTCGTCGAGCATTTGTTCGAGGCCTGCGATCTCCGCAGTGTCGTTGAAGGGGTCGTCCTCCAGTCGCGCATGCACGAACGCCAGGCCATCGGCCGCCGCTGCGTCCAGTGTGCCGCGGTGGTCGACCGGATAGCGCCGGAACGCGACCGGCTCGCCGCGCAGGGCCAGGCCAGCGGCATACAGCAGGGTCGTCAGATAGGGGACATCGCGGTCCTCGCTGCCATGGGCCAGCATCAGCGGCTGGCTGAAGCCGCGGCGCGGCACGCCCAGGTAGTCATGCAGCACCGTCCAGATGCCCGGCACGCCGGTCAGCGGTGCAGTGAACATGCTTCCGGTATCCATGCCGTCGAGCGTGCTGGCCAGATCACCCAGGCACTGCTCGCGTGCCAGGGCAATGCGGGCGCGCCCGGCGTCGCTCAGTACCCGGTCGACCTGCGGCGCAACCTGCAGCAGGCCGTCGAGCAGGTACGCGTGATACGCGTTGAGCGCGCCAGGATTGGCAGTGCGGTTGTCGGGCTTCATCACCAGCGCGGTCAGTTCGACGGCGGTCGGCGTTCCGGCGGTGAAACTGCCGCGGTACTGCAGTGAGGGCCCGCCATGGGAAGCCGCCAGGTGGCCGGCGACCAGCGCGGCTGCGCCCCCCTGCGAATAGCCTACCGAGACCCAGCGCGGCGACAACGCTGCTGCGCCCAGGTACTGCCGGCTCGCCTTGACCATGTCGATGGTGTTGCGCGCCGCGGTACGCACGTGCAGGTAGGCATGGCGGCCTGGGCTGCCCAGGCCCTGGTAGTCGGCGGCGGCGACGGCATAGCCGTGGGCCAGGAACACGTCCAGGAAGCGCCCGTCGCGTTCGGCATGGGTGGGGCCGGAGACCGAGGGCGCACAACGATCCGCAATGCCCTGGGTGCCATGCGCCCACGACACCACCGGCCAACCGCCGATGGGCGGCGTGCCGGCGGGCAGGTACAGCAGGCCGGTGCCTTCGGCCAGCGCGCCGTGGTGATCCGGGGTGCGGTAGTGCAGCTTGAACGCCTGGGCGGCCCTGGACGGCACCCAGGGCGCGCGATAGGGCGCGGCAGACAGCAGATCGCCCGGTGCGCCCCGCGCGAAGGCCGCGGGCGCCAGGGTGAGCGCCAGCAGGGCGCTGGCGAGAAGGCAGGACAGGAAACGGAAACTACAGGGCTGTGTCGGCATGGGGCGCTCCGTGATGGCCGGTGTGGCCGCAGCGCCGCAGTGTGGACACCCACGCCCGGGCAGGATGCGACCGCCGTCGCAACCGCCGGGGATTCGTAGCATTCCGAGTGTCGTGGTCCACGCATGGCGTGGATCGACCGACAAAGAAAAGGCCCCTTCCGGGGCCCTCTCTTACTTCTTTTCCAGTCGCGCGTTGCGCTGGCCGGTGCTGGCAGACTTCTCGCCGGCGAACGGGTTCAGCTTGCGGATCATCCACGGGTACTTCGGCCACTTGCCTTCCAGCCACGGGTGGTCCGGCTGGTTCAGCTGCAGGACGCGGCGGGCGTCGTCGGCCAGGGTCTTGTTGCCCAGGTGGGTGTAGGAATCGGCCAGCACGGCCACGGCGTCATACTGGAAGGCGCTCTGCGGGTAGGTTTCCAGCAGGTAGTTGGCGCGGCCCACGGCCGACACCCAGGCGCCGCGACGCATGTAGTACAGGGCGTTGTCCAGTTCGTGCTGGGCGAACACGTCACGCAGCTCCAGCATGCGCTGGCGCGCATCCGCCGCGTAGCGGCTGTTCGGGTAGCGGTCGACCACGATGTTGAAGTCCGAGTACGCCTGGTGCGGCGTGGACAGGTCGCGGCGGCTGGCATCCAGCGACCATACGCGGCGCAGGAAAACCGTACTGCGGTTGGAGTTGGCCAGGCCGCGCAGGTAGTACAGGTACGCAATGTTGCGGTGGGTCGGGTAGGTCCGGATGAAGCGGTCGATGCTGGACACGGCGTCATCGTGCTTGCCGGCCTTGTACTGGGCGTAGGCGGTTTCGATCATCGCCTGCTCGGTGTACGGGCCGTAGGGATACTGGGCCACCAGGCGACGGAAGCTGGCTTCGGCGCCGCTCCAGTTGCCGCCCTGCATCAGCTTGTGGCTTTTCTCGTACAGCTGTTCGACCGGCACGCCTTCGTCGGGGCGATCACCCTTCTTGGCGCCGCGGTGGCAGCCGGTTGCGGCGATGACCAGCACCAGCAGCAGGGCGGTGAGGCGGACGGGCGCGGAGAGCATGGCGGAGCGTCGGATCATGGGGTCGAGGCGGGACGCGGCTGGAATACGAAGGGTCGATGATAGCCTAGTGTCCTGTCCAGCGACTGAAACCGGCCGCCGGGACCCCAAAATTTCAAAGAATGCCCCCTGCCATGTCTGAACAACCCTCTGAATCGGCCCGCCAGGCCATCGTCCCCGACACCGCCGCCGGCCGCCGTTTCGACGCGGTCGTGGCCGAACTGTTCCCCGAATACTCGCGTTCGCGGCTGACCGAGTGGATCAAGGCCGGTGAGGTCCTGCTGGACGGTGCCCAGGTGCGCCCGCGCGATCCCCTGCGCGGCGGCGAGGTCGTGACCCTCAATGTGGTGCTGGAAACCCAGACCGACGCGCTGCCGGAGGACATCCCGCTGGACGTGCTGTTCGAGGACGAGCACGTGCTGGTGATCAACAAGCCGGTCGGCCTGGTGGTCCATCCGGGTGCCGGCAACCACAGCGGTACCCTGGTCAACGCGCTGCTGTTCCGCGACCCGTCGGTGGCGGTGCTTCCGCGCGCCGGCATCGTGCACCGCCTGGACAAGGACACCAGCGGCGTGATGGTGGTGGCCAAGACCCTGGAAGCGCAGACCGCGCTGGTCGAGCAGCTGGCGGCACGTGACGTGCACCGCCAGTACCTGGCCATCGTGATGGGCGCGCTGGTGGCCGGTGGTACTGCCGATGCCCCGATCGACCGCCACCCGCGTGACCGCCTGAAGATGGCGGTGCGCGAGGACGGCAAGGAAGCGGTGACCCACTACCGCCTGCGCGAGCGCTTCCGGGCACACACCGCGCTGGAGTGCCGCCTCGAAACCGGCCGTACCCACCAGATCCGCGTGCACATGGCACACGTGCGCCATCCGATCATCGGCGACCCGCTGTACGGCGGCGCGCTGAAGCTGCCCAAGGGCGCCAGCGACGAACTGGTCGCCGCGCTGCGCGGCTTCAAGCGCCAGGCACTGCACGCCGAGACCCTGGAGTTCACGCACCCGATCACCGGTGAGCCGGTGCGCAATACCGCGCCGGTGCCGGAGGACATGCTGCACCTGATGAAGGTGCTGCGCGAAGACAGCGAAGCCTTCGCCGCCCGCGAGCGGGACCGCTGGTGATGGCAGCCGCGCTGCCGTTGCTGCAGGCCGACTGGCCGGCGCCCGCAGGCGTCCATGCGCTGACCACGCGCCGGCACGGCGCGGGCATCTCGCCGGCGCCGTTCGCGCAGTTCAACCTGGGCAACCGGCACGCGGCCGATGGGGATACCCCGGCCAACGTGGAGCACAACCGCCAGCTGCTGCAACAGGGGCTGGCACTGCCGTCGGCGCCGCACTGGCTGCGCCAGGTGCACAGCAGCACCGTGCTGCGCTTCGATGCACCGCCGGTGCCCGGCGCGAGCGAGCCGGTGGCCGACGCGGCGGTAACCTCGGTGCCGGGTGTGGTGCTGGCGATCCTGACCGCCGACTGCCTGCCGGTGGTGTTTGCCGCGGCCGATGGCAGCGAGGTGGGCGCGGCCCATGCCGGCTGGCGGGGGCTGGCCGACGGCATGCTGGAGGCCACGGTGGCCGCCCTGCAGACGCCGCCGGCGCAGCTGCGGGCCTGGCTGGGCCCGGCCGCCGGGCCGGCCGACTATGAGATCGGCGAGGAGGTCTATCACGCCTTCGTCGGCCATGATCCGGCCGCCGAGGCGGCGTTCGTGGCCACCCGCGCAGGCCACTGGAAGGTGGACCTGTTCGCGCTGGCGCGGCAGCGCCTGCAGTCTGCGGGGATGGACCCGGCACAGGTGTATGGCGGCACGGTGTCGACCATGGCCGATCCGGACCTGTATTCGCACCGGCGCGACCGTCGTACCGGGCGCATGGCGACCCTGGCCTGGATCGCGCCCTGACCACGCCGCTGTTCGCGCGCGTGCTGGGGCCGGCCTTCGCCACCCTGGCAGGGCCGGTGCAGGCGCTGCACGCCGCGCCGTTGCCCTGCCGCTACGTGGGACAGGCGCGCATCGTGAGGGGGCGGCACAGGCTGGTGCCGCTGCTGGCTGCGTTGGCGCGGTTGCCACAGGACGGTGACGCGCTGCCCACCGAGGTGGCGTTCAACCACTACCGGCAGGGCGAGCGGTGGGCGCGACGGTTCGGCCGCTGGCCGATGGTGTCGCGGCTGTGGGCGCATGAGGGGCATCTGCGCGAGCAGCTGGGCGCGGTGCGTTTCGAGTTCGCGCTGCAGGCCCGCGAAGGTGGCATCGACTGGTCGGTGCGGCGGGTCTGGGCGTTCGGGCTGCTGCCGCTGCCGGCACGGTGGTTTGCGGGCGTGCAGTGTCGGGAGGCCGGGGAGGGCGAGCGTTACACTTTCCGGGTTGATGTGACGTTGCCCTGGGTGGGAGCCCTGATCCGCTATGAAGGCTGGCTCGAACCGCAGTGAGGCCGCCGCCGGGGCGGGCAATCCGGTGATCGTGTTTGATGGCGTATGCGCCCTGTGCAATCGCTGGGTGCGCTTCCTGCTGCGTTTCGACCGCAAGCAACGTTATCGCTTTGCAGCGATGCAGGGCGAGCGGGGCAGTGCGCTGCTGCGCGCGCACGGGCTGGACCCGCAGGACCCGGCGTCGTTCCTGCTGCTGGACGCGCAGGGCGCGTGGACCGATACCGATGCGATCCTGCGTGTACTGGCCGGGCTGGGCGGTGCATGGCGCCTGAGCGGCGTAATGCGGATGGTGCCGCGTCGCTGGCGCGATGCAGCCTATCGCGCGCTCGCACGGAACCGCTATCGCTGGTTCGGCCGGCATGACGCCTGCCACCTGCCTGCACCGGAGCAGGCCGCGCGATTTCTGGATTGAAGAAAAAGGGGACGGAGGGGATTAAGTCGTTTGTGCACAAACGACTTAATCCCCTCCGTCCCCTTTTTTCCTTCAGCCCTCCAGCGCGTCCAGGTAGCTGCGGCGCCAGTGGTTGATGTCGTAGGTGCGCAGGTGTTCCATCATGGCGTGCCAGCGCTCCTTGCGCTTGCGCAGCGACATCGTCGCCGCGGTGGCGATGGCG
The DNA here is from genome assembly GCF_900101175.1 of Stenotrophomonas pavanii. Classification (GTDB taxonomy): domain Bacteria; phylum Pseudomonadota; class Gammaproteobacteria; order Xanthomonadales; family Xanthomonadaceae; genus Stenotrophomonas; species Stenotrophomonas pavanii. The sequence goes on along the minus strand of NZ_FNFQ01000001.1, from coordinate 691,618 downwards.
TCGGCAACGCCATCCAGGTCGTGCGGGTTCACCAGCAGTGCCTGCTTGAGTTCGTCGGCGGCGCCGGCCAGCAGCGACAGCACCAGCACGCCGGGATCCTCCGGGTCCTGCGAGGCCACGTACTCCTTGGCCACCAGGTTCATGCCATCACGCAGCGGCGTGACCAGCCCCACCGCCGCCGCCCGGTAGAAGCCGGTGAGGGTGGCATGGGTGAAGTTCTGGTTGACGTAGCGCAGCGGTGTCCAGTCAGGTTCGGCGTGGCCACCGTTGATGTGCCCGGCGATCTGTTCCAGCTGGCTTCGCAGCTGCCGGTACTCGGTGACATCGCCGCGCGAGACCGGGGCGATCTGCAGGTAGGTCAGCGAGCCGCGCTGGTCGGGATGGCGCTCAAGATACCGTTCGAAGCCGAGGAAGCGCTCGGGCAGGCCCTTGGAATAATCCAGACGGTCGACGCCGATCGCCAGCTGGCGGTCACGCAGGCTGTTGCGCAGGTTCTTCACCGCGGTCTTGGTCGCCGCGGTGGCGGCCTGGCGTGCGATCAGCTCGGTGTCGATGCCGATCGGGAACGCCGCTGCGCGGAAACGACGCCCGCCCGGCGCTTCCAGCGTGCCGTTGTCGAGCACGCGACCGCCGCCGAACAGGCGCAGGTAGGTCTGGAAGCGATCGGCATCGCGCTGGGTCTGGAAGCCCACCAGGTCATACGCGTAGAGCGCGGAGAACAACCGCAGGTGATCCGGCATCGCCTGCAGCAGGTCGGCCGAGGGCATCGGGATATGCAGGAAGAAGCCGATGCGGCAGCCGATGCCGCGCTCGCGCAGCAGTGCACCGAGCGGGATCAGGTGGTAGTCGTGGATCCAGACGATGTCGTCCTCGCGCAGCAAGGGCGCGAGCTTGTCGGCGAACAGCGCATTGACCTTGTGGTAGGTCTCGCGGGTGGCACGGTCGTAGTCGACCAGATCCAGGCGGAAGTGCAGCAGCGGCCACAGCGTGCGGTTGGCAAAGCCGTTGTAGTAGCCGTCCACCTCGCGCTTGCTCAGGTCCATGGTGACGTAGTCGATGTCACCGTCCTTCTGCCGGTGCAGCGTACCGCTGCCGTCCTTTACCGTCTTGCCGCTCCAGCCGAACCACAGGCCGCCGCGTTCCTTCAGGGCGGCCAGCAGGCCGACAGCCAGGCCGCCGGCGCGGTTCTCGCCGGGTACGGCCACACGATTTGAAACCACGACCAGACGACTCACGATGCCTCCTGCCAGGACCGCGACAGGCGCATCGCGGCAGTGATCAGGCCGACGTGCGAATAGGTCTGCGGGAAATTGCCCCAGGCCTCGCCGCTGTCGAAGGCCAGATCCTCCGACAGCAGGCCCAGGTGGTTGCGCTGCTTCAGCAGCAGCTCGAACATCTCGCGCGCCTCGTCCATGCGCCCGATCGCCGCCAGCGCATCGATGTACCAGAACGTGCAGATGGTGAAGCTGGTCTCCGGTTCGCCGAAGTCATCCGGCGCGACATAGCGGTACAGCGAATTGCCATGCTTGAGGTCGCGGCCGATCGCATCGACGGTGGCGATGAAGCGGGCGTCCATCGCGTCGATGAAGCCGATGTCGGCCAGCAGCAGGAGCGAGGCGTCCAGGCGATGGCCGCCGAAGGTATCGGTGAAGTGGCCCAGTTCCTCATTCCAGGACTCAGCCATGATGCGCGCATGGATGGTGTCGGCGCGCTCGCGCCAATAGTGCGCACGGTCATCGCGCTTGAGGCGCACGGCGATCTTGCACAGGCGGTCGCAGGCCGCCCAGCACATCGCGCTGGTGTAGGTGTGCACCTCGGTGCGGCCACGGAACTCCCACAAGCCTGCATCGGGCACATCATGCAGGGCGAAGGCCTGTTCGCCCAGCGGTTCGAGGCGGGCGAAAGTGTGGGCGTCGCCGGGATCCTGCAGGCGGCGGTCGAAGAACAGCTGCGTGGAGGCCAGCACCACGCTGCCGTAGACATCGTGCTGGCGCTGTACCCAGGCCAGGTTGCCACGGCGCACCGGGCCCATGCCGCGGTAGCCGGACAGGGTGGGAACCTCATCTTCGTCCAGCTTCGCTTCGAAGCCGATGCCATACAGCGGCTGCAGCGTGCCGTCGGTGGTGGCCAGGTTGAAGATGTAGCCGAGGAACTGTTCCATCGTGCGCGTCGCGCCGAGACGGTTCAGCGCCCGCACCACGAAGGCCGCGTCGCGCAGCCAGCAGTAGCGGTAGTCCCAGTTGCGCACGCTGCCCGGCGCTTCCGGAATGGAGGTGGTCATCGCCGCGATGATCGCGCCGCTGTCTTCGTACTGGCACAGCTTCAGGGTGATCGCGCTGCGGATCACCGCGTCCTGCCATTCCAGCGGGATGGACAGGTAGCGCACCCATTCGCGCCAGTAGTCGCGGGTGCGCTGGAAGGCTTCCTGCACATAACCGCTGATCGAGCGGTTGAGCGACTCATCCACGCCCAGGATCAGGTGGATGGGATGGTTGAGCACGAACGGCAGGCCATCGCGCACGAAGCGCACCGGCACATCGGTGGTCAGCCGCAGCACGTGCTCGGGCAGGATCCAGCGCACATGATTGCTGCCCCAGGTCGACTCCGGCACGCGTGCGCCCCAGTCAGCCAGCGGGCGCGCACGCACGGTGATGCGTGGGCTGCCGGCCAGCGGGCGTACCTGGCGGATCAGGCTGACCGGCCGATAGAAGCGGTCGTTCTGCCGCCAGCGTGGGGCGAAGTCGAGAATTTCCAGCTCGCCGCCGTGCGCGTCGCGCAGGACGGTACGCAGGATCGCCGTGTTGGTGAGGTACTCCTGCTCGCTGCCGGCGAAGTCTTCCAGTTCGATGGCGAAGTCGCCGCCGGTCTGCTGGTTGGGGCCGAGCAGGGCGCAGAAGGTGGGGTCGCCGTCGAAGGTGGGCAGGCAGCTCCAGACGACGCGGGCATGTTTGTCGACCAGGGCGCCGAAGCTGCCGTTGCCGACCACGCCCAGATCAAGATCGGGTTGGGTCATCACGCGGTACATCTCGGTTGCGGCCGTGGGGGTTGGCCGGGTCAATAGGCATTCTCACGCAGCCAGGCGTGCACGCTGCGTATGTCGGGCAGCGCAAACACCGCCGCGCTGGGTTCACGTTCACCCACCAGCACGCTCCAGCCGTGCTGGACGTTGGCGGCGTCGAAGCCGAATTCATCGGTGAGGTCATCGCCGAGGAAGACCGGAAGACGGCCGCGGAAGGGCAGGTACTGCATCATCCGGCGCACGGCGCGCCCCTTGTCGCTGCCTACCGGAACGAATTCGACCACGTGGTCGCCCGGCTGCAGGCGGTAACCGGGCCGGCCGCGCACGTGGCGGTTGGCAAAGGTGCGCACGTCGCTGGCCGCGTGTGGCGCGCCTCGCCAGTGCAGGGCCAGGCCGACGCCCTTGTCCTCCACCAGCACGCCGGGATGGCCGTGGGCGAAGCGCATCGCCTGCTGGTGCAGTGCGTGCAGCCATTCGGCGGTGTCGTCATCGTGTTCGTCGCGCAGCACGCGACCATCGTGGCCGCGCAACTCATGCCCATGCAGGCCGGCGGCAGGCAGCTGGAGGGGAGCGAACAGCTGGTCCAGCTGTTCAAGCGGTCGGCCACTGACCAGTGCCACGGCGCCTTCCAGGCGGTCACTGATGCGGCCGATGGCTTCACGCACATCCGGCAGGAGCTGCACGGCATCCGGTCGTGCAGCGAATTCGATAAGGGTGCCATCGACATCGAGAAACAACGCACAGGCGTCGTCCAGCAATGGCGGTGGCGGACGCAGGGGGAGCGATTCAGCCATGACGCCCAGCCTGCCAGCGCGGGCGTGTACGTGGGGTCGAGGACAGGCTACTGATCGGGGTAGTGCCGGCCGCTGGCCGGCACCCTCAGGGTGCCGGCCAGCGGCCGGCACTACCTACCAGACTGGTGAATCAGAACGTATAGCGGACCCGGCCGTAGTAATACGCACCGTTGCTGCCGATCGGCGACAGCACGTCGTACGGCAGGTTGCCGAAGTAGTAGATGTCGTTGTTGGATCGATCCGGGTAGTTGTCGGTCAGGTTCTGGCCGCCGATGGCCACGCTCCAGCGCGGGGTGATGCGGTACTCCACTTCGGCATCCAGCTGCCACTCGGCCTGGTAGGTCTGGCGCGGGATGTAGCCATCGCCGAAATTGAACACGCGGGTGGCGCTGCCGTAGCGGTTCACGCGGGTGCTCAGCGACCAGTGGTCGTTGCTCCAGGCGGCCGAGAAGCTGCCACGCGTGCGCGGGGTGGCATCGGTCAGGGTGTTGGTTTCCTCGATGCCGAACAGTACGTAGTCCGGGTTCAGGGCGCGCAGCTGCGCCGGCGTGGCCAGCATATTCTTCAGCGTGGTCTTGGTGTAGGCGTAGGTGCCGGTCAGCAGCAGCTGGCCATCGCCCAGCGACTGCCGCCAGTTGCTTACCAGCTCGGCGCCACGGGTGCGGGTATCGGCGGCATTGACGAAGAAGCTGGCGCTCTGCAGTCCGCTGACGCCGTAGTTGGCGGCCACGTAATCGGTCAATGCGTCACCGGTGATGCTCTCCGACAGCGCGATGCGGTCATCGATGTCGATCTGGAAGAAGTCCAGTGACAGGTCGAAGTGCTCGCCGATGCGGCTGGTGAAGCCCAGCGAGGTGTTGATCGACTTCTCCGGCTTCAGGTTCTGCGCACCCAGGCCACGCGCGATCGGATTGTTGACCGACAGCAGGCGGCCCTGCACCAGCTGGCCGCCGGCGTTGTAACCGGTGGAGGTGGATTCGTAGCCGATCTGCGCCAGCGACGGCGCGCGGAAGTTGTTGGAGATGGCACCGCGCAATGCGAACGCCGGGGTGAATTCGTAGCGCAGGCCGAGCTTGCCGGTCAGTTCGCCGCCAAAGTCGTCGTTGTGCTCGTAGCGGGCGGCCAGATCGCTGGAGAAGTGGTCGCCGAACTGGCTGGACAGGCTGGCATAGGCGCTGGCCACGTCGCGCGACAGGGTGGCGGCGTCCTGTGGGGTCAGGCCGCCACCGGCCTGCGAACCGGTCGGGCGGTCGGTGTACGGGCCGGCCGCATAGCTGGCCGGGTCGCCGGGGCGGGTCTGGTAGCGCTCATGGCGCGCTTCCACGCCCAGGCCCAGCGTGTGGCTGATGCTGTCGCTCTGGGTGAACACGCGGCTCAGATCGAGATTGCCCACCGTCTGTGCGTACTGGTAATCGGCAGTCTTGAAGCGGGTCGGGCTGGTCGGGCCCAGCGAGGCGTTGAGCGAATCGCGCAGGCGGTAGGTGAAGTCGTTCTGGCCGTAATCCAGGCTGCCGTCGTAGCTCCATTCGCCCCACTGCCCGCGCACGCCGGCCACGGCCTGCACGTCGCGGTTTTCGCCTTCGGAAATGGGCCGGTAACCGTTCGGATAGACCTGCTTCCAGTTGGCCTCGCCATCGGGATAGCGGAAGTAGTTGGCGCCTTCGGTGTCACGCTGGTTGAAGGTACCGAACGCGTAGAACGTCGAGGTCTGTCCCACCGGGATCTCGGTGTTCAGCCACAGGTTGATGTCCTTGCTCTTGCCATCGCCCAGCACGTAGTTGCGCTTGCCCTGCAGCGCCAGGTTGTCCGGCGTCTGGTCCCACGGCGGAACCTGGTCAAAGCCGGCGCGGTTGGTGCCGTTGCGGTGCTTGTATTCCAGGCCGACGCGCAGGAAGCCGCCGTCCTCGCCCAGCGAGGTGCCGACCTTGGCGCTGACGTTGCCGGTCTGGCCGTCGGTGACGGTGCGGCCGATCGGCTTGAGGTCGGTGTGGTTGGCACCGTAGCTGGCCTCGATCTCGCCACCGTCGCCGCCGTTGTCGAGGATCACATTGATCACGCCGGCCACGGCGTCCGATCCGTACAGCGCACCGGCACCATCGCGCAGCACTTCAATGCGCTTGATCGCGCTGACCGGGATCGAATTGAAATCGACCGGCGTGGTGCCCTTGCCGATCTTGCTGTCGGTGTTGACCAGTGCGGTGTGGTGGCGGCGCTTGCCGTTGACCAGCACCAGCACCTGGTCCGGCGACAGACCACGCAACTGCGCCGCGCGCACGTGGTCGGCGCCACCGGAGTTGGACTGGCGCGGGAAGTTGAACGACGGCAGCAGCGCCTGCAGCGCGCTGCCCAGTTCGCCGTTGACCACGCCGGCCTTGCGGATGTCCTCCGCGGTGAGCACATCCACCGGCGAGGTGGATTCGAGCACGGTGCGGTCGGCGGCACGGGTGCCGGTGACGATCACGGTGTCCAGGTTGGTGGCGTCCTGGGCCAGGGCCGGGATGGCAGCGGAGGAAAGCGCGAGGGCGATGGCGAGGCCGAGCGGCGACGCGGGCAGGCGGGCGGACATGGGGGGCTCCAGCAACAACGACGACGGGGAAGGGGGAGATGGTTTCACTTACATCCATCCGGATGAAGCGATATATTATCTTCGCGTGATGGCCGGTGCCGATGCAAGCCCCTGCCGGTCCGGCATGAGCTGATGCCCGGTTGGCATCAGCACGCCGGGCCGGTGGCGCTGTACGCTGCCGGCTCGCCCTGTCCCCCTTCCCCGGAGCTGTACCGATGAAACACCTTGGCCTCGTCTTCGCCGTGCTGCTGGCCACCAGTGGCTGCGCCAGCCTGTCTTCGCAGGCGCCCAGCGCCTATGCCACGGCCACCACCGCCGAACTGAAGGGCGATGCCGCCCGCCCTTCCGCCGGCCATGGCTGGGTGCGCAGCGAGCTGTACTTCGGGGTGGGCGAGGAGCAGGGGGCCGGCAACCGCCCGCAGGCCGACACCATCAGCGACGCGCAGTGGCGCGCCTTCCTGGACAAGGAAGTAACGCCGCGCTTCCCGGACGGCCTGACCGTGTTTGATGCCTATGGCCAGTGGCTGTTCCGCGGCGATGCCGCGCCCAACCGCCTGCGCACCAAGGTGCTGGTGGTGCTGCACGAGGACACCCCGCAGCGCCGCGCCGACATTGAGGCGATCCGCCTGGCGTGGAAGCAGCAGACCAGGCATCAGTCGGTGCTGTGGTCGCGGCAGGCGGTCGAGGTATCGTTCTGAGTTGAAGGTGCCGCCGCGGTGCCGCAGGGAGCAATGATGAACTACAGGAAATGCCTGCTGGGCCTGGCATTGGCAGGCGTACTGGCACCGACGGCGCAGGCGGGCGGGGACGACGGAGAAACGCTGCGCTTCCAGGTGGCCGCGCATGTGCAGGCGCATGCCGATCCGCAGCAGGACGGCAGCATCGCGCTGCAGCTGTCACCCTCGGGCAAGCGCCAGACGCTGGCCGGCGCGGCCGATGCCGACGGCAATTCGCGATGGTCGCTCGAAGATGTCGATTTCGATGGTTACCCGGAACTGGTCGCACGCGCTCCGGTAGGCATGGTCAACGAAGCGGTGGCGGTATACCGGTTCGATCCGGCCGTTGAGGCATTCCGCGTGCTGCAGGCCGAGACCCACGGCAAGGACAGCTGCGGTGAGCTGATGGGGCTGACGGTCGACCGTCCGAGCCGCACGCTGACCAGCAGCTGCCGCAGCGGCCCGATGTGGTACACCGACCAGTATCGCTTTGCAGGCGCGACACTCCATCTGTACCGCGCCGAGCGCGTGCTGATGCTGGGCGATACGTTGAACGCCGCGCTGCAGTGGGAACAACGCGAAGAGAACGGGCCGTTGGCGGTCTGGCGCACCTATGATGCCGCCGGCCGCGTGCTGGAAAGTGCCATCGCCGATGGCCTGGGTGCTCCGCCGGATGGACCGTTGCGTGGTCGGCAGGCCGCGGTGGCACCCGCGCGCCTGTTCCTGTTCGACCAACCCGGCGCATCCAGCACCAGGCGTTACCTGGTCCAGGGCGACCGCGTGGAACTGCTGGATGAACGGGACGGCTGGGTGAAGCTGTGCTACCGCAACCCCAGGCAGGGTGAGGTGGTGGGCTGGATCAACGTCAACGATTGACTCGATCTCCGCCGGTAGTTTGCCTATCGAGGTGATGTGCGCCTTGCCCACGGAGGCATCACTTCTTCGGGTCTAGCCTCGGATGTTCTCCCCTCGAGGATGTCTCCGATGAGCAAGCGCGTTGCCGAGATCGTTGTCGATACCCTGCAGCAGGCGGGCGTCCGCCGCTGTTATGGCATCGTCGGCGATACCTTGAATCACGTCACCGATGCCCTGCACCGCAGTGAAATCGACTGGGTACATGTACGCCACGAAGAAGTGGCCGCCTTCGCTGCCGGCGCCGATTCGCTGGTGAGCGGCGAGTTGACCGCCTGTGCGGGTTCCTGTGGTCCCGGTGGCCTGCACTTCATCAACGGCATCTTCGAGAGCAATCGCAACCGTGCACCGATGGTGCTGATCGCCAGCCAGGTGGTGACCAGTGAGCTGGGCATGGAATTTCCGCAGGAAGTGGATTTCAAGGCGGTCTATGGCAGCTGTACGGTGTTCTGCGAACAGGTGCACAGCCCGGAGCAGGCGCGGCGCGTCGTGGCCCTGGCCTGCCAGGCGGCGATCAGCCGCCGGGGCGTGGCGGTGGTGATCCTGCCGGCCGACATCAGCCAGGCTGAGGTGAAGCACGATGTGCCGTTCTCGGTGCACTACACCCAGCCGGTGCTGCGTCCGGCGGATGCCGAACTGCAGCGCATCGCCGAACTGCTGGGGCAGGGCAAGCGCATTGGCATCTACGCCGGTGCCGGTTGCCAGGGCGCACACGCGCAGCTGCTGGAACTGGCCCGGCGCCTGCAGGCGCCGGTTGCGCATACTTCGCGCGCCAAGGATTTCGTCGAGCCGGACAACCCGTACAACATGGGCATGACCGGCATCTTCGGCATCGAATCCGGCTTCCATACGCTGATGGCGTGCGACACGCTGCTGCTGCTCGGCGCCGACTTCGCGTGGGGCCAGTTCTACCCGGACAAGGCCACGATCATCCAGGTCGACCGCGATGGCAGCCACCTCGGCCGCCGCCATCCGGTGAACCTCGGCGTGGTCGGTGACATCGCACCGACCCTGGACGCGCTGCTGCCGATGCTGCCGCCGCGCGAGGACAGCAGCTTCCTGGACGAATGCATCGAGCGTCGCGACAAGGCACTGAAGACGCGCGAGCAGGAAGAACAACCGGGCGAGGGTGAACTGATCCACCCGCAGCACCTGACCGCCTTGCTGTCCAGGCACGCCAGCGATGATGCGCTGTTCACTGCTGACGGCGGCTCGCCGATGGTGTGGGTGCTGCGCCACATCCGCGTCAACGGCCGTCGCCGCACGCTGACCAGCCTGCTGCACGGCACGATGGCCAACGCGATGCCGCAGGCGCTGGGCCTGCAGAAGGCCTTCCCCGGGCGGCAGGTGATCTCGCTGTCCGGTGATGGTGGCCTGGCGATGCTGCTGGGTGACCTGCTCACAGCAGTGCAGGAGAACCTGCCGATCAAGGTGGTGGTGTTCAACAACGGCTCGCTGAACTTCGTCGAGCTGGAGCAGAAGGTGGAAGGCCTGCTGGACAACTACACCGACCTGAAGAACCCGGACTTCGGCCGCCTGGCCGAGGTGATCGGCTTCCACGGCCGCACGGTGACCCGCAGCGAGGATCTGGAAGAGGCGGTATTGGATTTCCTGTCCCAGCGCGGCCCGGCGCTGCTGGACGTGCATACCAGTCGCGCTGAACTGGTGATGCCACCGCAGATCGAGGCCAAGCAGGTGGCCGGTACGGCGCTGTATGCCGCCAAGGCGGTGTTGAATGGCCGCTTCGACGATGTGAAGCATCTGCTGGTGGACAACTTCCTGAAGAAGTAGGGCGAGGATGCAGGGCTGCGCCCTGCGCCCGCGGTAGTGCCGGCCGCGGGCCGGCCACCTCGGAAGCAACGGCGGCCATCCGTGGGCAGGTGTCGACCTTGGTCGACACGGTAGATCCACGCCATGCGTGGATGAACGAAAGAATGATCGGAATGATCTTCTGTAGCCGGGCCATGCTCGGCTCAGAGGCTTCGCGTACAGCAGCCGAGCATGGGCCCGGCACTGCAGCGAGAGCCTGGCTTGGCTTTGGATCTTTTGATGTTCTTCCGTGGCTGGCACGCGCAGGAAACTGTGAGGGGCCGGTCGGGATGGGCCGCGCAGGACCGTTGGCGCCATGGATGGCACCATCGAGCCCAGGACGGGTTTACGGCGCGTCCTGCGCTGCCCACCCCGACCGGCCCAACGCGCAATGCCAGTCGACTGACAGTCGACTCTACCCGCGACCAGCCAAGAGGGGCCCCGCCGTCCGCTGGAACCCATCATTCCACCGCGGAATTGGCGCCCGGGCCCTGCTGGGCCTACCATCGGCGCTCCCCACCCCCTCCGCCCCTTCCATGTCCGCTCCCGCTTCCGCCGCACCGCGTCGCTGGTTCGTCGCCGGCGACTTCAATGGCTTCTTCGGCCTGGTCGTCGACAACCTCTCCATCCTCGGCTTCATCGCCATGGCCCTGGTCGGGATCTTCCAGTTCCCCGCCGACGTGGTATTCGGCCGCATGTTCCCCGGCACGGCCTTCGGCGTGCTGGTCGGCAACCTGCTGTACACGCTGATGGCGCGTCGGCTGGCTGCGCGTACCGGCCGCGACGATGTCACCGCCATGCCGCTCGGCCTGGATGCCCCCACCAGCATCGGCATGGCCCTGCTGGTGCTCGGCCCGGCCTTCATCGCCTTCAAGCAGCAGGGCATGGATCCGCATGCCGCAGGCATCGCCACCTGGCAGCTGGGCATGGCCGCGCTGGTCATCATGGGCGTGCTCAAGTTCGTGCTGTCGTTCTTCGGCGAAGCAGTCACCCGCGCGCTGCCGCGTGCGGCGCTGCTGGGCTCCATTGCCGGCATTGCGCTGGTGCTGATGGGCCTGCTGCCGCTGCTGGAAACGCTGCGCTCGCCGCTGGTCGGCTTCACCACGCTGGGCCTGCTGCTGTATGTGCTGATCGCCAAGGGCAAGTTGCCGGTGCGTGGTCCGGGCGTGCTGCTGGCCTTCGTGTTCGGCACCGTGCTGTATTACGGCCTCGGCCTGGCCGGGCTGGGCGCGCCCGGCTTCCATGTGCCGGAGTGGGTGCCGCCGCAGGTGGTGCTGCCGCTGCCGACGCTGGGCTTCCTCGACGGCCTGCCCACCGCGATGACCTACCTGCCGCTGCTGCTGCCGTTCGGCCTGCTGATGGTGGTCGGTGGCATCAACGTCTCTGAAAGCGCGCGTGCGGCCGGTGATGACTATCGCACCCGCGACATTCTGCTGGTGGAAGCGGTGGCCACGCTGGTGGCCGGCATCTGCGGCGGCGTCGCGCAGACCACACCGTACATCGGCCAGCCGGCGTACAAGCACATGGGCGCGCGCAGCGGCTACACGCTGCTGACCGGCCTGTTCGTCGGTATCGGCGGCATGCTTGGCATCATCTCCGGGCTGGTGCAATGGCTGCCGCTGGCGGTGCTGGCGCCGATCATCGTGTACGTGGCCATCGACATCACCACCCAGGCCTTCCAGGCGACGCCGCGTCACCACACCGGCGCGATGGTGTTCGGTTTCCTGCCGTCGGTGGCTTACCTGCTGGCGATCAAGGCGCCCGGCTGGATCGCACCGGACCAGCTGCCGCAGCTGCTGACCAAGCTTGACGGCCACGGTCTGCCGGAGCTGGCGGTGATCTTCACCCTGGGCAATGGCTTCATCATCACCTCGATGCTGTGGATCTCGGCCGTGGCGGCGATGGTCGATGGCCGCCTGCGCCGTGCCTGTGGCGTCCTGCTGGTGGCCGCCGGGCTGACCCTGTTCGGCCTGATCCATTCGGTGGATCCGCGCGGTGGCATCTACCTGCCATGGGACCTGGACGGCCTGGCGCGCATCATCAGCTGGCAGTTTGCCGGTGCCTACGTGGCGTTGGCACTGCTGCTGGGGTTGTTGTCGCTGCAGAAACAGCCGGTGCAGCCGCTGGGTGGGAACAGCTGACCCCCCGGTAGTGCCGGCCGCTGGCCGGCACCGTCGTGGGCTTCGGGCGGAGGGTGCAGCTGCGGGCCAGCGGCCGGCACTACCGTTCGGCGTCCAGTTCGGGGTAATGGCGGAAGATGCCGTTGGTGTTGAACGGCAACCGCCGCTCCGACGCCAGATAGGCGGCGATGTTCGGTCGCTTCGCCACCCGCTCCTGCAACGCCCGCAGCAGGGGCACGGTAGGGCCGAGCGCCTGCATGCGCCGCGGGAACATGTAGTCCAGCCCGCTCAGCAGCTGGAACAGCGACAGATCGACATACGAATGCTCGCGCAGGGCATGGCGGCCACCGTTGGCGGCCAGCACCTGTTCGAAGTAGCCGAGGAACTTCGGCAGGCGCTCGCTGCGCAGTGACGCGGCACGTGCCTTGGCTTCGGTCTTCTGCTCTTCGTAGTACTTCGACGCGGCAATCGGATGGTGGGTGTCATGCACCTCGGCCACCAGATCCGCGATGGTCAGCTGCAGTTGCAGCGCCTGCATCCGCCGCGATGCGGCCTGCGGCACCAGGTCCAGCGTCGGGCCGAGGAAATCCAGGATCGCGGCGACCTGCGCGATGACCTGGCGACCGGCCTTGAGGAACGGCGGCGCGAAGGGCTGTGCCCCTTCGCTGCGGCCCTCCAGGAACGGCTGCATCACTGCATCGCCGTGCACGCGCGCCATGTCGATGTAGTCGGCGCCGGCGTCTTCCAGCGCCAGCCGCACGAACTCGCCACGGCCCTGGATGCCGGTCCAGTAATACAGCGCGTACTGCATGGTGGTGCCTCCACAGTGCAAGGCGTACAGCCTCGCGCGAAGCATGCAAAGCAGGCGTGAGCGCGACACGGGTGCAGGCGAACCCCAACGGCAGCGGAACAGGCGGGGAACCCGTTGCAACCGTGGGGGTCACACCCTTTCCATGCGTGTGATACGAGGTGCTGCATCATGCAGAGCGGAAAGGCGGTCTGGCCCTGGGTGTTGGGTGTGGTGGTGATCGGTGGTGCGGGCGGCTGGTTGTTCCGCGATCAGCTGAAGCACATGGCAGACGGTGTTGCGGTACCCGTGCAATCAACCCCCGCCAGTACCGGCGCGCCGCCACAACCGCAGGCGGCCGCGCAGCCCGCGCCGGCACCACCGCCGATCAGGCATCCGCTGGATACCGAGGCTGCGGCTGACCCGGCGCTGCCGACGCTGGCCGACAGCGATGCGGCGGCCTGGGGCGCATTGAGCCAGCTGTTCCAGGGCGAGGGGCCACTGACCCTGCTGCTGCGCGACCACCTGATCCAGCGCCTGGTTACCCAGCTCGACAACCTGGACACGCCCAGCGTGCCGCCGACCGCGCTGGCCGCGCGACCGCTGCCGGGCAGCCTGCAGGTTGAACCCGCCGAGGGCGGCGAACGCATCGCCGCCAGCAACGCGGCGCGCTACGCGCCCTACGTGCAGGCCTTCACCGCGCTCGACCCGGCGGCAACGGCCACCGCCTACAAGCGCTTCTATCCGCTGATCCAGCAGGCCTACGTCGACCTGGGCCGGCCCGAGGGTTACTTCAACGACCGTCTGGTAGCAGTCATCGACCACCTGCTGGAGACCCCGGAACTGGCGCAGCCCCCGGCGGTGCAGCGCGATGCGCGCGGCCGCTACCGCTTTGTCGATCCCACCCTGCAGTCGCGCTCGGTCGGCCAGAAGGCGCTGCTGCGCATGGACGCAGCCCAGGTGCATGCGGTCAAGCAGCAGCTGCGGGCGATCCGCACCGCGATCACCCGCTGAGCCGGTCCGCCGCCCCGGACTGATCGGGATCAACGCGCCGACCACACCCGCTCCGGCATGCTGGCCGCAGGCTGACTGGCCCCGGGGTGCAGTCGCAGCCACCCTTGAAACCGGGTGGGGCAACCGCATCTTTCCAGCATTGCCGGCCCAGGCCGGCCCTGATGACCGATGAGGATTCGCAATGCGGATGGACAAGCTCACCTCGCGTTTCCAGCAGGCGCTGGCAGACGCACAGTCGTTGGCCGTGGGCCGCGACAACAGCATCATCGAACCGGTCCACCTGTTCAGCGCGCTGCTGGACCAGCAGGGTGGCAGCACGCGCCCACTGCTGGCCCAGGCCGGGGTGAACGTGCCGGTGCTGCGCGAGCGCCTGACCGAGGCGCTGGACGCACTGCCCAAGGTATCCGGCCAGGCCGGCAACGTCTCGATGGGCAACGATCTGGGGCGCCTGCTGAACCAGACCGACAAGCTGGCGCAGCAGCACGGGGACGCCTTCATTGCCAGCGAGTGGTTCGTGCTGGCGGCGCTGGACGACGGCGGCACGCTGGGCATGGCGCTGCGCGCCGCCGGTGCCGACAAGACCCGCCTGCAGGCGGCGATCGACAAGCTGCGTGGCGGTGAGAACGTGCAGTCGGAGAATGCCGAGGAACAGCGGCAGGCGCTGGAGAAGTACACCATCGACCTGACCGCGCGTGCCGAGAGCGGCAAGCTCGACCCGGTGATCGGCCGTGACGAGGAAATCCGCCGCACCATCCAGGTGCTGCAGCGCCGGACCAAGAACAACCCGGTGCTGATCGGCGAGCCCGGCGTGGGCAAGACCGCGATCGTGGAAGGGCTGGCCCAGCGCATCATCAACGACGAAGTACCCGAAGGCCTGCGCGGCAAGCGCGTGCTGTCGCTGGACATGGGCGCGCTGATTGCCGGGGCCAAGTTCCGCGGCGAATTCGAGGAGCGCCTGAAGGGTGTGCTCAACGACCTGGCCAAGAACGAAGGCCAGATCATCCTGTTCATCGATGAGCTGCACACCATGGTCGGCGCGGGCAAGGCCGACGGCGCGATGGATGCCGGCAACATGCTGAAGCCGGCGCTGGCACGCGGCGAGCTGCACTGCATCGGTGCGACCACGCTGGACGAATACCGCAAGTACATCGAGAAGGACGCTGCGCTGGAGCGCCGCTTCCAGAAGGTCTTCGTCGGTGAGCCGTCGGTGGAGGACACCATCGCGATCCTGCGCGGGCTGAAGGAAAAGTACGCCGTGCACCACGGGGTGGAGATCACCGACCCGGCCATCGTGGCCGCCGCCACGCTGTCCAACCGCTACATCACCGACCGCCAGCTGCCGGACAAGGCCATCGACCTGATGGACGAGGCTGCCTCGCGCCTGCGCATGGAGATCGACTCCAAGCCGGAGGAGCTGGATCGGCTGGAGCGCCGGGTGATCCAGTTGAAGATCCAGCGCGAGATGCTGAAGAAGGAGAAGGACGAGGCCTCGCGGCAGCGCCTGGCCGACCTGGAAAACGACATCGACGGGCTGGAGCGCGAGTTCTCCGACCTCAATGAAATCTGGAAGTCGGAGAAGGCCGCGCTGCAGGGCGCCACCAAGATCAAGGAACAGGTCGAGCAGGCCAAGCTGGAGCTGGAGGCCGCGCAGCGCCGCCAGGATTTCGCCAAGATGAGCGAGATCCAGTACGGCCTGCTGCCGCAGCTGGAAAAGCAGCTGGCCGCGGCCCAGGAAGCCGAGCACAAGGACTTCAAGCTGGTGCAGGATCGCGTGACCGACGAGGAGATCGCCGAGGTCGTATCGCGCTGGACCGGCATTCCGGTCAACAAGATGCTCGAAGGCGAGCGCGACAAGCTGCTGCGCATGGAAGAGGTGCTGCACAACCGCGTGGTCGGCCAGGAGGAAGCGATCAAGGTCGTCTCCGATGCGGTGCGCCGCTCGCGTGCAGGCCTGTCCGATCCGAATCGCCCGGCCGGTTCCTTCCTGTTCCTTGGCCCGACCGGCGTCGGCAAGACCGAGCTGTGCAAGTCGCTGGCCGAATTCCTGTTCGACAGCGCCGACGCGATGATCCGCATCGACATGAGTGAGTTCATGGAGAAGCACAGCGTCGCCCGCCTGATCGGTGCGCCCCCGGGCTATGTCGGCTACGAGGAAGGCGGCTACCTGACCGAGGCGGTGCGTCGTCGCCCGTATTCGCTGATCCTGCTGGACGAAGTGGAGAAGGCGCATCCGGATGTGTTCAACATCCTGCTGCAAGTGCTGGACGATGGCCGCCTGACCGATGGCCAGGGCCGCACCGTGGACTTCCGCAACACCGTCATCGTGATGACCTCCAACCTGGGCTCGCACCAGATCCAGGACATGAGCGCCGACGACAGTCCGGAGGCCTACACGCAGATGAAGGCAGCAGTGATGGGCGTGGTGCAGGCGCACTTCCGTCCGGAGTTCATCAACCGCCTGGACGACATCGTGGTGTTCCACCCGCTGGACAAGCAGCAGATCAAGCAGATCGCGCGCATCCAGATGCGCGGGCTGGAGAAGCGCCTGGCCGAGCGCGGGCTGAAGCTGGCGGTCTCCGATGCGGCGTTCGACCTGCTCGGCAACGTCGGCTTCGATCCGGTGTACGGCGCGCGCCCGTTGAAGCGTGCGATCCAGTCGCAGCTGGAAAACCCGCTGGCGCAGCAGATCCTGTCCGGCGCCTTCGTCAACGGCGATACCATCGAAGTCGGCAACGACGGTGGTCGCCTGGTCTTCGCCAAGGCTTGAACCGGTGGCGCCCCGGCCATGGCTGGGGCGCCATCCGAGCCTTGGCAGCGCACGATGGTCCTGTTTCACTTTCGCAAGGATGAGGAGAACCGCATGGACGTTGCCCGCAGGGCTTCACTCTGCATGACGCTGGCGTTGGCTGCTGTTTGTGGACACGCTGCGGCCGCCGAACAGGTCCAGCTGCCGCCGATGAAGGGCTACCAGCAGGCCCACCAGAGCACCGACGCGCAAGGCAACCGCATCACCGAGTACGTGCCACAGGGCCAGACCGTGCACGACTGGACCGACATGGTCACCGTCAACGATGCGCCGAACAGTGGCCATGTGAGTCCGCGTGAGTTCCTCGGCATCATCGAGGCGGGGTGGCGCATCGCCTGTCCGGCGGCGCAGAGCCACTGGATCCGCGAAGGTGAAGAAGGGGGACGGCCCTTCGCCCTGCTGATGCTCGGCTGCCCGCAGAATCCGGGGACAGGCAAGCCCGAGTTCACCTGGATCAAGGGCATGCAGGGCAGGCAGGGCTTCCACACCGTGCAGAAGTCGTTCCGCTCCGAGCCGGAGAAGGAGGACGTCGTGCAGTGGATCGGCTGGCTGCGCGAGGTCGGGCTGTGCGGCAGCGGCGACGCGCCGGCCTGCCGCTGACCGCAGAAGGAAAGGGCGCCCAGCGGCGCCCTTCATGCATCAGAAGCGGTGGGTGTAACCGCTCATCAGCCCGAACTGGTTTGCCTTCTGCACGATCGGGCTGTCGGCCGCATCGCCGAGCAGGCGCGTGCCTTCGGCCGAGATGTACCAGTTGCCATTGCGGCCGACGCGGTGGCTCCACTTCAGGCCGACACCGGCGCTGACCAGGCCGGCCTTCGGCGTGTGTTCGGCAAAGCCGGTGCGCGCCGCCTGGGCCGGACTGACGCCGTACCAGGTCTGCAGGTAACCGCGGTTGCCGTAGTCGGTGGAGACGCTGCCGCTGACCACGCCGCCGGCCAGGTCGAACAGCGGCAGGGTCAGGTTCAGATGGATCTGCTGGGTGGCCAGGCCATTCTCGGCCTTGTCCTCATCCTTGCGGGTGAACTGCCAGGAGCCGCTCAGCACGGCTTCGCCCAGCGTATAACCCGCCGAGACGCCGACCAGGGGACGGGCATCGATATCACCCATGCCGCGCAGGAAGTCGGAACCGCCAAGCAGCGAGTCCTTGTCCTTGCGGATACCACTGGCACCCACATAGGCCCGCACGCGGGTGTGCTCGCCGAGGGAGGTGCCCCAGCCGATGCCACTGGTGCCCAGAAACCAGCCCCCCGGCGCGGTGGCATCGAACGACAGCGAGGGCGTTGCACGATACTCCTCACTGCCGCTGTAGCGTGGTGCCACGCCGCCCCCGGCGGCGAGCTCGAAGGTCCAGTGGTCATCCTTGGCGTAAGCGATCGGGGCGGCGAACACCGGCAGCAGGGCCAGGCAGAGCAGGGCAGGGGAACGGCGAAGCGGGGACATGGAAACTCTCGACAATGGGAGGAAAGCAGCACGCGCATCCGGCGCGCGCTGCAGGGTTGCCAGCGTGGCGATACGCCGGCGACCGATCCGTCCGCAGTTGTGCGGGAGTTGTAACCAACTGTAAGCGCGCCCGTGGGCGTTCAGCTGGCAGCCAGCGGCCAGTGCATTTCCAGGCGTGCGCCGCCAAGGGTGGCGCGGCCGATGCGCAGTTCGCCGTGGTGGCGCGCGGCGATGCGGCCGACGATCGCCAGGCCCAGGCCGAAGCCGCCGGTGTCACGGCTGCGGCTGTCATCCAGTCGGGTGAACGGGCGGACCACCTTCTCGCGGTCGGCCTCGGCGATGCCGGGGCCATCGTCGTCCACGCGCAGGCAGGCGCGTCCGCCCACACCGACCAGCGACACTTCCACCTGCGAGCGCGCGTGGCGCAGCGCATTGCCGACCAGGTTGCTCAGCGCCAGCTGCAGCAGGCGTGGCTCGGCATCCACCCGTGGCAACGCACTGGGCTGCACGCGCAGCACCAGGCCGGCGCGTTCGGCATCACGGCGCGCATCGGCCAGGCAGGCCTGCAGCCAGTCATTGGCTTCGATGCGCTGCATCGGCTCGCCTTCGCTGGGATGCTCCAGCCGTTCGTAGGCCAGCAGTTCGCTGACCAGCCGGTTGAGTTCGGCCAGGTCGCCATGCAGCCCCTCCGCCAGTCGCGCGCGGCGTTCGCGATCATCACTGTCCTGCATCAGGTCCAGGCCGAAGGCCACGCGCGCGATGGGCGTGCGCAGTTCGTGCGAAATGGCATGCGTGAGATCGCGCTGGCGCTGCACCAGTTCGGCCACGCGCGCGGCCATGCGGTTGGAATGGTCGACGATGACGCGGATCTGCGAGCGCGGCGAGACCTGGGCGCGTGCCTGCAGATCACCGGCGCCGATGCGGTCGGCATGCAGGCGCAACGCTTCGAGATCGCGCCAGAGCAGGCGTACCCAGGCATACAGGCAGGCGCCCACCAGCAGCAGGATGCTGAGGTAGGCGGCGAGGGTCATGTACGTGGTCATCTGCACGGCCCCAGGCAGGCGCAGGTGCAGCCAGCGACCATCGACCCCCTCGATGGGCAGCAGGACCTGCTGGTACTGATCGCGCACGATGAAGCCATCGGCCTGCACGGCCGCCTGTTCCTGCCGATCGAGCGCGGGAGGACCGTCGAGCAGGGTCAAGGCGATGCCGTAGTGGGGTTGCCACTGCCGCAGGCGCTCACGCTGCTGGCCCGCGTCCAGGCCCGCAAGGCCGCTGCGCAGGGCGTACACCTGCCCGCGCACCTGCTGGACGAAAACGCGATCCTGCACGGGCGTGTAGATGCCATCCAGGGTGTGGTTGAGGAAGAACACCGAGGCCAGGAAGCAGGCACCGGTGACGAACCACAGCCACAGGAACAGCCGCTTCATTCCGACCAGGCCGCAGGATTGAACTGGTAGCCGCGTCCCCACACGGTCTTGATACGCCGCGGTTCGCGTGCGTCGTCACCGAGTTTGCGGCGCAGCTTGCCGATGCAGACGTCCACGCTGCGGTCCAGGCCGTCGAAGCCAATGCCGCGCACCGCCTGCAGGATCTGGTCACGCGACAGGATCTGTCCGGGCTGGCTGGCCAACAGCCACAGGATCTCGAATTCGGTGGTGCCCACGTCCACCACCGCGCCGTGCAGGTGCACTTCGCGCTGCATGCGATCGATCAGCAGTTGCCCGTGCATCAGCCGGCTGGGCGTGCCGGTGGTGCTGCTGCCATGGCGGCGGCGCAGCAGGGCGCGCAGGCGGGCCAGCAGCAGGCGCGGCTCGATCGGCTTGTGCACATAGTCATCGGCACCCGACTCCAGGCCCAGCACCTGTTCGATGTCGTCCTCGCAGGCGGTCAGCATCAGGATCGGCACATCGGAAAAGCTGCGGATCTGCCGGCACACATCGATGCCGCCCAGGCCGGGCAGCATCAGGTCCAGCACCACCAGCTCCGGCACGTGCTGGCGGCAGGCCGCGCCCGCAAGGTCACCGCGGGCCACATGCCGCACGGCAAAG
This sequence comes from Stenotrophomonas pavanii, assembly GCF_900101175.1. Classification (GTDB taxonomy): domain Bacteria; phylum Pseudomonadota; class Gammaproteobacteria; order Xanthomonadales; family Xanthomonadaceae; genus Stenotrophomonas; species Stenotrophomonas pavanii. The sequence continues at coordinate 671,584 of NZ_FNFQ01000001.1, read as the reverse complement.
CCATGCTCGTGGAGGTAATCGCTGACCAGTTCGGCCAGGCGGCGGTCGTCCTCCACCAGCAGCACCGAGGTGGGTGAGTGGCTGGGCGCAGGGGTCCAGGAAGATGGCTGCATGCGAGGGGCCTCCGTGCCCGGGCAGGAGCGCCCGGCGGCGAAGCCTAGCAACGGTCCATGACGACTGCCTGAATCGCGACCAACCTGATAACCGTGGGTACGGCCGTCATCGCCAGTGGCTTTCAGCGGCGGCCCGCGGCTGGCCTATGGTGGCCGTTTCCCCGGATGGAGCCTGGCCCGATGAGCGACCCGCAGTGGCAACTGGAAACCCTGGCCGTGCACGGCGGCTACCGTCCCGACCCGACCACCCGCGCAGTGGCCGTGCCGATCTACCAGACCGTGGCGTATGCGTTCGACGACACCCAGCACGGCGCCGACCTGTTTGACCTGAAGGTGCCCGGCAACATCTACACCCGCATCATGAACCCCACCACCGACGTGCTGGAACAGCGCCTGGCCGCGTTGGAAGGCGGCATCGGCGCGCTGGCGCTGGCCTCGGGGCAGGCCGCGATCACCTACGCCATCCAGACCATCGCCGAAGCCGGTGACACCATCGTCGCCTCCAGCGCGCTCTACGGTGGCAGCCTCAATCTGCTGGCGCACACGCTGCCGCAGTACGGCATCCAGGCGCGCTTCGCCGACCCGGCCGACCCGGCCGCGTTCGCCGCGCTGATCGACGAACGCACCAAGGCGGTGTTCGTCGAATCCATCGGCAACCCGCGCGGCAATGTCACCGACATCGCCGCCATCGCCGAGGTCGCGCATGCCGCCGGGGTGCCGCTGATCGTCGACAACACGGTGGCCACGCCCTTCCTGCTGCGCCCGTTCGAGCACGGCGCCGACATCGTGGTGCACTCGCTGACCAAGTACCTGGGCGGGCACGGCAACAGCCTGGGCGGCGCGATCATCGATTCCGGCCGCTTCGATTGGGCGGCGCAACCCACGCGCTTCGCGCGGCTCAACCAGCCCGACCCCAGTTACCACGGCGTGGTCTATACCGAAGCGTTGGGGCCGGCGGCCTACATCGGCCGCGCGCGGGTGGTGCCATTGCGCAATACCGGCGCAGCGCTGTCGCCGTTCAATGCGTTCCTGCTCCTGCAGGGCATCGAGACCCTGGCCCTGCGCATGGAACGCATCAACGCCAATGCGCTGGCTGTGGCGCAGTTCCTCAAGGCGCACGCCAAGGTGGCCTGGGTGCGCTATGCGGGATTACCTGACGATCCCGAGCATGCCGCCGCGCAGCGCTACCTGCGCGGGCATGGGTCGGGCGTGCTGACCTTCGGCCTGCCCGGTGGCCGTGAAGCCGGCGCACGCTTCCTCGATGCGCTGAAGCTGTTCACCCGCCTGGTCAACCTGGGGGATGCGAAGTCGCTGGCGACCCACCCGGCCTCGACCACGCATCGCCAACTGGATGCCGCCGAACTGGCCAAGGCCGGGGTCAGCGAGGACACCGTGCGCCTGTCCATCGGCATCGAGCACATCGGCGACCTGCGCGCCGACCTGGAACAGGCCCTGGCCGGCGCCTGATAGCCACGCGCTTGGTCGTCATCGCCACAGGCGATCACCACGGGCCGAGCGATGCGTTACGGTGGAACTGCCTCTCCAAGGCAGTGGCAACGTGGCGATCCAGATCCCCGGTCGATGCGGGTCGACCGGGGATCTTTCTGTTTCCGGGGTCAGATCCGTTTTCCTGCGGAAAACGGATCTGACCCCAGGAGTATTTCCGATAGATCGCGGAAAACCGTCGAAGGCGGGGTGGGTCCGGTTGCGGGAGTGTCCGCGGCATGGATGCCGCGGCCAAGCCCCCATGGAAGGGTTTACGGCGTCTCCTGCAACTGGACCCATCCCGCCATTCCACGGGATGCCAGCTTTTGCTTCTGCCGTTGCCGTTGAAGTTGATTCAGCCGGTGCAGGGCTGCAAGCCCTGCCGCAGACCCCTCACACCACCGGGATGCTGTGCTGCCCCAGGTTCCGGTACGGCGGCGTCGACATGATCATCTCCGCCAGCGAATAGGCCAGCTCGCGCTCGGCCATCACCGTGCCATCGGCACCATGTTCCAGCAGATGCTTCACCTCGGCATCGCTGTGCGCACGCGCCAGCAGCGTCAGGTCCGGATTGATCGCCCGCAGCTTGGCCAGTGCTTCACCGGCTTCCAGCGGCTGCGGAATCGCCAGCACCGCGATCTTGGCCCGCTCCGGATGCGCCTCGGCCAGCACCCGGTCGGCCGCCGCACTGCCGCGGATCGCCGCCAGGCCCTTGGCGTGGGCTTCCTCGACGTGTTCCTTGTTGTCGTCGATCACCAGCACCGGCACGCCACGGTCGCGCAGCACCTGCGCCAGTTCGCTGCCGACCCGGCCATAGCCGATCACGATGGCGTGGTCATGCAGGTCGCGCGACGGGCCGATCGCTTCGGGCGGCTCGGGCGCCTGCGGCGACTGCTCCTGCTTGGCCTGCCAACGGTCCAGCAGGCCGAACACCAGCGGGTTGAGCATGATCGACACCAGCGCACCGGCCAGCACCAGCGACTGGCCTTCCTTCGGCAGGATCTGCAGGGCCACGCCGAGGCCGGCGATGATGAAGGCGAACTCGCCGATCTGCGCCAGGCTGGCCGAGATGGTCAGCGCAGTGCTGGTCGGGTGGCCGAATGCACGCACGATGAAGAATGCCGCCGCCGACTTGCCGAACATGATGATGGCGACGGTGGCCAGCACCTGCCACGGATGCTGGACAAGGATGTTGGGGTCGAACAGCATCCCGACCGAGACAAAGAACAGCACCGCGAACGCATCGCGCAGTGGCAGCGAATCATGCGCGGCCTTGTGGCTCAGCTCCGATTCGTTGAGCAGCATGCCGGCGAAGAACGCGCCCAGCGCGAACGAGACGCCGAACAGCATCGCCGAGCCGAACGCCACGCCCAGCGCGATCGCCAGCACGGACAGGGTGAACAGCTCACGCGAACCGGTGCCGGCGATGCGCTCGAGGATCCACGGGATGACCCGCCGGCCGACCACCAGCATCACCGCCACGAACAGGCCCAGCTGCACGAAGGTCCAGCCGATGTCGGCCAGCACGCTGCCCAGCGAGTGCGATTCCTTGGACGCGTCCGGACCGAACACGCCGGCCATTACCGGCATCATCACCAGCGCCAGCACGCAGGCCAGGTCTTCCACGATCAGCCAGCCGACCGCAATCTTGCCGCGCATGGTTTCCAGCAGGCGGCGTTCCTCCATTGCCCGCAGCAGCACCACGGTACTGGCGGTGGCCAGCGAGAAACCAAAGATGACGCCATGGATGGCCGGCCAGCCCATCAGCGAGGCCACGCCCCAGCCGAGCAGGGTGGCGACCGCGATCTGGCCGATGGCGCCGGGGATGGCGATCGCCTTGACCGCCATCAGGTCCTTCAACGAGAAGTGCAGGCCGACGCCGAACATCAGCAGCATCACGCCCAGTTCGGCCAACTGGTTGGCCAGTGCCTGGTCGGCGACGAAGCCGGGGGTGAACGGGCCTACGCAGATGCCAGCAACCAGGTAACCGACCAGGGGAGACAAGCGGAGCTTGTTGGCCAGCGCGCCGAAGATGAAGGCGAGCCCCAGGCCAACGGCAACGATGTTGATCAGGTCGGTGTCATGGTGCATCGGCACTCGCAGGCAATCGGGGGTATCCCGATTTTCACCGATGAGGCCAGATACGGCAAATCCGCCGGCCACGTGCCGTGGCCGGCGGATTTGCCCACGCATTCCTCTTCAACCCACACCTTCGGCGCGCCCCTTCAACAAGAAGGGGCTCTCCTCCAGACGCGGCCCGGGTTATGCCGGCCAGCGGCCGGCAGTACCCCTTACCAGGTGTACTTGATCCGCCCGTACACATACGCGCCGTTGAAGCCGAACGGCGAGTAGTTGCTGTACGGCAGCATGCCGAAGGTGGAGTTCTGCAGGTCTTCGGTGCGGTCCGGGTACTTGTCGAGCAGGTTGTCGGCGCCCACGGTGAGGGTCCAGTTGCTGCTCGGCTTGTAGCTGGCCGAGGCATCCACCACCCAGGCGTCGCCGTAGGTCTGGTCACGCAGCGCGGTGGCCGAGTTGCGCACGGTGAATTTGCCGTAGCGGGTGGCGGCCAGGCCCAGCTCCCAGTGGTCCGAACGCCAGGTGCCGCTCAGGATCGCCTTGTCGCGCGGGTAGCTGTCCTCGATGCGACCGATCTCATCACGGCCGATCAGCGACTGGGTCAGGCCCAGCGTGCCGAATACCGCCGGGGTGCCGCCGACGCGGCGCACTTCGGTGTCGTTGTAGCTGTAGGCCGCAGTCAGCTCCAGGCTGCTGGCGGTGAACGGTACGGTGTAGCTGGAGACGAAGTCGACGCCACGGGTGCGCGTATCCAGGCCGTTGGTGAAGTAGGAGAACGCGGTCACCTGCGGCAGGCCCAGGGTGCCCAGCAGCGCGCTGGTGGCCGCGTTGGTGGTGATGCTGGAGGACAACGCGATGCGGTCGTCAATGTCGATCTGGTAGGCATCGACGGTGATGTACAGGCGATCGACCGGCTGCAGCACCAGGCCCAGGCTGTAGGAGGTGGAGGTCTCGGCCTTCAGCGGCGAGGCGCCCAGCGCCTGCGCGGCCTGGCTGGTGGTCGGGAAGGTGCCGCGCTCGACGAATACGCCATTGAGGAACTGGCTGGTCACCGCCTGGTAGCCCTGCTGGGCCAGCGAGGGCGCGCGGAAGCCACTGGAGGCGGTGGCCCGCAGCGCCACCTTGTCGGTGAACGCGTAGCGCGCCGACAGCTTGCCCGAGAAGCGGTCGCCGAAGTCCGAGTAGTCCTCGTAGCGGCCGGTGATGCCGGCCGAGAACTTCTCGGTCAGGTCCGCTTCCAGGCCGGCGTAGACCGCGTAGTTGTGGCGGTCGGCATGCACTTCATTGGTCGGGGTGAAGCCCGCAAAGCCCTGCGCGCCGCTGCCGGTGTACGAGTTCAGTTCGCCCGGGTTCTGGTCCCACTTCTCCTTGCGGTACTCGCCGCCGAAGGACAGCGTGACCGGGTAGGCCAGGCCCCAGTCCAGAGACTTGGTCAGATCGGCATTGAAGATGTCCTGCTGGTACTTCAGCGTGCCGTCGTAGAACGAGCGCGGGCTGGTCGCACCGAGGCTGTAGTTGATGCTGTTGCGGGTGTGGAAGTCCAGGGTGTTCTCGCCGTGGTTCAGGCTCAGGTCCCAGGTCCAGCCGTTGTCGGTGTTGCCCTTGACCCCGGCCACCAGCGAGCGGTCCTTGGAATACTGGTTGATCTCCGGCACGTAGCCGTCCGGGTAGGTCTGCGCCAGCAGCGCGCTCTGCCCGCTGTGGTTGCGCGAACGGTAGAAGGCGAACGAGGTGATGTCGCGGTTGCTGAGCAGCGCGCTGGCGTAGCCGGTCACGTGGTCGCTGAAGTCGAAGCTGGCGTTGGCCGAGGCCGCGGTGGCATCCACGCGCGGGTCGCCGACGATGAAGGTCTTCTGGCCGATGCTGGGGAAGTTGCCGGTGTTCGGCGTGGTGCCGCGGTACGGGCCGGCGCGGTTGCTCTCGTCCTGCTGGCTGATCTGGCCGGCCACGTGCACGCGGCCGCGGCCGTTGCCGAACTCGACGCCGGTGTCGCCGGACAGCTGGTACTTGTTGCCGTCGCCGGCCGAGTACTGGCCGTAGTCCACTGCCAGGCTGCCGCCACTGCCGCTGCCCTTGAGCACGATGTTGATGACGCCGGCGATGGCGTCCGAGCCGTACTGTGCCGAGGCACCGTCGCGCAGCACTTCCACGCGCTCGATCGCGGCGATCGGGATCGCGTTGATGTCCACCGCCGACGAGCCACGGCCGATGCTGCCGTTGACGTTGATCAGCGCCGAGGTGTGGCGGCGCTTGCCGTTGACCAGCACCAGCACCTGGTCCGGCGACAGGCCGCGCAGCTGCGCCGGGCGCACGCCGCTGGTGCCGTCGGTCAGCGCCGGGCGCGGGAAGTTCAGCGAGGGCAGGGCGCGCGACAGTGCGGTGGCCAGTTCACTGGTACCGGTGGACTGCAGCACTTCGGGGGTGATGATGTCGATCGGCGACTGCGATTCGGCGACCGTACGGTCGGCCACGCGGGTGCCGGTGACGATCACCGTGTCCAGGGTGTTGGCAGCGGTGCCGGCCTGCTGTGCAGCGGCGACGAACGGAGAGCCACCGAGTGCGACAGCGACGGCGGCGGCGATCAGGCGGGTCTTGCGGGTCATCGGGATGGGCTCCGGTTGGCGGGGGCGGCACCGGAATCGACATCACGAGCGTGAGGCGGACGGCGGTTGTTGCGGTGCGCAATACAGCAATTAACGGGATATTCAGTGCCTGTCAAATGCCAGGCGTCAGAAAAAACGTTGCAGCAGCAACCATTTAGCCCGGATCAGCGCTGGCAGGAAGGGACCCCGGGACGCGCGCGGCGGGGACGTGGGAGAGAGGAACGTCGGCCACTGCGCATCCCGGGACGCGTCAAGTATTCGTTAACGCTAGAATTGCGTCGCAGGAACAGTGCTCACCAGCACATTCCATTCGGTTATATGGACCCCTCCCCCGATGATCTCCCTTCGTAATTTCGCCTTGCGCCGCGGCGAGCGGCTGCTGTTGTCCAATGTCGACCTGACCCTGCACGCCGGTTACCGGGTAGGTGTGGTCGGCCGCAACGGTGCTGGCAAGTCCAGCCTGTTCGCGGCGGTGAAGGGCGAGCTGGAGGCCGACAAGGGTGACGTCGACCTGCCCGGCAAGGTGCGCATCGCCAGCGTGGCCCAGGAAACCCCGTCGCTGCCGGATCCGGCGCTGAGCTTCGTGCTGGGCGGCGATACCGAGGTGGCCGCGGTGCTGGCCGAAGAGGCCGAGGCGACCGCCCGCGAAGACTGGGAGGCGGTGGCCAACGCGCACACCAAGATGGCCGAGATGGGGGCCTACGACGCCGAAGCGCGTGCCGGCAAGCTGCTGCACGGCCTCGGCTTCCCTGCCGAGACGCACCACCGCGCGGTGTCCTCGTTCTCCGGCGGCTGGCGCGTGCGCCTGAACCTGGCCCGCGCGCTGATGATGCCCAGCGACCTGCTGCTGCTCGACGAACCGACCAACCACCTGGATCTGGACGCGGTGTACTGGCTGGAACAGTGGCTGCTGAAGTACCCGGGCACCCTGCTGCTGATCTCGCATGACCGCGAGTTCCTCGACAACGTGGCCACCCACACCCTGCACCTGCACGGCGGCGGCGCCAAGCTCTACCCGGGCGGCTACACTGATTTCGAGCGCCAGCGCGCCGAACAGCTGCGCCAGCAGCAGATCGCGCACGAGAAGGAACAGGCCGAGCGCGCCCACCTGCAGAGCTTCATCGACCGCTTCAAGGCGCAGGCCAGCAAGGCCGCGCAGGCGCAGAGCCGCATGAAGCGCCTGGCCAAGCTGGCCGGCACCGAAGCGGTGCGCGCCGAGCGCGAGTTCCGCATCGAGTTCGCGCCGCCGGCCAAGCTGCCGTTCTCGCTGATCCGCCTGAACCACGTCGAGGCCGGTTACGGCAAGGACGCGGTGATCCTGCACAACGTCGGCTTCGGCCTGGAAGCGGGACAGCGCATCGGCCTGCTCGGGCCGAACGGTGCGGGCAAGACCACCCTGGTGAAGACCCTGGTGGGCGAACTCGCACCGATCGTCGGCGAGCGCATGGCGCACCCGGACCTGAAGATCGGCTACTTCGCCCAGCACACCGTGGAATCGCTGCACGAAGGCCAATCGCCGATGGAGCACTTCCGCGAGATCGCCCCGGACGCACCGAACCAGTCCTTCCGCGATTTCCTCGGCAAGTGGAACTTCCCGGGCGATCGTGCATTCGAGCCGGTTGATGGTTTCTCCGGTGGCGAGCGCGCGCGCCTGGCGCTGGCGCTGATCGCCTGGCAGCAGCCGAACGTGCTGCTGCTGGACGAACCGACCAACCACCTTGACCTGGAAATGCGCGAAGCACTGGCCGAAGCGCTGGCCACCTTCGAAGGCGCGATCGTGATGGTCTCGCATGACCGCCACCTGATCGGCCTGGTCTGCGATACCTATTGGCGCGTGGCCGATGGTGTGGTCGAACCGTTCGATGGCGACCTGGACGCGTACGCCGCGTGGCTGCGCACCCGCCCGCAGGCGCAGGGCACCAAGGCGCGCATGGAGCAGGTGGAAGAGCCGGTGGTGGTCAAGACCGCACCGGTGGCGCAGGTGGTGCAGAAGAAGCCGGTGAACCCACACAAGCTGGCGGCTGCCGAGGCCAAGGTGGCCGAACTGGAGAGCGCGCTGGCCGAGCTCGACCGCCAGCTGGCCGATCCGGCCAACTACGCCGATGCGACCCGCATGGCGGTGATCGGACGTGACCGCGAAACCACCGCGGCGCAGCTGGAAAAAGCTGAGGCAGCGTGGATGGAGCTGCTGGAGTCCTGAGCACGCAAAAAAGGGGACGGAGGGGATTAAGTCGTTTGTGCCACAAACGACTTAATCCCCTCCGTCCCCGTTTCTTTCTGATCGGTAGTGCCGGCCGCTGGCCGGCAGCGCGATGCGCTCACAAGGATCCAGGGGTTGCCGGCCAGCGGCCGGCACTACCTACGCGCCCTGCGCCTGCAGCCACTCGCGGAAGCGCTTGGCCGGCTCGCGTTCGGCGCGCGAACGCAATCGCGTCAGCCAATAGCGGCCCAGCTCCAGCGTGGTGCCGAACGGCTGCAGCAGGCGGCCTTCGGCCAGTTCCTGCTCGAACATGCGCAGGGGCAGCAGCGCCACGCCGGCTCCCCCTGCGGCGGCCATCGCCACGGTCAGCGAGGAATCGAACACCGGCCCGCGCGCTTCCACACCGCTGACGCCGGCCGCCTGCAGCCAGCGTGGCCATTCGTCGCTGCGGTAGGAGCGCAACAACGGCAGTGTGGCCAGGTCGCGCGGCTGCTTCAGCCGCCGCGCCAATGCCGGTGCGCACAGCGGCGCGAACGGGGCATCCAGGATCGCCGTGCAGGCCTGTCCCTGCCAGTCGCCATCACCGAAGCGGATCGCCAGGTCCAGCCCTTCGCCGGCCAGGTCGATGCGGTTGTTGTGGGTCTGCAGGCGCAGCTCGATGTCCGGGTGCGCCGCCTCGAACGCGGCCAGCCGTGGCAGCAGCCAGCCGGTGGCAAAGGTACCGACCACGCCCAGCGTGAGTACTTCCCGGGCCGGCCCGCCGGTGTAGCGCGCAATGCTGGCGGAGATGCGTTCAAACGATTCGTTGAGCACCGGATACAGCGCCGCGCCCTCGTCGGTCAGCGCCACGCCGCGCGGCAGGCGATGGAACAGGCGGATGCCGAGCCGGTCTTCCAGGCCCCGGATCTGGTGGCTCAGTGCGGCCTGGCTGACGCACAGCTCCAGCGCGGCTCGGGTGAAGTTCTGGTGGCGGGCGGCCGCCTCGAACGCACGCAGCGCGTTCAGTGGCAGGGTGGGGTGCAGCATCGGAGAGCCGTGAGCCAGGGTGATGGCTGATCCTACCCGTTCAATGAGGAATTTCGTAAATCTCAAACAGTTGATCGCGCCAGGCATGAATTCAACTTATGGGTTGCCCTGATTTTTCGCGCTGGTCGGTCGCAGGGGAGGCGCCAATAATCGAGCGGTCACCAGGAGAACCCCTATGCTCGCCCGTCGCCGATTCCTGCAGTTCAGTGGTGCTGCCGTTGCTTCCTCGCTGCTTGCCCCGGCGCTGGCGCGAGCTGTTTCCCCAGCGTCCGGCATACCCGCCGCCATTGCCGGCGCCGCCGATTTCGCCGCGCTGGAGAAAGCCAGCGGTGGCCGCCTGGGCGTCACCGTGCTGAATACCGGTAACGGCCGTCGCATCGGCGGGCATCGGCAGGATGAGCGCTTCCCGATGTGCAGCACGTTCAAGTCGCTGCTGGTTGCCCATGTGCTGAGCCTTGCCGATGCAGGCCGCGTTTCGCTCGACACCCGTGTGCCCATCGCCGCGAAGGATCTGCTGTCCTACGCCCCGGTGGCGCGCCGCCATGTGGGCAAGGACCTGACTGTCCGCGACCTGTGCCGGGGCACGCTGACCACCAGCGACAACACGGCGGCCAACCTGCTGCTGGAGGTGGTGGGCGGGCCGTCGGCGCTGACGGCATTCCTGCGCGGGCAGGGCGACAGCATTACCCGCAATGACCGCAACGAGCCGGACGTGAATCTGTTCGTGAAGGGAGACCCGCGCGATACCACCAGCCCGGCCGCGATGGCCACCAGCCTGGCCCGCTTCGCGGTGGGCAATGGCCTGCAGCCTGCATCGCGCCAGCAGTTCGCCGATTGGCTCATCGACAACCAGACCGGCGATGCCTGCCTGCGCGCCGGGCTGGGCACGCGCTGGCGGGTGGGGGACAAGACCGGCAGCAACGGTGATGACACGCGCAACGACATCGCCGTGCTGTGGCCGCATGCGGGCGGCGCGGCGTGGGTGGTCACCGCCTATCTGCAGGGCGCGTCGGTCGATGACGACCAGCGCGCAGCGGTGCTTGCACGGGTGGGCGCGCTGGCCGATGCAATGATTGGATGAGGTAACCGGGGTCATTCGAAATGGCTTGCCGGATCGGTCGGGCACGCGCATCCTGCGCGCGTTCGAACCCCACGGAAGACCCCGATGAGCCATGAGTTGATCTACCTGCTGCTGATCTTCGCGCTGCTGGTGATCCCGCGCGCGCTGCAGCGCTTCAGCCTGCCCGCACCGCTGACCTGCCTGCTGTTCGGCATCATCGGCATGCTGTGGCTGGGCGACCAGGCGCATGACGCGGTGATCGGCCTGCTGGCCACGCTGGGGATTTCCTCGCTGTTCCTGTTCGCAGGCCTGGAGGTGGATCTGCAGGCGCTGCGGCGCGGCATGTGGCCGTTGCTGGCGCATCTGGTGATCCGCAGTGCCACGCTGTTCGGGGTCGGCTGGTTGGCCTGGCGCTACGCGGGCCTGCCGTGGCAGGCGGCCGGACTGCTGGCGCTGGCACTGCTGACACCGTCCACCGGCTTCATCATGGACTCGCTGTCGCGGCTGGGCCTGAGCGAAGACGAGCGGTTCTGGGTCACCAGCAAGGCCATCGCCGGCGAACTGCTGGCGCTGGCGGCATTGTTCATCGTGCTGCAGGCCGGCGACCCGGGCCACATGGCGCTGTCCAGCCTGGCCCTGCTGGCGATGATGGTGGGCCTGCCGCTGCTGTTCATCGCGCTGGGCCGCTGGGTGGCGCCGCACGCGCCGGGCTCGGAGTTCTCGCTGCTGGTGATGGTGGGCATGGTGGCCGCCTACATCACCTACCTGCTGGGCGTGTACTACCTGGTAGGCGCCTTCATCGCCGGCCTGGTCGCGCGCCTGCTGCACCAGCGCATGCCGCTGCTGGCCTCGCACGAAAACCTGCATGCGCTGCGCCTGTTTGCCTCGTTCTTCGTGCCGTTCTACTTCTTCAACGCTGGCACCAAGGTGCCCAGCGAAGCGCTCAGTTTCGAGGCGCTGGGGCTGGGCATCGTGATCACCCTGGTGGTACTGCCGCTGCGCATCGGCGTGGTGTGGCTGCAGCGCCGGGTGATGTTCGGCGAGAGCTTCCGCAGCAGCCTGCGCGTCTCGCTGGCGCTGGCACCGACCCTGATCTTCACCCTGGTGCTGGCGGCGATCATGCGCGAGCGCTTCCAGATTCCGGCGGTGCTGTTCGGCGCGCTGCTGCTGTACGCCGCACTGACCACGCTGTTGCCGTCGCTGGTGTTCCGCACGCCGTTCGACGTCGATCCGGTCGAGCAGGAACCTGCGGGCGAGGGCGAAATCGCACCGGTCGCGGCCACCGACGGCGGCCATGCCGAGCCGCTGAAGGCACCACTGCCACCGCCGGGCTGAGCCGCAGCCGCGTGCAGCGGCTTGCACTCCGGTGCGCCAACGCAGACACTGCGCGCCCGTGAAGCGCGCCCTGCCGTGGGCGGCCACTGTCAGGAGCAACAGGCGTGACCCAGGAAAGCAACCCAGACCGCAGCCTGTTGCCGGGCAAGATCCTGTTGTGGTTTTCGGCGGCCGCGCTGCTGATCCTGCTGGCCTGCAGCTGGTCGATGCCCCCGGTCGATGCCTCCGGTTTCCGGCAGACGCAGACTGCACTGTCGATCGACTGGTTGCTGCGCGGCGGCCCCTGGCTGGACTACGTGACCCCGGTGCTGGGCGCGCCCTGGTCGATTCCCTTCGAATTCCCGTTCTACCAGTGGTTGGCGGCGTTGCTGTCCAGCCTCACCGGCATGAGCGCCGACAACAGCGGGCGCCTGGTGTCTGCGCTCTTCCATGTCGGCTGCGTGTGGCTGGTCTACCGCACGCTGCTGGCGTGGCGCCCCGACCGCACGCTGGCGCTGTGTGTGGCCGGCGCGTTTGCCGTCTCGCCGTACGCGCAGTTCTGGGGGCGCTCGGTGATGATGGAGTCCTGCGCCGTGTTCTTCGGCCTGCTCTTTGTCTGGGCGATGGCGCGCCTGCGCAGCCAGCCGCGCGCGTGGGTGGGCCTGGTCGCCATCGTCGCCGCGGTCCTGTCGGCGGCCATCAAGGTCACCTCGTTCTTCGGCTTTGCCGCGTTCGTTGCGCTGGCCTTCCTGTGGCTGGTGCTGCGTGAACATGGCTGGCGCCCGCAGTGGCTGCGGCAGCATTGGCGCCTGCTGTTCTGGGGTGGCCTGTCCGCACTTGCCGTGCTGGCCACGCTCACCCTGTGGCTGCAGCATGCCGACGCGCTGAAGGCGCAGTCGGCGCTGGGCCGGCAGATCACCTCCGATGCGTTGTCCACCTGGAACTACGGCACCCTGCAGCAGCGCCTGGATCCGGCCACCTGGTGGGGCACGGTGTTCAAGAAGCGCTTCTCCGGTGCGATCGGCTCCAACTGGATCTTCCTCATCTTCGTCATCGCCGGGCTGTGGCAGAAGCGCACGCGCGCAGCGGTGGGGATCCTGCTGCTGGCCTACCTGGCGCCGTTCCTGGTCTTCACCAACCTGCACATCGCCCATCCCTACTACCAGGCGGCCAACATCGTGTTCGCCACCTCGATCATCGGCCTGGTGCTGTGGTCGACGGTGCTGGCGGCCGAAGCGGCGGGCAAGCCGCGCCGCGGCGTCGCGCTGGCGATCGTCCTGTGCGTGCTGTCGGTGGGCTTCGGCCTGGTGAAGTCGCTGAAGGACATCAGGGAAGCGCGCGAGCCGACAGCGGTTTCGCAGATTGCCGAGGCCATCCGTACCGGCACGACGGCGCAGGGCGTGGTGGTCGCGTTCGGGCAGGACTGGTCCTCCGAACTGCCGTACTTCTCCGGCCGCCGCGCGGTGATGATTCCAGACTGGGCGTCGGACGAGGTGCTCGCGTCGCTGGCCGCCGACGACGCCGCGCTGGGTGGGCTGCCGCTGGCCGCACTGGTCAACTGCCCCAGCCAGGTGGGAAGCAGCCCCGGACGCGTGCAGTGGCAGGCGGAGATCATCCGCCGCTATGCCGCCGGTGGCCAGAAGCAGGAGATCGGCGGCTGCGAGGTCTGGCTGCACCGATGAGGTGACGTGGCCGGTGCGCAGGGTTTGCGCGCACCGGCCCGGGTCGTTAGGGTTGGGGGCATGAAACTGCCTGCCGTTGCTGCTGCTTCCGCCCTCCTGCTCACCCTTGCTGCCTGCTCGCAGCGTTCCGATTCGGTCGCCCATGATCTGGCGACCGCACCGGCCGATGCCTTCATGGCGGCCATCGCCGCGCATTGCGGCCAGGCCTTCGAGGGCCGGGTGGTGGAGGACACGCCGGCACCCACCGGCAAGGACCCGTTCGCCGGCCAGCGCCTGGTCATGCATGTGCGCGGCTGTGCCGACCCGGCCCATGAGCTGCGGATCCCCTTCCATGTCGGTGATGACCATTCGCGCACGTGGGTGCTGACCCGTACCGAAAATGGCCTGCGGCTGAAGCACGATCATCGCCACCCGGATGGCAGCGCCGATGCGATCACCCTCTATGGCGGCGACAGCACGCCGCCGGGCACCGCCGAGCGGCAGCAGTTCCCGGCCGACACCGATTCCGTGGCGATGTTCCGTCGTGCCGACATGCGGGCCTCCACCTTCAACACCTGGGCGATGGAAATCGATCCGGACCAGACCTTCGTCTACGAACTGACGCGACCGGAAGGCCGGCGCTTCCGCGTGAAGTTCGACCTGAGCAGGCCGGTCGACCTGCCGCCGCCACCGTGGGGTGACGACAAGGCACCCGCACCCTGACCCCGGAAAGATCCCCAGTGGATCCACGCCATGCGTGGATGCGGGATACCTGACCGGGGGGCAGCGCCCTGGCCGTCGGCCAGGGATCCGACCGCGGGGCTCAGCGCGCGCCGAAGCGCGCCCGGCAGCCGTTGCTCACCCACACCTGGCCGCGCGAATAGCCCCAGCTGCGGCCTTCCTGGCAGGCACTGCCGGACAGCTGCTGCTGCAGCACCGGCCGGCCCTGCCGCTCATCCCAGTCGCAGTTCTGCGTGCGGTTGTTGTTGCTGCTGCAGGTGATCGAATAATTGCTGTTGCCGCCGCCCCAGCCACCGCCGCCGCCGCCCCAGCCGCGGGCCTCGGCGAACTCGGCGCGGCAGCCGTTGCTGACCCAGACCGCGCCGTTGCGCACGCCCCAGGTGCGGCCTTCGTCGCAGGGGCTGCCGGACAGCTGGCGGACCAGGCGGGCGTTGCGCCAGCCGACCGGGCAGCTGCGCTCACGGTTGCTCTGGCTCTCGCAGCGGATGGTTTCGCCGGGACGGCCGTTGTTGCCGCCCCAGCCACCGCCATTGCCGCCGCCCCAGCCGCCGCGGGCTTCAACGAACTCGGCGCGGCAGCCATTGCTGACCCAGATGCTGCCATTGCGGCTGCCCCAGGTGCGGCCCTCGTCGCAGGCGCTGCCGGACAGCTGGCGGACCAGCTGCGCATTGCGCCAGCCGGTGCTGCAGACACGTTCACGATTGTTCTGGCTTTCGCAGCGGATCACCCCGTCCTGCGCAGCGGCCGGAGCAGAGGGCAGGGCGAGCACGGCCAGCGTGCTCAGGGTCATGGCCAGGCTGGCCAGGGACAACGATTTCATGGCGGCATCCCATACGGTGGCAGGTGCCCGACTATAGGGACCGGGGCGATCAAGCCGGTGTGACTGCCCGGATTTGCCCCGGCCGGGGCCTCGGCCGCAGAATACGAGGCTTTCCGGCCCCCATCCGGTGCCGGCGTTCTCCAGCGGAGCTTCCCCCCATGCGTACCCACTTCTGCGGCCTGGTCGACGAGACCCTGATTGGCCAGACTGTCACCCTCGCCGGCTGGACCGACGTGGCCCGTAACCAGGGCGGCGTCTGCTTCATCGATCTCCGGGATCATGAAGGCATCGTGCAGGTGACCGTGGAGGCCGACAACGCCGAAGTGTTCGCCGTGGCCGCGTCGCTGGGCTACGAGGACGTACTGCAGGTGGAAGGCGTCGTGCGCGCCCGCCATGCGGTGAACGACAAGATGCGCACCGGCAAGGTGGAAGTGATCGCCACGGCCATCACCGTGTTGAACAAGGCCGCGCCGCTGCCGTTCCACGCCCACGAGAACCCGGGCGAGGAAACCCGCCTGAAGTACCGCTACCTGGACCTGCGTCGCCCGGAAATGCAGCGCATGCAGCGCACCCGCATCAAGCTGGTGCAGGCCCTGCGCCGCCACCTGGACGAAAAGGGCTTCCAGGACATCGAGACCCCGATCCTGACCAAGGCCACCCCGGAAGGCGCACGCGACTTCCTGGTGCCGGCGCGCATGCACCCGGGTGAGTTCTACGCCCTGCCGCAGAGCCCGCAGCTGTTCAAGCAGATCCTGATGGTGGCCGGGTTCGACCGCTACTACCAGATCGCGCGCTGCTTCCGCGACGAAGCGCTGCGCGCCGACCGCCAGCTGGAATTCACCCAGCTGGACATGGAGTTCGCCTTCGTCCGCGAGCGCGACGTGCAGGACTTCGTCGAGGACATGATCCGCGCCATCTTCAAGGAGGTGGTCGATGTCGAGCTGGATGCCAGCTTCCCGCGCATGACCTGGGCCGAGGCGATGCGTCGCTATGGTTCGGACAAGCCGGACCTGCGCATCGCGCTGGAACTGGTCGATGTGGCTGAACTGGTCAAGGACAGCGAGTTCCCGGTGTTCACCGGTCCGGCCAACGATGCCGAAGGCCGCGTCGCCGCGCTGCGCATCCCGGGCGGCGCGTCGCTGAGCCGCAAGCAGATCGACGAGTACGCCGCGCATGCCGCCAAGTACGGCGCCAAGGGCCTGGCCTACATCAAGATCGCCGACAACGGCGAAGTCAGCTCGCCGATCCAGAAGTTCTTCAGCGAAGAGCGCTTCGCCGCGCTGGTGGCCCATGTCGGTGCCGGCAACGGCGACATCGTGTTCTTCGGTGCCGGTGGCTACAACAAGGTCTCCGACTTCATGGGCGCGCTCCGCCTGAAGGCCGGCAAGGACTTCGGCCTGGTCGCCGACGGCTGGGCGCCGCTGTGGGTCACCGACTTCCCGATGTTCGAGTGGGACGAGGAAGAACAGCGCTACGTCGCCCTGCATCACCCCTTCACCGCACCGGCCGTGGACGACATCGCCGACCTGCGCGCCAATGCCCGTACCGCCGTCTCGCGCGGTTACGACATGGTGCTCAACGGCAATGAAATCGGCGGCGGTTCGATCCGTATCCACCGTCCGGACATGCAGAGTGCGGTCTTCGAACTGCTGGGCATCGGTGCCGAAGAGGCCCGCGCCAAGTTCGGCTTCCTGCTCGACGCGCTGAACTACGGCGCGCCGCCGCACGGTGGCATCGCCTTCGGCATCGACCGCATCGCCGCCCTGATGGCCGGCACGGAGTCGATCCGCGACGTCATCCCGTTCCCGAAGACCACCGGTGCACAGGATCTGATGACCGACGCGCCGTCGCCGATCGTCGACGCGCAGCTGGCCGAAGTGCACATCCAGGTTCGCCCCAAGACCAACTGATCAGGAGATCCAGGCAATGACCGAATTTGCGTTTTCGCTGGAGTGGGAAAAGCTGGGCAATGAAGGCTCCGAGGCCACCCTGGTCACCGAGCGCGCACGCGTGTTCGGTGGTTGGCTGGTCCGTGTCGGTACCAACCCGGCGGCGATGGCGCTGACCTTCGTCGCCGACGGCGAAGGCCGTTGGGACGGTGAGGACTTCGGCGTCGAGGATTACGAGGACGACGAAGAGGAAGAGTACGACGAGGACGAGGACGGCGAGGAAGAAGAGGACGAAGAGGAATACGAGGAAGAGGACGAGGACGAAGACGAAGAAGCGGAATCGCCTGAAAAGGCTTGACCGGCGCTTCGCCCTGGCGTCAACTTCCTGCATGTATTCGATCCGCCGCGCCACCGTGGACGACGCGCCGACCCTGTCGGCGCTGGCCGCCCGCACGTTCACCGAAACCTTCGGCCATCTGTACCCGCCGCAGGACCTGCAGGCCTTCCTCGAAGAGGCCTACTCGGTCGAGCGCCAGCGCGTGATCCTGGCCCACCCCGATTACGCGGTGTGGCTGCTGGAACTGGACGGGGAGGCGGTCGGCCATGCCGCCGCCGGCCCCTGCGGCCTGCCGCATCCGGAGGTGAAACCCGGTGACGGCGAACTCAAGCGCCTGTACCTGATCAAGACCCAGCAGAGCTGCGGCTGGGGCAGCCGCCTGCTGGAAACCGCACTGGCCTGGCTGGAGCACGAAGGCCCGCGCACGCTCTGGCTGGGGGTATGGTCGGAGAACTTCGGCGCGCAGCGCTTCTATGCACGCTACGGTTTCGAGAAGGCCGGCGAGTACCTGTTCCCGGTTGGCGATACCAACGATCTGGAATTCATCCTGCGCCGCGCACCGCGCGCGTCCTGACGTTCACCGCGGCTTGCTGCGCGCGCGTGTTCAATCACCCCACGTTCCTGCCCCGCTGACCGCCAGGCTGTTTGCATGACTCCCCCCGTACTGCTGCTGCATGGCATCTGGAATGCCCGCGCCTGGGTCGGGCCGCTGGCCTGGCGCCTGCGCGCGCGCGGCTTCCAGGTGCATGCGTTCGGCTACTCCTCGGTGTTCGGCGGCCCCGACGTGGCCGTGCCGCAGCTGCTGGAGCGGCTGGCCGACGCCGGCCCGTTGTCGCTGGTCGGCCACAGCCTGGGCGGACTGCTGGCGCTGGAGGCGCTGCGGCGCAACCCGGAACTGCCGGTGCAGCGCGTGGTCTGCCTCGGTTCGCCGCTGCGCGGCAGTGGGACCGCGCGCTCGTTGTCCGAGCACGGCTGGGGCCTGGCACTGGGGCGCAGCAGCGAATTGTTGCTTGATGGCCTGCCGGACTGGCAGGGCGATGCCGAAGTCGGGCTGATCGCCGGATCGGTGCCGCATGGGCTGGGCAGCCTGCTGGGCGCGATCGACGATGCGTCCGACGGCACCGTGGCACTGGCCGAGACGCGGCTGCCGGGCCTGGCCGACCATTGCGTGGTCCGCACCAGCCACAGCGGCCTGGTGGTGTCGCCTGATGCCGCGCGGCAGACCGCGCATTTCCTGCGCCACGGCCACTTCGACCACAGCCGCGACGCGGCGGCGGCCTAGCGGCAGGGAACGCAGGGCCGCCTTGCAGCGCCGAGCCCATGCTCGGCGGCATTCCGTCGGGCCGATTGAGCCGAGCATTGGCTCGGCGCTACAACAATAGGGGGCCTAGACACGGTTGCCGCCCCCGATCAGGTAGAATCCGCGCCTTGATCCTGAAGCAGCCAAACGGTAGCACCCATGGGTAGAGGCCCCTCCATCGAAGCCCGCAAGAACGCGTCCGACGCGAAGCGCGGCAAGATTTTCACCAAGATCATCCGCGAGATCGGCGTTGCCGCGCGCGGCGGTGGAGGCGACCCCAACAACAACCCGCGCCTGCGCGTGGCGGTGGACAAGGGCCTGGCCGTGAACATGTCCAAGGACGTGATCGAGCGCGCCATCAAGAAGGCCACCGGTGAACTGGAAGGCGTCGATTACGAGGAAATCCGCTACGAGGGCTATGCCCCGGGTGGCGTGGCCGTGATCGTCGACTGCCTGACCGACAACCGCGTGCGCACCGTGGCCGACGTCCGCCATGCGTTCAGCAAGTGCGGCGGCAACATGGGCACCGAAGGCTCGGTAGCCTTCATGTTCAAGCGCCTGGGCGTGCTCAGCTTCGCCCCCGGCGCCGACGAGGAAATGATCACCGAAGCGGCCATAGAGGCCGGCGCCGACGACATCGTGGTCTATCCCGACGACGGTTCGATCGACGTGGTCACCAGCCCTGACGCGTTCAACGCGGTCAAGGACGCGATGGCCGCTGCCGGGCATGTCGCCGACCACGCCGAGATCACCTTCCGCGCCGACAACGACATCAAGGTCGAGGGCGAGGTCGCCCTGCAGGTCAAGAAGCTGCTGGACATGCTCGAAGACCTGGACGACGTGCAGAACGTGTATTCCAACGCCGAACTCGGCGCCGACGCCTACGCCTGAGCCGTCCCCGACGGCCTGGGCGCGGGCCGTTGAACGGTCACCGCGGACAGTCATGAGCCCATACGCCTGCCAGCGCACTCCGTTCCGCCCCGCCAGGAGCGCGGCATGACCCGCATCCTCGGCATCGATCCCGGTTCGCAGCGGACCGGGGTCGGCATCATCGATGTCGATGCTGCCGGCCGCGTCAGTTACGTGCACCACCAGCCGCTGGTGCTGCTGGGTGCCGACGACTTCCCGCAGCGCATGAAACTGCTGGTGCTGGGCCTGGCCGACCTGTGCCGCGAGTACCAGCCGCACGAAGTGGCCATCGAAAAGGTGTTCATGGCCCGCAATCCCGATTCGGCGTTGAAGCTGGGCCAGGCCCGCGGCGCGGCGATCTCGGCGGTGGTGCTGCGCGACCTGCCGGTGCACGAATACGCTGCCAGCGAGATCAAGCTCGCCGTGGTGGGCCGTGGTGGCGCCGAAAAGCAACAGGTTCAACACATGGTCGGGCTCATGCTCAACCTGAAAACCAAGCTGCAGGCCGACGCGGCCGACGCGTTGGCGGTGGCGATCACCCATGCCCACGTAAGGGCAACGGCAAACCGCCTGGGGCTCAGTGCCCGCCAGGCGTGGGGCCGCAAATGAGGAGCTGCACGCAATGATCGGTCGACTGCGCGGCATCGTCGCCTACAAGGCGCCGCCGTGGCTGGTGGTGGACGTGAACGGAGTGGGCTACGAACTGGAGGCGCCGATGAGCACCTTCTACGACCTGCCCGAGCTCGGCCGCGAGGTCACCCTGTACACCCACTACGCGCAGAAGGAGGACAGCGTCTCGCTGTACGGCTTCTTGCGCGAGGGCGAGCGGCGCCTGTTCCGCGACGTGCAGAAGGTCAGCGGCATCGGCGCGAAGATCGCGCTGGCCGTGCTGTCCGGCGTCAGCGTCGAGGAATTCGCGCGGATGGTCCAGGCCGGCGACATCACCGCATTGACCCGCATCCCGGGTATCGGCAAGAAGACTGCCGAGCGCATGGTGCTGGAACTGCGTGACCGTGCCGCCCAGTTCGGTGCCGGCGGCGCGCTGCCCACCGGCAGCGGCCCGGCGCCGGCCGATCCGCTGTCCGATGCCACCGTGGCCCTGCAGCAGCTGGGCTACAAGCCGGCCGAAGCGGCCCGCATGGCCCGCGATGCCTTCAATGAAGGCGACGAAGTGGCCACCGTGATCCGCAAGGCGCTGCAGTCGGCGCTGCGCTGAACGGCCTTCCTTTCCCTCAACGAACCGCCTGAGCTTCGCCAGGAGTCCCATGTCCAGCAGTCAAACCCCGCACGCAGCCGCGCCCGGCGGCCACGGCCACGCTCCCTCCGCTGGAGGGCTGGCGCTGGTCATCGGTGCGATCGGCGTGGTCTTCGGCGATATCGGCACCAGCCCGCTGTACACCCTGAAGGAGGCGTTCTCGCCGCATTACGGGCTCAACAGCGACCACGACACCGTGCTGGGCGTGCTGTCGCTGGCCTTCTGGGCGCTGAACCTGGTGGTGACGCTGAAGTACGTCACCATCATCATGCGCGCCGACAATGACGGCGAAGGCGGCATCATGGCGCTGATGGCACTGACCCAGCGCACGCTGCGCAACGGCTCGCGCTCGGCGTACGTGGTGGGCATCCTG
Organism: Stenotrophomonas pavanii; assembly: GCF_900101175.1. Lineage (GTDB taxonomy): Bacteria > Pseudomonadota > Gammaproteobacteria > Xanthomonadales > Xanthomonadaceae > Stenotrophomonas > Stenotrophomonas pavanii. The sequence goes on along the minus strand of NZ_FNFQ01000001.1, from coordinate 650,422 downwards.
GGCATCTTCGGCGCCTCGCTGTTTTTCGGCGACGGCGTGATCACCCCGGCGATGTCCGTGCTCAGCGCGGTGGAAGGCCTGGAGGTGGCCGCGCCGGGCCTGCATGTCTTCATCGTGCCGGTCACCCTGGTGGTGCTGCTGGCGGTGTTCGCCGCGCAGCGCTTCGGCACCGAGAAGATCGGCAAGGCGTTCGGGCCGATCATGGCGATCTGGTTCCTGTCGCTGGCGGCGATCGGCATCTACAACATCGTCGACGCACCGGAGGTGCTGAAGGCGTTCAATCCGTGGTGGGGCATCCGCTTCTTCATGGAGCATGGCTGGCACGGCATCTTCATCCTTGGCGCGGTGGTGCTGGCGGTGACCGGCGGTGAGGCGTTGTACGCCGACATGGGCCACTTCGGCCTGCGTCCGATCCGCCATGCCTGGTACTTCTTCGTGCTGCCGTGCCTGGTGCTGAACTACCTGGGGCAGGGCGCGCTGGTACTCAACCACCCCGAGGCGCTGAAGAATCCGTTCTTCGAGGCCGTGCCCTCGTGGGCGCTGTACCCGATGATCATCCTGGCCACCATGGCGGCGGTGATCGCGTCGCAGTCGGTCATCACCGGCGCATTCTCGGTCTCGCGCCAGGCCATGCAGCTGGGCTACATCCCGCGCATGCGCATCAAGCACACCTCGCACGACACCATTGGCCAGATCTACATCCCGGGCATCAACTGGGGCATCGCGGTGATGGTATTCGGCCTGGTGCTGGCCTTCCGCAGCTCGTCCAACCTGGCCGTGGCGTACGGCATTTCGGTGTCGGCCACGATGCTGATCGACACCCTGCTGCTGGCCGTGGTGGCGCGCACCTTGTGGCCGAAGTCGCGTGGCTGGCTGCTGCCGCTGTGCGTGGTGTTCTTCATCATCGACCTCGGCTTCGTCATCGCCAACGGCGCCAAGCTGCTGCAGGGCGCCTGGTTCCCGGTGGTGCTGGGCATCTTCCTGTTCACCATGATGCGCACCTGGCGCCGTGGCCGCGAGCTGCTGCGCGACGAGATCCGCAAGGACGGCATCCGCCTGGATACCTTCCTGCCGGGCCTGATGCTGGCCCCGCCGGTACGCGTGCCGGGCACCGCGGTGTTCCTCACCGCCGACCCGACCGTGGCGCCGCATGCGCTGATGCACAACCTCAAGCACAACAAGGTGCTGCACGAGCGCAACGTGTTCCTGCACGTGGAAACCCTGCCGATCCCCTATGCGATGGAAGGGCAGCGGCTGAAGATCGAATCGGTGGGCGACGAGTTCTACCGGGTCTACGTGCGCTTCGGTTTCATGGAGACCCCGGACGTGCCGCTGGCGCTGATGCGTTCGTGTGACCACGGCGGCATCTACTTCGACCCGATGGACACCACCTTCTTCGCCAGCCGCGAGACCATCGTGGCCACCGCCAACCGCGGCATGCCGATCTGGCGCGACAAGCTGTTCGCGCTGATGCATCGCAACGCCGCCCCGGCCACCGGCTTCTTCCGGATTCCGGGCAACCGCCTGGTGGAACTCGGGGCCCAGGTCGAGATCTGAGGTCTGGTAGTGCCGGCCGCTGGCCGGCATCCGCCGCACCACTGGTGTTCATGGGGTTGCCGGCCAGCGGCCGGCACTACCGTGCTTCCGGCCCCGGAATGCAACCATTTACCGCATAATCACGGTATGACCGACGACCGCATCATCGGCGCCGGCGCCACCCGCGAGGATGACGCCGCCGACGCCAGCATCCGCCCCAAGCGCCTGGCCGACTATCTTGGCCAGGCCCCGGTGCGCGAGCAGCTGGAGATCTACATCGAAGCGGCCAAGGCCCGCGGCGACGCGCTCGACCACGTGCTGATCTTCGGGCCGCCCGGCCTCGGCAAGACCACCCTCAGCCACGTCATCGCCAACGAGCTGGGCGTGGCCCTGCGGGTGACCTCCGGCCCGGTGATCGAGAAGGCCGGCGACCTCGCAGCGCTGCTGACCAACCTCCAGCCGCACGACGTGCTGTTCGTGGACGAGATCCACCGCCTGTCGCCGGTGGTCGAGGAAGTGCTGTACCCGGCGATGGAAGACTTCCAGATCGACATCATGATCGGCGAGGGCCCTGCCGCCCGCTCGATCAAGATCGACCTGCCCCCGTTCACCCTGATCGGGGCCACCACCCGCGCCGGCCTGCTGACCGCACCGCTGCGCGACCGCTTCGGCATCGTCCAGCGCCTGGAGTTCTACAGCGTTGAAGAACTGACCCGGATCGTGCGCCGCTCGGCCACCATCCTCGGCATCGACTGCACCGCCGATGGCGCCGGCGAGATCGCGCGCCGCGCGCGCGGCACCCCGCGTATCGCCAATCGCCTGCTGCGCCGCGTGCGTGACTACGCCCAGGTGAAGGCCGGCGGCCATATCGACGAGGCGGTGGCACAGGCCGCGATGAAGATGCTGAAGGTCGACCCGGAGGGCTTCGACGAGCTGGACCGGCGCCTGCTCAAGACCCTGGTCGACTACTTCGACGGCGGCCCGGTCGGCATCGAATCGCTGGCCGCGGCGCTGTCGGAGGAACGTGGCACGCTGGAAGACGTGGTCGAGCCGTACCTGATCCAGCAGGGCTTCCTGGTGCGTACCGCGCGCGGCCGCATGGCCACCCACAAGGCTTACCGGCACATGGGCCTGAAGCCGAAGAATCCGCCGCAGGACCTGTTCGCGGAGGTTCCCGATGTCGGTTGAGCCGCGATTCAGTTGGCCGACACGCATTTACTGGGAAGATACCGACGCGGGTGGCGTGGTCTACCACGCCCGCTACGTGGCCTTCATGGAACGGGCCCGGACCGAATGGATGCGCGCGCTCGGCTACGGCCAGGAGCGCATGCGCGCCGAGCACGGGATGGTCTTCGCGGTGCGCTCGATGCAGATGGATTTCATCAGGCCGGCACGGCTGGATGACACCCTGCAGGTGACTGCCCGCCTGGTCCAGCTGAAGAAGGCCAGCATGGTCTTCGATCAGCAGATCCTGCGCGACGGCGAGCTGCTGCTGTCGGCCCAGGTCCGCATCGCCGCACTGGAAGCGGCCAGTTTCCGCCCGCGTGGCATGGACGAGGCCGTCCTTGCCGTGCTGCAACCCCACCTCCACCCCGAATCCGAACACTGAGGAACAACGGATGATCGCAACGCTCCTGGCCCTGCAGGCCACGGTCACCGAGGCACTGCCGGCCGACGTCAGCAACGCCGCGACACAGACCCTTGCCCAGGCCACCACCGGCGGCGGCATCAACTACCTCGAACTGATGGCGAAGGCCAGCCTGCCGGTGAAGATCATCGTGCTGCTGCTGCTGGTCGGCTCGTTCGTCAGCTGGGTGATCATTTTCCGCAAGGCCCGCGTGTTCAAGCAGGCCACCCGCGAAGCCGACGAGTTCGAGAACCGCTTCTGGTCCGGTGCCGACCTGGGCAAGCTGTACAGCGCGGCCACCGACCGCAGCCGCAGCGTGACCGGCCTGGAAGCCATCTTCGAAGCCGGCTTCCGCGAGTACACCCGCCTGCGCGACAAGCGCCGCCTGGATGGCCGCGCGCAGCTGGAAGGCGCCCAGCGCGCCATGCGCACCACCTATACCCGTGAAGTGGACCAGCTCGAGCGCAACCTGGAGCTGCTGGCCAACATCGGCTCCACCGCGCCGTACGTGGGCCTGGTCGGTACCGTGTTCGGCATCATGGTGACCATGCACGACATGATCAGCAGCGGTGCGCAGGCCGGCATCGCCGCCGTCGCGCCGGGCATTTCCGAAGCCCTGTTCGCCACCGCCATCGGCCTGTTCGTGGCGATCCCGGCGGTGTGGGCGTACAACCGCTTCACCACCCGCGTCGAGCGCATGTCGGTGCGGTTCGAGACCTTCGCCGAAGAGTTCAGCTCCATCCTGCAGCGCCAGAGCGCTGGCGACGAGTAAGCGCCTGACCCGGGAGTCCAAGCCATGTCCGCTGCCATCGGTCGCCGCAAGCGCCGCAAGCTGAAATCGGAAATCAACGTCGTTCCCTACATCGACGTCATGCTGGTGTTGCTGATCATCTTCATGGTCACCGCGCCGCTGCTCACCCTGAGCTTCGACGTCGACCTGCCGCAGTCCAATGCCAAGGCGCTGGAGAGCAAGCAGGACCCGGTGATCGTCTCGGTGCGCCAGGACGGCCAGCTCAGCCTGAAGCTGCCCGACGCCAAGGAACCGACCGCCGTGTCGGCCGAGGAACTGGAAGGCCGCCTGGCCGGCATCGCCGCCCAGGACAAGGGCGTGCGCGTGATCGTCGCCGCCGACCGCGCCGTGGCCTATGAGAAGGTCATTGCCGCGATGGACGTGATCAAGCGCGCCAAGGTAGACAAGGTAGGCCTGGCCACCGATGCACGCTGACGCCCTGCCACCCCCGCATCAGCGCGAACCCGGCTGGGGCCTGCCCCTGGCGCTGGCGTTGCTGGTGCACCTGCTGGTCGCGCTGGTCTTCATCGTGGCCTGGCTGTGGTCGCCCCAGCGCAATACCGACGCCGCCGCCGGTGACCCTTCGGTCGAGGCCAGCCTGGCGCTGTCCGCGTCCGAGGCCTCCGCCGCGCGCCAGGCGCTGCGCCAGTCGGAGAAGCTGGAGGACCTGCCGCCGCCGGTCGCCGAGCCGATCCCGGTGCCGGAAGACACCATCCCGCCGCCGCAGCCGATTCCCGAACCGCGCCCGCAGGACGCCCCCACGCCGCAGCAGCAACAGGCGCAGGAGCGCGTCGCGCAGCCGGATACCAAGGACCAGGAAGCGGTCAGCGCGCTGGCCATCTCGCAGGAGAAGGCCAAGCAGGAGCAGGAAGCCAAGCGCCGCCAGGAGCAGATCGACCTGACCGAGCGCAAGCGCCAGGAAGAAGCGGAGCAGAAGCTGCGCCTGGCCAAGCAGCAGGAAGCGGACGAGAAGAAGAAGCAGGCCGAGCAGGAACGCGTGGCCGCCGACAAGGCCGAGGCCGAGAAGCAGAAGAAGATCGCCGAGATCCGGGCCCGCCGCGAGCAGGCCGAGAAGGAAGCCAAGCTGGCCGAGCAGAAGCTGCGCCAGGTCGCCGCCGCGCGCAATGCCGCCGGCAGTGCGGCCGCCGGTGCCAGCGGCGCGTCCCAGCCGGCCGCCGGTGGTGGCGGCAGCAGCGACGATCTTTCAGCCAAGTACGCCGCAGCGATCCAGGCCAAGGTGCTGTCGCAGTGGGTGCGCCCGGATACGGTGCCGCTGGGCCAGCGTTGCCAGATCACCATTACCCAGATTCCGGGCGGCACGGTGATGCAGGCCAAGGTCAGCCCGAACTGCCCCTACGACGAGGCCGGCAAGCGTTCGATCGAGGCCGCCGTGCTCAACGCGCAGCCGTTGCCGTACCGCGGCTTCGAGTCGGTGTTCGCACGCACGCTCAACTTCACCTTTACCGCCCAGGATCGCTGAGACGGGGAGGGCAGGGCGGCTCTCGGGCCGCCCGCGCCGACTGATGTCGCGATTGCCGCTGGCGGACCGGGGCTTGACCCGACAGGCTGTGGGCGGTCGTCGGGCACCGTAGCGCTGGGCGGTGACCGGGGCAGGCGGCGCGATGTTAGCCACGACGTTAACGGTGTGTGAGAGGACGGGCTGGAACTGACCCGGAATTCACGTACCCTTGGTTCATGATTGCGAAGCGGTTCACCGCCGCTTTGTTATCCCTCGTTCCGGTTTCCCCCTATTGAGCGCTCCATGAAAAAGATGCCTCGCTGGCTTGCCGTGTTTGCGGCCCTGTTGCTGCCCTTTGCTGCCGTCGCGCAGCAGAAGGGGCTGGATATCGACATCATCGGCGGCAATGCCTCCGCCCTGCCGATCACCATCGTGCCGATGCCCTACCAGGGTTCGTCGGCCGCTCCGCAGACCGACGTCGCCGGCGTGGTCCGCGCCGACCTGGAGCGCTCGGGCCAGTTCCGCACGCTGCCGGAAGCGCAGATCGTCGAAAAGCCAGTGCGCGGCGGCGACATCCAGTTCGCCACCTGGCGCGCGCTGAAGCAGAACTACATCGTGGTCGGCCGCGTGCTCGATGCCGGTGCCGGCGCCTACCGCGTCGAGTACGAACTGTTCGACGTGCCCAAGGGCGAGCGCCTGCTCGGCCTGGCAATGACCGCCCGTGGCAATGCCATGCGCGACGTTGCCCACCAGATGGCCGACGCCATCTACGAGAAGATCACCGGCATCCGCGGCGCCTTCTGGACCCGCATCGCCTACGTGACCGCCAGCGGCAAGGGCTACGCCATGCGCTATGCGCTGATGGTGGCCGACTCGGATGGCTACAACCCGCAGACCATCGTGCGTTCGGCCGAGCCGCTGCTGTCGCCGTCGTGGAGCCCGGATGGCAGCAAGCTGGCCTACGTCAGCTTCGAGCGTGGCAATTCGGCGATCTACATCCAGAACATCGGCACCGGTGCACGCGAGCTGGTGACCAGCTTCCGTGGCATCAACAGCGCCCCGGCATTCTCGCCGGACGGCCGCAAGCTGGCCCTGACCCTGTCGCGCTCGGGCAACCCGGAGATCTACGTGATGGACCTGGGCAGCAAGCAGCTGACCCAGCTGACCAACCACTTCGCCATCGATACCGAGCCGACCTGGGCCCCGGATGGCAGCGCCGTCTACTTCACCTCCGACCGCGGCGGCCGTCCGCAGGTCTACAAGGTCGGTGCCGGTGGCGGCAGCGCCGAGCGCGTGACCTTCCAGGGCAACTACAATGCCAAGCCCTCGGTGTCCTACGATGGCAAGAAGATCGCCGTCGCCCAGGGCTCGGGCAACAGCTACAAGATCGCGATGATGGACAGCTCGCTGGGCTCGCCCCGCTGGAGCACGCTGTCCCCGGGTTCGCTGGATGAATCTCCGAGCTTTGCGCCCAACGCAAGCATGGTGTTGTACGCCGCCCGCGAGGGTGGCCGTGGTGTGCTGTATGCCGTTTCCGCCGATGCGCGCGTGCGCCAGCGGTTGGTTCTGGCTGACGGAGATGTGCGCGAACCGGCATGGTCCCCATACCGTACCCAGCGCTAAAAGAGTGTTAATATTTTCGCTGTCTTGAACCCCTCATCGGCTTAGGAGCCACAAAGGTATCGCCATGAACAAGTCCACCCGCGTTCTGCTTGTTTCCCTGCTGTCTGTGGCCGTCCTGGCCGGTTGCTCGAAGAAGGTCAAGGAAGAAGTGCCGGCTTCGGTCGACACCGGCACCTCGACCACCACCCCGACCGGCCCGTCGACCTCCGGCCTGTACGGCCCGGGCGACCTGGACACCGACGCTTGCCTGCGCCAGCGCGTTGTCTACTTCGACCTGGACAAGGAAGACGTGAAGCCGGAATTCCAGGCCATCATGGCGTGCCACGCCAAGTACCTGCGTGACCGTCCGTCCTCGCGCATCACCCTGCAGGGCCACACCGACGAGCGCGGTTCGCGTGCGTACAACCAGGCCCTGGGTGAGCGTCGTGGCAACGGCGTCAGCTCGGCCCTGCAGGCCAACGGTGGCTCGGCTTCGCAGCTGACCGTCGTGTCCTACGGTGAAGAGCGTCCGGTCTGCACCGAGTCGAACGAGTCCTGCTGGTCGCAGAACCGTCGCGTCGAAATCGTCTACACCGCGCAGTAATCCATGCGCATCGGCATCAAACTGATGCTGGTCGTTGCGGCAGCCCTCGTGGCTGCCGCACCGGCGCACGCACAGCGACAGAGCCTGGCCGACCGTGTCGGCGCGCTCGAGCAGCAGATGTACAACAACAGTGCCAACCAGGACCTGTTGAACCAGATCAATCAGCTGCGGCAGCAGGTCACCAGCCTGCAGGCCTCGATCGAGCAGTTGCAGCACGACAATGCCCAGCTCAAGCAGTCCGCCCAGGATCAGTACCTGGATCTGGACAGCCGCCTGAACCGGTTGGAAGGGGGCAATGCCGCCCCGGCCCTGCCGCCCGTTCCGGCGAGCGCGCCGAAGGCCGCCCCGGCCCCGGCAACACCCGCAGCGGCGGCCACTTCCGAGCGGCCGCCTTCCGTCCACGGTGATGCGGGCAGCCTTGCCGCCACCGGCGACGAGCGCACCTCCTACAACGTCGCCTTCGATTCACTGAAGGCCGGCAAGTACGATGATTCGGCGCAGCTGTTCCTGAGTTTCCTGCAGCTGTACCCGAACGGCGTCTATGCGCCGAACGCGCTGTACTGGCTGGGCGAGAGCTACTACGCCACCCGCAATTTCCCGATGGCGGAGGCCCAGTTCCGTGAACTGCTCTCGCGCTATCCGACCCACGACAAGGCCGCTGGCGGCCTGCTCAAGGTTGGCCTCTCGCAATACGGCGAGGGCAAGGTCGACCAGGCCCAGCAGACGCTGGAAGCCGTCGTGGCGCAGTACCCCGGCTCGGACGCCGCGCGCACCGCGCAGGACCGCCTGCAGTCGATCCGGCTGGGCAAGCAGATCCGCTGACCTGCCTGACGGGCGTACACTGCGCACCCCGTAGAGCCGAGCCCATGCTCGGCTGCTTTCGTTTCCGGCGCCGATACACCGGTCGCCCGCCCCTGAAGAATTGCCTGCCATGACCGCCGTTACCCCGTCCAACGCCGTCGCCACGCCCAGCGACATCGTGCAATCGCCCCTGCCGCGCCTGAAGATCACCGAGATCTTCACCTCGCTGCAGGGCGAAGCCGATACCGCCGGCTGGCCGACCGTGTTCGTGCGCCTGACCGGCTGCCCGCTGCGCTGCCAGTACTGCGACACCGCCTATGCCTTCCACGGCGGCACCTGGTGGGATATCGACGATATCGTGGCCGAGGTGCTGGCCCAGGGCGTGCGCCACGTCTGCGTGACCGGCGGCGAGCCGCTGGCGCAGAAGCGCTGCCTGGTGCTGCTGCAGAAGCTCTGCGATGCCGGCATGGACGTCTCGCTGGAAACCTCCGGCGCACTGGACGTCAGCGCGGTGGACCCGCGCGTGTCGCGGGTAGTGGACATCAAGACCCCGGGCTCGGCCGAAGTGGCGCGCAACCGCTGGGAAAACCTGCCGCTGCTGACCGCGCGCGACCAGATCAAGTTCGTCATCTGCAGCCGCGAAGACTACGACTGGGCCAAGGCCCTGCTGGCCGAGCACGATCTGGTAAAGCGCTGCACCGTGTTCTTCTCGCCCAGCAAGAGCGAGATCACCGCACGGCAGTTGGCCGACTGGATCGTCGAAGACCGGCTGCCGGTGCGCTTCCAGATGCAGTTGCATAAAATCCTGTGGAACGACGAGCCCGGCCGATGAGCCGGTGCAGCGTTCCCTGATGTAGCTCCGGCGCGGGACAGCGTGCTGGCTTTCCCCTCCCAACCGGAAGATTTCCCATGAAGAAGGCAGTCGTGCTTCTCTCCGGCGGCATGGATTCAGCCGCCGTCATCGCCCTGGCCCAGGAACAGGGCTTCGCCGTGCACGCCCTGAGCGTGCGCTACGGCCAGCGCCACACCTCCGAACTGGACGCCGCCGCCCGCGTGGCCAAGGCCCAGGGCGTGGTCGCGCACAAGACCGTGGACGTGGACCTGCGCAGCATTGGCGGCTCGGCGCTGACCGACGACATCGACGTGCCCGAGGCCGGCGGTGCCGGCATCCCGGTCACCTACGTGCCGGCGCGCAACACCATCATGCTGTCGCTGGCCCTGGGCTGGGCCGAAGTGCTCGGCGCCAACGACATCTTCTGCGGCGTCAACGCAGTGGACTACTCCGGCTACCCGGACTGCCGCCCCGAGTTCGTGGCTGCGTTCGAGGCACTGGCCAACCTGGCCACCAAGTCCGGCGTGGAGGGGGCGGGCATCAAGGTGCATGCGCCGCTGCAGTTCCTCAGCAAGGGCCAGATCGTCAGCGAAGGCGTGCGCCTGGGCGTGGACTTCGGCCTGACCGTGTCCTGCTACAACGCCGACGCCAACGGCGCCGCCTGCGGCCACTGCGACGCCTGCCGCCTGCGCGCGCAGGGCTTCGCCGAAGCCGGCGTGCCCGACCCCACGCTGTACGCCTGACCGCGTCTGGTAGAGCCGGCCGCTGGCCGGCTTCACTGTAGGTGCGGACCGCGGGTTCGCACTCCTTGTCCTACCGGGCCTGCAACCATCCCGATGCCTCGATGAAGTCGGTCACCGCCTTCGGATCGGCATAGTCCAGCTCGATCATCCGCGCGATACCGGCCTTCTCATCGGCCTGCCGGCGCATGTACTCCTGCGCGATGCGGTAGCCGGCGTAGTAGCCCAGATCGCTTACCCCGAACGGATTGCGCGCACTGTTGTACAGCCAGTTGTCGAGGTTGTCCCCGTGCATCTCGGCAAGGAAGCGCGCGCGGATTTCTGCCTCGTGCGCGGGCCCATAGGTGTACAGCGGCAGTGCCGGACGACGCCCGCTGATGCGCTCCGCCACGTATTCGGCCACGCCCTCGCGCACTGTGTACTGGGCCAGGCTGCCGGTGGTTTCGCGCTGGTGGGTATGCACGTACTCGTGCAGGTTGTTCTGCGCGTTGTTCGCACCCGGACGGCTGTCGTAGAAGATCCGCAGCCGGCTGCGCATCGGCGCGGGCAGCTCGCTCACGTCCACGCGCTCATCGCCCAGCGCCATCTCCGCACCGATCAATACCTTGTCGCCCAGCGTGGTGCCGCCCGTGCGCAGCACGCCCACTGCATACGTGATGGTGGCCGGGCGCAGTGCCGGATAAAGCGCCCGGAAGGCGGCCAGATCGCGCTCCAGCGTGGCGCTGGCCTGCTGTGCATTCGCAGTCAACGGCCGTACCGAGGTCCAGAAGCGTGGCCATGACTGCATGGCCTCGGCGTATTCGCGGGCAGTGTAGTGGCGCACCTGCATTAGCGCATGCAGGCCGGGACTACCCGGATCGATGTAGCGCTGCTGGACCAGCGCCACCCGGCGTTCGGCATCGGGTTCGGCGCGCACCGCGTCATAGGTGGCCCAGAAGCGGGCGATGTCGTCAGTGACGACCTGGGATGGGGCGGCCAGGGCTGCGCAGGGCAGCAGGGCGGCAAGCAGGCTGACGATCAGACGCATCCATGGCTCCAGACAGGACCACGGATGGGATGCGCCAGTGGCGCCAAAGGTTTAATCCCGCTGGTAGTGCCGGCCGCTGGCCGGCAACCCCGACACACCAGGGTTCCACGCGACCGGCCAAAATAGGGTAGAATGCCCACCCCGCCGAAAGGCCGGGGCGATGCATTGGGCCGTTAGCTCAGTCGGTAGAGCAGAAGACTTTTAATCTTTTGGTCGAAGGTTCGAATCCTTCACGGCCCACCATTGCATCCGGTATCCAGATCATTCCGAAAGGCACCGCTTGGCGGTGCTTTTTTGTTGCACCTGTTCGCCGCCTTTACTGCGTCCCTGCCGCCTTCGCTTTGGCGGCCGCCACGTCGGCAGCTTGCTGTGCAGCCGTCGCTGCCGCATTCGCAGAACGTGCCGCCTGCGCCTGGACCGCCGCGAAGTCGGCCTGCCGCTGTTCACTGAACCTGCGTTCCAGCTCCATCGCTGCGGCAAAGCTCTCCGGATGCTTCGCAGCACATGCCTGCTGTATCAGTTGTACCGCAGGGTCGGACAACCCGGGTTGGATGTTGCCAAGCAGGCAATCGGCGTAGGTTGGCGAGCCGGCGGCCAGCGCGGTCATGATCACGGCATTCAGCATGTGAACCTCCTTGCAAGTCTGGATGGGGTCCGAGAAGGAACCAGGCCGAGCATGGCCCGGATCATGGCGCAGTGTTCCTGCTTCGGCGTCCGGCGCCCGGCGCCCGGCGGCTGGGGTCGGGCACGGCGCAAAGCGCGGAATGCGGATGACCCGGCCCGAACGGAGGGGCATGAGGCGAGTTCCGCGTCCGCCATCAATGGCGGATGTACGCACGTGTCGTTCTGGCTTTGTATGCCATTCGCTGTGCGTGCCGTCAGTGACGATTCAAAGACGACACTTTCCCAGGCGCCTGTCCCGGCAAGGCCTGGAACTATGCAGGCCTGCTGAGCCCGCGCTGTGCCATCCGCTGCGGCAACAGCAGCAACGGCCGTTCGACCACGCGATGCACCAGATAGCCGACCACGCAGCATGCCAGCAGGGTCGCAGCAACGAAGAGGCCGTGATTCCACCAGGCCCCTGTGGGCAGCAGCATCGACCATAGGCGGCCGGCGACCGAGATCACGAAGATATGGGACAGATACAGGGCATAGGACGTATCGCCCAACAGGATCAGGCTGTTCGGTGGCGCTCGCCGTGCACGCGCTTCGATCAGCACTGCCCCGGCGACAAGGAGCGCGCTGGCCGTGCCAAACAGCATGACCCGGGTCCACACCGGCATGATCGACGGGCCTTCGGTGGGCAGAAGACTGGCTGCGGCCACCGCGAGTGCTCCCCCGCCAAGTGCCAAGGGCCAGCCAAGGCTGCGCGGAAGGTAGCGCCAGTGCAGGCCCAGCAGCGCACCCGCAATGAATTCGAAGGTGAGCGGATTGATGACCAGCACATGGGCTGGCGAAGTGGCCGCCGGTGCAAACAGATGGGCGGCGCCGATCAGAGCGGCCCACCCGAGCAGGAACGTGGTCAGGGCTCGAGCCGGGACAAAGGCGATCGCCACGGCGAACATCAGATAGAAGTAGGCCTCGTGCACCAGAGTCCACCCTACCGTCAACACTGGAAGTTGCTGGTGCGGAATCAACAGATAGGAGGCCAGTATGCTCTGGTCGTGGTAAGACGAGTTCACCATCGTCGGGACCAGGGCCATCAACACCACCACCAAGGTAGTGAATATCCAGTACGGCGGCAGCACCCGCCACGCACGCCGGGCCAGGAAGGTGCCGGCGGCGGCAATTCCTCCCTCGCGACCGGCGGTGAGGGTGGTCATGACGAAGCCGGACAACACGAAGAACAGATCCACGCCGGCGTCCGCGTAGCGCCCGATCCCGTCGAGGATCGCCTCACCAGGCAGATATTTGATCTCGACACCCCGAAGATGGAACACGACCACGGCCAGCGCTGCGACGCCGCGTAGAACTTGCAGCGACAGAAAGCGGTGTGGACTGGCGTGCTGGCTCATCTTTTCTCCCCTGCTGCCGCGCATTGTACTGACCCGGTCCCGTCCTGGGGCGGCACCGGACCGGCCAGTGCGTCGGGTTGGCTTGCACGACTGTGTGCGACGCTTGGCCGACCCGCAGAACCGGAGGTTCGGGCCACGCGCTGATGGCGTGCAGCGCGGCGCAGCCCCCCTGCGAACAAGGGAGGCCGCAGCTGAGAAGCTACTACCTTCGCTTGAGAACAATCGCTGCGATGACGGCGGCGATGCCGACCGGGATGAGAACGACGGCCAGAAGAATGATCCAGTGCCAAATGCTGAAACCTCCCATATCCGAACCCCTTGCAGGAAACGATGCAGGGTAGCACCCGGATGCCAGCCATTCTTTGAGGGACTTCAAGCATCGCGCAGTGCCGTTGTACACGTGCAGGCATGCGGAGTCGCCAATGCCCTGGCCTTGACGCTATGCTCGGCGTCTTTCCCAGGAAGGGGCCCGTCATGCGCCTGATCGTGCTGTCACTGTTGTTGTCGGTTGTCTCCACAGCACCTCTGAAGGCGGCAGAACCCGCGCCATCCGCACAGGCTGCCGCAACCCCACTGGTGATCGGCGAAACCTTCACCATCGAGTCGAAGGCGCTGGGCGAAACCCGCCGCATCAATGTCTACCGTCCGCAGCCGTGGGGCCTGGACCCGAAGGCGCCGTTGCCGGTGCTGTACATGCCCGACGGCGGCATCGGCGAGGACTTCCTGCACGTGGCCGGGCTGGTGCAGGTGCTGAGCGGCAACGGCAGCATGCGCCCGTTCCTGCTGGTCGGCATCGAGAACACCGAGCGCCGCCGCGACATGACCGGCCCCAGCAGTGATCCGCAGGACCAGAAGATCGCGCCACGCATTGGTGGATCGGCGGCTTACCGCAGCTTCCTGCGCGATGAACTGATGCTGCAGGTACGGCAGCGCTACCCGACCACCGAAGAGCGCGCGCTGATCGGCGAGTCGCTGGCCGGACTGTTCGTGGTCGAGACGCTGCTGCGGGAGCCGGCGCTGTTCAACAGCTACATCGCGCTGGACCCCAGCCTGTGGTGGAACCAGGGTGCAATGCTGGCCGGGGCGGCCAGACAGCTGCCGGCGGTGACGCGCGCACGGCCGCGCGTGTTCCTGGCCAGCAGCGGGCAGCCGGAACTGGCCGCATCCACTGCACGACTGGCCGAGATCCTGCAGCAGGCCTCGCCGTCGCCGCTGGTGAAGTACCTGCCGCTGCCGGAGGAAACCCACGCCACGATCTATCATCCGGCCGCATTGCAGGCGCTGCGCACGCTGTTCCCGGCGCCGCCGTCGGCCTCGCCCTGATCCGGAGGATTGGCGTGCCGCGGCATGCCATGTGAGGATGCGGCAGCGGCGCCATCCGGTGCGCCGCCCGCAATGGGAGCGTGTGGATGCAGCGTGTGCGTGGATGGAGTGTGGCGGCCTGCCTGGCCGTGAGTGGCTGTGCGATGTCGGTGGCGTCGCCAGCAACCCAGCCTGGAGCGAAGGAGGTCGCAGCCACGGTCGCCACGGGCGTGGTGCTGCCGGAGACCGAAGCGCTGCGCGTGCATGACCCGGCGGGGCGCGATTACCCGATCTGGGTCGCACTGCCGGCCGACTACGCCGCGCATCCGGAGAAGCACTATCCGGTGCTGTACGTGACCGATGCGCTGTACAGTTTTCCGCTGGTGCGCAGCGTGCGCAACCTGGTGGGGCAGCAGGGCGTCAACATCGAGAACTTCATCCTGGTCGGGCTGCCGCCGCAGGAGGGGCTGACCTCCAAGCAGAGCCGCTCGCGCGACTACACGCCCAGCACCCCGGCGCGTACGGTCGATGGCTACTACAGCGACGACGTCTCCTACGGCGGGGCCGCGCACTACCGCGATTTCCTGGCGGCGCAGGTGCTGCCGATGGTCGATGCGCGCTACCGCACCGATCCCACCCGCCGCATGTTCGCCGGCCACTCCTATGGCGCGCTGTTCGGCGCCTATGTGCTGACCACCCAGCCGGACTTGTTCAGCACCTACATCCTGTCCAGTCCGTCGCTGTGGTTCGACCAGCTGCTGCTGCCACGCATGCAGGACGCCGCCGTCATCCCGGCGCAGCCCACGCGCGTGCTGTTGTCGGTGGGCAGCTATGAAACGGACAAGCCCGGGCCGCGCTATTCAACCGGCAACGACATGCTGCGCCAGACCGCCGACTTCACCGCCCAGCTTCAGCGCAGTGGCCGCAAGCTGAAGGTGGACAACGTGGTGATCGACGGTGAGGACCACCTGACCGTCTACCCGCGGGCGATCACCCGTGCGCTGCTGGAAGTGATGCCGGGCGAGGGGCCGTATACCGGCGGTTGATGGCCGGTGGCATCCACGCATGGCATGGATGTCGGGGTGTGGTGTGGATGAATGCTTCAGGCTGCCTGTGCATCCGGTCCGGTCAATACGCCCACATCGGCGTGCCGGAAGCAGAGCCGGATCGCATCGAGCAGTTCGCTCATGTTGTAGGGCTTGGGCAGGAAATGAATGCCGTCGCGCAACTGGGGCAGCACCGCGTGCTGGTCCATGCCCGACGTCACCAGGATCGGCAGCTGGGGGTGGAGGTTGCGGACCCGGTTGGCGGCCTCGATGCCGCTGATCGGGCCCAGGTTGACATCGGTGAACAGCAGGTCGAAACGTTCGCCGGCTGCCAGCAGGCCCAGTGCCGCTTCGGCAGAGCTCACGCCCACCACATGGCACGCCTGGCTTTCCAGCGCCAAGCGGCTCAGTTCACGGGTTTCTTCTGCGTCCTCGATCAACAGGACGCGGGGCTCAACGTGGCGCTTGGACAGCAACATGACGCGGCAACTCCGGACAACAGGGGGAGCGAAAGGCGCGCAAGTATGCGCAAGCCGGGGGTGATACCGGCGTGCACGGCAAGCTAAGTGGGCGTTACAGGTGCGTCTGGCGCCGGCGGCGCACCTGCCAGGCCAGGACCGCGACCGCCAGCAGGGCGGTGCCGATGCGCAGGCCGGTGGCCTGCCAGCCCAGTGCGACGGCGTCGTCGAGGCTGAACACATTCCAGGCAAGGTTCATCGAAACGTGCAGGACCAGGCCGCACCACAGGGTGTCGCCGTCGAGGTGGTCGAGCCAGGCGAAGATGAAGCCACCGAGGGCGATCACCGCACCGACGAACAGTGCGGTGCCGCCACCATCAAGCCCGCCGAATCCGAGCCAGTGCACCATGCCGAACAACAGCGCCTGCGGCAGCGCGAGCCATGGCCAGGGGGCGCGCACGATCTTCACCAGCAGCACGAAGCCGAGGCCGCGGAACAGCACTTCCTCGGCCAGTGGGAACAGGACCGCCAGCATCGTGGCGTCCAACGCGGTCAGCGCGGTGTTCGGCGTGCCGAGCAGCGCCAGTCCCAGCCAGCAGGTCAGGCTGGCCAGCAGCACCCACAACGGTCCGCCCCAGCCGTTTCCGCGCAGCCCGAGGCTGGCCAGCAGCCCCATGCCGCGGGGGCGCAGCAGCAGGGCCAACAGCACTGCCATCAGCACCGCCAGTGCGTTGTCGAGCAGGCTGCCGCCATAGGGGATCGGCAGCGCCGGGATCGGTGTGCCGATGGCCGCGGCGATATCGCGCAGGTTCAGGCCCAGGCCGACGCCGAGCAGGACCAGCAGCACGCGTACGGCGGCGGGCTGGCGGGACAGCACAGTCATGCACGCACCTCCGGCGGAACGAGACCGCAGTGTGCTGCGCGGCAGGTGGGCTGGCACGCGCCGGAAGTCCTTGTGCCATCGGTCATGTGTTGCCGCAGAGTCATCGCCGCGCAGGTAGAGTCGTTACCACACCGACAGGAGCGACGCCGATGCTGTGCCCCGTGTGCAAGACCCAGACCCTGCAGATGGCCGAACGCCATGGCATCGAGATTGACTACTGCCCGAGCTGCCGGCGGGTATGGCTGGATCGTGGCGAGCTGGACAAGATCATCGAGCGTGCGGGTGCGGTTGCTGCAGTACCTCCGCCAGCGCCCGTGCAGGCTCCGCCGGCGTCCGCGCCGCCACCGGTAATGCACCGTGATACCCGCCACCTCGGCCAGCGCTACGAGGACAACCGGGGCCAGGGCTACCGCAAAAAGAAGAAGGACAGCTTCCTGTCGGAGCTGTTCGATTTCTAGCTTGCAGCGTCGAGCCATGCTCGACTGGATGTTGCCGCCGATGGTCGAGCGTGGCTCGACTCTACAGAGACGCGATCATGGCCGCCGCAGGATGAACTCGCGGTCGTGCGTGTCACCGACGATGAAGTCGTACTCGCCGACCTTGCTGCAGCCGTATCGCGCGTAGAAGCGCTGCGCGCCGAAGTTTTCTTCCCATACGCCCACCCACAGGGTGCGGCGCTGCGGCTGGTCCAGCCAGGCCATGAACGCGTCCATCAGGCGTGCACCATGGCCGCCGTTCTGGTGTGCGGCCAGGATGTAGAACCGCTTCAGTTCGATGTCGCCCTCGCATGCATCGGCATGGGGCAGGGTGTTGGCGCCGGCAGCCAGATAGCCGACCACGGCGTTACCGTCCATCAGCAGCCAGATCGCGCTGCGTGGGTCGGACAGTTCGGTGCGCTGCGGTTCGCTGCTGTAGTGCGTCTGCAGGAAATCATGCAGCTCCTGCGGCGGATAGGAATCGCCCCAGGTTTCGTTGTAGGTGGCGATCGCGATGGCCGACAGGGCGTCGACATCGGCCAGGGTGGCGCGGCGGATCTGCAATGACATGGGGGTGCCTGCAATGGAGCGTGGCGCAGTGTAGCCGGCCCCAGCGGCTGCCGGGGCTGGCCACTGCCTGCGAACCGCTGCTCAGAACCACATGCGCACGCCGGCGACCCAGCGCGTGTCGCGCGCGTGGTCCCCGGCATAGTCGGCGGTGTCGCCAAACGTGCGTTCGTGGCTGATGCCGATGTACGGCGCAAAGCGGCGGCTGAACTCATAGCGCAGGCGCAGCCCGGCTTCGACCTTGTTCAGGCCACGACCAATGCCGTACTCCGGTTCATCCTTGGCCGCCACGGTGGCTTCCAGCAGCGGCTGCAGGATCAGGCGGTTGGTCAGCAGCACGTCGTACTCGACCTCGGCCTTGGCCAGCACCTGGCCACCGGAACCCATGTACAGCGTGGCCGAGCTCTCGAACTTGTACGGCGCCAGGCCCTGGATGCCGAGCGCTGCCCAGGTGCGTGAGTCGGCCGGCCGGAAGTCCTGGCGCACGCCGACCAGCACGTCCCACCACGGCGACACACTGCGGCCATACAGGGCTTCAACCGCCGATGACTCGGTGCGGCCTTTGCTGCGTTCGCCGTCGGTGCGCAGCCACAGGCGGTTGATGTTGCCACCGACCCACCCGGTGGCCTCCCAGGCCTGGCCCGTGCTGTCCTTGCCGTCCCAGTGTTCGAGGCGGTCGATCAGCAGCAGGCTGTTGATCTCCGGCGCGTGCTCCATCGCGCCATGGGCGATCGGCGGGAAGGCCGCAGCGCGGTCAGCATCGGTGGGCACCGGGATGGGTTCGCGCGGTTCGGTGGACGCGGGCGAGGCGGGCGAGGCGGGCGAGGCGGGCGAGGCGTGACCCATCGCTGCGTGGTCCATCGTGGAGTGATCCATCGTCGAATGGTCCATCGTCGAATGGTCCATTTTCGAATGATCGACCGGATCGACCTGTTCGGCCGGCGTTCCTGCGGTCTTCGCCGGTGGCTCCATCGCGCCCATGTCATGCCCGGCATGCGATTGCGCGAACGCCGGCAACGCGGCAGCCAGGCCCAGGGCCAGCAGGCTGGGGGAAAGCAGTGAGCGGCTCATTCTTCGATCCTCACTTCGCGCATCATGCCCGCTTCCATGTGGTAGAGCAGATGGCAGTGGTACGCCCAGCGGCCGAGCGCATCGGCACGCACGCGGTAGCTGCGGCGGGTGCCGGGCGGCATGTCGATGGTGTGCTTGCGCACCTGGAATTCCTCCTGCGCGTTCTCCAGATCGCTCCATACGCCGTGCAGGTGGATCGGGTGCTGCATCATGGTGTCGTTGACCAGCACGATGCGCATGCGCTCGCCGTAGTTCAGCCGCAGTGGTTCGGCGCTGGCGAACGGGATGCCGTCGAACGACCAGGAGAATTTCTCCATGTGCCCGGTCAGGTGCAGCTCGATCTCGCGGCCCGGCTCGCGGCCATCCGGATCCTCGAACAGGCTGCGCATCGCGCCGTAGGTCAGCACCTTGCGGCCGTTGTCGCGCAGGCCGATGCCAGGGTCGTCCAGCTTCGGTTCGGTCGCCGAGCTCTGCATGTCCACCAGCGGGTTGTTGCGCTCGCTGGGCGGGTGCTTTGGCGCCTTGCTGGCGGCATCACCGCCGCCATGCGCACCGTGGCCCATGCTGGCGCCGCAGCCGCCTTCCATGCCCTTCATCGCGGCCATGTCGTGCCCGCCATGACCGCCACTGCCCATGTCATGCCCCATGTCGCTCATGGTCAGCAACGGGCGCGGGTCGCGTGCAGGGATCGGCGCCTGCAGGCCATGGCTTACCGCCAGCGTGCCGGCGGCGAAGCCGGTGCGGCCCATGTCCTGGCAGAAGATGGTGAACGCGTCCTGGCCGGTGGGCTCGACCAGCACATCGTAGGTTTCGGCGGGAGCGATGCGGAACTCATCGATGCTGACCGGATGGATGTACTGGCCATCGGCGGCGACCACGGTCATCTTCAGGCCGGGAATGCGCACATCGAAGTAGGTCATCGAGGCGCCATTGATGAAGCGCAGCAGTACCTTTTCCCCGCTGCGGAACAGCCCGGTCCAGTTGCCGGCGGGCGCCGTACCGTTCATCAGGTAGGTGTAGGTGTGCGCGTTGATGTCGGAGATGTCGGCGGGCGTCATCCGCATCCGGCCCCACATGCCGCGGTCGGACAGCGCGGCCGACCAGCCGTCACGCTTCGCATCGCGCAGGAAGTCGGGCAGGGTGCGCTTGTAGTAGTTGTCGTGCTCGGCGAGCTTCTTCATGCGCCGGAACAACGCCCCCGGGTCCATGTCGGTCCAGTCGGACAGCAGGATCACGTGCTCGCGGTCGTGGTGGTACGGCGCTGGCTCGGCCGGATCGATGATCAGTGCACCGTACAGGCCGGCCTGCTCCTGGAACATCGAATGGCTGTGGTACCAGTAGGTGCCCGACTGCTTCAGCTGGAAGTGGTAGTGGTAGGTCTCGCCGGGGCCGATGCCGTTGAAGCTCAGGCCGGGCACGCCGTCCATGTTGGCCGGCAGCAGGATGCCGTGCCAGTGGATCGAGGTCGGGTGGCGCTCCAGCGTGTTGCGCACGAACAGGTCCACGGTCTGGCCTTCGCGCCAGCGCAGGATCGGTGCCGGCAGCGATCCGTTGACGGTGATCGCCGGGCGGGTGCGCCCGGTGAAGTTGGCCAGCGATTCGCCGATGGCCAGTTCGATGCGGGTGTCGCTGAGGACAGCGGGGGCGCCGGCCAGGCGAGGCGTGGCGCGGGCGGCGGCAAGCGCGCGCTGCGGCACGCCGACGGCGGCGATGCCAGCGACCACGCCGCCAGCAGCCAGGCCTTGCACGAACAGGCGGCGCGACGGCATGGGCACATCGCCCGGACCGGGGGGAATGCGGGTATTCATGGTGGTGACTCCAGACACGTGAAGACGCCGGCAGGCGGCCGGCTGCGGTGCGCAGGGCGCACGATGCGTGTGGAATCAGCCGATGGGAGGGCGCGAGATCGGCGGCAGCGGCGGCGCCGGACGCCCGCTGGCCGGGATCGGCTGCGGGGCCAGCGACAACGCGGGACCAGCCATGAACGGCAACGGCTGCACGACCAGCAGCGGGTGCTGGGCGCAGCTGCGCACGCAGTCCTTGATCTGGCAGTGGGCGTCGTGGGCGGGGGCCTTGGCCTGCGGGGCCGGGTCGGCCTGCATGCCGGCGTGGTGATGGCAGTCGGCCCCGCTGTCCACCGCAGCGGCGGCCATGGCGTGCGCCATCCGCCCCATGTCCTCGTGGCCACCGGCCATGGCCGCGTTCAGCCCGTTGAGCAACAGGCTGAGCATGAGCACGACACGCAGCAGGGTCGAGGCAAGGGACATGCCGTCAATTTAGCCGCAAGCGGGCGCGGATGCACTTGTTGCTGAATGTCGTGTTCAAGATTGGACCTGCACCAATGTAGCGCCAAGCCCGCGCTAGGCGGCTTCTGCGGCAACGGTAGCCGAGCGTGGGCTCGGCCCTGCACGGCGCCCGGCGTTACCCTTCCTCGCGCACGATCTCGACCAGGCGCGGGCCGTAACGGCTCAGCTTGGTGCCGCCGATGCCGCCGACCCGGGCCAGCGCATCCAGGCTGGTCGGGCGCTGCTCGGCGATGTTGCGCAGGGTGCTGTCGTGGAAGATCACGAAGGCCGGCACGTTCTGTTCGCGTGCCAGTTCGGCGCGCAGGCCGCGCAGCGCGTTGAACAGGGCCAGGTCCTGCGGCAGCACCGACAAGCCGGTGCGCTGCGCACTGCGCTCGCGACCGCTGCTGCTGGCCGGGTCGCGGCGCATGCTGATCTGGCGCCGGCCGGTCAGCACGTCGCGGCTGGCGTCGGTCAGGCGCAGGCCACCGTGGCCCTCGCTGTCCACTTCCAGCAGGCTGGCCGCCACAAGCTGGCGGAACACGCTGCGCCAGGTGCGTGCATCCAGGTCGCGGCCGATGCCATAGGTGCTGAGCTTGTCGTGGCCCTGCTGCTTCACCTTCTCGTTCTCGCTGCCACGCAGGATGTCGATCAGGTGGCCGACGCCGAAGCGCTGGCCACTGCGGTAGACGCAGCTCAGCGCCTTCTGCGCCGGGATGGTCGCATCCCACGAAGCTGGCGGGGTCAGGCAGTTGTCGCAGTTGCCGCAGGGCTGGGGATAGGTCTCACCGAAGCCGGCCAGCAGCACCTGGCGACGGCACTGCATCGATTCGCAGTAGCCCAGCAGGTGGTCGAGCTTGGCCCGCTCCAGCTGCTTGCGTTCTTCACCGGCCTCGGATTGCTCGATCATCTGCTTGAGCAGCACCACGTCGCCCAGGCCGTAGCACAGCCACGCTTCGGCGGATTCGCCATCGCGGCCGGCGCGGCCGGTCTCCTGGTAGTAGCCTTCCATCGACTTGGGCAGGTCGGTGTGCGCGACAAAGCGCACGTCCGGCTTGTCGATGCCCATGCCGAAGGCGATGGTGGCGCACATCACGATGCCGTCCTCGCGCAGGAAGCGGCGCTGGTTGTTGGCGCGCACCTCCGGCGGCAGTCCGGCGTGGTAGGGCAGGGCGTTGAAGCCCTGGCCGCAGAGGAATTCGGCGGTCTCCTCGACCTTGCGCCGCGACATGCAGTAGACGATGCCGGCCTCGCCACGATGGCCATGCAGGAAATCAGTCAGCTGCTTGCGGGCATTGTCCTTCTGCACCACGGTGTAGCGGATGTTGGGGCGGTCGAAGGAACTGACGAAGTGGCGCGCTTCCTGCAGGTCGAGGCGCTCGGCGATCTCGCGCTGGGTCGGCGGATCGGCCGTGGCGGTCAGCGCGATCCGCGGGATCTGCGGCCAACGCTCGTGCAGCACGGTCAGCTGGCGATATTCGGGGCGGAAGTCATGGCCCCACTGCGACACGCAGTGCGCTTCGTCGATGGCGAACAGGGCGATGCGGCTGCGCGACAGCAGCGACAGGAAGCGGCCGGTCAGCAGCCGCTCGGGGGCGACATAGAGCATGTCCAGCTCGCCGGCAAGCAGTTCGCGCTCGACGCGGCCGGCGGTCTCGGCATCCAGGGTTGAATTCAGGTACTCGGCGCGCACGCCCAGCTGGCGCAGGGCTTCGACCTGGTCCTGCATCAGCGCGATCAGCGGCGAGATGACGATGCCGCAACCGTCACGCAGCAGGGCCGGCACCTGGTAGCACAGCGACTTGCCGCCGCCGGTGGGCATCAGCACCAGGGCGTCGTGCCCGGCAGCGACGTGCTCCACGATGTCCTGCTGGGGACCACGGAAATCGTCGTAACCAAAGACGCGTTGGAGCAGGTCGTGCGCGGGACGGGAAGGCATCCGGCTAGTTTACCCCGGCGGGGGAGTCGGCAGGGCTGCGCCCTGGGAACGCGCCATCGCATGCGCGCTGCCGCTCCCACGCTTCGCTGCGCGAAACGCGGGCCCCACTTACCAGCTCCCAGACCCCCGCCGCTTCGCGTCCGCCCCCTGACTCAGGGGGCTCTCCCCCAGACCTGGCCCGGTGGCGGGTAGATCCACGCCATGCGTGGATGAAAACTGTCAGATATCGAAAAACAAGATGGGGTCGGATCCGTTTTCCGTCGGAAAACGGATCCGACCCCAATGGCTTTGCCGGCAGATCGCGGAAATCTGTCGAAGGCGGGGTGGGTCCGGTGGCAGGGGTGTCCGCGGCATGGATGCCGCGGCCAAGCCCCCAAGGACGGGTTTACGGCGTCCCCTGCCACCGGGCCCACCCCGCCATCCCTCAGGAAACCCGCTTCTGCTGTTGCTGTTGCCGGCCAGCGGCCGGCACTACCACGGGTGCAGGGCGCAGCCCTGCCGAGCCCCCCAAACTCTTACTGCAGCAGCGAGCGCAGCATCCAGGCATACTTCTCGTGGGTCTGCAGCCGCTGGGTCATCAGATCCTCGGTCGGGGCGTCGTCACCCTTGGCCGCCACCTCCAGCACTTCACGTGCCGTACGGCAGACCGCTT
Source organism: Stenotrophomonas pavanii (assembly GCF_900101175.1). Lineage (GTDB taxonomy): Bacteria > Pseudomonadota > Gammaproteobacteria > Xanthomonadales > Xanthomonadaceae > Stenotrophomonas > Stenotrophomonas pavanii. The sequence goes on along the minus strand of NZ_FNFQ01000001.1, from coordinate 626,710 downwards.
CGTTGGCGACCACCAACTGGCGTACCATTTCCCGCCAGTCCGCGCTGTCGGTCAGGCCCGGTTCCTCGGCGATCGAGGTCAGCGCAGCGAATTCCCGGTAGGAGCCCGGGGCATTGAAGCCCAGCGCGCGGATGCGCTCGGCCACATCGTCCAGTGCCGCCCACTGCTCGGTGTACTGCGTCTCGAACATGGTGTGCAGCGAGTTGAACATCGACCCGGTCACATTCCAGTGGAAGTTGTGCGTCTTCAGGTAGAGCGTGAACGCGTCAGCCTGGAAGCGCGACAGACCGTCGGCGATCTTCTTGCGGTCGCCCTGGGTGATCCCGATATCGATGTTCGGCGCCGACGGTGCCGCCGCTGCAAGCTTCTGCTTGCCGGTCTTGGCCTTGGTCGTGCTCTTGGTCTTCGCCATGGGGTTCCTCCTTGTGGAATCGTTGGCCTTCACAATAAACCGGTCGTGATGACTGGTCGCTTTCAAAGTTTTGAACGAACCGATTGATGAACTCTATCGATAAAAATCCGTCGCCTCGCCTGCGCCAACAGCGTGCCGCCATCGACGGTGCCATGAGCCGCGACCGGGGCCGTTTGCTGGGGATGCTCTCGCGTTGCCAGGCCAAGCCACAGGATGCGGCGCTGGCCGCCACCTTCGAGCAGGCCTTGCAGGCGTCGGTGCAGCGCCGGCAGGTGCGGGCGCAGCAGCAGCCGTCCATCACTCTGGACCCGCAGCTGCCGATTGCGCGTGAAGCCGATGCCATCGTCGGGCTGATCCGCGACCACCAGGTCGTGGTGATCGCCGGTGAAACCGGCTCGGGCAAGACCACCCAGCTGCCGAAACTGTGCCTGGCCGCAGGCCGTGGCCAGGCCGGCATGATCGGCTGCACCCAGCCGCGACGGATTGCCGCACGTGCGGTGGCCAGCCGCGTGGCGCAGGAACTACAGAGCGAACTGGGCCAGCTGGTCGGCTACCAGGTGCGCTTCAACGACAAGGTCAGCGAAGACAGCCGCATCAAGTTCATGACCGACGGCATCCTGCTGGCGGAGATCGCCAGCGACCGCTGGTTGTCGAACTACGACACGATCATCGTCGACGAGGCGCACGAACGCAGCCTCAACATCGACTTCCTGCTGGGCTACCTGAAGCAGCTGCTGCGCAAGCGCCCGGACCTGAAACTGATCGTCACCTCGGCCACCATCGATACCGAACGCTTCGCCCAGCATTTCGACAATGCGCCGGTGATCAGCGTGGAAGGCCGTACCTACCCGGTGGAAGTGCGCTACCGCGCGCTGGAAGGCGAGGGCGAAGACCAGGGCGAACGCACCGTCAACGACGCCATCGTGTCGGCCATTGACGAGATCACCCGCCTGGATGCGCGCGGCGACGTGCTGATCTTCCTGCCCGGCGAGCGCGAGATCCGCGATGCGCACCAGTCGCTGGAACGGCGCAAGTACCGCAATACCGAGGTGCTGCCGCTGTACGCGCGCCTGTCCAACCAGGACCAGGACCGGGTGTTCAATCCCGGACCGAACCGGCGCATCGTGCTGGCCACCAACGTGGCGGAAACCTCGCTGACGGTGCCGCGCATCCGTTACGTGGTCGATCCGGGCTTTGCCCGCGTCAAGCGCTACAGCCCGCGCAACAAGCTGGATCGCCTGCACATCGAACCGATCTCGCAGGCCAGCGCCAACCAGCGCAAGGGCCGCTGCGGTCGTATCGCCGAGGGGATCTGCTACCGCCTGTACGCCGAAGCCGATTTCCAGGCGCGGCCGGAGTTCACCGATCCGGAAATCCGCCGCTCCAGCCTGGCCGGGGTGATCCTGCGCATGCTGCAGCTCGGCCTGGGCCGCATCGAGGACTTCCCGTTCCTGGAAGCGCCGGACGAGCGCGCGGTAGCCGATGGCTGGCAGCAGCTGACCGAACTGGGCGCGATCGACGCCGAGCGACGCATGACCACCATCGGCAAGCAGATGGCACGCCTGCCGGTGGACGTGAAGCTGGCGCGCATGCTGGTCGCCGCGCAGGCCGCCGGCTGCCTGCGGCCGATGCTGGTGATCGCCTCGTTCCTGGGCATCCAGGACCCGCGCGAACGTCCGCCCGAAGCACGCGGCGCGGCCGACAGCGCGCATGCGCAGTTCGCCGATGGCCGTTCCGAGTTCGTTGGCGTGCTGCGCCTGTGGGATGCCTATCGGCAGGCCCATGAAGACCTGACCCAGTCCAAGCTGCGCGACTGGTGCGGCCGTCATTTCCTCGGCTTCCTGCGCATGCGCGAGTGGCGCGAGCTGCATCGCCAGTTGCGCCTGTTGTGCGAGGAACTGGGCTGGAAGGAAGAGGCCAGCGAGGCGTCGATGGCGCCGCTGCTGGCTGGCAGCAGTGCACCGGCCCCGGCGCGCGATGACGCGGCGGCGGTGAAGGCGACCCGTGGCCAGCTGCACCGCGCCGCACGCCTGGCCCGCGAAGGCAAGGCCGAGGCCGCACCGGCCCCGGTGGCCGTGCGTGCGCAGAAGGAGCAGGCACCGGCGGGAGGGGGTTTCAGCGAGCGTGTGCGTGCCGCTGCCTACCAGACCCTGCACCGCGCGCTGGTGGCGGGCCTGCCGACGCAGATCGGCCACCGCACCGAGAAGGGCGATTTCCAGGCGCCGCGCCAGCGTCGCTTCCTGCCGTTCCCGGGTTCGGCGCTGTCCAAGCGGCCGCCGCCGTGGCTGCTGGTGGCCAACCTGCTGGATACGCAGAAGGTGTGGGGCATGACCCTGGCCGCGATCGAGCCGGACTGGGTGATTGCAGAGCTGCCACACCTGCTGCTGCGCAAGCACTTCGACCCGCACTGGTCGCGCGCGCAGGGCCAGGTGCTGGCGTCCGAGCAGATCAGCCTGTTCGGCCTGGTGCTGGCGCCGAAAAAACCGGTGCACTACGGCCGCATCGCACCGGGCGAAGCGCATGACATCTTCGTGCGCCAGGCGCTGGTCACCGGCGAGATCAATACCCGCGCCAGTTTCGTGGCCGACAACCAGAAAGTGCTGGAGATCGCCCGCGAGGAAGAAGCCAAGCTGCGCCGCGCCGGCATCGTTGCCGACGAGGACTGGCAGGCGCGCTGGTACCTGGACCGGGTACCCGCGCAGATCCATTCGGCCGCCGGCCTGGATGCCTGGTGGAAGGGGCTGGCGCCGGAACAGCGCAAGTCCCTGCACTGGTCGCTGGTTGATCTGTTGCCAGGCGAGGGCAGCGAACAGGAGCGCTATCCGAAGTACCTGGCGCTGGGCCAGGCGCGGCTGCCGCTGCATTACCGCTTCGAGCCGGGCGCCGACGATGATGGCGTGACCCTGGACGTACCGCTGCACCTGCTCAACGCGCTGGACCCGGTGCAGCTGGGTTGGCTGGCACCGGGCTTCGTCGCCGACAAAGCCTCGGCACTCATCCGCAGCCTGCCCAAGGCGCTGCGCCGCAACTACGTGCCGGCGCCGGATTTTGGCCGCGCGTTCTACGAAGCGTTTCCGCAGCCCAGCGCGGATGCCATCACCGGTGAGCTGGCGCGCTTCCTGTCACGCGCCACTGGTGCCACGGTGACTGCGCTCGATTTCGAGCCTGGTGCGATCGAGCCGCACCTGCACATGAACCTGCGCCTGCGCGACGAGCAGGGCAAGGTGCTGGCAACCTCGCGGGATCTGGATGCGTTGCGCGCGAAATTCGGTGGCCGTGCCGGCGATGCCTTCGCTGCACGCGCTGGGCGCGAGATGGCAGCCGATGGCCTGCGTACGTTCCCGGCCACGCCGATCCCGCTGCAGGTGCCTGGCGAAGCCGGCGTGCCGGCCTATCCGGCGCTGCTCGTCGAAGGCGACAGCGTGGCGCTGCGCATCTTCGCCGACCGCCAGCAGGCGCAGGAAGCGCACCCGCTGGGTGTGCGCCGGTTGCTCGAGATTGCCCTGGCCGACAAGGTGAAGCAGGCCCGCAAGCAGTTGCCGGTCGGTGCCAAGACCGGTCTTCTCTACGCGGCGATCGAATCGCAGGAGCGGCTGCGCGGCGACCTGGTCGATGCGGCGATGAATGCCGTGCTGGCCGAGGGCCTGGAGGAAATCCGCGATGCGACGGCGTTCGAGCAGCGTCGCGAACACGCTGCCAAGGCCCTGTTTGGCGAGGCGATGTCGCGGCTGAAGCTGGCCGAGACCATCCTGGCGCTGGTGGCCGAACTGAAGCCGATGCTGGAGGCGCCGCTGATGGGCTGGGCGCGCGGCAACCTGGACGACATGGAAGCGCAGCTGGCCGGGCTGATCCACCCCGGCTTCCTGCGCGACACGCCGGCCGACGCGCTGGCGCAGTACCCGCGCTACCTGAAGGCGATGATCCTGCGCACCGAACGCGCCAAACGCGATCCGCCGCGTGACCAGGCGCGCATGCTGGAACTGCATCCGTTCCTGGAAGCGCTGGAGGCGGGCGAGCAGCAGGGCCTGCGTGATCGCCCGCAATGGCAGGCGCTGCGCTGGGATCTGGAAGAGCTGCGGGTGTCGCTGTTCGCGCAGGAGTTGGGCGCGCGCACCGGCATCTCGGCGAAGAAGCTGGCGCAGCGGGTGGCCGCGCTGCGCCAGGCCTGATCGGGCGCCAGGGTCGCCCCATCCGGCGACCCTGGCGGCCAGGCATAATCCGGCGCGGCCGGATTGCCCGGGCGCTATTTGGTGCGACGTACCTTCGGCTGCACGTTCACGCCGTCCACCTTCATGTACCAGGCGCCCATCACGCCCGGGCGCATGCTGACCTTCGGGGCATCCTTGCGGCCGCCGGAGTACTGCGTGGCATCGATCTGCTCCCATTCCTGGCCGTTCTGCAACACGTAGCGGCGGCCCTGGCCGAAGCCACGGAACTCGCCCTGCAGGTGGCTTTCGATCGGCTCGCTGCTGCCGAAGTCGAGGAAGCCGCGGTTCTTCTTGATCACTTCCTGGCGGCCTTCTTCGCGCGCGGCGGCGACGGCCTGGGTGGTGGCCGCCTCGACCTTGCCCTGCAGCCAGCGGTTGAGCGTGGCCAGTTCACCGGCACTGAGCTTGTCCAGGCCGGCGGCCTTGAACTCGGCGGGCGACATCTGCTGCTGCAGATCGCCCTCCACCACGCGCTGGGCCAGCGCAGGCGCGGACAGGGACAGCAGCACGGCGGCACAGGCCAGCAGCCGTGGACGGACGCGCGGGGCAATCGAAGGCATGGCGGGTCTCTCCTGGGTATGTTCGCGAGTGTAGCGGCATGTCCTCATGCCGGGTGGTGGTGGCCGCAGTGATTGTCCCTGAACGGTACCGGCGCTAGTGTAGGGCCCTCTGTCTTGCCTGCTCGATGCTGTGAACCGCGCTTCCGTCCCCGGCCTGGATGCCTTGTTGAACCGTCCTTCGGCAGCGGTGCTGCCTGCTCCGCTGCGCCAGGCCCTGCGCGAGCACTGGGAAGCGCCAGCGTGCGACCACCAGATGCGTGCCACCTGGTCGGTACTGGGCGACACCCTCGACGCGCTGGCGATGCTCTCGGCCGACGAAGGCGCGGTGGTGGCCGCCTTGCTGTTTGACCTGCCGGGCCTGCGTGCCAGCCTGGACCAGCTGCCGCTGGGCAACCACAAGGCGGCGGTGATCGGCCTGCTCGACGGCCAGGATGCCGCCGATCCGGTGTGGGCACTGCATGCCGGCCGCGAGGCCGGGCGCAACAGTGAAGGCCTGCGCCGGTTGCTGCTGGCGATCATCCGTGACCTGCGCGTGGTGCCGATCCTGCTGGCACGCCAGCTGGCGCGGATGCGTGCAGCCGACAAGCTGGACGACGGGCAGCGCCGCGCACTGGCGCAGCTGACCCGTGACATCCACGCACCCCTGGCCAACCGCCTGGGCATCTGGCAGCTGAAATGGGAGCTTGAGGATCTGGCGTTCCGCCACCTGGAACCGGAGACCTACCGCCGCATCGCCCGCGAGGTGGACGAAACCCGCATCGCCCGCGAGCGTTACGTCGAGAACGTCAAGAAGGTGCTGTCGCGCGAACTGGTCGCGCAGGGCATCAAGGCCGAAGTGAGTGGCCGGCCGAAGCACATCTACAGCATCTGGCGGAAGATGCAGAAGAAGCGGTTGGCCTTCGACCAGCTCTATGACATCCGCGCAGTGCGGGTGATGGTCGACGATGTCGCTGCCTGCTATGCCGCGCTGGGCGTGGTGCACGCACTGTGGGCACCGGTACCGAGTGAGTTCGACGACTACATCGCACGGCCCAAGGCCAACGACTACCGCTCGCTGCACACTGCGGTGGTCGGTCCGGAAGGGCGCACCATCGAAGTGCAGATCCGGACCCATGAAATGCACTCGCAGGCCGAGCTGGGCGTCGCCGCGCACTGGAAGTACAAGGAAGGCGGCAAGGGTGCCGAGAAGGCCTTCGATCGCAAGATCACCTGGATGCGCCAGCTGCTGGAGCAGGCCCAGGACGGGCAGGGCAATGAACTGGCCGGGGCGCTCGATGCCGAGCTGACCGAGGACCGGGTCTATGCACTGAGCCCGAAGGACGAGGTGCTGGACCTGCCGCAGGGCGCCACCCCGCTTGATTTCGCCTACCAGGTGCACACCATGGTCGGCCACCGCTGCCGCGGTGCCAAGGTCAACGGCCGCATCGTGCCGCTGACCTATCGCCTGCGCAGTGGCGACCGCGTCGAGATCCTGACCGGCAAGGAGGCCGACCCCCGTCGCGACTGGCTGATGCCGGCCAACGGCTTCCTGGCCAGCAACCGCTCGCGCGAAAAGGTGCGCAGCTGGTTCCACAAGCTGGACCGTGCGCGCAACGTGCAGGCCGGCCGCGAGCTGCTCGAGCGCGAACTGAAGCGGCTGGGCCTGCAGCACTCGGACCTCGCCATCGCGGCAAAGAAATTCCATGCCGATAGCGTCGATGACCTGTACATCCAGGTGGCGCTGGGCGATACCGGCCCGAACCAGGTCAGCCGCGCGCTGCTGGAGGCGGAGCGCGCCGCAAGCCAGCCGCCGCCGGCGCCGACCCTGCCGCGGCCGACCGCGCGTCGCGAGAATCTGGGCAAATCGAAGTTCACGGTGCAGGGCGTGGGCAACCTGCTGGTGCAGCTGGCACGCTGCTGCCAACCGGTGGCCGGCGAGCCGATCGTCGGCTACCTGACCCGTAGCCGGGGTGTCACCGTGCATCGTGCAGACTGTGCAGCGCTGGCCCGGTTGGCGGCCACCAGCCCGCAGCGCATCCTGCCGGTGGAATGGGGCCAGGCCGGCGGTGGCTATGAAGTGGACGTGGTGGTCGACGCCGTCGACCGCCGCTGGCTGCTGAAGGACATCACCAACCTGATCGCCCAGGAGGACGCTTACGTGCTCGACATCCACAGCGACAACGTGCGCAACAGCGGCCGTGCGCACCTGCGGCTGCGGCTGAAGGTGAGCGATTACGGCCAGCTGTCGACCCTGCTGGGCAAGCTCGATGCGCTGCCGGGCGTGAGCGAGGCGCGTCGCCTCGGCTGAGCTTCACGCTGCCCCGGCTACCCTTGCACGCATGGAACGCGAGCCCCCGCATCGCCCGCATGGCGCTGAACATCCGGCGCTGGACCGCGTCCGCCGCGAGGGGCGTTGGTGGTGGCTGCAGGCGCGCCATGCGCGCCGGATCTGGCGCTGGGCGCTGCTGGCAGCGCTGGCGGTGTTCGTGCTGCTGGTCCTGCTGCGCAAGCCGCTGGCCGATTGGTTCTGGGATGAGCCGCAGATCGAACAGCTGCTGGCCGAAGGGGATCGGGCGCTGGCCGCCGGGCGCCTGAGCGATGCTGATGGCAGCGGTGCACGCGAGCGCTACCAGGCAGTGCTGGCACTGGATGGCGATCGGCCGCAGGCGCGCCAGGGCCTGGCCAATACCGGCGCGGCAGCGCTGCAACAGGCCCGCGACCGCCTGCAGGCCGATGACCTGGAGGGCAGTGCACGGGCACTGGCACTGGCCCGCGAACTGCAGGTGCCGCAGGCTGAAGCCGAAGCGGTTGCCCGTCAGTTGCAGGCGCGACGCAGTGCCGGTGCGGGAATCGGGGCATTGCTGGCACAGGCGCGCAATGCGTTCGCGGCCGGGCGCCTGGATGACGGCGAGAGCAGTGCATTGCCCCTGTTCCAACGCATCCTGGCCCTGCAGCCGGACAACCTGCCCGCACTGGAAGGGCGCGAAGACGCATTGAGCGACCTGCTGCAGCAGGCGCGCATGCGGGCCGGGCGAGGGGAGCTTGCCGACGCAGCGGCGATCCTGCGCCGCGCCCGTCAGTTCGATGCCGGGCATGCCGATCTGCCAGCCAGCGAGGAAGCCCTGGCGCGCGCGGTCGACCAGCGCCTTCGGCAGGCGCAGCGTTCGTTGCAACGGCAGCAGCTGGACGCAGCGGCCAGGGGCTTCCTGGCGGTGCTGGCGGTGGCCGCCGATGATTCCAACGCCCAGCGCGGGCGTGAGCAGGCCTTGCAGGCGGTGGTGGCGCGCAGCCAGAAGCTCGCCGACGATTTCCAGTTCGACGCGGCGCAACGTGATGCGGCATTGGCCGTGGAGCTGGGGGCGTCGCAGGCAGTGCAGCAGCAGCTGACGCAACGCCTGCAGCGCGCGCGGCAGGCGCAACAGGCCCTGCAGCAGCCTGCGGTCAGCAGTGCGCAGCGCGAACGCCAGCTGCGCGACCACCTGCGGAAGATCGAGCGCGCCGAGCGTGCAGGACAGTGGATCAGCCCGCCGGGACACAGCGCGTTCGACGCGCTGCGCGAAGCCCAGTCACTGGCGCCCCGCGACGCGCGGGTGAAGGCCGCTGCCGCGCGCCTGCTGCCCGCCAGTCGCCGCTGCTTCGACGACAATCTGCGGCAGAACCGCGTACAGGCCGCAGGTGCCTGCCTGCAGGCCTGGCAGACCCTGTCACCGACTGCGTCGGGGTTGCCCTCGGCGCGGCTGCGCCTGGCCCAGCGCTGGCTGGCGATCGGCAGCGAACGGCTCGGCAGCGGCGACCTGGCCTTTGCCGAACATGCCGCCGAACAGGCGCGGTTGCTGCAACCGGACCTGGCCGAACTGCCGGCGTTTGAAGATCGCCTGCGCCGCGCCGGTGGACGGGTGGACTAGTCGAAGAACACGCGCTGCACGGTTGCGCGGGCGGCTTCGAGCGAGAAATGCTCGGCGACATTGGCCAGACCGGCGTCGGACAACTGTTGCCACAACTGCGGATCCTGGTACAGGCGGATCACCGCATCGGCGAATCCTTCGGCGTCGTCGGCCACCAGCACATCCTTGCCCGGGTGCAGGTGCATGCCTTCCACGGCGCACGTGGTACCGACCACCGGCTGGCCATGGGCCATGCTCAGGTTGATCTTGCCCTTCACTCCGGCGCCGAACCGCAGGGGTGCGATGGCGATGCGCGCGCCGTCCATGTAGGGCGTGATGTCTTCGACGAAGCCGTGCATCTGCACGCCGGGTTGGCGCGCGGCCAGTGCCAGCAGCGATTCCGGGGCCGCCGCGCCGATGCAGTGCAGGCGTACCTCCGGCAGGCGGGCACGGATGCGCGCGAAGACCTCGCCGATGAACCATTGCATGCCATCCAGGTTCGGCGGATGGCGGAAGCCACCGACAAACACCAGGTCGTGGCGCTGCTCGAACGCCGCGCCGGCACCGGCAACCTCGTGCAGGTTGGAGATCAGCTCGACCCGCACCCGTGGCGCATCGGCCTGCAGCTGCTCGCGCTCTGCGGCACTGACCAGCACCGTGATGTCGCACTGTTCCATCACGGCCAGTTCGCTGCTGCGGGTGCGTTCTGCGGCGCGCAGCAGGGCCGCATCGCCGGCCACTTCGGCACCGCGGCGTTCACGCAGGTAGTGCAGGTCGACGGTGTCGAACACCGTGCGTGCCTGCGGCGCATAGCGCTTGAGCAGGGGCAGGCACTCGTGGGCGACGTGGTGGCGCACCAGCATCGCCACGTCGAACCGCGAGCCGTGGCTGCGCAACCAGCCGGCCACGCCGTCAAGGAACGGTGCGTACCAGACTTCCACGCCCATCCGCTGCAGCGCTTCGGTCGCCGCGCCGGCATGCTCGCGCCGGGTCGGCACGAACACCACATGCGCACCGCCCTGCAGCAGCAGGCGGATCAGATTGACCTGGCGCAGCGATCCGGAATCACGATCCGGCTGCGGCACTTCCTCGTCCAGGATCAGCACCTGGCGCCGGCCGCGCAGCAGCAACGCCGGCGACGGCACGTCGCCGACCGCCGGGTGGCGGGCCAGTTCGGCGGCCCAGCGGGCGGCGAAGATGGCCTGGTTGCGCACCTGGTAGGCCTTCACCCCGCTGCCGGTGTCGGTGCCGTTGCTGGTGCCTTCGTCGTGGACCACCCGGCTGGCCGGCTGCACCAGCACGCGCAGGCCGTGTGCACGCACGCGGAAGGCCAGGTCGGTGTCCTCGTAGTACGCCGGCCTGTAGCGGGTGTCGAAGCCATCCAGCTGCTGCCACAGCGCGCGCGGCAGCATCAGCGCCGCACCGGAGCAGTAGTCGACGTCGCGCAGGCTGGCAAAGCGCGGATCGTCAGCCGCTTCGAAGCGGCCATAGCTCCAGCCACTGCCATCGGTGAAGATCACGCCGCCCGACTCCTGCAGGCGGCCATCCGGGTACAGCAGCTGGCTGCCGACCAGGCCGGCGCCGGGCACGCTGCCGAAGGTATCCAGCAGGGCATCAAGCCAGCCGGGTTGCGGCACGGTATCGTTGTTGAGCAGCACCACGTAGCGGCCGCGTGCGCGCGACACCCCATCGTTGCAGGCGTCGATGAAGCCGCCGTTGTGCTCGCGTACTTCATAGCGCAGCCCGGCCACCTGCGGCATCCACTGCACGGTGGCATCGCTGCTGCCGTCATCCACCACCAGGATCTCGCAGGCGGCCGCCGGCGGGTGCGCCGCCAGCGCGCGCAGACAGGCCAGGGTGTGGTCGACATGGTTGTAGACCGGAATGATGATGCTCACCTCCGGCGACGCGCTGAACGGCACCGCGAAGGGGGCGAACTCCTGGGCCGGCGGCAGGAACAGCGGCGTGCGCGGCGCGGGAACGGCGCGCTGGGTGTGCACGCGGATGCGTTGCCAGGTGGCCCGCCAGCCACGGGTGCGCAGGCTTGCCAGGCTCCGGCGGGCCAGGCCCGACAGGCGGTTGATCAGGTATCGGATCTCGGCCAGGGACATCGCCATCCGGTTGCAACTCCAGCTTAAGCAGGGGAACCCGGGAGAACCCGCCAGCCGCAGCGGCTGGGGTAGACTCGCCAGACCCTACATTCTCGCATTCCCGTGCCCCGACGCTACGATTCCGACGACATCGACGATTTCGACGACGACCAGCAGGACAGCGGTCCGCTGTGGCGGCGCCGGCTGATCACCTGGAGCATGGCTGCGGTCGCGTTGGGGCTGGGGTTCCTCATTCCCTATACGCTGTACCTGAACCAGCAGGTGACCCAGCGTTTCGGCGAGTTGCGCTGGCAGATCCCGACGCGCGTGTACGCGCGCCCGCTGGTACTGACCCCCGGCAAGGCGATGGATGCGTCCACGCTGAAGACCGAGCTGGCCGCCTCGGCCTACCGCGATGACGGCCAGGGCAAGGAGCCGGCCACCTACGCGGTGAACGGCGGGCGCTTCGTGATCGCCAGCCGCGGCTACAACGACGTTGACGGCCGGGTGGCCCCGCGCCGGGTGGAACTGACGCTGGCCGATGGCGGCGTGGCCTCGCTGCGTGACGCCGACAGCCGCAAGGCGTTGAAGGCGGCGCGGCTGGATCCGGCGCGTATCGCCACCCTCTATGGGCAGAAGCAGGAAGAACGCCGGCTGATCCGCATGGACGAGGCGCCGGACCTGCTGGTGACCGGCCTGCAGGCGGTGGAGGACAAGGACTTCAACCGCCACCACGGCATCGACCTGTCCGGCATCGCGCGCGCCGTGTGGGTGACGATCCGCTCCGGTGGCCAGAGCCGCCAGGGCGCTTCGACGCTGACCCAGCAGCTGGCCCGCAGCGGCCTGCTCGGCATCGGCAAGGAACAGACGATCACCCGCAAGTTCAACGAAGTGCTGTACGCGCTGATCATGGAAGCGCGCTACGACAAGCGCACCATCTTCGAGGCCTATCTCAACCAGGTGTACCTGGGCCAGCGCGGCAGCCAGGCGATCCATGGCATGTCCTCCGGTGCCGAGTTCTGGTTCGGCCGCGACCTGCAGTCGCTGGAGACCGAGCAGATCGCCCTGCTGATCGGCCTGGTCAAGGGACCGTCCTTCTACGACCCGCGGCGCAACCCGGAGCGCGCGCTGGATCGCCGCAACTTCGTGCTGGGCAAGCTGCACGAGGCCACGCTGATCGACGACGCCGAGTACCAGCGCGCACTGAAGGCACCGTTGGGCGTTCCCAAGACGCCGGGCCTGGTGGCGGCCAACCGCTTCCCGGCCTACGTTGACCTGGTCCGTCGCCAGCTCGGCCATGACTACCCGGAATCGGCGCTGCAGGGTGCGGGCCTGAGCGTGATGACCGGCATGTCGCCGTCCGCGCAGGCCTACGCCGAAGGCGCGGTGACCCGCACCATCAAGTCGCTGGAAAGCAAGCGCCGCCCCGAGCTGCAGGCCGGCATGGTGCTGACCGACGTGCACAACGGCGACGTGCTGGCGGTGATCGGCAGCCGCGAGGTGTCCGAGGTCGGCTTCAACCGCGCGATCGAGGCGCAGCGTCCGGTCGGTTCGCTGCTCAAGCCGTTCGTCTACCTGCTGGCCCTGGCGCAGCCGGACCGTTACTCGCTGGCCAGCTGGGTCGATGACTCGCCGGTGACGGTGCAGCTCGGCCGCGGCCGCAACTGGAGCCCCGGCAACGCGGACAACCGCAGCCACGGCACGGTGCGCCTGATCGACGCACTGGCGCATTCCTATAACCAGGCCACGGTGCGCGTGGGCATGCAGGTCGGCCCGGAGCGCGTGACCCAGCTGATCCATGTCCTGGCCGGCATCAAGGCCGACGCCAACCCGGCGGTGATCCTCGGCTCGACCGACCAGAGCCCGTACGCGATGGCGCAGCTGTACCAGTTCCTGGCGTCCGGCGGCGAGATCCAGCCGCTGCACGCGGTGCGTGGCGTGCTCGATCCGCAGGGCAAGCTGCTCAAGCGTTACGACAAGACGCCGGCACCGGCACAGGAAGGCGACTCGATTGCCGCCAACCTGATCAGTGTCGGCCTGCAGCAGGTGGTCGCCAGCGGCACCGCGCAGCGGCTCAATGCCGACGGCCTTGGCCGCCTGCAGCCGGCCGGCAAGACCGGTACCACCAACGACGGGCGCGACAGCTGGTACGCCGGCTACACCGGCGATCACCTGGCGGTGATCTGGATCGGCAACGACCAGAACGAGCAGGCCGGCCTGTATGGCGCCACCGGTGCGATGCGGGTCTGGTCGGGCATCTTCCAGCGCCTGCCGAGCGCGCCGCTGCGGGTCAGCAACAAGGGCCTGGACTGGCAGTCGGTCGCCCCGACCGGCCTCAACAGCACCGATGAAGGCTGCCCCGGCGCGCGCCGTTTCCCGTTCGTGGTGGGCTATGCCCCGGCCTACGCCCCGTGTGCACCGGCCGCGCCGCCGGACGGGCAGGGCGAGGCTGAAGGCGAGGGCGGTGGCTGGCGCAGCTGGTTCGGCCTGGACCGCAAGCCGGACGCCCCTGCCGAGCCTGCCGCCGCCTCTCCTCCGCCAAGCCGATGATGCCGATGAACATGCGAATCCTGCTGCAGCCCCTTGCCCTGACCGGCCTCAGCCTGGCCCTGGCCGCCTGCGTCAGTACTGCACCGCCGGTGGTCAAGCCGGTGGATACCACGACGCCGGCGCAGCGGCTGGCCGCGGTGGACGCGGCCGCGGGCCCGGATGACAAGGAGTTGTCGGTGCAGCCGCTGCGTGATTCGCAGGTGGAAGACCTGCGGCTGACCGCACAGGCGCAGCGCCAGGCCAACGACCTGGCCGGTGCCGCCAGCAGCCTGGACCATGCGCTCGACATCGTGGCCGGGGACCCGGCCGTGCTGCAGGAGCGGGCTGAACTGGCGCTGCTGCAGGGCCAGTGGGCGCAGGCGGAGACGTTCGCACGCAAGGCGGTGGATCTGGGCTCGAAGACCGGGCCGCTGTGCCGCCGGCACTGGGCGACGATCGAACAGTCGCGCCTGGCGCGGGGCGAGAAGGAGAATGCGGTGTCGGCGCACGCGCAGATTGAAGGCTGCACGGTGCCGGGGATCAAGCGGTACTGAATTTCCAGCCAACGGCGCAGCCCCTCGTGGCTGTGGGTTGGTCGTTGAAGCCAGAAGCAAAAGCCGCGCTTGGCCGGGCGGGGTGGGTTCGCGGGGGACGCCGTGAACCCGTCCCTGGGGGCTTGGCCGCGGCATCCATGCCGCGGACACCCCCGCGAACCCACCCCGCCCGGCCTCTGACAGTTTCCGTGTGCGTCCAGCCACGGAAAAGAAAAAGAAAATCAAAAGCGGGTCGCACGCTGCGCGCGCGCGGTAATTCATCCTCTTTCCCCGTTCCCTCCACCGCTTTTGACATCCCAGCCGAGCAAGCTCGACTCTACGACGCGCGTGCCTCCGTCACCGGGACACTGTCGAAGGCGGGGGACTGTGGGTTTGCGGGGTGTCCGCGGCATGGATGCCGCGGCCAAGCCCCCAAGGACGGGTTTACGGCGTCCCCGCAAACTCACAGTCCCCCGCCCGCCCTCAGTGCAACCCAGAGCCATGACTGTCGTTGCCGTTGCTGTTGCCTTGGCTTGAAACGGGTGCCGGGCAGCGCCCGGCCGGGTATCCTCTCCCTCTGATGTCCGACCTTGTCCATGCCAGCCGCGAAGCCCTCAGCGACGGCGGCGCGCTCGCCTCGCACCTGGATGCCTTTGTCCCGCGTCCAGCACAGCTGCACCTGACCGAAGCCATCGCCGACGCGCTGCAGCAGCGTGACCTGCTGCTGGCCGAGGCCGGTACCGGCACCGGCAAGACCTTCGCCTACCTGGTGCCGGTGCTGCTTTCCGGGCTGCGCACCATCATCTCCACCGGTACCCGCGCGCTGCAGGACCAGCTCTACCATCGCGACCTGCCGCGCGTGCGCCAGGCGCTCGGCGTCGGCCTGCGCAGTGCACTGCTGAAGGGGCGCGCGAATTACCTGTGCCGCTACCGCCTGCAGCAGGCCCGCGGCGAACCGCGGTTCTCCAGCCCCGAACAGGCCGCGCAGTTCCAGCGCATCCTGGCCTGGTCCGGTCGCTCGGAGTTCGGTGACATCGCTGAGCTCGACGGCCTGGCCGATGATTCGCCGCTGCTGCCGATGGTCACCTCCACCGTCGACAACTGCCTGGGTACCGATTGCCCGTTCTGGGATGACTGCTTCGTGGTGCGTGCGCGGCAACGTGCGCAGGCCGCCGATGTGGTGGTGGTCAACCATCACCTGCTGCTGGCCGATCTGGCCCTGAAGCAGGACGGTTTCGGCGAACTGCTGCCGGGGGCGCAGGCCTTTGTCATCGACGAGGCACACCAGTTGCCCGAACTGGCTGCGCAGTTCTTCGGCGAGGGGTTCGGCATGCGCCCATGGCAGGAACTGGGCCGCGACTGCCTGGCCGAGGCGCGCGGCGTAGGGGGCGCGCAGTCGGCCCTGCAGGAACCGGTGGATCAGCTGCAGCAGGCATTGCTGGCGCTGCGTTCGGCGATGGAAGGGCTGCCGCTGCGGGGTACGCAGTGGCGTGCGCTGGCCATGCCGCAGGTCCGCGACGGATTCGATACGGTGATGGCCGGCCTGGTGACGCTCGAGCAGGCTTTGCAGCCGCTGCGCGAAGCGGCGGCGGGCCTGGATGCCTGCCATGCGCGGGCGCGCGAGGCGGTCTCGCGGCTCGGTCGCTGGCTGGGCGATGATGCGCCAGCGCTCGATTTCGATACCGACCCGGCCGACGCTGCCAGTCCCGCCGATGTGCTGTGGTACGAACTCACGCCGCGCGGGTTCCGCTGCCAGCGCACGCCGATGGATGTGTCCGGCCCATTGCGCGAGCATCGCGAACGCAGCCGTGCGGCGTGGATCTTCACCTCGGCCACGCTGACCGTGGGCGGTGGTTTCGACCATATCGCCACGCGCCTGGGCCTGGACGATCCCCACACGCTGGTCCAGCCAAGCCCGTTCAACTGGCCCGAGCAGGCGTTGTGCTACCTGCCCGAAGGCCTGCCCGATCCGGCGGCGCGCGGATTCGGCACCGCGCTGATCCAGGCCCTGCGGCCGGTGCTGCAGGCCTCGCAGGGCAGGGCGTTCCTGCTGTTCGCCTCGCACCGCGCCTTGCGCGAGGCCGCCGAGGCACTGCGGGATGGGCCATGGCCGTTGTTCGTGCAGGGCGAGGCGCCGCGCGCAACACTGCTGCAGCGCTTCCGCGAGTCGGGCAACGGCGTGCTGCTCGGTTCGGCCAGTTTCCGCGAAGGCGTGGACGTCGTCGGCGAAGCGCTGAGCGTGGTGGTGATCGACAAGCTGCCGTTTGCGGCACCGGACGATCCGGTCTACGAAGCGCGGCTGGAGGCGATCCGCAGCCAGGGCGGCAATCCGTTCCGCGACGAACAGCTGCCGCAGGCGGTGATCGCCCTGAAGCAGGGCGTCGGCCGCTTGATCCGCAGCGAAAGCGATCGTGGTGTGCTGGTGTTGTGCGATCCGCGCCTGCTCAACCGGGGGTATGGCCGGGTCTTCCTGGATTCACTGCCGCCGTTCCGCCGCACCCGCAGCCTGGCCGATGTGCAGGCCTTCTTTGCGCCACAATGGGCGCCCGTGGCCGACGATGCGGCTGCTCCGGCGGCCACCGTGGCGGGCCCGGAGCCCACTCACGGTGCCACGTTCCCCCTGTTCTGACCCGATCCGATGAAACTGCTCGCCTTTGAAACCGCCACCGAAGCCTGTTCCGTTGCCCTGCATGTCGATGGGCAGGCGCTGGAACGGTTCGAGATCGCCCCGCGCCGGCATGCCGAGCTGAGCCTGCCGTGGGCCGAGGCGTTGCTGGCCGACGCCGGCATCAGCCGTCGCCAGCTCGATGGCATCGCGCTCAGTCGCGGCCCGGGTGCATTCACGGGCGTGCGCCTGGCGATTGCCATCGCCCAGGGCATCGCCCTCGCGCTGGACCGCCCGCTGCTGCCGGTCTCGACGCTGCAGGTGCTGGCGCTGCGCGCACCGGCCGGGGAAACGCAGCTCCTGTCGGCGATCGATGCGCGGATGGGCGAACTGTATGTCGCCCGCTTCGAGCGCGTGGACGGCCTGCCGGTGGCGCGCGATGCCGAGCGCGTCTGCGCGCCGGCGGCGGTGGCGTTGCCGGAAGGGCTGTCCGTCTACGGTGTGGGTACCGGTTTCGCCGCAGCCGAGGGTGCGCTGGTCGCGCAGCTCGGTACAGGCCTGCGCGGTTTCGACGCCACGGCATTGCCGCGTGCGTCGGACGTGCTCGCACTGGCGGTGCCGGCGTTCGCGCGCGGCGAAGCCATTGCACCGGAGAAGGTCGAGCCGGCCTACCTGCGCGACAACGTGGCACTGACCCTGGTCGAGCAGCAAGCCGCGCGCGAGGCGAAGGCGAAGGCCAACGGCTGAGCCCCTCGTGGCGGGGCTGGTTGATCGCGTAAATCAAAAGCCGCGCTTGGCCGGGCGGGGTGGGTTCGCGGGGGACGCCGTGAACCCCGGAGGGGGGGTTACGGCGTGTCCTGCAAGCCCAGACCGCCCCGCCAAACCCAAAGCCCAACCGCCGCTTTTGACGTTGACGTTGACGTCCAGCGGGTCCCGGGCCGCAGGCCCGGGCAACAAAACCCTACCGGTCGTCGTGCAGGGTGCCACCCGGCAGGAACACCCACGTGCGGGTGACCTGCAGGATGTCGATCTCGTCCTCGGTCTTCGGCAACGGCGGGAACGGCTGGGCCAGCTGCACCACCCGCAACGCCGCCTCATCCAGCAACGGCGTCCCGCTCGAACGCAGGATCCGGCTGCTCTCCACGCTGCCATCGCGGCGCACGCCGACGCTGATCACCACCTGGCCGCCGAGCCGGCGCTGCCGGGCCTCGTCTGGGTAATTCAGGTTGCCGACGCGCTCGGCGCGGTCGACCCAGGCGCGCAGGTAATTGGCGTAGGCATATTCGCGCGTGCTGGCCGACACGAACTTGCGGTTCGGGCGCTTGGCGTACTGCGCCGAGCGCAGATGCACCTCGGCCGCCAGCCGCGCCATTTCGGCATCACGCTGCTCACGTGCCGTCAGCGGTGCATCCGGTTCCGGCTGCTCCGGTGTCGGGCGCGCCTGCGCCTGGGCCACCGCCTCTTCGCCGTTGCGGCTGCTGACCACCCGCGCCTGCGGCGGGGGCGCCGGGGCGGCCGACTGCTGCTGTTGCGGTACCGGGCTCAGTCCGGCCTGGGCCTGCGGCACGATGCCGGCCTGGTTGTCGCGTGGGCGCTGCGCACGGTCGTGCTCGCCACCGCCCTCCTGGCTGGCCGCGGCAAGGAAGTCGGCCTGCTTGGGCGTCAGCGCAGTGCGCGTCTGGCTGAAGATCACCTCCAGCGTCGGCACCAGGGGTGCATCGCCCTTCACCGCAAAGCCCACGCCCAGGATCAGCAGGGCGTGGACCACGACCGACAACGCAACGGTGGCGCCCAGCCGTTGCGCTTCGCGCCGCGGCGGCGGCAGGACGGCGGGTGCGGCCTCCATCAGCGCAGGCCGGCCTCGAGCGCGTCGAACAGGGTGCCAGCGATGTTCAGGCCGTACTGCGCGTCCAGCTCGCGCACGCAGGTCGGGCTGGTCACGTTGACTTCGGTCAGGTAATCGCCGATCACGTCCAGGCCGACGAAGCGCATGCCACGGCGCTTCATCTCCGGCCCGACCTGGGCGGCGATCCAGCGGTCACGCTCGCTCAGCGGGCGGCCTTCGCCGCGGCCGCCGGCCGCGAGGTTGCCGCGGAACTCGTCACCCTGCGGGATGCGCGCCAGGCAGTAGTCGACCGGTTCGCCGTCGACCAGCAGGATGCGCTTGTCGCCGGCCGTGATGTCGGGAATGAACTTCTGGGCCAGCGCCAGCCTGCGACCGCCGTCGGTCAGGGTCTCCAGGATCACGTTCAGGTTCGGATCGCCCTGGCCGCTGCGGAAGATCGAGCGGCCGCCCATGCCGTCCAGCGGCTTCAGCACGGCCTGGCCGTGTTCCAGGGCGAAGGCCTTCAGCGCCTTGGCATCGCGGCTGACCAGGGTCGGCGGGCAGCACTGCGGGAACAGCAGGGCGGCCAGCTTCTCGTTGTAGTCGCGCAGCCCCTGCGGGTTGTTGACCACGCAGGCGCCGGCGGCGGCGGCCACGTCCAGCACCTGGGTGTCATAGACGTACTCGGCGTCGACCGGCGGGTCCTTGCGCATCAGCACGATCTGGCCGGGACCGAACGCGGTACGGCTGAACGCGCCCAGCTCATACCAGCCGGCCGGGTCGTCGCGCACCTGCAGCGGCGCGGTCTGGGCGACCGCCACGCCACCTTCCAGCGCCAGGCCGCCCGGTCGCACGTAGTGCAGGGCATGGCCGCGGCGCTGGGCTTCCAGCAGCATGGCGAAGGTGGTGTCCTTGGCGATCTTGATGTGGGCGATGGGATCCATCACCACGATGACGTTCAACGGCATGGGCGCACCTGTCAGGCAAGGCGTTGATGGTAGCGGCAACGCTGGCCGCGCGCCTCCCCGGCGGACTGCAACGCAGCGTCCGCCTGCCGGCGGCGCAGTCATTGCGAACCCGGTCACGTTCAGCCCGGTGCTACCCCCTGCGCGGCAGGCCGGCCTTGAAGCGGGCGCGGAAAGTGCGATATAGATACGCTTTCGCAGCGGCTCCCGCCAGAGATTGGGCCGTGCGCTTGGGGATAGGCAATGACTGAAAACACGACTGCGGGCGGGGAACTCGCAGGACTCCGGGTGATGGTCATCGATGATTCGAAGACCATCCGCAGGACTGCGGAAACGCTGCTCAAGCGCGAAGGCTGCGAGGTGGTCACCGCCACCGACGGCTTCGAGGCGCTTGCCAAGATCGCAGACCAGCAACCGCAGATCATCTTCGTCGACATCATGATGCCGCGCCTGGATGGGTACCAGACCTGTGCGCTGATCAAGGGCAACCAGCTGTTCAAGGCGACCCCGGTGATCATGCTGTCATCCAAGGATGGTCTGTTCGACAAGGCGCGGGGGCGCATCGTCGGCTCGGAGCAATACCTGACCAAGCCTTTCACGCGCGAAGAACTGCTGGGTGCCATCCGCACATACGTCAACGCCTGACCAGGGGGGAAAGGCACAATGGCTCGTATCGTCCTGATCGAGGATTCACCGACCGACCGCGCGGTGTTCACCCAGTGGCTGCGCCGTGCCGGCCACGAGGTGCTGGAAGCGGACAACGCCGAGGATGGCCTGCAGCTGGTCCGCGACCAGGTGCCGCAGCTGGTGCTGATGGACGTGGTCCTGCCCGGCATGAGCGGTTTCCAGGCCACCCGGGCGATGGCCCGCGATGCGGCGATCAAGCACATCCCGGTGATCATCGTCAGCACCAAGGCGATGGAAACCGACAAGGCCTGGGGCCTGCGCCAGGGCGCGGCCGATTACATCGTCAAGCCGCCGCGCGAGGATGAACTGATCGCGCGGATCAACGAACTGGTGGCCTGATGCGCTCGCCCTTCGACATTCTTGAAGCCTACGAACGACGCAGCCTGGCCCATGCAGTGCAGCTGCCCGGGCGGCAGTTCGCCCAGGACCTGTGGCGTGGCGTGGGTTACCGCGTCGGCCAGCGCCGGCTGGTGTCCGATTTCCGCGAAGTGGTGGAAATCGTGCCGATGCCGCCGGTGACCCCGGTACCCTGCGCGCAGCCCTGGCTGCTGGGCGTGGGCAACCTGCGCGGCAACCTGTTCCCGGTGGTCGACCTGAAGTACTTCCTGGAAGGCGCGCGCACCGTGCAGCAGGAAGGCCAGCGCGTGCTGATCATGCGCCAGGCCGGTGGCGACGTCGCACTGACCATCGATGAACTGTTCGGCCAGCGCAGCTTCGAGCTCGACCAGCAGATCGAAGCGGGCACGCTGGCCGAAGGTCGCTACGGCCATTTCGTTGACCGTGCCTTCCATGCCGACGGCCACGACTGGGGCGTGTTCTCGCTCTCGCTGCTGTCGCGCACCCCTGAATTCCGGCAAGCCGCGGCCTGAGGCCGGGCATCGCCCCCTGCATTGAAGATCGAGGTTGAACGATGAGTACTGCTTCGGACGCCACCAAGACCGGCAAGCTGCGGCTGGGCGGCAGCAACCTCTGGCTGTTCCTGCTGCTGGCATCGATGATCCTGTTCGGCGTCAATACCGGCGTCGCCACCTGGCAGGGCAGTCGCCTCGCCGACGCCGGTTCCAAGGCCGCCGACCTGCAGGTGCTGTCGCAGCAGCTGGCCAACCAGGGACGTGACGCGGTCGGCGGCAATGCCCAGGCCTTCACCGCCTTCAAGGCCACCCGCAACGCGATCGAACAGAACGTGTCGACGCTGCAGGGCCGCTATGGCAAGGAGCCGGGCGTGTCCGGCGCCATCGCCACCCTGGGCGAAACCTGGGCGCCGCTGGGCAAGCAGGCCGGGCAGCTGGTGGCCAGCGAGCCGGCGGTGCTGGCGCTGGCCGGCAATGCCAACAACTTCACCGGCGCGGTACCGGGCCTGCAGGCCCAGCTGAACGAGCTGGTGCGCGCGATGTCCGCCTCCGGCGCCCCTTCGTCGCAGGTGTACAGCGCACTGCAGCAGGTGGTGGTGGCCGGTTCGATGGCGCGCCGCGTGACCGAAATGCGTGCCGGTGGCAGCGCCGCAGCGACCTCCGGTGATGCGCTGGCGCGTGACATCACCGTGTTCTCGCAGGTGCTCGACGGCCTGCGCAACGGCAACGAGGAACTGGGCATCACCGCCGTGCGCGGCGGCGCCGCCGTGGCCGCACTGGAGCAGTCGCAGCAGAAGTGGGAAGCGATGAAGCAGGACGCCGACGCGATCCTGGCGAGCTCGCGCCAGCTGTTCGCGGCGCAGTCCGCCGCCACCGCGCTGGGCCAGGGCTCGGCCCACATGCTGGACGACAGCCGAAAGCTGTTCGATGCGTTCTCCTCGTTCGGCTCGGTCTCCGACACCCGCCTGTTCCCGAACTTCTGGATCGGCGTGGTGTCCGGCGCGCTGTCGCTGATCGCGATCATCGGCTTCGTCTCTACCAACGTGCGCAGCCGCTCGCGCGAGCAGGAACTGCGCTACCAGACCCAGGTGGAATTCAACAGCCGC
Organism: Stenotrophomonas pavanii; assembly: GCF_900101175.1. Taxonomy (GTDB): domain Bacteria; phylum Pseudomonadota; class Gammaproteobacteria; order Xanthomonadales; family Xanthomonadaceae; genus Stenotrophomonas; species Stenotrophomonas pavanii. The sequence continues at coordinate 604,476 of NZ_FNFQ01000001.1, read as the reverse complement.
AACCAGCAGGCGATCATGCGGCTGCTGGACGAAATCTCCTCGCTCGGTGAGGGTGACCTGACGGTGAAGGCGTCGGTGACCGAGGACATGACCGGCGCGATCGCCGACGCGATCAACTATGCGGTGGACGAACTGCGCCACCTGGTGACCACCATCAACGACACCTCGGCCAAGGTCGCGATGTCCACCCAGGAAACGCAGGCCACCGCGATGCAGCTGGCAGAGGCGGCGGGTCACCAGGCCAACCAGATCACCTCCGCCTCGGACCGCATCGGTGAAATCGCAGCGAGCATCGAGCAGGTGTCGCGCAACTCGGCCGAGTCGGCCGACGTGGCACAGCGCTCGGTGGTGATCGCCGCCGAAGGTGCCGGCGTGGTGCGCGAGACCATCCAGGGCATGGACCAGATCCGCGACCAGATCCAGGAAACCTCCAAGCGCATCAAGCGCCTGGGCGAGTCGTCGCAGGAAATCGGTTCGATCGTGGAACTGATCAATGACATTTCCGAGCAGACCAACATCCTGGCGCTGAACGCGGCGGTGCAGGCTGCGTCGGCGGGTGAAGCCGGCCGGGGCTTCGCGGTCGTGGCCGACGAAGTGCAGCGCCTGGCAGAACGTACCTCGGGTGCGACCCGACGCATCGAAAACCTGGTCCAGGCCATTCAGGCCGATACCAACGAAGCGGTCACCTCGATGGAGCAGACCACGGCCGAAGTGGTATCCGGTGCGCGCCTGGCCGAGGACGCCGGTACCGCGCTGACCGAGATCGAGCGCGTGTCCAACGCCCTCAATACCCTCATCAAGAACATCTCCATCGCCGCCCAGCAGCAGTCGGCCGCGGCCTCGGACATTACCCGCACCATGGGCGTGATCCGGCAGATCACCGGCCAGACCTCGCAGGGTGCCGGGCAGACCGCAGAGTCGATCGGCCACCTCGCGCAGCTGGCGGCGGACCTGCGCCGTTCGGTCGCCGACTTCAAGCTGCCGGCGTGACGCGGGCAGGGCGGCGAGCAAGGAACCAGTCGATGAAGCATTTCCATTCCCCACGCCAGAATCCGCGCGGCCACCGCGCGGCGGCGAACGGAGCGCGTCCATGAGCAGTCTGCGCGATGCGATGAGCCACGCAGCACTGGGCTGGGTCAAGCCCGAGCTGGACGAGACCCTGCGCCAGGTGCGCAACGAGGTCGAGTACTACGCGGAAGACCCGAGCGATGCCAGCCGCATGCGCATCTGCGCCGGCTACCTGCACCAGGTGCAGGGCACCCTGCGCATGGTCGAGCTGTATGCCCCGGCGATGGTGGCCGAAGAGCTGGAGCAGCTGGCCAATGCCATCGGCGCCGGCCAGGTGGCCGACCGGGACGAAGCCTGCGCGACCCTGATGCGTGGCAGCGTGCTGCTGCCTGACTATCTGGAGCGCCTGCAGAACGGCCATCGCGACATTCCGATCGTGCTGATGCCGCTGCTCAACGAGATCCGTGCGTCGCGCGGCGAAGAAGGCGTCAATGACAGCGTGCTGCTGGCCTTTGCGCCGGACAGCGTCACCGCCACCGAGGCCGAGCTGGACCATGCCCGGGGCAGCCTGAGCGGGCGCAACCGCGAACTGCTCGACACGGTCGGCAGCGCGGTGAAGGAAGAACTGCTGCGCATCAAGGATGCGCTGGACCTGCACCTGCGCACCGGCGGTGCGCCGGAACAGCTGCAGACCCAGGCCAACGAGCTCGGCGCCGTGGCCGACACGCTGGGCATGATGGGCCTGGGCGTGGCCCGCGGCGTGGTCGTGCAGCAGCGCGACGCGCTGCGTGGCGTGGTCGAAGGCCGCCAGCAGATCGACGAGAACCTGCTGCTGGATATCGCCGGTGCGCTGCTGTACGTCGATGCGTCGCTGGACGATCAGGTCGCCCATCTGGGCGCCGGCGGCAGTGGCGAGGACGACCCGAGCGCGGTCGAGAACCGGCGCACGGTGGAGGTGCTGGCGCATGAAGCCATCGCCAACTTCGCCGCCGCGCGCGAGCATTTCGTCGCCTTCATCGAAACCAGCTGGAACCATGCCGAGCTGCAGGATGTCCCACGCCTGCTGGGCGATGTGTCCGGCGCGCTGCGCATGCTTGACCTGGGTACTGCCGCCGACTACCTGCGCGGCGTGCAGCAGTACATCGAGGCCGAGCTGATCGGCCGCCAGCGCGTACCCAGCGGCCGCCAGCTGGACACCCTGGCCGATGCCATGGCCAGCCTGGAGTACTACCTGGAAGCGCTGCGCGACCGCCGCCCGGGTCGCGAAGACATCCTCGAAATCACCCGCAGCAGCCTCGAGGCACTGCGCTACTGGCCGCTGCCCGAACGCAACGCTGCCGCACCGGAAGCGCCGGCACTGCTGCCGGTTGAACGCGAGCCGGTTGCGTTGCAGGCCGAGCCGCTGCGGCCCGAGCGTATCGAGGTGCCGGTGCAGCCTGCTGCGCCCGCGGCCGGCGACGTGCCGGTACCGCTGCCGGACTTCACCTTCGATCCGCCGCCGGCCACGCCGGCACCGAGGGTGCCCGACAACAGCCTGATGTTCGGCGCGCTGGGCACCGCAGGCGTCGTGGCCGCCAGCCCGTTGGATGCTGGCGCCTCGCCGCTGCCAACGCAGGAAGATGCCGAGGCAGCACTGGTCTTTGCCGCGTCCAGCGCACCTGCGCCGGATGTCCCGCAGTGGGAGCTGGCGCCGTTCCACCCCGAAGCCGAAGCGCTCGCGACCGCCGACGAACGCGCGCCGACGTTCGCCAGTTTCGATCCCGTCAGCTTCGAACTGGCCGACAGCGATCACGCCGGTGCACCGCAGTGGTCGCTGTCCGAGGCGCCACAGGTGCTTGAGGATGTCGATGCGCCTGCCAGCGACGAGCCGACCGACGCAGTGCTGGCCTCCGTCGCCGAGTTCGATGCTGCACCGGCGTTCGATCCGGTCGCCGCGGAACAGGATGCGGTTGCGGTGGCCGATGACGTGGTGTTCCGCTTCGACGCCGACGCACTGGACAACGCTGACGATGTCCTGTCGCTGCATGCGATGGAGACGCTGTCGCTGGATGACGACGCCGGGTTGCCGGCTTCGCTGGAGTTTGACGATGCGGTGATGCCGCCGCAGGCCGATGCCGTGCCGGCGACGGAGCCCGGGATGGATGCGGCCGCGGATGAGCCGCCGGCACCATCCATTGCGCTGCCGACGCCCGAAGAGGCGGCTGCGACTGCAGAAGCGTCCGCTCCGGCCGTGTCGGTGATCGATATCGACACCATCGCGCCGATCGATTTCAGCGAAGCCGATGCCCAGTTCTTCGCCGAGCTGAGTGCGGCGGCTGCCGATTTCAATCCGCAGGCGATGGCCGCGGCTGCAACCCCGGAAACGGCGGTTGCGAATGCGGCCGACGCCGACGCAAATGCGGGCTTCGACGCCGGCTTTGACGACGATGCCGAGAACATCGACGAGGACATCCGCGAGGTGTTCCTGGAAGAGTTCGACGATGAGTTGGCCAACCTCGGCACGCTGCTGCCAGCGTGGCGCATGCAGCCGGACAACATGGACCGGCTGCGTCCGATCCGCCGCATCTTCCACACCCTCAAGGGCAGCGGCCGCCTGGTCGGCGCGCGCACCCTGGGCGAGTTCGCCTGGAAGATCGAAGGCATGCTCAACCGCGTGCTGGATGGCAGCCGCGCCGCGTCGCCGGCGGTGCTGGCCATGGTCGACAACGCCCATGCGGCGCTGCCACAGCTGAACGCGGCGCTGCGCCACGGCCAGCGCATCAGCGTCGACCTGCAGGCCATGCAGGCCATCGCCGATCGCGTCGGTGCAGGCGAGGAAACCTACTACGTACCGCTGCCGGGCGCTGCGGCACCGGTGGCGGCGGAGAGCAATGCCGACGCCGAAGACGAGATCAGCCGCATTCTCGAGGCCGAGGCTGCAGGTCCGGAAGCGGGCGAAACCGCCGAGGCCGAGGCCATCGGCACGCCGGCCAACATCGACAGCGTGCTGCGCGAGATTCTCGAGGCCGAGGTGGAAGTCCACCAGGCCACGCTGCAGGACTGGCTGCGTTCGGCGCAGCAGGCGCCGCTGCCGGTCAGCGATGCACTGCTGCGCGCGGTGCACACCATGAACGGCGCCTTCGCGATGACCGAAGTGCCCGAGATCACCGCCGTGACCGGCGGGGCCGAGTCCTACATCAAGCGCGCCCTGGCGGCCGAGGTGGTGCCGGGCGAAGACGCCGTGGCCGCCCTGGATGCGACCGCGCAGGCGATCACCGCCACCATGGAAGCGCTGCAGGCCGAACAGCCGCGCATCGCGCCGCAGCAGGTGTTGGCGCAGCGCCTGCAGGCGCTGGCCGGCGAGCTGCCGGAAGCGCGCTGGCCGATGGTCGGCCTGGAAGCCGACGACGACGAGCTGGCGCTGGAGGACGAACCGGCGGCGGAATCGGAGGCGGACGCATCGGCGCCCGTCGACGTCGAAACCGATGCCCTGTCGCTGTCGCCTGCCGAACCGGTACCGGAGCACGACGCGCTTGCCGATGCTGGGGCTACCGCAGTGGCCGACGCAGCGATCGAGGCCGGGCTGGAGGTGGGCGAGTTGACGGCCAGCGACGACCTGTCGCGCTATTTCGATGCGGAATGGCCGTCCGCGCCGGGCGAGGGCGAGCTGGGCCTGCCGGAGGGTGAATCGATCCAGGCCGCGGAGGTGGCACAGGAGGCCGCGGCGGATGAGGTCGAGGCGGAGGCCGAGCGCGTGTCGCCGTTGTCCGACGAGGCGGGGCTGACCGTCGTCGACGATCTGTCGCCCTACCTGGACGCCAGTGCGCTGCCTGTCGACGACCGCGATGCGGAAGAAGATCAGACGACTGCCGAATCCGTCGCCCCTGACCTGAATGGGGCAGCGCCGGAGCGTGCAGACCTCGCCGACGCGGTGGAGTTCGAGACGCCTGTTGCACTGCCACTCGACAGCGAGCTGTCGAGCCTGCAGGATGAAATGGCTGCGCCGGGGTTTGCAGAACCGGTCTCGCTGGAAGCCGCGCTCGAGGCCGGCCTGCACGTGATCGACGAAGAGCAGCCCCTGGCCGACGACGGGCAATGGCCCGTGCTCGGCCTGCAGGCCAGCGAACTCGCGCCGGGCGAGGCGGAAGCCTTTGCCGAGGATGCGGACGTCGGCGGGGAGGCGGCGATCGGTGAAGGAGAGAGCGCCGATCAGCCGTCCCCGGCGACGGTGAACGAGCAGGCGGCCGCGGACGCAGCGCCGGGCATCGCCGAACCGGTGCGCTTCTTCGAAATGGAAGACGCGCCGGGCCAGGCCGAAGGCCACGCCGACATCGGCAACGCCGGGGCGGTCACCGCGTTGGATGACGTGGAAGCCGATGCGGCCGAAGGCGTTGCATCTGAACCCGAGGCAGCCGAGGCTGCTGCCGCGACGGTGGCGGAAGAGAGTGCCGATGCACTTGACTTCAGCGTCTATGATCGCGAACTGGTCGACATCTTCGTCGAGGAAGGCAAGGACCTGCTCGACCATTGCGACGGCCTGATCAGCGAACTGCGCGATGCGCCGCAGGACCGCGAGGTGCTGGCCGGCCTGCAGCGTGACCTGCACACCCTGAAGGGTGGTGCACGCATGGCCGGCATCAATGCCATCGGCGATCTGGGCCACAGCATCGAATCGTTGCTGGAAGCCGTTGCCGCCGGTCGCACCGACATCGAACGCCGCGATGTGCAGTTGCTGGAGCGCGGGTTCGATCGCCTGCACCAGCTGCTGACCCGCACCGGCGACCACCGCGTGGTGGAACCGGCGCAGGACCTGCTGGACGCGTTCGAAGTGCGCACCACCACCGACATCGCCGCCGTTGCGGCGGCGTCCGCAGCCGCAGCGGCAGCCGCGAACGAAGCCACTGTTGCCGAAACGGCGCAGGCACCGGACGCGGTCCCGGCACCGGCCCTGCTCGATGCGCCGTTGTCGGCGCCGCTGCCGGCCGAAGGCGGGGGCGATGAAGATCCGCTGGCACGCCCGCAGCAGGAACAGGTGCGCGTGCGCGCGGATCTGCTCGACCGCTTGGTCAACCATGCCGGTGAAGTGGCGATCTACCGTTCGCGGCTGGAACAGCAGCTGGGTGCCTTCCGTGGTGCCATGGGCGAACTGGAGCGCACCAACGCGCGTCTGCGCGACCAGCTTCGCCGCCTGGATCTGGAAACCGAAGCGCAGATCGTCGCCCGCTACCAGCGTGAGCAGGACCAGGCCGACCAGAAGTTCGATCCGCTGGAACTGGACCGCTTCTCCACCCTGCAGCAGCTGAGCCGGGCGCTGAACGAATCGGCGGCCGACCTCGGGGGCCTGCAGGGCGTGCTCGACGATCTGTCGCGCCAGTACGACTCGCTGCTGCAACAGCAGTCGCGTGTCAGTTCCGAACTGCAGGATGGCCTGATGCGCGCGCGCATGGTGCCGTTCGACGGCCTGGTGCCGCGCCTGCGTCGCGTGGTCCGGCAGTCCGGCATGGACACCGGCAAGCAGGTGCACCTGACCCTGGAAGGCACCCACGGCGAACTGGACCGCAACGTGCTGGATCGCATGGTCGCGCCGCTGGAGCACATGCTGCGCAACTCCGTGGCCCACGGCCTGGAAGCGCCCGAGCAGCGTCGCGCCGCCGGCAAGCCGGAAGAGGGCGAGGTCGCCATCCGCCTGCATCGCGAAGGCTCGGAAATCGTGCTGGAAGTGGCCGATGACGGCGCGGGCCTGGATCGCGAAGCGATCCGCCGGCGCGCCATCGATCGCGGGCTGCTGGCAGCCGATGCGCAGCCCAGCGAGCAGGACCTGGACAACCTGATCTTCGCCTCCGGCTTCTCCACCGCCGATCAGGTCAGCCAGCTGGCCGGCCGCGGCGTGGGCATGGACGTGGTGCGCAATGAAGTGCGCCAGCTCGGCGGCTCGGTCGACATCCAGTCAGTGCGCGGCCAGGGCGTGCGTTTCACCCTGCGCCTGCCGCAGACGCTGGCTGTCACCCAAGCGGTGTTCGTGCAGATCGGCGACACCACCTTTGCCGTGCCGGTGGCCTCGGTCAGTGGCATCGGTCGTCTGTCGCGCGAGCGTTTCGAGGCCGCCGACAGCAGCTACCGCTACAGCGGCGAAGACTATCCGCTGTATGACCTGGGCAGCCTGGTCGGGCAGGCCCCGGCGCGGGCGGATGGGCAGGACCAGGTGCCGCTGTTGCTGGTCCGCGCCGGTGACCTGCGCGCGGCCGTGGCCATCGACCAGGTGCTGGGCAACCGCGAAATCGTGGTCAAGCCAGTCGGCCTGCAGATCGCCTCGGTACCGGGCATCTACGGTGCCACCATCACCGGCGATGGCCGCGTGGTGGTGATCCTGGACGTCGCGCCGCTGGTGCGCCGCTTCCTGGCCAATCCGACCGCACCGGTGCTGGCCAATGCGCCGCGTGACGAACGCCAGGTGCCGCTGGTGATGGTGGTCGATGATTCGCTGACCATGCGCAAGGTGACCGGTCGCATCCTCGAACGGCACAACTTCGAAGTCAGCGTCGCCCGCGATGGCGTGGAAGCACTGGAGCGGCTGGAAGAGCGCGTGCCGGACCTGATGCTGCTGGATATCGAGATGCCGCGCATGGACGGCTACGAGCTGGCCACCGCGATGCGTGCCGACCCGCGCTACAAGGATGTGCCGATCGTGATGATCACCTCGCGCAGCGGCGACAAGCACCGCCAGCGCGCCTTCGAGATCGGTGTCCAGCGTTACCTGGGCAAGCCGTACCAGGAACTGGACCTGATGCGTAACGTGTACGACCTGCTGGGGATCGCCCGTGTCCGTGAGTGAAGCCCATCCGGCCCCGGCCGTTGCCCTGCTGGCGCGCCCCGGCGCGGCGCGTGAGCGCCTGCGCGAAGCGCTGTCGCATGCGGATGTGCAGCTGGTCCTGGAAGATGATCCGAACGGCCTGGAGCCACAGGTCCTGCAGGCTGCGGACCCGCAGTTCGTGGTGATCGCGCTGGAAGCGGCGATCGAGGACGCGCTGGAACGCCTGGAAGCCGTCCTCTCCGCCCCCGGGCTGACCCTGGTGTTCGATGAAGCCGAGCTGGCCGCACGCCGCGATGGCTGGGAGGCCCAGCGTTGGGGCCGGCATCTGGCCGCCAAGCTGCACGGCCACCAGCAGGTGTTGCCGCCGGGTGCCGAGGACGAACCGGGCCTGCAGCTGGAGCCCGGTCATCCGGCGCCCGCGCCGGCGCCACAGGAAGAAGCCCTGCAGCCGCACCTCGAACAGGCGCTGAGCTGGGCCGATGACGTCCCGGCCGACGGCCTGTATTCGCCGCCGACGCACCTGCACGAGCCGATCGCGCTCGAACAGGCCCTGGCGGCGCTGCAGCCGGTCGTGCCGGCGCCGCTGGATCCGCCGCCGCTGGCCGAGCCGGCGGCGCCCGCGGCACCACCGGTTTCGTTCGATCACACCGCCTGGTCGCTGGTCGACGAATCCAGCGAGTCCCCGGCACCGGCCGCCGTGGCGGCGCCCGTGGCCGCGACGCAGCCGGCCTTTGATACCGATCATTTGAGCCTGGTCGACCTGGACGCCGCGGCACCGGTCGGTGCGCGGGCCGCCTCGCTGCTGGTATTGGCCGGCATTGGCGGGCCGGATGCACTGCGTCGCCTGCTCGGCGCGCTGCCTGCGTCGCTGAGTGTCCCGGTACTGGTGCACATGCGCCTGGACGGTGGCCGCTACGGCAACCTGGTCAAGCAGATGTCGCGCGTTTCGCCTCTGCCGGTGCAGCTGGCCGAGGCTGGCCAGCGCGCCGTACCGGGCGAGGTGCACGTGCTGGCCGATGACATCGGCGTACGCGCGGCCGGTGATGGCCTGCATTTCCAGAGCGATGCCCAGGGCATTTCGCTCGCTTCGCTGCCGGCAGGGCACACCGCGCTGGTGCTGCTCAGTGGTGCCGACCTGGCCCACGTCGGTCCGGCACTGGATCTGGCGGCCGCCGGTGCATGGGTGGCCGGGCAGGTGGGCGAGGGCTGCTATGACCCGGCTGCGGCCACCGCAGTGGTCGCTGCCGGCATGGTGGCCGGCGAGCCGCAGGAACTGGCGCAGGCGATTGCCGCGCGCTGGGGCGAACAGCATGAGAACGGAGAGGCACCATGAGCTACGCCAGCAATGACGAAATCCGCGGCGTCCTGATCCAGGCCGGCAACGAGCGCGTGCTGTTGCCCAATGCCACCGTGGCCGAAATGATGTCGCGGGTGCCGGTGCAGCCGGTTTCCGATGCGCCGCGCTGGCTGGTCGGCGAGATCGGCTGGCATGGCTGGCAGGTGCCGCTGGTGTCGTTCGCGCGGCTTTCGGGGCTGGGCGAAGAGGTGGTGGCCGGCCACAACAAGGTGGTGGTGCTGAAGTCCCTCAGCGGCAACGCGCAGCGCCCGTACTACGCGCTGCTGACGCAGAACTTCCCGCAGCTGATCTCGGTGCCACGCGATGGCCTGCTGGCCGACGCCTCCGAGGAAACCCTGCCGCAGACCGTGCACATGCGCGTGCTGCTGGGTGAGCAGAGCGCCCTGCTGCCGAACCTGGATGCCCTGGAAGCGGCGCTGGATTCGCTGGCGGCCTGATCGGGAATCCGCCGGTCAGGTTCCCGGTAGTGCCGGCCGCTGGCCGGCAACGTCATGTTCCCGTGGATGCCGGCAGCGGTCGGCATTGCCACGCATCAGCCTCACCCCAGGTCGCCCAACCGCGCCTGCAATGCGGCAATCGCGGCCAGCCCGGCCGTTTCCGTGCGCAGGATCCGCGGGCCCAGCTGCAGCCCCTGGAAGCCGGCCGCTTGCAATCACGATGCCGCCAGCGGGAGCGGCTTCCAGCGTCGGCATTCGCTGGCGGCCTGATCGGCAATCCGCCGGTCGGGTTCCCGGTAGTGCCGGCCGCTGGCCGGCAACCCCATGATCCCGTGGATGCCGGCCAGCGGCCGGCACTACCACGAAGCCTTACCCCAGATCGCCCAACCGCGCCTGCAACGCCGCGATCGCGGCCAGTCCGGCCGTTTCCGTGCGCAGGATCCGCGGCCCCAGTTGCAGCCCCTGGAACCCTGCCGCTTGCAATCACGATGCCGCCAGCGGGAGCGGCTTCCTGCGTCGACATTCGCTGGCGGCCTGATCGGTAATCCGCCGGTCGGGTAGCTGGTAGTGCCGGCCGCTGGCCGGCAACCTCATGTTCCCGTGGATGCCGGCCAGCGGTCGGCATTGCCGCGCATCAGCCTCACCCCAGGTCGCCCAACCGCGCCTGCAATGCGGCAATCGCGGCCAGCCCGGCCGTTTCCGTGCGCAGGATCCGCGGGCCCAGCTGCAGCCCCTGGAAGCCGGCCGCAGCCAGTTGATCGCGATCACGGGGTGACCAGCCGCCCTCCGGGCCGATCGCGATCACGATGCCGCCTGCCGGCGCAGCCTGCAGCGTCGACAGCCGATGCGCGCCCAGTGGGTCCAGGGTCAGGCGCAGCGTATCGGCCGGCAGCGCCGTGGCGGCCTGGGCCAGCGACAGCGGCGAACCCACCCGCGGGATGCGTGCACGCCCGGACTGGCCACAGGCCGACGTCACCACGTTGTTCCAGTGCGCCACGCGCTTCTCGGCCCGTGCCGCATCCAGCTTCACCTCGGTCCGCTCGGCGTTGACCGGAATGATCGCCGCCACGCCCAGTTCGGTGGCCTTCTGCAGGATCAGGTCCATCTTCTCGCCGCGGGCGATGCCCTGCAGCAGGGTGATGGCCAGCGGCGATTCGTTGTCGACGGGTTGCACCGCGTCGATGCGGGCCTGGACCTCGCGCTTGCCGGCCACGGTCAGCGTCGCGCTGTAGTCATGGCCGTCGCCATTGAACAGTACGCAGGTATCTCCCTCGCGCAGGCGCATCACCCGCACCAGGTGGTTGGCCGTCTCTTCCGGCAGGGTCACGGTCTGGCCGCTGTGCAGCGCCAGGTCGATGGGGCAGCGGGTCACGCGCATGCAATCGCCTCGTCGATGGCTGCCAGCGTCGCATGCGCCAGCAGCTCCAGTTGTTCGTCGTCCACGCAATAGGGTGGCATCCAGTACAGCACGTCGCCCAGCGGGCGCAGCACCACGCCACGTTTCAGCGCGGCCTTGTACGCGTGCAGGCCCAGCCGCAGGGCCGGGTCGAACGGCGTGCGCCGGTTGCCGTCACGCGACAGTTCGAAGGCGACCACCATGCCCGCCTGGCGCACGTCGGCCACGTGCGGATGGTCGCTGAAAGGAGCCGCCAGCGTGCCCATCACCGAAGCGATGCCGCGGTTGCGGGCGATCACATCGTCGTCGCGGAAGATGTCCAGCGTCGCCAGCGCGGCTGCGCAGGCCAACGGGTTGCCGGTGTAGCTGTGCGAATGCAGGAACGCACGCTCGCGCGTGTCGTCGAGGAAGGCGTCGTACAGCGCCTGGGTGGCCAGCACTGCGGCCAGCGGCAGGAAGCCGCCGGTCAGGCCCTTGGACAGGCACATCAGGTCCGGCATCACCCCGGCCTGCTCACAGGCGAACAGGGTGCCGGTGCGGCCGAAGCCGGTGGCGATCTCGTCGGCGATCATGAACGCGCCGTGCGCGTCGCACAGTTCGCGCACGCGCTGCAGGTAGACCGGATCATGCATGCGCATGCCACCGGCACACTGCAGCCGTGGCTCCAGCACCACCGCGCAGACTTCTCCCGGGTGCTGGTCGAACAGCGTGGCCAGGCCATCGGCCGCCTGCCGCGCACGATCGGCCGCGCTCTGGCCCGGTTCGGCCAGGTAGGCATCGGGCGAGGGGGCGAACAGGCCTTCGGCCAGCAGCGGCGCATAGACCCGGCGATACAGCGGGATGTCACCCAGCGCCAACGCGCCCAGGGTTTCGCCGTGGTAGCCGTTCTCGAGCGCGATGAAGCGGGTGCGCCGGGACTCTCCGCGATTCTGGAAGTACTGGAAGGCCATCTTCAGCGCCACTTCCACGCCGGCCGAACCGTTGTCGGCGTAGAACACCTTGGCCAGCGGTGCACGGCCGGCCTGGCGTGGCGCGAGTGCCAGCAGGCGTTCGGCCAGGGTAATGGCCGGCTCGTGGCCGAAGCCTGCCAGCATCACCTGTTCCAGTTGCCCGGCCTGGGCGGCGATGGCGCCCCCGATGCGCGGCTCGGCGTGGCCGAACAGGTTGGTCCACCAGCTGCTGACCGCGTCCAGGTAGCGATTGCCATCGTGGTCGATCAGCCAGGCCCCTTCGCCACGGGCGATCGGCACCAGGGGCAGGGTGTCCGGATGCTCACGCATCTGCGTGCACGGGTGCCACAGCACCTGCAGGTCGCGCTGCCGCCAATGGCTGGCCAGCGGGGAACGGGTTGGGTCTGCTAGCATTTCGGGCTCATGAACATGTTGCTGCCTGCACATTCTATCGGCCCCGGCACAGCCGCCGGTCGCCGCGGAGATCCCGCATGAACGATGACCGTGCCGGCCGTCGCTTGCCGATCATCCATCGGATCACCGATGAGGAGAACGGCCCCTTCCAGCGCCAGCATCTGGACCTGGAGTTCTCCAACGGCGAACGCCGCCGCTTTGAGCGGCTGGTCAGCCGTGGGCATGGTGCGGTGGTGGTGGTGCCGATGCTCGACGACGAAACCGTGCTGCTGGTACGTGAATACGCCGCTGGCATGCACCGCTACGAGCTGGGGCTGGTCAAGGGCCGGATCGACGCCGGCGAGACCCCCGAGCAGGCCGCCGACCGCGAACTGAAAGAAGAGGCCGGTTATGGTGCGCGCCGGGTCGACGTGCTGCGCGCAATGACCCTGGCCCCGACCTACATGAGCCACCAGTCGTGGCTGGTGGTGGCGCGCGACCTGTACCCGGAAAAGCTGGCCGGCGACGAGCCGGAAGAACTGGAAGTGGTGCCGTGGAAGCTGGCCGATCTGGACCAGCTGATGCTGCGCGAGGACTTCTCCGAGGGACGCTCGCTGGCGGCGCTGTTCATCGCCCGACAGTGGCTGCAGGGAACGCGATGATCAAGCTGACCACGGACCTGCGCGAGACCGCCATCGCCATCGCCCAGGAAGCCGGACAGGCCATCATGCAGGTGTACGCCGATGGCTTCGAGGTGCAGATCAAGGACGACGACAGCCCGGTCACCGCTGCCGACCTGGCCGCCAACCAGGTCATCGAACTGGGCCTGCGCCAGCTGACCCCGGACCTGCCGATCCTGTCCGAGGAATCGGCACAGGTGGGGTGGGAACAACGGCGCCACTGGGGCGCGTACTGGCTGGTGGACCCGCTTGACGGCACCCGTGAATTCGTCAAGCGCAATGGCGAGTTCAGCGTCAACATCGCGCTGATCTACCAGGGCGCGCCGGCCTTCGGCGTGGTGCTGGCGCCGGTCACCGGCATCGTCTGGCATGCCATGCGTGGCGAGCTGGCCTACCGGCGGCAGGGCCTGCACGACACCGTGCTGCGTACCCGCACGCCGGCCACCGCCCCGCTGCGCGTTGCCGCCAGCCGCTCGCACCGTTCGCCGGAAACCGAGGCGCTGCTGGCGCGCATGGGCCGCATCGAGACCATCGCGCAGGGCTCGTCGCTGAAGTTCTGCCGGATCGCCGAAGGCGGCCTGGATGTCTACCCGCGGCTCGGCCCGACCTCTGAGTGGGATACCGCGGCCGGCCAGTGCGTGCTGCACGCCGCTGGTGGTGCGGTGCTGTCGGCGGCGACCGGCAAGCCGTTCCGCTACAACCGCCGCGAAACCCTGTTGAACGGCGATTTCATCGCCCTTGGTGATACCAGCCTGCCGTGGCGGGACTGGTTGTCCGACTGATTCCTGGAGGCCGCATGAGCGCGCACGACACCCCTGCCGCCGGCAGCGAGGCAAGCCATCAACTGCAACGCCTGCTGGTCATCATGGCGCGCCTGCGCGACCCGCAGGGAGGTTGCCCGTGGGACCTGGAGCAGGACTTCTCGACCATTGCCCCGTACACCATCGAGGAAGCCTACGAGGTGGCCGATGCGATCGACCGCGGCGACCTCGACGATCTCTGCGACGAGCTCGGCGACCTGCTGCTGCAGGTGGTGTTCCATGCGCGCATGGCCGAGGAGCAGGGCGCGTTCGGCTTCGCCGACGTCGCCCGCGCGATCAGTGACAAGATGCAGCGCCGCCACCCGCACGTGTTCGCCGATGTCAGCGTCGACGATGCCGATGGGGTGATGCGCAACTGGGAGGCGATCAAGCGGGCCGAGCGTGCCGCCAAGGGCGAGCAGGACACCTCCGCACTGGCCGGCATCTCGCGCGGCCTGCCGGAGTGGCAACGTGCGGTGAAGCTGCAGTCGCGCGCGGCCAAGGTCGGTTTCGACTGGCCAGGTCCGCTGCCGGTGCTGGACAAGGCGGCCGAGGAGCTGCAGGAGCTGCGCGAGGAGTTCGAGCGCGGCGATATCGCGGGCAACAAGGCGCGGCTGCAGGAAGAGCTCGGCGACCTGCTGTTCGTCTGCGCGAACCTGGCACGCCATGCCGATGTCGACCTGGGCGCCGCCCTGCGCGGCGCCAACCACAAGTTCGAGCGCCGTTTCCGTGCGATGGAGGCGCAGGCCGAAGCACAGGGCAGCGCATTGCCCGCACTGGACCTGGATGCGCAGGAAGCGCTGTGGCAGCAGGCCAAGGCGGCGGAGAAAGCGTGAAGACGCTGGGCCTGTTCCTGCTGACCGCGCTGGCCGAGATCGTCGGCTGCTACCTGCCCTGGGTATGGCTGCGCAAGGGCGGCAGCGTCTGGTTGCTGTTGCCGGCCGCGGCCAGCCTGGCCCTGTTCGCGTGGCTGTTGACGCTGCACCCGACCGCCAGTGGGCGGGTCTATGCGGCCTACGGTGGCGTGTACATCGGCACCGCGCTGTTCTGGTTGTGGCTGGTCGACGGCATCCGCCCCAGCCGCTGGGACCTGCTGGGCGCTGCGCTGTGCCTGGCCGGCATGGCGGTGATCATGTTCGGGCCGCGCACCTCTTCAGGGTAGCGCCGGGCCATGCGTGGCTGCGCTTCCTGCCGACCGCGCTGGCGCGCGCAAGCCGGGCATGGCTCGGCGCCACAAGGTCGGCGATGGTGCATGATGGCGACGACCCAGGTTCCCGGAGCACGCGCATGTCCCGCTTCGCCAGCTTCCGCGAGTTCTATCCGTTCTACCTCAGCGAGCATCGCCACCCGGTGTCGCGCCGCCTGCACTTCATCGGCAGCTGCGGGGTGCTGCTGCTGGTTGCGGCGGCAATCCTGCGCGGGCAAGCCATCCTCGTGCTGGCCGCCCTGGTCTGCGGTTACGGCTTCGCCTGGGTCGGTCATTTCTTTTTCGAGAAGAACCGCCCGGCGACATTCCAGCACCCGCTGTACTCGTTCATGGGCGACTGGGTGATGTTCGCCGACATCCTGCGCGGGCGCGTGCCCTGGTAGTTCCCCTGTGAATGTGGCCTTCACGCGCTATGCTGGGGCCTGGACGTCACAGATAAGGAAAGCGAGATGTTCCCGACCATGTTTTTCACCGCGGTACTGGCTTTCGTGGCCGTGGTCATCCTGTTCAAGGCCGTACGGATGGTACCGCAGGGCTACGAATGGACCGTCGAGCGCTTCGGGCGGTACACGCACACCATGAGCCCCGGCCTGCACTTCCTGATCCCGATCGTGTACGGCGTGGGACGCAAGGTGAACATGATGGAGCAGGTGCTGGATGTGCCCAGCCAGGAAGTGATCACCAAGGACAACGCCGCCGTGCGCGTGGACGGCGTGGTGTTCTTCCAGGTCCTGGATGCGGCCAAGGCCGCCTATGAGGTGGCCAACCTGGAAGTGGCGATGATCGCCCTGGTGCAGACCAACATCCGTACCGTGATCGGTTCGATGGACCTGGATGAATCGCTCAGCCAGCGCGAGGTCATCAATGCCCAGCTGCTGAGCGTGGTCGACCATGCCACCAATCCCTGGGGCGTGAAGGTCAACCGCATCGAGATCCGCGACATCCAGCCGCCGCGCGATCTGCTGGACGCGATGGCGCGGCAGATGAAGGCCGAGCGCGAAAAGCGCGCGCAGATCCTCGAGGCAGAGGGTTCACGCCAGTCGGAGATCCTGCGCGCCGATGGCGAAAAGCAGGCCACCGTCCTGGAGGCCGAGGGCCGTCGCGAAGCCGCGTTCCGCGATGCCGAGGCGCGCGAACGCCTGGCCGAGGCCGAAGCGATGGCCACCAAGGTGGTGTCGGCGGCGATCGCCGAGGGTGACGTGCAGGCGATCAACTACTTTGTCGCGCAGAAGTACGTGGAAGCGTTCAAGGAACTGGCCAGTTCGCCGAACCAGAAGCTGGTGCTGATGCCGATGGAGGCCAGCGGGGTGATCGGATCGATCGCAGGCGTGGCCGAACTGGCAAAGCAGGCGCTGGCCAGCCAGGACAACAAGGCCGCGGGCAAGCGGCCGCCGCCGCTCGGAGGCTGACATGCGCTGGGAAGTCGTCGGTTGGGGCGCGTTGGCGCTGCTGCTGTTCGCGGCCGAAGCGCTGGCGCCGGGTGCGTTCATGCTGTGGATCGGCATTGGCGCGGCCGCCGTGTTCGTGCTGGTTGCGGTATTCAGCGACATTCCGCTGTTGTGGCAGGTGATCGCCTTCGTCCTGCTGAGCGTGGTGTCGATCCAGTGCTACCGGCGCTGGGGACGGCCGCGGGCACGGCCCAGCGATGCGCCGTTGCTCAACCGCCGCGCCGAGCAGCTGGTCGGCCGGGAGGTGGTACTGCAGCAGGGTATCGTCGATGGCCAGGGACGGGTCAGCATCGACGATGCGTCCTGGCCGGTGAGCGGCCCGGAGCTGCCGGCGGGTACGTGGGTGCGGGTGGTGGCGGTGCAGGGCAGCACGCTGCAGGTCGAGGCTGCGGGCCGCTCCTTGTAGAGCCGGGCCGCTTCGTGCGGGCGCCGGGCGTGGGCTCGGCGCTTGCGCTCCGGCGCTGCGCTGCGGCACGCCTGCGGGCGACCGATCTGGGATAATGGGGATTCTTGTTTCCTCTGCTGCCGGACCCGGTCATGACCCAGAAGACGCTGCTCAACGATACCCACCGCGCCCTCGGCGCCAAGATGGTCGATTTCGGGGGTTGGGACATGCCCATCCACTACGGCTCGCAGCTGGACGAGCATCATCTGGTGCGTCGCGACGCCGGCGTGTTCGACGTCAGCCACATGACCGTGGTCGACCTGCGCGGTGACCAGGTCAAGCCGTTCCTGCGTCGCCTGCTGGCCAACTCGATCGACAAGCTGAAGGTGACCGGCAAAGCGCTGTACTCGTGCATGCTGAATCCGCGCGGCGGTGTCATCGACGATCTGATCGTCTATTACCTGGACGAAGATTTCTTCCGCATGGTGGTCAACGCATCCACCCGCGAGAAGGATCTGGCGTGGCTGCGCGAGCAGGCCGCGCCGTTCGGCGTTTCGGTCGAGCAGCGTCCGGACCTGGCGATCCTCGCCGTGCAGGGCCCGAAGGCGCGCGACATCGTGATCGGCCTGGCCCGCGAAGCCGACCGTGCCGCGTTGACCAAGCTGGGGCGTTTCGCCGCCCTGCAGGCGCAGTCCGATGATGGCGTCGAGCTGTTCGTCGCGCGCACCGGCTACACCGGTGAAGATGGTTTCGAGATCCTGTTGCCGCAGGATGCCGCGGTCGCGTTCTGGAACCGCCTGCTGGCGGCAGGGGTGAAGCCGGCCGGCCTCGGCGCGCGCGACACCCTTCGCCTGGAAGCCGGCATGAACCTGTATGGCCAGGACATGGATGAAGAGATCAGCCCGTATGAAGCGGCGCTGGCCTGGACCGTGTCGCTGGACGAAGGCCGCGACTTCATCGGCCGCGACGTGCTGGAGGCGCAGAAGGCCGCCGGCACCGCGCGGCAGATGATCGGTCTGGTGATGGACGAGAAGGGCGTGCTGCGCCACGGCCAGGCGGTGACCACGGCCAGTGGCCAGGGCGAGATCCTGTCCGGCACCTTCTCGCCGACCCTGGCCAAGGGCATCGCCTTCGCCCGTGTGCCGGCCGGTGAGCTCGGCGAAGTCACCGTCGATATCCGCGGTCGGCAGGTGCCGGTGCGCGTGGTCAAGTTCCCGTTCGTGCGCGAAGGCCAGGCCCAGCCCGGCGTGCTCGCCGACGCCTGATCCGGACATGCCGGTCGTCACTGCCAGCAGTGGCGGCCGGTTGGTTACACTAGCCCCGTTTTTTCCACCCCCTGCATATCTCTGGAGCAGTCCCATGAGCGAGATCCCCGGCGACCTCAAGTTCCTCAAGTCCCATGAGTGGGCCCGTGTCGAAGGCAATGGCCGCGTCACCGTCGGTATTTCCGACCACGCCCAGGGCCTGCTGGGTGACCTGGTCTACGTCGAACTGCCGGAAGTCGGCGCCGATGCCAAGGCCGGCGAGCAGATCGCCGTCGTCGAGTCGGTGAAGGCCGCCTCGGACGTCTACAGCCCGGTCAGCGGCAAGGTCGTCGAGGTCAACGCGGCGCTGTCCGACAAGCCGGAAACCATCAACGAAGATGCCTACGGCGAAGGCTGGATGTTCGTGGTCGAACTGACCAACGCCGAAGAGATCAACGACCTGCTCGATCCGGACGCGTACGCCGAAGCCCTGGAGAACGACGACCACTGAGTCGTCGCCTCCGGGTTCTGGAACGGCCACCTTCGGGTGGCCGTTTTTGTTTTGACGACCGCATCGGACTCATGCCGGCCGGTTCGCTGCGCGCCCTCGGCGCGGCATCAGCAGACAGACGAACGGTGCCGACAGGCGTGCGCAGTTTTGCGCAAATCCACGTTTCCGCCCCGCTCCGACGCAGTCGGATGTGAAAACTTTTCGCCCCCCGTTGCGGCCCCGTTGTGCTGGCGTTGGCGGCGGTGCCAGCAACCATCGGCGAAGCACGCGCACGCGCGCGGCGGCACTGCGCATGATTGCGCGGAGTGCTTATTTCAAGTGGTTTTTGTTCAACGTGTGCATCGGCGCTGGTCGTTGCGGCGCACGTGGTCACCGCGTCAACCGCCATTGCAGGCCGTGCGTGCCGGCGGCGCAGGCGGTGTCCGGGATGGCGCGGATGTGAAAATTTTTCGCGGGGGTTGTTGACAGTAAAAAAAACCGTGATTAGGTTTCGCCTCAGCAGACCTTGCCTGCCCAACCGAGTGCGCAGAATCAATCGTCCGATGCGAAGCAGCCCCCTCAAGACCACCGCGACCCTGATGACGGTGGACACGGCCCCGCTTCCCCCGGAGAAATGCAAGGCACCTTCCGTTCCAGTGCCCGCTCCGCCGATCGAGGCGGGCATTGCCGCATCCGTAACGGCGCGCCTGACGCGCCGGCGGTCCCCGCACGCAGCATCCGCGGGTTTGATCCACCTGGGCGTTTCAACTCCCTATCACTGACGAGGAGCCATCCCATGGCAACCAAGAAAGCTGCGAAGAAAAAGCCCGCCGCCAAGAAGGCGGTGAAGAAGGTCGCGAAGAAGGCCGCTGCCAAGAAGGCAGTGAAGAAGGTCGCGAAGAAGGCGACCGCCAAGAAGGCAGTGAAGAAGGCGGCGAAGAAGGTCGCCAAGAAGGCCACTGCGAAGAAGGCAGTGAAGAAGGCGGCAAAGAAGGTCGCCAAGAAGTCCACTGCCAAGAAGGCCGCGAAGAAGGTAGCCAAGAAGGCCACCAAGAAGACCGCCAAGAAGGCAACGGCCCGCAAGCCTGCCAAGAAGGTCGCGAAGAAGGCCACTGCCAAGAAGGCCGTCAAGAAGACCGCCAAGAAGGCAGTGAAGAAGACCGCGAAGAAGGCCACCAAGAAGGCTGCCCCGAAGAAGGCGGCGAAGAAGGTTGCCAAGCGCAAGCCGGCCGCCCGCAAGAAGAAGGCCGCTCCGGTCGCTCTGCCGGCAACCCCGGCGCCGCTGATCTAAGTACTTCCCGATAGCCGCATCCTGAAACCCCTTCCCTGGCTGCCCAGCGGGGAGGGGGTTTTTTTATGGGGCCGCCTGTAGCGTCAAGCCATGCCCGACGGCTTTTCAAACGGTCGACGTTATCGGTGCGGCGCCGGTGGAAAGCGCTCCACCAGGAAATCCAGGAAGCTGCGCAGGCGGGTCGAACGGTAACGGTCGTGGGCGTAGACCACGTGCATCGGCCGACCGGCCTGGCCGTGTTCGGGGAACAGCTGCACCAGGCGTCCGGCGTCGACATCGGCGCCCAGCAGCAGCGTCGATTGCAGGACGATGCCCAGGCCATGCAGCGCCGCCGAACGCAGCGCTTCGCCATTGTTGATCTGCAGCCGCCCGTCGGGAACGCGGTCGAGCCCGCCAGCATCGCCCTGCAGCCACTGTGCCAGCGCGCTCGGTTCGAACGACAGGCACTGGTGCCGCGCAAGCGCCTGCACGCTGTACTGGTGCCGCGCAAGCGCCTGCACGCTGTGTGGCGTGCCATGCCGGGCCAGGTACGCGGGCGAGGCGCACATCATCAGGCGATAGGGCGCCAGCGCACGCGCAACCAGCACGCTGCTGTCGGCCAGCGTTCCGATGCGCAGTGCCGCTTCGAAGCCCTCTTCGGCCAGGTCGACCACACGATCGGTCAGCGTGGCTTCGACGCGGACATCCGGATGACGCGCCATGTACTCGGCCAGCGCCGGCACCAGCGCGTGTGTACCGAAGATCACCGGTGCACTGATGCGCAGCGTGCCCGCCGGTGAGAGCTGCTGGTGCTGCGCCTGCGCGTCGGTCTCCTCCACCAGGCGCAGGATCTCCTTGCAGCGCGTGTAGTAGTCCTCGCCGAATGGCGTCATGTGCTGGCGCCGGGTGGTACGGCTCAACAGCTGCATCCCCAGCCGGGCTTCCAGCGCACGCAGGTGCTTGCCCGCCATCGTCGCGGAGATCTCCATCGCCGCCGCGGCCGCACTGAGGCTGCCCTTGTCCACGATCAGCACGTAGACCTGCATGCTTTCCAGCAGGTTCATCTGACACCCCCGGTGTTGAATGCTGAAACCTGCGCGGAGTTTATCAATCAGGGGTGATCGTACAGCCTGTCCTGCACCGGCCGGATGCACCGGCCCCACTGACAGGAGACCCCCATGGACTTGAATCTTGCAGGCCGTACCGCACTGGTGACGGGCGCGGCCAGCGGCATCGGTGCCGCCGTCGCCAGGCAGCTGGCGGCGCAGGGCGTGCACGTCGCCATCACGTCGCGGCGCCAGGAACCGCTGCTGGCATTGGCCGCACGGATCGAAGCCGACGGCGGCGCAGCACCGGTCGTCGTGGCCGGCGATCTCACCGTTGCCGAGGACGTCCTGCATGTCGCACAGGCATCGCGGGCCGCGTTGCAGCGCATCGACATCCTGGTCAATGCGGCGGGAGGCTCGCGTCCGACCACGGTGGACGCCGCTGACGAGGTATGGGACGAGGCGATCGCCCTGAACTTCTCCGCTGCGCGACGGATGACCCAGGCACTGTTGCCGGACATGCAGGCGCGCCGATGGGGGCGGGTGATCAACTTCAGCGGTTCGATGGAGCCACGCGCGGTCAATGCCGCTACCGCGGCGAAGGCGGCACTGCATCTGTGGAGCAAGGGGCTGGCATCGGAGCTGGCCGGGCAGGGCATCACGGTGAATGCGATCGCGCCGGGGCGTATCAACAGCGCGCAGATCCTGGATCGCCTGCATCCCACCGAAGCCAGCCGGCGCGAGTTCATTGCGCGCAACATCCCCATCGGACGCTTCGGAGAGCCGGAGGAAGTGGCGCCGCTGGTGGCGTTCCTGGCCTCGCCGCTGGCTGGCTACATCACCGGTGCGGTGATCCCGGTGGACGGTGGCATGCACTACTTTGCGCACTAGCGCTGCGGAGCTGTAGCGCCGAACCCATGCTCGGCGGTTTTTCGCCACGATGCCGCTCTGCCGAGCGTGGCTCGGCTCAACACAACAACAAAAAGGGCGGCCCGCAGGCCGCCCTTCAGGCTCACGGTCGAGCCCGCCCGATCAGCGCGGCGAGGCAACCGCGCGATTGCCGGAGGCACCCTTGCCCTTGCGCTTGTCCTGCTGCGCCGGGCTCGCACCCTCGGCCATCAGGTTGTCGCTGCCAAAGTCGGTGTCCACGTCCAGCCAGCGCTGCGCCGGCAGGCCGAGCGCAGAGTCGAGCACGGTCGGCAGCAGGCCGCTGGGCAGGCCGCTTTCGCCATTCCAGAGGATGGCGATGCCGAGGTCGCGTTCCGGCACCAGCGCGACCAGGCCGCGATAGCCCTGCACGGCGCCGGCATGGAACACCACGTCGTGGCCGGCGTAGTCGAACGTGCGCCATCCCAGGGCGTAGCCCGCCGAGTGCAGGCGCTCGCGACGCCACCCCGAACGCATTTCGCCCGGGGTGTTGATCAGGCTCGAATGCAGCGTGGCCAGCAGCGGGGCCGGCAGCACGTCGGGGCGATGGCCGGTATGGGCCAGCAGCCACTGCGCCATGTCACTGGCGCTGGCATTGACGCCGGCCGCCGGCGCCACGCGGTAGTAGGTCGGCTTCGGCGTCAGCGAGACCCAGCCATTGCGGCTGCGCACGTGCGGACGCGCCCAGCGCGAGCTGGCCTGGATGCCGGCCAGGCCCAGGCTGGCATCGTTCATGCCCAGCGGCTTGAAGATGCGGCGCTCCACCGACTGCTCGTAAAAGCTGCCGGACGCGGCATAGACGACGTCGCCGATCAGGCTGAAGGCCACGTTCTGGTAGGCGTAGCAGTCGCCCGGCAGGCACTTGAGGCTGGTGTTGGCCAGCTTCTGGGTCAGCGCGTAGTACTCGGCGTTGCCTTCGATATCGCGGTCATAGGCGTTGTAGGGCAGGCCGACGCGGTGGCTGAGCACATCGGCCACGGTCAGCCGATCGGTTGCTTCCGGCGAGCTCAGGCGGAAGCCCGGCACGTAGTCGGTGACCTTGCTGTCCCAGCGCAGCGTACCGTCGTTGACCAGCAGGCCGGCCATGGTGCCGGCGAACGCCTTCGACAGCGAGGCCAGGCGGAACACAGTGTGCGCATCGACCGGCTGCGGATTGTTGACGTCGGTAACGCCATAGCCGCGCGCGCTGAGGATGCGGCCGCCCTGCACGATCGCCACCGCCATGCCCGGCACGCGCTCGCCATAGGTGAGCTGCTGCGCCATCGACTCGATGTTGGCGACGTTGAAGCCGGGGGCCGGCGCCTGCACATGCGGCACCAGCCCGGTGCGGTAGGCCGCTGGCTGGGTGTGCGGCACGGCGCTGGTGGCGGCCGATTCAATGTTGGCCGGCATCGGTGGCAACGCCGGCGGGGTCTGCGCGGTGGTGGACAAGGCAACGGGCATCAACATGCCCAGCAAACCGGTAGCCGCCGAACGTATCGGACGACGCAGGCTGTTCTTTTTCATCGGTTGGACCCGTGCGCGACTGCTGATGGCGATTCTAGCGCCGCTTTTCCTCTGTGCACAAACAAAGCGAAGATGAATGCGCATCTCGTTGAAAAAGTTGGAATTTTGACGCCCCGAAAGTGTGTCGGAACGTGTCGCCGCTGGGCTGCGTCCTGCGCCGTCGCAGGCGGCAGGACGGGGCACGCTGGCGCTGTTGCGGTGCATTGGCTAACGTACGCGCTTCACTGCCCCCCGGAGCCTGCCATGCCGCTGTCCAACCGCCGTCTGCGGGCGAGGGCCGCTGTGTGAGCGCGGCACCGGGCAAGGGGGCACTGCGCGGACTGACGACGGCGCTGCGCGAGTCGCCGGCGCTGTGGTGGTCGTTCCTGTACTTCTTCTGCCTGCTCAGCGGCTACTACGTGCTGCGCCCGGTGCGCGAGGCGATGGCCGCTTCCGCCGACCTGGAAACGGTGTTTCCGCCCGTGCTGATTGCCTGGTTCCAGAGCCATGGCATCGCATTGAAGGATTTCGTCCTGCAGTTCCTGTTCTCCTGCGTGTTCGTGATCATGCTGGTGCTGCAGCCGGTCTACGGCTGGCTGGTCAGCCGCTTCCCGCGGCGCGTGTTCCTGCCCGCGGTGTATGGCTTCTTCATCGTTACCCTGCTGGGCTTCTATGTCATGTTCGACAGCGGCGTGCCGGGCCGCGGCATGGCGTTCTTCTTCTGGATCACGGTCTTCAACCTGTTCGCGGTGGCGGTGTTCTGGAGCTTCATGGCCGACGTGTTCTCCAACGCGCAGGCACGCGCCTTCTACGGCTACATCGGCGCGGCAGGCACCATCGGGGCCTTCCTCGGCCCGATCATCACCAGTGCGCTGGTGCAACGCGTGGGCATCGCCAACCTGATGCTGGTCTCGGCCGGTTTCCTCGCCATCTGTCTGTTGAGCATCTGGCGGCTGCGGCACTGGGCGGTGCTGCGCGAACGCGAGCAGCAACTGGTGTCCGGCGAGCAGCCGATGGGCGGCAGCGTACTGGATGGCCTGAAACTGATCGTGCGCGAGCCGCTGCTGCGCTGGCTGGCGGTGATGGTGGTGTTCGGCGTGGGCGTCGGCACGCTGTTGTACAACCAGCAGGCCAGCATCGTGCGTGCGGCCTTCACCGACCCGGCGGCCAGTACCGCGTTCTTCTCGCGCATCGACCTGGCGGTGAACGCGCTGGCGCTGCTGATGCAGCTGGGCCTGACCCGCTGGCTGCTGTCGCGCCATGGCATCGCGCCGGCGCTGCTGGTTCCCGGGTTCGCGATCCTGATCGGCTTCTCGGTGCTGGCGGCCTCGCCGATGCCGCTGATGGTCGCGGTGGTGCAGGTGATGACCCGCGCCAGCGAGTTCGCGCTGGCCAAGCCGGCGCGCGAGACCATCTACACGCGCGTGGACCGGCAGTGGCGCTACAAGGCGGGCGCCGCGATCGACACCGTGGTCTACCGCGGCGCGGACCTGAGCTTCGCGTGGCTGCACAAGGGCCTGTCCCTGTTCGGATCGCACGTCGTGTTCATCGGTGGCGTGGTGGTGGCCGCGTGCATGACCGCTGCCGCATTCGGCGTGCTGCGCGAAGAAAAGAAACTGCCGCGCGACCGCTGATTTGCCGGGGTCAGAGCCCTTTCCCGCGGGGAAAGGGCGCTGACCCCATTCTCCTTCCCTGTCCAAGGAACCGCCCATGTACTGGATCGCACTCGCCCTGACCCTGCTGGTCGCACTGCTGCACGTCTATTTCCTGGTGCTGGAGATGTTCCTGTGGACCCGCCCGCTGGGCCTGAAGACCTTCCGCAACACGCCGGAGAAGGCCGAGACCACGCGCGTGCTGGCGGCCAACCAGGGCCTGTACAACGGCTTCCTGGCGGCAGGCATCGGGGTGGGGCTGGCGATGGCACAGCCGGTGCTGGTGACGTTCTCGCTGGCCTGTGTGGTGGTGGCGGGGTGCTATGGCGCCTACAGCGTGAGCCGCCGCATTTTCATGATCCAGGCGGTGCCGGCGATCCTGGCGTTGGTGTTTCGCGCGCTGGCGTAGTTTCCAGCCAACGGCGCAGCCCCTCGTGGGTGGTCGCGTGGAGCGGGCCATGTGTTGGGTGTGGCGGGTGGGCCGTGCAGGGGACGCTGCAAGTACGTCCATGCAAGCTCGATGGCGCCATCCATGGCGCCAACGCCCCTGCACGGCCCACCCGCCACACCCCTGACAGTTTCAGGGCGCGGCCAGCCCACGGAGAAGAAAAAGAAGATCAACAGCAACAGCAACAGCAACAGCAACAGCAAAAAGCGGCCGGTGGGCCGCTTTTGCTTTTGCTTCTGCTCTCTTTTTTCTCTCGCGTGGGTGGGCGCCGCAGAGATCCGTCCGAGGCTGGGGGCGGTGGGTTCGCGGGGGCGTCCGCGGCATGGATGCCGCGGCCAAGCCCCCAGGGATGGGTTCACGGCGTCCCCCGCGAACCCACCGTCCCCAGCCCAGCCAGGGCTTTCCGCGATCAACCGTCTACCCACGAGGGGCTGCGCCGTTCGCGGGAACACTACTTCGCCGGCGACATCCACATGTCGATGACCGCGCTGAACACCTCCGTCCCTGCGCGGTCGCGCACGCTGACCGTTACCGGCAGCGCATACCCCTCGGCCGCAACGACAATCGGCTGCGCCGGCAACGCCACCGCCTGCAGCGTGCCCCGTGCCTTGGCCAGGTACTGCACCTGCATTCCCTTCGGAATCCAGCGCATCCCCTTCGGCAGCGATGCATCGACCATCAACCCGGCGGTCAGTTCGGCTAGGTTGCACATCGCGATCGCGTGCACCGTGCCGATGTGGTTGCGGACCCTGCGGCGGTCGGCCAGCGTGCCTTCGCAGCGCCCGTGTTCCAGGCGCGTGATGCGCGGCGCGATGCTGGCGAAGTAGGGCGCCTTGAAACACACCGCGCGCGAGAACAGCCAGTTGCCGGCAGGCCAGCGCTGCAGGCGGTTGTAGAGCGAGAGCAGGGGCGTGGACATGGTGGGTATTCCGGTGGGCGGATAAAGCGACGGCGGGCCGAGGCCCGCCGTCGAGGCAACGCGTATCGCGGCCGATCAGGCGGCCTGCGAATGCGGATCCTTGTGCTGGCGGTCGTAGTAGCTGGCCGCGCGCAGTTCGTGGGTGTCGAAGTCGTCCACGGTGATGGTGTCCAGGGTCAGCGTGCGCAGCTCTTCCAGCAGGCTGCGCTCGTCCTGGGTGATCACGCCCTCGGCCACGGCCTCGTCCAGCTGTGCCTTGAAATCCAGCGCCTCGATGCCCTTGCTCTTCAGCGCCTTGAGGAACTTGCGCTCCACCGGCTCGGCCATGATCGCCTTGCTCAGGTAGCTGTTGATGCGGCCACCCGGGTTGTTCTCGCAGGGAGTCAGGAACACGCCACTGGCCAGGCGGTCGCGGGCTTCGTTCGGCGCCATCAGCAGGGCGGCGACGCGGCGGCTCAGGCGGTCGCCCGGAGCCTCGGCACGACGGCCCAGCGGGAAGATCAGCGCCCACATCAGCCAGCCGATCGGACGGATCGGGAAGTTGCGCAGCGCGGCCGACAGCGACTCTTCGATCTTGTGCACGCTGTCATGGAAGGCCCAGGCCAGCAGCGGCTGGTCGGCCTGCGGTGCGCCTTCGTCGTGGTAGCGCTTGAGCATGGCGCTGGTCATGTAGACGTGGCTCAGCACATCGCCCAGGCGGCCGGACAGCGATTCCTTGAACTTCAGCTTGCCGCCCAGGGTCATCATCGAGATGTCGGCCATCAGCGCCAGGTTGGCCGAGTAGCGATCCAGCTTGCGGAAGTAGCGGCGGGTGTAGGCGTCGCCCGGGGCGGCACCGAAGCGCGCGCCGGTCAGGCCGAACCAGAACGAACGCACGGCATTGGAGATGCCGAAGCGGATGTGGCCGAACAGGCTGCGGTCGAACTCCTGCAGGCCGGCGCGGGTATCCGGATCCTGCGCGGCCTTCATTTCCTTCAGCACCCACGGGTGGCAGAGGATCGCACCCTGGCCGAAGATCAGCAGGCTGCGGGTCATGATGTTGGCGCCTTCCACGGTGATCGCGATTGGCGCGGCCTGCCAGCTGCGGCCAGCGAAGTTGCGCGGCCCCAGGATGATGCCCTTGCCGCCGATCACGTCCATCATGTCCGAGATCACTTCACGGCTCATGGTGGTGCAGTGGTACTTGGCGATCGCCGACGGCACCGACGGCACGTCGCCACGGTCGACCGCGGCAGCGGTAGCCTGCGACAGTGCGCTGATCTTGTACGCCTTGCCGCCGATGCGGGCCAGTGCTTCCTCGACGCCCTCGAAGCGGCCGACCGACAGGCCGAACTGCTTGCGGATGCGGGCATAGGCGCCGGTGACGGCAGCACCGGCCTTGGCACCACCACTGGCGGTGGACGGCAGCGTGATCGAGCGGCCCACGGCCAGGCACTCGTTGAGCATGTTCCAGCCCTTGCCGGCCATGGCCGCGCCACCGATCAGCTGGGTCAGCGGAATGAACACGTCCTTGCCGCGGATCGGGCCGTTCTGGAACGTCGAGTTCAGCGGGAAGTGGCGACGGCCGATCTCGACGCCGGCGGTGTCGCGCGGCAGCAGGCCCAGGGTGATGCCGATGTCGCGGGTGTCGCCGATCAGGCCATCCGGGTCATACATGCGGAAGGCCAGGCCGATCAGCGAAGCGACCGGAGCCAGGGTGATGTAGCGCTTGTCGAAGGTCAGCTTGACGCCGAGCACCTGCTCGCCGTTCCACTCGCCCCTGCAGACAATGCCGTAGTCCGGAATCGAGGTGGCATCGGAGCCGGCGAACGGACCGGTCAGGCCGAAGCAGGGCACTTCACGGCCATCGGCCAGGCGCGGCAGGTACTGGTCCTTCTGTTCCTGGGTGCCGTAATGCACCAGCAGTTCACCCGGGCCCAGCGAGTTGGGCACGCCGACGGTGGAGCTGACCACCGAGGACACCGAGGCCAGCTTCTGGATCACCTTGTGGTGGGCCAGCGCGGAGAAGCCCAGGCCACCGTATTCCTTCGGGATGATCATGCCGAAGAACTTGTTCTTCTTGATGAAGGCCCACAGCTCCGGCGGCAGGTCGGCATGGACATGGGTGATTTCCCAGTCGTTGACCATCGCGCACAGCTCTTCCACCGGGCCATCGAGGAAAGCCTGCTCTTCGGCGGTCAGCTGCGGCTTGGGGTAGTTCAGCAGGATGTTCCAGTCCGGATCACCGGTGAACAGTTCGCCCTCGAAACCGACCGAACCGGTTTCCAGCGCGATGCGCTCGGTCTGCGACAGCGGCGGCAGCACCTTGCGGAACACCTTCATCATCGGGCCGGTCAACAGCGGCTTGCGGATGAACGGCAGCAGCAGCGGCACGGCGATGACGGCCAGCACCGCTGCGGCAACGATCGTGGCGGTCTGGTTGACGTAGGGAATGAACCAGCAGGCGACCAGCAGGGCCACGCTGATCAGCGTCCAGGTAACCAGCCGCATGCGGTGGTAGGCGACGAACGCGCCTGCCAGCAGCAGGGCGAGGAAGGGAAGAACGATGCTCATGAGCGTGCTCCGGTGACGTGCTCGTTTGTGGCGGACGAAGCCGCAGCGTCCGCTGCGGGCAACACGTCCAGATAGTCCAACACAGTAGCGGTAAAGGCGTCGTTGTCATCGCCGGCGACCATGTGCGTGGCCTGCGGCAGCTGTACATGGCGAGCGTGCGGCGCCAACGCCAGGAATTCGGCCACGGTCTGTGGCGTGACCAGGTCGCTGCGGCCGCCACTGACCAGCAGCAGCGGGCACTTCACCTGGCGCGCTGCGTCGGCCAGCGCATCCTGATGCTGCTCGCTGTCGCGGGCCAGTTCGGCCACCAGGCGCGGATCCCAGTGCCAGCGCCAACGCCCGTGGCCGTCCTCGCGCAGCAGCGCACGCAGCGACTGCTCGGATTTGCGCGGACGGTGCGGCATGTAGGCCGAAATCACGTCGGCGGCCTGGGTCAGCGAGGCGAAGCCGTCGGGATGGGCGGTCATGAAGGCGAGGATGCGCTCGACACCGGCGGTATCCCAGCGCGGGGTGATGTCGACCAGCACCATCGCCGAGAACAGCCCCGGCCAGCGCGACTCGGCCAGCAGCCCGAACAGCCCGCCCATCGAGGCGGCAACCAGTACCGGCGGGCGCGGCTGTTCACCGGCCAGCACGATCAGGTCGTCGGCGAACTGTTCGCCGTGATAGGGCAGGTCGGCGCCATTCCAGTCGGAATCGCCATGGCCGCGCGCGTCGTAGGCCAGCGTCTGCAGGCCGGCCGCGTTCAGTGCGCGGGCGGTGGCATTCCAGGCGTGGCGGGTCTGGCCGAAGCCATGCGCGAACAGCACCCGGTCGCGCCGGCCATGGTCGCTTACGGTCGCCGCCAGGCGAGCGCCATGGGCGGCGTCCAAGCGCAGGTCATGAAACGCAGCGGGAGTTGGGGACGTAACCATACTTGCTAGTATGGATCGCTTCCGAGGGATGTCAATACTGCATGGTATGGTGCGCTGCGGAAGGTGCCTGGAGAGGGGCTCACGGGACCCTGTGACGGTTTCGACCGCAACCGCGTACTGCAACGAACCCCGGCGTATGGTTAAATCAGTCCATGAATCAACCTGACGCTTCCGCCGGCGAACCGCGCGCCGGCCGCAACAGCCGCCTGAGTGCCGAAGACTGGGCCCAGGCGGCCCTCGATCTGATTGCTGAACAAGGTGTCGGCGCCGTCGCGGTGGAGCCCCTGGCTCGGCGACTGGGTGTCACCAAGGGCAGTTTCTACTGGCATTTCCCCTCGCGCGACGCATTGTTGCAGGCGGCACTGGAACGCTGGGAACTGTTTGAGCAGGAACAGGTATTCGGCAGCTTGGAAGACGTGCCGGATCCGCGCGTGCGCCTGCGCCAGCTGTTCCAGATGGTGGCGCATGAAGTGCAGCCGCACATCATCTACAGCGAATTGCTGAAGGCGCTGGACCATCCGATGGTGCGGCCGGTGATCGACCGGGTCTCGCAGCGTCGCCTCGACTATCTGGTCGCCTCGTTCCGACAGGCCGGCCTCAGCTCGACCGATGCACGCCATCGCGCGCGCCTGGCCTATGCCGCCTACGTCGGCTTCCTGCAGTTGTCGCTGCAGCTGCAGCAGCCCAAGCAGGCGCGCGAGGACTTCGAAGCGTACGTCGAGCATCTGATCGAGACGCTGATTCCGAACGGATGAGCGCCCCGGGATCAGGGTGAACAAAGGCCGCGGCGATGCCGCGGTTTTTTTTTCAGGCGGCGCAGCCCCTTTCCAGGCGGCATAACGAACAACGGCCCCTTGCGGGGCCGTTGCGGCATCAGCTGATCGGAGTACCGATCAGAACTTCTGCTTGTACTGCATGTAGATCAGGCGACCGATGTCGTAGCCGCCGTAGTAGGAGTACTGCGAGTTCGGCGCCGAGTACATCTGCGGGCCGTAGTGGTCGAACACATTGCGTGCACCGACCGCGATGGTCGCATTCCACGGCGCGTTCCAGGAGACCTGGACGTCGTGGAAGGTGGTGGCGCCGCGCTTGTTCTGCGCCTGGTTGCGGGCCGGATCCGGCGAGCCGTAGTCAGGCAGCGAGCACTCGGTGGCGTAGTAGCAACGCTCCTTCACGCTGGAGAAGTAGCGGGTGCCCCAGGTGATGCCGAAGTCGCCGAATTCCCAGCCAACGGTCAGGTTCGAACGCAGGCGGAAGTTGCTGCCGAAGCCATTGTAGATCTGCACCGGGGAGTCATCATTGGCCGTCTTCAGGACGTTCTTGGTGACGTAGGTGTTCTGCAGGTTGAAGTTGAAGCTGCCCCAGGTGTCGGTCGCATAGCGGTAGCTTGCATCGAAGTCGAAGCCTTCGGTTTCGATGAAGCCGGCGTTGCGGCTGCCGTAGGTCAGGTTGTTGACGTAGCCGAGCGTGGCGTCACGGGTGAAGGTGCTGCAGCGCTCAGCAATGCCCAGAACGTAGCAGTCGTTCAGCTGATCCGTCGGGGTATCGGAAACGATCGTGTTCTCGATCTTGATGTTGAACCAGTCCAGGCTCAGGTTCAGGCCCGGGGCGAAGGTCGGGCTCCAGACCAGGCCAACGGTCTTGGACTTGGACGTTTCCGGAGTCAGGTTCGGATTGGAGCCGGAGGTGAACGGCACCGGGCTCTGCTCATCCGGGCCTTCCGCCGGGACGTAACCCTGCTTCAGCTGGCGGAAGTTCGGGGCCAGTGCACCCAGGGCGGCAGCGCATCGCTGGGCCGTGGCGGCATCGGTTGCGGCCAGACCGAACGAGGTATCGCACGGATCGGTGAAGTACTCGAAGGACTGCGAGCTGCCGCCGTACAGGTCGGCGATGGTCGGCGCGCGGAAGCCCTCGGAGTAGGTCGCGCGGACCAGCAGCTGATCGATCGGGCGCCACTTCAGGCCGAACTTGCTGTTGGTCGTGTTGCCGAAGGTGCTGAAGTCGGAGAAGCGGGTGGCTGCGCTCAGGCTCAGTTCCTTGGCACCGGGCAGGTCGGCCAGGATCGGTACGTTCAGCTCCAGGTACACTTCATTGACGTCGTACTTGCCGCCGGTCGGGCCAGCCGCCAGGTCGGTGGAGTAACCCGACTGCGACAGTGCGTCCGGATTGAAGTTGCCCTTCTCTTCGCGGTACTCGTAACCCAGGGCGAAGCCCAGGTCGCCTGCCGGCAGGGTCAGGATGCTGCCCGCGATGTTGGCGTAGTAGGACGTCATCGTGGTTTCGCCGACGTTGTGCGTCGTCGGGAACAGGAACTGCTGCAGGTCCGGATTGCCGGTCAAGCCGCCATCACCGGTGCGGCCGAACGGAATGGCCGGGTTCCACGGGATGCAGCCGCCGGCGCCGGGGCCGTAGGCCGGGTTGGTGCCCGCAGCCAGGCCCGCAGCGGTTCCGCACTCCACGCGGCCGGTTGCCGGGTTGTAGAACGAGGCCCCGGTGGCGGCGTTGGCCGCCAGGACGTTGTAGTTGCCGGTCTGGCTCTGGTTGTTTTCGGAGTTCTGGTAGAGGTAGCCGGCTTCCCAGTCGAAGTACTTGTCCTTGAACTGGAACGAGCCCTGCAGCGCGCCGCTGAAGCGGAACGTCGTCAGCTTGTTGTTGGAAACGCGCGGCACTTCCCAGCCACGGCGGACATACGCCATGTCCTGGCCGAACGGGTTGTAGTAGCTGTCGGCCGACCAGATGGAACCGAGGTTGGCGTAGGCTTCGGACTGCAGCGGGTAACCGGCCACCTGCGCTTCCGATTCGCGGCGGGTGTACAGCAGGTCACCGCTGAAACGGACATTGTCGGTGAGGTCGTACTGCAGGTTGGCGAATACGCTGCGACGCTTGGTCGGGGTCAGCAGCTGCATCTGCTGGTTGGAGTTGCTCACGTCACCGGTGATCGGGGTCAGGTCGGTTTCGTGGAAGTCCGCCGCGTTGTACGGATTGCCGCCGCGATTGAGGGTGAGCGACGGTGCGTCCGGATCGGTCGGGTCGTACACCGAGCCCCACTGGCTGACCGAGGTCCAGCCAGCGGTCGGATGGCGATTGGTGCGCGACGATTCGGAGAACCAGCGGTCCTTGGCCCACACCGCCTTTTCGTTGGAGTACTCGGCACCGATGGTGATCGAGCCGCGATCGCCGGTGAAGCCGGCCACGAAATCGGCGCTCTGCTTCTGGCCGTCGCCTTCACTGTACTGCCCGGTGTAGGCGTTGACTTCCAGGCCTTCGAAGTTCTTGCGGGTGATGATGTTGATCACGCCGGCCATGGCGTCGGAACCGTACACCGAGGAAGCGCCGTCCTTCAGCACGTCGATGCGCTCGACGATGGCCGACGGGATCTGCGACACGTCCTGATAGCCGCTGACGCTGGCGCCGAGGCGCTTGCCATCGACCAGGATCAGGGTGCGCTGTGCACCCAGGTTGCGCAGGTCGATGTAGTAGCCGCCGACCATCTCACCGGAGGACAGCGGTTCGGAACGGCTGATGGCCGGGCTGCCGGCGGCAGAAATGTTCTGCAGCACGTCAGCGACCGTCTTGAAGCCGCTCTTTTCGATGGTGGCGCGGCTCAGGCTCAACACCGGCTGTGCAGTTTCGGTATCGACCTGGCGGATGCGCGAACCGGTGACCTCGATACGGTCGAGGTTGGTGGCTTCCTGGGCGTGGGCCGTTGCGGTGGTGGCACCGGCAACAAGCGCGATCACAACTGCGTCACGCAGCTGGCTGGACTTGAGTTTCATTGGCTCTCTCTCTCCAAGAAATCTTGGCTGGGGTTAATGCCCGGCGGGGGAGCGAAAAAGCGCTCCCAAATCGCGAGGCTGACCCGATAGTAACGGGCGTTCGCCAAGAATTAAAGCTGTGTTAATCCAGACTGTGATTCTGGTAAAAATCAACTTTTCCCAACCCAGTCAAAGAGTTGCCGGCAGGGTCAATTCGTCATGCCTCGTTTGTTAACAAGGAATGATGAAAAAAGTTTCCGTTGTTATGTATCCGAGTATTTCGGCGCGTTGTGTTTCATTTCCCAGCGACCATTGCGAACGCGTCTTTATGCGTCCGGCACGCACATGCAAAGGGCGCCTTTCGGCGCCCTCGGGTCTGTCGCTGCACAGCGTGACTGCGGGGATCAGAGATCCTGTTCGTAACGGACATACGGCACGGTGCCGTCGTCGTTGCTTTCATTGCGCGGGGAGAACGGGTTCTTGCCGCGGCTGATCACGTTCTCGGCGCCGACGGTGAGCTGGCCCGACCACGGGGTCCGCCAGGTCAGGCCGATGCCCAGGCCTTCCCACTTGCCGGGCTTGCCCGGGACGTCGACCACGCGGCCGATGATGCTGCCGGTGAAGTTGCCGTAACCGGCACCGAGGCTCAGGCTCTTGCTGTCCCAGCGATCGACGAGGGCCGGCGAGGCGTCGGCCAGCGGGACCAGGCGGGCCTTGGCATAGGTGCCGGCGATGGACACGAAGCCTTCGCGCCCGATGTTCTTCTGCGCGAACACGGTCAGATCGTTCTGCTCGGCACGCAGGGAGGGCGTCTTGTTCGGGCCCGACAACCAGGCCGGCAGGGTTTCACGGCCGGTGCCGGCGGTGATGCCCAGGCGGCTGTTGCCACGGTTCAGTGCCGCAGTGCCGGTGAAGCGGCGGCTGTTGAGGTCATCGTCGTCGCCCAGGCTGGCCAGCATGCAGTGGCTGGCCAGTCCGCTGATGCTGGTGCCGCTGCTGCTGTTGCAGAGCAGGCCCAGCGAATCGCCGGACGACAGGCCAAAGGCCGCGTCCAGGGAATTGCGGCCGAAATGCCAGCGGGCGCCGGCCGCCTGTTCGCCGGTCGGCTCCAGGTACAGCAGCGCCTCCACCTTGCCGCTGCCCTTGTTCCATACCGGCAGCACGGTGCGGGTGTCCTTGCTCTGCGCATGCGCGCCCGTGATCGCGCCAAGGGCGATCAGCAGGGCCAGCGGTAGACGCAGGAAGGTACGCATCGGACCAGTTCAGACAGGGACAGACAACGGAAGTTCCCGTGGGGACGGGAACTTGATCCTAGGGTGTTTATGAATTCTTAACAAGCCTTGATCCTCCCCAGGTACAAGACTGCCGTTCATTGAAGCCGTTCAGGCGCCGGTACAGCCCCCTGGGCGCCGTGGAACAGTATGCCGAACTCCGTCAATGGAAAGTGATACTCACGCCCGCAGAATTCGCAACGCACCTCGACCGCGCCGGTGTCCTCGGCGGCCGCACGGGCTTCTTCCTCGCCCAGTGACTGCAGCATGCCGGCCACCCGCTCGCGCGAGCAGGAGCAGGCGAAGGACAGGGGCTTGCTGCCCAGCAGTTCCGGCCGCTCTTCGTGGAACAGGCGGTGCAGCAGCGCTTCGGCCGGGGTGGCCAGCAGTTCGGCCTTGCCCAGGGTTTCGAACAGGGCGCTGGCACGCGCCCAGCCGTCCTCGTCGCCTTCGTCGCCCGGCAGCTTCTGCAGCAGCAGGCCGGCGGCGCCGTTGCGGTCGGCGGCCAGCAGCAGGCGGGTCGGCAGCTGTTCGGACTGGCGGAAATAGTCTTCGAAGGCCTCGTCCAGTTCCGGCGCGGCCAGCGCAACCAGGCTCTGGTAACGCTGCGGCTCACGCGGGTCCAGGCCGGGGTTCTCGATGGTGATGGCGAGGATGGCGTCATCGCCGAGGCTGGACAGGTCACGCGGCGCGTCGGCGCCCTCGCTGAGCTGGGCGATACCGCGCAGCGTGCCAGCGGCGGTGCATTCGGCGAACAGGGTGCGCAGCGCGGTGCTGCTGCGCAGCTGCACCGACAGGCGGCCGTCGATCTTGGTGTGGCCGGTGAACAGTGCCGAAGCGACGCACGCCTCGCCGAGCAGTTCGGCAGCGGCGTCCGGGTACGCCGCGTGGGACAGGATTTCCTGCCAGGTGGCCTGCAGGTGCACATGCACGCCGCGGACGCCGGCGGCGGGGAGCAGGAAGCGGATCAGGGAATCGGGGTTGGCGGTCATCGGCTCACATCGCGCGTAAACGGGGGCGGTTGCCGGATAATGCGCCGACAACCAGACAGAAGAAGGATGCACCAGTAATGGGGGCAGCGGGAGAGCAGCACAAGGTAGAGGCGGCGGCCACCGCGCCGCGCCGGCGGCGCTGGCGCTGGAAGCGGCTGCTGTGGCTGCCGGTGCTCCTGGCTGCTTTCAGCTGCCTGCAGGTGCTGGTGCTGCGCTTCATCGACCCGCCGGTGTCCACGGTGATGCTGTGGCGCTACGGCGAAGCGCTGGGCGAGGCGGACTGGTCCTATCGGCTGCATTACCAGTGGCGCGACCTCGACCAGATGGCGCCGAGCCTGCCGATCTCGCTGGTGGCCGCCGAGGACCAGCGCTTCCCCGACCACAACGGCTTCGACCTGCAGGCCATCGAAAAGGCCCGCGACCACAACGCCAGGGGCGGGCGCCTGCGCGGCGCCAGCACGATCAGCCAGCAGGTGGCCAAGAACCTGTTCCTGTGGCAGGGCCGCAGCTGGATACGCAAGGGCCTGGAAGTCTGGTACACGGTGCTGATCGAGGCGCTGTGGCCGAAGGAGCGGATCCTGGAGATGTACGCCAACATCGCCGAGTTCGGTGATGGCGTGTACGGGGCACAGGCGGCGGCGCAGAAATTCTGGGGCAAGGACGCGGCCCGGCTGAGCCCGGCCGAGAGTGCGCGTCTGGCTGCGGTACTGCCGGCACCGCGGCGCTACAACGCGGCCGCGCCCGGGCCTTACGTGCAGCGGCGTGCCGCCTGGATCCAGCGCCAGGCGCGCCAGCTGGGGGGCGCGTCCTACCTGTCGGAGGACTGAGGTGCATACGGCGTGATCGTCATGCGACCGGCCGCGTGCGTGCCGGCAACGTACAATCCGGGCATGACCCGCGAACGGCTCACCTTCGTCATCGCCGCCTACAACGAGGCCCTGGCACTGTCGCTGCTGCATCCGCGGCTGTGCGCGGTGCTCGACGGCATGCCCGACATCGAGGGTCACATCCTCTATGTGGACGACGGCAGCCACGACGGCACCTGGGAGGTGATTGCCGGGCTTGCGCAGGCCGATGCGCGCGTATCGGCGCTGAAGCTGTCGCGCAACTTCGGCAAGGAAGCGGCGCTGACGGCGGGCCTGGACCTGGTGCACGAAGGCGCGGCGATGATCCTGGATGCCGACGGCCAGGACCCGCCGGAGCTGGTGCCGCAGTTCGTCGCCCGCTGGCGCGAGGGCCATGACAACGTCTACGGCACGCGCATGGCCCGCGATGGCGAGGCCTGGATCAAGCGCGCCACGGCAGCCATGTTCTATCGGGTGATGGGCCGCCTGTCGCGTACACCGATTCCGGCCGACACCGGGGACTTCCGCCTGCTGTCGCCGCGCGCGCTGAGCGCCCTGCGTGGAATGCGTGAGCGCCACCGCTTCATGAAAGGGCTTTTCAGCTGGGTCGGATTCAAGCGGATCGCCGTGCCCTATCACCGCCACGCGCGCGTGGCCGGCACCAGCAAATTCAGCCTGTGGCGGCTGTGGAATTTCGCGCTGGAGGGCATCACTGGATTCTCCACCGTGCCGCTGCGGGCGGCCACCTACCTGGGGCTGGCAACGGCAGCGGTCGCCTTCCTGTTCGGCCTGTGGGTGATCGTCAAAGCGGCGCTGTATGGCGACCGGGTGGCGGGCTGGCCGACGATGATGGCGGTGATCCTGTTCCTGGGTGGGGTGCAGCTGATCGCGCTGGGCCTGATCGGCGAGTACCTGGGGCGGCTGTACGAAGAGTCCAAGCAGCGGCCGCTGTACCTGGTTGACGCCTGGCTAGCATCCGCCGTGGCAGACTCGGCCCTGCAACCCACCCTCGGAGGGCAGGCAGATGACCACGGTACGGCAACTGTTGGACGGCAAGTCTCCTGAAGTACATGCGGTCGCGCCGGAAGCGGCGGTGATCGATGCGATCCGATTGATGGCGGAAAAAGGCATCGGTGCGGTGCTGGTGATGGACGGGCCGAAACTGGTCGGGATCCTGTCCGAGCGTGATTACGCGCGCAAGATCGTGCTGCGTGATCGTTCGTCGCGGGATACCGCGGTGGCGGAGATCATGACGGCACAGGTGGTGACGGTGTCGCCGGGCGAGCAGGTGGAGCACTGCCTGCAGCTGGTGACCGACTACCGCATCCGCCACCTGCCGGTGGTGGAGGGCGCGCAGGTGCTGGGGGTGATCTCCATCGGCGACCTGGTGAAGTCGGTGATCGATGCGCAGCGGCGGGAGCTGGACCAGCTGCAGCAGTACATCGTGGCGGGGTGAGTTTTCGCTGGCGGGCCTGCGGCCCGCCGGCCCGCATTTTGCAGCCAAAGGCCAAAGCCTCAAGCAGCGCCAATCTGATACGTCGGGAGGCGGAGGGCATGGCCGTGCAGGACACGCCGTAAACCCATCCATGGGGGCTCGATGGCGCCATCCATGGCGCCAACGGTCCTGCACGGCCATGCCCTCCGCCTCTGGATACATCACCGCGAGCGCGGTGCGTACATGCGCGGTGCCTCGCCTTTGGTAGCGGCCAACCTTGGTCGGCAACCGCTTTTGACTTTGCTTTCTTCTTTTGACTTTGAATTTCCGCTCTCGTTCCGCGCGCGCAGGAAACCGTCAGGAGGGGGACGGGTGACGGAGGCAGGACCGTGAGGCGCATGGATGCGCCGACCGAGCCTACAGGGACGTATTTGCGGCGTGTCCTGCCTGTCGCCTTGCTCCGGCTCTACGCGCGGGAAAGGAGGCGCCGCGAACAACGCTGTAATCCTACTTCGCATACTGCCCACCACAGTCGGCGTCCTTGCCCGGCCCCAGTTCGATCGTTGCCAGCAACGCCGCTGGCGGGGCAATGCTGCCCAGCGCCAGGGCCACCGCGCCGCGGATGCCCAGCGCCTTGAAGTCCGGGCGGAACGACGGGTCCTTGAACGTACCGGCGATGTGCAGCGGCGAGCGCAGCACCAGGATGCTCTTGTCCTTCGGGCGCGGTTTCAACAGCAGGTCCAGGGTCTCGTCGCGCAGGCTCACCGTGCCTTCGCCGATGAGGATCGTGTCGGTGGTGTCCACCGCCAGTGCCTGGCTGGTCATCAGGCCGTCGCGCACGCCGAAGTCGGCGAAGGCACACCGCAGGGGAATCTGCTTGTCGCCGGTCACCAGGAACTTCAGCGACTCGGTGATGTCCAGGCCGGCCAGCTCCATCACGAGGTTGCCGACATGGCCGCGGCCCATCGCCAGGCCGACCTTGCCGCTGCTGCTGCCGAGCATTGCCGCGATCGAATTGCCACGGCCGCTCAGGTCCACTTCGCCGCCGATGCCGCCCTTGGCCTGCTCGGCCAGCTTGGCGTCGGGGAACAACTGGCCCAGCTGCACGCCGCGCACGCTGGCCTTCAGTGCGGTGCTGATCTGCGGTTGCCGCGCGTCCATGCGGACCGTGCTGCGGATATCGCCGCCGGCGACGCCGAAGTTCAGCGGGTCCAGCCGCAGCAGGCCGTCATCCAGCAGCAGGTGCGCATCCATGTCATCCAGCGGCAGCGACGGAGCGTTGATGCGATGGGCTTTCCAGCGCACGTCGGCATCCATCGCCCGCAGCTTGCCGAGGTTGTAGGGCGTATCGGGCAGCACGCGCGCACGGGCAGCTACCCGCGCCGCCTCGGCCTTCTGCTCCGCATTGGCGGTTTCGCCACCGCCGGTCTTTGGCGGGGCGCCAACGAAGCCGGCCAGGTCATCGAAGTCCAGGCGCCTGGATTCCAGCGTGGCGGTCAATCGCGGGCGAGCGCCGCCCACGTCGAACTGCAGATTGCCACCCAGGTCGCTGTCGCCGACCTTGCCGGAGAACCGCTCGTAGCGCCAGGTGTCGTGGTCACGCTTGAGGCGGCCGTTCAACGCATACGGCGGGGAGGGCGGGATGGCGATGCCGAGCAGCGGGTAGAGGTCGGCAAGATCCTGCCCGCTCAGCGCGAACTGTAGGTCGAACACGCGCAGCTGGAATGGGTTGGTGAGCGTGCCGGTGGCGACGGCGTGGGTAGCGCCGGCGCGGCCGTCAAGGTGGATGCGGAACGGGTGGTCGCTGTCGGTCAGCTCCAGCGGGGATTCGGTGCCACCGCGCAGGGTGAACGGGTTGCCCTGCCAGCGTCCCTTGCCCTGCACCAGCAGCGGCGGCGCGCCGTCGGTCTGCTTCGGCTGGCCGCTGCGTATCTCCATGCGGATATCCGTGCGGCCGAGCGCGTCGAGGAACTGCAGACGACCGTCGTCGATGCGCAGTCGCTTGAGCTGGGGACGTGTCCCGCCAGCGCTGTCACCGAGGAAATCCCAGTTGCCGGGCTCACCCTTGCGCGGGGCAGTCTGCAGCAGCAGGTCCGGCCGGGTCAGGCGTACTTCGGGCAGTTCCACGCGGCCGCGCAGCAGTGGCCAGAGCCGCACGTCGATCTCGACGCGGTCGGCCGTGGCCATGTTCGGCTGCTTTGCCCAGCGGGCATTGGCGAAGGTGATCGCATCGGCGCGAAGGGTGCTGGTGCGGCCGAGGTCGACGTCGAGATTTCCGATCTGCAGCGCACGGCCGGTGCGGGCCTGCACCGCGCGTT
Source organism: Stenotrophomonas pavanii (assembly GCF_900101175.1). Lineage (GTDB taxonomy): Bacteria > Pseudomonadota > Gammaproteobacteria > Xanthomonadales > Xanthomonadaceae > Stenotrophomonas > Stenotrophomonas pavanii. The sequence goes on along the minus strand of NZ_FNFQ01000001.1, from coordinate 564,061 downwards.
CAACCGGGCCCTTGAACCAGTTCCAGTCCCATAGCGCGATCAACACCAGCACCGCCGCGAGCAGGAAGACCAGCACGGTCAGCCAGCGGCGGCCCCGGGGACCGGGGCGGCGGAGGCGCCAGCGGGGCGAGCGCCGTGCAGCAGGGGAGGCGGCAGCATTCACGCTGCCATGGTTGCCCCCTCATCGTGGACGGGGCGCGAAGCGTCCATGTGCGTGGCGTGCACAAGCGGCGCGGACGCCGGTCTACAGCACCTGCATGGTCACTGCGACGAAGTGGCAGACGCTGCCACCGATCACGAACAGGTGCCAGATCGCATGCGAATAGGGAATCGATTCGCGATGGTAGAAATAGGTGCCCAGTGTGTACGACAGGCCGCCGGCCAGCAGCCAGCCCAGCGTCCAGCCGTCGATCGAAGCCAGCATCGGCTTGACCGCCACGATCACCAGCCAGCCCATGGCGACGTAGATGGCCGTGGACAGGCGCTTGAAGCGGCCGGTGTAGAACAGCTTGAACACCACACCGGCCAGGGCCAGGGTCCAGATTGCGGCGAACAGGCCCCAGCCCCACGGGCCGCGGAGACCGATCAGGGTGAACGGGGTGTAGGTGCCTGCAATCAGCACGTAGATCGCGCAGTGGTCGAACACCTTGAGTCGCCCCTTGGCGACCGGGTGCTGGATGGCGTGGTACAGGGTCGAGGCGGTGTACAGCAGCAGCAGCGCAATGCCGAACACGATGGCACCGGCCAGCTGCCAGCCATCGCCGTAGATCGCGGCCAGGGTGATCAGGACCGCGCCGGCACCCAGCGCGAACACGGCACCCAGGCCGTGGGTCAAGGCACTTGCGATTTCTTCGCGGATCGAAGCAACGGAAGTCGTGGACATGGCGTAGGCATCGTTCGCGGGGAGGTGGGGACCCGCGCCCCCCTATCATCGCCGCGATGGGCGGGATGTGCACGCCCGTCACCGTATGGTCGATGAATTACCGGCCTGCGCCGGTAGGGGGAGCGCCCTTTCCTTGCGGAAAGGGACCTGACCCCGTTGTTCAGCCCGCCGAAACGGTATGGGCGGCTTCGCGCGTGGCCGAGAAGCGGACATCCGGCGAGCGCTCCTGCGCCAGCTGCAGGTTGACCCGGGTCGGCGCCAGGTAGACCAGGTGCCCGGCGGCATCCAGGGCCAGGTTCAGCGCGTTCTTCTCGCGGAACTCTTCCAGCTTCTTCTCGTTGCTGCAGTGGACCCAGCGCGCGGTGGTCACGCTGACCGGCTCGAAGGTGGCTTCCACGCCGTACTCGTCCTTCAGGCGGTACGCGGCCACGTCGAACTGCAGCACACCGACCGCACCCAGGATCAGGTCGTTGCTGGTGAGCGGGCGGAAGAACTGGGTCGCGCCTTCCTCGGACAGCTGGGCCAGGCCCTTCTGCAGCTGCTTGAGCTTGAGCGGGTCGCGCAGGCGGGCGCGGCGGAACAGTTCCGGCGCGAAGTTGGGGATGCCGGTGAAGGTCACCGCTTCGCCTTCGGTGAAGGTATCGCCGATGGAGATGGTGCCGTGGTTGTGGATGCCGATCACATCGCCCGGCCAGGCCTCGGCCGCGATCTCGCGGTCGCTGGCCATGAAGGTCAGCGCGTTGGCCAGCTTCATTTCCTTGCCGGTGCGCACGTGGAAGGTCTTCATGCCGGCGCTGAAACGGCCGGAGCAGACGCGCATGAAGGCCACGCGGTCACGGTGCTGCGGGTCCATGTTGGCCTGGATCTTGAACACGAAGCCGGTCAGCTTGTTCTCTTCCGGGGCGATCTCGCGGCCGGTGGTCGAACGCGCCTGCGGCGACGGTGCGTGCTCGACGAAGAAGTCCAGCAGCGGCTGCACGCCGAAGTTGTTCACGCCGGAGCCGAAGAACACCGGGGTCTGCTTGCCGGCGCGGTAGGCGTCCAGGTCGAACGGGTGGCTGGCGCCCTGCACCAGTTCCAGCTCGTCGCGCAGGTCGGCCAGCATCTGTGCACCGATCTTCTCGGCCAGGCCGGGGGCATCGATGGACGGGAAGATGGTCGAGTCCTGGCGGGTGAAGTTGCGGCCGGGCTCGTACAGGTGTACTTCACCGGTCAGCAGATGGACCACGCCCTTCAGGCGCTGGCCCATGCCGATCGGCCAGGTCACCGGCGCGCACTGGATGCCGAGCACGGTTTCAACCTCATCCAGCAGCTCGATCGGGTCCTTGCCCTCGCGGTCGAGCTTGTTGATGAAGGTCATGATCGGGGTGTCGCGCAGGCGGCACACTTCCATCAGCTTGATGGTGCGCTCTTCCACGCCCTTGGCCACGTCGATCACCATCAGCGCCGAGTCCACCGCGGTCAGCACGCGGTAGGTGTCCTCGCCGAAGTCGGCGTGGCCGGGGGTGTCGAGCAGGTTGACGATCTTGTCCTCGTACGGGAACTGCATCACCGAGGAGGTCACGGAGATGCCGCGCTCCTTTTCCAGTGCCATCCAGTCGGAGGTGGCATGGCGGGCGGCCTTGCGGCCCTTCACCGAACCGGCCATCTGGATCGCGCCTCCGAACAGCAGCAGCTTTTCGGTCAGCGTGGTCTTGCCGGCGTCAGGGTGGGAAATGATGGCGAAGGTGCGGCGACGCGACGCTTCGTTGGCGACTTCGGACATGGCAGTGGCGCCCGCCCGGGGCGCTTTTCAAAGAGATAAGCGCCCGATTATACCGGCCGGGGCCGGTCAGCGCCCGGTCCCGCCGTCGGCTTCGCCGTGGCGGGCGAACTGCAGCTGGCCCTGTTCGGCGAAGATGCGCACCGGCACCGAGCGCAGGCCCATGCCGCGGTTGACCTGCACCACGAAGTGCAGGTGCGGCGCGCTGCTGTAGCCGCTGTTGCCGGACAGGCCGATCGGCTGCCCGGCCCCCACGGCCTGGCCGCGACGCACGCGCATGCCGCCGGCCTGCAGATGGCCGTACAGGGCCATGCTGCCGTCACTGTGCAGCACGCGGATGAAGTTGGCGCGGGCGCCATCGCGCTCGCGGTCCTGGCCGTTGCCACGGAAGCCATCCTGGATCTGCATCACCGTGCCCTCGCGCGCGGCCAGCACCAGGGTGCCCTCCGGCAGTGCGAAGTCGATTGCATCGTGGTTCTCCTCGTCGCCATGGCTGAACCGTCCCTGCGGCGCCTGGTCCACGCGCAGGCGGGCTGCATCGAAGGGCAGGCGATAGGCAACATCCTCGGCCTGCGCGGCCGGGTTGCCCGGCACCGACTGCAGGCGCAGGTCCAGCGTGCGCCCATCGATCGGGGCGGGCAGGTGGCCGACCACCAGGCTGCTGTCGCCCTGGATCAGTGACTGCACCGGCAGGCCGTCGACCGGGTGACCGGGGGCCGCGCGCAGTTCGATCTGCAGCGGCCCGGCCAGGGCGTTGTCGATGCGTGCATGCCATTGCCCGCCGACCGGCTGCAGGCGCAGCTGGGCCATGGGGGCGGCGCCCGCGGACCCGCCTGCGGGCGTCGCCTGGCCAGGCGGGGGAACCAGTCCCCAGCCCTGGCGCCAGTTGTCGGCGTGCACGCTCGCGCTCGCCAGCAGGGACAACAGCAGGCAGGACAGGGGCAGGCGCGACATCGGCGTTTCCAGCGGAATGGACCGCCGGGACTGTACCCGATCCTGAACGGGGCGACCGGAACGGACTGCGCAGTGTGGACCTGAAAATATTCATCGCTTTATCCGCATGAAGGGATTGACAGTGCCGGAAAGGGCTGGCATCGTGGCTCCACCATCGAGACCGGCAGAGGGACAGGCCCTTTGAAGCCGGGGCAGCCCGCAGGCGCGCAAGCGTCTGCGTAGGTGCCAAATCCTGCGGGGACCGTGGCGTCCACCGAAAGATGGTTCGAACCATGCACCCCACGTGCATCTCGAACGCGGGCCCCGCGAAGGCTCGATGGCCGATTCCCCAACCGGATCCCGCCATGAGCTTCGCCGCCAGTACCGCCATTCGCTCCGAGTCCTTTGTCCCCGTCAGCGTGCCGGTCGAAGACCGCGTGCATGCCGAGCGCGGCGAGTTCGCCGCGGTGCTGTCGATGCGCCACGCCGGCCCCAGCCCGGTGCGCCTGCGCTATGAGTGGGTCGGCCCGGCCGATGCACCGGTGGTGGTGCTGGCCGGTGGCATCTCCGCGCACCGCCACGTGGCGTCCAATGCACAGTTCGGCGAGAAGGGCTGGGCCGAAGACCTGGTGGGCAGCGGGCGCGCGCTGGATCCGCAGCAACTGCGCGTGCTGGCCTTCGACTTCATCGGTGCCGACGGTGCGCTGGATGTGCCGATCGATACCGCCGACCAGGCCGATGCGCTGGCGCTGCTGCTGGACCACCTCGGCATCCGTGCGCTGAAGGCGTTCGTGGGCTATTCGTATGGTGCGCTGGTCGGCCAGCAGTTCGCGATCCGGCACCGGGCCCGCGTGCGCCAGCTGGTGCTGGCCAGCGGCGCGCATCGCCCGCATCCCTATGCCGCCGCCTGGCGCGCGCTGCAGCGCCGTGCGGTCGCGCTTGGCCAGCTGCAGTGCGGCGAAGACCACGGCCTGGCCCTGGCGCGGCAGTTCGCCATGCTCAGCTACCGCACGCCGGAAGAATTCGGCGAGCGCTTCGATGCCGCGCCGGAAGTGATCAACGGCCGCGTACGCGTGGCCGCCGAAGACTACCTCGACGCGGCCGGTGCGCAGTACGTCGCGCGCACGCCGGTGACCGCCTACCTGCGCCTGTCCGAATCGATCGACCTGCATCGTGTCGACCCCACCGCGATCCTGCCGCCGACCGTGGTGGTGGCCGTGGAGGGTGACCGCCTGGTGCCGCTGGCCGACCTGGTCGGCCTGGTCGAAGGGCTGGGCCCGCGCGGCAGCCTGCGCGTGCTGCGCTCGCCTTACGGCCATGACGCCTTCCTCAAAGAAACCGATCGCATCGACGCGATCCTCGCCACCGCCTTCCGCACTTCTGGAGAGTCCGCATGAGCCTGCACGCAAACGAGCCGTCCTGTAGTCGCACCACTGCCGCCGTCCGTGCCGGCATCGATCGGGACACCGCGCATGGCGCGGTCACGCCGCCGATCGTGCTGTCGTCGAACTTCAGCTTCGAAGGCTTCGGCAACAAGCGCCAGTACGACTACACGCGCAGTGGCAACCCGACCCGCGACCTGCTGGGTGAGGCGCTTGCGGAACTGGAGGGCGGCGCCGGCGGCGTCATCACCGCCACCGGCATGGGAGCAATCAACCTGGTGCTGAACGCGCTGCTGCAGCCGGGCGATACGCTGGTGGTGCCGCACGATGCATACGGTGGCAGCTGGCGCCTGTTCAATGCGCTGGCCCGGAAGGGACACTTCGAACTGGTCACTGCCGACCTGACCGACCCGCGTGCGCTCGCCCAGGCACTGGCGACCCAGCCGAAGCTGGTGCTGGTGGAAACCCCGTCCAACCCGCTGCTGCGCATCACCGACCTGCGCTTCGTCATCGACGCCGCGCACAAGGCCGGTGCCCTCGTCGTGGTCGACAACACCTTCCTGTCGCCGGCCCTGCAGCAGCCGCTGTCGTTCGGTGCGGACCTGGTGCTGCATTCGACCACCAAGTACATCAATGGTCACAGTGACGTGGTCGGCGGCGCCGTGGTCGCGCGCGATCCGGCGCTGCACGAACAGCTGGTGTGGTGGGGCAATGCGCTGGGCCTGACCGGTTCGCCGTTCGATGCCTTCCTGACCCTGCGCGGTCTGCGCACGCTGGACGCGCGCCTGCGCGTGCACCAGGAGAACACCGCATCGATCGTTGCCCTGCTGGACCAGCATCCGGCCGTCGGCAGGGTGTACTACCCGGGCCTGGCCGATCATCCGGGCCACGCCATCGCGGCGCGCCAGCAAAGCGGTTTCGGCGCGATGCTGTCGTTCGAACTGGCGCACTGCGCCGGTGACGATCCGCATGCGGCGGTGCGCGCGTTCGTCGATGGCCTGCGCTGCTTCACCCTGGCCGAATCGCTGGGCGGCGTCGAAAGCCTGATCGCCCATCCGGCGACCATGACCCATGCGGCGATGAGCGCCGAAGCGCGTGCGGCGGCCGGCATCAGTGAAGGACTGCTGCGCCTGTCGATCGGCATCGAGGCTGAGCGTGACCTGCTGGCCGATCTCGGCGCCGCGCTGCAGCGCGCCGAAGCGGTGATCGACGCGGCCGCACGCCGCAAACAGGTGGTGGACGCATGAGCGCGCTCGCCGCTGAAATTCCCGCGCTGGGCACAGGGCGGCTGGCGCTGCTCGGCACCGGCACGGTCGGGTCGGCCTTCGTGCAGCGTTACCAGGCGTTGCAGGCACGCGGGCTGGAACTGCCCAGCGTGCAGTGGCTGGCCAACTCGCGCACCGCACTGGCGATCGACCGCGATCTGGCGTTGCCGCTGGAACTGGCGCGCCGCGCACCGCGCGATGGCCTCAGTTCGCCGCCTTGGGCCAGCGCCGAAGGCCTGGAACGGGGTGATGTGGTGGTTGATGCCACCGCCAGCGAAGAGGTGGCCGCGCGCCACGTGCAGTGGCTGGCGCGGGGCGTGCATGTGGTCACCGCCAACAAGCTCGGCCGCGGCGCGCAGCTGGCGCGCGCCACGGCCATCGCCGAGAGCTGCGCCGACAGTGGTGCGCGTTATGGCGACAGCGCTACCGTCGGTGCCGGCCTGCCATTGTTGAGCAGCCTGCGCGCGCTGGTCGCCGGTGGCGACCACATCCATGCCATCGAGGGCGTGCTGTCCGGTTCGCTGGCGTGGCTGTTCCACCGCTACGACGGGCAGTCGCCGTTCTCGGCGGCGGTGCGCGAGGCGCTGGCGGCCGGCTACACCGAACCCGATCCGCGCCTGGACCTGTCCGGCGAGGACGTGCGCCGCAAGCTGCTGATCCTGGCGCGCAGCAGCGGGCTGGCCCTGGATGCCGCGCAGGTGCAGGTGGATTCACTGGTCCCGGACGCGCTGGCAGCGCTGCCGCTGGAGGATGCAGTGGCTGCACTGGAGCAGCTGGATGCACCGCTGCAGGCGCGTTGGCAACAGGCACGGGACAACGGCCGCGTGCTGCGTTTCGTGGGCCGTGTTGACGGCCAGGGTGCACAGGTCGGCCTGCGCGAACTGCCGTCCGATCACCCCTTGGCGCAGGGCGCAGGCACCGACAACCGCGTGGCGATCCACAGTGATCGCTATCAGCGCCAGCCGCTGTTGATCCAGGGACCGGGTGCCGGTGCGGAAGTCACCGCTGCCGCGCTGCTGGATGACGTGCTGCGGATCGTGGGTTGATCGCAGGGTGCCTGTAGAGCCGAGCCGATCCTCGGCTCTACAGGAGCACAACCGGTCAGCGTGACTTCAAGGACTTCAGCAACGCGGTGTTGAATTGCTTGGGGTCCTGCACCTGCGGCGAATGGCCCAGTTCGGCGAACTCGACCAGGGCCGCCCCGGGAATTGCCGCGGCCGCCGCCTTGCCGAGCGCCGGATAGTTGCCCAGCGTCGCCTTCACCGCCGGCGGCGCCAGGTCGCGCCCGATCGCGGTGCGATCCTTCTGGCCGATGAACAGCGTGGTCGGCACCTGCAGGTGCTTCAGCTCGTAAACCACCGGTTGGTTGAACACCATGTCCGAGGCCAGCGCCTGGCTCCATGCAACAGCCTGCTTGCCCGGCCCTTCGTACATGCCCGACTGCATCCGCGCCCACGGTTCGTAGGCCGGCTTCCACTTGCCGTCGTAGTACACCTCCAGCTGGTAGCGGCGGATGCTGTCATAGCTGATGTTCATTTCGCCGGCGTACCACGCGTCCACGCTGCGCCACGGAACGCCCAGCGCCTTCCAGTCCTCCAGCCCGATCGGGTTGACCAGCGACAGGCTGCGCAGGTCCTGCGGGAACATCAGCGCGTAGCGTACCGCCAGCATGCCGCCCATCGAGTGGCCCACCAGATGCACCGGTACCTCGCCCAGCTGCAACTGCTGCAGCAGGGCATGGGTGTTGGCGGCCAGTTGCGCGAACGAATACTGGTAGCGCTCGGGCTTGCTGGATTTGCAGAAGCCCACCTGGTCCGGGGCGATCACCCGGTAGCCGGCGGCGACCAGCGGCTTGATCGATTCCTTCCAGGTGGCCGCGCAGAAATTCTTGCCGTGCAGCAGCACCACCACGCCGATCGGTGCCTTCTTCGGCGCGATGTCGAGGTAGGCCATCTCCAGTGGCTGGCGCTGCGATTCCAGCGCGAAGGTCTTTACCGGATAGCCATAGTCGAAGCCCTCCAGCCGCGGCCCGTAGGTGGGCGCGGCCAGGGCAGGCAGCGGAAGGCAGGCAAGCAGGGCGGCGGCGATCACGCGCATGGGGCAATCCGGGGCGGGGGAACCCCGAGCCTAACCGCAACGCGGTGACGATGTCGCCCGTGCGGGCCAGGGTGGGCGGGGTAGCGTCGACTGTTAGTCGACTGCTCTTCCCTCAGGCCGTGAAAATCCCGCGCTGCGCGCGATAGTCGACTAACAGTCGACTCTATCCGTGGCCCGTGGCCCGTCGCCATCGCGCCGGAGCCGGCCGCCCTCAACACTCGATGACGTTCACCGCCAGGCCACCGCGGCTGGTTTCCTTGTATTTGTCCTGCATGTCGCGGCCCGTATCGCGCATGGTCTTGATGACCTTGTCCAGCGATACCTTGTGCTTGCCGTCGCCGCGCATCGCCATGCGCGAGGCGTTGATCGCCTTCACCGCACCCATCGCGTTGCGCTCGATGCAGGGGATCTGCACCAGGCCACCGATCGGATCGCAGGTCAGACCGAGATTGTGTTCCATGCCGATCTCCGCGGCGTTCTCGATCTGGCTCGGGTTGCCACCCAGGGCCGCGACCAGGCCGCCGGCGGCCATCGAGCAGGCCACGCCCACTTCGCCCTGGCAGCCCACTTCGGCCCCGGAGATCGAAGCGTTTTCCTTGTACAGGATGCCGATCGCCGCCGAGGTCAGCAGGAAGTCGAACACGCGCTGCTCATTGGCGCCGGGGCAGAAACGATCGAAGTAATGCAGCACCGCCGGCAGCACGCCGGCGGCGCCATTGGTCGGCGCGGTCACTACTCGGCCGCCGGCCGCGTTCTCTTCATTCACCGCCAGCGCATACAGGTTGACCCAGTCCAGCGTGGTCAGCGGGTCGCGCATCGCCGCTTCCGGCTTCGACGACAGCTCGCGGTACAGCGCCGGTGCACGACGGCCGACCTTCAGGCCACCGGGCAGCACGCCTTCCTCGCGGATGCCGCGCGCCACGCAGGACTGCATCGCGCTCCAGATCTCGCGCAGGTTTGCGCGGATCTCGTCTTCGCTGCGCCAGCACTTCTCGTTCTCGAACATCAGCTGGGCGATGCTCAGGCCGCTGCGCGCGGTCTGCGCCAGCAGTTCGTCGCCACTCTTGAACGGGTAGGGCAGCGGGGTCTCATCGGGCACGATGCGGTCATCGGCCGCATCGTCCTGGTTGACCACGAAGCCCCCCCCGACGGAGTAGTAATCGCGAGTGGCGATCACTTCGTCCTCGGCGTTGTACGCGGTGAAGCGCATGCCATTGGTGTGGTAGGGCAGCTTCTGGCGCTTGTTCATGCCGAGGTCGCGCTTCTCGTCGAAGGCGATCTCGTGCTGGCCCATCAGCTGGATGCGCTTGCTGCTGCGGATGCGCTCCAGCGTGGCCGGAATGATGTCCGGGTCGATCAGGTTCGGTCGCTGGCCTTCCAGGCCGAGCAGGATCGCCTTGTCGGTGCCGTGGCCGCGGCCGGTCAGCGCCAGCGAGCCGTAGACATCGGCGCGGATGCGCGCGACCTCGTGCAGGCAGCCCGGGTCGAGCAGCCAGCGATGGATGAATCGCTCGGCGGCCTTCATCGGCCCGACGGTGTGCGAGGAACTCGGGCCAATGCCGATCTTGAAAACGTCGAACGTGCTGACAGCCATGGTTGCCGTACTGCGGGTACCGGAAGAGACCGCTATTCTAGCGGTTCACGCCGCAGTTCCATGGCTGCGGCGCAGCATTTCCGCCACGGGAGCCCGGCCGGTGTTGATCCTTATCCAGCGTGACGATTGCCACCTGTGCGATATGGCCCTGGCCGAGCTGGCCAGGGCGCGGGCGCCGGAGTTCGAATCGGTGTTCCTGGATGACCAGCCGGCGCTGGAGGCCCGCTACGGCGCGCGGGTGCCGGTACTGCGTGACGAGCGCGGCGACCGCGAGCTGGACTGGCCGTTCGACGCGGCCGCGGTGCAGGCGTGGTTGGCCGCCGACCGGTAGTGCCGGCCGCTGGCCGGCAACCCCTCTGTTCCCGGTGACGCCGGCCAGCGGCCGGCACTACCCCATGCGTTGCGATGCCCGTTGATGCCGGCCAGCGGCCGGCACTACCCGATGCGTAGCAATGCCCGGTCCAGACGCGATTTACTTCGCGTCGAACTTCACGATCGTGCTGATCGCGGTTTCATCCGGGATGGTCTTGGTGTCGGCCCAGTCACCGCCGCCGACGCCGAAGTCCAGTCGCTTGACCGTGGCCTTGCCGGTCAGCACCGGCTGGGTGCCTGGCTTCCAGGTGAAGGTCAGCGTGACCGGCTTGCTGACGCCGCGCAGTTCCAGCGTGCCATCGGCGGCGAACTGGTCGTTGCCCACCGCGCGGAAACCCTTGGCGGTGTAGCGCGCCGTGGCGAACTTGCCGACATTGAAGAAGTCGGCGCCCTGCAGGGTCGAATCACGGTCACTGTTGCCGCTCTTGGCCCCGGCCAGCGGAATCACCACGTCCAGCGAACCGGCGGCCGGATTGGCCGGGTCGAAGCTGAGCTTGGTGGCGAAGCCGGGGAAGCTGCCGGTGAACACTTCACCGTCGTACTTGGTGGCAAACACCAGGATCGAGCCGGCACCCGGGGCCTGCGCATAGTCGGCGGCGAGCGCCGGGGCAGTGGCCAGCATGCCGGCCAGGGCGGCGGCCACAGCGGCCGGGGTGGTCAGTTTCAGGTTCATCGGTCAGTCCTTCTGAGGGGAGGCGAGCCAACCGCGTGGCAACATGCGGGACAGTGTTGCATCGCGCTGGAACAGGTGGTGGTAGAAGGCAGCGCCGGAATGTGCCAGCACCACCGCGATCAGCAGCCAGAAGCCATATTCGTGCAGGGCATGGGACACCGCGACGACCTGCGGATCCGGCGCGCTCAGCTTGGGCACGTCAACCAGGCCGAACCAGCGGAACGGGCGCAGGCCACTGGCCGAATCGTACAACCAGCCCGACAGCGGAATGGCGAACATCAGCACGTACAGCAGCACGTGGGTGGCGCTGGCGATGCGCTCCTGCCAGCTGGGCACGCCCGGCACCGGCTTCGGCGCACCGGCATACAGGCGCCAGCCGAGACGGAACAGCACCAGGGCCAGGACCGTGATGCCGATCGACTTGTGCGCGGTGTACACCCAGAAGTACTTGGGCGTCTTGGGCAGTTCGCCCATGGTCAGGCCGACCACGCCGAGGGCGAGGATCAGCAGTGCGATCAACCAATGCAGGATCTGGCTGACACTTCCCCACGCGGCGGGGGTGTTCTTGGCGGTCATGAAGGGTCCTTGGGGGCCGTCGTGTGGTCGGAGTGGGAAACAGGAGCCGGAGTTCCCGGGGCGTCGTTGCGGTCGAGGGTGGCTTCGGCCTCGATCCGCACCTGCACCGCATCACCGATGACGCCCGGCCAGGCGGTGATGCCGAACGCGCGCCGGCTCAGCGTGGTGCTGGCGGAAAACCCGGCGGTGCGCCGGAACGGCGGGAGCGGATAGCGCTTGAGCGCGTTGAAGGTCACTTCCAGAGTGACCTCCTGGCTGACCCCGCGCAGGGTCAGCGTGCCGATCACGCGCGCGTGTCGGGCGTCGATCGGTTCCACCCGATGGGAGACGAAGCGTGCCGTGGGATGGCGCTCGCCGTCGAGCAGGCTGCGCGCCAGCGTGGCCTGGTTCCACTTGGCGTCACCAAGGTCCAGTCGCGACACCGGAATGTCCACTTCCACGGTCGCATCGCGCCAGTTGTCGGGATCGAACAGCACTCGACCCTCGCTGCCGGACACCGTGCCCATGGCCTGCGAGTAGCCGGCATGGTCGATCGAGAACAGCACCCGCGTATGCACCGGATCGAGGCGGTAGGTATCAGCGGCCGCCCAGGCAGGAGCGGTGGCGAGCAGCATCGGCAGCAGGGCCAGGCAGGGACGCATCGATGGCGGGCTCCGGAAGGGGACGCTGCGATCATACGCACAGCCCCCCGACAACGTTGCGTACATGGCTGCAACAGTTCGTGGTGGCGCCATCGCTGGAAACAGGCTGTTGCAGCCATGAACCCGGCCCTGTGTGACAATCGGGCCAGGACAGGGGGTTCAGGATGACGAGCGGCTGGCGCCGGTGGTGCCGTGGCATCGCGGGTATGGGACTGCTGCTGATGGCGTTGGCCACGGCGGCTGCGACCCTGGATATCGCAGAAACACCGCGCCTGCGCCGCTTCGGTGCCGCCGAAGGCTTGCCGTCGCGCATGGTGGTGGCGTTGGCCGAGGACCGGCAGGGCCATATCTGGGCCGCCACCGATGGCGGGCTCGCCCGCTACGACGGCAACAGCCTGCGGGTCTGGGAGCACGACCCGGAACAGCCGGGCGCGCTGCCGGGAAACGAAATCGAGACCCTGCTGATCGATCCGCTGGACCGCGTCTGGGTGGGCATCAACGGCAAGGGCGTGGCCCGCCTGGATGCCGACCGCGAGCACTTCCGGACCTTCGACAAGGTCAATGCCACCTGCCAGGGGCAGTTCTGGGCACTGGCCTATGTCGACGATGCATTGTGGATCGGCACCAACAACCACGGCGTCTGCCGCCTGGGCGAAGACGGTAGCGTGCGCCTCTACACCCATGATCCAGCGCACCCGGATGGGCTGCCCAGCAACAGCATTTTCACCAGCCTGGTCGATGCGCAGGGGCGCCTGTGGGTGGGCACCGAAGCCGGTGTGGCGCGATGGAATGGCAGCGGATTCGAGCCGGTGGCCGCGTCCCAGCTGGGAACGCTGAGCGTGCTGCGGTTGAGCCGTGATGCGGACGGTTCGATCTGGGTCGGCAGCCAGAACGACGGGCTGTACCGTATCGATGCGCAGGATCGGGTCAGTCGCCCGCGATGGGCCGACAGTGCCCAGCTGCGCTCGGCGCTGGTGCTGGCCGATCGCCAGGGGGGCTACTGGGCCGGCACCTCCGATGGCCTGTTGCGGGGCGACGCGGCCGCGCTGCGCCGGCTGGAGGGCGACCGCGGCAGTGGCTTCCTGACCGCGCACAGCGGTGTGCTGGATCTGCTGCAGGATCACGAGGGTGGGTTGTGGGTGGCCCTGCTGACCCAGGGCCTGGCCTATCTGCCACCGGACTGGCGGCGCTTCTCGATCTGGAACCAGCTCGACGGCAAGCCGTTGGACAGCCAGTACCTGTTGAGTGCGGCCAGCGACGGGAAGAATTACTACGTCGGCTCGGCGCGCGGGGTTTACCAGCTGGATGCGCAGGGCACGCTGCGCCTGCTGGCCACCGATCGGCAGCTGGGCAACGGCGTGGTGTGGTCGGTGCTGCCGCGCCCGGACGGTCGCCTGTGGCTCGGGCGCGGCGGCCGCATCACCCTCTACGATCCGGCCTCCGGTGCATTGCGTGACCTGCGGATCGACGGCAGTGCCGACCTGCGCCAGCGCATCGATCTGATGCGCGAGGCCCCTGACGGTACGGTGTGGGTGTCGGTGATGGGCCTGGAACTGCAGCAGCGAAGTGCAGAGGGCCGGCTGCTGCACCGCTATCCGCTGGAGTATTTCCGCGGTACCGCCGATGCGCCGATCGAGCAGATCCGCTTCGACGCCCACGGCCGGCCGTGGGTGATGGGTGACATGGGCATCTGGCGTGAGCAGGCCGGACGCTTCGAGGCGGTGCCGGGCGTATCGCGGGGGCCGATCTACGACCTGGTGTGGATCGATCCGCAGCAGTTGTGGCTGGCGCGCCAAGGCGCTTTCGAGCGCTACCAGTGGGACGGCATGAGCCTGCGCCTGATCCAGCGCATCGACGGCGGCGCCGGCGTGCCACCGCTGACCATGGGGGGGCTGGCCCTGGCCGCCAACGGCCAGTTGTGGGCGACCACGCCGCGCGGCCTGCTGCGCTGGGATCCGAAGACGCGGCGCCTGCAGCAGTTCAACGAGCGCGACGGCCTGTCCGACGCGGAGTTCACGGGCCGGCCACCGGCGGTGAACGCCGATGGTCGCGTGCTGGCGGTGACCCAGACCGGTTTGGTTGCCTTCGATGTGAACGCCGACGACACCGTGCTGCCGGCGTCATCGCTGGTGATCGCCGAAGTGCGGGTGCGCCGCGACGACGCCCGCGGCTGGCAGCCGTTGCCGCTCACCGGCACCCTGCTGCTGGGGCCGGATGACCGCGACCTGCAGATCGATGCGCGGCTGCTGTCCTACGCCAGCCCGCAGGGCAACCGCTACCGGTTCCGCGTGCAGGGCTACGACCAGGACTGGGTGGAGCAGGGCGGTGATGGCCAGCGCACCCTGTCGCGGCTGCCGACCGGCAGCTACCTCATCGAGGTACAGGCCGCGACTGCCCGGGGCGCGTGGACGCCTTCGCAGCAGTTGCAGGTGAAGGTGCTGCCGCCGTGGTGGCGAAGCGGCATGGCGATCTTCGGCTACATCCTGCTGGGGTCGTTGCTGCTGGTGATCCTGGTCTGGTCGATCCGGGCGCGGCTGCGGCGTCGCCAGCAGTGGCAGTTGACGGTGCACAAGCAACAGCTGGCCGAACAGGCCTCGCAGGCCAAGAGCCGTTTCCTGGCCACGCTGGGCCACGAAGTGCGCACGCCGATGACCGGCGTGCTGGGCATGAGCGAACTGCTGCTGGCCACCCCGCTGGACCCGGTACAGCGCAGCTATGCCGGCTCGATCCAGCAGGCCGGCAGCCACCTGCTGCGGCTGGTCAATGATGCGCTGGACCTGGCCCGCATCGAAGCCGGGCGGCTGGAACTGGACCTGCGCCCGTTCGACCTCGGGGAGCTGCTCGACCAGGTGCAGGGCCTGATGCAGCCGATGGCGCAGCAGCGCCAGCTGGAATTCCGGCGCGGCGAGGACCCGCCCGGGCCGATCACGGTCAGTGGCGACGAGATGCGGGTGCGCCAGATCCTGCTGAACCTGCTCGGCAACGCCATCAAGTTCACCGAACGTGGCCACGTCGGCCTGGCCGTCCGCCTGGAAGAAAAGGGCGGGCTGTGCTTTGAAGTGCATGACAGCGGCCCGGGCATCAATGCCGAGCAGCAGCAGCGCCTGTTCCATCGCTTCGAGCAGGCTGACGGCCCGCGCACTGCCTCGCGCTACGGGGGCAGCGGGTTGGGGCTGGCGATCTGCCAGGAGCTGGCGGTGGCGATGGGCGGGCGTATCGATGTGGTCAGCCAGTCCGGCAGGGGCGCGCGTTTCCGCGTTCGCCTGCCATTGCCCTGGACGCGGCAGGCTGTCAGCCCGGCGGGCGAGGCGGCAGTGCTGCCGGTACTGCCACCGTTGCGCATCCTGCTGGTGGAGGACGATGCCACGGTGGCCGAGGTCATCGCCGGCCTGTTGCGCGTGCGCGGGCACACGGTGGTGCACGTGCTGCACGGCCTGGGCGCGTTGTCGGAGATCGCTACCGACGGCTTCGACGTGGGCCTGCTCGATCTCGATCTGCCCGCGCTGGATGGTACGGCCATCGCCCGCCAGCTGCGCACGATGGGCTATGACCTGCCCCTTGTGGCGGTGACCGCCCGTTCCGATGCCTATGCCGAAACCCAGGTGCTGGCGGCTGGCTTCGATGGCTTCCTGCGCAAGCCGGTGACCGGCGACCTGCTGGTGGCGGCCATCGCCCAGGCGCGTGCGAAGCGACAGGCGACTGCGTGACCGCGCCGGCGCCGGGCGTGAACGGTGCGACTTTCGGTTTACCATGCCGACGCCCGCGGCGCGGGAATCATCAGGACCAGCGTGAGGAGGCAATCGGTGGTGTATCTGCGGGCGGCGATGCTGCTGCTGGTCCTGCTGTGCTGCGCGTTGCCCGTTGCGGCACAGCCGGTGCCGCCCAGCCCACGGCAGGTGACGGTGTTCGACGGCCTGCCGTCCAATACCGTCAACCGCATGGCCGAGGATCGCTACGGCTACCTGTGGATCGCCACCAACGATGGCCTGGCCCGCTACGACGGGCGTACCTACCGGGTGTGGCGTTCCGAGGACGGGCTGCGTGACAACCGCATCTGGACGGTGCTGGTCGATGCCCGCAACCAGTTGTGGATAGGCACCGAGAACGCAGGCCTGGTACGCATGTCGGCCGACCGCAGGCAGCTGCACTTCTACGACCGCAGCAGCCAGCCGCTGATGGGCACCAACACGGTCTGGAGCCTGGCCAGCACGCCCGACGGCTCGATCTGGTTCGGTACCCACGAGGGCGGCCTGTACCGCCTGGACAGCCAGGACCGCCTGCAGCGCTTCCTGCCCGAGCCGAACAATCCGCGCAGCCTGCCGTCGTCGTCGGTGCCCTATCTGGCCACGCTGCCTGATGGCAGCCTGTGGATCGGCACCAAGCATGGCGTGGCGCGCTGGACCGGGACCGACTTCGAGCGCGTCGGCACGGACATCATTCCCAGCCTGCTGATCAACGGCCTGACCACCGAGCCGGACGGCAGCCTGTGGATCAGCACGATGGCCGGGGCCACCGTGCGCCGCCCGGACGGCCGCTTCGAGGCACCGCCGTGGAAGCTGCCACCGGGCGAGCAGGTGCTGGGCATGATGCTGCGCGACGAGCAGGGCGGGCACTGGCTGGACACGCGCACCGGGTTGGGACGTGCGGTGGATGGCCAGTACCAGACCGTGCCGCTGTACAGCGTCATCGCACGCGGCCCGGTACGGCCGAACTGGACCGGTGCCTATGAGGATCGGGAAGGCGGCATCTGGTTGGCCAGCACCAACGCCGGCCTGTGGCACCTGTTGCCGCGCTGGTGGCAGTTCTCGGTGCTGTCGCGCCTGGAGGACGACCCCACCTCGCTGCGCAATGCGCTGGTGCTGGGCACCAGCCCGTCCAGCAACGGCGGCGTCTGGACGGTGGGCAGCCACGGTGCGCTGGATCGCTTCGATCCGAAGACGGGCCGGATCGAGCAGCACCGCACCTGGGTCAACGGCATGCACTGGCTGACGTCGGTGAGGGAGGACCGGCGCGGGCAGGTGTGGATTGGATCGAACGACGCATTGGTGCGCTATGACCCGCAGCGGCGCGAGCTGCGTCGCTGGGGTCGTGATGCCGGTGCTGATGCGGCGATGGAAGGGGTCATCGAATCGATGATGACCTGTGACGGCGACAGCCTCTGGCTGATGCTGCCCGCCGGCCTGCAGCAGCGCGACCTTGACGGACACCTGCGGCGCCAGCTGGACAATGGCCAGCGCGGGCTGCAGCAGGGCCAGCTCAACCTCGACGTGGAATGCGGACCGCAGGACCACATCTGGCTGGCCAGCAGTCGCGGCCTGTTGCAGTGGCTGCCGGAAAGCGAACGCTTCCAGCCGGTGCCGGGTGCGCCGGCGACCGCCATCCACGCGCTGCACGTGGGCCGGGATGGCCAGGTCTGGCTGTCCGAGGATGGCCGGTTGTCGCGTTACCGCTGGAGCCAGGGGCGCCTGGAACGACAGGCGGTGGTGGGGGCCGAGCAGGGCTATCCGGCAATCTCCGCGACCGGCCTGGTGGTGGATGCCCAGGGCGTGGCGTGGGCGACCAGCGCACGCGGCCTGGTGCGTGTCAGTGCGGATGGGCAGAGCGTGCGCCTGTATGGCGTGCACGACGGCCTGCCGAGCCAGGAATTCCGCGACCACACCTTGATCGCGGCGGGCGACGGCCATCTGGTGGCCGGAACGGCGGCAGGTGCGGTGGTGTTCGACCCGGAGCAGGTGCGGCCCTCGGTGCGTCGGGCCCCGCTGGTGATCGAGCGGGTGGAGGTGCGCCGCAACGAGCAGGTGCTGGACATGACCCACGATGCGCCGTTGCAGATCGCCGACGGCGACCGCGACCTGCGCATCGTCGCGCGGCTGCTGTCCTTCGCCGACTCGGCGTCCAATACCTACCGCTACCGCCTGGCCGGCTACGACCCCGATTGGGTCGAAGTCGGCCCGGCCGGTGAGCGCCTGTTCTCGCGCCTGGCGCCGGGCAGCTACCGGCTGGAAGTGCAGGCCCGGTCGGCCGACCACGTGTGGTCGCGGGTGCAGAGCCTGGAATTCCGCGTGCAGCCGCCGTGGTGGCGCAGCCTGTCCGGCCTGCTGGTGCTGGCGTCGGTCGGGCTGCTGCTGACCAGCTGGTTCGCCTGGTTGTACCGGCGCCGCCTGCAGCGGCGCCATGCCTACCAGCTGGCGCTGCACAAGCAGGAACTCGCCGAGCAGGCTTCAGCGGCCAAGACCCGTTTCCTGGCCAACCTGGGCCATGAGATCCGTACGCCGATGACCGGTGTGCTGGGCATGAGCGAGCTGCTGCTGGCGTCGCCACTGGACCCGCAACAGCGCGGCTACACACAGTCGATCCGGCATGCCGGCGAGCACCTGCTGCACCTGGTCAACGATGCGCTGGACCTGGCGCGGATCGAGTCCGGTCGCCTGGAGCTGCAGTCGAAGACCTTTGCGTTGAACGGCCTGCTGCACGACCTGGCGGCCCTGATGGGCCCGCTGGCCGCGCAGAAGGGCCTGCGCTTCACCCTCGACAACCAGCTGCCGCCGGGGCTGCAGGCCACCGGCGATGCCATGCGCGTGCGGCAGATCCTGCTCAACCTGCTGTCGAACGCGGTGAAGTTCACCAGCCGTGGCACCATCACCCTGCACGCGCGCTGCGATGGCGAACTGCGCGCACTGCACTTCGAAGTGCGTGACACCGGCCCCGGCATCAGCCAGGAACAGCAGCAGCGCCTGTTCCGCCGCTTCGAGCAGGCCGACGGTGCACGTACTGCCGCGCAGTACGGCGGCAGCGGCCTCGGCCTGGCCATCTGCCGCGAGCTGGCGCACGCGATGCAGGGGCGCATCCAGGTGGAGAGCCAGCTGGGCCGGGGCACCTGTTTCGGCGTGACCCTGCCATTGCCGCTGGTGGTGGACAGTGATGCCGAGGGCGCCGCCGATGGGCATCGTGACGAGGCGGCCAACGTGCCGCCACTGCGGGTGCTGCTGGTCGAAGACGATGCCACCGTGGCCGATGTGGTGCGCGGACTGCTGAGTGCGCGTGGCCACGAGGTGGTGCACGCCGGCCATGCGCTGGCGGCGCTGCGCGAGATCAGTGCGGGCGATTTCGACGTCGGCCTGCTGGACCTGGACCTGCCGGGCCTGAGCGGTTTCGAGCTGGCCCAGCACCTGCGCAACCAGGGCTACATGCTGCCGTTGCTGGCGGTGACCGCACGGACCGACCCGGACCTGCAGCAGCAGGTGGAAGCGGTCGGCATCGGTGGCTTCCTGCGCAAGCCGGTGACCGGCGAGCTGCTGGTGGACGCGATTGCCAGGGTGATGGGCAGGTAGGGAGTTCGGCAGGGCCTGCGGCTCTGCACCTGCTGCAAGCCGGAGGAACAGCAACAGCAACAGCAACAGCAACAGCAGAAGCAAAAGCTGGCTTCCTGTGGGATGGCGGGGTGGATCCGGTTGCGGGAGACGCCGTAAACCCATCCATGGGGGCTTGGCCGCGGCATCCATGCCGCGGACACTCCCGCAACC
This sequence comes from Stenotrophomonas pavanii, assembly GCF_900101175.1. Classification (GTDB taxonomy): domain Bacteria; phylum Pseudomonadota; class Gammaproteobacteria; order Xanthomonadales; family Xanthomonadaceae; genus Stenotrophomonas; species Stenotrophomonas pavanii. The sequence continues at coordinate 544,360 of NZ_FNFQ01000001.1, read as the reverse complement.
GGACCCACCCCGCCTTCGACAGTTTTCCGCGATCTGTCGGAGCACGGGGTCGGATCCCGTTGCTGCGCAACGGGCTCTGACCCCAATCTGGAATTCGAGATCTGACAGATGTGTCGACCAAGGTCGACACCTACCAACAACCGCGCGTTCCAACAGTCGCTGTTACCCACAGCCGCGTGAACCTGTCAGAGGTGGGGCGGTGTGGGCTTGCAGGACCGTTGGCGCCATGGATGGCGCCATCGAGCCCCCAGGGGTGAGGGCGCTTTGCTTGCGAAGCACTGCTTCGCGAGCACCCGAACGCCCAGCCGCCAGCGGCTGGGCCGGACCGCAGAGCGGGGTTTACGGCGTGTGCTGCAAGCCCACACCGCCCCGCCAACCCACGGAATGCTCGCTGTTGTTGTTGCCGGCCAGCGGCCGGCACTACCGCGGGTGCAGGGCCGCAGGCCCTGCCGAACCCCTTCACTCCGCGACGTGCTCGACCTGCCGCGGTTCGGGCATGGTGTCGGGCAGCTGCCAGAAGATCATCGTCGAGGTCAGGGTGATCGCGCCGACGCACAGGAATGTCGCGTGCAGCGCTGCGGTGGCGCTGTTGCTGTCCAGGTGATTGCCGAACGCGGCCAGCAGGCTGCCGGCGGCTGCGGCACCGAAACCGGCGGCCAGCATCATCACCATCGACAGCAGGCTGTTGCCGGAGCTGGCGAATTCGCGGTCCAGATCGCGCAGGGTCACGGTGTTCATCACGGTGAACTGCAGCGAATTGACCGCACCGAAGAAGGCCAGTTGCAGCAGGCGCCAGGCCAGGTGCTGGCCCGGTGTCATCAGGATGAAGCTGGCCATCGCCAGGCCCACCAGCACGGTGTTGACCATCAGCACGCGGCGGTAGCCATAGCGCTCGACCAGCTTCACCGCCAGCTTCTTCGACACCATGCCGGCCGCCGCCACCGGCACCATCATCAGGCCGGCGTTCATCGGGCCCAGGCCGAGGCCGACCTGCAGCAGCAACGGGATCAGCATCGGCATGGCACTGCTGCCGATGCGCGAGAACAGGTTGCCCAGGATGCCGATGCGGTAGCTGGGCACACGGAACAAAGCCAGCGAAAACAGCGGTGCGGTGGAGTTGGCGGCGTGCAGCCAGTAACCCACCAGCGCAGCCAGGCCGGCCACGGTCATCAGCATCACCAGCGCATGTGGCGTACCCAGGCCGGAGATGCCGTCCAGCGCCAGCGACAGCACCACCATCGCGAAGGCCAGCATGATGTAGCCACGCAGGTCGAAACGGGTGCGATGGCTGGCGTAGTGGTCGGGCATGATCTTCATCGCGGCGATGAAACCGATCACGCCGATCGGCAGGTTGATCAGGAACACCCAGTGCCATGAGGCGATCTCGACCAGCCAGCCGCCCAGCGTGGGGCCGATCAGTGGGCCAACCAGCGCGGGGATGGCGATGAAGCTCATCGCGCGCAGGAAATCCTCGCGTGGCACCGAACGCATCACTGCCAGGCGGCCCACGGGAAGCAGCATCGCGCCGCCGATGCCCTGCAGCACGCGCGCCCCGACCAGCTGGTGCAGGTGCTGGGCCAGTGCGCACGCAAGCGAGCCGAGGGTGAACAGGATGATCGCCACCAGGAACGTGCGGCGGGTGCCGTAGCGGTCGGCGATCCAGCCGGAGGCGGGAATGAAGGTGGCCACCGCCAGCGCGTAGCTGAACACCACCGACTGCATCTGCAGCGGGCTCTCGCCCAGGCTGGCCGCCATCGCCGGCAGCGCCGTGTTGACGATGGTCGAGTCCAGCATCTGCATGAAGATCGCCAGGGACACCAGCCACAGCAGGGGGCGGTGGCGGTTGTAGGTCGATGACGATGTAGGCATGGCGTGCGGCCGGTGCAGCATGGGGGCCGCCATGATCGCGCACTGCGGGTCACGGCGCGATCAAGGTCGCGCCGTGATGGCCTGCGGAATGCTCAGCGCTGGCTGTGCGCGTGCACCGCGTCGACCAGCACCTGTACGTGTGCCGGGTCCATGTCCGGCGACATGCCGTGGCCAAGGTTGAACACATGGCCCTCGCGCGAGCCGCCGTTGCCAGCGGCATAGGTGTCGAGCACGCGTGCGGCGGCCGCGGCGATCGCATCCGGCGAGGCGTACAGCGTGGTCGGGTCGAGGTTGCCCTGCAGGGCGACGCGGCCACCAGTGCGCCGCAGTGCCTCGTCCAGGTCCAGCGTCCAGTCCAGGCCCAGCGCATCGGCACCGGTGTGCGACAGCGCTTCCAGGTGCAGGCCGGTGCCTTTGCCGAACAGGATCAGCGGCGTGCGCTCGCTGCCTTCGCCGCGCTCCAGCTCCTCGGCGATGCGCTGCAGGTAGCGCAGCGAGAACTCGCGGTACATCGACGGCGACAGTACGCCACCCCAGGTGTCGAACACCTGCAGCGCCTGTGCACCGGCCGCGCGCTGCGCGCCGAGATAGGCGATCACGGCGTCGGTGGTGACCTCCAGCAGGCGGTGCAGGGCCTGCGGGTGGTTCAGTGCCATGGCCTTGATGCGCGCAAAGTCCTTGCTGCCACCGCCTTCCACCATGTAGCAGGCCAGTGTCCACGGGCTGCCGGAGAAGCCGATCAGCGGCACCTGGCCGTCCAGTTCGCGGCGGATCAGGCGCACCGCATCCATCACGTAGCCCAGGTCCTGTTCCATGTCCGGCACCGCCAGCCGGGCGATGGCGGCTTCGTCACGCACCGGGTGCCGGAACTTCGGGCCTTCGCCTTCGACGAAGTACAGCTCCAGGCCCATCGCATCGGGAATGGTGAGGATGTCCGAGAACAGGATGGCCGCATCCAGCGGGAAGCGGCGCAGCGGCTGCAGGGTGACTTCGCAGGCAATCTCCGGGGTCTTGGCCATGGCCAGGAAGCTGCCGGCCTTGGCCCGGGTCGCGCGGTACTCCGGCAGGTAGCGGCCGGCCTGGCGCATCAGCCAGACAGGGGTGCAGTCCACCGGTTCGCGGCGCAGGGCGCGCAGCAGGCGATCGTTGCGGAGAGGGCTGGTCACGATGGGCATTCCTTGGGCGAAAGTTGGCAGCGGCGTCAGTCGCCGTGCGAGAGAATCTGGAAACCGCGATGCAGTTCGGCATCGCGGGCCTTCTCGAAGGCGTGGCGGGCTTCGTCAGCGTGCAGGAACAGCTCGCGCCGCAACTGCGAGCGGCTGCCGACGCGGCCGCTCTCGCGCAGCAGCTCCCAGCCGCCAAACAGGTCCGGCTGCAGGCTCAGGCGCAGGAAGCGCGGTGCCTGCGCACCGGCGTCGGGATGTTGCAGGTAGACGTGCATGGGCCGATTGTAGCGGGGCCAGGGTGACCCCGGCCGCAACGCGGTCGTGCCGGCCGCTGGCTGGCAATCCTGCCGCGCAGCCCGGCTCTACCGGGCCGACAGCACCTTCAGCACCGCCGCCTCATCCACGTCCGGCACCACTTCGGCACGCCCCATGCCGCGCCACAGCACCAGGCGCAGGCGGCCGGCCACGTTCTTCTTGTCCAGGCGCATGCGGCCGAGCAGGGCCTGCGGGTCGAGCCCGGCCGGGATCGCCACGGGCAGGCCCAGGCGTTCCAGCAACGCCTGCAGGCGCACGCGGTCGGCATCGTCGGCCAGCCCCAGCTCGGTGGACAGCTTCGCCGCCAGCACCATGCCCACCGCCACCGCCTCGCCATGGTTCAGCGCATCGCGGCCGGGCGCGGAGTAGCCCTGCTCGGTTTCGATGGCATGGCCGAAGGTGTGGCCGAGGTTGAGCAGGGCACGTTCGCCCTTCTCGAACGGATCGCGCTCGACGATCGCGGCCTTGTGCCGGCAGCTGCGCGCGATGGCTTCGGCCAGCGTGGCATCCTCGCCGGCCAGCAGCGCATCGGCATGCTGCTGCAGCCATTCGAAGAACACGGCATCACCCAGCGCGCCGTACTTGACCACTTCGGCCAGGCCCGCACGCAGCTCGCGCGGCGGCAGGGTGGCCAGCACGCGGGTATCGGCGATGACCGCGCGCGGCGGATGGAACGCACCGACCAGGTTCTTGCCGGCCGGAATGTCGACCGCGGTCTTGCCACCGACTGACGAATCGACCATCGCCAGCAGGGTGGTGGGCAGCTGCACGCAGTCGACGCCGCGCATCCAGCAGGCCGCGGCAAACCCGGCGAGATCACCGACCACGCCGCCGCCGAGCGCGAACACGCAGGCATCGCGGGTGGCGCCGAGCGCAGCCAGCGCTTCGATCGCGCGGCCGAATTCGGCCAGGGTCTTGGACGCTTCGCCCGCGGCGAGGACATGCTCGCCGACGATCAGGTCGGGGCGCGCGGCCAGCAGCGCCTGCTTCACCGGCGCCAGATAACGCGGGGCCACTTCGCTGTCGCTGAGCAGCAGCACATGGCGGCCGCGCACATGCGCGGCCAGCGCGGCGCCGTCGGCCTGCGCGCCTGCGCCGATGGTGATGGAGTAGGGCCGGTCGCCGCCAACGGCGACCTGCAGCAAGGCGGGAGAAGTCATGCGTTCAGGTCCTGGCGCTGCCATTGCGTGGCCAGCTTGACCACCAGCTGGGCGGTCGCGTCGGCAGCGGTGTACGGGTCGGTATCGAGGGTGAGGTCGGCCAGTTCGCGGTACAGCGGGTCGCGGTGCGCGGCCAGATCGTGCAGCACCTGCTCGCGGTCCGGGCGCTGCAGCAGCGGCCGGCCCTTGTCGCGGGCGAGGCGTTCCAGCTGCGCGGCCACGCTGACCCGCAGGTAGACCACGAAGCCACGCTGGGCGATCAGTGCACGGTTGTCCGGATCCAGCACCGCGCCACCGCCGGTAGAAACCAGCTGGCCGCGGCCTTCCAGCACGCGGGCCAGGGCCTGGCGTTCATGGTGGCGGAAACCGGCTTCGCCGGCATGCTCGAAAATGGTCGGGATGCCGGCGCCGGCAGCCTCGACGATGGCCTGGTCGACATCGACGAAGTCCAGCGTGAAGCGCTCGGCCAGGCGGCGGCCGATGCAGGTTTTGCCGGCGCCCATCGGGCCGATCAGGATCAGGTTCGGAGCAGGATTCATGCCCTCTGATGCTAACACCTCCGTGCCCTGGCCTTTACGTTCTTCACGTCAGGGTGGGCATTCCTGCGGGGGTTCCCGCGCCAACCGGAGCACAGGTCATGACGGTCGCCAAGGTCATCGAGATCACCGCCTCCTCGCCGAAGAGCGTGGAGGATGCGGTGCGCAGCGGACTGAAGAAGGTTTCCGAGACGGTCAAGGGCATCCAGGGCGCCTGGGTGAACGAGACCAAGGTGGTCACCAACGGCAGCGGCGAGATCACCGAATGGCGGGTCAACCTGCGGGTGACCTTCCTGGTGGAATAGCCGCGCTCAGCGCACGGCCTGCACCTGCCGCTGGCCGTCCAGGACCACGACGTGGTCGGCGAGCGTGGGAAGCGTGCGCAGTGCCTGCCGGCTGACCCGCTCGTAGTACTGCACGAAACGCTCCAGCTGCGGCCGGCTCATGCCGTGCCGGCCCGGCTGCGCGGCCTGCAGGTTCTGCTCCTGCTGCCAGCGCCAGCGCGGTACGACCGCGAAATCCGGCGGTTGCAGGAACCACAGGCGGTCGCAACGCTGCCACAGCGCGGGGTAGTCGCGGGCCAGCGCCTGGTTGCACCAGCGGCGCCAGCGGCCGTCGCTGTCGGCTTCGCGTTCCAGCGCGTTCAACGGGGCGTCCAGCGCAGCGTCATCCTGCGCGGGCGTACCGAGGAACCATCCCTCGAACACCAGCAGGTCCAGTGGCGTGCCCAGGTGCGGCCATTGCGCCTCGGCCAAGCGTTCATCGGCCAGCTTGTCAAAGCGCGGCATCGCCAGGGGGCGGCGCGCTGCCACGGCGTCCAGCACGCTGTGCGCCAGCGTCAGGTCATGGGTACCGGGTGGGCCGCGGGTCATCAGCAGCGGATGCACCTGGCGCGCCAGGCGCTGGCGCTGCGCACGGGTCAGGTAGACATCGTCGATCGACAGGCTGGCCGCGCACAGGCCGCGGGCCCGGGCGCGTGCGACCACCTGTGCGGCCAGCGTCGATTTGCCGCTCCCCTGCAGGCCGCTGATCGCCAATACTGGAACCGCTGCACCGCTGGACAGTGCATCGTCCAGCGCCTGTTCGGCCAATGTTTCGGGGAATCCTTTCACCTGGGGCATATACGCAGCAGCGGCCATGCAGCCACAATAGCCCAAACCGTGTGAGAACAACGCCATCATGAGCGACCTGTACGCCGAAGCCCTGTCCACGTTTGCCCGCCTGTTCGAGGAGGCCAAACAGAGCCGCGAGGTCGAGCCCAACGCGATGACCGTGGCGACTGCAGATGCGCAGGGGCGCCCATCGGCGCGCACCGTGCTGCTGAAGGCCTTCGACGAGCGCGGCTTCGTCTTCTACACGCACCTGGACAGCCACAAGGGCCGTGAGCTGCGGTCCAATCCGCAGGCCGCGCTGCTGTTCCTGTGGCGCAGCCTGCGCGAGGCCGGCATCCAGGTGCGCATCGAGGGTCGTGTCGAGCAGGTCGCCGACGCCGAGGCCGACGCCTATTTCGCCAGCCGCCCGCGCATGAGCCAGATCGGCGCCTGGGCCTCGCAGCAGTCGAAGACGCTGGCAACCCGCGAGGAGTTCGACGCGCGCGTGGCCGAGGTCGAAGCGCGCTTCGAAGGCAAGGACGTGCCGCGCCCGGAAGGCTGGAGCGGCCTGCGCGTGGTGCCCGACCGCATCGAGTTCTGGTACGGCGCGCAGTTCCGCCTGCACGAGCGCTGGTGCTATGAAGCCGGTGCGGAAGGGCGCTGGAGCAAGCGCCTGCTGTACCCGTGACCGGCAGCGCGGCCACGATCCGCCCGGCCACGGCGGCCGATGCGGTCGCGTGGGCGCAGCTGCGTCTGGGCCTGTGGCCCGATGCCGATGATCCGCTGGAGACGCTGGTGGCGGCGCTGGCCGAGGACGCAGGTGCGGTTTTCCTGGCGTGTGCAGCGGGTGGCCAGGCGATCGGCTTCGCCGAAGTGCGCCTGCGCCATGACTACGTGAACGGCACCGATTCCTCGCCGGTGGGCTTCCTGGAGGGCTGGTACGTGCAGTCGCAGTGGCAAGGCCGCGGCGTGGGCCGCGCCCTGCTGGCGGCGGTGCGGGCATGGACGCGCGACGCGGGCTGCCGCGAACTGGCTTCGGACAGTCGCGTGGAAGACGTGCAGGCTCACGCCGCGCATCGGGCCTGCGGCTTCGAAGAGACCGAACGGGTGGTCTATTTCCGCATGCCACTGGAGCCATCGGCGTGAATCGCGTGGCGCTGTACCGCGTGGTGGTGTTTGTTCCATCGGCCGCGCTGGACGCAGTGAAGCGGGGCATCCTCGCGGTGGATGCGCTCGCGGCCGGCGACTACGAGCATGGCATGTGGTGGTCGGCGCCGGGATTCGAGCAGTTCCGCCCACGCATGGGGGCGTCGCCCGTGCAGGGTGAAGCGGGTCGCACCGAAGTGGTCGACAGCGTGCGCCTGGAATTTTGCCTGCCGCGCGATCCGCAGCGGCTGCAGCGCATCTTCGAGCAGGGCATCGTGCCGCATCATCCGTGGCAGGTACCGGTGGTGCAGGTGGAGGACATCGAGCTGCTGCTCGCTGACGGGCGGCGGTTGTAGAGCCGGGCCATGCCCGGCTGCTTTCGCGCGAACATCAGCCGAGCATGGGCTCGGCTTTACAGGCCTTCAGCGCGCAACCAGCGCCACAGCGTGGTGCGGGATACCCCCAGCGCCTGCGCCATGCCCTCACGATCATGCCGGTGTTCCCGCAGCAGTGCTTCCAGCTGCGCACGCGGTGGCCGCTTGCCGTTGCTTTCCAGCGGCAACGTCGCGACACCTTCATGCACCAGCTCGGGTGCCAGCTGCAGCAGCCGCGCCGCATCGATCAGCCCTTCACCGGGCTGCCAGTGGATGCGCAGCCGATCGACCAGATTGCGCAGTTCGCGCACGTTTCCCGGCCACTCGGCCGCGCTCAGTACCGCCAGTGCCTCCTCATCCAATGGCGCGTCGATGCCACGCAGCTGGCGGAAGAAGTGCTGTGCCAGCAACGGGATGTCACCACGTCGCGCGCGCAGCGCGGGCAGGGTGATGCGCAGCGCGGCCAGCCGATAGTACAGGTCGCGACGGAAGCTGCCGGTCGCCGCGCGCTGCTCCAGCGACTGCAGGGTGGCGGCCACCACGCGCAGGTCGACCGGGGTCGGTTCGGTGGCGCCGACGCGCAGCACCTCCCGTTCCTCCAGCACCCGCAGCAGGCGGGTCTGCAGCGGTAGCGGCAGCTCGCCGATTTCATCCAGGAACAGGGTGCCGCCGTCGGCCGCTTCGACCAGGCCGACGCGGCCGCCGCGACGCGCGCCGGTGAAGGCGCCGTCGCTGTAGCCGAACAGTTCGGCTTCCAGCAGCGACTCACTGATCGCGCCGCAGTTCAGCGCCACGAAGCGTCCACGACGGCCACTGGCCGCATGCAGCTGGCGCGCCACCAGTTCCTTGCCGGTGCCGGTTTCGCCGCTGACCAGCACGGTGCTGTCATGCGGCGCGTAGAGCGCGATCTGCGCACGCACCTGTGCCATCGCGTCGCTGTCGCCGAGCAGTTCATGCGCGTCGCTGCGCACTGCCGGGCGCCGGCGCAGGGGCGGCCGGCTGCCCGTGGAGCGGGCCAGGGCCTGGGTCAGTTCGAGGGCGTGTTCGAACGCCTGCCGTACCGAATCGGCCGAGTACAGCAGCACGCCGGGCAGGCCGGCCTGCTCGGCATGGTCGATGGCCATGCCGGTGCCGACGATCACTTCGATGCCGTTGGCACGCAGGTCGGCAATGCAGTCGCGTGCGTCCTCGCGGGTGACGAAGCGACGGTGCTCGATCTCCAGGCCAAAACTCTGCTGGAAGTTGCTGAACACCGGTACGTCGCTGGCGTGGGTGACCAGGCCGATGCGGCTGGCGATCCGCCGCGCGCGCGCCAGCGCTTCCATCAGGTCGAAGCCGTTGGCCTGGATCGGCACCAGCGGCAGCTCCAGCCGGCCACGCAGCCACGCCGCATTGGAGCCGCCGGCGATGACCACGTCGCAGTGTTCCCGGCGCAGGCGTTGGCCGATCACGGCCACCGCTTCCTCGAAGCCGAGGCTGATCTGCTCGATGCGCGCGCGACGGTCGAACTCGGGAATGACGTCACCGAGCAGGCCGGTCAGGCGCGAAACGCTGACGGTCCAGATGATCGGGCGGCCGGGGTCGGCATCGGCGTGGCGCAGGGGCGAGCGGGGCAGGTACATGACGGCAGCCATCGGTCGGAATGTTTCATGATACATCCGTTTCAATGTTTCATATGTTTCACTTTGGCCGGTCAGTCATGCCCGTGAAATCAACAGCTTGCAGCTTGGCACGGTGCTTGCGCCTTCGTTTCTGGACTTCAACCTGGATTGCCGCATGACCGCTTCCGCCCCTTTCTCCGCCGGTGCCCGCTTCCGTGAGGCGCTGGCTGCCGAATCGCCGCTGCAGGTGATCGGCGCCATCAACGCTAACCATGCCCTGCTGGCCAAGCGCGCCGGCTTCCACGCCATCTACCTGTCCGGTGGCGGGGTTGCGGCAGGCTCGCTGGGCCTGCCGGACCTGGGCATCAATACGCTGGAAGACGTGCTGGTGGACGTGCGCCGCATCACCGATGTCTGCGACCTGCCGTTGATGGTCGACATCGATACCGGCTTCGGCCCGAGCGCGTTCAACATCGCGCGCACCGTGAAGTCGCTGATCAAGGCCGGTGCGGCCGCCTGCCACATCGAGGACCAGGTCGGTGCCAAGCGTTGCGGTCACCGTCCGGGCAAGGAGATCGTCTCGCAGGGTGAAATGGTCGACCGTGTGAAGGCTGCGGCCGATGCCAAAACCGATCCGGACTTCTTCCTGATCGCGCGTACCGATGCCATCCAGGTGGACGGCGTGGACAAGGCGATCGAGCGCGCCATCGCCTGCGTCGAGGCCGGTGCCGACGGCATCTTCGCCGAGGCCGCCTACGATCTGGACACCTACCGCCGCTTCGTGGACGCGGTGAAGGTGCCGGTGCTGGCCAACATCACCGAATTCGGTGCCACCCCGCTGTTCAGCCGCGATGAACTGGCCTCGGCCGGCGTCGCCATCCAGCTGTTCCCGCTGTCGGCGTTCCGCGCGGCCAACAAGGCGGCCGAGAACGTCTACCAGGCGGTGCGCCGCGATGGCCACCAGCGCAACGTGGTGGAGACCATGCAGACCCGCGAAGAGCTGTACGACCGCATCGGATACCACGCCTTCGAGCAGCAGCTCGATGCGCTGTTCGCCGCCAAGAAATAAGCAGTACCCTGCACCATCAAGTTTCGGAGGGAAACATGAACGATACGACCGCAACCCCGACCTTCAAGCCGAAGAAGTCCGTCGCCCTGTCCGGCACCGCGGCCGGCAACACCGCGCTGTGCAGCGTGGGCCGCAGCGGCAACGACCTGCACTACCGCGGCTATGACATCCTGGACCTGGCCAACACCAGCGAGTTCGAGGAAATCGCCTACCTGCTGGTGCACGGCAAGCTGCCGACCCGCGCCGAGCTGGTTTCGTACAAGGCCAAGCTGAAGTCGCTGCGTGGCATCCCCGCCGCGGTGAAGGCCGCGCTGGAAGAGCTGCCGCCGTCGGCGCATCCGATGGACGTGATGCGCACCGGCGTGTCCGTGCTCGGCTGCGTGGCACCGGAGAAGGACGACCACAACCACCCGGGCGCGCGTGACATCGCCGACAAGCTGATGGCCTGCCTCGGTTCGATGCTGCTGTACTGGTACCACTGGAGCCACAACGGCCGCGCCATCGACGTGGAAACCGACGATGATTCGATCGGCGGCCACTTCCTGCACCTGCTGCATGGCGAAAAGCCGCAGGATTCGTGGGTGAAGGCGATGCACACCTCGCTGATCCTGTACGCCGAGCACGAGTTCAACGCCTCGACGTTCACCTGCCGTGTCATCGCCGGTACCGGCAGCGACATGTACAGCGCGATCTGCGGTGGCATCGGGGCGCTGCGTGGCCCGAAGCATGGCGGCGCCAACGAAGTGGCGTTCGAAGTGCAGAAGCGCTACGACAACCCGGATGAGGCCGAGGAAGACATCAAGGCGCGCGTCGAGCGCAAGGAAGTGGTGATCGGTTTCGGCCACCCGGTCTATACCGTCTCCGATCCGCGCAACAAGGTGATCAAGGACGTGGCCCGCGAGCTGTCCGAGGAACAGTCGAGCATGAAGATGTACGACATCGCCGAGCGCCTGGAATCGGTGATGTGGGACATCAAGAAGATGTTCCCGAACCTGGACTGGTTCAGTGCGGTCAGCTACCACATGATGGGCGTGCCGACCGCGATGTTCACCCCGCTGTTCGTGATCGCGCGCACCGCCGGCTGGAGCGCGCACATCATCGAGCAGCGCATCGACGGCAAGATCATCCGCCCGAGCGCCAACTACATCGGCCCGGAAGACCGCGACTTCGTCGCCATCGACAAGCGCGTCTGATCCTCCTGCTGTCCCCATCCGGCCGGCCGCGTGCCGGCCGGATGCTCTCGCCGCCGCTCCGCCGGCACCCGGCCCGCCCCAAGTACTCCGCCAGCCCATGAATACCGATTACCGCAAGAACCTCCCCGGCAGCGCGCTGGACTATTTCGACGCGCGCGCCGCGGTCGATGCGATCCAGCCCGGCGCCTACGCCACCCTGCCGTACACCTCGCGCGTGCTGGCCGAGAACCTGGTGCGCCGCTGCGATCCGGCCACGCTCGGCGATTCGCTGAAGCAGCTGATCGAGCGCCGTCGCGACCTCGACTTCCCGTGGTTCCCGGCACGCGTGGTGTGCCACGACATCCTCGGCCAGACCGCGCTGGTGGACCTGGCCGGCCTGCGTGATGCGATCGCCGACAAGGGCGGCGACCCCGCCAAGGTCAATCCGGTGGTGCCGGTGCAGTTGATCGTCGATCACTCGCTGGCGGTGGAGTGCGGTGGCTACGATCCGCAGGCGTTCGAGAAGAATCGCGCCATCGAGGATCGCCGCAACGAAGACCGTTTCCACTTTATCGACTGGACCAAGCAGGCGTTCCAGAACGTGGACGTGATTCCGCCGGGCAACGGCATCATGCACCAGATCAACCTGGAGAAGATGTCGCCTGTGATCTACGTGCAGGACGGCGTGGCCTTCCCGGACACCTGCGTGGGCACCGACAGCCACACCCCGCACGTGGACGCGCTGGGCGTGATCGCGATCGGTGTTGGCGGCCTGGAAGCGGAGAACGTGATGCTGGGCCGCGCGTCGTGGATGCGCCTGCCGGATATCGTCGGCGTCGAGCTGACGGGCAGGCCGCAGCCGGGCATCACCGCCACCGACGTGGTGCTGGCGCTGACCGAGTTCCTGCGCAAGGAGCGCGTGGTCGGCGCGTACCTTGAATTCTTCGGCAAGGGAGCGGCGGCACTGACCATCGGTGACCGCGCCACCATCTCCAACATGTGCCCCGAATACGGCGCCACCGCCGCGATGTTCTACATCGACGGGCAGACTATCGACTACCTGCGCTTGACCGGCCGCGAGGAGTCGCAGGTGGCGCTGGTCGAGAATTACGCGCGCACCACCGGCCTGTGGGCCGACGCGCTGGCCACCGCGCAGTACGAGCGCGTGCTGCGCTTCGACCTGTCCAGCGTGGTGCGCAACATGGCCGGCCCCTCGAATCCGCACAAGCGCGTGGCCACCGCCGAGCTGGCCGAGCGCGGCATCGCCGACGAAGCCAAGCTGGCAGCGGGCAAGGCCGAGCAGGCCCAGGGCCTGATGCCGGATGGCGCGGTGATCATCGCCGCCATCACCAGCTGCACCAACACCTCCAACCCGCGCAACGTGATCGCCGCCGGCCTGCTGGCACGCAAGGCCAATGAACGTGGCCTGCTGCGCAAGCCGTGGGTGAAGTCGTCGCTGGCGCCGGGCTCGAAGGCGGTGCAGCTGTACCTGGAAGAAGCCGGCCTGTTGCCCGACCTGGAGAAGCTCGGCTTCGGCATCGTGGCGTTCGCCTGCACCACCTGCAACGGCATGAGTGGCGCGCTGGATCCGGCGATCCAGCAGGAGATCATCGACCGTGACCTGTATTCCACGGCCGTGCTGTCGGGCAACCGTAATTTCGACGGCCGCATCCACCCGTATGCGAAGCAGGCCTTCCTGGCGTCGCCGCCGCTGGTGATCGCCTATGCCATCGCCGGCACCGTGCGTTTCGACATCGAGAAGGACGTGCTGGGCGTGGACGCCGACGGCAATGAGGTGCGCCTGAAGGACATCTGGCCGAGCGATGCCGAGATCGACGCGGTGGTGAAGGCCGCGGTAAAGCCGGAGCAGTTCCGCAAGGTGTACAACCCGATGTTCAACGTGCGCGTGGAGCACGGTGCGGCGGTCAGCCCGCTGTACGACTGGCGCCCGCAGAGCACCTACATCCGCCGCCCGCCCTACTGGGAAGGCGCGCTGGCCGGGGAGCGCACGCTGTCGGGCATGCGCGCGCTGGCAGTGCTGCCGGACAACATCACCACCGACCACCTGTCGCCGTCCAACGCGATCCTGGCATCCAGTGCGGCCGGTGAATACCTGGCGAAAATGGGCCTGCCGGAAGAGGACTTCAATTCCTACGCGACCCACCGTGGCGACCACCTGACCGCGCAGCGCGCCACCTTCGCCAACCCGAAGCTGTTCAACGAGATGGTGCGCAACGACGACGGCAGCGTGAAACAGGGCTCGCTGGCGCGGGTGGAGCCGGAAGGGAAGGTGATGCGCATGTGGGAAGCGATCGAGACCTACATGGACCGCAAGCAGCCGCTGATCATCATCGCCGGTGCCGACTACGGCCAGGGCAGCTCGCGTGACTGGGCCGCCAAGGGCGTACGCCTGGCCGGTGTGGAAGCGATCGTGGCCGAAGGCTTCGAACGCATCCACCGCACCAACCTGATCGGCATGGGCGTGCTGCCGCTGGAGTTCAAGCCGGGCACCACCCGCCTGACCTTGGGCATCGACGGTACCGAGACCTTCGACGTGATCGGCGAGCGCACCCCGCGCGCCGACCTGACCCTGGTCATCCACCGCCGCGACGGCCAGGACGTGATCGTGCCAGTGACCTGCCGCCTGGACAGCGACGAGGAAGTGGCGATCTACGAAGCCGGTGGCGTGCTGCAGCGCTTCGCCCAGGACTTCCTGGAAGGCGCCAAGGTGGCGTGATACCGGCCTGAATGCCTGCCCCCGGAGGCCGGGGGCGGGCTTGTCCGACACCCGGGCAGGGCGCACACTGACTTGGCAAAAACTGCCAATGGAGAGTCTCATGGCCACCATGAACATTTCGCTGACCGACCCGCTCAAGCAGTTCGTGGACGAGGAAGTGCGCGAAGGCGGCTACTCCAGTACGTCGGACTACGTGCGTGACCTGATCCGCCAGCGCCAGCGCAGCAAGGCGGAAGAGCTGCTCAAGCAGTTGATAGCCGAGGGGCTGGCTTCTGGGCCTGGCGTCCCGGTGACGGCCGACACATTCGAGCGCATGCGTCGCGAACTGACCGAAAGGATGGAGCGTGAAGGCGATTGAATGGCGGCCCAAGGCCGAAGCCGACGCAGCCGATGCCGCGCTGTGGTTCGCACGGCAGGGTGGGCTGGTACTGGGTCGGCGCTTTCTCGCCGAGTTGGAAGCCACGCTTCAACGCATCGCGGTGTTTCCTGGCTCGGGTTCCACCCGGCACGCCGACCTCGCAGCACAGCTGCCGGTGCCGTTGCGCTTCATGCTGGTTCCGGGCTTCGAACGCTACCTCGTTTATTACCTCGATCGACCGGACCGTGTGGACATCATGCGTGTGTGGTGCGTTGATCGTGGTCTTGACGCGCTGACGCAAGACATTTCCTGAAATTCAAACGCGTGGATTCGACGATGACCTTCCTCCCGCAACTCCGTATCCCCGCCACCTACATGCGCGGTGGCACCAGCAAGGGCGTGTTCTTCCGCCTGCAGGACCTGCCCGAGGCCGCGCAGGTGCCGGGCGCCGCACGCGATGCGCTGCTGATGCGCGTGATCGGCTCGCCCGATCCGTATGGCAAGCAGACCGACGGCATGGGCGGTGCAACGTCCAGCACCAGCAAGTGCGTGATCATCTCCGCCGCTTCGGTGCCCGACCACGACGTCGACTACCTGTACGGCCAGGTCTCGATCGACACCGCCTTCGTCGACTGGAGCGGCAACTGCGGCAACCTCAGCACGGCAGTGGGGCCGTTCGCGATCGCCAACGGGCTGATCGATCCGGCCCGCGTGCCGCGTGATGGCCTGTGCACCGTGCGCATCTGGCAGGCCAACATCGGCAAGACCATCATCGCCCACGTGCCGATGCGCGACGGCGAAGTGCAGGAGATCGGCGATTTCGAGCTGGATGGCGTGACCTTCCCGGCCGCTGAGATCCAGCTGGAGTTCATCGATCCGTCCGATGACGGCGATGCGGGTGCCATGTTCCCGACCGGCAACCTGGTCGACATCCTGGACGTGCCGGGCGTGGGTCGTTTCGAGGTGACCATGATCACCGCCGGCATTCCGACCATCTTCCTCAATGCGGCCGACCTGGGCTACACCGGCACCGAGCTGCAGCCTGCCATCAACGAAGACAAGGCGGCGCTGCAGAAATTCGAGACCATCCGCGCCCACGGTGCGCTGCGCATGGGCCTGATCTCGAAGCTGGAGGACGCCGCGACCCGACAGCACACGCCGAAGGTGGCCTTCGTGGCGCCGGCACAGGACTACGTGTCGTCCAGTGGCAAGGCCATCCCGGCCTCGGCCATCGACCTGCACGCGCGGGCGCTGTCGATGGGCAAGCTGCACCACGCGATGATGGGCACTGCCGCGGTTGCAATCGGTACCGCGGCGGCGATCCCGGGCACGCTGGTCAATCGCGCGGCCGGTGGTGGACAACGCGAAGCGGTGACCTTCGGCCATCCCTCCGGCACGTTGCGCGTGGGTGCGCAGGCCGGTCTCGTTGACGGCCAGTGGACAGTGACCAAGGCCATCATGAGCCGCAGCGCCCGCGTGCTGATGGAGGGCAAGGTGCGTGTGCCGGCCGAGTGATGCTCGGGTAACCGCCAACCGGGGTTGGCATGGTGCACGGGCAACCGTGCACTCCCACGAGGAGGGCCACGATGTCCGACAGCCACACCCGATCCAACGAGCGTGCAGCGTGGGATGCGCTGCTGGTGGACATCGTCGATTACGTACGCGACGCGCGCATCGACTCGCCGCTGGCGTTCCAGACCGCGCACCACTGCCTGCTCGACACGCTCGGCTGCGGCCTGGAAGCACTGTCCTTCCCGGCCTGCAGCAAGCTGCTCGGCCCCCTGGTGCCGGGCATCAGCGTGGTCAACGGTGCGCGCGTGCCGGGTACGCATTACGTGCTGGACCCCGTGCAGGCGGCTTTCAACCTTGGCGCGATGGGGCGCTGGCTGGATTTCAACGACACCTGGCTGGCCGCGGAATGGGGTCACCCCTCGGACAACCTGGGCGGCATCCTCGCCGTCTGCGACTGGCTGGGGCGCAACGCGCAGGCCCTGCGCCGCCCGGTGCCCACGGTGCACGACGTGCTGTTGGCGATGATCAAGGCGCACGAGATCCAGGGCGTGCTGGCCCTGCAGAATTCCTTCAACCGCGTCGGGCTGGACCACGTGGTGCTGGTCAAGGTCGCCACCACCGCGGTGGTCGCGCAGTTGCTTGGGCTCGACCGCGAACACATGCTCAATGCACTGTCGCTGGCCTGGGTGGATGGCCAGGCGCTGCGCACCTACCGGCATGCGCCCAACACCGGCTCGCGCAAGAGCTGGGCGGCCGGCGACGCGACCAGTCGTGGCGTGCGACTGGCGCTGATGGCGGCCAGCGGCGAGATGGGTTACCCCAGCGTGCTGAGTGCGCCGACCTGGGGCTTTGAAGCGGTATCGATGCACGGCAGGGCCCTGACGCTGGGGCGACCGCTGGGCAGCTATGTGATGGAGAACGTGCTGTTCAAGATCAGCTACCCGGCCGAGTTCCACGGGCAGACGGCGGTGGAGGCGGCGATCACGCTGCACCAGCAGCTGCGCGCGATGGGGCGACGGGTCGAGGACATCGCGCATATCGCCATCCGGACCCAGGAAGCCTGCATCCGCATCATCGACAAGCAGGGACCGCTGCATAATCCGGCCGACCGCGACCACTGCGTGCAGTACATGGTCGCCATCGCACTGCTGCACGGGCGGCTTGTGGCCGAGGACTACGAGGATGACGTCGCGGCCGACCCGCGCATCGACGCGCTGCGCGCGAAGATGGCTTGCCATGAGGACCCGCAGCTCAGCGCCGATTACCTGGACCCGGGCAAGCGCAGCATCGCCAACGGCCTGACAGTGCGCTTCATCGATGGCACCGCATTGCCGGAGGTGCTGGTGGAATACCCGCTCGGCCACGCGCGTCGCCGCCAGGAGGGAATCCCGCTGCTGATGGACAAGTTCCGCCGGCACCTGGCCCATCGCTTCCCGACCGTCCAGCAACAGCGCATCCTGGCCGCATCGCTGGACCCGGTGGCCCTGGCGGCAATGCCGGTGCCCGACTACGTGGACCTGTACCTGCCGGGGTAGGGCGATCGGTAGTGCCGGCCGCTGGCCGGCAATTCCATCCAACCTGCCATGCCGGTTGCCGGCCGGCGCCGGCACTTCCCGCACTTGGGGCGATTGCCGAATTCGCGTCAACACCTTGACGTGGCCTGCCTATAATGGCCGCCTCGATCAAGGAGTGACGACATGAGCGGTCCGGCACGGCGGAAGCGGTGGGGATGGGCGGCGGCCGTACTGGCAGGAGGCCTGTTGCTGGGCCTGGCCGGCTGTCGCAATGACAGCGGGCAGCTGCCCAAGGCCAGTGGCGAGGCCATCACCACCAAGGCCGAGCAGGTGAAGGAATTCACCCTGCTGCGCGCCTACCCGGACCAGAAGAATGACGGCCTGTCGCTGGCGCTGGAGTTCTCGCGCCCCCTGGTCGGCACCCAGGATTTCGACACGCTGGTGCGCTTCGAGGAGAAGGTCGGCACCGACGACAGCAGCTGGACCCTGTCCGATGACGGCCTGACCCTGCGCTACCCGTTCGTCGAGGCCGGCAAGGAGTTCAGCCTGGTGGTGTCGCCGGACCTGCTGGCCGCCGACGGCAGCCGGTTGGGCAAGGAACTGAAGCAGAAGGTGTTCAGCGGCGAGCTGAAGCCGGTGGTCGGCTTCGCCTCGCAGGGCAGCGTACTGCCGGCCAAGGACAGCCGTGGCCTGCCGGTGGTTTCGGTGAACGTGCCGGAGGTTGACGTCGAGTTCCTGCGCGTGCGCGAGAAGGACCTGCCGACCTTCTTCAGCCAGTACCAGCGCGGCGGTCGCCGCGGCAGCTGGGAGCTGAGCAGCGACTACGAGCGCAGCCCGATCAACAAGCTGGCCGAGCCGGTCTACGTCAACCGCTTCATCCTGGGCGGCAAGAAGAACGAGCGGGTGCTGACCTACCTGCCGACCCAGGACATCAAGGAACTGCAGGAGCCGGGCCTGTACTTCGCCCTGCTCAAGCGCACCGGTGACTACGAAGGCGAGTTCGATACCGCGTTCTTCTCGGTCAGCGACATCGGCCTGCATACCCGTGCCTACAAGGACAAGCTGTTCGTGCACACCGCCGGCCTGAAGGACGGCGCGCCGCTGAAGGGCATCGACCTGCGCGTGCTCGACGCCAAGGGCGAGGTGGTGCTCAAGGGCAGCACCGACGGCAATGGCAATGCGCTGCTGAACTACACCCTGGATGCCACCCACGTGCTGGTCGCCAGCAGCGGCAAGGACACCAGCTTCCTGCCGTTCAACCAGCCGGCGCTGGACCTGAGCGAATTCGCCGTGGCCGGTCGTGACAACGCCTGGTTCGACGTCTACGCCTGGTCCGGCCGCGACCTGTACCGCCCGGGCGAGACCGTGCGCCTGTCCGCGCTGCTGCGCGACAACGACGGCAAGCCGGTCAAGGCGCAACCGGTGTTCCTGCGCCTGAAGCAGCCCGACGGCAAGACCTTCCGCGAGACCCGCCTGCAGCCGGGCGAGCAGGGCTACATCAGTTTCGAGCAGGTCATCCCGGCCGAGGCGCCGACCGGGCGCTGGCAGGTCGAGTTCCGCACCGACCCGGCCAGCAAGGAAGCGATCCAGGGCATGACCCTGCGCATCGAGGAGTTCCTGCCCGAGCGCATGAAGCTGGACCTGGACAGCGCGCAGAAGACGCTGAAGCCGGGCGAGGACCTGCGCCTGCAGGCCAACGGCGCCTATCTGTACGGGGCGCCGGCCGACGGCAACCGCTTCACCGCGCGCATGGCGGTGGCTGCCGAACAGCAGCCGGTGGAGGGCCTGCCGGGCTATTTCTTCGGTGACCCGACCCTGCAGCTGCCGCGCGAGGCCAAGGACGTGATCGATACCACGCTGCCGGCCAACGGCCAGCTGCGTGAGGACGTGGCGTTGCCGGAAGAAGCGGCCAAGGCCAAGGCGCCGATCGCCGTGGTGCTGTCCGGCAGCCTGTATGAAACCGGCGGGCGCACGGTCACCCGTACCCTGAAGCGGGTGATGTGGCCGGCCAACGCGCTGGTCGGCGTGCGGCCGCTGTTCAACCCCGACGATGGTGCTGATTCCAACGGCAACGCACGCTTCGAACTGATGCGCGTGGATGCCGCCGGCACACCGCAGCCAGCCAAGGGCCTGAAGATCACCCTGGTGCGGGAACTGCGCGACTACCACTGGACCTTCAACGACAACCGCTGGGATTACGATTTCACCCGCCGTTTCGAGAACAAGGAAACCCGTACCGTCGATGCCGGCAGCAGTGCGGTCGCCTTCGATTTCCCGGTGGAGTGGGGCGAGTACCGGGTGGACGTGTTCGATCCGTCCACCGGCCTGACCAGCCGCTACCCGTTCCGCGCCGGCTGGAGCTGGGGCGATGACAACCGTGGCCTGGACGCGCGCCCGGACAAGATCAAGCTGGGCCTGGACAAGACCGGCTACAAGGCCGGGGACACCCTGGAAGTGACGGTGACCCCGCCGCACGCCGGCAAGGGCATCCTGATGGTCGAGACCGACCGCATGCTGTACGTGCAGGACATCGACGCCAAGCCGGGTTCGACCTTCAAGATCCCGGTCACCGCCGACTGGGAGCGGCACGACGTCTACATCACCGCGCTGGTGTTCCGTGGCGGCAGTGCGCCGAGCAAGATCACCCCGGCCCGTGCCGTGGGCGTGGTGCACGTGCCGATGGACCGCAAGGGCCGCACCGTGGCCGTCGGCCTGGTCGCGCCCAAGCAGATGCGCCCGGAGCAGGACCTGCCGGTGACGGTCAGCGCGCCGCAGCTGGCCGGCAAGACGGCGCATGTCACCGTCTCGGCGGTGGACGTGGGCATCCTCAACATCACCCGCTTCCCGGTGCCCGATGCCGGCGCGCACTTCTTTGCCCAGCGCCGTCTCGGCATCGACGCCTATGACATCTACAGCCGGGTGATCGAGAGCTTCGACGGCGGCAGTGGCAAGCTCAAGTTCGGCGGCGACATGGCCTTGCAGGCGCTGCCGCAGGCCAAGCGCCCGACCGCGCGCGTACAGACCGTGGACCTGTTCTCCGGCCCGGTGCAGCTGGATGCCAAGGGCAATGCCCGCATCCGCCTGAAGGTGCCGGACTTCAACGGCACCCTGCGCGTGTCGGCACTGGTCTACAGCGATGACCAGTACGGCAAGCGCGACGTGGAGACCGTGGTGCGCGCGCCGATCCTGGCCGAGGCCAGCATGCCGCGGGTGCTCGCCCCGGGTGACCGCAGCACCGTGACCCTGGATGTGCAGAACTTCACCGGCAAGCCGGGCCAGTTCAACGTGAAGGTGGATACCGAAGGTCCGCTGAACCTGGGCGAGGGCAGCCGCAGCGTGCAGTTGAATGCCGATGCCAAGACCACGCTGAGCTTCCCGCTGTCGGCACGCGAGGGCCACAGCGTGGCCAAGGTGCGGGTGCGGGTGGACGGCAACGGCTTCAAGGCCGATCGCCGTTATGACCTGCCGGTGCGCGCGGCCTGGCCGCAGGTGCTGCGTTCGCAGGTGCGTACGCTTGACCCGCTGGCCGCGGTCAGCCTCGACAACAGCCTGACCGATGGCCTGATGGCCGAGTCGGTGAATGCGCGCCTGCTGGTCAGCCCGCTGCCGCCGATCCCGTTCGCCAGCGCGCTGCAGGGCGCGCTGAACTACCCGTATGGCTGTGCCGAGCAGACCACCAGCAAGGGCTATGCCGCGCTGATCCTGGACCAGGCCACCTCGTCGATGCTCGGCGCCGACGGGCTGGATGCCAAGACCCGCCGCGAGCGCATGGAGGGTGCGTTCGGTCGCCTGGCGTCGATGCAGGTGGCCAATGGCAACTTCTCGATGTGGGGTGACGACGGCTACGTGAACCCGTGGCTGACCCCGTACATCACCGAGTTCCTGCTCGATGCCAAGGACGCCGGTTTTGCGGTGCCCGACAACGTGCTGCAGAAGGCGCTCAACCGGCTCAGCGAGGATCTGCTGTCCGGCGGCAACCAGTTCTATGGCCAGGAGGATCGCGAGAAGCTGAAGTTTGCCAACCAGGCGTATTCGGGCTACGTGCTGGCCCGGGTCAACCGTGCGCCGCTGGGCACCCTGCGCACGCTGTATGACAACGAGCGCAGCAAGGCGGTTGGCGGCCTGTCGCTGGTCCATCTGGGCGTGGCGCTGTCGTTGCAGGGCGATGCCAAGCGTGGCCAGGCCGCGCTGGCGGCGGCCTTCGCCAAGTCCAGCAGCGAACGCCCGTCGTACTTCGGCGACTACGGCAGCGCCATCCGCGATGACGCGCTGATGATCGCGCTGACCCACGAGAACAAGCTGGCCAAGCCGGCCTGGGATGCGCGTGCGGTCGATCTTGGCCGTGGCCTGGATGCGCGCCGCAACGCCGGCTGGATGTGGCTGAGCACGCAGGAACAGGTGGCGATTGCACGTCTCGGCAAGGCGCTCGCTGCCAACCAGAAGGCGCTGGTGGCCGGTGAGCTGGTGATCGGTGGCAACACCGAAGCCATCGGCGAGCGCAAGCTGTTCGGCCGCAACTTCAGCGCCAGCGAACTGGCCAGCGGCGTGCGCTTCACCCCGCAGGGCCAGCCGCCGATGTTCGCCAGCATCGATGTGGCCGGCATTCCGCGCAGCGCACCCGCACCGGACAACAGCGTGCTTGGCGTCGAGCGCAGCTACTACGGCACCGATGGCAAGCCGTGGTCGCCGCGGCCGCTGAAGGAAGGCGAAGCGCTGATCGTGCGCGTCACAGTGACTGCGGACACCACGATGCCCGATGCGCTGCTGACCGACCTGCTGCCGGCGGGCCTGGAAATCGAGAACTTCAACCTGGGCGACGCCAAGCAGTGGGCCGACGTGGTGGTCGATGGCATCACCATCAGCGACCGTGGTGAGGCCGCCGACACCAAGCACGAGGAGTTCCGCGATGACCGCTATGTGGCCGCGCTGAAGCTCTCGCGTGGCAGCAAGGCCAACGTGTTCTACCTGGTACGCGCGGTGACGCCGGGAACCTACTCGGTGCCGCCGCCGCTGGTGGAGGACATGTACCGGCCGCAGCTGCGTGGGGTGGGCCGCAGCAACCCGACCACGATCACGGTGGTACAGCCGTGACCGCGCGGACGGGCCGCGGCGGCGCGGCCCGTCCTGCTGGCAACCTGCAATGAAGAACACGATGACGACCCGGCTGGCGGCGCTGCGCCGCCGGTTGCGGCCGCTGTGGCCATGGCTGCGCTGGGGCACGGCCGCCACGCTGGCGCTGCTGCTGGTGCTGGATTTCGCCTTCCCACCGCCGCTGCCGAAACAACGCGATACCAGCACCCTGGTGGTGGCTGCCGACGGCACGCCACTGCGTGCGTTCGCCGATGCCGAGGGCGTGTGGCGCTATCCGGCCTCGATCGACAGCGTTTCGCCGCTGTACCTGCAGGCGTTGCTGACCTACGAAGACCGCTGGTTCTGGCGCCATCCGGGCATCAACCCGGTGGCGATCGTGCGTGCCGGCGGCCAGCTGCTGCGTGGGGGCCGCATCGTTTCCGGTGGCTCGACCCTGACCATGCAGGTGGCACGCATCCTCGACCCGCACTCACGCACGCCGTGGGGCAAGCTCAAGCAGATGCTGCGCGCGCTGCAGCTGGAAGTGCACCTGAGCAAGCCGCAGATCCTGGCCCTGTATCTGGAGCGCGCGCCCTACGGCGGCACCATCGAGGGTGTGGAGGCCGCCAGCTGGGCCTATCTGGGCAAGCCGGCGGCGCAGCTGTCACATGCCGAGGCCGCGTTGCTGGCAGTGCTGCCGCAGGCGCCGAGCCGGCTGCGCCCGGACCGCCATCCGGAAGCAGCGCAGAAGGCGCGCGACAAGGTGCTGTCCCGCATGGCCGAACTGGGCGCGTGGACGGCGGAAGACGTGGAAGATGCGCGCATCGAGAACGTGGTCGCACGCTCGCTGCGGCCGCCGCTGCATGCCGCGTTGCTGGCACAGCGCCTGCACTCGGCCCATCCAGGCCAGGCACGCATCCAGAGCAGCATCGACGTCGGGTTGCAGCGCACGCTGGAAGAGCGCGTGGCCAGCTATTTCTCGACGCTGCCCGAGCGTACCTCGGCGGCCCTGCTGGTGGTCGACAACCAGACCCTGCAGGCGCGTGCCTATGTCGGCACGCTGGCGTTCGGTGACCGCCAGCGGCTGGGCCACGTGGACATGGTGCAGGCCTGGCGGTCGCCGGGCTCGACGCTCAAGCCGTTCCTGTATGCCATGGCGCTGGACGAT
This sequence comes from Stenotrophomonas pavanii, assembly GCF_900101175.1. Classification (GTDB taxonomy): domain Bacteria; phylum Pseudomonadota; class Gammaproteobacteria; order Xanthomonadales; family Xanthomonadaceae; genus Stenotrophomonas; species Stenotrophomonas pavanii. Next base: position 520,502 of record NZ_FNFQ01000001.1, on the reverse strand, counting down.
GGCCTGATCCATTCGGAAAGCCTGCTGGTCGACGCGCCGCAGAGTTTCGGCAGCTATCGCCCCGGCAACTTCGACATGGCCTTCAATGGCCCGATCGGCGCGTCCAGCGCGTTGCGGTTGTCACTGAACGTGCCCTCGGTTGACCTGCTGCAGCGGGTCGGCGCCGCGCGCTTCGCCGCACGCCTGTCGCACGCGGGCATCCAGCTGCGCTTCCCGCCCGGCAGTACGCCCAATCTGTCGCTGATCCTGGGCGGAACCGGCGCACGCCTGGAAGACCTGGTCGGCGCGTTCGCCGCGCTCAACCGCAACGGCATTGCCGGCCGCGTGCGTTACACCGACGACGAGCCGATGATCGAGCGGCGCCTGGCCTCGCCGGGTGCCAGCTGGATCGTGCGCGAGATGCTGGAATCGAACCCGCGCCCGGGATACAGCGCAGGGACGTTCGATGTCGGTGGCCGCCCACGCGTGGCCTGGAAGACCGGTACCAGCTATGGCTATCGCGATGCGTGGGCGATCGGCAGTACCCGCCACTACACCGTGGGCGTGTGGGTGGGCCGGCCGGACGGCACACCCTTGCCGGGCCAGTACGGCGCGGTCACCGCGCTGCCGCTGATGTTCGAAGTGGTGGACAGCCTGCCGCGCCAGCGGGGTGACTCGGCGGCCGCGCCGATGCCGGCCAGCGTCAGCCAGGAGGATGTCTGCTGGCCCACCGGCGAACGTGCCGAGGGCCTGCCGGCGGCACTCTGCCAGCGGCGGATGTCGGCCTATCTGTTGGAAGGCGCAGCACCGCCGACCTTCCCCGAGCGCGAGGCGCGGCGGTGGCAACCGGGCCGGCAGCGCTACCTGGCCGATGCGCGGACCGGCCTGCGCGTGTCCGCTGACTGCCGTCTTCCGCATGAGGAAGTGGCGCGCGAGATTGCACGCTGGCCGGCACTGCTCTCGCCGTGGTTGTCCAGGGCCACGCGCGAGGCGTCACAGCTGCCGGCGCTGTCACCGGACTGCCGCGACGACGGCCGCGAGGCCAGCGTGGCGCTGCACGTGGACGGGCTCAATGACGGCGCGACGCTGGCGCGCGCGCCGAATGCCGAACACGGGGTGCGCCTGCAGCTGCGCGCGCTGGGCAGCGAGCAGGCCGTGGACTGGTTGCTGGATGGCCGCTGGATCGCGCAGACCCACGGCGCGCAGTTGATGCAGCGCGAGTTCGCCGAGCCGGGCGCACATACCCTGACCGCGCTGGCGGCCGACGGCGCGTGGACGCAGGTCAGGTTCAACGTCCTCCGGTAGGTGCCGGCCCTGGTCGGGGCCGGCCACGCCGTTGTGCAGCCGGGCATGGGCTCGGCTCTACAGGGAGCGCCGCGCCGCTATTCCCCGATCCACCCTTCCAGCAGGTCGGCGAACTCGTCGGCGTGTTCTTCCTCCTGCGCCAGGATCTCTTCAAGGATGCGCTTGGTGGTGGTATCGCGGTCGCCGATGAAGTTGATCATCTCGCGGTAGCTGTCGATGGCGATCCGCTCGGCGACCAGGTTCTCGCGCACCATGTCGCGCAGGTCGCTGCCTTCCTTGTACTCGGCGTGCGAGCGCGCGGTCAGCGTGTCCGGATTGAAGTCCGGCTCGCCGCCAAGCTGCACGATGCGCTCGGCCAGCTTGCCGGCGTGCGCCTGCTCCTGCTGCGCATGCTCCAGGAACTCGGCCTTGACCGCGTCGGCCAGCATGCCCTTGGCCATGAAATAGTGCCGGTAGTAGCGGAGCACGCACACGTACTCGGTGGCCAGGGCATCGTTGAGCAGCTTGATCACGACCTTGCGGTCGGCGCTGTAGCTGTCGGTGATCGCGCCGTCTTCGATGTTGTGCCGAGCACGCTCGCGCAGGGTCTGGCGGTCACTGATGCCGGGAATCCCGGCGGCGGGCTTGCTGGCTTTGGCTGGCTTGCTGGACATGGCTGGCCGTTTCCTTTTGCAATGGGGGGTCAGGTGGGCAGGTGTTCAAGTACGTATTCGGCGGACGACATCTCGAACTGGCCGGGCTGTTCGATCCAGGCGGCGCGCACCACGCCATCGACCACGTACAGCGCGAAGCGCCGCGAGCGGATGCCCATGCCCGAGGCGCTGGCATCGAGCTCCAGGCCCAATGCGCGGGTCAGCTCGGCATTGCCGTCGGACAGCATCAGCAGGCCGTCGGGCACCTTCTGGTCGGCTGCCCAGGCTTTCATCACGAACGGGTCGTTGACCGCCATGCAGTAGACATCGATGCCGCGCTGGCGGAAGGCCTCGAATTTTTCGACGTAGCCGGGCAGGTGGCGGGCCGAGCAGGTGGGCGTGAACGCGCCGGGCACCGCAAACAGCACGACCTTGCGGGCGTCGAACAGCGAATGCGTATCAAGCGTTTCGATGCCCTCGCGGATGCGCTTGAGGGTCACTTCCGGAATGCGGTCGCCGACATGGATGGTCATGGTGAACTCCTTGCTGGGGGCAGGCTAGTGGGCCGGATGGGACAGGGGCGTCAAGACATTGGAAACCCGGTGTGCAGGCCCCATCTTCAGGCCTCGTGGCGGGGGCTTCCAGCCCTAGCGTGGTGCATCGGCAGGGCAGCGGCATTGCGCAGGATCAGTCGGCCTCACCGGGGCCGCACGAGGGGCGGCGTAGCATCGCCGGCGCGTAGAATGAACCCGGGGCGGCGCCACCGGCGCGGCCGAAGCGAATCGAGGTAGCTGGATGGAATTCAAGGATTACTACGCCACCCTGGGGGTGGAACCGAGCGCGGGCGAGGCGGAGATCAAGACCGCCTACCGCCGGCTGGCACGCAAGTACCACCCGGACGTCAGCAAGGAGGCCGGGGCCGAGGACAAGTTCAAGGCGGTCAACGAGGCCTATGAGGCACTGCGCGATCCGGAAAAGCGCGCGGCCTACGACCAGCTGCGCGCACAGGGCTATCGGCCGGGCGAGGAGTTCAACGTGCCGCCGAACTACGGCGGTGCCGGAGGCTTCAATTTCGAGGAAGTGTTCGGTGGCGGTGGCGCCAACGGCGGCTTCAGCGACTTCTTCGAAAGCCTGTTCGCGCGCCAGCGCGGCGGTGCCGGCCCGGGCCCGGGCTTCAGCAGCCAGGGCCACGCGCCCAACCGCGACACCCGCGCCAAGCTGTCGGTGCCGCTGGAAGCGGCCTACAACGGCGACAGCCTGCGCATCACCGTCAACGGCAAGCAGCTGGACGTGCGCGTGCCCAAGGGCATCCGCCCGGGCCAGGTGATCCGCCTGGCCGGGCAGGGCAACCATGGCGGCAACCTTCTGCTGGAGGTGGAGTACGCCGCGCACCCGCAGTTCGAAGTCGATGGCCGCAACATCCTCTATACGCTGCCGCTCACGCCGTGGCAGGCCGCGCTGGGCACCAGCATCAGCGTGCCGACCCTGGGCGGCGCGGTGGAACTGAAGATCCCGGCCGATTCGGATGCCGGCCGCAAGCTGCGCCTGCGCGGGCGTGGCCTGCCGGGCAACCCGGAGGGCGACCAGATCGTCGAAATCGAGATCGTGGCGCCGGCGGCGACCGACGAGGCGCAGAAGAAGGCCTACCGCAATCTGGCCAAGGCGTTCGGCGAGGCCATTTGAAGGTAGTGCCGGCCGCTGGCCGGCAACTTCATTGCCCTGGACGGCGATGCGTGGTTGCCGGCCAGCGGCCGGCACCACCGCGCATTCAGCCCTGCCCGGCGAACACGCGCTCCAGCACCTCGGACAGCTCGTCTTCCGAGAACGGCTTGGTGATGTAGGCCTTGGCGCCCTGGCGCATGCCCCACATGCGATCGGTGTCCTGGTCCTTGGTGGTCACCAGGATCACCGGGATATGCCGGGTCGCCTCGTCGCGGGCGAGGGTACGGGTGGCCTGGAAACCATTGAGGTTGGGCATCACCACGTCCATCAGGACCAGGTCGGGCAGTTCGGCCTTGGCGGTTTCGACCCCTGCGGCGCCATCGGTGGCGGTCAGGATCTGGTGCCCGAGCTTCTCGACGATGCGCTGTATCCCCAACAGCTGCGACGGTGAGTCGTCGACGATCAGAATGCGTGCCATGTTGTTCCCCATGTAATGCCCGCAGTGTAGTGCGGGCACCTTATCGGCGGGAGGGGCGCGATTGCCGTCCGTCGCCTGCCTGCGACGTTCAGTCGATCCGCACTACGGTGCGCCCCAGCGAACCACCGGACAGCATCCGCTCGAACACCGCCGGCAGGCCATCCAGGCCCACCTCGGCGGTGCAGATGCGGTCCAGGTGCTGCGGTTTCCACTCGTCTCCCAGCCGTGCCCACACGTCCTCGCGCAGGTTGCGCGGTGCATTGGCCGAGGACACGCCTAGCAGCGATACGCCGCGCAGGATGAACGGCATCACCGTCATGTCCAGCGCCGGGCTGGCCGCCAGGCCCGCACTGACCACGCTGCCATAGGGCACCGTCTGCGCCAGCAGGCCGGCCAGCATCGCGCCGCCCGCATTGTCCAGGCCCCCGCCGAAGCGCGCCGATTGCAGCGCAGCGGTATCGGCCAGCGCTTCGCGCGGCAGTACCTCGGTGGCGCCGATGCTGCGCAGGAAGTCGGCCTGGTCCGGTTTGCCGCTGACCGCATGCACCGTGTAACCGGCACGGCTGAAGATCGACAGGGCCAGCGCACCGACACCGCCGCTGGCGCCGGTGACCGCCAGCGGGCCGAGCGCCGGGGTCTGCCGGTTGTCCTGCATGCGCAGCAGGGCCAGCGCCGCAGTGAATCCAGCGGTGCCCAGTACCATCGCCTCGCGCGCGCTCAGCCCGGCCGGCTGCGCGATCACTGCACGCGACTCCAGCCGCACATACTGGCTGTAGCCGCCGTCGCGGGTCTCGCTGAGGCCGCAGCCGGTGGCCAGCACGGCATCGCCTTCACGCCAGTCCGGATCGGTGCTGGCAACCACCGTGCCGGCCACATCGATACCCCCCACCAGCGGGAAGCGGCGCAGGATCTTCCCTTTGCCGGTGCCGGCCAGGGCATCCTTGTAGTTGACCGAAGACCACTGGGCGCGGATCAGCACCTGCCCGGGATTGAGGTCGTCGATCCGGAGCTGGGCCAGGCCGCTGCGGTAGCCGGCGTCGTCGTTTTCGATGCGGAAGGCGGTGAACGGGGTGGTGGGGGCCATCGGCGTTGCCTGACTTCGAGGAAAACGCCACCTTACCCCGTCGGCCCCCTTTCGATCCTGCCGATCCGCCCCATCTTGTATGATCGGTGATGGTTTCACGGCTGGCGCCGCGGGAAGGGCCCGCGCCGCAGCCCACATCTTGATGGAGCGTGCATGGCCTGGAATACACCCGGCGGCAACAAGGGCGGACAAGGCCCCGAGGACAATCGACGCGGGCCGTTCGGGTCGCGCGGCGGTGGCAATGGTGGTGGCTGGGGCGGACTGCCCGGGCCGCTGAAGGACCTGTTCGACGGCGGCATCGTGCGTTGGGTGGTGGCCGCCGTGGTGCTGCTGGTGCTGTTCTCCAGCTTCCAGCTGATCGGCGAACAGCAGCGCGGCGTGGTGCTGCGCTTCGGCCAGTTCTCGCGCATCCTGCAGCCCGGCCCGAACTTCAAGCTGCCGTGGCCGATCGAATCGGTCACCAAGGTCAACGCCACCGAGATCAAGACGTTCTCGATCCAGGTGCCGGTGCTGACCCGCGACGAGAACATCGTCAACGTGTCGCTGAACGTCCAGTACCGCATCGACGATCCGCAGCAGTACCTGTTCGGCACCGTCGATGCCAACCAGGTACTGGAGCAGTCGGCGCAGAGCGCGGTACGCGAGGAAGTCGGCCGCGCCGACCTCAATGCCGTCCTGAACAACCGCGGCCCGCTGGCCGTGGCCGCCGAGGAGCGCCTGCAGGCGCTGCTGAAGGCATTCAAGACCGGCCTCACCGTGACCGGCCTGACCCTGCAGGATGCCCGTCCGCCGGAAGAAGTGAAGCCGGCCTTCGACGAGGTCAACGGTGCCCAGCAGGTCAAGGAGCGCCTGATCAACGAAGCCCAGGCGTACGCCGCCAAGGTCGTGCCGGAGGCCCGTGGCCAGGCCTCGCGCGCCCGTACCACCGCCGAAGGCTACAAGCAGGCCGTGGTCTCCAAGGCCGAAGGTGATGCACAGCGCTTCAGCCTGTTGCAGGCCCAGTACAAGGACGCGCCGGAAGTGACCCGCAAGCGCCTGTGGCTGGAGACCGTGCAGCAGGTGCTGAGCGAGAACCGCAAGGTGATCGGTGGTGATGGACGCCAGCTGATCTACGTGCCGATGACCGGCGATACCCGTCCGAGCACGTCGGCTCCGGCCGCCGTGGCCAACCCGGACGTGGTCATGCCGTCGCTGCCGGGTGCAGCGGTGGAAGCTTCCCGTGATCCGGGCCGGCCGGTGGGCCGCCCGACCGGGCGACCGAGCGGCCGTGAGGAGGGCAGCCGATGAAGAGTCCAATCTGGATCGCCGTGATCGTGGCGGTGGTGCTGGGCCTGCTCGGCTCGGTGTACGTGGTCCGCGAGGACCAGACCGCCATGGTGCTGAACCTGGGCAAGGTGGTGCGTTCGGACATCAAGCCGGGCCTGCACTTCAAGGTGCCGGTGGTGGAAACGGTGAAGGTCTTCGACCGCCGCTTCCAGGTGCTCGACACCGCGCCGGCGCGCTACTTCACCGCCGAGCAGAAGGACGTCAGCGTCGACTTCTTCGCCATCGGCTACATCTCCAACGTAGGTGACTACTTCCGCGCCACCGGCGGCGACCCGCGCGTGGCCAACGCCCGCCTGGCGCCGATCATCACCGATTCGCTGCGCAACCAGATCAACTCGCGCACCTTGCAGCAGCTGGTGTCCGGCGACCGCAGCGAGCTGATCGCCGAGCAGTTGAAGGGGATCAACGAGGCCGTGGCGGGCCTGGGCATGCAGATGATCGACCTGCGCATCAAGCAGGTGGACCTGCCGACCGACAGCCAGGTCATCAACGATGTGTACGAGCGCATGCGTGCCCAGCGCAAGCAGGAAGCAGCCAAGCTGCGCGCGGAAGGCGAGGAGCAGTCGCTGACCATCCGCGCCCAGGCCGACCGTGACAGCACCGTGCTGATCGCCGAGGCCGAGCGCGATGCACAGCGCCTGCGCGGTGAAGGTGACGCGGAAGCCACCCGCATCTACGGCAAGGCCGGTTCGGCTGATCCGTCGTTCTACGCGTTCTACCGCAGCCTGGAGGCGTACCGCGGCTCCATGACCGACGGCAACGGCGTGATCGTGCTCGACAAGAACGACCCGTTCCTGCAATACCTGAAGAACGACCGCTGAGGTCGCAGGGCATTACCCCACGGGGCCCGGCCAACTGCCGGGCCCCGTGCTTTTTCCGGAGTTCCCCCATGAAAGATCTGTTCGCCGCCGTCTGCCTGGTGGCGGTGCTGGAAGGCCTGTTCCTGTTCGTTGCGCCGTTTGCCTGGAAGCGCATGGCCGAACGCCTGCTGGACCTGCCCAGCCCGGCCCTGCGCAGCTTCGGGGGGCTGGTGCTGCTGGCCGGCCTGAGCCTGCTGTGGTGGGCGCGCCACTAGCAGGGTAGTGCCGGCCGCTGGCCGGCATCCCGGGATTGCCGGCCGGCGGCCGGCACTACCGGGCGGGGCCTGAGCGGCCGGCACGACCGGGCGGGGCGGCTGACCGGCCGGTGAAGCCGTCCGTCGGAAAGGTGGCAGCGGACCCCGGAAACCCGGATAATGCACAAAAGCCGGACGGGCCTCCCCGTTCGGCTTTTTCCGTGTCTGGGCCTTCCATCGCCGGCCGCTCCCCGTTTGGAGCCGCCCTCCAGGTGGTGGCCAGCCCCGCCACGGTTTACCCGTCCGCGGCCCCGATGGCCGCAACAAATCGAGGAGCCCGTCATGGGTCAGTCTGTCGTAGTGTTGGGTGCCCAGTGGGGCGATGAAGGCAAGGGCAAGATCGTCGATCTGCTCACTGAGGAAATCGGCGCCGTCGTGCGCTTCCAGGGCGGCCACAACGCCGGCCACACCCTGGTCATCAACGGCAAGAAGACCGTCCTGCACCTGATCCCGTCGGGCATCCTGCGTGACGACGCGCTGTGCCTGATCGGCAACGGCGTGGTGATCTCGCCGGCTGCGCTGCAGAAGGAAATCGCCGAGCTGGAAGCCTCCGGCGTGGAAGTGCGTTCGCGCCTGAAGATCTCCCCGGCCGCGCCGCTGATCATGCCGTACCACATCGCCCTGGACCAGGCGCGCGAGCGCGCCGCCGGTGGCAAGGCGATCGGCACCACCGGGCGCGGCATCGGCCCGGCCTACGAAGACAAGGTGGCGCGTCGCGGCATCCGCATCGCCGACCTGCATTACCCCAAGCAGCTGGAAGAACTGCTGCGCACCGCGCTGGATTACCACAACTTCGTGCTGACCAAGTATCTGAATACCGATGCGGTCGATTTCCAGAAGACCTTCGACGAAGCACTGGCCTTCGGCGAATACGTGCAGCCGATGAAGTCCGACGTGGCCGGCATCCTGCACGACCTGCGCAAGCAGGGTAAGCGCGTGCTGTTCGAAGGTGCGCAGGGTGCGCTGCTGGATATCGACCACGGCACCTACCCGTACGTCACCAGCTCCAACACCACCGTCGGTGGTGCACTGGCCGGTTCCGGCGTCGGTGCTGATTCGATCGACTACGTGCTGGGCATCGCCAAGGCCTACGCCACCCGCGTCGGCGGTGGCCCGTTCCCGACCGAACTGGACGACGAAATCGGCCAGGGCATCCGTGACCGCGGCGCCGAGTACGGTGCGTCGACCGGCCGTCCGCGTCGTTGCGGCTGGATGGATATCGTCGCGCTGAAGCGTGCGGTGGCCATCAACGGCATCAGCGGCCTGTGCATCACCAAGCTGGACGTGCTGGACGGCATGGAAAAGCTGAAGGTCTGCATCGCCTACGAATACAACGGCAAGCGCACCGAGTACGCGCCGCTGGACGCGCAGGGCTGGGAAGAATGCACCCCGGTGTACCTGGAGTTCCCGGGCTGGAGCGAGAACACCCACGGCATCACCCAGTGGGACGACCTGCCGCCGGCCGCACGCGCCTACCTGCGTTCGCTGGAAGAGCTGGCCGGCTGCCCGATCAGCATCGTCTCCACCGGCCCGGACCGCGACCACACCATGGTGCTGCAGGATCCGTTCGCCTGAGGTAACGCCGGGCGCTTTCCGGCATAGGTGACCGCAAAAGGCCCCGCGAAAGCGGGGCTTTTTCGTTATTGAGCGGCAGGGGCCAGCGGGAAAGCGACGCGATGACCAGGGTGTCAACGTGCGCTACAGGGGCGGACCCAGGGGTGCTGCTGCGCATCGATACGCCCACCGATCATGGAGACTTCACGGCCGCGGCGACGCATTGCCACGCGGCCGCTCATGGTTGCGGATAACCGTGCTGGAGGTCGATCCGGCGCTGGCGGGGCAACCGGCAGACATCGAGCTGCAGCCTCCGCTGGATCTGCTGAAGCTGACCGACCTCGATTACCTCTGGCTGTGGCCGTTCTTCCTCTGGAAGAGGGCGTCGCTGTTGCTGCTGATTCCTGGGGCTGCGTTGGCTGTCATCACTTTGGCGTTGCGGCGCTGGCAGCGCCGGGCATCAGTGCCGCCGATTTCAGCAGCGGATAGGGATTGATCGACTCTCCCTTCCACCACTGTTTTTCCGGCCCCAGCACATGCACCTCGAAGTGCAGGTGCGGGGCCTCGGCGCTGGCGTTGCCGGTGCTGCCGACGAAGCCGATCACCTCCCCGCGTTTGATCACCTGCTTTTCCGCCAGGCCGTCGGCATAGCGCTGCAGATGCGCGTAGTAGTAGCACCAGCGTCCGCTGGGCTCGAACTGGTAGATCGTCAAGCCGCCGCGTTTGCTGTCGAACAGTTTTTCCACCGTGCCATCGGCCACCGCGAGTACCGGCGTACCGGCATCGGCCAGGATGTCGATGGCATCGTGCACACGGCCTTCGCTGCGCGCATCGGTGAAGGTGTCGCGCAGCTGCGAGGCCGCGACGCCCTGCACCGGCAGCAGCAGGCCGGACGGCGCATCCGCAGCCCGCGCGGCTGACGGTGCGGTTGGGGCGGGGACAGGGGCCGTGGCGAGCGGCGCGACGGATTCCTTCGCCGGCGCCACAGCGGCTGCCGGTTGTGCTTCCGGCAGCGAGGCGGCTACCGGCTCGCCTGCATCGCGGTGCAGCCACCAGCCGGCCCCCAGTCCCAGCAGCACGCCCAGCACGATCAGCTGAGAAAGGCGCATCGGCTCACTCCTGCATCAGCACGGGTACCGAGGTGTCTACTGCGTCGGCCACGCGCAGTGCATCCCAGTTGGTCATGCGCACGCAGCCATGTGACTCGGTCTTGCCGACATGCCCGGGCTCGGGCGTGCCATGCAGGCCGTAGTGTGGCTTGGACAGGTCGATCCAGACCCGGCCGACCGGATTGTTCGGACCCGGCGGCAGCGTCGCCTTCTTTTCGCCCTTGCGCGCATCCCAGAACAGCTTGGGGTTGTAGTGGAATGGCGGGTCGCGGTAAACGCCCAGGATCTTCCATTCGCCGATCGGCAGCGGATCATGCTGGCTGCCGGATGAGACAGGCACCTGCGCGATCACCTTGCCCTGGACATCCAGCAGTTGCAGGGTCGAGTCGGATTTGTCGACGACCACCTTGGCTGCCTTCGGCAGTGCCGATGGTGCGATGTTGGGCACCTGGATGCGGTTGCCGGCCTTGCTCAGATCCACGCCCGGATTGAGCAGCTTCAACAGCTCAGGGGATGCGTGGAAGCGTTCGCCCAGCGACTCTTCGACGTTGTTGAAGCCCAGCGATTTCAGTTTGGCCTGTGCGGCGGGGCCCTTCGGCACCGCTTGGAACGGCCCGGCGACATCCTCGCTGGTCAGCGTGTAGCTGGCCAGGGGGGGGACCGTATCAGCCTGCAGGGCCTTCCAGGTCGCGTCGTCCAGTTCACCGGTGACGGTCAGGCCGTGCGCCGCCTGGAAACCCGACACCGCGCGCCGCTGGTTGCTGCCCACTTCGCCGTCGATCTGGCCGGGCGAGAAATTCGCGCGATCCAGCAGCACCTGGGCGTGCAGGGCGGAGCGTGCTGCGGTGTCCGGCCCGGCTTTTTCAGCGATCGGGGCGGGAAGGCCAAGAGGCGCAGCCTGCGCAAAGACAGAAGGTGCCAGCAAGGTGAGGGACAGCAAAGCGACGCGGGCTGAAAGCATGGGCGGCTCCAAGGGGATGCCCGTCCACCATGCCAGCGGAGCACGAGCAGCCCGCGTGAAAAGCCTGACCCACACCTGAGCAGTCTGTCTTCACGCAGCTTTGGCAACTGTATGCGCGTGGTTGCCGCGCATGCTGAAGGCATGTCGCTCTCCGTAGCGCCTGATCATGTCCGGCAGAGGAAGAGTCACTACCTCGAGTGGTGGGTTCCAGGCAGGCGAGCTGCGGATGTGAATCCGCTGCGCTTCGCCTCCGGGGAGCCAGAACTCCAGGGTGATCGTTGCCGATGCCTGCTCCACCTCAGCAAGGTGACGGTGCAGCAGAAGTCCATACAACTCAATGTTGTCCAGATCCTTCTGCGCTTTCTCCTTCAAGGAGGGCGCCTTCTCGTCTTCGTCGCGACGGCTTCGCTGATGCCAGTCGGGTGCGATGGGGTAGTACTTGAAATCGACCACGGTGTACGCGGAGCCGCGTTGCAGCAACAGGTCGGGACGGCGACAGAGTCCGTTATGGGCGAACATTGAATGCTGTCGCTGTCCCCAGGTGTCCCGTTGCTCGATGGCGATGGGGTGGGATGGGAGATAAGTACTGTCACAGGTGAGGACGGATGTGCCGTGCGTGTCGCTCGCCTGTTGCAGGGCATCATGCAGGCACATGGATTCCCAGACAGGCCAGAAATCCCGCATGCCCCAGACCTGGCCCTGCTGCACACTACCTGCGAGCGCGGGATGAAGGTAGCGTTCCAGTGCTGCATGCAGCGAAAGAAACTCCGCGCTGCGCAGCGTTGCCTGCCGGTAGCACGTTCTCAGGAGTTGCTGGAGTCGCCGCAGCAGCAGCTCCTGTGCCCAGGCATCACCTTCATGCAGCGAGTCACCCTCGCGCAGATGGCGATGGCGGAAGTCCGTTGCGCGCTGTACGGCATCCATGGTGAAGCGTCCCCAGATGATGCCGGGATCGATCTGCAGCAGGTTGCGATAGAAGTCGTCAGCGAGAAAAAAATACAGGCCGACGATGTCGGCGGTCCCGCGTTCGCATACGCTTCGCCGGGTGGGAAGCTTCGGAAAGAAGGGGGCGTCGTCGTCGTTGAACAATGCATGGTGAAGCTGGCGGTCAGCGTACTTCAGATTGCCATCCTGCCGCCGCGCCATCTGTGAGCGAAGTGAAAGCAGTCGAAGTGGATTGGAATGGTTGAACAGCGAGTCGATGGCAATGGCGTCGACGAACGAAGCGGGGGCCGCTGCAAGTCCACGTCCATGCGTGTCTGCCTCAACGCCGTCCTGCTGCGGTGCATGTCCGAGATCTGATTGGACATTCCTGAAAGCGGCGAAAGCCAGGTAGAGCAGACGGAATGCGTCGCGGGGCGCGGTGGAGGTCGGCATGCCATGCGGCACGCGAAGCTCGGTGCGCCCATCTTCCACGAACAGGCCCACAGCGCTGGACCCAGCCGCGACGACGCTGACGTCATGCAGCTGCATGCAGATCTTCCGAAACAGTGAAGCTGCGGATGAAGTCATCGCGTCGGGCGGAAAACTGTCCGAAGGTCCTCAGTGATTCCGGGGGAATACGCAGCCATTCTGCAAGTGGGGACTTGTCCCTTTCGAAGACGTTGTCCCACAGGTAGAGGAATAGCTTTCCCTCGATATCACTGGCGGCGATATGGTGGGCAATGGGATGGACTTCCTGTGTCACGGCAAGCGCTTCGACGAAATCCTCAATGAGCATCCCGTCCTTGGTCTTCTGGAAGTTTATCTTTGACTTGTAGTAGGGGGATGAGCCGCTGATGGCAAAGGCAATAGTCTTCAATTTGCGCTTGGCGGACTCGTCAAAGCCCGAGAGTGTGTCGATTGCCTTCAAGGTCTCGGCATTGCAGGATTTCCGGAGCTTGCAGAATGCATCGTCGAACCTCTGGCTGTAGTCCGCGCCCTGCATGTACTCCGCAGCCCCTGGGGCAAGCTTGCGCAGTTCGGCAATCGATGCAGCGTGCGTCTGTTCGAGCGTCGCGGGTGGTGTTGTTGCAGCGATGGCCCGCGCCTTGATGAACCAGGGGCCGATCAGTTTGTCGTCGAGATTCGGAGAGGTGCATTTCTCGACGATCATCGCATTGAGAGCATCCACCAGCATCTTCCAGGTAACCGATGGGTGGCCTTCGATCGTTGCATTGGCCTGCGCAGCGGGAACTGCATTGAACTCGGCTGGACTGAACTGGAAATTCCAGCGGCGCTTGAATGCAGAGTCCATGAAGAAGATCGATTCGTCGCCAGTGTTCATGGTCCCGATCAGGTAGAGATTCGCCGGAAGTCTCAGCATGCGCTCATCTTCGATACGACCGATCAGCGTGGAGGAGTCTCTGTCATCGCGAGCTTCAAGTTCGCGGATCTCGTTGATCAGCGCCTGCACCGTCAGTTTCGAGGCACAGACGGAATAGCTGGATTGCCCGTCATCGTCACGGTCCAGCAGCTGGAAGATGTCGCCGAAGATTTCCGCGCAGTTGCCGCGGTTGATTTCGTCAATGAGCAGGACAACGTTGCGAGGCGGCGAATCGGCCGTGCCATGCTCTGAACGGTGTAGGGCAAGTGCCAACGCGCGGATGAAGGGGCCGGCATGCACTTGGTAATGGACCTTGTTGCCCTCGGACAGTGGCAACAGGCGGGAGACGAAATCGCCGTAACCAAACTCGGCGTGGAACGTCACGGGGATGACCTCGTCGGGGCGAATGCCGAGCATCGGCGTCTTCTCATGCCGGGCCTTGTAACTCTTGCTGGTTCCCGGTGGGCCGAAAATAATCAACTGGTGGGGAAGATCGTGGCTCATCAGATGTATCCATTCATCTTCAAGGATCGATTCGATTCTAAGGGGCCACGATGTAGGCGGGCACCCTTGGCAGCATGGAAGGGAACTTTAGGGTCGCTAGCGCCAGGAATTGACGCCATCACCTCTCTGAACCGCACCCGGACGAGCGTGGCAGCTCCCATCAAGGCGCTTCGGGCCACGCCGATAAGGGCGCATCCCCCCGTTTTGGATGTACCGATGAACTACTTGAGGAATGTCAGGGTTGCCTGGCGTCTTGGGCTGGGCTTTGGCCTGTTGCTGCTGCTGGTTGCCGCCGTGGTCGCCACCGGGGCCACCGCCAGCGTCGTGCAGAAGCGCGCGATGCAGCAGGTGGTCGATATCAGCGTGGCCAAGGTGCGCCTGCTGTCGCAGATGCTCGATGCCAACAACCAGATGATGGTGGTGCGCCGCGAGATGCTGATCCGCCAAGGTGACGACCGCAGCAGCGACGAGAAGCGCATTGCCGATCTGGTCAAGCGCTACGAGGCCAGCTGGTCCGCCTACCAGGCGCTTCCGGGTGATGCCGAAGGCAAAGCCATTGCGGAAACCATCGCCGCCAAGCGAGCCATCGCACGCCCGCTCAACAAGCAGACCAGCGAGCTGATGGAGCAGGGCGACTATCCGGGTGCCGTGGCGCTGACCCTGGGCCCGGTGCAGGACGCGGCCAACGGCTGGAACAAGGCGCTGTCGGACGGCGTGGACTTCGAGGAAAAGGAAAGCCGCAAGGCTGCTGCCGAAGCGATCCGCCTGGGCGAGCGCAGCCTGTTGCAGCTGCTGGTGCTGGGCGGCGTCGCGCTGCTGGCGGGCATCACTGCCTCGGTGATGATCGGCCGCAGCCTGACCGGCCCGCTGGCGCGCGCGGTGAACCTGGCCGAGCGGCTGTCAAAGGGGCAGCTGGACCAGGAGTTCCGCCTCGGTGGCCGCGACGAACTGACCCAGCTGGGCGAGGCCATGGCCAGCGTCCGCCAGAGCGTGCAGGCGGCGATCGGCGCGCAGCTGCAGATGGCCGAGCAGCACGAGGCCGGTGCGATCCGCTATCGCATGGACGCCAGCGCCTTCCCCGGCGATTTCGGCCGCATGGTGCAGGCGACCAACAGCCTGGTCGAATCGCACGTTGAGGTGGAACTGCTGATGGCCGAGGTGATGCAGCGCTACGCCATCGGTGACCTCAGCCGTGATCTGCCTGATTACCCGGGCGAGAAGGCCACGCTGACCCGTACGCTGGCTGCAGTGAAGCAGAGCTTGATGGCGATCAACGCGCAGATTGATGAACTGGCCCGCGCCGCTCGCGCCGGTGACTTCAGCATGCGTGGTGATGCCGCTGCGTTCCAGTTCCAGTTCAAGGCAATGGTCGAGCACCTCAACGGTATGATGGCCAGTTCGCAGGCCAGCATCGCCGATGTCTCCGACGTGCTGCGCGCGATTTCGCACGGCGACCTGACCGCGCGCATGGATGGCGAGTACGACGGCGTGTTCGCCCGCATGCGTGACGACGCCAATACCACCACCGCGCAGCTGACCGGCATCGTGCAGGGCATCCAGGCCGCCGCCGACAGCATCAACAATGCCGCGCAGGAACTGGCGGCCGGCAACAACGACCTCTCGCGCCGCACCGAACAGCAGGCGGCCAACCTGGAGGAGGCCGCCGCGTCAATGGAGGAACTGACCTCGACCGTGCGCCAGAACGCCGAACTGGCGCGGCAGGCCGACAGTGAAGCGCATGCCGCCGGTGCCGCCGTGCGCGAGACCGAGCAGGCGATGGCACAGATGGCCTCGGTGATGGGCGAGATCGATCAGTCTTCGGCACGCATTTCGGAAATCTCGACGGTGATCGACGGCATCGCGTTCCAGACCAACATCCTCGCACTGAACGCTGCAGTGGAAGCCGCGCGCGCGGGTGAGCAGGGGCGCGGCTTTGCGGTGGTCGCCAGCGAGGTGCGTACGCTCGCGCAGCGTGCCGGTGTCGCCGCCAAGGAAATCAAGGAGCTGATCGAAGACGCTGCTGCCAAGGTGAAGAGTGGCCTGGCGGTGACCGTTGAGTCCGAAGCTGCAATCGCGCGCGTGGCCCAGGCCAGTTCGCGTACCACCCAGCTGATGAGCGACATCGCAGCGGCCAGCAAGGAGCAGGCCGCCGGTATCGAGCAGGTCAACCAGGTGGTGGTGCAGATGGACCAGGTGACCCAGCAGAACGCGGCGCTGGTGGAAGAAGCCACTGCCGCGAGCCGCGCGCTGGAAGAACAGGCGCATGCGCTGACCACGTCGGTGGCGGTATTCAAGGTGGAAGGCGCGGCGGTCTCTGCTGTGCCCCGTCGCGCAGCCTGAGCGGGCTGCCAGTGCAGTGACAAGAATACGGCCGCCTTGAGCGGCCGTATTGCCATCGCCCGCTCAGGCAGCAGGGAGGATCGCCCTCACTGCTCCAGGACGCTGCCGAGCACGGCCCCAAGCACGTAAAGCACGGCAAGCGTGGGGGGAATCACCAGGAGGTAGACGGTCATCCAGGTCATTCCGGAAAGCCAGCTTCCTACGCCGATGGCGTTGAGTGCTGCGGTCTGCAGCATCACCGGCAGCTGCATGAGGATGTAGGCGCTCTTGGGGTCGCTGTTGGACCGGGCATCGAACACCAGCCAGGCGGTCAGCGCGAGATAGAGCGCGCATAGGGCGATGCCGGTCAAGCTGAGCCAGCGGGGCTTGCGCATGCCACCTTCTCTGTTCCGTCAGGGGCCATCAGGGTAGCGCCGCGATCAGCGGCGTGCACTTCCCTGGGTCGAGCCGATAAGCGAAGCTGCGGGGCAGGGAATCGTGCGAAGGGGCCTGGAAGGTGAGCAATGTGATGAGCGCCGTGATGCTCCCGATCGTGATGCTGCCGGGGCTGGATGGCAGCGGCCTGCTGTCGACATGCTTCGTGGAGGCGATGCAGGGCCAGGGAGTTACCGTGCAGGTGCTGCCGCTACCCATGCAGGGGCCACAGGACTACGTTACGTTGGCGTCGATCCTGCGTCCGCAGCTTCCCATCGCTCCCTTTGTGCTGCTGGCTGAATCGTTTGCCGGGCCACTGGCCATCGAACTGGCGGCGGCTTCACCGCCGGGATTGCGCGGATTGATACTGAGTACGACTTTCGCGCGGCGACCGGTGCCGCTGCCAGCGGCGAGCGCACGCTTGCTTGCCCCCGCATGGCCACGGCCGCCGCTGGCGTTGCTGGCCCGGCTTCTGCTGGGGCATTGGCGGACACGCATGAACCTTCGCGAGCTGCGACATGCGATCGCTGCGGCGCCGGCCGCGATGCTGCGGCAGCGCGCTGCGGCGACACTGCAGATCGATGTCCGCGCGCAGTTGCCGAAGCTCACGCTGCCGACGCTATGCCTGCATGCACGACAGGACCACCTGTTGTGGCCGCCCAGCGTGGCCGAGCTGCAGCTCTTGTTGCCCGACGCCCGGCACGTATCGCTGGAAGGGCCCCATCTGCTGCTGCAGGCCCGTGCTCACGCAGCCGCAGCCGAAGTTGCTGCATGGATGAGGACGCTCCCCTCCTGACCAACGCTTCAGTCGCGCGCGCGGGTACGCGCAGCTTTCTTCGCCGCCGCCTTGCGCACGGTCTTCTTCGCGGCCCGCGTCTTGGCTGCCTTCTTCGCGGCGGCGCTCCGCGAGGCGGCCGTACCCGCCTTCTTGGCCGCAGCCTTCTTCGCCGTCTTCTTTGCTGCCTTCTTTGTCGCGGTCTTGCGAGCCGGTGCCTTCTTCGCCACCGCCTTCTTCGCAGCTGCCTTCTTCGCAGGCGCCTTCTTCGCCGCCGTCGCCTTGGTTGCGGCCTTCTTTGTGGCCGACCTCCTGGCAGGCGCCTTCTTGGCAGCCTTCTTGCTGGTCGCCTTCTTCGCGCCCTTGCGGGCACTGCCGGCGCGCTTGCCGCCGCCGTCCTGCTTGTTCACGGTGGCCCAGGCAATGCGCTCGGCGGTGCCTTCACTCGCGCCGCGATCACGTTCGCTTTCCTCGATGTGCTCGGCCTGGCGCTTCTGCTTTTCGGTGTATGCGGATTTGTCACCACGGGGCATGACGATTCTCCTGTCGTTGTGGTCAGGCCAGCAGGCGCAGCTTGGGCTCACGCGCCCACTGGCGGGTGGCGGCCGCCGCCAGGAATGCCTTGGCGTCTTCTGCTTCGACGATGCCGGGGTCGTTGCCGACCCTCGCCGCCTTCAGCAGCGCCTGGCCGCCCGCGTCGCTGGCGATGGCCTTCAGGTGTGCCCACGCCTGGCTGACGAACTCCAGGGCGGCGCTCTCTTTCGACAACGCCTTTGATGCCTCTACGCTCAGCACCACGGCCACCGCATCGAACACGGCCGATGGCGTGCCGGCCAGTTGCCCATCAGCGGCCTGTACGCTGCCGTCACTGAGCGTGGCGCCTCCCACTTTTGGTGCAACCAGCTTCACGTCTGCACCTGCCTTCCGGGCCGCCTTGCTCAGGCTGGCAATCACGCGCGCGTCGGAGCCTTCGTCGAACAGGATGCCGATGCAGCGACCCTGCAGGGTGGGTTTGTTGCGACCGATCACGCGCACTTCCGGGGCCGGCGGCATGTCCCGCACCGGGGTAGCGGTGGGCGCGGGGTCGGGCAGTGCAGGCAGGGCCAGGCCATTGGCCACGCGCTGCGCCAGCGTGTCATCGATGTTGCGCAGGTGGCTGACCGTGCGCACCCGCACCTTCAGCGTTTCCACCTTGGACAACTCGAAGACCAGCGCCGATGCCAGGTGCGCCTGCTCCGGCTTTTCCAGGCTGCGGAAGAACATGCGGGCCTGGCTGTAGTGGTCGGCGAAACTCTCTGCGCGGGTGCGGCCCTTACGGCCATCGTCGGCGCTGGCGTGGCTGCGGAAGCCGGTGGGCGTCTCGCGCGGGGTGTCGTCCTGCAGCGAGCTGGGGTCGTAGGCCACCCGGCCCTTGGGCACCTGCATCTGCATGTGGCCATCGCGCTGATGATTGGCAAACGGGCACTTCGGCGCGTTCACCGGGATCTGGTGGAAGTTCGGGCCGCCCAGGCGCAGCAGCTGGGTGTCCAGGTAAGAAAACAGGCGGCCCTGCAGCAGTGGGTCGTTGCTGAAGTCGATGCCGGGCGGCACGTTGGCCGGGCAGAACGCCACCTGCTCGGTCTCGGCGAAGAAGTTGTCCGGCCAGCGGTCCAGCACCATGCGCCCGATCACCTGCAGCGGCACCAGCGATTCGGGAATGATCTTGGTCGGATCCAGGTGATCGAACGGGAAGGCGTCGGCTTCTTCTTCGGTGAACAGCTGCACCGCCAGCTCCCATTCGGGAAAGTCGCCGCGCTGGATGGCCTCGAACAGGTCGCGGCGATGGAAGTCATTGTCGGCCGATTGCAGTTTCAACGCTTCGTCCCAGACCGTGGACTGGATGCCCAGCTTGGGCCGCCAGTGGAACTTGACGAACGTCGACTCGCCGGCCTCGTTCAGCAGGCGGAAGCTGTGCACACCGAAGCCTTCGATCATCCGCAGCGAACGCGGGATGGCGCGGTCGCTCATCGCCCACATGATCATGTGCATCGATTCGGGCATCAGCGAAATGAAGTCCCAGAAGGTGTCATGGGCCGAAGCGGCCTGCGGGAAGGCGCGGTCCGGCTCCATCTTCACTGCGTGCACCAGGTCCGGGAACTTCATCGCGTCCTGGATGAAGAACACCGGGATGTTGTTGCCGACCAGATCCCAGTTGCCCTCCTTGGTATAGAACTTGACCGCAAAGCCGCGCACGTCGCGTGGGGTATCCACCGAGCCTGCGCCACCGGCCACGGTCGAGAAGCGGGTGAACACCGGCGTCTTCACTCCCACCTCGGTGAGGATGCGCGCGCGGGTATGGCGCGACAGCGAACGGGTCAACTCGAAGTAGCCGTGCGCGGCGCTGCCGCGGGCATGCACGATGCGCTCGGGAATGCGTTCGTGATCGAAGTGGGTGATCTTCTCGCGGAGGATGAAGTCCTCCAGCAGCGTAGGACCCCTCGGTCCCTGCCGCAGCGAGTTCTGGTTGTCTGCCACCGGAATGCCCTGGTCGGTGGTCATTGCCGGGTGGCTGCCGCCGGCCTGGAGGTGCAGCTCGCCGCCTTGGCCGCGATGCAGGTCTTCGGGATGGGCAGTTGCGCGCTTGCCGGTGGGCTTGCTGGCGGCCATGGACGGTGGCTCCGGATCGTCAAGGGGAGCCACCACACTGGGACCGGTCCCGTTAAACCACGGTCCGGCAAAGGTGAACGTACGGGCAAAAGCAGGCTCGGGTATGCTTGCCGCATGCGAGTCGAGCCCGCCGACATCGAAGCCCTGTTCGACGCCATCCCGGACGTGCTGTTCTTCATCAAGGACCGCCAGGGGCGTTACACCCACGTCAACCAGACCATGCTGCGGCGGCTGGGCCTGCGCGCGCGCAAGGACGTGATCGGGCGTACCGCAGCCGAGATCTACCCGACCGGCCTCAGCGCCGACTACGTCGACCAGGACGCCCGCGTCCTGTCCGGCGAGGTGATCGAGAACCTGATGGAGCTGCACCTGTTCGCCAACCGCGAACCGGGCTGGTGCCTGACCTGCAAGCGTCCGCTGGTGGTTGATGGCGCCATCGAGGGCCTGATCGGCATTTCCCGCGACCTGGGCCAGAAGGACAGCCTGGGCACCCAGTACGAACAGCTGCGGCTGGCGCTGGCCCATCTCAACGCGCACTACGCCGAGAACGTGCGCATGCAGACGCTGCTGGACATCACCGGCTTCTCGCTGTCCAAGCTGGAGCGCAGCTTCCGCAAGGTGTTCCAGATGACCCCGCAGCAAGTGCTGACCCGGCTTCGGATCCAGATGGCCATGCACCTGCTGCATGGCGACGACAGCATTGCCTGCATCGGCCAGGCCTGCGGTTTCAGCGACCAGAGCGCGTTCACCCGCAAGTTCAAGGCTGAAACCGGTTTCTCGCCGCGTGCCTATCGCGCCCGTATCGGCGGTGGTATCGGCGAGCCGGCGCTGGCCTGAGCCGGCTGCTGCGCTGTGCCTATCCGGGCAGGCACGGGACAGGGTAAGGTGTCGCCCCTGTAGCCCGCCGCCAGCCCCGCCGATGCCCAACTCGATTCCGACCGCTTCGCCGTCCCGCCTCGGACATTCGCTCAAGCCCCGCCAGCTGATCATGATGGGCCTGGGCAGCGCCATCGGCGCCGGCCTGTTCCTCGGCTCGGGCGTGGGAGTGCAGGCCGCCGGGCCGGCGGTGCTGGTGTCCTATCTGGTGGCCGGCGCGCTGGTGATCATCGTCATGAACGCGCTGGGCGAGATGGCGGCGGCCAAGCCGACCAGTGGCGCGTTCTCGGTTTATGCCGCCGATGCCATGGGCGCCACCGCGGGCGCCACGGTCGGCTGGCTGTGGTGGGTGCAGCTGGTGATCGTGATCGCCGCCGAAGCGGTGGGCGCGGCCGGGCTGCTGGCGACGGTCTGGCCGGCCGTACCGGTGCCGATGGCGGCGTTGGCCTTCATGCTGTTCTTCACCGCGATCAACCTGCTGGGGGTGAAGAACTTCGGCGAGTTCGAATTCTGGTTTGCCATCCTCAAGGTCGCGGCGATCCTGGCGTTCATCGCCATTGGCGTGGCGTTGCTGATGGGATGGCTGCCGCAGGTGACCTCCCCGGGCCTGAGCAACTTCACCGAACACGGTGGTTTTGCACCGAAGGGCCTGGCCGGTATCGGCGCGGCGCTGCTGGTGGTGGTGTTCGCCTTCGGCGGCACCGAGATCGTGGCCGTTGCCGCAGCCGAGACCGAAGACCCGGAGCGCAGCATCGCCCGGGCCATCCGCACCGTGGCCTGGCGCATCCTGGTGTTCTACATCGGCTCGCTGAGCGTGATCATCGCGGTGGTCCCGTGGACCAGCGAGGCGCTGAAGTCGCCCTTCGCCGCTGTGCTGGACATTGCCCGTATTCCGGGCGCGGGCACCGCCATCACCCTGATCGCGGTGATCGCGCTGCTTTCGGCGCTCAATGCCAACCTCTACGGCGCCTCGCGCATGATGTACTCGCTGGCGCAGCGCCGCGAGGCCCCGGCCGTGCTGGGCTGGACCGATCCGCGCCAGGTGCCGGTGATTGCCGTGCTGGCCAGCGTGCTGTTCGGTTTCGCCGCCACGGTGATGGAACTGCTGTTCCCCGACCGGGTGCTGCCGGTGCTGCTGAACATCGTCGGTTCCACCTGCCTGCTGGTGTGGACGCTGTCGCTGGTGTCGCAGCTGGTGCTGCGCCGCCGCGCGGATCGGCGTGGCACCCGGCTGCCGTTCCGCATGGCCGGCTTCCCGTGGCTGACCTGCTGTGCACTGGCGATTCTGGCGCTGATCTTCGGCCTGCTGCTGAGTGAATCGCACACGCGCCTGCAGTTCCTGTCGATGGTGGCGCTGACGGCCACGATCGCCGCCGGCAGCGCCATCGCCCGGCGCATGCGCGAGGCTTGATGGGGGGTGCCGGCCGGCGGCCGGCACTACCACGGGGGCTGCACATCCGCCGTGCCATCCTGATCGTGTAGGCCGTCAACGGCCTGTCGACCAGGAGTACCGCATGCTGCGCAGCCGTCCCTTCCTGATGTTCACCGGCCAGGCCGAGGCCGCGCTGGCCCTGTACGCCGAAGCCTTTGCCGATTTCCGCCTGCTGGCCCTGCAGCGCCATCCTGACGGTGCCGGCGCTGGCGTGTCCGGCCAGGTCCGCCAGGCCATCTTCCTGCTCGGCGGCACCCACTACCTGTGCTTCGACAGCCTGGACGTGCACGATTTCACCTTCTCGCCGTCGATCTCGCTGTTCGTCGAGTGTTCCGGTGCCGAACAGTTCGAGCGCGCGGCACGCGTGCTGGGCGAGGGCGGGCACTGGCTGATGCCGGTGGGCGAGTACGATTTCAGCAACCGCTACGGCTGGGTGCAGGACCGCTTCGGCGTATCGTGGCAGTTGAGCCTGGGGCAGATGCCGGACCCGTGATTATTGTGGGTGTGGACCTTGGTCCACACGCCCTTATGAAAAACGGCCCGCTTTCGCGGGCCGTTTTGTCATCCGATGCAGCGAGGAATCACGCCTCGACTTCATCATCCTTGTAGGCATCGACCGGGATGCAGGCGCACATCACGTTCTTGTCGCCGTACACGTTGTCCACGCGCGCCACCGGCGGCCAGTACTTGCTCTGCTTCAGGCTGGCCAGCGGGAAGGCGGCCAGCTCGCGCGGATAGGCGTGGGTCCACTCGCTGGCGGTCACCGCGGTGGCAGTGTGCGGCGCGTTCTTCAGCGGATTGTCCTCGCGGTCCAGGCGGCCGTCTTCGATCGCGGTGATTTCCTCGCGGATCTGGATCATCGCGTCGACGAAACGATCCAGTTCGTGCAGCGACTCGCTCTCGGTCGGTTCGACCATCAGCGTGCCCGCCACCGGGAAGCTCAGGGTGGGGGCGTGGAAGCCGAAGTCGATCAGGCGCTTGGCCACGTCCTCGGCGCCGATGCCGCTGGTCTTCTCCAGCGGGCGCACGTCGAGGATGCACTCGTGCGCCACCAGGCCGTTGCGGCCGGTGTACAGCGTCTTGAAGTGCGGCGCCAGGCGCTTGGCGATGTAGTTGGCGTTGAGCTGCGCGACCTGGGTGGCCTTGCGCAGGCCTTCGCGGCCCATCATCGCGATGTACATCCAGCTGATCGGCAGGATCGAGGCGCTGCCGAAGCTGGCCGCGCTGACCATGCCGACCGGACCGTTGTCACCCAGCTTGCCCGGCAGGAACGGCGCCAGGTGCTCCTTGACCGCGCACGGGCCGACGCCCGGGCCGCCACCGCCGTGCGGGATGCAGAACGTCTTGTGCAGGTTCAGGTGCGATACGTCCGAACCCCACTTGCCCGGCTTGGCCACGCCGACCAGCGCGTTCATGTTGGCGCCGTCGGTGTACACCTGGCCGCCGTGCTTGTGGATGATCTCGCAGATCTCGACCACCTCTTCCTCGAACACGCCGTGCGTGGACGGGTAGGTCATCATGATCGCCGCCAGGCGGTCGCTGTACTTCTCGGCGTTGAGGCGGATGTCTTCGACATCGACGTTGCCGTTGGCATCGGTCTTGGTCACCACGACCTTCATGCCGCACATCTGCGCCGAGGCGGGGTTGGTGCCGTGCGCCGAGTCCGGGATCAGGCAGATGTCGCGATGGCCTTCGCCGCGCGAGCGGTGGTAGGCGCGGATCGCCAACAGGCCGGCGTACTCACCCTGTGCACCCGAGTTCGGCTGCAGGCTGACCGCATCGTAGCCGGTGCATTCGACCAGCATCGCTTCCAGCGAGTCGATCAGTTCCTTGTAGCCCAGCGCCTGGTCGGCCGGCACCAGCGGATGGATCTGCGAGAACTCCGGCCAGGTCACCGGGATCATCTCGGCGGTGGCGTTGAGCTTCATCGTGCACGAGCCCAGCGGGATCATCGTGCGGTCCATCGCCAGGTCCTTGTCGGCCAGCGAACGCAGGTAGCGCAGCAGTTCGTGCTCGCTGTGGTGGGTGTTGAACACCGGATGGGTCAGGAACGCGGACTGGCGCAGCAGGCCGGCCGGCAGTGCGTCGGCGGTGCTGGCATCCAGCGCATCGATGTCGGCCTGCGCGCCGAACACGGCGGCCAGCGCGACCACGTCGGCGCGGGTGGCGGTCTCGTCCAGGCTGATGCCGACCGAGTCGCTGTCGATCGCGCGCAGGTTGTAACCGGCGGCGCGAGCCTTGGCGTGGATCTCATCGGCATGCACGCCGCTGATGTGCAGGGTATCGAAGAAGTCGCCACCGACCTGCACGCCGGCCTTGCGCAGCGCCGCGGCCAGGATCGAGGCCAGGCGGTGGGTGCGGCGGGCAATGCGGGTCAGGCCTTCCGGGCCGTGGTAGACGGCATACATCGAGGCCATCACCGCCAGCAGGACCTGTGCGGTACAGATGTTGGAGGTGGCCTTCTCGCGGCGGATGTGCTGCTCGCGGGTCTGCAGGGTCAGGCGATAGGCCGGGTTGCCCTGGGCATCGATGGAGACACCGATCAGGCGGCCCGGCATCGAGCGCTTGTAGGCGTCACGGCAGGCCATGAACGCGGCGTGCGGGCCGCCGAAGCCGAACGGCACGCCGAAACGCTGGCTGTTGCCGACCACGATGTCCGCGCCCCATTCGCCCGGTGCGGCCAGCAGGGTCAGCGCCAGCAGGTCGGTGGCCACGGCCACCAGGCCGCCGCGTGCGTGCACGGCCTCGACCAGGGCCTTGTAATCGCCGATCTGGCCGAAGGTGTCCGGGTACTGCAGCAGCAGGCCGAAGGCTTCTGCTTCCAGTGCCTCGGCCGGGGTGCCGACGCGCAGCACGATGCCCATGGGCTCGGCGCGGGTGCGCAGCAGTTCCAGGGTCTGCGGGTGCACGGCATCGTGCACGAAGAAGGTGTCCGACTTCGACTTGGCCGAACGCTTGGCCAGGGTCATCGCTTCGGCCGCTGCGGTCGCTTCGTCCAGCAGCGACGCGTTGGCGATTTCCATGCCGGTGAGGTCGGCGCACAGGGTCTGGAAGTTGATCAGCGCTTCCATGCGGCCCTGCGAGATTTCCGCCTGGTACGGGGTATAGGCGGTGTACCAGGCCGGGTTTTCCAGGATGTTGCGCAGGATCACGTTCGGCGTGTGGGTACCGTAGTAGCCCTGGCCGATGAAGCTGCGCAGCACGGTGTTCTTGTCGGCGATCGCACGGATCTTCGCCAGTGCCTGCACTTCGGTCATCGATTCGGGCAGTGCCAGCGGTGCCGGCGACTTGATCTTGGCCGGCACGATGGCATCGGTCATCGCATCCAGCGACGCGTGGCCGACGACGTCGAGCATCTGCGCGATCTCGGCATCGTTGGGGCCGATGTGGCGCTCGACGAACGCATTGTGGTGCTCGAGCTCACGCAGGGAAGGGGTGTTCTGGGACATGGCGAAGGATCCGTCAGGAAAGGGCACACGCACGGGCACAAGCCGCCGGTCGGCGGTCTGCGGGGCGCCCCTCTGTCCTTTTGCCTGAGAGTTTGGAAGCGCGGAAAACCGCGGCTTCGTGCCCCTTCGGCGCCGGATCGAACCGGTCTCTCCAGAGTTCTGTTACGGGTGGTATCGGGCCTGAGCGATTACGGGCGTTGCGCCTTCGGCAGCGGTGTTCCGCTTCTCCCACCGTGTTGCCCGCCGATTATAGCCCGTTGCGGGCCCGCCGGCCGCCTCCGGGGCCGGCCGCCGCGCCTGAATGGCCGATGGCCCGGCCATGCGTTTTGTGCACCGCTGCATGGCATCGGGCGCAATCCCCACCTATCATGGCCGGATACCCGAATTCATCTGGCGCCGTCCCTGCAGAAGGGGGACCGGCGCCCGCTGTGCGTGCCACGCATGGCCCTGCCGGACGCCTTCATCATGACCGCCGCTGCTGCTCCCTCCACCCGCCGCATGGCCCTGCTGCTTGCCGGCCTGGCCATGTTCGGCCCGTTCTCGATCGACACCATCTTCCCGGCCTTCCCGCAGCTGGCGCAGCGCCTGGCGGTGGACGAGGTGGCGGTGCAGCAGACCATCAGCGTGTACCTGCTGTTCTACGGCCTGATGAGCCTGGCGCACGGCCCGCTGTCCGATGCGTGGGGCCGCAAGCGGGTGATCCTCGGTGGCCTGGTGGTCTTCGCCGGCGCCTCGGTGGGCTGCGCGTTGTCCACCGACCTGACCACGCTGCTGGCGTTCCGCGCGCTGCAGGGCCTGTCCGCGGGCGTCGGCATGATCGTCGGCCGCGCGGTGATCCGCGATCTCTACCATGGCCACGATGCGCAGCGCTTGATGAGCCAGGTATCGATGCTGTTCGGCATCGCACCGGCGATCGCGCCGATCATCGGCGGCTGGATCCTGCTCAGTGGCGCGGGCTGGCCGCTGATTTTCTGGTTCCTGGTGGTGTTCTCGCTGGTCCTGCTGGTCGCCACCGCACGCTACCTGCCGGAGACCCATCCGCTTGCAGCACGCGTGCCGCTGTCGCCGCGCATGCTGCTGCGCGACTACGTGCGCATCGGCTTCAACCCACGCTTCCTGCGCCTGGCGCTGGCTGGCAGCATCGGCTTCGGCGGCATCTTCCTCTACATCTCCTCGGCGCCGGTGTTCGTGATGCAGCACCTGCACCTGGGCGAGGGCGGCTTCGCCTGGCTGTTCATTCCCACCATCGGCGGCATGACCACCGGCTCGTTCCTGTCCGGGCGCATGGCCGGGCACACCACGCCCACCCGGCAGGTGTCCATCGGCTTCGGCCTGTGCG
This sequence comes from Stenotrophomonas pavanii, assembly GCF_900101175.1. GTDB lineage: Bacteria > Pseudomonadota > Gammaproteobacteria > Xanthomonadales > Xanthomonadaceae > Stenotrophomonas > Stenotrophomonas pavanii. Next base: position 493,218 of record NZ_FNFQ01000001.1, on the reverse strand, counting down.
CGCTGTCGGTGCTGCTGAACGTCGGCTACGTGGCGCTGTCGCCGCAGTTCGTGCTGCCGTGGGCAGTGCTGCCGATCTTCCTCGGTGGCATGGGCATGGCGCTGATCTTCCCGATCCTGGCGCTGGCGGTGCTGGACATGTACCCGCACCAGCGCGGCCTGGCCTCGTCGCTGCAGGCGTTCGTGCAGCTGATGATCAGCACCGTGGTGGCCGGCGTGGTGTCGCCGCTGCTGAGTGCCAGCCCGCTGCACCTGGCGTTGGGCCAGGCCGGGTTCTTCGGCGCCGGCTTCGTGTTCTGGTACTGGGAACACCAGCGCGAACGCGCGGCGCAGGCGGCCTGCACGGGCCATTGAGCAGCACGCAGGGGTAGGGCGGGCGGTGGCGCCCGCAACGCTTGCGACGGGAAATCACCGGGCTAGGCTGGGCACTCCAGCCAGCCGGTGCGCGGATGCACCACAGCCAGCCGATCCGATGCCGTTGCATGAGGTTTCCCGATGGCTGCGCAGCAGACCTACCGCCTGTTCGAGGTGGCGCTGAAGGAGCGCCGCGTTCTTTCCCCTTCCCTGGATCGCATGGTGTTCACCGGTGCCGACGTGGCGCGGATGAAGACCGAAGGCCCGGACCAGCGCATCAAGGTGTTCTTCCCCTTGCCTGGCCAGCGGGTGCCGCAGGTCCCCAGCGGTGCCGACTGGTACCGGCGCTACCGGGCGCTGCCGGATGATCAGCGCCCACCGATGCGCACCTACACACTGCGCCAGTTGCGCGCCGAGCAGGGCGAGGTCGACGTCGATTTCGTCCTCCACGGCGAGACCGGGCCAGCGTCGCGCTGGGCGATCCACGCACGCCCGGGCGACCGGGTGCTGCTGCTGGCCCCGGACGCCGACTGCGCCGACAGCAGCGAGGGCTGGGAATGGAAACCGCCGGTCGGCGTCGGCCAGGTGCTGCTGGTGGCCGATGAAACCGCGCTACCGGCGGTGGCCGGCATCCTCGAGGAACTGGCGGCCAGGGTGGATCCGCCGCGCACGCTGGCGCTGCTGGAAGTGGCCCAGGCCGGCGACGCGGTGCGCCTGAAGGCACCGGCCACGGCCGAGCTGGTCTGGCTGCCGCGCGGGCGGGCCAGCTACGGACAGCCGCTGCTGCAGGCGGTCCAGGCGCGCCTGGCCGCCGCTCCCGGCGGGGTAGCGGGGGAGGCGCTGGAGGAGATCGACGTCGATACGCAGATCCTCTGGGAACAGGCCGATTCCCGCGTGGCCGGTCCGCTGTATGCCTGGGTGGCGGGCGAGGCGGGGGCGGTGATGGCGATCCGGCGCCACCTGCTGCGCGCGTGCGGGCTGGATCGCCGCGCGATCACCTTCATGGGCTACTGGCGGCAGGGCAGGGTGCTGGATTGACCGTGTCGAACCGGGGCCGCGTGAAACGGCCTGGCCGGCGGGGTGGGTTATCCTTGCGCCCCCCTCGCCGCGGTACCGCACCATGTCCACCACCTCCAAGATCCGCCGCGACCAGCGCCGTCGCCAGGAAAAGCAGGCCGCCAACAAGGCCGCCGCCCAGGCGTCGCCGGTGGAGCCGCATGCCGAACTGCGCGACGCGCAGCGCACCCTGCTGGCCGGTGTCGTGCGCCGCGACGGCGAATGGGTGCTGGGCATGGATGGCCGTATCGCCGGCCACAGTGACTCCGCCGCGCAGGTCCTGGCGCTGATCATGCAGGCCGGTGAGCTGCACGAACGCAATGGCACGCCGGTGCGCCTGATGTACTCCGATGCACTGCGTGATGCCGCGCAGGCCGAAGCGAAGGAGAAGGGCAAGACGTTTGAGGAGTTCAAGGCGGAGCTGGCTGCGGCGATGGCCGCGAAGAAGGACAGCTGATCGCTGTTGGGATAGCGCCGGCCGCTGGCCGGCTGCCAGACGGATTTCCACCGTGCAGTTGCCGGCCAGCGGCCGGCACGACCAGAAAGGGGCGGATCCTCGCGGATCCGCCCCTCTTCTCATTTCGCCGCCGGGGCCGCGTTGGCCTGCCAGCCGCACATCTGGCCTTCGTTCTGCTGCTTGAGCCACTCGTTGACCGGGGTGAAGTACTCGATCATCGGGCCGGCATCGAGCTTGTCGGTGCCGGTCAGCTCCTTCAGCGTGGCCTGCCACGGCTGGCTGGCACCCTTGCTCAGCATCGCCCAATACTTCTGGCCGGCTTCCTTGTTGCCGTAGAAGGTGCACTCATGCAGCGGGCCCTTGTAGCCGGCCGCATCGCACAGGCCCTTGTAGAACTGGAACTGCAGGATGCGCGCCAGGAAGTAGCGGGTGTAGGGGGTGTTGCCCGGCACGTGGTACTTCGCGCCCGGGTCGAAGAATTCTTCGCCACGGGTGCTGGCCGGGGCCACGCCCTGGTACTTGGCCTTCAGGTCCCACCACGCCTTGTTGTAGTTGTCGGCGGTGATCGAGCCATCGAACACGCCCCAGCGCCAGCGGTCGATCATCAGCCCGAACGGCAGGAACGACACGCCCGACAGCGCCATGCGCATCTGGTTGTTGATGACCGCTTCGCGGCTTTCGGTCGGCGCATCGACCAGGCCGATCGAGCTGAGGTACTTGGGCGTCATCGCCAGCACGATGGTGTCGCCGATCGCTTCGTGGAAGCCATCGTTGGCACCGCCCTGGAACAGCGGCGGCAGCGGGTTGTAGGCCAGGTCGTAATAGATGTGGCCCAGCTCGTGGTAGATGGTGGTGAAGTTCTCTTCGTTCGGCTTGATGCACATCTTGGTGCGCACGTCGCCTTCCATGTTCATGTCCCAGGCGCTGGCGTGGCAGACCACGTCGCGGTCATCGGGCTTGATGAACTGGGTGCGCTCCCAGTACGACTGCGGCAGCGACGGCATGCCCAGCGACACGTAGAAGTCCTGCGCGCGTTCGGTCATCTGCCTGGCGGTACGCAGTTCGGCCTCGCGCTGCGCCTTGTACTGCGCGGCGACGTTGGCGTCCTTGCCGGCCTTGGCCAGCGCCGCGCTCAGGTTGGTCTGGTACTGCTTCTCCAGTGCCGCGGTGATGTCCAGGCTGCCGGCGCCGGGGTACGGTTCCAGCTGGTCCCACAGGTTCGACCAGTCCTGCTGCCACATGTTGCCCAGCAGGTGCGCGGCGATCAGGCCGTTGCCCACTTCGGCCTTGTCCTTGCCATAGGTCTTGTCCAGCTTGCCGCGCGCGTAGCAGTGCAGCTGCTCGTACATCGGCTTGACCTGTTCCCACAGGCGATCGGTTTCCGGGCCGATCTGCTCCGGTGGCATGTCATAGCCGCTGCGCCACATCTGGCCGGCATCGGTGAAGCCCATGCCCTTGGCGCCTTCGTTCACCAGGCCGACGAACTTCTGGTAGTCGCCGCGCATGGCCTTGGTGGTGCTGTGCCAGCCCTGCCAGGCGTCGAGCTGCTTGTCGTAGTCGCGGCTGCGCGCCAGCACCTGCTCCAGCTCGCCCAGCTGGCGGCAGGAGTTGGGATCGTTGGCGTCGGTGCAGTACTTGCCCGCACCGTAGCTGCCTTCCATGCGGGTGGCGATCTGGGTCAGCTCGGCCAGCTTGGCCGGATCGCGCGGCGCCGGCATCGAGGACATCAGCTTCAGCAGGTGGATCGCGCGCTTGCTGTCCTCGCTCATCGGCTGGCCGTCGAACTTCGCAGCCTGTTCGATCCAGCTGTTGAGTTGGGTCAGCGAGCGCTCGTTGGCCTTGGCCGCGATGCGCTCGGAATCACTGTTGATGTAGGTGGAGGACAACCACTGCGCCGAGGTCATCTCCGGGTAGGCGGCCTTGAACTCGGCATTGATGCGGGCCACGAACTGGTCGGCGGTTTCGCCGGCCGGGGCGCTGCTGCCGGCGGTATCGGTGCCTGGGGCAGCTTCCTTCTTGCAGGCAGCCAGGGCCAGCGTGGCAACGGCGATTGCCGAGGCCAGCAGGAGATGACGGTGTTTCACGGGCGATCCTTGGGTGGTGAACGACGGCCGAAGGCTAGTGGGCAGCCGCTGCCACCGCAAGTGGCGGAAGTCGGCCGGGCGGCGCCCGGCACCCGCAGAGGCCTTCAAGCAAGGGCAAAGGCAGAAGCAACAGCAACAGCGGACTATTCTTGGTTTGGCGGGGCGGTGTCGGAGTGCGGGGACGCCGCAAGTACGTCCGTGTAGGCTTGGCAGCCGCTTGCTCGTGTGCGCTTTCCTGCGCACACGGCAAGACCGGGGTTGGGCGTCCTGCCCAACCCGCCCGAGGCATGCCTCGGGCCCATGCGGCTGACACCCCGCACTCCGACACCGCCCCGCCTCTGACAGATTCCGTGTGCTGTCGGTAGGTGTCGACCTTGGTCGACACATCTGTCAGATATCGACAATCAAAATGGGGTCGGATCCGTTTTCCTACGGAAAACGGATCCGACCCCATCGGCATGTCCAACAGATCGCGGAAAACTGTCGAAGGCGGGGTGGGTCCGGTGGCGGGAGTGTCCGCGGCATGGATGCCGCGGCCAAGCCCCCAAGGATGGGTTTACGGCGTCTCCCGCCACCGGACCCACCCCGCCATCCCTCAGGAAACCCGCTTCTGCTGTTGCTGTCGAGGCTGCCGGCCAGCGGCCGGCACTACCGCGGGTGCAGGGCTGCAAGCCCTGCCGGACACCCCTCAACCTTCGCAGCTGGCGAACACGTCGCGGTCGCGCTCGTACAGCGAGGTCTTCACCTGCATCAGGCCCAGCACCGACGGGAACAGGTTGTCGTGGTCGGTATAGGCCGCCGAACGCTTGCGCACGCATTGCAGGTCCAACCCGCGGCTGCTGGCAAAACCCGGGGAGAACCACATCGTCATCGGTACCCGGGTCTGTTCGGCCGGGGCGATGGCGTAGGGCACGCCGTGCAGGAACAGGCCCTTCTCGCCCAGCGACTCGCCATGGTCGGACAGGTAGATCATCGCCGTGTCGTAGTCCTGCATGCCCTGCAGCGTGCCGATGGTCTTGGTCAGGAAGTGATCCGTGTACAGCACGGCATTGTCGTAGCTGTTGGTGATCTCTTCGCGCGAGCAGCGGCCGATGTCACGGGTATCGCAGGTCGGGGTGAAGCGACGGAATGCAGGCGGATAGCGCTCGAAGTAGGCCGGTCCGTGGTTGCCCAGCTGGTGCAGCACCACCACCCGGTCGCCGGGCCTGGCCCGTACCTGGGTGGCCAGGTCCTGCAGCAGGATCTCGTCCATGCAGCGCCCGTCGGCGCACAGGCCCGGCGTGGTGGCATCGGACAGCGACTGGAAGTCCAGGCCCTCGCACACGCCCTTGCAGCCGGACTGGTTGTCACGCCACAACGGCGCGATGCCGGCGCGGTTCAACACGTGCAGCAGCGACTGGTGTGCGCGGATCTTCTTCTCGTCGTAATCGTGGCGCCCCCACGGCGAGAACAGGCACGGCAGCGAAACCTCGGTGCTGGTGCCACACGAATGCATGTCCGGGAAATTGATCACGCTGGCCTGCGCCAGTTCCGGGGTGGTGTTGCGGCCGCCATTGAGTCCCCAGTTCTGCGCGCGCACGGTTTCGCCCATGACGATCACCAGCAGGCGCGGCTTGCTGGCCGGCGCCCGCGGCGTGGCCTTGGCATCGGTTCCGATCGGCAACTTCGGTGCGCGCTGCACCGGGTTGTCGCCACGCAGTGCACGCGGCATGCCCAGCAGCACATTGGCGGGCGTGGCGAGGTAACGCACTTCGCGCTGGTTGCGCATCAGTGCCGAGACATCCTGGAACGAGATCAACGCGCCGCCGACGGCGGCCACTGCGGCTACTGCAAGGAAGCCCAGCCGCCACAGCAGGCTGCGGCCCCAGCTGCGCCGGCGCAGCTGCACGCGCCACAGCACCAGCATCGGCAGCACCGCCAGCAGCAGTACCGGCCATATCAGCGACACGGTCATCAGCTCGCGGCTTTCCTTGGGGTCGGTCGCCAGCACGTTGCGCAGCATGTCCGCATCCAGGTAGATGTGGTAGCGGCCCATGTAATGCGCGGCGAACGCGGTCACCAGCAGCAGCAGGCTGATCACCACCTTGGCATTCCAGCGCCAGACCAGGATGCCGAGCAGCACGCCGTGCGCACCCAGCAGCAACAGCAGCAGCGACAGCGCGTAGCGCAGGCTGCCCGGATGGCTGGCCATCGCGCTGTGCCAGAACAGGCCGTTGCCGGCCACCGCGAAGAACAGGCTGGTGAACGCGATCAGTGCTTCGGTGGACAGCTGTGGCCGCCAGTGGCGAAGACCCGCCAGCGCAGACGGGCGGGCGGGGCGTTGGACCGATGCACTCATGCGTTTGCCTCCTGGCGGTTGGGACGGTCCAGCGGATGGCGGATCAGGATGCCTTTGACGATCAGGTACAGGCCCAGCGAAAGCAGCCAACAAATCAATGCAGTGGCAACGTCATGCGAAAGGAAATGCGCCCCCCGGAGCTGCTGGCTGATGCCGAACACCAGGCCGGTGCCGAGGCCGATCCACAACCCAGCCCAGCGCCACGACGGGCGCCACAGCAGGGCGAAATAGTACAGGCACAGCCACGCATAGCCCGCGCTGGCGTGGCCGGCAGGGAAGCACGCCTGGGCGGCCATCCCGGCCGGGCGCTGCGTGAAAAGGCCGATATAGGGCTGATGGCCACCGTAGCGCAGCAGGTCCCAGGGACATTCCATCGGCACCAGGGCCTTCAGCAGGGAGATCACGCCCGTCCCCAGCGCCATGGCAATTACGACATAAAGCAGCGCCCATCGCAGGGTGCGATCGCCTCCCTTGCGCCAGTGGTGCACGCACAACAGGATCGCGACCAGCGCCGCCGACGTGCTCAGCCATTTGCCGGCCTTGTGCACCACCGTGCGGGTGACCCAGGCGTCCTGCAACGCCCAGTGGCCACCTTCAAGGCGGAACAGGTGATCGGCCACCCATTGATCCCCGCCGAAACCCATCAGCAGCGTAAACAGGGGCAGACCGATCGCGACAGGCAGCCAGAAGTGAGTTACGGCGAATCTTGACGCCAGTGGCGATGTCGCAGGCGGCGCAACCGCATCAATGGGACGAACGGGCATGCTGAGGGAAGGCGGTTCGGGAATCCGCAGTCATGCTCGTCACCTTGATGTCGGAGAAGGGTCGGACGCTCGTTCGCGCCGGGTTAATGATTCCCCGGTGCATGTCAACGTTCAGTCTTCGTCTGCGGTCGATCCTGTCCGCTCGGCGTGGCATTCCGGGTTCCATGCGGAGCCGGGAAGCAGTTGCCAACGATTCCTGTTGGCGATGCCGATATCGATCACCTTGGCCGGGTCCACGCAGGGACTCATTGCCTCGTCCAGCACCAGCAACCAGCGCGTGTCCGGCGCCTCGGCCAGCCAGGGGCCGGCATCGTGCCACTGCTCGGCCCAGGGCCGCTTGAAGCCGAACTCGCGCACCGGGCGGTCGGCCTGCAGCAGGTTCTGTTCACGCCAGGCGACCAGCGCCAGCTCTGCATCGGGGCCGATCCTCGCGCCCACCCGGCGCATCACCGCGGACGCCGACGCGTACGGGTCCAGCGCCGGGATCAGCACCAGGCCGTAGAGCATCCACAGCATGCCGTGGGCCAACAGCACCAGGGTTGCCGCACGGCGCACCCGCAGCCACACGATCAGCGTGGCCAGGGCGATGGCGAAAGTCAGCAGGCCATCGCCGAGCACCGGCAGCAGCGTATCCGGCATTGCCCGGCGCTCAAGCTGCGCAAGGGCCCAGGGGTGTTCGGTCAGCAGAAGCACGCCGAGCACGCCGGTGGCCAGCATCAGCACGACGCTGTAGCCGAACAGGTAGCGCCGCACGCACAACCGGCGCAGCAGCCCTGGCAACAACGGGGCCACCGCCAGCGCCATTGCCGGCAGCATCGGCAGTACATAGACCTCGCGCTTGCCCGGGCTGGCGCTGAAGAACACCAGCACCAGAACGGCCCAGCCCAGCAGCAGCCACTGGCGACGGTCGCCACGGCGGATGCGGCGCCACCAAGGCTTGAACAGCATCGGCAGCAGCAGGCTGCCCGGCAGCCACAGCGTGAGGATCACCTGCAGGTAATACCAGGCCGGTTGGCGGTGGTGCCAGGCGTTGGCATAGCGCGTTCCGGTCTGCTTGAACAACAGTTCGTGGGCATACGACTGCAGGGCCGCACTGGGCTCATGCAACAGGGCCCAGCCCAGCGGGGCGAGCCATACCGCCACGCCGAGCAGGAAGGCCGGGATCAGCCACAGCAGCGTTGCCGGGTGCGGACCGTCCACCCGGTGGCCGCGGCGACGCTGGTACAGCCACCAGCCGAACCACGGCAGCACCATCAGCAGCGGCAGGAAACCCACACCCTTGGTCACCGTGCCCAGGCCCGCCGCGAAGCCGGCCAGCCACAGTGCGGGCAGGTTGCGGCGCTCGCACAGGTGGCGCATCAGGCCCCACAGGGCCACCGTGGTCATGCCCACCAGCACCATGTCGATCTGCGCGCGCTTGGCCATCAGGCCAAACTGCAGGGTGCAGAACAGCGCCGCCAAGGCATACAGGGAATGCCGGGGTGACCACAGCCGCCGTGCCAGGTCCGAAACCAGCCACAGGCTGAGCAGGGCGCCCAGCAGCGACGGCAGCAGGAACGACCACTGCCAGCTGCCGACCAGTTCGTAGGCGGCCGCCTGCAGCCACATGAAGACCGGCGGCTTCTCCGCGTACAGCTCCACGCCCCGGTGCGGCAGCAGCCATTCCCCGCTTTCGACCATGGTGCGGGCCGCCAGCACGAAGCGCGGCTCGTCCGGCGGCTGCGGCTGGCGCAGGCCGATGCCGGCGGCCAACGCAGCGATGATCAGCAGCCACAACAGGGGCAGGCGCCAATGGCGGGGCAGGGCTACGGGCACGGCAGGCTCCGGGAGCAAAACGGCCACTCTGACGTGGCAGGGGTAGGAAAGGCGTCGGAGCGGGCGCACGGCGACCGCATTCCGACATGGTCAGCGCTACCATGGTACGAACTTCCGTGGATCTTTCGTGCATGCGTCTGTTGGTGATCGAGGACAACCGCCAGCTGGTGGCCAACCTGTTCGACTACTTCGAGTCGCGCGGGCACGTGCTCGACGTGGCCCCGGACGGCATCACCGGCCTGCACCTGGCCGGCAGCCACCCCTACGACGCGGTGATCCTGGACTGGATGCTGCCGCGCATGGAGGGGCCGGAGGTGCTGCGCCGCCTGCGCGCCGAGCATGCTTCAGAGGTGCCGGTGATCATGCTGACCGCGCGCGACGAGCTGCCGGACAAGATCACCGGCTTCCGCGCGGGGGCCGACGATTACCTCACCAAGCCATTCGCCCTCCCCGAACTGGAGGTGCGGCTGGAGGCACTGCTGACGCGTGCGCAGGGCCGCAATCCGCGCAAGCGCCTGCAGGTCGGCGACCTGGTGCTGGACCTGGCGACCCTGGAGGCCCAGCGTGGCGGCCAGGTGCTGCATCTGTACCCGGCCTGCCGCAAGCTGCTGGAGGTGCTGATGCGGGCCAGCCCGGGCGCGGTGACCCGCCAGCAGCTGGAGTTCGCCCTGTGGGGCGACGAGCCACCCGATGGCGATCTGCTGCGCTCACATGTCTACGAGCTGCGGCGCAGCGTCGACGGCCCGTTCGCCGACAAGCTGATCCACACCCTGCCGCGGGTCGGTTATCGCCTGGCGGTGACCGCCGCCAGTGATGCAGGCAAGGACGATGATGAAGGCGCGTAAGCCGGGCCCGCTGTACCGGCGCGTGGTGTGGTGGTTGCTGGGCTATCTGGCCCTGCTGTCGATCGCCGTGTTCAGCGTTGGCAACTACGTGCACGAGCACGCCGAGCATGCGGCCTGGCGCGCACTGCTCAATTCCGAACTGGACAGCATTGTCGACCACACCGAGCACGAGCCCCATTACCGCTGGCAGGACTCGGACACGCTCAGCCTGTTCCGCTTCGACGAGGGCAACATGCCCGAGAGCGTGCGCACGCTGCACCCGGGGCTGCACGACGGCGTGCCGATCAAGGACCGGCAGACCGCAGTGATGGTGCGCGACACCGGCTCGATGGGGCGGGTGGCGCTGGCGCTGGACATCTCCGACTTCCACGACCTGGAGCAGTTCGCCACGCGCTGGGTGATGCTGGCCGGGGTGATCATGATCTTCGTCACCGTGTTGATGGCGTCGTTCGGCATGGAGCGCATGGTGCGCCCGCTGAGCCTGCTGGCCCAGCACATCGGCGCCCTGCGCCCAGGGGTGCAGGGCCAGCGTATCGAGGTCGACCCGCGCGGCAGTTCCGAGCTGCACACCATCGCCGATGCGTTGAACGATTACCTTGACCGCAACGAGCAGTTCGTCGAGCGCGAGCGGGTCTTCATCAGCACCGCCAGCCACGAACTGCGCACGCCGATCGCGGTGATGACCGGTGCCGCCGAACTGGCACTGGAGCAACCGGGCCTGCCCGAGCGCGCCCGCCAGCAGATGCAGCGGGTGCTGCGCACCGCGCAGAGCGTGGAGCAGCTGATCGAGCTGCTGCTGGTGCTGGCACGTGACCCGGCGCGCCTGGCCGCGCGTGCCGAGCGTATCGCGCTGGACCAGCTGCTGCCGGAAATCGTCGACGACCATCGCCACCTGCTCGGCGACAAGGACCTGAGCATCGGCATCCAGGCCGCGCCGGTGGATATCGTCGCGCCGATGGCGGTGGTGCAGGCGGCGATCGGCAACCTGCTGCGCAATGCCATCGAGAACAGCGGTCGCGGCCATATCGAACTGCAGCTGAGTCCGTCGGCGGTGCTGACCCTGCAGGACCCGGGCCATGGCATGAGCCCGGAGGAAATCGCTGCCATCCACGCGCGCATGGCCCGTGGCGGACGCGCCGATCGTGGCGGCGGTATCGGGCTGGACCTGATTGCGCGCTTGTGCGAACACCTGGGCTGGACCCTGCAGCTGCACCCCTGCGAACCGCGCGGGACGCGCGTCACCCTGGACTTCGGCGCTTCGCGCCCCGCCTGATCCCGCCCGCTGCGCACTGCCGCATGACCCGGCGTGAAGACAATGTTAATCTCAACCTGCGCCGCTTTATGCGGCGCTTTTTTTTTCCGCTCTTTCGATCGACAGAGGATCGCATGCCGACCGAACCCGCTCCTGCCCTGATCAGCAACGACATCGTTGGACTGGGCCTGATTGCCGCCACCCTGGCCCTGATCTTCTGGGCCGCCAGTGGTCCGACGCCGCTGCTGAAGAAGATCTTCGCCTGGGTGCCGGCCCTGCTGCTGTGCTACTTCATCCCCGCCATCTACAACACCGCCGGTGTCATCGATGGCCACAACACCTCGCTGTACAACCCGGTCGCGCGTGACGTGCTGCTGCCGGCCGCGCTGGTCCTGCTGACGCTGTCGATCGACCTGAAAGGCATCGCCAAGCTCGGCCCGAAACTGCTGATCGTGTTCTGCGCCGGTACGGCCGGCATCATGCTCGGTGCGATCGTCTCGTTCCAGCTGATGAAGCTGATCCACCCGGAAACCGTGGCCGGTGATACCTGGGCCGGCATGGCCGCGCTGGCCGGCAGCTGGATCGGGGGGGGCGCCAACATGGTGGCCATGCGCGAGGTGTTCGGCACCGACGCCACTACCTTCGGCCAGTTCGCCGTGGTCGACGTGGCCTGTGCCAGCCTGTGGATGGCGATCCTGCTGTTCCTGGCCAACCGCGCGCAGCAGATCGACACCCGCAACGGGGCCGATACCCGCGCCATCGACGAGATGAAGGCACGGATCAGCGCCTACGAGGCACAGAACGCGCGCATTCCCAGCATGACCGACCTGATGGTGATCGTCGGCGTGGCACTGGGGGGCGTCGGCCTGGCCCACGCCATCGCCGCACCGCTGTCGGGCTGGTTCAAGGCCAACGTCAGCTGGGCCAGCCAGTTCAGCCTGGACAGCCAGTTCGTGTGGGTGATCCTGCTGTCCACGGCGATGGGCCTGGGCTTGAGCTTCACCCGTGCGCGCCGGCTGGAAGCAGCAGGCGCTTCGCGACTGGGCACGGTGTTCCTGTACTTCCTGATCGCCTGCATCGGCATGCAGATGAACCTGCTGTCGCTGCTGGATCGGCCGTGGCTGTTCCTGCTCGGCGCGATCTGGATGGCCACGCACGTGCTGGTGCTGTGGGGCGTAGCCAAGCTGCTGCGCGCGCCGCTGTTCTTCTTTGCGATCGGTTCGCAGGGCAACATCGGCGCGGCCGCCTCGGCCCCCGTGGTCGCAGCGGCGTTCCATCCGACGCTGGCGCCGGTGGGCGTGCTGCTGGGTACCGTGGGCTATGCCACCGGTACCGGGCTGGCGTATGTCACCGGCCTGATCCTGAAGTGGATGGCCAACGGCTGAGTGAGGCGGCCCTGGCTGCGCTTTCCCGCGACCGGGGGTAGATCCACGCCATGCGTGGATGCACTTCATCGAGACCCATGAACAAAGAAGGGGTCAGATCCGTTTCCCGGAGGAAACGGATCTGACCCCTGATGCTTCTCGCCGTCACCGGAAATCTGTCGAAGGTGGGGGCCGGGCTGCAAGCCCGGTACCCACCTCACTCCTCAACAGCAGCGGCCACCGTTGCGTCCGCCGTAGCGCGCTTCCTGACGCTCGCGGAAGAACGTCTTGTAGTCCATCGGCTCCTGGTCCGGGTGCTTTTCCAGCATGTGCCGGACGTAGTTGTCGTAATCGGGAATGCCACAGCACAGCCGTGCGGTCTGCACCAGGCGCCGCCAGATGCGGCGGTGCGCCTGGTACTGCCCCACGGGAACCAGTTGCGTGCTCATCACAGGTCCACCATTTCATGCGGCTTCAGTGCCACGTACGGGGTCTCGCGGTCGCTGCGCTGCGGATTGCGGCGTGCCGCCAGGATGGTCTTGATCGAATACACCAGCACCGCACCCACCACCAGCAGGAACAGCGCGGTCAGGCCGGTGTTGACGTAGGCGTTGACCACGATCTGCTTCATCTGCGCCACCGACTTGGCCGGTGCCGTGATGGTGTCGCTGGCGAGCGCCGCCTGGAACTTGTGTGCCTGCGCGAGGAAGCCCTGCGCCGGGTTGCTGTCGAAGATCTTGATGAAGCCGGCGTAGGTGGTGCAGATCAGCAGCCACACTGCCGGTACCGCGGTGACCCAGGCATAGCGGTCACGCTTCATCTTGAACAGCACCACCGTGCCCAGCATCAGCGCGATGCCGGCCAGCATCTGGTTGGAGATGCCGAACAGCGGCCACAGGGTCTGGATGCCGCCGAACGGGTCGACCACGCCGGTGTAGAGCAGGTAGCCCCACAGCGCCACGCAGCCGGCGGTACCGATGATGTTGGCGGTCCACGACTCGGTCTTCTTCAGGGCCGGCACGAAGTTGCCCAGCAGGTCCTGCAGCATGAAGCGGCCCGCACGGGTGCCGGCATCCACTGCGGTCAGGATGAACAGCGCTTCGAACAGGATCGCGAAGTGGTACCAGAACGCCATCATCGCGTCGCTGCCACTGGGTATCGCTTCGTGCAGGATCTGCGCGATGCCCACCGCCAGGGTCGGCGCACCACCTGCACGATGCAGGATGGTCGGTTCACCGATCGCCGCCGCGGTCGCGGTCAATTGCTCGGGCGTGATGGTGAAGCCCCAGTTGTTGGTGATGTAGTGCGCCGCCGAGGCCGCATCGGCACCGATCACCGCCGCCGGGCTGTTCATCGCGAAGTAGATGCCCGGATCGATGATCGAGGCCGCCACCAGTGCCATCACCGCCACGAACGATTCCATCAGCATGCCGCCGTAGCCGATGTAGCGCATGTGCGCTTCATTGGCCAGCAGCTTCGGCGTGGTGCCGGAGGAAATCAGCGCGTGGAAACCGGATACCGCGCCGCAGGCGATGGTGATGAACAGGAACGGGAACATGCCGCCCTTCCACACCGGGCCATCGCCGCTGGCGGCGAACTGGGTCAGCGCCGGCATCTTCAGTTCCGGCATGACCACCAGGATGCCGATGGCCAGCGCGATGATGGTGCCGATCTTGAGGAAGGTCGACAGGTAATCACGCGGGGCCAGCAGCAGCCACACCGGCAGCACCGAAGCGACGAAGCCGTAGCCGATCAGCATCCAGGTGATCTGGGTGCCGGTGAAGGTGAACGCCGGGCCCCACACCGGGTCGGCGGCGACCTTGCCGCCGTACCAGATCGCGGCCAGCAGCAGGATCAGGCCGACCACCGAGATCTCGCCGATCCTGCCGGGGCGGATGTAGCGCATGTACACGCCCATCAGGATCGCGATGGGCATCGTCGCGATCACCGTGAACATGCCCCACGGGCTTTCGGCCAACGCCTTGACCACCACCATCGCCAGCACCGCCAGGATGATGATCATGATCAGGAACGCGCCGAACAGCGCGATGGTGCCGGGCACCTGGCCCATCTCTTCGCGCACCAGGTCGCCCAGCGAACGGCCGTTACGACGGCTGGACAGGAACAGCACCATGAAGTCCTGCACTGCGCCGGCCAGCACCACGCCCACCACCAGCCACAGCAGGCCGGGCAGGTAGCCCATCTGCGCGGCCAGCACCGGGCCGACCAGCGGGCCAGCACCGGCAATGGCGGCGAAGTGGTGGCCGAACAGGACGTGCTTGTTGGTCGGCACGTAGTCCAGGCCATCGTTGTTGATCACCGCCGGGGTGGCCCGGGTCGGATCCAGCTGCATCACCTTGTTGGCGATGAACAGGCTGTAGAAGCGGTAGGCGACCAGGTACAGCGAGACCGCGGCCACCACGATCCACAGTGCGTTGATGTGCTCGCCGCGGCGCAGGGCCACGGTGCCCAGACAGAATGCGCCGAGCAGGGCGAGTACCGCCCAGCCCAGTTTGGAAAACCCTTTCATGAGGTGCTCTCTCCCGGAAAGACAGTCAAAGAGTCCCGCGTGCCCTCGACAGGGTCAATTGGCACAGGACGAATCGGCGGTAGTACTTTGGTCGTACGACGGTGGTGCTGACGTGCAGCGAACATCAGGGATGGAACAATCGGTTGCGGTGCCATCCATTGGCGTAAGGCCGCGTGGCGTCCATCTTGACCGGCATCCATCCAACAGGAGTCGCCATGAGCCTTCCCGAACCGGTCCGCGTGCTGCGGACCATCCGTGGCATGCCCACGTCCGACGGTGCCGGCGTGCGCCTGACACGTGTCATCGGCGGCCCGACGCTGCCGGACCTGGACCCGTTCCTGCTGCTCGATGAATTCGGCACCGACCGGGCCGAGGACTACATCGCCGGCTTCCCGGAACACCCGCATCGCGGTTTCGAGACCGTTACCTACATGCTCGATGGACGCATGCGGCATCGCGACAACCACGGCAACGAAGGCCTGCTGACCCCGGGCAGCGTGCAGTGGATGACCGCTGGCCGCGGCCTGGTGCACTCGGAGATGCCCGAGCAGGAAAGCGGGCAGATGCGCGGCTTCCAGCTGTGGGTGAACCTGCCGGCGAAGGAGAAGATGACCGCGCCGAAGTACCAGGAGTTCGCGCCCGAGCGCATTCCCGTGGTGCAGCCGGCCGCCGGCGTGGAAGTGAAGGTGATCGCCGGCACGGTCGATGGCACCCGCGGCCCGATCGTGCAGCCGGCCACCGAGCCGCTCTACCTCGACATCACCTTGTCGCCCGACCGCGCCTGGACCTACACGCTGCCGGAGGGCCACAACGCTTTTGCCTACGTGTTCGAAGGTGCGCTGACGGTGGGCGAGCAGGATGCCGCCCGCGATGTCGCGCGCCAGGAACTGGCGGTGCTGGGCGGTGGCGAACAGCTGCACGTGTCGGCCGGCAGCGAAGGCGCGCGGCTGATCCTGGTGGCCGGCCGTCCGTTGCGCGAGCCGGTGATGCGGCACGGCCCATTCGTGATGAACACGCGGCAGGAACTGATGCAGGCCTTCGTCGATTTCCAGGAAGGCAGGTTCTGAGGGAGTGCCGGCCGCTGGCCGGCAACTGCTTTTGATCAGGATCGAAGGGTTTGCCGGCCAGCGGCCGGCACTACCTGCGGATCGAGGTGTATTGCGGGGATGCTGCCAGGCAGTCATCCCCGTCACCTTCAGCGCCCGGCGGCCACGGCCGACGGCGTCAGGCTCATGCCCTGCGCCAGTTGTTGCAGTGAGCCCAGCTCCTGCGCGCTGTCCGGATACAGCGCAATCTGCGCGTAACGCCCTTTGTCGATCTTGACCACGCTGATGCGCCGTTCGGCGTAACCCGGCGGTTGCTGGCCGCCCAGGTCGGGCTGGTACCAGTACAGCGATTCACCGCCGAAGCTGCCTTTTTCCTGGCGCAGCGAGCGGTTCAACGGAATGGCGGGATCACGCGCGCTGAGCATCAGGCTCAGCACTTCGCGACCGTCAGCGGTGCTGGCGCGGCAGACCAGGAAATCGGCCTGCACCTGCTGCTGCCACTGCAGGCCACTGCTGGCCGGCAGCGAAGGACATTCGGACGGTGCCTGCGCGGCGGCCTGGGCCGCGGCGAACAACAGGCTCGACAAGATGACAGGCACGAACTTCATGCATCCCCCAAGGTGATGAGTTGTTTGGCTCCGCCAGCAGGCCCGGCGGCATGGCATCCCATCCCCGGATGCCGCCCCTTCCGGCATGTGCACGGATGGTCAACTCAACCTTAACGGAACGTGAGCAATCGCACAATTCGCGGTTACAGACGTAACCATTGCGGCCGCAGGGCGGCCGCAATGGGTGCCTCATGGATCAGCGGTCGTTGCCGATCCACTTGTAGATCAGGCCGCCGATCGCGCCGCCCAGCAGGGGGGCGACCCAGAACAGCCACAGCTGGCTGACCGCGCCGCTGCCGGCAAAGAAGGCCACGGCGGTGGAGCGGGCCGGGTTCACCGAGGTGTTGGTGACCGGAATGCTGATCAGGTGGATCAGGGTCAGCGACAGGCCGATGGCCAGCGGGGCGAAACCGGCCGGTGCCTTGCCGTGGGTGGAACCCATGATCACGATCAGGAACACCGCCGTCAGCACCACTTCGCACAGGAAGGCGGCTGCCACGCTGTATCCACCGGGCGACAGCGCGCCATAGCCATTGCTGGCGAACGCACCCGCCTGGCTGCCATCGATGGCGAAGCCACTGGCGCCGGAGGCGATCTGCAGCAGGATGAAGCCGGCCAGCAGGCCGCCGGCAACCTGGGCGATGATGTACGGCACCAGATCCCTGGTGGGGAAACGACCACCGGCCCACAGCCCGACGCTGACTGCCGGGTTGAAGTGCGCGCCGGAGATATGGCCGAACGCATAGGCGCCGGTCACCACGGTCAGGCCGAAGGCCAGCGCCACGCCCAGGAAGCCGATCCCCAGCGGATTGCCGTCGCCACCGAACTTGGCGGCCAGCACCGCACTGCCACAGCCCCCCAGAACCAGCCAGAACGTGCCGAGGAATTCGGCGGACAAGCGTTTACCCATGCTCATGTGTTGCACTCCTTTGACGGTCTAAAGTGTGATTTATGTCACATTTCAGTGATCAGCGGGTGACTGTAGCGTCAACGCCGGGTGCAGGGATACACCTTCGGATGTGTGCAACACGCGATGTTCAGTACTGCGGCAGCGGGATGAATTCCTTGTCGTCGCCGGGGATGGTGCCGAAGCGACCGGCCTCCCAGTCGTGCTTGGCCTGCTCGATGCGCTCCTTCGAGCTGGACACGAAGTTCCACCACAGGTGGCGTGGGCCATCCAGCGGCTCACCGCCAAACAGCATCGCCTTCACCGGCGTCTTCGCGCGCAGGCGGCCGCGTGCGCCGGCCTCGGGAATCACCAGGTGCTGCGCAGGAATGTCCACGCCATCCAGCTGCGCCTCGCCTTCGAGGATGTACAGCGCGCGCTCGCGGTGGCCGTCGTCGATATCGATTTCGGCATCGGGGTCGAGATCGATGGCCACGTTGAGGGTGTCGGCGAACACCTTCACCGGCGATTCCTCGCCGTAGGCGCGGCCGGCGATCACACGCAGCCAGGCGCCGTTGCGGCGCTGCTCGGGCAGGGTGGCAGCGGCATGGTGGTAGAACGCCGGCTCGATTTCCTCGTGCGACTTCGGCAGCGCGACCCAGGTCTGCATGCCGTGGATCGGATTGTCATGGTCGCGGTCCGGTTGCGGCGTCCGCTCGGAATGGGCGATGCCGCGGCCGGCGGTCATCCAGTTGACGTCACCGGGGCGGATCACCTGATCCGAGCCCAGCGTGTCGCGGTGCCCGATCGCGCCCGACCACAGGTAGGTGACGGTGGCCAGGCCGATGTGCGGGTGCGGACGCACGTCGATGGCGGTGCCCGGGTGCATCAGTGCCGGACCCATCTGGTCGACGAACACGAACGAACCGATGCTGCGCGCCTGCAGGGTGGGGACGGCGCGACGGACTTCCAGGCCGCCGATGTCGTGCACGCGCGGGGCGATGATGGTGGTCATGCGGGCGTTCTCGCTGGCAGGGATCAGGCGGTCAGCATCGCATGCAGCTGTGACGGGGGCATTCCCCGTATGGGTAACAGGTTGTTCCAGCCAACGGCGCAGCCCCTCGTGGCTGTGGGGGTGGTCGCTGAAGGCGGAAGCAAGATCAAAAGCCGCGCTTGGCCGGGCGGGTGGGTTGCGCAGGACACGCCGTAAACCCCGCTCCGCGGTCCGGCCCAGCCGCTGGCGGCTGTGCGTTCGGGCGCTTGCGAAGCAGTGCTTCGCAAGCAAAGCGCCCTCACCCATGGGGGCTCGATGGCGCCATCCATGGCGCCAACGGTCCTGCGCAACCCACCCGCCCGACCTCTGACAGTTTCCGTGTGCGTCCAGCCACGGAGAAGAAAAAAGAAAATCAAAATCAAACGCGGGTCGCTTCGCTCCTGGTGTCGACCAAGGTCGACACCCACCAGTTCGTAATGATCCGTGCCGAACAAGGTCGACACCTACAGCCATCGCAGTTCACCCACCGTCACCGGGAAACTGTCAGGGGTGGGGCGGTGTCGGGTTGCGGGGTGTCCGCGGCATGGATGCCGCGGCCAAGCCCCCAAGGACGGGTTTACGGCGTCCCCGCAACCCGACACCGCCCCGCCCAACAAACAGAAAAGCCAGAGCCGCTTTGGCTCTGGCTTCTGCTGTGGAACTTGACGTTGCCTCTGCGGGGGCCGGTCCGCAGGCCCGGCCGATGAACTCAGACCACCGGTTCGCGCAGGGCGGGGTTGTCCCAGCCCGGGCGCGGGGCGAAGCGGTCGCCGTGGCGCTGCTGCAGCGCCTTCAGCCGCTCGACGATCGCATCGGCACCGACCGCGCGGATGTGCTGGATCGGACCGCCGCGGAACGGCGCGAAACCAGTACCGAAGATCACGCCAGCATCCAGCAGGTCCGCGTCGGCCACCACGCCCTCGTGCAGGCAGGCCACCGCTTCGTTCAACAGCGGCAGGATCAGGCGGTCCTCCAGATCGGCCGGGGCCTGATAGTCACTGGCCACGTCAGGCTTCTTCGGCTTGCCGTTCTCCCAGGTGTAGATGCCCTGGCCATCCTTCTTGCCGCGCTTGTCCGGTTCCACCGTCTGCAGTGCGGCCGGGATCTGCAGGCCCAGGAACGGCGCCAGTTCGCGGCCGACGCCGGCGGCCACGTCCAGGCCGACCGTGTCGATCAGCTCGATCGGGCCCATCGGCATGCCGAACTTCACCGCAGCCCTGTCGATCACCGGGCCCGGAATGCCCTCGGCATAGGCGGTGGCCGCTTCCAGCATGTACGGGAACAGCACGCGGTTGACCAGGAAGCCCGGGCTGCCGGCCACCGGCACCGGGAACTTGCCCAGCGCCTTGCAGAACGCGGCCAGGCGGCGCTCGGTTTCCGGCGCCATGCCGTCGTGGTGGATGATCTCCACCAGCGGCATCTGCGCGACCGGGTTGAAGTAGTGCAGGCCAGCGAACTGCGCCGGGCGCTGGATGTGGTCGCGCAGTTCCACCAACGGAATCGACGAGGTGTTGGTGGTCAGCAGCGCGTCCAGCTTCATCTTCGGTTCCAGCGTCTGGTACAGCGCACGCTTGGCCTCAGGGTTCTCGATGATCGCTTCGATCACCAGGTCGGCCTCGGCCACACCGTGGCCTTCCAGGTCGGCGCGCAGGCGCGCGGCCACGGCAGGGCGCTTGCTTTCATCGCGCACCTTCTTGGCGAACAGCGCCTGCGCGCGCTCCATGGCCGGGTCGATGAAGCGTTGCTCGCGGTCCTGCAGGGTCACCTCGAAGCCCTTGTAGGCGGCCCATGCGGCGATGTCACCGCCCATCACGCCGGCACCGACCACGTGCACGTGGCGGATGCCGGAATCACCGCCGCCCAGGCCCTTCAGGCGTTCGGTCAGGAAGAAGATGCGGATCAGGTTGCGCGCGGTCGGCGTGCTCGCCAGCTTCACCACCGCACGGCGTTCGGCGTCCAGGCGGGCCTGGATCGGCTTGCCGCCGCTGCGCTGCCAGGTGCTGATCAGCGCATACGGCGCCGGATACTGGTCCTTCTTCGCCTTGCGCGCGACCTGCTTGACCATCTGCGGGGCCAGCAGCGTGCGCGCCAGCCAGGTGTTGGTGGCCCACGCGGTGGCGCGCTGCTTGAACGGGCGGGTGGTGCCGGACAGGGCCAGCGCCACGGCGGTGTCGAGCACCACTGCCGGTGCCACCACCTTGTCGACCAGGCCGATGCCACGCGCGGCCGAGGCCGACAGGGTACGGCCGGTCAACATCATGTCCATCGCTGCGGGAGCGCCCACCAGCTGCGGCAGGCGCGCGCTGCCGCCCCAGCCGGGGAAGATGCCCAACTGGGTTTCCGGCAGGCCGATGCGGGTGCTGCTGTCATTGGACGCCACACGGTAGCGGCAGGCCAACGCCAGCTCGGTGCCGCCGCCCAGGCAGTGGCCGTGGATGGCCGCCACCGTAGGGCAGGGCAGCTCGGCCAGCTTCTGGTACGTGGCCTGGCCGCGACGGATCGCGTCGTTGACGGTGCCGCGCCGATCGAATTCCTGGAACTCCTTCAGGTCGGCACCGGCAATGAAGCCGGCCTTCTTCAACGACTGTATGACCACGCCCTTGGGCGGGTCCAGGGCAATGCGCTCAAGCAGGTCGCCCAGTTCCAGCAGCACGTCCTGCGACATCGCATTGACGCTGCTGTCCTGGCGATCCAGGGAGAGAACCACCACGCCGTCGTCGCGGATCTCGGGGTGCCAGTGGCTGAAGCGGAGACCATCGAAGCCTGAGAGCATGGACGTTCCATCCGGTTGTGTATGGAGAAGCGGCTATGATCCAGAGGTTGTTTCCCCCGCGTCAAATCCCAATAGCAGGGGTGTGGCGTCCCCGGATCCATGGCCGTGGACCGGAACGCTAACGGAACGGTGGTTAAAAGCTGGTGCGGCGCCAGGTGATCGGCGACTGAACTTTTCCCGGGATTGGCAGTCTCATTGCCCGACGTCGGTTGGGCTGACAGGAGTGCGGCCCCTCATGGCCGATGTTGATACACCTCAGGAGCTGGATCTGGAGCTGGTCCGGCGCGTGCAGCACGGCGAGAGTGCCGCGTTCGATGTTCTGGTGCGCAAGTATCAGCATCGGGTCGTGGCTCTGGTCGGTCGCTACATCGCCGACTGGAGCGAATGTCAGGACGTCGCCCAGGACACTTTCATCCGTGCCTACCGCGCGATCGGGAGTTTCCGTGGCGATGCCCAGTTCTCAACCTGGTTGCATCGAATCGCCGTGAATACCGCCAAAAACTACCTGGCTTCACACAATCGACGGCCGCCGACCGATGACATCGACATCGGCGATGCCGAACAGTTCGACAGCGGTACCCGCCTGCGCGACACCGATACGCCCGAACGCGAGTTGATGCGCCAGGAACTGGAACAGACGGTGATGAAGGCCGTCAACGCGCTGCCGGAAGAACTCCGGTCGGCGATCACCCTGCGCGAGGTGGAAGGCCTGAGCTACGAGGATATCGCGCAGAAGATGGGGTGCCCGATCGGCACCGTGCGTTCACGGATCTTCCGGGCGCGCGAGGCGATCGACACCGAACTCCGGCCGCTGTTGGACATCGGCAGCGCCACCCGTGAGAAGAGCCGCGTATGACCAGTAACCCGTTCAACGAATCGCAGAACCATCAATCGCCCGCCGGGCAGCGCCTGGACCAGCGCCATCGCGAGCAGCTGTCGGCGCTGGTCGATGGCGAGCTGGGCGCCGATGAAGCGCGCTTCCTGCTGCGCCGGATGGAGCACGACCCCGAACTGGCCGGCTGCCAGGAGCGCTGGCAGCTGCTGGGCGACGTGATGCGCGGGCAGGCCCCGGCGCTGGCGCCGGCCGGCTTCAGCGCCGCCGTGGCCGCTGCCATTGCCGCCGAGCCGGTGCCACCGTCCGAGCCGCGTCGCCAGGTGCGCCGCGGTGGCTGGCGGGCCTGGGGCGGCGGCGCCGCCCTGGCCGCGTCGGTGGCCGCCGTCGCCCTGTTCATCGGCGGTGAGAAACTGAAGGAGGCGACGCCGGGTGAGCCGCTGGCGCCGCAGGTGATCGCCAGCCAGGCGGAACTGGCGCCGGCACCGACCGCACCGGCTGCGGTGACCGAGGCGTCGGTGGATACGGCCGCGATGGCCGTGGCTGCTGCGCCGGCCGTGGCGATGGCCGCCTCCAGCCGCCGCCAGGACGCCCGCCGTGCCAGCGCCACGCGTACCCAGCAGGCCGGGCGTGCCGCGCAGCGCGATGAGGCCCCGCAACGGGCCATCGCCGCAGCGCCGGCGCCGTTGACCCCGACCGTGCCGGCCAACGCCAATCGCAACCTGCCGTTCGGCGAGGTGGGCGGACTGCAGGCCCGGCCGTGGCCGCGCTCCAGCCTGGCGCCCGCTGCCGGTGGCGCACTCAATGCCAGCTTCCCGGCCCATGCCGGCGGCGCGGCGTTCTATCCGTTCGAGCCGCGCCTGCAGGACGAGCTGCCGGTGCCGCCGCGCCCGCGCGACTGAGCCGGGCCTTCACGCCCCGCCGTCGGCGGGGCCCGTATTCCTCTTTCCATCCGACCCGGAGGTTGCCGTCCGATGATTCCCCGACTTCGCACGCAGGCCATTGGCCTGCTGGCCCTGACCCTTCCCCTGGCGGCCTGCGCGCAGGCGCCGGCGCCCGTCGCGCAGACCCAGCCCGCGCCAGCCGCGGCCGCGCGGGCACCGGCGCAGCCGCTGGTCAGTGGCCTGCCCGACTTCACCAACCTGGTCGAACAGGTCGGCCCGGGCGTGGTCAACGTCGATACCACCATCGTCCGCAACAACCGCCAGGCCGCGCGCGGCCCGATGGGCGACGATGACATGCCGGAGTTCTTCCGCCGCTTCTTTGGTCCCGACTTCCCGATGCCGGGCCAGGGGCCGGGTGGGCCGGACGGTGGCCCCAGCATCAAGGGCCGTGGCATGGGCTCGGGCTTCATCATCTCGCCAGATGGTTATGTGCTGACCAACTACCACGTGGTGGCCGACGCCAGTGACGTGAAGGTCAAGCTGGGCGACAGCCGTGAGTTCACCGCCAAGGTGGTGGGCAGCGACCAGCAGTACGACGTTGCGCTGCTGAAGATCGACGGCAAGAACCTGCCGACCGTGCGCGTGGGGGATTCCAACACCCTGAAGCCGGGCCAATGGGTCGTCGCGATCGGCTCTCCGTTCGGCCTCGACCATTCCGTTACCGCGGGCGTGGTCAGCGCCGTCGGCCGCAGTACGGGGGGGCCCGACCAGCGCTACGTGCCGTTCATCCAGACCGACGTGGCGATCAACCAGGGCAATTCCGGTGGCCCGCTGCTGAATACCCGCGGCGAGGTGGTCGGCATCAACTCGCAGATCTTCTCCGCCTCCGGCGGCTACATGGGCATCAGCTTCGCGATTCCGATCGATCTGGCGATGAGTGCGGTCGAGCAGATCAAGAAGAGCGGCAAGGTCACCCGGGGCCAGCTCGGCGCGGTGGTCGAGCCGATCGATTCGCTGAAGGCGCAGGGCCTGGGCCTGCCGGACAGCCGTGGCGCCCTGGTCAACCAGATCGTGGCCGGCAGTGCGGCCGCCAAGGCGGGCGTGCAGGTGGGTGATGTCATCCGCTCGGTCAACGGCAGCCCGGTCAACAGCTGGTCCGATCTGCCGCCGCTGATCGGTGCAATGGCGCCGGGCAGCAAGGTCAACCTGGTGGTGTACCGCGACGGCAAGCCGCATGACCTCAGCGCGACCCTGACCGCACTGAGTGAAGACGGCCAGGCCACTGCCCGCGGGCCGGCGGCCGGCGGGGCCGAGGCGGCGCCGCAGACCGGCGTCAATGCCCTGCTGGGGCTGGACGTGAGCGACCTGAGCGCGGCCCAGCGCAAGCAGTTCGGGCTCAACAGCAACGAAGGCGTGCGCATCACCGCGGTCAAGGGCCAGGCCGCGCGTGATGCCGGGCTGTCGCCGGGCATGGTGATCCTGCAGGTTGGCCGGGTCGCGGTCGGCAGCGTGGATGCCCTGAACCGGGCGCTGTCCAGCTTCAAGAAGGACGACGTGGTGATGCTGCTGGTCCGCACGGCCAACGGCAACAGCGCCTTCGTGGCGGTCAAGGCCGGCCAGTAAGGCCCGCCGGGGCCGCTCCGGCGGCCTGCGTCTCCCCCCGAAGCCCCGCCCCGGCGGGGCTTCGGCCGTTCCAGGGCGGGTACGACGCGGCCGTTTTCGCGGCGGGGCGCCGGGCATGCGATAATCGACCGTTACCCTGACGACGCCGCGCGCCGCCGCCACCTATGTCTTCTGATTCGATGCGGAACATCCGCAACTTCTCCATCATCGCCCATGTCGACCACGGCAAGTCCACGCTGGCCGACCGCATCATCCAGCTCTGTGGTGGCCTGCAGGCCCGCGAGATGGAAGCGCAGGTGCTCGACTCCAATCCGATCGAGCGCGAGCGTGGCATCACGATCAAGGCACAGTCGGTGTCGCTGCCCTACCTGGCCAAGGACGGGCAGACCTACCACCTGAACTTCATCGACACCCCCGGGCATGTCGACTTCTCCTATGAAGTCAGCCGCTCGCTGGCCGCCTGCGAAGGCGCGCTGCTGGTGGTCGATGCGGCGCAGGGCGTGGAAGCCCAGTCGGTGGCCAACTGCTACACCGCCGTGGAGCAGGGCCTGGAAGTGGTGCCGGTGATCAACAAGATCGACCTGCCGACCGCCGACATCGAGCGCGCCAAGGCCGAGATCGAGGCCGTGATCGGCATCGATGCCTCCGACGCCGTGCCGGTCAGTGCCAAGACCGGCCTGAACGTGCAGGACGTGCTGGAAGCGATCGTGCACCGCATTCCGCCGCCGGCGCCGCGCGACACCGACAAGCTGCAGGCGCTGATCATCGACTCGTGGTTCGACAACTACCTCGGCGTGGTGTCGCTGGTGCGCGTGATGCAGGGCGAGATCAAGGCCGGTGACAAGCTGCAGGTGATGTCGACCGGCCGCAACCACCAGGTCGACAACGTCGGCGTGTTCACGCCGAAGCGGAAAGTGCTGCCGGCGCTGCGTGCCGGTGAAGTGGGTTGGGTCACCGCCAGCATCAAGGACGTGCATGGTGCGCCGGTCGGCGACACCCTCACCCTGGCTGGCGACCCGGCGCCCAAGCCGCTGCCGGGCTTCCAGGAAATGCAGCCGCGCGTGTTCGCCGGCCTGTTCCCGGTCGATGCCGAGGACTACCCGGACCTGCGCGAAGCGCTGGACAAGCTGCGCCTGAACGATGCCGCGCTGCGCTTCGAGCCGGAAAGCTCCGAAGCGATGGGCTTCGGCTTCCGCTGCGGCTTCCTGGGCATGCTGCACATGGAAATCGTGCAGGAACGCCTGGAACGCGAATACAACCTGGACCTGATCAGCACCGCGCCGACGGTGGTGTACGAGGTCCTGAAGACCGATGGCTCGATCATCAACATGGACAACCCGGCCAAGCTGCCGCCGGTGAACCAGGTCGAGGAGATCCGCGAGCCGATCATCCGCGCCAACGTGCTCACCCCCGAGGAGTACATCGGCAACATCATCAAGCTGTGCGAAGAAAAGCGCGGCAGCCAGATCGGCATCAACTACCTGGGCAGCCAGGTGCAGATCAGCTACGAGCTGCCGATGGCCGAGGTTGTGCTGGACTTCTTCGACAAGCTGAAGTCGGTCAGCCGCGGCTATGCCTCGCTCGATTACCACTTCGTGCGCTTCGACGCGGGCCCGTTCGTGCGCGTGGACGTGCTGATCAACGGTGACAAGGTCGATGCGCTGTCGCTGATCGTGCACCGCAGCCACGCCGACCGCCGTGGCCGCGAACTGTGCGAGAAGATGAAGGACCTGATCCCGCGCCAGATGTTCGACGTGGCCATCCAGGCTGCCGTCGGCTCGCAGATCATCGCCCGCACCACGGTCAAGGCCATGCGCAAGAACGTGCTGGCCAAGTGCTATGGTGGCGACGTTTCGCGCAAGAAGAAGCTTCTGGAAAAGCAGAAGGAAGGCAAGAAGCGCATGAAGCAGGTCGGACGCGTGGAGATTCCGCAGGAAGCGTTCCTGGCCGTCCTGCAGATGGACAACAAGTAAGGCCCGCACCGGCCCTGCGGGGCCGGTCGTCTGGTGACGTTGCAAAGGACCCTGAATGAAACTGTTTGAGATCCTCCTGGTCGTGCTGACCCTGGCCTCGGGCCTGATCCTGCTCGCGGACAAGCTGTACCTCGCCAAGCGTCGCGCCCAGCGCGCGGGCCTGCTCGACTCCGAGCCGGTGCTGGTGGATTACTCGCGTGCGTTCTTCCCGGTGCTGGCGATCGTGCTGATCGTGCGCAGTTTCATCGCCGAGCCGTACAAGATCCCGTCCAGCTCGATGATGCCGAACCTGCTGATCGGCGATTTCATCCTGGTCAACAAGTTCTCCTACGGCCTGCGCCTGCCGATCAGCAACACCAAGATCGTGCCGTTTGGCGAGCCGTCGCGCGGTGACGTGGTGGTGTTCCACTTCCCCGGCCACAGCGACAACGATCCGGCCAAGGGCGAGAACTTCATCAAGCGCGTGATCGGCGTGCCGGGTGACACCGTGGTCTTCGAAGGCGACGGCGTGATCCTCAACGGCGAGCCGCTGAAGTACGACAACAAGGGCATCTATGCCGGGCACAAGGGCCAGGGCGAGGGTGCCAACCTGCTGGTCGAGCACCTGCCGGGCCGCACCCACACCGTGCTGGAGACCGACTACCCGCGTGGCCAGGGCCAGTGGACCGTGCCGGCCGGCAAGTACCTGGTGATGGGCGACAACCGTGACAACAGCGATGATGGCCGTTTCTGGGGGCTGCTGCCGGAAGAAAACCTGCGCGGCAAGGCCTTCCTGATCTGGCTGAACTGCCAGGGCTGGTTCTGCAAGGATGGCTTCGAGCCGTCGCGGATCGGCTCGGGCATCAACTGAGTACCTTCACATCCAACGCGTATCTGGGGAGAACGCAATGAAGACGATGAACACGCAGCGTGGCATGACCCTGACCTCGTTCCTGACGGTCCTGATCGTGGTCGGTTTCTTCCTGTACATCGGCATGAAGCTGTTCCCGATGTACCAGGAGTATTACGCGGTGCGCTCGGCGATGAAGAGCCTGGCCAACGAGCCGGGCGTGGGCAGCATGGAGCCGGCCCGGATCCAGGATCTGTTCTTCAAGCGCCTGTACATCAACTACTCGGAAAACGTGAAGCCGGCCAACGTGAAGTTCGACCGTCGCGACAATGGCTGGACCCTCAAGGTCAACTACGAAGTGCGCCGTCCGCTGGTCGGCAACCTGGATGTGGTTGGCAAATTCGATTCATCCCAGGACCTGACCCGAAGCGGTGCCGAATAAACCTTTCCAACGTGGCGACCTGATCGGTCATCCCTTCCGCGACCCGGCGCTGCTCACGCAGGCGCTGACCCATCGCAGTGCCGGCGCGCCGCACAACGAGCGCCTGGAATTCCTGGGCGACAGCATCGTCAACATGATGGTGGCCGAAGCGCTGTACCAGCGCTGGCCCAAGACCGACGAGGGCGCGCTGACCCGCGCCCGCGCCGAGCTGGTGCGCGAGGGGGCGCTGGCGCTGATCGCCCGCACGCTGCAGCTGGGCGAACGCCTGACGCTGGGGCCGGGCGAGATGAAGTCCGGCGGCCACCGCCGCGATTCGATCCTGGCCGATGCGCTGGAAGCCGTGGTGGCTGCGATCTACCTGGATGCCGGTTTCGAGGCCTGCCGGACGGTGGTACTGCCCTGGTTCAGCGCTTCGATCGAGGCACTGCCGGCCTCCGGCCGGCCCGAGAAGGACCCCAAGACCCGCCTGCAGGAATGGCTGCAGGCCCGACAGAAGGCGTTGCCGCAGTACGAACTGGTGTCAGAATCCGGTGACGACCACGCCAAACATTTCCGGGTACGCTGCAACGTAGCTGACCCGGCCGCCAGCACCGAGGGCGAAGGCCCCTCGCGGCGGCTTGCCGAACAACAGGCGGCTGCGGCCGTCCTAGAACAACTGGATTCCAAGTGAGCGAACAAACTCCCCATCATTGCGGCAGCGTGGCCGTCATCGGCCGCCCGAACGTGGGCAAGTCGACCCTGACCAATGCCCTGGTCGGCGCCAAGGTCAGCATCGTCTCCAACCGCCCGCAGACCACACGCCATCGCCTGCTGGGCATCGCCACCTATCCGGAAGGCCAGCTGGTGCTGGTCGATACCCCCGGCCTGCACAAGGTGCAGAAGCGGGCGATGAACCGGGTGATGAACCGCGCTGCGCGCGGCTCGCTGGAAGGCGTCGACGCCGGCCTGCTGGTGATCGAAGCCGGCCGCTGGGACGAAGAGGACAGCCTGGCCTTCAACGTGCTGCGCGACGCCGGCATCCCGGTGGTGCTGGTGGTCAACAAGATCGATCGCCTGAAGGAAAAGGGCGCGCTGCTGCCGTTCCTGCAGCAGGTGACCGAAGGCCGCGACTTCGCCGCGGTGCACCCGATCTCGGCGCAGAAGCGCAACGGCTTGGAAGCATTGGTGCGCGACGTGCTCAAGCTGCTGCCCGAAGCCCCGCCGATGTTCGGCGAGGACGAGATCACCGACCGCAGCCAGCGCTTCCTGGCCGGTGAACTGGTGCGCGAGCAGCTGATGCGCCAGCTCGGCGAGGAACTGCCTTACGCCACCACGGTCGAGATCGAGCGCTTCACCGAAGACGGCAATCTGCTGCGCATCGGTGCGGTGATCTGGGTCGAGCGCGAGGGCCAGAAGGCCATCGTGATCGGCAAGGGCGGCGCTCGCCTGAAGGAGATCGGCGCCAAGTCGCGCCTGCAGATGGAACGCCTGTTCGGAGCCAAGGTGTTCCTGGAAACCTGGGTGCGCGTGCGTGAAGGCTGGTCCGACGACGAGGCCGCACTGAAGGCCTTCGGCTACGAGTAAGCGGTCGCGGTCGCTTCGATGATGATCGAGGACGACACCGGCTTCGTGCTGCACGCACGGGCCTACCGCGAGACCAGCCTGCTGGTCGAAGTGTTGAGCGCGCAGCACGGCCGTATCGGACTGCTCGCGCGCGGCGTGTCCACCGCCAAGGGCCAGGTGCTGCGCGCGGCCCTGCAGCCGTTGCAGTGGATCCGCTTCAGTGCCCAGCAGCGCGGTGAACTGGCCCAGCTGCGGGGTGCCGAAGCGCTGGATGCGGCGCCACGCCTGGTCGGCCAGGCGATGCTGGCCGGCTTCTACCTGAGTGAACTGACCCTGCGCCTGGCCCCGCGCCAGGACCCGCTGCCGGAGCTGTACCTGGCTTACGGCGAAGCACGCGCACGGCTGGCGATAGGTGCCGGGCTGGCCTGGACCCTGCGCCGCTACGAACGCGAGCTGCTGGCCGCGCTGGGCCTGGGCTTTGCGCTGGACAGTGCCAGCGACGGCCAGCCCATCGACCCGGCGGCGCGCTACGAACTGGACCCGCAGGAGGGGGCGCAGCGCCTGCTGAGCGAGCGTGGCGGGGAGCGCCGGGCGGCGGCCACTGGCTCGGCGCTGCTGGCCCTGGCGGCCGACGAAGAGCCGGATGCCGCCGATCTGGCCAGCCTGCGCCTGCCGATGCGGCGGGTCCTGGCCCATCATCTCGGGCCGCGCGGCCTGAAGTCCTGGGAAATGCTCGAGCAGCTTGCGCCCCGCAGGTAGGGGGTGTTCGGCAGGGCTTGCAGCCCTGCACCTGCCGAAGCCGAATCAACGTCAACGTCAACGGCAAAAGCTGGCTATCCGTGGGTAGGCGGGGTGGGTCCGGTTGAGGGGGGCGCTGCAAGTACGTCCATGTAAGCTCGGTCGCCGCATCCATGCGGCTCACGCCCCCTCAACCGGACCCACCCCGCCTTCGACAGTTTCTCGCGAGCTGTTGGACATGCCGACGGGGTCGGATCCGTTTTCCGCAGGAAAACGGATCCGACCCCAGATTGATTTCGATATCTGACAGAAATTCATCCACGCATGGCGTGGATCTACCCGATCGCGGAAAACTGTCAGAGGTGGGGCGGTGTCGGAGGGCGGGGTGTCAGCCGCATGGATGCGGCTGCCAAGCCCCCATGGATGGGTTCACGGCGTCCCCGCACTCCGACACCGCCCCGCCAACCCACGGGATGCCAGCTTTTGCTTTTGCTGTTGCTTTTGCTGTCGCCTTGGTTTGATGCCTCGGCAGGTGCAGGGCGCAGCCCTGCCGACCAACCCTCAGTGCAGCAGGGCTGCCACCGCGGCGCGGAAGCCGTCCTGGGCCTGCCCGGAGTCGGGTGCGTAATGCAGCTGGCGCACGGCCCGGCCCAACCGGGCCGCCCCCACGAAGCCACAGCTCGCCTGCAGCCGATGCAACTGGCTGCGCAGCTGGCGCTCGTCGTGCTGGTCCACCGCCTGCTCGACCGCGTCGCGCACACCGGGCAACTCGGCCAGGAACAGCTCGCGCAGGGCGATCAGATGGTTGCGCTGGCCATTGAGCGCGGCCAACGCCGCAGTCTCGTCCCAGTCCTGCACCTGCAGTTCGACGGCGGCCGGGGCCTGCGCCACGAAAATTCCCGCCGGGCTGTTGACCAGGGCGCGGCGCACCGCTTTCAGCAGCTGGTCGCGTCCGAGGGGCTTGACCAGCGTGTCACTGAAGCCGGCTTCGCGCAGGCGGGCGTGGATGGCGGCATCGCCGTCGGCGGTATGCGCCAGCGCCGGCGTGTCCGGATGGGATCGGCGCAGCTCGCGCAGCAGCTGCGCGCCATTGCCGTCCGGCAGGTTGACGTCGATCAGCCACAGATCATGCGCACCGGGTTCGGCACTGGCCAGCGCACTGGCCAGCGAATCTGCGGTGTCCACATCCGCCGGTAACGTTTCCAACGCCGCCTTGAAAAAACCGCGGCTGATGATGTCGTCCTCGACAAGCAGGAAGCGGGGCCGTGCGGCCCGCGGGGTCATCTGCATCAGGGCTGCCTCCATGTCAGCTGGCCCAATCATCAAGCACGACGGCCACCGGCGCAAGCGGGTCCGGACCCCATCAGTCAGGATCTGCGACAATACGCCCCCATTTTTGCCCGCAGCCTGTTGCCACGTGGCCCGATCCCGCTCCCGCACCGACCGTACCCCGTTCCAGACCGAGATCCTCGACCTCAGCCATGATGGTCGCGGCGTCGCCCGCCGTGAAGGCGAGGGCGGCAAGGTCACCTTCGTCAGCGGCGCCCTGCCCGGTGAGGTGGTGAAGGCTGAACAGACCGCCCGCAGCCGACATTTCGACGAGGCACGCACGCTGGAGGTGCTGCAGGCCTCGCCGCAGCGGGTGACGCCGAAGTGCCCCCATTTCGGCACCTGTGCCGGTTGCGTGCTGCAGCACCTGGACGAGGCCCAGCAGATCGTCGCCAAGCAGCGCGTGCTGATGGACAACCTGGAGCGGATCGGCCATGTGAAGCCGGGCACCGTGCTGCCGCCGCTGGTCGGCGAGAGCTGGGGTTACCGCCGCAAGGGCCGCTTCTCGGTGCGCCGGGTCGAGAAGAAGGACAAGACCCTGGTCGGCTTCCGTGAACAGGATCCGCGTTTTGTCGCCGACCTCAGCCAATGCCTGACGGTGATTCCGGAGATCGGCACCAAGGTCGAGGCGCTGTCCACCTTCATCGAATCGCTCGATGGCAAGCGCGACATCCCGCAGATCGAGTTCATCGCCGGTGACCAGGCGGTGGTGCTGACCGTGCGCCACCTGCAACCGCTCAGCGATGCGGACCGCGCGGCCTGGGCGGCCTTCGGCCAGCAGCATGGGTTCGTGATCTACCTGCAGTCCGGCGGCGTGGACACCGTGCAGCCGCTGGACGGGCAGGGCGTGCCGCTGTCGTTCCGGCTGGCGCCGTGGGACGTCGAGCTGGCGTTCCGCCCGCTGGATTTCATCCAGGTCAATGCCAAGCTCAACGAGAAGATGATCGCCCATGCCTTGGACCTGCTGCAGCCGGGCGAGGACGAGCGCGTGCTGGACCTGTTCTGTGGCCTGGGCAACTTCACCCTGCCGCTGGCCCGCCGTGTGCGCGAGGTGGTGGGCGTGGAGGGCGATGCCGGCCTCGTCGCGCGTGCGCGTGAGAACGCCGAGCGCAACGGCCTGGCCAACGCACAGTTCTTCAGCGCCGACCTGACCCAGGACCAGCGCAGCACCCCGTGGATGCGCCAGGGCTTCGACAAGCTGCTGCTGGATCCGCCGCGCTCAGGGGCGATCGAAGTGCTGCAGCAGCTGCCGCTGAAGCAGTTCAAGCGCATCGTCTACGTCAGCTGCCACCCGGGCTCGCTGGCACGCGATGCCGGCTATCTGGTCAACGAACAGGGCTTTACCCTGGTCAGTGCCGGTGCGATGGACATGTTCCCGCACACCGCGCACGTGGAAAGCATCGCGGTATTCGAGAAGCGCTGAGCGGCGGTCATCACCCGTGGCGCATAATTGCGCCATGGGCATCGAAATCGAACGCAAATTCCTCGTCAGCAGTGAGGGCTGGCGCACCGCCGCGCATCGGGTGATCCCGATGGCGCAGGGCTACATCAACGACATGGGCGCGCTCGACCGCGGCACCCAGAACGCCTCGGTGCGCGTGCGCATCGAAGGCGACCACGCCGCGCTGAACCTGAAGTCGCGCACGATCGGCCATACCCGCCAGGAGTTCGACTATCCGATTCCGGTGGAGGATGCGCGCGCCCTGCTGGCGCTGTGCGTCGGTGGCCTGATCGACAAGCGCCGCCATCTGGTCGAACACGCCGGCCTGACCTGGGAAGTGGACGAGTTCCTCGGTGACAACGCTGGCCTGGTGGTGGCGGAGGTCGAACTGGACAGCGCCGACCAGGC
Organism: Stenotrophomonas pavanii; assembly: GCF_900101175.1. Lineage (GTDB taxonomy): Bacteria > Pseudomonadota > Gammaproteobacteria > Xanthomonadales > Xanthomonadaceae > Stenotrophomonas > Stenotrophomonas pavanii. The sequence goes on along the minus strand of NZ_FNFQ01000001.1, from coordinate 459,973 downwards.
GATCGACCTGCCGGACTGGGTCGGCGCCGAAGTGACCGACGATGCGCGCTACTACAACGTCGCGCTGGCCAGCCGCCCCTATTCACAGTGGTGAACCCCCAAAAAGGGGACGGAGGGGATTAAGTCGTCTTTACCCCGCCTGTGCGGGAAACGACCTAATCCCCTCCGTCCCCTTTTTTCGAGGGCGACGGGCCCCATGTGGTGGGGATGAGAATCGACATCTACTCCGACGTGGTCTGCCCCTGGTGCTGGATCGGCAAGCATCGTTTCCAGCAGGGCGTGCAGTTGCTGGGCGAGAACGCGCCTGACCTCGATATCCACTGGCAGCCGTTCCAGCTGGACCCGGATGCGGACGCTACCCCGGTGCCGCTGCGCGAGGCATACGTGCGCAAGTTCGGTGGCGTCGAGCGCACCGAGCAGATCCTCGGCCAGACCCAGACCACCGCGCGGGCCGAGGGCCTGCCGATGAACTTCAGCCGTGGCCAGGTGCGGGTGACCACGCTGCCGGCCCACCGGCTGCTGTGGTTGGCGGGCGAGCATGGCGTGCAGGACGCGGTCGGCGAGGCGCTGTTCCGCGCCCACTTCGAACATGGCCAGAACCTGGCGGACCCCTCGGTGCTGATCAAGGCCGGCGTGGCAGGTGGCCTCGACGCTGGCGAAATCGCGCAGATGCTGGCCTCTGACCGCGGCCTGGCCGAGGTCGAAGCCAAGCTCGGCCAGGCCCATGCGCTGGGCGTTTCCTCGGTGCCGACCTTCGTCATTGATGGAAAGTGGGCCATTTCCGGGGCACAGCCGCCCGAGGCCTTCGCCAACGCGCTGCGCCAGATCGCCGCCGAGCAGGGGGCTGCGGCCACCCCGGCGGTCGGCGACGAGGCCTGCGGCCCGGACGGCTGCAAGGTCTGAGCAGATCGGGGGCAGCGCCCTGCGGGGATCCGGCCCCGGGGTCAGATCCCCGCAGGGGCTCTGACCCCACACGCCTCCCCCTTGTTCTGACCCCTGCGCCTGTCGGCCGGTTCTGCGACAATGCGGCACTGCGCCATGCGGGCGCGTGTTGTGGAGATCGACCATGCTGCTGATCGGCGTTGCCGGCACCGAACTGACCGCCCAGGAACGCGACTGGCTGCAGCACGATGCCGTGGCCGGAGTGGTGCTGTTCAAGCGCAACTTCGCCTCGCGCCAGCAGGTGACCGATCTGAGTGCGGCGATCCGTGCCGCTGCCCCGCGCCCGCAGCTGATCTGCGTGGACCAGGAAGGCGGCCGGGTGCAGCGTTTCCGCGAGGGCTACAGCGCGCTGCCGCCGCTGCAGGACATCGGGGCGCTGTACGCCACCGATCCGCAGCAGGCGCTGGCGCTGGCCGAGCAACACGCCTGGCTGATGGCCAGCGAAGTGCGCGCCAGCGGCGTGGACCTGAGCTTCGCGCCGGTGGTCGACCTGGGCCGTGGCAACCGCGCCATCGGCAACCGTGCCTTCAGTGAAGACCCGCAGGTGGTGGCCGCGTTCACCGCCGCCTATGTGCGCGGCATGCACGCGGTCGGCATGGCCGCCACGCTCAAGCATTTCCCCGGCCACGGCACCGTGCTGGAAGACACCCACGTCGATACCGCGATCGATCCGCGCGCGCTGGACGAACTGCGCGCCCAGGACCTGGTGCCGTTCCAGGCCGGCATCGCCGCCGGTGCCGACGCGGTGATGATGGCGCACGTGATCTATCCGCAGGTGGCACCGGAGCCCGCCGGCTACTCACCGCGCTGGATCCAGGACATCCTGCGTGGCGAGCTCGGTTTCCGTGGCGTGGTGTTCTCCGATGACATCGGCATGGCCGCCTCGCACAGCGCCGGTGGCGTGCCGGCACGCGTGCACGCGCATCTGGATGCGGGCTGCGACGTGGTGCTGGTCTGCCACCCGGAACTGGTCGACGAAGCCCTGCACGCCGTGCAGGGACGCGCTCTGAACACTGCTGCGCTGCTGGGCCTGCTGGGCCGCGGCGCGCTCGGCTGGGACGGCCTGCTGGCCGATGCCCGCCATGGCGACACCCAATCCCGTCTGCTTGAAACCCTTGGAAGAACCGTCTGATGCCCAACCTCACCATTTCCCAGGCCCTGGCCCAGGCTGACCTGCTGGTCGACCGCCCCACCATCGACAAGGCCATCGCAGCGATCGCCGACGCCATCGCGCGCGATTACAAGGGCGAGGTGCCGCTGTTCCTGTCGATCATGCACGGTGCGCTGCCGTTCGCCGGCCAGCTGGCGCTGGAACTGGGCGCGCGTGGCCAGGACGTGCAGTTCGATTACCTGCATGCCACCCGTTACCGCGGCGAAACCACCGGCGGCGACCTGGTCTGGAAGCACAAGCCGGCCACGTCGCTGTTCGGCCGCCGCGTGCTGCTGGTCGATGACATCCTCGACGAGGGCTACACCCTGCAGGGCGTGCGCACCTGGTGCCTGGAACAGGGCGCGACCGACGTGCGCATCGCGGCGATGACGGTGAAGAAGCACGACCGCGCGCTGCCGGACGTCACCGCCGACTACGCCGGCATCGAACTGCCGGACCGTTACGTCTTCGGCTTCGGCATGGACGTCAACGAGACCCTGCGCTGCGTGCCGGCGATCTACGCAATGAAGGAGTAACGGCGCAGCTGCCTGCGACGCGTCTTCTTCCACCGCCGGCATCCTCGGGTGCCGGCGTTCGTCTTTCCCTGGAGTGCTTTGAATGCAACAGATCGCCCTGGCCGTGATCGGCGGTACCGGTGTCTACAACCTGGCCAAGCTCGACGACGTGCAGACCCACGAGGTCGACACCCGCTTTGGCCGCCCGTCCGGCCCGGTGCGCGTGGGCACGCTGCTCGGCCATCGCGTGGCGTTCCTGGCGCGGCATGGCGAGGGCCATTCACTGCCGCCGCACAAGGTCAACTACCGCGCCAATCTGGCCGCGCTGCAGCAGCTGGGCGCGCAGCGGGTGCTGGCATTGAACACGGTGGGTGGCATCACCGAGAACTTTGGTCCGCGCGTGCTGGCCTGCCCGGACCAGATCATCGACTACACCTGGGGCCGCATCAGCACGATCTGTGAAGAAGAAGGCACCGACGTGGTCCACGTCGATTTCGGCCATCCGTACACGCCGATGCTGCGCAGCAAGATCCTGGCCGCGGCCAGAGTGACCGGCGTCACGGTCCATGACGGTGGCTGCTATGGCGCGACGCAGGGCCCGCGCCTGGAAACCATCGCCGAGATCGCCCGCATGCGCCGCGACGGCTGCGACCTGGTGGGCATGACCGGCATGCCGGAGGCCGCGCTGGCACGGGAGCTGGGGCTGGATTACGCCTGCCTGGCGATCGTCGCCAACTGGGCCGCCGGCTGCGGTGATGGCGAGGAAATCACGATGGCCGAAGTGCTGGCCAACGTCCAGGCGGCCAGCAACGGACTTCCGGAACTGGTGGGCGAATTGGCACGGGGGTGATTGTCTTCCCCGAGCAAGCTTTGCATACTCAGCTTGTGCGCGGGTTCAGCGTACACCACCCATTCATTGCATAAGGTCTCGCATCACCATGCCGAACGGTACCGTCAAGTGGTTCAACGACGCCAAGGGATTTGGCTTCATCTCGCCGGAGGATGGCAGCGCCGACGTGTTCGCGCACTTCTCCGCCATCAACTCCAAGGGCTTCCGCAGCCTGCAGGAAGGCCAGCGTGTCACCTATGACGTGACCCAGGGCCCGAAGGGCGCCCAGGCTTCGAACATCACGCCGGCCGAGTGACCCACTCGACAGTGCGTTGAAAACCCCGCTCCGGCGGGGTTTTTTTTTGCCGGGTGCACGCAGTCCGTTCGCGATCCACCGGCCTCGGGCACAATGCAACCATGAAGGAACGACTGCGCATCGCCGTGATCGGCTACGGCACCGCTGGACAGGCTGTGTCCATCCTGCTCACCCGTGACGGCCACGAGGTGGAGATCTTTGAACGCGTGCCCGCGCCCGGGCCGGTCGGGGCCGGCTTCCTGCTGCAGCCGAGCGGCCTGCAGGTGCTGTGGCAGATGGGCCTGCTGGATGCGGTGCGTGCGCATGCCGCGCCGGTGCACCGCTTGTACGGCGATACGCCGTGCGAACGCGCCGTGATGGACATGCGCTATGAGGGCCTGGACGCGCGCCTGCACGGGCTCGGCATGCAGCGCGGTGCGCTGTTCTCGCTGCTGGACGAAGCACGTGCGGGCGCGGGCCAGCTGCATGCCGGGACCACCATCGCCACGGTGGATGCCGGGCAGGGCCGCCTGCGCGACAGCGAGGGGCGCGTGCACGGCCCGTTCGACCTGGTGGTGGCCGCCGACGGCGCGGCCTCGACGCTGCGCGGCACGATCGAAGGCGGTACCGGCCTGGATCGCGTGTATCCGTGGGGGGCGTTGTGGTGCCTGCTGCCGGCCGAGGACTGGCCGCACCTGCAGGAACTGCGGCAGCGCTACGTGGCCGCGCGCAAGATGATCGGGCTGCTGCCGGTAGGCACCCGGCCCGGTGACGATACGCCGCGCCTGAGCTTCTTCTGGAGCCTGCCGCGCGCCGACTTCGAGCGTTGGCAGGCCGATGGCATGGCGCCCTGGCTGGACGAGCTGCACGCGCTGTGGCCACAGGCCAGTGCGCGCTTCGCTCATCTGCGGGATGCCAGCCAGCTGGCGCGGGCGGTCTACCGGGATGCAGTGATGACACGCTGGCACCAGGGCCGCATGGTGCTGGCCGGCGATGCCGCCCATTCGATGAGCCCGCAGCTGGGGCAGGGCGTGAACATGGCGCTGCTCGATGCAGTGGCGCTGCGCGATGCCGTGCGCACCCATGGCGCAGCGGGCGAAGCGTTGCAGGCGTACCAGGCGCAACGGCGGGCGCACGTGGCGGTCTATCAGCGCTGGAGCCGTTGGCTGACGCCGTTGTTCCAGTCCGATCGCGATGCGTGGGCGAAGGCGCGCGACGTCCTGCTGGGCCCGATGGGGCGCCTGCCCGGCGGCCGCGGCCACATGCTGCGCGTGCTGAGCGGAACACAGCACGGCTGGTTCGGTTCACTCGCACTGGATCCAGCCTTCATCGATGCACTGGCCACCGCAGCGGACGCGCCTCCCATCAGTGCGATCGCCGCCAATGCGTGAACTGCTCCGTCACGTGAATTAACGGTTATCTCACCGCGGATATGCGAGAAGTGGATGGCACGCGATTGCGCGTCGCCCGTTTTCCTTTCCGTGATCAACATCGCGCATGGCCCCGGGCGGCGCTGCCGTTGCAGCCCGCTGCGGCCCGGATGCGCCGCTGATGTTGACGAGGAGGATGCCATGTTGTTCGCGGTCGAGGAGCTGGAATCGGAAATCTGCAAGCTGCGCGGACTGCTGCAGATGCTGCACGAGGACCAGCCCGACGTATTGGAGGATGTCTTCGAGTTCCACGTCGGCAGCCTGATCAGCCATGCATCGCCGGAACACCACCCGCGCATCCGCGCCTGCGCCCAGGAGATGCTGGCAGCCATCCGGGCCCTGCCGCGGCGACGCGGCGATGACACACCCGTGTTCCGCGTGATGCCGCAGCTGGACATCCGCCCGGCCTGATTCACGCCACTGGCAAGGTCACCACGCCGTTGTCCACGCAGGCGATCATCTGTTCGCCGCGGACGGGCACTGGCACGATGCCTGCCGTGAACGCGGAAAAGGCCGGCAGGATCGTCATTCGTTCGCGCAGCCAGAAGGCCGGGAAGCGGCGGCGCAATGCGGGCAGTGCGACCTGTGGATGCAGGTGGCCGGCGATCACGTGCCACGCCGGGTCTGCGCACGGTTCATGGCGCAGCAGGAACGGTGCCAGCCGCACCTCCTCGTGGATCTGCACCTGCAGCTGGGCATGCGGCAGCTGGCGGTCGTGGTTGCCGCGCAGCACATGCACCTCCAGCGCGGCATTGCGTTCGCGCCAGCCCAGCCATTGCTGGTACCACGCTGCGCGATGGGCCGGTCCATGCAGGATGTCGCCGAGGATCCAGAGTTCGCGGCAGGCGTACCTGTCCAGAAGTGACTGCAGTCGCTGCAGGTCTTCGCCGGTACCGCCGCGGGGCAGCGCAATGCCGGCGCGGCGGAACACATCGGCCTTGCCCAGGTGCAGATCCGCGATCAGCAGCGCCTGCCGCGCCGGCCAGTAGAGTGCGCGCGCGCCCGCCAGGGTCACCGGTTCGCCGGCAAGCAGCAGCGATAGTTCATCGGCCATGGCGGCGCTCGAGCTGCTGCGCCGCGCGTTGCACGCGGGTGCGCCAGTCTTCGTTGCTGAACTGCCCGCGCAGGCGTTCGGCCCACAGTGGAAAGCCCAGGGGCGAGAGCGATGCAGGGCGCTGCATCGACATGCGTCGCGCGCCGATCCGGACCAGCACCTGGCGTAGCCCCGGCAGATCAAGGCTGTCATGCAGCACTTCGCGTTCGGCCAGCGCCAGCAGCAGGTGCTCGGGGTCATGCTCGCGCAGTACGTCGTACAGCAGGCCCGCTGAGGCCTGCAGCTGGCGCAGCGATCGTGGCATGCCTCCGGGCAGGCTGGGTACCAGCAGGCCTGCGACGCGCGCGATGCCACGGAACTGGCGCCGCGCCAGCTCGCCCAGGTTCACCGCCGCACGCAGATCGTCCAGCAGCTGATCGGGGCTGAACAGCGCATGCCATTGCGCCGCGTCCAGGTCGATCGCCTGCGCCGGTGCCAGCACCAGGCCGTGATCATTCACGGCATAGCCGATGCTGTTGCGCTGCTGGCGGGTGCACCGCAGTGCCAACAGGGCGGCCAGCGCCTCGTGCACGTGGCGTCCGGCAAAGGGATAGACGAACAGGAACTGGCCTTCGCGGCGGCGTACGTCTTCCAGCAGCACGTGGTCCGGGCCGGGAAGCGCCGACACCTGCTGCTGAAGTGCCAGCAGCGGTGCCAGCCAGCGCGCTTCGGCACTGTCGTCGGCGCCTGACAGCACCGACTCCAGTTCGCTGCCGAGTGCCATCGACAGCGGCAGCTGGCCTCCCTGCCAGCGGGGCACGACACCGTCACCGCGCCCGCGTGCCAATCGCACGAAAGCGGTCATGTCGCGCAGCTGCACCAGTTCCAGCAGGCGCCCGGCGAACTGGAAGCGGTCTCCGCGGCGCAGGCGGCTGGCGAACTGTTCCTCCACGGCGCCGAGGCTGGCCCCGCGCAGGAACTGCACGCGCACGCTGCCATCGCTGCTGATGGTGCCGATCGACAGACGGTGGCGCAGTGCCTGGCGCCGGTCGTGCATCCGGTAACGGCCATCGGCGTCCTGCACGACCTTGTGGAAGTCAGGGTACTGGGCCAGGGCCTGGCCCCCCTGCACGATGAAGGTCAGCACGGCCCGCCACTGGTCCTCGGCCAGGGATGCGAATGCATGGGTGCGCCGGACCTGCGCCAGCAGCGCATCACCGTGGAAGCCACCGGCCAGGGCGCGGCTGACCGCATGCTGGGCCAGGACGTCGAGCGACAGCGTCGGCGGCCTGCGTGCTTCGACCACGCCTTCGGCCAGTGCACGACGCACGGCTGCGTACTCGGCCAGTTCCAGCGCATGGCTCGGCACGCACAGGATCGCGCCGCTGGCACCGGGACGATGGCGCGCACGTCCGGCGCGCTGGCGCAGGCGGGCGACGCCCTTCGGGCTGCCCAGCTGCAGCACCTGTTCGACCTCGGGAAAGTCCACGCCGAGGTCGAGGCTGGAGGTGGCGACCACGCAGCGCAGCGTGCCTGCACGCAGCCCGTCTTCCACCTGCTGGCGCAGCACCGGATCCAGCGAACCGTGGTGCAGCGCGAGCGTGTCCTGTTGCTCGGGCCAGACCGACGCCAGCGCCTGATGCCACAGTTCTGCCTGTGCACGGGTGTTGGTGAACAGCAGGCTGCTGCGTGCCTGCATCAATGCGTCCAGCACCCGCGGCAGTTGGGCCAGGCCCAGGTGCCCGGCCCAGGGAAAGCGTTCACCGGGTTCGGGCAGCAGGCTGCGCACCGTGGTCGCACGCGGGCGTACACCCTGCACGATCGGTGCATCGGGTTGCCCGGGCAGCAGCACGTCACGGGCTTCATCCAGATTGCCCAGCGTGGCCGAAAGCCCCCACAGCTGCAGCGCGGGGGCGGTGTCGCGCAGCAGCGCCAGGTTCAGCTGCAGCAGCACACCCCGCTTGTTGCCCAGCAGCTCATGCCACTCGTCCACCACCACGCAGCGCAGCTGGCGCATGCGTGCGAGCGTATCGGGATAGCTCAGCAGCAGCGCCAGCGATTCGGGCGTGGTCACCAGGACGTCGATGCGGCCCTCGCGTGCCTGCCGCCGTTCGCGGTTGCTGGCGTCACCGCTGCGAAGTCCCACGCGCCATCCCAGTCCCAGCCCGTCGACGACCGCCTGTAGCGCGCGTGCGGTGTCACTGGCCAACGCGCGCAGGGGCGTTACCCACAGCACCTGCAGCGGGCGCACCGCGCTTGCGCGCCGTGGCAGCGGCGGTGGATCGATCATCGCCTGCAGCAGGGGGCCGCCGAACATCGCCAGCGTCTTGCCGCTGCCGGTGGGCGTATGCAGCAATCCGGATTCGCCGGCAAGGTAGTGCCGCCACATTGCGCGCTGGAACGGCAGCGAACGCCAGCCTTGGGCCGCGAACCAGTCTTCCAGCCGGCGCAGCGCCTGGCTGCGCTTCATCGGGCCAGCGCCTGCAGCGTGGCCAGCTGATCGGCCTCGCTGGCCGGCTTGTCCTGGCGCCAGCGCAGGATGCGCGGAAAACGCACGGCGATGCCCGACTTGTGGCGGCTGCTGCGGTTGACTGCCTCGAAGCCCAGTTCGAACACCTGTTCGGCGCGCACACTTCGCACCGGTCCGAAGCGCTCGCGCGTGTTGGCGCGGATCCAGCGATCGAGCGCGAGAATCTCCTTGTCGTCCAGCCCCGAGTACGCCTTGGCCACCGGCACCAGCATCTCGCCGTCCCACACGCCGAAGGTGTAGTCGGTATACAGCGTGCTGCGCCGCCCGTGCCCGGCCTGGGCGTACAGCAGCACCGCATCGATCGTGAGTGGATCGACCTTCCACTTCCACCAGTCGCCGCGTCGGCGGCCGGCCTGGTAAGCGGACAGCCGCCGCTTCAGCATCAGTCCTTCCACCCCGCGTTCGCGCGCGACGTCGCGCAGTGCGGCGGCATGCGGCCAGTCGTCAGCGGCAACCTCGGGCGACAGCTGGATCCGCGCATCCGCCAGCGCACCGAGGACGCTGGCGAGCCGGGTGCGCCGCTCCTGCAGGGGCAGCTCACGCAGGTCAACGCCATCCTGTTCCAGCAGGTCATAGGCCAGCACGCGCACCGGCGTGTTGCGCAGGGTCGCTGCACCGGGCTTGCGACGCTGGATGCGGGTCTGCAGTGCGGTGAATGCGCGCGGCAGGTTGGCGGCCTCGTCCCAGGCCAGCAGCTCACCGTCCAGCACGCAGCCGTCGGGCAGCGCCAGCGCCGCCTGCTCGATCTCGGGAAAGCGGCCATCCAGCCGCTCCTCACCGCGTGACCAGAGCGCGACCTCACCACGCCGGCGCAGCAGCTGCAGGCGGATGCCATCCCATTTCCATTCCAGCAGCCAATCGCCGATCGGCCCGAGGCGCTCCGCAGGTTCGCTTTCCAGTGGCGAGGCGAGGAAGAACGGGTAGGGCTGCTGCCGGTCCAGCGGCAGCTCGTCCGGTGACAGCAACTGAGCCAGCAGTCCGGGCGAGGGCACCCACTCGCCGAGCATGCGCTGGGCGATGCGTGCTATGTCCAGGCCGGACCACTCGGCCAGCGCCTGCTGCACCAGTCGCTGCGAAACGCCTACGCGCAGGGCGCCGGTCAACAGCTTGTTGAACACCAGGCGTTCGCTGCTGCAGAGCTGCGTCCAGCCCGCGACGACCGCCGCACGGCGGACCGGTTCGGGCTGGTTGGCCACCGCCAGCAGGTGCTGTTCGATCCATTCGGCCAGGGGGCGGTCGGGCGCCGGCTGTTTCGGATCATCCAGCAGCAGGGTCAGCGTTTCGGCCAGGTCGCCCACCTGCGCATAGCTGTCTTCCACCAGCCACGGGGGCAGCCCCGATGCGTCGGCGATCCAGGCGCGCAGTTCGCCGCTGGCGGCGATCTTGCGGCGTGCGCCACCTACCTTGCCACCGCTGAGCAGGTACAGCGCCCATGCCGCGTCATGCGCCCCTGCCTGGCGGAAGTAATCGACCAGCGCCGCACGCTTGTCCAGCGTGGCGGTGCTGCGGTCCAGCCGTTGGTAAAGCGCAGCGAAGGCCTTCATTCCTCGCTCCCGAAATCCGTGCGGAAGGCTTCGGCGGCCACGCCGCGCTCGCGCAGGAAGGGAATCAACGCATCGGTGTTGCCGTGCGTGGCGATCACCCGGCGCGCGCCGGTCTGTTCAATGGTCTGCAGCAGCGCCGGCCAGTCGGCGTGATCGGAAATGACGAAGCCGCGATCGACATTGCGACGCCGCCGGTTGCCGCGAAGCTGCATCCAGCCGGAGGCAAAGCCGAGCTGGTGGCGGCCGAAACGACGCATCCACGGCGTGCCTGCCGCCGACGGCGGCGCCAGGATCAGCTGGCCGGCCGCATCCGGCTGGCGTCCCTGTTCGGCAACCGTGTGCGTCTCCAGCAGGGGCACGCCCGCCTGCCGGTAGACCGCCACGCCGTTGGCGATGGCACCGTGCAGCCAGGCCGGGCGGTCGTCCAGCGGCAGCAGCTCGGCAAGCACGCGCTGTGCCTTGCCGAGCGCGTAGCACAGCAGGATCGCAGCCTCGCCGCGTTGTTCGCATTCGCGGCGCCACGCCACGATCTCGGCCGCCACCGCCGGCGTGTCCGGCCAGCGGTAGATGGGCAGGGCGAAGGTGGCTTCGGTGATGAAGGTATCGCAGGGCACCACCTCGAACGGCGCGCAGGTCGGGTCGGGCTGGCGCTTGTAGTCGCCCGAGGCCACCCAGACCTGCCGGCCGTCGTCGATGCGCACCTGCGAGGAGCCGAGCACGTGTCCGGCCGGATGCAGCGATACCTGCACCTGGCCCAGGCCGAACGGCACGCCTTCGGCATGCGCCTGCACCTGCACGTCGCCCAGGCGCCAGCGCAGGATCGGCAGGCTGCCTTCGCTGCAGTGGTATTCACCCATGCCGGGGCGTGCGTGATCGCCGTGGCCATGGGTGATCACCGCACGCGGCACCGGTCGCCAGGGATCGATATGGAAATCGCCGGCGGCGCAGTACAGCCCCTCCGGGCGCAGCACCACCAGATCGTCATTGCCTGCCATGGGCCCACTGTGGCCTGCGCCTCGTGCACGCAGTGAGAACCGGCCTGAACACGGGCTTGGCGGATCATGCGGCACAATCGGGCCGCAGACTTCTTGGCGCCAGGATGGACCGGATGAGTGGACCCCGCTTCGACAGCAACGCGCCGTTTGAAACGCATGTGGTGCTGAACCAGCCACCGCCGTTCGCGGGGCGCCAGTTGTGGACCGACGACGTGGCGCTGATGGAAGCCGTGCAGCGCGAGGGCGCTGGCAGCTTCGCACCGCGACTGGATGTTTATGGCGGGTTGGCCGGTGACGAGCTGTACCGGCTCGGCTTCGATGCCAACCGCGATCGCCCGCGCCTGCGTACGCATGATGCGCAGGGCCATCGCATCGACACGGTGGAGTTCCATCCGGCCTATCACCAGTTGATGGGCACGGCCAAATCGCACGGCGTGGCCGGACTGTCCTGGCACGAGCCGCAGCCTGGCGCGCACGTCGCGCGTGCGGTGCTGAGCTACCTGCATCACCAGGCCGAGGCCGGCACCAGCTGCCCGCTGACGATGACCCACGCTGCGGTGGCGGTGCTGTGCACGCAGCCGCACCTGGCCGAGTGGGCACGCAAGGCCGCGGCGCCGGTCTATGACCCGCGCGACGTGCCGGTGGCCGACAAGGGCGGCATCACCCTGGGCATGGGCATGACCGAGAAGCAGGGCGGCTCGGATGTGCGCGCCAACAGCACGCGCGCCGAACCGATCGATGGCGAGCGCTATCGCCTGGTCGGCCACAAGTGGTTCTTTTCCGCACCGATGTGCGATGGCTTCCTGGTGCTGGCGCAGGCGCCGGGCGGGCTGACCTGCCTGTTGATGCCGCGCCGGTTGGCCGACGGTGACCGCAACGCATTCCGGTTGATGCGGTTGAAGGACAAGCTCGGCGACTGGGCCAATGCCTCCAGCGAAGTCGAATTCTGCGGTGCGCAGGCCTGGCGTGTGGGCGACGAAGGGCGCGGCGTCGCCACCATCATCGGCATGGTGATGATGACCCGCCTGGATTGCATGCTGGGCGCCGCAGCGGAAATGCGCATGGCGCTGGCCCAGGCGCTGCACCACGCACGCCATCGCCGCACCTTCGGCAAGCTGCTGGTCGAGCACCCGTTGATGACCAACGTGCTGGCCGACCTGGCGCTGGAATCGGAAGCAGCCACGGTGCTGTCGATGCGCATCGCACGTGCGGTGGACCGCGCCGCCGTGGATGCCAGCGAGGCCGCGCTGGCGCGGCTGGGAACGGCACTGGGCAAGTACTGGCTGTGCAAGCGCGCACCGGCCTTCGTCAACGAAGCGCAGGAATGCCTGGGCGGAGCAGGCTATGTGGAGGAATCAATGCTGCCGCGGTTGTACCGGCAGGCACCGTTGAATTCGATCTGGGAAGGCAGCGGCAACATCCAGTGCCTGGACGTGCTGCGCGCGCTGGCACGCGAACCGGAGACGCTGGCGGCGCTGCGCGCTGAGCTGGCGGCGGTGGCCGATCGTGATGCGCGCTACGCGGCGGCGCTGCAGCGTTGGGCAGCGGCGCCGGCGCCCGACGAGTCGCAGGCACGGACGTTCTGCGAGCGCACTGCGCTGCTGCTGCAGGCGGCGCTGCTGCTGCGTGCGCGCAGCCCGATGGCCGAGGCGTTCGTGCGCAGTCGGCTGCAGGGGGAGCATGGCCTGGCATTCGGTACGCTGCCGGCGGGCGTGGATCTGTCGGCAATGCTGGCGCGTGCGCTGCCGTAGGGGCGCCGTGCATACGTCCGTGCAGGCCCGGGCGCGCCATCCATGCCGCTTGCGCCCCTGCGCCACCTGCCCGCGGGCAGAGAGCGAAAAGCAGAAAAGCCGCGGCGGCGCCGCGGCTTTCCTGTAGCGCCGGGCCCATGCCCGGCTGATACGACGTCGCTAAGCGCCTCAGTGCTTGGCTTCTTCCTTGGCGGCGTTCGCCTTCGCGTCATTGGCGACATCGCGTGCCTTGTCGGCGACCTTCTGCGCGGCATCGGCAGTTGCGTCACTGGCGTGGGCAGCGGCATCGGTCGCCGCGTCCTTGGCCTTGTCGGCGGCGTTGGCGGTGGCGTCTGCGGCCTTGTCCAGGGCCTGCTGGGTGTCGGCCGCGGCCTGCTCGGAGGCGGCGGCCGTCTTGTCGGCGGCTTCGCGGGTCGCGGCGGCGGCCTTGTCCACGGCGTCGCGGGCGGCAGCGCCGGCACTGTCGGCGGCCTGCTGCGCGTCCTGCTTGGTCTGTTCGGCTTCCGGGCCCTTGCAGGCAGCCAGCGCCAGCAGCAGGGAAGCAGCCAGCAGAGGCGTGGTGATCGGGCGAATCTTCATGGCGGTCTCCGGTGCTGCAATGGATGGGGACGCCAGCCTATTCATGCCGTTGTGAAGACGGGGTCGCGATGCAGCGGCGTGGTCGCCGGCATCGCTACAAAGAAAAAGCCGCTGGCGAACCAGCGGCTTTTCCAGAACAGCGTGAAGAAAGAAGTTATTACTTCTTGGCTTCTTCAGCAGCGTCCTTGGCCTTTTCAGCGGTAGCTTCGGCAGCCTTGGCGGCGTCCTTGGCTTCGCCAGCAGCGGCGTCGGTGGCAGCAGCGGCGGTCTGGGCAGCGGCGTCGACCGAAGCGTCAGCAGCGGTGGCGGCGGTGTCAGCGGCCTGCTGGGCAGCAGCGGCGGTCTGGGCGCCGGCAGCGGCGGCCTGGTCGGCAGCAGCCTGGGCTTCGGTGGCGGCTTCGTTGGCCGAAGCAGCGGCGTCCTGGGCAGCTTCCTGCTTCGAGCAGGCGGCCAGGGCCAGAGCCAGGGACATCGCGACCAGCAGCTTGTTGATGCTCATTGTGTGAATCCTCGTCGTTAGATTAGGCAACGCGCAACTGCGCGCCGACAACATGATGACAAGCCAAGATTGGGTGTCAAGCGATCCCGCATTCATTTTTGCGAAATCATCGTTAAATCGTTTTAAATCAATTCGATGGCAATTGCCGTTGCTTCGCCGCCACCAATGCACAGGGTGGCAATGCCGCGCTTGCCACCGCGCGTGCGCAGGGCGTTGACCAGCGTCACCACCAGGCGCGCACCGGAGGCACCGATGGGATGGCCGAGTGCGCAGGCGCCGCCATTCACGTTGAGCTTGTCGTGCGGGATACCCAGTTCGCGCATCGGCGCCATCGCCACCACGGCAAAGGCTTCGTTGATTTCGAACAGGTCGATCTGGTCCAGCGACCAGCCGGTCTTGGCCAGCAGCGCGTGGATCGCGCCGATCGGGGCGGTGGTGAACCACTCCGGTTCCTGCGAATGGGTGGCGTGGCCGACGATGCGCGCCAGCGGCGTGATACCACGCGCGGCAGCCTCTTCCTCGGTCAGCAGGACCACCGCAGCGGCACCGTCGGAGATGCTGGAGGAACTGGCTGCAGTCACGCTGCCATCCTTCTTGAAGGCCGGGCGCAGGGTCGGGATCTTGGCGATGTCGGAGCGGCCCGGCTGTTCGTCGGTGGCGACCTCCACGTCACCCTTGCGGGTGGCGACCTTGACCGCGACGATCTCGTCGGCGAACGCGCCGCTGGCCTGCGCGGCCTGCGCGCGCTTGACCGATTCGATCGCGTAGGCGTCCTGCTCCTCGCGGCTGAACTGGTACTTGTCCACGGCGCACTCGGCGAATTCACCCATGGCCTTGCCGTCGTAGGCATTGACCAGGCCGTCGTGGGCCATGTGATCGACCGCCTGGAAGTTGCCGAAGCGGTTGCCGGTGCGCGAGTTCGGCAGCAGGTGCGGGGCGTTGGACATCGATTCCATGCCGCCGGCGACCACGATGCTGGCCGAGCCGGCCTTGATCAGGTCATGGCCGAGCATGATCGTCTTCATGCCCGAGCCGCACACCTTGTTGAGGGTGGTGGCGCCGGTCGACAGCGGAATGCCGGCGGCGATCGCGGCCTGGCGGGCGGGCGCCTGGCCGAGGTTGGCCGGCAGCACGCAGCCCATCAGGACCTCGGAGACGTCGCTGGCCGGGACACCCGACTGTTCCAGGGCGGCAGCGATGGCGGCCGCGCCGAGGGTGGGGGTCGGCACGCCGTTGAACTGGCCGAGGAAGGAGCCGATGGCAGTGCGCTTGGCGGCGGCGATGACGATGTTGGACATGGCAATCTCGTTGATGCGTAAGCAATGTTCGGAAAGGAGACCGTGGACGTTGGAAGCGCCCCGGTTTCCCGGCAGACTGCGTGGGGGTCGGCCCAAGTATAGAGGGTCGGGAAGGGCTGCCGCTGGGCAGCGCCGCACGCCTGCCGGGATGTAGGCAGGCCAACGTTCATGGGAAGGAATCGATGGAACGCACGATGAGGGTGAAATCCGCGCTGGCAACGGCGATGGCGATGGCGTTGACGGCATGCGGGGGAGGCGGGGGCGGCGGCAACGTCCGCATTGATCCTCCTCCGACCACGCCGACACCCCCGACCACGCCTCCGCCGACGACACCGCCGCCGGCCAAGCCGCAGGAGCCGGCGTTCGACGCGCACCTGTCGGTGACCAATGCGCGTGCCGCACAGGCCGCCGGCCTGACCGGGCAGGGGGTGCGCATCGGCATCGTCGATTCGGGCGTGCAGCGCAACGCGGCGGCGCTGAACGGGCGCGTGGTGGCCAACCTCAACTACATCGATCCCGCCCGCAACAACCTGCAGGTCGACGACGTGGTGGGCCATGGCACGGCGGTGGCCAGCCTGGCCGCTGGTGCGTCGGTGGGCTCCTGGCCGGGCGGCATCGCCCCCGGCGCACAGATCGTTTCGGCGCGGATCATCGCCGACAAGCCGCCGGTCGATGACGGCAGCGGCAAGGGCAATTCCTTCAGCGGTCCGCTGGGTGTGGCGCAGGTCCACCAGGACCTGATCAGCTACAACGTCAAGGTGATGAACAACTCCTGGGGCGGCCTGTACTGGACCGACCTGCCGACCACGGCCCAGGTGGCGGCCGAGTACCGTCCGTTCGTCATCAACCATGGCGGCCTGGTGGTGTTCGCCGCCGGCAATGATGCGCGCGCCGAACCGAGCAGCCTGGCCGCACTGCCCAGCCAGCAGGGCGTTGCCGGCTCGCTGCCGGCGGCCGACCTGGAGCGCGGCTGGCTGGTGGCGACCGCGGTCGACCCCTACACGCCCGGTACGCTGGCCAGCTATGCCAACGCGTGCGGCCAGGCCGCGCGCTACTGCCTGGCCGCGCCGGGCAGCGCGGTCTATCCCGATGCCAATGGCAGCACCTATTACTGGAACTACGGTACGTCCTTCGCCGCGCCGCTGGTTTCCGGCGCCGCCGCACTGGTCTGGCAGCGCTATCCGTATTTCGACAACAACCTGGTCCGGCAGACCCTGCTGGGGACCGCCAAGGACATCGGGGCGCCCGGCGTGGATGCGGTGTTCGGCTACGGCCTGCTCGACATCTCGCGGGCGATCAAGGGGCCAGGGCGCTTCGACTGGGGCGATGTGGTGGCCAATGTCGATGCGCCGTCGAGTGGCTCGCTGTGGAGCAACGACATCGTCGGCAGCGGTGGCCTGGTCAAGCAAGGCGGGGGCACCCTGGTGCTGGGTGGCAACAACAGCTACAGCGGCGCCACCCGCATCGAGCGCGGCATCCTGTCGCTGCAGAACGGCAGCGTGATCCGTTCCAACGTAACGATCCTGGCGCAGCCCGATCCGGATTCGACCGGCCTGCAGTTCAATGGGGGGACGCCGCGCGTGATCGGCAACGTGGTCAACGGCAGCAGCGTGTTCCTGACCACCGGCAACACCACCGGCACCATCGAGGGCAACTACACCCAGCAGGCGGGCGCACAGCTGATGATCGCGCTCGGTGCCAATGCGCTGCAGGTCACCGGCAACGCCACGCTCAATGGCGGCGTGCGCGTGCATGGCTTCGTTTCCGGCTATGTGCCGCAGAACGGCAGCCGCCAGGACCTGATCCACGCCGCCGGTGGCCTGAGCGGCACCTTCAGCAGCCCTGCCACCTCCAGCGGCCTGCAGGGCCTGTCGCTGCTGCAGAGCAGCTACGGCTATGACAGCAACACGGCCTGGTTGAACCTGACCCAGGTCAGCGTCACCGCAGCGGCGGCCGGGCTCACGGCCTCGGCGCAGTCCGCCGCGCAACGCGTGGAAAGCGCATTCGGCGCGCTCGATGGCAGTCCCGCCCTGCAGGGCTCGGCCTTCGGCACGGCGGCCGGTGCGCTGCAGTGGACCGGCGGCGGCAGCGAAGGCCTGGCGGCCAGCCTGCAGAGCCTGTCCGGGCAGGCCCATGCACGGGCCGAGTCGGCCACCTTCGACAGCATCGACATGTCACGCCGTGCGATCGCCGAGCGCTTCGATCGCGTGCAGGCGGCGCCACGCCTGCGCGGGGCCTGGCAGAGTGCGCTCGGCGAGGCCGGGCAGGGCAGTTTCGCCGGCAACGCGGCCGACAGCCGTGGCTGGATGGCCGGCCAGGACCTGCCGCTGGGCAGCGCTGGGCTGATGGGCGTGGCTTTTGGCGAAACCCGCAGCAACGGTGGCAACAGCTTCGGCGGTGATCGTGGCCGTGATCGCCAGGCGCAGGCGCAGTTGTACGCCGGCTGGAACCTGGGCCGGGGCTATGCGCTGGCCCAGGTCGGCAGCGGCCAGTTCACCCGTGCGCTGGATCGCCAGCTGCTGCTGGGCGCGGGCGCGTACGGTGTTTCCGCGCGTTATGGCGGACGCTTCAGCAGCGCCAGCGTTGAAGGCGGCTACCGCTTCGGCCGCGCGGGCGCGTCGTTGACGCCGTACCTGGGCGCCAGCACCACGCGCGTGGACACCGATGCCTTCAACGAGCGGGGCGGTTTCGGCTTTGGCCTGCGCGGTGAGGCCAACCGCGTGCAGCGCAGCCAGATGCTGGCCGGTATCCGTGGCGAACGCGGCTGGGGCCGCTGGACCCTGCGCGGGCACGCCGAGTGGCAGCAGCGGCTCGACGGTGCCGATGCGGACTGGCAGGCCAGCTTCGTGGGAGTCGATGCCTGGGCGCCGCTGGCGGGATGGAACACGCCGCGCGGCAGTGCGCTGTTCGGCGTGGCGCTGGAGTCGTGGTGGGGCCGCACTGGCCGCCTGAGCCTGGGCTTCGACCAGCGCGTCGGCGGTGAAGGCGCGCGCCAGGCGGCGTTGCGCTACAGCACCGGGTTCTGAACGGGCGGTCGCGCCGGGTCGAAAGCCCCGGCGCGACATCGCAGGCTCAGCCGCCGCGCAGGTTGCCCAGGCGCGGGGTGCTGCGGCCGAGCGGCATCTTCAGCTTGCCGATCGACAGGATGCGGCTTTCGGCGATGCGGTCGGCCGCACGCTGCGGCGCGATGTTCTCGCGCTGCGACAGTTCGAAGATGCGGGTGAGGTTGTGGTAGATGCTGCGGATCAGGCGCATCGCGCGTTCGCGGTTGTAGCCGTCGATCTCCAGCGACACGTTCATCACGCCGCCGGCGTTGACCGCATAGTCCGGTGCGTAGAGGATGCCGCGTGCGTGCAGCTCATCGCCGATCTCCAGGCTCGACAGCTGGTTGTTGGCGGTACCGCAGATGATCCTGGCCTTGATGCGCGGCAGGGTGTCGGCGTTGATCGCGCTTTCCAGCGCGCACGGTGCGAACACATCGGCGTTCACTTCGTGGATCTCGTCCGGCTTGACGGCTTCGGCGCCGAAATCGCTGACTGCACGGTCGACCAGCGCGCTGTCCAGGTCGGTGACATACAGCTTGGCGCCGCGATCGCGCAGCAGCTTCACCAGTTCCATGCCGATGTGGCCCAGGCCCTGCACCGCGATGCTGGTCTTGCCCACTTCCTCATGACCGAACTTGAAGCGCATCGCCGCCATCAGCGCCTGCAGTGCACCGTAGGCTGTGAACGGCGCCGGGTCGCCGGAGCCGCCATGGACCTGGTGCACGCCGGTCACGAACTGGCTCTCCAGGTAGATGTTCTCCATGTCGTTGACGTCAGTGCCGACGTCCTCGGCAGTGATGTAGCGCCCGCCCAGCGAGTCGACATACCGGCCGAACGCGCGGAACAGGACCTCGGTCTTGTCCACTTTCGGGTCGCCGATGATCACCGCCTTGCCGCCACCAACGTTGAGGCCGGCCAGCGCGTTCTTGTAGGTCATCGTCCGGCTCAGGCGCAGCACATCGGCCAGCGCCTCGTCGGTGCTGGCGTAGGGACGCATGCGCACGCCGCCCAGGGCCGGGCCCAGGGTGGTGTTGTGGATGGCGATGATCGCCCGCAGGCCGGCATCGTGGTTGTGGCAGAACACCACTTGTTCGTGGCCGGTGGTGGCGAGGGTTTCGAATAGCATGGCGTCTCCGATGGCGCGAACAGCGGCGAACTGCAGCGAACGGCCAGTGAACGGTAGGGTCCCAAAACAAAAAAAGCGACGTCGTCATGGCAGGGGGACGGGTCGCGCGGCGCCATTCTAGTCCATTCCCCCGGCCGATGCCGTCGAGGTTGGCGGGCTTTCGGTTAAAGAAGATGAAAGTGCGGCCGATGCTGCGACGACGGCGGGTGGCCGGACGGGCGTGAAGAGGCAGGCGGTCAGTGACGGCAAAGGCACTACAACGACAGGTCGGGCGGCGATGACACGGGCCTGGTGGCGGTCGCTGCGCAGCTGGTTGTCGCGTTCCACCGGGACGGCACCGTCGCGGCTGGTCGCTGCGTCCCGCCAGGCCGTGGCTGCCGCAGCGGCCAGCCTGCAGGGCGAGCCGCTGCCATCGGCGGAAATCGCTGGCCACCTGCAACGCGGGCTGCATGCGCTTGCGCTGTATCCGCGGCTGGCCGGCGAGCCGACGCCGGTGCACGACCCGGGCCTGGGCGAGGCGGTGGCGCGCGCGCTGCAGGACCGCGACTGGGCGGCCAGGCAGCTGCCGCGCCGGCCGCAGCTGCTGCCGCAGCTGATCCAGACCGTCAACGACGATGCCGCCTCGGCACGGGTGATGGCCGCGATCATCGGCCAGGACCCGGTGCTGACCGGCAACCTGCTGCGCATCGCCAACAGCCCGGCCTACAAGGTCCACGAGCGCCCGGTCGAGACCCTGCAGCGGGCGGTGACGCTGGTCGGCACCGAAGGCGTGCGGCAGATCATCAGCGCGGTGCTGGTACAGCCGGTGATGCAGGTGCAATGCGAGGTGTTCCCGCAGTTCAGCACGATCATCTGGGAGCACGCGCTGCTGGCATCACGCGCCGCGGCCGACCATGCGCGCACGGTGACCTTCGGCGATGCCTTCGCCGCGCAGTGGCTGGGCCTGGTACAGGGGCTGGGCGCTGCCCTGGTGATGCGCCAGTTGCTGCAGGAGGCACAGGCCCGCGGCGAGGCCGTGGAGCCGGCGCTGGCCCTGCAGCTGCTGCAGCAGTGGTCGTTGCCGTTGGCGCAGCGCGTCGCCGCTGCGTGGGAATTGCCTGAGCCGGTGCACCAGGCCCTGGCGGTGGATGCACAGGGACCGCTGGCCGACAGCCTGCGCCTGGCCAGCGCTGCTGCAGCGGCCAGCCTGTTGTGCCGCCATGGGCATGCCAGCCAGAGCCGCATGCTGGCCCTGCTGGAACAGCTGCCGACCGCGCCGCCGCACGCCTTGCGCTGGATCTGGCGACGCCTGCATGGGCGCAGCGTGGAGACGCTGGATGACGCCGGGCACGCGCCGGCCGGCACCGCGCGCTGAGCGCTACAGCTGCGATTCGACCGGCAGCCAGCTGATCACGCGCGACAACCAGCGCTTGCGCGCTGTTGCCCCTGGCTCGGCCTCGACCCAGTGTGGCGGCGGTTCGCGCTCCAGCCAGCGCAACCGGCGGCGGTCGTCCAGCGCCAGCCACCAGCTGTGCCTGGGGTCAGCCAGGCGCAGGTATTCGTCCCGCAGCTGTGCACCCAGCACCGGATCGTCGAACAACACACCCATTTCAGTGTTCAGGTAGGCCGAGCGCGGGTCCAGGTTGAAGGAGCCGACGAAACCGCGGCGGTCATCGATCAGGAATGCCTTGGTATGCAGGCTCGCGCCGCTGCTGCCGAACACGCCGGCATCGCCGGACTGTCCCTGTGCCTTCAGCTCGTACAGGTGGACGCCGGCTTCCAGCAGCGGCACGCGGTAGCCCATGTAGCCCCCGTGCACGGCGGCGACGTCGTTGGCGGCCAGCGAATTGGTGACCACGCCCACCTGCACGCCCCGCCCGGCCATCGCCGAAAAGCCATCCAGGCCCTCGTTGCCAGGCACGAAGTAGGGCGAGATCAACAGGGCCTTGTGCCGGGCGGCCTGCAGCTCGCTGATCAGGGTCGACACCAGCCAGGCGGCGCGATCATCCCTGCGGTGCTTCATCGGCGGGTCCGACACGATGCGCACTGCACCGCTCCAGTGCAACGGCTCGGGGCTCGGGCGCTGCCGCTGGCGTGATTCGGCCACGCGCGCAAGGTACGGGCGGGCCACGTCCCGCTGCGCCTCATGGTCCGATTCGCGCACCAGCAGGCGCAGTTGTGCGTCGGTATGGAAGGCAAGCGCGGATACCGGAATGGCGGTTTCGCTGTTCCAGTAGTCGTCGAAGATCCGGTTGGCCTGCTCCACCGCGGGGCCGGCGACCAGCAGGTCCAGATCCTGGAAGTTCACATCGGTGCGCGCGCTGAAATACTCCTCGCCGATGTTGCGGCCACCGACGATCGCGACGCGGCCATCGGCGATCCAGCTCTTGTTGTGCATGCGGTGGTTCACGCTGAAGAAGCGCTGCACCATCTCCACCATGCGCAGGATGCCGGTCCGGTTGCGGAACGGGTTGTACAGGCGGATCTCGATGTTCGGATGGGCATCGAGCGCCATCATCAGCGCGTCCTTGTCCTTGGCATTCATGTCATCGAGCAGGATGCGCACGCGCACGCCGCGCTCGGCGGCGTCATACAGCGCCTTGGCCATCAGGTGGCCGATCAGGTCGTCGTGCCAGATGTAGTACTGCAGGTCCAGGCTGCGCCCGGCCTGGGTGGTGATCATCGCGCGCGCGGCGAAGGCATCCATGCCATCGCTGAGGAAGGCCACGCCCGACTGGCCGGGATGGGCCGCCTGCAGTGGCACGATCTGCTGGTCGATGCGGGTCTGTGCCGGCTGCAGCGGCAGCACGTGCGAAGGCGCGCCATGCGCCTGCGGCGTGAGATGGTCGGCCAGCAGCAGTCCGGACAGGACCAGCAGCACCAGCGCGGCGAGGATGATCGCAGCAACACGCAGCAGGCGTCGCCACAGCGGCTTGGGCAGGCTCATTCCCCGATGGTAGAGCTACGCCATGCGTGAAGGAATGCCTGCAGGATCGATAGGGGGTCAGAGCCCTTGCCTGCGGCAAGGGATCTGACCCGCACACCTCAGAACCGCTCGTCGCTGCCCAAGTAGCGCCACTGCCCCGGCGGCAGCGGCCCCAGCGCCACGCGGCCGATGCGCAGGCGGCGCACCGCCGTCACCTGCAGGCCGGCAGCCGTCACCGCCACGCGCAGGCCCTTGGCGGTCAGGCCCTTGCCGGCGAAACGCAGGCGCTGTTCGCTCTGCCAGCTCACCTTCGCGCCACCGGATTCCTGCTGCAGCCGCGCCAGCAGCCACGGGCCGCGCTCGGGGCCGCCTTCGGCCACCTCGATCAGGTATTCCTGTTCGGTGCGCCCCAAGTTGCGCTGCAGATGGGCCAGCGTGGCCGGGTCTTGGCTGACCACGACCAGGCCGCTGTCGCTGGCCGGAAGCGAAGCGCCCAGCTGCAGGCCGTGGAAATGCCGCTGCAGCGGACGGATGTCGCTGGCGTCGAGTTCGCTGCGGCTGTCACTGCTGACCAGGCCGCACAGGGTTTCGGCGGCGACGCCGGCCGGCTTGTGCAGCAGCATGCTGACCCGTTCGGCCTTTTCATCGCTGGCCTGCTCGGCCACCACGATCACCGCGCTGTCGTCGACCGGCCGCTGCGGCTGTTCCACCACCTCCCCATTGACCGTGACCCAGCCGCCCTCGATGTAGCGCCGGGCTTCGCCACGCGGGATGCCGAGCAGGGCGGACAGGCGTTTGTCGAGACGGATCGGTTCCATGGCAGGCAGGTCGGGCAGGGGGCGCGCAGTGTAGCTGCTGCGGCCGGTCAGCGCTGGCCGCGATTGGCCAGCTCGGTCAGGTACAGGCGGGTGTCGAACTCCAGCTGCAGGTAGTCCGGCTCCATGTGCTGGCACAACTGGTAGAACGCCTTGTTGTGGTCGGCTTCCTTCAGGTGGGCCAGCTCATGCACCACGATCATGCGCAGGAACGCCGCGGGTGCCTGGCGGAATACGGTAGCGATGCGGATCTCGCGGCTGGCCTTGAGGCGGCCACCGTGCACGCGGGAGATCGCGGTGTGGGTGCCCAGCGCGTGCTTGATCACTTCCAGCGTGTTGTCGTAGCAGACCTTGTTCAGCGGCACCGACTTGCGCAGGTAACGGTCCTTCAGCTCCTGGGTGTAGTCGTACAGCTGCCGATCGCTGCGCACCTCGTGCGGATCGGGATAGCGCTGCTGCAGCCAGGGGCCGAGCTTGCCCTGCGCCAGCAGCTCGCTGACCTGGGCGACCAGGGGTTCGGGATAACCGGTGAGGTACTTCAGGACTGCCATGCAGGGCC
This sequence comes from Stenotrophomonas pavanii, assembly GCF_900101175.1. Classification (GTDB taxonomy): domain Bacteria; phylum Pseudomonadota; class Gammaproteobacteria; order Xanthomonadales; family Xanthomonadaceae; genus Stenotrophomonas; species Stenotrophomonas pavanii. Next base: position 436,134 of record NZ_FNFQ01000001.1, on the reverse strand, counting down.
GGCGGGGCGTCGGTAGAATGGGGCATCCAAGATTACACGCGGTACGCACCGACCATGGCAAAGCCCAACGCGCTGCAGGAACAATTGCTCAAGGCCGGCCTGGCCAAGAAGTCGCAGGCCAGCGCCGCCGCACGCGAGCAGGCCAAGGCCCGCCAGGGCAAGGCCGAATCGACCTCGGCCGAGGTCCAGCGCGAGGCTGAACGCGCCCGTGCCGAAAAGGTCGAGCGCGACCGCGCACTCGCCGCCGAGCGCAACGCCCAGGCCAGGCAGGCGGAACAGAAGGCCCAGGCCCGGCAGATCATCACGGCCCACGCGGTGCCGTACAAGGGCGACGATGAGTACCGCTTCAGCGACGGCGCCGCAATCCGTACGCTGCTGATCGATCCCAAGCTGCGCAAGGCGCTGTCGGTGGGCGTGCTGGTCATCGTCGCCCACGGCGACGGCTATGCGTTGCTGCCCCGCGCCGCCGCCGAAAAGGTGCGTGAACGCACACCCGAAGCCATCATCGTCGACCACGGCCAGCCGGGCTCGACCGCCGAAATCTCCACCGGCAACGCCGAAGACGACGCCTACTACGCGCAGTTCCAGGTGCCCGACGACCTGGTCTGGTAAGCAAAAAGGGGACGGAGGGGATTAAGTCGCAATCGGCCTGATCGGATCCGTCCGCGTTCTGTTTGGCATCCTGAAGCGCAGCCGAGCATGGCTCGGCTCTACATGAAGGCCTTCCTTTTTGCCGGGGTGTATCGTCCCCATATCGGGCGACACACCTGCGGAGGATAGCCATGGCCACCGGTTGGGCAGGAGATGGCGCGGTCCAGGACCAGATCGACGCCACCGTCGATGATGCGATCGCCCGCGCGCGGCGCCAGCTGCGCGACGGCCCCGGTCTGGAACACTGTGAGGAATGCGACGCGCCGATCCCGTTGGCGCGGCGCCGCGCCGTGCCCGGCGTACGGCTGTGCGTGACGTGCCAGCAGGCGCATGACGACGAAGCGCAGGCGCATGCCGGCTACAACCGGCGCGGCAGCAAGGACAGCCAGTTGAGGTAAGGGGTGTTCGGCAGGGCTGCGCCCTGCACCCGCGGTAGTGCCGGCCGCTGGCCGGCAACAGCAACAGCTGGCATTCCGTGGGTTGGCAGGGCGGTGTCGGAGTGCGGGGACGCCGTGAACCCGTCCATGGGGGCTTGGCCGAGGCATCCATGCCGCGGACACCCCGCACTCCGACACCGCCCCGCCTCTGACAGATTTCCGCGATCGGGAGATCCCGCCGTGCGTGGATAAATCTCCATCGAAATCGAAAATTTCGATATCGGAACGATTTTTGAGCCGAGCATGGCTCGGCTCTACAGAAGAATGGACAGATCGCGGAAATCTGTCGAAGGCGGGGTGGGGCCGGTTGAGGGGGCGTGAGCCGCATGGATGCGGCGACCGAGCTTACATGGACGTACTTGCAGCGTCCCCCTCAACTGGCCCCACCCCGCGAGCCCACGAAATGCTGGCTTTTGCTGTTGCACTGGCGGTTGATGTTGATTCGGCAGGTGCAGGGCGCAGCCCTGCAAAGCCACCCTCAACCGTCGCCCTGGATGCCGCCGGGCGCCTGTGCCGGGTCGCGCCAACGGCGCACCGTGCGCTGGAAGAACAGGTTGTTCGGCAACTGCAGCACCGTGCCTTCGTGGCCGTCGCCGGTTTCCTGCAGCGTGGTGTAGATCAGGTTCACGTCGATCACCCGGCCCTTCAGGCCGGGCTTCTCGCCGTTCTCCAGCACCTCGATGTAGTCGTGCAGGCGGAACGGGCGGGTGGTGAAGATCAGCAGCGTGCAGAAGATGTTGGACAGCACGCTCCACGCCGCGAAGAAGGCCACGGCACCGACAGCGGCAAAGCCGGTGAACGCCGTCCACAGCACCGAAGGCGACGCGCCAAGCAGGCTGAGGATGTACAGCAGGGCGCTGAAATAGACCACGAAACTGCTGATCCGGCGGGCGCCCATCGCCATCTCGGGCGGCAGCGTGTAGTGCTCGGCGAAACGACGGATCAGGCGCCGCGCCAGCACCCGCAGCAGCCACGCGGCGAGCAGGGTCAGCAGGATCTTCACGGCGATGCCCACGTCATGCAGCCAGGGGTGGGTCCAGGGGGGCAGGTGATCCTTCAGCGACAACATCATGGGGCGACGACAGAGCGAGAAACGGCCCCCGATGTTACCCGGCGCGTGCAGGGGATTCGACCGCCGGGGTCCAGGCCAGGCAGACGAGCGCCTGGCGATGCTGCTGCAGGCAGGCGCGGCCGTGGTCCGGGCGCAGCTGCACTGACAGCCCCAATGCCTGGAGTACGGCGCAGGTGGCGATCACCAGCAGGGCGGCGCAGGCAGGGCTGGACATGGCAGGACTCCCGGACGACGTTTTCGCGAAGGACCTTCCATGGATGCAGCAGCCGCCGAAAAGGTTGCATCGCCCGCCGCGACGATCGGCTCTAAACCTTTTCCGGGGCTGCCGCATCCAAGCGATATGCTCGACACCACCATGCCAGCACCGCCTGCCGCCCACGACGCCATCGACGAACCCGCCCTGGTGCGGGCGGCGGCCGCCGGCGATACCGCAGCGTACGAACATCTGTACCGGCGCCATGCACCACGCGTGTTCGCCGTGCTGTGGCGGCTGTGTGGCGGCCAGCAGGCACGTGCCGAAGATGCCCTGCAGGAAGCGTTCCTGCAGGCATGGAAGGCGCTGCCGGGGTTCCGGTTCGAAAGCAGCCTGTCGACCTGGCTGCACCGTCTGGGCGTCAACGCCGCACTGATGGAGCTGCGCGGGCGCGCTGCCGGGCAGGACCACGACAGCCTGGACGAAGTCGACGGCGGCCTGCAGGAGCTGGCGGTGCACGACCGTTGTGCCGGTACCGAGCGCGACCTGGAGCGCGCCCTCGCGACGTTGCCGCCGAGGGCCCGTGCGGTACTGGTACTGCACGACATCGAAGGCTGGAAACACCAGGAAATCGCCGAGCAGCTGCAGATGGCCGTCGGCAGTTCGAAGGCACAGTTGCATCGTGCGCGCGGCTTGTTGCGCGCACGGCTGGGAGACATGACATGAGTACACACGAACACGATTCCGACCACGACCTTGTGGCACGCTTGCGCGCGCTGCCCAGCGAGCGCGATGTGCCCGCCGATGGCTGGGCACGCCTGTCGGCCCAGCTGCCGCCGCGTGAACCGCAGGCAGCACCTGCGCCAACGGACAACGTGGTGGCCCTGCCAACGCGCTCGCGCCGACGCGGGTGGCTGCCGGTCGGCGCTGCCCTGGCGGCCAGCCTGGCGGTCTACGCCGTGGCACCCTGGCGCCATGCGCAGCCAGACGCGCCGGTGCCATCCACCCTGCAGCTGCAGGCGGCGGCCATGACCGAGCAGTACCAGCAGGCCGTCGCCTCGCTGCCCGATGGCCGCGCGCCGGAGTGGCAGCCGGCGTTGCACGAACTGGATGAAAGCGCGGCGCAGATCCGTGCCGCGCTGGCGCAGGACCCGCGAGCGCCCCACCTGCTTGGACAGCTCAGGCGCACTTACGCGCTGCGGCTGGAACTGACCCGGCAGGCGGCCTATGCCGCCGAGTCCGGCCTGACGACCTGAGGAGACCCCCATGACCCGAACCCTGATGACCTGCTGTGCGGCACTGTTGCTGGTGCCCGTAGTGGCCCTGGCTGACACCCGGATCGACGAGCGTCACAACCTGGCTGCGGGCGGCCGCATCGAACTGAGCAACGTGGCCGGCAAGGTGACCGTGCGTGGCTGGGACCGCAACGACGTGCAGCTCACCGGCACGCTCAGCGACGGCCTGCAGCTGCGCCAGGAGAAGAGTGCCAACCGCGTGCGCTGGGAGATCGAGTATCCGCGCCGCAGCAACAATGGCGGCGCGACGCTGGTGCTGAACGTGCCGCGCTCGGTGGAGCTGCTGCTGAGCACGGTCAGTGCCAGCCAGGACATCAGTGGCATCGACGTGCGTCGGCTGCAGGCCGACACCGTCAGCGGCAGCCTGAGCGCGGCGGGCCGCAGTGGCGACAGCAAGCTCAACACGGTCAGCGGCAGCGTGAGCGCCCGCCTGCAGACGCCGAAGCTGGATGTGAACACGGTCAGTGGCCGTATCGACGCAGGCGGCGGCGTGTCCGGCGACATCGGCGCACAGACCGTGTCCGGGCGGGTCGAGGTCGATGCCGGCCGGGTGCAGCGGCTGGCGGTGGAAACCGTATCGGGCAGCATCGACCTGTCGGCGGCCGGGTTGGCGCCGGGCGGTCGCATCAATGTTGAATCGGTGAGTGCGTCGGTCAACCTGCGGCTGCCACGCACGGTCTCGGCGCAGCTGTCGGTGAACAGCTTCAGTGGCTCGATCAACAGCGATGCCGGCCAGGTGGAGCGCCCGCGCTACGGGCCGGGCAGCCATCTGGACACGCGCCTGGGCAGCGGCGATGGTGACATCCGCATCCAGTCGCATTCGGGCAGTGTGCAGGTGCGCTTGGATCGCTGAGCGCGGTCCGGCAGGCCGCGGCGGCAGCGCCGCCGCGGTCGGAGCGGGGTCAGCTGGCTTTTTTCAGCGCCCAGGTGGTGCCGAGGACTTCGATCTTGCCACCGGCCTTGCGGAACGCTGCCAGGTCCGAAGCGATCGAATCGCTGCTGACCACGGTGCTGGCGGCCGCGCCCTTGCGTTCGCTGCGGATGCTGTTGCTGGCCTTCGCGGGGGTCTTTGCCTTGCGGGGCATGGTTGCTCCTGTCAGGTGGAAGGGGAGGAAAGCGCCCAGGCGTCGGCCTGGCGCAGGTAGTCCTGCCGCTCGCGGCGGCAGTCATCGCCGCCCATCGAAAACTGGCGGCAGATCGCCGGGCGCTGCGAATAGATCGTGCAGCGCAGGTGATAGGGATCGATCGCCGCGCACCAGCCTTCCTCGTTGCGCGCCATCACGGCACGGCCGTGGGTGTCGCGTGACAGGAACTGGCCGGGCACGTGGTCGCCGGGCTGCAGCAGTACCGGCAACCGGCAACAGACCGCGTCACAACGGCGGCAGTCGATGGGTGCAGGTGCTGCGTCAGGTTGTAAGGCCACGGGGGCCTGGCGGGTGCCCAAAGCGGGTCTCGATGGCGGCTCCGGTAGTACGCGGACCATGAACGAGCCAGGAAGGCATGGCCGCTAGGCCCGCAGGACGGGCCAGGCTGCACTGTGGACACACACCGGCGTGGCCAGTGGAAGGTGCAGCGGTGGTTCTAGCCGACCAAGGGTAACTTAGACCCCGTAACGTTTTGTTAATCCCGGCTGGCTGCCGCCAGAGCAAGGCCCTGGACCACGCCCAACGAAGGCTCCCCATGGACCACGCGGGCCCCCGGGAAGGCCTGCGCCACCGCCTGGCGCAGGTACCCGGCGCGGGACATGCCGCCGGTCAGGAACACCGCGTCCGGGTCGCCGTCGATGTCGCTGCGGACCTGGGCGAGCAGCTCGCGGATCTGCTCCAGGTAGCCATGCGCGGCGGCGGCCAGGCCGTCGGCGCTGCTGTCGGCATGCAGGTCGCGGGCGATGTAGTCCAGCGTGCTGCGGTGCTCGCTGGCGGTGCTGAGCGCGATCTTGGCGCGCTCGACGTCGCGGTACAGGCGGGCGGTGTTGCCGGTGTCCTGCAGGGCCTGCAGGCGCGCGCCCCACGGGGCGTCGACGTGATCGTACTTGTGCAGGCGGAACTCGCGCTGGCGGGTCATGTCCTGCACGGTGGCCGCTTCGACATAGTGGTGGGCGGGCACGCGGGTGACGCCGCGGCCGAACAGTGGCATGTAGCTGGACAGGCTCAGCGCCAGGTCGATATCGGTACCGCCGCGGGCGATACCCCAGGCGCGGTGGATGCGCGGCGCGTCATCGCCGCCGACTTCGGCATGGGCGATGTCGGTGGTACCGCCACCGATGTCGACGATCACCGCCTGGTGCCGCTCGCGGCTTTCGGCGTGGTAATGCATGGCGGCCGCAGCCGGTTCCTCGAGGAAATCGATCTGGTCGAAACCGGCCTGGGTGGCGGCGTCGCGCAGGATGTCCAGCGCCTGGTCGTTGCCGGCTGCGCCGATCGAACTGCGGAACTGCACCGGGCGGCCGAGCAGGGCGGCGCGCAGCGGCTGGCCGAGCTGGGCGCTGGCGGTCAGGCGGATGTGTTCGAGGATGTGCGCGGCGATACCGGTGATGGTCTGCTTCGCGCGCGGGTGCAGGTTGTAGCCCAGCATCGATTTCGGGCTCTGCACCAGGTTGCCTTCGTGTTCCTCGAAATAGGCGTCCAGCGCGTCGTCGCCATAGACCGCGTTCTGCAGCAGGTCGCTGGCGCTGCGTTCCTTGCCGGCGCGGGCTTCCATCCATTCACGGCGCAGGGCGCGCAGGGCTTCGCGGCGCAGCGCCTGCGGCGTGCGTTGCTGGCCGGCGGCACGGGCGGCGCGCGCGGCGCTGTCGATCATCTGCTGCAGCTGGTGTTCCTGTCCGTCATCGAGCTGGAAATCGTCCGGGTCGGGTACCACGCCGGGGAAATACACGCTGGTACGGAACTGTTCGGCGTCGCCGAAGCGGATCGGCAGCAGTTTCCCCTCATGCACGATGGCGGCGGCGGAGTTGCTGGTACCGAAGTCGATGCCGAGGCGCATGGGGAGTTCCGGGGGGCGATCAGGGGCCGCGCACTCTGCTGCAGTTCGCCGCCGACTGCAAGTTTCCGCAGCCTCTGGTGCCGGCGCAGGCAGGGCCGCCGGCCGCCGCGCGCAAAGGCCCGGGGAGCCGGGCGGTTACAATGGCGGCTGTTGATTCACTTTGAGGTACTTGCTGATGTCTTCTGCCCCCGCCTGCCCGCAGTGCACGCTGGAAAACACCTACGCCGATGGCGCGCTGTGGATCTGCGCCGACTGCGGTTTCGAATGGACCGCCGAGGAAAGCGCCGGTTCCACCCTGGTCGTGCGCGACAGCAACGGCAACACCCTGCAGGCCGGCGACACCGTCACCGTGATCAAGGACCTGAAGGTGAAGGGCTCCTCGATTCCGCTCAAGCAGGGCACCGTGATCCGCAACATCCGCCTGGTCGAGGACGATGCCGAGCACATCGAAGGCAACTCGGACAAGATCAAGGGCCTGGTCCTGAAGACCTGTTTCCTCAAGAAGGCCTGACCGGCCGTCAGCGCCTGGCCTGCTGCTGCGCGCGCCAGCGGGCCAGGCTGTCCAGCTTGGCCTGGTAGCGCGCCTGCTGCGGCGCCCCACCCAGTTCCTGCGCGCGCAGCAGCTCACGATCGGCGCGCTTGAGCTGGCCGGCCAGGAAATAGGCCCGCGCCAGCCCGAAGTGGAACTGATGCGCGGTGTCGTACAGGCGCACGGCCTGCCGGTAATGGCGGATCGCCTGGTCCAGTTGGCCGGCTCGCTCGGCTTCGGCGCCCAGCATGTACTGCGCGAACGGGTCCTCGCGCTGCACCGACTGCAACCGCTGCTCCAGCGCCTGCGCCTGCACGTTCATGCCCAGCCTGCGGTACAGCGCGCTGGCGTTGGTCAGTGCCGCATCCTGGCGACCGTCCAGGCGCAGCGCCGTTTCCAGTGCCCGGCGCGCAGCGGCCGTATTGCCGATCCGGTTCTCCAGCACGCCCAGGTTGTTCCAGGTGGCGGCAAAGCCGGCGTCCTGCGCCAGCGCCGTGTTGAAGAAGGCACGTGCGCCGGTCAGATCGCCGCTGGCCATGCGTTCGGCGCCACGGTTGTTGTAGAAGTGAGCCAAGGCCCGTGCCTGGCTGATCGGCAGCGGCCCGCGGCGGTCGTACAGCACGTTGCGGTCCAGGTCGACCGTGGCGAAGCGGTCGGCGAAGCCGACCCCGGCATTGACGTGGCCCACGCTGTAGACCAGCCCCTGTGCCTGGTCCTGGTACCACGACACCACCTGGCCGACTTCCTGCACGCGCGCCTGGATGCCGGCCTCGCGGGCCAGCGCGACGAACATCAGGGTGAACGCCAGGCAGTTGGCGCGTCGCTGCTGCCAGATTTCGCTGACGGTGAGGGTCGCGTCTGCGTCGTACTGCAGGTCCAGGCCATGGCGGTCGAAGATCATCTCCACCAGGGCCTGCAGGCGTTGCTCGCGCGAGTAGCTGCGATTGATCACCTGCGTGCGCAGCATGTCGTGCATCGCCGGTGGGATCGCGAACACCTGCGGCGGCGTCGGAATCGTCGGCGCGACAGGGCTGGCCGCGACCACGGGGGCTGCGGTCGCCGCACGCTCCTGCGCGACTGCAGGGGATGCGGCCAAGGCGGCCAAGGCGGCCAAGGCGAGCAGTACGGATCGGGCGGCAGGACGGCACATGACGGTTCCCGGCAGCGGCGGGCGCTTCCGCCTGAGGGCGAGTGTAGACCTGTGCACGCACCGTTGCGGTGACCGCTGGTCGGGCCGGATGTTCATCCACAACCGGTGTGGACCAGTGCTCGACAAAGCTGTGGACAACCGCGTCCAGGCCTGGCCGGGCAAGCATTGTGAGCGGCTGGTGAAAAAATCGCCCGCTTGCCCGCCGCCGACGCAGGCGGGATGATCGGGGCATGGATTTTTCCCCGCTGACGCTTGCTCCGGCGCAGTGGCAGGCGCTGCAGGACCGTTATGCAACGCCACCACGCGCCTACCATCACTTCGGCCACGTGCGCGCGGTGCTGCAGCACTGCCAGGAGGTCGCCGACGGCCCCGGTTGGCAGCACCCGGCCGAGGTCTACCTGGCCGTGCTCTACCACGACGCGATCTACGTGGCGGGACGCAAGGACAACGAGGCGCGTTCGGCGCAACTGGCGCTGCAGGTGATCGCGCAGGCGCCGGAACTGGCGACCGTCGATGCCGCCCGGGTCGAGCAGTTGATCCTGCTGACCGCCCGCCATGGCGAGCTCGGTCCGGATGATGTCGATGCCGAGGCGGCGCTGTTCCTGGACTGCGACATGGCGATCCTGGCAGCGCCCGAGCCGGTGTTCGCCGCCTATGACCGTGGCGTGGCCGAGGAGTACAAGGGCGTGGTGCCAGGCTTCCTGTACCGGGCCGGCCGCCGTCGTTTCCTGCAGGGGCTGCTGCGTGCACCCCGCATTTTCCTCAGTGATTTCTTCCATCAACGCCTGGATGCGGCTGCCCGCGACAACCTGCGCCGCCAGCTGGATCGCTGAGTCCGCCCGCTACACTGGCGCCCGTTTCCACCGATTGCCTTCCCACCGTGTCCGTCCCTGATCCCGATCCCCGTCCGCAGCCACCCGAAGAGCCCGGTCCCAACGAATGCTGCGGCAGCGGCTGCCCGCTGTGCGTGCTGGATCTGTATGCCGACGAGCTGCAGCGTTATCGAAAGGCGTTGGCCGAGTGGCAGGCACGGCACCCGGAGGCGTCCCCATGAGCCGCGCGCGTCCGGCGGCGCTGCTGGCGACGGCGGCGCTGCTGCTGTTCCTGGCGACCGCGCTGTGGACCCAGTTCGTCCGCACCGACCTGGACTGGGTGCGGGCCACGCTGAGCCTCTACCTGCACGGGCCCTGGGGGCTGGCGTTGCGCGCGGCCTACTGCGTGCTGGCAGCGGCGATCGCGCTGCTCGGCATCGCCCTGTATCGCGACAGCATCGGCCCGCGGCGCAGCGCGGCGGCGCCGCTGCTGTTCACCGTCTCGGCGCTGGGTCTGGCCACGGTCGCCATCGGTGACAGCTGGCTGCCCGACGCCAAGCCACTGCTGGCGCCGTTCATCCATGGGCTGGCGGCCAACACCGCATTCCTCTGCGCCAGCGTCGGCATGCTGCTGCAGGCCTGGTACCTGCGCCGCGAACCGGGCTGGCAGTCTGCCGCGGGCCTGCTCTGGGGCTGGGCCTGGCTGGCCTTCGTGCTGTTGTGGCTGCACGTACTGTGGCGCGGGGGTCCGCCCCGTGGGCTGGGGCAGAAGGCCGTGATCGTGGTGATCGTGGGCTGGCTGCTGTACCTGGCGCTGGCCCTGTACCGTCGCAGCCGGCGCACCGCTGCCTGCTGAAACCCCAACGGCCTGCACCGGTACGTGCCGTGCACGTGGAGGCAGCGTATCGTGTGCGCATTCCATCGGGGATGCGACATGAAGCGTGCAGGGCTGGGCAGGGCAATGGGTGTGGTGCTGGCGCTGGCGGCGCTGCCGGCAACAGCGGCAGCGGCCGTGCAGCAGTTCAGCCATGGGCGGTTCGAGCAGATTCCGGTGCACATGCCGGCCGGTACCCCGCAGCGGGTGGTGATCTGGTTCCACGAACCGACTCCCGGTGGCGATACCAGTCGTCTGCCGATCGAGGCCCTGCGTGCCGACGGCGCGATGGTCGCCGCCGTGGACATCGCGCACCTGCGCGGCGTGCTCAAGCGCGAAGGCAACCCGACCTGTTCGTTCGGTTCCGGCGATGTCGAGAATTTCTCGCGCTGGCTGCAGGCCTCGTTGCATCTGCCCGGGTACCACCTGCCGCTGGTTGGCGGCGATGGCGAAGGCGCTGAAATGGCCTATGCGCTGGCTGCGCAGGCCGATACGCAGGTGTTCGCTGGCCTGCTGACCACCGGCTTCTGCCCGGACCACGCCCATGAGCGCATGGTCTGCGGCGATGGCGTGAAGCACAACCGGCTGCAGCCGGCCGAACTGAACTTTCCGTGGCTGAGTGCAGCCGGTGACCACGGCTGCAAGGTGGGCGAGGCCAGCCAGTTCGTGCAGCAGGTGGCGATGGCGCGCGAATTCAAGCGCACCGCGCGCGGTGATGCGTCGCCGGGCCTGGTCGCCGCGGCGCGCGTGATCGGTGCGCAGGCGGGTGTCAGCCTGGCACCGCCACCGGCCGCGCTGAAGGGCCTGCCGATAGTGGAAATGCCGGCGAGCGGCAATGGTGACACGCTGGCCGTGTTCGTGTCCGGCGACGGCGGCTGGGCCGGGTTGGACAAGGACGTGGCGTCGTCGCTCAACGAGCACGGCGTGGCCGTGGTCGGCATCGACTCGCTGCGCTACTTCTGGAGCGAGCGCACGCCGAAAGGCTTCGCCGCCGACCTGCAGAAGATCATCGACCACTACCGCCAGCAGTGGCACCGCGACAAGGTCATGTTGATCGGTTTCTCGCAGGGCGCCGACGTGCTGCCGGCCACCATCAACCAGCTCGACGCCGGCACCCGTGAAGCGCTGGAGCGTATCGTGCTGCTGTCGGTGGGCAAGAAGGCCGACTTCGAGTTCCATGTCAGCAACTGGCTGGGCGGCGGCGGCGATGGCCTGCCGATCGCGCCGGAAGTGGCCAGGCTGCCGGCGGAAAAAACGCTGTGCGTGTACGGCGACAAGGATGAGGACGCACTGTGCCCGGACCTGCCGGCCAATGACGGCGTGAAGAAGGTGAAGCTGCCGGGTGACCACCATTTCGGTGGTGACTACGATCGCCTGGCCGAAGTGATCCTCAAGGGCGGCATGTAGCGTCAAGCCATGCCGACGGCTGTCGCCGACGTGTCGACCAAGGTCGACACCTACCGGGCGGCAGGTGATGCCGGGCATGCCCGGCGGTATGGGGCGTCAATTGCGCCGCGGGTCCAGCGAGATCAGGCGCGTGGCGTCCAGCAGCGCCGCCGGCAGGTGCATGCCGCCGGGTGCCGCGAGATAGCGTGGCCGCCACTGCGGGTCGAACTTCGACTTGAAGCGGCGCAGGCCACTGAACCCATAGAAGCGTTCGCCATGCCGCGCCAGCAGGCCGGCCAGGCGGTTCCAACGGCCGGCCAGCCGATGCTGTGCCAGCCCGGACAGCGGCGCCATGCCCAGCGAGAAGCGCGCATAGCCCTGCGCCCGGCCCCACAGGAACAGCTCGATGAACAGAAAGTCCATCGTGCCCTTCGGTGCTTCGTTGACGTGGCGCATCAGGTCCACCGACAGCTCGGCACCGGCCGGCGCCTGCCACAGGTTGGCGAATGCCACGATCTGGCCTTCGGCCTCCACCAGCGCCACCGGGAAGCGCACCAGGTAATCCGGGTCGTAGCTGCCGAGCGAGAAGCCTTTTTCGTCGCCGGCCTTGTCTTCCAGCCAGGCGTTGGAGATGGCGTGCAGGCGTGGCAGCAGGCTGGGGATTTCCTCCACCGGCGCGACGCGGAACGACAGGCCGCTGCGCTTGCCGCGGTTCCAGGCCTGGCGCAGGTCGGCGCGTTCGCGGCCTTCCAGGCCGAAGTCGTGCAGCGGCACCATCGCTTCTTCGCCCAGCTTGACCAGGCCCAGGCCCAGGTCGAGATAGGTCTGCCAGTAGGTCTCGCCCACCTGATAGAACACCGGGCGCAGGCCAAGCCGGTCGGCTTCCTCGCGGAAGCGCCAGATCAGCGCGCGCGCCACGTCGGGGGGGCCGACCGGATCGCCCATCGCGATCAGCGAGCCGCCGTAGCGTTGCATCATCACGAAGCCCTGCCTGGCATCATCGCGCAGCACCGCCTTGTCAGCGGTCAGCACCAGGCAGGCCTGGGTGTCGGTGGCACCGGCCAGGACCGGCGCCAGCGATTGCAGCGTTGCTTCATCGGCGGCTGGCAGCGGGCTGCGCGTGCTGTGCAGCAGCCGTGCCAGGCCGAACATCACCAGCGCGATGGCCACCACCAGCAGGGCACGCAGCGCGCGCGGCGCGTTGCCGGACAGCGCGAACTGCCACCACAGCTCGTTCTGGTATTCGACATGGCTGTAGGTGAAGAACAGCAGCCAGGTGACCGCCACCAGCACCAGGCCGAGGTTGCGCAGCCATGGCCATGACCAGGCTTCATCCAGCAGTGCCCCCTGGCGGTAGAACTCGCGCCGTGCAGCCCACAGCGCCATCGCCACCAGTACGGCCGAGACGGCGATCAGCGGTTGGCCACCGCGCAGCCACAGCGGCAGCGGGGTGACCACGCACACCGCCATCGCCAGCATCCAGGCCGCATGGCTGCGCCGGGCCAGGCCCTGGCCGATGAGCAGCAGCGCCACGCCACTGAGGCTGCCGATCAGGTGCGAGGTTTCCAGGATCGGCAGCGAGGCGTTCACCAGGTGACGGCGCGGCGTCGGCAGTGTGCCGTCGATGACCAGCGCCGCGCCGATGCTGAACACCGCCAGTGCGATGATCTGCGGCAGCCACGGGCGCAGTGCGTTCCAGCCGGCCCGGGTCGCGCCGGCACTGGCCTGCAGCGGCTGCCGCAGCGCGGGTGCAAGCGCCAGCAGCGTGGCCAGCACCAGCGGCAGCACGTAGTAGGTGACGCGGTAGATCAGCGCCGCCGCCAGTACCGCCGCCGGCGCCACCTGCGGCAACAGTTTCAGCAGGCTCCACTCGAACACCCCCAGGCCGGCCGGCACGGTCGAGACCAGGCCGGCCAGCACCGCGACCAGGTACAGGCCGACGAAGCCGGGCAGGCCGGTTGGCGTGGAGTCCGGCAGCAGTACGTAGAACGCGGCACTGGCCAGCACCAGTTCGATCACGCTGAGCACGGTGACGCCGAGCATGGTGCGGCGGTCGGGCAGCCACAACGCATGGCCGAACACACTGAACTGCCGTCCATTGCGGCCGACCAGCAGCACCGTGCCGACATAGGCGAGCAGGGCGACGATGCCGACGATGCGCACGGCATCGGGATCCAGTGGCAATGCCAGTGCCGCCGCCGCCGGTTCCATGCACAGCGCCACACTGATCAGCAGCCACGCACCGAACACGAAGCCGAGCGTGCTCATCAGCACCACCTGGCCGATCTGCGCCAGATCGAGGCCGGCCGTGCGATAGCCGCGCAGGCGCACCGCGCCACCGGTCAGCGCGGCAAAGCCCACGGTCTGGCCAAGGGTGTGGGCCAGGAAAGCGGTGATGCCAATGCGGGCCGGATGCACGCGGATGCCGCTGCGGCGCAGGCCGATGGCATCAAAGCCGATCAGGCAGGCGTAGCTGGCCAGCCCCAGCACCACGGTCAGTGCGATCTGGGTGCCGCTGAGCTGGCGGAAGGCGTGGCGGATGGCGCGGTAGCCGTTCTCATCGAACTCGCTGGCCAGGCCGTGCAGCGCCAGGGCGAGGATCAGCAACGGGATGACGATGGTGGCGACCCGCTTCCAGGTGGGCGTGGAAGGAGCAGCGGTGGATTCGGTGGGGGCGGTCATCGGCGCAAGGGTGCGTCAGGGAGGGCGAGTGCGGTGTCAACGCGGGGCGTGGCGCATCCTGCGCCTGTTGCCGCCATTTGACCAGCGGCCGTGTCGGAGTGCGGTAGTGCGGCTGCGTGGCCGCTCGCCCCTGCACCCATCGTTGACCGGTTTGGAGGACAATGCAGGCCTGATCACCCGCAGGAGCCACGCCCATGATGGAGCGTTACGACGTCGGACCGCGCATGTCCGAAATGACCGTGTACAACAAGGTCGCCTACCTCTCCGGCCAGATCCCGGAAGACACCAGCCAGGACATCACCGGGCAGACCCGTCAGGTGCTGGCAGAGATCGACAAGTTGTTGGCGTTGGTCGCCAGCGACCGCCAGCACGTGCTGCGCGCGGAAGTGTTCCTGGCCGACATCGCCGATTTCGAGGGCATGAACAAGGCGTGGGACGAGTGGGTGGTCGAGGGTGCGACTCCCGCCCGCGCAACCTTCGAGGCCAAGCTGGCCCATGCCGAGTGGAAGGTCGAGATCGTGGTGACGGCAGCGGTGCCGTAACTGCGGGATGGGGTCAGATCCCTTTCCTGCGGAAAGGGATCTGACCCCTGTTATAGGGGCAGTAACTCGATGCAGTCCACCGGGCACGGCGGAATGCACAGTTCGCAGCCCGTGCACAGCTCGGCAATCACCGTGTGCATGTACTTGGCACCGCCGACAATGGCATCCACCGGGCAGGCCTGGATGCACTTGGTGCAGCCGATGCAGTCGGCTTCCACGATCAACGCCACCTGCGGCGCCTTGTGCTCGCCGCGCGAACGGTCGAAGGGCAGCGCCGGGACACCCAGCACCTGGGCCAGCGCGCGTGCACCGGCATCGCCGCCCGGCGGACAGCGGTCCACGCCGGCCTCACCGCGCGCCATCGCCTGCGCGTAGGGGCGGCAGCCGTCATAGCCGCATTGCCCGCATTGGGTCTGCGGCAGCAGGCGGTCGAGGCGTTCGGTGAGGGGCGGGATCAGGCTCATGCGTGGCGAAAGGCTGCGCGTCAGGGTCACTTCAGGGGTTTGCCACGGAACCAGCGCTCATGCGCCAGCGCCAGCATCGGCTTGTCTTCGGAACTGTCGCCGTAGGCATGGATGCGCACATAACGCGACAGATCGAACTGGCGTCGGATGTGCTCGACCTTGCGCGGGCCACAGTCGCCACCGGCGTAACGGCCGGTCAGGCGCCCCCCCTGGCTTTCCAGCCGGTTGCAGATCAGCTGCAGGCCCAGCGGCTCGCACCACGGCCGCAGGTACAGGTCCAGCGAGCCGGACACGATCACCACGGTGTGCTGCTGTTCCTTGTGCCAGCGGATCTGTTCGAGCATCTCCGGTCGCACCACCTCGGGCAAAACCTCGCGCGAGAAGCCGGTCGCGAGCGTGGCGATGTCATCGCTGTGGCGGTCGCTGAAGGTCAGGCGGGTGACGCGTGCGCGGATGCGTTCGGCCGAGATCAGGTTCAGCTTGTACGCCGCCAGCCACGGACCGACCTTCCACCACGCCTGCGCCAGCTGTTCGGCAGTGGCCACACGGCGCAGGAAACGGCCATAGGTATCGCAGGTGGTCACGGTGTGGTCGAAGTCGAACAGCGCCAGTTCCATTCCGTCGCCTTCCATCACGTTGCCTCCGCTGGCCATGGGCACCGGCGGGCGCGGCCCTGGCCACGCCCGCTGCAGGCATCAACGCACCGGCATGCCCGGCTGCGCGCCGCTGTCGGCGTCCAGCAGCGCCAGCGCGCCACCGTCGAAACCGGCCGACAGGATCATGCCTTCGCTCAGGCCGAAGCGCATCTTGCGCGGGGCCAGGTTGGCGATGAACACCACGCTGCGGCCGACCAGCTTTTCCGGCTCGCCGTAGCTGCCACGGATGCCGGAGAAGATCTGGCGCTTGCCCAGTTCACCGGCGTCCAGTTCGAAGCGCAGCAGCTTGTCCGAACCGTCCACGAACTCGCACACCAGCACCTTGCCGATGCGCAGGTCGAGCTTGGCGAAATCATCGATGCCGATGTAGGCCGGGGCGTCGGCGCCCTTGGCTTCGTCCTTGGCAGGTGCCGGTGCGGCCGGCTTGACCGCTTCGGTCCTGGCGGCGGGAGCGGCCGCGGCGGCCGGCTGCAGGGTGTCCTTGGAGGCGTCGATCATGGCGTCAATCTTCTTCGGGTCGATACGGGTGAACAGCGGGGTGTAGTCGGTGATGCGGTGGCCCAGCAGCGGCTGTGCCAGTTCGGTCCAGTCATTGACCGGCGCGGCCAGGAAGGCCTCGGCCTGCGCGGCGGTGGCCGGCAGCACCGGCTTCAATGCGGTGACCAGCACGCGGAACAGGTTTAGGCCCTGGCTGCACACGGCCTGCAGCTGCGCGTCGGCGCCTTCCTGCTTGGCGATGACCCACGGCTTGACGTCGTCGATGTAGCGGTTGGCTTCGTCGGCCAGGGTCATGGTCAGGCGGATCGCCGCGGCCGGGTCGTTGCGCTCGTAGGCTTCACGGATCGGCGCCAGGCCGTCGACGAAGCGCTGGTACTGCGCCGCGTCGGGCAGCTGCGCGGCCAGCTGGCCGTCGAAGCGCTTGCTGATGAAGCCGGCGCAGCGGCTGGCCAGGTTGACGAACTTGCCGACCAGGTCGGCGTTGACGCGGGCGATGAAGTCACCCAGGTTCAGGTCAAGATCGTCGACGCCACCGCCGGACTTGGCGGCGTAGTAGTAGCGCAGCGCCTCCGGTTCCAGGCCGGCGTCGAGGAAGGTGCGGGCCATCACGAAGGTGCCGCGCGACTTGCTCATCTTGGCACCGTCCACGGTCAGGTAGCCGTTCACGTGCAGGCGCGTCGGCGCGCGATGGCCGGTCCCGTGCAGCACCGCCGGCCAGAACAGGCCGTGGAAATTGACGATGTCCTTGCCGATGAAGTGGTGCAGCTCGGTGGCGGTGCCGGCGCGCAGGTGCGCGTCGAAGTCCTCGCCGAGCTTGCCGCACAGGGTCTGGAAGCTGGACAGGTAGCCGATCGGCGCATCCAGCCAGACGTAGAAGTACTTGCCCGGCTGGCCGGGAATCTGGAAACCGAAGTACGGCGCATCGCGCGAGATGTCCCATGCGCGCAGGCCACCTTCGGCGTTGAGCCACTCGCCCAGCTTGGCCTTCACCCCCGGCAGGGCGACATCGCCGGCCAGCCATTCGCGCAGGAACGCATCGAAGTGGCCCACCTCGAAGAAGAAGTGTTCCGAATCGCGCATTTCCGGCGTGGCGCCGGAAATGACCGAACGCGGCTCCTTCAGGTCGGTCGGCGCATAGGTCGCGCCGCACACTTCGCAGTTGTCACCGTACTGGTCGGGGCTGCCGCAGTTCGGGCAGATGCCCTTGACGTAGCGGTCGGGCAGGAACATGCCCTTGGCCGGGTCATAGAACTGCGCCACCGACCGGCGGCTGATGTGGCCGGCCGCTTCCAGCTTCAGGTAGAACTGCTCGGTCAGCGCCTTGTTGGCCGCCGAGTTGGTCGAGTCGTAGTGGTCGAAGGCCACGCCGAAGGCAGCGAAGTCACGTTCGTGGCTGGCCTGGATGTTGGCGATGAAGGTTTCCGGGGTGACCCCGGCCTTTTCCGCGGCCAGCATGATCGGCGTGCCGTGGGTGTCGTCGGCGCAGACGAACCAGGTCTTGCCGCCGCTCATTCGCCGCGCACGCACCCAGATGTCGGCCTGGATGTAGCCGACCAGGTGGCCCAGATGCAGCGGGCCGTTGGCGTAGGGCAGGGCGGTGGTGACGAGCGCGGTACGGGTCATGGTCGCGGGGTGGATCCAAGGGGAACCGCAGATTATCGCACGCCCGCAACGGCGTGACCCGGCCGGGGCCGGGTCACGGGAATGAAGCGCGGGCGGGTGCTTACTCGCGCTGCCAGGTCTGCGCGCGGCAGATGAAGGCGATGCAGCCGGACACGTCCAGCCGGGTGCCGCCAGGCTGCAGTTCCATCTTCGACTTGTAGGTCTTGCCGTTGGCCGGGTCGAGGATGGTGCCGCCGGACCACTTGTTGGCACCGTCGGGCTTCAGGTTCCAGAGAATGGTCATGCCCTTCACCGGCTTGTTCTTGTTGGCGCCTTCACAGCCGTCACAGACCGGGTTCGGGCCCTTGTCCGAGTGCAGGATGTCGACCACTTTGCCGCTCAGCGTGCCGTTGGCGGCCTGGGTGATCTCGACGATCGACTTCACCTTGCCGGTCTTGTCGTCGATGGTCTTCCAGCGGCCGGCGGCGCCGTCGGCGGCCTGCGCCGACAGGGCGGCCAGGCACAGCGGCAGTGCCAGCAGCAGGGTCTTGAAGGTGTTGCGCATGGTCCCCTCCCAGGGTTCATTCCGGCACGGTGCCGGTACGGGTCGACTGTATACCCATTCGGCGGGGTATGGGGAAGAGGGTCTTTGCAGGGCTGCGCCCTGCACCTGCGGTAGTGCCGGCCGCTGGCCGGCAACCTCAACGGCAACGGCAACGGCAACCGCAACGGCAGCGGCGGGATTCCGTGGGATGGCGGGGCGGTGTGGGTGGGCAGGACACGCCGTAAACCCATCCCTGGGGGCTCGATGGCGCCATCCATGGCGCCAACGGTCCTGCCCACCCACACCGCCCCACCTCTGACAGATTTCTGCGGCTGTGGGTAGATGTCGACCTTGGTCGACACAGATCCATGCCACGCATGGATGACGTTTCCGGTGGCGGCGATGGGGTCAGATCCCTTTTCCGTCGGAAAAGGGATCTGACCCCCAGGAACGTCAACCCACTTCGTACAGCTCCAGCGGCAGGCCGTCGGGGTCGGCGAAGAAGGTGAAGCGGCGGCCGGTGTATTCGTCCACGCGGATCGGTTCGCACGCCACGCCATGCGCTGACAGGCGCTGGATGAACGGCTCCAGCGTGGCGACCCGGAACGCAAGGTGGCGTAGCCCCTGCGCTTCGGGGCGGCTGGGACGGGGCGGCGGCGAGGGGAAGGAGAACAGCTCCAGCTGGCCACCGTCGGGCAGGGCCAGGTCCAGCTTCCAGGAATCGCGCGCGGCGCGATGGTTCTCGGCCAGCACGCGCAGGCCGAGGATGCGCACGTAGAAGTCCTTCGAGCGCGCGTAGTCGCTGCAGATCAGTGCGGCGTGGTGGATGCCCAGCAGGGCGTCGGATTCGATGTCCATTGCAGCGGTCATTGCAGCACGTCCAGCCAGCGCTGGGCGATCTTCTGCGCCAGCGGGTAGGGCTCGGGGGAATTGCGGTTGGTCAGCACGATCACGGTCAGGTGCTTTTCCGGATGGCGCACGATCACGTTGCGGAAGCCGATGCTCTCGCCGCTGTGCCATTGCACCGGGCCATTCAGGCGCCAGCCGAAGCCGTAGTGCGGCACATCCGGTTCGGGCGTTGACGTGGCCGGGCTGAACATCGCGCGGCGCGAGGCCTTCGACAGCAGGCGGTCGTCGTACAGCGCCGCATCCCAGCGGGCCAGGTCGTCCAGCGAGGAATAGATGCCGCCATCACCGAGCACGGCACTGGTGGTGCTCTGGTCGGTGCGCTGCCAGCGGCCCTCGAGCCAGCTGTAGCCGTAGGCCCGCGCGGCAACGGTGTCGACGCCGTCCTGGTGGGCCACGGTATGGGCCATGCCCAGCGGGCGGAAGATGCGCTGCTGCAGGAAGGCGGCGAAGTCCTGGCCGGAGGCGCGGCCGACGATCAGTGCCAGCAGCGCATAGCCGCTGTTGCTGTAGTGATACTGCGTGCCGGGCGCGGCGTTCAGCCGGTCCTGGTGCGACAGCAGGGCCAGTACATCGGCGTCGTGCACCTGACGGCTGTCGGCCGGATCCATCAGGTCTTCGTAGTCGAGCAGGCCGCTGGTGTGCGAGAGCAGCTGGCGGATCGTGATGGCGGCGGTAGCCGGCGGCAGTTCGGGCAGCCAGCGCCGGGCCGGCTGGTCCAGCCCGAGCCGACCGTCTTCCACCAGCAGCAGCACCGCCGCAGCGGTGAACTGCTTGCTGACCGAGGCCAGCCGGAAGTTGCTTGCGGGGGTGACGGCGGTGCCGTCCTCCACCACCGCCAGGCCGTAGCCACGGCGGAACACCGGTTGCCCGTCGTGCAGCACCAGGACTGCGGCGCCGGGCACCTGGCCATCGTAGGCCTGCATCAGGCCGTCGACGCCGGCGTCCGGTGGGGTCAGCACCGGCGCGGCGGTACCGGCCAGAGGCAGCAGTCCCAGCACGGCGGCGAACAGGGCGACGGCAGGGCGCATGGTGGCTCCGCAGCGGTCAGGGTGAAGGGGCGGGCGTGGCGGTGGCCGGCTGTGCCATCCAGCGTTCCATCTTGCGGTCCAGCACGTCCAGCGGCATCGAGCCGTCCTTCAGCAGTTCGGCGTGGAAGCGGCGCAGGTCAAAGGCTGCACCCTGCCGTGCCCTGGCCTTGTCGCGCAGGGCGACGATGGTGGTCAGGCCGGCGACGTTGGACAGCGCCTGGCCGGGCTGGGCCATGATCCGCTCCACCTCGGCGTTGGCGTCGTCACTGCTCATGTCCACGGTCTTCTGCAGGTAGCTGACGGCCTGCTGCTTGCTCCAGCCCTGGGCGTGCACGCCGGTATCGGCCACCACGCGGGCGGCACGCAGCAGGCGCGAGTACAGGTAGCCGATGCGGTCGTAGGGATCGGTGTAGATGCCCAGGTCTTCGCCCAGCGTTTCGGCGTACAGGCCCCAGCCTTCGACGAAGGCGAGATCGCCACCGAGGCGGCGGAAGCGCGGCAGCTTGGCCAGCTCCTGCTGCAGGCCCAGTTGCACGTGGTGGCCGGGAATGGCTTCGTGCAGGTACTGCACCGGCACGTTCCAGCGCTTGCGGCTGGGCAGGTCGCGGGTGTTCACGTACAGCACGCCCGGTTGCCCGGCCGCAGACGGCTGATAGGCCGCCGCGGCGGCGGTCAGCGCACGCTCCGGTTCCACCGCGCGCACGTCCAGCGTCGACTTGGGCAACGTATCGAGCACCTGTGGCAGGCGTGCGTTGACCTGCTGCTGCACCTGGCGGTAGCGGTTGATCAGCGCGCTGGCATCGCCGTACTGGAACTGGCGGTCGTTGCGCATGCTGCGCAGCAGCTTGGTCGGTGTGCCGCGCAGCCTGGCGTCCTTCATCACCGTGGCGATCTGCGCCTGCAGCTCCTGCACGCGTTGTTCGCCCAGCGCGTGCAGCTGCGTGGCGGTCTGTTCGCTGGCCGTGGTCTGCACGATCAGGTTGGCATACCAGGCCTGGCCATCGGGCAGTGCACCCAGCCCGCTGCTGGCGCGCGTGGCGGGCAGGTATTCGGTGGCGATGAAGCCGCGCAGGGCGCGGTAGGCCGGCATGATGCGCAGCTCGATCATGCGCTTGTATTCGGCGCTGATGCGCGCCTTGTCCTCGGCCGTGATGGTGTTCGGCATGGTACGGATCGGCGACCAGAAGATGCTCTCTTCGGCGGTCGGCTTGATCACCGCATCCAGCTGCGGCAGCACCTTTTCCATCAGGTCGCGCGGCTGCACCACGCCGGCCTTCATGCCCTGGCGCATGTTGTCGATGGCCTGGTCGAACAGCTCGGGAATGCCGAGCGATCGGCGCGACCACGTGTCGTAGTCCTGCACGGTGTTGAACGGCTGCGCGCCGGCACCGGAACCGAGGATCGCCATGATGCTGCCGATGTTGTAGTACTGGCTGATCGGCATCATCCAGCTCGGGTAGCGTTCGGCGGCCAGCGAGGCGCGCGCGTCGCGCACGAAGATCTCGTAGCTGAGCAGGTCCTGGCCCTGCAGGCCGTCACTGCCGAGTTTTTCGACCTTGCCCAGCCACTGCGTGGTGAAGTCGTGCGACTGCTGGCGCCAGGCGGCGGACAGGATGTTGGGCAGCTGGTCGTTGTAGCGCGACTCCCCCTGGAACGTGGCCTGCAGCGGGTTCAACCGCATCGAGGCATCCCAGTATTCATCGTACAGGCGCTCCAGCTGCACCTGCTTGGGCACGGCGCGGGCCGGTGCGACCGGACGCGGCGCGGCGCGGCGCGCCGAACTGCCGCGGGTCGGCGCGGTGGCGCGCGCGGGCCTGGCCTTGGGCTTGGCGGCCTGGCGGGTCTGCGCGGCGGCAGGGCGGCTGGCCTTCTTCTTCGCTGCCTCGGCCGACGGCACGGCACTGAACAGGAACAACGCGGCGATGGCGGCGGCCAGGACGCGGGTGGGATGCGGCATCAGGAGCTTCCGTGGAACACAGACCGTGGAGCTTGCACGATCCGGCCGCGTACGGCCAGCGTGAAGGCGCAGTCAGCTTTTCGCCGCTGGGGCTTCAGTCAGCCGCGGCCGCGGCGCGCAGCGCGGCGGCCCGGTCGGCGCCCAGATAGCGGGTGATCGCCCGCCGCATCAGGTACAGCAGCGGAATCAGCGCGATCGCAAAACCCATCTTGTAGATGTAGTTGACGCTGCTGACGGCCAGGAACAGCGAGGTTGGCCAGTGCTGCGGGCCGAGCACGAAGGCGATCCAGATCACCACGAAACTGTCCACCACCTGCGAGATCGCGGTCGATCCGGTCGCACGCAGCCACACGTGGCGCTCGCCCGTGGCCTGGCGGATGCGATGGAACACCGCCACGTCGATCAGCTGGCCGAGCAGGAAGGCCACCAGTGAACCGGCGATGGTCCACATGCCCTGGCCGAACACCGCCGCGAATGCGGCCTGGTAATCCGGCACGCCGTGGCCGTCCATCGAGGTGACCCACCAGCTGGCCGGCGCCAGCGAGATCGCTGCGAAGGCGAACAGGAAGCCGTAGGCGATCAGGACCACGGCCAGCCACGAGATGAAGCGCACGCCGCGCTTGCCGAAAAACTCGTTGATGGTGTCGGTCATGATGAACACCACCGGCCACAGCAGGGTGCCGGCGGTGAAACTGAGCGAGCCGGTCTGGCCGAACAGGTTCCAGTTCAGCGGGGCGATGCCGAGCGTGTCTTCCAGCGCGAAGATCTTCACCCCGATCAGCTCGGCCAGCACCGCATTGCCGCAGAAGAACGCGGCCAGCACGATGAACAGCAGCACCGCACGGTCCTGCAGCGGGCGCTCGATCGGCGCGGTGGTCATTCGGCGCGTTCGCCGGCGCGGGTGAACGGTACGCTGGACGGCGCGACCGCGCCGCCGGAAATGATGAAGCTCATGGCCTGGTCGACGGTCCAGTCGGTTGGCGTCAGCAGCTCCACCGGCACGATTTCCAGGTAGCCCGAGGTCGGGTTCGGCGTGGTTGGCACGTATACCGCAGCCAGCTCACGGTCGGTGCCGTGTTCCTTGATCACGCGGGTGACCAGCCCGACCGACTTCATGTCGCGGTGCGGGAAGTCGATCAGCACCACGCGCTGGGTACTGCCCGGCTCGGTCTGCAGCATGTCCAGCAGCTTCTTGGCGCTGTCGTAGATGATGCTGGCCAGCGGAATGCGCTTGATGACCGCACCGACCCAGCGCAGCAGGCGCTGGCCGAGCACGCGGCGGCTGGCCACGCCCACCGCCAGGATCACCAGCAGGGTGGCCAGCAGGGCGATGGTGTCCTGGATCCACTCGGCACGCACCCAGCCCAGGTAATGCGGGAAGCTCGTCGCGATCTGCTCGGAAAGCGGCACCACCAGCGGGCTGGAAATGCCTGACAGCAGCACGAACACGAACTTGACCACGACCCAGGTCAGCCAGATCGGCAGCAGGGTCAGCAGGCCGGTCAGGAACAGGCGCTGCAGGGAAGGGCGGGGGACCAGGGCGGGGGCTTCGAGCGACATGCGCGCATTGTAGCGGCCACGGCCGGTCGATTACGCTGGGGAATCGACTGCGGCAACGACACATGGAAGGGAAGCTGTGTTGAAGATTCTGCGCGGACTGGGCTGGACCGTGGCCGGCCTGCTGGTGCTGGCCATCGTGGTGTGGGGCGCCTCGCGCATGTGGCCGGTGCCGGAATCGCGGCTGCAGGCCCAGCAGCGCCTGCAGGCGCGCCTGCCAACCCAGGGCCACAACGGTTTTGCGCTGCTGTGGACGCTCGCGTTCGATGATCTCGACACGCGCCAGCGCGAACAGGCGCTGGCGGGGGATGTGCGACGCTGGGAGGCGGATGAGCGTGGCGAAAACGTCGCCCGTCCGCAGCTGGCAGAGGATCACCACGCGCTGCAATCGCGGCCGGCAGCCAGCTGCGGACCGACCGCCAGCGACTGCCTGCGTCAGGTGCGCGCCGATCCGCAACGCTTCATCGATGCCCACGCGGGCCACCAGCAGTTGCATGCGCGCCTGGACCAGCTGGCCGATGCGGACCACTTCGCATCGCCGTTCCAGCCCCGGGGCGAGGCCATCCTGGTGCCGTTGCCGACCTATGGCCTGATGATCGATGCCACCAGCGCACGCGCGCTGGCGTTCGTGCAGGGTGATATCGACGGCGCCCTGCGCGGCAGTTGCCGCGGCCTGCAGCTGGGGCGCCGGCTGCTGACCGGCGGCAGCTACCTGGTGGACAGCATCGTCGGCGCCAGCCTGGTGCAGGCCAATGCCCAGCTGCTGGCCGACATGCTGGTCGAACTGCCGGCCGACCACCCGCTGCCGGCCGAATGCGAGCAGGCGATGCGGCCGATGCTGGCCCCCGAACAGAGCCTGTGCCGGGCGATGCAGGGCGAGTACGCGATGGCCCGGGCGGCGATCGAAACCTCGGCGCAGGCATTCGGCGGTGTGCTGGTACTGGATCGCAACAGCACCCTGGCACGCGCCGCCGGCAACATGGGCTGGGCCTGTGGAGCCGCGGCCACGGCCGCGCTGGAAGCGGACCGCCCACTGCCGGTGCCTGCGCCGCCGCAGCACGACTTCGGCTGCCTGTCGAATCTCATGGGGTGCGTGCTGACCGATATCGCCGGCCCGGCCTATCCCGCGTACGCGTCGCGGCCCCAGGATGCCGCGGCGATGGTGCGGCTGATCGGCGCGCAGCGCTGGTTGCGGCAGCAGGCCGAAGACCCGGTGGATGCGTTGCAGCACCTGCCGGACCGGTTCCGCTCACCGGTGCGGGCACCGCAGCTGTCGGCCGATGGCCGCCGCCTGCAGGTGCCGCGGCGTTCACCGGCGCGCAGCAGCGACGAGAGCCCGTGGCTGTCGGTGCCGCTGGTGATGGAGAACGCCCCGGGCGCTGCTGTGCGCGACTGACCAGTGGCTCAGTCGCTGCCCGCCAGCGGATCGAACGCCCAGCCATCACCGACGGTCTGCAGCGTCCAGCGGCGGCGGCTGTGCAGCGGCTCCCAGCGCACGCTCTCCTTGTCGTCCTCGATGCTGCCTTCGCTCCGTTTTACCCTGCGGGTGGAGAAGTTCACGCTCACCGATTCGGTCTGCCCGGAATTGCGCATCACCGAGTTCTGGTCGTAGCCGATCAGCGCAAAGGCATCGTCCTGCCAGCGGAAGGTAAAAACGGTCGTGCCCATTGACCAGCTTCCCGCGCTGGCGAATGAAAACAGTGCGACCTTCAGGGTGCCGCGCTGGATGCTGACGCCGCCGTCTTCGAGCGGGTCGCTCATCACCGGATTGTCGGGACGCGGTATCAGCCGGTGGTCCTGCACCGCCAGCACGTAGCCGGACGGGCGCGACCACGCCACGGCGAGGATGCGCGGGTTGCTGTCGTACGGCGAGGGGCCGAAGCCATCGTGCTCGATGATGTTGCGCGGCTCCTGCTGGCGCAGCACCAGTACCAGGTCCGCGCGGCCATCCTGGTCGAGATCGCCTTCGACACTTGATTCAAGTGTCCAGCCCTGGGGGACGAACCCAGCGGCATGGGCCGCCTGGGCCGGCAGCGTCGGATACTGCACCGGTGGCAGGTCAAGTGCGTGGGCGGTGAAGGGCAGGGGGATCAGCAGTGTGGCAAGCGCATACGGGCGCATCGGAGCCTCCATGGCAGGGAGGCAGAGGATAGCGCCGGCGCTCTGGATCAGCGTACGTGTGGCTTCAACCGCAGGTAGACCTGCTTGCGTACCTGGGCGACCACTTCACCGGATTCATCCACCACGTCATTGCTGAACCAGCGCAGCACCTTCTCGCCGCCAGCGGCTTCGGCACGCAGTTCCGCCAGCAGTGCGTCGTCGATGCGGAACGAGGTGCGCACCGTGCCCCGGCCCGGCTTGAGGAAATCGATCGCACCGGCCCGGTCCCACACGTAGTAGTCACGGCCGAGGATGTGCAGCAGGCCCAGCATCCAGAACGGATCGGTCATCGCAAACAGGCTGCCGCCGAAATGCGTCCCCACGTAATTGCGGTTCCAGGGCCGCAGCCGGAGTTCCACGTCGATCTGCCGGTAGTCGGGCGTGATCCGGGTGACGTGGATGCCGGTGAACAGGAACGGTGGCCAGAGGTTGATGCCGACGCGGAACAGGCGGGCGTTCATGCAGATCCGGGAGCACAGGGCGGGGGCGCCCAGTCTAACCATTCGCAGGCGTATGTTGCACCCGGGGCCGGGATGTCATGCCCCGCCGTCGATCGTGTATCCGTCGCGGCCGTTGGCCTTGGCCTGGTACAGGGCGGTGTCGGCGCCTTCGACGAAATGGTGCGGTTGCAGTTCGCCGTCGGGGATACGGGTGAACACGCCGATGGTGAGCGTCACGGCGTCGTTGCCGTCATCGCCTGGCGCCGGCAGGGCACGCACGCAGGCAATCAGGTCCTCGACCACCTGGCGCGCGCCTTCGGCCGGCGTATCCGGCAACACCAGCGCGAACTCGTCGCCCCCGTAGCGCGCCGCCATGTCGCGCGGGCGGCGCGCATGCGCGCCGATCAGGCGGGCGACATCGCGCAGCACGCGGTCGCCCACCTGGTGGCCGTGGCGGTCGTTGTGACGCTTGAAGTGATCGACGTCGATCAGGGCCAGGCTCAGAGGCTTACCAGTGCGCCGCGCCGCATCGCATTCCTGCTGCAGCGACTGCTCGAAGCGCAGGCGGTTGCCCAGCCCGGTGAGGGCGTCGCGGTTGGCCTGGCGGTGCCAGGCCGAGATCCGCCACACCGCCCAGACCAGCAGTGCCAGCGCCACGCCCAGCATCGCGCTGGCCGGTGCCCACCACAGGTCACCGGTGCGCAGCAGCAGCCAGCTCAGCAGGGGCGGCATCGGCAGCGAACACAGCGCGACCAGCCACGGCAGGCGCAGGCCGAGCAGCATCACGCACAGCGCCACCAGCACGCCGCTGATGGCGTGCTGCCAGGCGTGCGGCAGCACGTCGATCTGCTTGTGCTGCAGCAGCATCGAGGCGATGTTGGCCTGGTATTCGCTGCCGCTCATCCAGAACTCGCGGGTGGTCGGGGTCAGCAGGCGAGGCGCGATGCCGCTGGCCGTCATGCCGACCACGATGCGGCGGCCATGCAGCATCGCGGCGTCCACGTGCCCATCGAGCACGTCCGCATAGGACACCTGTGGCAGCCGCTCGGGCGGGCCGGCGTAGCGCACGCGCACGTAATCGTCGCGGCGCCACTGGTAGGGCGAGCCCACGTCCGGGTCGGGATCGGGCAGGCCACGTACCGCGCCTGCAGGCAGATCGGCCAGTGCCAGGCCCAGCGCCGGCCAGTGCGGCCGTCCGATACCGGCGCGCAGATAGACGCCGCGGGCGACGCCGTCGCCATCCACCTCGACATCGGTATGGCCGATGGCGGCGGCACTGGCGGCGATCTGGGGAATCGGCAGCATCTCCTCGGCCATGCGGTCGCCGGCCGCAGGTGCGGCCAGCACCGGCAGCACCACCCGGCCGTTGCGTCGGATCGCGGCCGCCAGCGCATCGTCCTGGCGGCTGTCGCGCCGGTCCGGTTCGGACAGCATCAGGTCCAGCGCGACGCGTTCGGCACCGGCATCGGTCAGCCGGTCCAGCAGGCGCGCGTGCACCGAGCGCGGCCAGGGCCATTGGCCGATGCGCTGCAGGCTGCCTTCGTCGATGGCCACGATCAGCACGCTGGGGTCGGGGCGGTAATCCCAGGTGCCGACCAGCGTGTCATAGGCGGCTTCGTCCTGCCGCCACAGCCACTGTCCCTGGCTGGCGACGAGGGTCAGCACGCCGGCCAGCAGGGCCAGCAGGATCCGCTTCGACCACGGCAGCGGCGAACGCCTCACAACAACAACCAGAGCAGCAGGGCACCGCCGCCGGCACCGTAGCAGAGGCGGCAGGGCAGCGGGATCTGCTGGGCAGGGGAAAACGCGCCCGCGTGACCGTCATCGTCGATGTACTGCACGCGCACGTGCAGGGTGCCGCTCCACGGGCGCTTGAAGCTGACCTGTGGCTCGGACACCGTTTCGTCGACCAGCGGCGCCTTGAAGTCCGCGCCGCGCGCCACCTGCACCCGATAGCGCTGGCCTGCGCTGCCCGGTTGCCAGCGCAGGGTCAGTTCGCCATGCGCGGCTTCGGGCGGCTGCAGTGCCGGGTCCACTGGCTCATCGCTCAGGTGCAGTGGCAGCGCCTGGCCGTAGCGACCCTGGTGGCCGTTGGCATCGCGCGAGGCCACCCGCCAGTAGTACTGGCCCGGTCGCAGCGGCTGTGCCAGGCGCAGGTCGGTGCCGGTGCTGGTCTGTTCCTGCAGGGGCTGCACGAAGCTGGCGTCGGCGGCGATCTGCAGCACGCTGCTGCGCGCCCCGGGGGCCTGGCTCCAGCGGAAACGCGGGCGGTCACTGTTGATCGTCTGCCCATGCAGCGGCGACACGGTCAGCGGCGGCGGTGGCTGGTCGTTGAGCTCGAAATCGGCGCTGGCGTCCAGGCCTTCGACGCCCTGCGCATCGACCGCGCGCAGGAGGATGCGCAGCTGGCCCGGTGGCAGGTCGCCGATCGCCAGCCGGGTGTCGGCGGTGGTGGCAGCGAACAGCAGGATCTCCGGCATTGCCGCCTGCACCACTTCCACCCGGTAGTGCGCGGCGCCACTGACCGGCTCCCAGGCCAGCAGGGTCGGCAGTGGCGCCAGGCGCAGCTCGCCGGTGCGCAGCTGCGGTGCCGGCAGCAGGGCGACGGCGGCGGTGGGGGCCGCGTCGACACTGCTGCTGCGGGTGGCCTGGCCTGGCTGGACCAGGCGCTGGCCACGGAGGTTGCCGACCTGCACCTTGCCCTGCAGCACCTCGGTGGCGCCGACGTGGCCGGCATCGCCGGCGCTGACCCGGAACACGGTGCCGCGCACGCTGCTGGTCGCGGTGGGCGCATCGATGATGTATCGCGAGGCGGGGCCGCGCGCCGGCGTCACCCGGTTGCTGGCCCGCCCCTGTTGCAGGCGCAGGCGGGTATCGACCATGCCGGTGTGGCCGTAGCGGCTCAACTGGTCCAGCCGCAGCCGCGAGTATTCGCGCAGCTGCAGGCGCGAGGCGTCGGCGAACTCCAGGGTGATGCTGGAATCGCCTTCGGTTTCCACCGTGTCGCCGATGTGCAGCTGCTCGCCGGCCCGGAGCGCGCGGGTCGCGCTGCCATCGGCGCCGGACAGTTCGACCTTGCCCCGCACGGACAGCACCCGTGCCGGCGCCGGCTCCGTGCGCAGCCAGCTGATCGGGAAGCGCAGCAGCTGGCCCGGCGGCAACTGGTAGGGATTGTCGATGCGGTTGTGCTGCTGCAGCTGCTGCCAGCGTACCGAAGGCTTCAGGTACAGCCCGCCCAGGTCCCACAGGGTATCGCCGGGGCGGACCCGGTAGTTCCAGTCCTGGGCGCCGGCCAGGGCGGGCAGCGCGAAGAGGGCGCACAGCAGGGCGCCCGTGAAACGCTTGGCGAACGACAGAGAGCGGACGACGGTCACAGTTTGCAATCCCGGCAATGCGGGGGTGCAGCTGCAAGACCCCATGGCCCCGACCTCATCCCCCCGAACGGATCGTGGCGGCCGCATGGCCGCCAGCGCGCGCATTATTGCCCGCGTTCAGTGCAGGGATTCTGAACGGAGCGGGCTCCTGTTCAGAACAGCAGCGACGCCATGCGGCGGCGGTACTGGCCAACCAGGTCCTCGTCGGCGATCACATTGAAGGCGTCGATCAGGGCCTTGCGCGGCAGGCCGTCCTCGAATCCGCGGTCGATCCGCAGCATTTCCAGGAACTGGGCCAGCGCGGCTTCGTCATGGCCGCCCAGCAGCAGCTGCACGCCGCGCAGGTGGCGGGCCTGGAGATCCTTGCCATCAGCGGCGATGCGCGCGTCGAGCACCTCGGCCGGCGGGGCGTCCTTCAGCGCGGCGGCGAAGGCCAGACGGGCGCGCGCGCGCACGGCACGGTCGTCGGTGGCCAGATTGGCCGGCAGGCCGTCGATCAGGGTGCCAGCCTCGTCGACGCCGCCGATCTGCAGCAGGGCCAGGGCGAGGTCGAGCTTCAGCTCATCCTTGTCCGGTTCGGCGGCGATCTGCGCGCGCAGCACGTCGACCTGCGCCTGCGGGTCCAGCGGCGTGTCGTCTTCGGGGGCGGCATCGCCGAGATCGGCCGGCACGACGCCATGCTGGGCCAGGAACTCACGCAGCTGGCCTTCCGGAATCGCGCCGGGGAATCCATCCACCAGCTGGCCGCCCTTGACCAGGAACACGGTGGGCACCGACCGGATCTGGAAGGCCGCCGCGATCTGCTGTTCCTTGTCGACGTCGACCTTGGCCAGCTCGAAGGCGCCGTTGTACTCGGCGGCCAGCTTTTCCAGCATCGGGCCCAGGGTCTTGCACGGCCCGCACCAGGTGGCCCAGAAGTCGACCAGCACTGGCGTCTGCAGCGACTTCTGCAGGACTTCGGCCTCGAAGGTCGCAGTGGTGGCGTCGAATACGTAGGTCGTCTCGGTCATGGGGGAGGCATCGCTTGGTCTCTGGAGACCGATTCTATGGTGACGATCGATGTCGGTCTCAACCCTGCCATCACATCCCGCGCACCCGCGCGGCGGGCCCACAGGCCCGCGGTGACGGCCCCAGGGGCGCGGCACGCAGTACCGCGCGTGGCTCACCCACCTGCCGATGCTGAAACGCACGACCGCTTGGCGCTTCGTGCCGCTGCCGCGACAATGCGGTGGTCCATTCCTGTTCCGGGTGTTTGCGCGCGATGTCTGTGGTCCGGCTTGATCGGTGGTTGGGGCTGCTTGCTGCAGTCGCGTTCGTCCTTGCCGTGGCCGGCTTTGGTGCTGGCCTGGACGGCTATGCCCAGGGCCGCCACCCGGTGGCGCTGCTGGGCGCGCGCGGGGTGCCGCATGCGTTGGCCTTCAATCTCGTCGGCTTCGTGCTGCCCGGACTGTTGGCGGCGGGGGTGGCTGAACGCCTGCGGCGCACCCTGCCGACCGGGGCCGGCTGGGCGCCGCGGGTCGGCAGCCAGATGCTGCTGCTGGCCGGCCTGGCGTTTGCCGCAATGGGCGCGCTGCCGCTGGACGTGGACGACCTGCATGGGCCGGCCAGCCAGCTGCATGCCAGTGCCTGGATGATCTGGGTACTGGGCTTCGTCGCCGGCAGCGTGCTGCTGGCCGTGTCCGGTCTGCGCCAGGCGCATGGCCGCGCTCTGGGCGTCCTGGCGCTGGGCTGCGGCGTGCTGGCCGCGCTGGCGGCGTTTGCCCTGCAGGGCGTACTGCCGGCGCCGCTGGCCCAACGGCTGGCGTTTGCCTGCTGGGCGGTCTGGCTGGCTGCGGCCCTGCCGCTGTCGCGCCTGCGCTGAGACGGCCTCGGCAGCGCGGCGACGCTGCTGTCCGGCGGGCAGGATTGGAGACGTTTGCCGCACTGCGGTACGCTGTACCGCTTTGCCGCCGCATCCGCGTGTTCCATGACCAGCGCTGAAACCAACGCCTACGACCCGCAGCAGGTTGAATCCGCCGCCCAGCAGTACTGGGACGCCACCCGTGCCTTCGAGGTCGACGAGACTTCGGACAAGCCGAAGTACTACTGCCTGTCGATGCTTCCGTACCCGTCCGGTGCGCTGCACATGGGCCACGTGCGCAATTACACGATTGGCGACGTGATCAGCCGCTACAAGCGCATGACCGGCCACAACGTGCTGCAGCCGATGGGCTGGGACGCGTTCGGCCTGCCGGCGGAAAATGCCGCGATCAAGAACAAGACCGCGCCGGCGGCGTGGACCTACAAGAACATCGACCACATGCGCAGCCAGCTGAAGTCGCTGGGCTATGCCATCGACTGGTCGCGCGAGTTCGCCACCTGCCGCCCGGACTATTACGTCCACGAGCAGCGCATGTTCACCCGCCTGATGCGCAAGGGCCTGGCCTATCGTCGCAATGCCGTGGTGAACTGGGACCCGGTCGACCAGACCGTGCTGGCCAACGAGCAGGTCATCGACGGCCGCGGCTGGCGCTCGGGCGCCCTGGTCGAGAAGCGCGAGATCCCGCAGTGGTTCCTGCGCATCACCGACTACGCCCAGGAGCTGCTGGATGGCCTGGACGAGCTGGACGGCTGGCCGGAATCGGTCAAGACCATGCAGCGCAACTGGATCGGCCGTTCCGAAGGCCTGGAAATCCAGTTCGACGTGCGCGATGTCGACGGCAGCGCGCTGGACCCGCTGCGCGTGTTCACCACGCGCCCGGACACGGTGATGGGCGTGACCTTCGTGTCGATCGCCGCCGAACACCCGCTGGCGCTGCACGCGGCGAAGAACAATCCGGAACTGGCCGCGCTGCTGGCCGACCTGAAGCAGGGCGGTGTGTCCGAGGCCGAGCTGGAGACCCAGGAAAAGCGCGGCATGGACACCGGCCTGCGCGCGCTGCACCCGGTCACCGGCGAGCCGGTCCCGGTGTGGGTCGCCAATTTCGTGCTGATGGGCTACGGCACCGGCGCGGTGATGGCGGTGCCGGGCCATGACCAGCGCGACTTTGAAGTCGCCCAGAAATACGGATTGCCCATCAAGATCGTGGTTGAGCCCGCAGAAGTTGTGGCAGCTCGGGAAGCTCTGTCCAGTGGCGTTGCGTTTGCAGCTGACGTAGACAGGCTGGGGGCTTCAGCTCCGCGGGATCCTGTGCCGACCGATCAGCGAGGCATGTTCGAGCACACGATCAAGGACTTTGAATCCAAGTGCACCAAGGAGGCATTTGGTGACAAGGGTATTCTGGTAAATTCGGCCGAATTCGACGGCCTGGACTTCCAGGGCGCCTTCGAAGCGCTGGCCGAACGTTTCGAGCGCAAGGCCCAGGGCCAGCGCCGCGTCAACTACCGCCTGCGCGACTGGGGCGTGAGCCGCCAGCGCTACTGGGGCTGCCCGATTCCGGTGATCTACTGCGCCAAGTGCGGCGCAGTGCCGGTGCCGGAAGAACAGCTGCCGGTGGTGCTGCCGGAGGACGTGGCGTTCTCCGGCACCGGTTCGCCGATCAAGACCGACCCGGAATGGCGCAAGACCACCTGCCCGGACTGCGGCGGCGCCGCCGAGCGCGAGACCGATACCTTCGATACCTTCATGGAGTCGAGCTGGTACTACGCCCGCTACACCTCGCCGGG
Source organism: Stenotrophomonas pavanii (assembly GCF_900101175.1). Taxonomy (GTDB): domain Bacteria; phylum Pseudomonadota; class Gammaproteobacteria; order Xanthomonadales; family Xanthomonadaceae; genus Stenotrophomonas; species Stenotrophomonas pavanii. Next base: position 402,695 of record NZ_FNFQ01000001.1, on the reverse strand, counting down.
TGCCCGTGATGCGGTCGACAAGCGCGGCAACTACTGGCTGCCGGTCGACCAGTACATCGGCGGCATCGAGCACGCGATCCTGCACCTGATGTATTTCCGCTTCTACCACAAGCTGCTGCGCGACGCGCGGATGGTGGACAGCAACGAACCGGCACGCAACCTGCTGTGCCAGGGCATGGTGATCGCCGAAACCTATTACCGCCCGAACCCGGACGGTTCGAAGGACTGGATCAACCCGGCCGATGTGGAAGTGCAGCGCGACGAGCGCGGCCGCATCACGGGTGCCACCCTGATCGCCGATGGCCAGCCGGTGGTGGTGGGCGGTACCGAGAAGATGTCCAAGTCGAAGAACAACGGCGTGGACCCGCAGGCGATGGTCGGCAAGTACGGCGCCGACACCGTGCGCCTGTTCTCGATGTTCGCCGCGCCGCCGGAGCAGTCGCTGGAGTGGAACGAGGCCGGCGTGGACGGCATGGCGCGTTTCCTGCGCCGCCTCTGGGCCCAGGTGCAGAAGCATGCCGCCGACGGCGCCGCCCCGGCGCTGGACGTTGCTGCGCTGGACGCCAACCAGAAGGCGCTGCGCCGCAAGACCCACGAAACCATCGGCAAGGTCGGTGACGACTACGGCCGCCGCCACAGCTTCAACACCGCGATCGCTGCGGTGATGGAGCTGATGAACGCACTGGCCAAGTTCGAGGACGGCAGCGAGCAGGGCCGCGCGGTGCGCCAGGAAGCGCTGCAGGCCATCGTGCTGCTGCTGAACCCGATCACCCCGCATGCCAGCCACGCCCTGTGGCAGGTACTGGGCCACGGCGAGACGCTGCTGGAAGACCAGCCGTTCCCGCAGGCCGACAGCAGCGCGCTGGTGCGCGATGCGCTGACCCTGGCGGTGCAGGTCAACGGCAAGCTGCGTGGCACCATCGAGGTCGCGGCCGACGCCGCGCGCGAGCAGGTGGAGGCACTGGCCCTGGCCGAGCCCAACGCGGCCAAGTTCATGGAAGGCCTGACGGTGCGCAAGATCATCATCGTGCCGGGCAAGATCGTGAACATCGTCGCCGCCTGATGTACCCCGCACCGTCCGCCCGCGTGGCGGACGGTGCCTTTCCGGTGCAGGGCCAGGCGGTTGATGGCCCTGCATTCACGCGGCTTCGGGCAGGCTGTGTGTTGCCGTGATCGCCCGGCTCCGCCAGACTGTCTCCATGACCCGAATCCTGCTTGCCCTCGTTCTTGTCCTCGGCCTTGCCGGCTGCGGCTTCCATCTGCGCAACAAGCTGATGTTGCCGACCGACACCGCCCCGGTGAAGGTGGTATCCACCGCTCCGTACAGCGAACTGGTCAAGCTGCTCAACCGCAGCCTGCTGGCCTCCGGCGCCAGGCTCGCCGACGAAGACAGCAAGGAGCCCAGTGCCCAGCTGCAGGTGCTGTCCGAGCGCTGGGGTGACCTGCCGATCGCCATCGACTCGCAGGGCCGCGCACAGGAATACAGCCTGCGCTACGCGGTGATCTTCATCTTCCGCCGCGAGGATGGCAGCGAGCTGGTGCCGCAGCAGGTGATTGAGCTGTCGCGCGATTACGTGTCGCCGCCGACCGACGCTACCGGTACCACCACCGAACGCGAAATCCTGGCCACGGAGCTGCGCCGGGAAATGTCCGCCTCGATCATCCGCCGCATCGACAGCGTGGTCCGCGCCGAGCTCGACAAGGGGGGCAGCCTGTCCGCGCCGAAGCCGATCGAGGGTGCGGTGCCGGCCGTGCCGGCCGCCGACGCCAAGCACTGAGCGGCAGCGACGATGGAACTGCGTCCGGAGCAGCTGGCCAGCCAGGGCGCTGACACCCCCTTGGCGCCGGTGTACCTGATCGCAGGCCCGGAGACCCTGCGCGTGCTGGAGGCGGCCGATGCCATCCGCGCGCGCGCGCGCGCCTCGGGCATCGGCGAACGCGAGGTGTTCGACGCCGACGGCCGTGACTTCGACTGGAACCAGCTCGACGCCAGCTTCAACGCGCCCAGCCTGTTCAGTGCCCGCCGCCTGGTCGAGGTGCGCCTGCCCAGCGGCAAGCCGGGCAAGGACGGTGCCGAGGTGATCAGCCAGTTCTGCGCCAACCCGGCGCCGGACGTGGTGCTGATGATCACTGCCAATGAATGGAGCAAGGCCCATCAGGGCAAGTGGGCCGAGGCGGTCAGCCGCATCGGCGTGCTGTCGGTGGCCTGGGCGATCAAGCCGCACGAACTGCCGGACTGGATCGAACGCCGCCTGCGCGGCAAGGGCCTGCGTGCCGATCCCGCCGCCGTGCAGCGCCTGGCCGAGCGGGTGGAAGGCAACCTGCTGGCCGCGGCCCAGGAAATCGACAAGCTGGCGCTGCTGGCCGACGGCCAGCCGCTGGATGTGGAACGGATGGAGTCGCTGGTGGCTGACGCCGCCCGCTACGACGTGTTCCGGCTGGTGGAGGCGACGTTCTCCGGCCAGCCACCGGCCGTGCTGCGCATGCTGGCCGGCCTGCGCGGTGAAGGCGAGGCGGTGGCTGCATTGATGCCGATCGTGATCCGCGAACTGCTGGCGGGTGCCGGCCTCGCGCGCGTGCAGGCGCGTGGCGGCAACCTGGCCGCCGAGATGAAATCGCGTGGCATCTGGGAATCGCGGCAGGCGCCCTACAAGCGCGCGCTGCAACGTCACCCGGAAGGCAAGCGCTGGGAGCGCTTCGTGGCCGAAGCCGGGCTGGTCGATCGCATCGCCAAGGGGCGGGCCGACGGCGATGCCTGGCTGGCGCTGGAGCGCCTGCTGGTGGCGGTGGCCGAGCCGCGTGCCGTGCGCCTGCTGGCACGGGCCTGAGCGATGAGCCTGCGGATCTATTACGGGGGCACCTTCGATCCGGTGCACCTGGGGCACCTGGCGATCGCGCGGGCCGCCCGCGACGAACTGCAGGTGGCCGTGCGCATGCTGCCGGCGGCCGATCCGCCGCATCGCGCGGTGCCGGGCGCAACCGCTGAACAGCGCTTTGCCATGCTCTCTCTGGCCATCGGCGATGAACCCGGCCTTCTGCTGGACCATCGCGAGCTGGACCGTGCCAGCCGCTTTCCCGGTCGCCCGTCCTATACCGTCGACACCCTGCGCGAACTGCGTGCCGAGCTGGGCCCGAGCCGGCCGCTGGCCTGGCTGGTCGGCGCCGACAGCCTGCTGGGCCTGTCGGCCTGGCACGAGTGGGAGGCCCTGTTCGGGCTGGCCCACTTCGTCGTGGCCGAACGGCCGGGCAGCCCCCTGCAGGGGGCGGTCGACGGCGCGCTGGGGCGTGCCCTGCAAGGGCGCTGGGCCGACAACGAGCAGGCCCTGTTCGCCAGCCCGGCCGGGCGCATCCTGCGCCTGCACCACCCGCTGCGCGAAGAATCGGCCAGCACCGTGCGTGCGCAGATCGCCGCCGGTGGCCCCTGGCGCGCGCTGCTGCCGCCGGCCGTGGCCGACTATGTCGCTGCACACGGCCTGTACCGCCCGGCCACAGCGTGAATGGCGCGGCCGCGCCATCCCCGTATAATCGCCCCCACGTTTACCGAGTCGATCCACTTTGAGCAACCAGACCCAGCCCCAGACCATCAAGGTCGATCTGCCCAGCCCGCCGCCGTCCGTGCCGGAACTGCTGGCCAGCGTCCGCCAAGCCACCGAAGACCTGAAGGCCAAGGACCTGGTCGAGATCGATGTGCGCGGCCGGTCCAGCGTTGCCGATTACATGATCGTCGTCTCGGGTACTTCGACCCGCCACGTCAAGTCGATCGCCGATGAAGTCGTGCGCTTCGCCAAGAACCTCGACGTGATGCCGCTGGGTGTCGAAGGCGAGCGCGAAGCCGAATGGGTGCTGGTCGATCTGGGCGATGTGATCGTCCACGTGATGCTGCCGCGCGTGCGTGAGTTCTACGCCCTCGAGCGCCTGTGGACCGTCGGCGACCAGCCGCCATCCAGCGACGACGAAGTGGCCTGAGCCGCACGTTGATGCATCCCTTCGACGGCGCCGATGGCGCCGTCGACGTTTTGGAGGACCGTTGATGAAAGCCCGCCTGATCGCCACCGGTGAACGCGCGCCCAGCTGGGTCGCGCAGGGCTTCGCCGAATACCAGAAGCGGTTGTCGCACTGGCTGCCGTTCGAGCTGGTGGAGATCGAGCCCGGCCTGCGCGGCAAGGGGCGTGATCCGCGGCGCGCCACCGAAGAGGAAGGCAAGCGTGTGATCGCCGCGCTGCCGAAGAACGCCTATGTGGTGGCGCTGGATGTGCCAGGGCGGCAACTGAGCTCCGAACAGCTGGCGCAGCGCCTGGAACACTGGCGCGGGCAGGGCAGGGACCTGGCGTTCCTGATCGGTGGCCCGGAAGGGCATTCGCCGGAGGTGTCCGCGCTGGCCGACGAGAAGTGGTCGATCGGGCCGCTGACGCTGCCGCACATGCTGGTGCGCCTGGTGGTGGCCGAGCAGCTTTATCGCGCCGCCGCAATGATTGCCAATCACCCCTACCATCGCGCGTGAAGAGGGGTTATACTAGTCGTCTGCCCGAATAGCTCAGCCGGTTAGAGCACTTGACTGTTAATCAGGGGGTCGTTGGTTCGAGTCCAACTTCGGGCGCCACCTTGAGAAACCTGCATCGCGAGATGCAGGTTTTTTTTTGTCGTGTTGCAGCGCCGAGTCCGCGCGCGACTGCCTTCTCGAAGCCGAGCATGGGCCCGGCGCTACACTCTTCCGCTGCAACCATGGATGCCGATCATGCGTGCGCTCCTGTCCTCGAGCTTCCTGCTGCTGGCGATGGCGCCGTTCGCCACAACGAAGGCCGCCCCTTCCACCTGGCATCCGCCACAGGGCACCACCGAGCTTCCGTTGTGGCCGCAGGGCACGGTGAGCGCGCCGCCGAAGTTGAAGGGGCCCGAGCAGATCAGCGAAGTGACCTCCGAAGCCAGTGGCGAACACTGGATGATGCTGCAGAACGTCGCTGCGCCGACCCTCACCGTGTTTCCACCGAAGGGGCCGGCCACCGGCACCGCGGTGATGGTGGTGCCTGGCGGAGGCTATCGGGTGCTGGCGATGGACCTGGAAGGCAGCGAGATCTGCGACTGGCTGGCCGCACAGGGCATCACCTGTGCACTGCTGAAATACCGGGTGCCCGCATCCGGGCCGAACTGGGACCCGGAGTGCAACTGCCGCGACATTCCGAAGGTGCCGATGGCCCTGCAGGATGCACAGCGTGCAATGGGCCTGCTGCGCGCACAGGCCGAGCGCTGGTCAATCAATCCGAAGCGGATCGGGGTGATCGGCTTTTCCGCCGGTGGTTACGTGGTGGCTGGACTGAGCACGCACGCGCTGCGCAGCTACGCGCCGGTGGATGCTGCGGATGAGCAGCCGAGCCGTCCCGATTTCGCGATGGTGATGTATTCCGGGCACCTGTGGGCGGGGCACGGGAGCGGATTGTCGCTGGTCAGCGACATCACCGTGGATGACAACGTGCCGCCGACGTTCATCGCGCAAGCCACCGACGATCGCACCGATGACGTGCGCGAATCGCTGGCCTATTACCGTGCCCTGGTGGACGCGGGCGTGCCGGTGGAGATGCACCTGTTCGCACGCGGCGGCCACGCGTTCGGGCTGCGCATGAAGGATGCACCGGTCGCGGCGTGGACGCAGCTGGCCGAGCGCTGGATGCAGGATATCGGCATGCTGGCGGAACGCCGGTTGTAGAGCCAAGCCATGCTCGGCTGCCTGTGCGAAGCCGAGCGTGGGCTCGGTTCTACAGTGCCAGCTGGCCCCTGCAGAACGCGACCAGCGTGGCGATCGCCACCGCCAGGATCGCGCCGAACAGCACCCATTCCCAACGCGTGAATACCGGCTCGCCGCGCTGGCGCCGGGCCAGTGCGAACAGCACCACGCCGGGCACGTACAGCAGCACCGACAACAGCAGGTTGTCGAGGCCGCCGGCATACACCAGCCACAGCGCGTAGGCGCTGGCCAGCAATGCGACCGCGAAATCACGCCAGCGCACACCGGGCTCATCGGCGTAGGCCTGCCCGCGCCAGGCCAGCTGCACGCCGAACGCCGTGGACAGGAAGTAGGGCACCAGGCTCATCGACGCAGCGAGCAGCACCAGCCCGGTGTAGCTGCCCGAACTGACCAGCACCAGCAGCAGGAACAACTGGATCAGGCCATTGCTCAGCCACAGTGCATTGGCCGGCACGCCACGCGCGTTCTCGCGGCCGAGGAAGGCCGGCATGGTGCCATCACCGGCGGCGGCATACAGCACTTCGGCACACAGCAGCACCCAGGCCAGCAATGCGCCGAGTACGGAGACGATCGAACCGATGATGATCACCGTCGCGCCCCATTCGCCGACAATGGCGCGCAGCACGTAGGCCATCGATGGGTTGGGCAGCCCGGCCAGTTCCGCCTGCGACAGCACGCCCATCGACAGCAGGCTGACCAGCACCAGCAGCAGCCAGACCCCGAGGAAACCGATCACGGTGGCACGGCCGACATCGGCGCGCCGTGCCGCGCGCCGCGAGTAGATGCTGGCGCCTTCGATGCCGATGAACACCCACACGGTGACCAGCATCATGCCGCGCAGTTGCTGGCCGAGATCGCCGAGGGCGGGCGTGCCGAGGAAATCGGCCCGGAACACGTCCATGCGGAATGCGCCTGCGGCCAGGACCAGGAACAGTGCGATGGGCAGCAGCTTGGCCACCGTCACCAGGCCGTTGACGATGGCGGCCGTGCGCAGGCCGCGCAACACCAGCAGGTGCACGGTCCACAGCAGCACGGACGATGCCGCCACGGCGGCCGGGGTGTTGCCTTCACCGAACACCGGCATGAAGTGGCCCAGGCCACTGAAGATCAGCACGAAGAAGCTGGCATTGCCGAGTACCGAGGCCACCCAGTAGCCCCACGCCGCGGAGAAGCCGATGTAGTTGCCGAAGCCTTCGCGCGCGTAGGCGTAGATGCCGGTATCAAGATCCGGCCGACGATTGGCCAGGGCCTGGAACACGAAGGCCAGCATCAGCATGCCGGCGCCACTGACCGCCCAGCCGATCAGCGCGGCGGCCGGACCGGCACTGCGCGCGACGTTCTGCGGCAGCGAAAAGATGCCGGCGCCGACCATCGAGCCGACCACCAGTGCGGTCAGCGCGGGCAGGCCCAGCCGTTGCGATGTTGCGGCCATGGAGATCCCCTGCGGCGGCGATGCCGCAGGGACACGGTAGCCGTGTACCTGTGAACAGGCCTGCAAGAAAGGCCTGGCCCGCTGGCGCCCGTCCGTGCCGGAACGACGAAGGCCCGGGCAATGGCCCGGGCCTTCGAGGGTGACACTGCAACCGGACTTACTTGAACGTGTACTTGAAGCCGACGGTGTAGTAACGGCCCAGCGCACCGGAGAAGTGCATCGGGTTGTAGTTCACTGCGCCGTAGGTGGTCGGGTCGAGCGGGGCGATGCGGTCGAACACGTTGGCCACCGAGGCGTTGAGTTCGAACGAGTCGTTGATGCTCCAGCGACCGGACAGGTCCATCGTGGTGAACGAGGAGATCTTCGTCACCGGCGTGCCGTCAGCGTAGAAGGCCAGGTAGCTGCCACCGCGGCTGTCGGTGTTGTCCATCTTGCTGATGTAGTTGACGATGCCGCTGACGCTCCACGGGCCCTGCTTCCAGGTGGTGCCGAAGTTGACCTTGTCCTTCGGGGTACCGATGCAGTTGGTGACGTCGCAGTTGCCGTGGGTACCCACGTAATCAACCGTGTCGCCGCCTTCGGTGCGCTCGAACTTCAGGATGTGGCTCCACTGCAGGTCCAGCTCGAGCTGGCCCGGGCCGATCTCGAAGGTCTGGCGGATGTCGGTATCGATACCGCGGACACGCGACGAGCTGGCATTCACGTAGCCGGTGTTGACTGCCAGGATCGTGCCGCTGTTGGCCACGCCATTGAGATTGTTGCTGTCGCGCAGCACGTTGCCGGCGAGGATCGCCGCCGAGGTGCTGCCTTGCACGATCTCGTTGGTGCGCTTGATCTGCCAGGCATCGACGGTCATCGACGTGGTCGAGGTCGGCTGCAGCACGATGCCGACCGAGTAGCTCTTGGACTCTTCCGGCTTCAGCAGCTTGTTCGGCTTGGTGATGATCGCCACCGAGTTGGCGCCACACTCGCTGGCAGCACCACCGCTGATCTGGCAACGCACCGGGTCGACCGCAGTGGAGAAGGCGGCCAGGCCACCGTCACCGTTCTCGGCCGGGTTCGGCGCGCGGAAACCTTCGGCGTAGCTGGCGCGCAGGGCGATCCAGTCGGCCGGGGTCCACTTCACGCCCAGCTTCGGCGTGGCCTTGCCTTCACCGCTTTCGTACTTGTCATAGCGCACAGCACCGGACAGTTCCAGCTGTTCCAGCACCGGTGCCGACAGTTCGACGTAGCCGGCATACACGTTCTGGGTGCCGTCATAGGCCGAGTAGCCCAGGCCGATGATGTCGCCCTGGTCGGTGTAGGTCTGCGGGGTCAGGCTGTTGCTGGTCTTGCGCCATTCGGTACCGATCGCCAGGCCCAGCGGGCCACCCTTCAGGTCCGCCAGGCTGCGCGAGACGGTGAAGTCGAACATGTCCAGGCTGGACTTGGCGCGGGCACTGATCGTGGGCGAGATGTAGTCGTACAGGGCCTGCGAGTTCTTGCCCGCATCGTCACCGATGCGCCACACGCCACCGGCGCAGTTGGCATTGCCCAGCGCACAGCGAACGGCGCTGTAGCGCAGGAAGCCGGTGCGCTTGTTGGTCAGGTCGGTGCCCGAGTGCAGGTAGGCGGTGTCGTAGGTCCAGTCACCCCAGTTGCCCTTGACGCCGACCAGGAAGCGGTTGAACTCATTGGTGTTGTCGGTGACGCGCGGGCCGACATCCCAGGCGGAGTAGCGCACGCGGCGCGCGGTGCCGGGGGTCGGGTTGTCCGGGTGGTTCGGGCCGAGCACGGTCGCGCCGTCGCCGCTGTTGGCGTTGACCGGGCCGCCCGGGTAGCCCCAGCCGCCCGACACGCCGGACGGGGTGTTGCTGAAGATGGTTTCCTTCTTCGAGTAGCCGATCTCGGTGTAGATCTCGCCGCCTTCACCGAAGGCGAAGCTGGCGCGGCCGAACACGTTGACGTACTTCTCTTCCGGAATCAGGTCGCGGTACTGCTGCGCCGGATCCCACAGGCAGCCATCGGCGGCGATGCTGGCCGGGGTCTGTCCACCGATGGTGGTCAGGCCGGTACAGCCCGGCAGCGGCACCAGGTGGCCGGTGGCGTCGAGGTAGGAACCGTTCGGGCCGGAACCGCCGGAGGTGCCGCCACGGGTATATGCACCGCCCAGGAACTGGGCGGTCTTGTCATAGCCCCACGGGCGCGTGTCGCCGGTGCCGATCCACTTGCGGTTCTTGCGGTCGCTGATCTTGATCGCGTCGGTCTTGCCGACGTCCAGGCTGAAGAATGCGTTCCAGCCGTCGGTGGCCAGATCGCCGGTACCGGCGGTCAGGGTCGCCTTCTTCGCGTCGCCATCGCTGTCACCGGACAGGCCGTAGGAGCCACGCAGGATGGCACCCTGGAAGTCGCTGCGCAGGATGATGTTGACCACGCCGGCGATGGCGTCGGAGCCATAGATGGCCGAGGCGCCGTCCTTCAGCACTTCCACGCGCTCGACGGCATCGAGCGGAATGGTGCTGAGGTCGGTGAAGACCTTCTGGCCGTCATCGGCCAGGCCATAGGTGGCCATGCGGCGGCCGTTCAACAGCACCAGCGTCGAGCCGGCACCCAGGCCACGCAGCGAGATGCCGGCGCCACCGCCGGCGAAACCGTTGCCGAAGGTCTTGGGAATCGAGCCGGCGCCATCGGCGGTGATGGTCTGCAGGTACTCGGCCAGCGAGGTCTTGCCGGTGCGGTCGATTTCCTGGCGGGTCACCACCTGCACCGGCGACGGTGTCTCGGTGTTGGTGCGCGGAATGTTGGAGCCGGTGACCGTGATGCGGTCGAGGTTGGTGGCCTTTTCCTGCGCGAAGGCGGAGGAGGAAGCGACGGCGCCGGCCAGCAGCAGGGCGCCGCCGGTGAGGATGTGGGTGATGGACGATGCCAGGGTGCTGCGGCGGCGGCTGGCGGGCCGTTGGATCGGGTGTTTCACAGCTTCTCTCCTAACTGGAAAACCGTAGCGTTGAGGGCTGTCGCCGGATCGATGCCGGGACGCGCCAATCTAGGTTTCCTGCAGGTGACGAAGTCGTGAAATTTTGCTTAATCAGTAACGCTTGGTCCCGCCCCGTCCGCATTCCGGGCGCAGGCCCCGGAGGAGGGCGGCCCGGCGCGAGGCCGGGCCGGTGGTGGGGCTCAGTCGGGCAGCGAGAACTGCACCGGTACCAGGCCGATGGCCGGAACGGCCATGCCGTCACGCTGGGCGGGCTCGAAGCGCCAGTGCCGGAGTACCTGCTGGCGGGCGGCCTGGTCCAGGTTGCGCGAGCCACTGCTGCGCTCGACGCTGACCGCGACCGGTTGGCCATGGCTGTCCACTTCCACCCGCAACAGCACCGTGCCCTGTTCGTGGTTGCGCAGGGACTGGATCGGGTAGGCCGGCGGAGGGGCGCTGCGGTACTGCAGCTGGGCGCCGGCCAACGGGGTGGACGCGTCGATGCTGGGCGCCAGCTGCGGCGGAGCCGGTTCGGCGGCCGGCAGCGCGATGCCCTGGGTCTCCTCCACGGTCGCGGTGGGCGCGGGCAGTGGCGGTACCACCGGCTGCGTTCGCGGTTTCGGCACCACCTGGACGATCTCCTTGGGCGGGACCGGCACCGGCGGCGTCGGCGGGGGCGGGATCTTCTCGATCAGCCGGACCGGCGTCTTTTCACGCGGCACCTGCACGGCCTGGTAGGTCGCAGGGATGAGCAGCAACAGGAAGGCCAGCAGGTGCAGGGCGATCGCCGCGCTCCAGGCGGCCACCCGGGCGGGGTCGAAATGCAGGGATGCAACGGGGTACGTACGAACCATGATCCACCTCCATGCCAGTGACGAAGTCCTCAACGCACCAGGGTCCGTGGCGGGGTTGCCGCACGCGGCTGGCACTGCATCAGTAGCGCGGCCGGGCCGCCACTGCATAGAGGCAGGGGCAGGGGTGTTGGGCTGGCCTTCAGCCAGCGCCGTCGGAACGCATGAAAAAGGCGGGCCCCAGCGGGACCCGCCTCTGTCGGCCAGGGCAGACGCGGTCAGCGGCCCAGTTCGAACACCACGTCCAGGTTGACCGAGACGGTGGATTCACCCGGCGCGACCGGAGTGGCCTTGTCCATCGCCGCACCGGCCGCCATGGTGCGCATCATCGGCATCGGGCGGAAACCGCCGTTGCTGTTCTCGGAGATGCTGACGATGCGGCGCACCTGCAGGCCCAGCGACCTGGCGTAGGTCTGGGCGCGGGCCTGGGCCTTCTTCAGGGCGGCCAGGCGGGCTTCGTCATAGACCGGCTCGGGCTGGTCGATCTCGAAGCTGGGCCCGTTGATCTGGTTGGCGCCCTGCGCGGCCAGCGCGTCCAGCACCTTGCCGAGCTTGGCGATGTCGCGCACCTTGAGGCTGACCGTGTTGCTGGCCTGGTAGCCGGTGATCTTCGGCGCTTCGTTGTCGGCGTAGCGGTACTGCGGATTGAGGCTGACGCCGCTGGTCTGCACGTCGCGCTCGGCAATGCCGGCGGCCTTGATCGCGGCCAGCACCTTGTCCATCTGCTGGGCGTTCTGGCGCATGGCGCTGTTGCCGTCGGCGGCCTGGGTGACCACGCCGGCGGACAGCGTGGCCACGTCCGGTACACGGGTGGCTTCGGCGTTGGCCGAGATGTTCAGCAGGGTGCCTTCGGCCGGGGCGGCGATCGGCGGCGACGGCGGAGCGGCATGGGCGGTCATCGAGGTTCCAAGGGCGAGGGACAGGGCGAGCAGCAGCGGGGTGGCGGTCAGGCGCATGGGATCTCCTTGTTGTGGCGGTGAGGGTGGTGTCGTAGCGATGAACGCGCTGTGAGCCTGATCGGGGTTGCAGCGGTTCCGTAACGGGTTGCCGACGATTCAGGCGGTGGCCTCAGGTTATGCTGTGCCGATGCTCTATCTTGCTTCCCGCTCCCCCCGACGCAACCAGCTGCTGTCCCGACTCGGACGCCCCTTCCAGGCCCTTGACCTGGAGGTCGTCGAGCAGCGCGCGGCCACTGAAAGCGCCGAACAGTATGTGTGCCGGGTTGCCGCCGACAAGGCGCGCGCCGGGCTGGCCCAGGTGCTGGCCGATGACCCGCAGGCGCGGGTGCTCGGTTCGGATACCGAGGTCGTGCTGGACGGCGAGGTCTTCGGCAAGCCGGTCGATGCCGCCGACGCGCGGGCGATGCTGGCGCGACTGGCCGGGCGCACCCACCAGGTGATGACCGCGGTGGTGGTGGTCGGCGCGGGCGGCCTGGACAGTGAGCTGGTCATTTCCGAGGTGACCTTCGCCCCGATCGACGCCGCCAGCATTGCCGCCTATGTCGCCAGCGGCGAGCCACTGGACAAGGCCGGCGCCTACGCCATCCAGGGTGGGGCCGAGCGCTGGATCGAACATCTTTCCGGCAGCTACTCCGGCGTGATGGGGCTGCCGCTGCTGCACACCGATCGTCTGCTGGCGCGTTGTGGCGTGCCAGCCCCCATTGCCGATGCCGCCAGGGAGGCTGCCGATGTCTGAGGAAATCCTGGTCAATGTGACCCCGCGCGAGACCCGGGTCGCGGTGATCGAGAACGGCATGCTGCAGGAACTGCACATCGAGCGCGGCTGGCGCCGTGGCGTGGTCGGCAACATCTACAAGGGCAAGGTGCAGAGGGTCATGCCCGGCATGCAGGCCGCCTTCGTCGAGGTCGGGCTGGAGCGCGCCGCGTTCCTGCACGCCAACGACGTGGTGCGGCCGGCGCCGGTGGCCAGTGCCGACACCGAGAACACCACGCTGCCGCCGCCGGCCAGCGTGCCGATCGTCGAGCTGCTGCGCGACGGCCAGGACATCGTGGTGCAGGTGGTGAAGGACCCGATCGGCACCAAGGGCGCCCGCCTGACCACGCAGATCAGCATTCCTTCGCGCTACATGGTGCTGCTGCCGCAGTCCAAGGTGGTGGGCGTGTCGGCGCGCATCGAAGACGAAGCCGAGCGCGCCCGCCTGAAGGCGCTGGTGACCGAGCTGTCGGCGCAGCACGGCGGCTACGGCTACATCGTGCGCACCAACGCCGAAGGCCAGCCGGCCGAGGCCATCGCCGAAGACATCGCCTACCTGTCGCGCGTGTGGAACGTGGTCGAGCGCCGTGGCCGCGAAGCGCCCTCGTGCAGCATCATCTATGAAGACCTGAGCCTGCCGCTGCGTTCGGTGCGCGACCTGATCCGCAAGGATGTGGACAAGGTGAAGGTGGACTCGAAGGAGACCTTCGGCCAGCTGCAGGCCTTCGTCGCCAAGTACATGCCGGTGCTGGCCGAGAAGCTGGAGCTGTATTCCGGCGATCGCCCGATCTTCGACATGTTCGGGGTGGAGGACGAGATCGGCCGCGCGCTGGACAAGCAGGTGCCGTTGAAATCCGGTGGCTACCTGGTGATCGACCAGACCGAGGCGATGACCACCATCGACGTCAATACCGGTTCGTTCCTCGGCCAGCGCAACCTGGAAGAAACGGTGTTCCGCACCAACCTGGAGGCTGCGCAGGCGGTGGCGCGGCAGCTGCGGCTGCGCAACCTGGGCGGCATCATCATCATCGACTTCATCGACATGGATGATGCCGAGCATCGCCGGCAGGTGCTGCGCACGCTGGAAAAGGCGCTGGCGCGCGACCACGCCAAGACCACGGTCTATGATTTCTCGCCGCTGGGCCTGGTGGAGATGACCCGCAAGCGCACGGTGGAAAGCCTGGAGCGCCAGCTGTCGGAAACGTGCCCGCAGTGCAGTGGCCGCGGCAGCATCAAGACCACCGAGACGGTGACCTACGAGATCTTCCGCGAGATCACCCGCGCGGTGCGACAGTTCGATGCCGCGCGCCTGCTGGTGATCGCGTCGACCAAGGTGGTCGCGCGCATTACCGACGAGGAGTCCGCGGCGGTGGCCGAACTGGAGGAATTCCTCGGCAAGAGCATCCGCTTCCAGGCGGACGAGCAGTACCTGCAGGAGCAATTCGATGTCGTTCTGCTCTGATCGTCGCCGGCCGCAGGCCGGCGGTGGCCGATGAGCGCGCCGCCGCGCCTGCGACTGCGAAGGATCCGCCGTCATTTCATTGCCGCCTGTGCGGTGGGCCTGGTCGGGCTTGCACTGCTGGTGGGCACGCTCAGCCAGCTGCTGCCGCTGGCCGAGCGCCATCCGGAGAAGATTGCCGCCTGGCTGAGCGAGCGTGCCGGCCAGCCGGTGCGTTTCGACCAGCTGCAGACCGCCTGGACCCGGCGTGGCCCGCTGCTGCAGCTGAAGGGCCTGCGCATCGGCGCCGGGCAGGGCCTGCCGATCGGCGAGGCCGAAGTCCTGGTGTCGATGTACAGCGGGCTGCTGCCCGGCCACTCGTTGACCGAGCTGCGCCTGCGCGGCCTGGCGCTGGACCTGCAGCAGGATGAACACGGCCGCTGGTCGGTGCGCGGGCTGCCGCAGTCCGACAACGGTGGTGATCCCCTCGATGCGCTGCGCCGGCTGGGCGAGCTGCAGGTGATCGGCGGCCGCCTGAGCGTGCACGCGCCGGCGCTGGGCATCGACAGCACGCTGCCGCGCATCGATCTGCGCCTGCGGGTCAATGGGGATCGGCTGCGCGTGGGCGTGCGCGCCTGGGCGCAGCCCGAAGCGCTGCCGCTGACCGCGGTGCTGGACGTTGACCGCGCGCGCGGCAACGGCGAGGCCTGGCTGGGCGCCGACCCGGTCGATTTCCACGCCTGGGCGCCCTTGCTGGCGGCTGGCGGCGTGCGCCTGCGCGAGGGCAAGGGCGAGTTGAACCTGTGGTTGACCCTGCGCGATTTCGCGCCGGTGGCGCTGACCACGGATTCGGACCTGCGCGACGTGCGCATCGATGGCGCACCGATACCCGGCATGGCGGCGCCGCAGCTGCAGCTGCAGCGACTGCAGGCCCGCCTGCGCTGGCAGCGCCAGGCCGAGGGCTGGGCGCTGCAGGTTCCGCGGCTGCGGCTGAAGAATGAAGACGGCGAGCAGCGCCTCGATGGCCTGCAGCTGCAGGTCGGCAAACAGCTGCGGGTCCGTTCCGGCGACGTGCAGGCCGGCATCGCACTGCGTGCGCTGGCCCTGAGTGATCGCCTTGAGGTGGGCCTGCGCCGCTGGCTGTTCCTGTCCAGGCCGCAGCTGGACGTGCGCGCGTTGCAGCTGTCGGGCGAACGCGATGGCCCCCTGTGGGCGCAGGGGGAACTGCAGTCGCTGGGTTTCGCCAGCGTGGGCAACTCGCCCGGCCTGCGCGGCCTGGGCGGGCGCTTTGAAGGCGACGCCGACGGCTTCAGCCTGCAGCTGCAACCGCAACGGCAGCTGCAGTTCGATTGGCCGACCGGCTTCGGTGTGCGCCATGACCTGCACCTGGCTGGCCAGATCGTGGGCTGGCGCGACGAGGGCGGCGGTTGGCGGATCGGAACGCCGGCGATGCGTGTGGAAGGTACCGACTACGCGGCCGACGTGCGCGGCGGGGTCTGGTTCCAGGGCGACGGCACGCGGCCGTGGCTGCAGCTGGCCGCGAAGCTGGACGACGTGCCGATGACGGCGGCCAAGCGCTTCTGGATCCATTCCAAGATGAGCAAGGGCGCCACCGACTGGCTGGACATGGCGCTGGCCGGTGGCCAGGTGCGCAATGGCGTCGGCCTGGTCACCGGCGACCTGGACGACTGGCCGTTCGACAACAATGATGGCCGCTTCGAGGCCACCGGCCACATCACCAATGGCGACATCCGCTTCCAGCACGACTGGCCGCTGATGAGCCAGGTCGACGCCGACATTGCCTTCATCGGCCCTGGCTTCGACATGCGTGGACGGGGTGATCTTGCCGGCGTGGCGGTGCAGAGATTCGAAGCGGGCATTCCGGACTTCGGGCACCAGCCGTTGTACGTGCGTGCCGATGCGCCGAGCGAGGCCGGCAAGCTGCTGGCGATGCTGCGCCAGAGCCCGTTGCACAAGGACTACGGCGATACGCTGGACAATCTGGTCGCCAGCGGTCCGGCCCATGTGACCTTCGACCTGCTGCAGCCGCTGCATCAGGATGAAGGCGAGGGCCACCTGCAGGGCACGGTCGATCTGGCCGGGGTGAAGCTGGTCGACAAGCGCTTCCAGCTGACCTTTGACAACATGCACGGGCAGGCGCGCTACAGCAACGGCGGTTTCGGCGCCGAAGAACTGGCGGTGCGCCACCTCGGCCAGGAGGGACGGCTGAGCCTGCGTGCCGGCGGTTACGTGCATGACAGCACGCGCGCCTTCGAGTCACAGCTGAGCGCCCGCCTCGATGCCGGCGTGCTGATTGACCGTGCCCCCGAGATGGCCTGGCTCAAGCCTTACATCACCGGCAATTCGGCCTGGACCATCGGCGTCAACCTGCCCAAGGTGGCGCCAGGCGCCCCTGCGCCGCCGAGCGAGCTGCGACTGAGCTCGGACCTGGTCGGCACCCGGCTCGACCTGCCGGCGCCGCTGGACAAGCCGGCCTCCGAGCCGCTGGCGACCACGGTGGCCGCGCAGCTGCCGATGGGCGCCGGCCGCATCGACGTGGCCTTCGGCCAGCGCCTGGCCCTGGCCGCGCGCAGCCACAACAACCAGACCGGCGTGCAGGTCACGCTGGGCAGCGACCATGTCGACCGCGAGCCGCCGGCGAGCGGACTGACGGTCAATGGCCGCAGCCCGACCCTGGATGCGCTGGAGTGGATCAGCCTGGCGCGCGGTGGCAGTGACGACGACGCGATGCCGCTGCGCGCGGTCGACGTGCAGGTCGGCCAGCTCAAGCTGATCGGCGGAGTGTTCGAGCAGACCCGGCTGCAGCTGCACCCGGGGCCGCAGGCACTGGACGTGCGCCTGGACGGGCCGTCGCTGGCCGGCCGCCTGACCGTGCCCAACGCCGACGGTGGCACCATCAGCGGCCAGCTTGACCGCGTGCACTGGCAGTCACTGCCGGCGGCACCGGGTGCCGCCGCCGCGCCGGCGCGGGTACAGGCCGGCGCCAATGACATGGACCCGGCCAAGCTGCCGCCGTTCGCGCTGGACATCGCCGACCTGAAGTTCGGCAAGGTGGTGCTGGGCCAGGCGGTGCTGCGCACGCGGCCGCTGGCCAACGGCCTGAACGTGGACGCGTTGCGTTTCCGCGCGCCGGACCAGGAAATCGACATCACCGGCCGCTGGCTCGGCCGCACGGGCGGCGCCCGAACCGAACTGACCGCGCAGGTGCGCAGCGAGGACCTGGGCGGGCTGATGCAGAACCTCGATTACGGCGGCCAGCTGCGCGGCGGTTCCGGCCAGGCGCAGCTGCAGGCGGCCTGGAGCGGGGGGCCGTCGGACTTCCAGCTGGGCAACCTGCAGGGCAGCCTCGACCTGCATGCGCGCAATGGCCAGCTGCTGGAGCTGGAGCCGGGCGCCGGGCGCGTGCTGGGCCTGCTCAGCGTCGCGCAGCTGCCGCGGCGCCTGATGTTCGATTTCCGCGACTTCTTCTCCAAGGGCTTCGCATTCAACCAGATCGACGGCAGCATGCAGTTCGGGCAGGGCATGGCGCGCACCGACAAGGTGCTGATCGAAGGCCCGGCGGCCAACATCACCATCCGTGGCCAGGCCGACCTGCGCAACCAGCAGTTCGACCAGACCATCGACGTCAACCCGCGCGCGGGCAACCTGCTCACCGTGGTCGGTGCGGTGGCCGGTGGCCCGGTGGGGGCCGCGCTGGGTGCAGCCACCAATGCGGTGTTGTCCAAGCCGCTGGGCGAGATCGGTGCCCGTACCTACAAGGTGACCGGCCCGTGGAAGGAACCGAAGGTGGAAGTGATCGAGCGCAGCCGCGACAAGACCCCGCCGCCGCCCACGCCCAGCCCGGCGCCAGCCATCCCGCCGACCGTCACCGACCTGCCGCGCTCGCGCTGAGCGCGGCTTCCTGTCCACGGGGCTTGCCTGAGCGCCCCCGCACCCCCAGATCGAGACCATGACTGACATCGCCCTGACGCTTGCCCAAGACCGCCTGCTGCGCCCCGGCGGCCTGGATACCGCCGGCCTGGAGCGCACCTTCGGGCAGTTGCTCGGCCCCGGTGTCGACTTCGGTGACCTTTACTTCCAGCACGCCCGCCGCGAGAGCTGGAGCGTGGAAGATGGCATCGTCAAGGACGGCGCCCATTCCATCGAACAGGGCGTGGGCGTGCGGGCGATTTCCGGGGAGAAGACCGGCTTCGCCTATTCCGATGACATCCATGCCGATGCGCTGCTGGCGGCGGCGCAGTCGGCGCGCGCGATCTCGCGCGAGGGCGGTGCGCAGACCGGACGTTCGCTGCTGCGCGGCAATGCGCGCGCGTTGTATCCGGCGCTGGACCCGATCGACGGCATCGGCAACGAGGCCAAGGTCGAGGTGCTCAAGCGCCTGGATGGCTACCTGCGTGCCGCCGACCCGCGCGTGAAGCAGGTGATGGTGAGCCTGTCCGGCGGCGTCGATACGGTGCTGATCGCCCGCAGCGACGGCGTGCTGGCCGCCGATGTGCGTCCGCTGGTACGCCTGAACGTGCAGGTCATTGTCGAGCACAACGGCCGTCGCGAGTCCGGCTACGCCGGTGGCGGTGGCCGTTATGGCTATGAAGATCTGTTTGCCAGCGGTCGCCCCGAAGCCCTGGCTCAGGAAGCACTGCGCCAGGCGCTGGTGAACCTGGACGCGGTGCCGGCGCCGGCCGGCATGATGCCGGTGGTGCTGGGCCCGGGTTGGCCGGGCGTGCTGCTGCACGAGGCGGTCGGCCACGGACTGGAAGGCGACTTCAACCGCAAGGGCACCAGTGTCTACGCCGGCCGCATCGGCGAGCGCGTCGCCGCGCCCGGGGTGACCATCGTCGACGATGGCACCCTGGACGGCCGCCGCGGTTCGTTGAACATCGACGACGAAGGCCACCCGAGCCAGTGCACCCCGCTGATCGAGGACGGCATCCTGGTCGGCTACATGCAGGACAGCCTCAACGCGCGGCTGATGGGCATGGCCCCGACCGGCAACGGGCGCCGCGAATCGTTCGCGCACCTGACCATGCCACGCATGACCAACACCTACATGCGCGCCGGCGAGCACGACCCGCAGGAGATGATCCGTTCGGTGAAGAAGGGCCTGTACGCGGTCAACTTCGGCGGTGGCCAGGTCGACATCACCAGCGGCAAGTACGTGTTCTCGGCCACCGAGGCCTACCTGATCGAGGATGGCCGCATCACCACCCCGGTGAAGGGCGCGACCCTGATCGGCAACGGCCCGGAAACCATGCAGAAGGTGCGCATGGTCGGCAACGATCTGGCCCTGGACGAGGGCGTGGGCATCTGCGGCAAGGACGGGCAGAGTGTGCCCGTGGGTGTCGGCCAGCCCTCGCTGTTGATCGAGGGCATCACCGTCGGCGGTACGCAGGCCTGAGCGTGGCGATGGCCGCGGCCACCGCCCGGGCCGGCGCGGGCTCAGTCCTCGTCGGCCTCGTCGACCGGATCGCCGGCGTGTTCGTCGCCCGCCGTCTTCAGGCCCAGCGCCGCCGGCAGCATCAGCGCGCGCAGCACCTGGAAGATCTCGCGGTAGGCGCGCGGCGGCTTGTTCTTCGCCTTTTCGGTCTGCGCGTTGCGTACCAGGGTGCGCAGCTGCTGGCGGTCGGCCTGCGGGTAGTCGTCAAGCAGGGCGGCCAGCGCCTTGTCGCCGTCGGCCAACAGGCGGTCGCGCCAGTCCTCCACGCGGTGCATCATCGCCACTTCGCGGCGGCCGGTCTCGCTGTTGGCGTCCAGCGCATCGCGGATCGCGTCCAGCGTTGCCTCGTCCTCGCGGCGCATGTGCTTGGCCAGGAACGCCAGCTGGCGCTTGTGGGCGATGTGGGCGGTGATGCGCTTGCACTCGGCGATATGCGGCAGCAGGTCTTCCGGGATCGGCAGGCGCGCCAGCTGGGCCGGAGTCAACGACACCAGCTTCTCGCCCAGGGCCAGGACGTCGAGCGCTTCGCGCCGGTTCTGGCTGCGGCTCTTGTCGTGGAATTCACCGGTTTCTTCGTCGCGTCCGCGCATCGTCCCTACCTGATCTCAAAAAAAGTCGCCCGGCGTGATGCCGGGCCCAACCTGTACAGGATAAAGCATTGAACGTGATCGCCCCTGAAGTGGCCGTCGGCGACGACAGCCCGGCCCGGCTGGAACGGCTGGCCGACCTCTCCCAGCAACTGCTCGACCGTGCCCGCGCGCTGGGCGCCAGCCAGGCCGAGGTCAGCTGCAGCGAGGATCGTGGCCTGGAGGTCAATGTCCGCCTTGGCGAAGTGGAGACCGTGCAGTCCACCCGCGACCGTGGCATCGCGGTGACCGTCTATTTCGGCCAGCGCAAGGGCAGCGCCAGCACCGGTGACCTGAACGAGGCCAGCCTGGCCGCCACGGTCGAGCAGGCCTGCGCGATCGCCCGGCACACCGAGGACGACCCGGCCGCCGGCCTGGCCGAGGCCGCGCTGATGGCCACCGACTTCCCCGACCTGGACGGCTGGCACCCGTGGGCGCTGCAGGCCGATGAGGCGGTGGACCTGGCGCTGGCCTGCGAGAACGCGGGGCGCGAGGCCGACGCGCAGATCCGCAATTCCGATGGCGCTTCGGTGTCGAGCATGCAGAGCCTGTCGGTCTACGCCAATTCGCATGGCTTCATCGGCCGCGAGCGCGGCACCCACCATTCGATCGGTTGTGCACTGATCGCCGGGCAGGGCGACGGCATGCAGCGTGATGGCTGGTACACCAGCGCACTGGCCCGCGAGGACCTGGAGGAAGTGGGCCGGGTCGGGCGTCGTGCCGCCGAGCGCACCATCGCCCGCCTGCAGCCGCGTTCGTTGGCCACCGGCAGCATGCCGGTGCTGTTCGCCCCGGAAGTGGCGCGCAGCCTGGTCGGCCACCTGCTGTCGGCGGTGTCCGGCGGCGCGCTGTACCGCCAGGCCAGTTTCCTGCTGGACAGCGTGGGGCAGCGCCTGTTCCCGGAATGGATGCAGATCGACGAGCTGCCGCACCTGCGGCGTGGCCTGCGTTCGGCCGCCTTCGACGGCGATGGCGTGGCGACCCGTGCCTCGGCACTGGTGCGCGACGGCGTCCTGCAGCGCTACGTGCTGGGCAGCTATTCGGCACGCAAGCTGGGCCTGCAGACCACCGCCAATGCCGGCGGCGTGCACAACCTGCAGCTGGCGGCCAATGCCGGCTCGCTGGAAGAGATCGCCCGGCAGATGGGCGATGGCCTGCTGGTGACCGAACTGATGGGGCAGGGCGTCAATGGGGTGACCGGCGACTACTCGCGGGGCGCCGGCGGTTTCCGCGTCGAGAACGGCGAGATCCAGTACCCGGTGGACGGCGTCACCATTGCCGGCAACCTGCGCGAGATGTTCAGCAGCATCGAGGCGGTCGGCAGCGACGTCGACCCGCGCTCGCACATCCGGACCGGCTCGATCCTGCTGGGGCGGATGACCATCGCGGGTAATGATTGATGGCGTTGATGGCGTAAGCTATGCCCGCCTGACGCAACCAGCTTGGTGCTGGTGGGTCAAGACCACCCAATGAAAAGGAGTTTTGTCGTGAGCGAATTCGATAACGTCCCGCCGCCGCCGGCAACCACGGATGCCCCGGCCGACCAGCGCACCATGGCGCTGGCTGCGCACCTGCTGGGCATCTTCACCTGGTTCATCGGCGCCCTGATCATCTGGCTGATCAACAAGGATGACGCCAGCAAGGCTTTCGTGACCGACCAGGCCAAGGAAGCGCTGAACTTCCAGATCACCGTGACCATCGCGATGGTCATCAGCATCATCCTGATGGTGGTGATCATCGGCGGCATCCTGGCGCCGATCGTGGGCCTCGTCAACCTGGTGTTCTGCATCATTGCCGCAGTCAAGGCCAACAACGGCGAAGCCTATCGCTACCCGTTCACCCTGCGCCTGATCAAGTAAGACCGGGGCTGCATGCGGAACTGAAAACGCCCGGCATTGCCGGGCGTTTTCATGTGCGGGGAGCGACGGGGGGCCGACGAGCGAGCAGCGATCAATGATCGCGTTCGACCGCCAGCGTCGCCAGCGCACGCAGTGCATCGGCCTCTTCGCCGTATCCGGCCAGGATCGCCTGCATGCGCGCCGCGAGCTCGTGCAGCTGGGCCTTCGCACCGTCCATGCCGAGCAGCGCGGGGAAGGTGCTCTTGTCCTGCGCCTGGTCCTTGCCGGCGGTCTTGCCCAGCTGTTCGGAACTGGCTTCGACATCGAGGATGTCATCGCGGACCTGGAAGGCCAGGCCGAGTGCATCGGCGAAACTGTCGAGCTGGGCCAGCTGCGGTTCGTGGGCCTGGCCGCACAGCGCACCCATGCGCACCGCCGCGCGGATCAGTGCGCCGGTCTTCAGTGCATGCATGCGGGTCAGTGCCGCCAGGGTCTGTTGCTGGCCGGTGGCATCGATGTCCAGCGCCTGGCCGCCGCACATGCCGGAGGCACCGGACGCGTGGGCCAGGGTCTGCAGGCAGGCCACGCGCAGCGTGGCCGGCAGCGGCGCATCGGCCAGCAGGCCAAAGGCACGGGCCTGCAGGGCGTCACCGGCGAGGATCGCGGTGGCTTCGTCGAAGGCGATGTGGGTGGTCGGCTTGCCGCGGCGCAGCGCGTCATCGTCCATCGCCGGCAGGTCGTCATGCACCAGCGAATAGGCGTGGATGAGCTCGACGGCCATCGCCGCCGCGTCCAGGTGTTCCGGTTGCGCGCCGAACAGGTGGCCACTGGCGTACACCAGCAGCGGGCGCATGCGCTTGCCGCCGCCCAGCACCGAATAGCGCATGGCCTGGTGCAGGCGCTGCGGTGCTTCGGCAGGCGAGGGCAGGGCGGCGTCGAGCTGGCTTTCGATACGGTCGCGCCAGCGCGCGAACAGAACCTCAGCCGTCATGGCTGGGCGGATCGAAAGGTTCGGATGCTTCCGGCTGCGCCGGATCGCTGAGCAGGCGCACGCGCAGTTCGGCCTGTTCCAGCGCCTGCTGGCACTGGCGGTACAGACCGA
The DNA here is from genome assembly GCF_900101175.1 of Stenotrophomonas pavanii. Classification (GTDB taxonomy): domain Bacteria; phylum Pseudomonadota; class Gammaproteobacteria; order Xanthomonadales; family Xanthomonadaceae; genus Stenotrophomonas; species Stenotrophomonas pavanii. Next base: position 379,550 of record NZ_FNFQ01000001.1, on the reverse strand, counting down.
CACCGCGTTCGTAAGCACTGAGCGAAGCTTCCAGGCTCAGCTCGCCGGTTTCCATCTGCTCCACCAGCTGTTCCAGCGATTCGAGCGACTGCTCGAACTGGGCGACCGGGGAGGCGTTTTCGGGGGACTTCTTGGCCATGCGGCAAGTGTGGACGGGCCGCGCGCGGGGGTCAATTCACCAGCCGCCGGGACGCCACAGCAGCTGCGCGCCATGGGCCTGCAACCAGGCCTGCAGCGGCGCGCCGATGACCACATCGGCGGCGGCCAGCAGCTGTGGTCCATCGAAGAGCAGCGGCAGCTGGGCGCGCCGCCAGGGGGCAAGGTGTTCGCGTTGCAGGCAGTCCTTCAGCGCATGCGAATGCGGGCGACCGGGCAGCAGGATGCGCTCACCGCCCACGCGTGCCCGGACCTGCAGTGGCCGTTCGAAGCCGGCGGCGCCCTGCAGGCGCAGTTGGCCGCCATCAGGCAACGCCAGGGGGGCATGCCCATCCCAGTCGGCCTGCCATTGGCGGGGCAGCGCCGGCAGCTGCGCGGGCAGCAGATAGGCATGGTCGCGCCATTGCCGGATGGCATGATCGCGCCAGCGCAGCCGGGCCTGGCGATCGTTGCCGGCCGGCAGCAGTTCGTCCAGTCCCTGCTGCAGCACCTTCGCCGGCAGTGGGGCGGCGCCGTGGCCGACCACCCAGGCACGCAGCACCCGCGCGGCGCGCCCGGGCGAGACCTGGCGCAGCAATGGCATCGACAGCACGCGCGGTGCCACTTCCAGGTGCGCGATCAGCTCGGCGTCCTCCTCATCGAGCAGCTGGCGGGTCTGCCCGCAGTGCGCCGCGCTGCCCGCCAGCGCCGCAGCGGCATGCGGCCAGCGCTGGCGCAGCAGCGGCAGCACCTGCAGGCGCAGGAAGTTGCGATCGGCGTGGTCGTCGCCATTGCTGGGGTCTTCGATCCACGGCAGCGCGTGCTGGCGCGCGTAGTCGAGCAGTGCACTGCGCGGGACCGCCAGCAGCGGCCGCCACAGCGGATGCTGGCCAAGGTGGCTGTGCGCCGACATCGCGGCCAGGCCATCGACGCCGGACCCCCGCAGCGCACGCAGCAGGAAAGTCTCGGCCTGGTCGTCCTGGTGCTGTGCCAGTGCCAGCGTTTCGCCGTCGCGCAGCTCGGCCGCGAACGCCGCACGCCGGGCTTGCCGCGCTGCGCCCTCAAGGCCGAGGCCTGCGCGGTTGTCGACCTGCACGCGATGCACGGCTAGTTCGATGCCCAGTGCTGCGCATTGCTGCTGGCAATGCAGCACCCAGTCATCGGCGGCCGGTTGCAGGCCATGGTGCACGTGCACCGCACGCAGTGCCGTGCCGGAAAGCTGTGCGCAGCGCCACAGCCAGTGCAGCAGCACGGTCGAGTCGACACCGCCGCTGTAGCCCACCAGCAGCGGCACATCCAGCGCAACAGGGGCGGGGAAGGCAGTCACGGCGGCAAGTATAGGGTGGGGTTTACTTGGCAGGGCTGCGCCCTGCACCCGCTACGGGCCAGAGCAACAGCAACAGCAACGGCAGAAGCTGGTTTCCTGAAGGTTGGCGGGGTGGGTCCGGTTGCGGGAGACGCCGTAAACCCGTCCTTGGGGGCTTGGCCGCGGCATCCATGCCGCGGACACTCCCGCAACCGGACCCACCCCGCCTTCGACAGTTTCCTGCGAACTGTCGGGTTCCTCATGGGGTCAGATCCGTTTTCCTGCGGAAAACGGATCTGACCCCAATTTATTTCGATATCTGACAGATGTGTCGACCAAGGTCGACACCTACCAACAGCCGGGGAGATCTGTCAGAGGTGGGGCGGTGTGGGTGGGCAGGACCGTTGGCGCCATGGATGGCGCCATCGAGCCCCCATGGACGGGTTTACGGCGTGTCCTGCCCACCCACACCGCCCCGCCATCCCACGGAACGCACGCTGTTGCTGTTGCTGTTGCTTCGGCCGTTGCCGTTGCATCGGCAGGTGCAGGGCGCAGCCCTGCCGAAACCCTACTTCACCCGGCGGCCCGCGCGGTCGATGCGGAACCACTCTCCGCCTTCCATCGGCGTGTGGCCATCGGCATCCGGCGTACCACGACGGCAGCCGTTGCAGACCTCGGCCACGCCATCCTGGAACGGCCAACCGAAATCGAACGTGCCGGGTACCACCTGGCGGAACGTCAGGTCGAAGTAGCCGATGCGCTTGCCGATGCGGCCGCGCAGCAGTCCTTCCTGCGGTGTTTCCGGGCCGTTGTCCCAGGTCAGCACCGGCAGGCTGCGGCCCTTGCGGTCGACGTAGTGGAAGCCCTGCTCGGCGTACACCACGGCCAGGCCGTGGTCGTCGTAGTTCAGGTCTTTCAACGTGCCGGCGCTGATCTTCGGCCGATGATCGACCACCTCGCAGCCGGGCAGCGGCCACAACCCGTGTTCGTCAGTCAGCAGCTGGCATGCCGGTGCCTGTGCCAGCGCGCTGGCACTGGCCAGCACGCCAAGCAGGGCCAACGACCGCGCGAAGCGGCTGCTGGCAGGGGCAGGGCGGGCCTGCCGTGCGATCACTTGGCCTCGGCCTTGCGTTCGAATGCCGTCGGCACCGGCAGCTGTACCGGCACGCCCTTGTCATCGCAGGTGCCGGCCTGGCACAGGCGCTCGCGCAGGGCCGGGGTGGCCTGCACGATCATGTGGTAGATCGCGTTCTGTTCCAGCGTGCCGCGGATCGCCTTGCTGCCCGGGCCGCGCGCCCAGATGCCGACGTCCTCGCCGCCGTGCGACTCGGACTTCATCGGCACCAGCGCCTCCTGCATGTAGTCCGGATGCTCGGTGTCGACCTCGCGCAGGTTCGGGCGGCCGTTGGCCGGTTCGAAGCTGCTCGGGTTGTGCGGGTAGCGCTTCGGGCCGGCCGGCTGCTGGTTGCTGCTGCCGGTATGGCCCGGGCCGTTGGCATAGCTCAGCGTGGTGTACGGCTGGCCGGTGCCATCCAGCGCGTAGTCCAGCTTGCCGGCGCCATCTTCGCCGCCCTTGTCCTTCACCTTGCCCAGGATCGGGTTGCCGCGCGCCGGGTAGCCGACGAAGTTCAGCGTGTGCGAGTGGTCGGCGGTAACGATGATCAGGGTGTCGTCGGCCGAGGTCAGCTCGTTGGCCACGCGCACCGCGTCGGACAGCGCCACGGTCTCGGTCAGTGCACGGTAGGCGTTGCCGCTGTGGTTGGCGTGGTCGATGCGCGCGCCTTCGATCATCAGCACGTAGCCTTCCGGGTGCTTCGACAGATTCCTGATCGCTGCCGCCGTCAGTTCGGCCAGGCTCGGCTCGCCGCCCGGATCCTGCGGGCGCTCGTATTCGTAGCGCATGTGGTCCGGCTCGAACAGGCCGAGGATGGCCGGTGCATTGGCGGCAGCGGCCAGCTGCTTGCTGTTCCACACGTAGGCGCCCTGCGGGTGCGCCTGCTGCCATTCCTGCACCAGGCTGCGACCATCCAGGCGCTGGCCGACCTTGTCGTCGTACTCCGGATCGCGCTCTTCGACGGTGGTGAACTCACCGCGGCCGCCCCCCAGGGCGACCAGCGGGCCCCGGCCGTAGCGCGAGGTCGACAGCAGCTGCTGGGCGATGTCCTTGCAGCCCGCGGCCTTGGCTGCCTCGGTCAGGTCGGTGTCGTTTTCCCAGTTGCGCTCCGGCGAGTGCGCGTAGGTGGCGGCCGGGGTCGCATGGGTCAGCCGCGCGGTGGATACCACGCCGGTAGCCAGGCCAGCGCTGTCGGCCAGCTGCAGCCAGGTCAGCAGGCCCTTGGACAGGCTGTCGGCGCAGTCGGTACGGCTGCCGGCGCTGACACCGATCGCGCCCATGTGGGTCTTCACGCCGGTCGTGATGGCGGTCATGGTGCCGGCCGAATCCGGTGTCTGCGAATCGGTGTTGTAGGTCTTGCTGAACGCCGTGGCCGGGAAGCGCTCCCACGACAGCAGGTTCTCTTCGCCCGAGCCGCCCTTCTGCTGGCCCTCGTAGATGCGCGAGGCGGCCACGGTGGTCAGGCTCATGCCGTCGCCGAGGAACAGGATGACGTTCCTGGCTTTGCCGGACATCGCGCCGTTGGCGGCGGCCTGGGCGGCGCCGCTGCGGTACCACCACTGCGGGGTTTCGCCGGCCGGGTGGGCGACCGGGTCGACGGCGACCTTCAGGCCGGCCGGAGCGGAGGCAGGGGAGGTGCTGGCGCAGGCGCCGAGCAGCAGGGTGGTGGCGCAGGCGGCCAACAGGGAGACAGAACGGCGCATGGACGCTGGGATCTCACAAACTGTAACGGGACATTCATTATGCCCGCCCTCGCAAGGCACGCCGATGACACACTGATTTGCCGGTCGGGCGGTCGTTCCGCAGGCCGCGTTGGGCTATCGTGCCAGCATCCCTTCCTTCCCTCTGGATTGCCTATGAAGCTGGTCTCTGCCTGGCTGCGGATTCCATTCTGGCAGCGCGTGGTCGGTGGCTTCGTGCTCGGTGCGCTGGCCGGCTGGGCGCTCGGCCCCGCCGCGGAAACGTGGTTCGGCCCGCTCGGCGAGCTGTACGTCACCCTGATCAAGATGATCGCCGTGCCGCTGGTGTTCTTCGCGGTCATCAACGCGATCTCGTCGCTGCACGGGCAGAAGTCGGTGGCCGCGCTCAGTGGCCGTACCTTCCTGTGGTTCGTGATCACCGCCGCATTGGCGGTGTGCGTCGGGCTGGGCGTGGGCACCGTGCTGCAGCCCGGCGCCGGTGGCCTGCAGCTGACGATGGCCAGCAACTACGTGCCGCGTGAAGTGCCCAGCGTGGTGCAGGTGCTGCTGGACGTGGTGCCGGCCAATGTCTTCTACGCGCTGTCCGGCATCGGCACCAAGGTCAACGCGGCCGGTGAGACCGTGCTGGCGGCCGGTCGTGGCTCGATCCTGCCGGTGATCTTCTTCGCCGGGCTGGTCGGCTTTGCCATCGTCAAGCTCGGCGAGAAGGTGACCGAGGCGCGCAAGCTGGTCGGGCAGATGAGCGACATCATGATCCAGGTGACCCGCTTCGTGCTGGAAGTCACCCCGATCGGCACCTTCGGCCTGATCGCCGGCCTGGTCGGCAGCTATGGCTTCGAGAAGCTGCTGCCGCTGGGCCATTTCGTGCTGGCCCTGTACGTGGCCTGCGCCCTGCACATCGTGGTGGTCTACAGCGCGCTGCTGCTGGCGCACGGCCTGAACCCGCTGAAGTTCTTCCGCGGCGCGGCGCCGGGCATGCAGGTGGCCTTCGTCAGCTCGTCCAGCTTCGCCGCGATGCCGGTGGCGCTGCGTTCGATCACCCACAACCTGGGCGTCAACAAGGACTACGGTTCGTTCGCGGTGCCGCTGGGCGCCAGCATCAAGATGGACGGCTGCGGCGCGATCTATCCGGCGCTGTGCGCGGTGTTCATCGCGCAGTACAGCGGTGTGCCGCTGACCCCGGAGCAGTACGTGGTGGTGCTGATCGCTTCGGTGCTGGGCAGCTTCGGTACGGCCGGCGTGCCGGGGACCGCGGTGATCATGGCCACGGTGGTGCTGAGCGCGGCGAACCTGCCGCTGGAGACCATCGGCTACCTGTACGCCATCGACCGCATCCTGGACATGATGCGCACGATGACGAACGTGACGGGCCAGATGCTGGTGCCGGTGATCGTGGCCAAGGAGACCGGGCTGCTGGACCAGGCGGTGTATGACAACCCGTCCAGCAACGTGGGCGTGGACGACCCCGACCCGACACCCCCACGCGGCTGAGGTTGCGTGGAGATGAAAGGCCCGCCCTGACCCGGCGGGCTTCTTGTCTGGGAGATGGCTTGCGCGGTGGCGGTCAAGCCGGGCCTGGTAGATCCACGCCATGCGTGGATGGAGACGGTGCCGACCCAGGTCGGCACCCACCAAAGGTCAGCCCCCACCAGAGGTCAGTAGATCCACGCCATGCGTGGATGAGGGCGGTGCCGACCCAGGTCGGCAGCGACCCACCATTACGCGGGCCCAACAAAAAAGCCGCTGCAGGGCAGCGGCTGTGCTTTGCGTATCAGGCGGCGCCGTGGCGCCAGCCGGTCAGAGGTCGACCCGGCGGGCCTGCATGAACTTGTTGCCCCAGTAGCCACTGAGCAGGGTGTCCACGCGCACGTCCTTGCCCGAGCTCGGTGCGTGCAGGAAGCGGCCGTCGCCGACGTAGATGCCGACGTGGTCGACGCGGCCCTTGCGGCCGAAGAAGACCAGGTCACCGGCCGCCAGCGCGGTGCGGTCGTTGATCAGCTCGGCGTTGTCATCGTGCGCCATCTCGCGCGAGACACGCGGCAGCTCGATGCCCAGGGCCGAGCGGAACACGTAGCCGACCAGGCCGCTGCAGTCGAAGCCGCTGTCCGGATTGCTGCCACCCCACCGGTAGGGGGTACCCAGCAGGGTCATCGCGCGGCGCAGCAGCGACTGCACCTTGCCGTTGTCCGCGGCGGTGCCGACGACGCTGCCATTGGCGGCGCTGCTGGTGTCGTAATTGGCGAGCAGGCGGCTGAGGTCACCAGCCACCACGGCCGAGCGGTCCATCAGCGGAATGGTGTCGTTGGCGGCCAGGTGCGGCAGCAGCGCGGCCAGCGTGGCGCTGGCGGCGGCATCGACGCGGCTGCGCTGGGGAGCGGCAGCCTCGGCCTTGGCGGCCGGTCGGGCGGTGCTCTCGGCCACCGGGGCCGCGGGTGCATCGGAACGGTTCGGAACCGTCTGCGACCAGGCCGGAAGGCTGGTCAGGCACAGTGCCAGGCCAAGCAGCAGCGGGCGGGCACCACGTGAAGATACGGAAGTCTGGCCTTCGCTTTTCAGGTCGTCAGTCGTCACGCGTCGGTCACAGGAAAAAAACGATGGGGCATCATGCCCTGTAAAAGCGCGGATAAGTTAAAAATTCCGTTAGTAATTCGTTAGTTGCATGGTGATTCTCGTCACAGTTTTGAACATATCGCCTGTTCATTTTAGCGAAGGACGCGTTTCGCCCCTGTGTAGTGGTCCTTCCAGTAAGGACCACTGAGCGAGTCCAGGCGCACCGTGCCGCCGGTGCTCGGCGCGTGCACGAAGCGTCCTTCACCTACATAGATGCCGACGTGGGTGACGCTGCCGCGGCTGCCGAAGAACACCAGGTCGCCGGTGGCCAGGCGCTGCGGATCGATCTTCGGGCCCTGTACCGCAGCGAGGTCGCGCGAGGTGCGCGGCAGCCGCAGGTCCAGCATCTCGCGGTAGACATAGGCGACCAGGCCGCTGCAGTCGAAGCCCGAGTCCGGGGTATTGCCGCCATAGCGGTAGGGCGTGCCGACCAGGCTGATGGCGCGCATCAGCACCGAGTTGGCGGCCTCGGGGTTGTCCGGCACGGTCTTTGGCCAGTTCGCCGTCGGCGGCGGCGGGGCCGGACGGGTGGCCTTGCCGCCGCCGCAGGCGGTCATCAGCAGGGGCAGGGCCAGCAGCAGGGCCGGGGCAAGGAACCGGCGCGGGCCGGACGAAACTGGCGTGATGTGCATGATCTCCGGATAATGCGCCACCTTGGATTGGCCGTCATGATGGCGGCGTCCCCGTCGGGCGACAACCCGCCCCAACCCGCCTGCCTCCGGCAGATCCAGACAGAGTTGCGCATGAAGATCGAAAAAGACCGCGTTGTCCGCTTCCACTACACCGTTTCCGAAGTCGGCCAGGAGCCGATCGAATCGTCCAAGGACCGCGGCGAGCCGCTGGCGATCCTGATCGGCCACGGCAACATCATCCCGGGCCTGGAAAACGCCATGATGGACAAGGAAGCCGGCGCGACGTTCAACGTCGACGTCAAGGCGGCCGACGCCTACGGCGAGCGCCGTGAGGGCCTGTCCCAGCGCGTGCCGAAGAAGCACTTCGGCAACACCAAGCTGGCTCCGGGCCAGCAGGTGGTGCTGCAGACCAACTTCGGCCCGCGTGCGGTGACCGTGCAGAAGGTCGGCATGAGCGTCGTCGACGTCGACCTGAACCACCCGATGGCCGGCAAGGACCTGCACTTCGACGTCGAAATCGTCGACGTGCGCGAAGCCGGCAAGGAAGAGCTGGACCACGGCCACGTCCATGGCGACGGTGGTCACCAGCACTGATCGCAGCGCGATCGTGATGGCAGCGACGGCCCGCTTCGGCGGGCCGTTGTGTTTCCGGGCCACGACGCGGGCGTCCATGCCGCGCGGGCCGGCGGCATAATGGTGGACCTGCCCGACGGACGCCCCGTGAACGCTGTTTCTCCTTCCCTGCAGCCGATGGCCTCCGGCGAACGCATCGCGGTGCTGGACGTACTGCGCGGCGCGGCACTGCTGGGCATCCTGCTGATGAACATCGAGGCCTTCAGCGGCCCGCTGGACCTGGCCTTCACCGGCATCGACACGCACTGGCAGGGCATCGACTCCTGGGCCGATGCGTTGGTCTACGTGTTCGTACAGGGCAAGTTCTTCACCCTGTTCTCGCTGCTGTTCGGCGCCGGCTTCGCAGTGATGGCGCAGCGCGCCGAGGTGGCCGGGCGCGCGTTCACGCCGTTCTACCTGCGCCGCAGCGCTGGCCTGCTGCTGATCGGCCTGTGCCACGCGCTGCTGGTCTGGTCCGGCGACATCCTGGTGATGTACGCCTTGGTCTCGTTGCCGCTGCTGGCCTGCCGCGAGGCGCCGCGCAGCTGGCTGCCGTGGATGGGCGTGACGGTCTACCTGGGCGGCGTGGCGATGATGCTGCTGGTGGGCGCGATGGTGTCGATGGCTTCGGCGGAGGATGTGCAGAAGATGCTCGCCGAAGCACAGCAGGCCATCGCGCAGCAGCGCCTGGTCTACGGCCACGGCAGCTGGATGCAGGCCACCGCGCAGCGCCTGCACGAGTTCGGATCGTCGATGGGCGCGTTGCTGATCACCGGTCCGGAAGTGCTGGGCATGTTCCTGATCGGCAGCTGGTTCACCGCCAGCGGCGCACTGGCATCACCCGAGCGCTTCCCACGGCTGTACGCGCTGCTGCGTTGGGTGGCTCTGCCGCTGGGCCTGGCGGTCACGCTGCTCGGCGTTGCCTGGAAGCCGTATCTGGCACCGGGCGCCTACGACCTGCCGGTGACCGCAGCGATGGCACTGGTGACGATCGGCGGGCTGCCGATGTGCCTGGGTTACCTGGCGTGGATCGTGCATTGGCGCGCGCGGCTGGGATGGCTGGCGCCGGTCGGGCGCATGGCATTGACCCACTACCTGGCCCAGTCGTTGCTGTGTACCTGGCTGTTCTACCACTATGGCCTGGGCGGGTTCGAGCGGATGCCGCGCAGCGTGCAGTTGCTGTTCGCGTTGCTGGTGTTCGCAGCGCAGGTGGCTGTTTCGCACGCGTGGCTGGCGCGCTTCCGCTTTGGTCCGATGGAATGGCTGTGGCGTGCGATGACCTACCGGCAGTGGCCACCGATGCGGCGAAGGGCGGAGCAGGGCTGAGCGATGGGCGCGCATGCGCTGTGCTGATCGGTCGCGGCCCCGTGCGTCCTCACGCCTGGCTTGCGGCGGGGCATGGCATGCTCGGCATCAGCATGAGCACCGGTGGCGGCCAGCGGATCGCCGATCACGTCCTGCGGCCGCGCGCTGGTGATCGATCCTGCCCCTACCGACCGAGCGATTCCGATGAGCACTGCACCCTATGATTACGACCTGATCGTCCTTGGCGGCGGCTCCGCCGGCCTGGCCGGTGCGATCCGCGCGGCCCAGCATGGCCGGCGCGTGGCGCTGCTGGAGCCGGGTGAACTGGGCGGCACCTGCGTCAACGTCGGCTGCGTGCCGAAGAAGGCGATGTGGCTGGCGGCCGACCTGCACGAGCGCATCGGCCTGGCCAACGCGATGGGCTTCGATGTCGAGGCACGCCCGGCGCTGTCGTGGAAGGAACTGGTGATCCATCGGCAGGCCTACATCAGCAACATCCACACCAGCTACCACAAGCGCCTGGATGAAACCGGCGTGGTACGGATTCCGGCGCGCGGCCATCTGCTCGACGCGCATACCGTGGCCTGCAGCGACGGCGTGCGCTACAGCGCCGAGCACATCCTGATCGCCACCGGCGCGCACCCGCTGCGCCCGGAGATTCCCGGCGCGGAACTGGGCCTGGTCTCCGATGATTTCTTCGATCTGCGCGCGGCACCGGCCGAGGTCGCGATCATCGGTGGCGGTTACATCGCGGTGGAACTGGCCGGGCTGCTGCAGGCACTGGGCAGCCGGGTAAGCCTGCTGGTACGGGGGCAGCGCCTGCTGGAGCGCTTCGATTACGAGCTGACCGATCAGCTGGCCGAGAACCTGAAACAGCAGGGCGTGCGGATCCACTTCGGCTATCGCCTGCGCGAACTGCAGCGCGATGGCGAGCGCGTGCGTGCGTTCGGCCATGACGGCCCGATGGACAGTGTGTTCGATGCGGTGTTCTTCGCTGCCGGCCGCCGCGGCAACAGCCGGGGCCTGGGTCTGGAAGCGCTCGGCATCGGCATTGGCGAGCATGAGCAGGTGCAGGTGGACGAGTGGCAGACGACCGGTGTGCCGAGCGTGCACGCGGTCGGCGACATCGCCGGCAAGGTCGGCCTGACCCCGGTGGCGGTGGCCGCGTCGCGGCGGTTGATGGACCGGCTGTTCGGGGGCCGCCCGCAGTCGAAGATGGATTACGAGAACGTGGCCAGCGTGGTGTTCTCGCATCCGCCGCTGGGCGCGGTGGGCATGAGCGAGGAAGAAGCGCGCCGGCGTTTCGACCAGGTGAGCGTCTACCACAGCCGCTTCCGCCCGATGCTGCAGGCGCTGGCCAACGGCACCCAGCGCAGCCTGTTCAAGATGGTCTGTGCCGGCCCGGAAGAACGCGTGGTGGGCATCCACCTGCTGGGCGAAGCGGCCGACGAGATCCTGCAGGGCTTTGCCGTGGCGGTGAAGATGGGCGCGACCAAGGCCCAGTTCGACGACACCGTGGCGATCCACCCGACCTCGGCCGAGGAAGTGGTGCTGATGCGCTGAGCCGGGCCGTTGTGGCTCTACAGGGCAGCGGGCGCCCCCATGCGACAATGGGCGTCCCCACGCCTTACCGGGCCGCCCTGCGCGGCCCGCCGTCGTCCTGATGTCCACTCCCGCTTCCCGCATCGCCACTGCTTCCCCGCGCATTGCGCTGGGCGGCATCGGCCTCGCCGCGATCGGCGCCATTGCCGCGTCGGGCAAGGCGATCATCGTCAAGCTCGGCCTGCGCCATGGCGTCGATGCCACCACGCTGCTCGCGCTGCGCATGCTGATGGCGCTGCCGCTGTTCGTGCTGATGGCCCTGTGGGCCGCGCGCCGGGCCGAGCCGCTGTCCTGGGCTGATCGCGCCCGCGTGCTGTGGCTGGGCTTTACCGGCTACTACCTGTCCAGCCTGCTCGACTTCCAGGGCCTGCAGTACATCAGCGTGACCCTGGAGCGGCTGATCCTGTACTTGAACCCGACCCTGGTGCTGCTGATCAACGTGCTGCTGGCGCGCCAGCGGCCGGGCCGCTGGCAGATCGGTGCGCTGGTGCTGAGTTACCTCGGCGTGCTGCTGGCCTTCGGGCACGACCTGCAGCGCGAGGGCGGCCAGATCATCGTCGGCAGCCTGCTGGTGCTGGGCAGTGCGCTCAGCTATGCGCTGTACCTGTTCGGCAGCGGGCAGGTGGTCGCGCGCATCGGTGCGGTGCGGCTGACCGCCTATGCCAGCTGCGTGGCCAGCGTGCTGGTGCTGCTGCATTTCGCAGTGACCCATCCGCTGCCGTTGCTGTGGCAGGCACCGGCGCCGGTACAGTGGCTGTCGCTGGTCAACGCCACGGTGTGCACGGTGCTGCCGGTGCTGGCGATCATGCTGGCGGTGCAGCGCGTGGGTTCGTCGCTGGCCGCACAGGTCGGTATGCTGGGCCCTGTTTCCACCATCGTGATGAGCCTATGGCTGCTCGACGAACCGATGGGGCCGGCGCAGATCGCCGGCACCGTGCTGGTGCTGATCGGCGTGCTGCTGGTGACCCGGCTGCGGCGCTGACCCCGGAGCAGGCGCGTGCGCGCATCCTGGCGGTGATCCGCGCGATCCCGGCGGGGCAGGTGATGGGCTATGGCCAGGTCGCGATGCGCGCTGGCCTGCCCGGGCGTGCGCGCCTGACCGCGCGCATCCTGGGCCAGAACGACGATCCCGACCTGCCCTGGCACCGTGTGCTGCGCTCGGATGGGCGCATCGCCCTGGCGGAAGGGTCGGCCGGCTGGCGCGAGCAGTCGCAGCGCTTGCGTGCCGAGGGCGTGCAGGTGGAAAACGGCCGCGTGCGGATGCCAGCAGCCGATCCGGCGGCGGCGCTGGATGCTGCTGTGTGGGGGCCTGGCTGAGCATCGCTGGCGACTGAACAGGGCATTCCGGGGGCGCGCCAACATCACACGGTGCTGCGGCTATGATGGAGGCCGTTCCATGCCGGTGCTCCCATGTTCCCGCGACTGCCAACCGTCACCAAGGCCCTGCTGATCGCCAACGCGATCCTGTTCCTGCTGCAGCAGCCGTTCCTGCTCGGCATGCAGACCTTCGAGCCGTTCATGCTGCAACCGCTGCAGCAGGGCTTCGACGCGTTCTCCCCCGGCGGCAACTTCCAGCCGTGGCAGCTGCTGACCTATGGCTTCCTGCATGGCAGCTTCGGCCACCTGTTCTTCAACATGCTGGCGGTCTTCATGTTCGGCGCGCCGCTGGAGCAGACCTGGGGCGAGAAGCGCTTCCTGCTGTACTACCTGGTCTGCGTGGCCGGTGCCGGTGTCTGCCAGCTGCTGGTGGGTACGCTGCTGGAAAACCCTGCCACGGTGCTGGGCGCTTCCGGCGGCGTGTTCGGCCTGCTGCTGGCTTACGGCATGCTGTTCCCGAACCAGCGGGTGATGCTGCTGTTCCCGCCGATCCCGATGAAGGCGCGCACCTTCGTGATCCTGTTTGGCGTGGGCGAACTGGTGCTGGGCATGACCGGCTGGCAGCCGGGCGTGGCCCACTTCGCGCACCTGGGCGGCATGCTGTTCGGCTGGTTGCTGATCCGCTACTGGCGCGGGCAGCCGCCGTTCAAGCGCCGCCCGCCCGGCCCACCGAAGCGCCCCAACCATCTGCGCAGCGTCAAATGATCGGAAGGATCATTTGACGTTGTAGGTGCCGACCGTTGGTCGGCACGCCTCTACAGATCCTGCAGCACCACCTGCGCCGCGTTGTGTCCCGGCGCACCGGTGACGCCATCGCCGGGGTGTGTGCCCGAACCGCACAGGTACAGCCCGGGCAGGGCGCCGCGATAGCCGGCCTGGCCGACCATCGGCCGTGCCGAGAACAGCTGGTTGGCGCTCAGTGCGCCGTGGAAGATGTCACCGCCGACCAGGCCGAAGGTGCGTTCCAGGTCCAGCGGCGACAGCACCTGTCGGCCAAGCACGCTGTCGGCGAAGCCCGGTGCATACCGGTCGACGGTCGCGATCATCAGATCGGCTACGGTGTCGCGGTGATCATCCCAGTGACGTCCATCGGGCAGCACCGGTGCCACGTGCTGGCAGAACAAACTGGCCACATGCCGGCCGGGCGGCGCCAGCGAAGCGTCCAGCGTGCTGGGAATCAGCATCTCCACGATCGGTTCGCGCGACCAGCCGTCGCGGCGCGCATCCAGCCAGGCGCGGTCCATGTAGTCCAGGCTGGGTGCCATGATGATGCCGGCGCTGAGGTGATCGCCGGGGCCGGGCAGGGCGCGGAAGTCCGGCAGCCGCGACAGCGCCACGTTCATCCGGAACGTGCCGGAACCGCAGCGCCAGTTCGCCATGCGTTCGCGGGTCGCGTCCGGTACCTGTGCCGGGGCCAGCATCTGCTCGTACAACAGCTTCGGATTGACGTTGGCGATCACCGCGCGTGCACGCAGGATTTCACCGTTGGCCAGTTCCACTCCCACAGCACTGCCGTGTTCAACCAGTACGCCTCGCACGCCGGCGTCCACCTGCAGTTCCGCGCCAGCCGCGCGTGCAGCGGCGGCGATGGCCTGGCTGATTGCGCCCATGCCGCCGATCGCATGGCCCCACGCACCCTTCAGGCCATTGCACTGGCCGAACACATGGTGCAGCAGGACATAGGCGCTGCCCGGTGTATACGGGCTTGCATAGTTGCCGACAATGCCATCGAAGCCGAACAGGGCCTTGATCGGCTCGCTCTCGAACCAGCGGTCCAGGTACTCGGCCGCCGACAGCGTGAACAGGTCCAGCAGTTCCTGCCGCAGCGATGGATCCAGCACCGCCAGCTCGCGGCCGAGGCGGCCCATCTGCCACAGTGCGGGCAGGGCACGCCAACCGCCGGCCACGCCCAGATCCGGCGGTGCACGCAGGGCCCATGCGCGGAGCACGTCGGCGAACATCTCCAGGCGCGCTTCGTAGGCGGGCAGGCGCTGCGCATCCCGCTCGGAAAATCTGGCGACTTCGGCCTGGGTGCGGCCCGGTGCCGACAGCAGGTAGCGGTCGTCGGGCAACGGCAGGAAGTTGTTGGCCGGGCGATTGATGATGCGCAGCCCATGCGCATGCAACTGCAGGTCGTCGATCACTTTCGGTTGCAGCAGCGACACGGTGTATGACGCCACCGAGTTGCGGAAGCCTGGATGAAACTCCTCGGTGACCGCAGCACCGCCGAGAACGCCGCGACGCTCCAGCACCCGCACCTTCTTTCCGGCGCGTGCCAGGTAGGCCGCGCAGACCAGGCCATTGTGGCCACCGCCGATGATGATCGCATCCCAGGACATCAGCACCTCGAAAAAGGGGACGGAGGGGATTAAGTCGCAATTCGCACGGGGTCAGCAGCGGTGGGGAGAAACGACTTAATCCCCTCCGTCCCCTTTTTGGATGGCGGCCTGGAGGGTGGCGATGTCGATCTTCTTCATCGGCATCATCGCGTTGAAGGCGCGCTTGGCCAGCGCCTTGTCCTGGCTGGTCACCGCTTCGATCAGGACGCGTGGGCTGATCTGCCACGAGATGCCCCAGCGGTCCTTGCACCATCCGCATTGGCTCTCCTGTCCGCCATTGCCGACGATCGCATCCCAGAGGCGGTCGGTCTCGGCCTGGTCGTCGGTCTGGATCTGGAACGAGAACGCTTCGCTGTGCTTGAACGCAGGTCCGCCGTTGAGCCCGACGCAGGGGATGCCGCAGACCGTGAATTCAACGGTCAGCACGTCGCCTTCCTCGCCGTCCGGGTAGTCGCCCGGGGCATGATGCACGGCCGTCACCGCGCTGTCGGGCAGGATGCCGGCATAGAAGGTGGCGGCCTCGAGCGCGTCGTTGTCGTACCAGAGGCAGATCGTGTTCTTGTGTGCCATGTCGGGGCTCCGCGATGGACGAAGCCGCAGCGATAGCATGCCCGGTGTTAACCCGGGATCGTGCTGCACCCGCAAAAAAAAGGGCGCCCGAAGGCGCCCTTTGCGTTACCACGGCCGCTGAAGGCTCAGCGCCAGACCTTGATCTGCTCGGCTTCGCTGCGCTGCATCGGCTGGCCGGCCTTGCAGCTGAAGGTGGCGCCGAACGCCGGCAGATTGGCCAGCGTGCCATTGCTGCGCCACAGGCCCGGCGCGCGGATGTCGGCGGTCAAGCGGCGCGCGGCCTCGTTCGGCGACAGCTGCTGCGCCCACAACGCCGACCAGGCGCGGAAGAAGCCCTGCTGCTGTGCCGGCTTGGCCTTCGGCTCCTGCGCGGTGTATGCGGCCCAGGCCAGTTCCAGGCCGGCGATGTCGGCCAGGTTCTCTTCCTGGGTGAGCGTGCCGTTGACCTTGGCACCCTTCACGCCCGGGAAATCGTAGGCGCTGTACTGCGCGGCGACGCGGTTGCCGAGCAGGGTCCAGGCGGTCTTGTCGGCCGGCGTCCACCAGCTGCGCAGTTCGCCCTTGGCATCGACCAGTGCGCCCTTGGCATCGATCGCACGGGTCAGCTCATGGCCGACCAGGCCACCGAAACTGCCGAACTTGTCGGCGGCATCGGCCTTGGCGTTGAACACCGGGCCCTGCAGGATCGCAGCGGTGACGATCAGGCGGTTCTGCGCCAGATCGTAGGCCAGCGACGGCTGCTGCGGCAGCACGTCCCAGCGGCGGTCGGCGTTGCCCTTGCCGATGCGCTTCATTTCCTCGCGGTGGCGCCAGGTCGACGCGATCAGCATGTTGCCGCCGAACGAACCGCGGCCCATCGGCTGCACGCTGTAGTCGAGATCACGCAGCGGGGTGCCGATCTCGATCTTCAGCGCGGCCAGCTTGGACTGCGCTTCGGTCTTGGCTTCGGCACTCATCCAGCTGCTGTTCTTGACCGCCTCGATCTGCACTTCGCGCACCTTGTCGACGATCCATGCGGCCTGGCGACGGTCTTCGGCCGACAGGTAACGGGCCGCGTATTCGCGGCCGAGCATCGGACCGGCGGCCACGTTGATCGCCTCCAGCACATCTTCCCAACGCTGCGGCGGCAGCGTTTCGCCACGCAGCACGCGGCCACGGAACTCAAACTCCGCGTCGCGGTAGGCCTTGGACAGGTAGGGCGCCATCGAGTCGCCCACGCGCCAGCGCAGGTAGGCCTTCCACTGGTCCGGCTTGAGCTTGGTGACCATGCCATCGAGCTGCTTGAACAGGCCCGGGTCGGCCAGCGAAACCAGGTCGTCGTCCACGCCCTGGGCCTTCAGGAACGCGTCCAGCTGCAGGTTGCGGTAGCGGCTGTTGAGCTCCTTGGTGGAGATCGGCGCGTAGTTGTTGAACGGGTTGTTGATCCCGGCCAGCGACTGCGCGTTGCGCGCCAGCTCGGTCTCCAGTGCGATCACCGACTGCGACTCGGCATCGAGCTTGGCCGCCGGCGTGCCGGTCAGTGCCAGGATCTGCTTCACGTAGGTCCGGTAGCGGCCCATCAGAGCCACGGTGTCGGCGTCGGTGCGGGTATAGAACGCCGGATCCGGCAGGCCCATGCCACCCTGCATGAAGTAGCCGATGTGACGATCGAGTGCCTTCAGATCGACGTCCGGGCCGAAGTTGAAGGCCACCGGGATGCCGACCTGGTGCAGCGCGGCGATCGACGCCGGCACATCCTTGGCCTTCTTGATGGCGTTGATGCGGGTCAGCAGCGGCGCGATCGGGTTGGAGCCGTCTGCTTCCACCGCTGCCTCGTCCAGGCCGCTGGCCCAGAAGTCGCCCAGCAGCTTCTGCACGTTGCCCTGCGGCGACTTCATCGCGGCGTCGAGCAGTTCACGCTGCTGCTGGCGGCTGCGCTCGACCAGCTGGCCGAGCGCGGTGGTGGCGCCGGTCTGCGGCACCGGGTTGGCCTTCAGCCAGCCTGCATTGGTGGCGTCGTAGAAGTCGCTGCACTGGGCGCTGACGGCCGGGGCGCGAGCGGCCTTCTTCTTGGCGGCAGCAAACGCATCGTGGGTCGGGACCAGGGTCGCCAGGCTGATGCCCAGGGCGATGGCAAGCGGACGGAAATTGGGCATGTGGAACGAATCCGTGATGGATTGAGGGCGCGCGCACTATAGCAAGCCGGGCATGGGCGCGGCATGCACACATCACGCGCCGTCTGCCGGGCATCGCGCGGCGCTGCCACCGGGCGCGGGGAGGCGCGCGACATGCACGCGTCACGGCGTGGTCGGCAGGGGTGCCACGCCTTGCGTGGACGGCGGGCATCGCAAAAAAGCAAAGGCCCGGGAAGTCCCGGGCCCTTGCAGGTCTGCCGCAGCGTCAGCCGTGGCTTACCAGATCACCACCTGCTGCTCGCCGGTGCGGGCCATCGGCGAACCGGCCTTGCACTGGAACGCGGCAGCGAAGGTCGGCAGGTTCGACGGCGCACCCATGGCGCGGAACTGCGCCGGGGCGTGCGGGTCGGTGGCCAGGCGGACCTTGGCGTTTTCCGGGGTGTACTTGGTGCGCCACACGGTGGCCCAGTTGAAGAAGAAGCGCTGGTCGCGGGTGAAGCCGTCGACCTTGGCATCTTCCTTGCCGGCGGTGGCCTTCTGCAGGGCGTCGTAGGCGGTGGCCAGGCCGCCCAGGTCGGCGATGTTCTCGCCCAGGGTCAGGTGGCCGTTCACCGCCTGGCCGTCGACCTTGTACTGGTCGAACTGCTTGACCAGCTTGCCGGTCAGGCCTTCGAAGTTCTTCTTGTCGGCCGGGGTCCACCAGTCTTCCATGTTGCCGGTCGGCCCGAAGCGCGCACCCTGGTCGTCGTAACCGTGGGTCATCTCATGGCCGATCACCGCACCGATGCCGCCGTAGTTCAGCGCGTCGTCGGCCTTGGGGTCGAAGAACGGCGGCTGCAGGATGGCGGCCGGGAACACGATCTCGTTCTGCAGCGGGTTGTAGTAGGCGTTGACGGTCTGCGGGGTCATGCCCCACTCGGTCTTGTCCACCGGCTTGCCGATCTTGGACAGGTTGAACTTGTAGTTGAACTCGTTGGCCGCGCGCACGTTGCCCAGGAAGCTGTCGCGCTGGGTCTGCAGGCCCGACCAGTCACGCCACTTGTCCGGGTAACCGATCTTCGGGGTGAAGGTTTCCCACTTGGCGATGGCCTTGGCCTTGGTTTCCTCGCTCATCCAGCTCAGACCCTGGATGCGGTCCTTCAGCGAGGCAGCCAGGTTCTTCACCAGCTCTTCCATCTTCGCCTTGGCTTCCGGCGAGAAGGCCACCTTCACGTACAGCTGGCCGAAGGCTTCGCCGGCGTCATTCTCGATGGTGCCCAGCACGCGCTTCCAGCGCGGCTTCTGTTCCTTCTGGCCGTTGAGGGTCTTGCCGTAGAACTCGTAGTTCTCCTGCACGAACGCGTCGGCCAGGTACGGCGAGGCGCTGTCCACGGTGTGGAAGCGCAGGTAGGCGCGCCACACCGACGGATCGGTGTCGCCCAGCGCCTTGCTCACTTCCTCATGGAAGGCCGGCATGGCCAGCGAGAACTTCTCCGGTGCGGCCACGCCCTGCGACTTGAAGAATTCGGTCCAGCTGAAGTTCGGGGTCAGCTTGTCGGCGTCGGCCAGGGTGACCGGGTTGTAGTACAGCTCGACATTGCGCGACAGCTCGACGCGCGACTTGGAGGCCTTGGCCAGGCGGGTCTCGAACTTGACGACCTCTTCCGCCTGCTTGGCGGCATCGGCAGCGGCGACGCCGGACAGTTCCAGCACCTTGGCCACGTGCGCCTGGTAGGCCTTCAGCTTGTCGGCGTTCTTGGCGTCGGTGTAATAGGTGGTATCCGGCAGGCCGAGGCCGCCCTGGCTCGCGTAGGCCATGTTCACGGCCGAATTCTTGAAGTCGGCTTCGGCACCGAAGCCGAACAGGAGGTTGTCGCCCTTGGCGGCACTGGTGCGCAGGTAGTCGGCGATCGCCGCCTTGTCCTGCAGGCCGTCGATCGCGGTCAGGTCGGCCTTCAGCGGCTCGATGCCCTGTGCGTTGATCTTGGCTTCGTCCATGCCGGTGGCCCACAGGTCGCCGACGATCTTCTCGATGTGGTTCGGGTTCTTGACCTGCGCGACCTGTTCGGCCAGCTGGTGCTGCACGGCCACGGAGCGCTCGTCGAGGATGGTGAACGCGCCCCAGCTGGTGCGGTCGCCCGGGATTTCATTGGCGGCCAGCCACTTGCTGTTGACGTAGTCGCCGAAGGCGGTGCAGGCGTCCTTGGTGGTGTCCAGGTCGCTCGGCTGGAAGGCGTTGTAGGCCGGCAGCTTGCTCTCGTCCAGCTTATAGGTGGTGGCTTCGGCCGTGGCCGGGGCGGAGGCGGCGGCGTCCTTGGCCGGGGCTTCAGTCTTGCCGCAGCCGACCAGCGCGGCCGAAACGGCCAGGGTCAGCAGCACGATCTTGGGAGTACGGGTCACTTGAATGGCCTCCGGGCCGAGTGAGTCAGGGAGTGGCCGCAGGTGCGACCGTGGGCCGAACGATACGCCGCCGGCCAGACCTGCAAGGGTGTCGAAGGTCATGGTCAATGGCAAGCCGGCCTGCCCTGGCGGTGGTCGGTCGCCAGCAGGCAGGATCGGCATGGTCCGTTGGGGGGCGCGGTGCGCCCTCAGCGCAGGCCAGGGGTTGGCTGGGGCGGTTCGTCCCCGGTCACCGGCTCGGGGGCGTCAACCTGTGGAGCAACATCGGGGATTCGGCTACGCGCCTGGTTTTCGGTGGAAACCGGGGCCACGTTGCCAATCTCCACGCGTCCCACCCGCGGTGTCGACCAGATGCTGTCCTGCCATTGCCGGTACAGCTGCGGGTCCCAGTAACGGGTGTCGTAGAACTTGCTGCCATCAATCTGTTCAGTCGTGCCATTCGGGCCCGGCACGAGAATCTTGACGTTGCCCGCAAAGCCGGTGCGGCTGCCGGTCATGCGCTTCTGTTCACGCCGCATTGCCAATGCGAGGCGTGGCTCGGCGGCAGCGTCTCCAAACCGTGCATACACCGCTTCGCCCTGGCCGATGGCCTGGTTGCGTTGGTGTTCATCCAGCGCGGCCCAGTAGCGTTCGCGCAGTTCGACGAAGCCCTTGTAGCCACGCTCGGCAGCCAGGTCCATCCAGACGTAGGCCAGCGGGCGGTCGACCGCCGTGCCAGTGCCGTTCCACAGCATTTCAGCGACCCGTGCCTGCGAGACCTTGTCCCCGTAGAAGCCGGCGCGCTGGAAGAACGCAAATGCAGCGGGCAGGTCGTTGGCGCGCTGTTTTTCCATGCCCAGCATGCGGAAGCGCAGGTCGGGATGACCGTTCAGGAAGCCCGCGCTGATCATCAGCGGATCATCGGTTGGATCGCTGGGCAGCGGGGCCGTGGAAGGCGCTGGAGGCGCCGCCGCCAGCATGGCCGGCGAGGCCAACGCGACCAGGAGAGGGAGTGGCGAAAGCCAATGCAGTTTCATGTTCATCAATCCGTGATGGCAGCAAGGGGACCGCGTGCCCCCAATCATCGGGCGGAGCGCGCTTCGGGACATGCGGCGTAGGTCATTGTGCCAAAGGAAACACGGGGCAGGCGTGCTGCCCCGGTTCGTTCAGCGTGCGGGCGTGCCGATATGCCGGCCGAAGAAGTCGAGCATCTTCGAGTACAGATTTACCCGGGCCGGAACGTCGTAGAAGCCATGCATTTCACCGGACTGGATGATCACGCCTTCCGGAGGGTTGCCGGCATCGGTGAGTGCCTTGGCCATCAGCTCGGTCTGTTCGGGCACGGCGCGCATGTCGCGGGCACCTGCGGCCAGGAATACCGGAATCCTGACCTCACCGGCCCGGCGGGCGGGCGAGACCTTGTTCCATTCGGCCACGTCGGTGCCATGGGTGCGGCGCAGATAGCGCTGACCGGACTCGCGCTGCGGGATATCGCCCTTCTTGAACAGCATGTCCACGTCGTATACCCCGACGTAGCCGAAAGCACACTTGAACAGGCCTGGCTCGCGGATGGGCGCCATCAGTGCAGAGTAGCCACCGAAGCTGCCGCCATAGATGCACAGGCGGTCCTTGTCAGCCACCCCCTGGTCGATGGCCCAATGCGTGGCATCGAGGATGTCGTTCTGGATGCCGTCGGCCCATTGCCGGTGACCCGCGTTCTCGAAGGCCTTGCCATAGCCACCAGAGCCACGGAAGTTGACCTGCAGGACGGCATAGCCACGGCTCGCCAGCAGCTGCGCCTCGGGATTGAAGCCCCAGTTGTCGCGCGGGCCGATCGGGCCGCCGTGCGGGTTGACGATCATTGGCAGGCGCTTGCCCTGCGCCCCCTGCGGAACGGTCAGGTAACCATGCAGCAGCTGGCCGTCCCGTGCCTTGACGGTGAACGGGGTGACGCTGGCCATGCGCTTGGGATCAAGCCAGTCGCGGCCCTGCAGCAGGAAACGGGCCTGGCCGGTCTTGCGGTCGAACAGGTACAGCTCCCCTGGATTGGTGTCGCTGTAAACCGACACCAGGATGCGGTTGCCATCTTCGGTGGAACTGGAGAACTGCACCATCTGCCCGGGAAATGCCTGGGCCAGCGACTGGTACAGCGCGGCATCGGGGTGGTCCTCATCCAGCAGGGTGACCTTGGGGCTGCCGGCCTGGTTGACCACGCCGATCAGGCGCTTGTCATCAGTGCTCCACATCATCTGCGAGACTTCGCTGACAGGATCCTGGAACAGCTTCTGGAACTGGCCACTGCCGGTGTCCAGCGTGCCGATTGCCGATGGGACCTTGCCATCATCCTGTTCGGCGTAGACGGTACCGTCGGCGCTGGTGCGCAGCACGCGCAGATGCTGGCCGTCGGACTTGGAGGCGTTGATCAACGTCCAGGTGGTGCCGTCGCGGCGGTACAGCTCGCTGCGCTCATCATATTCGCCGCTCTCATCGCGGCTGGAACTGCAGACCGCGAAGCGCGGTTCCTTGGCGCCATCCAGTGCGATGTCGCAGTTCTCTTTGGGTGCGCGCGCCAAGGGCGTGCGCCTGCCGCTGATGGTGTCCACGCTCACCACCTGGGTGCCTGCGCCTTCGGAAGAGCGCGGGTAGCGGACCTGCATGATCACGTTCTGGTCATCGCCGCGCAGCGTGTCCAGCAACGAATAGGATTCGTTGCCCACGCTCTTGCTGCGCTGGGTGGCATCGCGGGTGCCGTAGAAGATCACCGGGCGGGCCTGGCTGCCGTCGGCGTTGACCGCGAACCATTCCCCGGTGGGGAAGGGCTGGGCGTAGCCGCCCTGCTTTTTCACCGCGTTGAACATCAGCCGTTCCGGCGATATCCAGTGGAAGCTGCCCACGCTCTTCTTGTCCGGCAGCTGGTTGACCTTGAGTACCTTCAGGTCACTGGTGCGCAGGATGGTCAGCACGTCCTGGTCGCCCAGATCGACACTGATAGCCAGGTAGGCGCCGCTCGGTGAGATTCTGGCCGAGCTGTAGCTGGCGTGCCTGGCGAAGTCTTCGATCGAATAGGGCGTCGCCGCGCCCGCAGCGGCGGCCGGCAAGGCAGCGGGGAGGGCGGCGGCGAGCGCCAGGGCCAACGGCGTCAACAGCGAGGTCTTCTTCATGATCAGGGGTCCTTGTCCTGGCCAGCGGTAGCTACGGCCGGTTCAAAAAAGGAAAGCCCGGTTCAGACCCGGGCTTTCCCATGCGTTCCTACCTCATGCAGCGAGGATCAGAACTTGTACTGCAGGCTCACGTAGAAGCGACGGCCCAGCGGGTCTGCGCCGATGAACGGGTTGTAGAACGGGTACGTCGTGTTGCTGTTGTCCTTGCGATACTGGTTGTCGAACACATTGACGACCTGGAAGGTGGCCAGCACGTTCTCGCCGAACTTCTTGCCCACGCTCAGGTTCCACAGGAAGTACGGCGCGAGGCGACGCGAGTAGGCACCGCCCGCGCTGTTGGTGCCATCAGCTTCGGCATAGCTGAAGGCCGAGCCGTAGCGGGTGCCGAACACGGTGGTGGCCCAGTCGCCCTTGGTCCAGGTCAGGCTGCCGCGGGCGCGGCTGCGCTCGGGGTTGAAGTACTCCGGCGGCAGGTCGCGGTAATCGATCAGGTCGTCGTCGGCGGTCTGCTTGTACTTGTTGGTCAGCGTCAGCGAGTAACCCAGGTCGACGTTGAAACGGCCCCAGCGGTCGGTGTCCAGCGCGTACTTGTAGGTTGCATCGATACCGCTGGTGTCCTGCAGTGCGGTGTTGATGTAGGCGTTGTTGATGCGCTGGATACGGCCATCGTCCGGCGAGCCGGGCAGGTTGGTGCGCGTGATCAGGCCCAGCACGTTCTGGCAGACCGAAGCACTGGGGACCGCGCGACCGTCGCTGGCGGTGCCCAGGCGGCAGGCCGCCTCAGCGCGCAGCAGGTAGTCGTTGCTCAGCTGGGCGGCGGCGTCCTCCAGGCGGATGCGGTAGTAGTCGACCGTCAGCGACATGCCATCCGTAACGTCCCACACAAAGCCTGCGCCCCACGACTTGCCCTTTTCCTCGGTCAGGTTCGGGTTGCCGGCCACCAGGGTCTGCACCGAGTACTTGGTCGGGTCACTCGTCGGCGTGTTGCACTGGGTGCGGGTACGCGGGCCTTGGGCAGCGCCCGGACCGGTACCGGAGCGGCAGGAGTATTCGTCCAGTTCGGTCGTGTAGGACGCGGCACCGCCGGCGTAGATCAGCTGCATGTCTGGCGCGCGGAAGCTGGTGGCATAGCTGCCGCGGAGCAGCAGGTTGCTGAACGGGCGGAATTCCAGGCCGAGGTTGTAAGTGGTGGATGCATCAACCGACGAGATGTCGTCGTACTTGTCATAGCGCGCCGCAGCGTTGACGCTCAGATTGCTGAAGATCGGCACGCGGAACTCGGCGCCGACGGCGTAGCGGTCGCGGGTGCCGTGGGTCTCACCGGAGCTGGTGAGGTTGTAGATGGTCTGGCCGTCGATCGGACGCAGCTGGTCGGTGCGCGGGTCGCTCACCATGTCCATCTTCTGGCGGTTCCATTCCAGCACGCTGGCGAAGCCAACAGCGCCGGCCGGCAGTTCGAACAGGTCGCCGCTGACGTTGAAGGCGGCATTCGCCACGCTGGTTTCGGAGCGGTTGATCACGCGGGTCGCGAAGGACTGGTAGATCTCCGGGGTGATCGGCGAGGACCAGCGATCCAGGTTCAGGCGGTGGATCGGGTAGACGCCTGCACCGGTGCCGGTGGCGTTGCTGTAGCCCAGCACCGGTCCCAGGAAGTAGTCATGCACCGACTTCGCGAGCAGGCGCGGGCGGTCCATCTTGTAGTTGTAGTAGCCGTAGCCACCGGTGGCTTCCCAGTCGAAGCGGTCGGCGAAGGTGCCACGCACGCCGGCAGCGAAGTCGTAGGTGTATTCGTCGTACTTGGTGCTGGCCGCTTCATTGCCACCCAGTTCGGCGGCGGTGAAGACACGCTGCAACTGCACGATGTCGCGCAGGCCGGCATCGTAGTAGTACGCGCTGGTGGTGCCATTGGACAGGATGTTGAACTTGTCGCCCGAGGTGCCCCAGAACTCCGTGCCGGCGCTGGCCTTGGCGCTGGTGGTGTAATAGTTGACGCTGGCCCAGCCCTGGGTGGTGTCGGTGAAGTCGAAGGTGCCGTAGCCGTAGGCCGAGTAGAACTGGCGCTGGTTGGAGATCGAGCGCGCCGCGTTGCTGTCGTACGAACCGCAGTAGGTGCCACGGGCGGCGGTGGTCACCGTGGTGAAGCCCAGTGCATCGCACTTGGCCTGGCCCGGATAGTAGGCGTTCTGGTTGACCCGGCCATTGGCCGAGGCCAGGCCGCGGATCGCGATCAGCGACAGGCCCGGGGTTGCGGTCGAACCCAGCGGGCCCTCACGCAGATCCGACAGGAACTTGCGCTGGTTGGCGTAGACAGCCTCGCGATCGCTGTACTGCAGGGCCCAAACCGCGCTCCAGCGATCGCCGGTACGGCCGCCGGTCAGTTCCAGGTTGACCGTGTCGCCGCCGCCTTCTGCGGTGGTGCCGGTGGTCAGGCGGACCAGGTTGCCGTCGTAATGCTCGCGCAGCACGATGTTGACCACGCCGGCCACGGCGTCAGAGCCGTAAATGGCCGAGGCGCCGCCGGTCAGGACTTCCACGCGCTCGACGATGCTGCTCGGGATCGAGTTGATGTTGGCGACATTGTTGTCGCGGTTGTACGGCTGCGGGTACTGCGCCGGGCGACGGCCGTTCACCAGGGTCAGCGTGTAGCCGGGGCCCAGGTTGCGGAGGTTGACCACCTGTGCGTTCGGAGTGAAGCCGGTCACCGCCAGGTCGCCGGTGAAGGACGAGGTGGTGTTCTGGGTCAACGTCTGCAGCATGTCGCCAACGGTCTGGAAACCTTCACGGTCGATATCCGTGCGGGTGATCACCGTGACCGGTGCCGGGCCCTCGACGTCGGCGCGCTTGATGCGCGAGCCAACGACCGAGACGCGATCAAGATTGGTGGCACTGCTGTTCTTGCCGCCTGCCTCGTTGCCGGCTTCCTGGGCGAACGCGGGGGCGATGCCGGTTGCCAGGAGGGCCGTGGTGAGCGCAAAGCTCAGCGGGTGGCGGATGAGTGCCTTGCGGATGGTCATATGTGGATCCCCTGATGAATCAAACCTCGGTCGGCGCCTGTCGCAGCCGCCGCCGTCCCTGGTGGGCATTGCCCACGTTTCACCGGCTTCACAAGCCGACGATCCAACGTTAACACAGACTTAACTTGGCCTGTCAACCATTCATGCTCTCGTCATAATGGCGGATTCGGCAAACCCGGGTTGAGTATCAGCCTTTTGCCATGTCATTGATTTCTTATGTTTTTTTCTCATATGGGGCGGTGAGGCCCGTCCCCGGCGCTCCGTGAGGTGCATTAGCCATGCATTCAGGCTGGAGTGGTCGGCGACGGGCGGTGCTCCGCTGCATCGCGCGCGACCGGCCAAAAAAAAGGCCCCGCCGAAGCGGGGCCTGGTCCAGACACGCAGTCCGGAATACGACGGGATCAGAAGTCGTACTTGACCTGGGCCGAGATCTGACGGCCGTAGACGCTGTAGAAGCCGTCGTTGAACGGGGTCGATTCGTTGCCCGGGTAGTTGTAGCGCTGGCCTTCCGGCAGCTTGTTGAACACGTTGTTGACCATCAGCGACAGGGTCAGATCGTCCTGCGCCTGGTAGTTCAGGCTCATGTTGTAGGTGGTGTACGAGCCCCACTTGCCGGCCTTGGCGCCAGAGGCGTGGACGTAGTCATAGCTGCGGCCGGTGTAGGCCAGGTAGTTCGGGGTGCTGCCGACGTAGTTGGCGTACACGGTGGTGGTGAACTTGGAGATGGCCCAGCCCACCGACACATCGCCGCGCACCTTGGCGAAGTTGTCGTAGTACCACATGTTGTACGGATCGCTCAGCAGATCCAGCTTCTGCGCGCCCGGCAGCGGCACCACTTCACGCTTCAGCATGTTGGTGTAGTTGCCCGAGAACATCAGCGAACCGAAGCGGCCCAGGTCCTGCTGGTACTTGGCACCGACGGTCACCGCTTCCAGGTTCTGGCTGGCCACGTTGAGCTTCGGGGTGTACACGCGGGTCAGGTTGCCAGCGGCGTCGCGGGACACCCAGTCGGTCACGTTCTGGCAGCTGGCCGAGGTGTTGTTCGGCAGGCCGTTGCGGCACTGGTACTCGGCCAGCAGCAGCTGGTCGGTGCTCAGCGTCTTGACCTCGTTCTTGATCTTCCAGTTGTAGTAGTCGACCGACAGCGAGAAGTTGCTCACCGGGGCCCACACCACGCCCGCGCTCCACACGTCGGCGGTGATCGGCTTCAGGTCCGGGTTGCCGGACTTTTCGCTGTACACCGAGGTGGTCTTGTAGAACGAGCAGGCTTCGTCACGCAGCGCATAACCCATCTGGCTGCAGCGGTAGTAGTCGTTCTGACCGGAGGCGAACGAGCCGCTCATGCCCTGGAAGGCGTCGGACAGGGTCGGCGCGCGGAATGCGGTGCCGTACTTGCCGCGCAGCAGCAGGCTTTCAACCGGGCGGTATTCCAGGCCGATGCTGTAGGTGGCCTTGTCGACGGTCTTGTCGGCGATCTTGAAGGCGTCGTAGCGGCCCGAGGCGCTGATGGTCAGCGATTCGAACACCGGCATGCGCAGTTCGCTGGTCACCGCGTAGTTGCTGCGGTGGCCGGCACCGGCCACGGCGGTGGCGCCCCAGGCGTTGCCATCGACGAAGGCCTGGTCGGGCGAGTAGTCCCAACCTTCGCTGCCGCCTTCCAGCACCACGGCCAGGCCGGCGTCGCCGCCCGGCAGGGAGAACAGCGAACCGTTGGTCACCTGCACGCGACCCAGGTTCTGCCAGGTCTTGCTGCGATGGGTGCCATAGCCGGTGAAGCTGGCGAACTGGTCCGGGGTGATCGGCGAGTAGAACGCGGTGTAGTCCGGGTTGTAGATGCCGAAGCCATCAGCGGTGGTGCCCAGGCGCGGGCCCAGCACGGTGTCGCCGAAGAAGCCTTCGATCTTGTCCTTCCAGCGTGCGAAGCGGTTCTGGTCCAGGCGGTATTCGCCGCGGGTGAAGCTGGCGCTGTAGTCCCAATCGCCGACCATGCCCTTGCCGCCCAGGGTGACCTGGTAGGAACGGCTCTCATCGGAGTTCAGGATGTTGTTGTAGTGGCCCGGGCCGATTTCTTCCGGCGCGAAGGCGCGCTGCAGGTTCACGACCTTGCCCAGGCCCTGGTCGTAGAAGCCGCCCATCACCGACTTGGTGCCCCACCACAGGGCGCTGGAGCCGGAGGTGAACTCGGTCTTCTCCTTGCTGTACAGCACATCGGCGAACAGCTGGAAGTTGTCGTTCACGTCGAAGGTCATCGACGAGTAGAACTGGCCGCTGTTCTTGCCGTTCTTCAGGGTCTTGTAGCCGGCGCTGTACACCGAGCCGCACGATTCGCCCGATGCACGCTTGCCGACGGTGGTGGTGCCGTCGTACAGGCCTGCGACGTTGCCGCAGCGGGTCGGGTCCATCATGTACAGCTTGTTGTCGGCGTTGCCGATGACGGCAAAGTCGTTCGACGGCAGCTGCGCGGTGTAGCCGACCGGGTTGTTCTGCTTGGTGATGTCACGCTGGTAGCCCCAGATCGGGCTGCCGTTTTCGATCTGCACGTTGACCAGCGCGTGGAAGCGGTCGTCGAATGCGTTGAAGCCCTTGGCGGCGCTGAAGCGGATGTTGCTGCCACCACCTTCGGTGTAGGTGCCGCCACGGATCGACATCGTGCCGCCGTCCATGCGTTCCTTCAGGATGATGTTGACCACGCCGGCGATCGCGTCCGAGCCATACAGCGACGACTGGCCGCCCGGCAGGACTTCGATGCGTTCGACGATGTCGATCGGAATGCCGCTGATGTTGTTGAACGACTCGCTGCCGTTGTACAGCGCCGGATACGAAAGCATCGGGCGGCCGTTGATCAGGTACTTGGTGTAGCCCGGGTTCAGGCCGAACATGCCGGCCGCTTCGGCGCCCTGGGTGAACGCACCCGAGGTCTGGCCGCCCTGCAGGCCGCCCGTGGTCAGCGACGACTGCTGCAGCACTTCAGCAACACTGCTGAAGCCGCGGGTCTGGATGTCTTCGGCGGTAATGGACATCACCGGGGTCTGGGTTTCGATCTGCGTCTGCGGGATCAGCGAACCGGTGACGGTGATCTTGTCCAGGTTGGTCGCCTTGTCCTGGGCCATTGCCGGGGCGGCGGCCATCAGAGCGGAAATCAGGGCGACGGCGAGCGTGTTGCGACGTGCGGTATTGCTGAC
This sequence comes from Stenotrophomonas pavanii, assembly GCF_900101175.1. Lineage (GTDB taxonomy): Bacteria > Pseudomonadota > Gammaproteobacteria > Xanthomonadales > Xanthomonadaceae > Stenotrophomonas > Stenotrophomonas pavanii. The sequence goes on along the minus strand of NZ_FNFQ01000001.1, from coordinate 350,419 downwards.
GTGTTTCATGAAGTTCCAATGGAGAGCAAAAACAAAAACGGCACTGCGCATGCGCCATCGCGCGGGCCGGAACAGCGGGCTCCGCAGCTCAAAAACAGTGCTCATCGAACGTAACATGAACTTAACAATCTGTGCACGAATCCGTCGCAATCCTGAATTTCAGTCAGGTTGCATCCAGCTTGTATGATGTTGGGTTATCCCCTTGACCCTGCCGGTGCTCGTTGTGAACAGTTCCCCCCGCCGTCCCCATGCCAGCCAGGTCCAGAAGGGACTTACGCCGCATGCCCGCATCCGCAACGTCATCGCGGTCGGTTCGGGCAAGGGCGGCGTCGGCAAGTCCACCACCGCGGTGAACCTGGCCGTGGCGCTGCAGCAGCTTGGCGCCCGCGTGGGCGTGCTCGACGCAGACATCTACGGCCCCAGCGTGCCGGCCATGCTGGGCCTGTCCGGTCGCCCGGAAAGCCCGGACAACAAGAGCATCGAGCCGCTGCGCGCGTTCGGCGTGGACACCATGTCGATCGGCTACCTGATCGAAGAGGACACGCCGATGATCTGGCGTGGGCCAATGGCCACCTCGGCGATGACCCAGCTGTTCAATGACACCCTGTGGGATGACCTGGATTTCCTGCTGATCGACCTGCCGCCGGGCACCGGTGACATCCAGCTGACCCTGACCCAGAAGATTCCGCTGGCCGGAGCGGTGATCGTCACCACGCCGCAGGACATCGCCACGCTGGACGCCAGGAAGGCGCTGAAGATGTTCGAGAAGGTCGAGGTGCCGGTGCTGGGCATCGTCGAGAACATGGCCGTGCACACCTGCAGCAACTGCGGGCACATCGAGCACCTGTTCGGCGAAGGTGGTGGCGAGCGCATGGCCGCGCAGTACGGCGTGCCGCTGCTGGGGTCGCTGCCGCTGCAGATCGGCATCCGCGAACAGGGCGACGCAGGCACCCCGATCACCGTGGCCCAGCCGGATTCGGCGCCGGCCCGGGCCTACCGCCACGCCGCGCAGCGCCTGATCGAGGAGGTCGGCAAGCGTCCGCGGGCCTCGATCCCGATCCTGTCGTCGCTGCTGTAAGCGCCGGGGCAGGGGCCGTCGGCCGAGGCCGGGCCCCTGCTAGAATCCTCGCGCCCCCTCGTACCCCCAGGACAAAGCATGAGCATCAAGAGTGACCGTTGGATCCGCCGCATGTCCGAGCAGCACGGCATGATCGAGCCGTTCGAGGCCGGGCAGGTCAAGCAGGCCAACGGCCAGCGCATCGTCAGCTACGGCACGTCCAGCTATGGCTACGACGTGCGCTGCTCGCGCGAGTTCAAGGTGTTCACCAACATCAACTCGACGATTGTCGACCCCAAACATTTCGACTCGGGCAGCTTCGTCGACATCACCGCCGACGAGTGCATCATCCCGCCGAACAGCTTCGCGCTGGCGCGCACGGTGGAGTACTTCCGCATCCCGCGCGACACCCTGGTGGTGTGCCTGGGCAAAAGCACCTACGCGCGCTGCGGCATCATCGTCAACGTGACCCCGCTGGAACCGGAATGGGAAGGCCACGTCACCCTGGAATTCAGCAACACCACGCCGCTGCCGGCGCGCATCTATGCCAATGAAGGCGTGGCGCAGATGCTGTTCTTCCAGGCGGCCGCCGATGACGTCTGCGAGACCTCGTACCGCGATCGAGGCGGCAAGTACCAGGGCCAGACCGGCGTGACCCTGCCGCGGACCTGATCGGTTATGGAGCCGAGCCATGCTCGGCTTCCTGGCAGGGCAGAGGGCGGCGCTTGCGCCGCCTTTGCTTATTTGCCGCGACCGAACAGCATCGCAATGCCGACGCCCACCAGTGCCACCGGCCACCAGGTCAGCAGCAGCTTGGACAGGTTCAGGTGCGTCCAGCCGAGGTTGCTGGCGAGCATGAACAGGCCGATCAGGATCAGCAGGACGGCGGCAACGAGGTTGAATCGCATCGGGTCGGCAAACGCTCAGGACTGGGCCGGATATCCTAGCCGTTCCTTCCAGTAGGCGACATGCTGGTCCAGCGCCGCTGGCTCGTAGCGATGCGCCGGGCCGCTGCCCCAGACCGGGCCCGGCCACGCCGGATCGCCGTCATGGCGGCCGATCACATGGAAGTGCAGCTGGCGCACGATGTTGCCCAGCGCCCCGATGTTGATCTTCTCCACGCCGTCGGAGCCTTTCAGGGCCTTGCAGGCGCGGTTGAGCTCGGTGCGCAGCTTGTCCTGCTGCTCGCCATCCAGCTCGATCCACTCGGTCACCCCGGCCAGGCGCGGTACCAGCACCAGCCAGGGGAATCGTTCGTCGTTCATCAGCCGCACTTGCGACAACGGTCCTTCCGCCACCAGTACGCTATCGGTGGCCAGGCGTGAATCGAGTTCGAATTCGCTCATCCAAGATGCTCCGAGAAGAAGTCCAGGGTGCGTTGCAGCGCCAGGGCGGCGCTGTCTGGATCATACGCATGTCCGACCTCCCGGTTGAAGGCGTGGTCGGCCGGATAGACGTAGGTGGCCATCTGCGGCAGTTTCTCACGGTGGGCCTGGACCGCTTCCGGCGGGATGCTGCGGTCCTGCGCACCGAAGTGGAAGATCACCGGGGCCTTGGGCGCTTCGTCGAGGAACTGCACGTTGCGCCCACCGTAATAGCTGACCGACGGCAACCCCAGGCGCAGTGCCGACAGCAACGCCACCGTGCCGCCCCAGCAGTAGCCGACCGTGCCGACCTTGCCATGAGGGGCCAGCCGGGTTGCGGCGGCCCGGACCACTTCCAGCGCCCGCTCCATGCCCAGTGCGCCGACCCGTTCCAGGCCCTGCTTCACGCCCTCGGCGTCGTACGGCAGGGCGTCCGGATCGGCGTCGGTGCCGTCCAGCAGGTCGAAGAACGCAGGCGCCAGCACCGCATAGCCTTCGGCCGCGAAGCGCTCGGCCACGCTGCGGATGTGCGGATTGGCGCCGAAGATCTCCTGCACCACCACCAGGCCGCCACGCGCGCTGCCGTCCGGCAGGGCCTGCCAGGCCCGTACCGGGCCGTGATGCGTATCCAGGGTGATCCACTCGGCCATCGTCATCTTCCTCGTTGCTGGGAACAGAGCTGCATTGTCGGTGCTGTGCCGGTTAGCACGATGTCAGCGGCTGTGCGTGATCGGGCGGCTGGCCGTTCAGAGCATGGCCGCCAACCCCGGTATACTGGCGCCCTTTCAGGCCCCGGCCCCCAGGAACCCCTGCCACGCCGGCAGGGGCCCAGGCCCCCAGAGTCCCGCGATTCCATGTCCCAGCTGAACCCCAAAGTCGGCTTCGTCAGCCTTGGCTGCCCGAAGGCCCTCGTCGATTCCGAGCGCATCCTCACCCAGCTGCGCTCGGAAGGTTACGACATCGTCCCGTCCTACGACTCGGCCGACGTGGTGGTGGTCAACACCTGCGGCTTCATCGATTCGGCGGTGACCGAGTCGCTGGATGCCATTGGCGAGGCGATGAACCAGAACGGCAAGGTCATCGTCACTGGTTGCCTGGGCAAGCGCCCGGAGCAGATCCGCGAGGCGTACCCCAACGTGCTGGCGGTGTCCGGTCCGCAGGATTACCAGAGCGTGATGGAGGCGGTGCATGAAGCACTGCCGCCCAAGCACGACCCGTTCGTGGACCTGGTGCCCGACTACGGCATCAAGCTGACCCCGCGCCATTACGCCTACCTGAAGATTTCCGAAGGCTGCAACCACACGTGCAGCTTCTGCATCATTCCGTCGATGCGCGGCAAGCTGGTCTCGCGCCCGGTGGATGAGGTGCTGCGTGAAGCCGAGCGCCTGGTGCGTGGCGGCGTGCGTGAGCTGCTGGTGGTGTCGCAGGACACCTCGGCCTACGGCGTGGACGTGAAGTACGCCGAGAAGATGTGGCGCAACAAGGCCTACCAGACCCGCCTGAAAGCGCTGTGCGAAGGCCTGTCCGAACTCGATGCATGGGTGCGCATGCACTACGTCTACCCGTACCCGCACGTGGACGAGATCGTGCCGCTGATGGCCGAGAACCGGATCCTGCCGTACCTGGACATCCCGTTCCAGCATGCCAGCCCGCGCATCCTGCGCATGATGAAGCGCCCCGGCGCGGTCGAGAAGACCCTGGAGCGCGTGCAGAACTGGCGCCGTATCGCGCCGGACATCACCGTGCGTTCGACCTTCATCGTCGGCTTCCCGGGCGAGACCGAGGCCGAGTTCGAAGAACTGCTGTCGTTCCTCGACGCAGCGCAGCTGGATCGCGTCGGCGCGTTCGCCTATTCGCCGGTCGAGGGGGCCACCGCCAACGATCTGCCCGATGCGGTGCCGGAGGAAGTGAAGCAGGAGCGTCTGGCCCGCTTCATGGAGAAGCAGGCGCAGATCTCCGCCGCACGCCTGGAGGCCAGGATCGGCACCGTGCAGCAGTGCCTGGTCGACGCCATCGAAGGCGATATCGCCGTGGCCCGTTCCAGGGCCGATGCGCCGGAGATCGATGGCCTGGTGCACATCCAGAACGCCGACCAGGTGCCGCTGCGCGTGGGCGAGTTCGTCGACGTGGAAATCACCGAGAGCGACGAGCACGACCTGTACGGTGACGCGCTGCCCGCCGCTACCCGCCCGGCATTCGACCTCAAGGTGCTGTGACCCTGGCGCCGACCGCCACCGGGGACGGCGGCGGTTCACGGCGCTTCGTCCCGCCGCCACGTGCGGCGGTGGCTGCACGGCGTTTCGAGCATCCGCTGTTCGCCGGCTTGCAGGGCTTCCGTGACCTGCTGGACGCCACTGCATGGCCATCCGTCGCGGCGCTGGATGCACGCCTGGCCGTGCCGGGCAAGCGCCTGGTCGAACAGGATGCCGCGCTGCTGGCCGATGGGCTGCACTACGAAACCCGCATCGCGCGGGGGTGCATCGCCACCCGCGCCGACAACTGGCACGACCTGTTCAATGCGCTGGTGTGGGCTGCCTACCCGCAGCTGAAACGTGCGCTCAACGTGCAGCAGTGCCGGCATATCGAGGCCATGCCACCCGGCCAGCGCAACCGTGCGCAGGCCGCCCTGACCCAGTTCGACGAGACCGGCGTGATCGTGCGTGTGCGCGATGGCACGATGCTGCGCGCGTGGGATGGGCATGACTGGCCTGCAGTGTTCGAGCCGATGCGCTGGCACAGCGGCGACATCGCCATCGTGGCGGTGTTCGGGCATGCGCTGATGGAGCAGGCGCTGCTGCCGGGGCGATTGCTGGTGGGCAAGTGCGTGGTGGTGCAAAGCGATGCCGATGCGGCCTGTGTTGACGCGGTGACCGCGGCCATCGCCGAGGGCCGGGCAGTGACCGATCCCTTGCAGCTGCGTCCGCTGCCGTTGGCTGGAATCCCGGGTTGGCACGACGTGCAGGATTCCGCCTTCTATCGCAATGCCGACTACTTCCGCCCGCTGCGTGCGGGGCGCACGTACCCGCCACCATTGCACGGGGCCATGTAGAGTCGACTGTCAGTCGACTGCGCTTCGTTCCGAGGCCGTGGACGCCTGACAGATGGCTCCGGCGAGTCATCAGCGGCGATGAGGATCGCGGTGCGTTTGCCGTCCGGCTGCGGAGGTTTGTGCCGCGCTTCGCGCGCTAGTCGACCGACAGTCGACTCTACAACGGCGCGTACTCGACCCCGATCACCGCAAAGGTGAACTGGCCGCCGGGCAGCTCCACCGAGAACTCATCGTCCAGCCGCTTCTTCAGCAGTGCCCTGGCCAGGGGCGAATCGATGCTGATCCAGCCCAGGCCGGCATCGGTTTCATCCGGCCCGACGATGCGGTAGCGGCTGGTATCGCCGCTGTCCACGTTCTCCAGTTCCACCCACGCACCGAAGAACACCGCCTGTGGATCGGTTGGCGTGGTATCGACCACGCGCAGCGATTCCAGCCGCTTGGTCAGGTAGCGAACCCGGCGGTCGATCTCGCCCAGCTGTTTCTTGCGGTAGGTGTATTCGGCGTTCTCGGAACGGTCGCCTTCTGCGGCGGCGGCGGCCAGTGCCTTCACCACCTCCGGACGGCGCACGCGCCACAGCTCGTCCAGTTCGGCCTTCAGCCGCGCATGCCCGGAGGCGGTGATCAGGGCCGTGCTTTTTTCTGCGGGGGGACGCCAACGCGACATGCAATACGGCTTCTTTTCTGGATGACGAACGGGAAGCGGGGTCAGATCCCTTTCCAGCGGAAAGGGCTCTGACCCCGGCCGTGGCAGATCAGCGCTTGCCGCCGAAGATGCCGCCGAGGATGCCGCGCACGATCTGGTTGCCCAGCTTGGTACCGACGGTGCGCGTGGTCTGTTTGGCCATGGTTTCGATCATGCCCTGGCGGCGCTTGGTGCCGAAGATCGCGTCCTTGATCGCCTGGCCGAACCCGCCTTCCTGTGCGTCGTCCTGCTCGCGGCTGCGCGCGGCCGGCGCCTGTGCCTTCTCGACGCTCTTCTGCGCGCGCTGGGCCAGCAGCTCGGCGGCCGATTCGCGGTTGACCGCGGTGTCGTAGCGGCTGCCGACCGGGCTGCCGGCACGCACCTGGGCGCGCTCGGCCTCGGTGATCGGGCCCATCCTGCAGCGCGGCGGCGCGATCAGGGTCTGCTGCACCGGCATCGGGATGCCCTTGTCCTGCAACGTGGAGACCAGTGCCTCACCGGTGCCGAGCTGGCTCAGCACCTTGGCCACGTCCAGCTTCGGGTTCGGCACGAACGTCTCGGCCGCGGTCTTCACCGCCTTCTGGTCACGCGGGGTGAACGCACGCAGCGCGTGCTGCACGCGGTTGCCGAGCTGGCCAAGGATGTTGCCCGGGACGTCGTCGGGGAACTGCGAGCAGAAGTACACGCCCACGCCCTTGGAGCGGATCAGCCGCACCACCTGCTCGATGCGCTGCACCAGCGACGGCGGTGCGTCATCGAACAGCAGGTGCGCCTCGTCGAAGATGAAGACCAGCTTCGGCTTGTCCAGGTCGCCCACTTCCGGCAGCTGCTCGAACAGCTCCGACAGCAGCCACAGCAGGAAGGTGGAGTACAGCTTGGGCTTGAGTACCAGCTGGTCGGCGGCAAGGATGCCGATCACGCCGCGGCCGTCGTGGTTGACCCGCATGATGTCGGCCAGCTCCAGCGCCGGTTCGCCGAAGAAATGCTCGCCACCGTCCTGTGCCAGGCGCAGCACCGAACGCTGGATCGCGGCGATCGACGGCGCGCTGACCAGGCCGTACTCGGTGGAGATGTCCTTGCGCTCCTCGGCGACCAGGCCGAGCAGGGCGCGCAGGTCGTCCATGTCCAGCAGCAGCAGGCCGCGGTCGTCGGCCAGCTTGAACACGATGTCGAGCACGCCGGCCTGGGTGTCGTTCAATTCGAGGATGCGCGCCAGCAGGGTCGGGCCCATCTCGCTGACCGTGGTGCGCACCGGATGGCCGAGCTTGCCGTACAGGTCCCAGAAGATGGCGGGGCTGGCGGCCGGCGCATAGTCGGCCACGCCGATCTCGGCGGCACGCTGCAGCAGGTTCTCGGCACCGCTGCCGGGCACCGCCAGGCCGGACACATCGCCCTTCACATCGGCCAGGAACACCGGCACGCCCAGTCGCGAAAACCCCTCGGCCAGCGTCATCAGGGTCACCGTCTTGCCGGTGCCGGTGGCGCCGGCCACCAGGCCGTGGCGGTTGCCGAGTTTCGGCAGCAGGGTGACGGCAATATCGTCGGTAATGCCTTTGCCGAGCAGAATCGGATCCATGGTCCAGCCCTTGTGATGAATAGCCCAATGTTAACCGCCGGCAGTGACGGTCCGAAGGTCGGCTTGCCCGGACCTTGGCGGCGCCGCTACTCTGCCTGCCTGTTTCGCACACAGTGCCATCAATGCCCGTTCCTGTCCTGATTTCCCGCGGTTGGCCGCTGCTGGCCCTGGCCGGCCTGGTTTCCCTGGCGCCCGACGCCCACGCACAGCGGGTTTCGGCCCGGGACAAGGTGAAGGTGGATGCGCTGCAGCAGCGCATGACCGCCGCCGAGAAGCGCTACAGCGACGCCCTGCTGCTGGTCTCCAATGCCGATCCCAAGGGCAGCAACGAGGCCGATGCCGCGCTGGAGGACATGGAAGATGTCCTCAACGACTGCGTGAAGCAGAAGGGCTGCCAGATGGGCACCCTGCTGGCCAGCTACAAGCGCCTGCTCAAGCACGACGCCGATGCGGCCGCCAGCGATGAGGTGGCCGACGAGGGCGGTGACCGCCTGGAAGCCGACCCCGACCACATCGGCCCGCTCACCGCGGACGTGCCCGAGGCCGCGCGCGCTGCCGCGCTGCTGAACGACAAGCGGCACGCCTTCGACAGCATGGTCGAATACAACCCGGCGGTGCAGGCCGGCATCCGCCGCTGGCTGACCGACATGCGCCCGGCGCTGCTGACCAGCTACGAGAACTACCAGAACCTGCGCGCGGTGATGTGGCCGGAGTGGGAAAAGCGCGGCCTGCCCGAAGCACTGCTGTTCGGCATCATGGCCAAGGAATCCAACGGCCGCGTGCATGCGTCCTCGCGCGCCGGCGCCGCCGGCCTGATGCAGTTCATGCCGGCCACCGGCCGCCGCTTCGGCCTCGGCCCGGACGGCACCGGGTTCGACACCCGCTTCGATGCACGCAGTGCCGCCGAAGCCAGCGCCAGCTACCTCAACGAACGCCTGCGCGAACTGAACAACAACGTGGAAATGTCGGTGGCCGCCTACAACGGTGGTGAAGGCCGTGCCGCACGCGTGTTCAAGCAGAGCGCCGGCCAGAGCTTCTGGACCGACAGCGTCTACAACCAGTTCCCGGGTGAAACCAAGGACTATGTGCCGATGGTGATTGCCGCGGCCTGGATCTTCCTGCACCCGCAGCAGTATGGCGTGGAGTTCCCGAAGATCAGCGCGCAGCCGGCCACGCTGCGCCTGGCCAAGTCCACCACCATCTACGAATTGACCATCTGCCTGGGCAGCCACGGCACCCGCGACGGCTACATGCGCGCGCTGCGCAACCTCAACCCGCGCTATGAAGCCGATGGCTGGATCCCGGCCGGCACCCTGATCAATGCCACCACCCGCATCGCTGGCCTGTACCAGCGCAACTGCATCAGTGGCCCGCGTGCCGACCTGGCCCGCACCCTGATCACCGCCGATCTGAATGCTGCGATCAAGCGCCCGACCGCGGCCAGCTACACCGGCAGCGTGGCGGTGGGCGGCGTGGTGCCGGTGGCCGATGCGGCGGCCTCCACCAGCGTGCCGACCGCGCCGGTGGCGCCGGTGTCGACGCCACGCCCGGCACCGGCTGCGCGGCCAAAGCCGGTGCGCAGCCATAAGGTGGGCCGCGGTGAAACCCTGGGTGCCATCGCGGCGAAGTTCCAGTGCGACGTGCCGACGCTGGCCCGCGCCAACGGCCTGAAGGCGCCGGCCTACAGCCTGCGCCATGGCCAGACGCTGAAGCTGCAGGGCTGCGACAAGTAATCCCCCCGACCCCTGGAACCCACATGGATCTCGAAGACACCCGCAACCTGTTCGCCAACCTCCGCGAAAACACCGACTGGGACATCAACGGCCCGTTGCTGTGGGGCTACTTCTTCGTGCACTCCACCGCTGAGCCGTTGCAGGCACTGGCCGGGCACCTGCAGGCGCAGGGCTACACCTTCGTGGAACTGTTCGAGCAGGAGCCGGAAGAGGGTGACGCGCCGTTCCACGTGCTGCACGTGGAGCGCGTGGAAATCCACGACGAAGCGTCGCTGGATCGCCGCAACCAGGAATTCGCAGCGCTGGCCAAGGAAAAGGGCGTGGAGGACTACGACGGCATGGACGTCGGCCCGGCCCCGGCCCTGCAGTAACGCGCGCACCGGTAGTGCCGGCCGCTGGCCGGCAATGCCCGACGCATTGGATCAACGGAGATTCCGGCCAGTGGCCGGCACTCCCGAAGCCTCAGCGCAGCTTCGCCAGCGCCTGGCCCAGCTGCACCGGGCTTTCGGCGTCCAGGTGCGGGGCGAACTCGGCCACGCCCGGCGGCAGCAGCACGATCACGGTCGAGCCGTAGTTGAAGCGCGCCATCTCGGCGAAACGCTCCAGCCTGATGCCCTGGCCGCGGTAGTCCTTGCGGGTGATGCGATCGCCGTAGTGCGGAATCTCCTCGCCGCTCCAGACGGTTTCCACGCCGGACACCAGCAGCGCACCCACCATCACACTGGCCATCGGCCCGAAGCTGGTGTCGAAATGGCAGACCAGGCGCTCGTTGCGTGCGAACAGGCGAGGCACGCCGTTGACCGCCGCCGGGCCGACGCTGAACAGGCGCCCCGGCACGTGCACGGTCTCGCGCAGGATGCCGGTCCACGGCATGTGCACCCGGTGGTAGTCGCGCGGGGACAGGTACACGGTGGCGTACAGGCCATCGTTGTAAGGCTTGGCATCCTCGGCGCTGCCCAGCAGTTCGGCGGCAGTAAACGACTGGCCCTTGGCCTGGAAGATGCGGCCGGCCTCGATCCTGCCGAGCTGGCTGATCCTGCCGTCGGCCGGCATCACCAGGCTGCGCGGATCGGCGTCGGCCACGCGGGCGCCCGGCTTCAACGCGCGGGTGAAGAACTGGTTGAAGGTCGCATAGCTGCGCGGGTCCGGGTTGGCCGCTTCGTCCAGGTTCACGTTGAACTTGCGGGTGACCGTGTCGATCAGCCAGCGCGACACGCGCGGATCGTCCGAGTACGCCAGCGAACGCGCCATCGAAGACAGCAGGCGGTGGGGCAGGGCGTACGTCAGGGCGGTGGTGAGGCTCATGGGGCGGTTTTCTCGGTCAGCTTCTGCAGGTCGCGGGCGATCGCCGGCGCGTTGAACGGGGGGCGTACCAGGCCGGCAAGGCGGCCCTGCGGGTCGAGCACGGCCAGGCTGGCCGAATGCTCGACGGTGTAATCCTCGGGGTTCTCGTCGAAATGCTTGCCCGGCACCTTCTGGAACACGAAGCCCAGCGAGGTGGCAAAGCGCTCCAGCGAGGGAACGTCAGCAGTGGCGGCCAGGGTGTCCTTGTGGAAGCCGTGCACGTACTCGCCGAGGCGGGTGGCGCTGTCGCGGTCCGGGTCGACCGAGATGAACAGCACGCGCGGGCGCAGGCTGTCGGGCAGGGCTTCCCACTGGTTCTGCGCGCCGGCCAGTTCGGCCAGGGTGGTCGGGCAGACGTCGGGGCAGAAGGTGAAACCGAGGAACACCAGGGTCCAGTGGCCCTTCAGCTCGCCCGGGATCAGCCGGGTGCCGTCGGACTGGGTCAGGTTGAAGTCGGGCAGCTCTCGCGGCGTGGGGTACAGGGTGATGGCTTCGGTGGCCGGGGCGTTGGCCGGCGGCTTCGGCGCGAACACCTGCTGGGCGGCCAGCAGGCCCAGTCCCGCCGCCAGGGCGATCAGCAGGATGATGCCGGCGTTGCGATTGAACATGGAGGCTCCCGCGCGAAATGGGCTCCATCATACCGGGTGAGGCCGGATCGTTTCCGCCGCAACGGATGCCGCCGCCGGCGCCAGCCCCTATAATCGGGGGCCACTTTGCCCGCAGTACCGCCATGACCGCTGAAACGGCCGCCGAACTCCACACGATCATCGATCTGATCCGCTACGGCACCAGCCGTTTCAACGAAGCCGGGCTGACCTTCGGGCACAGCTATGACAACGCGCTGGACGAGGCGACCCAGCTGGTGCTGCACAGCCTGCACCTGCCGCACGATCTGGGCCCGGCCTACGGCCAGGCGCGCCTGCTGCAGGCCGAAAAGCTGCGCGTGCTGGAGCTGTTCCAGCGCCGCATCGATGAACGCATCCCGGCCGCCTACCTGACCGGTGAGGCCTGGTTTGCAGGATTGAGCTTCAAGAGCGACAAGCGCGCCCTGGTACCGCGCTCGCCGATCGCCGAACTGATCGAATGCGGCTTCGAGCCGTGGCTGGCCGGCCGCGATGTCAGCCGTGCGCTGGACCTGTGCACCGGTTCGGGCTGCATCGCCATCGCCATGGGCCACTACTACCCGAACTGGGAAGTGGACGGCGTCGACCTGAGCGACGATGCACTGTCGCTGGCCGAAGAAAACAAGGAGCGCCTGCAGGCGCACAACGTCACCCTGATCAAGTCGGACCTGTTCAACGGCCTGACCGGCCGCCACTACGACCTGATCGTCACCAATCCGCCGTACGTCACCAACGACGAGACCGATGCCCTGCCGCAGGAGTACTCCTACGAGCCGGAAATGGGCCTGCGTGCCGGTGACGATGGCCTGGACCTGGTGCTGAAGATCCTGCGTGACGCGCCGCTGCACCTGAGCGAAGACGGCCTGCTGATCTGCGAAGTGGGCGAATCCGAACAGCACCTGGTCAAGCTGCTGCCTGAAGTCGATTTCGCCTGGATCGAATTCAAGGTCGGCCAGATGGGCATCTTCGCGGTCGAATGCCGCGAGCTGATCGCCCACAGCGCACGCATCACCGAACTGGCGGCGCAGCGCCCGTGAGCTCCAATTCGTTCGGCAAGCTGTTCACCGTCACCACGTTCGGCGAGTCGCACGGGCCGGCCATCGGCTGCGTGGTCGATGGCTGCCCGCCGGGGCTGGCGCTGGACGCGGCCGAATTCGCCCACGACCTGCAGCGCCGCGCCACCGGCAAGAGCCGGCACACCTCGGCACGGCGCGAGGCCGACGAGGTCGAGATCCTGTCGGGCGTGTACGAGGGCCTGACCACCGGCACCCCGATCGCGCTGCTGATCCGCAACACCGACCAGCGCAGCAAGGATTACGCCAGCATCGGCCAGCAGTTCCGCCCGGGCCATGCCGACTACAGCTACTGGCACAAGTACGGCATCCGCGACCCGCGCGGTGGTGGCCGTTCCTCGGCGCGCGAGACCACCATGCGCGTGGCCGCCGGCGTGATCGCCAAGAAGTGGCTGGCCGAGCGCTTCGGCGTCATCGTGCGTGGCTACCTGTCACAGCTGGGCGACATCACCCCGGCCGGTTTCGACTGGTCGGCCGTGGAAGACAATCCGTTCTTCTGGCCGCACGCCGAACAGGTGCCCGCGCTGGAGGCGTACATGGATGCGCTGCGCAAGTCCGGTGATTCGGTCGGTGCGCGCGTGGACGTGGTGGCCGACAATGTGCCGCCGGGCTGGGGTGAACCCATCTACGGCAAGCTTGACGGTGAGCTGGCTGCCGCGCTGATGAGCATCAACGCGGTGAAGGGCGTGGAGATCGGCGACGGTTTCGCCAGCGCCGCGCAGAAGGGCACCGAACACCGCGACCTGCTGACCCCGCAGGGCTTCGCCAGCAACCATGCCGGCGGCATCCTCGGTGGCATCTCCACCGGCCAGCCGGTGGTCGCGTCCATCGTCCTCAAGCCGACCTCCAGCCTGCGCCTGCCGGGCCCGTCGCTGGATACGTCTGGCAACGTGGTCGAGGTGGTCACTACCGGCCGCCACGACCCCTGCGTCGGCATCCGCGCCACCCCGATCGCCGAGGCCATGGTGGCGATGGTGCTGATGGACCAGGCATTGCGCCACCGCGCGCAGTGCGGCGATGTCGGCACGATCACCCCGCGCATTCCCGGGCAGATCGATGGCTGACACGCGGCCGACCGTGTGGGTGAGCCAGCCGCTGATCGACGCGGCCATCGCGCCGCTGCGCGATCGCGTGCAGCTGCGCGGCACCGACACCGTCACCGCCTGGTCGCCGGACCAGATCGCCGGACAGCTGGCCCGCGCCGACGGCGCGATCATCACCCTCAACGAGCGCATCGGTGCGGCCCAGGTGGCCGACGCCGCGCAGTTGCAGGTGATCGCCAATGTCGGCGTCGGCTACAACAACCTGGATGTCGACGCGCTCAGTGCGACCGGCATCCTGGCCAGCAACACGCCGGATGTCCTGACCGAAACCACCGCCGATCTCGGCTTCGCGCTGCTGATGGCCACCGCGCGCCGCATCACTGAATCCGAGCGCTGGCTGCGCGACGGCCAGTGGCAGCAGTGGTCGTTCCAGACCATGCTCGGTGCCGATATCCACGGCAGCACGCTGGGCATCCTTGGCATGGGCCGCATCGGCCAGGGCATCGCCCGCCGCGGCGCGCACGGTTTCGGCATGAAGGTGCTGTACCACAATCGTTCGCAGCTGCCGGCGGCGACCGAAGCGGAAGTGGGCGCAACCTATGTGGACCTGGACACGCTGCTGGCACAGTCCGACCACCTGCTGCTGGTGCTGCCGTATACCCCGGCCTCGCACCACCTGATTGATGCCGCCGCGCTGGCGAAGATGAAGCCGTCGGCAACGCTGGTGAACATCGCCCGCGGTGGCCTGGTCGATGAGATCGCGCTGGCCGACGCGCTGGCCAACGGACGCCTGGCTGCCGCTGGCCTGGACGTGTACGAGGGCGAGCCGAAGGTGCGCCCGGAACTGCTGGCGCTGCGCAACGTGGTGCTGACCCCGCACATCGGCAGTGCCTCGCTGGCCACGCGCACGGCGATGGTACAGCTGGCCGTGGATAATCTGCTTGCCGGGCTCGGCCTGGACGGCGGCCCGTCGCGGATGCCGAGCGCGATCAACGCTGACGCGGCGATGGCCGCGCGCGTGACGCTGGGCAAAAAAACCGGGAAACGATAGGGAACCTCCGCGCGCCCCGCTTGAGGAGGTTCCCCGAACCCAGCTGTCGTGCGTGTTTTTCCCCATTCCCGTTTTCGTGAGAGTTCCCCCATGAGCAATGCACAGCGCAGTTTCCACGTCGCCGTCGTCGGTGCCACCGGTGCTGTTGGCGAGACCATGTTGTCGATCCTGGCCGAGCGTGATTTCCCGGTCGGTACCCTGAGCGTCCTGGCCTCCGAGCGTTCGGCCGGCGGCGAGATCGAGTTCAACGGCCAGAAGGTCAAGGTCCAGGACCTGGCTACCTTCGATCCGGCCGGCGTCGAGATCGCGCTGTTCTCGGCCGGTGGCAGCGTGTCCAAGGAATACGCACCGAAGTTCGCCGCCGCCGGCGCGGTGGTGATCGACAACTCCTCGGCCTTCCGTTACGACGATGACGTGCCGCTGGTGGTGTCCGAGGTCAATCCGGAGCAGGTCGCCAACCGTCCGCGCGGCATCATCGCCAATCCGAACTGCTCGACCATGCAGATGCTGGTGGCGCTGGCGCCGCTGCACCGCAAGTACGGCATCGAGCGCATCAACGTCTCCACCTACCAGTCGGTGTCCGGCGGTGGTCGTTCGGCCACCGAGGAACTGGGCAAGCAGACCGGCCAGCTGCTGAGCTTCCAGGAGATCGATCCGCAGCGCTTCCCGGTGCAGATCGCCTTCAACCTGATCCCGCACATCGATGACTTCCAGGACAACGGCTTCACCAAGGAAGAAATGAAGCTGATCTGGGAGACCCGCAAGATCCTCGGCGATGACAGCATCCTGGTGAACCCGACCGCAGTGCGCGTGCCGGTGTTCTACGGCCACTCCGAGTCGGTGGCGATCGAGACCCGCGACAAGGTCACCGTGGCCGAAGCGCGCGCGCTGCTGGAGCAGTCGCCGGGCGTCGAAGTGGTGGATCGCCACGAGGCCGGTGGCTACCCGACCCCGGTCACCCATGCCTCGGGCACCGACGCGGTGTACGTCGGCCGCATCCGCGAGGACCTGTCGCACCCGCGCGGCCTCAACCTCTGGATCGTGTCGGACAACGTGCGCAAGGGCGCTGCCCTGAACGCGGTGCAGCTGGCCGAGCTGGTCGCCGCCGAGCAGCGTTGATCACAGCGGTTGCCTCACCGGTAGTGCCGGCCGCTGGCCGGCATTGCCGTGATGGGGACGTGCATGTCTGCCGGCCAGCGGCCGGCACTGCCGAAGGTCCCCCTCGATGGGTGCGGACCCCGGTCCGCACGCTTTATAGTGTCGCCCATGAATAAACGGGCCAGGGGCGCAAAGCGCCCGCTCCTCTATCTATCCACTGCACTGCTGGCCCTGGCCAGCAGTTCGGCGCTGGCCCTGGGCCTGGGCGACATCCGCGTCCTGTCCAAGCCGGGCCAGCCCCTGCTGGCCGAGATCCCGGTGGTCTCGGCCGATCCGTCCGAGCTGGAGAACCTGCGTGTCGCGCTGGCCTCTCCGGTCACCTTCGAACGCGTCGGCCTGCAGCGCCCGACCGGGCTGGTCAGCGAACTGCAGTTCGAGCTGACCCGCAACGCGCAGGGCAGGGCAGTGGTGCGGGTGACCTCGCAGACGCCGGTCGAGACGCCGTCGCTGAGCTTCCTGATCGAGGCCGACTGGGGCCAGGGCCGGCTGGTCCGCGAGTACTCGGCGCTGGTCGATGCACCCTCCAGTGCACTGGCGGTGGCCGAACCGGAAATCGTCGCGCCGGCCGGCAGCCTGTCCAACACCATCGCGCGCGAGCCGACCGCGGCGCCTGCCCCTGCGGACGACGCCCGCGCGCCTGCACCGTCCACCGCCGCTGCGCCGGTGCCCGCTCCGCTCCCCCGTGCAGCGGCTGCGCCGGTCACGGCGCCGGCGGCCGATGGCAGCGTCACCGTCCAGCGCGGGCAGACCCTGTCGCAGATCGCCAGCGCGGTGGCCCGCGGCAACCAGGTCAGCCGCGACCGCGCGATGATCGCCCTGCTGCGGGCCAACCCGGAAGCCTTCATCCGCGGCAACGTCAACCTGCTCAGACAGGGCGCCGTGCTGCGCATGCCCGGTAGCGATGCACTGGCGGCCGTCGATGCCGCCGAGGCCGCCGCGCTGGTGCGTGAGCATGCCGCACAGTGGCGGCAGGCGCGCACCGTGCCGCAACCGGCGGGCAGCGTCGCCCCGGCCGCCACGGCGGCGACCGCGAACGCTTCTTCCCCGGCTGCGGCCAATGGGGCACGACTTGAAATCGCTCCGGCGCTGGCCTCCGACGCCGCGCATGCGGGCACAACCACCGGCACTGCAGCCGGCAGCGAGGGTGACATGCTGGGCAACGAACAACTGCGCCAGGCACGCGAGGACATCGCGACCCGCGATGCCGAGATCGGCGAGCTCAAGCAGCGCGTGGCCGACCTGGAAAAACTCAAGGAACAGCAGCAGTCGCTGATCGCGATGAAGGACAACGACCTGGCCGCCGCGCAGCAGCGCCTGGCGCAGGCACCGGGTGCCCGCGATGCGGCAACACCGTGGTACTGGCTGGGGCTGCCGGTGCTGCTGCTGGCGGCTGGCGCGGCCTGGCTGCTGCGTCGACGCAAGCCGTCGCCGCTGCCGCCGCTGCGCGAAGAAGACGATGCCGCCGGCCTGGCCGCTGCGGTTCCGGCGGGCGCTGCGCTGGATACACTGGCCGAGCAGTCCTCATGGTCCTCGGTGGCGACCGAGGAGGCGCGCCAGGAGCCGGCGATGCCGGCCTGGGCGAGCGAGCGCGCGGCGCAGGATGAAGTGGCTGCCGCCTCCGCTGCCGACCTGGACGCACAGGCGGACTGGCAGGCGCAGACGCTGCGCGATGACGAGGTGGTGGCGCTGCCCGAGGCAGTGACCGAGCTGCCGCGCTGGGATGAGCCGGCGGCCACGCAGGACGACTCCGTGCCGGCCGACGCCGTGCAGGATGAGCCGGTCGCGCACGCGGCCGCTGACGAGGTGGCCGTGCCGGACTACGCGCTGCACGCCGAGCAGCAGCCGCAGTTCCGCGGCGTGTTCGACCTGCCGGCCGAGCATCCTGGAAGCGAGGATGCGCCGACGGTGCCGGAGGACGCGCCGGCCGCACCGGTGCATGAACAAGGCACTGCTGCATCGGCCGGTGATGCCGGCTGGACACCACGGGCCGGGCAGGAGCGCCTGGAACTGGCCATCGCCTATCTCGACCTGGGCGATGCCCAGACCGCGCGTACGCTGCTGCAGGAAGTCGCAGACGGCGGCGACCTGCACTGCCAGGCCCAGGCCCGCGAATTGCTGGCCCGGCTGCCGTGACCGATTCCGCCCACAAGGACCCTGCCATGAGCCGCGAGCGCCGCATCGACTATGTTGAATTCGCCTCGACGGATCCTGCGGCCAGTCGCGCCTTTTTCGAGAGGGCATTCGGCTGGTCGTTCGTCGACTACGGCAGCGACTACACCGCCTTCGACGACGGCCGCCTGCAGGGCGGCTTCTTCCGCGGCCAGCCACAGCGTGCCAGCGATTGCGGTGCGCCGCTGCTGGTGCTGTACGCCGACCAGCTTGCGCCGATCGAAGCGGCGGTGCGCGATGCCGGCGGTGAGATCGTGCGGCCGGTGTTTTCCTTCCCCGGGGGCAGCCGTTTCCAGTTCGCCGAGCCTGGTGGCAACGAACTGGCGGTCTGGTCCGAACGCGACCCGGCCTGAGCGCCGCCCCACCCGCAACATCGAGGTAGCACATGCGTTACGCGCTTGGCGTCGAGTACGACGGCAGCGATTTCAGGGGCTGGCAGAACCTGGGCGAGGGTGGCCCCAGCGTGCAGGCCAGCCTGGAGCAGGCGCTGTCGTCGGTCGCAGACGCGCCGCTGCAGGTGGTCTGTGCCGGCCGCACCGACGCCGGCGTGCACGGCCAGTGCCAGGTCGTGCATTTCGATACGGACGTGGCGCGTGATCCGCGCGCCTGGATGCTGGGCACCACCACCCGCCTGCCACGCTCAGTCGCGGTGCGCTGGTGCGTGCCGGTGGCCGACGACTTCCATGCCCGTTTCTCGGCGCGTGCGCGCCGCTACCGCTACCGCCTGCTCAACCGCGAGGTGCGGCCGGCGCTGCAGCGGCAGACGCTCAGCTGGGAGCGCCGCGCGCTGGACGAGACGCTGATGCACACTGCCGGCCAGGCCCTGCTCGGCGAGAACGACTTCAGCGCGTTCCGCTCGGTGCAGTGCCAGGCGTTGCATGCGCGGCGCGAACTGCAGTCACTGCAGGTCACCCGCCAGGGCGAGGTGATCGAGGTCGCCGTGCAGGGCAATGCATTCCTTCATCACATGGTCCGCAATATCGTCGGATCGCTGATCCTGGTGGGCAGTGGCGAGAAGCCGGTGGAATGGATCGCCGAACTGCTGGCCGGGCGCGATCGCACCGTAGCCGGTCCCACCGCACCGCCGCAGGGCCTGGTGTTCCTTGGGCCCCTGTACCCCGACAACTGGCATCTGCCCGCCGAGGTCACGCTATGAGCCGCTCCTACTACCGCACGCGCATCAAGTTCTGTGGCATGACCCGGGCCGGCGACGTCCGCCTGGCCGGCGAACTGGGCGTGGACGCGGTGGGTTTCATCTTCGCCCGTGAAAGCAGCCGCCGGGTCGCCCCGGCCGAGGCACGCGCGATGCGCCAGGCGATCGCACCGATGGTCGACGTGGTGGCACTGTTCCGCAACAACAGCAAGGAAGAGGTGCGCGAGGTGCTGCGCACGGTGCGCCCGACCCTGCTGCAGTTCCATGGCGAGGAAGACGAGAGCTTCTGCCGCAGCTTCAACATGCCCTACCTGAAGGCGATCGCCATGGGCGGGCGTGAAGAGATCAACGCCCGCACGCTGCAGCTGCGCTACCCCAGCGCCGCGGGCTTCCTGTTCGACAGCCACGCGCCGGGCGGCGGTGGCGGTACCGGCGTGGCGTTCGACTGGGGACGGATCCCGACCGGCCTGCATCGGCCGTTCCTGCTTGCCGGCGGCCTGAACCCGGAAAACGTCTATGACGCGGTGCTGGCCACCCTGCCGTGGGGCGTGGATGTCTCCAGTGGCATCGAGCTGGAGCCGGGGATCAAGGACGGCTACAGGATGCGCACCTTTGTCGAAGAAGTGCGCCGGGCCGATTGCGCGGTTCTGGAGTGACCCACGTCGAAGCACACTGCGCGCGGAAGTCACCATCCGTCCAGGCGGATGCCGGGACGGCGGAAGCACCCGCATCGTTGCTGCGCTGACACTGAACTCCGAATTCCTGCTCCGCGCCGCTGCATGGCAAGGGTGAACCGCGCTGTCCCGGCCTGCCGCTACTGGCCAGCCGACTGCGTCCAACGCGGCGGCCAGCCAGGTGATCAAGCAGGGGGCTGCGTGGCAACGACGTGCAGGCCCAGCAGCGGTCCCTCGACCGGCTCAGCGTGCGTGATCGTCAGACGACGGCCGTTTCGGTGACCACACCGGCGAAGCGGTGATCGCGTTGCGGAAACAGCAGGCACTGGCCGCCGATGGAATCGTTGCTTGCCAGACCATTGCTGCCCTCGCGGCGGGGCGTGTGCAGGGCCGTCAACCTGCCGCAGCTGCACTATCCCCCTGCATGCAAAGCAGAACGGCATCGACGGGGCCGACAAGCTGCAGAGCATGGCGGTGCAGGATGGCAAGGCCTTCGTGATGGGCACGACGCCGGGCTTCCGCACTCGGCTGACCTGGCCCAGGCCCCGGCGTCGCTGGAGCAGGCCAGTGCCCATCTGCTGGGAGGCCCGTTGCGCCTGCAGCAGGTGCGCGAGGAGCAGCAACGGATTGCGACAAGCGGTCGCTCAGGCCCGGGCTGCGGGCTCCGGGCGGTGATGCCGCGCGGGCCTCCTCTCAGCGCAGTTGCGCGGCCACCCAATCGGCCACCGCGTCCACGCGCGCATCGGCAGGGCCATCCGGCCGTGCCAGCACCCAGAAGCCACCGGTGGCTGCAAATCCCCACGGGGCGATCAGCCGTCCCGCGGCGAGGTCCTCGGCCACCAGTGGCTCCGGTGCGATCGCCGGGCCCAACCCGGCCACGGCGGCTTCCAGCAAGTAGTAGAGATGTTCGAACGCGCTGCCCAGTTGCAGCTTCGACACGTCCAGACCCTGTGCCTGCGCCCACGCTGGCCACGCCTGCGGTCGTGAGCTGGTGTGCAGCAGCGTCTCCTGCAGCAGTGCCGAGGGCGGTACATGTCGCAGGCGCTGCGCAGCCGGATGCGATGGCGCCACCACCACGCCAACCCGTTCCGGCGCCAGCTCACGCACCTGCCAACCGCGCGGCCACGGCCCCTGGGCCAGCAGCAGCACCGCATCCAGCGCTGCCTGCGCCTCGGTGAAGCTGCCATCCAGTGCCGACCACTGCAGGCGCACGCCGGGCAGGGCGGCCTGCAGCGCAGGCAGGCGCGGGATCATCCAGCGTGCCAGCACGCTGCCACTGCAGCCCAGCACCAGCGCCGGGGCCGCCGCCGGTCGCCGCAGTTCCCGCACGCAGTCTTCGATGCCGCCGAACGCGTCGCTGCATGCTGCCTGCAGGCGCGTGCCCGCAGCGGTCAGGCGCAGGCCACGACCGGCGCGCTGGAACAGTGCCAGGCCGAGGTGGTCTTCCAGCAGTTTCAGCTGCCGGCTGACCGCGCCGTGGGTGACATGCAGGTCCTGCGCGGCGCGGCCAACGCCGCCGAGACGGGCGGTGGCCTCGAACGCGCGCAGCGCATTGAGCGGTGGTAGCAGGGAACGGCTCATGTGAGATTTCCTGACGGTATGCGCCAGATAATATCCATTTTCCGGTCATGAACCGTGCGCTAGAGTATCCACCTGTCTCGAACCAGCGGTCGCTTCCATGTCTGCCTCCCCCATTGCCGACTACCACGCCTTCCCGGATGCCCACGGCCATTTCGGCCGCTACGGTGGCAGCTTCGTCGCCGAAACCCTGGTCGGCCCGCTGCAGGAACTCGCCCAGGCCTATGACCAGGCCCGCCAGGACCCGGCGTTCCAGGCGGCCTACGACCGCGACCTGGCCCACTACGTGGGCCGGCCGAGCCCGATCTACCACGCCCAGCGTCTGAGCGACCATGTGGGCGGTGCGCAGATCCTGCTCAAGCGCGAAGACCTGAACCACACCGGCGCGCACAAGATCAACAACACCATCGGCCAGGCGCTGCTGGCGGCGCGGATGGGCAAGAAGCGCATCATCGCCGAGACCGGTGCCGGCCAGCACGGCGTGGCCAGCGCCACCGTTGCCGCGCGGCTGGGCCTGGAGTGCGTGGTGTACATGGGCGCCACCGACATCGAGCGGCAGAAGATCAACGTCTACCGCATGAAGCTGCTCGGCGCGACGGTGGTGCCGGTCACTTCCGGTTCGGCCACGTTGAAGGATGCGCTCAACGAAGCGATGCGCGACTGGGTGACCAACGTGCAGGACACTTTCTACATCATCGGTACGGTCGCCGGCCCGGATCCCTATCCGCGCATGGTGCGCGACTTCAATGCCATCGTCGGCCGCGAGGCACGCGAGCAGATGCTGGCCGAGTATGGCCGCCTGCCCGATGCGATCACCGCCTGCGTCGGTGGCGGCAGCAATGCCATCGGCCTGTTCCATGCCTTCCTCAACGACCGCCAGGTCGAGATCGTCGGTGCCGAGGCCGCCGGTGACGGCATCAGCACCGGGCGCCACGCCGCATCGATCGCTGCCGGTCGCCCTGGCGTGCTGCATGGCAACCGCACCTATGTACTGTGCGACGACGACGGCCAGATCATCGAGACCCATTCGGTGTCGGCCGGCCTGGACTATCCGGGCGTTGGCCCGGAGCACGCGTTCCTGGCCGACACCGGCCGCGCCCGCTATCTCGGCATCACCGATGACGAAGCGCTGCAGGCGTTCCACCTGCTGGCGCATACCGAGGGCATCCTGCCGGCACTGGAGTCCAGCCATGCGCTGGCACAGGCGATCAAGCTGGCGCGCGAGCGTCCGCGTGACCAGATCGTGCTGTGCAATCTGTCCGGCCGTGGCGACAAGGACGTGCACACCATCGCCGCGCGCGAAGGGCTGGTGCTGTGAGCGCGTTGCTGCGCAACAGTGGCGTGCTGCTGCTGGCGCTGGGGTTGGCCGCGTGCCAGCCGCCGGAACCGCCGGTGCTGGCGCCGGCCGCCAGGGCCACCACGCAGCCGGCACAGCAGCCGGCCGCCAACGACGACCTCGACCCGATCGCACGCACGCCGATTGTCGATCCGCCACCGGTGGAAGGCACGGACGGCGATGATGCGCCCGCGGTGGCCTCAGTGGCGCTGGACCATGCCGGCGAGGTGCTGATCGGCCAGCACATGAGCGATCTGCAGGCCCTCGGGCCGTGGACGGCACAGGGCGCCGTCGAAGCCATGGGCGGCAGTTGCGAGTACTACGACGGCAAGGGGCTGCCGCCCGGCGTGTCGATGATGACCGATGAAGATCGCGTCGTCCGTTTCGACCTCGGACGGGATCCGGAGAGCGGCGCGCCCACGCCGCAGCCCGGTCCGTTCGGCCTGCGCGTCGGCATGACCCGCGCCCAGGCCATGGCCCAGTTCCCGAGGCCGCCGGTATCCAGCCCGCATGCCTACGACGGTGACCAGGGCGAGTACCTCACCTGGCAGGACCCCGGTTCGGACCTGGGTATCCGCGTGGAACTGTTTGAAGGGAAGGTTACCCGGATGTACTGGGGAACCAGCGATGCGATTGAACTGATTGAAGGATGTGCCTGAAATGTCCGTATCCCGACTCGATGCCTGTTTCCAGCGTCTGCGCGAACAGCAGCGCAAGGCGCTGATCCCCTTCGTCACGGCCGGTGATCCCTCGCTGGAGGCCACCGTGCCGGTCATGCACGCGCTGGTCGAGGCCGGTGCCGACGTGATCGAACTGGGCGTGCCGTTCTCCGACCCGATGGCCGACGGCCCGACCATCCAGCGCAGCTCCGAGCGCGCGCTGGCCCGCGGTGCAGGCAGCCGCTACGTCCTGCAGGCCGTGGCGCAGTTCCGCGAGCGCGATGCGCAGACCCCGGTGGTGCTGATGGGCTACCTGAACCCGGTGGAGATCCACGGCTACGCGGCCTTCGCCAAGGCCGCCGTCGACGCCGGCGTGGACGGCGTGCTGCTGGTCGACCTGCCGCCGGAAGAGGCGGGCGAGGCCCAGCAGGCGTTCGACGCCGCCGGCCTTGCGCTGGTTCTGCTGGCATCGCCGACCACCAGCGAAGCACGTGCCGACAAGCTGCTGGCGCTGGCCCGTGGCTATCTTTACTACGTCAGCTTTGCCGGTGTCACCGGCGCGTCCGAGCGCCTGGACAGTGATGCCGCCAGTGCCCGCCTGCAGGCGTTGCGCGCGCGTGCGTCGGTGCCGGTGGTGGCGGGCTTCGGCATCAAGGATGCCGCCAGTGCCGCAGCCATGGCCCGGCAGGCGGACGGCGTGGTGGTGGGCAGCGCGCTGGTGGCGGCGCTGGCCGAAGCGGGCTCGGCTGAAGAGGCCGCGCAGCGTGCCCGTTCTTTCCTGGCCCCGCTGCGGCAGGCGCTGGACGCGTAATGGTCGTGCCGGCCGCCGGCCGGCATCCTCCTGAGGGCGCGCGTGCAAGGGCTGCCGGCCAGCGGCGGGCACCGCCCAGCACCTAAACGTACGTCCCAGCATGGTTTTTTCCGGCTGCCCCGCCGCTGGCAAGGGGGTGCACGGGCGGGGAAAGCGGAGCTAGACTGTCCGCCTTTGCGGCCCCTGGGCCGCCCTGAACGGAAGTGTCCTCCCGCATGAGTTGGCTCAGCAAGTTGATGCCGTCCGGCATCCGCACCGACAACACCCCCAGCAAGAAGCGCAGCGTCCCCGAGGGCCTGTGGGAAAAGTGCAGCAACTGCGGCAGCGCGTTGTACCGTCCGGAACTGGAAGAGAACCTGGAAGTCTGCCCGAAGTGCGGCCATCACATGGCGATCCGCGCGCGCGCGCGCCTGGCCGCCCTGTTCGACGCCGACAGCACCACCGAGATCGGTGCGCGCCTGGGGCCGACCGACCTGCTCAAGTTCAAGGACCAGAAGAAGTACAGCGAGCGCATCAAGATCGCGCAGAAGAACACCGGCGAGTACGACGCGCTGATCGCCATGCGCGGCCTGCTCAAGGGCCGTGCGCTGGTGGCATCGTCCTTCGACTTCGCCTTCATGGGCGGCTCGATGGGCTCGGTGGTCGGCGAGCGCTTCGCACTGGCTGCGGAAACCGCAGTCGAGATCGGTGCGCCCTACGTGTGCTTCTCGCAGAGCGGCGGCGCCCGCATGCAGGAAGGCCTGTTCTCGCTGATGCAGATGGCCAAGACCTCGGCCGCGCTGGGCAAGCTGCGTGAAGCCGGCCTGCCGTACATTTCGGTGCTGACCCATCCGACCACCGGTGGCGTCTCGGCCTCCTTCGCGATGCTGGGCGACATCAACATCGCCGAGCCGCAGGCGCTGATCGGCTTCGCCGGCCCGCGCGTGATCGAGCAGACCGTGCGCGAGAAGCTGCCGGAGGGCTTCCAGCGCTCGGAGTTCCTGCTCGAGCACGGTGCCATCGACCAGATCTGCGACCGCCGCGAAATGCGCGACCGCCTGTCCGACCTGCTGGCGATGCTGGGTCGCCAGCCGGCGCCGGAGGTGGCTTGATGGGAGGCCGCAAGTACTTCGGTACTGATGGCATCCGAGGCCGGGTCGGCCAGGGCGTGATCTCGGCCGACTTCGTGCTGCGCCTGGGCAACGCCCTGGGTCGCGTCCTGGTCGCCCAGCGCGGCCAGGATGGGCGGCGGCCGATCGTGGTGATCGGCAAGGACACCCGCATTTCCGGTTACATGTTCGAGGCGGCGCTGGAAGCCGGCCTGGTCGCCGCCGGTGCCGACGTGCAGCTGCTGGGACCGATGCCGACCCCGGCGGTGGCATTCCTGACCCGTACGCTGGGCGTGGATGCCGGCATCGTCATCAGCGCCTCGCACAATCCGCATTACGACAACGGCATCAAGTTCTTTTCCGCCCAGGGCGAGAAGCTCGACGATGCCACCGAGCTGGCCCTGGAAGCGGCGCTGGACGTTCCGTTCACCACCGCCGAATCGGAAAAGCTGGGCAAGGCCGCGCGCGCGCGCGAGGCGGTCGGCCGCTACATCGAGTTCTGCAAGGCCAGCGTACCGCGCGCGTTCGACCTGCGTGGCGTGCGTCTGGTGCTGGACTGTGCGCACGGTGCCACTTACCAGATCGCACCGCTGCTGTTCCGCGAACTGGGCGCCGAGGTGATCGGCATTGGTGCCGAGCCGAATGGCGTCAACATCAATGCCGGCGTGGGCTCGACCCATATCGACAACCTCGCGGCCAAGGTCCGCGAGACCCGCGCGGATCTCGGCATCGCCTTCGATGGCGACGGCGACCGCGTGCTGATGGCCGACGACCAGGGCAATCCGGTCGACGGCGATGACCTGCTGTACATCCTGGCCCGTGCCTGGAAGGACGAAGGCCGCCTGCGCGGCCCGGTGGTCGGCACGCTGATGAGCAACTATGGCATCGAGAAGGCGTTCGCCGACCTGCAGATTCCGTTCGTGCGCAGCAATGTCGGTGATCGCTACGTGCACCAGGCGCTGATCGAAGGCGGTGGCGTGCTCGGCGGGG
The DNA here is from genome assembly GCF_900101175.1 of Stenotrophomonas pavanii. Lineage (GTDB taxonomy): Bacteria > Pseudomonadota > Gammaproteobacteria > Xanthomonadales > Xanthomonadaceae > Stenotrophomonas > Stenotrophomonas pavanii. The sequence goes on along the minus strand of NZ_FNFQ01000001.1, from coordinate 324,208 downwards.
AGGCCTCCGGCCACCTGCTGTGCCTGGACCGCGCCACCACCGGTGACGGTATCGTCAGCGCGCTGCAGGTGCTGGTGGCGCTGCGCAACAGCGGCCAGACCCTGCGCCAGGCGCTGAAGGGGCTGGTGCGGGTGCCGCAGAAGACGGTCAACGTGCGGCTGGGCAATGTCTCGGCCAAGGCCACGGTGCAGGCCGACAGCGTGCAGGCCGCACTGGCCGTCGCGCAGCAGTCGGTGGCCGGTCGCGGCCGTGCGTTCCTGCGCCCGTCCGGCACCGAGCCGGTGGTGCGGGTCACGGTCGAGGCCGATGACGCAGCGCTGATGCAGGACACGCTGGATCGCCTGTCCGCAGCGGTGCGTGAAGCCGCTGCCTGAGGCGGCTGCACCTTCAGCAAACGGAAAACGCCCCGAAAAGCCGGGGCGTTTTTCGTTCACGCGACAGGGCAGCGTAACGCTTACGGGCCCGGCACCATCTTCTTCTGGCGTGCCTTGAAGCCATTGAACAGCGGCGCGATCAGAGGGTTGTAGCTCTGCGCGATGCGCTTGCGCAGCCAGCTGGCCGGGCGGTTGCGGATCGCGAAGCGGTAGATGCGTTCCGGGTCGCCGCCCACCACGTTGCGACCGAACGGGTGGGTGGTGTGCAGGTAGCGGAAGCCCTGCTCGCGGGCCACCTCGATGTGATCCTGGTCGAAATCGCCGTAGGGCCAGCACAGCGTGTCCGACACCTCGCCCAGCTTTTCCTTCAGGACCTCGCGCGAGACTGCCAGGTCCCGGCTCAGGCCGGCACGGCGCTGCGCGCGGTCCAGGTCGTCGCGGCGCAGCCAGCGGGTGTGGGTATGGGTGTGGCAATGCACTTCGAAAGTGCCAGCGGCAATGGCCGCGCGCGCTTCGCTCCAGCGCATCATCACGTCGTCGCTGCGGTTCTGCTCGTAGATCGCCGCTTCGCAGCCGCGGTGGTCGGGCGTGGTGGGCAGCGTTGCGCCGGCCATCCCCGCATGCGGCCGCTGCGGGCCTTCGCCCATCCAGCCGGTGACCACGAACACCACCGCGTGCATCCCGTACTTCTGCAGGATCGGGTGCGCATACACCCAGTTGTCCAGGTAGCCATCGTCGAAGGTGATCACGATCGACTTGCGCGGCACCGGCCGGCCGGCCAGGAAACCGGCGTACTGGTCCAGTGTCAGCGAAGTCCAGCCGTTGCCGGCCAGCCAGGCGATCTGGCTTTCGAAATTCTCCGGCGACACGGTGATCATGCCCGGCGACGGGCTGACGTGGTGGTGCATCAGCACCGGTACGGTTCGGGCATCAGCCATGTCCCAGCTCCTTCAGCCACTGGTGGTAATAGTGTTCGGTGGTCTCGCCGTGGCCGTCGGGGGTGAAGCGGTGCGCGCTGCGCATCCAGTCCCACCCGGCGCGGCCCATCTGCCGGCGCCGTTCCGGATCGTCCACCAACAGGCGCAGGGCACCGGTCAGGGCTGCATTGTCGCCCAGCCGGGTGAGGATCGCATTGCTGCCATCGACCACCATCTCCGGCACGCCTCCAACGCGGGTGGCCACGATCGGCACGCCGACATAGGCCGCTTCCAGGAACACGGTACCGGCCGCTTCCTTGTGCGACGCCAGCGCGAAGATGTCGAAACCGGCCATCAGCCGGCAGGCGCCATCGCGGTAGCCCAGCAGATGCACCTGTTGCTGCAGCCCGTGTTCGTCGCGCATTGCCTGCAGCCGATCCATGACCGGCTGGCCATCGCCGATCACCACCAGGTGCAGGTTCGGATGCGTCCTGCACAGCGGCACCATCGCCTGCAGCAGGTCGGCGTGGCCCTTGGGCTCGCGCAGCACCGCCACGCAGCCGACCACGATGTCCTGTTCGCCGAAGCCGAGTTCGGCACGCACGTCCGCGCGCACCTCCTGCAGGCACTGCCAGGGATCGGCCTTGCGGATCTCGCTCCAGCGCGGCGGCACGGCGATGGGCGGTACGATACCGATGCGCTCGGCCGGAATGCCGCGCTCGGTCAGCAGCTGCTTGACGAAGCTGCTGACGGTCAGCACCCGGTGCGGCAGGCCGGTATAGGTCAGCAGCGAATTGACCGGGCTCATCAGGTGGCGCGAGCGCACCACCAGCGGCGTGCCGCCCAGGCGGGCGCCGGCGGCAGCGATCAGCGCGTCACGACGGCTGGTGGTGTTGACCACGTCGTAGCGCTCGCGGCGGACCAGCCGCGAGACCGACCAGATGCCACGCAGCAGGCGCAGCAGGCCGCCCATGCGCAGGGTGTGGACAGTGAAGCCATCATCGCGGGCCAGCGTAGCCAAGCGGGCTTCGGGCTGGCACAGCAGGGCCACCTCGTGGCCGCGCGCGCGCATCACCTGCATGTGGCGGAAGATGTAGATCTCCTGCCCGCCCATTCCCTTGGCGGCTTCGGTGTGCAGGATGCGCAACGGACGGTTCATGCGGGATCGATCCTTGAAGGTCAACGATTGCGGAAGCGGGTCAGCGCTTCCCATGCGGTACGTACGGCGGCGGCATCGGGCACCTGCTGCGGCAGCGGGCGATAGTGCAGGTCCAGGGCGGTGGCGTTGCCGAACTTGTCGAACACATAGATCGCATCGCCATGGCGTACCGCGCGCTGCGACCAGCTTTCGACCACCAGCGCACGCTGGCCCTGTGGCTCGGCCAGCAGGTCCTGGCCGGTGCTGTAGTCGGCCAGTGCGTTCTCGCAGCCCAGCGCGTGGCGCATCAGTGTTGGCACCCAGTCTTCGTGCGAGCTGGTGCGTGCGTCGTGGCCAGCGGCCTTGCCCGGCCAATGCAGCACGAACGGCACCTGCAGCTGGTAGTCGGAGAAGTTGCCGTTGTGGCCCCAGTAGTTCAGCCCGAGGTCGTTGAACTCTTCGGCATGGTCACCGGTGACCAGCACGATGGTGTCCTCGGCCAGGCCCTGCGCGCGCAGGTCGTCCAGCAGCGATCCGATCAGGCTGTCGGCATAGTGCACGGCGGTGCGGTAGCGGTTGAGCTCCGGCGTCGGGTCATGCTCCGGGCCGAACTTGAGGAAGTCGATGTCGGCGGCCATCGGTGTGGCCACCGGCGGATAGCCCTCGGGCATGTGGTAGGGCGCGTGGGTGGAGTCGAGGAACACGAACCCGAACCACGGGTGGTCTGCCGCCTGGCTGGCGCGGATGTCCTGCTGCAGCGCGCCGACGATCGCGCGGTCGCGACCGTCGGACTTCAGCGCCGATGGCCCCTGGTGCAGCTGGTCGCGCACATCGGCAAACACGGTGCGATCGAATTCGGGGCTGTACATCGGCGCGCTGCCGTACAGGTGCAGGTCGTAGCCCTGCTGGCCCAGCACCTGGAACAGCTGCGAACCACGCTGCTCGTCCAGCATGCTCGGCCAGTAGCCGCCGGGCAGGCCGTAGAGCAGCCCGAACAGGCCGTAGCGGGTGGCATTGCCGGTACTGAAGTGGTGGTCGAACACGCGCGCGTCCTGCGCCAGCGCCGACGTATGGGGCATCAGCTGTGGTGTCAGCGCATCGTGGCGCAGCGATTCCAGGACCACCATCAGCACGTTCGGGCGATGTGGGCTCTGGCAGCGCAGCGGATGCAGCGGGTACAGCAGCTGCGCGTGGCGCGGGTCGGGCAGGCCGGCCTGCTGCTGGCTGACCACGCCCAGGCGCCGCATGAAACTCTTGGCCGTGATCGGCTGTGCCCACGGCAGGTAGTTCCACTGTGCGATCACATCGCGGTCGCCGCGCGCGTCGTAGTAGGCCGTGGCCAGCTGGCCGCCGCCCATCAGCAGCGCGACCGCCGCCCAGGCCTGCAGCACCCGGCGCCGATGCGATGCCGCCGGCAGCAGCTTCCAGCATGCCCAGGCCAGCAGGCCTTCGGCGGTGAAGACCGCGGCGACCAGCAGCGCGACCTGCAGCCAGGTCTTCCAGGACAGGGCGACCTGGTCCTGCAGGGCGCCGCCGAACACCATGTTCACGACCATGGCATTGAGGTGGAAGCGGTACAGGGTGAAGACCTTGGCGTCGACCAGCAGCAGGCACAGCCACAGCCCCTGCAGCAGTACGGCGCTGACGCTCAACGTGCGCGCCCGGCGCGGCCACAGGCCCAGCAGCAGTGGCAGCAGGCCGGCCAGCGCGCCGAACGCGAGCAGGTGGCCGGGCAGGGCGATCGCCAGATAGGCCAGGCCCGTGGCACCGCCCGGATTGTCACGCAGTGGCACGTTGCCCAGCGCGATCGCCGCCGCCAGGACGGCGTTGCCGGCGATGAACAGCGACCACCAGGCCAGCCGGCGCCAGCGCTGGGCGGGACCTTCGACGACAGGGGCGGCGGAGACAGCGGCGGGCATGGCGGGGCGGGTTCGGGGAGCGCGGGAACGGGGAGCGGCGGCAACGTGATGGCCGCGTTGCGCCACGCGCGGGTCGCGCATTGTATCGGTTTGTTTCTTCGTATCGAGTGGCGTCCTCCGGGCGATCTGTCACAATGTTCAGGCGGGCCATGAATGCGCTGGCCCCCCAGACCCAACGACAAGCCAGGAACCGCTGTGAGCCAGATCCCCACCCTCGACATCACCCGTTTTGACAGCGACCGCGAGGCCTTCGTGGCCGAGCTGGGCGCGGCCTACCGCCAATGGGGATTCGCGGGCATCCGCAACCACGGCATTCCGCAGGCCGACATCGACGCGGCCTACGATGCCTTCAAGGCCTTCTTCGCCCTGCCGGAAGAGGTCAAGCGCAAGTACCACGTCGCTGGCAGCGGTGGCGCCCGCGGCTACACCCCGTTCGGCGTGGAAACCGCCAAGGGCTCCAAGCATTTCGACCTGAAGGAGTTCTGGCACATCGGTCGCGAGATCGCCGACGACTCCAAGTACCGTGACGTGATGGCGCCGAATCTGTGGCCGACCGAGGTCGAGGGGTTCCGTGAGCGCGGTTACGGCCTGTACCAGGCGCTGGACAACCTGGGGTCGCGCGTGCTGTCGGCGCTGGCCCTGCACATCGGCCTGCCGGAGAACTTCTTCGCCGACAAGACCAACTTCGGCAATTCGATCCTGCGCCCGATCCACTACCCGCCGATCACCACCGACGACATTCCGAACGTGCGCGCCGGCGCCCATGGCGACATCAATTTCATCACCCTGCTGGTCGGCGCCAGTGCCGCCGGCCTGGAGGTGCAGTCGCATGATGGCGAGTGGGTGCCGTTCACCTCGGACGCGGACACCATCGTGGTCAACATCGGCGACATGCTGCAGCGCCTGACCAACCACGTGTATCCGTCGACCATCCACCGCGTGGTCAACCCCCCGGGCGAACTGGCGCGCCAGCCGCGCTACTCGGTGCCGTTCTTCCTGCACCCGAACCCGGACTTCCTGATCGACGTGCTGCCCTCGTGCATCACCCCGGAGAACCCGAGCCGGTATCCGGAGCCGATCACCGCCCACGGCTTCCTCGAGGAACGCCTGCGCGAGATCAAGCTGAAGTAATGAGACGCGAGGCCGCCGAAAGGCGGCCTTTGTCTTTGCAGGGCGGCGCCCTGCAGCCGCGGTAGTGCCGGCCGCTGGCCGGCAAGTCCACGGCCAGAACGGACGGGTTACGGCGTCCCCCGCCATCCCCACCCGCCCGGCCAAGCCCACCCATCCAACCGGGCTTTCCGCGCCCAGCCCAACCAGACCCCCGCCACGAGGGGCTGCGCCGTTGGCTGAAAATCGATGTAACCGCTTACACGGAAACGGATTTTTGCCGTAACGGGTATCATGATCGGCTGACTTCACACAGGAGCCACCCGCTCATGCGCCGCAAGATCGTCGCCGGAAACTGGAAGCTGCATGGCAGCCGTCAATTCGCCAATGAACTGCTGGGGCAGGTGGCCGCCGGGCTGCCGGTGGATGGGGTGGATGTGGTGATCCTGCCGCCGCTGCCGTACCTGGGCGAGCTGGTCGAGGACTTCGGCCAGACCGGCCTGGCCTTTGGCGCGCAGGACGTGAGCAGCAACGAGAAGGGCGCCTACACCGGTGAGGTCTGCGCCGCCATGCTGGTCGAGGTGGGGGCCCGCTATGGCCTGGTCGGTCATTCCGAACGCCGCCAGTACCATCATGAGAGCAGCGAACTGGTCGCGCGCAAGTTCGCCGCGGCCCTGCACGCTGGGCTGGTGCCGGTGTTGTGCGTGGGGGAAACCCTTGAGCAGCGCGAGGCCGGGCAGACCGAAGCGGTCATCGCCAGCCAGCTGGCGCCGGTGCTGGAACTGACCGGCGCGGCCGGCTTCGCCCAGGCCGTGGTCGCCTATGAGCCGGTGTGGGCCATCGGTACCGGGCGTACCGCCAGCAAGGAGCAGGCGCAGCAGGTGCACGCGTTCATCCGTGGCGAAGTCGCGCGCTTCGATGCTAGAATTGCTGATTCACTGCCCATTGTTTACGGCGGTAGCGTGAAGCCCGACAATGCCGGGGAACTGTTCGCGCAGCCGGATGTCGATGGTGGGCTGGTCGGCGGCGCCTCTCTGGTGGCCGCGGACTTCCTGGCCATCGCACGGGCGGCGGCCGCGAACTAATCCTAGAAGTATTGTCCGAGGGCGGTTTCCAATGCTGATGTTGATCCTCAATGTCGTCTACGTGCTGGTCGCTGTGGCCATGATCGCGCTGATCCTGATGCAGCGTGGCTCGGGTGCGGCGGCGGGTTCGGGCTTTGGTGCCGGCGCCTCGGGCACGGTGTTCGGTGCGCGTGGCGCCTCGAACTTCCTGTCCAAGTCGACCAAGTGGCTGGCAGTCGTGTTCTTCGGCATCAGTCTCTTCATGGCCTGGTATGCCGGTCACGGCACCCGTCCGGCGGCCGACCAGGACCTGGGCCTGATGTCCGCCCCGGCGGCCAGCGCGCCGGCGGCTCCGGCGGGCGAACTGCCGGCCGTTCCGAAGGCCGATCCGGTCCCGGCCGCCCCGGTTCCGGCGGCGAATGTGCCGGCTCAGGCGGAATCTTCGGTTTCTGGTGAAGAAAAGCCTTCGGAAGGCTCCCAGAAACACTGAAGCCGGTTACAATACGCGGCGCATCGGGAAGATAGTCTGATGTGATCGTTTGCCCAGGTGGCGGAATTGGTAGACGCACTACCTTGAGGTGGTAGCGACGCAAGTCGTAGGGGTTCGAGTCCCCTCTTGGGCACCATTTGTAAGTAAAGCGGGTTCGTCTGGCGCGCAAGGCGCCAGGCAGGTTCCCGTCCACTCCCCCATGCCAAAGCGCCTGCAGGCGCGGCGGCAGAGGCAAGAGAGAATCGCTGTGCTGGCCGAATATTTGCCTTCTCTGCTGTTTCTGATCGTTGCCACCGGTATCGGCGTTACGCTGATGCTGGTTGGTCGATTCCTCGGTCCCCGCCGCCCCGATCTGGAAAAGCTCTCGCCGTACGAGTGCGGCTTCGAGGCCTTCGAAGACGCGCGCATGAAGTTCGATGTGCGCTACTACCTGATCGCGATCCAGTTCATCGTCTTCGACCTGGAAATCATCTTCATCGTGCCGTGGACCCAGGTCTTCATGGAGCTGGGCGCCCGTTCGCTGGTCACCATGGGCCTGTTCGTCGGCATGCTGTTCCTCGGTTTCATTTACGTCTGGAAGAAGGGAGCGCTGGAATGGGAGTGATTCAGACTCTCGATGGCCTGATGAACAACCCGTCGCCGGAAGGCCGGGTTGATGACATCCTGCGGCCGGAAGGCGACAACCCGCTGCTGGAAAAGGGCTTTGTCACCACCAGCGTCGACGCACTGCTGAACTGGGCGCGCACCGGCTCGATGTGGCCGATGACCTTCGGCCTGGCCTGCTGCGCGGTCGAGATGATGCACGCCGGCGCCGCGCGCCTGGACCTTGACCGCTACGGCGTGGTGTTCCGCCCGTCGCCGCGCCAGTCCGACGTGATGATCGTGGCCGGTACCCTGGTCAACAAGATGGCCCCGGCGCTGCGCAAGGTCTACGACCAGATGCCGGACCCGAAGTGGGTCATCTCGATGGGCAGCTGCGCCAACGGCGGTGGCTACTACCACTACTCCTATTCTGTCGTGCGCGGCTGTGATCGCGTGGTGCCGGTGGACGTCTACGTCCCGGGCTGCCCGCCGACCGCCGAGGCGCTGGTGTACGGGATCCTGCAGCTGCAGAAGAAGATCTGGCGTACACAGACCATCGCCCGCTGACCCCTTCACCTGACAAGAGCGCGCCAAGCCCCCATGGCAGAGCAAGCATCCTTCATCGACCGACTCTCCGCACGTTTCGCTGGTGCGAAGGTCATCGTGGTCGAACCCCGCGGCGAAGTGACGCTGGAAGTGCCTGCCGCCGAGTGGCACGCCACCGCCCTGGCGCTGCGTGACGAGTTTGGTTTCGAGCAGGCCGTGGATCTGTGCGGCGTCGACTACCTCGGTTATGGCTCCGACGAATGGGACACCGCCGACGTGTCCTCGCAGGGCTTCAGCCGTGGCGTCGAAGGCAAGGCCCAGGGCCGCTTCGCGTGGGGCGAGTTCCCCACCGAGGAAAACGGTGCCGACGGTGCCCGCCCGCAGCACATGCCGACCCAGCGTTTCGCCGTGGTCGCCCAGCTGCGTTCGTACCAGCACAACCTGATGATGCACCTGCGCTGCTTCGCCCCTGACGAAGCGCTGCCGGTGGTGTCCTCGCTGACCAGCGTGTGGCCGGGCCTGAACTGGTTCGAGCGCGAAGCGTTCGACCTGTACGGCGTGATCTTCGAAGGCCACCCGGACCTGCGCCGGATCCTGACCGACTACGGTTTCGTCGGCCATCCGTTCCGCAAGGACTTCCCGCTGATCGGCAATGTCGAAGTCCGCTACGACGAAGAAAAGAAGCGCGTGATCTACGAACCGGTCACCTCGGTGGAGCCGCGTGTCGGCGTGCCGCGCGTGATCCGTGACGACGCCCGTCTGCAGACCGCAGCCGGTGAGCGCGCGCAGGAGGCAGTGAAGTGAGCCACGTACACCAGGCCGGCGAAGCGTTCGCCAGCAACGCCGCCGAAAGCCGGCAGGAAATCCGCAACTACACCATGAACTTCGGCCCGCAGCACCCGGCCGCTCACGGTGTGCTGCGCCTGATCCTGGAAATGGACGGCGAAACCATCATGCGTGCCGACCCGCACGTGGGTCTGCTGCACCGTGGCACCGAGAAGCTGGCCGAGTCCAAGCCGTTCAACCAGTCGATCGGCTACATGGATCGCCTCGACTACGTGTCGATGATGTGCAACGAGCACGCCTACGTGCGCGCGATCGAGACCCTGATGGGCATCGAAGCGCCGGAGCGTGCGCAGTACATCCGCACCATGTACGACGAAATCACCCGCATCCTCAACCACCTGATGTGGCTGGGCTCCAACGCGCTCGACCTGGGTGCGATGGCGGTGATGCTGTATGCCTTCCGCGAGCGCGAAGAACTGATGGACTGCTATGAAGCGGTCTCCGGCGCGCGCATGCACGCGGCGTACTACCGTCCGGGCGGCGTCTACCGCGACCTGCCGGACCACATGCCGAAGTACAAGGAATCACGCTGGCACAAGGGCAAGGCGCTGAAGCAGCTCAATGCTTCGCGCGAAGGCTCGCTGCTCGACTTCCTGGAAAACTTCACCGTCGAGTTCCCCAAGCGCGTCGACGAATACGAAACCCTGCTGACCGACAACCGCATCTGGAAGCAGCGTACCGTCGGCATCGGCGTGGTCACTCCGGAACTGGCCCACCAGTGGGGCATGACCGGCGTGATGCTGCGCGGCTCGGGCATCGCCTGGGACCTGCGCAAGAAGCGCCCGTACGCCAAGTACGATGCCGTCGATTTCGACATCCCGCTGGGCAAGGAAGGCGACTGCTACGACCGCTACCTGGTCCGCGTCGCCGAAATGCGCGAATCCAACCGCATCATCAAGCAGTGCGTGGCGTGGCTGAAGGCCAACCCCGGCCCGGTCATGGTCAAGAACTTCAAGGTCGCTCCGCCCAAGCGCGAGGACATGAAGGACGACATGGAAGCGCTGATCCACCACTTCAAGCTGTTCAGCGAAGGCTATTGCGTACCGGCGGGTGAAACCTATGCGGCCGTGGAAGCGCCCAAGGGCGAATTCGGCTGCTACCTGGTCTCCGATGGCGCCAACAAGCCGTTCCGCGTGCACCTGCGCGCACCGGGCTTCGCCCACCTGTCCTCGATCGATTCGATCGTACGCGGCCACATGCTGGCCGACGTGGTGGCGATGATCGGTACCTACGACCTGGTGTTCGGCGAGGTTGACCGGTAATGCCGTCCGCCACGCCAACGCCCGCTGCAGGCAGCCGGCGCAAGCCGGCGCCGCAGTTTCTGGAATTTCACGTTATGCATTTCGCTGAGGTCGGCCGATGAAGGCGACAGGTAATTTCGAGGCGGCGCGCGACGTCGACCCGATGGTGGTGCTGAGCGACAAGACCCGCGCTCACATCGATCACTGGCTGTCCAAGTTCCCGCCGGACCGCAAGCGCTCTGCCGTGCTGCAGGGCCTGCATGCGGCCCAGGAGCAGAACCAGGGCTGGCTGACCGACGAGCTGATCGCCGCCGTCGCCAAGTACCTCGACCTGCCGCCGGTGTGGGCCTACGAGGTCGCCAGCTTCTACTCGATGTTCGAGACCGAGAAGGTGGGCCGCAACAACGTGGCCATCTGCACCAACATCAGCTGCTGGCTCAATGGCGCCGAGGACATCGTCCGCCATTGCGAGAAGAAGCTGGGCATCAAGCACGGTGAATCGACCCCGGACGGCCGCGTCTACCTCAAGCGCGAGGAAGAGTGCCTGGCCGGTTGTGGCGGCGCGCCGATGATGGTCATCAACGGTCACTACCATGAGCGTCTGACCCTGGAAAAGGTCGACGAGCTGCTGGACGGGCTGGAGTAAGGGCATGGCACATCACCACGAATCCAAGGGTCCGGTCGGCCCGGCGCCGCTGCCGCACCAGGTGGTCTACACCACCCTGCATTACGACACCCCGTGGTCGTACGAAAGCTACCTGAAGACCGGTGGCTACGCCGCCCTGCGCAAGATCCTCGAAGAGAAGATCCCGCCGGAGCAGGTCATCGAGATGGTCAAGGCCTCGGGCCTGCGCGGCCGCGGTGGCGCAGGCTTCCCGACCGGCCTGAAGTGGTCCTTCATGCCCAAGGGCAACATGCAGAAGTACATCCTCTGCAACTCGGACGAATCCGAGCCGGGCACCTGCAAGGACCGCGACATCCTGCGCTACAACCCGCACTCGGTGGTGGAGGGCATGGCGATCGCCTGCTACGCCACCGGTTCGACCGTGGGGTACAACTACCTGCGCGGTGAATTCCACCACGAGCCGTTCGAGCACTTCGAGCAGGCCCTGGCCGACGCCTATGCGAACGGCTGGCTGGGCAAGAACATCCTCGGCAGCGGCGTGGACATCGACATCTACGGCGCGCTGGGCGCCGGCGCCTACATCTGCGGCGAAGAAACCGCGCTGATGGAATCGCTGGAAGGCAAGAAGGGCCAGCCGCGCTACAAGCCGCCGTTCCCGGCGAACTTCGGCCTCTACGGCAAGCCGTCGACGATCAACAACACCGAAACCTACGGTTCGGTGCCGGCGATCATCCGCAACGGTCCGGAGTGGTTCAAGGGCCTGAGCCTGACCGCCAATGGCGGCCCGAAGTGCTTCTCGGTGTCCGGTTGCGTGCAGAACGGCGGCAACTTCGAAGTGCCGCTGGGCACCACCTTCGACGACCTGCTGGAAATGGCCGGTGGCCTGCGTCCGGGCCGCAAGCTCAAGGGCGCGATCCCCGGCGGCGTGTCGATGCCGGTGCTGACCGCGGCCGAGCTGAAGGGCCTGCCGATGGACTACGACACCATCCGTGCGCTGGGCTCCGGCCTGGGCTCGGGTGCGATCGTGGTGCTCGACGACAGCGTGTGCTGCGTCAAGTTCGCCTGCCGCATCAGCCAGTTCTTCCACAAGGAATCCTGTGGCCAGTGCACCCCGTGCCGTGAAGGCACCGGCTGGATGCACCGCGTGCTGGAGCGCATCGTCGCCGGCAAGGCCACGATGGAGGACCTGCACCAGCTGAAGGCGGTGGCCGGGCAGATCGAAGGCCACACCATCTGTGCGTTCGGTGAAGCGGCTGCATGGCCCATCCAGGGCTTCCTGCGCCAGTTCTGGGACGAATTCGAGTACTACATCGTCAACGGTCATTCGATGGTTGACGGCAAGAAGGTGGAGGCAGCCGCCGCATGAGCGCGCAACCCGTAAACCCGAACGTGCCACCGGATCACGTGACCATCGAGATCGATGGCAAGTCGCTGGTCGTGCCCAAGGGTTCGATGATCATCCAGGCGGCCGACAAGGCCGGCATTCCGATTCCGCGCTTCTGCTACCACGAGAAGCTGCCGATCGCCGCCAACTGCCGCATGTGCCTGGTGGACGTGGAAAAGTCGCCGAAGCCGGCGCCGGCCTGTGCCACCCCGGTGATGGACGGCATGAAGGTCGCCACCCGCAGCGAGAAGGCACTGAAGTTCCAGCGCTCGGTGATGGAGTTCCTGCTCATCAACCATCCGCTGGACTGCCCGATCTGCGATCAGGGCGGCGAGTGCGAGCTGCAGGACGTTTCGCTGGGCTATGGCCGTTCGGTCAGCCGCTTCAACGAGCGCAAGCGCGTGGTGCCGGACGAGGACATGGGCCCGCTGGTCGCCACCGAGATGACCCGCTGCATCCAGTGCACCCGCTGCGTCCGCTTCACCGCCGACGTTGCCGGTACCTATGAACTGGGTGGCATGTACCGCGGCGAGAACCTGCAGATCGGTACCTTTGACGGCAAGCCGCTGACCACCGAGCTGTCCGGCAACGTCGTCGACGTCTGCCCGGTCGGCGCGCTGACCAACAAGGTGTTCCAGTTCCGCGCCCGCCCGTGGGAACTGACCGCGCGCGAATCGCTGGGCTACCACGACGCGATGGGTTCGAACCTGTTCCTGCACGTGCGTCGCGGCGAAGTGCTGCGCACCGTGCCGCGCGACAACGAAGCGGTGAACGAGTGCTGGCTGTCCGACCGTGACCGCTACTCGCACCAGGGCCTGTACAGCGAAGACCGTGCGGTCAAGCCGCTGCGCAAGGTCAATGGCGAGTGGAAGGAAGTGAGCTGGGCCGAAGGCCTGGCCGCGGCCGCTGAGATCCTCAAGGCAAACCAGGGCGACAACCTGGGCGTGCTGGTGCATCCGTCCACCTCGAACGAGGAGGGTGCGCTGCTGGCCCGCCTGGCCAAGGGCCTGGGCTCGAGCAACATCGACCACCGCATCAACAACCGCGATTTCTCCGACGCCGCAACCGCCGAAGTGTTCGGCCTGCCGCTGGCCGAGATCGAAGGCGCCGACCGCATCGTCGTTCTGGGCAGCAACATCCGCCACGAACTGCCGCTGCTGCACGCCCGCCTGCGCAAGGCGCAGACCACCAACGGCGCGAAGATCCACGTCGTCAATCCGGTGGACTTCGACTTCGCCTTCAGCATCGCCGGCAAGCAGATCGTTGCGCCGTCGAAGTTCGTCGACGCGCTGGCCAACGCCGAGCTGCGTTCGGCAGTGCAGGGCGGCAACAACACCGTGCTGATCGTCGGTGGCATCGCCGAAAACCACCCGCAGGCTGCCGCGATCCGCGCTGCCGCGCGTGAGTTCGCCGCCGCCACCGGTGCCAAGCTGTGCCGCATCCCGCAGGGCGCCAATGCCGTTGGCCTGACCCGCGCCGGCGTGCTGCCGGCCGGCAAGGACGTCGCCGCGATGCTGGCGCAGCCGCGCCAGGCCTACGTGGTGTACGGCCTGGAGCCGGGCCTGGACTTCGCCGATGCCCCTGCCGCGCGCAAGGCGCTGGTCGGCGCCCAGGTGGTGGCCTTCAGCCAGTTCGCCTGTGCCTCGACCCGCGACGTCGCCGATGTGATCCTGCCGATCGGTGCGCTGCCGGAAATCGACGCCACCCTGACCAACCTTGATGGTCGCGAGCAGTCCGCCCGTGCCGGCGGCAAGCTGCCGGGCGAGGCCCGTGAGGGCTGGCGCGTGCTGCGCGCCCTGGGCGGCGAGCTGGCCGTGGCCGGTTTCGACTTCACCGACCTGGCCGGCCTGCGCGCCAGCCTGGCCCCGGTGTCGGTCACCGTTGCCGCTTCGGCGCAGCCGGTAGTTGCCGGCGAAGGCCTGGAAGTGGCTTCGACCGCCGCGATCTACCGCACCGATGCGGTGGTCCGTCGCGCCCCGGCACTGCAGTCGCATCCGCTCAACAACGCCCCGCGCATCGTGCTGAACGCAGAAGATGCCGCTCGCCTGCAGCTGCGGGAAGGGCAGATGGCCAAGGTCGGCACCGATGCCGGCAAGGCCACCCTGCCGGTGGTGGTCGACGCCCGCGTCGCTGCGGGTTCGGTCTGGATTGAATCGGGCCACGGCGCGACCGCGCCGCTGGGTGCCGCTCGCGTATCGGTGGTGGCTGCATGAACGAATTGCTGTTGAACGCGGTCGACCCGCTGCACCAGTGGCTGCTGGGCCTCGGTGACATCGGCGCGCTGATCTGGATCATCCTGAAGATCCTGGTGATCGCCGTTCCGGTGATCATCTCGGTGGCCTTCTACGTGGTCTGGGAACGCAAGCTGATCGGCTGGATGCACGTCCGCCACGGCCCGATGTACGTGGGCATGGGCATCTTCCAGGCCTTCGCCGACGTCTTCAAGCTGCTGTTCAAGGAAGTGGTCCAGCCGAGCAGCGCCAACAAGGCGATCTATCTGCTGGCCCCGCTGATCACCCTGGCCCCGGCCTTCGCGGCCTGGTCGGTGGTGCCCTTCGATTCGCAGATCGTGCTGTCCAACGCCAACGCCGGCCTGCTGTACCTGCTGGCGATGACCTCGCTGGGCATCTACGGCATCATCCTGGCCGGTTGGGCATCCAACTCGAAGTATGCGTTCCTGGGTGCGATGCGCGCCTCGGCGCAGATGATCAGCTACGAAATCGCCATGGGCTTCGCCCTGGTCGGCGTGATGATCGCCTCGGGCAGCCTGAACCTGAGCAACATCGTGATGGCGCAGGCCGGCAGTTCCGGCTTCTTCGACTGGTTCCTGCTGCCGCTGTTCCCGCTGTTCGTCATCTACTGGGTGTCGGGCGTGGCTGAAACCAACCGCGCGCCGTTCGACGTGGTGGAAGGCGAGTCG
Organism: Stenotrophomonas pavanii; assembly: GCF_900101175.1. GTDB lineage: Bacteria > Pseudomonadota > Gammaproteobacteria > Xanthomonadales > Xanthomonadaceae > Stenotrophomonas > Stenotrophomonas pavanii. The sequence goes on along the minus strand of NZ_FNFQ01000001.1, from coordinate 309,055 downwards.
GAAATCGTCGCCGGCCACATGGTCGAGTACTCCGGCGGTGCCTTCGCCCTGTTCTTCCTGGCCGAATACGCGAACATGATCCTGATCAGCTTCCTGATCTCGATCTTCTTCCTCGGCGGCTGGCTGAGCCCGGTCCAGGGCTGGGTCAACTTCGGCGAAGTCTCGCCGCTGGTCGACTGGATCTGGAAGGGGGGCGCGCCGTGGCTGTTCGTCAAGGTGTTCTTCTTCGCCAGTGCCTACATCTGGTTCCGTGCCAGCTTCCCGCGCTTCCGCTACGACCAGATCATGCGCCTGGGCTGGAAGGTCTTCATCCCGCTGGCCATTCTGTGGATCGCGGTTACCGCCGTCATGGTGTTCTTCGGCGTGATTCAAAAGGGCGTCTAAAGTGATGAACAGGATTACCCATTACTTCAAGAGCCTGCTGCTGCTCGAACTGCTGGCGGGCCTCTGGCTGACGCTGAAGTACAGCTTCAAGCCGAAGTACACGATGATGTACCCGATGGAGAAGTTCCCGCAGTCGCCGCGCTTCCGTGGCCTGCACGCGCTGCGCCGTTATCCCAACGGCGAAGAGCGCTGCATCGCCTGCAAGCTGTGCGAAGCGGTGTGCCCGGCGCTGGCCATCACCATCGACTCGGCCAAGCGCGAGGACGGCACCCGCCGCACCACGCGCTATGACATCGACCTGTTCAAGTGCATCTTCTGCGGCTTCTGTGAAGAGAGCTGCCCGGTGGACTCGATCGTCGAAACCCACATCCTCGAGTACCACTTCGAGAATCGTGGCGAAAACATCGTTACCAAGCCGCAGCTGCTGGCCCTGGGCGACCGTCTCGAATCCGAGATCGCCGAGCGTCGCGCCGCCGATGCCGCTTACCGCTGAGGTCGAGAGATGGATTGGGTAAATATCGCTTTCTGGGTGTTCGCCATCGCGGCAACGGTTTCGGCCGGTGCGGTGATCAGCGTGCGCAACCCGGTTCACGCCGTGCTCTGCCTGGTGCTGACCTTCTTCTCCATCGCCTGCGTGTGGCTGCTGGTGGGCGCCGAGTTCCTCGGTGTGGCGCTGGTGCTGGTCTACGTCGGCGCGGTGATGGTGCTGTTCCTGTTCGTGGTGATGATGCTGGACATCGACCCCACCAAGCTGCGTGAGGGCTGGGTGCGCTACCTGCCGGTCGGCCTGATTGTCGCGGTCGCGATGCTGGCGCAGATGCTGATCCTGATCGGGGTCAAGGCGCGTTCGGTCACGCCGTTCCCGGCCGACAACGCCGCTGCGGTCGCCGCCGACAGCTCCAACATCACCTGGCTGGCACGCACGCTGTTCACCGAGTACCTGCTGCCGTTCGAGTTCGCCGCCGTCATCCTGACCGTGGCCGTGGTTGCCGCCGTGATGCTGACCCTGCGTCGCCGTACCGGCGTGAAGAGCCAGAACCCGGGCGAGCAGACCATGGTCAAGGCCGGCCAGCGCCTGCGCATGGTCAAGATGGGTGCCGAAGCACCGGTCGTGCACAGCAACAGCAAGCCGGTCGCCGGCGAGGAGACCCAGCCGTGATCACCCTTGGCCATATCCTCGCGCTGGGCGCGGCGCTGTTCGCCATCAGCCTGGCCGGCATCTTCCTCAACCGGAAGAACGTCATCGTCCTGCTGATGTCGATCGAACTGATGCTGCTGTCGGTGAACATCAATTTCGTCGGCTTCTCGCGTCAGCTGGGCGATCCGTCCGGCCAGCTGTTCGTGTTCTTCATCCTGACCGTCGCCGCCGCGGAAGCCGCCATCGGCCTGGCGATCCTGGTGACCCTGTTCCGTACACGCCGCACGATCAATGTCGGCGAAGTCGATTCGTTGAAGGGCTGATCCACAGATGGAAATCACTCTCTCCAAGAGTCTGTTGATCGCAGTGGTGCTCGCACCGCTGTTCGGCAGCATCATCGCCGGCCTGTTCGGTCGCCAGGTCAAGCGCTTCGGCGCGCAGACCATCACCATCCTCGGCGTCGCGGTGGCCTGCGGCCTGTCGATGTACACGCTCTACCAGCTGCTGTGGGGCGGTGCGCAGCCGTTCAACCAGAACATCTACACGTTCTTCGAAGTGGGCCAGTATTCGGCGCACGTCGGCTTCATGGTCGACAAGCTGACCGCGATGATGATGGTGGTGGTGACCTTCGTGTCGCTGCTGGTCCACATCTACACGATCGGCTACATGCAGGACGATCCGGGCTACCAGCGGTTCTTCAGCTACATCTCGCTGTTCACCTTCTCGATGCTCACCCTGGTGATGAGCAACAACTTCCTGCAGCTGTTCTTCGGCTGGGAAGCGGTGGGCCTGGTGTCGTACCTGCTGATCGGCTTCTGGTTCAAGCGCCCGACCGCGATCTTCGCCAACATGAAGGCGTTCCTGGTCAACCGCGTCGGTGACTTCGGCTTCCTGCTGGGCATCGCCGGCGTGCTGTGGGTGTTCGGCACCCTGGACTACTCGCAGGTGTTCTCGCAGGCCGGCATGCTGGCTGACCCGCGCGCCCAGCTGCAGATCTGGGACGGCACGATCCTGGGCATGCAGCTGCTGAACGAGCCGGTGATCTGGTCGATCGCCACCGTCATCTGCATCTGCCTGTTCATCGGTGCCATGGGCAAGTCGGCCCAGGTCCCGCTGCATGTGTGGCTGCCGGACTCGATGGAAGGCCCGACCCCGATCTCGGCACTGATCCACGCCGCGACGATGGTGACCGCCGGTATCTTCATGGTCACCCGCATGTCGCCGCTGTTCGAGCTGTCGCAGACCGCGCTGAACTTCGTGCTGTTCATCGGTGCCACCACCGCGTTCTTCACCGGCCTGATCGGCATCGTGCAGAACGACATCAAGCGCGTGGTCGCGTACTCGACCCTGTCGCAGCTGGGCTACATGACGGTTGCGCTGGGCGTGTCGGCCTATTCGGCCGCCGTGTTCCACCTGATGACCCACGCCTTCTTCAAGGCCCTGCTGTTCCTGGGCGCCGGCTCGGTCATCATCGCGATGCACCACGAGCAGGACATGCGCAAGATGGGCGGCCTGCGCAAGTACATGCCGATCACCTTCATCACCATGTGGATCGGTACCCTGGCGCTGGTCGGCACGCCGTTCTTCTCCGGCTTCTACTCGAAGGACACCATCATCGAGGCCGCCGAGCTGCACGCGCACCTGTCCAACAGCTGGGTGGCCACCTATGGCTACTGGGCGGTGCTGGGTGGCGTGATCGTCACCAGCTTCTACAGCTTCCGCCTGCTGTTCCTGACTTTCCACGGCAAGGAGCGTTTCCGCGACGCGCATGATGACCACGCCCATGGCCACGGCCATGACGATCACCACGCCGCCGACGCCCACCACGGCGATGCGCATCATGACGACCACGGCCATGGCCACGGTCCGCACGAGCCGCACGAAACCCCGTGGGTGGTGACCCTCCCGCTGATCCTGCTGGCCATCCCGTCGATCGCCATCGGTTTCTTCAGCATCGGCCCGATGCTGTACGGCACCGACTGGGCCGGCAACCACGCGCACGATGCCATCAAGGGCCAGGCGCACACGTTCTTCACCGGCATCGTCGACTTCTACGATCCGGCCAAGAACACCATCGGCTTCCTGGGCGAGGAGTTCCATGGCCCGGTCGCCTTCGCGCTGCACGGCATGATGGCTCCGGCGTTCATGCTGACCGTTGCGGGCTTCCTGCTGGCCGCGCTGTTCTACCTGTGGAAGCCGGACCTGTCGGGCAAGGCCCGCAAGACCTTCGCTCCGCTGGTGTCGGTACTGGAAAACAAGTACGGCTTCGACAAGCTGTGGATCGATGGCTTTGCTGGTGGCAGCGTCAAGCTGGGCAAGGTCTCGCGCTGGATCGACAGCAACATCGTCGACGGCGTGGTCAATCTCTCGGCACGTGTTGTGGACGTCGCAGCCGGCGTGCTGCGTCGTACCCAATCCGGTTTCCTCTATCACTACGCCTTCGCGATGATCATCGGCCTGATTGCCCTGCTGGGCGTGCTGATGCATTACCTGCGTTGATGACCTGTACGGAATAAGAAGACGTGTCGAACTGGCCTCTACTCAGTGTCCTCATCTGGCTGCCGATCATCGGTGGTGCCCTGATCCTTGCGATCCGTGATGCGCAGACCGCCCGCTGGGCGTCGCTGGGCGTAGCGGTGCTGACGTTCGTGGCGAGCCTCTCGCTGCTGAGCGGCTACAACGCAGGCGTCGATGGTCTGCAGTTCGTCGAGACCCATGCCTGGATCCCGGCGTACAAGATCGGCTACAACCTGGGCGTGGACGGCATTGCCGTGGCGCTGATCCTGCTGACCACCCTGGTCAGCGTGCTTGCCCTGATCGGCGCCTGGAGCGCCATCGACAAGCGCGTCAACCAGTACGTGGCGGCCTTCCTGATCCTGGAAGGCGTCACCGTCGGCATCTTCGCCGCGACGGACGCGATGCTGTTCTACGTGTTCTTCGAAGCGATGCTGATCCCGATGTTCCTGATCATCGGTGTCTGGGGCGGTCCGCGCCGCATCTACGCCGCGCTGAAGTTCTTCCTGTACACCTTCCTCGGCTCGGTGCTGATGCTGGTGGCGCTGATCTACCTGTACATGAAGGGCGGCAGCTTCCAGCTGGCCGACCTGTACGCGCTGCCGCTGTCGGCCAAGGAGCAGACCTGGATCTTCTTCGCCTTCCTGATCGCCTTCGCGGTCAAGGTGCCGATGTTCCCGGTCCACACCTGGCTGCCGGACGCCCACGTGGAAGCGCCGACCGCCGGTTCGGTGATCCTGGCCGCGATCGCCCTGAAGATCGGTGGCTACGGCTTCCTGCGCTTCAACCTGCCGATCGTCCCGGACGCGTCGCAGGAATGGGCCTGGCTGGTGATCGCACTGTCGCTGATCGCGGTGATCTACGTCGGCCTGGTCGCCCTGGTGCAGGACGACATGAAGAAGCTGATCGCCTATTCGTCGATCGCGCACATGGGCTTTGTCACCCTGGGCACCTTCATCGCGCTGTGGCTGGTGCGTGAAGCCGGCAACGCCGATGCCGCGCGCCTGGGCCTGCAGGGCGCCATGGTGCAGATGATCTCGCACGGCTTCGTGTCCGGCGCGATGTTCTCCTGCGTCGGCGTGCTGTACGACCGCATGCACAGCCGCCGCATCGCCGACTACGGCGGCGTGGTCAACGTGATGCCGTGGTTCGCCACCTTCGCGATGCTGTTCTTCATGGCCAACGCGGGCCTGCCGGGTACCAGCGGCTTCGTTGGCGAGTTCATGGTCATCCTGTCGGCCTTCCAGCGTAATCCGTGGATCGCCCTGGGCGCGGCCACCACCCTGATCATCGGCGCCGCCTACACCCTGTGGCTGTACAAGCGCATCTTCTTCGGTGAAGTGGCCAACAGCCATGTTGCCGAACTGAAGGACATCAACGGCCGCGAATGGCTGGTGCTGGGCGTGTTCGCCATCGGCGTGCTGGCCCTGGGCATCTACCCCAAGCCGCTGACCGACCTGATGGAGCCCTCGATCGCGAAGCTGGCGATGCAGATCGCATCCAGCAAGCTGCTGTAATTCCAGGATTTGATGATGACCACCTCGCCGCTGCTGCCATTGACCGCCGCTGACCTGCCACCGCTCGCTCCCGAGCTGGTGCTGATCGGCAGCGCCTTCGCCCTGATGATCCTCGACCTGTTCGTCAGCAACCGGAACAAGATCGTCACCCACCTGTTCTCGCTCGCAGCGCTGGCCGTGGTGCTGTTCATGCTGGCCACCGGCGTGGGCGGGCAGGGCGAGGTCTTCCATGGCATGTTCGTGCGCGATACCGCCGCGGACGTGATGAAGACCGGGATCGTGCTGCTCAGCGGCCTGACCCTGGTCTACGGCTGGCGCTACCTGCGTGACCGCGACCTGTTCCAGGGCGAGATCCCGGTGCTGATCCTGTTCGGCACCGCCGGCATGATGATCCTGGTCTCGGCCGGCAGCCTGCTGATGGTCTACCTGGGCCTGGAACTGCTGGCGCTGTGCTCCTACGCCCTGGTCGCCAGCAACCGCGAAAGCGGCCTGGCCTCGGAAGCGGCGATGAAGTACATCGTGCTGGGTTCGCTGGCCTCGGGCCTGCTGCTGTACGGCATGTCGCTGATCTACGGCGCCACCGGCAGCCTGCACCTGGATGTGATCCGTGAGGCCATCCCGCACTCGGAAGAGCGCGTGCTGCTGATCACCGGTGCGGTGTTCATGATCGCCGGCGTCGCCTTCAAGCTGGGTGCCGCGCCGTTCCACATGTGGCTGCCGGACGTGTACCAGGGTGCCCCGGCACCGATCGCACTGTTCATCAGCTCGGCGCCGAAGCTGGCCGCGTTCGGCATGGCCTACCGCCTGCTGGAAATGGGCGTGGGTCCGCTGTCGACCGAACTGCAGCTGCTGATCGCCGGCCTGGCCGCGGTATCGCTGGTCATCGGCAACCTGATGGCCATCGCGCAGAGCAACCTCAAGCGCATGCTGGCGTTCTCCACTGTCTCGCACATCGGCTTCCTGCTGATGGGCATCGCCGGTGGCGGTTCGCAGGGCTACGCCGCCGCGCTGTTCTACGCACTGGCCTACGCGATCATGTCCACCGCGGCTTTCGGCGCGATCATCGCGCTGTCGCGTGCCGGCTTTGAAGCCGAGAACATCGAGGACTTCAAGGGCCTGAACGCCCGCAACCCGTGGATGGCCGGCCTGGTGCTGTGCATCATGGCGTCGCTGGCCGGCATCCCGCCGTTCCTGGGCTTCTGGACCAAGCTGGCGGTGCTGGGCGCGGCCGTCAACGGCGGCCTGCTGTGGCTGGCCATCCTCGGCGTGCTCTGCGCCGTGGTCGGCTGCTTCTACTACCTGCGCGTCATCAAGGTCATGTACTTCGATGAGCCGGTGGGCGAGGCCATGCCGCGCAGCAACGACCGCGTGCTGGGCGTGGTGCTGGGCGTGAATGCCCTGGCGCTGCTCGCGCTGGGCCTTGCCTGGAACCCGATCATGGTCTGGTGCCAGCAGGCATTTGCGCATCTTGCATAAAAGTTGACACAAAGCTGCGCGATTCGTGTAATATGCGCAGCCTGAGTTGTCACTGCAGCGGTTCAGCCAGAACATCGTTGCGGCAGCCTCCCTCGAAAGGGTGGGGCAGCAGTTCAAGTACTTCCGGTGCGGGGTGGAGCAGTCTGGCAGCTCGTCGGGCTCATAACCCGAAGGTCGCAGGTTCAAATCCTGCCCCCGCTACCAACGTCGGATCGGCGCCAACCGGTTTGATGAATGAGGGATCGCTTGCATGTTTCGAAGCAATCGCTCATAATTCCGCTTCTGATGCGGGGTGGAGCAGTCTGGCAGCTCGTCGGGCTCATAACCCGAAGGTCGCAGGTTCAAATCCTGCCCCCGCTACCAAGTAAAGGAATCGCCTTCGAAGCCCTGCTTCGGAGGCGTTTTTCTTTGGGGTCTGCGTCGTTTCCGCGTGATCGGGGTCAGATCCCTCTTCCACGGCAAAAGGGATCTGACCCCGGGTCCGCACCTTGCACCAGCGCGGTGCAGCCGCTATCATCAGCGGCCTAGCAGTACCCCTGAAGGCGGTCTCCCGGCGGGAGTCCAGATCCGGAAGGAGGGCCGCAACCGGCAGGCCATGCAGGTTGCAACCGGAATCCAGTCACCGGAGTCTTTCCGGAAAAGGGGCCCAGCGGGCCCTTTGTCGTTTCCGGGGCGTCATGTTTCCACGCCGGCCAAGGCCGGCACCCAACCATAGAGATCAAGGCAGGCTGTGAGCGACAAGGCAACCGACATCGCGAATCTGCTCGCCCCGACCGTTGTGTCGCTGGGCCTGGAGCTGCTGGGCGTTGAGTATCTGCCGGCCCCCGGCGGTGCGACCCTGCGCCTTTACATCGACGTGCCGCTGGCTGAACAGCCCGAGCGCATCATCAATGTCGACGACTGCGAGCGGGTCAGCCGCGAAGTGTCGGCGCAGCTGGACGTCGAGGACCCGATCAGCGGCAATTACACGCTGGAAGTGTCCTCGCCGGGCGTGGACCGGCCGCTGTTCAACCTGGAGCAGTTTGCCCGCCACCAGGGCGAATCGGCCAAGGTCACGCTGAAGCTGCCGCAGGACAACCGTCGTCGCCTGCAGGGTCGTATCGAGGCGACCGACGAGGCGGCGGGGACCATCACGTTCATCGTCGACAAGGCCGAAGTGGTCGTGTCGGCCGACAACATCGACAAGGCACGGATCATGCCCGACTGGGTGGCGCTGGGGCTGGCCCCGAGCAAGCCGACCGGTCCGGCACCGAAGCGTCCGAAGCCGAACACGAATTCTTCTTCCAACGAGCCGGCGGCAAAGAAGCCGCGCGCGGAGTGAGCCAATGAGCAAGGAACTGTTGCTGGTAGTCGACGCAGTCGCCAACGAGAAGGGCGTGCCGCGTGAAGTGATCTTCGATGCCATCGAGGCCGCCCTGGCCTCGGCAGCGAAGAAGCGCTATCCCGACGAGGAAGTGCTGACCCGCGTGGTCATCGACCACAAGGATGGCAGCTACGAGACCTTCCGCCGCTGGGAAGTGGTGGCCGATGACGTGGTCATGGAATCGCCCGACCGCCAGATCCGCCTGATGGACGCCGTCGACGAAGCCGAGGGCGTCGAGGTCGGCGACTACATCGAAGAGCAGATCGAGAACCCGGATTTCGGCCGCATCGCTGCCCAGGCGGCCAAGCAGGTCATCGTCCAGCGCGTGCGCGAAGCCGAGCGCCAGCAGGTCGTGGATGCGTGGAAGGACCGCGTGGGTGAACTGATCACCGGCGTGGTCAAGCGCGCCGAGCGCGGCAACATCTATGTCGACCTGGGTGGCAACGCCGAAGGCTTCATTCCGAAGGACAAGGGCATCCCGCGCGACGTGCTGCGCGCCGGTGACCGCGTGCGTGGTTACCTGGCCGAAGTGCGTTCCGAGCCGCGTGGCCCGCAGCTGTTCATCAGCCGCGCCGCGCCGGAATTCATGATCGAGCTGTTCAAGCTGGAAGTGCCGGAAGTCGGCCAGGGCCTGGTGGAAATCAAGGCCTGTGCACGTGACCCGGGCGACCGCGCCAAGATCGCCGTGCTGGCCCACGACCAGCGCACCGATCCGATCGGTGCCTGCATCGGCATGCGCGGTTCGCGCGTGCAGGCCGTGTCCAACGAGCTCAATGGCGAGCGCGTGGACATCGTGCTGTGGAACGACAACCCGGCCAACTTCGTCATCAACGCGATGGCACCGGCCGAAGTGCAGTCGATCATCGTCGATGAAGACAAGCACTCGATGGACCTGGCCGTTGCCGAAGACCGCCTGGCCCAGGCGATCGGCAAGGGCGGCCAGAACGTGCGCCTGGCCAGCCGCCTGACCGGCTGGCAGCTCAACGTGATGACCCAGGACCAGGTCACCGCCAAGTCGGAGGCCGAGCAGGCTGCCGCCCGCCAGCTGTTCATGGACAAGCTGGAAGTGGACGAGGAAATCGCCGGCATCCTGGTCAGCGAAGGCTTCGGCACCGTCGAGGAAATCGCATATGTCCCGGTCGGCGAACTGCTGGCCGTGGAAGGTTTCGACGAGGACATCGTCGAAGAGCTGCGCGCTCGTGCCCGCGATGCGCTGCTCAATGAGGCCCTGGCAGTCGAAGAAGGCCTTGAAGACGGCCAGCCGGCGCAGGACCTGCTGTCCCTGAAGGGCATGGACGAAGCCACCGCATACGCGCTGGCCGGCCACGGCGTGCGTACCAGCGAGGATCTGTCCGACCTGGCCGCCGACGAGGTCATGGACTTCGGCATCGAAGGACTGGATCAGGCGCGCGCCGCTGCGCTGATCCTGGCCGCCCGTGCCGAGGAGATCGCCCGACTGGAACGCGGCGAATGAGCCGGCAATGAACAGGGCCCTGAGCCGCTCAGGGCGTAGAATCCGCGCCACCTCCAGATGCGGGGGGGCGCCCACAAGATCATAGGATCCGAATGTCGCAGCAAACCACCATCCGCAAGCTTGCCGAACTGGTCAACACGCCGGTCGAAAAACTGCTGGAACAGCTGGCCGGTGCCGGCATGAAGTTCAGCGGTCCCGACCAGGTCGTGACCAGCTCCGAGAAGGTGAAGCTCCTGGGCTTCCTTCGTCGTTCGCACGGCAAGCCCGAGCAGGCCCCGGAAGAGACCGATCAGTCTGCAAAGAAGATCACGCTCAACCGCCGGAAGCAGCAGGAAGTGACGGTCAATTCCGGTCGCAGCAAGACGACCGTGAATGTAGAGGTGCGCCAGAAGCGGACCTACGTCAAGGATGGTGCTCGCGCCATGACGCCGGACGAAGAGCGCGCCGACATCCTGCGCAAGCTGGAAGAGTCGCGCGCGCGCAACCTCGCCGAACAGCAGGCCCTGGCCGAAAAGGATCGTCTGCGCGACGAAGCCATCGTCCGTGCCCGTGAAGAAGAGGCCGCCGCCAAGGAACGCGCCGAGGCCGAGAAGAAGGCCGCCGAGGAAGCTGCGGCTGCCGCCAAGGCGGCCGAGACGCTGGCTGCCAGCAAGCCCAAGCGTGCTCCGATCGACGAAACCGCGCCGCGCCCGCCGCGTACCCCGGCCGCAGCCCCGGCTGCGCCGCGTGGTGCACCGCCGCCGCCGCGCAACGACGACCGCAACAACCGCAGCGCGCCGCGCAACGAGCGTGGCCCGGGTGACCGTTTCGCCGGCCAGATGCACCTGTCGGCCGCCGATCGTGCGCGTCGTGGCAACAGCAACAACAGCAACACCCGGGGTCGTCCGGGCGGCCGCAACCAGGCCGGTGGCCGTCGCGACATGTCGCGCGGTGGCAACAATGCCGGTCCGCACGCCTTCGAGCGTCCGACCGCACCGGTGGTGCGTGAAGTGGCGATCGGCGACACCATCACCGTGGCCGACCTGGCGCAGAAGCTGGCGCTGAAGGGCGGCGAGGTGGTCAAGGCGCTGTTCAAGATGGGCGTGATGGCGACCATCACCCAGTCCATCGACCACGACACCGCCGCACTGGTGACCGAAGAACTCGGCCACAAGGCGATCCGTGCCAACGACAACGACGCCGAAGACGCACTGCTGGCCTCCGCCGGTGAAAACCAGGGCGAGGCCACCCAGCGTCCGCCGGTGGTCACCATCATGGGCCACGTCGACCACGGCAAGACCTCGCTGCTGGATTACATCCGCCGCACCAAGGTCGCCACCGGCGAAGCGGGCGGCATCACCCAGCACATCGGTGCCTACCACGTGGACACGCCCAAGGGCGTAATCAGCTTCCTGGACACCCCGGGCCACGCCGCCTTCACCTCGATGCGTGCGCGCGGCGCCAAGCTGACCGACATCGTGGTGCTGGTCGTGGCCGCCGATGACGGCGTCATGCCGCAGACCAAGGAAGCGATCCAGCACGCCCGTTCGGCGGGTGTGCCGCTGATCGTGGCGATCAACAAGATCGACAAGTCCGACGCCGATCCGATGCGGGTCAAGAACGAACTGCTGTCCGAGCAGGTCGTGGCCGAAGACTTCGGTGGTGACACCCAGATGGTGGAGATCTCGGCCAAGACCGGCCTGGGCATCGACGACCTGCTGGACGCCATCTCGATCCAGGCCGAACTGCTGGAACTGAAGGCGGTCGATGAAGGCCGCGCCTCGGGCGTGGTGATCGAATCGTCGCTGGACAAGGGCCGCGGCCCGGTCGCGACGGTGCTGGTGCAGCAGGGCCGCCTGAAGAAGGGCGACTACCTGGTGTGCGGCATCCAGTACGGCCGCGTGCGTGCGCTGTTCGACGAGACCGGCAAGCAGCCGGAGTTCGCCGGCCCGTCCATTCCGGTGCAGGTCCTGGGCCTGTCCGGCGTGCCCGAAGCGGGTGACGACTTCGTGGTGGTCGAGGACGAGCGTCTGGCCAAGGACGTGGCCCAGCAGCGTGAGACCAAGCGCCGTGAATCGCGCCTGGTCGCTACTGCCGGCAGCCGCATGGAAGACATCATGGCGACCCTGGGCAAGGGCGAGGGCCAGCAGGTCCTCAACCTGGTCATCAAGGCCGACGTGCAGGGTTCGGTGCAGGCCCTGAGCCAGGCACTGGTCGCGCTGTCCAACGACGACATCCGCATCAACGTGATCCACTCCGGCGTGGGCGGCATCACCGAGTCGGACGCCAACTCGGCAGCCGCGTCGAAGGCCACCGTCATCGGCTTCAACGTGCGTGCGGACGCTTCGGCGCGTCGCATCATCGAATCCAACGGTGTCGACCTGCGTTACTTCTCGATCATCTATGACGTGATCGACCAGGTGAAGCAGGTGGCTTCCGGTCTGCTGGGCGTGGAAATCCGCGAAGAGATCATCGGTATCGCCGAGGTCCGCGACGTCTTCCGCAGCTCGAAGCTGGGTGCCGTCGCCGGCTGCATGGTCATCGAGGGTGTGGTCAAGCGCAACAAGCCGATCCGCGTCCTGCGCGACAGCGTGGTGATCTTCGAGGGCGAACTGGAATCGCTGCGCCGCTTCAAGGAGAACGTCGAGGAAGTCCGCAACGGTACCGAATGCGGTATCGCGGTGAAGGCCTACAACGACGTCAAGCCGGGCGACCAGATCGAGTGCTTCGAGCGCATCGAAGTGCCGCGCACCCTGTAATGCTGCACGGTGGCCCGACCAGCGGTCGGGCCCTGCCCTGGTAGAGCCCGGTGGGGCCCTGCCATGCTGTAGAACCCGACCCACGGTCGGGTACCATGTAGATGTAGCGCCCGACCGTTGGTCGGGCGACAACTGAACCAAGAGCCCCTCGTGCCCAAGACTTTCCATCGAACCGACCGTGTCTCCGCCCAGCTGCGCCGTGAACTCGGCACCCTGGTGCACAACGCCGTGCGCGAGCATGGGTTGCCCTCGGTGAGCGTGTCCGACGTGGAAATCACCCGTGACATGGCCCATGCCAAGGTGTTCGTCACCGCGCTGATGCCCGAGCGCTCCGCCGAGGCCGTGGCCGGGCTGAAGGAGCTGGGCTACCGACTGCGCATGGACCTGGCGCGTGCGATGAAGCTGCGCCACGTGCCGGAACTGCACTTCCACTACGACGACTCGGTCGACCGTGGTGAGCACATCGACAACATCCTGCGCGACCTGCCCGATACGCTGGCCGCCGAGAAGCGTCGCGAGAGCGACGACGAATAATGTTCCTGTAGCGCCGGGCCATGCTCGGCTGCTTTTGATCTCGCGCATCGCTGCGGAAGCCGAGCATGGCTCGGCGCTACACAATCCTGTCATGACCCGAATTCAGTTCCGCCGCCTGGATGGCATCCTGCTGCTCGACAAGTCGACCGGCATGAGCTCCAACGCCGCCCTGCAGGTGGCGCGCCGCCTGTTCCGCGCCGAGAAGGGCGGCCACACCGGCAGCCTCGACCCGCTCGCCACCGGCCTGCTGCCGCTGTGCTTCGGCGAGGCGACCAAGATCGCTGGCCTGCTGCTGGGGTCGGCCAAGGCCTACGATGCCGAGATCGTGCTCGGCCAGACCACCGATACCGACGATGCCGAAGGCCAGGTGCTGCTGCAGCGCCCGGTGCCGGCAATCAGCGCCGAAGCCCTGCAGGCGGCGCTGGCGCCTTTGACCGGCAACATCCGCCAGCGTGCCCCGATCTATTCGGCGCTGAAGCAGGGCGGTGAACCGCTGTATGTGAAGGCCCGCCGCGGTGACGTCATCGAGGCGCCCGAACGCGAGGTGCAGGTGCACGCCATCGACGTACTCGAGCAGCAGCCGGAACGGCTGCGGCTGCGCGTGACCTGTGGCTCCGGTACCTACATCCGCAGCCTGGCCCGCGACCTCGGCGAACGCCTGGGCTGTGGCGCCCATATCAGTGCGCTGCGCCGGCTGTGGGTCGAGCCGTTCCGCGGGCCGGCCATGGTCACCCTGGACCAGCTGCGGGCGATGGCCGAGGCTGGGGACGAGGCAGGCATGGACGCGCTGCTGCTGCCGCTGGCGGCCGGCCTGGCGGAATACCCCCGGGTCGACCTCGATGCCGAGCAGGCCCACCGGTTCTGCGTCGGCCAGCGCCAGCGCGACCTGTCCTGGCCCCGTGGCCTGGTGGCCGTGTTTGGACCGGACGATGCTGTCCAGGGCCTGGGCCAGGTCGATGAGAGTGGCCTGCTGGCCCCGCAGCGTCGTTTCAACCTCTGACCCGGGCCTGCCGGTTCAGCCCCGGTCCTTGTCCCGGAAGCCCCCGGCCGTTACAATTTCGCGGCCGTTTTCCGGCAGCCTGCCCCGCGCAGGTTTCATCCTTGTAGTCCACGGCGAGCCTGGCGGTGCGCGAAGCGCGTTCCTGCCGGCCACGCATCACAGAGAAAAAAGAAAATGTCGATCGACACCCAGAAGGTCATTGAAGACAACAAGCGCAGCGCCGCTGACACCGGCTCCCCGGAAGTCCAGGTGGCCCTGCTGACCGCCCGCATCGAACTGCTGACCGGCCACTTCAAGACCCACAAGAAGGACCACCACAGCCGCCGCGGCCTGCTGCAGATGGTCAACCGCCGTCGCAGCCTGCTCGACTACCTGAAGAAGAAGGACGTCGAGCGCTACAAGGCCCTGATCGAGAAGCTTGGCCTGCGTCGCTAAGCAACGAATCCCCCGCGGCGCAGCGATGCGCCGCGGTTTTGTTTTGTAGTACCGCAATCCCCGATTCAGGCCGGAACGATCCGGCCACCCGCTGGCGGCAAGGGTCGCCGACGGTCCAAATTCGCAGACAGCATCCCCAAGGACACCCTCCGTGGCAAAAATCACCAAAACCTTCCAGTACGGCAAGCACACCGTCACGCTTGAGACCGGCGAAGTCGCCCGTCAGGCCAGCGGCGCCGTCATCGTCAAGATGGACGACACCGTACTGCTGGTCACCGCCGTCGCCGCCAAGAGCGCGCGCGAAGGCCAGGACTTCTTCCCGCTGACCGTCGATTATCAGGAAAAGTTCTACGCCGGCGGCCGTATCCCGGGTGGTTTCTTCAAGCGTGAAGGCCGTGCGACCGAGAAGGAAACCCTGATCTCGCGTCTGATCGACCGTCCGATCCGCCCGCTGTTCCCGGAAGACTACAAGAACGAAGTGCAGATCATCGCCACGGTGATGTCGCTGAACCCGGACGTGGACGGTGACATTCCGGCCCTGATCGGTGCCTCGGCTGCCCTGGCCCTGGCCGGCACCCCGTTCATGGGTCCGATCGGCGCTGCCAAGGTCGGTTACAAGAACGGCGAGTACATCCTCAACCCGACCGTCAGCGAACTGGCTGACTCGCAGCTGGAACTGGTCGTCGCCGGTACCTCCAACGCCGTGCTGATGGTCGAATCCGAAGCCGCG
Source organism: Stenotrophomonas pavanii (assembly GCF_900101175.1). GTDB lineage: Bacteria > Pseudomonadota > Gammaproteobacteria > Xanthomonadales > Xanthomonadaceae > Stenotrophomonas > Stenotrophomonas pavanii. The sequence goes on along the minus strand of NZ_FNFQ01000001.1, from coordinate 293,752 downwards.
CTGCTGTCCGAAGAAGTGATGCTGGGCGCCGTGACCTTCGGTCACCGCGAAATGCAGAAGGTCATCAACGCGATCAACGAACTGACCGTCGAAGCCGGCACCAAGCCGTCGACCTGGGAAGCCCCGGCCAAGAACGACGCGCTGATCTCCGCCCTGAAGGAGGCCATCGGCCCGCGCCTGGGCGAAGCCTTCCAGGTGCGTGACAAGCTGCAGCGCCGTGACGCCATCTCGGCGATCAAGAAGGACGTGTTCGAAGCCCTGGCCGGCCGCGTGGCCGCCGAAGGCTGGAACCCGGCCGAGCTGTCGAAGGAATTCGGCGAACTGGAATACCGCACCATGCGTGACTCGGTGCTGGACACCAAGGTCCGCATCGACGGCCGTGCGCTGGACACCGTCCGCCCGATCACCGTGAAGACCGGCGTGCTGCCGCGTACCCACGGCTCCTCGCTGTTCACCCGTGGCGAAACCCAGGCCATCGTGACCATCACGCTGGGCACCGCCCGTGACGGCCAGGTCATCGACGCCGTTGCCGGTGAGTACAAGGAAAACTTCCTGTTCCACTACAACTTCCCTCCGTTCTCGGTGGGTGAGTGCGGCCGCATGATGGGCCCGAAGCGCCGCGAAATCGGCCACGGTCGCCTGGCCAAGCGTGGCGTGCTGGCTGTCATGCCGTCGCTGGAATCGTTCCCGTACACCATCCGCGTCGTCTCGGAAATCACCGAGTCGAACGGTTCTTCGTCGATGGCGTCGGTCTGCGGCTCGTCGCTGGCCCTGATGGACGCCGGCGTGCCGGTGAAGGCACCGGTGGCCGGTATTGCCATGGGCCTGGTCAAGGAAGGCGAGCGCTTCGTCGTCCTGTCCGACATCCTGGGTGACGAAGATCACCTGGGCGACATGGACTTCAAGGTGGCCGGTACCGCTGAGGGCATCTCCGCCCTGCAGATGGACATCAAGATCGAAGGCATCACCGAAGAGATCATGAAGCAGGCCCTGCAGCAGGCCAAGGCTGGCCGCCTGCACATCCTGGGCGAAATGGCCCACGGCCTGACCGCGCCGCGTGAAGAGCTGTCGGACTACGCGCCGCGCCTGCTGACCATCAAGATCCACCCGGACAAGATCCGCGAAGTGATCGGCAAGGGCGGTTCGACCATCCAGGCCATCACCAAGGAAACCGGCACCCAGATCGACATCCAGGATGACGGCACCATCGTCATCGCTTCGGTCAATGCCATCGCTGCCCAGGCCGCCAAGGCCCGCATCGAGCAGATCACCTCGGACGTCGAGCCGGGCCGCATCTACGAAGGCAAGGTCGCCAAGATCATGGACTTCGGTGCGTTCGTCACGATCCTGCCGGGCAAGGACGGCCTGGTCCACGTGTCGCAGATCTCCAGCGATCGCGTCGAGAAGGTCGGCGACGTGCTGAAGGAAGGCGATGTGGTCAAGGTCAAGGTGCTGGAAGTCGACAAGCAGGGCCGTATCCGCCTGTCGATGAAGGCCGTGGAAGAAGGCGACGCCGTCAGCGCCGAGTAATCGGTACGGCGGATTGTGCGGTGGGTGAGGACCGTTGGTCCTCACGCTTTCGCAAAATGAAAAAGCGGGCTCCGGCCCGCTTTTTCTTTGCCTGTCCGCCGGCGCTTTCCAACCGCTATGCTTCGGCCATGGATACCCTGCGCCTGCTCGACCTGGACATCGATCGCCCGGCGCAGCGCGTCAGCCGCAACGGTGAGACGTTGCCGGTCAGCGGCCTCAGCTGGACCCTGCTGGACGTGCTGCTTGCACATGGCACCGACGTCGTGGATTTCGACATGCTGGCGGCGCAGGTCTGGGCACCGGCGGTGGTCGGCGAAGATGCGGTCAGCCAGCGGGTCAAGCTGTTGCGGCAGGCCTTGGGCGATGACAGCCGGCGCCCGCGCTACATCCGTTCGGTTCGCGGCCGTGGCTATCAGCTGTGCGCACCGCCGCTGCCCGCCGCCTTACCGGCGGCACGACCAGGCGGGTATCACCGCTTCGGCTGGGGCGCAGCGGCTGTCGTGGCGCTGGGCCTGGCGTCGGCGCTGCTGCCGTGGTCACCGCCGCCGCCGCAGGCCGGTGGACAGTCGTTCCTGCAGCGCGCCGATTACTACGCCGGTATCGGCCAGGCCAGCAACAACGAACGGGCCATCCAGCTGTATCGGCAGGCATTGCAGGCCGACCCCGATTCCACGGCGGCGCGGCGTGGCCTGTCACGGGCACTGTCGGCGCAGGGGTGCCTGTTCAACGGTACGGCCGGGCAGCTGAGCGAAGCGATGTCCCTGGCCGAGCACGAGCGCCAGCGCGCGCCGCGCGATGCGGCCGCCCATGCGTTGTGGGGCTATGCGCAGGACTGCGCGGGCAACATGCGCCTGGCCATCGACGGCTACGTGCGTGCCATCGAACTGGACCCGGACGACGAGCGCAGCCGCGCGTCGCTGGCTTACCTGCAGCAGGAGCGCGGACAGCTGGTGACCGCGCTGCGCGGAAACCTGTCGCTGAAAGCGCCCGAGCGCGTGCGGTTCCGGGAGGTGCAGGTTGCGCGCGAACTGGAGCTGCTGGGCTTCACCCAGGTGGCTGCGCAACGCCATGCGCGCAACTTCCAGCTTTACCCGGACAACGTTTTCTCCAACATCGCCTGGCCGCGCAGCCTGTACGTGGCGGGGGCACCGCAACAGGCGCGACAGGTGCTGGACGAAGCGCTCGCACGTGGCACGCCGCATCCGCAGCTGCTGCGCCTGCAGGGCGAACTGGCGCTGCTGGCCGGCGACCACGCTGCCGCCGGCGAGGCTTTCGAGCGTGGCCGCCAGCTGCGTCCCCGGCAGTCGCTGGGCCAGGTGCTGGCGGTGTTGCACGGGCCGCAGCCGGTGGACCCTGCATGGATTGCTGAGCGACTTCAAAGGCTCGCCGCCGACGACGGCGATGGCTGGCCCGACGCTGCGCTGGAGCAGGCATTGCTGCTGCAGGCCGACGGGCGCGCCAACGATGCCGTTGCAGCTCTGCACCGGGCCGCTGATGACGGCTTCCGCGATGTGGCGTGGCTGCGCGCCACGCCACTGTTCGTGTTGCTGCATGACACCCCGGGCTGGGCGGCGCTCCTTGACCGACTTGATGCCGACATTGCCCGCCAGCGCGCGCAGGTGCTGGCCGCGGACTGGCGCCCCGCCGACCTGGCCGCCCTCAGTGCAACGCCGGTAGCAGGAACTCGGTGAGGATCCGTCGTGACTGCGGATGCGCAATGCTGCGGTTGAATGCCTGGCTGGTGACCACCGCGACCACGCGCTGCTCCGGCATCACGAACACATAGTTGCCGCCATTGCCGGACATCGCCCACACCGTGCGGGCTGAGCCCTGGACGTCCAGCTTCAGGCCCCACCACTGGTAGCCGTAGTCACTGCCATCCGCAGTAGTTGCCTGCGCCCGAATCATTGCCTCGATGTAGTCCTTCGGTACCAGCTGCCGCCCCTGCCAGCGGCCACCGTCGAGCACCAGCTGCCCAATGCGCGCGAGGTCGCGCGTGCGATAGCGCGTGCCACCGCCCCCCATGCCGATTCCCTCCGGCGAACGATTCCACTGGCTCCGGGTGATGCCCAGCGGCTGCTCCAGCACACGCGCGGCGTAGTCGGCCAGGGGCTGGCCAGTGGCCCGCTCAAGCACGGCGCCGAGCACGAACGAATTGGCGGTGCAGTAGGCGAACGCACGGCAATGCGGGCTGTTCTCCGGCCGTTGCATCCACGGCGCAAAGCCCTTCACCGGCAGCGCCAGCGCGAAGTCCAGCCACTTCTCACTGACGTACATGCGTTCTTCGTGGCCAGCCGAGAATGGATTCTCGTCATCGCATTCCCACAGGCTGCTCATGGTCAGCAGGTCCTGCACGGTGGTGGCACGCAGGCGCGGGTCGACCTGGTGGCGTGCGGTGAAGTCTGGGAACGAGTCGTAGACCTTGGCCTGGACCCCGGCCAATCGCCCTTCGCCAATGGCGGCGCCGACCAGCAGCGCGGTCACGCTCTTGCTGGCCGAACGCACGTCATGCAGGGTCTCGGCGTCTGCGCCGTTGAAGTAGCCTTCATAGGCCACTTTGCCATCGACCTGCAGCAGCACGCTGCGGATCTGCTTGAGCTCGTTGCTGGCGATCGCACGCTCCAGCGCCACCAGCCGGGCCGGGTCCGGTGGCGTGGCGCGGGCGGCGAGGGGCGCGCCACAGGTGACGCAGAGCAGCAGGGTCAGGACGGACAGGATCGAACGCATCATCGGGCTCCACCGAAAGGGGCCCCGATTGGGCCTGCGGACCATCTGAAGTGCTGGAAGCCGGCCTGAAGAATTCTGAAGCCCTTGTGCCACAAGGCTCGTCGACCGGAGGGTTACACGCCTGACGGGACCGCCAACGCCAGGTTGGTTCGGCTCCACGGCCCCGGTGCGCGTAGTGCAGGTGGGGGGGGGGTGACCGTGAGCCGGTGAGAACCCGTGCCCTGACCGCCTGCGCGGGTCGCACTGTTGTCCTGTCGTGACCGGCGTTTGCCGCTGGCTGGCCAGGCCTGTGACAGCTTTCATGGGTGGCCGCCTGTCCATGGGACGACATGTCGCGACATGCGTCCCGACGCCCCATCCGTTTGCTAACGTGGCTGCGCCTTCGAACCGGGAGATCCCATGTTCCGCCAGACCGTGGCCGTCCTTGCCGTGCTGATTGCCGGTGCCTTGCCCATCGCCGCGCATGCGCGGCCCGCACAGCCGCCGATCTTCGGCGCTTACTACCCGGGCGGTTCGGCCGAGCGCTATCCGGTCTCGAGCATTCCGGCCGAGCGGCTGACGCACCTGTTCTATGCGTTCTCCACCCTCGAGGACGGGCGCTGCACGGTCGGCGCGGAAGCGCCGAGGAACTTCGCCGCGTTGGCCGAGCTCAAGAGGGCGCATCCGCACCTGCGCACGCTGATCTCGATTGGGGGCTGGGGCGCAGGCGGGTTCTCCGATGCGGCACTGACCGAGGCCAGCCGCAGGCGCATGGTCGACTCGTGCATGGCGCTGTTCTTCGATCGCCACGCGGGCAGTTTCGACGGCGTCGACATCGACTGGGAATTTCCGGTCAGTGGCGGGCCGAAGGAGCTGGCGCACCGCCCGCAGGATCGCGCCAACCTGACCCTGCTCGCGCAGGCGTTCCGCCAGGCACTCGACGCGCGCGGCCGCAAGGCGGGACAGCCGATGCTACTGACTGCCGCGCTGGCCGCCGGACGCCTGCAGACCGACGGTCCTTACGATCCGGCCGCGAGTTACGACCTGCCGGCGCTGGCCAAGGTGTTGGATTTCATCAACCTGATGAGCTACGACATGGGCACCGGCTTCTCTTCGGTGTCGACCTTCAATGCGCCCTTGCATGAAGTGCCGGCCGATCCGCTGGCGCCGGAACTGCGGCGCTGGAACAACGTGGCCGGTGCGGTGCAGTACTACCGCGAGCACGGCGTGCCGGCCGACAAGCTGGTGCTGGGCGTGCCTTTCTACGGGCGCGGCTTCAAGGTTACCGGTGATGCGCCGGATGGCCTGTATCAGCCCTACAGCGCACCCGCCGATGCCGGCGACTGGCGGGTGATCAAAGCGCGTTATCTCGACCAGCCGGGTTGGACCAAGCACTGGCAACCGCAGGCGCAGAGCCCGTGGCTGTACAACGCCGGGCAGAAGATCTTCATCAGCTATGAAGACCCGCGCTCGATCGGCCTGCGTGCCCGGTTCGCCCGCGAGCAGGGCCTGGCCGGGGTGTTCATGTGGGAACTGACCGGCGACGACGGGCAGGCCAGCCTGCTCAACGCCATGCTCGGCCCGTGGCAGAAAGCGCGCATCGGCGATTGAGTCGGCGGCGCCGGGTCACGCCCGGCGCCGTGCGGCAACGCCACCGGCCCGACACCGCACATTGCGACGACGCCGGCGGCGCTACGCTTTGCGCATGATCCCTCTCGAACGCCTGGACCACCTGGTCCTCACCGTCGCCGACATCGAACGCAGCTGTGATTTCTACCAGCGCGTGCTCGGCATGCAGATCGTGCGCTTCGGTGCCGGTCGCACCGCGCTGCAGTTCGGCCAGCAGAAAATCAACCTGCATCCGGCCAGCGCACCGCTGCAACCGCACGCGCTGCGGCCGACGCCGGGCAGTGCCGACCTGTGCCTGGTCACGCGCACAGCGACGGCCGATGTGCTGGCACACCTGCGGGCGCATGCCGTGGCGGTGGAGCAGGGGCCGGTCGCACGCACCGGTGCGTTGGGGCCGATCGAATCGGTGTACGTCCGCGACCCGGATGGCAACCTGATCGAAATAAGTCGTTACCCGGGCGAAGAACACCCGCAGCGGTAGCGCCGGGCCATACCCGGCGAAAGCTTAGTTGGCCCAGACGCTGTTGGGGTCGCCGTTGCGGGCGCGCCGCTGGCTGGCCACGGCCAGGCGGGCGAAGCCGAAGGCCATCGCCAGCGCGATGGCATCGACCCAGAACAGGGGCCAGTGCCCCCGCGCGGCCGCGCGCCACAGCCAGTCGCCATTGAGCGCGCCGTGCAGCACCGGCACCAGCGCGGTGCTGATCGCCGCGGCCCACAGCAGTTCGCGTGCGGCCTGCGCCGGGCGACGCAGCGCGGCCCACAGCGCACAGGCCGCCCAGCTGCCGAAGCAGGCCCAGCGGATGCCGTGGTCGACGGCCGACGGTGCCAGCCGCTCCAGCACCAGTGCGGTGACGAACGCGACCGAGATCGCCACGCACAGGCCGATGCAGACGCCGACCGTGGCCCGCGCCATGTTCACACCGGCACGCGGCTGGTGCGGCTGGCGACGCTTGCGCCGCGACTCGATCCACAGCAGGTTGCCGGAGTAGAACAGGAACGCACCGCCGAGGCCGAGCAGGAAGTACAGCCAGACCACCACGCCGTTGCCGAACTCACCGAAGTGCAGTGCATAGGCGGCACTGAGGGTGGCGTGGTTGGCATCGCGCTGGCCCGGCAGCTGGGAAGCCAGCAGGTCGCCGCTGGCCACATCCAACGCCACGGCGCCAAGCGGGCCGAGGGTGCCACTGGCCTCGCCGGTGATCTCGATGGTGGCGTTGGCGTCGCCGGCGTTGGCCAGCTTCAGGTAGGCCGGCTCGAAGTTGGCCACGCCCTGTGCGCGGGCGACTTCAAGTGCGCGCGCATGCAGCACGCGCAGGCTGCCCGGCGGCGCCGGAATGCCACTGGCCTCGCGCACCGGCGCGGTGTCCATCGCCGTCGGTACCGCCTGCAGGGCCTTGCCGTCGTAGATCAGCGGATTGAGCAGGGCCATCTGCACGAACACCAGGCAGAGCAGGGCGCCCGTGACCGCGAACATCAGGTGGAAGGGCAGGCTGAGCACGCCGATCACATTGTGCGCGTCCTGCCACAACTGCTTCAGGTTGCGGCCCGGCCGCAGCGCGAACAGGTCGCCGAACAGCTTCGGCAGATGGATCACCAGCCCGCTCAGCAGCGCCATGCCATACAGCAGGCTGACGATACCCATCCCGTAGACGCCGGCCACCGGCAGGCCGAGGCTGTAGTGCAGTTCGTTGACCAGTTCTGCCAGTCCGGTCTGCGGCGGGGCCGGGCTGCCGGCGATCTGGCCCGGCCAGGCATAGCGCCAGCTGCCGTCGTCGGCCTGCCAGTACGCCAGTGGCTGCGGGTGCTCGGCGCCGGGGAACGTCATGCCCACGTGGCGGCGCGCTTCCGGATGGGCCGCCAGCACGTCTTCCAGCAGGTACTGCGCGTCATCCAGGCCGGCCGGCAACGCCGTGGCTGCGCCCGGGGTCTGCCACAGCGGCAGGTCGTGATGGAACAGGGTCAGCGCACCTGCGTAGAAGGCCACGAACAGGCCGAAGCCGGCGACCAGGCCGACCCAGGTGTGCAGGGTGGTGAACGTGCGCAGGGTCTGCGAACTGAACTTCATGGCAGGGATCTCATTGCACCGCGCCGGTCAGGCGCAGCAGCGCGAGCACGGCGAAGCCAACGGCGGCGCTGCCGCCCAGCACCAGCCAGGCGCGCAGTGCGCTGCGGAAGCTGAACGCCCACAGGGCGGCCAGCATCCACAGCGGGATGAAGGCAATCAGGGTCGGCACCAGCGCACGCTGCCACGGGCCCGGTGGCAGCCAGGCCAGCAGGCCGGTGACGGCGGCTGCGAGCAGGAAGCCGGCGATGATGCCGGCAAAGGCGCGCGGCCACATCAGGGTGACTCCGTGCCCGGGCGATGCCAGGCGGCCAGCGCCGGCAGCAGCATCGCGGCCAGCATCCAGGTGCACAGCATCGCCACCAGGCCCGCGGCCACGCCGAGCTCGGCCATCCACAACCACAATGCGGCCGCAGCGGCGACCACGCCGATCTGGCGGCCGAGCCGGCCGGCGCGGCGCAGGCGGGGCCAGCGGCAGTGCGGCGAGGCGGCATAGAAGGCCAGTGCCGAGAACATCGCCGCCAGCATGCCCAGGCTGCAGAAGCCCAGCGTGGAGAGGCCGACGGTGATCATCGCGGGCGGCCGCCGTGGCAGCGGGCCGGCGAACGCGGGGCACGGGCGGGGCCGGCGGGGGCCGGTCGGAGCGGGTGGCGCATCACGAGGTCCTGGGGAAAGCGGGCAGGCTGGCACGGGGCGGGCTGCGCGGACATGGTAATCATTGCGTTTTCACGCCGCCAGCACTCGCCATTCAGCGGACCGTACGGCAGCCCTTGGGCTTTCCCGTGCGCTGGTTTAAGATCACCGCAGAACCCTGACCGGAACAAGGTGGCCCGCGCCCAGCGCCGGCCGAGCGTGCGACATGAGCACTACCCCCGCCCACTGTTGACCTGCCCCCGAAGGCCCTGTGTTGCAGGCGCCCTCGCGGCGCTTTTTTATTGCCCGGGCAACGGCCCGGGAACGCTTTCCAGCCCGCCCCGCGGGCCCCGCACGAAGCCACTGCGATGATCAACATTACCCTTCCCGACGGCAGCCGCCGCGAGTTCGAAAACCCCGTCAGCGTCATGGACGTCGCCCAGTCGATCGGCGCCGGCCTGGCCAAGGCCACCATCGCCGGTTCGGTCGATGGCGTGCTGGTCGATGCCAGCGACGTCATCGATCACGATGCCAGCCTGCGCATCATCACCGCCAAGGACGAGGAGGGCGTGGAGATCATCCGCCACTCCTGCGCCCACTTGGTCGGCCATGCCGTCAAGCAGCTGTACCCGGATGTGAAGATGGTCATCGGCCCGGTAATCGCCGAAGGCTTCTACTACGACATCTACTCCGAGCGCCCGTTCACCCCGGACGACATGGCCGCGATCGAGAAGCGCATGGGTGAACTGATCGCCCAGGACTACGACGTCATCAAGAAGATGACCCCGCGCGCCGAAGTGATCGAGATCTTCAAGGCCCGTGGCGAGGACTACAAGCTGCGCCTGATCGAGGACATGTCCGATGACATCCAGGCGATGGGCATGTACTACCACCAGGAATACGTGGACATGTGCCGCGGCCCGCACGTGCCGAATACCCGCTTCCTGAAGGCCTTCAAGCTGACCCGCATTTCCGGTGCCTACTGGCGCGGCGATGCGCAGAACGAACAGCTGCAGCGCATCTACGGCACTGCCTGGGCCGACAAGAAGCAGCTCGAGGCGTACATCAAGCGCATCGAGGAAGCCGAGATGCGCGACCACCGCCGCATCGGCAAGCAGCAGGACCTGTTCCACCTGCAGGAAGAGGCGCCGGGCCTGGTGTTCTGGCACCCGAAGGGCTGGGCACTGTGGCAGGTGGTCGAGCAGTACATGCGCAAGGTCTACCGCAGCAGCGGCTACGGCGAAGTGCGTTGCCCGCAGATCCTGGACGTGAGCCTGTGGAAGAAGTCCGGCCACTGGGACAACTACCAGGACAACATGTTCTTCACCGAGTCGGAGAAGCGCACCTACGCGGTCAAGCCGATGAACTGCCCTGGCCATGTGCAGGTGTTCAACCAGGGCCTGCACAGCTACCGCGACCTGCCGATCCGTTACGGCGAGTTCGGTTCCTGCCACCGCAACGAGCCGTCCGGCGCGCTGCACGGCATCCTGCGCGTGCGCGGCTTCACCCAGGACGACGGCCATGTGTTCTGCACCGAGAGCCAGATCGAGTCGGAAGTGACCGCGTTCCACCAGCAGGCGCTGGCGGTCTACAAGCACTTCGGCTTTGACGAGATCCAGATCAAGATCGCGCTGCGCCCGGAATCGCGCCTTGGCGATGACGCCACCTGGGACAAGGCCGAAGGCGCCCTGCGCTCGGCGCTGTCCAGCTGTGGCGTGGAATGGCAGGAGCTGCCGGGCGAGGGCGCCTTCTACGGCCCGAAGATCGAGTACCACCTGAAGGACGCCATCGGCCGCACCTGGCAGCTGGGCACCATGCAGGTCGACTTCATGATGCCGGGCCGCCTCGGCGCCGAGTACGTGGACGAGAACAGCCAGAAGAAGCACCCGGTCATGCTGCACCGCGCCATCGTCGGCTCGATGGAGCGCTTCCTGGGCATCCTGATCGAGCACCATGCCGGCCAGTTCCCGACCTGGCTGGCGCCGACCCAGGTGGTGGTGGCCAACATCACCGACGCCCAGGCCGATTACGTCTCGGGCGTGACCAAAACCCTTGCGGAGCAAGGCTTCCGCGTCAGCTCGGATTTGCGTAACGAGAAGATCGGCTATAAAATCCGCGAGCATACGTTGCAGCGCGTGCCCTACCTGCTGGTCATCGGTGACCGCGAGAAGGAGAATGGGGCTGTGGCGGTGCGTACGCGTTCTGGCGAAGACCTGGGCAGCATGAGCCTGCAGGCCTTCATCGAGCGGCTCCACGCCGAGGGCGCGTAAGCAAAGGTCCGGTCCGGGGGCACAGGCACCCGGGCCGGTTCGATACCCTTGGGAGAACGTAATATCAGCACCCCTGACAACAAACAGAACCGCAAGAATCAGGAAATCCGTGTGCCGCGCGTCCGCGTGATCGGCAGTGACGGAGAAATGATCGGCGTGTTGTCGCGCGACGAAGCGCTGTCCATGGCCGAAGATGAAGGCCTGGACCTGGTCGAGATCCAGCCGCAGGCCGACCCGCCGGTCTGCAAGATCATGGACTTCGGCAAGTTCAAGTTCGAAGCGCAGAAGAAGGCCAGCGAGGCCAAGAAGAAGACCAAGCAGGTCGAGATCAAGGAAGTGAAGTTCCGTCCGGTCACGGACGAGGGCGACTACCAGATCAAGCTGCGCAAGATGCGTGGGTTCCTCGAGGATGGTGACAAGATCAAGGTCAACATCCGCTTCCGTGGCCGCGAAATGAGCCACCAGGAACTGGGTCGTGAAATGGCCAACCGGATCGAGACCGATCTGGGCGAGGACATCGTCATTGAATCCCGTCCGCGCCTGGAAGGGCGTCAGATGGTCATGATGATCGCGCCGAAGAAGAAGACCTGAGGCCTGACGGGCCGCCTTCCGGGGCGCCTGGCTGAATGGTTCAGGGTAAGGGGACGCCGCTGGCGTCCCTTTGCTTTTCCGGCAGGCCGCGGGTTGCCGGTGAAAGCGGGGCAGGGGCTGGCAGCAGGGCGGTTTTGCCTGTATCATGCCTGGCTCGACCCACCCAGGACGGGTCGTACGCCGATCATGGCAGGACGGAAAGAGCGGCCCAGGCCGCCGCCAGATCAGTCAGAAACCAGGGTCAAATCCCATCAAGGACATTGCAATGCCCAAGATCAAGACCAACCGGGCAGCGGCCAAGCGTTTCCGCAAGACCGCCTCGGGCAAGTACAAGTGCGGCCACGCCAACCGTAGCCACATCCTCACGAAGAAAGCGACCAAGCGTAAGCGTAATCTGCGTCAGACGGGCCATGTCCGTGCAGAAGACGCAGGCCGTCTGGACCGCATGCTCCCTTACCTCTGAGGAACTGAAAAATGGCACGAGTTAAGCGTGGCGTACAGGCGCGTCGCCGCCACAAGAAGATTCTGGATCTCGCCAAGGGCTATTACAACGCCCGTCGCAAGGTCTTCCGCGTTGCCAAGCAGGCGGTCATCAAGGCACAGCAGTACGCCTACATCGGCCGTAAGCAGAAGAAGCGCAACTTCCGTTCGCTGTGGATCACCCGCATCAATGCGGCTGCCCGCATCAACGGCCTGAGCTACAGCCGCTTCATGAACGGCCTGCTGAAGGCCGGCATCACCCTGGATCGCAAGGTCCTGGCTGACATCGCCGTGCACGACGCAGCCGGTTTTGCCGCGCTGGCCGAAAAGGCCAAGGGCGCGCTGGCGGCATAAGTCCTTCCCGATGCCGTAACCGTTCACTCGGAACGGTGTCAGGTCAAGGCAATGCATGGGGAAGGGCGCAAGTCCTTCCCCATTCTTTTTTGGGTCCCGGCGCGGCCACAGCGGCAGCGCGGGGACGGCGGTGGCGACAGGGGTCGGCCCTTCGCGCATCGCGATGGCAGATCGACTGGAGTTCCGGCCCCCCATGAGCGACATCCAATCCCTCACCACCCAGGCGCTGGCCGATGTGGCCGCCGCACAGAGCCCCGATGCGCTGGAACAGCTGCGCGTGGCCCTGCTTGGCAAGAGCGGCAGCATCACCTCGCAGCTCAAGCAGCTCGGCGCCCTGCCGGCCGACGAGCGCAAGGCCGCCGGTGAAGCGATCAACCAGGCCCGCGACGCGCTGACCCGCGCGCTGGGCGAGCGCAAGGCGCTGCTGGAAGACGCGGCCCTGGATGCGCGCCTGGCGGCCGAAGCCATCGACATCACCCTGCCGGGCCGCAACGGCGAGCGCGCCGGCCTGCACCCGATCACCCGCACCCTGGAGCGCATCACCGGCATCTTCGGCCGGCTGGGCTACGAGCTGTCGGAAGGGCCGGAGATCGAGGACGACTGGCACAACTTCGAGGCGCTGAACTTCCCGCCGCACCATCCGGCGCGCGCCATGCACGACACTTTCTACTTCGGCGATGGCCGCCTGCTGCGCACGCATACCTCCGGCGTGCAGGTGCGCTACATGGGTGACCACGCGCCGCCGCTGCGCATGATCGCCGCCGGCAAGGTGTACCGCAGCGACAGCGACCAGACCCACTCGCCGATGTTCCACCAGGTCGAAGGCCTGCTGGTGGACGAGCATTCGACCTTCGCCGACCTGAAGGGCACGCTGGCCGAGTTCGTGCGTGCCTTCTTCGAGCGCGATTTCGAGATGCGCTTCCGCCCCAGCTATTTCCCGTTCGTTGAACCGGGCGCGGAAGTGGACATCGCCTGGCAGCAGCCCGATGGCAGCACCCGCTGGCTGGAAGTGCTGGGCTGCGGCATGGTCCATCCGAACGTGCTGCGCAACGTTGGCATCGATCCGGAGCGCTATACCGGCTTCGCCTTCGGCATGGGCGTGGAGCGCTTTGCAATGCTGCGCTACGGCGTCAACGACCTGCGCGCGTTCTTCGAGAACGATGTGCGGTTCCTGAAACAGTTCGCGTAAGCCGCAACCCTGTAGAGCCGGGCCATGCCCGGCTGCTCCTGAAACGACTGCTCCCAAATTCGCAGGCCCAGGCGCATGCGCCGGGCCCACCAGGATGACACCATGAAATTCTCCGAAAACTGGCTGCGCAGCCACGTCCCGACCCGCGCTTCGCGTGATGAGCTGAGTGCGGTGCTGACCGCCATCGGCCTGGAAGTGGAAGACGTGACCGCGCTGGGCGAAGGCCTCGATCACGTGGTCGTGGCACGCATCGTCGAGGCCGTGCGCCATCCGGAAGCCGACCGCCTGCAGGTGTGCAGGGTCGATGCCGGGCAGGGCGAGCTGCTGCAGATCGTCTGTGGTGCGCCGAACGCCCGCCCGGGCCTGGTCGCGCCACTGGCGATGGTCGGTGCGCAGATCGGCGAGTTGAAGATCAAGCCGGCCAAGCTGCGCGGCGTCGAGTCCAACGGCATGCTGTGCTCGGCCAAGGAACTGGGCCTGGACAACGATGCCTCCGGCCTGCTGGAGCTGCCCGATGACGCCCCGGTCGGCCAGGCCCTGGTCGCCTACCTCGGCCTGCCGGACGCCAGCATCGAGATCAAGCTGACCCCGAACCGCGCCGACTGCTTCAGCCTGCGCGGCATTGCCTACGATGTCGCCGCCGCTACCCGCAGTGAAGTGCTGGACTTCGCCGCCGATGCCATTCCGGCGGTCGGCAGCCGCGAGCTGAGCATCCAGCTCGACGCGGGCGCCGAGGCGCCGCGTTACCTGGGGCGCGTCATCGAAGGCGTCAACGCCGCGGCCAGGACCCCGTTGTGGATGGCCGAACGCCTGCGCCGCAGCGGCGTGCGCCCGGTCTCGCTGCTGGTCGACATCACCCAGTACGTGATGCTCGAACTCGGCCAGCCGATGCATGCCTACGACCTGGGCACCCTGCAGGGCAGCATCGCCGTGCGCCGTTCGCGCGCGGGCGAGAGCCTGAAGCTGCTCGATGGCCGCGATGCCGCGCTGGACGACAGCTTCCTGGTGGTCACCGACGCCGATCGTGCGGTTGGCCTGGCCGGCCTGATGGGCGGCTTCGACACGCGCGTCACCGACGCCACCACGGCCGTGTTCCTGGAAGCCGCGCACTTCGCCCCGGCCGCGATCATGGGCCGTGGACGCAAGCTCGGCCTGCACACCGACGCGGGTCACCGTTTCGAGCGTGGCGTCGATCCGGCACTGCCGCGCACCGCGATCGAGTACGCCACCCGCCTGGTGCTGGACCTGGCCGGGGGCATTCCGGCACCGGTCACCGAGGCGGTGCGCGAGGGCGATCTGCCGCAGCCGGCGACGATCCTGCTGCGCCGCGCGCGGATCACCCGCGTGCTCGGCATCACCATCGAGGATGCCGAAGTCGAACGCATCCTGCGCGCGCTGGGCATGGACGTGGTCGCCAGCGCCGACGGCTGGCAGGTCACCGCGCCGAGCCGTCGCTTCGATATCGCCATCGAAGAGGACCTGATCGAGGAACTGGCCCGCATCCACGGTTACGAGCAGATCCCGACCACGCTGCCGGGCGGTGCCTCGCGCGTGGCGATGCCCAGTGAAACCCAGCTGGACGCGCTGAGCGTGCGTCGCCAGCTGATCGCCCGTGACCAGCAGGAAACCGTCAATTTCGCCTTCGTCGACGACGCCTTGCTGGCCCAGTGGCAGCTGCGCGACGGCTTGGTGCCGTTGGCCAACCCGCTGTCGGCCGAACTGGCGGTGATGCGCCCGTCGCTGCTGCCGGGCCTGGTCGCCACGCTGGGCCGCAATGCAGCGCGGCAGCTCGGTCGCGTGCGCCTGTTCGAGATCGGCCGGGTGTTCGCCCAGCAGGCTGGCGGGGCGTCGACTGGCGAAAGCCGGCCGGCACCGCTGGAAACCCTGCGCGTGGCCGCTGCGGTCTGCGGCGAGGCGCAGGCGGTGCAGTGGGGCTTGCCGACCCGCAAGGTCGATTTCCATGACCTGAAGGGTGACCTGGAATCGCTGGCGGCCGCCAGTGGCGCGCAGCTGGAGTTCCGTCCGTCGGACCGTGCCTACGGCCATCCGGCGCGTTCGGCCGAGGTGTTCCGCGAGGGCGTGGCGATCGGCTGGATCGGCCAGATCCACCCGCGTCTGGCCAAGGCGATGGACATCGAGGCCGATGTCTATGCCTTCGAGCTCGACCTGGAGCCGCTGGCTGCGCGTCGCCTGCCGCGTGCCGGCGAGCTGTCGCGCTTCCCGGCGGTGCGCCGCGACCTGGCGTTCCTGGTGCCTGAACAGGTGGCGTGGACGGACCTGGCGGCCACCGTCCGCCAGGCCGCCGGCCCGCTGCTGCGCGACCTCAACCTGTTCGACCGTTACGTCGGCCAGGGCGTCGAGCCGGGATTCAAGAGTCTCGCTATGGGCTTGATTTTGCAGGACAAGTCGCGCACTCTGACGGACCGCGACGTGGATGCGGTGGTGGCCGAGGCGGTCACTGCCATCGAGCGTGAACACCACGCCCGGATCCGCGGCTGAGCGGGCAGCACTCGGGGGTAGCAGGCAATGGCATTGACCAAGGCGGAGATGGCGGAAAAGCTGTTCGACGAAGTCGGTCTGAACAAGCGGGAAGCCAAGGAATTCGTCGACGCGTTTTTCGATGTGCTGCGTGAAGCATTGGAACAGGGACGTCAGGTGAAGCTGTCGGGCTTCGGTAATTTCGATCTGCGGCGCAAGAACCAGCGCCCGGGTCGCAACCCCAAGACCGGCGAGGAAATTCCGATTTCCGCCCGTACGGTGGTCACCTTCCGTCCGGGCCAGAAGCTCAAGGAGAGGGTGGAAGCTTATGCTGGATCCGGGCAGTAACCGCGAACTACCGCCGATCCCGGCCAAGCGCTACTTCACCATTGGTGAGGTCAGCGAGCTGTGCGACGTCAAGCCGCACGTCCTGCGCTACTGGGAGACCGAGTTTCCCAGCCTTGAGCCGGCCAAGCGCCGAGGCAACCGCCGCTACTACCAGCGCCATGACGTGCTGATGGTGCGGCAGATCCGCAGCCTGCTGTACGAACAGGGCTACACCATCGGTGGTGCCCGCCTGCGCCTGGACGGCCCCGATGCCCGCGAGGAATCGGCGCTGAGCAACCAGATCATCAAGCAGGTGCGCATGGAGCTGGAAGAAGTGCTGCAGTTGCTGCGCCGCTGACCCCATTTCCCTCGTAATCCGCTATACTTCACGGCCCGCCGCACTGGCGGGCACATCGCAGCATCAGTCGGGGCGTAGCGCAGCCTGGTAGCGCATCTGCCTGGGGGGCAGAGGGTCGTCGGTTCGAATCCGGCCGTCCCGACCACTGTGATGAGTCAAGAAGCCCGCGCAGCGATGCGTGGGCTTTTTTGTGCGTGCGGCCGATGCCGATGATCAGTCCTCAGCGAAGCGATAGACCAGCTCCGGATCGCCTTCGTCCAATCCATGCACGATGCCGCTGTCGATGAAACCCGAGGCGGCGAGCAGGCGTTGCATGCCGGTATTGGAAGCATTCGTCGAAGTAAACAGCTTGCCTTGCCCCTGCAGCGCGATGGCATGGCGCAGCAGGGCGGCGCCGACGCCCTGGTTGCGTTGTTCGCGCGCCACCATCAGCATCTCGACGAAGGCTTCGCCGAAGAAGTGATGGTGGATGACCAGGTAACCGGCCAGCTGGCCGGCCCGTCCGGCCACGTGCACGCCACCGCTGGCCTGCCAGTCGCTGATCTGCCGTGCGCGCCGCCGATCGTGGGCCGCAACGCTGTCGAGCGCGATCAACGCGGGAACGTCGGCGGGCATTGCTTCGCGGATATGCAGCGTCGTCAAGGAAGGATCGGGTGGTGCCATCGAAGGCTCCTGGGCTGGGCGCGCCCAGTCTATCGATCACTTCGGCCGTATCTGCGTATCCGCCACAGCCAGCGCGTGGTCGGCCGTCAATACACACGGAACTCGGCACGGCAGCCGTCGCTGACCCACACGCCGCGGCGGTCCCAGCCCCAGTTGCGATCCTCGACGCACGGTGTCACCGACTTCTGCTTGACCAGGCGCACCTCGCGGCGCACACGGATGCGGCATTCCCTGTCCTTCTGCTCGTAGGACTCGCAGACCAGGCGCTCGCCATCGTCATCCCGGTCACGGCCCCGGCCGCGCTCCGGCCAGCGCCCGCGTCCCTGCCCATCGGCGACGAACTCGGCACGGCAGCCAGCGGTGACCCAGAGCATGCGACGGCTCTGTCCCCAGTTCTGGTCCTCCACGCAGCGGGTGACCGACAGCTGCCTGGCCAGGCGCATGCGGCCCTCGATCGGGCACTGTTCGGTCTTGTTGAACTGCGACTCGCAGCGCAGCGGCGGGATGTGATCGCTGTCGTCATCCTGGGCGGCCACTGTGGTGGCGGCCAGCAGCAGGGCCATCGTGACGGTGGTGATCGGGAGCAGCAGGCGATGGGTCATGGGAACCTCGGCGGGGGAACGGGCCGCAAGGATGGACCAGCCCGAGGCCTCCGGAACGGATCGTTCCGACGTCGGCTCAGTAGGGATTTAGTAGTGCGCACGAACCCATTCAGGGCCTTACATCCCTTATCATCGCTGCACATCCGATCGCATCGGCTTACACCTTCTTACATGTTTCCCACGTGTGTCGGCACAGCCTGTGGCTGCCGTCACTGGCGTGCGGCCGGCGTGTGGAGGAGGATGCGCGGACCACGACGACCACAGGGGGTTGCGTTGATCAGCAGTACCGTCATTCATCGCTCGGCTGGCGCAGAGGCCGGGCAGGTGCGTGTCCTGGACACCACGTTCAAGGGCAAGCACGTGTTCATTGCGTGGGGCCTGCGCGGGCCGGAACTGGCCCGCAGCGCAGACCCGGCCGCAACCGTGGCTGCGCGCAAGGCACTGCATGCCGTCGCGGGGCACAGCGAAGGGCCGCGCAGCCCGGAGGTGTTCATCGCCAACCAGTCGGCGGTGGCGATCACGGTCTATCGGCTGCTGACCGAAGCGCGGTCGGGCGATGCCATTTTCTTCCTGTGTGATTCACAGGCGGTGGTCGACTGGCTCATCACCGCGCTGGAAGTGCAGGGCGAAGGCTGAGCGCGCGGCTCAGGCCAGTGCCGCATCCACCGCTGCCCGGGCGTGCAGGGTGGTGGTGTCGAACAGCGGCACCGGGCTGTCCTCGGCGCGGACCAGCAACATGATTTCGGTACAGCCGAGGATGATCGCTTCGGCACCGCGTGCGACCAGGCGCGCGATCACGCCTGCGTAGACCTGCCGCGAGTGTGCGCTGACCACCCCGGCGATCAGTTCCTGGTAGATGATGTCGTGCACGATGCGGCGGTCATCGGCTTCCGGAACCAGCACCTGCAGGCCGAAGCGGTCCTGCAGGCGGTCGCGGTAGAAGGCCTGCTCCATGGTGAACGCGGTACCCAGCAGGCCTACCCTGCGGAGGCCTGCCTGGCGGATCGCAGCGGCGGTGGGGTCGGCGATGTGCAGCAGTGGCAACGGGCACTGCGCTTCGATCCGCTCCGCCAGTGTGTGCATGGTGTTGGTGCAGATCACCAGCAGCTCGGCGCCACCGGCCTGCAGCCGCCGTGCGGCGTCCAGCATGTGGTCGCCCAGCACGTCCCAGCGGCCGTCGTGCTGCAGCTGCTTGATGCCGGCGAAATCCACCGACCACAGCAGCAGTTGCGCCGAATGCGCGCCACCGACGCGATGACGCACCGCCTCGTTGATGAGCCGGTAGTACTGTGCCGAGCTTTCCCAGCTCATGCCGCCGATCAGGCCGAGGGTCTTCATGCACTGCTCCATGCCGGAAGGGGCCATTGCAGCACAGATGGCGGTGGCGTTGCCGTGCAGGGGCGCCGGTATCTGTAACCGCCACATCCGCCGAATGCTGTATGTGCCGCATCGCGGGCGAGCGCCGTATGCTGGCGCCGTCTTCTGAAGTGGAAACCGGCATGGCCCTGCATACCTGGTGGTGGTTCCTGGTCACGGTCTTCGTGCTGTGCGGGACGCCCGGGCCGAACATGCTGCACATCCTGGGACGCAGCGTCGGGCTGGGCTTCCGAGGCAGCGTGCCGGCCATGGCCGGCTGCCTGCTGGCGATGCTGCTGGTGCTGGCCGCCTCCGCTGCAGGCCTGAGCGCAGTGCTGCACTCCTCACCGAGGCTGTTCGAGGTGCTGCGCTATCTCGGCGTGGCCTACCTGGCCTGGCTTGGCATCAAGGCGTGGCGTGACAGCGGCCGGCCGGCGCCCGCAGGGGCCGACGATGCAGAGGTCACGCTGGCGCCGGTGCATGGCGCGGGGACGGTGTTCCGTGGCGGCCTGTGGGTTGGCCTGAGCAACCCCAAGCTGCTGTTGTTTGCCGCGGCGTTCCTGCCGCAGTTCGTCGACCCGTCACGTGGCCAGGCCGTGCAGTACAGCGTGCTGGTGGCGACCTTCGCGGCCTGCGAACTGTTCTGGTACGTGATGTACGCGGCCGGCGGGCACGGCCTGCGTCGCTGGCTCGCAACGCCGTTGGCGCGGCGCTGGTTCGAGCGGCTGGTGGGGAGTGTGTTCCTGGCTTTTGCGGTGGCATTGCTGCGTTTCCGCCCGCGTTGATTCACGCCGCGCACGCGGCCTGTTCACGACTGCCGCATCGGCTGCGGCCTAGCCTGATCACACCGTTTGCATTCCCTGTGGGGAAAGGACTGACATGATCAAGTGGGCCATCATCTTCGCCGTCATCGGCATCATCGCCGGCGTGCTCGGCTTCGGCGGCATTGCCGGTGCCGCTGTCGGCATCGCCAAGTTCCTGTTCTGGGCCGGCATCATCATCGCCGTGGTGCTGTTCCTGATCGGCATGAGCGTGGCCAGGAAGGTCAGCTAGTGCCTGTTGCGCGGCAGCGTGCATTCAGTGCGCGCTGCTGCGCGAGAACAGGTTGATCACCAGCACGCCGGCGCAGATCAGCGCGATGCCGGCCAGCGCCGGTGCATCCAGGCGCTGCTTGAACACCACCAGTCCGATCAGTGAGATCAGCACGATGCCGACGCCGGACCAGATCGCGTAGGCAACGCCGGTCGGCACCGACTTCATGGTGACCGACAGCAGGTAGAAGCACAGCCCATAGCCGGCCAGCGCGCCGACGGTTGGCCACAGCCGGCTCATGCCGTCGGAGGCTTTCAGCAGCGACGTGGCCATCACTTCCAGCACGATGGCAGCGGCAAGATAGACGTAGGGATTCATCGGGCACTCCAGGTCACCGCGGCTTGCACCGGATCAGTCGTCGATGCGGGCAAAGCGCGGCTGCGTGCCGTGTTCGCCGGCTACCTGCTCGATGAACATCGGGTAGGGGCGCACCCACAGGCCACCGTCGCCGTACAGGGCGCGATACAGCACCATGGGCTGCAGCGTCTCGCTGCTGCGTACGATGTCGATCACCTCGTATTCGCCGCCCTTGAAGTGGCGGTAGCGGCCGCGGGCGAGGTCGGGCAGGGGACTCAATTCAGCCATGACTGTTCGTGCTCACTTGCGTGCCGGCGTCGCCGGCGTGGCGCAATAGGCGTCGATCGCCTCGGCCGTGTTGGCCAGGCCTTGCGCCTGTGCCAGCTCCCATGGGCGCTCGCAGCGCTGGGTGTGCTCGCACCACTGGTAGCCCGCGGAACCAATGCAGCCGTGGGCGTCGCGATCACCGCCTACGGTCGGCATCGAGGTCGATGCCGCACCGTCGTCGGCACGCGGGGGTGCCTTGTCCGGGCTGGCGCATGCGGCCAGGACCAGCAGGGCGGGGATCAGAAACAGCGCTTTCATCCGGCGGGCTCCGTGCCTAAAGCCGCAGTGTGCTTTCCGGCTGCCGGGCCAGCAAGCGCTCAATGCACGGCGGCGCGGATCAGCTCTTCGATCAGGACGAGATAGCTGGCCACGAAATAGAACTTCAGCAACGTCGAACGCTGGTGCGAGAAGAAGGTGCGCATGTGGAAGGGGCCCCTGTTGATGACGGTAGTGTGAAGCCAGGCTGACTCCGTGACAAGGATCACGGAATGAACCGGCTAAACGGGCTCAGGGATGTGAGGGTGTGAAGGGACGACCCGAAGGCGCGGCATTTTCGTACAAATCTGATAGGCCGACTCCGAGGCGATCGCTAGCCTGATGGTGTACCGGCGGGCCCCCCATGGGCCGGCCACGCCCCCTTCCAGCCACAGGAGCTTCCCCATGGTCATCACCGTCCAATGCTCGGCCCAGCGATGGTCCGTGCTGCATCCCCAGCTGCGCGATGCCACCGCCTATGCCCGGGGTGCCGACGCCTTTGACGCCGCCGCCGCGCTTGCCCTGGAACATCACCGCCGAACCGGCCAGCGCAGCACGGTGCGGGTCGAGGCGCTCGGCAACACGGTGGACGCGCTTCACGTCGGAGAGTGACAGCAGCGGCCGTGGCGCAGTCAGCCACGGTTGAGTTGTTTGAATGGGGAAAAACTGCCGGCGCCGGCCCTACTGTGCGCCGGGCCGCGAATCCCCGATGCTTGCGCCATCGTATTCATCTGGAGATTTCGATGGGCAAGGCACTCACCTGGCGCACCCTGGCCTGCACCCTGTTGCCGATGTTGGCGGCGGCCGGCGGCGCCCAGGCGCAGAGCTACGGCTACGGCTATGACGACGACCGCTACGGCGGCCGCGACGGCAGTGGCATCGTGCGCTGCGAGTCGGTCAAGAACCGCAGCAACGAGTGCCGCCTGGACGGTCGCGCGCGGTTGATCCGGCAGTTGTCCGGCTCACCGTGCGTGGAAGGCGAGACCTGGGGCCAGTCGCGCAATGGCGTGTGGGTCACGCAGGGCTGCCGGGCTGAATTCGTAGGTGAGTACCGCCGCGGTGGCGGCTGGGGCGGCAATGGCGGCGGCTGGGGCAATGGCAATGGCAATGGATGGGGCGGCGGTGATGTGGTCACCTGCCATTCCAACGGCCATCGCCAGGAATATTGCGATGCGCGTATCCGCCGCGGTGTGCGCCTGATCCGCCAGGATTCGCGCAGCGCCTGCATCGAAGGCCAGACCTGGGGCTGGGACCGCCGCGGCATCTGGGTCAGTGACGGTTGCCGGGCACAGTTCCAAGTGAACTGATCCAGGTGAACTGAGCTTTACGGATTCAGCCCGTAAAAATCAGAATAATCTGATACAGCTCACATTTTGAACGCCGTATTGTCCGCGATCAGGGCATCCCATATGCCCTGATCCCTGCGTGCCTCGCGCCGTTACCGACAGGGGCGTCGCCGCCATCGATACGCTGCCTCAAGGAGTGAGCTGCATGTTGATCCGCCTGCAATGCGAACAGCGCCAGTGGCGCGTGCTGCATCCGGATAGGCCGGAGCCGATCGAGTTCCGCGATGGCGCCCGTGCCTATGACTTCGCCGAGACCCTGGCCCGCCTGCACTTCGTCGACACCGGGCAGCGTGCGGCCGTGCGCGTGGAAGCCAGCGGCGCATTCGTCGAAGCGGTCAGTTACGGCTGAGCGTGGGGTGCCTGCCGAGGCAGGCCTGGGGAGTGCCGCCCTCCCGCGTGGCGTGGAACTACCTGCTTCCACCGTAGAAGGTGCAGGCCCTCGGCCGCACCTTCACCGTCATGCGTGGGTTCCTGATCGGCCTCAGCCTGCCGCGCTGAGTGGCGGCGTGCCAACGGCCAGCTGCGGCCAACGCTTGAGCACGGCGGCGCGAATGCCTGCCGCGTCGATGCCGGCCTCGGCCAGCAGGTCTTCGCGACTGGCGTGGTGCTGGTAACTGTCGGGCAGGCCCAGGTGCAGGATGGGGCGCAGCACGCCTTCGGCATTCAGCAGTTCGCCTACGCCGGAGCCGGCGCCGCCGGCCACCACGTTGTCCTCGATCGTGACCAGGCCCTCGTGCTGGGCAGCGATGGACAGCACCAGTTCCCGATCCAATGGCTTGATGAAGCGCATGTTGACCACGCTCAGGCCCAGTTCGCGGCCGACCTGCTCAGCGGCGGCCACGGTGCTGCCGAAGGCGAGCAGGGCGATGCGGCTGCCCTGCAGGCGCAGCTCACCCTTGCCGATCGGCAGGGTGGACAGGTCGTTGCCAGCGGCGACGCCGGTGCCGGTGCCACGCGGATAGCGCACGGCGGCCGGGCCGGGATGCTGCAGGCCGGTACTGAGCATCTGCCGGCACTCGGCTTCGTTGGACGGTGCCATCACCACCAGGTTCGGCACGCAGCGCAGGAAGCTCAGGTCGAGGTTGCCGGCATGGGTTGCACCGTCCGGGCCGACCACGCCGGCGCGGTCGATCGCGAACAGTACGTCCAGGTCCTGGATCGCCACGTCGTGCACCAACTGGTCGTACGCGCGCTGCAGGAACGTCGAGTAGATCGCCACCACCGGCTTGCCCCCCTGGGTGGCCATGCCGGCGGCCAGGGTGACCGCATGCTGCTCGGCGATCGCCACGTCGAAATAGCGCTGCGGGTACTCCTTGCTGAAACGCACCAGGCCGGAGCCCTCGCGCATCGCCGGGGTGATGCCGTACAGGCGCGGCTCGGCGGCGGCGGCATCGCACAGCCAGTCGCTGAATACATCGGTGTAGGTCGGCTTCTTGGCACCGGCCTTGGCCACCAGGCCCTTGTCCGGGTCGAACGGGCCGACGGCGTGGTAACCGATCTGATCGCCTTCGGCCGGCTCGTAGCCCTTGCCCTTGGTGGTCATGACATGCAGCAGCTTCGGGCCCTTGGAGGCACGCAGCGTTTTCAGCGTGGACAGCAGGGCCGGCATGTCATGGCCGTCGATTGGGCCGGTGTAGTGGAAGCCCATTTCCTCGAACATCGTGGAGGGGACGAACATGCCCTTCCAGTGTTCTTCCCAGCGCTTCACGAAGCGCGCCGGGTTGTTCTTCTTGTCACCGAGGATCTTCTTGCCGCCTTCGCGCAGTGCGTTGAGGGTGCGGCTGCCGGTGGCGCGGCCCAGCATCTTGGTCAGGCCACCGACCGCCTCGGAGATCGACATGTTGTTGTCGTTGAGGATCACCAGCAGGTTCGGTTCCGGCTCCATGCCGCCGGCATGCATCAGCGCTTCGAACGCCATGCCCGCGGTCATCGCACCGTCACCGATCACCGCCACGATCTTGCGGTCGTCGCCTTCGGACTGGCGGGCGATGGCCATGCCCAGTGCGGCCGAGATCGAGGTCGAGGAGTGGCCGACACCGAACGTGTCGTACTCGCTTTCCTCGCGCTTCGGGAACGGCGCGATGCCGTCCTTCTGCTTGACGGTGTGGATCTCGTCGCGACGACCGGTCAGGATCTTGTGCGGGTACGTCTGGTGACCGACGTCCCAGACCAGTTGATCGACCGGGGTCTGGTACAGGTAGTGCAGGGCCACGGTCAGTTCGATCACGCCCAGGCCGGCGGCGAAGTGGCCGCCGCTCTTGCCCACCGATTCGATGAGGTAGGCGCGCAGTTCGTCGGCGACCGCCCTCAATTCGGATTCGTCGAACGTGCGCAGGTCATCCGGTGTCTGGATGCGCGCGAGGCGGGGATAGCGGGCAGAGTCGATCATCATGTTCGCACTTTTTCTGAATGCCCATTTTCGCCCTCAAACGGGGGTGGGGCAAGCAAACGCCGCCGCCCGTGACAGGACGGTGAGGGTTGCATTTTCAGGCGTTCAGGTGCTCAGTTTCGACCGCTTGGGCAATTGTGCCTTCAGGAAGGCCATCTGGTCGGCCAGGATGTTGCGGTTGGACAGGATCAGGTGCTCGATCCAGCTGGGCCGGTAGGGCACCGCCAGCAGGGGCATGCCGGCCTGCTGCGGGGTGCGGTCGCTCTTGCGCGAGTTGCAGTGGAAGCAGGCGGTGACCACGTTTTCCCAGCAGTCCAGGCCGCCCTTGGACAGCGGCATGACATGGTCGCGGGTGAGCGTGGGGCGGCTGAACTGCTGGCCGCAGTACATGCACAGATGGGCGTCGCGGGCGAACAGGGCCTGGTTGGTCAGGTTCGGCGTCGGGTCAATCGCGCGCGAGCGGGCGTGGCCGCGGGCGGCGATGATCGGGTGCAGGTCCATGCCGCTCTGCAGGCCGCTGAAGCGGTTGGTGCCGCCGTGGATGTGCAGGCAGGGATCGCCGAGCGTCCAGGCCACCGCTTCGCGGGCGTAGAGGCAGGCCGCATCCTGCCAGGTGATCCAGTCCAGTACGCGTCCGTGGGCATCCAGCGAGAGCAGCCGGACCGAGCCGGGGCGATGCAGCGTCGTGGCGTTGGGCGATGCTTCGGCGCCCGGAGCAGAAAACGGAGCTCCGGCTTCGATCAGACCCAAGCGTGTAGTGTCTGTCTCCATCGGGAGAACAGCTTATACCTGAATGTTGACGATTTGTGTATCGCCTGTCGGCGATACGCAAATCGTCAACATTCAGGTCCACGCATTCTTCCTAATCCCCGCGCCTGTCGGCGCGCCCCCTTTAACAAAAGGGGGCTCTTCTCCAGAAGGATTTCAGGGGTTCTCATCCACGCGTGGCGTGGATCTACAGCAGCGGAAATCTGTCGAAGGCGGGGTGGGTCCGGTGGCGTGCGCCGTCCCCCGCAATCGGACCCACCTCGCCATCCCGCAGGAAGCCGGCTGTTGCGGTTGCCGGCCAGCGGCCGGCACTACCGGTGCAGGGCGAAGCCCGGCTCAGGCGCCGAAGCGCTCGTCGTCCATCGCCATCAGCGGGGCGGCGCCAGCCTGGATCGCTGCGGCGTGGCTGAGCGTGCGCGGCAGCACGCGGGCGAAGTAGAAGCGGGCGGTTTCGCGCTTGCCCTGGGCGAACGCGGCGCCGTGTGCGCTGGCATCGGCGGCGGCCACGCTGCGGGCCCACCAGTAGGCCAGCACCACGTAGCCCGAATAGAACAGGTAGTCGTAGCTGGCGGCGCCCAGTTCGTCCGGGTTGGCGGCCGCGCGCTGCAGCACGTCGCGGGTCAGCGTGCCCCATTCGGCGGCCTTGGCGCGCAGCGGGCCGATGAACTCGGCCAGCGCTTCGTTGCCCTCGTGTTCCTTGGCGAACGCTTCGATCTCGGCCAGCATCAGCTTCAGGCCGGCGCCCTGGCTGGACGCGGTCTTGCGGCCGATCAGGTCCAGCGCCTGGATGCCGGTGGTGCCCTCATACAGCGTGGTGATGCGGGCATCGCGGGCCAGCTGTTCCATGCCGTGTTCGCGGATGTAGCCATGGCCACCGAAGCACTGCAGGGCGTTGTAGGTGTTCTCGATGCCCCATTCGGTCTGGCAGGCCTTGGAGATCGGGGTCAGGAAGCTCACCAGGGTGTCGGCGCGCTCGCGCTCGGCGGCATCCTCGGCGTGGTGGGCGACGTCGATCAGGGTGGCCGCGTGCAGGGCCAGCAGGCGGCTGCCTTCGACCAGCGACTTCACGGTCAGCAGCATGCGGCGCACGTCCGGGTGGACCAGGATCGGGTCGGCTGCCTTGTCCGGGAACTTCGCCCCGCTCAGGGCGCGCGACTGCAGGCGCTCACGGCTGTACTTCAGCGCGTTCTGGTAGGCGCGCTCGGACAGGCCGATGCCCTGCAGGCCGACGCCCAGGCGCGCGGTGTTCATCATGGTGAACATTGCCTGCAGGCCCTTGTGCGGCTGGCCGACCAGGTAGCCCTGTGCCCCATCGAAGTTCATTACGCAGGTGACCGACCCCTTGATGCCCATCTTGTGTTCGATCGAACCGCAGCGCAGTGCGTTGCGCTCGCCGACGTTGCCTTCGCGGTCGACCTTGAACTTGGGGGTGACGAACAGCGAGATGCCCTTGGCGCCCGGAGGGGCGTCAGGCAGCTTGGCCAGCACCAGGTGCACGATGTTGTCGGTCAGGTCGTGCTCGCCGGCGGTGATGAAGATCTTGGTGCCGGTGATCGCATAGCTGCCATCGGCGTTCGGCTCGGCCTTGGTCTTGAGCAGGCCCAGGTCGGTGCCGCAGTGCGGCTCGGTCAGGCACATGGTGCCGGTCCAGCGGCCCTCGATCAGCGGCTTGAGGAACGCGTCGTGCTGCCAGGCTTCGCCGTGCTGCTTCAGCGCTTCGATGGCGCCGTGCGACAGCAGCGGGAAGTTGCCCCACGCCAGATTGGCAGCATTGATCATTTCGTTCAGCGGCACGCCCAGGGTGTGCGGCAGGCCCTGGCCACCCAGCTCCGGCGAAGCAGTCAGGCCGGTCCAGCCGCCATCGACGAACTGGTCGTAGGCCTGCTTGAAGCCGGGCGGGGTGGTCACTTCACCGGTGGCCTGGTCGAGCACGCAGCCAATCTCGTCGCCCACGCTGTTGAGCGGGGCCAGCACGGTGGCGCTGAAGCGGCCGGCTTCTTCCAGCACGGCATCGACCACGTCGGCGGTGGCGTCGGTGAAGCCCAGCCGGGCGAACAGGGGTTCGACCTTGAGCACGTCGTGCAGGGCGAAACGAAGGTCGGAAAGCGGGGCGGTGTAGCTGCTCATCGGTACGTCTCGATTTGATCAGGGCGGGGGCGCGGCGCCGGGGCGCCGCAACGGAAGGCGAACGTCAGCGCAGCACGCCCGGCAGGCCCGGGGCCTGGTTGAGGGTGCTGCGGCTGCTGATGTCGAAGCTGCGCTGCTTCTTTTCCTGCGGGGTGGCTGCCACCGTTCCCTTCAGGCCATAGGCCAGGGTGCGGTTGCCGGCCAGCGCGTCGGCCACCACCAGGCGCGCGGCCGAACTGGGCACGAGGTCGACATTGATGACGTCGGCGGAGGTGCCGCCGATGGAAATGCCGGGCTTGACCTGCAGGGTGCCGGCTGCGCTGTCGCCCACGGTCAGTGCCAGTGCGACGTCATCGAAGGTCATCGGCATCGAACTGTAGTTCTGCAGGCGCAGGGCCACGGTCCAGCTGCCGTCGGCGCGCACGGTCAACTGCTGCAGGCTGGCCGCCGGTTCCGAGACACGCTTGACGATGCCGTTGCTGCAGGCAGCAAGGGCGAGGGTGAACAGGACGATCAAGACGGTACGGACACGGTGGAGCATGGGCGCAAGTCCTCTGCAGGGGGTGCGTTGGGGTAAGCATACTACGGCGTATGGTTTTGTGGATCGCCCAAGGCGACCCGTCGCAGAGGGTAGCGCGTGAAGATGGCGGCCGGGCGTGCGAAATGCCGGATCGGCTGCGTGCGACGCGCCTGATGCAGGGCGGTTCAGTCAGCCGCGGAATCGCGCAGCGGGGCCATCAGGCGCAACGGCGCGAGGTCGTACCCCATCGATTCGGCCGTGGCTTTGAGCTGTTCAAACCGGCCGCGCTCCATTTCCGGCAGGCGCGAGAGGATCCACAGGTACTTGCGGCCGGGTTCGCCGACCAGTGCCCACTGATAGTCCGGGTCCAGCGCGAGCACCCAGTAGTCCGCCCAGACCAGCGGCACCCAGCTCAGCCAGTCCGGGACGAAGCGGACCTGCAGTTGCCCGGGATGACCGGCTACCGGCCGAGCCACCCCTTCGGCGACCACCCGTTCGCCGTCGCCCTTGCGGCACGCATTGGTGACGCTGATGTGGCCGTCGCCGCGCAGCCCGTAATTGGCGGTGATGTC
Source organism: Stenotrophomonas pavanii (assembly GCF_900101175.1). Taxonomy (GTDB): domain Bacteria; phylum Pseudomonadota; class Gammaproteobacteria; order Xanthomonadales; family Xanthomonadaceae; genus Stenotrophomonas; species Stenotrophomonas pavanii. The sequence goes on along the minus strand of NZ_FNFQ01000001.1, from coordinate 264,831 downwards.
ACCGACGCACTGCTTCTGGAACGAGACCGGCAGGTGGGCAATCTCGTGCCACTGGCCGGCATAGCGGTCGATGTCCAGATGGTCTACCGCGCGCACCGGTTCGGCGGCGAGGGCCGGGCAGGTGGCCAGCAGCAGGAATGCGAGCAGGGCAGGGCGCGTCAGCATCGATGGACTCCAGGCAGGAGCCCTGAGCGTAGGTGTCGCGGCGTAGGCCGGTGTAAATGTTCCGTCAACCGGGCGCACGCCACGGGCAAAAAAAAGACCCGCATTTCTGCAGGTCTCGAAAGATGGTGGCCGAAGACGGAATCGAACCGCCGACACGGGGATTTTCAATCCCCTGCTCTACCAACTGAGCTACTCGGCCAAATTGTGCGGCAACCGCCATTGCGATTTCCGGAAAAAAAGACCTGCATTTCTGCAGGTCCTCAAACATGGTGGCCGAGGACGGAATCGAACCGCCGACACGGGGATTTTCAATCCCCTGCTCTACCAACTGAGCTACTCGGCCACGTGTTTCGTTGCAGCGAGGTCGCTGCCAAGGACGCGCATATTACGGAGGTCGGCCGCCTACGGCAAGCATTTTGGCAAAAAACCTTCACATTGCCGTCTGCGCAGGTGCAAGTGCTTGATCCTCCGTCGCGCCACGGAGGGCAGGGCCCTGCAGGCCGATTCACCCGGCGCCGGGGCGTGGTGATCGTCACCTGCGGCAGAAATCAGCGGGCCATGCTGATCGGCAAAGCTGCACGGGCAAGGCCTGCACGCGGCGATGGCCACGCCGGTCGATGGAACGCTGTTTTCGTGGCCGCCATGGGGCGACGCTGCGGCGTAGTGTCGGCTTTCCTTTCCCGATGCTGCCCACAGCAGAGACGTTCGCCATGTCCGACTCATCGACCACCTCCCGTATCGTGCTGGCCTCGCGTCCGCAGGGCGCACCGCGTGCGGCCAACTTCCGCCTGGAGCAGGCCGCGTTGCCGCCACTGGCCGAGGGTGAAGTGCTGCTGCGCAACCGCTACCTGTCGCTCGACCCGTACATGCGCGGACGCATGGACGAGGGCCCCTCGTATGCCGCGCCGGTGGCGGTGGGCGCGGTGATGGAGGGGCAGACGGTGTCCGAGGTGCTGCAATCCCGTGCCGAGGGCGTGGCAGTGGGCGAGCGGGTGCTGGCGCCCGGTGGCTGGCAGACCCATGCAGTGTTGCCGGCCACGGCACTGGGGCGCCGGCTGGATCCGGCCGGCCTGCCGCTGAGTACCGCGCTGGGCGTGTACGGCATGCCGGGCTTCACCGCGTATTCCAGCCTGCATGAAATCGCCCGCCTGCAGCCGGGCGAGACGCTGGTGGTGGCCGCCGCGACCGGGCCGGTGGGCGCCACGGTGGCCCAGCTGGCCAAGCTGCAGGGCGCGCGGGTGGTGGCGATCGCGGGTGGCGAGGCCAAGCGCAGCTACCTGCAGACGCTGGGCGTGGATGTAGCGCTGGATCATCGCGCCGCTGATTTCGCCCAGCAGCTGCGTGACGCGGTGCCAGCGGGCATCGATGTGTACTTCGAGAATGTCGGCGGCCATGTGCTGGATGCGGTGCTGCCGCTGCTCAACAACTTCGCCCGCATTCCCGTGTGCGGCACCATCGCCACCTACAACGAGCGCGGCGTCGCGCAGCCCGGCCCCGACCGCCTGCCGGCGCTGTTCAGCCAGATCCTGCGCCAGCGCCTGACCGTGCGCGGCTTCATCGTGCACGACTTCAACCATCTGTGGCCGGAGTTCGAACGCGAGATGCCGCAGTGGCTGCGCGAAGGCCGCATCCAGTACCGCGAGGACGTGGTGGACGGGCTGGAGAATGCGCCGGAGGCGTTCTTCGGGCTGCTGCAGGGGCGCAACTTCGGGAAGCTGGTGGTGAAGCTGGACTGAGGGCTTGGCGGTGTGCCGACCAAGGTCGGCACCCACGTCAGGCAGTCGAGGCGTTTTCCCGGCGCAGCAGTTCGCGCTTGCGTGCCACGCCCCAGGCGTAGCCGGACAGGTCGCCGTCGCGCCGGACCACGCGGTGGCAGGGCACCGCCACCGCCAATGGATTGCTCGCGCATGCGCGGGCCACGGCGCGGCTCGAGCGGGGCGCGCCGATGCGCGCTGCGATATCGGCATACGAGGCGGTCTGTCCTCGCGGAATCTGCTGCAGCGCCTGCCATACCCGCTGCTGGAAGGCGGTGCCGCGGATATCCAGCGGCAGTGTGGCGCCTCGCGAGGGATCCTCGACCAGGCCTACCACCTGTGCCACCAGCTGCTCATAGCCCCGGTCGGCGCCGACCAGTTCGGCCTGGCGGAAGCGTTGCTGCAGCGACTGCAGCAGCGTCTCCGGATCGTCGCCGAGCAGGATCGCGACTACGCCGGTGGCACTGCTGGCCACCAGCACGCTGCCCAGCGAACTCTCGGCAAGCGCGAAGTGGATGACTTCGCCGCGACCACCGGCACGCCATTGCTTCGGTGTCATGCCCAGCAGCCGCGGCGCGTTTTCGTAGAAGCGCCCGCTGGAACCGAAGCCGGCATCGTGGAAGGCATCGGTGATGCGTTCATGCTGCTCAAGCCCGCTGCGCAGGCGATCGGCGCGCAACGCGGCGGCGTACTGCTTCGGGGTCAGCCCGGTGGCCTGCTTGAACAGGCGATGCAGCCGGGTCGGGCTGCAGCCGGCGATGTCGGCCAGTTCCTGCAGCGAGGGCTCGTCAAGGCTGGCCTGCAGGTGGCGGCAGACCCGTTCGACACGGGCATCCAGGGCGGGGGTGACGGTACTGTCCATGGGCGGATTCTGGCACGTGCCGGTTCCGCGGAAACTCCGTTTCCTGCACCCCTCTGCCTGGCCCTGAAACGGAGTGTTGGCCGGCCACAGGCGCGGCATCGTGGTGGCCACCTCACACCCGGTACCACGACCATGCGCCTGAACAACAAGATCGCCCTCATCACCGGTGCCAGCGCCGGCATTGGCCGCGCCAGTGCGCTGCGCTTCGCTGCCGAAGGCGCGAAACTGGTGCTCAACGCGCGGCGGCTGCAACCGCTGCAGGAACTGGCCGAGCAGATCCGTGCCGCCGGCGGCGAGGTCGTGGTGCATGCCGCCGACGTGGCCGCGCCGGGCACGGCACAGGCGCTGGTCGATCTGGCCCGGCAGTCATTCGGAGGCCTGGACATCGCGCTCAACAACGCCGGCATGCTCGGTCCCGGCGCACCGGCGGCGGAGTTCCCGGTAGAGGCCTGGCGCGACGTGATGGCGACCAATCTCGATGCCGCTTTCCACGCGGCACGCGCGCAGTTGCCGGCATTGCTGGCACGTGGCGGCGGCTCGCTGGTGTTTGTTGGCACCTTTGTTGGCCATACCGTGGGCTTCCCGGGCATGGCGGCCTATGCGTCGAGCAAGGCCGGGCTGATCGGCCTGAGCCAGGTGATCGCCGCCGAATACGGGGCGCGGGGCGTGCGCAGCAACGTGCTGCTGCCCGGTGGTACCGATACCGAAATGGGCCGGCAGGCCGCACCGACCGGCGATGCCCGCGACTTCGTGCGCTCGCTGCACGCACTGAAGCGCATGGCCGAGCCGGAGGAGATCGCCAACGCGGCGCTGTTCCTGGCCAGTGATGAAAGCAGTTTCGTTACCGGTACGGCGATGCGTGTGGAGGGCGGGGTGTCGATCACCCGTACCTGAGCGGCGTCACGAGCGTGGCGCGTAGCGGATTCCGCTGCTGGCCATGAAGCCCTTCGGATCGAAACGGGCCCAGGCTTCGCCCCAGTCGAACCGGGCGCGGCCACCTGCCAGTTTGCGCCCCAGTGCCGTAGCCAAGGTGCGACGCATGAAAGCGACTTCGGCATCGATCGAGGCCTGGGTCGGCCAGCCGTCTTCCCGTGTCGCACCCGGCAGATCGACGCCGATCGCCACCATGTCGAGCTGTTGCCCGTGGAAGCACAGGCTGATGCCAGCGGATGCACCGCCCAGGCTGAGCCGGTGCAGGCTCAGCCAGTGATAACCGGTGCCGACATCGCGTTCCCCTCGCACCAGCGCGGCGAAGGCGACGCTCGCTTCTTCCCGGGACAGGGTGGGGCCGATCAGCGTCGGCAGATTGCCGAGCTGGATGCTGCCGTCGGTTGCATCAAGGCGCATCGGCAACGCGTGGGCTGCGTGCTGGGCGGGGGAGGGCATGGCACACCGGTGAGCGTGGTGCCCCGGATTCTGGCCGCGCGGGGCGGTGGCGGCAAGCCGCTCCTCCACACGATGTTGGCACGGGACTGACCTGCGGCTCACCCGGCAACCTCTAGCGTGGTGGCAACGTTGGCCTGCTGCCGGCGAGGGAGTTTTCGATGAACGAGCAACGCAAGGATCAGGACCCGAAGCAGGGCATCCAGGAAAGCCGCCAGGACAGGAAGCAGGACGATGTGGCCAAGCAGCGGCCGGGGCAGCGCGATCAACAGGTGCGCGACGCGCACTCGCGTGGCCCGCAACGCAAGGATGGAGACCAGGAGCCGGCCTGAGCCGGAGCGCTGAAAAGAAAAAACCCGCAGATCGCGACGATCTGCGGGTCTTCTTATGAGTGGTGGAGCCAAGGAGGATCGAACTCCTGACCTCGTCATTGCGAACGACGCGCTCTCCCAGCTGAGCTATGGCCCCACGGCAGGGCTTCAGTGTAGCCAACTGGCTGCGCCTTGCCAAGCCGACCCGGGATGTGCCGGGCGACGTGGCGTGAGCACGCGCAACTGTGCCGAAACCGTCCGGTTTGCCGGGCCCGGATGCCGCGCAACGAAATCGTAACAATTTGGGGGATAATGGCCGCTTGCGCAGTTTTCCTCCTCTTTGCCGCCCGGCTCGCGCAGGCCGCACGGACGCCTCCTCAGAGCATTCCATGCCCTCCCATTCCGATTCCCGCCGCCCGTCGGGTCTGTCGTCTTCCTTCGTTTCCTTCCGCCGCCATCCGCTGGCCCTGGCCTGTGCCGGCCTGGCCCTGGTCGGCAGCTTCGGTGCCGCCGCGCAGGACAGCGCTCCGACCCCGACCGGCCTGGACACGATCACCGTGACCGCCGAACACCGCGAGCAGAACCTGCAGGAAGTGCCGGTTTCGGTCGGCGTGGTGCAGGGCGAGCGCATGCGCGACTTCACCGCCGGCGGCGACGACACCCTGCTGGCGCTGTCCGGCCGCGTGCCGAGCCTGTATGCGGAAACCACCACCGGCCGCATCTTCCCGCGCTTCTACATCCGTGGCCTGGGCAACATCGACTTCTACCTGGGTGCCTCGCAGCCGGTGTCGATCATCCAGGACGACGTGGTGCTGGAGCACGTGGTGCTGAAGTCCAACCCGGTCTATGACGTGGACCAGGTGGAAGTGCTGCGCGGCCCGCAGGGTTCGCTGTTCGGCCGCAACACCACCGCCGGCATCGTCAAGTTCGACACGCTGAAGCCGACCCAGGACTACACCGGCCGCGTCAGCGCCAGCTACGCGACCTACAACAGCGTGTCGATCGACGGCGGCTTCGGCGGCCCGATCAACGACATCGCCTCGTTCCGTGTGTCGGCGCTGTACCAGCACCGCGACGACTACGTCGACAACACCTACAAGGGCCCGAGCGCCGACGGCACGGTCAGCCCGAAGAAGAACGCCATGGGCGGCTTCGATGACCGCAACGTGCGTGCGCAGCTGCTGCTGACCCCGAGCGACCAGTTCTCGATCCTGGCCTCGGCCCATGCCCGTGACTACGAAGGCACCTCGACCCTGTTCCTGCGCGGCGCGCTGACCAAGGGCTCGAACAAGACCGACGTGCCGCGCGACCAGGTCGCCTACGACGAAGCCGACAACAACCCGCAGGCCTACAAGACCTACGGCGGTTCGGTGAAGGCACGCTACGACTTCGGTGCGATCGACTTCACCTCGATCACCGCCTATGAGACCACCTCCGGCTACAGCCGTGGCGACACCGACGGCGGCGCTGCGGTGAACTTCCCGGTCAACGGCGTGCCGAACGGCTACGGCCAGTCGATGGGCCGCATCCGCGACCTGGACCAGTGGACCCAGGAATTCCGCCTGGCCAGCCATGACGACAGCGCGCTGCAGTGGCAGGCCGGTGCGTTCTACTTCAACGGCAGCGACACCACCGACTTCTACCAGCGCGCCTGGTTCCTGAAGGGTGCCGCGCGCAATCCGAACAACTGGGTGCGCCTGCGCAACAAGAACACCTCCTGGGCCGGTTTCGGCCAGCTGAGTTACGCCTTCACCGACAAGTTCACCGTTACCGCCGGCCTGCGCCAGACCAGGGACGAGAAGCACACCCGCCTGCTGAAGACGGCTGACACTGCCGCCGGCGTGGTCACCTACAAGGGCCGCACCGACGTCAGGATGTCCGACACCACCCCGAGCTGGGATCTGAGCGCGATGTATCAGATCACCCCGGATGTGAGCGTCTACGCCAAGGTCGCGCGCGGCTTCCGTGGCCCGACCATCCAGGGCCGTTCCGCGGTGTTCAATGCTGATTTCACCACCGCCGATTCCGAGACCATCCTGTCCTGGGAAGCGGGCGTGAAGAGCAGCTTGTGGGACAACCGCCTGCGCCTGAACGCCACCGCGTTCACCTACACCGTCAATGACATCCAGCTCAACGGCAACGATTCGGACGGCAATGGCGTGCTGTTCAACGCCGACAAGGCCAAGGCCTACGGCTTCGAAGCGGACATGGAACTGCGCCCGATCCCGAACCTGACCCTGAGCGCCGGCCTGAGCCTGCTGCACAGCGAGATCAAGGACAAGCGCGTCTACGCGCAGGTCTGCGGCCTCAACGGCCAGGTGGTGTGCACGGTGAATGACCCGACCATCAAGGTCGGTGCCAACACCTTCGCGCAGATCGACGGCAACCCGCTGCCGAATGCGCCGAAGTACAACGTCAACCTGGCCGCCCGCTATGACGTCCCGGTCAGCGACGCAGGCACCCTGTTCGTGTCCACCGACTGGAACAAGCAGGGATACACCAGCTTCGTGCTGTACGACAGCAAGGAGTTCAACTCCAAGGGTGACTTCGAGGGTGGCCTGAAGATCGGCTATTCGGGCAACTATGGTGCCTACGAAGTGGCGCTGTTCGCGCGCAACATCACCAATGAGAAGAACCTCAAGGGTGTGATCGAGAACTACATGGCCGCGGTCTACAACGAACCGCGCACCGTCGGTGTCTCGTTGAACATGAACTGGTAAGGCGTTGCCGCGAGGGTGGGCGGTCCCACCCTCGCACTGCTGGAGTGCGCAGGGCGGCCCGGTGATCCGGGCCGCCCATTTTGTTGCGTTCGACGGCGGCGGGAATGCAATCCGGCGCCGCGCCCGCTGCTTCAGCGTGCCGGCAGCAGCGCATGCAGCTGCGCTTCCAGCTCCTGCTGGCGCCAGCCGGCCAACGCGGCCGGCCATTGGCGGCGCTCCAGGTAGCTTTCCAGATGCTTGCGCGAGGCCAGCACGCCATCCGGCAGGCCCAGCTCGCGGCTGCGCTCGGCAACGGCGTCCTGCAGCTTCTTCAATGCCTGCTTGTTGCTGTCGTTGGCCGGCAGCGCCAGCGGAGCCTCGGCCTCATCGGCCAGCGGCGTGTCCAGCGCCTGCCACACGGCGCCCGCCAGCTTGCGCGGCGCTTTCGGGAACTGTTCGAACAGCGCGGCCAGCGCAGCGGCATCGGCCGGTGGCGTGCGTGCCAGCGTGGCGGCCAGTTCGTTGTCCAGGATCCAGCTGCGCGGTCGGTCGCTGCTGCGTGCCTGCACGTCACGCCAGCGCAGCAGGCGCAGCAGGCGGCGCTGCGCAGCGGCATCGAGGAACTGCGCTGAGCGCATCGCCAGGTGTGGCCAGCGGTCCTCGTCGTTGGCGACGCTGGCCAGCAGGCGCTCGCCGTCGTCGTACAGCCACTGCTGGCGGCCCAGCGCCTGCAGCTTGGCGTCGATGGCGTCGTGCAGCGCGAACAGGTGCTCGACATCGTCGGCGGCGTACTGCAACTGCGATTCCGAGAGCGGACGGCGCATCCAGTCCGAGCGGGTTTCGCCCTTGGCCAGCGCCACGCCGGTGATTTCCGCCACCAGCTTCTGGTAGCCCATGCCGCCCCCGATGCCGGCCAGCGCAGCGCCGATCTGGGTGTCGAACAACGGTCGCGGCAACACGCCGCACGCCCACTTGAAGGCGACCAGGTCTTCGCTGGCGCTGTGCATCACCTTGATGATCGATTCATCGGCCAGCCAGGGCACCAGCGCCTCGGTCATGCCGGGAATCAGCGGGTCGATCAGCAGGATGTCCTGCCCGACCGCCATCTGCACCAGTGCCAACTGCGGCCAGAAGGTGCGTTCACGGATGAATTCGGTATCCAGGCCGATGCGGGCCGGGCGCTGCTGGAAATACGCATCCAGCTCGGCGGGGGTGGTGATCCAGGTTGCCACGGGTCAGGGCCTACTACTCGGGTTTGCTCAGGCAGGGGAGAATAGCCTAACGTCGGTGCGCATCCGTGCCGAAGGAGACCCTGCTTGCGTTTTCCGCTGTCGTCCGTGCTGTGCACCGCCCTGGCCGTGGTCCTGGCCGGCTGCACGCCATCGCCCTCGGCGACCCCGGAGCCGGGGCCGGTGGCTGGCAAAGACGCGCGGCAGCAGGAAGGTCCGCAGGCGGACGCGACCCCGGGGAACGGGCAGGGCAGCGTCACCATTGCCGGTGAGGATGCCGCCGAGGATGTGCAGCATTGGACGCCTCCCCGGGTGGACCGGCAGGGCCGCAGTCTTTCCCAGCTGCGGCGTGCGGCCGAACAGGCGTTTGCCAAGGACCACCTTTACGAGGACGCCGATGCCGCCATTCCGTTGTGGCTGGCGGTCCAGCAGGAAGATCCGGACGACCGCCAGGCCCGGCTGGGCCTGCAACGTGCCCGCCAGCGGCTGCAAAAGCAGGCCGATGCGCTGCTGGTGCGGCCGCTGAAGCAGCGTGAAGCGCTGGCCGAGGCCAGCCGCCAGGCGCTGGTGCTGCTGACCCTGGCGCCGAAGGACGAGCAGGTGCGTGCGCTGCAGGCCCGGGTTGAGCGCGCACAGCGCGTGGTCGCCTACAACCGCGCCGGCGAGGAGGACCTGCGTTCGGGGCGCATCGGCGAGGACGGTGACGGTGCGATCGGCAACTTCCGCGAGGCGTTGGCGCTGGATGAACACAACAGCCGGGCACGGCAGGGCCTGGCGGCGGCCGAGAGTGGCCTGATCCGCCGTGCCGAGGAGGCGGCGCGCGTGCGCGATTTCGCCAGCGCGGGGACGTGGTTGGCCGAGGCCAGCAAGGTCCGCGATTCGTCACCGACCATCGCCGACGCGTTCGAGCGCATCGAACAGATCCGCGCGGCGGCGCTGCTGCAGCTGCGCGACGATGGCCTGCGCGACCTGGCGACGCCGCAGGGCCTGAAGCCGGCGCGCGAGAAGCTGGCCGAGGCCCTGCGCATCGCCCTGCCAGGTGATGCGGTGGTGGCCCAGCTGCGCGAACGCATCGACCTGGCGACCCATTACGGCAGCTTCCGCCCCGGGCAGGTGTTCAGCGACGCCATGCGCGATGGCGGGCGCGGGCCGCAGATGGTGGTGGTGCCGCACGGTGGCTTCCAGATGGGCGCGGGCGATACCGAGCCGGGCGCGAGCGATGCCGAGCGGCCCTCGCATTACGTGCGCTTCGATCGTGGCTTTGCGATGGCGATCACCGAGATCACGGTCAGTGATTTCGAGCGCTACGTGAAGGCGTCCAATGCGCGCCCGCGCGCGACCCGGCGCGGCCATTCGGTGGTCTATGACGAACGCAGCGGCAACTTCATCCGTCGCAGCGGGGTGGACTGGCGTTCGGACTATGACGGTGGCCGCGCATTGGGAAACTCGCCTGTGATGCATGTGAGCGTACGTGATGCCGAAAACTACGCGGCGTGGCTGTCCGAGCAGACCGGCCGCAGCTACCGGCTGCCCAGCGAAGCCGAATTCGAGTATGCGCTGCGCGCCGGCAGCAGTGGCCGCTATCCATGGGGCGACGCCGGCACGCCGCCGCCCGGCGCTGGCAACTTCACCGGCAGCAAGGATGTCTCGCCCTCGGGGCGGCACTGGCACAACGCCTTCGTCGGCTATGGCGACGGCTGGTGGGGGCCCGCGCCGGTGGCCAGTTTCCAGGCCAATGCCTTCGGCCTGCACGACATGGCCGGCAATCTCAGCGAGTGGGTGGCCGACTGCTGGCATGCCAGCTACCGGCGTGCGCCGTCCGATGGTGTCGCCTGGTTCAACCCGGGCTGCCGGTCGCGGGTGATCCGGGGCGGCAACTGGGCCAACGCGCCCGAGCAGACCCGTGCGGCGTGGCGGCAGTCCCAGGATTCGGACACCACCAGCGCGCGCATCGGTTTCCGCCTGGTGCGGGGCATCTGAGCGGCACCGGGCTTCACCCGCTGCTGGCGCCCGCGCACTAAGATTGCGCCGTGCCCGCCGGCCGGCGGGGCCTGCTGGACGACCCCTGATGCGCAATGATCCCTTTTCCCGCTCGCCGCAAGGCCCGCAGCGTCGCGGCCTGTTCGGCAACATCCGCTGGTGGGTGCTGCTGCTGGCGGCCGGCTATGCGGTGTTCTACTGGTTCTCCAACCGCACGGTCGATCCCTACACCGGCGAGAAGGTGATGATCGACAGCAGCCTGGACGCCCGCCAGGAGACTGCGCTGGGCTTGCAGGCGTACCAGCAGATCCTCTCGGAGGAGCCGCCGATGGACCCCAACGCGCCGATCGCGCGCGATGTGCGCGACATCGCCCAGCGCCTGATCGCCAAGGTCGATGTGGTGGAGACCGCACTGGCGCAGGAGCACGGCGTCGAGCCGGCGCATTTCGCACGTGACTTCCAGTGGGAGGTCAACGTGATTCCATCCGAACAGGCCAATGCGTTCTGCCTGCCCGGCGGCAAGATGGCGGTCTATACCGGGCTGGTGCCGGTGGCGCGCACGCGCGACGCGATGGCGGTGGTGATGGGCCACGAGATCGCCCACGCGCTGCTGCGTCACGGTGCGCAGCGCATGGCGCAGCAGAAGCTGACCCAGATCGGCCAGGTGGCCGGCGCCGCCAGCGGCATGGATGCGCAGCAGCAACAGATGATGATGTCGGCGATGGGCTACGGCTACCTGCTGCCCTATGCGCGCAGCCACGAGACGCAGGCCGACGAAGTGGGGCTGATGCTGGCCGCAGCGGCGTGCTTCGATCCCCGCGAGGCGGTGCCGCTGTGGCAGCGCATGGGCCAGGCCAGTGGTGGCCAGTCGCCGCCGGAGTTCGCCTCCACCCATCCCAATCCGGGCACCCGCATCCAGAACCTGCAGGCGCTGATGCCGAAGGCGCTCGAGTACCGGCAGAAGTTCTGCGAGCAGGCAAAGTAGGGTGTGTTGTCCCCGCGCTAGGTAGTGCCGGCCGCTGGCCGGCAACAGCAACAGCAGAAGCGGGTTTCGACAGTGTGCTGCGGTCTGTCGGAAATGCTCCTGGGGTCAGAGCCGTTTTCCCTGGGAAAGCGGCTCTGACCCCGAATTGATTCGCGATCTGACAGATTTCATCCACGCATGGCGTGGATCTACCGACCGTCCCGCCAAGCCATCAGCAATCCAGAGCCGCTTTGGCTGTTGCTGTTGAGGCTGCCGGCCAGCGCCGGCACCACCGCGGGTGCAGGGCGCAGCCCTGCCGAACCCCCTCTACTTGACCTGCACGTCGATCACGCCGTCGCCGACGCGGGCCTGCAGTGCGTCACCGGGCCGCACCTGATCGACCTGGCGTACCAGCGTGCCATCGTCGTTGCGGGTCAGGATGCTGTAGCCGCGGGCCACGGTGGCCAGCGGGCTGACCGCTTCGAGCGAGCGGGCCAGCCCGCGCAGGCGCAGCGCGTCACGTTCCAGCCGCCGCTGCAGGGCCGCCTGCGGCCGCCCACGCAGGGCGGCCAGGCGACGCTGCATCGCGTCCAGCTGGCGCTGCGGATGATGCCCACGCAGTACCGCAGACGCGTGACGCAGGCGCGCGGCACGGCGCTCCTGCTGCTGGTTGAACGCGGCATGCAGGCGCCGTCCCAGATCCAGCTGGCGGCGGCGCAGCAGATCCAGCCGCGCCTGCGGGCTCTGGGCATTCAGGCGCAGCAGGGCGCGATCGGCGCGCTGCATGGCCTGCTGCATCGCATGCCGTTGCAGCTGCACCATGCGCGCGGCCGTGCGGCGCAGGCGCAGCGCCAGTTCGCGCTGGTCCGGGACCAGCAGCTCGGCCGCCACCGATGGCGTCGGTGCGCGCAGGTCGGCGGCGAAGTCGCTGAGGCTGAAGTCGGTTTCGTGGCCCACCGCCGATACCACCGGCGTGCGGCTGGCGGCGATCGCACGGGCCAGGGCTTCGTCATTGAACGCCCACAGGTCTTCCAGCGAACCGCCGCCGCGGGTCAACAGGATCACGTCATAGCGGCCACTGGCGTCGGCAGTCTGCAACAGCCGGGTGATCTGCGCCGCGGCGCTGCTGCCCTGCACCAGGGTCGGCAGCAGGTCGACCTCCAACAGCGGGAAACGGCGGCCGAGCACGCTCAGCACGTCGCGCACGGCGGCGCCGGTGGGCGAGGTGATCACGGCCAGGCGCTGCACGTGCGCCGGCAGCGGGCGCTTGCGTGCCGGGTCGAACAGGCCTTCGGCTTCCAGGCGTGCCTTCAGCTCTTCGAACGCGCGGCGCAGCGCACCTTCGCCGGCTTCCTCCATGTGGTCCAGCACCATCTGGTACTCGCCACGCGCGTCGTACAGGGTCACCTTGCCGCGCACCAGCACGCGCATGCCTTCGCGCGGCACGAACTTCAGGTACTGCGCCTTCATCCGGAACATTGCCGCGCGCAGCTGCGCACGCGCGTCCTTCAGGGTGAAATACAGATGCCCGGAGGCAGGACGCGCCACGCTGCCCAGTTCGGCCTCGACCCAGATCGCCGGGAAGCTGCCTTCCAGCAGGTCGCGCGCCAGGGTGTTGAGCTGGCTGGGGGTGAAGATGTCGTTGTTGCGTGGCTGCATGGGAACGGCGTGCTGCAGGTGGACCGGGGCTTCAGGATCGCACGTCAGCGCACCGTGTGCTGGTCCAGCGCCCATTGCACGTGTTCGCGCACCAGCGGCGAGGGATCATCGGCGCGGGTGTGCAATGCGGCCAGCGCTTCGGCCGAGGACGGTGCATTGCCCAGCGCCACGGCGATGTTGCGCAGCCAGCGCTCATGGCCGCTGCGCCGGATCGGGCTGCCTTCGGTGCGGCGCAGGAATTCGCCTTCGTCCCAGGCGAACAGCTGGTCCAGCCGCGCGCTATCGAGGTTGTTGCGCGCGCGGAAATCGGCTTCGTCGGTGCGCTTGGCGAACTTGTTCCAGGGGCACACCAGCTGGCAGTCGTCGCAGCCGTAGATGCGGTTGCCGATCAACGGCCGCATGTCTTCGGGAATGGCACCGTCGTGTTCGATGGTCAGGTAGGAAATGCAGCGCCGCGCGTCCAGCCGCTGCGGGCCGGTGATGGCCTGGGTGGGGCAGACATCGATGCAGCGCGTGCAGGTGCCGCAGTGCGCGGTGGCCGGCGTGTCGATCGGCAGCGGGATGTCGATGTAGATCTCGCCGATGAAGAACCAGGAACCGCCATGGCGGTCGATCAGGCAGGTGTGTTTGCCGATCCAGCCGAGACCGGCGTTGCGGGCCAGTGCGCGCTCCAGCACGGGGGCCGAATCGACGAACACGCGGTAGCCCAGTGGCGCCACTTCGTCGTTGATCTGCGTCGCCAGCTTCTGCAGGCGGTTGCGCATCAGCTTGTGGTAGTCGCGGCCCAGCGCGTAACGCGCCACGTAGGCGCGGCCCGGGTCGGCCAGCGTCGCCCAGGCCTCGGTGTCGTCCTTGTGGCTGTAGTCCATGCCCACCGAGATCACCCGCACGGTGCCGGGCAACAGTTCGGCGGGGCGTGCGCGCAGGGTGCCGTGGCGCGCCATCCAGTCCATCGTGCCGTACAGGCCCTGGCCCAGCCAGTCGGCCAGGTGCGCTTCATCCTCGCCCAACTCGATGCCGGCGATGCCGCAGCGCTGGAAACCATGCGCGCGGGCCAGTGCGCGGATGCGCTGCACGGCCTGGGCCGGATCGACGGGGGCGGGGGCGGGGGACATGTGCACCAGTATAAAATCCCTGCATGGCCAACCTTGCCGATCTGTTCGATTCCGCTGCCGCGCGTGCGCTCGATGCGCAGGCCTCGGCGCTGGCCGCCGAAGGCGGCTGGGACCTGATGTCACAGGCCGGCCAGGCCGCTTGGCAGTGCCTGTTGCAGCACTGGCCGCAGGCGCAGCGGATCGGCGTGGTGGTCGGTGCGGGCAACAATGGCGGCGACGGCCTTGTGCTGGCCCGCCACGCGCTGCAGGCCGGGCGCGAGGTGAGGGTGGTCGCCCTGCCGGGCAGGCCGCCATCGACTGCGCTGGCACAACGTGCAGCATCGGACTTCAGCGCCGCAGGCGGCTCGGTCATCGATTTCGACGGTGCGCTGCCGCAGGCCGATATCTGGGTCGATGCCCTGTTCGGGCTGGGCTTCGATCGCGCGCCAGAGGGTTCGGCGCAAGCGCTGATTGTCGCGCTCACTACGCAGGCGGCGCCGGTGCTGGCGCTGGATGTCCCCAGCGGCGTCGACGCCGACCGGGGGGCGGTGCCGGGCGTGGCGGTACGTGCGGCGTTGACCCTGCAGTTCATCGTGGCGCATCGCGGGCTGTACACCGGTGACGCGCTGGATCATTGCGGGCAGAAGCACCTGGCGCCGTTGCAGGTGCCTGCCGCCGCCTGGCAGGGCGTGGCACCCGCTGCAGAGCACTGGACGCAGGCGCGCCTGCCGGCCCTGTTGCCGCCGCGCCGTGCCAATACCCACAAGGGCGAATCCGGGCACGTGCTGTGCGTGGGCGGCAACCATGGCAGCGGCGGCGCCATCGCGATGGCGGCTGAAGCCGCGTTGCGCGCAGGTGCGGGGCTGTTGAGCCTGGGGACCCGCCGCGACCACGTGGGGCCGCTGCTGGCGCGGCTGCCCGAAGCGATGACCCATGCGCTGGAAGACAGCGATGCACTGCCGGCCTTGCTGGACAAGGCGAAGGTGGTGGCGATCGGACCCGGGCTGGGCCAGGACGAATGGGCACGCGCCCTGTTTGCGCGCGTGCTGGCCAGCCCCCGCCCCCTGGTGCTCGATGCCGACGCCCTGAACCTGCTGGCACAGGACCCGCGCGCCTTGCCCGCTGCCATTCTCACGCCGCACCCGGGGGAGGCCGCGCGGCTGCTCGGTTGCAGCACCGCCGACGTCCAGTCCGACCGCTATACCGCAGCGCAGGCGCTCGCCGAGCGCTTCCACGCGGTGGTCGTGCTGAAGGGGGCCGGCAGCATCGTGGCGGCGCCTGGCCAGAGGCCACGGTTGATTGCCGCCGGCAACCCCGGCATGGCCGTCGGTGGCATGGGCGACCTGCTCACCGGCATCATCGCCAGCCTGCGCGCCCAGGGCCTGGCAGCGTTCGATGCGGCTGCTGCGGGTGCCTTGCTGCACGCACTGGCCGGCGACAGGGCTGCCGCTGACGGTGCGCGTGGCCTGCTTCCTACTGACCTGCTGGCGCCGCTGCGGCGACTGGCCAACCCGGAACTCTCGCCATGACCGATTTCTTCCTTGCCGACAGCGATGCCACCGAACTGCTCGGGCAGTGGCTGGCGGCGACCCGCCCGCCGCAGGCGCTGGTCGAACTGCGCGGCGACCTGGGGGCCGGCAAGTCCACCACGGCCCGCGCGCTGCTGCGCGCGCTGGGCGTGCAGGGCGCCATCCGCAGCCCCACCTACACCCTGGTCGAGCGCTATCCGCTGGCCACCGGTGGTGAGGCCTGGCACCTGGACCTGTACCGCATCGGCCAGGCCGGTGAGCTGGATTTCCTCGGCCTGGACGAAGGCAGCGCGGTGCTGTGGCTGGTCGAATGGCCCGAGCGGGGCGCCGGTGCGCTGCCGCCAACCGACCTGGTGGTGGCGCTGGAGATCGAAGGAACGGGGCGTCGCGTCCGTCTCACTGGAGCCAGCGACGTGGGTCGTGAATGGCTCACGCGGCTGCCCAGCGGTGGTGACTTGCAGGCCATTTCTGTCGGCTGACGAGAACAAACATCGGCAGGTTACGGATTATTAAGGAAAAAGGTGTTGCATTCCGTTCAGCGCGGTGATTGAATCCTGAGCCATGCGCCCGGGGAACCGTCTCATCGCCATCTGTGCCGCCGTCGGACTGGGTCTGGCGAGCGTCAGTGCGTGGGCGGGCGAAGTCCGCCAGGTGCTGCTGAATACCGGCGCCACCGGCACCCGCGCGGAGATCTCGCTGGTGGGCAGTGGCGGCTACAAGACCCTGTCGCTGGCCAGCCCGAACCGCCTGGTGGTCGATTTCCCCGACTCCAGCGCGATACGCAACCTGAAGATGCCGGCCGCGCAAGGCGTGGTCACGGCGGTGCGTACCGGGCAGCCGGTTCCGGGGACGTTCCGTGTCGTCTTCGACCTCGCCGAATCGGTGGCCCCGTTCCGCCCGCAGATGCAGCGCGAGGGCAATGAATCCAAGCTGGTGATCGAATGGCCGGGTGATGGCCCGGCCGTGGCCGCCAGCCGCCCGGCGGCAACGCCGGCCGTGCACTCGCAGGCGCCTGCTGCGGGGGCTGCGCCCGCACCCGCTCCGGCCGCGTCCAGCCCGGTTGCCAACGCTTCGTCGCGTACCGATGCTGCACGTGCCACCGCCCTGCTGACCGCGCAGGTCCAGCAGCAGGCCAGCGCCACGGCCGCCGCACCGGCCGCGCCGACGCCGGCGCCGTCCACCGCGCCGGCCCAGGTCGCTGCGGCCGGGGTCACGGCCAGCAGCAGCCCTTCGTCGTCCCCGGCCGCGATCCTCGCTGGCCAGCGCACCGCTGCGGTGGTAACCACGCCGCCGTCCACGGTTCCGGCACCGGCGCCGACGCCGACGCCGGTCGAGCCGCCGCGTCCGGCCATGCCCAGCGATGCCTCGCGCATCCGCATGCAGCCGGGCATGCGCCACCTGGTGGTGGCGATCGATCCCGGTCACGGTGGCCAGGACCCGGGCGCGATCGGCCCGACCGGCAAGCGTGAGAAAGACGTCACCCTGGCGGTGGCGCGCGAACTGGCCCGGCAGGTCAACGCCACGCCGGGCCTGAAGGCTTACCTGACGCGCGACAGCGACGTGTTCATCCCGCTGCCGATGCGTGCGCAGAAGGCGCGCGCCAACAAGGCCGACATCTTCATCTCGATCCACGCCGATGCGGCCGAGAATCGATCCGCCACCGGCTCGTCGGTCTACGTGCTGTCGACCAAGGGTGCGTCTTCGCAGCGCGCCCGCTGGCTGGCCGACAAGGAAAACGCGGCCGACCTGGTCGGCGGCGTGCGCCTGCAGCAGACCGAGGGCACCCTGGCCAACGTGCTGCTGGATCTGGCGCAGAGCGGCTACATGAAGGCGTCGGAAGACGCGGCCGGTCATGTGCTGGGTGGCCTGAAGCGGATCGGCAACAACCACAAGCCGAACATCGAGCGCGCCAACTTCGCCGTGCTGCGCACGTCGGACATGCCGGCGATGCTGGTGGAAACCGCGTTCATCTCCAATCCGGATGAAGAGCGCCGCCTGATGGACCCGGCCTACCAGCGCAAGGTCGCGGGCGCGGTGCTGGATGGCGTGCACACCTTCTTCAGCCGCCAGCCGCCGCCGGGTACGCTGTATGCCGCCCGCGCCCAGGCCGAGATCGACGCGGCCGGCACCATGGCCGGCGGCAGCAAGTAACCCGCCGAAGGCGGGTTACCGCTTTCTGTAGCGTCGACTGTCAGTCGACTACGCGCGCAGCGCGGGGGCGGTGCCCGGCGAAGAGCAGTCGACTCTACGTGCGCAGCCTCCGCTATCATCGACCCATGAAGTCTGCTGCCCATCACCACCCATGAGTGCGCCCGGTCCGCGTCCGATCCGGCCGTTGCCGGACATCCTGATCAACCAGATCGCCGCTGGCGAAGTGGTCGAACGGCCCGCGTCGGTGGTCAAGGAGCTGGTCGAGAACGCGATCGACGCGGGCGCCAGCCGCGTTGATATCGATCTTGAAGAGGGCGGCGTGCGCCTGATCCGCATCCGCGACAACGGCAGCGGCATCGCGCCAGAACAACTGCCGCTGGCGGTGTCGCGGCACGCCACCAGCAAGATCGCCGACCTGGACGATCTCGAATCGGTGGCCACGCTCGGCTTCCGGGGTGAAGCGCTGCCGTCGATCGCGTCGGTCAGCCGCTTCACCCTGTGCTCGCGCCGCGCGCACGACGAGCACGGCTCGGCGCTGCAGATCGAAGGCGGCAAGATCGGCGAGGTGACGCCCCGCGCGCATGCGCCGGGCACCACCGTGGAAGTGCGCGAGCTGTTCTACAACGTGCCGGCGCGGCGCAAGTTCCTGCGCGCCGAGCGCACCGAACTGGGCCATATCGAAGAATGGCTGCGGTCGCTGGCGCTGGCGCGGCCGGATGTCGAACTGCGCGTGTCGCACAACGGCAAGGCCTCGCGCCGCTACAAGCCGGGCGATCTGTATTCCGACGCGCGCCTTGCCGAAACGCTGGGCGAGGATTTCGCCAACCAGGCGGTGCGCGTGGACCACAGCGGCGCCGGCCTGCGCCTGCACGGCTGGATCGCGCAGCCGCACTATTCGCGCGCCAGCGCCGACCAGCAGTACCTGTATGTCAACGGCCGTTCGGTGCGTGACCGTAGCGTGGCCCACGCGGTGAAGATGGCCTACGGCGACGTGCTGTACCACGGCCGCCAGCCGGCGTATGTGCTGTTCCTCGAGCTGGACCCGACCCGCGTCGATGTCAACGTGCATCCGGCCAAGCACGAGGTGCGCTTCCGCGATTCGCGGCTGGTCCATGACTTCGTCTATCGCACGTTGAAGGATGCACTGGCCGATACCCGCGCGGGCATGTCGGCGCAGGAGATCGGTGCCGGTGCTGCGCAGCCGGTGGATGCCACGGCCGTGCCCACCGCATCGGGCGCCTCCGCTTTCGGGCTGGTGCGCGGCCCGGCACCCGGGGCTGGCTCCGGTGGAGGCGGTGGTGGCTTTTCCGGATGGCGACCGCAGCAGCCGCTGGGCCTGCAGGTGGCCGACGCGCCGGCTTCCTATGCGGCGCTGTATGCCACGCCGGCAGGCGCCGAACGTGCAGTGGCACTGCCGCCGATGCCGAGCGAGAACGGGTTGCCGGTGACCAGCGCCGACGCGGGCGTGCCGCCGCTGGGCTATGCGATCGCGCAGCTGCACGGCATCTACATCCTGGCCGAGAACGCCGAAGGCCTGATCGTGGTCGACATGCATGCGGCCCACGAACGCATCGGCTACGAGCGCCTGAAGAACGCGCACGATGGCATCGGCCTGCAGTCGCAGCCGCTGCTGGTGCCGATCACCCTGGCGGTGGGCGAGCGCGAGGCGGATACCGCCGAAAGCGAAGCCGAAACCCTGGCGGCGCTCGGCTTCGAGGTGACGCGTGCCGGCCCCGGTTCGCTGCATGTGCGCAGCATTCCGGCGCTGCTGGCGCATGCCGAACCGGAAGGGCTGCTGCGCGACGTGCTGACCGACCTGCGAGAGCATGGGCAGAGCCGCCGCGTGGCCAGTGCCCGCGACGAACTGCTGTCGACCATGGCCTGCCATGGCGCGGTGCGCGCCAACCGGCGCCTGACCGTGCCGGAAATGAACGCGCTGCTGCGCGACATGGAGATCACCGAGCGGTCCGGCCAGTGCAACCACGGCCGGCCCACCTGGGCCCGTTTTTCGCTGGCGGAGATCGACCGCTGGTTCCTGCGCGGACGTTGAGGGGAGCATCGATGCGTTATCGGGGAATGGCGGGCCTGCTGGCCGCCTGGATGTTGGCCGCCTGCAGCCCGGCGCCGCCGGCGGCGCCAGCGGTCACTGAAGATCCGGCCTACGCGGCCGCGCAGCAGCAATGGCGCGTGGCGCGCTACCAGGACCTGACCCGGCCCGATGGCTGGACGGCGCTGGTGGGCCTGCACTGGCTGCAGAACACGTCGCACTTCGTCGGCAGCGGTGCGACCAATGGCATCCGCCTGGCGGTCGGACCGGACAAGCTGGGCCTGCTGCGCCGCGAGGGCACGCAGTGGTGGTTCACGCCAGAGACCGGCGTCGACGTCAGCCATGAGGGCCAGCCGGTGCGCGGCCGCATCCGCGTCGACACCGACAAGGACGCGCAGCCGACACTGCTGGCGTTCGATGGCGGCAAGGGCCAGCTCAGCATCATCCGTCGCGGGCCGCGTGATGCGCTGCGGGTCAAGCACGCCGATGCGGCGGCGCGCCGTGATTTTGCCGGCCTGCAGTATTGGCCGGGCGGGGCGGACTGGCAGGTGCAGGCGCGCTTCATCGCGCATCCGCCGGGCAAGACGATCCCCATCGTCGACATCACCGGCTTGACCACCGAGATGCCCAACGCTGGTGCGGTCGAGTTCGAGCGCGATGGTCGCAGCTGGCGCCTGGAAGCCATCGGTGCGCCCGGGCAGCCGCTGTTCCTGATCTTCGCCGACCGCACCAGCGGCCACGGCAGTTATCCGGCCGGTCGCTACCTGGATACCGATGCACCTGCCGCCGACGGCACGCTGCGCATCGATTTCAACCATGCCTACAACCCGCCGTGCGCGTTCACCGCCTACGCCACCTGTCCGCTGGCACCGCCGGAGAACCGGCTGGACCTGCGCGTGGAAGCGGGCGAAAAGGCGTACCACCTGCCTGAAGGAGAAGGCTGACGATGCCGATCAACCACCTGTTCCGTGCCGCGCTGCTGCTGGCGGCCTGCGCGGTCGCACCCCTGGCCGCCGCCCGCGATGCCCAGGCCGCCCCCGCGGCGGCCGCGACCGCAACGGCGGCCAAGCCGCCCGTGCCGCTGTTGTGGAAAGTCACCGGCCCGGGCGATGCCCGCGTGTACCTGCTGGGGTCGTTCCACCTGCTTAAACCGCAGGACTACCCGCTGTCGCCCGATGTCGAACAGGCATTCGAGGCCTCGCAGCGGGTGGTGTTCGAGCTGTCGCCGGAAGACATGCAGTCGCCACAGCTGGCCAGCCGCATGGTGCAGGCCGCGACCCGCACCGATGGCAGCGAGCTCAAGCGTGATCTGGATGCGGCGACCTGGCAGAAGCTGCAGGCCTTCGCTGCGCAGAACCAGTTGCCGCTGGCGCAGATGCAGGGCATGAAGCCCTGGTTCGTCGGCCTGAGCATTTCGGTCGGGCAGATGCAGAAGCTGGGCCTGGACCCGGCGCTGGGCCTGGACCGCCACTTCATGGAGCGTGCGCAGAAGACGGGCCGCAAGACGGCGGGCCTGGAGGACATCGATACCCAGATCGGCATGCTCGACGGGATGACCGTGCAGGAGCAGCGGCAGATGCTGGCCGAAGCGCTGGACCAGGCCGGCAAGGCCGATGAGCAGGCGCGGCTGCTGCATGATGCATGGCGCCGCGGCGACGAGCGCCTGCTGTGGACCAAGATGGCCGCCGAAATGCGCCAGCAGTATCCGCAGCTGTACCAGCGCATCAACACCGGGCGCAATGATGCCTGGATACCCAAGCTGCAGCCGTACCTGCAGGCCGGGCAGGGCGGTACGCTGGTGGTGGTCGGCACGCTGCACCTGCTGGGCAGTGATGGCGTGGTCGAGGAGCTGAAGGCGAAGGGCTACAAGGTCGAGCGGGTGTGTACCGCATGCAGGGCGAAACGCTGACGCATCGTTGGCATGGTTCCAAGCAAAACGGCGCGCCAGGGGCGCGCCGTTTTCGTTCCCGCCGGTGCTGCAGCTCAGCGGCGGGTCTTGCCGCCGGTGCCGGTGCCCGGTTCGCCGGGCTTGTTGCCGGTTCCCGTTCCGGTGCCGCCCGGGCGCGGGCCGCCGAAGCCGCTGCCCATGCTGCGCTGGAATTCCTGCCACAGTTCCAGGTTGCGCTCGGTCAGCTGGTTCATCATCGCCCACGGGGTCTGGCCCAGCAGGTTGCCCATCTGCTGGCGGAACTGCTGCTGCTGGTCGAGGAAGACCTGCATGCTGCGCTCCAGGTAGTTGCCCATGAAGCCCTGCAGGGAATCGCCATAGAAGCGGATCAGCTGGCTCAGCAGCTGGGTGGACAGCATCGGTTCGCCGTCCTGCTCCTGGTCGGCGATGATCTGCAGCAGGACCGAACGGGTGAGGTCGTCGCCGCTCTTGGCGTCGCGGACTTCGAAGTCCTCGCCGTCCAGGATCAGCTGGCGCACGTCCTCGATGGTGATGTAGCTGGAGATCTCGGTGTCGTAGAGACGGCGGTTCGGATACTTCTTGATGATGCGGGTCGCAGCCATTGAAGCGGTCACTCGTCACAGTAGGTGCGCAGCATGGCGCAGTGCAGCAGCCGTTGCAACCGCCCCAGCCCCCGCCAGGCTTGGCTTTCAGGCTCGATCATGTTGCGCAGCAAGGGTTTGCGTGCTGCGCAGCATGGCCTGTGGCAGGGGCCGGCAGCAGTGGCCGCCAGGCCCCCTGCGCGGCTTACCAGCCCATGTGGTGGCCGCCGTTGATGTCCAGGTTGCTGCCGGTGATCCACGAGGCTTCGTCGGCCACCAGGAAGGACACGCCATAGGCGATTTCCTCGGGCTTGCCGAGGCGCCCGGTCGGGATGTCGGCGATGATCTTGGCGCGCACGTCCTCCGGAACCGCCATCACCATGTCGGTGGCCACGTAGCCGGGCGAAATGGTGTTGACGGTGATGCCGAAGCCGGCGTTCTCGCGGGCAAGCGAGATGGTGAAGCCGTGCATGCCGGCCTTGGCCGCCGCGTAGTTGGCCTGGCCGTACTGGCCTTTCAGGCCGTTGATCGAGCTGATCTGGATGACCCGGCCCCAGCCGCGGCGGCGCATGCCCTCGATGACCGGACGGGTGACGTTGAACACCGAGTTGAGGTTGGTGTTGATCACATCGTGCCACTGATCCGCGCGCATGCGGTGGAACGTGGTATCGCGGGTGATGCCAGCGTTGTTGACCAGGATCTCGACCGGGCCCAGCTCGGCCTCGACCGCGCGCACCAGCGCTTCGGCACTGTCCGGATCGGAGACATCGCCCGGGAAGATCGCCACGTGGTAGCCGCGCTCGGTCATCGCCTGCTGCCAGGCGCGGGCCTTGGCCTCGTCGCGGTAGTTGGTGGCGACCCGGTGGCCCTGGTCGGCCAGGCGTTGGCAGATGGCGGTACCGATGCCGCCGGTTCCGCCGGTGACCAGTGCGACGCGAGATGTCATGGAGTGCTGTCCGGGTATCAGGTGGGGGAAGGGGGATTCTGCAACATCGGCGCGGAAAGTGCGCCGGCCGGCGGCAGGCCCGTTCCCATCAGGATGTCGGTGCGCGGCAGCCGCGCCGGGTCGAAACGCCGTTGGGCCGTGGCCAGCAGCGTGTCCAGGTCGTGCGCATGCTGCAGTGCGTCCGGTGCCTGGCCCAGCAGCTGCCAGAGCGCGCGCAGTACCGGCACCGGCTGTGTGCTGTCCACCGGCAGCGATGCCAGCGACTTGGACAGTTTGTGGCCGGTGGCATCGAGCAGCAGCGGCAGGTGCCAGTAGCGCGGCACCGCCAGCCCCAATGCCTGCTGCAACAGGATCTGCCGCGCGGTGGAGTCGAGCAGGTCGGCGCCGCGCACCACTTCGTTCACGCCCTGCGCGGCGTCATCGACCACCACGGCCAACTGGTAGGCCCAGCAACCGTCGGCGCGGCGCAGCACGAAATCGCCGACTTCGGCATGCACGTCCTGTCGCTGCGGGCCACGCAGGCCATCATCGAAGTGCACGACGCTGCCCGGGGGCACGCGGAAGCGGACGGCAGGGTCCGGTCGCGGTTGCCGCGCAACGCAGCGGTGATGGATGCCGCCGTTGGCGGCCAGCTCGCTGCGGCTGCAGTGGCAGATGAAGGCCAGATCGCTGGCCAGCAGTACGTCCAGCGCAGCCTGGTAGGCCTCGCCACGCGCGCTCTGCCACAGGACCGGGCCGTCGTGGGCGAGGCCGAACGCGGCCAGCGCCTGCAGTTGTGACGCGGCGGCCCCGGGCACGGTGCGCGGCGGATCGACGTCTTCGATGCGCAGCCGCCACAGGCCGCCATGATGGCGCGCGAGCAGCCAGCTGCCGAAGGCGGCGAGCAGGGATCCGGGGTGGAGCAGGCCGGTCGGCGAGGGCGCGAAACGACCGCAGGGAATGGGGGAGGTCATGCTGGCTGAATCGTCGGTCAGGTTGGCGCTTGAATTCAAGCTGACCACGCCGCAAATTGACCGGTATCGACCCCTTCCGAGCCGGATTTTCCCATGTTTACCCGCATTGCCCTGTTCCTGGCGACCAACTTCGCGGTCCTGATTCTCGCCAGCATCGTGATGTCGTTGCTCGGGGTCAATCCAAGCCAGATGAGCGGCCTGTTGGTGATGGCCGCGATCTTCGGCTTCGGTGGCTCCTTCATCTCGCTGCTGCTGTCCAAGTGGATGGCCAAGCGCTCCACCGGCGCGGTGGTGATCACCGAACCGCGCAACCCGACCGAACGCTGGCTGCTGGCCACCGTCGAGCGCCAGGCCAAGGCGGCCGGCATCGGCATGCCGGAAGTGGCGGTCTATGACGGCCCGGAGATCAACGCCTTCGCCACCGGCGCCAACCGCAACAACGCGCTGGTGGCGGTGTCCACCGGCCTGCTGCACAACATGAGCGAGGACGAGGCCGAAGCGGTCCTGGGCCACGAGATCGCCCACGTCGCCAACGGCGACATGATCACCATGGCGCTGCTGCAGGGCGTGTTGAACACCTTCGTGATCGTGCTGGCCCGCGTGGTCGGCGGCATCATCGACAGCGCGCTGTCGGGCAACCGCGAAGGCGGCGGCCGTGGCTTCGCCTACTACATCATCGTGTTCGTGCTGGAGATGGTGTTCGGCCTGTTCGCCACCATGATCTCGATGTGGTTCTCGCGCCACCGCGAGTTCCGCGCCGATGCTGGCGGTGCCTCGCTGGCCGGCCGCCAGAAGATGATCGCCGCGCTGGAGCGCCTGCAGCTCAACCACGGCCAGAGCACGCTGCCGACCCAGATCGCCGCCTTCGGCATTTCCGGTTCGACGGCCAAGAAGCTGTTCATGAGCCATCCGCCGCTGGAAGAGCGCATTGCCGCGCTGCGGGCGTCGACGGTGGCATAAGCCTCGGCTTGCAGAGGAGTGAGAGACGCCCGGCTCCGTGCCGGGCGTTCTTGTTTGCGCGCCCACGCATGGGTGGCGCCGGGTACGACCCGGCGAGAGTCATTTCCGCGACCGCGGAGGGGTGTCACTTTCTTTGCTCGTGCAAAGAAAGTAACCAAAGAAACACGCCGCCGGGGCGCGAGCCGACGTGCTGCGCACGCCGGTACCCTGCGCTCCTCGGTCCGTCGAGGGACGGTGCGGGAACTCGCTGCGCTCAGACACCCGCACCTCTTCGCCCTCGCCGGACCTGCGGTGCTCGGCTCGCTCAAGGCGGACCCAACGTCAAAGGCAAAAGCTGCCCCCAGTAGATCCGCGCCATGCGTGGATGCGCTTGCTGTTGATCTTGACCTTCCAGTCCGCCTTGAGCGAGCCGAGCATCGCAGGGGAATCAGGGGCGAAGAGGCGCCGGTGTTTGAGCGCAGCGAGTTCGGCGCCGTCCCCTGATTCTCCGAGAAGCACAGGGAACCGTCGCGTAGCGACGGCTCGCGGCTGGCGGAGCGTTTCTTTGGTTACTTTCTTTGCGCGCAAAGAAAGTGACACCCCTCCGCGGTCGCGGAAACGACTCTCCGTCCGCGCAAACGAAAACGGCACCCTCGCAGGTGCCGTCTCCATGAACCGCTTTACACGGAATCTCAGAACTTCGCGTCGAACTCCGCCGCGTAGCCAGT
Source organism: Stenotrophomonas pavanii (assembly GCF_900101175.1). Classification (GTDB taxonomy): domain Bacteria; phylum Pseudomonadota; class Gammaproteobacteria; order Xanthomonadales; family Xanthomonadaceae; genus Stenotrophomonas; species Stenotrophomonas pavanii. The sequence goes on along the minus strand of NZ_FNFQ01000001.1, from coordinate 238,948 downwards.
GTTCACCAGCACCTTCTGCAGCGACTCGGCCACCTTCAGGTTGCCGGCCACGATCTGGTGGGTCTCCGGACCACGGTTGTCCATGCGGCCCAGGGTCGCGCCCTTGAAGTCGCAGACCTTGCCGCCCGCCTCGCGGACCAGCAGCAGGCCGGCAGCGATGTCCCAGGCCTTCACGCCGGCTTCGAAGTAGGCGTCGGCGCGGCCGCAGGCCACGTAGGCCAGGTCCAGCGCCGCCGAGCCGGTGCGGCGGATGTCCTCGCCGTGCACCAGCAGGGCGTCGACCGCCTTCAGCTGGGCACTGGCGCGGCTGCGCTCGCGCGGGGCGAAGCCGGTGTGGATCATGGTGCCTTCCAGGTCCTTGCGCTCGGCCACGCGGATGCGGCGGTCGTTGAGCACGGCACCGGCGCCGCGGCTGGCAGTGAACAGTTCATTGCGCAGCGGGTCGAAGATGACCGCGTCGGTCGGCTCGCCGTTCTCGACCAGCGCGATCGACACGCAGTAGTGCGGCACGCCGCGCAGGTAGTTGCTGGTGCCGTCCAGCGGGTCGATGACCCACATCTGGCGGCGCTCGCCCTGCACGCCACCTTCCTCACCGAAGATGCCGTAGTCCGGGTAGGCGCGCTTGAGTTCCTTGACGATCACCTTTTCCGCGTCCGCATCCACTTCGCTGGCGTAGTCCATCCGGCCCTTCTGCACCACGTTCAGTGCCTCGAGCTTGTTGATGTTGCGCAACAGGACGTTGCCGGCGAGGCGGGCGGCCTTGACCATGACGGTGACGGCGGGTTTCTGCATGGCGTGGGCTCCCGGAAAGGCAGAAGAGATGGACTGGCGGGGGAAAAGAGCGGGTCCGGCGCAGTGGCCGGCCGCACAGTTTACCATTGGTCATCGTCCAGCTCGACCTTTTCCCTGTTCATGTCCCAGTTTCCCGCCGCCACCCGCCTCCGATTCGTCCTGGTCGGTACCCAGCACCCCGGCAACATGGGCGCCGCCGCCCGTGCGCTGAAGACCATGGGCCTGGCCCGCCTGGTCCTGGTTGCCCCCGAAAAACCGCTGGACGAGGAGGCCTTCCGCCGCTCGGCCGGTGCCGAGGACGTGCTCGGCGACGCCCCGGTGGTGGCCACCCTGGCCGAGGCCGTGGCCGATTGCCGCCTGGTGCTGGGCTGTACCGCCCGTGCCCGCCGCGTGCAGCTGGAGGAGTACCTGCCGGCCGATGCCGCCGCCCGGGCGGTAACCAAGGCGGGCGAGGGGGCCGAGGTGGCGCTGGTGTTCGGCCGAGAGCGCACCGGGCTGACCAACGAAGAGCTGCAGCTCTGCCACGCGGCGGTGCATATCCCCTCCGACCCGGCGTTCAGCTCGCTCAATCTGGCGGCCGCGGTGCAGGTGCTGGCCTACGAAACGCGCATGCAGCTGCTGGGCGCGCAGCCGGCGGCCGGGGCCGAACCGGGCTTCCGCGAACAGGCGGCCAGCCACGAGCAGATGGAGAGCTTCTTCGCCCAGCTTGGCGACACGCTGGACGAGATCGATTTCCACAAGGGCCGGGCCCCGGAATCGGCGATGCGCAAGCTGCGCCGGCTGTTCCTGCGCAGCGAGCCGAGCGAGCAGGAAGTGCGCCTGTTGCGCGGCATCCTCGCCGACACCCAGCGCATGGCGCGACTGGCGCAGGCGGGCAACAAGGACAGCTGACGACGTTCTCATTTTTTCGGGTAGTCTGTCCGGATACCCAGGGGGGATGAAGCCTGTGTCGGGTCTGCGAAGGGCAGTGCAGAGGGGACTGCTGAGCCTGGTGATGATCCTGCTGGCCGGGACGGTGCATGCAGCACCGGATCCGGTGCTGGTGCTGGGCCGGATCAGTGATGATCCGCAGGCGCATTACGAGCAGCTGCAGCCCTTGCTGGACTATGTGGTGGCACGCATGCATGACGTCGGCATCACCGAAGGACGGATCCTGATGGCACGCGATCCACAGCAGATGGCCAGCTATCTGCGGCGGGGCCGGGTCGACTGGGTCACGGAAACGTCGGGCACGGCAGTGGCGCTGGGCCAGCGCAGTGGCGCACGGCCGCTGCTGCTGACCGAGCGCAATGGCGTGCGCCAGTACCAGACGGTGTTCTTCGTGCGCCGCGACAGTCCGATCCAGCAGCTCCAGGGGCTGCGCGGGCATCGCCTGGCGCTGCAGAACACAGCGTCGACCAGCGCCTACCTGGTGCCGGTGATGACGCTGCTGCAGCAGGGGCTGGCGCCGCAGATCCTGGCCGGCGTGTGGGACGTGCCGGGCCGGGACAGTGTGGGGTACGTGTTCGCGCGGAGCGAGTTGAACATCGCCACGTTCGTGCACAAGGGCATGGTCGAGGCAGGGGCGGTGAGCAGCGTGGACTGGAACGACGAGCGACGGGTGCCAGCGGCATTCCGGCGCGACTTCCGCGAGCTGCTGCGCACCGAACCCTACCCGCGGGCGGTGGAGATGGTCCGCGCCGACCTCGATCCGGCGGTGCGTGAGCGGCTGCGGGATGTCCTGCTGCAGGCGGCCAGCGACCCGCAGGCGCAGGGGGCGTTGCATCGGTTTTTCGGCACTTCGGGTTTCCACCGCGTCGATGCGCATGCGCAGCAGCGGCTGGATGAATTGAAACAAGGATTGACGCGCGTGCGGATGGAAGTGGAATGAAGTGGCTCGGCTCGGGAATGCAGGCCCGGTTCCTGCTCGCGATGGGCGGGGCGATGGTCGTGGTGGTGGCGATCCTGGCGGTGCTGCTGGGGCGGCAGGCGGCGATGCAGGGCGAGGTGCGCAACCTCAGCGGCGGCGTCATCCATGAACTGTTCGACCGCAGCGTGCGCAGCCGTGGCGAGGCCATGGCGCGCGAGCTGTCCGATGCACTGGCCAATCCGCTGTACTACCGCGACCTGGACCAGGTCGGTGCGCTGGTGCGCGGCACGGCACGGCAGCCGGTCGTGCGCTATGTGCTGGTGTTTGACGAGCGTGGGCGGCTGGTGCATGACGGCTCGATCGAAGTCTCCGGCTTCGGCCAGCCGATGACCGACCCGCTGGCCCCGAAGGCCGCAGGGGCGCAGGCGCTGGTGGTGCAGGAGTCGCCCAAGGTGCTGGACAACACCATGCCGATCATGGTCGGCAACCAGCGCATCGGTGGCGTGCGGGTCGGCATGGCGCTGGACGAGGTGCAGCAGCGCGAGCAGGCGGCCAATGCCACCCTCGGCGAACGCCTGCAGCAGGTCGGCAGCCGCCACCTGGGCTGGCTGCTGCTGATGCTGGGCCTGCTGGTGGTGATCGGGGTGGCGGTGATCGTGTACGTGCAGCGTACCCTGGTCGCGCCGATCCGGGACCTGGCCGCGGCGGCGCGCCGCATCGAGGCGGGCGACTACCAGGCGCCGCTGGCCGAGAACACCCGCAATGACGAGGTCGGCGAGCTGGTGCGTGGTTTTGCCCGCATGCGCGACGCCATCGCCCGGCATGACCGCGAGGTGCGGCGCATGGCCTATACCGACGCGCTGACCGGGCTGACCAACCGGTTGGCGTTCCGCGAGGCGCTGGACCATCGCCTGATGGCGGCGCGCGCGTCCAATCATCGGCTGGGCCTGCTGTTTGCCGATATCGATGATTTCAAGCGCGTCAATGACACCCTCGGCCATGAGGCCGGTGACGAAGCCCTGCTGCAGTTCGCGCAGCGCATCGGTCGCGCGGTGACCGAAGCCGGCGGCGATGAGGCACTGCTGGCGCGCTTCGGCGGCGACGAGTTCGTGATCCTGGTCGGCGAGGGCGACGTGGCCGCGAACGCGCGCCTGCTGGCCGAGGTGCTGGTGCGCGAGCTGGGCAAACCGCTGGTGGTGCAGGGCAGGGAGCTGTTCCTGGGGACCTCGATCGGCGTGACCCTGTTCCCGGACGACGCGGCCGATGCCACCACGCTGCTGAAGAACGGCGACATCGCCATGTACCAGGCGAAGATGGCCGGCAAGAACTGCTATCGCTACTACAGCCGGGCGATGGACCATGCGGTCGAGCGCCGCGTGCACATGGAGCAGGAGCTGCGCGGGGCCTGGGAGCGCGGCGAGCTGCGCCTGGCCTACCAGCCGATCTTCCGCATGCGCGACCGGCGGATGGTCGGTGTGGAGGTGCTGCTGCGCTGGCAGCATCCGACCCTGGGCACGATTCCGCCGTCGGTGTTCATCGAAGTGGCCGAGCAGAGCGGGTTGATCGAGATCATCGGCCCGAAGGTGCTGCGCGCGGCGTGCATGGAGGCCGCGCAGTGGCCGCGTGGCGCGGCCGGCGACGACCTGTTCGTCTCGGTGAACGTGTCGCCACGCCAGCTGCGCGGCGGTGAACTGCCGGCACTGGTCGCGCAATGCCTGCATGAGTCCGGGCTGCCGGCGTCGCGCCTGCATCTGGAGCTGACCGAAACCGCGGTGATCGGTGACGAGATGGTCGCAGCGCAGCTGCTGGACAAGCTGCACCGCACCGGCGTGAAGGTCTGGCTGGACGATTTCGGCACCGGCTTCTCCGGGCTCAGTCACCTGCGCCAGGTTCCCGTTGACGGCGTGAAGATCGACAAGAGTTTCGTGGCCGACATGCAGCGCGATCCCGACGACCTGGCCCTGACCACGGCGATCATCGCCATGGCCCACGCGCTGGGCATCACCGTGGTGGCCGAGGGCATCGAGCAGCAGGCGCAGTACGAACTGCTGGCGCAGCGCGGTTGCGACCTCGGCCAGGGCTACTGGCTCAGCCACCCGGTGACCGCCACCGAAGTGGTGCGGATGATCGAATCGGGCCTCTGACCGACGGTTGTTGTGTCGGGGTCAGATCCCTTTTCCGCAGGAAAAGGGATCTGACCCCCTGCGGAATTACACCGGGCGCTTGCTCGGATCGCCGGGCAGTTCGCGCACCAGCTTGGGAATCAGGTAACCGGACAGGCGTGCGGTCAGGCCGGCAATCAGCGCCTTGGCCCGGGCATCGTCCACTTCGAAGTGGGCCACGCCTTCGACCCTGTCCAGCTGGTGCAGGTAGTACGGCAGCACGCCGGCGGCGAAGCTGCGCTCGCTCAGGTCCTGCAGGGCCTGCACGCTGTCATTGACCCCGCGCAGCAACACCGCCTGGTTCAGCAGCTGGGCACCCAGGCCGCGCAGGCGGGCCATCGCCGCGTCCACGCTGGCATCGAATTCATTGGCGTGGTTGGCATGCACCACGATCGCCAGCGGCCACGGCAGGCTGCCCAGCCAGGAGGCCAGTTCATCGTCCACGCGTTCCGGCAGCACGATCGGCAGCCGGGTGTGGATGCGCAGGCGGCGGATATGCGGGATGGCGCGCAGGGCGTCGGTCAGCTCGACCAGCTTGTGCGTGGCCAGCGACAGCGGGTCGCCGCCAGACAGGATCACCTCGTCGATGTCCGGATCGCCTGCGATGGCGGCCACCGCTTCCTGCCAACCGCCCTTGGCGGCGTTCTCCGCGGCATAGTCGAAATGGCGGCGGAAGCAGTAGCGGCAGTTGATCGCGCAGCTGCCGGTGGCGACCAGCAGGGCACGGCCGCGGTACTTCTGGATGACGCCGGTGGCCTTCCTGGCTGCACCATCGCCCACCGCATCGAAGCTGAATCCGGGCGCCGGACGCATTTCCTCGTCGATCGGCAGCACCTGGCGCAGCAGCGGATCGGCCGCGTCGCCGGGGCGCATGCGGGCCACGAAGCCTTCCGGAACGCGCAGCGCGAACTGGGCCATGGCCGCTTCGGAGACGCCCAGTGCCGCCGGGTCCAGCTGCAGCCGGGCCAGCAGGGCGTGCGGGTCGCGCAGCGCCTGGCGCCAGAGCTGCTGCCAGCGCGCGGGCGCACCGGGCGACTGGGGCCGGGGGAAGGCGGAAAGCTGCATGGAGAGGGGGCCTGCGGTTATCATGGGGGCAGAAAAACAGTCGCCCACCGGCATCCGGTGGGCTTTCCATTCTAACGGCTCGCCGCACCCGCGGCGTTTTTGCCACACAGGAGTTTACGCATGGCCAGCTACGGCATGAACGACGTCAAGAACGGGATGAAGATCCTGGTCAACAACCAACCGGCCGTCATCATCGACACCGAATACGTCAAGCCGGGCAAGGGCCAGGCCTTCACCCGCGTGAAGTACCGCCTGATCAAGGACGGCCGTACCCAGGAAGTCACCATGAAGTCGACCGACTCGCTGGATGCAGCCGACGTCGTCGATACCGACATGAACTTCATGTACAGCGACGGCGAATACTGGCACTTCATGGACCCGGAATCCTTCGAGCAGGTCCAGGCCACCAAGGCCGGCATGGGCGGGGCCGAGAAGTGGCTGAAGGGCGAAGAGTCCTGCGTGGTCACCCTGTGGAATGGCGAGCCGATCTTCGTGCAGCCGCCGAACTTCGTCGAGCTGAAGATCACCGAAACCGATCCGGGCGTCCGTGGCGACACCTCGGGCGGCGGCGGCAAGCCGGCGACCCTGGAAACCGGCGCCGTGGTGCGCGTGCCGCTGTTCGTCAACCAGGACGAAGTGATCCGCGTCGATACCCGTTCGGGCGAATACTCCGCACGCGTCAAGTAAGGTTCCGGCCACGGGCCGACCTTACGGTAGTGCCGGCCGCTGGCCGGGTACGCGCCATCGCATTCGCGCTGGCGCTCCCGTGATCTGCTTCGGCAGATCATGGGCCCCGCTTCACGAGTCTCCAGACCCCGCCGCTTCGCGGCAGCCCCTGACTCAGGGGCGTGTCCCCAGAAGTACCTCGCCGCCCCCCAGCCAGTGAGCCCGCATGAGCGATAGCCCGCACCTCCCCGAAGCCTGCGACCTGCTCATCGAAGCCGGTTATGTCGTTCCGATCGAGCCGCATGCGGTGGTGCTGGAAGACCACGCCGTTGCCGTGCGTGGCAGCGAGATCGTCGCCATCCTGCCGCGTGCGGAAGCACGCGCACGCTTCCGCGCTGCGCAGGTGGTCAGCCGCCCCGAGGCCGCGCTGATGCCGGGCCTGGTCAACGCACACACGCACAACCCGATGACCCTGCTGCGCGGCGTCGCCGACGACCTGCCGCTGATGACCTGGCTGCAGCAGCACATCTGGCCGGTGGAAGCGGCCGTGATCGGTCCTGAGTTCGTCGCCGACGGCACCACCCTGGCCATCGCCGAGATGCTGCGCGGTGGCACCACCTGCGCCAACGAGAACTACTTCTTCGGCGACGTGCAGGCCGCGGTCTACAAGAAGCACGGGTTCCGCGCGCTGGTCGGTGCGGTCATCATCGATTTCCCCACCGCCTGGGCCAAGACCGACGACGAGTACTTCGCCAAGGCCGGCGAACTGCACGACCAGTGGCGCACCGATCCGCTGATCGGCACCGCGTTCGCGCCGCATGCGCCGTACACGGTCAACGATGCCAACTTCGAGCGGGTGCGGATGCTGTCCGACCAGCTCGACATGCAGGTGCACCTGCACACCCACGAGACCGCACAGGAAATCAACGATTCGATCAAGCTGCACGGCCAGCGCCCGCTGGCGCGGCTGGATCGGCTCGGCCTGGTCAACGACCGCCTGATCGCGGTGCACATGACCCAGCTGACCGATGCGGAAATCCACCTGTGCGCCGAGCGTGGCGTCAGCGTGGTGCATTGCCCGGAATCGAACCTGAAGCTGGCGTCCGGTTTCTGCCCGGCCTGTGCCCTGCAGCGCGCCGGCGTGAACCTGGCGATCGGCACCGATGGCTGCGCCAGCAACAACGACCTGGACATGTTCAGCGAGAACCGCACTGCGGCGATCCTGGCCAAGGCCGTGGCCGACGACGCCACCGCGCTGGACGCGGCGACCACGCTGCGCGCGTCCACGCTGGGCGGTGCCCGCGCGCTGGGCTTCGGTGACCGCATCGGTTCGATCGAAGTCGGCAAGCAGGCCGACCTGGTCTGCGTCGACCTGTCTGCGCTGGAAACCCAGCCGCTGCACAACGTGCTGTCGCAGCTGGTGTACGCCACCGGCCGCCAGCAGGTCAGCGACGTCTGGATTGCCGGCAAGCCGAAGCTGGTGCAGCGCGAACTGGTCGGCATGGACCTGCCGGGCATCATCGCCAACGCGCGCCAGTGGCGCGAGCGCATCCGCCATATCCGCGCCTGATCCCTGGCGCCGCAAGGACATCCCCCATGACTGCCCCCCACGCTTCCTCCAATTTCGATCAGGCCGAGCTGGACAAGTTCGCCGCACTGGGCAACCGCTGGTGGGATGCCGACGGCCCGCAGAAGCCGCTGCATGCGTTGAACCCGGTGCGCCTGCAGTACGTGGCCGACCGCGTGCCGCTGCGTGGCGCGCGCGTGCTCGACATCGGCTGCGGTGGTGGCCTGCTGAGTGAAGCGCTGGCCCAGGCCGGTGCCGACGTCACGGCCATCGACCTGGCCCCGGAACTGGTCAAGGTCGCGCGACTGCATGCGCTGGAAAGCGGCGCCCAGGTCGATTACCGCGTGCAGGCGGCCGAGGATCTGGCCGCCGAGCAGCCCGCCAGCTTCGACGTGGTGACCTGCATGGAAATGCTCGAGCACGTGCCCGATCCCGGCGCGATCATCGAGGCCTGCAAGCGCCTGCTGAAGCCGGGCGGGCATCTGTTCCTGTCGACCATCAACCGCACCGCCGCCGCGTTCGCGGTGGCGATCGTCGGCGCCGAGTACGTGGCCCGGCTGCTGCCCAAGGGCACCCACCACTACCAGGAATTCATCAAGCCGGCCGAGCTGGCGCGCTGGCTGCGCGAAGCCGACCTGCAGCTGGTGGACGTCAGCGGCATGGCCTACGAGCCGTGGCGCAACCATGCCCGCCTGAGCAGCCGCACCGACATCAACTACCTGGCCTACGCGGTCAAGCCGGCATGACCGCCGCCGGCTTTCCGCGCGCGGTGCTGTTCGACCTGGACGGCACCCTGCTGGACAGCGCACCGGATTTCGTCGCCACCTGCAACGCGATGCTGGCCGAACGCGGCCGTGCACCGGTCGATCCGGCGGTGCTGCGCCCGGTGGTCTCCAAGGGCTCGCGTGCGATGGTCGGGGCCGCCTTCCCGGACCTGGATGCCGCCGCGCGCGATGCGCTGATCCCGGAATTCCTGCAGCGCTACGAAGCGCTGATCGGCCAGCACGCGGTGCTGTTCGATGGCGTGGCCGGCATGCTCGCCGCGCTGGATGACGCCGGCACGGTGTGGGGCATCGTCACCAACAAGCCCGAGTACCTGGCACGCCTGGTCCTGCCGCAGCACGGCTGGCAGCAGCGTTGCGCCGTGCTGGTGGGCGGTGACAGCCTGGCCGAGCGCAAGCCGCATCCGCTGCCGCTGCTGCACGCCGCGCAGGCGATTGCCGTTGCCGCCGAGGACTGCGTCTACGTGGGGGACGACGAGCGTGACATCATCGCCGCACGCGCGGCCGCGATGCCGTCGGTGGCGGCGCTGTGGGGCTACCGCCTGCACAGTGACGACCCGCTGGCGTGGCAGGCCGACGTGCTGGTCGAGAACGCCGAACTTCTGCAACTGGCCAGTCTCTGGCCGACCCGGCCGGCAGCCCCGGCCCAGCCGTAAGGAACCCCGTAGTGAGCAGTACCGCGCTGGACAGTTTCCTCGACAAGTGGCGCAGCCGCTGGCCGGAATGGTCGGTGGCCGCCCCGTTCGTGGCCGAATCACAACGCGAGCTGGCAGTGGCGTGGTTTGCGCTGCTGCAGGAGTTCGACGACATGCTCAACACCAGCGGCGATCCGCTGCCGGCCGACGCCAAGCTGGCGTGGTGGGGCGAGGAACTGCGCAGCTGGGCGGCACACCGTTCGCGCCACCCGCTGGGCCGCCTGCTGGAGCCGGTGCGTGCGCCGTGGGCGCAGCTGGCCGAGGCGCTGCCGGATCTGGTCGAGGCGCGCACCGTTGCATTGGACGTGGCCGGTGCCGAGCGCGCGCTGGCCCATTACGCTGACGCCGTGGCTGCGGTGGAAGTGGCGCTGTTCGCGGACAAGCCGCGCACCGGTGCCGGTCGTGCGGTGCAGCTGCAGACCCTGGCCCAGCGCCTGCAGGATGCCGGCGTGGCCGGTGTGCCGCGCAGCCTGCTGGATGAAGATTCCAGTACGGCCGCGCAGCGCTGGGCGCAGCACCTGTTGAAGGGGTGGGGCACCCGCGTGCCCGGCCCGCGCGCGCGCCGCGTGTGGTCCAGCCTGGCGCGTGCACGCCTGGCGGCGCAGGCCGCGGGCAAGCCGATCGAAGCCACCCCGGTGCGCACCCTGCTGCGCGTGTGGTGGGCGGCGCGCGGTTGATCCAACGTACCGGGTAGTGCCGGCCGCTGGCCGGCATCCAGCAGGGCGCCGAAGAGGATGAGGTTGCCGGCCAGCGGCCGGCACTACCGTTATTTGCGTTCCAGCACCAGCAAGGGGTCGATACGGGTATCGAACCAGTTCATGCCCCAGTGCAGGTGCGGCCCGGTGGCGCGTCCGGTGGCGCCGACCGCGGCGATCACCTGGCCTTGTTCCACGCGGTCGCCGACCTTCACGTCGATGCGCGACAGGTGCAGGAAGTTGGAACTGACCCCGAAGCCGTGATCAAGCAGCAGCGTGCCACCGGTCAGGTACAGGTCCGGGCCGGCGAAGGTGACGATGCCGGCAGCCGGCGCCTTCACCGGGGTGCCGGTCGGCACCGCGATGTCCATGCCGGAGTGACCGGCGCCGGGCTGGCCGTTGTACACCCGCGCATTGCCGAAGCGGCCGCTGATGCGGCCCTGTACCGGCCAGATGAAGGTCTGGGTGAAGTCGGTGCGGTCGTCGTCGCGCGAACGTGCGGCGGTCACCTGCGCCTGTTCGCGCTTGATCCGCTCGGCGATCGCCGGCGGCGGATTGACCGTCTTCGGTGGCACGCCGTTGACCCGCTCGGTCGGCCAGTCGCGCGGCGTCACCGCGATGGTCGCGGTCTCGCTGCCACCGTCGGGCCGTTGCACCTGCACGCGCAGCGGACCCTTCTCGTCGCGGCCGATGCCGAACACCACGCTGCCATAACCGCTCACCCGCAGCTGTCGGCCGGCGTACTGCACGCGGCTGCCGGCGGGAACCTTGCCGATCACCAGCGCGCCCTGCGACGCACTGGCCGGGAACACCACGCGGCTGTCGATCAGGCGGCCGATGCCATCCTGCGCGTGCAGCGTGGGTACGGAAAACAGGGGCGTCGCCAGCAGCGCCCCGATCAGAAGTGCCGAACGCATCAGCGGTCGTAGGTCATGCGCTGGCCGGCCGGCTCGCCCACCAGTTTGCTGCCGTCCCACACCAGCTGGCCGTTGACCCAGGTGGAGGCGATGCGCGAACGGAAGGTGGTGCCTTCAAACGGCGACCAGCCGCACTTGGACAGCACGTCCTCGCGCTTGACCGTGAACGGCACGTCCTCGACCAGCACCAGGTCGGCGAAGTAGCCCTCGCGCAGGAAACCGCGCTCCTCCACATCGAACAGCTGCGCCGGGGCATGCGCGAACTTCTGCACCACCTGCTCGCGGGTCAGCTTGCCTTCGTGCACGCGCTCCAGCGCGGCCACCAGCGCATATTGCACCAGCGGCAGGCCGGAGGGCGCCTGCGCGTAGGGCTTCTGCTTCTCTTCCCAGGTGTGCGGCGCATGGTCGGTGGCCAGCACGTCCAGCACGTCGTCGGCCAGCGCAGCGGTGATCGCCTCGCGGTCGGACACTTCCTTGATCGCCGGGTTGCACTTGATCAGGTTGCCCTTGGTCGCATAGTCCGGGCGCGCGAAATGCAGGAAGTGCACGCAGGTTTCGGCGGTGATCTGCTTGCGGCTGCCGTCGGCACGGATCAGCGGGCCCTTCTCGAACAGCGCCAGCTCGTCGGCGGTGGAAATGTGCAGCACGTGCAGGCGGGTGCCGTGCTTGCGTGCCAGCGACATCGCCAGGCGGGTCGACTTGATGCAGGCCTCGCGCGAGCGGATGTCCGGGTGCATGTCCGGGGTCAGCGCGTCGCCGTACTTCTCCTGGAAGGCCTTCAGGTTGGCATCGATCATCGGCGTGTCTTCGCAGTGCGTGATGATCGGGGTCGGGCATTCGCGGAAGATCGCGTCCAGCGTTTCCGGATTGTCGACCAGCATGTTGCCGGTGGACGCGCCCATGAACACCTTGACGCCCGGGGCCTTCTTCGGGTCCAGCGCGCGGATCGCCTCCAGGTTGTCATTGCTGGCGCCGTGGTAGAAGCCATAGTTGGCCCAGGCACGGCCGCGTGCGAGTTCGTACTTGGCTTCCAGGATGGTCGAATCCAGCGTCGGCGGGTTGGTGTTGGGCATGTCCATGAAGCTGGTCAGGCCACCGGCCACGGCCGCCGCCGACTCGCTGGCGATGTCGCCCTTGTGGGTCAGGCCCGGTTCGCGGAAGTGCACCTGGTCATCGATCATGCCGGGCAGCAGCCAGCGTCCGGCCGCGTCCACCACCTGCTCGCCGTCGCGCGGCGCGAGCCCGCTGCCGATCTGCGCGATGCGGCCGTTCTCGATGCGCAGGTCACCATCGAAGGTGCGGCCTTCGTTGACCATGCGGGCGTTGGTGATGAGGGTGGAGGACATGTCAGTGTTTTCCTGTGCAACGGCAAGAGGGGGCGTTGGGGGACTCGGGCACGGGATCGAAGCCGCCGGGATGGAACGGATGGCAGCGGCCCAGCCGGCGCGCAGCCAGCCAACTGCCGCGCAGCGGCCCGTGCCGCGAGATGGCGTCCATCGCGTATTCAGAACAGCTCGGCACGAAACGGCAGCGCGGCCCCAGCATGGGGCTGATGAAGCGCTTGTAGAAGCGCAGCAGGGCGATGAGCAGGCGCGAGATCACCCAGTCATCTTATGCCAGTTGGCATGAAGGCCGCATTTGTGCAGGATGGGCCGTTGGTCGCATGTCGCCGATGGCCTGCGACCGGTACCAGCACCGTCGGGTGCTGGCCAGGTTCCGTACCGCGCAAGGCGGTCCGTGTTCGTCGGACTGCCCTCCAGGGCGCCTTGGCTCCAGGACTGAATGGAGCAGGGTGCCAAGGTTGCTGCTGCGGGTCGGGTAGGCTATAAAGGCCCGCTTTCCCGGGCCCCGGGAAATCCAAGGAAGAGCGTTTCGTGGCTGCTAAAAAAACTGCAAAGAAGGCCGCAACGGCCGCCAAGAAAACCGCCAAGCCTGTTGTGAAGAAGTTGGCGGCAAAGCCCGTTGCCAAGAAGCCGGCCAGCAAGCCGGTCAGCAAGGCAGCGTCCTCGCAACCGGCGGCCAGGAAGGCCACCGCAAAGAAAGCGCCGGCCAAGGCAACCAAGCCGGTGGCAAAGAAGGCCGCTGCCGCGCCCGCCAAGGCCAAGCCTGCTGCCGGCAAGAAGGCGCCGGTGGTGAAGAAGGCCACCAGCAAGGCCGCGCCGGCAAAGAAGGCCGCCGCCAAGCCGGTGGCCAGCAAAGCAGCCGCCAAGCCGGCGCCGAAGGCGACGGTGAAGAAGGCGGCAGCCAAGCCGGTCGCCAAGCCGGCGGCGAAGAAGGTGCCAGCGGCCAAGCCGGTCGCCACGCCCGCTGCTGCAAAGAAGGTTGCCAAGAATGTCGCCGCGCCGGCCGCAAAGCCGACGCCGGCCCCTGTAGTGAAGTCCGCACCGAAGCCTGCCGCCAAGGCGGCTCCGGCCAAGCCTGTCCCGGCCAAGACCGTGGCAGTGGCAGCAGCCCAACCGGCTTCCAAGCCGGCCCCGGCCGCCGCCCCTGCCGCTGCGAAGGCCCCGCAATCCAAGAATCCCGTGCCCGTTTCGAAATCGCCTGCCAAATCCGCCGTGAAATCCGATTCCGCCCCGAAGACCGTGTCGCGCCCTGTCGGCAAGGTTGCCGTGGCCGTCGCCGCCCGCTCGGCAGCACCGGCCCCGCGCAGCAAGTACAAGGTGGTCGAATACAAGACCGACGAGGCCACCGGCCGCCCGATCCTCCCGGCTGGCTACAAGCCGTCCTCGGAAGAGGAATACATGAGCCCGCTGCAGCAGGAATACTTCCGCCAGCGCCTGCAGAACTGGCGCGCGGACCTGGTGGAGGAGTCCAAGCAGACCATCGAGAACCTGCGCGAGGAAGTGCGTGACATCGGTGACGAAGCCGAGCGCGCGACCCGCGAGACCGAGAACTCGCTGGAACTGCGTACCCGCGACCGCTACCGCAAGCTGATCGGCAAGATCGACAGCACCCTGAAGCGCCTGGAAGCCGGCGACTACGGTTACTGCGTCGACACCGGCGAAGAAATCGGCCTGGAGCGCCTGGAAGCGCGCCTGACCGCCGAGCGCACCATCGACGCCCAGGAGCGTTGGGAGCACCTGCAGAAGCAGCAGGGCGACTGAATCCTGATCGTTGTCTGGTCATGCAGAAAACCCGGCCTTGGCCGGGTTTTTTGTTGGCGGATCGTTGGTACGCGACCGTGGCTGGCACGGGCAGTGGTGACCCTTGTTGGGTCGGCCTTGTAGGGAGCCGAGCACCGCAGGGGAATCAGGGGCGAAGAGGCCGCTCTATCCTGTAGAGCCGACTGCTGGTCGGCTGGCTCTCCGCGCCGTCCCCTGATTCACCGAGGAGCACAGGGCACCGGTACGCAGCACCGGCTCGCGGATGGTGGAGCGTTTCTTTGGTTACCTTCTTTTCGCGAAAAGAAGGTGACAAGCCGAATCATCGACGGAGAGCAACGGCCCCAGCCAGACGCCCGGCGCCGCCGAATCCGCTGTTCGCAGCGTCACTGCAGGTCGCGAAGATTCAGTTTCCGCAGCGTCGGGTTCTTCCACGCGGTGATCCCGGCCACGCTCAGCACCGCAAACCCACCCAGCACCACGGCCGGCACCAGGCCGAGCAGTTTTGCCATCGTGCCGGCATAGAACGCGCCCAGCTCGTTGGACGAACTGATGAAGATGCCGTTGATCGACGATACGCGACCGCGCATCTCTTCCGGCGTGGCCAGCTGCAGGATGGTCGAGCGGATCACCACCGAAACGCCATCGAAGGCGCCGTAGAAAAGCAGGATCAGCGCCGACAGCCAGAAGTGCTGCGACAGCCCGAAGCCGATCACGCACAGGCCGAACCCGGCCACCGCGAACAACAGCACGCGGCCGGCATTGCGGTGCAGCGGGTGGCGCGCCAGCCACAGGCCGACGCACACCGAGCCCAGCGCCGGCATGGCGCGCAGGATGCCCAGGCCTTCCGGGCCGTGGTGCAGGATCTCGTGCAGGAACGCCGGCAGCATCGCCACCACGCCACCCAGCAGCACCGAGAACATGTCCAGCGCCATTGCGCCGACCATGATCCGGTTGCCGACCACGAAGCGCGCGCCTTCGGCGATGCTCTTGAAGATCGGGGCGGCCGGGCCGGCATGCACCGGTTCTTCCACCTTCAGCGTGGCCAGGCAGGCCATCGCCACCAGCGCGAAGGCGGTGGCCACCGCGTAGGACAGGCCCTTGCCACCGAAGCCGACCAGCACGCCGCCCAGTGCCGGGCCGGCGATCATGCCGGCCTGGAACACCACCGCGCCCAGGCCGGCGCCACGGGCGAACTGGTCACGGGCCAGAACGCGCGCGAACAGGGCGTTGTAGATCGGCGACAGGAAGGCGCGGACCATGCCGGTCAGTGCGATGGCCGCATAGATCGGCCACACGCCGGCAATCGGCAGCCAGCCCATGGCCACGCTGGTCAGCACCAGGGCGGTGGCGATCAATCCGCAGCAGGCGACCATGCCCAGGCGGCGCCGCGGCAGGTGGTCCACCAGGTAACCGGCGAACGGCGCCACGCAGAAGAACGGCACGACCTCGGCCAGGCCGATCAGGCCCAGCGAGAACGGATTGCGGGTGACTTCGTAGATGTGCCAGCCAACGGTGACTGCGACCACCTGGTAGGACAGCATCGCAAAGATGCGGTACGCCAGCAGCCTGGCGAAGCCGGGCCGGGACAGCAGGCCCAGCGCGGTGTCTTCGGCCGTGGCAGGTTCGCTCACGACGGGTCGCGCTGCAGCTGGGCCTGCGCGGTCTCGCGGATGAAGGCCAGCATCGCCGCCACGCCGTTGCTGCGGGTGGGCGAGAGGTGGCGGGCCAGGCCGATGTCCTGGATGTAGCTCGGCTCGGTGTCCAGGATCTCCTGCGCCGAGCGCCCGGAGTACACGCGCAGGGCCAGGAAGATCAGGCCGGAGACAATCGCCGAATCACTGATGGCATGGAAGCGCAGCGACTGCGCGTTGCCTTCGGGCACGATCCAGACCATCGACTGGCAGCCGAGCAGGCGATGCTGTTCGGTCTTCCAGTCTTCGGGGAAGGGCGGCAGCTTGCGGCCGAGGTCGATCAGGTACTGGTAGCGCTCGGACCAGTCGCCGAAGAAGCCGAATTCCTCGGCGATGGCGGCCTGGGCCTCGGCGGCGGTGGGTTCAAGCGGGAACGGGGAGTCGGTCACAACAGTCTCTACGGTGGGGCGTGGCCGGCGGACCGGCCACGGGGCAGGGCGGGTCGTCAGCCGCGCTTGCGCGACCAGCGCACGCCCTGCGGGGTGTCTTCCAGCACGATGCCTTCGGCGGCCAGCTGGTCGCGGATGGCGTCGGAACGGGCGAAGTCGCGCGCCTTCTTGGCGGCGGCACGCGCATCGATCAGGCCCTGGATGCGGGCATCGTCGCCGTCATCGCTGGCGGTGGTGCCGAACCACTGTGCCGGATCGGCCTGCAGCAGTCCCAGCGCCAGGCCGGCACCGAGCAGCTCACCCTTCAGGCGTGCCTGCTCGGCCGGGTCGGTGGCCCGGCGCGCATCGGCGGCGATGCGCGCCACTTCGGCCAGCGCCTGCGGCGTGTTGAGGTCATCATCCAGGGTGGCCTCGACCGTAGCCGGAATCACGGCGCTGGCCTCGACCGCGGCCAGCTCGCGCAGGGTGCCGTACAGGCGGTCCAGGGTGCGCACCGACTGCTCGATCAGCGCATCGGACCAGTCCAGCGGCTGCCGGTAGTGGGCCGACAGCAGGGCCAGGCGCAGCGCTTCCGGCGGATGCTGGCGCACCAGGTCGTGCACGCGCTCGATGTTGCCCAGCGACTTGCTCATCTTGGCGCCGCCGAAGTTGAGCATGCCGTTGTGCAGCCAGAAGCGGGCGAAGATCCTGCCGCCGTGGGCGCATTCGCTCTGCGCGATCTCGTTCTCATGGTGCGGGAACTGCAGGTCGACGCCGCCGGCGTGGATGTCGATGGTCTCGCCCAGGTGGGCGGCGGCCATCGCCGAGCATTCGATATGCCAGCCCGGACGGCCCCGGCCCCACGGCGATTCCCAACCGGGCAGGTCGTCGCTGGACGGCTTCCACAGCACGAAATCGCCCGGGTCACGCTTGTACGGTGCCACGTCGACGCGGGCACCGGCCAGCATTTCGTCCGGGTCGCGGCGCGAAAGCTTGCCGTAGCCGTCGAAGCTGGCCACCGCGAACAGCACGTGGCCCTCGGCGGCATAGGCATGCCCATTGGCGATCAGCTGCTCGATCATGGCGATGATCTGCGGCATGTGCGCGGTCACTTCCGGCTCGATGTCCGGCGGCACCACGCCCAGCGCGGCCATGTCTTCACGGTAGGCGGCGGCGAAGCGGTCGGTGATGGTGCTGATCGGCACCCCCTGCTCGCGCGCGGCGGTGTTGATCTTGTCGTCCACGTCGGTGATGTTGCGGGCGTAGCGCAGTGCGCCGAAACGGCGCCGCAGCAGGTCGGCCAGCACCCCGAACACCACCGGGCCACGGGCGTTGCCGATGTGCACGTAGTTGTAGACCGTCGGGCCGCACACATACAGGGTCGGACAGGCCGGGTCGAGCGGGGTGAACGGTTCGAGCTGGCGAGTCAGGTTGTTGTGCAGGCGCAGGGTCATGGGGCTGTGACTGGGGGACAAGCCTGTGATTTTAGAACGTGTCGCGCCCCTTTGGGGGCACCGGTTGCCACCGGTGGACGCCGGTTGTTCCAGGGTGGGGTGGGCAGGAGCGGCGTGGACGGGTAATGTTCAGCCCCTTGCGCTCGCCACTGCCTACACTATTGCCGTGTCCTTGCTCCCGTCGCCAATGAAACCCACCGCGTTGCTGACCCTGGCCTGCCTGTCGGCGCTGCCCGCCGTGGTGCTGGCGCAGGAGGCCGAGCCCCGCAACCGGGTGGTGATCGTGGAGAACGTGAAGTTCGACTACGCCCAGGTGCTGAATGTCGAGCCGGTGTTCCAGACCCTGCGCGCGACCCGCACCGAGGAGCATTGCGAGCCGGTGTCGACCCGTACTCTGGCCCCGGTCAACGTGACCGGCGAGGAACCGGTCGAGGACAAGGGCCGGATCAGCCGCTTCTGGGACTCGGTGCGCTCGATGTTCAAGCGCAGCGATGACGAGGTTTCCGAGGACCCCGCTGCCGAGACGCCCGCCCCGGCCCCGGCCAGCAACGGGCCGATGCTGACCCGCGACTGCCGCATCGTGCCGGTGGGACGTGAGTTCCGCCGCCCCATCGCCTATGACGTGGATTACGTCTACAAGGGCACCAAGTACCGCTCGCGGCTGCCGGAAGACCCCGGCAACCGGCTCAAGATCCGGGTGTCGATCACCCCGTGGGTCGGCCCTGAGCAGGGCACGGCCAGCAATCCCTGATTCTGCGACCCGGGCCCCTTGCGCCGGCCCCGGTCGCATGCAAAGATAGCCGGCCATGAAGCTCACCGACTTCCAGCACGACAGCAGCGCAGCCCGACAGGCGTCGGGCATGACCTCGCGTGCGCGTCGACCGGAACCCCACATTCTCGCTGGGTAACCGGAGCTTTTTGCTGTTCGTCCGAAAAAAACCCAGCCCGCCGGCTGGGTTTTTTCGTTTCCGCGTTCTGAAAGCTGCAACTGCAACCTTTTCGCTCCACCTTTGCTTCCTGTTTTCCCTTCCACCGCGTCGAACCCGGCGCCGCCACGCAAGGAAAGATGATGTCCCCCAAGCACTTCCTGAACACCCAGGACTGGAGCCGCAGCGATCTTGATGCGCTGTTGACCCAGGCGGCGCTGTTCAAGCGCAACAAGCTCGGCGACCAGCTCAAGGGCAAGTCGATCGCGCTGGTGTTCTTCAACCCGTCCATGCGCACCCGCACCAGTTTCGAACTGGGCGCGTTCCAGCTCGGCGCCCATGCGGTGGTGCTGCAGCCGGGCAAGGATGCGTGGCCGATCGAGTTCAACCTCGGCACGGTGATGGACGGCGATACCGAGGAGCACATTGCGGAAGTGGCCAAGGTGCTGGGCCGTTACTGCGACATCATCGCCGTGCGTGCGTTCCCGAAATTCCAGGACTGGGCGTACGACCGCCAGGACATCGTCCTCAACAGCTTCGCCAGGTATTCGCCGGTGCCGGTCATCAACATGGAGACCATCACCCACCCGTGCCAGGAGCTGGCCCACATCATGGCGCTGCAGGAGCACTTCGGCACCCAGGACCTGCGTGGCAAGAAGTACGTGCTGACCTGGACCTACCACCCCAAGCCGCTCAACACCGCCGTGGCCAACTCGGCGCTGACCATCGCCACCCGCATGGGCATGGACGTGACCCTGCTGTGCCCGACGGCCGACTACATCCTCGACGAGCGCTACATGGGCTGGGCCGAGCAGAACGTGGCCGAGAGCGGCGGTTCGCTGAAGATCAGCCATGACATCGACAGCGCCTACGCCGGCGCCGACGTGGTCTACGCCAAGAGCTGGGGCGCGCTGCCGTTCTTCGGCAACTGGGAACCGGAGAAGCCGATCCGTGACCAGTTCAAGCACTTCATCGTCGACGAACGGAAGATGGCGCTGACCAACAACGGTGTGTTCAGCCACTGCCTGCCGCTGCGCCGCAACGTGAAGGCCACCGACGCGGTGATGGATTCGCCGCAGTGCATCGCCATCAACGAAGCCGAGAACCGCCTGCACGTGCAGAAGGCGATCATGGCGGCGGTTGCCGGGCGCTAGATCGCACAAGGGCTAGGGCCGACCGCTGGTCGGCTGCTCCCGCAGCGGCGCATCCAACATTTCGGCCGACCAATGGTCGGCTCTACCGAATTCTCATCCCCCAAGTGGACCTGACCCCCATGAGCAACAAAGACGTCGTTCTCGCCTTCTCCGGCGGCCTGGATACCAGCTTCTGCGTGCCGTACCTGCAGGAGCGTGGCTACAACGTGCACACTGTGTTCGCCGACACCGGCGGCGTGGATGATGAGGAGCGCGACTTCATCGAAAAGCGCGCCGCCGAACTGGGCGTGGCCAGCCACGTCACCGTCAACGGTGGCCCGGCCATCTGGGAAGGCTTCGTCAAGCCGTTCGTGTGGGCCGGCGAAGGCTACCAGGGCCAGTACCCGCTGCTGGTCTCGGACCGCTACCTGATCGTCGATGCCGCGCTGAACCGTGCCGCCGAACTGGGTACCCACATCATCGCCCACGGCTGCACCGGCATGGGCAACGACCAGGTCCGCTTCGACCTGGCCGTGAAGGCACTGGGCGATTACCAGATCATCGCGCCGATCCGCGAGATCCAGAAGGAACACACCCAGACCCGCGCCTACGAGCAGAAGTACCTGGAAGAGCGTGGCTTCGGCGTGCGCGCCAAGCAGCAGGCCTACACCATCAACGAGAACCTGCTGGGCCTGACCATGTCCGGCGGCGAGATCGACCGGTGGGAAGCCCCGGGCGAGGGCGCGCGCGGCTGGTGCGCACCGCGCAGCGAGTGGCCGGAACAGGCGCTGACCGTCACCCTGAAGTTCGTTGAGGGCGAAGCCGTCGAACTGGATGGCAAGGCGCTGCCGGGCGACCAGATCCTGGCCCAGCTCAACAAGCTGTTCGCCCCGTACGGCGTGGGTCGCGGCGTCTACACCGGCGACACCGTGATCGGCCTGAAGGGCCGCATCGTGTTTGAGGCCCCGGGCCTGGTCTCGCTGCTGGCCGCACACCGCGCGCTGGAAGATGCGGTGCTGACCAAGCAGCAGAACCGCTTCAAGCCGGACGTGGCGCGCAAGTGGGTGGAGCTGGTGTACGAAGGCTTCTACCACGACCCGCTGAAGACCGATATCGAAGCCTTCTTGAAGTCCTCGCAGGCCAAGGTCAACGGTGAAGTGGTGCTGGAAACCCGTGGTGGCCGCGTCGATGCGGTGGCCGTGAAGTCGCCGCACCTGCTCAACACCAAGGGCGCCACCTACGCGCAGTCGGCCGACTGGGGCGTGGAGGAGGCTGAAGGTTTCATCAAGCTGTTCGGCATGAGTTCCACTGTCTATGCGCAGGTCAATCGCGGTTGACCTGTGACGGGGGGCCGGCCGCTGGCCGGCGCCTCGCAACGTCAATGGAAGGTAGTGCCGGCCGCTGGCCGGCGCCTCGCAACGTCAATGGAAGGTAGTGCCGGCCGCTGGCCGGCTCGTGGCACGGCTGGATCATTGCGGAGCCGGCCAGCGGCCGGCACTACCGATTTCGAACCCTACGGATATTCAGACACATGCTTGACCAGACGCTCGATCACCTGCAGGCCCTGGTGTCCTTCGACACCCGCAACCCGCCGCGTGCGATCACCACCGGTGGCATCTTCGATTACCTGCGCGCGAACCTGCCCGGCTTCAATGTCGAGGTGATCGACCATGGCGCCGGTGCGGTCAGCCTGTACGCCGTGCGTGGTACGCCGAAGTACCTGTTCAACGTGCATCTGGATACCGTGCCCGATTCGCCGCACTGGAGTGCCGACCCGCACGTGATGCGCCGGCTGGATGACCGCGTGGTCGGCCTCGGCGTGTGCGACATCAAGGGCGCGGCCGCGGCGCTGGTGGCCGCGGCAAATGCCAGCGACGGTGATGCCGCGTTCCTGTTCTCCAGCGACGAGGAAGCCAACGATCCGCGCTGCATCGCCGCGTTCCTGGCCCGTGGCCTGCCGTATGAAGCGGTACTGGTGGCCGAACCGACGATGAGCGAAGCGGTGCTCGCGCACCGTGGCATCAGTTCGGTGCTGATGCAGTTCGCCGGCCGTGCCGGGCACGCCTCGGGCAAGCAGGATGCGGCCGCCAGCGCGCTGCACCAGGCCATGCGCTGGGGCAACCGCGCGCTGGACCATGTGGAATCGCTGGCCTCGGCGCGCTTCGGTGGGCTGACCGGCCTGCGTTTCAACATCGGCCGCGTCGAAGGCGGGATCAAGGCCAATATGATCGCGCCGGCTGCCGAAGTGCGGTTCGGGTTCCGCCCGCTGCCGTCGATGGACATCGATGGCCTGCTGGCGACCTTCGCCGGATTCGCCGAACCGGACGCTGCCGTGTTCACCGAGACCTTCCGCGGCCCGAGCCTGCCGGCCGGTGACATCGCCGAAGCCGAGAACCGCCGCCTGCTGGCGCGTGACGTGGCCGATGCGCTGGAGCTGCCGATCGGCAATGCCGTTGATTTCTGGACCGAGGCGTCGCTGTTCTCGGCCGCTGGCTACACCACGCTGGTGTTCGGCCCGGGCGACATCGCCCAGGCCCACACCGCCGACGAGTTCGTGACGCTGGACCAGCTGCAGCGCTATACCCACGCCGTGCACCGGATCATTGCCGCCGGCGCCTGATCGACCCTACAACGCCGCCCGGCCCCGGCCGGGTGGACCTGCAACGCGGCGACCGCCGCCTGTGACGAAACCGAAATGTCTCCTGCCCTCCAGCCTCACCGCCAGACCCGCCAGACCATCGTGCGCCTGCTCTCCAGCATGGCCAGCGCGAAGGAGATCAGCCAGTACCTCAAGCGCTTCTCGCAGCTGGATGCCAAGCGCTTCGCCGTGGTCAAGGTCGGCGGCGCAGTGCTGCGCGACGACCTCGACGCGCTGACCTCCTCGCTGTCGTTCCTGCAGGAAGTCGGGCTGACCCCGATCGTGCTGCACGGCGCCGGCCCGCAGCTGGACGCCGAGCTGTCGGCCGCCGGCATCGAGAAGCAGACGGTCAACGGCCTGCGCGTGACCTCGCCGGAAGCGCTGGCGATCGTGCGCCGGGTGTTCCAGCAGTCCAACCTGCGCCTGGTCGAAGCGCTGCAGCAGAACGGTGCGCGTGCCACCTCGATCACCGGTGGCGTGTTCGAGGCCGAGTACCTGGACGTGGACACCTACGGCCTGGTCGGCGAGGTGAAGAAGGTCAACCTGGCCCCGATCGAGGCCAGCCTGCGCGCCGGCTCGATCCCGGTCATCACCAGCCTGGGCGAAACCGCGGGCGGGCAGATCCTCAACGTCAACGCCGACTTCGCCGCCAATGAACTGGTGCAGGAACTGCAGCCGTACAAGATCATCTTCCTGACCGGCACCGGTGGCCTGCTGGACGAGCAGGGCAACGTGATCGACTCGATCAACCTGTCCACCGAGTACGACCACCTGATTGCGCAGCCATGGATTCATGGCGGCATGAAGGTGAAGATCGAGCAGATCAAGGATCTGCTTGATCGCCTGCCGCTGGAATCGTCGGTATCGATCACCCGGCCGGCCGACCTGGCCAAGGAACTGTTCACCCACAAGGGCTCGGGCACGCTGGTGCGCAAGGGCGAGAAGGTGCTGCGCGCCACCGCCTGGGACGAACTGGACCTGCCGCGCCTGAAGGGCCTGATCGAGTCCAGCTTCGGCCGCACCCTGGTGCCGGACTACTTCGAGAAGACCCGGCTGCTCCGTGCCTATGTCAGCGAGAACTACCGCACCGCCGTGATCCTCACTGACGAGGCCGAGGGCGTGTACCTGGACAAGTTCGCCGTGCTCGACGATGCGCAGGGCGAAGGCCTGGGCCGTGCGGTCTGGAACGTGATGCTGGAGGAAACCCCGCAGCTGTTCTGGCGTTCGCGCCATGGCA
This sequence comes from Stenotrophomonas pavanii, assembly GCF_900101175.1. GTDB lineage: Bacteria > Pseudomonadota > Gammaproteobacteria > Xanthomonadales > Xanthomonadaceae > Stenotrophomonas > Stenotrophomonas pavanii. Next base: position 215,207 of record NZ_FNFQ01000001.1, on the reverse strand, counting down.
ATCCGATCAATCATTTCTACTACGCCGAATCCGATGGCTGCTACAAGCAGGATCACTGGAAGGTGTTCTGGTTCGGTGCCGATGGCATCGACCGCATCAAGACCTATGTCGACCACTGCGCCCAGCGCGCGCCGAGCCTGCTGGGGTGAGCGATGAGCCCTCCTGACGCCTGGAACGCGGTTCCCACCCTGCGCGGCCAGCACGTGACGCTGCAGGCGCTGCAGCCTGCACACGTACCGGGCCTGCGCGATGCGCTCGAAGGCAGTGGCCTTGACCAGCTCTGGTACACCCAGGTGCCGTCGCCGCAGCAGGTCGAGCCCTATGTGCAGGCGGCGCTGCGGGCACAGAGCGAAGGCAAGGTGCTGCCGTTCGTGATCCGCGATGCGGCCGGCGCCATCATCGGCAGCACGCGCTTCTACGACATGGACGCCAGCGTGCCCAGGCTCAGCCTCGGCTACACGTGGTACACGCCGCGCGTGCAGCGCACCGGTGCCAACACCGAAGCCAAGCTGTTGCTGCTGCAGCATGCGTTCGAGGTGATGGGCTGCATCAGCGTGGTGCTGGAAACCAGCTGGTTCAATCTCACCTCGCGCACCGCCATCGCCCGCCTCGGCGCCAAGCAGGATGGCGTGCTGCGCAACCACAAGCGGCACGCCGACGGCACGCCGCGCGACACCGTCATCTTCTCCATCATCGACGCGGAATGGCAGGGCGTGAAGCGCCACCTGCAGTACCGCCTGGACAGCCACGCATGAACGATTCGACCTTTACCCTTGGCATCGTCGGTGCCCGCGGCCATACCGGCGCCGAGCTGATCAAGCTGGTGGCCGCCCACCCGCGGCTGCAACTTGCCTTCGTCTCTTCGCGCGAGCGCGCCGGACAGCGCCTGTCCGACCACCATCCGGAATTCCAGGGGCACCTGCAGTACGAGAACCTGGACGCCGACGCGGTGGCGGCCAAGGGTGTGGACGCGGTGATCCTGGCCCTGCCCAACGGCCTGGCCGCGCCGTTCGTGGCCGCGCTGGACGCAGCGAAGCCGGATACCGTCATCGTCGATCTCTCGGCCGACTACCGTTTCGACAACGGCTGGTACTACGGCCTGCCGGAGCTGACCCGCGGCCGCTACACCGGCCAGAAGCACATCAGCAACCCGGGCTGCTATGCCACGGCGATGCAGCTGGCGGTGCATCCGCTGCTGGACCTGCTGGCCGGCCCGCCGCAGTGCTTCGGTGTGTCCGGCTACTCCGGCGCCGGCACCACGCCGTCGGACAAGAACAACGTCGAACTGCTGGCCGACAACCTGATGCCGTATGCGCTGACCAACCACGTGCACGAGCGCGAGGTGTCGGTGCAGCTGGGCGTGGCCGTGGAATTCATGCCGCACGTCGCGCCGCACTTCCGGGGCATCACGCTGACCGCCAACCTGTGGCTGAACCGCGTGCAGACCCGCGAACAGATCGTCGAGCGCTTCCAGCAGGCCTATGCCGGTGAACCCCTGATCGACGTGGTGGATGAAGCGCCGTGGGTCAGCCGCATCGCCGGCCGCCACGGTGCCCAGGTCGGTGGCTTCACCCTGGCCCCGGGCGGCAAGCGGGTGGTGGTGGTGGCGACCCTGGACAACCTGCTCAAGGGCGCGGCCACCCAGGCCATGCAGAACCTCAACCTCGCGCTGGGCATCGACGAACTGACGTCGATCCCGCACTGAACACGCCTTCCGGAGCCCCCATGGCAGACCTTCTTTGGCAGAAGCCCGGCGTCGCCGTCGACGCCCAGATTCAGACCTTCCTCGCCGGCGACGACGTGATCCTCGACCGCGAGTTCTTCCTGCACGACATTGCCGCCAGCGCCGCGCATGCGCAGGGCCTGCAGCACATCGGCATCCTCAGCGCCGATGAGCTGGCCGGCCTGCTGCGCGAACTGGACGTGCTGGCGCAGGACTTCCGTGAGGGCCGCTTCATGCTGGATACGCAGTACGAAGATGGCCACTCGGCGATCGAAGCACGGCTGACCGAGCGTCTCGGCGATGCCGGCCGCAAGATCCACACCGGTCGCAGCCGCAACGACCAGATCCTGGTGGCCACCCGTCTGTGGCTGAAGGAGAAGCTGCAGCGCGTGGCGCAGCTCAGCGCGGAAGTGGCCAAGGTCGCGCTCGACCGTGCGCAGGCCGAGAAGGCCCTGCCGATTCCCGGTTACACCCACATCCAGCGCGCCGTGGTGTCCTCGGCGGGCATGTGGTGGGCCGGCTGGGCCGAGGCCTTCATCGACAACGCCATCCGCGCCCGCGACACCCATGCGCTGGTCGACGCCAATCCGCTGGGTACCGCTGCCGGCTACGGCGTGAACCTGCCGCTGGACCGCGAGCACACCACGGCGGCGCTCGGCTTCGCGCGCATGCAGATCTCGCCGATCTATGCGCAGCTGTCGCGCGGCAAGTTCGAGCTGGCAGCGCTGGAAGCCCTCGGTGGCGCCACGCTGGACCTGCGCCGCATCGCCTGGGACCTGTCGCTGTTCACCAGCGCCGAGTTCGGCTTCGTCGCGCTGCCGGCGCAGTACACCACCGGCAGTTCGATCATGCCCAACAAGCGCAATCCGGACGTGATCGAGCTGATGCGCGCCACCCACGCCAGCGTTGCTGCCGCGCGCACCGAGATCGAGCAGCTGCTGTCGCTGCCCTCGGGTTATCACCGCGACCTGCAATCGTCCAAGGGCGCCATCTTCCATGGCTTCGGCCGCGGCCTGGCCGCGCTGGAGCTGCTGCCGGCATTGCTGGCCAACCTGGAATGGCGCGACGACAGGCTGCGCGCAGCGATCGACTCGGGCATGTACGCCACCGACGTGGCGGTGGAAGCAGCCGTGGCCGGTGTGCCGTTCCGCGAGGCCTACAAGGCGGCAGCGGCAGGTGCCGACAGGGCAGGGCAGGGGCGCACGCCGGAAGGCAGCCTGGCTGCGCGCGTGTCGCCCGGCTCGGCGGCCGACCTGCGCCTGGAGCAACTGCACGCACGCTGGCAGGCGCTGGCCTGATGGCGGGCACCGTCTACCTGGTGCTGGCGATGCGCCGTCCGGACTTCAATGCCGCGGCGGTGCAACCGCACCGCGATTTCCTCGATGCGTTGCAGGCACAGGGCAAGCTGCAGCTGACCGGCGGCTTCGCCGATGGCAGCGGTGGCGCCTACGTGCTGTGCAACGTGGACAGCCTGGCGCAGGCGCAGGCCATCGTCGCCACCGACCCGCTGGTGACGATGCAGGCCTCCGACCTGACCGTGCACGAATGGAACATCCGCTGAGAGCCTGACCAATGACCCTGCACGCTGCCAACGTCGCTTCGCCCTTCCCGCAACAGGCGCTGCCGCCGTGGCGGCGCGCGGTGCTGAAGGTCGGCAGCAGCCTGCTGGCGGCCGATGGTGGCGGCCTGTCGCCGCGCCATGCGCTGGGCCTGGCGCAGTTCGTCTCGGCCAATGTAGCGGCCGGGCGCGAGGTGGTGATCGTGTCGTCCGGTGCGGTCGCCGCAGGGCGCGCGATCCTGCCACGGGCCGATGAACCGGGTGCGGCGATGGCGGCGCGTCAGGCCTTGGCCGCGCTCGGCCAGGCCCAGCTGATCGGGCTCTGGCAGCGCTTCTTCGAGCGCCCCGTGGCGCAGCTGCTGCTGACCCACGACGACCTGCGCAACCGCCGCCGCTACCTCAATGCGCGCGCCACGCTGAGCGAACTGCTGCGGCTGGGGGCGTTGCCGGTGGTCAACGAGAACGACACCGTGTCGGTGGACGAGCTCAAGCTCGGCGACAACGACAACCTGGCGGCCACCGTGGCGGCGCTGGTCGATGCCGATGCGCTGTTCATCGCCACCGACATCGATGGCCTGTACAGCGCCGATCCGCGCACGGTGCCCGACGCGCGGCCGCTGCATGATGTGCCGGAACTGAGCGACCCGGTGCTGGCGATGGCCGGCGGTGCCGGTTCGCGGGCTGGCACCGGCGGCATGCGCACCAAGCTGGAGGCGGCGGCGAAGGCGGGCCGCCTCGGCATCGAGACCTATCTGTTCAACGGCCGCAGCGCTGATGTGGTGCGCGCGCTGGCACAGGACCGCCTGTTCGGTACCCGCATCCATGCCGCACGCAGCCGTGAGGCCGCCCGCAAGCACTGGCTGCGGCACGCGCCGTTGGCTGATGGCGCGATCGTCGTCGATGCCGGTGCGGCACAGGCGATGCGCGAGAAGGGGGCCTCGCTGCTGCCCGGTGGCATCACCGCTGCCGAGGGGGCATTCCGGCGCGGCGACATGGTGCAGGTGTGCTGGAACGCGCCGCAGGGCCGCGTCTGCGTGGCCCGCGGGGTCAGCCAGTACGCGGCCGACGACGTGCGCCGCATCGCCGGCCATCATTCGCGCGACATCCAGGCCGTGCTCGGCTACAACTACGGTGGTAGCGTCGTCCATCGTGACGACCTGGTGCTGCCATGACCGGTTTGAAGGACACCCCGATGAGCGAAATCGAAGCCCAGGCGCGCGCCTGCCGTGATGCAGCGCAGATCGTTGCCGGCCTGGACAGTGCGGCGCGACGCACGCTGCTGCTGGCGATGGCGCAGGCCCTGGAAGTGAATGCCGGACTGATCCTGGCCGGCAACGCACGCGACCTCGCCGCCGCGCGCGACAAGGGCGTTGGCAGTGCCATGCTCGACCGCCTCGCACTGGACCCGCCGCGGCTGTTCGCGATGGCCGAGGCGGTGCGCGAGGTGGCCGCGCTGCCTGACCCGGTCGGCCAGGTGACCCGCGATGACGTACGTCCCAACGGCATCCGCGTGCAGAAGGTGCGCGTGCCGCTGGGCGTGATCGCGATGATCTACGAGGCCCGTCCGAACGTCACCGCCGAAGCCGCGGCGTTGTGCCTGAAGGCGGGCAACGGCGTGATCCTGCGCGGGGGCTCCGAGGCGATCCATTCCAACACCGCCATCGCCCAGGCGCTGGCCGGTGCCCTGAACGCCAACGGTGTGCCGGCGGCGGCAGTGACCGTGCTGACCGACCTGCGCCGCGAAGCGATGCTGGAACTGCTGCAGTTGCACGAGTTGATCGATCTGGCGATCCCGCGCGGCGGCGAAGGCCTGATCCGCTTCGTTGCCGCACATGCACGGGTGCCGGTGATCAAGCACTACAAGGGTGTCTGCCACCTGTTCGTGGATGCCAGCGCCGACCTCGGCAAAGCCATCGACCTTCTGGTGGACGGCAAGTGCAGCCGTCCGTCGGCCTGCAACTCGCTGGAGACCCTGCTGGTGCATCGTGATGTGGCCGAAGCGTTCTTGCCGCGCGTGGCGCAGGCGCTCGGTGAGCGTGGCGTGGAGCTGCGCGCCGACACGAACGCGCAGCCGCTGCTGCCGGGCAGCACGGCGGCCACCGAAGAGGACTATGCCGCCGAATTCCTCGATCTGGTGCTGGCGGTGCGCGTGGTCGATGATCTCGAGGCGGCCATCGCGCACATCCGCACCTATACCTCCGACCACACCGAAGTGATCGCGACCGAAGACGCCAGCCATGCCGAGCGCTTCGTCAACGCGCTGCGCTCGGCGGTGGTGATGGTCAACGCTTCGTCGCGCTTCTCCGATGGTGGCCAGCTGGGCCTGGGCAGCGAGATCGGCATCTCCACCACGCGCCTGCATGCGTATGGCCCGATGGGCCTGGAAGCACTCACCGTCGAACGATTTGTCGTGCGCGGTGAAGGGCAGACGCGCAAGTAGATCCACGCCCTGCGTGGATGCTCTTCGCGGTAGACCCCGGTGCCGACCAAGGCCGGCACCCACCAGGCCCAAGCGCCGACCAAAGTCGGCAGCTGCCAGGTCGTCGGCTACACCACCTCGCGGCGGATGCCGACCGGCCGTGCGTGGTCATCCATGTGCAGGGTGGCGGCCTTGCAGCCCATCAGCCGTTCGGCCAGTCCTGCGCTGGCCCCCAGATCGGCCGCGACTTCGTTGAGGCTGGCCAGTGGCCTTGGCTGGCGACGTTCGCGGCCACGGAAGCGGGCGCGGTTGTACTCGGCCCAGGTGATCAGCAGTACGCTGGCGCACAGCAGCAGCAATGGCAGCGCGACCAGCACGTACGGGTCGAACTGGCCCTGTCGTTCGTACAGCTGCCGCCAGGCCAGCTGGCCGCCGATCAACCACGACAGCAGGGTCACCAGTGGCGCCCACAGGTAGAAGTAGAAGCCCCAGAACGCCAGGGTGACAAATCCCCAGGCGGTGCGCTGGAAGCGTGGCTGGCGATGCGGCTTGCGGATCATCCGCGAGTCGAAGCGGTTGGACGGGTGGTGCGCGTTCATCGGATCCCCCGGTCAGGGCTGGTCCAGGTGGCGCGCCTGCTGCGACGGCGCAGCAGCGTCTTCGGCAGCGCCACCAGGGTGGTGGAAAGGCTGATCAGCCAGTACGCCATCGGGTACCAGATGACCCAGAAGTAGTTGCGTCCAATCTGTGTCTCGTAGCGCCGGTCGATGATCAGGCTGCTGGCGAACTGCAGCAGGCAGACCATCGCCAGGATCACGCCATGCCACTCCGGCAGCAGGCTGGCGATGTGCAGCTGCGGTGGCAGCTCGATGAACTTGCCCAGCGCCCACAGCAGCACGATGAACAGCATGGTGTAGGCCCAGATCACGCTCAGCACGTACTCCAGCAGCACGCCCCACATGCGCCGCTCTTTCCAGTGCAGCAGCGAGCGGGCGTGGCGCAGCATCACCTCCACGCCGCCCTGCGCCCAGCGCAGCCGCTGCCGCCACAGGCCTTTGAGTGTTTCCGGCATCAGGATGAAGCACAGCGCATTGGGCTCGTAGCGGATGTCCCAGTGCGCGCGCTGCAGGCGCCAGCTGATGTCGATGTCCTCGGTCACCATGTCATCCGACCACCAGCCCACCTGGTGCAGGGCGGTACGGCGGAAGCCGGCGATCACCCCGGAGAGGGTGAAGATGCGGCCATAGACGCGCTGTGCGCGCTTGATCATGCCGATGATGGAGGAGAACTCGGCGACCTGCAGGCGGCCAAGCAGGGTGGAGCGGTTGCGGATGCGCGGGTTGCCGGTGACTGCACCGACCCGGTTGCCGCTGACCAGATGCCAGACCATCCAGTGCAGCGCATGTTCCTCCAGCATGGCATCGCCATCGATGCAGACCAGGTATTCCGAGCGCGCGGCCAGCGCGCCCATGCGCAGCGCATTGGCCTTGCCCAGGTTGCGGTCCAGGTGCAGCACGCGCAGCCGCGGGTGCTTCGCTGCCAGGGCGTCCAGCCGCGCGCCGGTGTCATCGCTGCTGCCATCGTCGATGGCGATCACCTCATAGTCGGCGGGGTAGCGCTGCGCCAGCGCCGCGGCAAGCGTGTCGTCCAGGTTCTCCGCTTCGTTGTGGCAGGGCACCAGCAGGGTGGCGAAGGGGGGAGCGATCATCAACGGGGGATCGTTGCGCGGGCGCGAGTGGCGTTCACGCCGGAAGTAGTAGTACAGGCCGCCGGACATCCAGAAGAACGCCATCACCATCGGGTAGTAGAAGGCGAACTGGAACAGAACCTGCAGCAGCGGATGCATGTCCACGTCACTTCTCCGGGTACGGGAAGTTGCCGGCGGACATCGCCGCGCGGGCATCGTGGGTGGAAGGCTGGTCACCGATGAAGTCGTCCGGGTACCAGGCGAAGTGGTGGACGCCCTGCGCCTGCAGCTGGCGGATCTGCGCACGCAGGCGTTCGGCGGGAATCGGCTGCCCGCTGCGCCAATCGACGGTCTGCAGTTCGAACAGCGTGTGCTGCAGCTGCGGGTCGTGCGCGCGTACCGCAGCCAGCAGCTGGTCGAGCCAGCGTTCCGGCTGCTTGCTGCCTTCCATCCAGGGCATCGCCATCAGCGCGGTCTGGTCGTAGGCCCGGTTGAACAGGTCCAGGCGCTGCGCGAACCAGGCTTCGCTCTGCGGGCGAAGTACCGGCTCGGCATACAGGTTGCGCACCGTTGCCAGTTTCGGCCGCCAGCGCTGCGCGCTGTTGCGCAGGGCCAGGGTGAAGTCGATCAGGGCTTGGGTACGCGCGCTGCCGTCGGCACCGGCGGCCAGCGCGGGCAGCTCGGTGTCGCGCAGGTAGCCATCGTCATGGAACAGCAGCCCCTCGAAATAGGAATTGACCGCCAGATCTTCGTAGATGTCGAGCATGATCTGGCGTGCCTTCGGGTTGGTGAAGTCCAGCCGGTACATGCCGTCGGCATCGCCGTTGCGGATCGCCAGCGCCTTGCGCTGCGCCGGGTCGGGCAGTTCGAAGCCGAGCACCGGCAGCCATGCGTAGACCTTCACGCCCGCGCGCGATTTGAGCTGCCAGGCAACACGGCTGAACAGGTCCGCGCGCATCGGCATGTGCCGGTTGGGAAAGTACAGTGCGTCGGCCGTGTTGTTGCCGTCCGGGTCGGCGAAGGCCTGCAGGTAGACGTGGGTGGGCGCGATGCGCTTGACCCGCTCGACCAGCGCGTCGAGGTTGCGTGCCTGCTGCGCCGGATCCGCGTCGTAGACATCATCCAGGTCGACCTGCAGGGCGCGGATGCCGTCGAGCGCGACGTCACGGCGCAGTTCGTAGGCCAGGCCCTCCACGGTCGGGTTGTTGCTCACCAGCAACCGTGCCAGCCCGTGCAGGTCGCTGGCCACCGGCGTGCTGCGGCCTTCCAGGTCGAACGAGACCGGCATGCCCAGCTGCTCGGCAATGTCGTTGCTCAACTGGTTGTACGCGGCATATGGCCAGACGATGGCGCGCGGGCGCACGCCCAGGTGCTGCTGGATGCGCTGCACGCTGCGCGAAAGATCAGTGCGCAGGCGCTGCTCATACTGCGTCTCGCTCTCGTAGCTGCGCGTGGCCGGGGTGTAGACGCGGGTGACCACGGCGGGCGTGGAGTTTCCCTGCGGATTGGCAAGCACGCCGTGGTGCAGGTCATCGGTGTGGCTGGCCACTTCGATCAGGCCACTGTCGTGCATCTGCTTCAGCTGCGCCCAGGTCACGAAGTCATCGTGGCCGAACCGGCGGTAGCCGTAGTCGATGGTGCGGCCCGGTGCCATGTCCACATAGTCGGTGATCACCGCCACCAGCGCCGGGTAGCGGTAGGCCTGCAGCAGCGGGAAGGCCTTGTCGTAGACGCTGCGCAGGCCATCGTCGAAGGTCAGCAGCACCGGCTTGGGAGGCAGCGTGGCGCGGCCCTGCGAGGCCTCGATCAGCTGCGACAGCGAAACCGGGTGGTAGCCGTGTGCGCCCAGCCAGTCCAGGTGCGCGGCGAAGTTCTGCGTGCTCACCGCGTAGCTGTCGGCATCGCCCTTGGCGGCGACCTGGTCGCGGATGTCGTGGTAGCTGAGGATCAGCAGGCCGTTGTCGATCGCATCGAGATCCAGGGCCTGCTGCGCCGGGGCCGATGGCGCAATGGCCAGCAGCAGGAGCACGATCAGTCGCAGGATGCGGGCCATGTCAGTCTCCCCAGCGCAATGCGGCTTCGAAGCCGATGTGGCGCTCGCGGTGGCCGTCGTAGACCGGCCGTGACCAGCGCACGCCATACTCGAACACGCGGCCGGGACCCAGCTGCCACTCGTGCATGTAGGACACCGTCGGTACCAGTGCACTGCCGAAACCGTCCTGCCAGTAGTCGCCCAGCGAGACGGTCAGGCGATGCCGGAAGTGGCGCTCGTAGTGCCGCCACAGCTGCTGGTCGATGCGCAGCCCGATCTCGACCATGCGGTCGCGCTTCGGGTTGAAGTAGGGCGCATCGTCGCGGCTGCCGCGACTGGTGTAGGCGCTGGCCAGGCCATCGATCAGCCAGCGCGGGCGGGTCAGCAGGCGCTGTTGGACACTGGTGCCAAACAGCTCGCGATGGTTGCCGTCGTCATAGCGGAAGCGGCTCGCGCCGAACGTCCAGTGGGTGAGCTCGCTGCGCCGGTAGTCCACCTGTGCGCTCACGCTGTCGGCGGTGATGCCGGCCGCGCGCGCCTGCATCGAGGCCTCCGGGTCATTGCGTGCGACCACCAGGCCGGCGTGCCAGGAATCGTTGAACTGCCAGCCGACGCCGACCCGCAGGCCGGTGTCGCCGATGTGGTCGTTGGCGCGCAGCACCGCCGCTTCCGCATCCAGTCGCCCGAAGCGGTAACGCACGCCCGCACCCAGCCACAGCGGATCGATGCGCTGGTCCTGGAAGTCGGTCGAGCGCCGGTCGGCCAGGGCGAACAACCGCCAGCGGTCATCAAGGAGCGGTGTCTCCACTTCCACGCCGTAGTGGCGGTCGTTGTTGCCCAGTGGCGAGGTGCCACCGCCCCCGGAGCTGCGGCCGATGTCGGTCCAGGCCTTCAGCTGCCAGCCGCGATGCGCGCGCCAGGCCTGGTCCATGCGTTCGACCGCCGGTTGGGTGGGGTAGCGCGCGACCAGGTCATCGTGCAGCGGCCGCGCCAGGTCGTCGCGCTGCAGGGCGACATAGGCCTCTTCCATGCCCAGCCGCGGTTCGATGTCTCGCGGGTCGAGCGCGTGTGCCATCTGCTGCCGCTGCAGCGCCCGGCGTGGCCAGCCGCGCATCATGTAGACGCTGCCCAGCGCACTCTGCAGGCCGCCGTTGCCCGGTGCGATGTCGACCATCGATTCCAGGTCGTGCTGCGCGGTGCGCAGGTCACCGCTGTAGGCGCGCACCATCGCCAGGTTGAGATCGGCCTCGTAGCGCGACCAGTTCGCGTACGGTGCCTTGCCGTTGCTCCAGCGCCACGCCGGTTCCTTGTCGCGCCATGCCTGCAACAGGTCGATGGCCTTTTCCTGCTGTTCGCTTTCCAGATAGGCATAGGCCAGCTCCGAATGCGAGGCATCGCGCGTCGGGTCGCCTGCCACCGCCGCCTGCAGTACCGGAATGGCTTCCTCCGGGTGCAGGGTGCCCATCAGCGAATCGCCGACGGCGGGCAGCACGTAGTCGGGCAGGGTGTGGCCTTCGGCCTGCAGCGCCCGTGCTTCCTCGCGCACCTGCGCATGGCGGCCCAGCCGGTTGAGCAGGATCAGCCGGTCCATGCGGATGCGCAGTGGTGCCTGCGAGGGTGGGGTGCCTTCGCCGCCGAGGTAGCGCTGCATGCGGGCCAGGGTCGATTCGGCCTCTTGCAGGCGGCTGTCCTCGCTGCTGCTGTAGGCCAGGCTCCAGACCACCAGCTTGGCCAGGTAGTCACCTTCCAGGCGCTGCTTCTGGGCGGCATCGAACAGTTGCGGGCGCTGCTGGTACAGCTCCCACGCGCGCCAGGCGTTGCCGATGTCGCCCAGCGTCAATACGCGCAGCTTGAACAGCAGGTCGTCATCGGGCTGTTGCTGGCTGGCGCGCTCGATCGCGCCCAGGGCATCCAGCCAGCGGGCCTGGTCGCGGTAGTGGCCGATCTCGGCCAGGGCCGCCTCGCGGCCGCTCGGTGGAGCAGCGCTGCTGGCCCAGGCCAGCGCGGTACAGGCAAGGCCGACGCAGAGCGCCAGCCGACGGTGGACAACCATTGGGGACCCCCTTGGCTTCCAAACCAGACAACCTGAAAAATGTGACGCACATCACATGCCAGCGTTTGGCGTGGCCGTGGCCCGCGTCACTCCCTTCGTGCATTCCCGCCCAGCGAAGACGGATACAACCCGGACAGCGACCTGCAATGTCTTGTCTGAAACGAGAGTCCCCCGCACACCGAGTGGTGGCCTGGGCGGCGGTGCCGCCCCCATGCCCGATGCCGGCACGCGGCAAGGATGGGCATTCGTGGGCACTATCCGCCCGGAATTGTCAGCCCGGCGTCAAAATTCCCCGGGTGGCTGACGAGCGGTAGCTGGGGCCGTCTGGCGGCCCCGGCCGGTTACCAGAGATCTTCCAGTTTGCGCGGCTTGCAGGCCACCCACGAGGCGCACAGCATCAGCGTGGCGCAGCCGAACAGGAAGCTGAACGGGAGGGTCCAGCCCGTGCTGACGGTGTGCAGCCAGCCGACCAGGAACGGGCCCAGGCAGCTAAAGCTGTAGCCCACGCCCTGCATGAAGCCGGACAGCGCGGCCGAACCGGTCGGGGTGCGGGTGCGCAGGTTGATCAGGGTCAGTGCCAGGGGGAAGGTGGACGGACCCACGCCGAGCAGGCAGGCCCACAGCAGCGGTGCCTTCATCGGTGCCAGCAGCAGGCCGGCGAACGCGATCACGAACGAGGAATAGCCGATCAGCACCAGCGGGAACGGGTTCTGCATGCGCACCGCCATCGACGGGATGACCAGCGACGGCAGCAGCCCCAACGCGGAGAACACCGCCACCATCACGCCACCGAACGCGGGCGTGCCGCCGGCTTCGACCACGATGCGCGGCAGCCAGGTGAACATCGAATAGGTCATCAGCGAGGTCATGCCGAACATCAGCGTCATGCTCCAGCCCAGTGACGTGCGCCAGACCCTGCCGTGCGGCTGCGCGGCCGGATCGGTGGCGTCGGCCTGCGGCGCCGGTGCGCGCCTGGCCAGCAGCAGCCATGGCAGTGCAGCGGCGAGCGCCAGCAGCGCCCACATGCCCAGCGAGACCCGCCAGCCGGCCGCATTGGCCACCGGCACCGCCAGCAATGCCGGCAGCATCGTGCCCAGCTGCAGCACGCTGATGTACAGGGTGCTCATGGTGCCGACCTTGTTGGCGAAGTAGCGCTTCACCAGCGGCGGGACCACCACGTTGCCGATGCCCATGCCGGCCAGCGCCACGACCGAACCGAGCAGCAGCGTGTCGACGTTGCCGGCGCTGGAGCGCAGCAGCAGGCCGGCCATCGCCATCACCATCGCCAGCAGCGTGGTGCGTTCCAGGCCCAGGCGCCGCGCCAGCGCCGGCGTGGCCACGCCGAACAGCGCGAACGAGGCGGTCGGCAGCATGCCCAGCACGCCGGTCATGGTGGTGCCGAAGCCGAACTGCTGGCCGAGCACGTCCAGCAGTGGCGTGATCGAGGTGACTGCCGTGCGCAGGTTGATCGCGGCCAGCAGGATGGCGGCGAAAGCCAGCACGCGCCCGTGCAGCAGCGACGGCGAATCGGAAGGGGAGGAACTCATCGGTGGTCCTTGCAGGTGTCGCATGCCCGGGCAATGGCATGCAGCGCCGGCATCGGTCTACGCCGAAGCGGCAGGTGGGGGAGTGGCTGCAGGCAAGCCGGCAGCGCGGCCATTGTACGTGCGCGCTCCGGCAAGGTCCCGTCATGCGGGCGGCCTGGCGGCTGATACAAAAAAAACCCGGAGGACAGTGACGTCTTCCAGGCTTCTTGGTGACCACCAAAGTGGTCGGGGAGACAGGATTCGAACCTGCGACCTCTACGTCCCGAACGTAGCGCTCTACCAGACTGAGCTACACCCCGAAGGGAGCCGCCTATTCTAGCGATTCACCCCGGTGGCGGCAAGGGGTAAATGCTGTTCCTTCACACTGCCGAAGCGGTGTCACTTCAGGGAACAAAAAAGCCTGGATGACTTCACCAGGCTTCAATGCGACCACCGAAGTGGTCGGGGAGACAGGATTCGAACCTGCGACCTCTACGTCCCGAACGTAGCGCTCTACCAGACTGAGCTACACCCCGAAGGAGCCGCCTAAGATACCGTGTGAAGGCCAGGGCGGCAAGGTTTTTTTACAGCTCAGCGACGATTTTCCTTCTCGATGCGGTTCTGCTCGCGGGCTTCGAACCACATGCCGTTGAGGATGGCCACCGTCGAGGCGAGACCGGCACCGAGAATCCAGGCGAAGTACCACATGGTCAATCTCCTTAGTTCAAGGGTGTGCCGGCGGTCGGCCGGCACACCGGCAATCAGTAGGCGTTCGGGTTGTTGCCCATCTCTTCGGTGGTGGTCTTGCCCTTCAGCACGCGGTACACCCAGGTGGTGTAGGCGAGGATGATCGGCAGGAACACCGCCGTGGCCAGCAGCATGATCCACAGGGTCAGGTGGCTGGACGAGGCATCCCACACGGTCAGGCTGGAGGTGGGCTGGCTCGAGGACGGCAGCAGGAACGGGAAGATGGCGAAACCGACGGTCAGGATGATGCCGGCGATGGCCGCACCCGAAGCGATGAACGCCAGTCCGCCGCGACGGGCCCGCAGCAGCGCCGCACTGGCCAGCAGGCCGGCCAGGCCGAGCAGCGGGGCCAGGATCGTGGCCGGCATCGCGCTGTAGTTGCGCATCCAGCCACCGGCGGCGCCGAGTTCGGCGGTCTTCAGCAACGGATTGGTGGCGCCATCGGTAACCACCTGCGAGGTGATCTGGTAACCCGGCAGGCCGAAGGCCACCCAGGCGCCGCCCACCGCGAACAGCACGAAGGCGATGATCGCCGCGATGCTGCCGAAGCGGGCGGCACGCTCGGCCACCGGGCCATCGGTCTTCAGCACCAGCATGGCGGCACCGTGGGCGACCAGCATCGACACGCTGAGCAGGCCGGCCAGCAGCGCGAAGGGCATCAACAGGCCGAAGAACGAGCCGGTGTAGAAGATGCGCATGCTGTCATCGAAGTGGAACGGCACGCCCAGCACCACGTTGCCCACCGCCACGCCCATGATCAGCGCCGGGATGAAGCCGCCGATGAACAGCGCCCAGTCCCAGGTGTTGCGCCAGCGCTCGCTCGGCATCTTGCTGCGGAACTTGAAGCCGACCGGGCGCAGGATCAGCGCGAACAGGATCACGAACATCGCCAGGTAGAAGCCCGAGAAGCTGACCGCATACAGCGGCGGCCAGGCGGCGAAGATCGCACCGCCGCCCAGGATCAGCCACACCTGGTTGCCTTCCCAGACCGGGCCGATGGTGTTGATCACCCGGCGGCGTTCGGCATCGTTGCGGGCGACGAAGGGCAGCAGGGTGCCCACGCCCAGGTCGAAGCCGTCCATCACGGCAAAACCGATCAGCAGGATGCCGAGCAGCAGCCACCAGATCACGCGCAGCGTGGTGTAGTCCAGAAGAATGAAGTCCATCTTGGTTCTCCTGCCTCAGGCCTGGCCGGCGGCGGGCGCCGAGGCATTGTGGGAAGCATGCGGCTGGGGCGACTGCAGCGACGGCAGCAGTTCGTCCGGACCCTTGCGGATCGCCTTGAGCATCAGCTTGATCTCGACCACGATCAGTGCGGTGTAGATCGCGGTGAAGCCGGCCAGGGTCAGCACGATTTCATGCAGGGCCAGGCCCGATGCCGCATAGAAGGTCGGCAGCACGCCATCGACCGCCCACGGCTGGCGGCCGTATTCGGCGACGAACCAGCCGCACTCGATCGCGATCCACGGTGCCGGCAGCGTCCACAGGGCCAGCTTGAGGAACCAGCGCTTGTCCTGGAAGTTGTTGCGGCACGAGTAGTAGAACGCCAGCGCGAAGAAGGCGATCAGGTAGAAGCCCAGGCCGGCCATCACGCGGAAGGTCCAGAACAGCGGCATCACGCGCGGCACGGTGTCCATCGCCGCCTGCGAGATCTCCTGCGGGGTGGCGTTGAGGATGTCATCGCGGTAGCGCTTGAGCAGCAGGCCGTGGCCCAGGTCCTGCCAGTGGCGGTCGAACATCTCGCGCGCTTCGAGGTCGTTCTTGTTGGAACGCAGGCGTTCCAGCGCACCGTAGGCCAGCTGGCCACCACGCACGCGGTGTTCGGCGCGCTCGACCAGCTCCAGGATGCCCGGGATCGGCTGGTTCAACGAACGGGTGGCGATCAGGCCCATCAGGTAGGGGATCTTCACCGCGTAATCGTTCTGGTGGGTGGTCTGGTTGGGAATGCCGAAGGCGGTGAAGTCGGCCGGCGCACGCTCGGTCTCCCACATCGCTTCGATCGCGGCCAGCTTCATCTTCTGGTGTTCGCTGGCGGCGTAGCCGCTCTCGTCACCCAGCACCACCACAGACAGCGACGACAGCAGGCCGAACGCTGCGGCCACCGCGAACGAACGACGGGCCAGGTCCTTGTGCTTGTTGCGCAGCAGGAACAGGGCGCTGATCGCCATCACGAACACCGCACCGGTCACGTAGCCGGCGCTGACGGTGTGCACGAACTTGGCCTGCGCCACCGGGTTGAACACCACCGCCATGAAGTCGACCACTTCCATGCGCATGGTTTCCGGGTTGAACACCGCACCGGTCGGGTTCTGCATCCAGCCGTTGGCGACCAGGATCCAGATCGCCGACAGGTTGGTACCCAGCGCCATCAGCCAGGTCACCATCAGGTGCTTGACCTTGGTCAGGCGGTTCCAGCCGAAGAAGAACAGGCCGACGAAGGTGGCTTCCAGGAAGAAGGCCATCAGGCCTTCGATGGCCAGCGGCGCACCGAAGATGTCACCCACGTAGTGGCTGTAGTACGACCAGTTCATGCCGAACTGGAATTCCATGACGATGCCGGTGGCGACGCCCATGGCGAAGTTGATGCCGAACAGGACGCCCCAGAACAGGGTCATCCTGCGCCAGATCTCCTTGCCGGTCATCACGTACACGCTCTCCATGATGGCCACCATGAAGGACAGGCCGAGGGTGAGCGGTACGAATAGGAAGTGGTACATCGCGGTCAGCGCGAATTGCAGCCGCGACAGTTCTACGACTGTCTGATCAATCATGGCCTGGCTACCTCGTTGGATAGTGCCGTTGCAGGTGGCGGGAAGGGTGGTCTACGACGTGAATGATGTGACCGACTACTTCAAACAGCCTTGATCCAGATCAATGTATGAACAGGTGCCCCGGTTGATCGTATGCCAACCTGATGAAGACTGCGACCGCCGGCCGCAGGGGTGGGCGGTTGCCTGCGCCTACAATGCCGTGTCTCCCCTGTTTGCCGTGAAGACCCCTTGAGCGCCGCCGAACCGACCCCTGACGGCCTGTCCCAGGACGCCGAAACGACCCGCCAGCGGCGCGCCCGCAGTGCATGGCTGGCCGATCTGGCACGGCCCGCGCGCGGCCGCCAGCGCCTGGCGGCGATGTGCATCAGCCTGTCCGGCGCCCTGTTGATCGGCCAGGCGGCTGCCATCGCCTGGCTGGTGCAGCAGGTGCTGGTGGAGCGCGCGCCGCTGGCCTCGGGGCTGCCGGTGCTGGCAGGGCTGGCGGTGATCCTGGTGCTGCGCACGCTGCTGGGCAGCGCCACCCAGGCGGCCGCCGGCGATGTGGCCGATGCCGCGCGGCTGGCCCTGCGTGAGCGCGTGTTCGCGCGCCTGCTCGGCCATGGACCACTGTGGCTGCGCCAGCGCCGCACCGGCGAACTGGGCGAACTGATGCTGCATCACGGTGATGCGATCGAGAGCTATTACAGCGGGTTCCTGCCGGTGCGCACCGAAGTGGTGGTGGTGCCGCTGCTGATCCTGGCCGCAGTCGCCTGGGTTGACTGGGTGGTGGCGCTGATCCTGCTGTTCACCGCGCCGCTGGTGCCGTTCTTCATGATGCTGGTGGGGTGGGGCGCCGAAGCCGCTGGCCGCGCCCAGTTGGGGGAGCTGGCGCGGATGAGTGGCCATTTCGCCGATCGCATCAAAGGCCTGGGCCTGCTGCGCCTGTATGGTCGCGGTGACGCCGAACTGGCCGGCGTGGAGGCCGCCGCCGAAGGCGTGCGCGTGCGCACCCTGAAGGTGCTGCGCATCGCCTTCCTGTCGTCTACGGTGCTGGAGTTCTTCGCCTCGGTGAGCGTGGCGATGGTGGCGCTGTACCTGGGCCTGAGCTACTTGGGCATGATGTCGCTGCACACAGCGGTGCCGACACTGGGCGCGGGCCTGTTCTGCCTGTTGCTGGCGCCGGAGTTCTACGCGCCGCTGCGCCGGCTGGCCGCGCACTACCACGACCGCGCCAATGCACTGGCCGCCGCCGCCGAAGTGGAACGCCTGCTGCAGTCGCTGCCGGACGAGCAGGGCCTGATCGAAAGCGAGGCTGTGCCGCTCGCGGTGGAGCCGGCCGAGGCCGCGTTGCCGCCGCTGCAGGCGCAAGGGCTGGTACTGCGCCCGCTGGGGGCGCCGCAGGATGTGCTGCGGGATCTGGACGTGCTGTTGGAACCGGGCCAGCGCCTGGCGCTGGTCGGTCCCAGCGGTTCCGGCAAGAGCACGTTGCTGGAGGCGCTGGCCGGGTGGTTGCCACCCCGTGCCGGCAAGCTGCAGGTGCGGCCGGGCGTACAGGTGGCCTATGCCAGCCAGCGGCCGTACCTGTTCCACGGCAGCATCGCCGACAACCTGCGCCTGGCCGATCCCGGTGCCAGCGAGGCGCGCCTGCGCGCGGTCGCCGAGGCCGCGCAGGTAGTGCAGTTTGCCCAGCGCCTGCCGCAGGGGCTGGACACGGTGATCGGCGAGCGCGGCTTCGGCCTGTCCGGTGGCGAGGCGCGCCGTATCGGCCTGGCCCGGCTGTTGCTGCGGGACCCGCAGGTGCTGCTGCTGGACGAGCCCACCGCGTTCCTGGATGCCGACACCGAAGCCGCGTTGCTGCGCAGCCTGGCGGCCTATGCGCGTGGCCGCAGCGTGGTGGTTGCCACCCACAGCCCGGCCGTGATCGCCTGGGCCGACCGCTGCCTGCTGTTGCCGGAAGGGCGTCTGCTGGAACCAGCACAGGCGGTGCGCGCATGAGCCGTTCACCCGATACGCTTCGCGCGGTGTTCCTGCGCCATCGCCCGCGCCTGCTGCTGACCGTCCTGCTGCTGTGGACCACGATGCTGGCCGGCACCGCTCTGCTGGGCCTGTCCGGTGGGTTCCTCACTGCGGCCGCGCTGGCCGGTGCGGCCGGCCTCGGCCAGGGCTTCAATTTCTTCTCGCCGTCGGCGGGCATCCGCGGCCTGACCATGGCGCGCATCGTGTCGCGCTACTTCGAAAAGCTGATCGGCCACGATGCCACCCTGCGCATCGCCCGCGATCTGCGCGTGTGGTTCTTCCGCCGCGCGCTGCCACTGGCACCGGCGCGGCTGGGTGCTACCCGCACCGGCGAGCTGCTGGCCCGGCTGCTGGGCGACATCGGCGAAGTGGACGGCCTGCTGGTGCGTGCGATCGGGCCACTGCTGGCATTGGCGGCGCTGTC
The DNA here is from genome assembly GCF_900101175.1 of Stenotrophomonas pavanii. GTDB lineage: Bacteria > Pseudomonadota > Gammaproteobacteria > Xanthomonadales > Xanthomonadaceae > Stenotrophomonas > Stenotrophomonas pavanii. The sequence continues at coordinate 196,272 of NZ_FNFQ01000001.1, read as the reverse complement.
GCTGGTCGCGGTGGCATCGGCGGCGCTGATCCTGCCGTCGGCGGCGCTGCTGCTGGCGGTGCTGGCGGTGCTGATCGCCTTCGGCGTGCCATGGCTGGGCGTGCGGGGGCGTGACGATGAAGAGGCCGACCGCGCCGCGCATCGCGCCGCATTGCGGACCGCGGCCTTTGAAGGGCTGGAAGGCGCCGGCGACCTGGCCGCGCTGCACGCCAATGCAGCGTGGCAATTGAAGGTGCGCGTGGCGGCCAAGCAGCTGGCCTCGCGTGATCGCCGCCGCCGCTGGCGCCTGATCGCGGCCTCGACCCTGCACGGCCTGGTTGCCGGACTGGGCCTGGTGGCGATGCTGGCGCTGGCCCTGCACGCAGCCGAACAGCAGCGCATTGCAGCGGAGATGGCTGCGGGCCTCGTGTTCCTGACGGTGGCGCTGATTGAATTGTGGGCCGGCATGGGCCTGGCCTGGCAGTCGCTGCAGTCCGGGCGCATCGCCGCTGATCGCCTGCAGGCCATCGTCGGGCAGCCCCCGGCGGTGGAGGATCCCCAGGTACCGCAGCCGGTGCCGCAGGCGGCGCGCGTGCACTGGGATGACGTGCATTTCCAGTGGCCGGGTGCCGCGCGGCCGGTGTTGTCCGGCCTGCAGTTGACCCTGGCACCGGGGGAACGCATCGCCATCCGCGGCGACAGCGGCAGCGGCAAGACCACGCTGTCCAGCCTGCTGCTGCGGCTGTGGGACCCGCAGCACGGGCGAATCACCTATGGTGGCCGCGACCTGCGCGACGTGGCCCAGGCCGAGTGGCACCGACAGCTTGCGTGGCTGCCACAGAACGCGCCGGTGTTTGCCGGCAGCGTGGCCGAGAACCTGCGGCTGGGTGATCCCGAGGCCAGTGACGCCGCATTGTGGGCAGTGCTGCGCCGCGTGCGCCTGGGGGAATGGGCCGAGCGCAACGGTGGCCTGCAGGCGTGGGTGGGCGAGAACGGCGCGACGATGTCGGCCGGCCAGGCACGGCGGCTGGCGCTGGCGCGCGCGCTGCTGCGCGCTGCGCCGATCCTGCTGCTGGACGAACCGACCGAGGGCCTCGACGTGGATACGGCGCGCGCGCTGCTGCAGGACCTTTCCGGCCTGCTGGACGGGCGCAGCCTGGTGATGATCACCCACGACGATCTGCCCGACGGCGTGGTCGACGCGCAGTACCGGTTGCGTGATGGGGTCCTGGTGCGCGAAGCGTGAACGGTCGTGCCGGCCGCTGGCCGGCAACCTCGTGGCACTTGATACGGATACGGAATTGCCGGCCAGCGGCCGGCACTACCTCAGCGGGTGGTTACCGCGACAGCTCGCGCAGCATCACCGCGATCGAGGCCACGTTGGCCAGCACGCAGAGCCAGAACACCCACTGGAACGCAGCCTTGCGGTGCTTGTGGCGGAACAGCGCCTGGCCAAGCAGCGCCCCCGGCCAACCGCCGGCAAAGGCCAGCAGCTGCAGGGTGCGCTCGGGAATCCGCCACTGTTTGCGCTGCGCGGCGCGCTTGTCGTGGCCATACAGGCCGAACGACACCGCACTGGCCAACAGGCACCAGCCACCCAGCCACAGCGGCAGCACACCGCTGACCATCAATGCGGCCAGCGCGCCGAACGCGGCCAGCGCGAGGTTGCGCCGCCAGGCCACTTACAGCGCGTCGAGGAAGCCGCGCACGGCCGGGCCGAAACGTTCGAAGTCGACGAGGAAGGCGTCGTGGCCCTGCGGCGATTCCAGGCCGATGAAGTGCGCATCGGCACCGCCGGCCCGCAGGCCATCGGCAACCTGTTGCTGCTGCTGTACCGGGAACAGGATGTCGGTGTTGGCGCCGATCGCCAGCGCCTTCTCCACGCGGATCTTCGCCAGCCCGGCCAGCACGTCGCCGTCGGCATACTCGGCCAGGTCGAACCAGTCCATCGAGCGGCTCAGGTACAGGTAGCAGTTGGGGTCGAAGAAACGCACGAAGCGTCGTGCATGGCCTTCCAGGTAGCTTTCCACCTGGAACTCCAGGCCGAACGGATCATCATCGGTCTGGTCCGAATCCAGCCGCACGCGGCCGAAGCGGCCATCCCACTCCAGCGCCGAGCGGTAGGTGATCACGCCCAGCTTGCGCGCCATGCGCATGCCGGACTCCGGGTACTCGGCATCGTCGTAGTGGCCGCCGTTCCAGCGTGGATCCAGGCGGATCGCCTCGCGCTGCAGCGAACGGATCGCGATCGAGAATGGCAGCGCCTGCGCACTGCCGGAAATGTTGATGTGGCTGCGCGCGATGCCCGGATGCAGCATCAGGATGGCCAGCGCGGTCATGCCGCCCATCGAATTGCCGATCACGCACGCCAGTTGCGTGATGCCCAGTGCCCGCACCACCTCGATGGCGGCGCGCGCGCCGTCTTCGATCGACAGCTCGGGGAAGTCCAGGCGATAGGGCTCACCGCTGGCCGGATCCAGCGAGGCGGGGCCGGTCGAGCCCTTGCAGCTGCCCAGCGAATTCACGCACACCACGAACCAGCGATGGGTGTCGATCGGTTTGCCGGGGCCTACCATCGCTTCCCACCAGCCGGGTGCGGGGTTGGCCTCGTTGGCCGCCGCATGCGCGTCCGGCGACAGACCGGTCACGATCAGGATCGCATTGCTGGCGTCGGCCGCCAGGGTGCCCCAGGTTTCGTAGGCCACGCGTGCGCCGTGCAGGGCGCCGCCGCGCTTGAACGGAAAGGGTGAGGGCAGGGCGTGGAAGCGGGTGCCGGGCGGGATGAATTCGGTCATGCAGGCATTCTAGCGGGGCGGCATGTGGAGCTGGCGACACGCTGGTTTCCATCGGCGATGCAGGTAGTGCCGGCCGCTGGCCGGCAACCTCGCAGGCGCATCACGATTCATGAGGTTGCCGGCCAGCGGCCGGCACTACCGCGGCGCGTTACGGGAAGCGCAGCTCCACAACACCGTCGTGGGGCAGGCTCACCTTCACCGGCACGCTCTGCAGGTCGCCCTCGCTGCGGTTGGCGCTGCCGGAGCGCGAGATGCGCGCCAGCACTTCCACTTCGCGATGGGCCGACAGCGGCGCGGTCGGCATCGGACTGTCGGCATCAGTCAGACCGACCGGGTCCGGAAAACCGGCCAGCGGCAGCTTGCGTGCGGCCACCGGCATCGGCGGTCCACCCACGGCGCGGGCCATGACGAACACCCGGGTACTGGCGGGCCACTCAGTGCTTTTCAGCGCAGGCAGCTGCACGCGCACCTGCAGCAGCGCCGGCGGCGCCGCGCCGGTATCGGGCGCCTGGCCGGCGGCCTCGCGGGCGATGGCGATCTGCGCCTGCAGCGCCTGCGCGGCGCCCGGTTCGAGCCGGGGCAGCAGGTCGCTCCACACGTCAGCGGCCTCGGCGTTCTTTCCGCGCTGGCGCAGGGCGATGCCGAGCAGCCAGCTGGCACGTTCGGCATCGGGTGCCTGTGCACGCGCCTGCTGCAGCCAGGCCATCGCGGTGTCATCGAACTGCTTGCCGGCATCGGCCTGCGCGCGCGCCTGTGCGGCTTCCACCAGCACGCCCGGATCTTCCGGGGCGAGTGCGGCGGCGCGTGCGAAGGCATCCGCTGCGGCGGCCACGTTGCCGAGTTCGGCCTGCGAACGGCCCAGCAGGGCCCAGCCATCGGCCCGCTGCGGGTCATGCTTCAGCGCATCCTGCAGGGCCTGCACGCCATCGCGCAGCGTCGCCACCGAGGCCGTCGGCGGCACCTGCGCGGCACGCGGGTCACCGACCAGCAGGTACAGGCAGGCGCCGGCCACGCCCAGTGCGAGTACGCCCAGCGCGAAACCACGGCGACCCTGGCCGCGCAGTGGCCACAGCACCAGCGCGGCCGTCAGCGCTGCCACCAGACCGGCCACGAGCGGTAGCCAGGCACTCACCATCCGTCTCCTTCATCGGTGCTGCCGGCCGGTGCGGCCGTGACGTCCCGGCCACGGCGGCGGACGATGCGCAGCACCACCAGCGCGCCGGCGCCGAGCACCAGCAAGGGGCCGCCCCACAGCAGCCAGGTACCCGGCTGCAGGGGCGGTTGATAGAGCACGAAGTCGCCATAGCGGGCGACCAGGAACTGCTTGATCTGTGCGTCGTCGTGGCCCTGCTGCATCAATTGCAGCACCTCCCGGCGCAGGTCCTGGGCGATCTGCGCGTTGGAGTCGGCCAGTGACTGGTTCTGGCACTGCACGCAGCGCAGCTGCGCGGCCAGGTCGTGGAAGCGGCGTTCTTCGGCGCCGTCGCGGAACTGCAGCGGCTGCGGGTCGTGCAGTGGCTGCTGGGCCAGCGCGGCCAGCGGCAGCATCAGAAGCAGCAACGCCAGCAGCCAGCGCATGGGTTCAGGGCGCCGTATGCAGGGTGTTGCCGGCACTGCCCTGCGCTTTCTCGATCTTCTGCAGTGCCGGGATCAGTTTTTCGTCGACCACGCGCTGGGTCATCGCACCACTGTATTTCCAGCGCACGATGCCGCTGCCGTCGACCAGGAAGGTTTCCGGCGCGGCGGTCACGCCCCAGTCGATCGCGGTGCGGCCTTCCACGTCGCTGAGCACGACCATGAACGGGTTGCCGAGCTGTTCCAGCCAGTGCAGCGCGTCCTTCGGATCATCCTTCCAGTTGTAGCCGATCACGCGCACGCGCTTGCTCTCGGCAAAGCGGGTCAGCACCGGGTGTTCCTCGCGGCAGGCCGCGCACCAGCTTCCCCACACATTCAGCAGGTACGGCGCACCGCGCAGGTCGTCGCTGTGCACGATCATCTCCGGATCGTGCAGCACCGGCAGCGCGAACGCCGGTGCCGGCTTGTCGATCAGCGGCGACGGCAGTATGTCGCGCTGCGGGTCGCCCGATTTCATCACCCCATAGATCATCAGCCCGAGCAGGCCGAAGAAGAACAGCACGCCGATCACGATGGCTACCGGCGGCAGCGGGCGGGAGGGGCGAGGGGCGGGGGACTCGGACATGGAAACTCCTACGGACGACGGAAACGGCGGTCGGCGGCGGTGATGAATCCGCCCAGGGCCATCAACAGCGCGCCCAGCCAGATCCAGCGCACGAACGGCTTGATGTGGACCCGGACCGCCCATGCATTGTTGCCCAGCGGCTCGCCCAATGCCACGTAGACATCGCCGTCGAAGCGTGCATCGATGCCGGCCTCGGTCATCACCTGGCCGCCGCTGGCGTACTGGCGCTTCTCCGGGTGCAGCAGGGCCAGCTCGCGGCCGTCGCGGTAGACGCGCAGATGGCCACGGTCGGCGATGAAGTTCGGGCCTTCGCGATGGTCCACGCCTTCGAAGCGGACTTCGTGGCGGCCGACCACCAGCTGCTGGCCCGGTGCCAATGCAACTTCGCGCTGCACGTTCAGCGCCTCCACCAGCAGCGCGCCAGCCAGGAACACGGCGATGCCGACGTGGGCGACGATCATGCCGAGCATTTCGGCGGTGAAGCGGCCATTGCCGCGCAGTCGTTGCCAGACGAAACGTGCGGTGCCGAGTGCAACCCAGGCCGCTGCGGCCACGCCGATGCCGGCCTTCCAGCCGTTCTGTGGCGCCCGCCACCAGGCCAGCGCGCCCAGCAGCAGTGCCAGGCCCAGCCACGGTGCCAGCAGCGCAAAGGCGCGCGAGGGCTGGTCACGCTGCCATTTCACCAGCGGGCCGAACGGCAGCAGCAGGATCATCGGCGCCATCAGCAGCAGGAACAGGCTGCCGAAGTAGGGCGGGCCGACCGAGATCTTGCCCAGCGACAGCGCGTCGGCCAGCAGCGGGTACAGCGTGCCGAGCAGCACCATCGCGCAGGCGGTGGCCAGCAGCAGGTTGTTGGCCAGCAGCAGGGTCTCGCGCGAGACGGCGGTGAAGCCGCGGCGTGGGTCATCGGCATCCACGCTCAGCTGGCTGGCACGCAGCGCGTACAGCAACAGGCTGCCGCCGACCAGCACCGACAGGAACACCAGGATGAACAGGCCGCGCGACGGATCGGCGGCGAACGAATGCACGCTGGTCAGCACGCCCGAGCGCACCAGGAAGGTGCCCAGCAGTGACAGCGCGAAGGCGGCGATCGCCAGCAGCAGGGTCCAGCTGCCGAAAGTGCCGCGCTTTTCGGTGACGGCCTGTGAGTGGATCAGTGCCGCACCGACCAGCCACGGCATGAAGCTGGCATTTTCCACCGGATCCCAGAACCACCAGCCGCCCCAGCCCAGCTCGTAGTAGGCCCACCAGCTGCCCAGTGCGATGCCCAGGGTCAGGAAGCCCCACGCGACGTTCGTCCACGGCCGCGTCCAGCGCAGCCAGCGTGCGTCGACACGGCCTTCCAGCAGTGCCGCCACCGCGAATGCAAACGGCACCGCGAAGCCCACGTAGCCGATGTACAGCATCGGCGGGTGGATGATCAGCCCCGGGTCCTGCAGCAGCGGGTTGAGATCGCGGCCTTCCAGCGGTGCCGGGTTCAGGCGCAGGAACGGATTGGAGGTGAAGATCAGGAAGGCAAGGAAACCGACGCTGACCACGCCCATCACCGCCAGCACGCGCGCCAGCACCGGCGTGGGCAGCTGGCGCGAGAACAGCGCCACCGCGCCGGTCCACAGCGCCAGCACCAGCGCCCACATCAGCAGCGAGCCTTCGTGCGCGCCCCAGACCGCCGAATAGCGGTACATCATCGGCAGCAGCGAATTGGAGTTCTCGGCCACGTAGCGCACCGAGAAATCCTGCTGCACGAACGCGGCGGTCAGTACCGCGAACGCGCCGGCGAGCAGCAGCAGCTGCGCGACGGCGGCCGGCCGTGCCACCGCCATCCAGGCCGCATTGTTGCGATGCGCACCGGCCAGCGGCAGGCCGGCCTGCAGCAGCGAGGCCAGCAATGCGCACAACAGCAGGATCTGACCCAGTTCGGGCAGCACTCAGCGCACCTCGGGTGCCGTCACCGGCACGTCGTGCTTGCGATGGGCGTCGCCCATCTTGTCGGCCACTTCCTTCGGCACGTACTTCTCATCGTGCTTGGCCAGCACTTCGTCGGCGACGAAGGTGCCATCCTGCAGGCGGCCGCTGGCGACCACCGCCGTGCCTTCGGCGAACATGTCCGGCAGGATCCGCGACGTGGTCACTGCCAGCTGCGCGTCGCCGTCGGTCACCTCGAAGCGTGCCTCCAGCGAGCCGACCGGTCGGTTGAAGGAACCTTTCACCACCATGCCACCGAGGCGGAAGCGCGACTGTGCATCGACATCGCCGCGCAGCACTTCCGAAGGCGTGTACAGGTAGGCGATGTTGCGCTCCAGTGCCATCGCCACCAGTGCGGTGGCCAGGCCGGAGGCGAGCAGGGCCAGCAGCACCCACACCAGGCGGCGACGCTGTACCGGGGTCATCGTTCCAGCTCCGTCGACAGCGGCGTCGCTGCGTCCGGCCTCCCGGCGCGGGTCTGGTGGCGCTGCTGGCGGGCCAGTGCCAGCCGGCGCGCAACGCGCAGGCGCAGCCACGAACCGATGGCATCGGCGCCGAGCACCAGTACGAACACGGCGTAGGCGCCGATCACATAGGGCAGGTGGGTCATGGCTGTGCCTCCCCGGCCGGGCGTTGGGCATCGACGCGGCCACCGACCCAGGCCTTGCCGGCCTCGCGGTCGAGATTGTCGGCGCGGGCCTTGGCCAGCACCGAACCGGCGAACCAGAACTTGGTGCCGATCACCATCCACCACAGCGGCGCGATCATCGCGCTGCTGATGGCCGATTCACCGAACACGCTGATCGACTGGCGCTGGTGCAGGCCGCCCCACCAGTCCACCGAGTAGCGGATCACCGGCAGCAGGCTGACACCGACGATGGCCAGCAGGCCGGCCGCGCGCGCGGCGCTGCGGCGGTCCTCGATGGCGTGGTACAGGCCGATCACGCCCAGGTACAGGAACAGCAGCACCAGCTCGCTGGTCATGCGCGGGTCCCAGTCCCACCAGGTGCCCCAGGTGCCCTTGCCCCAGATGCTGCCGGTCAACAGGGTGATCAGGGTGAAGCCGGCGCCCATCGGCGCGCAGGCCATGGCCAGGATCTCGCAGACCTTGATCCGCCAGATCAGCGCGATGGCCGCATACAGCGCCATCAGCGCGAACACGAACAGGCTCATCCAGGCGCTGGGCACGTGGATGTAGAGGATGCGGAAGCTGTCCAGCTGCTTGGCTTCCGGCGGCACCACCAGCAGCGCCTGCCACATGCCGACCAGCAGCACCGGTACCGCAACCAGGTAGAACACCCGCGACCAGCGGGCAGCGAAACGATCGAACGTGGGAGGCGAACCGAGTTGGTGGAACCAGCGGACAATCGGATTCATGCGTGGCGGCTATCCAGCAGGGGTGGATTGGCTCTCAGCTCGGTCAACTCAGAGAAATGCGTATTGCAGCGGCAGTGGCCAGCGGCGCCAGCACCAGCGCGACCAGCAGGCCAGCGCCCAGCATCAGCAGCGCACCGACCGGATCCTGCCCGCGCCCGGCTGCCGCCAGGCTGCCCGCGCCGAACACCAGCACCGGCACGTACAACGGCAACGACAGCAGCGCCACGAGAATACCAGAGCGTCGGATGCCGACGGTCAGCGCGGCGACCACGCCCCCGATCAGGCTCAGCAACGGCGTTCCCAGCAGCAACGATGCCAGCAACATCGGCAGCTGGTCATGCGGCAGATGCAGCATTTCGGCCAGCAGCGGGCTGACCACGATCAGCGGCAGCGCGGTGGTGGCCCAGTGCAGCAGCACGCGCACCAGCACCAGCCAGGCCAGCGGCACCGGCGCCAGCAGCCATTGTTCCAGCGAGCCGTCTTCGGCGTCGGAACGGAACAGCGAATCCAGCGACAGCTGTCCGGCCAGCAACACGGCCAGCCACAGCACTGCACCGGCGGTGGCGGCCAGCAGCTGTGGTTCGCGGCCCTGGGCCAGGGCGAACAGCACCACTACCAGCACCGCGAACAGCAGCGGTTGCAGCGCGTCGCCGCGGCGGCGCCAGAGCAGGCGCAGGTCGCGCTTGAGCAGGGCGCCTGCGGTCTGCCACAGGCCCGGTTCGGTGCCCGGCGCGATCATGCGGCACCGCCGAGGTCGAGCTGGCGGGTGCGCACCGGCGGTGCGGCATAGGCGCCGTGGGTGGTGACCAGCGCAGCGCCACCGGCGCGCAGGTGCGCCGAAATCATCCGGTTGACCAGGGTGATGCCCTCCAGGTCGAGGTTGGCATAGGGCTCGTCGAGCAGCCACAGCGGCGCTGGCGACAGCCAGATGCGCGCCAGTGCCAGCCGCCGCTTCTGCCCGGCCGACAGGTGCCGCACCAGGGTGTCCTCGTAGCCGGCCAGGCCGACGATCGCCAGTGCGTTGCCGGGCATCTGCCGGGCACGCCGGCCATGCAGGCCGCACAGGAAGTGCAGGTTCTCCAGCGTCCCGAGGTCCGGCTTCAGCGCCGGCAGATGGCTGAGGTAGGCCACGTAGCGCGCACGCTCGGCATTGCTGGCCGGCTTGCCGTCGATCCGTACCTGGCCGGCACCGGGCCGGGCCAGGCCGGCCAGCACGCGCAGCAGGGTGGTCTTGCCGGCGCCATTGCCGCCCTGCACCAGCAGGGCCTCGCCGGCGTCCACATGGAACTCCAGCGGGCCGAACACCGGCTCGTCATTGCGGGAGAAGCTCAGGCCGCTGGCGGCCAGCAATGCAGGGGTGTTCAAGGGGCAGGGGTCTTCATGCCGGAGTGCGGCGGCAATTGTAGCGGTGAATGCCGATGGTAGTGCCGGCCGCTGGCCGGCAATTTCCCGGGGTGCCAGCCGCGTGTGCCGAGGCGCCGGCCGGCGGCCGGCACTACCGGCGCGCGGATTGCGTAAACTCGGATCCCTTGTTCCCCCACAGTCCAGGCCGATGCAACCCACCACCAAGCTGCCCAAGGTCGGTACCACGATCTTCACCGTGATGTCCCAGCTCGCCGCCGAACACGGCGCGGTCAACCTGGGCCAGGGGTTCCCGGACTTTTCCGCGCCGCAGCGCCTGATCGACGAGACCGCCAAGGCGATGGCGGCCGGCCTCAACCAGTATCCGCCGATGACCGGCGTCGCGCCGCTGCGCCAGGCCATCGCGCAGAAGTCGCTGGACCTGTACGGCGCCACCATCGACCCGGACACCGAAATCACCGTCACCAGCGGCGCCACCGAGGCCATCTTCAACGCCATCCACGCCGTGGTGCGTGCCGGCGAGGAAGTCATCGTGCTCGACCCGGCCTATGACTGCTACGAGCCGGCGATCGAGCTGGCCGGGGCCACCGCCGTGCACGTGCCGCTGGACCCGCAGACCTTCGCCGTGGACTGGGACCGCGTGCGCGCGGCGATCACCCCGCGCACCCGCATGCTGATGGTCAATACCCCGCACAACCCGTCCGGTGCGATGCTGGACGAGGCTGACATGCAGGCGCTGGCCGCGCTGCTGCGCGGCACGCAGATCTACCTGATCTCCGATGAGGTGTACGAGCACATCATCTACGACGGTCGCCGCCATGAGTCGGCGCTGCGCTATCCGGAACTGCGCGAGCGCACCTTCGTCATCTCCAGCTTCGGCAAGACCTACCACTGCACTGGCTGGAAGATCGGCTACGCCGTGGCGCCGCCGTTGCTGACCGCTGAATTCCGCAAGGTGCACCAGTACAACACGTTCACCAGCTTCGGCCCGGCCCAGTACGGCTTCGCCGCGATGATCCGCGACGAACCCGAACACCACCTGGAACTGGGCGCGTTCTACCAGGCCAAGCGCGACCGTTTCCGCGAGCAGCTGGCCGGTACGCGCCTGAAGGCGCTGCCGGTGCCGGGTGGCTACTTCCAACTGGTGGACTACTCGGCCATCAGCGACCTGCCCGACCATGAGTTCGTGAAGTGGTTGACCATCGAGAAGGGCGTCACCGCCATTCCGCTGTCGCCGTTCTACGAGACTCCGCCGGCCGGCCAGCGCCTGGTGCGCCTGTGCTTTGCCAAGAACGAAGCGACCATGGACGCGGCGATCGAACGCCTGCGGCTGCTGTGAGCGGAGGCGTGGACATGAATGACCTGCGCATTTCCCTCGTCCAGGGTGACACCCGCTGGCACGATCCGGCCGGCAACCGCGCCTACTACGGCGCGCTGCTCGCACCGCTGGCCGGCACCACCGACCTGGTGATCCTGCCGGAGACCTTCACCAGTGGCTTCTCCAATGACGCCATCGCCCAGGCCGAAGGCATGGATGGCCCAACCGTGGCCTGGGTGCGCGAACAAGCGAAGGCGCTGGACGCGGCGGTGATCGGCAGCGTGCAGCTGCGCGACGGCGAGGGCGTGTACAACCGCCTGCTGTTTGCCACGCCCGAGGGCGAGCTGCAGTACTACGACAAGCGCCACCTGTTCCGCTACGGCGGCGAGCATGAGCGCTATGCTGCTGGCCGCGAACGCCTGAGCGTGGAGTGGAAGGGGTGGCGGATCAATCCGCAGGTCTGCTACGACCTGCGCTTTCCGGTGTTCTGCCGCAACCGCTACAACGTCGAACGCCCGCAGCAGCTGGATTTCGACCTGCAGATCTTCGTCGCAAACTGGCCGTCGGCGCGCGCCTATGCGTGGAAGACCCTGCTGCGCGCGCGCGCGATCGAGAACCTGTGCTTCGTGGCGGCGGTGAACCGCGTCGGCGTGGACGGCAACCAGCTGCACTACGCCGGCGACAGCGCGGTGATCGACTTCCTCGGCCAGCCGCAGGTGGAGATCCGCGAGCGCGAACAGGTGGTCACCACCACCATCTCGGCTGAGGCGCTGGCCGCCCACCGCGCGCGTTTCCCGGCGATGCTCGATGCCGATGCCTTCCACCTGGATGAGCAGGCCTGACACGGCACGACGGCGGCTGAATGCCTGCCACGCAGCGCGCGCGCCTGCATCCAACGTGCACGTGCGCGCTGCTAGATTCGCCGGCAGTCGATCGAACTGGAAGTCCCGCCATGAACAAGCCCTTCGCCCTGCTGCTGGCCCTGTCCGCTGCCACGCTGGCCCCGGCCGCGCACGCCGCCGGCAACCTCGATTGCCAGCTGCGCTACAACCTGTCCGGCTGGTCGTTGATCTACAAGACCGCGTCGGGCAACGGCACCGTCAGCTGCAGCAATGGCGCCAGCCTGCCGGTGCGCATTGAAGTGAAGGGCGGCGGCCTGACCGTGGGCAAGTCGAAGATCACCAATGGCCGTGGCAGCTTCACCGGCGCGGTGAGCGTCAACGAGCTGCTGGGCACCTACGCCTCGGTCGGTGCGCATGCCGGCGCGGTGAAATCCAGCAATGCGCAGGTGATGACCAAGGGCGACATCTCGCTGGCCCTGTCTGGCACCGGCAAGGGCTGGGACCTGGGCGTGGACGGCGCCGCCTTCACCATCAGCCGGCGCTGACAACAAAAAAGGGGACGGAGGGGATTAAGTCGCTTTTGCCTCAAAGGGGCGAAAGCGACTTAATCCCCTCCGTCCCCTTTTTCTTGCCGAAGGTGCTGTCAGGTGCCTTCGGTGTTGGTGCGTACGTTGAGCTTCCAACGGATCGGGCCTTGTTGCGGGGTATGCACGTGCTTGGGTTGGGGCGGGAAGGGATCGTTCCTGTTGCAGGTGACCTCGCGCTTGCAGCCCAGGCATCGATAGATGCCTGAAACCTCAACCTTGTCGGCAGGCCCATAAATGGTGTTCCACCACCGGTTGGTGGCAGTGCCCAGCCCCAGGACGGATTCGGAGGTGTGCCAAGCCATTGCGGCTCCTGTGTGTAGTGTGGATGACACAGGCACGATAGTTAGGCCTCGCGCGTCATGCAGCGACGCGTGACACAAACAGCTCGTTTTCAAAGAATTCCTAGTTCTCGCTTTGCGTCCGCCCATGGCGTGGGTCCACCCGGGGGGCGACCTGCCAGGTAAAGAAAAACCCCGGCCGGAGCCGGGGTTTTTCATGTCAGCGTGGCCAACGATCAGCCGCCGCGCGGGCCGCTGCGGCGCGGGCCGCCGGGACCGCGGTTGCCACCGGGGCCACCCGGGCCACGGTTGCCACCCGGTCCGCCGGGGCCGCGATTGCCGCCCGGCCCACGGTTGCCACCACCCGGACCACGACCGCCCGGACGGGCGCCCTGCGCCGGCTTCGGGCTGCCGTACGGGTTGAAGCCCGGCGTGGCGTGGTCGGACGGGAAGCTTGGAGCGTTGCCCGGATGGCCATACGGATGCTTGTTGCCCTGGCCCTGCGAGCGGTTGCCCGCACCGGCCGGCCGGCCCTGGCCGCCTGCGCCACCACGGCCTTCGCCACCGAAACCGCCACGGCCCTGGCCGCCACCGGCGCCAGCACCCGGGCCCTTCGGCTTGCCGTACGGACGGCCCTGGCCGCCAGCACCCGGACCACGGGCACCCGGGCCACGCGCGCCCGGACCGGCGTTGCGATGGCCGCTCGGGCCGGTGCTCACGCCATCCGGCACGTACCAGGTGCGGAACGCGGCCGGGTTGCCTTCCGGCAGCGAGCGATCGTTCTTCGGGGCGCGCTGCTTGAACGGCTTCTGCGACTGCTTGGCCGCCGCTTCACCGCTGACCGTCAGGCCACCCTTGAAGCCACCGCCCTTGCCACCGCGGCCACGGCCGCGATCTTCGCGGACGTTGTCGAAACGGCGCAGCTCGCGACCTTCGTCAGCGGTGTTGTGGCCGTTGACGTAGGCGTTGCCGCGGCCCCCTTCGCGCACGCGCACGGTGGTCTTGGCGGCGCGGCGCTGGCCGATCACCGGCTGCAGCGTCAGCGCCGACGGTGCGCCTTCTTCCAGCTTCAGCTGCGCGCGCAGGGCTTCAACCTGCGGGGTGCTCAATTCCACCGAATGGCCACGGGCCAGTTCGCGCGGCAGGCTGACCTTGCCGTAGCGGGTGCGCTTCAGGCGGCTGACCTGGCAGCCCTGCGATTCCCACAGGCGGCGCACTTCGCGGTTGCGGCCTTCCTTCACCACGACGCGGAACCAGTCGTGCGAATCGGTGCCGCCGATGCGTTCGATCTCGTCGAACTTGGCCGGGCCGTCCTCCAGCGCGACGCCACGGCTGAGGCGGTCGACGATCGCGTCGGAGACCTTTTCCTCGCCTTCCGGTGCACGCACGCGCACCACGTACTCGCGCTCGACCTCGAACGACGGGTGCATCATGGCGTTGGCCAGCTCACCGTCGGTGGTGGCCAGCAGCAGGCCGGTGGTGTTGATGTCCAGGCGGCCGATCGCGATCCAGCGCGCGCCCTTCAGCGGCGGCAGCGATTCGAACACGGTCGGGCGGCCTTCGGGATCTTCGCGGGTGGTCACTTCGCCTTCGGGCTTGTTGTAGACCAGTACGCGCGACGGTTCGGCCAGCGCGGTGGCGACGAAGCCGCGACCGTCCAGTTCGATCCTGTCGCCGCTCTTGACCGACATGCCGGTCTGCGCGACTTCACCGTTGACCTTGACCAGGCCTTCGGCGATGCGCTGTTCCAGCGCGCGGCGCGAGCCAAGGCCGGCCTGGGCCAGCACCTTGTGCAGGCGCTCTTCCAGCTTGAACTGTTCGGAGGTGGCTTCGCGCTTCAGCGAGAGCTTGTTACGGGGGGTGTCACTCATCAGTTTTGCTCCGGCCGACGATTTCGAGGTCGGCCTCTGGTTCGGAATCGGCTTGGTCAACAGCCACGGTCGTCATCGCGACGGCGTTGTCTTCGCGTTCGTTCAGGGGCACCGCGCGCTCGCCCGGCGCGGAATCGGGGTGCCCATCATCGAGGGGCGAAGGTGCTTGCTCATCGGTGGCCGACGCAGGCGCTGCATCGGCGGAATCGGGGGTGTCACTGCCGGCCAGGCCGGCGTCGTCGTTGGCGGCAGCGCCGTCGGCCGAGACGTCCGGACCGTCGGCGCCGGCAACGGCCGGAGCATCGCGGTCCAGCGCCAGTTGCGGTTCCAGCTCGCCCAGGTCCTTCAGTTCCGACAGCGGCGGCAGTTCGTCCAGCCGCTTCAGCCCGAAGTAGTCCAGGAAGCCCTTGGTGGTGCCGAACAGTGCCGGCTTGCCGGGCACGTCGCGGTGGCCGACCACGCGGATCCATTCGCGTTCTTCCAGTGCCTGGATGATGTTGCTGCTGACCGCCACGCCGCGCACCTGTTCGATCTCGCCGCGGGTGATCGGCTGCCGGTAGGCGATCAGCGCCAGGGTTTCCAGGGTGGCACGGGTGTAGCGGGTCTTGCGTTCGGTCCACCGCCGGCTGATCCAGCCATGCACTTCGCTGGTGACCTGGTAGCGGAAGCCCGAAGCGACCTCGACCAGTTCCACGCCGCGTCCTTCGCAGGCCTCGCGCAGCCGTTCCAGCGCACGTTCGATGCTACCCGGCGGCGCCGGCTCCTCCTCCGGGAACAGGTCCTTCAGCTGGGCCAGGGTGAGCGGCTGGCTGGAAGCCAGCAGGGCACCCTCGACAATGCGGTCGATCAGCGATTGATCCATCGGCAGTCAGCGCTCACTCATTGGCATTGGCGGCGTCGTTGTCGTCGAACTCGCTGCTGAACTGCAGCGGGGCGTTGGTGTTGCCGGCCGCCAGCGACTTGACGTAGATCGGCGCCAGCGGTTCTTCCTGGACGATGTCCAGCAGCTGTTCCTTGGCCAGCTCCAGCACCGCCAGGAACGTGACCAGCACGCCCAGCTTGCCTTCTTCGGCCGTGAACAGCCCTTCAAAGCGATAGAACTTGCCGTCTTCCAGGCGGCCGAGTACCTCGCCCATGCGTTGCCGCACGCTCAGTGCCTCGCGCTTGATGGCGTGGCCGCTGAACAGCTCGGCGCGCTTGAGCACGTCGTGCAGGGCCAGCAGCATTTCCTTCAGGTCCACCGGCGGCGGCAGCTTCACCGTGGCGCGCTCGGGCATGAAGGCGTGCGCCACCGTGGTGTCGCGGTCCTGGCGGGGCAGGGCGTCGATGTCCTCGGCGGCCTGCTTGAAGCGTTCGTACTCCTGCAGCCGGCGCACCAGCTCGGCGCGCGGGTCGGCTTCATCGCCTTCCTCGCTGACCGGGCGCGGCAGCAGCATGCGCGACTTCACCTCGGCCAGGATCGCGGCCATCACCAGGTACTCGGCAGCCAGCTCGAAGCGCAGCTCGCGCATCACGGTGATGTATTCCACGTACTGCCGGGTGATTTCGGCGACGGGAATGTCCAGCACATCCAGGTTCTGGCGGCGGATCAGGTACAGCAGCAGGTCCAGCGGGCCTTCGAAGGCATCCAGGATGACTTCCAGCGCGTCCGGCGGGATGTACAGGTCCTGCGGGATCTGCAGGACCGGTTGCCCATGCACCACGGCCAGCGGCATTTCCTGCTGCTGGGGGGCGGGCGGCCGGGTTGGCGGGTTCGCGTCGAGCGCGAGTTCGGAAGTCATCTAATGGACATCAGGATTGCAACGGACCAGTCGCGGCACCGGGTTCGCCGGGCCAACGCCACGGAGCCCCAGGGCACCAGACACGCCGGGATCGGCGCGATTCCACACATATCAAACAGCAGGACGCGCCGCAGGAGACGGCAGCGACGG
Source organism: Stenotrophomonas pavanii (assembly GCF_900101175.1). Lineage (GTDB taxonomy): Bacteria > Pseudomonadota > Gammaproteobacteria > Xanthomonadales > Xanthomonadaceae > Stenotrophomonas > Stenotrophomonas pavanii. Next base: position 179,767 of record NZ_FNFQ01000001.1, on the reverse strand, counting down.
AACTACGGGGAGGTCGTCTACGTGGCCCGGCCGGGTGGTCCGGTTTGAAGCAGCGGGACGATCGTCGGGGGCTGCGTTGGCCGCAAAAACCGACGGGCTGCTGCATCCAGCCACGTGCAATGGACACTAGGGTAAGCCTTTGCCGCGCCAGTGTCCAGCCGGGGCCGGGAGCGGGCCGGCATTGGCTAGAATCGGCGCACCGACAACGCACGCGAGGAAATGCCGGTGTGGTATGTGATCGAAGGGTATGACGGCCAGGATGTGCTGGCGCAGCGGCTGCAGGCGCGGCCGGAACATCTGGCGCGGCTGCACGCGCTGCGCGACGAGGGACGCCTGCTGCTGGCCGGGCCGTGCCCGGCGGTGGACAGTGAAGACCCGGGCCCGGCCGGGTTCAGTGGTTCGGTGGTGATTGCGCAGTTCGAGTCGCTGCCACAGGCACAGGCCTGGGCCGATGGCGACCCGTACGTCGCCGCAGGCGTCTACACCCGCGTGCAGGTGCGGCCGTTCCGCAAGGTCCTGCCGTGAGCACGGAACGGATCGAGCGGATCCGTGACGCGCTGCAACAGGCACTGGCCCCGAGCGTCCTTGAGATCGAGGACGACAGCCATCGCCACGCCGGCCATGCCGGTGCCCGCGACGGGCGCGGCCATTTCAACGTCCATGTGGTGAGTGAGCGGTTCGCCGGACTGGGGCCGCTGGCCCGGCATCGCGCGGTCTATGCCGCGCTGGGGTCGATGATGGACACCGATATCCACGCGCTGTCCATCCGCGCACAGACCCCGTCAGAACAGGGCTGAGCCCTTGTCCCGCACTGTCATGGCCGGTCCCTGCGGGCCGCGCCACGGACAGATTTTCATGTCCATTTCGGGACATTCGCCTAACGGACTGTTTACAAGCCCAGATGGAAACGCTTACATTCCGCGCCAATGCTGGTAGGTCCAAGCCGTGGAGGGCGGCTTCGTGAACAAGGCAGCTATCACAATCAAAGACGTCGCACGCGAAGCCCGGGTCTCCGTGGCCACGGTTTCCCGCGCGCTGAACGGGCATGAAAATGTCGCCGAACCGGTCCGCCAGCTTGTGCTGGAGGTCGCCGCACGGCTGCGTTACACCCCGCACGCCGCCGCCCGCAGCCTGAGCAGCCGCCGCACCAATACGGTGGGCGTGGTGCTGCCGGACCTGTACGGCGAATTCTTCTCCGAGCTGATGCGCGGCATCGACGGCGTGGCCCGCAACCGCCGCCAGCACCTGCTGGTGTCCAGCTACCACGGCGACCAGGAACAGCAGGGCGCTGCCCTGCGCGCCATGCGCGGCCGCGTGGACGGCCTGCTGGTGCTCTCGCCCTATGCCGAGAGCCCGGGCTTCCTGACCGACAACCTGCCGCAGTCGTTGCCCACGGTGTTGATCAACACCTACCTGCCCGGGCAGGACCACCCGGTGCTGAGCATCGACGACCACGCCGGCGCCATGGCCATGACCCGCCACCTGCTGGATGCCGGCCACCGCCGCATTGCCTTCATTTCTGGTCCGGACCTCAACTTCGACGCGCGCGAGCGCCTGCGCGGCTTCCGTGACGCGCTGGTGGCATTCGGCAGTGGCGCCGAGGGCATCGAGCTGCCCGGTGATTTCGACGAAGCTTCCGGCCATCGCGCCGGTCAGGAGTTGCTGGCAGCCGGAGCGCTGCCCGATGCCGTGTTCGCTGCCAACGACATGATGGCCCTGGGCTGCCTGTATGCGTTCACGCAGGCAGGGGTCCGTGTGCCGGCCGATGTTGCCCTGGCAGGTTTCGATGACATTCCACTGGCGCGTTTCGTCCACCCGTCGCTGACCACCATGCAGGTCAGCATCGCCGAGCTCGGCGACCGGGCCATGATGCGTCTGATGCAGTTGATGGACGGCACCTCCACGGATGGGACAGGGGACAAGCAGACCCTGGTTCCCCGCTTGATAGTTCGCGATTCCACCACTCCGCCATCCGGCCGTTGAAGCCAGAGGCGTTCCTTCTTTTTTTTGACTGATCGTAGGGACCGCGCAAGCGGTTACCGCCACCCGGAGATTGAGTTGATGATGCATACCACCTTCCGCATGCCGGCGCGCCGGCTGCTGAGCACCGCACTGGTCAGCTGCCTGATGCTGGCTGCCGCCCCCAACGTCATGGCGCAGTCGGCCAACGCCAGCCTGCGCGGCCAGGTTGCCGGCGCCCAGGCAGGCACCGAAGTGACCGCCACCAACGTGGCCACCGGTACCGTCCGCCGTGGCACCATCCGCGCCGACGGCAGCTACTCGCTGATGGGCCTGGACCCGGGTACCTATGACGTGGTCGCCAACGGCCAGTCGCAGAAGGTCACCGTCACCGTGGCCTCGACCGCGACGCTGAACTTCGCCGGTGCCGCCAGCAGCACCCCGGGTTCGACCGCAGCCACCAACCTGGACACCGTCAACGTTGTTGCGCCGACCCTGCTGCAGGAAGTGCGCACCTCCGAAGTCGGCAAGACCGTCAGCCTGCAGCAGATCCAGACCACCCCGCAGGTGTCGCGCAACTTTCTGGAGTTCGCCGACGCGGTGCCGGGCATGATCTTCACCCGTGATGCCAAGGGCAACACCTCGCTGCGCGGCGGCGCCACCAATGCCGACGGCACCAACGTGTACATCGACGGCGTGGGCCAGAAGAGCTACGTCAAGGGCGGCGGCGTGGCCGGCCAGTCCGGCAGCGCCGGCAACCCGTTCCCGCAGCTGGCCATCGGCGAATACAAGGTCATCAGCGGCAACTACAAGGCCGAGTACGGCCAGGTGTCGAGCGCCGCGGTGACGGCTGCGACCAAGTCCGGCACCAATGAGTTCAAGGGCGAGGCGTTCTACCGCTACACCGATGAAGACATGCGCGCACGCACGCCGTCCGAGCGCCAGGCCGGTGCCAGCAAGGAAGCCTCGGCCGAAAAGGAATACGGCTTCGCGCTGGGCGGCCCGATCGTGCAGGACAAGGCCCACTTCTTCGTGACCTATGAGGCCAAGCGCTTCGACCTGCCGGTGACCATTGCTCCGCAGGGCTCGGTGACCGGCCTGGCCGGGCTGTTGCCGGCCGAGGCCCGCGCCGGACTCGGCCCGGCCAGCCAGCCGTTCCAGCAGGACCTGATCTTTGCCAAGATCGACGTCGAGCCGACCGACAACGATCGCCTGGAGCTGACCTTCCAGGACCGTGACGAGACCCAGCAGGAGTTCGCCGACCAGACCGCGCCGATGCACGGCAAGGAAACGAAGAACACCGATCGCCGCTACGCGCTGCGCTGGAACCATAGCGGTGAGCGCTACTACAACGAACTGATGCTCACCCACGAGGATTCGTTCAACAATCCCAAGCCGCTGAGCCTGGGCAACGGCATCAACTACACCGGCCCGGACGGCACCGATGAGCGTGCCATCGTCTCCATCGGCGGCGCATCGGCATTCGCCTCGCAGGTGAAGGGCCAGAAGGGCTGGTCGATCGAGGACAACCTGACCCTGGACGGTATCCAGTGGGCGGGCGACCACACCATCAAGATGGGTGCCAAGTACAAGGAGATCGATCTGTACGCCTCGGACGCGGCGCAGATCAATCCGCAGTTCTACTACACCGTGGGCAATGCGGCCTTCCCGGACAGCATTCCGTACAAGGCCCAGTTCGTGAAGCCGGTGACCGGCGTGTCCGGCGTGTCCGGCGAGGTACGTTCCAAGGCCAAGCAGATCGGCCTGTTCATCCAGGACGACTGGCAGGTCAACGACCACCTGCAGCTGAACCTTGGCCTGCGTTGGGATTACGAGAAGAACCCGTCCTACCTGGACTTCGTCACGCCGCCGGAAGTGGTCAATGCGCTGTTCGCGCAGGATCCGCGCGCACCGGCCGGGCAGTCCTATGCCGATACGCTGGCACTGAGCGGCCTGGACATCAACGACTACATCAGCAACGGCCACAACCGCAAGGCGTTCAAGGACGCCTGGCAGCCGCGCCTGGGCTTCTCGTATGACATCAATGCCGACGAGCAGCACGTGATCCACGGTGGCGCCGGCCGTTCCTACGACCGCGACCTGTTCGACTACCTGCAGTTGGAAGTGACCAAGCTGGCCCTGCCGCAGCCGACCATCTACTTCCGCAACCCGGCCACCGGCCAGTGCTTCCAGGGCAACGCCGCCTGCTACGACTGGAACCCGAACCTGCTCAACGGCATCGGCAACCTGCAGGCACTGGTCGGCGCGACCAGCAATGCCGGCCTGGAAGTCGACCTGCTCAACAACAACCTGAAGGTGCCTTACGCGGATCAGTTCAGCCTGGGCATGAGCAACCAGATCGGCGACTGGCTGACCGACGCCACCATCGCGCGCACGCTGACCTATGACGGCTTCGCCTTCACCCTGGGCAACCGTTACCCGACCGGCCAGTTCTTCGACGACCCGCGCCTGTGCGGTGGCACCGAGCCGGGCCTGGGCCAGGCGTGGAGCTGCAACGTGCCGGGCTTCGGCAGCCTGATCATCGGCCAGCAGGGCATCAAGACCCGCACCACCCAGGTCCTGCTGTCGGCGCAGAAGCCGTACACCAAGGAAAGCGGCTGGGGCACCTCGATCGCCTACACCTGGACCACCGCCCGCCATAACCGCAACATCGATGAGCATTACTCGTTCGATCGCGGCACCATCGGCGAGTATCCGTTCATCAAGTCCAACGGTGCGCCGCGCCACCGCCTGGTGGTCACCGGCTCCTACGACGGCTTCTGGGGCATCACCTTCGGCGGCAAGCTGACGCTGGCCACCCCGACGGCGGTGAATGACTGGTACGGCGTGCCGCAGGCCAATGGCTACGCCCTGCCGACGCCGGCCGCCGCGTTCCCGGGCGGCAACGGCAAGTTCCTGATCGGTGGCAAGATCTTCGGCTACCGTTCGGTTGACCTGCAGGCCACCAAGACGTTCAAGATGCCGGGCGATACCGAGTTGTACGCACGCATCGACATCATCAACGTGTTCAACTTCGACAACTTCTCGAACTACAACTACTACAAGAACGGCAAGCTGACCGCCAGCTACAACGAGACCGGCGACATCGTCGGTACGCCGCGCCAGGTCAAGGCGGAGGTGGGCTTCCGCTTCTAAGCGGTGCCGCCTGATGCAGGTCTCCGATGCCGCCGCTCCGGCGGCGGCATCACCTGCATGGACTACGGCAATGGCCGGCCTTGTGCCGGTCCATTGCCCACGCCGCTGCCGGCCAGGGGGCAGCGGCGTGGGCAATGATCGCGGTGTCAGGCCACGTTTTTCGTGGTTTTTTAAGCACACACCTTGTAAACGATTTCAGATCATTGGACGGTATGCTTTCCCATCGATCAGACCACCGGAGGAACCGCGCCATGCAGGCACGCCATCTGTTGTCCGCCGCAGCGCTGAGCCTGGCCGTGGCCGCCTGCCAGCCGGCCCAGCAGGAACCTGCCAAGCCCCGCCCGCCGGTGATCCTGATCGAGGCCGACGCACCGCCGCGGCCGATGAAGCCGGAGCTGCCGCCGCTGTTCGATGACATCGAGCGCCGCACCTTCCAGTTCTTCTGGGACACCACCAACGAGGTCAACGGGCTGACCCCGGACCGCTACCCATCGCGGCCGTTCGCCAGCATCGCCTCGGTCGGCTTCGCGCTGACCGCCTATCCGATCGGCATCGAGAACGGCTGGGTCAGCCGCAACCAGGCGATCGACCGCACGCTGACCACCCTGAAATTCTTCCGCGACGTGCCGATGGGCCCGCAGCGCACCGGCAAGGCGGGCTACAAGGGCTTCTACTACCACTTCCTGGACATGCAGGAAGGCCGTCGCTACGACAGCTGGGTCGAACTGTCCTCGGTGGATACCGCACTGCTGATGATGGGCGTGCTGTTCGCGCAGTCGTACTACGACGGTGACGATCCGCGCGAGAAGGAAATCCGCCAGATCGCCGATACCTTGTACAAGAAGGTCGACTGGCCGTGGCTGCAGCAGCGTGCGCCGCTGATCTCGATGGGGTGGTTCCCGGAGAGCGGTTTCATCGACCACGACTGGATGGGCTACAACGAGGCGATGATGGTCTACATCCTCGCCCTGGGTTCGCCCACGCATCCGGTCAGCCCGGACGCGTGGACGGTGTGGACGCGCACCTACGACAACGACTGGGGTGTCTACCAGGGCCAGGAATACCTGTCCTTCGGCCCGCTGTTCGGCCACCAGTACAGCCACGTCTGGATCGACTTCCGCGACATCCAGGACGCGTACATGCGCGAGCGCGGCAGCACCTATTTCCTCAATAGCCGCTCGGCCGCGCTGGCCCAGCGCGAATACGCCATCGCCAACCCGATGCAGTGGAAGGACTATGGCGAGAACGTCTGGGGCCTGACCGCCAGTGATGGCCCGCAGAACACCACGCAGGAGTACCGCGGCGAGCAGCGCCAGTTCCGCCATTACTCCTCGCGCGGCGCCGGCCTGCGCGAGAACTTCGATGACGGCACCATCGCCCCCACCGCCGCGATCGCATCGGTGGTGTTCGCACCCGAGCAGGTGATTCCGGCGACGCTGGAGATGCACAAGCGCTACGGCGACTACATCTATTCCAGCTACGGCTTCCTGGATTCGTTCAACCCCAGTTTCAACTACGACATCCCGATCAAGACCGGCCGCGTCATCCCGGATCGTGGCTGGGTCGCCAGCGATTACATCGCCATCGACCAGGGCCCGATCCTGACCATGATCGCCAACTACCGCGATGATTTCGTGTGGGAAGTGATGAAGAAGAACCCGTACATCCGCAAGGGCCTGGAGCGGGCCGGGTTCAGTGGCGGCTGGCTGGCGCCGGAAGGGTCGTTCCAGCCCCTGGAACTGCAGAAGGATGAGAAGGCCGCGGCAGCACGCGCGGTGGGTATCGCCGAATCACGCGCGGCTGCCGCGCAGGAACAGAAGAACAATGCCAACCGCACCACAGGCCAGGGCAAGTAACCTGATGCCGAACTGGACCGACCGCCTGCGCCGCTGGGCGCTGCCTGCCCTGGCCGCGCTGGCGGTGGCCGGCTGCGCCCGTCCCGAGACGGGCACCACCACCGTACGCTTCTGGGCGATGGGTCGCGAAGCAGAGGTGGTCAGCGAGCTGATCCACGAATTCGAGGCTGAAAACCCCGGCATCAAGGTGGATGTGCAGAACATCCCATGGACGGCCGCGCACGAGAAACTGCTGACCGCATTCGCGGCCGATGGCCTGCCGGATGTGTGCCAGCTCGGCAACACCTGGGTGCCGGAGTTCGCCGAGCTGGATGCACTGACCCCGCTGCAGCCGTTCGTGCAGCACTCGGCCGTGGTCGACCCGAAGGACTACTTCCAGGGCATCTGGGACACCAACGTGATCCACGGCGAGCTGGTGGGCGTACCGTGGTATGTCGACACGCGCCTGATCTACTACCGCAAGGACCTGCTGGCCAAGGCCGGCTACGACCACCCGCCGCGCACGTGGGCGGAGTGGGAGGAGCAGATGGCAGCGATCAAGCGCATGCAGGGGCCCAACCGCTATGCGGTGCTGATGCCGATCAACGAGTTCGAGCAGCAGCTGTCGCTGGCCCTGCAGCAGCCGGATCCACTGCTGCGCGACGACGATACCCGCGGCAATTTCGCCAGCCCGGGATTCCGCCGCACGCTGGCCTTCTACGCCAACATGTTCGAGCAGGGCTGGGCGCCGAAGATGTCCGAGACGCAGATCTCCAACGTCTGGGATGAGTTCTTCCGCGGCTTCAACGTGTTCTACATCTCCGGCCCCTGGAACATCCGCGAGTTCAAGAAGCTGCAGCCGAAGGAACTGGAAGGCCAGTGGGGCACTGCCGCGCTGCCGGGGCCGGACGGTCCGGGCGCGGGCATCGCCGGCGGCACCAGCCTGGTGATCTTCCGCAAATCGCAGCAGAAGGAAGCGTCCTGGAAGCTGATCGAATTCCTGTCGCGCCCGCAGATCCAGGCGCGCTTCCATTCAATCATCGGCGACCTGCCGCCGCGTCGCAGTGCCTGGAACACACCGTCGCTGGCCAGCGATCCGCTGGCTGCCGCGTTCCGTGATCAGCTGGAGCGGGTCAAGCCGACGCCGAAGGTGCTCGAATGGGAGCGCATCGTGCAGGAAATGCGCATCGTCACCGAGAAGGTGGTGCGCGGTGGCCTGCCGCAGGACAAGGCCGTCGAAGAACTGGACCAGCGCGTGGACAAGGTGCTGGCCAAGCGCCGCTGGATGCATGAACAACAACGCCTGCAGGAGCGCGCGCCGCCGCCGCACTCGAGCAGCGCCGTGGCCGCCGGGAGCCCGCAATGAAACGTACTTCGCTGGCCGGCTGGATCTTCGCTGGCCCCTCGCTGATCGTGCTGGGCGTGTTCTTCGGCCTGCCGGTCGCCTCGGCGCTCGCGCTGAGCGTGACCGACTTCGACCTGTACGCGCTGGCCGACAGCAGCAACCTGCGCTTCGTCGGCCTGGGCAACTACATCGACCTGCTGCAGACGCCGATGTTCTGGAAGTCGCTGTGGAACACCACCTACTTCGTGCTGATCGGGGTGCCATTGTCGATCGGCGTGTCGCTGGGCGCGGCGATGCTGCTCAATGCGCCGGCCGCCCGCTTCAAGGCCCTGTTCCGCACGGCCCTGTTCGCGCCGGTGGTGACCACGCTGGTGGCGGTGGCGGTGATCTGGCGCTACCTGTTCCACACCAGCTACGGCCTGGTGAACTATGGCCTGGGCCACCTGGGCATCAGTCCGATCGACTGGCTGGGTGATCCCAACTGGGCCATGCCGACCATCATGCTGTTCGCGGTGTGGAAGAACTTCGGCTACAACATGGTGATCTTCCTGGCCGGCCTGCAGGCGATTCCGCATGACCTGTACGAGGCCGCGCGCATCGACGGCGCCTCGCGCTGGAAGCAGTTCCTGCACATCACCCTGCCGATGCTCGGCCCGGTGCTGCTGGTGGTCGGGGTGATCACCGTGTCGGGCTACTTCCAGCTGTTCGCCGAGCCGTATGTCATGACCCGCGGCGACCCGCTGCAGAGCACCGTCAGCGTGCTGTATTTCATGTTCGAGGAAGGCTTCAAGTGGTGGAACCTGGGACGCGCCTCCGCGGTGGCGTTCCTGCTGTTCCTGATCATCCTGGCGGTGACCACCGTGATGCTGCGTTTCGGCCGCAAGAGGCAGTTGGTATGAGTCGTGAAATCGGCCAGTCGCGCTGGTACCCGTGGATGATCAATGGTGCGTTGCTGGTGCTGGCCCTGGTCAGCCTGGCACCGCTGCTGTGGATGGTCTCGGTCTCGTTCATGCCGCAGGGCGAGGCCAGCCATTTCCCGCCGCCACTGCTGCCTTCGAGCATCACCACGCACAACTACCATGAGCTGTTCGCGCGCACCGGCATGGGGGGCAACTTCGCCAACAGCCTGCTGGTGTCGCTGGGCATCACCGTGGGTTCGCTGCTGCTCAACACCATGGCGGGCTATGCCTTCGCCAAGCTCAACTTCGTCGGTCGCGAGCGCCTGTTCCAGGTGCTGATGGCGGCGCTGGTGATTCCGGCGCAGGTGGCGATGCTGCCGCTGTTCCTGCTGATGAAGCAGCTCGGCCTGGTCAACAGCTTCGGCGGCGTGATCGTGCCGGCGCTGGCCAGCGTGTTCGGCATTTTCCTGGTGCGCCAGTACGCGCGTTCGATTCCGGACGAGCTGCTTGAAGCGGCGCGCATCGACGGGGCAGGGGAGCTGCGCATCTTCTTCCAGATCGTGCTGCCGATGCTCAAGCCGGTGCTGGTGACGCTGGCCATCTTCACCTTCATGGGCGCATGGAACGATTTCATGTGGCCGCTGATCGTGTTGACCGACCAGGAGCACTACACTTTGCCGGTGGCGCTGGCCACCCTCTCGCGCGAGCACATCATGGACGTGGAAATGATGATGGCGGGCGCGGTGGTTACCGTGGTTCCGGTGCTGGCGCTGTTCCTGGTGCTGCAGCGGTACTACATCCAAGGTCTGTTGCTGGGGAGCGTCAAGGGATGAAGCGCGTGATCGCCGTTGGACTGGGCCTGTTGTGGACCTCCCTGGCGATCGCCGCACCTCCGGTGCTGCCGGCACCGAAGGTGCTGGACGACTTCGACGACATCGGCGCCTGGAAACTGGTGCTGTCCGACCAGGTCAGCGGATCGCTGCGGCCGGTCAGTGGTGCCGGTGGCGGCCGTGCCCTGTGCCTGGACTACGATTTCCACAACGTGTCCGGCTACGTCGGCATCCGCCGTGCGCTGAACATCGAGTACCCGGTCAACTACCGCTTCGGCTTCCAGCTGCGCGGTGACTCGCCGACCAACGACCTGCAGTTCAAGCTGATCGACGCCAGCGGCGACAATGTCTGGTGGGTCAACCGCCCGGGCTACCGTTTCCCCAAGGCATGGTCGCCAGTCGAATACCGCCGTCGCCAGATCGACAAGGCGTGGGGGCCCTCGCCCGAAAAGGAGATGGCGCGCAGCGCTGCGGTCGAGTTCACGATCTACAGCAAGGTCGGCGGGCGCGGCACGGTGTGCTTCGACAGGCTGACCCTGCAGGGCCTGCCAGCGCAGGATGATTCGGCGCTGGCGCCGTCGGTGATCGCCGATACCGCCACCGCGTTGCAGGACCGCATGATCGACGGCAAGAGCGATACGTTCTGGATCAGCGGCGGGGTCAAGCAGCAGACCATCAGCCTGGACCTGCACAAGAGCCGCGAGATCGGCGGTGCAGTGATCGACTGGCTGCCGAATCTGGAAGCCAGTCGCTACACCGTGCGGACCTCCGAGGATGGCCGCGACTGGCGCACCGTGCGCGAGGTGACCGGCGCTGCCGGTGGCCGCGACTGGCTGGCATTGCCGGACACCGATGCGCGGTACGTGCGCTTCGATCTGCTCGATGGCCCGAACTGGCGTTACGGCATCCGTGACATCACGCTCAAGCCGCTGGCCTTTGCCGCCACGCCGAACGCGTTCCTGTCCTCGGTGGCGGCCGACCTGCCACGCGGTTCGTTGCCGCGCGCCTACGTGGGCGAACAGCCGTACTGGACCCTGCTGGGCCTGGACGGTGGACAGGAACAGGCCCTGATCAGCGAGGACGGTGCCCTGGAACCGGCCAAGGGCAGCTTCAGCATCGAGCCGTTCATCCGCCTCGACGGCAAGCTGCTGGACTGGTCCAAGGTTGCCATCACCCAGTCGCTGCAGGACCACTATCTTCCGATCGCCAACGTCGATTGGGTGCACGAGAAGGCCGGCCTGGCGGTGACCAGCTTCGTGCAGGGCACGCCGGAGCGCGCGCAGTTGATCGGACGCTACCGCTTGAGCAATCCGGACAAGGTCGCCCACGAATACACGCTCGCGCTGGCGATCCGCCCCTGGCAGGTCAACCCGCCGACCCAGTTCCTCAACACGGTGGGCGGCTTCAGCCGCATCGATGCGCTGGACGTGGGCGAGCAGCTGGTGCGCATCAACGGCGAGCCGCGCATCTATCCACTGCAGGTGCCCGATGCCCGCTTCGCCAGCACGTTCGATGGCAAGCTCGACGCGATGCACCTGGCCTCCGGGAAATACCCGGCCAGCACGGCGGTGAAGGACAGTACCGGCATGGCGTCCGGTGCGCTGCTGTATACGATCAAGCTGGAACCCGGCCAGAGCCGCGAAGTGGCAGTGGTACTGCCGCAGACCGGGAGCTGGGCGCCGCAGTCGCTGGACGTGGCCAAGGCCCAGGCGCAGGTGGCCGAACAGTGGCGGCAGAAGCTGGGCGTGGTCTCGCTGCAGGTGCCGGCGGCCGGCCAGGCCCTGGTCGACACCCTGCGCACCGCCGTGGCGCACATGCTGATCTCGCGGGTCGGCCCGCGCCTGCAGCCGGGCACGCGCTCGTACGCGCGCAGCTGGATCCGCGACGGCGCGATGATTTCCGAAGGCCTGCTGCGCATGGGCCGCAGCGACGCAGTACGTGACTACATCAACTGGTATGCGCCGTTCCAGTTCGAGAACGGCAAGGTGCCGTGCTGTGTCGATGCGCGCGGCAGCGACCCGGTGCCGGAGAATGACAGCCACGGTGAGCTGATCTACAGCATCGCCGAATATGGGCGCTATACCGGCGACAGCACCTTCGCCGAGCTGATGTGGCCGCACGTGCAGGGCGCCTACACCTACATGGAGCAGCTGCGTGCCAGCGAGCGTACCGAAGAGAACCGTGCGCGCAATCCGGCGTTCTACGGGATGATGCCGGCCTCGATCAGCCACGAAGGCTATTCGGCCAAGCCGATGCACTCGTACTGGGACAACTTCTGGGCCCTGCGCGGCTACAAGGACGCGGCAACGCTGGCGGCCCAGCTGGGCAAGGTCGAAGCGATGCAGATCGCCGAGTCGCGTGACCAGTTCCGTGATGACCTGCAGGCGTCACTGCTGTCGGCGATGCAGCAGCACAACATCGACTACCTGCCGGGCTCGGCCGAGCTGGGCGATTTCGACGCGACCTCGACCACCATCGCGCTGGCGCCGGGCGGCGAGCAGGGCCGCCTGCCGCAGCAGGCGTTGGAGGCGACCTTCGAGCGTTACTGGAAGGAATTCGTAGCCCGCCGCGATGGCAAGCGCGAGTGGAAGGACTACACGCCGTACGAATGGCGCAACGTGGCCGCCTTCGTTCGCCTGGGCTGGCGCGATCGCGCCTGGCAGGCGACCGAGTTCTTCTTCAGGGACCGTGCGCCGCAAGCCTGGAACCAGTGGGCCGAAGTGGTTTCGCGCACGCCGCGCAAGCCGTTCTTCGTCGGTGACCTGCCGCATGCCTGGGTCGCCTCGGACTTCGTGCGTTCGGCACTGGACATGTTTGCCTACAGCCGCGACATGGATGATGCGCTGGTACTGGCCGCAGGCGTCCCGACCGCCTGGCTGCAGGGCGACGGTGTTGCCGTGCAGGGCCTGCGCACGCCGCAGGGCCAGCTGAACTACCGCCTGCAACGCAGTGACAAGCAGCTGGTGCTGGAGGTGCAGCCGGGCCTGGTGCCACCGGTCGGCGGCGTGGTGCTGCCATGGCCGTATGCCGGTGAGCCGGGCGAGGCGACCATCAACGGCGAAACGGCCGAGTGGGTCAACAACGAGCTGCACGTGCACCAGCTGCCGGCGCGGGTCGAGATCGAGGTGCCGGGCGCGGTGCGCCGCGCCGAGCGCAAGGGGCAGTAATCATGAAGCAGCAGGGAGCAAGGGCGCGCACGACGATGCGCGCCCTGGGGCTGGCGGTTGCATTGGCGCTGCCGGGACTGGTCCTGGCAGCCGGGCCGCAGGCGGCCACGGCGGCCGAGGCCGCCAACGCGCCCGGCATGAGCATGGTGACCTTCAACCTGCATCATGACCGTGAGGACTGGCCGAGCCGCCGCCGCACCATCCTGGCCGAACTCAAGCGCCTGCAGCCCGATGCCATCGCCCTGCAGGAGGTGATCCAGCGCCGCAACGTGCGCAACCAGGCGCAGTGGCTGGCCAGCCAGCTCGGCTACAGGTACATCTTCGTCTCCACCGATCCGGTGGGTGCACCGAAGCGCTATGGCAATGCGTTGCTGAGCCGGCGCCCGGTCCTGGCCCGGGGCGAGCACCTGCTGCAGCCGCGGGAAGACTACCGCACCGTTGCCCATCTGCGCATCGATGTGGACGGCAAGGCGGTCAACGTCTATGCCACCCATCTCAACGAACGCAATGACGAAAGCGGCCAACGCATCCGCCGCGCACAGGTCGAGGACCTGCTGCGCTTCATCACCGCCACGTCGGCCGGGGCACCGGTAGTGATTGCAGGCGACTTCAACGCGCTGGTGGATGCCGGCGACCTGAGCGAGCTGCGCAGCCACTACGGCGACAGCTACGGCAGCGTGCACGTCAACACCGACCTGGCCGGGGTCAGCACCTTGAACCGGCACTATTACCAGGCGCCGTCGCGGATCGACCACATCTTCTTCCAGCAGGACCGGATGGTCGCGCGCGAAGCGAAGCTCCTGTTCGACCAGCCCGATGACAGCGGGCGCTGGGCCTCGGACCATTACGGCGTGTGGACGCGCCTGCAGTTCGCGCCGAAGCCCTGACGCAGGGGGGCTGTGGTCGTTGCCAACCCGGGTGGGTGCGATACGACCAGCGCCACAAACGGAAACGGCGGGGATCATCGATCCCCGCCGTTCGTTTTACGCGATCAAGCCGCGATCAGTTCGCCGGCGGCGTGCGCTTGGCGGCTTCTTCGTCTTCTTCGTCGGCCTTGGCCTCGGCCGCCTGAGCGGCGGCATCGGCGTGACCATCGGCGACCGGATCGACCGACGGCGTCACCACCGCATCGGCGACCGGCGCCGCAGCGTCGACCGGCGCGGCTTCAACTGCCACCGGAGCCACCGGCTGTTCGGCGACCACGACCGGCTCGACAACCGGCTTGGCCTCGACCGCCGGCGCAGCCGCAACGGCCACCGGCTGCGCTTCGACCGCCGGAGCGGCTTCAGCGATCTGCGGCTTCGATTCCACGACCGGCGCAGCCTCGACCGCTGCCGGCGTCGCTTCGATGACCGGCGCGGCTTCAGCCACTGGCGCGGTTTCAACCACGACCGGCTTGGCTTCGATCACCGGCGCCGCAGCGGCCACCGGCTGGGCCGGAGTCGCAGCATCGATGGCATCGAGCATGCTGGTCTGCACCGGCGATGCCGGTTCGGCCTTCGCGGCGCTGTCGACCGGGGCCTGCACCTCGGCCACGGCCGGTGCAGCGGTTTCCACCACCGCGCTGCTCACCACCGCGACCGGCGCAGCGGCAACGGCGGCAGCGGCGCGGACCGGCTTCCCGGCGTCGGAGGCGGTCGGCTCGACGTCGTCATCGAAGTCGAATTCCGGCTGCGAGCGGGTCGGCTGTGCAGACGCGGCCGAAGCAGCACCCGCACCGTTGTCGAGGTTCGGTTCGGCACCCTCGGCGTCATCACCGTCGTCAACGTCGTCCTGGTCATCGCCCAGGCTATCGCTGCCGGCCGTGTTCTCAGCACCACCACGGCGACGGCGACGGCCACCACGACGGCCGCGGCGGCGGCGGGTCGCGCCTTCACCGTTCTGTTCGCCATGGGTGTCAGCCACCGCCTCGTCACCGGTCACCGCAACGGCTTCGGCCTCGCTGCCGGCGTTGGCGGCGTTGGCGGCGGTGTCGGCCAATGCGGCGGCGTCCGCCGGAGCGGCCGCTGCCGGAGCCACCGGCGCCACCGGCGCGGTCGCTTCCTGCGCGGTCACCGCATTGGTGGCGATGGTCGTCGCGGCCACGGCTGCCGCCGCGGTCACGCTCTCCGCCGGTGCCTCGACGCCGCCGCGCTGCGGCTTCTCGGCCGGCTTGTCACCTTCCTGCTGCTGGCGCGGCTGCTTGGGCTGCTTCAGCTTCGGCTGCTGGTTCTGGTTCTGGCCCTGGCCCTGCTGGTCGTTGCGCGGCTTGTTCTGCTGCTGCGGCTCCTTCTGCTTGCCCTGCTGCGGCGGCTGCTGGGCATTGCCGTTACGGCCGTCCTTGCGCTGCTCACCACGGTCCTTGCGGTTGCCGCCGTCCTTCTGCGGCTGCGCGTTGCCGTTGCCGCCATTGCCACGCGTGTCGTCGCGACGGTCCTTGCGGTCCTTGTTGCGATCCTTGTGGCGGTCCTTGCGGCCGCCGTCCTGCTGCTGGCGGGCGGCCGGAGCCACCGGTGCCGGCGCCGGGGCCGGCTCGCCACCGAACACGCGCTTGAGCCAACCAATCACGCCGCCGCTGGGGGCGGGTGCCGCCGGTGCGGCGACGACCGGGGCCGGAGCTGCCTTGGCCGGTTCAACTTCCTCGCGCACCGGGGCGGGCGAGGTGTGCTTGACCTGGGTCACCGCCGGCGGCGGGATGTTCAGCTGGCCCTTGGTCAGGGCGTGCACCGGCAGCTTGCGCGGGGTGCCGCGCTGGTAGCTGGGCTTGCTGCTCTCTTCACCCAGCTCGTTCTCGCGCAGGCGGGTGACGGTGTAGTGCGGGGTGTGCAGCTGCTCGTCGGCGACGATCACGATCGGCGCCTCGTGGCGCTGCTCGATCTCGCGCAGCGCGCTGCGCTTCTCGTTCAGCAGGTAATTGGCGATCTCCACCGGGGCCTGGACCAGCACCTGCCCGGTGTTCTCCTTCATCGCATGCTCTTCGGCGACGCGGATGATCGACAGCGACAGCGACTCGACACTGCGCATGCGGCCGTGGCCGTCGCAGCGCGGGCAGACGATCTGGCTGGATTCACCCAGGCTCGGGCGCAGGCGCTGGCGGCTCATTTCCAGCAGGCCGAAGCGCGAGATGCGGCCGACCTGGACGCGGGCCCGGTCGTACTTCAGCGCGTTGGCCAGGCGGTTCTCGACCTCGCGCTGGTGCTTGTTGGAGGCCATGTCGATGAAGTCGATCACCACCAGGCCGCCCAGGTCGCGCAGGCGCAGCTGGCGGGCCACTTCCTCGGCCGCTTCCAGGTTGGTCTGGAAGGCGGTGTCCTCGATGTCGCTGCCCTTGGTGGCGCGCGAGGAGTTCACGTCGACTGCGGTCAGCGCTTCGGTCTGGTCGACCACGATCGAGCCGCCCGACGGCAGGCGCACGTTGCGCTCGTAGGCGCCTTCGATCTGCGATTCGATCTGGAAGCGGTTGAACAGCGGGATGTCGTCCTTGTAGTGCTTGAGCTTGCGCAGGGTCTGCGGCATCACCTGCTGCATGAACTCGCGGGCGTGCTCGTACATCTCCTCGGTGTCCACCAGGATCTCGCCGATGTCGGCGCGCAGGTAGTCACGCAGGGCGCGCACGATCAGGCGCGATTCCTGGTAGATCAGGAACGGGGCCGGCTTGCTCAGTGCGGCTTCGGCGATGGCACGCCAGACATTGAGCAGGTAGTCCAGGTCCCACTGCAGTTCTTCCGCATCGCGGCCGACGCCGGCGGTACGGATGATCACGCCCATGTCGTCAGGGATGTTCAGCTTGTCCAGGGCGTCCTTCAGCGCGGCCCGGTCTTCGCCCTCGATGCGGCGCGACACGCCGCCGGCGCTGGGCGAGTTCGGCATCAGCACCATGTAGCGGCCGGCCAGCGAAATGAACGTGGTCAGGGCGGCGCCCTTGTTGCCACGCTCTTCCTTGTCGACCTGGACGACGATCTCCTGGCCTTCCTTCAGCAGCTCGCGGATGCCGGCCTTGTTGTGGTCGACACCGGCCTGGAAGTAGTCGCGGGAGATTTCCTTCAGCGGCAGGAAGCCATGGCGGCCACCGCCGTACTCGACGAAGGCCGCTTCCAGCGAGGGCTCGATGCGGAAGATCCGGCCCTTGTAGATGTTGGACTTCTTCTGTTCCTTCGACGGCTGTTCGATGTCGATGTCATACAACGACTGGCCATCCACGATGGCAACACGCAGCTCTTCAGCCTGCGTGGCGTTGATCAGCATTCGCTTCATTGTTGCGTTCCTCGCAAGCGGCTACCGCGCGGAACGCCATGGGGTTTCGCCTCTGGACACGGCTCGCCGCCCATTCGCGCAAGCGCGGGGAGGGCGGCTTGGGTTTCCAGCGCTACGACACCACGGCAGGCCGCGGGAGCGCTTCACTCTTATGGTTTTTGGGTGTTGCAGGGCCGCAGGCAGCTGTCAGCCAGGCTGGAGCGCCACGCGGGACATGTTCAGCACGGTTGCGTGTCAGGCATCCGGCGATGGCCGGGAAGGCCGGTGAGCCGCTAACATGGCCGCCCCGCGGGCGGTGGTCGCGCACTGTGCCGGATTCGTCGGAAGCTGGGCTTCTGGCCCTGAGTAACTTCCAACGAAATCAATCCCTTATCTCGCCCCCCGAGTGTAACAGAATAAACAGCCTGATGACCGCCCAAGACCCCACCAAGCCCGCTGGCGACAAGCCTTCCGTGCGCATGATCACCGTTCCCGCCGACCGCGCCGGCCAGCGCCTGGACAACTTCCTGCTCGGGCAGCTGAAGGGCGCCCCGCGCAGCCTGGTGTACAAGCTGGTGCGCAGCGGCCAGGTGCGGGTCAACGGCGGCCGCGCCAAGGCCGAGCGCAAGCTGGAGGCCGGTGACGAGGTGCGCGTGCCGCCGGTCCGTCTCAGTGAAGAAGGAGACAAGGCCGGTCCGCCCGAGGCGTTCATGCGCCGCCTGGAGCAGGCCATCGTGTTCGAAGACGCGCGCCTGCTGGCCCTGAACAAGCCCTCGGGGGTGGCCAGCCATGGTGGCAGTGGCATCAGCTTCGGCGCGATCGAGACCCTGCGCGCGTTGCGTCCCGGGCAGACCCTGGAACTGGTCCACCGGCTGGATCGCGACACTTCGGGCCTGCTGATCGTGGCCAAGAAGCGCTCGGCGCTGAGCGAACTGCAGGCGCTGCTGCGTGAAGACCACGGCGCCGGCATCCGCAAGCGCTACCTGACCCTGCTGGCCGGGCGCATGCCCGACGGGGTGATGACGGTCGACGCGCCGCTGCACGTGGGCCTGCGCCAGGGCGGCGAACGCCATGTGCAGGTCAACGCCATCGGCAAGGAATCGATCAGTCACTTCCGGGTGCTGGAGCGCCGCGGCGGCCATTCGTACTGCGAGGTGCGCATCGAGACCGGCCGGACCCACCAGATCCGCGTGCATGCCCAGCATCTGGGGCATCCGGTGGCCGGCGATGACAAGTACGGCGATCCTGCAGTCAACAAGCGGCTTCGCGAGCAGATCGGGCTGAAGCGCCTGTTCCTGCACGCGGCATCGCTGGAGTTCGCGCTGGATGACGGCAAGAGCCCGTATGTGCTGAACGCGCCGCTGGCGGATGAGCTGGTCGAGGCGCTGGATCGGCTGCGCTGACAATGACCGGGTAGCGCCGGGGCAGGCCCGCCCGCTACCTTTTTTGGGTAGATCCACGCCATGCGTGGATGCGCCCCTCTGGGTCGTTCACCACTTGAACAGCACCAGGCTGATCGCAAGGGTGCCCATGCCGGCCACCAGTCCGTAAACTGTCTCGTGGCCCTTGGCATAGCGCTTGGCCGCCGGCAGCAGCTCGTCCAGCGCCAGGAACACCATCACGCCGGCGATCAGGCCGAACACCCAGCCGAACGTGGCGTGCGACAGCGATCCGGACAGCAGCAGGTAGCCGATCGCTGCGCCGATCGGCTCGGCCAGGCCCGACAGCAGGCTGGCGGTGAACGCATAGGCCTTGTTCTGTGTGGCGAAATACACCGGCACCGCGATCGCGATGCCCTCGGGAATGTTGTGGATGGCGATGGCGAAGGCCAGCGGCATGCCCACCGACGGGCTTTCCAGCGTCGCAAAGAACGTCGCCAGGCCCTCCGGGAAATTGTGCGCGGTGATCGCGATCGAGGTCAGCAGGGCAACGCGCTTGAGGTACTCGCGGCTGTTCTCGCGGAACGCGGGATCCTGCTTGTCCAGGCTCTCATGCGGGTTGGGGATGAAGTGGTCGATCAGCACGATCACGATCACGCCCAGCAGGAAGGCCAGGGTGCCGTAGGTGAAGCCGGTACGCTCGCCATAGGCCAGGGCGAACGAGGCAATGGACTTGTTGAGGATTTCCGACAGCGACACATAGACCATCGCGCCACCGGCAAAGGCCAGGCCGAACGCCAGCAGGCGCGGGCTGGGGCGGCGCGAGAACAGCACCAGCAGGCTGCCGATCGCGGTGGCCAGGCCTGCGGCCAGCGTGACCGCCAGTGCGATCCAGATGTTTTCGGGGGGAATCTGCAGCATCTACCGACGCGGTCCTGGTCAACAGACAACCGCCCCGGACAGGGCCGGGGCGGCGGGGGCGAGGCGGGCGTCGGCGGGCCTCGTCGGGTGCGCGCGATCAGCCGCCGCGGCGCAGGCGCTCTTCGATGGCGAAGCACTGGTCCGGCTTCGGCTGCGGCGGGTTGAAGCTGACCGGCACCTGGATGGTGGCCGGTACCGGCTGGCCGTTGCGGGTCGCGGCCTTGAACTGCCAGCCCTGCACCGCGGTCCTGGCCAGTTCGTCCAGCTGCGGGTTGCCGGCGCCGGTGAGCAGGGCGACCTCGCTCGGCTTGCCGTCGGTACCGATGGTCACCTTGAAGGTGCTGGTGCCGCCCACGCCCATGCAGGCCAGTTCCAGCGGGTACTGCGGCGGCGGCGTCTTCACCGCTGCGACTTCGGTCGGCGCGGGCGGTGGCGGTGCCGGCGGTTCGGACGCGCCACAGCCGGCCAGGCCGGTCGCAGCGATCAGGGACAGGCTCAGCAAACGTACGTTCATGGCAGTTGCTCCGTCAGGGCCGAAGTCTTGGCCGCGCAGATGAAGTCGTTCTCGCTCAGCCCGCCCACATCGTGGGTGGAGAAGCGCACGACCGCGCGGTCGTAGTGCACGCCCAGGTCCGGGTGGTGGTCCTCGCGGTGGGCGATCCAGGCCAGCGCGTTCACGAAGGCCATGGTGGCGTAGTAATCCTTGAAGCGGAAGGTACGCGACAGGGCCTGGCCACCCTCGCTCAGCTCCCAGCCGGGGACCTGCGGCAGCAGTTCGGCCAGGCGGGCTTCGCCGAGCTTGTGGTCGCTGCCTTTGCGCGGCACGCAACGGGCCTGGGCCAGTGGAATCAGGTCGGCCATGGGAATCTCCACCTCGTGTTGACTGAACAATGCGCCGGACGGTGTATAAACCGAATGAGCGGCTGACGCTTACTTGGCTAGAATAGCCTGATGATCCAGATCTCCGACACTGCCCAGACCCACTTCCGCAAGTTGATCGAACGCGAGGGCGTGCCCGGCATGGGCGTGCGCCTGAGCGCGGTCGACCCCGGCACGCCGCGCGCCGACGCCCGGCTCGAATTCGCCGAACCGACCGACCTGCTGGGTGACGAGTGGGCGGTGGACTGCGATGGGTTCACCCTGTATGTCGATGCCGGCAGCGTAGGCTGGCTTGATGGCGCCGAGATCGACATCGTCGCCGGCACCGCCGGCACCCAGCAGCTGACCATCAAGGCGCCGCGCATCAAGGGTGAAGCGCCCGGCGATGCGGCATCGCTGGTCGAGCGCGTGCACTGGGTGGTGGAGAACGAAGTCAATCCGCAGCTGGCCTCGCATGGCGGCAAGGTCGCCGTGCAGGAAGTCTCGGCCGATGGCGTGGTGCTGCTGCGCTTCGGCGGTGGCTGCCAGGGCTGTGGCATGGCCGATGTGACGCTGAAGCAGGGCATCGAAAAGACGCTGATGGGCCGCGTGCCCGGCGTGACCGCCGTGCGCGACGCGACCGACCACGACAGCGGCCACGCGCCGTACATCCCGCGCGACAACGTCGCCTGATCGCCGACGCGTGCCTCTGACCCGGGCCGAGCAACTCATCGATCTGCTGCTGGCGCGCCAGCAGCCCCGCGCCGTCCTCGAGAAGACCACGCGCCTGCCGTATGGCTGGGCGCTGTGGCTGCGCTCGCTGGGGCCGCTGCCGCGGCCGTACCACGCGCGCGACGTGATCGCGGTATTGCTGCCCCGACCGTTGCCGGGGCCACCCGGTCAATCGCCGCAGCTGTCGCCGTGGCAGGCGCTGCGCCGCTTGTTCTGGCAGGACTGGGACGCGGCGCCGCGCGACCAGCGCTGGATGCGCTGGCTCTCGGCAGTGGCCAGTGCGCTGCTGCACCTGCTGTTCTTCATGCTGTTGCTGTGGGTGGCGGTGATCCGCACCAGCGCGCCGCAGGACGAGGGCACCGAAGGCGAGCGCGTGCAGGTGGAATTCGTCGGCCGCGCCACGCAGGAGGGCGGCGGCGACCAGCCGGGTGCCGAGGCCGCCGAGGCCGCACCGGCCGGTCAGGTTGCGGCCGGGCAGGAGGCGGGCGCTGCGACGGCGCCTGCGCCGCGCCCGCTGGCGGCCGAAGCCGCCAGCGCGTCCCCCGCGTCGGCACCTGCCGCAAGCGTTCCGCCGCCGCCGGCGGAAGCCGAGCCGGCGCCGGTTGCCGCGCCGCCGCCTTCTCCGATCCAGGCCACCGAAGTGGCGCAGGCCAGCACGGATTTCGTGGTGCCGCCGGTCAGCGTGCCCCGCACCGAGGTCAGCGTCGTGCCGCGCGACAGCACGCCCAGCGTGCGCGAGCGCAGCATTCAACCGGTGCAGGCGCCTCCGGCACCGACCGCAGTGCGCACCCCGGAGCTGGCCGTGCGCGCACCGCAGGTGCGTGACATCCAGGTGCGCGAACGCGAAGTCAGCACGGTTGACGCGCCCGTCGCGCCCCAACCGCTGCGCAACGCTGAAGTGCAGGTGCGCGTGCCGCAGCGGGACGTGCAGGTGCGCGAACGCGAAGTGCAGGCCGTGGCCGATCCGCAGGTGCGGATGGCGGCGGTGGCCGGGCGTGAGCCGGCCGTACGCGCGCCCAGCGGACGCGACGTGCAGGTACGGGAACGTCAGGTGCCCTCGGCACCGGCCGTGGCGCCCGCCGTCTCCAGCGGCAGCGCCACGTCGACACCCGCCGCTGCGGCCGAGGGCAGCGCGGCGCAGGCGAGCCGCAGCACGCGACCGGTGGCCTCCAGCAGTACGCCGGCAAGCGCAGGCGCGCGTCCTGCCCCCGATCCCGGCAACTGGGCGACACCTGCCAAGGGCGATGACTGGGGGGCATCCAGCCGCAACCGCGAGGGCAGCAGCGACGGTGCCCGCCAGGCAAGCGCCGCCGGCCGGGGCAATGGCCTGTTCAATGCCGATGGCAGCGTGCGTGTACCCGGCCAGGAGGGCGACGGCCATGGAGAGCGCGGCGCGCCCGGTGGTGCCAACGATGGCTGGAGCAAGGAGCGCATCGCGCAGTCCGGCACCTGGCTGAAGCGCCCGCCGTACGACTACACGCCGACCTCGTTCGACAAGTACTGGGTACCGCAGGAATCGTTGCTGGCCGAGTGGGTGCGCAAGGGGGTCAAGGCCATGGAGATTCCATTGCCGGGCACCAACACCAGGATCTCCTGCGTCATTTCGATCCTGCAGGCCGGTGGCGGCTGTGGCCTGACCAACCCCAACATGCAGGACCAGCCGGCCGTGGCACGACCGCCGCCGGACATCCCGTTCAAGAAGGAAGTGCAGGAAGACAACGGCAGCCGCTAGGACGGCGCATCCACGCATGGGGGGACACGCCCATGCCGACCAGGGTCGGCCTCCATCAGGGCGTTGCCCTTACGCGCTCTGCGACAGGAACACCCAGAACGGCACGTCGCGGCCGAGCCAGTCGCGGCTGGTCTCGTCCATCACGTCCAGCAGGGTGTCGAAGTCCTTCGCTGCGCCGGCGCGCAGCGCATCCACGTCGGCCAGGAACAGCGCATAGCCGGCGGCCGGCAGCCATTGCAGGTCGCGCAGATTGTCCGACAGTGCATCCCAGTTGCCGCCGAAACCGGCGGGGAAATCCAGCTGCGCCGCCAACCGGGCGAGCAGCGTGCGCTTGTCGGCGACGTTTTCCAGATCGATGCGGATCACCTTCAGGCCGGCATCGCGCATCGCGGCGGCCAGTGCGCCGATGTCGTCGCTGTCGATGGCATACACGCCGGCATTGTTGATGTCATGCAGGCCGAGGCCGAAATCATCATGGCTCATCACTGCGCTCCCTGGGCCGGTACGGTGAAGCTGCGGAATGACGCGTAATGGTCGTCGGTGTAGTACCACGCTTCCGGCGGATCGCCGCCGGTGACGATGCGGCGCGTGCCACGGGTGCGTGCGCCGGGGGTGTCGACGGTGTATTCGCGGTAGTAGCCGCGTGCCCGCTCCGGCAACTGCTGCTCGCGGTTGCCGAAGGTGCTGCCGTCCTGGCGGTGGGGGAAGGGGCCGCCACGCTGGATCAGGGCGATGGTCGCGCGTGCTTCGGCAGGCAGGAACGCGGGCAGGCCGCTGGCCCCGCTGGTCGAGGCGGGCGCGGTAGCGCGCGCGGTGGGCGTGCCCTGCAGGTCGGGCGCGAACTGCGGCGCCGGTGGCCGTTGCAGGAAATGGTTGGCGACCAGGCCGAGCAGCAGCAGGGCGATGGCGGTGATCAGCAGCCGGGGGTTGCGCATGGGCTGGGGCGGGCGAGGGTGGTGCATGCACTGTAGCGCCTGCGCGCTGCATGGTGCATGAGGAGGTGCCGCGTCACTGCTGCGTAACAATTGCCGTCGTACTCACTGGCAGGACGCAATTTCCTTTACATCCCCCTTGGTAATCTTGCGGTCTGTCCCCATCATTCACCGCGCACCGCCCGACAACGTCGGGTGCCCTCGCAATCAGGAGATGCATCATGGCCTACACCCTGCCCAAGCTGTCCTACGCCTACGACGCGCTGGAGCCGCATATCGACGCGGCGACGATGGAAATCCATCACACCAAGCATCACCAGACCTACATCAACAACGTCAACGCGGCGCTGGAAGGCACCGAGTACGCTGACCTGCCGGTCGAAGAGCTGGTGAAGAAGCTCAAGTCGCTGCCGGAGAACCTGCAGGGCCCGGTGCGCAACAACGGTGGTGGCCACGCCAACCACTCGCTGTTCTGGACCGTGATGGCGCCCAATGCCGGCGGCAACCCGGTGGGCGACGTGGCCAAGGCCATCGACAAGGACCTGGGCGGTTTCGACAAGTTCAAGGATGCCTTCACCAAGGCCGCGCTGACCCGTTTCGGCAGCGGCTGGGCGTGGCTGAGCGTGACTCCGGACAAGAAGGTCGTGGTCGAGAGCACCGGCAACCAGGACAGCCCGCTGATGGAAGGCAACACCCCCATCCTCGGCCTGGACGTGTGGGAACACGCGTACTACCTGAAGTACCAGAACCGCCGCCCGGAGTACATCGGCGCGTTCTTCAACGTCATCGACTGGAACGAAGTCGAGCGCCGTTACCAGGAAGCGATCGCCTGATCGCGGTGACGGGATGAACGGAAAAGGCCGGGGGAGACCCCGGCCTTTTCTGTTGCAGCAGTCGTTCGGTAGTGCCGGCCGCTGGCCGGCAACCGTGCGGTACCGGAGGAGCCGGCCCGCGGCCGGCACTACCTATTCCGCAGTGGCCGTATCGCCCTGCAGGCGCAGGGTCGCCATCACGCCCAGGCGCAGCCCGGGCAGGTCGCCGTCGGCCGGCAGCAGGATCGGCTGCTGGCGGATCCCGTCGAAATGCTTGACCTGGAACAGCACATCCAGTCCGTGGCCGGTGCTGCCCCCGCCATTGGCCGCGGCCGCCTCGGGCCGGCCGCCAGGATTGCGCCGGGCCGGTTGGAATCCCGGTGTGCTGCGCACCAGTTCCACGGTCGCTGCGGAGAAGTCGCCGGCGATCAGGCTGGGCATGCCTTCGGCGGTGGCGCCGATCCAGGTCATCAGGTCGCTGGTCTGGTGCTGGCGGGCGGTGGCCTCGTCCGGCTCCGGGCGCAGCCGCGCCACGTAGACATTGACCAGCGCCTCGCCCAGCTTGAGCCGCATCATGCCGGCCGCGCTGAAGGTGCCAGGAGGATGCAGCAGGGTCACCCCGTCTTCGCTGACCGGTAGCCGGGTCAGCATTGCGTTGCCATGCCGCAGCGGCTGGCTGGGCGGATCGGCGGTGACGAAGTCGCAGCTGTAGCGCAGCCGGCTGGCCAGCCAGCAGGCCGGATTGCGGCCCTGCTGCTGCAGTACCTGCTGCACCGAGATCACGTCCGGCTGCAGTTCGGTCAGCAGTTGTGCGACCTGCTCACGGCGCTGCTTCCACTGCGCATCGTCACGGCTGGGCAGTTCCAGTGCGGCCACGGTCAGTTGCCGTGCGCCGTTGCCGCTGGCGGCGGTGGCCGCTGCCTGCGGGCGTGCCTGTGCCTGCAACGCCAGCAGCAGCGCGAAACAGCTGAGCAGGAGGCGGGCGTGGGCGAGGGGGCGCATAACGATAAGTTTACGCTTTTGCCGTGCAGGTGCCGTGACTTCCGGCAGGGCCGGGATCGCCTGCCACGGATTGGCACCGTTGTCATGCAGCCCTGCAGCGTGCCTGGCGCGCCCCGGTTCCGGTAACCTTGCGCCTTTCGCTTTGCAGGAATGCCCTACAGGATGAGCCACGACGCAGTCGCCCCCATCGCCGGCCAAGGAAAGATGCCGCGCCAGATTCCGTACATCATCGGCAATGAGGCCTGCGAGCGGTTCAGTTTCTACGGGATGCGCAACATCCTGGTGCAGTTCCTGATCACCTCGCTGCTGCTGCAGGAAATCACTGCGGAAGGCCGTGCCGGAGAAGCCAAGGACATCATGCACAGCTTCATGATCGGCGTGTATTTCTTCCCGCTGCTCGGTGGCTGGCTGGCCGACCGGTTCTTCGGCAAGTACCACACCATCCTCTGGTTCAGCCTGGTCTACTGCGCCGGCCACCTGTGCCTGGCGCTGTTCGAGAACAGCCGCGAGGGCTTCTTCCTCGGCCTGGGCCTGATCGCGCTCGGTGCCGGCGGCATCAAGCCGCTGGTGGCTTCGTTCATGGGTGACCAGTTCGACCAGAGCAACAAGCACCTGGCCAAGATCGTCTTCGACGCCTTCTACTGGATCATCAACTTCGGCTCGCTGTTCGCCTCGCTGCTGATCCCGCTGGTGCTGAAGAACTGGGGCCCGCAGTGGGCGTTCGGTATCCCCGGCATCCTGATGTTCATCGCCACCTTCGTGTTCTGGCTGGGCCGCAAGCGTTACGTGCTGGTGCCGCTGCCGCCGAAGGATCCGCATTCGTTCGCCAACGTGGTGCGCACGGCGCTGACCGCACGCGTGGCCGGCCAGGGCCGCCCGGGCCTGGTGATCGCCGTGCTTGGCCTGGTGCTGGCGGCGGCCTCGTTCGCCCTGGTCGGCTCGCTGGGCATCGTGATCTGCCTGTGCCTGGCGCTGGTGGCCATCCTCGCCGGCATCGGCGGCGGCACCTGGCTGCAGCTGGACCGCGCCCGTGGCCAGCATCCGGCCGAAGCCGTGGAGGGCGTGCGTTCGGTGTTGCGGGTGCTGGTGATCTTCGCGCTGACCACGCCGTTCTTCTCGCTGTTCGACCAGAAGGCTTCGACCTGGGTGCTGCAGGGCCAGCAGATGCAGATGCCGAGCTGGTTCACCGCCTCGCAGATGCAGGCACTGAACCCGCTGCTGGTGATGATCCTGATTCCGTTCAACAACCTGGTGCTGTATCCGGCGCTGCGCCGCTTCGGCTTCGAGCCGACCGCACTGCGCCGCATGACCGCCGGCATCGCCTTCAGCGGCCTGGCCTGGATCGTGGTCGGCGGCATCCAGGTGGTGATGGACGGCGGCAACGCCATGTCGATCTTCTGGCAGATGCTGCCGTACGCGCTGCTGACCTTCGGTGAGGTGCTGGTCTCGGCCACCGGCCTGGAATTCGCCTACAGCCAGGCGCCGCAGGCCATGAAGGGCGTGGTGATGAGCTTCTGGAACCTGACCACCACCATCGGCAACCTGTGGGTGCTGCTGTCCAACGCCGCCGTGCGCAACGACACCGTGACCCACCAGATCGCCGGTACAGGGCTGAGCGAGGCGGCCTTCCTGATGTTCTTCTTCGCCGGCTTCGCCTTCGTCGCGGCGTTGGCCTTCGGTTGGTACGCGAAACGCTATCGTATGGTCGACAACTACCGCAGCGCCTGAGCCTGACATGACCCCCGTCAATCTGCTGTTGATCGCCATCACCGCCATCCTGTCGTGGATGGCGTTCAACAACCGCAAGCTGGCCGACCGCCTGATCCTGTGGCCGCCCGCCATCGACCGTCACCGCCAGTACGACCGGCTGGTGACCTATGGCTTCATCCACGCCGACTGGTCGCACCTGATCTTCAACATGATCACCCTGTTCTTCTTCGGGGGGTTCATCGAGAGCGTGATGGTGCAGCTGACCGGCAGCTACCTGACCTACCCGGCGTTCTACATCGGTGCGCTGCTGGTCTCGATCCTGCCCAGCTACCTGAAGAACCAGAAGAACCCGAACTACCTCAGCCTCGGAGCGTCCGGGGCGGTGTCGGCGGTGCTGTTCGCCTTCATCCTGATCAAGCCGTGGTCGATCATCCTGGTGTTCTTCATCCCGGCACCGGCGATCATCTATGCCGCGTTCTACGTCGGCTACAGCATCTGGATGGACAAGCGCGGCGGCGACCGCATCAACCACAGCGCGCACCTGGCGGGCGCGGCGTTCGGCGTGATCTTCATGCTGGCCATGCAGCCGAGCATCTTCAACCACTTCCTGCGCGAACTCTCCAACCCGACCTTCCGCCTCGGCGGCGGTTGAGGGAGCCGGGGTCGGATCCATCGATCCGACCCCGCGCGGGGCGGCAGCCCGCCCGGGCTCAGACCGCCGTCTGCTGGCCGTAGGTATCCAGCAGGCGGGCGAACACTTCCTCGCCGATACGCTGGAAATCCTGGTCCTCGGTCTGCCCTTCCACCGCCAGTTGCAGCAGGCCCTCCAGCAGGGCGCGGTCGGTATCGGTATGGGAATTGCTGGCGTGCATGGGAAGCTCCACGGTGGTGCGCAGGGTCAAGGATCGCAAGGGTCGTGCCAGCCCGGCCGTACCCCTCCACAGGCGATAGCGGCCGGCGGCCCTCCAGCTTGAGGGTCGAAAACTGACGTGAATGGACTGGACTTGCCCCTGTTCAGGCTTCACGCGATCATGGCGCCCGGCTGCGCACCATCCACGCAGTCGCCGCAGGAGACAGTTCCATGGCTTCGGTCACGCCCCCCGGTCTGGCCTACGAGGTCGAACATGACCTGGCCAACCACCGCTTCACCGCCCGTGTGCGAGGACAGCTGGCGGTGCTGGACTACCAGATCAAGCGCAAGCGCATGGTCATCACCCACACCGAGGTGCCCGAGCCGATCGCTGGCCGCGGCATCGCCGGTGAGCTGACCCGTGTGGCACTGCGTTTCGCCCGTGAGCAGAAGTACAAGGTGGTGCCGGCATGTTCCTATGCCGAGGCCTTCCTGCAGCGGCACGAGGAGTACCACGACCTGCTCGCTGGCTGAATGCCAGCGGGTCACGCTTCAGCCAGGGCAGGCGATGATGTACAAACATGAACAGGGGATCCCGATGAAGATTGGAAACAACCGGCCATTGCACGGCAGCGTGCTGGCCGGCGTGGTGGGCGTGCTGTTGCTGGCCGGTTGCCAGCGTGAAAGCGAGCCGGCACCGGCGACCGAGGCGGCTCCTGCCGCCGAGGCGACGGCCGCGGGCGAAACGCCGGCCACGGAAGCAGCGCTGGACCTGCGCGACGTGATCGAGAACAACGAGCGCGAAGTGGTGGGTATCAGTTACCCGGCGGGCATCGACCGTTATCCGGGCCTGGCCCGCGCGCTGCAGAGCTATGCGACCAGTGCGCGCAGTGACCTGCAGCAGGCGCTGGACGGGCTGGGCAACGACAAGCCGACCATGCCCTACGAACTGTCGCTGAGTTTCGAGAAACTGCTGGAAACCCCGCAGCTGGTGGTGGTCAGTGCCGATGGCAGCCGTTATACCGGTGGCGCCCACGGCGAGCCGCTGGTGGCGCGCTTTGTGTGGTTGCCGCAGCAGCAGCAGATGCTCAGTGCCGAAAAGCTGGTGGCCGATGCCAAGGGCTGGAAGGCGATCAGCGATTTCGTCGCCGACCAGCTGCGCGAACGCGTGGCCACCCGCCTCAGCGGCGAGGACATGGATCCGGCCCAGCTGCAGGAATCGCTGCGCAACGCGTCACGCATGATCGCCGACGGTACCGGGCCGCAGGCCGACAATTTCAGCCAGTTCCAGCCGTTGACCAACGACAAGGGGCAGATCACCGCGCTGCGCTTTGTGTTCCCGCCGTACCAGGTGGGGCCATACTCGGATGGCACCCAGACCGCCGACGTACCGGCGGCGGTGCTGTTGCCGCACGTGGCCAAGGACTACGTGGAGCTGTTCGCACGCGGTTGACCGCAGTCGAGGAGGTGGCGTGGATACAGGGTTGCAGGAGCGGGTCGCCGGCCTGCTCCACGAAGCCGGGGTCCGCATCGGCGGCACCCAGCCACAGGACATCCAGGTGCATGACCCACGCTTCTTCGCGCGGGTCATGGGCCAGGGCTCGCTCGGCCTCGGCGAGAGCTACATGGACGGCTGGTGGGATGCCAACGTCCTGGATGAATTCCTGGTCCACCTGATGCAGGCGCACCTGGACGAACGGGTGCACGGCTGGCGCGAAGTGGCCGATGCGCTGAAGGCGCGCCTGTTCAACCTGCAGGCCGGGCAGGGCAGCTACGAAGTCGGCCGCCGCCACTACGACCTCGGCAACGATCTCTACCAGGCCATGCTGGGCCAGCGGCTGGTCTACAGCTGCGGCTACTGGCGCCATGCCGGTGACCTGGATGCCGCGCAGGAAGCAAAGCTTGATCTGGTCTGCCGCAAGCTGGGGCTGCGCCCGGGCCAGCGCGTGCTGGACATCGGCTGCGGTTGGGGCGAAGCCCTGAAGTTCGCGGCCGAGCGCTACGGTGTCAGCGGCGTGGGCGTGACGATTTCGCAGGAGCAGGCCGAGTTCGCGCGGCAGTTGTGCGCGGGCCTGCCGATCGAGATCCGCCTGCAGGACTACCGTGAACTGGATGAGCCGTTCGATGCGATCTTCTCGATCGGCATGTTCGAGCACGTCGGGGACAAGAATTACGCAAGTTTCTTCGAGGTGGCCAAACGCTGCCTGTCGCCGCGCGGGTTGCTGCTGCTGCATACCATCGGCACCAACATCTCGCGGCATCGCACCGATCCGTGGATCGCGCGCTACATCTTCCCCAATTCGATGCTGCCGTCGGCGGTGCAGATCACCCGGGCGTTCGAAGGCCGTTTCGTGCTGGAGGACTGGCACAACTTCGGCACCGACTACGACCTGACCCTGCAGGCCTGGCGGCGCAACGTGGAAGCGGCGTGGCCGCAGTTGGATGCGCGCTACGACGAGCACTTCCGGCGCATGTGGCGTTTCTACCTGGCCGGGTCGATGGCCACCTTCCGCTGCCGCCATGCGCAGTTGTGGCAGCTGGTGCTGTCGCCGGAAGGCGTGCCGGGTGGGTACGTGGCGCCGCGCTGAAGCCAGCGCGGGGGCGGAGACCCCAACCACAACAAAAAAACCGCCCGGTCTCCCGGGCGGTTTCCGTTTCAGGCCGGTACGCGGGCGATCAGTTGCCAGCGCCGGTCAGGCCACGCTTTTCCAGCAGCGGTTCGATCTGCGGCTCGTGGCCGGCGAAATCGCGGAACAGCTGCATCGCATCGACGCTGCCGCCCTTGGACAGCAGCGTGGCGCGGAAGTGGTCGCCGTTCTTGCGGCTCAGGCCGCCATTGTCCTTGAACCACTTCTGGGTGTTGGCGTCGAGCACTTCCGACCAGATGTAGGCGTAGTAGCCGGCCGAGTAGCCGCCCATGATGTGGCTGAAGTACGGCGTCTTGTAGCGCGGCGGCACCGGCGCGTAGTAGATGCCGTCCTTCTCCAGCGCGGCGCGCTCGAAGGCCATCACGTCCTTGGCGGCCGGCACCTGGTCCGGGCCGATCTGGTGCCAGTTCTGGTCCAGCATCGCCGCGCCCAGGTATTCGGTGGTGGCAAAGCCCTGGTTGAATTTCGAGGCGGCAATCACCTTGTCCAGCAGGGCCTGCGGCATCGCGCTGCCGTTCTGGTAGTGCTTGGCATAGTTCTTCAGGATGACCGGGTTGTCCGCCCACATTTCGTTGACCTGCGAGGGGAACTCGACGAAGTCACGCGGCACCGAGGTGCCGGAGAAGTAGGGGTACTTCACGTTGGAGAACATGCCATGCAGTGCGTGGCCGAACTCATGGAACGTGGTGCTCACTTCATCCCAGGTCAGCAGGGTCGGCTGGCCGGCCGGCGGCTTCGGGATGTTCAGGTGGTTGGCCACCACCGGCTTGAAGCCGGTCAGTTTCGACTGCGAGACGTACGAGTTCATCCACGCACCGCCACGCTTGGACGCACGTGCATACGGGTCGAAGATGAAGATCGCCAGCTGGCTGCCATCGGCGTCGAACACATCGTAGACGGTGACGTCGTCGTGGTAGACCGGCAGGTCGGTGCGCTGCTTGAAGGTCAGGCCGAATTCCTGGCCGGCCGCGTAGAACACGCCGTTCTCCAGCACGTTCTTCAGTTCGAAGTACGGCTTCAGCTGCGACTCGTCGAAGTTGTACTTGGCCTGGCGCACCTTCTCGCTGTAGAAGGCCCAGTCCCACGGTTCCAGCTTGAACGTCGGCTTGCCGGCCGCCTTCTGTTCCTGGTCGATCATCGCCTGCAGGTCGGCGGCCTCACGCTTGGCGTTGGCCACTGCGGCCGGGGCGAGCTTGCCCAGCATCGCGTTGACCGCTTCGGGGGTCTTGGCGGTCTGGTTGGTCAGGTTGTAGGCGGCGAAGTTCGGGAAGCCCATCAGCTTGGCCTTGTCCGCGCGCAGCTGCATGATGCGCGAGACCAGCGCGGTGTTGTCGAACTCGCCACCACGGCTGCCACGGCTGACCGAGGCTTCATAGATCTTCTGGCGCAGGGCGCGGTTGGCCAGGTTGGTCAGCGGCGGCTGGCCGGTGGTGTTGAGCAGGGTGATCACGTACTTGCCGTCCTGGCCACGGGCCTTGGCGGCTTCGGCGGCGGCGGCGATCTGCTCCTTGGACAGGCCGGCCAGTTCCTTGACGTCGTCGACGGTGATCGCCGAAGCGTTCACTTCCGACTGCACGTTCTGGCTGAACTTGGTGCCCAGGTTGGCCAGTTCGGCATTCATGTCTTTCAGCTTGGCCTTGTCGGCCTCGGACAGCTTGGCGCCGGCGCGCACGTAGTTGTCGTAGTACTTCTCGACCAGGCGCACGCCTTCGGCGTCCAGGCCCAGGGTGGAGCGGCTGTCGTACAGCGCCTGGATGCGGGCGAACAGCTTGCCGTTCAGCGCGATCGCATCGCTGTGCGCAGCGAACCTGGCCGAGTAGTCGGCCTGCAGCTTCTTGCGGGTGTCGTTGGTGTCGGCGCCGACCAGGCTGAAGAACACGGTGGTCGCGCGGTCGAGCACATCACCACTCTTTTCCAGGGCGATGATGGTGTTGTCGAAGGTCGGCTTGGCCTTGTTGTTGGCGATCGCCTCCACTTCCTTCAGCTGCTGTGCCATGCCGGCATCGAAGGCCGGGGCGAAGTCGCTGTCCTTGATCTTGTCGAACTGCGGGAAGTGCAGCGGCAGCGGGCTTTCGGCGAAGAACGGGTTGGCCTGCTGGGCGGCGGTGCTGGCAGCCGGGGTGGCGGCGCCGGCCGAGAAGGCGGGCAGGGCAAGGCCGAGGGACATGGCCACGGCAAGGGCAAGGCGGGTGGTCAAGGCAGGAACTCCGGTAAGGCAAACAAGGGCCCGAGGGTAACCCGGCCGGCGCCGCCCGCACTTGTGTCAAAAGGCATGTTGCCGGGGCCGGGCGCGGGTACCATGCATTCTCCGCCCACGGCCTGCTGCCATGACCACTGCCTACGATTTCAGCTTCCGCGACCTCGACGGCCAGCCGCACGCCCTGGCCCGCTACCAGGGCCATCCGTTGCTGCTGGTCAACGTCGCCAGCCGCTGTGGCTTCACCCCGCAATACACCGGGCTGGAGCAGCTGTGGCAGGAGTATCGCGAGCGTGGCCTGGTGGTGATCGGCTTCCCGTGCAACCAGTTCGGCGCGCAGGAGCCCGGTGACGCCGCGCAGATCCGCCAGTTCTGTTCGCTGGACTATCCGGTCAGCTTCCCGCTGTCGGAGAAGATCGAGGTCAACGGTGAAGGCGCCGATCCGCTGTGGGCATGGCTGTCACGCGAGAAACGCGGCCTGCTCGGCAGTGCCCGCATCAAGTGGAATTTCAGCAAGTTCCTGGTCGACCGCCAGGGGCAGGTGGTGTCGCGGCATGCGCCCACCACCCGGCCGGAGCAGCTGCGCGGCGAGATTGAAGCGCTGCTGTGAGGTAGTGCCGGCCGCTGGCCGGCAACCCCGTGGTGCCAGGAAGCGCCGGCCAGCGGCCGGCACTCCCGTTGCAGCATCATTTCTCGACGAACGCGCGCTCGAACACGTAGTGGCCCGGCTGGCCGATCCGCGGCGATACCTGGAAGCCCCGGGCGTCGAGCACGGTACGCAGGTCGGCGAGCATCTGCGGGCTGCCGCAGATCATCGCGCGGTCGTTTTCCGGGCTCAGTTCCGGCAGGCCGAGGGTGCGCTGCATCTGGCCGCTTTCCATCAGCGAGGTCAGGCGGCCCTGGTTGGCGAACGGCTCGCGGGTGACGGCCGGGTAGTACAGCAGCTTGTCGCCGATCATGTCGCCGAGGAACTCGTGCTCCCGCAGTTCCTTCTCGAAGTAATCGCGATAGGCCAGGTCCTTTTCGTAGCGCACGCCGTGGCAGAGGATCACCTTCTCGAAGCGCTCATAGGTTTCCGGGTCCTTGATCACCGACAGCCACGGCGCCAGGCCGGTGCCGGTGCCCAGCAGGTACAGATTCCTGCCGGGGTGCAGGTCGCTGATCAGCAGGGTGCCGGTGGGCTTCTTGCCGACCAGCACCTTGTCACCCGGCTTGATGTGCTGCAGGCGCGAGGTCAGCGGGCCGTCCTGCACCTTGATGCTGAAGAATTCCAGCTGCTCTTCCCAGTTGGCACTGGCGATGGAGTACGCACGCAGCAACGGGCGCGCCTCGGTTTCCAGGCCGATCATCACGAACTGGCCGTTCTCGAAGCGGAAGCCGCTGTCGCGGGTGGTGGTGAAACTGAAGTAGGCGTCGGTCCAGTGGCGGACCTCAAGCACCGTTTCGGTGCCAAAAGCGGAGGACATGGGCGTATCTATCGAAAGTCGTCGGAGGTGATTCTATCTCAAATGAGACAGGTTCTCATTGGGCGGAACGAGAGGCGTTCTCAGCGGTAACCGGCCGCCTGCAGTTCGAACAGTTCGGCGTAGCGGCCGCCCTGTGCCATCAGCTGCTCATGGGTGCCGCTGGCCTCGATGCGGCCATCGGCCAGCACCAGGATGCGGTCGGCCATGCGTACCGAGGAAAAACGGTGGGAGATCAGCACTGCGGTGCGATTATCCGCCAGTTCCCTGAACCGCTGGAACACGTCGAACTCACTGCGCGCATCGAGCGCGGCGGTGGGCTCGTCCAGGATCATCACCTGCGCGTTGCGCATCCAGGCGCGGGCAATGGCGATCTTCTGCCATTGGCCGCCGGACAGGTCCACGCCCTGCTTGAAGCGCCGTCCGATCTGCTGCGCGTAGCCACCGGGCAGGTCGTCGATCACTTCCTCGGCCATGCCACGCCGTGCCGCGTCGGCGATGCGCGCCTGGTCGTCCATCGCCTCGACCTGGCCGACGCCGATGTTCTCGCCCGCGCTGAGGTTGTAGCGCACGAAATCCTGGAAGATCACCCCGAGGTTGGCACGCAGGTCGTCCAGGTCGTAGTCGCGCAGGTCGCGGCCATCGAGCAGGATGCGGCCCTCGTCCGGTTCGTACAGGCGTGCCAGCAGCTTGACCAGGGTGGTCTTGCCGGCGCCGTTCTCTCCCACCAGGGCCAGCACTTCGCCGGCGTGCAGCTGGAAATCCAGGTGGCGCACCGCCCACTGTCCGGCATCGGGATAGCGGAAGCCGACGTCCTCGAACACGAAGCCCTGGCGGATCGGCTGCGGCACGCGCACCGCCCCTTCGCGCGAGTGGATCTCCGGCTGGATCTGGAAGAACGAGAACAGGTCATCCAGGTACAGCGCCTGGCTGGCCACCTGCGAGAAGCCGATCAGCAGGCCCTCCAGCAGCTGGCGCAGGCGCAGGAAGCTGCCAGCGAGGAAGGTCAGGTCGCCGATCGTGAAATCGCCGCGCACCGTGCGCCAGGCGATGTAGGCGTAGGCGGTGTAATAGCCCAGCGTGCCGAGCGCGGCCAACAGCGTGCCCCAGAACGCGCGGCGCCGGGCCAGTGCGCGGTTGGCCAGGAACAGCGCCACCGACAGGCGCCGGTAGCGCTCCACCAGGAAGCGGTGCAGGTTGTAGATCTTCACTTCCTTGGCCGTTTCCACGCTGGCACCCAACTGGCGCAGGTAGTCGAGCTGGCGGCGCTCGGGCGTCCACTGGAAGTTGAGGCTGTAGCCGGCCGCATTGAAGTGCGATTCGCCGATGAAGGCCGGTACCAGTGCCAGCGCCAGCAGCAGGATCAGCCACGGCGCATAGACCAGCAGGCCGATGGCGAGGCTGGCCACGGTGATCGCATCCTGCACCTGGCCGAACAGCTGGCTCATCAGGTTCATCCGGCCCATGGTCTGGCGCCGTGCACGGTCCAGCTTGTCCTGCAGGTCCGGGTCCTCGAAGTCCTCCAGATCCAGCGTCGCGGCGTGTTCCATCAGGCGGATGCTGGTGGCGTTGGCGAACAGTTCCGAGAGCAGCGCATCGGCATAGCTGACCAGCCGGCCGAGCAGGTCCGAGGCGATGGCCAGGCCGAATTCCAGCGCCAGCAGGCCCAGCAATGGATTGAGCAGTCCGCTGGACAGCGCCTCGCCCAGTGGCGGGAAACCGGCATCGTGCTGGCTCAGGTGCAGGGCGCTGTCGATGATCAGCTTGCCGACGTACAGCATCGCCACCGGCAGCAGCGCATGGATCAGGCGCAGCCCAAGGCTGGCCAGGGTGAGCACAGGACTGGTCTGCCACACCATGCGCAGGAACGGCGGCAGGTTGCGCATCGCCTTGAAGCGCTGGCGCAGGCTGGGTTTCTTCGCGGCGGCAGCGCCAGCGGTGGGGGAAGCAGGCATGCGCGTATTGTGCGCGCCTGCTACGTGCAGAGGGGGTCAGTGCAGCCGTGTGGCCGGCACCGGGGTCAGATCCCTTTGCCACGCAAAGGGCTCTGACCCCACCAGCCCGGATCGGGTCGGAGCCCTTCGCGAAGCAAAGGGATCCGACCCTCCCGCATCCACGCGTGGCGTGGACCCACCCCGCCAACCCACAGTAGCGCCGGCTTTTGATGTTGCTCTGGGCGTTGCCTCTGCGGGTGCCGGGCGGCAGCCCGGCCAGGCCCCCGTTACGGCAGTGGCGGCAGCAACCCCGCACCGAGGCGGTTCCAGGCATTGATCACCGCGATGCCCATGCTCAGGTCACTGATGCCCTTCTCATCGAAGTGCGGTGCCAGTGCATCGAACGCGGCCTGCGACGGTGCGCCGTCGGTCAGCCGGGTCAGCGCCTCGGCCCAGCCCAGTGCCGCGCGCTCGCGCGCATCGAAGAAGCGGCTTTCGTGCCAGGCCGGCAGGGTGTCCAGCTTGCGCGGCTCGATGCCGCCCTTGCGCAGGGCCGTGCCGTGCATGTCCATGCAGTAGCCGCAGCCGTTGAGCTGCGACACGCGCAGGAACACCAGTTCCATCAGGGTCGGATCGATCGAGCTGTCATGCACGGCCTGGCTGGTGGCCAGCAGGCCCTTGAAGGCCTCGGCGGCCAGGCGGATGTAGGGAACGCGGGGAGAGGTGTGGTTGGACATCGTGGGCTCCAGGGCGGCCACGATGGCCGCCTTTCACTCCCAGGACGCCGCAGCACCATCGCGCGTGACAACCGTGGGCAGCTTTTCCGGATTCAGCACGCTGTAGACATTGGCGATGCGGCCGTCGACCACTTCGATGGTGGTGACCGAGTGCAGGCGCTCGCCGTGGAAACGCAGGATCGCCGGCTCGCCGTTGACGTAGCCCAGCTGCGCCGGATGCGCCGCGCCGCGGCGGGCGATGGCCCAGAACAGGCGGCCGATGCGCTCGGCGCCCCGCAGCGGGCGGATCGCGGCGGTAACCACGCCGCCACCGTCGGAGACCAGCAGCGCGTTGGCGTGCAGCAGGGCCTGGATCGCTTCGCTGTCGCCGCGCTGCGAGGCGTCCATGAAGCGCGCCAGCAGCTGCCGGTGCTGGCTGGCATCGGCGTTGAAGCGCGGCCGTCCGGCGTGCAGGCGCTGCCGGGCACGGTGTACCAGTTGCCGGCAGTTGGCTTCGCTGTGGCCGATCAGGTCGGCGATTTCGCGGTAGTCGTGATCGAAGGCCTCCTTCAGCAGGAACGCGGCGCGTTCCTCGGGGCCGAGCTGTTCGAGCAGGGTCAGGAAGGCGACCGAGACGTCGTCGGCCAGCGCATGCAGCTGCGCCGGGCCGGGTGCCGGATCGGGCTCCAGCGTGACCGCCAGCGGCTCGGCCAGCCACGGGCCGACGTAGTGCACGCGCTCGCGCCTGGCCGCGCGCAGCCGGTCCAGGCCCAGCCGGGTGGTGGTGGTGACCAGCCACGCCTCGGCGTCGCGGACGCCGGCCGGATCGGCGCCGGACCAGCGCAACCAGGCGTCCTGGACCACGTCTTCGGCGTCGGCGCGACTGCCGAGCAGGCGGTAGGCCAGGGCCATCAGGCGCGGACGGTGGGTCTGGAAGGCGGTTTCGGCGTTCATGGGGGCAAGGACGCCGCAGCGGCGCGTGGCGTGACAGAGCGTCGGGGGAATCTTGCCGGCCAGCGGCCGGCACTACCACCCCGGGGCCGGGGGAGGGGGTAAAATGGGCGGATTACCCCCGCCAGCCTCGAGCAAGCGAGCAAGCCGTGACATCGATCAAGCAGGAAGACCTCATCCAGTCCATCGCCGACGCGCTGCAGTACATCTCGTACTACCACCCGGTCGACTACATCAAGAACCTTGCCGCCGCCTACGAGCGCGAGGAGTCGCCGGCCGCGAAGGAAGCGATGGCGCAGATCCTGATCAATTCGCGGATGTGCGCGGAAGGCCACCGCCCGATCTGCCAGGACACCGGCATCGTCACCGTGTTCCTGGAAATCGGCATGGACGTGCGCTGGGATGACGCCACCATGGGCGTGGAAGACATGGCCAATGAAGGCGTGCGCCGCGCCTACATGCACCCGGACAACAAGCTGCGCGCCTCGGTGCTGGCCGATCCGGCCGGCAAGCGCATCAACACCAAGGACAACACCCCGGGCGTGGTCAACGTCAAGGTGGTGCCGGGCAACACCGTCGACGTGATCGTCGCCGCCAAGGGCGGTGGTTCGGAAGCGAAGACCAAGTTCGCGATGCTCAACCCGTCCGACTCCATCGTCGACTGGGTGCTGAAGACCGTGCCGACCATGGGCGCCGGCTGGTGCCCGCCGGGCATGCTCGGCATCGGCATCGGTGGCACCGCCGAAAAGGCGATGCTGCTGGCCAAGGAGGCGCTGATGGAACCGATCGACATCACCGAGCTGCAGGCCCGTGGCGCGTCCAACCGCATTGAAGAGCTGCGCCTGGAGCTGTACGAGAAGGTCAACGCGCTGGGCATTGGCGCGCAGGGCCTGGGTGGCCTGACCACCGTGCTCGACATCAAGATCAAGGATTACCCGACCCACGCGGCCAACCTGCCGGTGGCGATGATCCCGAACTGCGCGGCCACCCGCCATGCGCACTTCACCCTGGATGGCAGCGGCCCGGTGATGCTGGACCCGCCGTCGCTGGAAGACTGGCCGAAGCTGACCTATGACGCGTCCAAGGGCACCCGGGTGGACCTGGACACGATCACCCCGGAGGACGTGGCCAGCTGGAAGCCGGGCCAGACCCTGCTGCTCAACGGCAAGCTGCTGACCGGCCGCGACGCCGCGCACAAGCGCATGGTCGACATGCTCAACAAGGGCGAGGAACTGCCGGTCGACCTGAAGGGGCGTTTCATCTACTACGTGGGCCCGGTCGATCCGGTGCGCGACGAAGTGGTGGGCCCGGCCGGCCCGACCACCGCGACCCGCATGGACAAGTTCACCGAGCAGGTACTGGCACAGACCGGCCTGCTGGGCATGGTCGGCAAAGCCGAGCGCGGCCCGGCCGCGATCGAGGCGATCAAGAAGCACAAGTCGGCCTACCTGATGGCCGTCGGTGGTTCGGCCTACCTGGTGTCGAAGGCGATCAAGGCGGCCAAGGTCGTTGGCTTCGCCGACCTGGGCATGGAAGCGATCTACGAGTTCACCGTGCAGGACATGCCGGTGACCGTGGCGGTCGATTCCACCGGTGAATCGGTGCACAAGACCGGCCCGCGCGAATGGCAGGCCCGCATCGGCAAGATTCCGGTGGTGGTGGAGTAAGTCCGCCCGCTTCGATCCAGACGACGGCGCCCGTGTGGCGCCGTTGTTGTATCTGGAGACAGGATTAACGCGCCTGTAGCCCGGGCTCTGCTACGGTCGGCACACCCTCACACAGGACGTGTCCATGGCCCTGCATCGATTCATCGTCGCCGGCGTGCTGCTGGCCCTGGCCGGCTGCAGCACCCCGGCGTCGTACGAAGGCGCGGATTTCCCTGCATCGGCACAATGCCGCATGCAGTGCCAGGCCAGCTACCGCAGCTGCATGGCGCAGAATGACTCCCTCGGCAGCCGCCAGAGCAATTGCGAGCAACAGGTGGTGCCGGCGCCGGACAAGCGCTGCAAGGACGTGGACAACCCGGACCTGCGCCGCGCCTGCGAACTGAAGACGCATGACTGCACGCTGCGCGCGCCGGTGATGTCCTGTGGCGAGCGCCGCGATAGCTGCATGAGCAGCTGCGGCTGAGCAGCGCTCATCGGCGAGGCGCATAATCGGCCGGTCCACCCGCACAGGATCCGCCGCATGAGCACCACGCTGTATGGTTCGACAAGCACCGCCGCCCTGGTGGTGCACTGGCTGCTGATCGAACTCGGCATCGAGCACGAACTGGTGCTGCTGGATTTCGACGCACGCGAGCACAAGTCGGCCGAGTACCTGGCACTGAACCCTGCTGGCGTGGTGCCGACGCTGCTGATCGATGGCCAGGTCCTGACCGAAGCGGCGGCGATCGCGCTGTACCTGGCCGACCGTCATCCCGAGGCCGGCCTGTTGCCGGCGCTGGGCACAGCCGAGCGCGGTGATGCCTACCGCTGGATGTTCTGGTGCGCCAATACGCTGCAGCCGGCCTACCGGGCCTGGTTCTATCCGCACGAAGTGGCCGGCGAAGCGAACATCGACGCCAGCCGCGAGAGGGCGCGCCAGCGCCTGGAACATGCATGGCAGCACGTGGCCACGCACCTGCAGGCGCACGGCCCGTACCTGCTGGGCGCCGCGCCCTGCGTGGCTGACTACATGCTGGTGATGCTGATGCGCTGGTCACGCAACATGCCCCGGCCCAGCGACACCTGGCCGGCGCTCAAGGCGCATGCCACGGCGATGAAGGCGCGCCCGGCGTTCGCCGAGGTGTACCGCCGCGAAGGCATCACCGACTGGCGGTAACCAGAAAAGGGGACGGAGGGGATTAAGTCGTTTGTGCACAAACGACTTAATCCCCTCCGTCCCCTTTTCCGTTACAGGATCTCCAGCACCGTTTCCGGCGGGCGGCACAGGCGGGTGCCCTTGGGCGTGCGCACCACCGGGCGGTTGATCAGCCGCGGGTGTGCGGCCATCGCTGCCAGCAGGGTGTTTTCATCGGCACCGTCCAGGCCCAGTTCGGCGAACTGGGCTTCCTTGCTGCGCAC
Source organism: Stenotrophomonas pavanii (assembly GCF_900101175.1). GTDB lineage: Bacteria > Pseudomonadota > Gammaproteobacteria > Xanthomonadales > Xanthomonadaceae > Stenotrophomonas > Stenotrophomonas pavanii. The sequence continues at coordinate 138,462 of NZ_FNFQ01000001.1, read as the reverse complement.
CAGCGCCTGCGCGTCCAGCCCGGATTCGGCCAGTACCTGGCGCAGCATGGCCACGTCGGGAGGACTGTCCAGGTAGTCGATCACCACCGGGTCGAAGCCTGCGTCGCGAATCAGCTTCAGTGCCCCGCGCGAGTTGCTGCAGGCGGGGTTGTGCCAGATCGTCACGGCCATCAGAACCATTCCAGCAGCGATACGCCCACGCCCACATAGGTGGCCTTGTGGTTGTAGTCGATCAGGCTCTCGCCGTAGCCATCGAAGATCTGCACGTGGCCACGCAGCAGGTTGCTGATCGGGAAGCCGTAGTCCAGCTGCAGCGCGCCGTGCGAGCGGTTGCCGGTGCGCAGCGAATGACGCGCCATGAGCGAGACTTCATGCCCGTTGCGGTTCCAGGTCAGGGTCGCGTCACCACGGCCCATGTAATCCTCGATGTCCGGATTGTTGTCTTCGCTGCGGGTCTCGGGGATGCGGTACCACGGGCGCAGCACCAGTGCCCAGTTCTCGCGGTCCAGGCCGACGTTGAGCATGACCCGGTTCCAGCTGCGCGAGAGCGGATCGGCCCGCCCGTTGGACTGGTGGTTGAGGCTGATGCCGGTCATCCGTCCGCGCCAGCCACCGATCGAGTAGCCGTTGCGGAACACCATCATCACTTCCGGCTCGTAATTGGTCTCGCGGAACGGACGCGAATCCTCGCTGTTGTAGGCCTGCCAGCGCGAACTCTGGGTGTAGCCGGCCCAGATGTCGCCGTTGTCGCCGAACAGGTTCTCGGCGATCTTGGTCTTGAAGCTGATCTGGAACTTCAGCTCGGCACTGTCGAGCACCTGCGGCGTGGTCACGCTGTTGGCCGGGTTCGGCGAGTGCGGCATGGTGTTGCGGTCGCTGGTCCAGAACGCGGGCAGCAGGTACACCGGCTTGTAGGCACGCAGCTGGAACGGCCCCAGCTTGGAGTCCTCGGCCAGTTCCCAGCGGCTGTCCAGCAGCGAACCGCGGCCGGCGTTGGCCAGTGCGCTGTCCGGCGTCGCCGGGCGGAACAGGTCGCTGACCCGCTCGCGCAGCTTCTCCTCGCCCTGGCTCACGGCGGCGGTCTGCCGCTCTTCGCGGCGTGCCTGCGCCGCCGCTTCGGCGGCGGCATCGGCGGCGGCGGTGGCCTCCGGGGTACGCCCGAACAGGCGGTCATAGCAGGCCAGGCGGGCCGCATCGGTGGTGATCGCCGCGCAAGCGGCCGGCGAGGTGTCTGTGCTGGGCGCGAACTCCTGCGCAGCCAGCGGGGCACTGGCCAGGGCAAGCGCCAGCGGCGCCAGACGGGGAAGTAGCGTGGGGAGGGTCATTGCAGCAGGCCCTTCGGTGAATTCGGGAATCGCACAGTGTGGCGGCTGCACCGGGTCACGGCCAGCCCCACGGTTTATGCACGGTCACCGCGTGCGTGTGGCGTGAAGGCGGTCCGCCTCAGAAGAACCAGGCGAATGCGAACAGCCCCAGCATCGCGATCACCACCGCCAGTTTCAGCGCCAGCCCCAGCAGGATGCCGAGCCAGGTGGCCAGGCCGACCTTGGTCGAGCGGCCGAGTTCGCGGGTGTGCCAGTACTCGCCGAGCAGGGCGCCGATCAGCGGTCCGGCGAACAGGCCGATCGGCATGAAGAACAGGCCGACGACGCTGCCGGCAAAGGTTCCCCAGAGCGCCTTGCGGCTGGCGCCGACGCGCTGTGCGCCGACCACCGTGGCCAGCACATCGGCCAGCAGCGAAAACACGGTCAGCACGCCCAACGCGACCAGGGTAGGCCAGCCGACATGGGCAAAGCCGTCGGCCCACGCGGCCAGCAGCAGACCGATGAAGACCAGCGGGATGCCCGGGAGCGCCGGCAGGACGATGCCGGCGATGCCGATCAGGACAAAAATGACCGCTAGCAGATACAAGATGAATGAGAGTCCCATGCTGTCCCGTATGGTGGTCGTTTTGGGGTTGACAGTGAAAGATTTTGCCAGTTGCTTTTTCGTTTTGGGCGGGTTAAGTTGCAGTCGCTGAGCTTGGCAAGGTCACCGTGGATCGTGGCCTGATGAAGCAAGATCTTCCCGATCCGCTGCATCGATGCACCTCGCTTCCCCCTTGCTTGTCAGCCGCCCACCAGGCGTTTCCAACAACAAGAGAGAGTCAAAGGGAGTTAGTGAGATGGCTGAGCGCGAGACCGGTACCGTAAAGTGGTTCAATGATGCGAAGGGCTTCGGCTTCATCAGCCGGCAGAATGGCGAGGACGTGTTCGTGCACTTCCGCGCCATCGAGACCCAGGGCTTCAAGAGCCTCAAGGAAGGCCAGACTGTGAGCTTTGAAGTCGTGCAGGGCCAGAAGGGCCTGCAGGCTGACAAGGTGCAGCCGGTGTAATACCCGCCGCCCGTCGGCACGAAAAAGGCCCGCGCAAGCGGGCCTTTTTCGTTGCCGGTCGCCCGCAGCAGGTCAGCGCAGGATGACCTTGCCGTTGACCACGCGCACGTAGGTGTTCTCGCGGATGCCACCCAGATCGCGCTGGTTGACCACGATGGTGCGGCCATCATCCATGCGCACGCTGATGTCGTAGGTATCGCTGGTGACGTTCTTCTGGATCTGGTTGCCGGCCAGGGCGCCACCGACCGCGCCTGCGGCGGCGGCGATGTTCTTGTTGCCACGGCTGCCACCGGTGTGGTCGGAGATTTCATGGCCGGCCACGGCGCCGACGATGCCGCCGAGGATCGCGCCGGTCGCGCTGGGCGCGGTGCGGCCCGAGGGCACGGTGTTGATGCGGGTGACGATGCCACAGTCAGCGCAACGGCCCTGGTTGTAACCGCCATTGTTGCCGTAGCCGCCGTTGTTGTAGCCGTTGTTGTAACCACCGCCGCTGTAACCGGGCGAGGTGGCACAGCCAGCCAGCGCGAGGGTAGCGATGGCGCTGGCGGCGATGAGCTGGATCTTCATGGGGCGTCTCCTGGCCGTGAAGGCGGGTGGGTTGGGTGGTACTGCGTCGTGCAGCAGGGTGGACGAATCCTCTCCTTTCGAACGTGAACAACGCGCCAACCGTGCGCGTGCTGCCCGGCTGCAGGATGAATGCGGCTCAGCGGAAATCCTGATGGCAGGCGCGGCAGTCCGCCTGCAGGGTTTCGACCACCTGGGCCAGCGCCTTGCAGTCGCGTGGCGGCGAGGCCAGGGCCATGTTGAGGTTGCCGCGCAGCTGGCTGGCGTGCTGCTGGAACTGCGCACTGTCCTTCAGCCCCGGAAAGGCCAGGTCCAGGTCGTTGGACAGCAGGCGCAGCGCCTGCAGCCGCGGCACGCTGTCGGCCAGGGTGCAGCGGTTCTGCTGCTGGGCCTGCTGCAGCAACTGCGTCTGCCGCTGCATGACCTGCATCAGGCTGCCCGGGAACGGATCGCGGCGGGCCTGCAGGGCCCGGCTCACCATCACCGTGGCTATCAGGCCGATCAGCAGGCCCAGGCAGAGCACGAACAGGTAGCGGTGGGCGGCGGACAGGCGGCGTGGCGGGCTGGCGTTCATGCGGGCTCTCCGGACATGCAACGGTGGGTTTGATGCCGGCACGCGCAGGCGCCGGCGCCTGCACGTTAAAATAGCTTGATGAACGAACAGGTAAAACAGCGCTTTGCCGGCATCGAACGGCTGTATGGCGTCGGCGCACTCGAGCGCCTGCAGGGCAGCCGCGTGGCGGTGGTGGGCATGGGGGGCGTCGGCTCGTGGGTGGTGGAGGCGCTGGCCCGTTCGGCGGTCGGCCACCTGACCCTGATCGATGCCGATGACATCTGCGTCTCCAACACCAACCGGCAGCTGCCGGCGATGGAAGGCAACTACGGTCGCAACAAGGCCGAGGCGATGGCCGAGCGCTGCCGTGCGATCAACCCGGACATCGGGGTCGACGCGGTGCAGGCATTCCTGACCGTGTCCAACATGGCCGAGCTGCTGGACCGTGGTTTCGACCTGGTGATCGACGCCTGCGACAGCTTCCGGGTCAAGGTCGAGACGATTGCCTGGTGCCGCCGCCGCAAGCTGCCGCTGCTGACCGTCGGCGCTGCTGGCGGGCGCACCGACCCGACCCTGGTGCGCATCCGCGATGTGTCGCGCACCGAGCACGATGCCATGCTGGCGCTGATCCGCAAGAAGCTGCGCAGCGAGTTCAATTTCCCGAAGAACGCCAAGCGTTATTTCGGCGTGCCGGCGGTGTATTCGCTGGAGAACGTGAAGTATCCGCAGGCCGATGGCAGTGTCTGCGGCATCCGGCCGAACCTGGGCGCCGATGCGGCGTTGAAGCTGGATTGCGGTGCTGGCCTGGGCGCGGCGACCCACATCACCGGTGCGTTCGCCTTCGCCGCAGTCGGCAAGGCGCTGGAGATGCTGCTGGAGCCGAAGAAGGTGAAGGCTGAAGTGGTCGAGGATGACGCCGAGGCGTGATGGTAGTGCCGGCCGCTGGCCGGCAACTCCGGAATGATCGAATCAGCGCTGGTGCCGGCCGGGGGCCGGCAGTACCGTTAGAGCGCCGGCAGCGCGAACAGCCGCCGTGCGTTTTCCGTGGTGATCCGGGCCACTGCCTCCAGCTCCATCCCGCGCAGTGCAGCCACGTGACGGGCGATGGTTGCCAAGCGCGCCGGTTCATTGCGCTGGCCACGGATGCCCGCGTCGGGCTGGTCGGGTGCGTCGGTTTCCAGCAGCAGCTGTTCCAGTGGCATGTCGCGCACCAGCCGCTGCAGGCGCTGAGCACGCTCATAGGTCAGCGGACCGCCAAGGCCCAGCAGGAAGCCTTGTTTGTGCAGTTGCGCGGCCTGTTCGGGGCTGCCGGAAAAACTGTGCACCACGCCGCGCAGGCCGCCGATGCGGCGGATCGCGGCGATCACCGCGTCCACCGCGCGTCGCGCGTGGACGATCACCGGCAGGTCGAATTCACGGGCCAGTTCCAGCTGGCCGATGAAATACGCCTGCTGGGCCTCGGCATCCAGTCCTTCGACGAAGAAGTCGAGGCCGCATTCGCCGATCGCGCAGGGGCGTTCGCGCGCGATCCACTCGCGCAGCAGCGGCAGGTGCCCAGGCTGGTGCTCGGCCAGGAACATCGGGTGCAGGCCATAGGCCGGGTGCAGTCCCGGTGCCTGCCGGCAGACCTCGCGCAGCTTCGGCCAGCTGGCAGCGGTCACCGCGGGCACGACCTGCAGGCGCACGCCTGCGGCCTGCGCGCGTGCGATTACGGCGGCGCGGTCACCGTCGAACTCGCCGGCATCGAGATGGCAGTGGCTGTCGACCAGCAGGTTCAACGCTGCTCCAGCGGGGGCGGCGTGGCCGTGTTGCGATTCTTCCAGTTGGCCAGCAGCAGCGTGCCGAAGCCGAGCACCAGCTCATCGACGAACGGGATCGGGTCCGGGATGAACAAGGTCAGCACGAACAGGCCGGCGGTGAGCTTGAACAGGGTGGGGTAGCGCAGCCGGCGCGCCCATTGCAGTACCGGCAGCAGCATCGGGTTGGCCATGGCGGGAATCCTCGTGGGGAATATGCAAACGCTACCACGGGCCCAGCATTTCCCGATGCTGAATGGGTTACAGGAATGAGCAGGAAATGTGGAGATTCCGTTCAGGCAGCGCGTGCTGCAATCTGCCTCGAGAACGTTGCGGATGGTCCGCAAGGAGCAGGTCATGAAAAGCACAACTACAACTGTCCTGGTCGCAGCGGGCGCGCTGCTGGTCGGTGGCATCGCCACCGCCGCCTTCATGAAGAGTGGCGACCGCTCGCCCGATTCCATCAGCGCCGCAACCCCCAATGGCGAGTCGCGCCTGGTCGATGGCAACGCCACCGACGATGGCGCACGTGGTGACACGCTGGCCCCGTCCGCGCCGCGCGGGCTGGAGTACGCCGACGTGCTGAAGGTCGACCCGATCACCGAGAAGCAGAAGGCCTATGCCACCGTGATCGGCACCGATCCGGTGCGCGAGACCTCCACCACCCAGACCCCGCACGAGGTCTGCCAGGACGTGACGGTGCAGGAACGCCTGCCGGAACGTGATGGCAACGTCGGCGGCACCGTGGTCGGCGCGGTGGTCGGTGGCCTGCTCGGCAACCAGGTCGGTGGCGGCAACGGCAAGAAGGCCGCGACCGCAGCCGGTGCGGTGGCCGGTGGCTTCATCGGCAACCAGATCGACAAGCGCCACGTGGGCGGCCGCGTGGTCAATCGCACCGAGCGCCAGTGCCACACCGAAACCGCAACCTCCGAGTCGAGCCGCGTCACCGGTTACAACGTGACCTATCGCAACGAGGACGGCACCACCGGCACCATGCGCATGGCCAGCAAGCCGGGCAGCCGCATCGCCATGGGTACCAATGATGTGGTGAAGGGCTACAACGTGACCTATCGCTACGACGGCGCCGAGAAGACCGTGCGCATGGACAACAAGCCAGCCAGCGACCGCCTGCCCGTGGTCGATGGTCAGCTGGTCACGCAGACCGCCGCAGCCGGTGCCACCGCCGCAGCGACGCGCCAGTAATCCCAGGCAACCGCAGTACCCGACGGGCCGGCACATGCCGGCCCGTTCTGTTGCAGCCGGTGGTGTTCATCCGCACGGCGGGGCAATCCACCATCATGGACGTTCCCTTCGACATGGAGTCGGCATGAGCATCTTCGACCTGCGCATCGAAACCGAGCGGCTGATCCTGCGCCCGCTGCTGCGCGAAGACTACGAACCGTATCTGGCGTTCTGCGCCGACGAGGCCACGATGCGTACCCTGGGCGGCGTGCAGCCACCCTCCGTGGCCTGGCGCGGTTTCTGCAGCCTGGCCGGTGCCTGGCAGCTGTTCGGCTTCTCGATGTTCAGCGTGATCGAGAAAGCCAGTGGCGAATGGATCGGGCGGATGGGACCGTGGCAGCCGCAGGACTGGCCAGGTACCGAAGTCGGCTGGGGCATCCGCCATGCCAGCTGGGGCAGGGGCTACGCGCCGGAGGCGGCGGTCGCGGCGATCGACTGGGCGTTCGACACGCTCGGGTGGGATGAGGTGATCCACACCATCGCCGAGAACAACGACAACTCGCGGGCGGTGGCGCGAAAGCTGGGCAGCACCCTGCTGCGCATGGGGGAGCTGCCCGCGCCCTACAACGACAAGCCGATGCAGATCTGGGGGCAGTCGCGCGAGCAGTGGCGGCAACGCGCGCGCTGAGCGTGGCCGGTCGTGCCGGCCGCTGGCCGGCAATCGCTTGGATCCAGCTGCATCGAGGTTGCCGGCCAGCGGCCGGCACTACCGACTGCATCGAGGATGCCGGCCAGCGGCCGGCACTACCAGCTGCATCGAGGTTGCCGGCCAGCGGCCGGCACTACCAGCTGCATCGAGGTTGCCGGCCAGCGGGCAGCGTTGCCGCGTTGCCATGCTGCACCCGCGCTTGGCATTCATCGGCGTGCTTGCCAGACTGCACGCAGCCGGCCGCCGGCCGGATACGAGGGAGCAGGCAATGGTGGAAGAGCGGGTCCCGTTGACGGTGCACGGCATGTCGGTGTCAGGCAATTGCCACAAGGTCCGCCTGCTGCTGGAGCAGCTCGGCAGCCGCTACCGCTGGGTCGAGGTGGACAGCGCCCATGGGCAGACCCATACCCCCGAGTTCCTTGCGCTGAATCCCAATGCCAAGGTGCCGCTGATCGTCCGCGACGATGGCCGTGTGTTGACCGAGTCCAATGCGATCCTGTTCTGGCTGGCCGAAGGCACGCCCTACCTGCCCAGCGATGGATGGGAGCGCGCACAGGCGCTGAGCTGGATGTTCTTCGAGCAGTACACGCACGAGCCGTGCGTCGCAGTAGCGCGTTTCATCCGAGGCTGGACCCCGGCGGATTCACCGCGCCGCGCCGAACTGCCACGGTTGCACGAACGTGCCGCCAGCGCGCTGGCGGTGATGGAACAGCACCTGCGCCAGGCACGCTGGTTCACCGGCAGCGGCTACGGCATTGCCGATATCGCGCTGTTCGCCTACACCGATGTGGCAGGCGAGGGCGGCATCAGCCTGGAGCCTTTCCCCGAGGTGCGCGCCTGGCTGCAGCGGGTGCGTGGGCAACCCCGCTTCCTGCCGATGCCGGCGGTGACCGCCGAGGTACGCGCGCGATTCGAGGCCGCGTGATGCCCGCAGCGTAGCGCCGGGCACGCCCGGCGGAATGCAACAACGACACGGAGGGTGTTCGATGTTTGCTGTGGTCCCGGATCCGATTCCCGCGCGCATGCGCGTGCTCAACCGCGCCGAGGTGTGCGACGCCAATTTCCTCGAGGCGGTGCGTGGTTGGCGGGGTACCGCGCGCGCGCGCCCTGCGCCGGACGCGCCGATCCTGCCGGGCAGCACGCTCAGCGCCTCGGCGTTCGGCGAACTGTTCGATTCGCAGCTGGCCAGCCGCCAGCTGGACCTGATGGCCCGCGTCCTGCGCGTGCAGAACAAGGTCTTCTACACCATCGGTTCGTCCGGCCATGAAGGCAACGCGCTGCTGGCGCGGGCCTGCCGGCATACCGACCCGGCGTTCCTGCACTATCGCTCCGGTGCCTTCATGGCCGAGCGTTCGCGCCAGGTGCCGGGCATCGACCCGTTGCGCGATGCCGCGCTTTCGTTCGCCGCCAGCGCCGACGATCCGGCCAGCGGGGGCCGGCACAAGGTGTGGGGCAGCAAGCCGCTGTGGGTGCTGCCGCAGACCTCGACCATCGCTTCGCACCTGCCCAAGGCGCTGGGCACCGCACTGGCCCTCGAGAGTGGCAAGCGACTGGGCCAGGCGCTTCCCATTCCGGCCGACAGCATCGTGCTGTGCTCGTTCGGGGATGCCTCGGCCAACCATGCCAGCGCGCAGACCGCGTTCAACACCGCGATGTGGGCGGCCTACCAGGCGCTGCCGGCGCCGGTCCTGTTCGTCTGCGAGGACAACGGCCTGGGCATTTCGGTGAAGACGCCGGAGGGCTGGATCGCCGAGCGTTTCGGCCGGCAGCCGGGGCTGGACTACTTCTTCGCCGATGGCCTTGACCTGGCCGTGGGGCATGCCCAGGTGCAGGCCGCGGTGGACCATTGCCGGCGCACCCGGCGGCCGACCTTCCTGCATCTGCGCACCACGCGCCTGATGGGCCACGCCGGCACCGACTTCGAAGTGGAATGGCGCCCGTTGCCGGAGCTGTGCGCGGCCGAGGCGCAGGATCCGCTGCTGCGCTCGGCGCAGATCGCGCTGGAATCGGGCTGGATGGATGCGGCAGCCGTCGAGACCGCCTACGAGACGATGCGTGCGCGCTGCATGGCCGCCGCCGCCGAGGCCGAAGGACGGCCGAAGCTGCAGTCGCTGCAGGCGGTGATGGCGCCGCTTGCGCCGTACACGCCGGCTGCGGTGCAGGCCGAAGCGCGGCGCGAGGTGCCAGCGGCGACGCGCGAAGCGCTGTATGGCGGTGCGCAGGCCCTGCCCGAACGGCAGCCGCCACGCCACCTCGCGGTCCAGATCAACCACGGCCTGCAGGAGCTGCTGGCGAAGTATCCGCAGAGCCTGCTGTTCGGTGAGGACGTCGCGCAGAAGGGCGGTGTCTACACCGTCACCAAGGATCTGCTGCGCCGCTTCGGCCCACGCCGGGTGTTCAACACCCTGCTGGACGAGACCATGATCCTGGGCATGGCGCAGGGCCTGGCCAACCTGGGCATGCTGCCGATTCCGGAGATCCAGTACCTGGCCTATCTGCACAACGCCATCGACCAGGTGCGCGGCGAAGCGTGTTCGCTGCAGTTCTTCTCCAACGACCAGTTCCGCAACCCGATGCTGGTGCGGGTGGCCGGACTGGGCTACCAGAAGGGCTTCGGTGGCCACTTCCACAATGACAACTCGGTCACCGCGCTGCGCGACATTCCCGGCCTGGTGGTGGGCTGCCCCTCGCGCGGCGACGACGCGGTGATGATGCTGCGCACGCTGGCCGCACTGGCGCGGGTGGATGGGCGCGTGGCGGTATTCCTGGAGCCGATCGCGTTGTACATGAGCAAGGACCTGTACGAAGCGGGGGATGGCCAGTGGCTGTTCGACTACCCGGCACAGGGCCGGGCGCTGGTGCTGGGCGAGGGCCGGGTCTACGCACCCGAGGCCGGAGATCTGGTGATCTACACCTATGGCAATGGCGTGCCGATGGCGTTGCGCGCGGCGCGGGCCATCGAGCAGCAGCTGGGCTGGCAGGTGCGGGTGGTCGACCTGCGCTGGCTGGTACCGCTGGATGCCGGCTTCATCGCCGCCCAGGCCGCCAGCGCGCGGCGGGTGCTGGTGCTGGACGAAGGCCGCCACAGCGGCGGAGTGGGTGAGGGCGTGGTCACGGCGCTGGTCGAGGCCGGCTTGGGTCACCTGCCGCTGCGCCGGGTCTGTGGCGCCGACACCTACACGCCGCTGGCGGGGGCAGCAATGTTTGGGCTTCCAAGCGACAATGCGGTGATTGGCGCCGCCCTCGACCTGGCGCAGGAACCCTGATGCATGTGTGGATTGGCGGGAATGTTGTTGCCGGCGCCGCTGGCGTCGGCCGAGGTACTGCAGGCGCAGGCCCTGGCCATGGGCCAGGCGCTGCACCACCGCGGGCCGGACGATGGCGGCAGCTGGGTCGATGCCGAGGCCGGCATTGCGCTGGCGCATCGCCGGCTGAGCATCCTCGACCTGTCCCCGCTGGGCCACCAGCCGATGGCCTCGGCCGACGGCCGCTACGTGATGGCGTACAACGGCGAGGTCTACAACTTCGCCGCCCTGCGTGAACAGCTGGAACCGCTGGGGCACACCTTCCGCGGCCACTCCGATACCGAAGTGCTGCTGGCGGCGATCCTGCAGTGGGGCGTGGAAGACACGCTGCAGCGCTGCAACGGCATGTTCGCCATCGCGCTGTGGGACCGCCAGCAGCATTGCCTGTGGCTGGCGCGCGACCGCGTCGGCAAGAAGCCCCTGTATTACGGCTGGGCCGGCGACACGCTGGTGTTCGGCTCGGAACTGAAGGCGTTGTGGCAGCACCCGGCGTTCGACAACGACATCGATCGCGATGCATTGACCCTGCTGCTGCGGCTGGACTACATCCCGGCGCCGCACAGCATCCACCAGCGCTGCTACAAGCTGATGCCGGGCCGCGTGCTGCGCCTGGACGCGGCCGCTGTCGCTGCAGGGGCCGCCGCACATCGCCCGGAGCAGGCGCAGCGCCCGTACTGGGACGCGCGTGCGCGCATGCAGGCCGCGCTGGCCGCACCGTTCCAGGGCCGCATCGAGGAGGCCGAGGAACAGCTGGACGCATTGCTGCGCGACGCGGTGGCGCTGCGCATGGTGGCCGACGTGCCGGTCGGCGTGTTCCTGTCCGGCGGCACCGACTCATCGCTGGTGGCGGCGCTGATGCAGGCGCAGAGCGGGCAGCCGGTGCACAGCTTCAGCATCGGCTTCACCGGTTCGGGGCACGATGAGGCACCGCTTGCCCGCGAACTGGCCACCCACCTGGGCTGCGATCACACCGAGCTGTACGTCAGCGGCGCCGACGCCCTGGCGGTGGTGCCGCAGTTGCCATCGATGTTCGATGAACCTTTCGCCGACGCTTCGCAGGTGCCGACTGCGCTGGTCGCCCGGCTGGCGCGGCAGGGGGTGACCGTGGCGCTGTCCGGCGACGGTGGCGATGAGCTTTTCTTCGGCTACACCCGCTATGTACGCGCGCTGCGCAACTGGCAGATGCTCGGCCGCGTGCCGGGGCCGCTGCGGCGCTGGATGGGGGCACGCGCGCAGCAGCAGGGCGAGGCCTCGCGGACCGGCGGCCTGGCCGCGCTGCTGGCCGAGACCGGTGCGCGTGGCATCGGCGACGTCTACCGCAACCGTATTTCGCGCTGGCGCGACCCGGCGGCGGCGGTACCCGGTGCGCAGGCGGCCGGCAGCTTCTACGACCTGGCCGATCCGCTGCACGGCGCGGGTACGCCGGCCGATGCAATGATGCTGGCCGATTTCGTGACCTACCTGCCGGACGACCTGTTGTGCAAGGTCGACCGTACCTCGATGGCGGTCAGCCTGGAGGCGCGCGCGCCACTGCTGGACTGGCGCGTGGCCGAGTTCGCCTGGTCGCTGCCACTGGGCTTCAAGCGCAGCGAGACGACCAGCAAGGTGCTGCTCAAGCGCGTGCTGGGGCGCTATGTGCCGCATTCGATGGTGCACCGCCCCAAGCGTGGCTTCGGCGCACCGGTCAGCGACTGGCTGAAGGGCGACCTGCGCCCGTGGGCCGAGGACCTGCTGCAGCCGTCGCGGCTGGAGCGCGAAGGCGTGTTGTCGGCGGCGGCGGTGCAGCCACTGTGGCAGCAGTTCCTGGCGGGGCAGCGCAAGTGGCATACCCATCTGTGGAACGTGCTGATGTTCCAGGCCTGGCAGGCGCATTGGCGCGACGTGCGCGCAGGCATTGCGGGGCGCTGATCTTCACCGGCCCGCACGTGCCCGGGGGCTAGGCTGGGCGTTCCGCACCGTGAGGAGAATGTCCCGATGTCCACCCCCACCATCGCCGTGTTCGTCGGCAGCCTGCGCAAGGACTCCTGCAACCGCAAGCTGGCCCATGCGCTGGAAAAGCTCGCCGGTGACCGCGCGCGCTTCCAGTACGTGCAGATCGGTGACCTGCCGTTGTACGACCAGGATTTCGACGCCGACTATCCGCCGCAGGGCACCCGGCTCAAGGATCAGGTGCGCGCTGCCGACGCGGTGCTGTTCGTGACGCCCGAGTACAACCGGTCGGTGCCCGGCGTGCTCAAGAACGCCATCGATATCGGATCGCGCCCCTATGGCGACAGCGCGTTTGCCGGCAAGCCGGCGGCGGTGATCGGTGCATCCATCGGCCAGATCGGCACCGCCGTGGCCCAGCAGCACCTGCGCAACAGCCTGGCCTTCCTGGACATGCACGTGCTTGGCCAGCCCGAGGCCTTCATCCACTTCAAGGACGGCCTGATCGATGCCGACGGCACGATCCACAACGAAGGCACGCAGAAGTTCCTGCAGGGCTATGTTGACCGCTTCCTGGCGCTGATCGCAGTGCACGTCAAGGGCGATTGACGCCTGCGGACGACCCGGCCGCGCCTGGGGGTCGGATCCTGACGCGCAGCGACGGGCTCCGACCCCGGGACGTTGATCTGCGATAATGTCCCGCTCGGGTGCCGCAAGGGCGCCCGTCGCAGGCAGTGCGACGCCCCCACGCCAGTCTGGCCAGGCGCCGGCGGATATCCCCCGTTTCTCCACGGCTTATCCACAGGCTTGTCCATGGTCGCCGGGGTCGGCGCATGCCTACACTCGTCTGGCCCACTTTTGCAGGAAACACCGCAGCATGTCCGCTCGTCCCGGCTTCCGTTCCAACCGCAGAGAGCGCGGTGATGGCTTCGATCGCGATCGCGACGAGTCGCGCATCGACCAGTTGCGGGTACCGCCGCATTCGGTGGAAGCCGAGCAGGCGGTGCTGGGCGGCCTGATGCTGGCGCCCGAGGCCTACGACCGGGTCAATGACCAGCTGACCGAGGGCGATTTCTACCGCCGCGACCACCAGATGATCTATCGCGCGATCCGCGAGCTGTCCGAGCGCGAGCGTCCGTTCGATGCGGTGACGCTGGGCGAGTGGTTCGAGTCGCAGGGCAAGATGGAACTGGTGGGTGATGGTGCCTACCTGATCGAGCTGGCCAGCACCACGCCGTCGGCCGCCAACATCGTGGCCTATGCCGAGATCGTGCGTGACAAGGCGGTGCTGCGGCAGCTGATCCAGGTCGGCACCGATATCGTCAACGATGGCTTCCAGCCCGAAGGCCGCGACAGCAGCGAGCTGCTGGCCTCGGCGGAAAAGAGCGTGTTTGCCATTGCCGAACAGGGCGCGCGTGGCCGTACCGATTTCGTGGCCATGCCCGGTGCGCTGAAGGATGCGTTCGAGGAACTGCGCAACCGCTTCGAGAACGGCGGCAACATCACCGGCCTGCCGACCGGCTACACTGATTTCGATGCGATGACCGCCGGCCTGCAGCCGACCGACCTGATCATCCTCGCGGCACGCCCGGCCATGGGCAAGACCACTTTCGCACTGAACATCGCCGAGTACGCGGCGATCAAGTCGAAGAAGGGCGTGGCGGTGTTCTCGATGGAAATGTCGGCATCGCAGCTGGCGATGCGCCTGATTTCCTCCAACGGCCGCATCAACGCGCAGCGCCTGCGTACCGGCCAGCTGGAAGACGAGGACTGGAGCCGCGTCACCAGCGCGATCAAGATGCTGAAGGAAACCAAGATCTTCATCGACGATACGCCGGGCGTGTCGCCGGAAGTGCTGCGCTCCAAGTGCCGCCGCCTGAAGCGCGAGCATGATCTCGGCCTGATCGTGATCGACTACCTGCAGCTGATGAGCGTGCCGGGCAACAGCGAAAACCGCGCCACCGAGATCTCGGAAATCTCGCGTTCGTTGAAGGGCCTGGCCAAGGAACTGAACGTACCGGTGATCGCGCTGTCACAGCTCAACCGCTCGCTGGAAACGCGTACCGACAAGCGCCCGGTGATGGCCGACCTTCGCGAGTCGGGCGCAATCGAGCAGGACGCGGACATGATCGTGTTCATCTACCGCGACGACTACTACAACAAGGAAAACTCGCCGGACAAGGGCCTGGCCGAGATCATCATCGGCAAGCATCGTGGTGGCCCGACCGGTTCGTGCAAGCTGAAGTTCTTCGGCGAATACACCCGCTTTGACAACCTGGCCCACGATTCGGTCGGTTCGTTCGAATAACCGGAGTGCCGGGCGCTGGCCGGCAACCATCCGCCGGCCGGCAGACCATTCGAAACGCCAAGCGCCCGTCTGTGGCGTGTAAATGACATGTAACGCGACGCTTCTACGATTCCGCCGCTGCTGCCCTTCGACGCCGCCCTTCGGCGTCCAGCGTGCCCAAGGAATCCGCCCCCATGCCGTCCCACGCTCCGCTTCGCCGCAATCTGCTGGCCCTGCTGGTCTGTGCCTGGCTGCCGTCGCTGGCTGCCGCTGAAACTGCTCCTGCTGCCGACGCAGCGTCGGCCACCACCCTCGATTCAATCTCGGTGATCGGCCGCGGCGAAGCCCGCCAGGTGCAGCGTGTGACCGCCGAGGACATGAAGATCCTGCCGCCCGGCGCCAACCCGCTGAAGCTGCTGGCCAGCAAGCCCGGTGTGCACTTCGAGTCGGCCGATGCCACCGGCGCCTACGAATGGTCCACCACCATCAGCCTGCGTGGCTTCAACCAGAACCGCCTGGGCTACACGCTCGATGGCATCCCGCTGGGCAACATGGCCTATGGCAACAGCAACGGCCTGCACATCAGCCGTGCCGTGATCAGCGAGAACCTGGGCGGAGCCGAAGTGTCCACCGGCATCGGTGCGCTTGGCACGCCGTCCACCAGCAACCTCGGTGGCGTGTTCCAGTTCTATTCGATCGATCCGTCCACCGAGTACGGCGTGGTGCTGGCGCAGGGCTTCGGCAGCGACAGCGCGCGGCGCAGCTATGCGCGCCTGGAGACCGGCGAGCACCAGGGCTTTGCCGCCTATCTGTCCGGCGTGTATTCGGAAGGTGACAAGTGGAAGGGCAAGGGCTCGCAGGAGCTGAAGCAGTTCAACGGCAAGGCCACCTACAACTTCGGAACGGACAGCAGGATCACCGCGTTGTTCAACGCCTCGCGCCGCGTCGAGGCCGATTACCAGGACCTGTCGCTGGAGATGATCGATCGCCTCGGCTGGGACTGGGACAACTACGCGCCGGACTGGGATCGCGCCGTCGCCGCGGCACGCGGGACATTCAGCGGTGGCGTCAACAGCCCGTGGGATGCGTACTACTCCGGCCACGGCCTGCGCAACGATGACCTGTCCAGCATTGCCGGCGATTTCGGCCTGAACGAGGCGATGCGGCTGAAGGTCAACGTCTACAACCACAGCAACCGTGGCCAGGGCCACTGGTTCAGCCCGTCCAACCCGTCCAACCCGGGTACCCTCCGCGAGATCCCGATCTCGATCCGCACCACCGAGTACGCGATCGACCGTACCGGCGTGACCTCGGCGTTCACCTGGAACGTCGGTGGCCACGAACTGGAAGCCGGCCTCTGGTACGAGGACAACGGCCACAGCGTGCAGCGCAACTTCTACTACATCGACGGCCCGGTCACCGACGACTTCTTCCTGCGCAACCCGGACCAGCGCGTGTGGCACCAGCGCTACACCACCATCACCCGCCAGTTCTACGTGCAGGACCGCTTCCGCCTGTTCGACGACCGCCTGACCATCGATATCGGCGCGAAATCGCCGCACACCCGCACCCGCGTGCGCACGCCACTGGGCAACTATGCCAACAACAGCAGCCTGACCTCGAAGAAGGGCTTCCTGCCGCAGGCCGGCTTCAACTTCAAGCTCAACGAAGGCAACGAGATCTTCGGTTCGTTCGCAAAGAACGTCGCCGCCTATGCGCTGGGCGTGGGCAGCCCGTTCAACGTGCCACAGGCCGCGTTCGATGCCAGCGCGCAGAACCTGAAGCCGGAACAGTCGCGCACCCTCGAGCTGGGCTGGCGCGGCTACGGCCAGGGCTATGAAGCCTCGGTTGCGGTGTACGACGTCAAGTTCGACAACCGCCTGCTGGCGATCGCCCAGTGCGTGGGCATCCTCGGCTGCCCGGCGCTGTTCTCCAACGTTGGTTCGGTGACCAGCCGCGGCGCCGAGGCGACCCTGCAGCTGAAGCCGATGCAGGACCTGGCCTGGTCCAACGCGCTGTCCTGGAATGACAGCACCTACGACAACGACTATGTGAACAACGGCGTGGTGCCGACCCGCGGCAAGAAGACCGTCGACACCCCCGAATGGATGTTCGCCAGCACCCTGGCCTGGACCCCGGGCCCGTGGGACATGCGCCTGTCGGCCAACCACGTCGGCAAGCGCTACGTGACCTATACCAACGACGCGTCGGTGCCAAGCTACTGGCTGATCAACGCGTCGGTCGCCTATGACTTCGGCACGCTGGGCCCGGCGCAGAACCTGACTGTGGCGCTGAACCTGACCAACCTGACCGACAAGCGCTACCTGTCTTCGATCAACACCAACGGCACCTACGCCGCCGACCCGACCCGCAGCCTGGCGACCATGCAGGTCGGCGCGCCGCGGCAGGTGATGGCCACCGCCACCGTGCGCTTCTGATGCGCGGGCCGGTGGATCCGGAAAGCCGTCGTCGCCTGCTGCGCATGGCGTGGCAGGGCACGGGGGCGGCGATCGCGCTGGCGGCGATGCCGGGGCTGGCCACGGCGGGCCCACGGCCGCGGCTGGGGCGTGATCCGTTCACCCTCGGCGTCGCCGCTGGCGATCCGGATCCACAGGGTGCAGTGCTGTGGACGCGGCTGGCGCCGGACCCGCTCAACGGCGGTGGCATGCCGTCGCGGGCGGTGCCGGTGCGCTGGTTCGTGGCCGAAGACGCCCGGATGCGACGGTTGGTGCAGCGTGGTGTTGCCGCGGCGGTGCCCGAGCTCGCGCATTCGGTGCATGTGGAGGTCAACGGCCTGCGCCCGGGCCGCGACTACTACTACCGCTTCGCCTGCGACGGTGATGAGGAAAGTCCGGTTGGGCACTTCCGTACCGCACCGCTGCTGGAAACCCAGCTGCAGCAGCTGCGGCTGGCGTTGGGCACCTGCCAGGCCTGGAACAGCGGCTATTACCCGGTACTGCGGGATATCGCGCAGAGCGATGTCGACCTGGTGCTGCATGCGGGCGATTACCTGTACGAGTACAGCCCGCTGCAGAATGCGCGCGGCGAAACACTGGATGCGGCGCGCTTCAGCGGTGAAACCATCAGCCTGCAGCGCTACCGTGACCAGTACGCGCTGTACAAGCTCGATCCGGATCTTCAGGCGGCCCATGCCGCGCATGCCTTCGCGGTGATCTGGGACGACCACGAAGTGCAGAACGATTACTCTGGTATCCATCCGGAGAAGCCCGGCGTCTCGACGGAGGATTTCATCGTGCGCCGCGCGGCAGCCTACCGTGCGTTCTACGAACACCTGCCGATGCGCAGCACGCCTGCGGGCAACGGCGGCCTGCGCGTGCATCGGCGCCTGCGCTATGGCGACCTGGCACAGCTGACGTTGCTGGACTGCCGTCAGTTCCGCCCGGCCAATCCCTGTGGTGTGGGCGAGTCACCACGCTGCGAGGCGGCGCTCGATCCACGCATGAGCATGCTCGGCATCGGCCAGGAAGCGTGGTTCACGCAGTCGATGGCCGCCGCACAGGGCGCGCGCTGGAACGTGGTGGTGCAGCAGCTGCTGATGGCGCAGCTTCGGCTGGACGGCGGCACGCCGCGCGAGCGCTTCTGGAACGACGCCTGGGATGGCTATCCCGCCGCACGCAGGCGTCTGCTGCAGGCGATGCAGGCGGGCGGGCAGGGCAATGCCATCGTGCTTGGCGGCGACTGGCATTCCACCTTCGTCAACGACCTCAAGCTGGATTTCGATGCCGTCGGTGCGCCGGTCGTCGCCACCGAATTCATCGCCCCGGCGATCAGCAGCGGCGGTGACGATACGCCGTATGGGCCGTACTACGGTCCGTCGATAGTGCAGAACCCGCACATCCGCTACTTCGACGGCGACCGCCGCGGCTGGTGGAAGCTGCAGTTGAACCGGCAGACGCTGGACGCCGAGCTGCGCTTCGCCGACAGCGTGCTGCGCCCGGATGCCGCGGTGCGCACCGCGGCGCGCTTCCAGGTGACCCACGGCCGCCCGGGGGCAGTCCCGGCGTGACTCGGTTCGGTAGTGCCGGCCGCTGGCCGGCAACCTGATCAATCTCCGGTTTCCCCACCACCGGTTTCATCGCCGCCAGCCCGGTTTCGTCGCAAACCGTTTGCCGGCGGCGCAGGCAGGGCGCCAAGGTATGCGCAGGCGGCAAGGTGCCGCCCCAAGGAGACCGTGATGAAGACCCTGTTCGCGCTCGGTGTGTGGTGTCTGCTGTTCGTACTGTGCTGGCCGCTGGCGATCCTGGCCCTGATCGCCTGGCCGTTCGTCTGGCTGCTGAGCCTGCCGTTCCGCCTGGTCGGCATCACCTTCTCGGCGCTGTTCGCCTTCCTGCGCGCGCTGTTCATGCTGCCGGCGCGCCTGCTCGGTGGCCGGGCGGTTCCCGCATGAGGAGGGCGCTGCTGGCCGGTCTGGTCCTGTTGCCAGGCCCGGTACTGGCTGCACCTCCAGCACCGCCTTCGGTGTGGCTGGAGCGCGAGCAGAGCGCTGCGGCTGACGAAGCCAATGCCGCGGCGGCCCCTGCGCCGAAAGCGGAGGCGCGCTGCCGGGTGGTCAAGCAATGGAAGGCCGGCGATACGGTGGTGCAGCACAGGGTCTGTGAGGATCCACCGAAGAAGCCTGCTGGAAAGGTGTAGCGCCGAGCCCGTGCTCGGCGCTACAGGGAAACGGGCAACAAAAAACCCCGCCGAGGCGGGGTTTTTCATATCCGGGTGATGCCGGCCAGCGGCCGGCACTACCGGATGATCAGTTCGCCTTGTGGATGGCGCGCTTGCTGACCGCCATCGCCGCGTCGTGGACCACTTCCGACAGCGACGGGTGGGCGTGGCAGATGCGGGCCAGGTCATCGGCCGAACCGCTGAACTCCATGGTCAGCACGCCTTCGTGCACCAGCTCGGAAACGTTGGCGCCGACCAGGTGCATGCCCAGGATGCGGTCGGTTTCGGCATGGGCCAGGATCTTCACGAAGCCTGCCGGTTCGATCATCGCCACGGCACGGCCGTTGGCGGCGAACGGGAAGCTGCCGGCCTTGTACGGAATGCCTTCGGCCTTCAGCTGGGCTTCGGTCTTGCCGACCCAGGCCAGTTCCGGCTCGGTGTAGATGACCCACGGAATGGTGTCGAAGTTGACGTGGCCCGGCAGGCCGGCGATCAGCTCAGCCACCGCGATGCCTTCCTCGAAGCCCTTGTGTGCCAGCATCGGGCCGCGCACGCAGTCGCCGACCGCCCACACGCCGTTGACGCCGGTGTGGCAGTGCGCATCGACTTCGATCTGGCCGCGCTCGTTGACCTTGACGCCGGTGCCTTCGGCCAGCAGGCCCTTGGTCGCCGCGCGACGGCCCACGGCCACCAGCAGCTTGTCCACGGTCAGGGTCTTTTCGCCTTCCGCGTCGGTGTAGGTGACGATGACTTCCTTCTTCTTGCCCTTGCCGGTGATCTCGGTCTTGGAGACCTTGGCATTGAGCTTGATGTCCAGGCCCTGCTTCTTGAATTCCTTGGCAGCCGCCTTGGCCACTTCGGCATCGGCAGCCGCCAGGAACTCCGGCATGGCTTCCAGGATGGTGACTTCAGCGCCCAGGCGCTTCCACACGCTGCCCAGTTCCAGGCCGATCACGCCGGCGCCGATCACCGCCAGGCGGTTCGGCACTTCGGTGAAGTCCAGGCCGCCGACGTTGTCGACGATGGTCTCGCCGTCGAACTTGGCGAACGGCAGCTCGATCGAATCCGAGCCGGCGGCGATGATGACGTTGGTGCCCTTCAGCTCGACTTCCGAACCGTCGTGCTGCTTCACCTTGACCACGTTGCCCGGCTGCAGCTGGCCGAAGCCGTAGTAGGTGGCGACCTTGTTGGCCTTGAACAGCATGGCGATGCCGCCGGTGAACTGCTTGACGATCTTGTCCTTGCGGCCAACCATCGCCTCGACGTCGATCTTGGCATCCTTGAAGCTGATGCCGTGGTCGCCAAAGATGTGGCCCATGTTCCAGTACTGGCGCGAGGAATCCAGCAGCGCCTTGGACGGGATGCAGCCCACGCGCAGGCAGGTGCCGCCGAGGGCCGGCTTGCCGTCCTTGCCCAGCGCTGCGTCGATGCAGGCGGTCTTCAGGCCCAACTGGGCCGCGCGGATGGCAGCGTGGTAACCGGCCGGGCCAGCACCGATGACGACGACGTCGAATTGTTCAGCCATTGAATTATTCCTTGATGCATTACCAGAACCCCTCCGCGCAGGCGCGGAGGGGCGGGAGGTTTCTTACAGGCCGAACAGCATGCGGCCCGGGTTTTCCAGCTGGTTCTTGATGTCCACCAGGAACTGCACCGAGTCCTTGCCGTCGATGATGCGGTGGTCGTAGGACAGCGCCAGGTACATCATCGGCGCGATCACGACCTGGCCGTTCTGGGCGATCGGACGCTCCTTGATGGCGTGCATGCCCAGGATGGCGCTCTGCGGCGGGTTGATGATCGGGGTCGACAGCAGCGAACCGAAGGTGCCGCCGTTGGTCACGGTGAAGGTGCCGCCCTGCAGTTCTTCCAGGCCCAGCTTGCCGTCACGGGCCTTCTTGGCGTAGTCGGCGATGGTCTTCTCGATGTCGGCGAACGACATGCGCTCGACGTTGCGCAGCACCGGCGTGACCAGGCCCTTCTCGGTCGAGACGGCGATCGAGATGTCCGAGTAGCCGTGATAGATGATGTCGTCGCCGTCGATCGAGGCGTTGACCAGCGGGAAGCGCTGCAGCGCGTTGGCGGCGGCCTTCACGAAGAAGCTCATGAAGCCCAGCTTGATGCCGTGGGCCTTGACGAACTCGTCCTGCAGTTCCTTGCGCGCCGCCGACACCTTGGACAGGTCGACTTCGTTGAAGGTGGTCAGCATGGCGGTCGAATTCTTCGACTCCATCAGGCGCTCGGCAATGCGCTTGCGGATGCGGGTCATCGGCACGCGCTCTTCCGGGCGTGCGCCACCGGCCTTGCCGGCGCCGCCGTTGCGGGCGAAGTTGACGATGTCTTCCTTGGTGACCGCGCCGCGACGGCCGGTGCCGTCGACATCGGCCGGGTTCACGCCTTCAGTGATGGCGGTGAAGCGGGCGCCCGGCGGCAGCGCATCGGCGGCCGACTTGGCGGCCGGGGCCGGCGCAGCGGCAGCGGCCGGAGCCGGAGCAGCGGCGGCCGGAGCAGCGGCCGGAGCGGCCTCGGCGGCCGGGGCCGGAGCAGCCGCAACGGCGCCTTCCTCGATGATCGCCACGACCTGGCTGGAGGTCACGGTCGAGCCTTCGGCGAACTTGATTTCCTTCAGCACGCCGTCGACCGGCGACGGCACTTCCAGGACGACCTTGTCGGTTTCCAGGTCAAGCAGGTTTTCGTCGCGCTTGACGGCGTCGCCCACCTTCTTGTGCCAGGTGGCGATGGTGCCGTCGGCGACGGATTCGGGCAGTACCGGGGCTTTGACTTCGGTGGCCATGCGGGAGCTTCCTGGTTTGTCTTCTAAATAGGGGGGAGAGTTATTCAGCGACCTGGTCGTTGAACGGGTTGACCAGTGCGTCGGCGATCAGCTGCTGCT
Organism: Stenotrophomonas pavanii; assembly: GCF_900101175.1. Classification (GTDB taxonomy): domain Bacteria; phylum Pseudomonadota; class Gammaproteobacteria; order Xanthomonadales; family Xanthomonadaceae; genus Stenotrophomonas; species Stenotrophomonas pavanii. The sequence continues at coordinate 116,202 of NZ_FNFQ01000001.1, read as the reverse complement.
GCTCGCGGACGTGGTCAGCCATGTGACCGGCAGCCGGCGAGGCCGAACGTGCGCGACCGGCGTAGTGCAGGTTCTGGCCGTCGGCCAGGCAGAACTGCAGGTGGTGGCGGATCTGGTACCACGCGCCCTGGTTCTGCGGTTCTTCCTGCGTCCACACCACGTCGGTGGCCTTGCCGTACTTCTTCAGTTCGGCCGCCAGCAGCGCACGCGGGAACGGATACAGCTGCTCCACGCGGATGATCGCCACGTCGTCCTGGCCACGCTTGATCTGGTCCTCCAGCAGGTCGTAATAGACCTTGCCCGAGCACAGCACCACGCGCTTGACCTTCTTGGCGTCTGCGTTGGCGTCGCCGATCAGGTGCTGAAACTCGCCGTTGGCCAGCTCGTCCAGGGTCGACACGGCCAGCTTGTGGCGCAGCAGCGACTTCGGCGACATCACCACCAGCGGCTTGCGGGTGGTCATGTGCAGCTGGCGACGCAGCATGTGGAAGGCCTGGGCCGGGGTCGACGGCACCACCACCAGCATGTTCTCCAGCGCGCACAGCTGCAGGAAGCGCTCCAGGCGCGCCGAGCTGTGTTCCGGGCCTTGCCCTTCATAGCCATGCGGCAGCAGCAGGGTCAGGCCGGAAATGCGGCCCCACTTGGCTTCACCGGCGGCGATGAACTGGTCGATCACCACCTGGGCACCGTTGGCGAAGTCGCCGAACTGGCCTTCCCAGATGCACAGCGTGTTCGGATCGGTGGTGGAGAAGCCGTACTCGTAGGCCATCACCGCTTCTTCGCTCAGCAGCGAATCGATGACGGTGGCCTTCTCCGGCGAATCCACCAGCTGCCGCAGCGGCATGTAGTAGTTGTCGGTCTTCTGGTCGTGCAGGATCGCGTGGCGGTGCGTGAAGGTACCGCGGCCGACGTCCTGGCCGACCAGGCGCAGCGCATGGCCTTCGTCGAGCAGGGTGGCGTAGGCCAGGTTCTCGGCAAAGCCCCAGTCGCCCGGGATCTCGCCGGCGGCCATCTTGCGGCGGTCGTCATAGACCTTGGCCACGCGCGAGTGCAGCTGCACTTCATCGGGAATGGTGTTGATCAGCTTGGCCAGCTCGACCAGCTTGTTCTTCTCGACCTTGGTCGAGACCGGGTCGGACAGCTTGCCTTCCAGCAGCTTCGGCCAATCGACGAACAGTGGGCTGCTCGGCGGGGTCTTCTCGACCTTGGCCAGCTCGGTGGTCACTTCACCGGCGTCCAGCTTCTCGCGGTAGGCATCGACCATCGCCTTGCCGGCGCCGGCGGCGATCACGCCCGCCTTTTCCAGCTGCTCGGCGTACATCTCGCGGGTGGTCGGGTGCTTGCGGATCACCTGGTACATCAGCGGCTGGGTGATCGCCGGTTCGTCGGCCTCGTTGTGGCCCCAGCGGCGGTAGCACATCAGGTCGATGACCACGTCCTTGGCGAACGTCTGGCGGAACTCGAAGGCCAGCTGTGCGGCGAACACCACCGCTTCCGGGTCATCGCCGTTCACGTGCAGCACCGGGGCGGCAATCATCTTCGCCACGTCGGTGGCATAGCGCGTGGAACGCGTATCCAGCGGGTTGGAGGTGGTGAAGCCGACCTGGTTGTTGACCACGATGTGCACGGTGCCGCCGACGGCGAAGCCGCGGGCCTGCGACATCTGGAACAGTTCCATGACCACGCCCTGGCCGGAGAAGGCCGCGTCGCCGTGGATCAGGATCGGCATGACCTGCTTGCGCGCGGTGTCCTTGCGGCGCTCCTGGCGCGAACGCACGGAGCCGGCCACGACCGGGTCGGCGATTTCCAGGTGCGACGGGTTGAACGCCAGCGCCAGGTGCACCGGGCCGCCATCGGTGGCGACGTCGGCGGAGAAGCCCATGTGGTACTTCACGTCGCCGGCCGAAGCGTGCTCGTCGTGCTCGAACTTGCCTTCGAACTCGTCGAACAGCTTGCGCGGGTTCTTGCCCAGGGTGTTGACCAGCACGTTCAGGCGGCCACGGTGGGCCATGCCGATCACCACATCCTTGACGCCATCCTTGCCGGCGTTGCGGATGATGGTGTCCATCATCGGGATCAGCGAATCGCCGCCTTCCAGCGAGAAGCGCTTCTGGCCGACGTACTTGGTGTGCAGGTAGCGCTCCAGGCCTTCGGCCGCAGTCAGGCGCTCCAGGGTGCGGCGCTGGGTGTCAGCGTCCAGCTGGTAGTTGCCACCGGCGGCTTCCAGCTTCTTGTAGATCCACTGGCGCTGCTCGACCTCGGAGATGTGCATGAACTCCGCACCGATCGAGCCGGTGTAGGTCGCCTTCAGGCGTGCCAGCAGGTCGCGCAGCTTCATGCGCGGCTGGCCGCCGACGCCGCCGGTGCTGAACTCGCTGTTGAGGTCGGCATCGGACAGGCTGTGGAACGCCAGGCCCAGGTCGGGCGTGTTGACCGGCGCGGCCAGGCCCAGCGGATCAAGGCGGGCGTCCAGGTGGCCGCGCGAGCGGTAGGCGGTGATCAGACGACCGACATTGCGCTCGCGCTCGTCGCCCGCACCGGTGCCGGTGCCAGCTTTCAGCGCATCCTTGGCCGCGTCCGCGATGTGGGAGATGACGGCCGAGTGCGGAATGTCACCTGCTTCGCGGCCCTTGAAGCCGTCAAAGTAGGTTTTCCATTTGGGATCGACACTATCCGGGGAGACCAGGTACTGCTCGTACAGGTCCTCGACATAGGAGGCGTTGCCGCCGGCGAGTTGCGAAGATTGCGCAAACTGCTTCAGTTGATTGTCCACGATGGAGGGTGTTGATTCGCTTTGTGGGGTATGGCTTCAGAAGGACCCGGCAGGAAGATGAATAGCCCTGCGCGGGCGCGTTCAAACAGCCAAATTGTACCCCCAACGGGACACGAAGGGGCACCACCGCGGGCATCCCACGTCCGCCGGTGCCGGTTCCAGACAGGTTGGGTCAGCGGCGCCGGCTCAGATGCCGAGCGCGCGCAGTTCGCTGCAATCGCGCGAACGGTCCCAGACACGCTGCAATTGCTGCTCGAACGGCTGCGAACGTGCCGGCAGCGCGATGCCGGCCTCGCCGTCGAGGCGATGGCCGATCAGACGAAAGTAGAAGTCGCCCGCATCGTTGAGCAGGCAGGCCGAGGCCAGGGCGCGGTCGACCGGATCGCTGACCTCGCGGAACTGGATCACGCTGGGCAGGCGCTGGGCCAGCGCCAGCAGTGGTGCGCCCGCAGAGGCGATGGCGGCGGCGTCATGCACGATCACCCGCAGCTGCTTGTCGTGACGGGCGGTGACGAAGCGGCGCAGGGCGGCCTGCACCGGCGGCGCGTCGAGCAGCCCCGGGTCCAGCTGGCGGCTGTGCAGCCACAGCTGGCGGCGGGCGCGGTGGACGATGGCGGTGGTGATGGCCACTGCTTCGGCGCGGCTGTCGATCGCGCTGGCCGCGCCCAGCCGGCGGCGCATCTGCTGGTGGCCGATGCCGGCCTCTTCGAACACCTCGCCTTCCGGCAGGAAGCCCTGGCGGGCATAGAAATCACGGGCCGGCAGCTGGGCGTGCAGGTGCAGCTCAGCCAGGCCGAGCCAGCGCCCGGCTTCAACCAGGGCCTCCAGCAGGGCCTGGCCGACCCCCTGGCTGCGATGACTGGCCAATACCGCCATGCGGCCGATGCGGCCATCCGGGGCCAGCCGGCCGGTGCCCACCGGCTGGCCATCAGCGTCCAGCGCCAGCACATGGGCGCTGACCGGGTCCAGCGCATCGCGTTCCAGCGCCGCTGCGATGCCCTGTTCCTGCACGAACACGCGCTGGCGCACGTCGTGGATGGCGGCGTGGGCATCGGCGTGGCTGACCTGCTGGATCCGGATCATGGCGAGGGCTCAGGCACGGCCCGCGTCGCTGTCGTCTTCCTCGTCATCCTCGAAGTTGACGATGACCTCGATGCCGTCGTCGTGCACGGTCACGGTGTGGACATCGTCGGACACCGCGTCGGCATCGATCGCGTCCACGCGGTCACGGCCTTCGACGACCTCGCCGAGCACCACGGCATCCTCGCCGTCGTCCTCGTCTTCGGCGCCATGCATTTCGCTGGGATCGATCAGCTGGAACACGCCGCCGACCAGCAGCTGCTGGAGCACGGCACGGCCCTTGTCGGACAGGCCGCGATAGGCGGCGGCATCGAGCTGTTCGGCGCCGGCCAGGCGCTGGGCGTCCTTCACCGGCAGCGCGAAGTCCTGGCCGCTGACGTACAGGCTGGCACCGCGCTTGGCCCGGCGCCAGGCCAGGCGTGCCCACGGGTGACGCTGCAGCAGCAGGCCCGAGGCCAGCGCCTGGACCACTTCTTCCGGTGCCGGCGCGGCCTGGTGGGCCATCACTTCGCCAGCGGCGCGGTAGGTGGTGATGAAGCGGCCGAACCAGTCGCCCAGCTTGTCCGGGTCGTTCATGCGGATGGCGTTGAGCGCAGTGATCACCCGTGCCATCGCCACCGTGTCGATTTCGTTCGGGTCGGCCGGTACCTTCAGATCGGCATCCTGGTAGCGGATGTTTTCGTCGGCATCGGCGATCAGGGTGTCCAGGTAGTCGCTGATCAGCTCGGCCGACGACGGTGCACGCATGCCGAACGAGAAGGTCAGGCAGGGGTCTTCGGCGACGCCGTGGTGCGGCACGTTCGGCGGCAGGTACAGCATGTCGCCCGGCGCCAGCACCCAGTCGTGGGTGGGCTTGAACACCTTCAGCAGCTTCAGCTCCACGTCCGGGCGGAAGCCCAGCGGCGGCTGCCTGCCCTTGATCGATTCGCTGGCATCGATCTGCCAGCGGCGATGGCCGTGGGCCTGCAGCAGGAACACGTCGTACTGGTCGACGTGGGCGCCGACCGAACCGCCGGTGGCGGCGAAGCTGATCATCACGTCATCCATGCGCCAGCGCGGCAGGAAGCTGAAATGCTCGATCAGGGCGCGTACGTCGGGGTCCCACTTGTCCACGTCCTGCACCAGCAGGGTCCAGTCGTGGTCGGGCAGGGCGGGGAACACGTCTTCCTGGAACGGGCCGGTGCGCACGCGCCAGCCGTCCTGGGCCTTGTCATGCTCGATCAGGCGCGCCAGCACGCCTTCCTCGCAGGCCAGCCCGGCCAGGTCTTCCGGCTGCACCGGGGTCTGGAAATCGGGGAGGGCCTTGCGGATCAGCAGCGGGCGCTTCTGCCAGAAGTCGCGCAGGAAGGTGGCCGGCGCCATGCCCAGCGGCTGGCCGGGGCGGGCGGTGACTTCGATCAGGGGGGCGGAGGACTTGCGGGCGGCCATGGGGGAATCCTTGCAGCGGAAAGCGGGAGGGGCGGCGTGGCGGGCCGCCAAGGGTTCCATTGTCCGCCGTTCGTCGGGATTGCGCACGTGCGGTGGTTTGTCGCGGGGTGTCCGGCCAACGGCGGAGCCCCTCGTGGCGGGGTGGTTGGTCGCGCAAAGCGCTGGCTTCATGGGCTGGGCCGGGCGGGGTGGGTTCGCGGGACACGCCGTAAACCCCCCTCCGGGGTCCGGCCCAGCCGCTGGCGGCTGTGCGTTCGGGCGCTTGCGAAGCAGTGCTTCGCAAGCAAAGCGCCCTCACCCCTGGGGGCTCGATGGCGCCATCCATGGCGCCAACGGTCCCGCGAACCCACCCCGCCCGGCCCCTGGCAGTTTCCTGCGTGGCCCGCCACGGAATGGAAGAAGAAGATCAAAGGCAACAGCGGGTCGCGCGCTGCGCTTGCTCATGCCAAAGCAAAAGAGGGACGCGGCGAAGCCGCGTCCCTCTTTCAAATTCCGCCCCGACAACCCCACGCTCTTCGATCCGTCACCGGGAAACTGTCAGAGGCGGGGCGGGAGGGGCCAGCGGGACCGTTGGCGCCATGGATGGCGCCATCGAGCCTCCATGGATGGGTTCACGGCGTGTCCCGCTGGCCCCTCCCGCCCCGCCCAGCCCGCAGCAACCCAGAGCCTGGATCGCTGTTGCTGTTGCCGCTGCCTGCCGCAGGCAGCGCCCGCGGCCGCCGCCGCAAAGGAAACCCCTTAGATCTTCTTCGCCAGCGCCTCGGCCAGACCGGTGTAGCTGCCGGGGGTCATCTCCAGCAGGCGCTGCTTCGCATCCGCCGGCAGCTCCAGCCCCTGCACGAACGCACGCATCGACTCGGCCGTGATGCCCTGGCCGCGGGTCAGCGCCTTCAGCTGCTCATACGGGTTCGGCAGGCCGTGGCGGCGCATCACCGTCTGCACGGCCTCGGCCAGCACTTCCCAGGCTGCGTCCAGATCGGCATCCAGGCGCTGCGGGTTCACTTCCAGCTTGCCCAGGCCCTTGGCCAGCGAATCCAGCGCCACCTGGCTGTGGCCGAACGCGGTGCCCAGTGCACGCAGCACGGTGGAATCGGTCAGGTCACGCTGCCAGCGGCTGATCGGCAGCTTCGCGCTGAAGTGCTCGAACAGCGCGTTGGCGATGCCGAAGTTGCCTTCGGCATTCTCGAAATCGATCGGGTTGACCTTGTGCGGCATCGTCGACGAACCGACCTCGCCTTCCTTCAGGCGCTGCTTGAAGTAGCCCAGCGAGATGTAGCCCCAGATGTCACGCGCCAGGTCGATCAGGATGATGTTGGCACGGCGTGCGGCATCGCCGATCTCGGCGACGTTGTCGTGCGGTTCGATCTGCGTGGTGTACGGGTTGAACACCAGGCCCAGGCCGGTCACGAAGCGCTCGGCGAAGGCCGGCCAGTCCACGTCCGGGTAGCTGGCCACGTGGGCGTTGTAGTTGCCGACCGCGCCGTTGATCTTGCCGGTCAGCTCGACCGCAGCGATCTGCCGGCGCTGGCGCTCCAGGCGGGCGACCACGTTGGCCAGTTCCTTGCCCAGGGTGGTCGGCGAGGCGGTCTGGCCGTGGGTGCGCGACAGCATCGGCTGGCCGGCCTGGGCGTGGGCCAGGGTACGCAGGGTGCTGGCGATGCCGTCCAGGGTCGGCAGCAGCACCTCGCGGCGGGCCTGTTCCAGCATCAGGCCGTAGCTGAGGTTGTTGATGTCTTCGCTGGTGCAGGCGAAATGCACGAATTCCAGCGCCGGCGCCAGCTCGGCGTCGTCCTTCAGCTGTTCCTTGATGAAGTACTCCACCGCCTTGACGTCATGGTTGGTGGTGCGCTCGATCTCCTTCACGCGCGCGGCCTGGGCCGGGCTGAAGCGGGCGGCCAGCGCGCGCAGGCGGGCGATGGCAGCGTCGGAGAACGGCGCCAGCTCGACGATGCCCGGCTCGGCGGCCAGGGCCAGCAGCCACTCCACTTCCACCGTGATGCGGGCCTTGATCAGGCCGTACTCGGAGAAGATCGGGCGCAGGGCGTCGACCTTGCCGGCATAGCGGCCATCGAGCGGGGACAGGGCGAGCAGGGCGGAATCGGACATGTCGGCAGGGCTGGGGCGAGCGGCGGGGCCGATATTCTACGACGTGCCGGTGAGGTAGTGCCCGCCGCAGGCCGGCAACCACGCCCGGCCACGCCCTGCATGGATTGCCGGCCAGCAGCCGGCAGTACCCTTGCGCACGCAGAACGGCCGTGCAGACGGAACGTTCTGGCCCGTCCTCGTCATCCCACGCTACCGGCAACGGAGTATTGTTGGCGCAGCCGCCAGCCCGGGAAGCGACACCCTGCCAGCCGCCGCTTCCCTTTCCCCAACTGAAGTAGTGCGGAGTTGATGCAATGAGCAAAGCTGCAAGCAAGGGTGCCACTCCGGGATTCCGGATCGAACATGACAGCATGGGTGAGCTGCAGGTGCCTGCCGATGCCCTGTGGGGCGCGCAGACCCAGCGTGCCGTGCAGAATTTCCCGGTGTCGGGCCAGCGCATGCCGCGCGGTTTCATCCGTGCGCTGGGCCTGGTCAAGGGCGCGGCTGCCGGCGTCAACGCCGAGCTGGGCCATCTGCCCAGGACCGTGGCCAAGGCCATCCAGGCCGCTGCCGCCGAGGTGGCGGCCGGCGACTGGGACGCGCATTTCCCGATCGACGTCTACCAGACCGGTTCGGGTACATCCTCGAACATGAATGCCAACGAGGTCATCGCCACCCTGGCCAACCGTGCCGGCAAGGCCGGCAAGGCCGCTGTGCATCCCAATGACCACGTCAACCAGGGGCAGAGCTCCAATGACGTCATTCCGACCGCGCTGCGCGTGTCGGCGGTGCTGGCCGCGCAGGAGCAGCTGCTGCCGGCGCTGGTGCACCTGCGCAAGACCCTGGACAAGAAGGGCCGCAGCCTGCGCAAGGTGGTCAAGACCGGGCGTACCCACCTGATGGATGCGATGCCGCTGACCTTCGAGCAGGAGTTCGGCGCGTGGTCGGCACAGCTGGCTTCGGCGCAGGAGCGCATTGAGGACAGCCTCAAGCGCGTGCGTCGCCTGCCGCTGGGCGGCACCGCCATCGGCACCGGCATCAACGCCGACCCGCGTTTCGGCGCGCAGGTGGCCAAGGCACTGAAGCAGCAGACCGGGTTCAAGTTCGACAGCGCCGAGAACAAGTTCGAAGGCCTGGCCGCGCAGGACGATGCGGTGGAACTGTCGGGCCAGCTCAATGCGCTGGCCGTGGCGCTGATCAAGATCGCCAATGATCTTCGCTGGATGAACGCCGGTCCGCTGGCCGGGCTGGGCGAGATCGAACTGCCGGCACTGCAGCCGGGCAGCTCGATCATGCCGGGCAAGGTCAACCCGGTGATTCCGGAAGCAACCGTGATGGCCTGCGCGCAGGTGATCGGCCACCACACCGCGATCACCGTGGCCGGGCAGACCGGCAACTTCCAGCTCAACGTCACGCTGCCGCTGATCGCGGTGAACCTGCTGGATGGCATCGGCCTGCTGGCCAATGTGTCGCGGCTGCTGGCCGACAGCGCGATTGCCGGGCTGAAGGTGCGCGAAGACCGTGTTGCCGAGGCGCTGTCGCGCAATCCCATCCTGGTCACGGCGCTGAACCCGATCATCGGCTACGAGAAGGCAGCGGCCATTGCCAAGCGTGCCTACAAGGAACAGCGCCCGGTGCTGGACGTAGCGCTGGAAGACAGCGGCCTGCAGGAAGCGGAACTGCGCCGCCTGCTGGACCCCACCGCGCTGACTGCCGGTGGCATCCACGCGGGGGGCGGTGGCGGCGGCGGTTGATGCGCCGGTCGTAGGGCCGAGCCCATGCTCGGCTCTACAAAAGGAAACGCCGCCCCGGGGGCGGCGTTTTTTCAGCGACGGTCGGCGACGATGTTGCCGAAGGTGTCGGTGTAGTCCTTGAACTCGGGGATGCGCTGGACCAGGTCGGCCGGGATCACTTCCATGCCTTCCGGCGGCTGGATCTTCACCGGTTGCATGTTGGGATCGGCCGGGGCGGCGACCAGGGTGTTCTGGCGCAGCACCTGCAGCCTGCCGAACATCGTCTGCAGCATCTGCTTCTGCCCGTCGTCGAGCGGGATCTGGATCTCGTCCACCTTCATGGTGCCATCGCCGAGGATGATGATGTTCGGTGCCGGCGGGCGACGCACGGTCACCATCCCTTCGCTGACGGAAATCTTGGGCTTGCCGCGCTCGGCGCGGTGGTTGCGGTAATCCTTGTCACAGCCGACCAGGCCCAGGCAGAGCAGGGCGGCCAGCAGCAGGAACAACTTCTTCATGGCATTCGGTTCGGGGGCGTCCGGGGCCGACATTGTAAGCCGGTCGGCACGCTACGGCCGGCAGCGGGGCGCCGCTGCCGGCCGGGTGCGCTGATCTGTCACAGGCCTAGCGCTGGACCACGGTGTCCTTGCCGCAGTCGTCGACATCACTCTGGTCCATCGTGGCGTACGGCTTGAACGCGGGCAGCGATGCGGCCAGCGCCTGCTGGCTGGCCAGCATCGCCGGCATGCGGTTGCAGATGCGCTTGGCCTGGGCTTCGATCTTCTCCGCCTCGGCATTGATCCGCTTCTCGATGCCCTCGCTGTCGCCGCTGAAGATGCCCTTCAGGGCCTCTCCGGCAGCACTGGCGCCGAGCTTGGCACCGGCCAGGCCGACATCCATGCCGTCCATTGCAATGGCAACGACGTGGCCGCGGTATTCCAGCAGCTGCCGGCGCTGGGACTCATCGGCCGGCACTTCCTTGCCGCCGATCAGCAGCCGCCCGTCCGGCGTGATCTCCGCACGCGGCTGCTTGTCGGCGGAAATCTTGATGTTGCCCTGGGTGATGTCCTTGCGGGCATCGTCCATGGCCTCCTTGACCGTCTGGCCGACCCCGCTGGTCGCCTCGGCCACGCTTTTGCCGACGGTGGTATCCGGCGTGGAGGACGTGCCGCCGCAGGCGATCAGCGGCAGGCACAGCAGGGTGGCAGGCAGCACGCGCAGCAGATTCATGGCAGTGTCCTCGATCGGTCCGGTGGCGGTTACTTTTTGCGGGGCAGGGTGACGGTGCCGCTGACGTTGCGGTGGCCCACGTCGCCGCTGCCGCTGTGGTCGACGGTCAGGCTGCCGCGCACGCCATCGACCTGGATGTCACCCGAGCCGTGGCTGCGCACATGCACGCTGCCGCCGATGTCGGACAGGTCGACATCGCCGGAGCCGACCACGCCGACCTCGACGTTGCCCTGCACGCGCTTGAACCCGACGTCGCCGGACCCGACGGTGTCCAGCCGGGCGTTGCCGCGGACATCGCTGAGCTTCAGGTCACCCGAACCCACCGTGCCGGTGACCGCATCGCCGCCGATGTTGCGTGCCTTGACGTCGCCAGAGCCCAGCGACAGCAGGTTCAGCGAGCTGCCGCCGTCGATGTCCAGGTCACCCGAGCCCACCGCTGCGTGGATGCTGCCACGGGTGCCACGGATGATGGCATCACCGGAGCCGACATCCACGCTCAGCGACTGCGCGTTGTCCACGCTGGCATCGCCGGAACCGACCTTCAGCTGCAGCGGCAGGTTGTCCGGCACGCTGCCACGGATGTCCAGCCAGGCATAGCTGCTGCCCAGGCTGATGCCGCTGTCGCGGCCTTCGCGGCGCAGGCTGACCACCAGCTTGTCGCCTTCCTTCCGCTGGTCCAGCACCAGCTGGTCCAACCATTCCTGGCTGGAGGCGCAGGCGCGGCCATCCAGCTGGCCACCGCCCTTGCTGGCGACCACCTTCAGGTCATGCTGGTTCACCTCGAACACCACCGCCTTGGCGCCGGATGTCTCCAGCTTCAACGTACGGGCAGCGGTGAACTTGCAGTTCGGAGCATCGGCGGCCAGCGCCGACAGCGGCAACAGCAACAACGCAGAACAGGCGAGCAGGGAACGCATGGTGATGCCTCCAGGTGGATGGGATCAGATCTCGCCGGCGCGCTTGCGCAGGCGGATGGCAAGGATGATGAACACGGCACCGACAGCGGCACCGATCCACAGCTCCGGCATCGCCAGCGACTTCAGCTGCGAGGCCGGCGACATCAGGCTGACCACCGATTCGAGATCGCGGCGCGCGCCTTCACCGGCGCTGAGGCGATACAGCAGGTCCATGCCCGGCACGCCGCCCAGCAGCAGGCGGCCGACGATGTTCTGCCAGAACCAGCCGGTGGTCAGCCCGATCAGCGGCATCACCTTGGTGGTGCTGACGATGACCCCGGCGAACAGCGGCAGCATCACCGCCCACAGGAACGGCTTGCTGCGGGCCCAGGCCGAGCACAGCAGCAGCCAGCCGGCGGTGGGCAGGGCCCACAGCGCGTAGACCGGAATCCAGGCCAGGTGGCCGGCGGCCAGGGTCAGCGGACTGGACGGGCCCCAGATCAGCGTCATCGGGCTGCCGCCATGCATCAGCGCGACGACGCTGATCACCAGCAGGAAGCCGAGCATGGTGATGATGCCGGCGATCACCGCGATCAGCGGGGCCACGATCAGTGCGCTGATCACCTTGGAAAGGACGGTCTGGGTGTCCGACAGCGGCAGCGATTTCCAGAACAGGATGCTGCGGTCGCGGCGGTCGTCGTACAGCGCGCCCAGGCAGTAGAAGAACACCACGAAGGCCAGCACCAGGAACGGCCAGGCCGAGCTGAGCACCAGGGTCAGGTCGAGGCCGTTGCCGAGGTCGGCCAGGTCTTTTGCGCTGATGTCGCGGGTCAGCAGCGCGAGGTCCAGGCCGTTGATGTTCACGTTCTCGCCATCGACGTGCAGGTTGCCATCACGCGCGGCGCGGTGCAGCGCGAACAGGCCGAAGGCGATACCGATGGTGCTCATCACCAGCGAAATCAGGCCGGCGATCAGCGGCGCGTACAGGAAACCGCCACGGTTCTCCCAGTATTCGCGCTTGAGCAGCCAGCGCAGGGTGCCCATCGGGCTGACGGGGTGGTTGACGGCATTCATGCGTAGGTCCCCTTCATGATGGCGACGAACAGGTCGGCCAGGCCCGGGCTGCGGGTCTCGCCAAGCGTGGAAAGCTGGGCGCGCGGCACGCCGTCGAACAGCATCACGGTCTTGCCGAACGCCAGGCTGCGCTCGTCGATCGGCTTCAGCGCACGCGCGGTATCCAGCTGGTCGGCATTGACCAGCAGTTCGGTGTAGCGCTGGCCGACGTCGTCCATTTCCGCATCCAGCACGATGCGGCCGTCGCGGATGAACATGACATCGCTGAGGATGTGCTCGATTTCCTCGACCTGGTGGGTGGTGACGATGATGGTCTTCTGTTCGTCGAAGTAATCTTCCAGCAGGCGCTGGTAGAACTCCTTGCGGTACAGGATGTCCAGGCCCAGGGTGGGCTCGTCCAGCACCAGGATGCGTGCGTCGATGGCCATCACCAGGGCCAGGTGCAGCTGCACGATCATGCCCTTGGACAGTTCGCGCACGCGCTGCTTCGGCTGCAGCTTGGTGTTGGCCAGGAAGCGTTCGCAGCGGGCGCGATCGAAACGCGGGTGCACACCGGCCACGAAATCGATCGCTTCGCGCACCTTCAGCCAGCGTGGCAGCACGGCGACGTCGGCGATGAAGCAGATGTCGTTCATCAGCTCGTCGCGGTGCAGCCGCGGGTCGCGGCCGAGCACGCTCAGCTCACCTTCCACCGAGGTCAGGCCGAGAATGGCCTTCAGCGCGGTGGTCTTGCCGGCGCCATTGGGCCCGATCAGGCCGACGATGCGCCCGCTTGGAATGCTGAAGCTGGCGTTGTCGAGCGCCACCGTGGTCTTGTAGGCCTTGCGCAGGCCTCGGGCGGTGATGACCGCTTCACTTGCAGTGCTATTCATCAGACTTTCCCCTGGGGCAGCAATTCGTCGAGGCTCAGGCCCAGGCGCTGGATGCGTTCCAGCACCGCCGGCCATTCTTCATTGAGGAAGCGATCGCGCTCGCTGCTGCGCAGCTGCGTGGCCGCCTGTTCGGTCATGAACATGCCCAGGCCGCGGCGCTTCTCGACCAGGCCCTCATCGGCCAGTTCCTGGTAGGCGCGCGAAACGGTGATGGGGTTGAGTTGATAGTCGGCGGCCACCTGGCGCACCGAAGGCAGGGCATCGCCCGGCTTGAGGATTCCGTCGAGCATCATGGCGATCACGCGCTCCTTCAACTGACGGTAGATGGGAGCGCCGTCGCTCCACTGGATGTCGCTCATATTCAGCTCCGTGGGGTCAGCGGCTGGGCGAACGAGAAATACGGCATGGACAGGGAGCTGTGCAGCCGACGCGGGGGAGGGGGGGAGGGAACGGCATTCCCTGCCGGTGAAACGGTCGCGTCCTGCGGACTGTCGGGGGAGGCGGGGGGCGTTGGCGCGGCCAGCCAGGCCAGCACGATCAGGGTCGAAACAGCGGCGGCCGCAGGTGCGGTGAGGTTGCGACGGATCCGAGTGTTCATGGCTTCCCCCTGTCTCAGGTGACTGGTGTTGTATGCAACTATAACACCGGCACGCCTGCGTGCAACCCCTTGCCGTGCCCAACTGATGGCAGGGGTGGTCAAATCGCTGAAATATCGCCCTATCCATTTGATTGGAAAGGGAAATAAATTCTCCGAAGGGGCTGATTCGGCGCTGCCTTCCATTCAGCCTTGTACATGCTATGTCATCACTGCGCGGTTGCTGCCGCACTGGACGGGCAAACGCCACGCCGCGCAAAGCCAGCGGCGCCCACCGCAGCAAGGGGCGCCGGGGCCCGGTGCTATAGTTCGGCCGATTCCCGGCCGCTACCGGCCGGCCCTGTGAATGGCTACCGCGGACTGTCTCCATGACCCTGCCGACCGTTACCCCGCGCCGCCTGCGCGGTCTGTCCCTGCTGACCCTGCTGGTGGCCGGGCTGGCCAGCTCCAGCCAGGTGCTGGCGGCCGACCTTCTCGACCTCGACTACCGCCCGCTGGCCAGCAAGCAGCAGGTCAACCTGCAGCAGCGCTACCACGGGCAGGTGCTGCTGGTGGTCAATACCGCCAGCAAGTGCGGCTATACCCCTCAGTACGAAGGCCTGGAGGCGCTGCAGAAGCGCTATGCCGGCCGTGGCTTCGCCGTGCTCGGTTTCCCGTCCAACGATTTCAAGGGCCAGGAGCCGGGTGACGAGAAGCAGATCCAGGATTTCTGCACGCTCACCTACGGCGTCAAGTTCCCGATGTTCGAGAAGGTGCACGTCGTCGGCGCAGAGGCCACGCCGCTGTACCAGCGGCTGACCGCGGCCACCGGCGTGGCGCCGGGCTGGAACTTCCACAAGTACCTGGTGGGCCGCGATGGCAAGGTCATCGCCCAGTTCGCCAGCAAGGTGACGCCGGACGATCCGCAGCTGACCGCCGCCATCGACAAGGCGCTGGCCGCAGCCGCCACGCATTGATATGCGGCACGGATGCCTCGACATCGACGGCATGCGTGCGACAATGCTTCTTTTCGCGCCGACGTCGGCGCCCAGACACTTCCAGGAATGCAGCGAATGAAGATGGGAATGCGCGGCGCCGCGGCGTCGGTTCTGATTCTGGCGATGGGCACTTCGGGTGTCGCTCTGTCGCAACAACCGGCTGCCCCCGCAGCCGCCAAGGAGACCGCAACCTTGAATTCCCCCAAGCAGAAGCTGGGCTACGCCATCGGCCTGGACGTCGCCAAGTCGTTCACCCCGATCGCCGATGAGATCGATGTGGCCGCGCTGCGCACCGCCGTCGAACGTTCGTTCGAAGGCCTGCAGCCGCAGATCACCCAGGAACAGGCCAAGGCCACCGATGCCGCACTGCGCCAGGTCGTGATGGCCCGCAGCGGGCAGCAGGTGCCGGGCATGGCGCCGGGTTCGCAGCCGCCGAAGGTCGACCGCGTCAAGGTGTCGCAGATGATCGGTTCCTACTCGGTCGGTCCGTCGCTGGCACAGCTGAAGGACGACATCGACGTCGCCTCGCTGTTTGACGCGATCAGCACTGGCCTGAGCAAGGGTCAGCCGAAGATGACGGAAGCTGACGCGACCGCCACCATCCAGGCGTTCATGGGCAGCAAGCAGGCCGAAATGCAGGCCAAGGCCGCCGCCGCCGCGCAGACCAACCGCGAGGAAGGCAACGCGTTCCTGGCCAAGAACAAGACCCAGCCGGGCGTGGTGACCACCCCGTCGGGCCTGCAGTACCAGGTCATCCGCCCGGGCAGCGGCGAGCGTCCGCTGCCGAGCAGCAAGGTGCGCGTGAACTACGAAGGCAAGCTGCTCAACGGCACCGTGTTCGACAGCTCCTATGGTCGCCAGCCGGCCGAGTTCGGCTTGGACCAGGTGATCAAGGGCTGGACCGAAGGCGTCGCGCTGATGCCGGTCGGTTCGAAGTACCGCTTCTGGATCCCGGGCGAGCTCGCCTACGGTGAAAACGGCACCCCGGGTGGCCCGATCGGCCCGAACGCGACTCTGACGTTCGACGTCGAGCTGCTGGGCGTCCTGCCGTAAGCGACCACGGAGCCAGCACGGACATGCGCGTTGCGATTTTCGGTACCGGTTATGTAGGGCTGGTGACCGGTACCTGCCTGGCCGATGTCGGCCACCAGGTGGTCTGCGTCGATATCGACCAGGCCAAGGTCGATGGCCTCAACCAGGGCATCATCCCGATCTATGAGCCGGGCCTGGAACCGATGGTGAAGGCCAACCACGCCGCGTCGCGGCTGACGTTCACCACCGATGCCGCAGCCGCGATCGGCCACGGCCAGGTCGTGTTCATCGCCGTCGGCACGCCGCCGGACGAGGATGGCAGCGCTGATCTGCAGTACGTGTTGGCCGTGGCCCGCACCATCGGCCAGCACATGAGCGTGCCGACCGTGGTGGTCAACAAGTCGACGGTGCCGGTGGGCACCGCCGACAAGGTGCGCGCGGCCATCGCCGCCGAGCTCGCCGCACGGGGGGCCGACATCGCCTTCGACGTGGTGTCCAATCCGGAATTCCTGAAGGAAGGCGATGCCGTTGCCGACTGCATGCGCCCGGACCGCATCATCATCGGTGCGACCAGCGCCGAATCGGTGGCGGTGATGCGGCGCCTGTACGCGCCGTTCAACCGCAACCACGACCGCGTGGTGGAAATGGACGTGCGCTCGGCCGAGCTGACCAAGTACGCCGCCAACGCGATGCTGGCGACCAAGATTTCGTTCATGAACGAAATCGCCAACATCGCCGAGCGTGTCGGCGCCGATGTGGAACAGGTCCGCCAGGGCATCGGCTCGGATCCGCGCATCGGCTGGCACTTCATCTACCCGGGCGCCGGTTATGGCGGCTCGTGTTTCCCCAAGGATGTGCAGGCACTGGCCCGCACTGCGCAGCAGGCTGGCCTGGAGCCGAAGCTGCTGAACGCCGTCGAAGCGGTCAACGATGCGCAGAAGGGACATCTGTTCGCGCTGATCCAGCGTCATTACGACAAGGGCGAGGATGAGGGCGTGCGTGGCAAGACCTTTGCCGTGTGGGGCCTGGCCTTCAAGCCGAACACCGATGACATGCGCGAAGCCTCCAGCCGCCGACTGCTGGCGCAGCTGTGGGAAGGCGGTGCAACGGTGCGTGCCTACGATCCGGAAGCGATGCACGAATCGCAGCGCATCTTCGGCGAACGCGATGACCTGGTGTTCTGCAGCAATGCCGACGAAGCGCTGCAGGGCGCGGATGCATTGGTCGTGGTGACCGAGTGGAAGCAGTTCCGCAGCCCCGATTTCCAGAAGCTGCGCGAGCAGCTGAAGGACGCGGTGGTGTTTGACGGGCGCAACCTGTACGAGCCGGCGGATGTCGAAGCGGCGGGCCTGGCGTATTACGGCATCGGCCGGGGGCGCTCGCTGCATGTCTGACCTGCTGCCAACCGAACGCGAGCAGGCGCTGGAAGCGCGCCTGGTCGAGCTGGAGATGCGCGTGTCCTTCCAGGAGCAGGCGCTGGCCGAACTGAGCGATGCGCTGGCCGATGCCCGCATGCAGGGCATGCGCAACGCCGATGTGCTGCGCGTGCTGCTGGAAGACCTGGGCAAGGTCCGCAACGCATTGAATTCTTCCGATCCGGCGAGCGAACCGCCGCCGCCGCACTACTGATCCGACCTCTATGAGCGATACCCTCCGCGACCAGCTGCTGGGCCTGGGCTTCAAGCCTGCGCCCAAGCCCGAGCGCAAGAATGATGCCCCCCGTCGTGACGGCCGCCCGCAGGGCAAGGGTGGCAACGGCAATGGAAAGCCGCAGGGCGCTGGCAAGGGCGAGCACACGCCCGGTGAGCGTCGTGGGCATGGCCGTGGTGGCCCGGGCAAGCCTGCTGGGCAGGCCCGCGGCCAGGGCCCGCGCAAGCCGCGCAGCGCCGAAGAGATGGATCTGGCCAAGGCCTATGCCATTCGCGCGCAGCGGGAAAAGGAAGAGCGCATCGAAGCCGAGCGCCTGAAGCAGGAAGAAGCACGCGTCCGCCGCGAGGCGAAGGCCAAGCTGGAAGAACTGCTGAAGGACAAGAGCCTGAATGCCGAGGCGGCCGACATTGCCCGCCACTTCCCGTACGGCGGCAAGATCAAGCGCATCTACGTGACCGCCGAACAGCTGACCGCGCTCAATGCCGGTGCGCTGGGCGTGGTCCAGCTCAATGGCCGTTACCTGCTGGTGACCGCCGAAGTGCTGGCCGAGTGCGAGGCGGTGTTTGCCGCATCGGTGGCGCTGAAGGTCGATCCGAATGCGCCGGCCGAAGAAGATCCATACGCCGATCCGCAGTACCAGGTACCGGACGACCTGGTCTGGTAAGCGGAAGCGCAGGATGACGAAAACGCCGGGCAGTGCCCGGCGTTTTCGTTTCAGCGGGCGCTGCGGCGCGCACGTATCAGCGGGAGGCTGAGCGCGAAGAAGCAGAGCAGGGCGCCGACCAGCGCGAAGCCGCTGCCGGCGAGGAAGGCCGTGCGGCCGTCGTCGATCTTCCACAGCTGACCGGCGATCAGTGCGCCCAGCACGCCGCCCACGCCGGACGAGAAGCCGTACAGCAGGCCCTGGCCGTGACCGTTGAGCCGGCCCGGGAAGTAGGTGGCCAGCATCTGCATCGCAGCCGCGAAGAAGGCGGCAAAGCCCAGGGCATGCGCGGTCTGCGCCAGCAGCATCACCGGCAGGTTTTCGGGGAACAGGGCGGTCACCGCCCAGCGCAGGCAGGAACTGACCAGCGCGATCAACAGCATCCAACTGGCGTCATAGCGGCGGAAGAAACGGCCGATGGTGAAGAACACGCCCACTTCGAAGACGACGCCGATGGTCCACAGCAGGCCGAGGGTGGAGGTGCGGTAACCGTGATGGTCCATGTAGACCGAAAAGAACGTGTAGTACGGGCCGAATGACAGCTGCTCCATGAACGCGGCCAGGAAGAAGGCCAGCACCGGCGGGCGGCGCACGATCTGCCAGAAGCCGCTCGCATCGCCCTGGGTCCTGCCGATGTCGCGCGCATAGTGGTTGCTGAAGGCCGAGGCCACCAGCAAGGCGAACAGCGGCAGCATCATCCAGGGCAGCAATCCGGCGTGGTTGCTGGCGCCATTGCCTTCGATCAGCCAGCCGAACAGGGTGACCACGGCGATGAAGCCGAGTGAGCCCCAGACCCGGATCAACCCGTAGCGATGGCTGTCGTTGCCCAGGTGAGTGAGGGTGATCGACTCGAACTGCGGCATCACCGCGTTGTAGAAGAAGCAGAACACCACCATGGCCGGGTACATCCAGGGCTGCGGAAGCGGCAGCAGGAAGGCGGCGAAGCTGAGCAGGGTCAACACGCAGCCGACGCGCAGCAGCCGGATCGGCCGTGGCGATGCCGCCGCCAGCGAAGTCCAGGTGCTGGGTGCGATCACGCGGGTGGCGTACCACAGGCCCATCATCACGCTGATCGCGGTCACGCTCATGCCGCGCGCGGTCAGGAACAGGCTCCAGTACGGAGTGAACGCGCCCAGCGCCGCGTAGTAGAACAGGTAAAAACTGGAGAGGCGGGCAACGGGAACGGTCATTGCGGAATGATGAGGCAAAAAGGGGACGGAGGGGATTAAGTCGCGAATGCATAAACGACTTAATCCCCTCCGTCCCCTTTTTGTGTCATTCGGGGTCGTAGTCGAGGTTGGAGGCGAGCCAGCGTTCGGCCTGGGCGCGGTCCACGCCCTTGCGGCGGGCGTAGTCGCTGATCTGTTCGCGGCTGAGCCGGCCGACCACGAAGTACTGGCTCTGCGGGTGGCTGAAGTAGTAGCCCGAAACAGCGGCCGTGGGCAGCATCGCGAAGCTCTCGGTCAGTTCCATGCCGGCATTTGCTTCGGCCTGCAGCAGGTCGAACAGGCGCCGTTTCTCGCTGTGCTCCGGGCAGGCGGGATAGCCGGGCGCCGGCCGGATGCCGCGATACTGCTCGTCGATCAGGGCATCGTTGTCCAGCGCCTCGGCACGGTCATAGCCCCAGAATTCAGTGCGCACGCGCTGGTGCAGGCGCTCGGCCAGCGCTTCGGCGAAGCGGTCGGCCAGTGCCTTCAGCAGGATCGCGTTGTAGTCGTCATGGTCCGCCTCGAAGCGCGCGACGTGGGCATCGATGCCGATGCCCGCGGTGACCGCGAACGCACCGATCCAGTCCTGGCGGCCGCTGTCGGCGGGAGCGATGAAATCGGCCAGGCAGAAGTCCGGCCGCTCGGCCGGCTTGTCGACCTGCTGGCGCAGGAAGTACAACGTGGCCTCGCCCTGGGGGTGCTGCACGCGCACGTCGTCGCCGACGCTGTTGGCCGGCCACAGGCCGAACACGGCCTTGGCGGTCAGCCACTTCTCTTCGACGATGCGGTCGAGCATCGCGCGGGCATCCTTGTACAGATCGCTGGCCTGGGTACCGACAATCTCGTCGGTGAGAATGGCCGGGAACTTGCCGGCCAGTTCCCAGGCCTGGAAGAACGGCGTCCAGTCGATGTAGTCGACCAGTTCGGCCAACGGGTAGTCGTCGAACACATGCAGGCCGGGCTGGCGCGGTGCCGGTGGCGTGTAACTGTCCCAGCCGCCCTGGAACTTCTGCGCGCGTGCATGCTCCAGCGTGACCAGGCGCTTGGCGTCGCCACGGTTGCGATGGCGCGCGCGGATTTCGGCATAGTCGGCCTCGTTGGCGGCGACGAAGGCCTCGCGCAGGTCGCGCGAGATCAGCGACTGGGCCACGCCCACCGCGCGCGAGGCGTCCTTCACCCACACCGTCGGCGCCTTGTAATGCGGGTCGATCTTCAGCGCGGTGTGCGCGCGCGAGGTGGTGGCGCCGCCGATCAGCAGCGGCAGGTCGAAACCCTGGCGCTCCATCTCGCGGGCGACGTGGCTCATCTCCTCCAGCGACGGCGTGATCAGTCCGGACAGGCCGATCAGGTCGGCATGGTGCTCGCGGGCGGCATCCAGGATCTTCTGCGCCGGCACCATCACGCCCAGGTCGACCACCTCGAAGTTGTTGCAGGCCAGGACCACGCCGACGATGTTCTTGCCGATGTCATGCACGTCGCCCTTCACCGTGGCCATGATGATCTTGCCGTTGCTCTTGGCGGTGTCACCGCTGCGCGCCTTCTCGGCCTCGATGTAGGGCAGCAGGTAGGCCACCGCCTTCTTCATCACGCGCGCGGACTTGACCACCTGCGGCAGGAACATCTTGCCCGCACCGAACAGGTCGCCGACGATGTTCATGCCATCCATCAGCGGGCCTTCGATCACGTCCAGCGGTCGGCTGGCGGCCTGCCGGGCCAGCTCGGTGTCTTCCTCGACATAAGCGTCCAGGCCGTGCACCAGGGCATGGGCCAGGCGCTGTGCGACAGGCTTCTCGCGCCAGCCCAGGTCCTCCGCCTTCGCTGCGCCTTTCCTGCCCTTGTAACGCTCGGCGATCTCCAGCAGGCGCTCGGTGGCATCGCTGCGGCGGTTGAGGATCACGTCCTCGACGCGTTCGCGCAGCTCCGGCTCCAGCTCGTCATAGATCGGCATGGCACCGGCGTTGACGATGCCCATGTCCATCCCGGCCGCGATCGCGTGGTACAGGAACACCGAGTGGATCGCCTGGCGCACCGTTTCATTGCCGCGGAAGGAGAACGAAACGTTGGAGACGCCGCCGGAGACATGGCAGTGCGGCAGCGTCTGCTTGATGATGCGGGTGGCTTCGATGAAGTCCACCGCGTAGTTGTCGTGCTCTTCGATACCGGTGGCGACGGCGAAGATGTTCGGGTCGAAGATGATGTCCTGCGGCGGGAAGCCGATCTCGTCGACCAGGATGCGATAGGCGCGGGTGCAGATCTCGACCTTGCGCGCGCAGGTGTCGGCCTGCCCGTTCTCGTCGAAGGCCATCACCACCGCAGCGGCACCGTAGCGCAGCACCTTGCGTGCATGTTCGCGGAACAGCGCCTCGCCTTCCTTCAGCGAGATCGAATTGACCACGCTCTTGCCCTGCAGGCACTTCAGCCCGGCCTCGATCACGCTCCACTTGGAGGAATCGACCATCACCGGGATGCGGGCGATGTCCGGCTCGGACATGATCAGGTTGAGGTAGCGGGTCATTGCCGCTTCCGAATCGATCAGGCCCTCGTCCATGTTGACGTCGAGGATCTGCGCTCCGCTGGCCACCTGCTGGCGGGCCACGTCCACCGCCTCTTCGTAGCGGCCTTCCTTGATGAGCTTGCGGAACTGCGCGCTGCCGGTGACGTTGGTGCGCTCGCCGACGTTGATGAACAGCAGGTCCGGTGTGATGACCAGCGGCTCCAGGCCGGACAGGCGGGTATAGGGCGGGGTGTTCATGCGGCCTGCTGCTCCCGGGATGCGGGCAGGGCGCGCGGCGGCAATCCGGCGACGGCCTGGGCGATGGCGCGGATGTGCGCGGGCGTGGAGCCACAGCAGCCGCCGACCAGGTTCAACAGGCCATCCTCGGCGAAGCCGCGCAGGGTGGCGGCCATCTCTTCCGGCGTTTCGTCATATTCGCCGAAGGCGTTGGGCAGGCCCGCATTGGGGTGGGCGCTGACGTGGCAGTCGGCGACCTGCGAAAGGGTTTCCACGTGTGGTCGCATCGCCTCGGCACCCAGTGCGCAGTTCAAGCCGATCGACAGCGGCCGCGCGTGTGCCAGCGAGGCGTGGAACGCTTCGGCGGTCTGCCCGGACAGCGTGCGCCCGGAGGCGTCGGTGATGGTGCCGGAGATCATCACCGGCAGGCGTGCGCCGCGCGCGTCGAACGCTTCTTCCAGCGCATACAGCGCCGCCTTGGCATTGAGCGTGTCGAAGATGGTCTCGACCATGAGGGTGTCGGCGCCCCCGTCGATCAGCCCTTCGATGGCCTCCCGGTAGGTGTCGCGCAGCTCGTCGAAGCTGGTGTTGCGGAAGCCTGGATCATTCACGTCGGGGCTGATCGAGGCGGTGCGGCTGGTCGGGCCGATCACGCCGATCACGAAGCGTGGCTTGCCGGGCGTGGTTGCAGCCACCGCATCGCAGCAGGCGCGTGCAACCGCCGCCCCGGTCTTGTTCAACTCGTACACCAGGTGCTCGAGGTGGTAGTCGGCCTGGCTGACCGAGGTGGCGTTGAAGGTGTTGGTCTCGACCAGATCCGCGCCTGCTTCCAGGTAGGCGGTGTGGATGTCGGCGATGATCTGCGGACGGGTCAGCAGCAGCAGATCGTTGTTGCCCTTCAGATCATGGCCCTCGGGGGCGCCGTGGTCGCAGCCGGGGCCATGTGCATGGTCATAGCCACCCGCGAAGCGCTCGCCCCGATAGTCGTCTTCCTGCAGGCCGTGGCGCTGGATCATCGTGCCCATCGCGCCGTCGATGATCAGGATCCGCTCGCGCAGGGCGTCGAGCAGGGCGTTGGCACGATCAGGATGCAACCAGGGCAGGGCAGGCATGGCAGTCTCGGGCTCAGGGCTTGTTGGCGATCAGCGAAATCACTTCGAAGTGCGGCGGACGCTTTTCGCGGGTGACCGTCTCCAGGCTGGACACCTGCAGGCCGGCCTTGTCGACGAACCTGCGCAGTTCCTTGTCGCTGAAGCCAAGGTTGACGTGGCCGTAGGCTTCCACCGCGGCCTTGTGTTCGTGGCGGGCCAGGCTGCACAGCAGCAGGCGGCCACCCGAGCGCAGCACGCGCGCGGCTTCGGTCACCGCCTGCGCCGGCTTGCTGGCGTAGGTCAACGCGTGCATCAGCACCACCAGGTCGAAGCTGCTGTCCTTGAACGGCAGCGCGTGCATGTCGCCTTCGCGCACTTCCACATTGGGCAGGCGGCGCAGGCGCTCGCTGGCGGCGGCGACCACGCGCGCGCTGGTATCGATGCAGATGTAGCGCTTGGCATGGGGGGCGACCAGTTCGGCCAGCACGCCGTCACCGGAGGCGATGTCCAGCACGTCGCCGGTTTCCAGCAGCGGCAACGCGGTGCGCGCCAGGGCCTCCCAGGTGCGGCCCGGCGAGTAGTGGCGCTCCATGTCGCCGGCCACGCTGTCGGCCCAGTTCTGGTCCGAGGCGCGGTGGGCCAGCACGGCGGCAACGCGCTCGGCGTCCTGCCGCAGCAACGGGTCGTCGCTTCCGTTGCTCAGGGCATGCCACAATGCGCGCTGCGCCGGGTCCAGCTGGGCCTCGTCGAAACGGTAGTAGGCCGACACGCCGGCACGGCGGTCGCGGACCAGGCCGGCTTCCTTCAGGCGCGCCAGGTGGGTGGACACGCGCGGCTGCGCGAGCCGGGTGATCGCCGACAGTTCGGCCACGGTGAGTTCCTCCTGCTCCAGCAGCGCCAGCAGGCGCACGCGGGTCGCATCGGCGAACACCTTCAGGCGGGTCGACCAGTCTTCCAGATCCATAAATATCTACCTATCGCGATATAGAGATATATTCGCCGAGAAGGCCTGCCGCGGTCAAGTCGGCAGCGTACGGAAACAGCCGGGCCCCGGTACAATCGGGGCACCTGGGCGCGCCGTATGCGGCCCATAACTTCATGTACCCGGGAGGGTGTTGTGGATTTCAGCTTTACCGAAGAGCAGTTGATGCTGCAGGACGTGGCGCGGCGCATCGCGCAGGAGAAGATCGCCCCCAGCGCGGAGCATCACGACCGCACCGGCGAGTTCCCGCTGGACAACATCCGCCTGCTGGGCGAGAACGGCCTGATGGGCATCGAAGTGCCGACCGAATACGGCGGTGCGGGCATGGACCCGGTTGCGTACGTGCTGGCGATGGTGGAGGTCGCCGCCGCCGACGCCGCCCACTCGACCATCATGTCGGTCAACAACTCGCTGTTCTGCAACGGCATCCTCACCCATGGCAGCGAACAGCAGAAGCAGACCTATGTGCGTGCGATCGCCGAAGGCACGGCCATCGGCGCGTTCGCGCTGACCGAGCCGCAGTCCGGCTCTGACGCTACCGCCATGCGTTGCCGCGCGGTGAAGCAGGCCGACGGCACCTTCGTCATCAACGGCAAGAAGAGCTGGATCACCTCCGGCCCGGTGGCCAAGTACATCGTGCTGTTCGCGATGAGCGAGCCGGACAAGGGGGCGCGTGGCATCACCGCCTTCCTCATCGATACCGACAAGGCCGGTTTCGGTCGCGGCAAGACCGAGCCGAAGCTGGGCATCCGCGCCTCGGCCACCTGCGAGATCGAGTTCAACGATTACGTGGCGCAGCCCGAAGACGTGCTGGGCCAGGAAGGCGAGGGCTTCAAGATCGCGATGGGCGTGCTCGATGCCGGCCGCATCGGTATCGCTTCGCAGGCCATCGGCATCGCCCGTGCCGCCTATGAAGCGACCTTGGACTACGTGAAGGAGCGCAAGGCGTTCGGGGCGCCGATCGGTACCTTCCAGATGACCCAGGCCAAGATTGCCGACATGAAGTGCAAGCTGGACGCAGCGCTGCTGCTGACCCTGCGTGCGGCATGGGTGAAGGGCCAGGGCAAGCGCTTCAGCACGGAAGCGGCCGTGGCCAAGCTGACCGCCTCGGAAGCGGCAATGTGGATCACCCACCAGGCGGTGCAGATCCACGGCGGCATGGGGTACTCGAAGGAGATGCCGCTGGAGCGTTACTTCCGTGATGCCAAGATCACCGAGATCTACGAAGGCACCTCGGAAATCCAGCGACTGGTCATCGCCCGCAACGAAACCGGGCTGCGCTGAGACGCAACGGCCGCGCCGCTGCAATGGCGGCGCGG
This sequence comes from Stenotrophomonas pavanii, assembly GCF_900101175.1. Lineage (GTDB taxonomy): Bacteria > Pseudomonadota > Gammaproteobacteria > Xanthomonadales > Xanthomonadaceae > Stenotrophomonas > Stenotrophomonas pavanii. Next base: position 90,743 of record NZ_FNFQ01000001.1, on the reverse strand, counting down.
CCAGTAGATCGGCGCCACGCGTGGATGCGCCGTGGTCTTGGCCGAACGATGCCGGATCTGTTCCAATGCAGGCCGTTTCCATACGGTCTGCACAGATGATCTATCGTGGTTGGGGAATCCTGACACTGGTCACGCCGATCGCAGCGATCCTGCTGCTGGCGTATTTCTTCCCGCACGCAGGCCCCAGGGGCAACATCCCGCTCCCGCAGGTGTTGCTGGGTGCCGGGATTGGCGCGGCGGTGAACGTGCTGCTGGGCCTGTGGCTCAACCGTGCACCTCGGCAGAAGGGTGAAGTCGCGCCCCATCATTTCTTCTTCGTGCCGATGCAGTGGGCCGCGCTGGTTCTGGTGGCAGTGTGCGCGGTGGTCGCGCTGCTGCGCTGAGGCGTTGCCCGAAGCGCGCCAACCAAGGTTGGCATGCATTCGAGAGCAGCGACAACAAAAAAGGCCCCGGATCGCTCCGGGGCCTTTTCGTTTCAGCGCACCGCCGGATCAACGATCCGGGCGGTGGGCGGACTCGGCGTCCCGCTGGCGTTCCATGAACTCCTTCGACGGTTCATCCAGCTTGTCGCCCAGCATGCGACGCACAACCACGAAGAACACCGGGATCATCAGCAGGCCGAGCAGGGTGGCGAACAGCATGCCGCCGATCACGCCGGTACCGATGGCGTGGCGGGAGTTGGCGCCGGCGCCGGTGGAGATCGCCATCGGGATCACGCCCATGATGAACGCGAACGAGGTCATCAGGATCGGGCGGAAACGCAGGCGGGCCGCCTCGATGGTGGCATCGCGCAGGTTCTTGCCCGCTGCGCGCTGCTCCACCGCGAACTCCACGATCAGGATCGCGTTCTTTGCCGCCAGGCCGATCACGGTGATCAGGCCGATCTTGAAGAACAGATCGTTGGGCAGGCCGCGCAGCATCGACAGGCCGAGGGCACCCAGCACGCCCAGCGGCACGACCAGCAGCACCGCCACCGGGATCGACCAGCTTTCATACAGGGCGGCCAGGCACAGGAACACCACCACGATCGACAGCACCAGCAGCAGCGTGGCGGCATTGCCAGCCAGGATTTCCTGGTAGGACATGCCGGACCAGTCGTAGCCGAAGCCGGCCGGCAGGTCGTCGTTGACGATGCTCTCCATGGTCTGCATCGCTTCGCCCGAGCTGGTGCCCGGGGCCTGCGAGCCGACGATGTTGATCGCCGAGTAGCCGTTGTAGCGGCTCAGCGACGGCGGTGCCGACACCCATTCGGACTTGACCACCGTGTTGAGCGGGATCATCGCATTGGTGCCATCGGCGTTCTGGGTCAGGGTGGAGGGGCTGTAGAAGCTCTTCAGCGACTCCTGGCCGGTGCGGTACGGGCCATCGGCCTGCATGGTCACGCGCTTGATGCGGCCTTCGTAGAAGAAGTCATTGACGTACACCGGAGCCAGCATCAGCTGGATGGTGCTGTACACGTCCGACACCGACATGCCCATCGACTGCGCCTGCACGCGGTCCACGTGCAGCTGCAGCTGCGGGGCGTTCTCCAGCCCGTTCGGACGCACGCCGACCAGGGCTTCAGGCTTCTGCGCGGCCTTGCCCAGCAGGATGTTGCGCGCCTGGGTCAGCTGCTCGTAGCCGGCACCGCTGCGGTCCTGCAGCCACATGTCGAAGCCGCCGAACTGGCCAAGACCCTGCACGGTAGGCAGGTTGACCACGAAGATCTGCGCTTCCTTGATGCCGTAGAACGCGCCGTTCATGTTCTGGATGAACTCCGGCGCGGTGAACTTGCGTTCCTCCCACGGCTTCAGGCGGATGAAGCCCATGCCCACGTTCTCGCCGGAACCGACGAAGCTGAAGCCGGCCACCTGCAGCATGCCTTCATAGCCATCCTGCTTTTCCAGGATGCCGCGCATCTGCGCGAACACTTCGTTGGTCTGGCCCTTGGTCGAGCCCGGGGGCAGCTGCACGATCGCCAGCGCATAGCCCTGGTCTTCTTCCGGCAGGAAGCTGCCCGGCATGCGGGTGAACAGGAAGCCGCACAGCGCGGTCAGCACCACGAACAGGATCATCCAGCGCGGGGCATGGCGCACCGCCGAGGTGATGTGCCCCACGTAGGTGTGGCTGATCTTGTCGTAGTACTTGTTGAAGGTGCGGTAGACGATGTTCGGGTTGTCGTTGTGCGTCGGCTTGAGGAAGGTCGCGCACAGCGCCGGGGTGAAGCCCAGCGCCAGGAACGCCGAGAACGCCATCGAGATGGCGATGGTCAGCGCGAACTGCTTGTAGATCTCGCCGGCGGCACCGCCCTGCAGGGCGGACGGAATGAACACCGCGGCCAGCACGACGGTGATCGCCACCACCGCACCGGTGATCTGGGTCATCGCCTTCTGCGTGGCCGGCTTCGGCGCCAGCCCTTCCTCGCTCATGATGCGTTCGACGTTCTCGATCACCACGATCGCGTCGTCGACCACGATGCCGATCGCCAGCACCATCGCGAACAGGGTCAGCTGGTTGATCGTGAAGCCGATCATCCACATGCCCAGGAAGGTACCGAGCAGGGCGACGGGGATGACCAGGGTCGGGATCAGGGTGGCGCGGAAGTTCTGCAGGAAGATCAGCATCACCAGGAACACCAGCAAGACCGCTTCAAACAGGGTCTTGACCACTTCCTGGATCGAGATCTTGACGAACGTGGTGCTGTCGTACGGCGAGAACCAGGTCACCCCGGACGGGAAGCTGGGCTGCAGCTCGTCCATCTTGGCGCGCACCGCTTCGGCCACGTTCAGGGCGTTGGCGCCCGGCAGCAGCTGGATGGCGAAGGCGCCGGTCGGCTTGCCGTTGTACTGGGTGTCGAAGCCGTAGTTGTTGGCACCGAAGGCGACGCGGGCGATGTCCTTCAACAGCACGCGCGAGCCGTCAGCGTTGGCGCGCAGGATGATGTTCTCGAATTCCTGCGGCGAGCTGAAGCGGCCTTCGGCCGAGACCGTGGCGGTGAAATGCTGGCCTTCCGGCGACGGGTCCGAACCCAGCGCACCGGCGGCGAACTGCACGTTCTGCGCACGTACCGCGGCCAGTACCTGGCTGGCAGACAGGCCATAGCCCTGCATCTTCTCCGGGTTCAGCCAGATGTTCATGGCGTACTCGGAACCGAACTGCTGGGTGCTGCCGACGCCGGGGATACGCGAGACCTGGTCGAGCACGCGCGAGCCGACGATGTCGTTCAGCGCGTCACGGTTGATGGTCGGGGTATCGGACTGCAGCGCCACCACCATCAGGAAGCCGGCGTTGGCCTTGGCCACCACCACGCCCTGCTGGGTGACTTCCGAAGGCAGGCGTGGCGTGGCCAGCGAGACCTTGTTCTGCACCTGCACCTGGGCGATGTCCGGATCGGTACCGGTCTCGAAGGTCAGGGTGATCTGCGCACGTCCGTTGGAGGCGGACGAGGAGCTGAAGTACAGCAGATGATCGATGCCGGTCAGCTGCTGCTCGATCACCTGGGTGACCGACTTTTCCGTGGTATCGGCGCTGGCGCCCGGGTAGGTCGCCGAGACGGTGACCTGCGGCGGGGCGATGTTGGGATAGGACTCCACGCCCAGGTTGAGGATCGCGATCACGCCGCTGAGCGAGATCAGGATCGCTACCACCCAGGCGAAGACTGGATGCTCGATGAAAAATTTAGGCATGACGGAAGGTTCCCGTTACTGCTTGTTCGAATCGGTGGCGGCCGGCTTGGCCGCATCGGCCTGCTCGGGCTTGGCCGCGTCGGCCGGTGCCTGGCCCGCGGCCGGCGCTGCCGCAGCCGCGGCCGGTGCAGCGCCGCCTGCGGCCGGCTTGCCGCTGGCGTCCTGCCCCGGGGTCCACGGCTTGGCCACGGCCGGTGCACCTTCCTTGACCTTCTGCACGCCGGCCACGATCACCTTGTCACCGGCGGCCAGGCCGTCGCTGACCAGCCAGTTGCCGTTCTGCGCGCCATCGGTCTTCACGTTCTTGCGCACGACCTTGCCGTCGGCGCCGACCACCATCACGTAGCCGCCGTTGGTATCACGCAGCAGGGCCTGCTGCGGCACCAGATAGGCGTTGTTGCGCTCGCCCAGGTTGGCCTGGAAGCTGACGAAGGCACCCGGCAGCAGGATCTGCTGCGGGTTCGGCAGCAGCGCACGCAGCGACACCGCGCCGGTGGCCGGATCGACCGTGGTCGAAGAGAAGTCCAGCGTGCCCGGCTCGCTGTAGGTGCTGCCATCGGCCAGCTTCACGGCCACCGTGGCCTTGCCGTCGCCGGACAGCGCCAGCGCGCCCTTGGCCTGCTGCGCACGCAGCTGGGTCAGCTCATCCACGCTGAGCGAGAAGTTCACATACAGCGGGTCGAGCTGGTCGACGGTGGTCAGCAGGGTCACATCGCCCTGGCCGACCAGCGCGCCCTCGGTGACCTGCTGCTTGTTGGCCACGCCACTGATCGGCGCGGTCACTTCGGCGTAGCCCAGGTTGATCCGCGAGGAGGTCACTGCCGCTTCGGCCTGCTTGACGGCGGCCAGGGCGGTGCGCTCGGCCGATTCAGCGTTGTCCAGGTCGGACTTGGAGACGAACTGCTGCGGGGCCAGCGAGCGCGCGCGATCGGCGGCGACCTTGGCGTTGGCGTAGGTGGCGCGGGCCGAGGCCAGCTGGGCCTCGGAGGCGTTGAGCGAAGCACGCAGCGGCGCCGGGTCGATCAGGAACAGGGTCTGGCCCTGCTTGACCTGCGAGCCTTCCTGGTAGACGCGCTTGAGCAGCACGCCCGGCACGCGCGCGCGCACGTCGGCGCTGCGGAACGGCGACAGGCGGCCGACCAGCTCACGCTGCAGGGGCAGGGTCTGCGGCTTGGCGTCGATCACGCCCACCTCCGGCGGCGGGGGCGTCTGCTGTTCCGGCTTCTTGCAGGCAGCCAGCGCGACAGCAACGGCGCACGTCAGGGCAAGGGTGCGGAGTGGGGCGGTCATCAGGAGGAACTCCGGGGTTGGTTTGTAGACGGGGCCGGCGACGGCTGTGGCGCGAACGCGCGCAGGAAGCTGTCGACGGAGAACTCTGCCCAGCGCCGACGCAGCAGTGCGTCATCACGATGGGGCGTATGGAAGCGCTGTTTGTCGAAATCCTGACCGGCGATCATGCTCAGCAGCAGTTCGGCCATGAAGTGCGGGTCGTCATGCCGGAGCTGGCCTTGCATGCAAACGGTTTCAATCCATTCAGCAAGATGAAGCGTCAGCGCGCCGGCACCGTGCCGGTAAAGCGTACGCGCCTCTTCGGGAAACTGGGACGCCTCGGCGGCGATCAGCCGGCAGGCCTGGCCCACGTGCGGTTGGTTGAAATGCTCCAGGAAGTCGGTGGCGAACTGGAGCAGGCTGGCACGCAGGTCGTCACCGCGGAGTGCACGAAGCATGGCCCCGGTGGCGTGGCCGACATGGCGCTGCATCACCCGGCGCAGCAGTTCCTGCTTGCTGCCATAGCGCGAATACAGGGTCTGCTTGGAACAGCCGGCCTGCTGGGCGACCGCCTCCATGCTCATCTGCATGCCCTGCCGGGCGAGCAGGTCGCGCACGGCATCGAACACGCGCTGGTCACGCGCGTCGAGGGCAACGGGGAGGTAGGCCGGGTTCACGCGGTGGACTATACCGTCCAGTTCAGGATTGTGGAATGCAATCCGCGTCGCCGCGTGTGTCTTCCGGTAACACGTTTTGCCGATCCTGCCGGCAGTGCCGAAATGGTCGCCACGCCCATACCGGTGCGAACTGAATAGGCGTCTAAACCGCAGCAAACCCGAATCTGCTTATTCCGTCCTGCAGCAAGGCCTTTTCGCGCCGTAGGGCTACAATTTCATTTTCCCAACTGAGCAAGCGCATCGCTCTGCCATGAAACCGCAAAAAACCGCAGCCAAGACCGTGAAAAACAAGACGAAACCAGCAGAGTCGGAGGTCGCAGTGACCGCTGGTTTCTCCCTGGAGCCGGTGTACACGGCCTTGCGCAAGCGCTACCCCGCGGCCGCACAGGCCGAAGCAGTGGCCTTTGCCACTGACTTCTACAAGCGCATGGAGTCGGACGAGTTCCCGCACCACAGCGCTGAAGAGTGGGCCGCTCTCGCGGCTGAGACGCTGGAATTCGCCCGTGCCCGCAAGGCCGGCAAGGCCAACGTCCGCGTGTTCAATCCGACCGCGAAGGCCAACGGTTGGGAATCGCCGCACACGGTGCTGCAGATCGTCAACGATGACATGCCGTTCCTCGTCGATACGGTCACCATGTCGCTGGCCGAGCAGGGCGTGGGCGTCCACGTGCTGGGCCACCCGGTGCTGCGCTTCACCCGCGACAAGGCCGGCAAGCTGGTCAAGGTCGGCGAGGGCGATGCCGAGTCGGTGATGCTGCTGGAGATCGACCGTCAGCCGGCCGACGCCATGGCCGCCATCGAACAGGCCATCAACAAGGCGCTGGACGAAGTACGTGCGATCGTGCGCGACTGGCAGCCGATGAAGGACAAGGCGCTGGCGCTGGCCGACGACCTGGGCAGCCGCCAGCTGCCGGTCGACGCGGCGTCGCGCAAGGAGGCGCAGGAGTTCCTGCGCTGGGCTGCCGACAACCACTTCACCTTCTTCGGCTACCGCGAGTACCGCGTCGAGAAGCAGGGCAAGGAAGAGGTGCTGGCGCCGCTGAACGACACCGGCCTGGGCCTGATGCGCGGCAAGGACAAGTCCGCCGCCCGTCCGGTCAAGACCCTGGCCGCGCAGGGCCTGAACACCACGTCCGGGTTGAAGGACGCGCTGATCCTGACCAAGACCAACGCCCGTTCGCGCGTGCACCGCGCCGGTTACATGGACTACATCGGCGTGCTGGAATTCGACGCCAAGGGCAAGATCATCGGCGAGCAGCGCTTCCTCGGCCTGTTCACCTCCAGCGCCTACAACCGCCGCCCGTGGGAAATCCCGCTGGTGCGCCAGCGCCACGAGCACGTGATGAAGCAGTCGGGCCTGGCCCCGGCCAGCCACAGCGGCAAGGCCCTGCGCCACATCCTGGAAACCCTGCCGCGCGAAGAGCTGTTCCAGTCCAGCGAGGACGAACTGTTCCGCACCGCGATGGGCGTGCTGGGCCTGCAGGAGCGCGTGCGCAGCCGCCTGTTCCTGCGCCGCGACAAGTACAGCCGTTTCATCTCCGCGCTGGTCTACCTGCCGCGCGAGCGCTTCAACACCGACGTGCGCCTGCGCATCGAAGCGATGCTGAAGGACGCACTGCACGGTGAGTACGTCGACAGCTCGGTGGTGCTGGGCGAATCGCCGCTGGCGCAGGTGCACCTGATCGTGCGCCCGAAGCCGGGTGAGATGCTCGACGTCGATACCGCCGACCTGGAGCAGAAGCTGGCCCAGGTGCTGCGCAACTGGCAGGACGACCTGCGCGAAGCGCTGGTGGCCCGCCACGGCGAGACCGAAGGCCTGCGCATCGCCGCCCGCATCGGCAAGGCACTGCCGGCCGGCTACATCGAAGACAACAGCACCGCGGTTGCCGCCAACGATGTCAGCCAGCTCGATGCCCTGACCGGCCCGGACGACCTGCGCCTGAGCCTGCAGGCCGTGCCGCGCGAAGGCGGGGATGGCCTGCGCCTGAAGCTGTACCGCCAGCTGGACGACATTCCGCTGTCGGACGCGCTGCCGATGATGGAGAACATGGGCCTGCGCGTGATCGCCGAGCGCCCGTACCGCCTGACGGTCGACAACGCCCCGGTGTACGTGCAGGACTTCGAGGTCGAGTCGACCGCCGGCGCGATCGATGCCGCCAGCGTCGACGAGGCTTTCGGCGAGACCTTCGCCCGCGTCTGGCATGGCGACGCCGAGAACGACGGTTTCAACCGGCTGGTGCTGGCTGCCGGCCTGCACTGGCGCCAGGTCGCCATGCTGCGTGGCTACTGCAAGTACCTGCTGCAGACCGGCGTGCCGTTCTCGCAGGCGTACGTGGAAGGCACCTTCGCGCGCTACCCGCTGCTGGCACGCCTGCTGGTGGAACTGTTCGAAGCCCGCTTCGATCCGGCCACCGGCCACGAGAGCAAGGATGACATCGCCGCCGGCCAGGCCCAGTTGAAGGCCCACTTCGATGTGCTGGCTGCTGGCGACGACGCCACGCTGAAGGTGCTCAAGAGCGTGGTCGATGCCCGCAAGGGTGACCGCGGCGCGCAGATGCAGGCCGCGCGCGATGCGCTGCTGAAGCTGATGGACCGCGTGTCCAGCCTGGACGAGGACCGCATCCTGCGCTCGTTCATGGGCGTGATCGACGCGACCCTGCGTACCAGCTACTACCAGACCGATGCCAACGGCCAGCACGGCCATGTCATCAGCTTCAAGTTCGATTCGGCGCTGGTGCCGGACCTGCCGAAGCCGCGCCCGTACCGCGAGATCTTCGTCTACGGCCCGCGCGTGGAAGGTACCCACCTGCGCTTCGGCGCGGTCGCCCGTGGCGGCCTGCGCTGGTCGGACCGTCGTGAGGACTTCCGTACCGAAGTGCTGGGCCTGGTCAAGGCACAGATGGTCAAGAACACCGTCATCGTGCCGGTCGGCGCGAAGGGCGGCTTCTTCGCCAAGACCCCGCCGGTGAACGGCGACCGTGATGCGATCTTCGCCAACGGCGTGGCCTGCTACAAGCTGTTCATCCAGGGCCTGCTGGACATCACCGACAACATCGTCAACAACAAGATCGTGCCGCCGGTGGATGTCGTGCGCCACGACATGGACGATCCGTACCTGGTGGTGGCGGCCGACAAGGGCACCGCGACCTTCTCCGACATCGCCAACGGCCTGGCCATCGCGCACGGCTTCTGGATGGGCGATGCGTTCGCCTCGGGTGGCTCGGTGGGCTACGACCACAAGGGCATGGGCATCACCGCGCGCGGCGCGTGGGAATCGGTCAAGCGCCACTTCCGCGCCCTGGGCCGTGACAGCCAGAGCCAGGACTTCACCGCAGTCGGCGTCGGCGACATGTCGGGCGACGTGTTCGGCAACGGCATGCTGCTGTCGCGCCACATCCGCCTGGTGGCTGCATTCGACCACCGCCATATCTTCCTGGACCCGAACCCGGACGCGGCCACGTCGTTCGTCGAGCGCGAACGCCTGTTCACCCTGCCGCGTTCCAGCTGGGCTGATTACGACACCAAGCTGATCAGCAAGGGCGGCGGCGTGTACCCGCGCAGCCTCAAGTCGATCGAGATCACCCCGCAGGTGCGCGAAGCGCTGGGCCTGGACGAGAACGTCAAGGCGCTGTCGCCGAACGATCTGATGAGCGCGATCCTGAAGGCTCCGGTCGACCTGTTGTGGAATGGCGGCATCGGTACCTACGTCAAGGCCGCCAGCGAGCAGCACAGCGATGTCGGCGACCGCGCCAACAACGCGCTGCGCGTGAACGGTGGCGAGCTGCGCTGCAAGGTGGTGGGCGAGGGCGGCAACCTGGGCATGACCCAGCTGGGCCGCATCGAGGCTGCCCAGGCCGGCGTGCTGCTCAACACCGACTTCATCGACAACTCGGCCGGCGTCGATACCTCCGACCACGAAGTCAACATCAAGATTCTGCTCAACGATGTGGTGCGGGCCAAGAAGCTGACCGTCGAGCAGCGCAACAAGCTGCTGGCGTCGATGACCGACGAGGTCGCCGAGCTGGTGCTCAACGACAACTACCGCCAGAACCAGGCGCTGAGCCTGATGGAGCGGATGGCGGTCAAGCGCCTGGGGTCCAAGCAGCACTTCATCCGCACCCTGGAACAGCAGGGCCTGCTCGACCGCCAGATCGAGTTCCTGCCGTCCGATGCCGAGCTGTCGCAGCGCAAGGCACGCGGCCAGGGCCTGACCCGTCCGGAGCTGTCGGTGCTGCTGTCCTACTCCAAGCTGGTGGCGTTCAACCAGCTGCTGGATTCGGACATTCCGGAAGATCCGTACCTGTCCAAGGAGCTGCAGCGCTACTTCCCGACCCCGCTGCAGAAGAAGTACGCCGACGCGATGGAGCGTCACCGCCTGAAGCGCGAAATCATCGCCACGGCCGTGACCAACCAGACCATCAACCGCATGGGCGCCACCTTCCTGATGCGCATGCAGGAAGACACCGGCCGTTCCATCGCCGAGGTTGCCAAGGCCTACACCATCAGCCGCGAAACGCTGGATGCACGTGCACTGTGGGCGCAGATCGACGCGCTCGACGGCAAGGTGCCGGAGTCGGTGCAGATCGACGCACTGGAAGTGATCTGGAAGCTGCAGCGTTCGTTCGTGCGCTGGCTGCTGTCGCGCCCGGGCGCGATGCCGGGCATCACCGAGGCGGTCAACCGCTACCAGGGTCCGTTCAACGACATCCGCGTTGCTTCGGGCGTGCTGCCGGATTCGCAGCGTCCGACCTACGAAGCCCTGGTGGCCGAGTGGAAGGAAAAGGGCCTGCCGTCCGCGCTGGCGCAGCAGCTGGCCGAACTGCACTTCCTGGAGCCGGCGTTCGACATCATCGAGCTGGCCCGTACCCGCAAGCTGAAGCCGGTTGACGTGTCCAAGGTCCACTTCCGCCTGGGCGATGCCCTGCAGCTGCCGTGGCTGTTCGAGCAGGTCGACGCGCTGGAGGTCAACGGCCGTTGGCATGCGGTGGCACGTGGCGTGCTGCGTGACGAACTGGCGGCCAACCACCGCAACCTGGCAGGCCAGGTGCTGGGCACCAAGGGTGGCAGCGCCGAAGCCAAGGTGGCGGCCTGGATGGGTCGCGATGACAACAGCCTGCGCTTCACCCTGGCGATGCTGGCCGAACTGGCCGAGCAGAAGACCCTGGACTACCCGACCGTCTCGGTCGCGGTGCAGCGCCTGGGCCAGCTGGCCGCGCATGGTGCGTAAGTGAAGTAGTGCCAGGCCATGCCTGGCATGCGTGAACCGGAACGGCCCCGCGAAAGCGGGGCCGTTCTGCATTGCCGGGTAGTGCCGGCCGCTGGCCGGCAATCGCATGAACCGCAACCGGCTGCTGTTGCCGGCCAGCGGCCGGCACTACCGGGTATGCTCTTGCTGGCACACCCCACCCGGATCCACCGATGAGCGACACCCCCCGCATCGCTTTCCTGGCCAGCACCACCGAACCTGCGCAGATGGCCCGCGCGGCGATGATTTCGCGTTATGGCGATCACACCCCGGAGCAGGCCGACGTGCTGTGCCCGCTGGGCGGCGACGGCTTCATGCTGCAGACCCTGCATCGGCACGGGCACCTGGGCAAGCCGGTTTTCGGCATGAAGCTGGGTACCGTCGGCTTCCTGATGAACCAGTATCGTGGCGACGACGACGTGCAGGCCCGCATTGCGCGCGCCGAACCGGCCAACCTGCGCCCGCTGGAAATGGTGGCGCTGACCGAATCGGGCACCAGCACCGGTTCACTGGCCTACAACGATGTCTCGCTGCTGCGCCAGACCCGCCAGGCTGCGCATATCGGTATCGACCTCAACGGCCAGGAGCGCGTCGCCGAACTGATCGGCGATGGCGTGCTGGTGGCCACCCCGGCCGGCAGCACCGCGTACAACTACTCCGCGCATGGCCCGGTACTGCCGCTGGGCTCGCACACCATCGCGCTGACGCCGTTGGCGCCCTATCGCCCGCGGCGTTGGCGCGGGGCGATCCTGAAGGCGGATACCGAGGTGCGCTTCCGCGTGCTCGATCCCTACAAGCGTCCGGTCAGTGTCACCGCTGATTCGCACGAGACCCGCGACGTGGTGGAGGTGACCATCCGCGAGTCCAGGGACCGCCGCGTGACCCTGCTGTTCGACCCGGAGCACAACCTGGAAGACCGGATCCTGAGCGAACAGTTCGTTTTTTGAGGACAATAGGCGGCCGGCCGTGCCGACCGCTTGAAGGACCCCCACCGATGGGCGACAACTCCCCCCGTTTGCTGACCGTCGCGGTGACCTCGCGCGCGCTGTTCGACCTCGAAGAAAGCCACGCGCTGTTCGAGAGCGATGGCGTGGCGGCCTACGCCGAGTTCCAGCGCCAGCACGAGGACGACATCCTCGGCCCCGGCGTGGCCTTCCCGGTGGTGCGCAAGCTGCTGGCGCTGAACCAGGGCGCCAGCCCGGAGAATCCCCGGGTCGAGGTGATCCTGCTGTCGCGCAACTCGGCCGACACCGGCCTGCGCATCTTCAACTCGATCCAGCACTACGGCCTGGGCATCATCCGCGCGACCTTCACCGCCGGCGAGCCGACCTGGCCCTACGTGAAGCCGTTCGGCACCGATCTGTTCCTGTCGGCCAACCCGGAATCGGTGCGCAGCGCGCTGCGCCATGGCATCGCAGCGGCGACCATCCTGCCCAAGCCGCCGGGCGAGACCGCGGCCGCAGCAGCCGACCAGATCGACATCGGTCGCCCGGCCGGCCAGCTGCGCATCGCCTTCGACGGTGATGCGGTGATCTTCGGCGACGAGAGTGAGCGCATTTCGCGCGAGCAGGGCGTTGAAGCGTTCGGCCGGCACGAGCGCGAACGGGCCCGCGAACCGCTCAGCGGCGGCCCGTTCCGGGGCTTCCTGTCGGCCCTGCATACGCTGCAGGAAGTGTTCCCGGCCGGCGAGAGCGCACCGATCCGCACCGCGCTGGTGACCGCACGTTCGGCGCCGGCGCATGAACGGGTGATCCGCACGCTGCGCGAGTGGGGCGTGCGACTGGACGAAGCGCTGTTCCTCGGCGGCCGCCACAAGGGGCCGTTCCTGCAGGCGTTCGGTGCCGACATCTTCTTCGATGATTCGCAGCACAACATCGACAGCGCCCGCGAGCATGTGGCCGCCGGCCACGTGCCGCACGGCGTCGCCAACGAGGGCTAGGGGCTGTCGTTGCCGACCCTGGTCGGCATTGCCGTCAGTCCACGGGTCCGGTCAGGGGCTGGCGGACAGCCCCAGCTGCAGGTCCACCACCTTCCAGCGCAGGCCCTGCGGCTCCAGCACCACCTTCAACGGCGGCTGGCCGGGGCCGCGATCGACATCGATCACGAAGCGGTCGAATGACTCGAAATGGTGTTCGGCCTGCTTCAGGGGCTGTGCCGGCTCGGTCGGGCCGAACGCATCGCCGCCCTGCAGCTCATTGCGGCCGCGCTTCCACAACACGTGGCCCTGCAGCATCGCGCCGATCCCGGTCGGGGTCACCAGGGTGTCCACCGCAGCGCCACCGAGCTGATCACCCAGGCCGTAGAGCAGGGCGCCGAACGGGCTGGCCGCCACCTCGGGGCCGGCCTGGCGCACCAGGTAGTCATTGAGCTGCGCGCGCAGGCTGCTGCGCACGCGCGGGAAGTCGACGTAACGTTCCAGGCGCGCGGTGTCGCGCTGCTCGATGGCCTTGGACAGGCCGTTGACCGTCAGGTACGGGCCGCCGAACCACCAGGCCACCAAGGCCAAGACCAGCAGCACCACAAGCGCGGAGAGTTTCTTCATGGCGACCAGACTGCCGCAACCGCGGCAGTACCGGGTGAAGACTTACTGACTGGGCGAACCCTGTCCGTCGCCGAAGGCCTCCACCAGCTGTCGGCGCTCGGTCGGGCTCAGCGCCTCCACGCGTGTTGCCAGCACCTCGTCCAGGCTGCCGATGCGGGTGGTGCCGAGGATGCCGCTGGCCACGCCGGGATGCCCCAATGCATAGGCGAAGGCGGTCTGCGCCGGACGCTGGCTGCGGATCGCGGCCACTGCCCGGCGCATCTGGCGGGCACTGCGCATCAGCTGGCGGCTGCTGGGCTTCAGCCAGGCGCGCGCCAGGTACCAGCCATCGGCCAGCCGTGGCAGGCGCGGGCGTGCGGGCAGCAGGTGGCCCTGCGCCAGCACGGTCCCGGCCAGCACGCCGATGCCCACCGCCTGCAACTGGTCGATCAGCGGTTCGCGGTCCTGCTGCAGGGCGTTGTAGTCCAGCAGCACCACATCGAAGGCGCCGGGATGGGCGATCATCCAGCGCAGGGTCGAGGCCGAGTGGGTGTTGATGCCGGTGTGCCGGATCAACCCGCGCTCGCGCAGGCGCTGCAGCGCGGCCAGCAGATCGTCGTTGATGTCGTGCTCGCTGGCGCCATGCAGCTGGTAGATGTCCAGGTGATCCAGGCCGAGGTTGCGCAGCGACGCCTCGCAGCTGGCGGTGATGGCCGCGGGCGAGAAGTTGCGCTGCTCGGCACCGCTGATGCCGGCCTGGCCGGTCAGCGTGCCGCCCTTGCTGGAGATCACCAGCGCGTCGCGCGGGTACTGCTTCAGCAACGGGCGCAGGATGCGGCCCAGGCGCGGCTCGGCATGGAAGCCGGAATAGTTGTGACCCGTATCGAGCAGATTCACGCCGTGGGCGAGCGCATGTTCGACCACGGCGGCCGCCTCATGCTCCGGGAAGCGGCGATGGCCCCAGAAGCCGGAGCAGCCCAGGCCGATCGGTGAAACGGCCAGGCCGGTGCGGCCGAGCACGCGCCGCTGGCGGGCCAGCGGAAGATCCTGCGACATCAGAACTCCAGATCCAGCGCGGCGCACAGGTAATCGACGAACGGACCGAGCGCGGCCAGGTCCTTGCCCAGCGTGGACAGCAGGCGTGGGCCGGTCATGGTGGCGTCGTCCAGCGAGCGCCACATCACCCAGTTGCGGTGCTTGAGGTCGTCGATGAACTCGAAGTCGGCGGGGAAACCACGCGGCGGACGCACCAGCTTCTCGCTCTCCTCGAAGTCGAAGCGCTTGCGCAGGGCCGGTGCATGCGCGGCGGCCTTCCAGCTGCCCGGGTTGTCGAGGATGAAGTGGCGCACGCGGCGCTGCGTTTCCGGCTCTGGATGCCACAGGCCGGCACCGACGAAGCTCTCGCCCGGCTGCAGGTGCACGTAGAACGACGGCGCGGCCACCTCGCGGCGGCGCTCATGGAACAGGCGTGCCCCCTGCCAGGTCTTGTACGGCGACTTGTCGTTGGAGAAGCGCGCGTCGCGATGGATGCGGAACAGCGAGCCGCCGACGCCGCGGGTATCGGCACGGAAGTGTTCGCTGACCTCGGCCAGGGCCGGCTGCAGGTCGCCCAGCAGGCGCAGGAACGGCTGCCGTACGTGGTCTTCATACTGCTGGCGGTGGTCGTTGAACCAGGCCTTGTCGTTGTGCCGCGCCAGGCTGCGCAGGAACCTGAAACTGGCGTCCGAGAAGTAGGTGCTCACAGTGTCTCCTGCAGGTGCTGGCCCCAGTCGCGCAGCGATTGCAGCAGGGCCTGGCGCCGCGCATCGTCGGGCGCTTCGGCGGCCAATGCATCGAGCTGCTGCCGGTACTGGGGCAGGTTGAGTTCGCCCAGCCCGCCGTCGCCGAGCAGGCGCTGGCGGCGGTAATCCTGCCAGCGCTGGCGTTCAGCCGGCGCGAGGCTGCCGGGATGGTTGCGCGCGCGGTAGCGGAACAGCAGTTCCGGCAGGCGCGGGTCGCGGAAGCGGCCCTCCAGCGCGGCCAGCTGCTCCGGCGCGGTGGTGCGGGCGAGGGCAAGCAGCGGCTTGTCGCCGTTGCCGAGGAAACCGTCGTACAGCGAGGCGTCAACGTCGGCCACGGTGGCGGCGCGGGGCTGGTTGTAGACCTGGCGGGCCTTCTCGGCCAGTTGCGGCGCAAACGCGCGCAGCCGTTCCACCTTGGCCTCGATCGCGGCCACGTCCAGGCCGAGGCGCGCGTGGTCATCGGCGCGCAGGTGGTTCCAGGCGATCAACGCCGGCACCTTGTTCAGATGCACCTCCTTCAGCGGCACCCGTGCGACGCCCTCGGGCAGCTCGCTGGCGCGCAGGTACAGGCGCTGCGCGATCACCTCGGCCGGCAGTGCCAGCAGATCGTCGATGTCACCGTCCAGGTCGAACACGATCACCCGGTTGTTGATGGTCGGGTGCACGGCCAGCGGCAGCACCGGCGCCGCGCACAGGCGGCTGGCGGGATAGCGCATGGAAACATGCAGCACCGGCTTCATCGCGGCCACGTCCAGCAGGCCGCCGACGAAGCGCTTGTCGCGCAGCTTCAGTGCGTAGTCCCACAGCCGTGGCTGTGACTGCTTGAACAACCGCGCCATGCCGATGGTCGCGCGCACGTCCGACAGCGCCTCGTGCGCATCGCCTTCGCGAACGTTGTTGGCTTCGGCCAGGTGTTCGAGCTTGAACGACGTCGCGCCGTCCTCGCGCAGCGGCCACTGGATGCCCTCGGGCCGCATCGCCCGCATCAGCCGCAGCATGTCCAGCAGGTCCCAGCGCGAATTGCCGTTGCGCCACTCGCGTTCGTACGGGTCGTGGAAATTGCGGAACAGGCCGTAGCGGACGAACTCATCGTCGAACCGCAGCGTGTTGTAACCCAGTGCGCAGGTGCCGGGGCGCGACAGCTGTTCGTTGATGCGGTCGAAGGCCTCAGCCTCGCTGATGCCCTCGGCCAGCGCCTGTTGCGGGGTGATGCCGGTGACCAGGGTGGCCATCGGCGAGGGCAGCAGGTCATCGGCCGGCCGCACGAAGAAGCTGACCGGCGTGTCGATCTCGTTGAGATCGGCGTCGGTGCGGATGGCGGCGTACTGCGAGATGCGCGTGCGCCGCGGGTCCTGGCCGAAGGTTTCCAGGTCGTAGAACAGGAAGCTGTCGGCCATCAGTGCGCGCCCTCCAGGACCGGCAGCTGCGCGTGGATCTGCGCTTCCAGCGCGGCCCAGTCGATGTTGTCCAGTGAATCATGGCCGGTGGTGGCGGCCACCAGCATGTCGCGTTGCAGTTCGGTGCGGCGCAGCGCCTCGGCGTACGGCGTGTGCAGGAAGGTGACCATCGTGTAGTGCGGCACGAAGCGGGTCGGCCAGCGCCGCTGCAGTTCCTGCTCCAGTTCGCGCTGCAGCAGGAATGCGGGATCGGCGACGCGGTCGCGCATCTCCAGGTAATTTTCCAGCGCCATCTGCTGGATGGCACGTGCATTCGGCTTGCGCTCGGCTTCGAACGCGGCGAACGCACCTTGCAGGTCATCCGCGTCCATCAGGTGGCGGGCCAGTGCGACGCAGTCCTCGAACGCGCAGTTCATGCCCTGGCCGTGGAACGGCACCATCGCGTGGGCGGCATCGCCGATCAGCACGGCGCGCCCCTGCTGGTGCCAGCGCTCCAGGGTGAGCGTGCCAAGCAGGCCCGGCGGGTGTTGCTCCCAGTCGGCGCGCAGGTTGGGGATCAGCGGCAGCGCATC
This sequence comes from Stenotrophomonas pavanii, assembly GCF_900101175.1. Taxonomy (GTDB): domain Bacteria; phylum Pseudomonadota; class Gammaproteobacteria; order Xanthomonadales; family Xanthomonadaceae; genus Stenotrophomonas; species Stenotrophomonas pavanii. The sequence goes on along the minus strand of NZ_FNFQ01000001.1, from coordinate 73,616 downwards.
GGCGAATTCGCGCGCGAACAACGCCTCGGCCTGCGCACCGGTATTGACCGTCGCGAAGCTGGGATCGCCCTGGTTGGGCAGGAACAGGGTGACGGTGAAGGTGCCTTCGTGGTTGGGCAGGGCGATGCACATGTAGTGGCCACGGGGCCAGATATGCAGTGCGTTGCGCTCGATGCGGAAGCCACCGTCGGCGGCCGGCGGGATCTCCAGCTCCTTGTAGGAGTGGTCGAGGAAGGCGATGTCCTCGCCCAGCGGCGCGCGCCGGTTCATCGCCGCGCGCAGCGCCGACCCTGCGCCGTCGGCACCGATCAGGGTATCGAAGTGGATGTCGTGCGGACTGTCGTCGCGATCATCGATGAAGCGCGCATGGCCAGCATCGAAATCAACGGTGTGCAGGCGGCGGTGGAAGTGCACGGTGGCGCCGGCCCGTTCGGCCAGCTCCAGCAGCGTGGTGTTCAGGTCACGGCGGTGGATCGACCAGATCACCTCGCTGTCGTCGCGGCCGTAGCGTTGCAGCTGCGGCGCGCCGTCGCGCGGGTGCACCATGCGGCCGCGCATCATCACCGCGCGCGCCATCACTTCGTCTTCCACGCCGGCCTGGCGCAGTGCATTGCGCCCGCGCTCGGCCAACGCCAGGTTGATCGAGCGGCCGCTCTCGTAGTCGGCCACGCGCGGATCACCGCGGCGTTCGTACAGGGTGATGCGCCAGCCCTGCCGTGACAGCAGGATGGCCAGCAGGGACCCGGCGAGGCCGGCACCGATAATGCTCAACGAGCGGGAAGCGTGTGCGATCAACGAACTGTCCAGCAGCAGGAAAGGGGCCGACTCAAAGGCCTGCCCAGGCTTCCACTTCCTCGACGAAGTGGTGCACGTCCAGGTAGCGGTTGTAGAGCGGGGTGGGCGAGATGCGGATCACGTCGGGTTCGCGCCAGTCGCCCAGTACGCCGATGCCGCGCAGGTGTTCGAACAGCGCACGCCCCCGTTCGCGGCCGCCGATCACGCGCAGCGACAACTGGCAGCCGCGGCGCTGCGGGTCGGCCGGGGTGATGATGTCCAGCACCTGGGGCAGGCGCGCGCGCACCAGTGCTTCGAGCATGCCGGTCAGCGCCAGCGACTTGCTGCGCAGTGCGTCCATGCCCGCGCGCTCGAACAGGTCCAGCGAGGCCCGCAGGGGCGCCAGGCCGAGGATCGGCGGATTGCTCAACTGCCAGCCTTCGGCACCGATCGCCGGGGTGAACTGCGGCGCCATCTGGAAGCGGGTGGCTTCCTCATGCCCCCACCAGCCGGCAAAGCGCGGCAGGGTGGTGTCGCGATGGTGGCGCTCGTGCACGAACGCCCCGGCCACCGCCCCCGGGCCACTGTTGAGGTACTTGTAGTGGCACCACACGGCAAAATCCGGGGCCACGTCATGCAGGCGCAGCGGCAGGTTCCCCACCGAATGCGCCAGGTCGAAGCCGATGCGCGCGCCCTGCAGGCGGGCGGCGCGGGTGATCGCATCGAGGTCGAAGGCCTGGCCGGTGCGGTACTGCACACCGGGCCACAGCACCAGCGCCAGGCGCGGGCCGTGCTCGGCGATGGCACGTTCGATCGCGTTCAGCGAGATCGTGCCGTTGCCTTCGTCCGGTTGCACTTCCACCAGGCACTCTGCCGGGTCGAAGCCATGGAAGCGGATCTGTGCTTCCACCGCGTGGCGGTCGGTGGGGAATGCGCCGGCTTCCATCAGGATCACCGGGCGCTGCGTGCTCGGCCGGTAAAAGCTGACCATCATCAGGTGCAGGTTCACGCTGAGCGTGTTCATCGCCACCACTTCGCTGGGCAGCGCGCCGACCACGCGGGCCAGCTGCGCGCTGACCAGGCGGTGGTACGACAACCACTGCGTCGGCCCGGTGAAGTGGCCTTCCACGGCCAGTTCGCCCCACTGCTTCATCACTTCCTGCACCGCCGCCTGCGCGCCGCGCGGCTGCAGGCCCAGCGAATTGCCGACGAAGTAGGTCTGCTCTCCGCCACCATGGCGCGGAATCAGGAATTCACTGCGCAGTGGGCGCAGTGGATCGGCGGCGTCCAGGGCAATGGCATGGGTGCGGCTGAGCAGGTCGGACATGGTCGGGCAACAGGCTGCAACGGGACCGCCAGTGTAGCGCCTGGGGCATGGCCCGGTAGCAGCCGACCGGGCACCAGCGCCGCGTGATCCGGTAGTCGCCAACCTTGGTTGGCGCACGTACAAGAAAGCGCCCACCAAGGTGGGCAACTACCGTTCGCTGGCTCAGCCCGCCGCTGGCGCCGGCAGCGGATCCACGTGCCCGCACTGGCCGCAGGTGCGCAGCTCCAGGCTGGCGTGATAGCGCGCAAACACCTTGGGCAGGTCGGTCTCGATGTTCTGCAGCGCGAAGAACTCTTCGTGCAGCTTGTGGTTGCAGCGTTCGCAGTGCCAGATCACGCCGTCCTTCTCGTGCGGCAGGCGCTTGCGCTCCACCACCAGGCCGATGCCGCCGGGCGGGCGCCGCGGTGAGTGCGGCACCCGGGCCGGCAGCAGGAAGATCTCGCCGGCGCGGATCGGGATGTCGCGCACCGCGCCGTCCTCCTGCACCTTCAGCACCATCTCGCCTTCGAGCTGGTAGAACCACTCCGGGCCTTCATCGTAGTGGTAGTCGGTGCGCGAATTCGGCCCACCGACCACCATCACGATGAAATCGCCGTTGTCGATCATCTTGTTGCCCACCGGCGGCTTCAGCAGGTGGCGGTTCTCTTCGATCCAGGCGTGCAGGTTGATCGGCGAAGCGAGCATGGTCGTGGTCCGTGGGGGTTCAGTCGCGCCGGCCCTGGCGGGGCACGAAGGACAGCGCCTTTTCATAGGCCGGTTTCAACTCTTCCGGTGCACCGACGTCGATGCCCATCTCGCTGACCCGGCCGTTCTTCAGGCTGTAGACCCAGCCGTGCACCATCAGCTTCTGGCCGCGGGCCCAGGCGTCCTCCACGATGGTTGAACGGCACAGGTTGGCGACCTGCTCGATCACGTTCAGTTCGCACAGGCGCGCGTGCTTCAGCTCGTCATCCTCGATCGCGTCGAGGATGCCCTGGTGCTTCTGCACCACGTCGCCGACATGACGCAGCCAGTTGTCGGCCAGGCCGACGCGGGTATTGTGCAGGCAGGCGTGCACGCCGCCGCAACCGTAGTGGCCGACGATCAGGATGTGCTTCACCTTCAGCTGGTCCACCGCGTACTGCACCACGCTCAGGCAGTTCAGGTCGCTGTGTGCCACCACGTTGGCGACGTTGCGATGCACGAAGACCTCACCCGGCGCCATGCCGATGATCTGGTTGGCCGGCACCCGCGAGTCGGAGCAGCCGATCCACAGGTATTCCGGATGCTGCTGCTTGGACAGGTGCTGGAAGAACTCAGGGTCCTCCTTGGCGATGCGGTCGGCCCAGTCGCGGTTGTTCTGCAGCAGGCGGTGGATGTCTTTCATGTGCGGTATCCCTGGCGTCGGGTGGTGGCAAGGCGCGGCCGTTCTGGTCGCGCTGTCGCGGGAAGCTGAGGTGATCAGCCGCTGGAGGCGGACTGTTCACGGTGCCAGCGCATCCACTGCGCCAGCTCATGGGAGGACGGGGTGGCGAGCGCGTCCAGTGCGGTGATCACGGCCTGCTGGTTGGCGTCGGGATGGTTCTGGCTGAGTTTCAGCTTCAGCTGTACGTGTTCAACCTGGAAGCGGAAGCCGACGATGGCGCGCAGCTCCGGGCCGTGTTCGGCGCGCGCGGCATCGAACCGCCAGGCCTGGCCGACGCTGGCTTCGAAACGGTCGCTGATCGCGCCGACCAGTTCAGCCAGCGCACCGGCATCGTCGAACGTGTGCAGCTGGCCGCGCAGCTCGGCAGCCGCATAGTTCCAGGTCGGCACCCGCGCAGCAGGCTCCTTGTCCGGGTACCAGCTGGCCGAAACATAGCCGTGCGGTCCATCGACCAGCACCTTGGCGGTGCCGCGGTGGCGCGACTGCGGGTTGGCGCGGGCCCAATGCCCGCACAGTTCGATGCGATCGCCGTCACGCCGGTACAGCACCGGCATCCGGGTCAGCTCTGGCAGGCCATCGCCGCCGGTCGTGAGCACGGTGACGAACGGGTCGCGTGCCAGCAGGCGGTCCAGCCAGAGCAGGTCGGTCTCGGCGAAGGCGCGCGGGGTGAACATGCCAGGGTCAGGCGCGCCCGCCGAGCGACTGGATCATGCGGCCACGCAGGCCCTCGTCGCTGTCGGCCTGCGGCGGCTGCACTTCGTGCAGGCTGAAGCCGCGCACCAGCGCGTCTTCCTCGTCCAGGCCGTCGTACTCGACGAATTCGGCGTCGAACAGCTGCGAACGCGCGGTGTCTTCGCTGTCATAACTCAGCGTATTGCCATCGCTGTCGAGCACTTCGGCGGTGCCGGCCGGGCGCACGCGCAGGCGCGCCCAGATCAGGGTGTTGCCGAGGCTGGCCAGCCACCAGCTGTCGCGCGAGACGGAGATGTCATTCATGGATGCGTTACCAGAGCGAGGCCAGCCAGAGCAGGGCGGCCATGCCCAGTCCGGCCAGCAGGGTCAGCAGCGATACCCAGGCCGGCGTCGCCAGCCCGGACAGCGAGCGGTCCGGTTGCTGGCGATAATCACGGCGCAGCAGCCAGGCCAGGGCATCGGGCTTGAGGAAGGCGCCGCTGCCAAAGCGCTCGGCGAGCGCCGGATGGCGGTCGCGCACGTGCACCAGGGTCAGCGGCCAGAAGATCACGAAGGCACTGAACCCGGCCACTGCAACGCCGACGAAACAGAGGGCGAAGAACAGGGTCATGGGGGCAGCACCTCCGTGGTCGTGTGGGGCTTAGAAGTCCGCGCTGCCCGGGGCGCGCGGGTAGGGGATCGCATCGCGGATGTTGGACAGGCCGCAGACGTACACCACCAGGCGCTCAAAGCCCAGGCCGAAGCCCGCGTGCGGCACCGAACCGTAGCGGCGGAAATCGCGGTACCAGCTGTAGTGCTCGCGGTCCAGGCCGAACTGGGCCATGCGCGCGTCCAGCACGTCCAGGCGCTCTTCGCGCTGGCTGCCGCCGATGATCTCGCCGATGCCCGGGGCCAGCACGTCCATCGCGGCGACAGTCTTGCCGTCGTCGTTCAGGCGCATGTAGAAGGCCTTGATGTGCTCCGGGTAGTTGGTCACCACCACCGGGCGCCCGACATGTTCCTCGGTCAGCCAGCGCTCGTGCTCGGTCTGCAGGTCCAGGCCCCATTCGACCGGGAAGTCGAACTTCCTGCCGGACTTCTGCAGCAGGCTGACCGCATCGGTGTAGTCGATGCGCTCGAACGGCGCATTGATGAAGTCTTCCAGCTTGGTGATCGCGTTCTTGTCCACGCGCTCGGCGATGAAGGCCAGGTCGTCGCTGCGTTCGTTCAGCACCGCGCGGAACAGGTACTTCAGGAACTCTTCGGCCAGGCGCGCGTCTTCGGCCAGGTCGGCGAAGGCGATTTCCGGCTCGATCATCCAGAACTCCGCCAGGTGGCGGGTGGTGTGGCTGTTCTCGGCGCGGAAGGTCGGACCGAAGGTATAGACCTTGCTCAGCGCCAGGCAGTAGGCCTCGACGTTCAGCTGGCCGGACACGGTCAGGAAGGTTTCCTTGCCGAAGAAGTCGCGGCTGAAATCGATCGCGCCCTTCTCGTCACGCGGCAGGTTCACCATGTCCAGGGTGGACACGCGGAACATCTGGCCGGCGCCTTCGGCGTCGGAGGTGGTGATGATCGGGGTGCTGATCCAGTTGAAGCCGTTCTCGTGGAAGAAGCGGTGCACGGCCTGGGCCAGGCAGTTGCGGATGCGGGTGACCGCCCCGAACAGGTTGGTGCGCGGGCGGAGGTGGGCCACTTCGCGCAGGAATTCCGGCGACATCGGCTTGGGCTGGATCGGGTAGGTCAGCGGGTCCTCGACCCAGCCGACCACCTCCAGCGTGCTGGCCTGGATCTCGAACGACTGGCCCTTGCCCTGCGACTTCACCAGGGTGCCGGTGGCGATGACCGAACAGCCGCTGGTCAGGCGCTTGATCTCGTCGAAGTTGCCCAGGCTGTCGTTGGCCACCACCTGGATCGGGGCGAAGCAGGAGCCGTCGCTCACATTCACGAAGGCCAGATTCGCTGAACCGCGCACCGTGCGCACCCATCCGCGTACCGTGACTTCGCCGCCTTCCGGGATCTTCCCGGCAAGCGCATGTTCAACGCTGACCACCGTCATGACTTGAATCCTCTGCTGATCGACTCGATCTGTGAACACGGGAGTTTACCGGTTGCAGCGTTCCGCTTGCGAGGCATTTTTCGCGGCAACGGCTCCTTATAATGTCCCTGTATCTCTGGAGTAGTCCCCATGGCCGTCAGCCTGACCCCCATTGCCTTCGAGCGCGTGCAGCGCTTCGTCGCCCAGACCCCCGGCGCGCTGGGCCTGCGTTTCGGCGTGACCAAGACCGGCTGTTCCGGCTGGGGCCACGTGACCGACCTGGCCCGCGATGAGCGCGAGGGCGATACCGTGTTCGAGCAGGACGGCGTGAAGATCTACGTCGACGCCAAGAGCCTGGCGCTGGTGGACGGCACGGTGATCGACTTCGGCAAGCACGGCCTGAGCGAGACCTTCACGTTCAGCAACCCGAACGCCACCGCCGAGTGTGGCTGCGGCGAGAGCTTCACCACCGACGCCGACAAGGCCTGAGGGCCCGGCGGGACCTGATCGTTCTGGTGGCGCCCCACCCGGCTTGGCTGGGCGCCCGCCCCCGGTTCAGGGCGCCAGGTGACCCACCGGTTGCCCGGCAACCCCATCTGCGCCATAATACGCGGCTTCCTGCCTCCCTGGCGGGAACCCTTGCCCCACCGCGGTCTCAACGGCGGGGGGCTGTCCGGCCGCAAGGCCACATCCGAAAGGTAGAAAAAACATGAGTCGTCATTACGAAATCGTGTTCATGGTCCACCCGGACCAGAGCGAGCAGGTCCCGGCCATGATCGAGCGCTACAAGTCGCTGGTCGAGAACGGCAACGGCACCATCCACCGTCTGGAAGACTGGGGCCGCCGCCAGCTGGCGTACCCGATCCAGAACCTGGTGAAGGCCCACTACGTGCTGATGAACATCGAAGCCGACCAGGCCGTTCTGAACGAACTGACCGAGAGCTTCCGCTTCAACGACGCCGTGCTGCGCAACCTGGTCATCAAGCGTGACGAGGCTGACACCGAGCAGTCGCTGATCATGAAGAGCAAGGACGAGAAGGGTGACAAGCCGGAGCGCGGTGAGCGCCGTCGTCGTGACGACGAAGAAGGCGAGTCCACCACCACCGCTGACAACGAAGCCGGCGACGACGCCGCTTCCGCCGCCTAAGGAGCCTTCCCATGTCCAAGTTCTTCCGTCGCCGCAAGTTCTGCAAGTTCACGGCTGAAGGTGTGAAGGAGATCGACTACAAGGATCTCAACACCCTGCGCCAGTACCTGACCGAGAACGGCAAGATCGTGCCGAGCCGCGTCACCGGTACCAAGTCGAAGTACCAGCGCCAGCTGGCGACCGCCGTCAAGCGCGCTCGCTTCCTGGCCCTGATCCCGTACACCGACAACCACGACGTCTGATGCCCGGCGGGGCGGCCCGGTGCCGCCCCCGCTGTGCCAGCTATTCGGACAGCCTTTGTTGCGGGGCATCGCCTCGCTAACGAATAACTTATCTGGAGCAATACCATGCAGCTGATCCTCCTGCAGAAAGTCACCAACCTCGGCAACCTGGGCGACCTGGTCGACGTGAAGCCGGGCTACGGCCGTAACTTCCTCGTGCCGCAGGGCAAGGCCGTGCCGGCCACCGAGAGCAACAAGGCCGAGTTCGAAGCCAAGCGCGCCGAATACGAAGCCAAGGCCCAGGCCATCCACGCCGAAGCTGACGCCCGCAAGGCCAAGCTGGACGGCGCGAGCGTGACCATCCCGGCCAACGCTTCGACCGAAGGCAAGCTGTACGGCTCGGTCGGCGCCCGCGAAATCGCCGATGCCTTCACCGCTGCCGGCCTGCCGGTCAGCAAGAGCGAAGTCATCCTGGGCGAAGGCGCCTTCCGCAACATCGGCGAGTACGACGTGCTGATCCACCTGCACGCCGACGTCGAGACCACCGTCAAGGTCGTCGTCGTCGCCGAAGCCTGATCCCACGCCGCAAGGCCTGGCATCACCGCAGAACGGGCGCCCGCAAGGGTGCCCGTTTTGTTTTATGGCTCCGTTTCGTGGCGTCGGGCCACGTCTGGCCGGCGGGGTGGGGCTGGACAATGTTCCACGCCCATTCGTAGAACACGGCTACATCGGTATACTCAGGGCGTCACACCCGATCCACGGGCATCGATCCCAGCAGGATCAATGACTTGGAGGGTAAACGCAGGCCGCTTGCCGGCCCCAGTCCGGAACCCCTATGCGTCTTTCCACGATCAAGCTGTCCGGCTTCAAGTCGTTCGTCGATCCGACCACCCTTCACCTGCCGACCAACATGACCGGCGTGGTGGGGCCCAATGGCTGCGGCAAGTCGAACATCATCGACGCCGTGCGCTGGGTCATGGGCGAGAGCTCGGCCAGCCGCCTGCGCGGCGACTCGCTGACCGACGTGATCTTTTCCGGTTCCAATGCCCGCAAGCCGGTGTCGCAGGCCACGGTCGAGCTGATCTTCGACAACTCCGACCACACGATCTCCGGCGAGTACGCCTCGTTCAACGAAATCTCGGTCAAGCGCACGGTCAGCCGCGACGGTACCGGCAACTACTACCTCAACGGCACCAAGTGCCGCCGCCGCGACATCACCGACCTGTTCCTCGGCACCGGCCTGGGCCCGCGCAGCTACTCGATCATCGAGCAGGGCATGATCAGCCAGATCATCGAGGCGCGCCCGGAAGACCTGCGTGTGTACCTGGAAGAGGCAGCCGGCATCTCCAAGTACAAGGAGCGCCGCAAGGAAACCGAGACCCGCATCCGCCACACCCGCGAGAACCTGGACCGGCTGGGCGACCTGCGCGACGAGATCAGCAAGCAGCTGGAGCACCTCAAGCGCCAGGCCAAGCAGGCCGAGCAGTACCAGGCCCTGCAGGAAGAGCGCCGGGTCAAGGACGCCGAGTGGAAGGCGCTGGAATTCCGCGGCCTCGACGGACGCCTGTCCAAGCTGCGCGAAGGGTTGTCGCAGGAAGAAACGCGGCTGCAGCAGCTGATTGCCGACCAGCGTGATGCCGAAGCCCGCATCGAAACCTCGCGCGCGCGGCGCGAAGAGGCTGCCGACGCGCTCAATACCGCGCAGGCGGCGGTCTACCAGGTCGGCAGTACGCTGGCGCGCCTGGAACAGCAGATCCAGCACCAGCGCGAGCTGTCGCAGCGCCTGCACAAGGCGCGCGATGAAACGCAGCAGGCGCTGGCCGAACTGGGCCAGCACATCAGCGGCGACGAGGCTAGGCTGAGCGTGCTGCGCGAGGCGGTGGAGGCCGCCACCCCGCAGCTGGAAGCCCTGCAGGAAGAGAACGAAATCAAGCAGGAAAGCCTGCGCGAGGCCGAAGAACGGCTGGCCAGCTGGCAGCAGCGCTGGGAACAGCACACCTCGCAGAGTTCGGAGGCCTCGCGCGCCGGCGATGTCGAGCGCACGCGCGTGGACTACCTCGACAAGCAGATCCTCGATGCCGACCGGCGTCGTGAAGCCCTGGCCGCCGAGCGCGCCGGGCTGGACGTGGACGCGCTGGAGGAATCCTTCGAGCAGCTGCACCTGCAGCACGACACGCAGAAGGCCGCGCTGGATGAACTGAGCGAAGACGTCGAGCTGCGCAAGCAGGGCGTGGCAGCCGTGCAGGAACAGCAGCGCAATGGCCAGAACGAACTGGCCGAACTGCGCAAGCAGGCCAACGGCCTGCGCGGCCGCCTGGCCTCGCTGGAAACCCTGCAGCAGGCCGCGCTGGGCCAGGAGCAGGGCGCGGCCGTCGCCTGGCTGAAGGCGCGCGGGCTGGATTCGGCGGCGCGCGTCGGCGAGCGCCTGGACGTGGATGCCGGCTGGGAAAACGCGGTGGAGAGCGCGCTCGGCCAGTTGATCGAAGGCGTGCTGGTCGATGACCCGGCCAGCCTGGTCGACGCGCTTGGCGAGCTGGGCGACGGCCACCTCGCGCTGGTCGCCAACGACGATGCCGAACTGAAGGTTGCACCCACCTCGCTGGCCGCACGCGTGCGTGGCCCGGCGGCGATCCGTCGGCTGCTGGCACACCTGCATGCGGCCCGCGACCTGTCCGAGGCGAAGGCGCTGCAGGCCAGCCTGCCCGAAGGCGATTCGATCATCACACAGAGCGGCGAGCGCCTGGGCCGGGGCTGGCTGCGCGTGTCGCGCTCCGGTGCCGCCGAGCAGGGCGCGCTGCTGCGCGAACGTGAGATCCAGGAACTGCGCGAGCAGATCGAACAGCTGCAGGACCACGAGGCCGAACTGGAAGACCAGCTGGCCGGTTTCCGCGAGCAGCTGCAGGCGGCCGAACAGCAGCGCGAGGACGCGCAGCGCGCGCTCTACCAGGCCCATCGCGCGGTGTCCGAACTGGCCGGCCAGTTGCAGGGCCAGCAGGGCAAGGTGGAGGCTGCACGCACGCGCATTGACCGCATCGAAGGCGAGCTGAAGCAGCTGCAGGAAACGATTGAAGCCAACAACGAGCAGGCGCGCGAAGCGCGCTCGCGGTTGGAGAACGCGGTCAGCAGCATGGGTGACCTGGAGTCGACCCGGCAGCGGCTGGAGGGCGAGCGCCGCCAGCTGACCGAGGCCCGCGACCTGGCCCGCGATGCCGCCCGTGCGGTGCGCGAGCGCTCGCATGCGCTGGCACTGACCCTGGAATCACAGCGCGCGCAGCTGGCCTCGTTGAGCCAGGCGCTGGAGCGCATGGGCACCCAGCGTGGGCAGTTGGATTCGCGACTGGGCGAGCTGCACTCGCAGCTGGACGAAGGTGACTCGCCGGTCGAAGCGCTGCAGGCCGAACACCAGAACGCGCTGGAAGAGCGCGTGCGCGCCGACCGCGTGCTGACCGAGGCGCGGACGCTGCTGGACGGCATCGACGCCGAGCTGCGCAACTACGAGCAGACCCGCCACCAGCGCGACGAACAGGCGCTGGCCCAGCGCGAGCGGATTTCGCAGCGCAAGCTGGACCAGCAGGCACTGGTGCTCAGCGCCGACACCCTGCAGGCGGCGGTGGAAAAGGCCGGCTTCGTGCTGCAGGACGTGCTCAACGCACTCCCCGAGGATGCGCGCCTGGGCGACTGGGAGCAGGCCGTGCATCAGATCGACGCACGCATGCGCCGGCTGGAGCCGGTCAACCTTGCAGCCATCCACGAGTACGGCGAGGCTTCGCAGCGTTCGGATTACCTGGATTCGCAGCACGCGGACCTGACCACCGCGCTGGAAACCCTGGAAGACGCGATCCGCAAGATCGATCGCGAGACCCGCGGCCGCTTCAAGGACACCTTCGACCGCGTCAACGCCGGCGTGCAGGCGCTGTACCCGCGCCTGTTCGGTGGCGGCCATGCTTACCTGGAGCTGACCGGTGAAGACCTGCTCGATACCGGCGTGACCATCATGGCGCGCCCGCCGGGCAAGCGCGTGTCCAGCATCTCGCTGCTGTCCGGCGGCGAGAAGGCGATGACCGCCGTGGCGCTGGTGTTTGCCATCTTCCAGCTGAATCCGGCGCCGTTCTGCCTGCTGGACGAGGTGGACGCACCGCTGGACGAAGCCAACGTCGGTCGCCTGGCCAACATGGTCAAGGAAATGAGCGAGAAGGTGCAGTTCCTGTTCGTCAGCCACAACAAGGCGACGATGGAGGCGGCGCACCAGCTCTCGGGCGTGACCATGCGCGAGCCGGGCGTCAGCCGCCTGGTGAGCGTGGACCTGGAAGAAGCCGCGCGATTGGCGGGCGCGGCCTGACGTGCCATCCTAGTTACCTGAATGAACTAGCCGGAGAACCTATCGAATGTCCGACACGGCACTGTTGCGCATCGGCATCCTGGCCGCCGGCCTGCTGTTGATCGCCGCGATCTTCCTGTTTGGCCGTCCGAAGAAGAAGCCCCAGGGGCGCCGCGTGGAAAGCGCGGAGCCGACCAGCGGCGAGCGCCGTGAGCCGGTGCTGGGCGACGATGGCGTCGTCGTGGCCGATGGCCGCGTCGAGCCGGGCATGGGCGGGGAGGGGGAGCAGGCCGAGCTTGGCCTGGCCGACACCGACCCGGCCGCGGCCAGCGACCTTGGCAAGCGCACCACCCAGGACTTCGACAAGATCGTCTCGCTGTTCGTGGCCGCCCGGGCCGGCGAGCAGCTGCGCGGTGAAGACATCGTGGTGGCGGCGGAAAAGACCGGCCTGGTGTTCGGCCACATGAACGTGTTCCACCGCCTGGTGGAAGGCCACCCCGAACGCGGCCCGATCTTCTCGATGGCCAGCATCATGAAGCCGGGCAGCTTCGACATGGCCAACATCCGCGCCATGGAAACCCCGGCCATTGCCTTCTTCCTGACGCTCCCAGCGCCGCTGACCGCGCTGGACGCCTGGGAGAAGATGCTGCCCACCGTGCAGCGCATGGCCGAGCTGCTCGATGGCGTGGTGCTGGACGACAGCCGCAATGCCCTGGGGCGCCAGCGCATCGCACACATCCGTGACGAGCTGCGCGCCTACGATCGCCAGCACCAGGCACCGCCGCTGACCAAGACCCCGCGCTGGTAAGGGCATTTCTTCGGTGTGCCGACCACAACGGTCGGCACTCACAACGGTCGATCCACGCCATGCGTGGATAGGGCGAACCAAGGTTCGCCCCCACCATCAGGGTCACGCCGGTACGCCGGCCACCTTGGCGAACGCCCGGCGGAACGCGGCCATCTCGCCTTCGGTGCCGACCGTCACGCGCACGCGCTGCGGCCAGATCGGCCAGCTGCGTCCAATCACCACGCCGTTGTCGGCCATGGCCTTGGCGAACGCGCTGCCATCGCGCTGCACATCGACCACGAAGCAGTTCGCCTCCGAGGGCACGCAGCTGAAGCCACGCTTGCCGAGCCAGGCGATGGTGGCCTGCCGCACCCTTGCATTCTGCAGGCGTCGCTGCGGGATCAGCTGCGGGTCGCGCAGGCTGGCCAGTGCAGCGGCCAGGGCCGGCACCGGCAGCGGATTGTCGCCCAGCCCGGCCAGCTCGCGCAGGCGGTCGGGATGGGCCGCTGCCACGCCCAGGCGCAGGCCGGCCATGCCGTACAGCTTGGAGAACGTGCGCAGCACGATCAGGTCGTCGCGCTGTGCCACCTGCGCGATCAGGCTGGGCTGCTCGCTGTACTGCAGGTAGGCCTCGTCGACCAGCACGCGGGTGGAGGCGGGCTTGTGGGCCATCAGCCAGGCGAGCTCATCCGGTGCGCTGATCGAACCGGTCGGGTTGTTCGGATTGCACACATACAGCAGCCCGGTCGGCCGGGCATGTGCGGCGGCGACCATCGCGCGCAGGTCATGTGCACCGTCGTCGCGCAGCGGCACCTTCTGCACGTGCGCGCCTCGTGCGGCGGCCACCTCGCCCAGCGTCTCGAAGGTCGGGTCGGCCACCACCAGTCCCGACTGCGGGCCGGTCCACAGCACGGCGGCACGGTTCAGCGGTTCGCTGGAGCCCGGATAGAGGCGCACGTGATCAGCGGGGATGCGCGCCTGTTCGATGAAGGCATCGCGTACCTGGCCGGCCAGCGCGAAGCGGTAGCGACCGCACCCGGCGATGCTGTCGCGTGCCGCCTGTTGGGCCGCGGGGGAGGGCCCGTAGGGGCACTCGTTGAAATTCAGCAGCACCGCACCTTCGGCAGCAGCGGTGCGGGCGGCTGTCGCGGGTTGGGCATGGCCGGGCTGCGCCAGCCCGGTACCGGCGACGGCGAGGCCGGCGCCGGCCAGTTGCAGGAAGCGTCGACGGGAAGCAGGCAGGGTCACGGGCAGGATTCCGAGGGGCGACCGTCGCACGCTAGCGCCGGCAGGGGTGGGGCGGCAAGCTGCAGAAGCGGCGGCATTACAGGGCCTGACGGCCGGGCGCGGTAGAATCCCCGGCCATCCCAGAACCACCGGATCCCGATGAGCCCCAGCCCCGCCGAACGCGCCGACGTCCTCCGCCGGCAGATCGCCCAGGCCAACCGCGCCTACCACGAGCTGGACGCGCCGGAGATCCCCGACATCGACTACGACCGGATGGTGCGCGAGCTGGAAACGCTGGAGCGCGAACACCCGGAACTGGCCCGTGCCGACAGCCCGACCCAGCAGGTCGGTGCACGCCCCTCCGGCCGCTTCCCCGAAGTGCGCCACGCGGTGCCGATGCTGTCGCTCTCCAATGCCTTCAACGACGAAGAGGTGGCTGATTTCGTGCGCCGCATCGACGAGCGCCTGGGCCGTCGCAGCCTGCGGTTCTCGGCCGAGCCGAAGATGGATGGCCTGGCGATCAGCCTGCGTTACGAGGATGGGCACTTCGTGCTCGGGGCGACCCGCGGCGATGGCACGACCGGCGAGGACGTGACCGCCAACCTGCGCGAGATCGGCGATATTCCCAAGCGCCTGCACGGCAAGGACTGGCCGGACGTGCTGGAGGTGCGTGGCGAGGTCTACATGGCCCGCGCCGACTTCGAGGCCTACAACGAACGTGCGCGCCAGCAGGGCGGCAAGGTGCTGGCCAATCCACGCAACGCGGCGGCCGGTTCGCTGCGCCAGCTCGACCCGAAGATCAGCGCGCAGCGCAGGCTGAGCTTCTTCGCCTACGGCACCGGCGAAGTGCAGGGCGGCGAACTGCCGGACACCCATTCTGGCACGCTGGCCCAGCTCGGCGCCTGGGGTTTTCCGGTCAGCGCGCTGTGCCAGGTCGTGGAAGGCACCGACGGCCTGCTCGGTTATTACCGCATGATCGGCGAACAGCGTGACGGCCTGCCGTTCGACATCGATGGCGTGGTCTACAAGCTCGATGACCGCGCTGGCCAGCAGGCGATGGGCTTCGTTTCGCGTGCGCCACGCTGGGCCATCGCGCACAAGTTCCCGGCGCAGGAGCAGAGCACCACCGTCGAAGCGATCGAGATCCAGATCGGCCGCACCGGCGCTGCCACGCCGGTCGCGCGGCTGGCCCCGGTGGCGGTCGCCGGCGTGATCGTATCCAACGCCACCCTGCACAACGCCGACCAGATCGCGCGCCTGGACGTGCGCGTCGGCGACAGCGTGATCGTGCGCCGCGCCGGCGATGTGATCCCGGAAGTGGTCAGCGTCATCCTCGACCGCCGCCCGCAGGGCACCACGCCCTGGCAGATGCCGACGCGCTGCCCGGTCTGCGGCTCGGAGATCGTGCGCGAGGAAGGTGCCGCGGCGTGGCGCTGTTCCGGTGAGTTGTCCTGCCCGGCGCAGCGCAAGGAAGCCATCGCCCATTTCGCGTCGCGGCGCGCGATGGACATCGATGGCCTCGGTGACAAGTACATCGAAACCCTGGTCGACGCCGGCATCGTCACCAGCGTGGCTGATCTTTACCGCCTCAATCGCGACCAGCTGCTGCACCTGAAGCTGGTGCTGGATGCTGAAGACCCATCCGCGCTCGCGGCCGCGCTGAAGCCGCACCTGCCTGCCGAGGGCAGTGGTGCAGTGCTCACGGCGGTGCTCAGGCTGGACGGCAACGATCCGGGCTGGCGCGCACAGGCGTTGGCGCAGCCGGCCAGCTTCGAATGGAACACCAGAAAGATCGCCACCAAGTGGGCCGACAACCTGATCGCTGCAATCGACGCCAGCCGCGCCGCCACGCTTGAGCGCCTGCTGTTCGCACTGGGCATCGAGCACGTCGGCGAGAGCACGGCCAAGGCGCTGGCGCAGTGGTTCGGTGACCTGGAGCTGATCCGCCATCTGCCGTGGCCGTTGTTCAAGCGCGTGCCGGACATCGGCGGCGAAGTGGCCCGTTCGCTCGGCCATTTCTTCGAGCAGCCGGGCAACCAGCAGGCCATCGACGACCTGCTGCAGGTCGGCCAGGTGCGCATCAGTGACGTTCATGCGCCCAGCGCCCGGCTGCGCGAGGGGCTGGATCTGGCGCAGCTGCTGGTCGAGGCCGAGATCCCCGGCATCACCCGCCTGCGTGCGGAGAAGCTGGCAGCGGCGCTTCCCAGCGCGCAGTCCGTGCTCGATGCGGAGCACGGCCAGTTCGTCAACGCCGGTCTGCCGGACGACACCGCGCGCGGCCTGGCCGCCTGGCTGGACGCCGAGGGCCATGGTGCGATGCTGTTGGCCGCCGAGAAGGCGATGCGGGAGATCCTGGCCAAGGCGCCGGCGCTGGCGGAGATCGTGGCGGGTCCGCTGGATGGGCAGACCGTGGTGCTGACCGGCACGTTGGCCCAGCTCACCCGCGATGTGGCCAAGGAGCGCCTGGAGGCACTGGGCGCCAAGGTCTCCGGCAGCGTGTCGAAGAAGACCAGCTTCGTGGTTGCCGGCACCGAGGCCGGCTCCAAGCTGGACAAGGCGCAAGCACTGGGCGTGCCGGTCTGGGATGAGGATCGCCTGCTGGCCTACCTTGCCGAACACGAATGACGATTCCGCCGGGCGCCCGTGCACCCGGCATGAAATACAAAGGAGTACCCATGCAGACCGCCCCGCTCGATTTCCGCCTGGCCACCCGTGCCGACGAGGAACGGCTGATCGCGTTGATGCGCGAGTTCTACGCCGAAGACCGGATCGACTTCGACGACGAGCGTGTGCGCCGCGGCGTGGATGCGTTGCTGGCCGACCCGCGCAACGGTGAAGTGCTGCTGTGGCTGGACGAGGCGGCTGAAGTGGTCGGCTATGCGGTGATCGCGATGGGCTTCAGCCTGGAGCAGGGCGGGCATTTCATGCTGCTGGACGAGCTGTACCTGAGCCATCGCGCACGTGGGCGTGGACGTGGCAAGCAGGCGCTGGCGATCTGCGAGCAGCGGGCACGTGGGCGTGGGGTCAGCCGCCTGCGCCTGGAAGTGAACCACCATAACGAACTGGCCCGCCGCCTGTACCTGGCCAGCGGCTACATCGACGACACCCGTGACCTGCTGACCCTGCCCCTGGACCATCCGCGCCCGGAGGGCATCCTGTGAGCGAAGCCCTGCTGCGTGCACTGCGGCAGCGTGCCGCGCTCAATGCGCTGGTGCGCCGCTTCTTCGCCGAGCGTGATGTGCTGGAAGTGGAAACGCCGATCCTGTCGGTCGCGGGCAACACCGAGCCGAACATCGACAGTTTCCATACCGACTTCAGCGGCCACGTCGACGCCGGTGGCCGCCGTCGCTGGTTGCGCACGTCCCCGGAGTATCCGCTCAAGCGCCTGCTCGCCGCTGGCGTTGGCGACTGCTATGAACTGGGCCGCGTGTTCCGCAACGGCGAAGCGGGTGGCCGCCACAATCCGGAATTCACCATGCTGGAGTGGTATCGAGTCGGCTGGGACCACCACCGCTTGGTGCAGGAAACCGCCGAGCTGGTCAGCCAGGCGCTGGCCCTGGTCGGGCGCCGTGCAACCCTGCGCGTGCTGAGCTACCGCGAGCTGTTCCAGCAGCATGTCGGCGTGGACCCGTTCGAGGCTGACGAGGCTGCGTTGCGCGCCGCGCTCGGCGACGTGCATATCGACCCGGTCGGGCTGACCCGCGATGACTGGCTGGACCTGCTGATGACCCACCGTATCCAGCCGCAGTTCGATGACGCGGTGATGACCGTGGTGCATGACTGGCCGGCCAGCCAGGCGGCACTGGCACGCATCCGCGAGGGTACGCCGCCGCTGGCTGAACGTTTCGAGCTGTACCTGGGCGCAGTGGAGCTGGCCAACGGCTATCACGA
The DNA here is from genome assembly GCF_900101175.1 of Stenotrophomonas pavanii. Taxonomy (GTDB): domain Bacteria; phylum Pseudomonadota; class Gammaproteobacteria; order Xanthomonadales; family Xanthomonadaceae; genus Stenotrophomonas; species Stenotrophomonas pavanii. Next base: position 55,812 of record NZ_FNFQ01000001.1, on the reverse strand, counting down.
ACTGAACGATGCCGACGAGCAGCGCAGCCGTTTCCTGCGCGACCAGCAGCGACGCCATGCGCGCGGGCAGGTGCAGCCGGCGCTGGATGAGGCGCTGCTGGCGGCGTTGCCGTCGATGCCCGCCTGTGCCGGCGTGGCGGTGGGTGTTGATCGCCTGCTGATGGCGATGAACCGCACGCCGCGCATTGCCGACGTGCTGGCATTCGACTTCGCCCACGCGTGACCGTCGCGCCTTTCTGAACACCGGAGGCTGAACGGATCGACGCTCCTGCGCGCTTGCGTCGGTAAGCAGGATGATGCTCTTATCACGGCCAATGCCGGACACTGGCATGCAGTTCATCCATTCCTGGTGGGGAAGGCTTTGGTCAAGTGGTTCGCGGTTGTTGCGGCACCGGTGTACTCCATTGCGCTCTGGGGTGCCTGGCTGCCGTCGCCGGCGTCGGCCCAGCAGGTGGGCTACGACGGCGAAGTGGTGACCTGCGAATCGCGCGACATGGGCTGGGTGCACTGCGATATCGAGGTCGCCAACGGCGTCGACCTGGTGCGCCAGCTGTCCAGCAACAGCTGCATCCGTGGCAGCGAGTGGGGCACTGACCGCAGTGGCGTCTGGGTCACCCTGGGCTGCCGGGCCGAGTTCCGCGCCCGGCGCGCAGCGGGCGCGGCCCCGCCTGCGGACAGCGCCGGCAAGCGGCTGGTGCGCCGCGTGGTGCGCTGCGAATCCAATGGCCGTCCGCAGAGCTGCCCGGTGCGCCTGGATGGCGCCCCCGTGCGCCTGCTGCGCCAGCTGTCGGTGCTGCCATGCCGCGAGGGGCAGGGGTGGGGCTACAAGCGCAATGAGATCTGGACCAGCCGCGGTTGCCAGGGCGATTTCGAAGTGGCCGACGATGATGGCCGCTTCGTCGACATGCCGCGTCGCCTGACCTGCGAATCGAAATCGAAGAAGCGGCGTTTCTGCGGCGCCAGCATCTCCGTTGGCGCGGTCGTGTCCGAGCAGCTGTCGAGCACGCCGTGCGAGGAAGGCAGTACCTGGGGCTGGAGCCGCAACGGCATCTGGGTGGACGGCGGCTGCCGCGCCGAATTCTCGGTGAATTGAGCCCGGGCGGGCTCCAACGCTGCCGGGCGTGGCCCTACAATGGGCCCATGAACACTGCCTCCGACATCGACTACGCCCGTTATGACCACATCCGCCCGATCCTGTGGACCGGCGATGCCCTGCAACTGCTGGACCAGCGCAAGCTGCCGTTCGTGGTCGAGCATGTGGTCTGCCATGACAGCGACGAGGTTGCCAGCGCCATCCATGCGTTGACCGTGCGCGGCGCGCCGGCCATCGGCATCGCCGCCGCTTGGGGCGTGGTGCTGGCCGCCCGCGGGGTGCAGGCCGCCGACGGTGCGCACGCCCTGCAGCAGCTGGAACCGGCGTTGCAGCGGCTCAATGCCTCGCGCCCGACCGCAGTCAACCTGGCGTGGGCGCTGGCGCGCATGCGCCGTTGCCTGCACGCCGCCGGCGCCGACTGGAAGGCACTGCTGGAGGCCGAAGCGCAGGCCATCGCCGAGGAAGACCTGGCCGCCAACCGCCACATGGGCGCGCTGGGCGCCGGCCTGATCGAGGCCGGCAGCGGCGTGCTGACCCATTGCAACACCGGCTCGCTGGCCACCGCAGGCTTCGGCACCGCGCTGGGCGTGATCCGTGCCGGCATGGCCCAGCACCGCATCGCCCGCGTCTTCGCCGGCGAGACCCGGCCGTGGCTGCAGGGCGCGCGCCTGACGGTGTGGGAGCTGCAGCAGGATGGAATCGACGCCACCCTGATCGCCGATTCGGCCGCCTCGCACCTGATGAAGACCGGCGCCGTGCAGTGGGTGATCGTGGGCGCGGACCGCATCTGCGCCAATGGTGACACCGCCAACAAGATCGGCACCTACCAGCTGGCCATCGCCGCCCGCCACCACGGGGTCAAGTTCATGGTGGTTGCGCCGTCCTCGACCGTGGACATGGAGACCGTGGACGGCAGCCAGATCGAGATCGAGCAGCGTGATCCGGGCGAGCTGTACGGCGTGGGCGGCACCCGCACCGTCGCCGAGGGCATTGCCGCCTGGAACCCGGTGTTCGACGTCACCCCGGGCGAGCTGATCGACGCCATCGTGACCGAGCGCGGGGTGATCCTGAACCCGACCGCCGAGAACATGCGCGCCGCCTTCGGCGGCTGAGGCGCAGGGGAGGGCGGCGCGACCGCCGCCCCGGTAGTGCCGGCCGCTGGCCGGCAACCCCCTAAGTTCCTGATTTGTGCCGGTAAAATCCCCGTAAAGGCAGGCGGAAAACAGCCCGTTGTGGTAGTATCCACAGGTTGAATCGAGGTTCCGGCGCGACCCCCCTCCCGCAGAGGGCTGCGCCGGACTGGACCGCTACCAGACAACGGAACCCGAATGGCAGAAACCGCCAAGGAAATCATCCAGGTCAACCTGGAAGACGAGATGCGCAAGAGCTACCTCGATTACGCGATGAGCGTGATCGTGGGGCGCGCGCTGCCGGATGCGCGCGACGGCCTCAAGCCGGTGCATCGTCGCGTGCTGTACGCGATGAACGAACTCAACGCGCACAGCAACAAGCCCTACTTCAAGTCGGCGCGTATCGTCGGTGACGTCATCGGTAAGTACCACCCGCATGGCGATCAGTCGGTGTACGACACGCTGGTGCGCCTGGCACAGCCGTTCTCGCTGCGCTACATGCTGGTCGACGGCCAGGGTAACTTTGGTTCGATCGACGGCGACTCCGCTGCGGCGATGCGATACACCGAGGCGCGCATGTCGCGCCTGGCGCATGAGCTGATGGCCGACATCGACAAGGAAACCGTCGATTTCCAGCCCAACTACGATGAAAAGGAACTGGAGCCGACGGTCATGCCGACCCGGTTCCCGAACCTGCTGGTCAATGGTTCGGCCGGTATCGCGGTGGGCATGGCGACCAACATCCCGCCGCACAACCTGAGCGAGTCGATCAATGCCTGCATCGCGCTGATCGACAACCCGGAAATCGATGTCGACGGCCTGATGGAGTACATCCCGGGCCCGGATTTCCCGACTGCCGGCATCATCAACGGCACCGCCGGCATCGTCGCCGGCTACCGCACCGGCCGTGGCCGCGTGCGTATCCGTGCCAAGGCCGACATCGAAGTGGCCGACAACGGCCGCGAGTCGATCATCGTCACTGAAATTCCTTACCAGGTGAACAAGGCGCGTCTGATCGAGAAGATCGCCGAGCTGGTCAAGGAAAAGAAGATCGAAGGCATCAGCGAGCTGCGCGATGAGTCCGACAAGGACGGCATGCGCATCTACATCGAGATCAAGCGCGGTGAATCTGCCGAGGTTGTGCTGAACAACCTGTACCAGCAGACGCAGATGGAATCGGTGTTCGGCATCAACATGGTGGCGCTGGTCGATGGCCGCCCGCAGTTGATGAACCTCAAGCAGATGCTGGAGGCGTTCGTTCGCCACCGCCGCGAAGTGGTCACCCGCCGCACCGTGTTCGAGCTGCGCAAGGCGCGCGCCCGTGCCCACGTGCTGGAAGGCCTGACCGTCGCGCTGGCCAACATCGACGAGATGATCGAACTGATCAAGACCTCGCCGAACCCGAACGAAGCGCGCGAGCGCATGCTGGCACGCGTGTGGGAGCCCGGCCTGGTCGGTGCGATGCTGGGTGCCGCCGGTGCCGAAGCCTCGCGTCCCGAAGACCTGCCCAAGGGCGTGGGCCTGATCGAGGGCGGCTACCAGCTGACCGAGATCCAGGCCACCCAGATCCTGGAAATGCGCCTGCACCGCCTGACCGGGCTGGAGCAGGACCGCCTGACCGACGAGTACAAGCAACTGCTGGAAGTGATCGCCGGGCTGATCCACATCCTGGAAGATCCCGACCGCCTGCTGCAGGTGATCCGCGAGGAACTGGTCAACGTCAAGGCCGAGTTCGGCGACGAGCGCCGCACCGAGATCCGCCACAGCGAAGAGGACCTGGACATCCTCGACCTGATCGCGCCGGAAGACGTGGTGGTCACGCTGTCGCACGCCGGCTACGTCAAGCGCCAGCCGGTCAGTGCCTACCGCGCACAGCGCCGCGGCGGGCGTGGCCGCAGCGCGGCGGCGACCAAGGAAGAGGACTTCATCGAACAGCTGTGGCTGGTCAACACGCATGACACGCTGCTGACCTTCACCAGTTCGGGCAAGGTGTTCTGGCTGCCGGTCTACCAGCTGCCCGAAGCCGGTTCCAACGCCCGCGGCCGTCCGATCATCAACTGGATCCCGCTGGAGCCGGGCGAACGCGTGCAGGCCGTGCTGCCGGTGCGCGAATACGCCGATGGCCAGTTCGTGTTCTTCGCCACCCGGAACGGCACGGTCAAGAAGACCCCGCTGGGCGAGTTCGCCTTCCGCCTGGCCCGCGGCAAGATCGCGATCAACCTCGACGAGGGTGATGCCCTGGTCGGCGTCGGCCTGACCGACGGCGAGCGCGACATCCTGCTGTTCGCCTCCAACGGCAAGACCGTGCGCTTCGGTGAGGACAAGGTCCGCTCGATGGGCCGTACCGCCACCGGCGTGCGCGGCATCAAGATGCCGCCGGGCGAGGAAGTGGTCAGCCTGATCGTGGCCGAGAGTGCCGGTGGCATCGAGGACGAGAACGAGGACGACAATGGTGTCGAGGACGCCGCGGCCAGCGCTGATGCGGTGATCGACGGCGCCGATGACAGCAGCGTGCAGTACATCCTCACCGCCACCGAGAACGGCTATGGCAAGCGCACCCCGTTGCCGGATTACCCGCGCAAGGGGCGTGGCACGCAGGGTGTGATCGGCATCCAGACCACTGAGCGCAACGGCAAGCTGGTCGCCGCAGTGCTGATGGGCTCCAGCGACGAAGTCCTGCTGATCTCCGATGGCGGGACCCTGGTGCGTACGCGTGGTTCGGAAATCAGCCGCGTCGGCCGCAACACCCAGGGCGTCACCCTGATCCGCCTGTCCAAGGATGAGAAGCTGCAGGCGGTGGAGCGCATGGACGCCTCGATCGACGAGGACGAGGACGAGGTGGCCGTGGCGGCCCCGGCCACGACCGACGGCGCCCCGGCCGCTGCCAGCAGCGAGGACGCCGCGCAGGACTGATCCTGCCGCGAGCCTGAGGTACCCGACGACGCCGGCCCTGTGCCGGCGTCGTCGTATCCGGATGCCGCCCGTGCGCGCGCGCTTCACGTTGGCGGTGGGATAACGGCGCATGCTGCCCCCGGAGATCGACGATGTCCGCCACGCCGCAGTCCGCTCCCGCTCCCGTCCGTGCCTCCCGGCATCCCCTGGTCACCGTGCTGTCGCTGCTGCTGGTCCTGCTCGGCCTGGTCATCGGCGGGCTCGGCGCGTGGCTGCTCAGCCTTGGCGGCTCGGCGTACTACGCCATCGCCGGACTCGGCCTGCTGGCCAGTGGCCTCCTGCTGTTTGGCAACCGTCGCAGCGGAGCGCTGCTGTATGCGCTGGTGTTCATCGGAACACTGCTGTGGACCTGGTGGGAATCGGGCAGTGACTACTGGCGCTGGGTGCCGCGGCTGGGCCTGGTGACGGTGCTCGGCATCGTGCTGGCACTGCTGGCGCCGACCCTGCGCGAACCGGTCTCCAGGCGCCTGTCGCGCAGCGTGGCCGGCGTGCTGATGCTGGTGTTCGTGTGCGCCTTTGGCCTGGCCTTCGCGCCGCACGGCGAAGTGGACGGGCAGCAGCCGTTCCCCGAAAGCGCGGCCAGCGCCGGACTGGAACCCACGCGCGATACCACCGGCCTGCAGCCGGCCGACCAGCCTGCCGCGGGCGATTGGCCGGCGTGGGGCCGCAGCAATGCGGCCACCCGTTATTCGCCGCTGCAGCAGATCACTCCGGCCAACGTGGCTACGCTGCAGCCGGCCTGGCAGTTCCGCACCGGTGACCTGCCGAAGAAGCGCTGGGGCGCGGAAACCACGCCGCTGAAGATCGGTGACCGCCTCTATCTGTGCACCGCGCGCAATCGCCTGATCGCGCTCGATGCCGCCACGGGGAAGGAACTGTGGCGGTTCGACCCGAAGGTGCGGGATGCTTCGATTCCTTACACCGCCGCCTGTCGCGGCGTGAGCTATTACGAGCAACCCGCCACACCGACCTTCGCCGATGCGGTGCTGGCCGACGTCGCTGCCGATCTGGCCCTGCCCGAGCCGCCGCCCAGCGTCAGCCGCAGCGCCGCACCGGGCAGTCGTCCGGCCTGTTCGGCCCGCATCATCGAAGGCACGCTGGATGGCCGCATCATCGCGGTGGATGCCGACAGTGGCCACCCCTGTGCAAATTTCGGCAACAACGGCCAGGTCGACATCACCCTGGGCATGGGCGAGGTGCCACCGGGCTATGTGTCGATCACCTCGCCGCCGGCCATCGTGCGCGGCGTGATCGTCACCGGCCACCAGGTGCTGGATGGACAGCGCCGGGATGCACCTTCGGGCGTGATCCAGGCCTACGACGCGATCACCGGCAAGCTGCGCTGGACATGGGACATGGACCGGCCAGAGCGCAGCGGGCTGCCGCCGCGCGAGCAGACCTACACGCGCGGCACGCCGGACATGTGGACCACCGCCACCGGTGATGAAGCACTGGGGCTGGTCTATCTGCCGCTGGGCAACTCCGCAGGCGACTACTGGAGCGGCTCGCGTACCGAAAGCCAGAATCGCTATTCGACCTCGCTGGTGGCGCTCGATGTGGCCACCGGCAAGCCGGTCTGGCATTTCCAGGCCGTGCGCAAGGACGTGTGGGACTACGACCTGGGCTCGCAGGCCAGCCTGATCGACTATCCGACAGCGGCCGGGAAGGTGCCGGCGCTCCTGCTGCCGACCAAGCAGGGGGACCTGTACATCCTCGACCGCCGCAACGGCCAGCTGCTGACCGCCGCCGAAGAGCGCAAGGTACCGGTGGGCGGCGTCGAACCCGAACAGCGTTCTCCCACGCAGCTTTTCTCGCTGTACCACACGCTGCGTCGGGAGCATGACCTGACCGAGCGTGACATGTGGGGCATCACTCCGATCGACCAGCTGGTCTGCCGCATCCAGTTCCGCAAGGCGTACTACGAAGGCATCTACACGCCGCCGAGCAGTGATCGCCATTCCATCGAATACCCCGGCTACAACGGCGGTTCGGACTGGGGCAGCGTGTCCATCGACACGCGTCGCGGTATGATCGTGGCCAACTACAACGACATGCCCAACTACAACCGGCTGGTGCCACGTGCTGAAGCCGACCGGCTGGGCTGGTTGCCGCGCGAGAAGATCCGTGCCGACAGGGGCGGTGGCGAGGGCGCCGGCGATCCGCAGATGGGCACGCCGTATGGCATCCAGGTCAACGCTGGCTGGCGGCTGCCGTTCACCGGCCTGCCGTGCAAGCAGCCGCCCTATGGCGGCATCCGTGCCATCGATCTGCGTACCGGCAAGCTGCTGTGGGACCGTCCGTTTGGCAGTGCACGCGGCAATGGACCGTTCGGCATCCGTTCCGGCCTGCCGATCGAGATCGGCACGCCGAACAATGGCGGCTCGGTGGTGACCGCCAGCGGACTGATCTTCATCGCCGCCGCTACCGATGACCTGCTGCGCGCCATCGACCTGAAGACGGGCAAGGAGCTGTGGCACGCCACGCTGCCTGCCGGCGGGCAGGCCACGCCGATGGTGTACGAGCAGGGGGGGCGCCAGTACGTGGTGATCATGGCCGGCGGCCATCACTTCATGGAAACCCCGAACGGCGATTACGTGATGGCCTATGCGCTGCCCAGATAGGGCCGACAGGGTACAACCGGCTGGGTAGAGTCGACTGTTAGTCGACTATCGCGCGAAGCGCGGGCTTTCCAGCGTGGGGGAGAAAAGCAGTCGACTAACAGTCGACTCTACCCAGTTGACTCTACCCAGGCGACTCTACATCCCGCACGCTGTATCGAGATGATTCCTGATTCTGGCATTGGTAGTGAACCGATGCCGGAAATCCATGCGGGCGGGCATTCTCGAACTCATGCCAAGTCCCCAACTGCTTGCCGGCCGGCGATCCATCGCCGGCAATGTCTACACCATCACCATGGTGTGCCGGAATCGCTATCGCGTATTCGATTGCCCTGCCAATGCCCACCTTGCCATGCAGCTCCTCGGATCGATGGATCGGGAAGGCCTGACTGCATCACTTGCCTGGATCATCATGCCGGATCACATTCACTGGCTGGCTCAACTTCGTAGTCATTCGCTGGGCTACTGCGTGCAGCGCTTCAAGGCGCGCAGCAGCTTTCTAATAAACCGACGGCGAGGGAGCCGGGGTGCAATCTGGCAGGCAGGCTATTACGATCATGCAATCCGCAGTGATGCATCGCTGCGCAGGCACGCTTGCTACATTCTGGCAAATCCCGTTCGAGCCGGTCTTGCCGCGCAGATCGGTGAGCATCCGTATGGATGGTGCCGCTGGCCGTTGAACGAGCTTGAGCCAGCAGGCGAGCGCGAATGGTGATGGCACCGGCCGGGTGGCGTCTACCGGGTAGAGTCGACTGGGTAGAATCGACTGTTAGTCGACTGCCTTTCTCAGCCACAGCCAAAGAGCCCACGCTGCGCGCGTTAGTCGACTAACAGTCGACTCTACCCGATCGATGTCACTCGGATGGTGCCGGGACCCGCACCATCTTCGTCATCAGGTGTTCCACCACACCCGCCGGGTTCGCAGTGCGCCCCACATGCGTGCTCGACATCTGCACGACCGAGCTGCGCTTGGCGGTGAGGAAGTGGAACCGTGCGCGCGCCGGCAGCTGCGCGATCGGCCCAGCGCTGGCATCGCCGCGGCAGATTGCCACGATCGCATCCAGCCACGGCTGCAATGCCTCCTGGTCCAACGTCGGGGCGAAGGCGCGCAGGCGCCCGGGATCGATCTCGATGGCCGCTTCCAGATGGCGCGCGCCGGGGCAGGAGACGATCACTCCGACGTTGATGAACTCCTCGCGTTCCACCCGCGGTACCACGCGGATGACCGCATAGTCATACGTGTGCAGCGTGGGCACGGATGGCCTCCTGCACGAACACTGCACGCACTTTCAATCGGTGCCTGAGATAGGAAATGTAGCCCTGGCGATAGTCCTGCGGGCTGTCGAACGCCGGTTCGTCCACCAGCCAGCTGTCCGGCACCAGGCCGACGATGCGCTCGATTTCGGCATCGGTCAGGCGCGCAGCCAGTTCTGCATCCACCTCGGCGATACGGCTGGCGAACGGCAGCAGCACATGGTCGCGGATCAACACGAACGGCTTCTCGCAGGCGTCACCGGCATTGGCCCAGTCGTGGTGGAAGTACATCGCCGCGCCGTGGTCGATCAGGTACAGCTTGCGGTGCCATACCATCAGGTTGGGATTGCGCGTGGTGCGATCCACGTTGCTGGTGAACGCATCGAACCAGGCGATGCGCGAGGCCAGGTCGGCGTCCACCGGCATCGCCGCCGGATCGTAGTTGATCGCACCCGGCAGGTAGTCCAGGCCCAGGTTCAGGCCTTCGCTGGCACGGATCAGTTCCTGGATCTCCGGATCAGGCTCGGTGCGGGCGAACTCGCGGTCCAGCTCGACGAACAGGATTTCCGGAATCGGCAGGCCCAGCGTGCGTGCCATTTCGCCGGCGATCAGTTCGGCAATCAGTGCTTTCGGGCCCTGGCCGGCGCCGCGGAACTTCAGCACGGCCATGCCGTCGTCGTCGGTCTCGACCACGGCGGGCAGGGAGCCGCCTTCGCGTAGCGGGGTGATATAGCGGAGGGCATGTACGGTGCGCATGCCCGCATTCTAGCGTGGGTGCAGGGGCAACCCGGCGGCCCGATCGAGCGGGCTCGGCCTTCACCTGTCCGTTCCGTCCGTGGTGGCAGCATCGGTGTCACGAACCCTCGGGTTCAGGGCGTGCTGGCGCTCCCCATGCGGGTAGTCCAGGCAGGGCAGGTGCCCCGCTGCCAGCGATGCCCGCACTGCGAAGCGGAAACCTCATCCACGATGTCCAGCAGGCTACGGAGGTGCACCGATGAGCGATGAATTCACTCCCATGCTGCCGCCCTTGGACGATGCCAAGGTCGAGGAAATGATCGGCAAGGTGGTGCTGGTGGGCGTCACCCGCTATGGCGGTGACGGCCAGGTGCAGGGGCTGGAGCAGTACGCCGGTACCGTGCTGCGCATCAGCGCCGACGAAGGCGTAGTGCTGGCGGACGAGAATGACGGCCATGAGCGCTATCTGCCGCCGATGCTCGACCACTACCTCCCCGCCGAACCGGGCGAGTACTGCATGCGCAGCAGCGGCATGATCGTGGTCGACCCGGACTATCTGGCCACCTGGGACCTGCATGCCCAGCAGTAGTGCCAGGCCATGCCTGGCAGGCGCCTGCGGCCGGCGCCTGCCGGTGTGGCACTTTGCCCCATCCGGCCACTAGCCCTTCCGGCCCATTCACCACAACCCCTGCGGTGCTAGATTCGGGTTCATGCCCGATTCCGGGTACCCATTCACACCCCAGGGGGATAAGGATGCTGATCCGTCGAACCTCTCTGGCGGCGGCCGTTGCCGTTGCCACCGTCGGGCTGCTGGCCGCTGGCCCGGCGCTTGCCGACTACGCGAAGCCGCCGGAGCACCTGCTCAAGGTGCTGAAGGCACCGCCGCCGCCGACGCCGAACGTGGCTCCGGGCGGCCAGCGCCTGTTGCTGACCACCGCGCAGACCTACCCATCGATCAGCCGCGTTGCCCAGCCGTACCTGAAGCTGGCGGGCGTGCGCCTGGAGCCCAAGAACCGCAGCCGCCATGACACCCCCGGCGGCTATGGCATTCCGGCCTGCGTGGCCGACTTCACCCTGGTCGACATCGGCACTGGCAAGGAGACCAAGGTCAACCTGCCGCAGGGCTGCGCCACCGGTGCGCTGTGGTCGGCCGATGGCAGCCAGTTCGCGTTCCAGAACGCGGTCGATACCAGCGTGCAGTTGTGGGTGGGCGATGCGGCGACCGGCCGGGTGAAGCAGGTGCCGAACGTGCAGCTGAACCCGATCTTCGGTTCCACCGTGCAGTGGCTGGGCGGCACCCGCAACCTGCTGGTGAAGCTGGTGCCGGCCAACCAGGGCCCGGCGCCCTCCAATGGCGGCGTGCCGACCGGCCCGGACGCGCAGGAGTCGCTGGGCAGCAGCGGCGAAAGCAGTACCTACGAAGCCCGCGACACGCTGACCAGCGTGCACGACGAAAAGCTGTTCGCCTACTACGCTGCGTCGCAGCTGGCCGTGGTCGATACCACCGCCAACAGCGTGCGTCCGGTCGGCCAGCCGGCACTGTTCAACGAGGTCAGTGCCGCACCCGATGGCGTGCACGTGCTGACCGAATCGATCAAGGCACCGTATTCGCACGCGGTGACCTACCAGCGTTTTGCCAATGACGTGGCCGTGCTGGATATCAGCAATGGCCGCAGCGCGCCGATTGCCAGCCTGCCGCTGGCCGACCGCGTGCCGGTGCATGGGGTGCCGGAAGGTCCGCGTGGTTTCGACTGGCGTGCCACTGATCCGGCCACCCTGGTCTATGCCGAAGCGCTGGACAAGGGCGACTGGAAGGTCAACGTGCCGCATCGCGATCGCGTGCTGATGCTGAAGGCGCCGTTCAACGGCAAGCCGGTCGAGATCACCCGTACCGCACAGCGCTTCGAAGGCTTCGCGTGGACCGCCGATCCGGCCGTGGCGTTCCAGTACGAGAACGACGAGAACCGCCACTGGATGCAGACCCGCATCGTCGACGTGGACCAGCCGAAGCAGGAGGGCCGCCTGCTGTGGGACATGTCCAGCGACGAGCTGTACGCCAACCCCGGCAACCTGGTGTTCACCCGCCTGGCGAATGGCGCGCAGGTCGTGCGCCGCGAGGGCAACCATGTGTTCCTCAGTGGCCGCGGTGCGTCGCCACAGGGCGACCGCCCGTTCCTCGACCGTCTGGACCTGGGCACGCTGAAGAGCGAGCGCCTGTTCCGCAGCAGTGCCGACGCCTACGAGCAGTTCCTCGGCTTCAGCAACACGCCGGGCCGCTACCTGACCTGGCACCAGTCGGTGATCGATCCGCCGAATGCCTTCATCCGCCAGCAGGGTGAGGCGGTGGCCGACGCGAAGGCCGGCGAGGCGCAGTTCGCGTCCACCGCGACCGCGCTGACCAAACTGATCGACCCGACCCCGGAAGTGCGCCAGATCAAGAAGCAGCTGGTGACCTACAAGCGCGCCGACGGCGTGGACCTGTCGTTCACGCTGTACACGCCGCCGGGCTACAAGGAAGGCCAGCGCGTGCCGGCCATCCTGTACGCCTATCCGGCCGACTTCGCCAACGCCGCGCAGGCGGGGCAGGTGTCCGGTTCGCAGCAGACCTTTACCCGTCTGCAGCCGTACCGCCTGATGCTGCTGGCCGGCTACGCGATCATCGACAATGCCTCGTTCCCGATCGTGGGTGACCCGAAGAACGCCTACGACACCTACCTGGAGCAGCTGGAAGCCGATGCCAAGGCGGCGGTCGACAAGGCGGTGGACATGGGCGTGGTCGACCGCAACCGCATCGGCGTGACCGGCCACAGCCACGGCGGCCTGATGACCGCCAACCTGATCGCGCACACAACGCTGTTCAAGGCTGGCGTGGCGACCAGCGGTTCGTACAACAAGACCTTTACCCCGTTCGGCTTCCAGAACGAGCGTCGCTCGGTGTGGCAGGCGCAGGATGTCTACCTGAAGGCCTCGCCGTTCTTCTATGCCGACAAGATCAAGCTGCCGCTGCTGCTGGTCCACGGCGAGGACGACGCCAACCCGGGCACCGAGCCGTTCCAGTCGCGCAAGCTGTACCAGGCGATCCGTGGCAACGGCGGTACCACCCGCCTGGTGATGCTGCCGAATGAGCCGCACTGGTATACCGCGCTGGAATCGAACGAACAGCTGGTTGCGGAAATGCTGAACTGGTTCGATACCTACGTGAAGAACGCCAAGTAAGGGAACGGGAAGGCCGCCTCAGGGCGGCCTTCCTGCATCCTGTAGAGCCGAGCCCGTGCTCGGCTGGCGTTCGCCTGTAAACGGATTGAGGTGCTCTGCATTCAACTGTGGAGACTCGGTAACGACGTGTTACCGGCACATTCCTGCGTCATGCAAATGGGCTAGGCTGAGGCTGTGTGCTCGTTCCAGGTCGGTGCAATGAAAGCCATCTTCCTCGCTGCAGTGCTGTCGTTGGCCTCGATCTCAACGGCCTATTCTCAAGCATTGCCTACAGAACTGGCGCAACTGGGCATCGTCGCCGGCATGCCCTACGCCAAGGCGAAGCGCCTGATGGATGCGGCAGGGTGGCAGGCGAGTCCGGTTCAGGGCGCGCCTGAGTCGCTCGAAGGCTTTCCGGAAGTCGGATGCCAGAAGGGCGGAACCCGCTGCACGACGACTTTCAAAAAGGACGGTCAAGAGGTCGCGGTGCGGCTGGGCACCACTCTGGCCGGGCAGCCGTTCGTGCAGGGCGCGGACTGAGCGCGCCCGTTGCGCTCAGGCAAGCGGTAACCGGTCCTGCGCGCGTGACAGCCGGTCATGCAGGTCACGCACATGCTCGGCCTTGGCATGCACGCGGGCAGTGTCGCCGAAGCTGCGCAGGTAGGTGCACGCGGCAAAGCCGGCACTCTTCCTTTCATAGTCGGCAATCCAGGCCAACCGGTCAGGGTTGTTGGCCTGTTCGGCTGACCACGCGGCCACTGGCGGCCGGATGCGATAACGCAGACCGACGCGCCACGGCTTCGGTGTCAGCCGTGCACGGAAGCAATGCTGCAATCGGCACATGCGCGCGTATAGCGGATCGGTACCCAGCACCTTGAAGAAATCCTGCGGAAGCGTGTCTTCGGGTGAGAAGGTGGCATGCATCGCCAGCACGCGCAGCCCGGCCGGCGTGCGGTAGGCGCGCAGGTGCCAATCGGGGTGCTGTGCGCTGAAGGCCTCCACGCGCTTCAACGCAAGTCCTTCAACGCCGCCGGCGGCGGCCAGGCGTTGTTTCCGCCGCATCAGCACTGCCGCGTTGACCAGCAGCACTGCCGCTACGCCCAGGACCAGGCCCACCAGCCAGTGCCAGAGCAGGGTGCCGATGACCGCACCGGCAAGCAGCACGACCGCAGCGACGATCGCCGGTATCACGCAACCGGCCGGTGGCTGCGCATGATCGATATCGGCGAACAGCACGTCGGGGCTGTTGAGGCACAGTGCGCCGTAGCTGTTGCGGGTGATGATGACATCGCCATCGCGCTGCACGATCTGCTCGCGGATCGGTACGCCCTCCACGCCGTAGTTGCTGCGGATTTCGCGTCGCGGCAGCACCTGGCCGGCGAGGATCGCGTTGAGTGCCTCGTTGGCGCGGCGGTCGGCATGCGCCTGCGCCTCCGCAGGGCCCTCGTCGGACCAGCCGAAGCGGCGCACGACCACCGGCCGGCCACGAAAACGGGCCTGCAGGCGGGCTTCGGCCCAGTACGCGGGAACGATCATCATCGTGCGGTGCTCCATCATCCATGGCAGGTGCCAGAGTCAGTCTGGCACAGCCCCGCAGGGCCTGCATGTGCCCGCTGCGGAGGCGCGGGCGGAGTGGTAGATTGCGCGCTTCGCATGCACTCCACCAAGGACGGAGCGATGTCCAGTTTCCTGCGTTGCCTGCTTGTCCTGGCCTGTGCCGGGGCGGTCGGCATGGCACAGGCGGATACCCCGCCGGGGCCGCAGATCCTCACCACCGATGCCAGCCGCTTCTACGCGCTCTACGACAGCACTAGCGGCAGGCCCAGTGTCGCCCAGCTGGCCGGCTACCTGGCCGACGGCAGTACGGGCCTGGATGAACTGGCAAAGGCGCGCCGGGTGACGCCCGAGCGTATTGCCGAAGCCATGGCCAGCCAGCCCGAGGTGTATGCGCACGGCCGCAGTTGCCTGGCGGAGCTGCCAGCGGTGAAGCAGCGCCTGGTGCAGGTGTTTGGCAACCTGCAGGCCATCTATCCGCAGGCCGCGTTCCCGCCCGTGACCATCGCGGTCGGCCGTGGCCGGCCGGTCGGGTTGACCTCGAAGAGCGGGGTGATCATCGGCCTGGAAGCGCTGTGCGCGGCGGATTTCATGAATCCCGATGTGCAGGATCGGTTCGTGCACGTGATCGCGCACGAGTACGTCCATATCCAGCAGACCGGCCTCACCGACTTCGAGCCGGGCGACCCGCGCGCGACGGTGCTGCGGGTGTCGCTGGGCGAAGGCATCGCCGAGTTCATCGCCGAGCTGATTTCCGGCAACGTCGGCAACAGTCGCCATGCCGCGTGGACGCGCGGCCGCGAGGTCCATGTTGAAAGCGCCTTTGCGCTGGATGTGGACAGCACCGATCTGTCGCCGTGGCTGTACAACTACAAGCGGGGTTCGCAGGAGCCCTATGACCTGGGCTATTGGGTGGGCTACCGCATTGCCAAGGCCTATTACCTGCAGGCCAGGGACAAGCGCGATGCGGTGCGTGCGCTGATCCAGCAGGACAATCCAAAGGCGATCCTGGCCGCCAGCGGCTGGACGCCCGGCATGTGGATGCCGGCCAAGGTGACCGGCGTGGCGGCACGTTCAGCGGCACGCTGATCGCAGGTCGAAGCGCTAGACTGTCAGCGTGAATCGGGAGAGTCTGCATGCGTAATCCTGTCGTGCTTGCCAGAACGTTCGCCCTTGCCCTGGGGATCGGCGTGACCGGTCCGGCCGTGGCCGCTGAAGCGAGCGCGGTCAATCCGTTGCTGCTCAAGCCGGTAGCGCAGCTGCAACCTGACGAGATTCGTTTCATGCAGCAGCGACTGGCTGATTGGCCGCAGCTGCAGCGGTATCGCGACGCCAACGCACGCGTGCCCCCCGCTGTGCCGGGGCAACCGCGTGTAGTGTTCTTCGGTGACTCGATCACCGAAGGCTGGGGCAGGGAAGGCAGCGCCGCGTTCTTCCCCGGCAAGGGGTGGCTCAACCGCGGCATCAGCGGGCAGACCACGGCGCAGATGCTGGTGCGTTTCCCACAGGACGTGCTGGCCCTGAAGCCGCAGGTGGTGGTGATCCTGGCCGGTACCAACGACATTGCCGGCAACACTGGTCCGGCCACGCAGGCGATGATCGAAGACAACCTGCACGCGATGGTGGACCTGGCACGCGCGCACGGCATTCGCGTGGTGCTGGCGTCGGTGCTGCCGGTCAGCGAGTACCCTTGGATGCCGGGGATCACGCCTGCGCCCAAGGTGCGTGCATTGAACTCCGCGTTGAAGCGCTATGCCGATGCACAGCATCTGGTCTATCTGGACTACTACGCGCCGATGGCCAACGTGGCCGGTGGCCTCGATCCGCCGCTGGCCGCGGATGGCGTGCATCCCACCGCGAAGGGCTATGCAATGATGGCGCCGCTGGCGGAGGCGGCAATCAGGCGCGCAATGGCGCTGGAGTAGGCACAGCACCCGCACTGCACAGGATCCAGCCCGCCAAGGTACAGTGGCGCCGAAGCCGGCCACGCAGCGTGGCCGCCAGGGACGATGGGGTGGGTGATGCGGAAGGGATTCCAGGGGTGGCTGCGCCGCAGCGGCGCAACGATGGCCTTGCTGCTGGCCGCCGTGCCGGCGTTCAGTGCAGACACGGCGGCGCCTTCGCCGCTGACGCGTGAACCCGTGGCCGGTGTTTCATTGGCCAAATGGACTGCCCGCTGGTGGCGGTGGGCCGACGGCCAGGGTGGCGCGCCTTACCTCGACCCGGATGGCCGTGTGTGTGACCTGGGCCAGGAAGGACCGGTCTGGAACCTGGCCGGCACCAATGGCCGTTTCCGTCCACACCGCGAATGCGTGGTGCCGGCGGGCAAGTACCTGTTGCTGCCGATCATCAACATGGCGCACTACCAGATGGATGAGGGTGTGTCCTGCAAGGAGCTGCAGGCCGGGGCGGCGGTCAACAACGATTACCTGATCAGCGCGGTGGTGCTGCTGGATGGCCAGCCATTGGGCGACATGCGCAGGCACCGGGTCCGCAGCGAAGGCTGCTTCCGCATGGATGCCGATGACGAACACTCACGGCTGGCCGCCGCTGACGGCTACTGGGTGATGCTCAAGCCGTTGCCGCCGGGCCGGCATACCCTCAGCGTGGGCGCCAACTACGGCGTACCGGAGGGTGGCGCGTACAGCCGCATGCGGCAGTCCTTCGAATACGTGCTGCACGTGGGAGGGCGCACCCAGGTGGTATCGCGCGGACAGCGCACGATGCCAGTGGCGGCTCCCTGAGGCTCAGGCGTCGTCCTGCTTCAACGCCGCATCGGCGGCCAGCAGTGCCTCGGCGGCCGCACTGAGCGGCGGCGACGGCGGCGCGACCACGCCGATCGCTTCCATCATCTTCGGCATGCCCAGGAACTGGCGAGCGCGACGGTCGTAGATGCCGGTGACCAGCAGTGCACGGGTGGCAATCTTCTGCTCGGCGCCGATCAGCACGCGCTGCTCCATGATGCCGCGCGAGCCGACCCAGCCCACCAGGCGCGTTTCCAGAGTGAAGCGCTGGAACGGTTTGAGCTCGCGGCGGAACTGGATGGTGCCGGCACCGACGATCGGTGCCCACTTCTCGCGCAGCGCCACCCGGCCCAGGCCCATGCGCAGGATCAGGTCCAGCCGGCCCAGGTCGAAGATGTTCCAGTAGCGGCCGTTGGTCATGTGCAGGTTGCTGTCCAGATCGTTGGGCAGTACCCGGAACTGCAGCCGCGAGACCCCGAACGGGGCCTCCAGCTTCGGCCGGAACAGGCTGCGCAGCAGCAGATGGAGCAGGCGGAACCAGAGATTCATGGCTATGACGACTGTTATAGAACGGCCGGTACGCTAGTCTATGACGACTGTCTTAGCAAGGAGCCCGCCGTGAGCCCGCGACCCTCTGATGCGCCCCAACGCGTGATGGATGCTGCGGCACAGATGCTGGCACGGGTGGGTCTCAATGCCACCAGCATCCGTGAAGTGACCAAGCTGGCCGACGCGCCGCTGGGCTCCACCTACCACCACTTTCCCGGCGGCAAGCAGGAGCTGCTGGCGCGCGCCACCCACATGGCCGGCGACAAGGTCGAGGCGCTGCTGGTGGCGCTGCTGGAGGGTGGGGCGGCGCAGGGCCTGCAGCAGTTCCTGGCGATGTGGCGCGAGCGTCTGCTGCGCTCAGAATTCCGCGCCGGCTGCCCGGTGCTGGCCGCTGCCGTGGAGGAGCCCGTGGAGGCGACGCCCAGCCAAGCCCGTGCCGCGGCCGCCGAGGTGTTCGCGCGCTGGCACGGCCACCTCGCCTCGGCGTTCGCCGCCGAAGGCCATGCCCCGGCAGCGGCGGGTGAGCTGGCCAGCCTGGTGATCGCCAGCGTGGAGGGGGCGGTGGCGATGTGCCGCGCGCTGCAGGACATCGGCCCGTTCGACCAGGTGGCCGCGCAGTTGCTGAAGGCGGCGGCGCGTCCTTGATCCGGCTATCCGCGTGCGGGAGACGCGCAGCAGGTCAGCGGAAGATCATCACCATCGCGCCAGACGCCGGCCATCACCACCTACGCGTGCTCGGCAAGGATGTCCGCCTGCAGCACCAGCTTCCCGAAGTTCCCGGCCGCCATGCCTCCCACCCCCTGGCGGCTGCATGAAGCGCTCGTGCCGCTTTTCATCCAGCCCACTGGCATTGCCGATGAACCGCGACAGCGAAGCCGTGCGCGCGCCGACGCCTGCAGCGGCGCAGGTGGCCACGCCTGCAGATGGCGCTGATCGTGGCTCTGGCCGGTTCGGAAACGCCCATGGCCCTCTTCGCGGTTTTCGTTCCTCCCCGGCCCTGCGCTATGATCGGCGCAGGGGCCCCGGAACGTGGCCCGGCTTCAACCAACCCTGACAAGGACAAGCGCATGGATGTCGCTGCACGCAGGAACAGGACGTTGTTTCGTTGGATCATGGTGACGTTGCTCGCGGTGTTGTTGCCGTTTGCTGCACTGGCACAGCCCGCAGCCGGGCAGGCCGACGGCGCCGAAGCCGCCACTGCCGCGGAAGAGGCGCGATGCCGCGCCTGCACCTACGAGCGTATCGGGCACAAGGTCGATATCGGCCTGGTGGCCCTGGTGTCGCTGCTGGTGGTGGGCCTGCTGGTCGCGGCGTCGCGGGAATGGGGTACCACCTCGCAGCGCTGGACCTGTCGCACCCTGGCCCTGCTGCTGCTCGGTATCAGCGCAGCGTTGCTGTGGTGGGCCGGCAGCATCCTCTACCTGGGCTACAACCCGTGGCAGGAAGTGGCCGCCCCCGTCGATGGCTCGCTCACCTCGACCGTGCTCAATACCTCACCGAAGTGGTTGGCGGCACTGGTATTGATCTGCGTTGCGCCTGCCATCTGGAAGCGCAGCGAGCGCCTGCCGGTCTGGCGAATCGGCTGACCCCGGGGAGCGACGGCGCCGGATTACACCCGGCGCCGCCTGCGGGAATCAGTCAAATCGCCAGCGCACACCTGCATAGACGCCACGGCCTTCGCCGGGTGTCGAACGGGCCACATCCCTGCCGGCATCGTCATAGCCCGGCGTGACCGTGGCGGCATAGTGGCGATTGCCGAGGTTGCGCATCTCCGCCCAGGCCTGCCAGCGGCCACCGGGTGCGTCGAAGCCGATGCGGCTGCCGAAGATCACATGGTCGTCAGCCCAGTAACTGTTGGCGTAGTCCACGGCAATGCGCGAGGCGTATTCGGTATTGAGCGCGGCGTACAGGCCCGAGGCGTGATCGAAGCGCAGCTCGGCCTGATACGCGTGGCGGGGCAGGCCGGGCAGGCGGTTGCTGCCGAAGCGTGCATCGTGGCGGTAGCGGAAGTCGCTGAAGGTGTAGGCCTGGCGCAGCGACAGACGGCCCGATGCTGCCTGCCACAGCGTGCTGTCCAATCCGGCTTCAATGCCGCGGTGAACCGTGGGGCTGGCATTGTTCTCGGCGATGAACAGGTTCGGCACCGGTTGCAGTTCGACGCTCAGCAGTTCGTGGTTCACGTGAGCGTAGTAGCCGGTCAGTTCCCAGCGACCCAGCGCCGCATCACCGCGCGCACCCATTTCCAGCGTGGTGGCGGTCTGGTTCTGCATCGGCAGCGGCGCGCGCTGGCGGCCGCTGGACGGCCCGTTGCCCGGCCCGAAGTACTGGTTCGAGCCCCAGATCATCGACCACGGGTGCGGCGCCTCCACCGAGCGGCTGAGGTTGCCGAACCACTGGGTCTGGGCGCTGTGTTGCCAGGTGAAGCCCAGTCGCGGTGCGTAGTCCCAGTCGTGGTCGCGCAGGCGGCCGCCGCTGCTTGGCCAGGTCACCTGCACATCGCGGCGGGTGTTGATCAGTGCCAGCGCGGTCTGCATGCGCAGGCGGTCGTTGAAGGCGAGGGTGTTACCGACGTGCAGCGTGCTGTCGGTGCCATGGTGGCGGAAGTCACGCGTGCGCGTGCCGGCGGCATAGCCGTTGCTGGCAAAGCGCAGCGACTCGCGCACATCGGCATCCAGGTCATGGGTGACGCGCAGGCCGACCGTGGTTTCGCTGTCCAGGCCGAACAGCCGGTGGCGGCGGCGGTAGTCCAGCGTGGCGTTGAGGTTGGCGTAGTCCAGCTGCTGGCGATACAGGCTCTCGTTCAAGTCCATCGGGTACGTGTGATAGACCAGCCCAGCCTGCAACGAGGAGTCTTCATCGAGCTGCAGCGTGGTGACGTTCCCCACCCAGGTGCTGCCCGGCTGCGGGCGGCGCGCATCGATGGCCAGGTTGGCTGCATTCGCGGCATGCGGATCGTTGCGGATCTGATCGCGGGTGAGGCGACCGGGTGTTTCGTGATTGGTTTCGCGGTAGCGCACGAAGAAGCGCGTCTGCAGGTCGGGCGTGATCTGCCAGCCGACGTTCGCCATCGCACCCTTGCCGTCGCCACGCGCATGGCGCTGATAGCCGTCGAACTCGGTATCGGTGTAGGCCACGAAGTAATCAACATCGCCGCTCACGCCGCCCCAGCTGACGCCGCGCTTCTGGTAGCCACGGCTACCGGCTTCGTAATGCAGTTGCACGCCCGCCGAATCGCGTCCGCTACGGCTGACGTAGTCGATGGCACCGCCCAGCGCGAGCGCGCCACGCTCGAAACCGTTGGCGCCGCGCAGGACTTCCACGCGCGACAGCCACAGCGGTTCCAGCAGCTCGTAGGGCGTGCCGCCCGGGCCGGTCAGTGGTAGGCCATCGATCGACACCGCAATGCCCGAGGCATGCGCGCCCGGGCCCCGGTTGATGCCCGAGCCACGGATCGAGACCTTGGTGCCCTCGTTGCCCGGCGACTGCGCGCTGATGCCCGGTTGGTAGGCCAGCACATCCGCACTGGTGGACAGTCGGCTGTCGGCCTTGGCCACGTCGATGACGTTGCTGGCGCCGGGTACGCGCTTCAACGCCTCGCGCGCCTGCGCGCTGGCATCGGCAGCAGTGACCTGCACGGCATCCAGCGTGGTGGCCTGCGGCGCGGCCGCGGCGGTGGAAGCGAGGCCGAGGCAGACGGCCAGGAACAACAGCGACGGGGTGGGGCGGTACGGCGAGAGCGACATGCGGGAATGCTGTAAACCACGAAATTGGCGCGCAAGTTAACAGGTCGGCGGCGCCACGTCACCCACCGACGGCGTATGGCCGCCCGCCGTGTTCCTGTAGAGCCGAGCCCACGCTCGGCTATCGCGCGCAGCGCGGGTTGTCTGCCATCGCGACGAAGAGCAGCCGAGCATGGGCGCGGCTCTACAGAACGGGCTATCGCGAAGGCTTCGCAAGCGTCCTCGACTTCGCATACAGCCGCTCGGCAGTTTCCTTCTCACCCAATGCCGCATGGCATTCGGCCAGGCTGTCCCACGCGTTGGCCGAATCCGGATACAGCTCGGTGTTGAGCGTGAACACCTTCAGCGCCCTGCCGGCCCCCAGACTCTCGCGGATGGCATAACCACCGGCGTTGATCGCACGTTCCAACCCGTCGCCCGTCACCCGGCTGTCGTCGCGCAACCAGGCGCGCATCGCCTGCGCAGCGGCTGCGTCATCATCCAGCGCGTAAGCGATCAAACGTTCGGACAGCACCGCATGCGGAAACGTCTTCGGCGCAGCCACAGCCATCGTGCTCTCCACCAGCGTGCTGGACCAGACGTTGCGGGCACTGCCGTTGGTCAGGTACACGAACACCCAATAACCGCTGGCCAGCGTGTCCTTGTAGGCCAGCCGCGCCCTGACGCGGGTGCCCCCATCGTGGCCGACCTGGGTGTAGCCGTCGCTGCGGGTGGTGTCCCAGCCAGTGGAGAAGAAATTGCTGCCGCCACCGCTCAGTTTCTGCGGCTGCCAGAGTTTTTCCAGGGTCGCCGTGCGCAGCAGCCTGCCGGTCGCCAGCGCCTGCAGGAAACGGTTCATGTCGCCCACGCTGGTCTGCAGATCGGCATGGCCCCAGCCGTAGTCCGGCCACGGGTCTTCGTTGGCCGGTTGGAGCTGGCCATCCTTGCCGATGTACGGCACGGCCGCGCGCTGGGCTGGCACGCTCGCGACACCCCACGAGGTGCTGGCCATCTTCAACGGCTGCAGGATGCGTTCGCGTGCGATGGCCGGGTAGGGCCTGCGGTAATGCGCTTCAAGCAAGGCGGTCAGCACCAGGTAGTTGGCCTGGGTGTACTGCACGCGGCTGCCGGTGGCGAACTGCATCGGTGCCGCGGCGGCTACCTTCAACGCAGCGGCAAGATCCGGCGCCACACCGGTGTAGCCCCTGCTCACCCAGCGGTTGTCCACCCGCTCGTAGTACTCGGCGATACCGGAGCTGTGGTTGAGGAAATCGCGCACACGGATCGCCTGCCATGCGGTTGGCAGGTCCGGCACATAGCGGCTGGCGGGTGCATCCAGATCCAGCTTGCCCTGATCGACCAATTGCATCACCAGCGTGCTGGTCAGCAGCTTGGCCATCGACTGCGCGGCGAAGATGGAATCGACGGTGGCGGGCGCATGGGTGGCGGGATCACGTTCACCGCTGGCGCCCTGGTACAGCACCTGGCCGTCGTGTGCGACCAGTACCGCCTGGCCGGCGATGCCGTAGCGTTCGCGGTTGGCCTGCAGCTGGGCGTCGAGCTGAGTGGAGAGGTCGGGGGTGAGGCCACGCGCCGAAGCGATCGGAACGACGAAGAGGGCGCAGAGCAATGCAGCAACAAAGGTGCGGTACATCGCGGCGATCCATCAGCGGTGATGGCGCATGTTGGTCAGCGGCGGAGGCTGGGTCAAGCATCTGCAGTCGCGCCCATGCTCGGCTGCACGGGCAACGCAGCGTGCGGTGCCGGCCAGCGGCCGGCACTACCACACGTTCCCGGTAGTGCCAGCCGCCCTGAGATCAGCCGAGGATTCCGGGCAGATCCAGTCCCTTTTCCTTCGCGCAGTTGATCGCGATTTCATAGCCAGCATCGGCATGGCGCATCACGCCGGTGGCCGGGTCGTTCCACAGCACGCGGCCAATGCGCTTGGCCGCCGCCTCGGTGCCGTCGCAGACGATCACCATGCCGGCGTGCTGCGAGAAGCCCATGCCCACGCCACCGCCATGGTGCAGCGACACCCAGGTCGCGCCGCTGGCGGTGTTGAGCAGGGCGTTCAGCAGCGGCCAGTCGGACACCGCATCGGAACCATCGGCCATCGCTTCGGTTTCGCGGTTCGGCGACGCCACACTGCCGCTGTCCAGGTGGTCACGGCCGATCACCACCGGCGCCTTCAGTTCGCCGTTGGCCACCATCTCGTTGAAGGCCAGGCCCAGGCGGTCGCGGTCACCCAGGCCGACCCAGCAGATGCGCGCCGGCAGGCCCTGGAACTTGATCTTCTCGGCCGCCATGTCCAGCCAGCGGTGCAGGTGCGGGTTGTCCGGAATCAGTTCCTTCACTTTGGCATCGGTCTTGGCGATGTCTTCAGGGTCGCCGCTCAGCGCAGCCCAGCGGAACGGGCCGATGCCGCGGCAGAACAACGGGCGGATATAGGCCGGCACGAAACCGGGGAAGTCGAAGGCATTGGCCACGCCTTCCTCCAGCGCCATCTGCCGCAGGTTGTTGCCGTAGTCCACGGTCGGCACGCCGAGCGCGTGGAAGCCGAGCATGGCGCGGATGTGGTTGGCCATCGACGCACGCGCTGCCTTTTCCACTTCCTTCGGTGCAGAGACACGCTTCTCATCCCACTGTTCGACCGTCCAGCCCTGCGGCAGGTAGCCGTTCACCGGGTCGTGCGCGGAGGTCTGGTCGGTCAGCAGGTCCGGCTTGATGCCGCGCGCCAGCAACTCAGCCAACACATCGGCGACGTTGCCGAGCAGGCCCACCGATTTCGGCGTGCCGGCCTTGCACGACTCGTCGATCAGGCGCAGCGCTTCGTCCAGAGTGTCGGTCCAGATATCCAGGTAACCGGTGCGCAGGCGCATGTCGATGCTGCTCTTGCGGCACTCGACGGCCAGGCAGGAGGCGCCGGCCATCACCGCGGCCAGCGGCTGTGCGCCACCCATGCCGCCGAGGCCGCCGGTGAACAGCCACTTCCCGGTCAGGTCGCCACCGAAGTGCTGGCGCCCCATTTCCACGAAGGTCTCGTAGGTACCCTGCACGATGCCCTGCGCGCCGATGTAGATCCAGCTGCCGGCGGTCATCTGGCCGTACATGGCCAGGCCCTTCTTATCCAGTTCGTTGAAGTGGTCCCAGTTGGCCCAGCGCGGCACCAGGTTGGAATTGGCGATCAGCACGCGCGGTGCATCGGCGTGGGTGCGGAACACGCCCACCGGCTTGCCGGACTGCACCAGCAGGGTCTGGTCGTCGTCCAGGCGCTTGAGCGTTTCGACGATGGCATCGAAGCTCTCCCAGTCGCGCGCGGCACGCCCGATACCGCCGTACACCACCAGCTCCTGCGGGCGCTCGGCCACGTCCGGGTGCAGGTTGTTCATCAGCATGCGCAGCGGTGCCTCGGTCAGCCAGCTCTTGGCATTGAGCGTGGTGCCGGTCGGCGCGGCGAGGGTGCGGGACGGGTCGTTGCGGGTCATGCGGCGCTCCGGTTCGTAGCGAATTCAAGGCAGGCGTTGAGCACCTGCGCCAGGGTGTGGCGCAGCGGTGCGGCGTGGTCGGGGTCGAGCGGGGTGGGCCAGCTGTGTTCATCCACCTGGTCCGGCAGCGGTTCGTGCATGTAGCCACGGCAGGCCAGCTCCATCTGCAGGCTGTGCACGCCGCCGGCGATGTTGCTGTAATGGCGGGTGATCCAGCCGCCCTTGAAGCGGCCGTTGCGCACCTGGCTCATGCCGCTGATTTTCAGCAGGTTCTCCACCACGTCGCTCAAGGTGTTGTCGCAGGACGTGTCCGGCGCACCCGAGGGGCCGGCGGTGCCCAGGTTGAACTGCGGCAGCTCACCGTCGAACAGGTGCGGGATGTGCGAGCGGATCGAGTGCGCGTCGTACACCACCACGGTGCCGTGGCGCGCACGCAGGCGCGCGATCTGCGCAGCCAGGGCGTCGTGGTAGGGCAGGAAATACGTATCGCGGCGTCGCGCGATTTCGGCCTCGTCCGGCTCGCGCCCGGCGTGGTACAGCGGCTGGTTGTCGAAGGTGGTCAGCGGGCACAGGCCGGTGGTGTTCTGGCCCGGATACAGCGACACGCCGCTGGGATCGCGGTTGAGGTCGATCACCGAACGCGAGATCGCCGAGCGCACCGTGGTCGCGCCCATGCCACGCACGAAGTCGTACAGCTCATGCACCCACCAGTCGGCGTCGCGGCGGGCCAGCCACGGCGAGTGGTAGTCGCCGATCAGGTCGTGCGGCAGCTCGCTGCCGGTATGCGGGAAGCTGACGATCAACGGCGCATCGCCCTCGTGCACCGTCAGCCAGTCGGGATGGGCGTTCATGCCTGCGGTTCCACGGTCGGCAGGAGCTCGGCCAGGCCCTGCGCCAGTGCGCCACTGCGCACCAGGTTCGTAGCGGTCACCATGTCCGGATGGAAGTAGCGGTCTTCCTCCAGCGTCGGCACCTGTGCACGCAGGGTGGCGCGCACGCCTTCCAGCGCGGCACTGGAGCGCAGCGGGCCGTGGAAGTCGCAGCCCTGTGCGGCGGCCAGCAGCTCGATGCCGATCACGTTGGCGGCGTTTTCGGCCATCTGCATCAGGCGGCGTGCACCGTGCGCGGCCATCGAGACGTGGTCTTCCTGGTTGGCCGACGTCGGGATCGAATCAACGCTGGCCGGGTAGGCGCGCTGCTTGTTTTCCGAGACCAGCGCCGCGGCAGTCACCTGCGGAATCATGAAGCCGGAATTCAGGCCCGGGCGCGGGGTCAGGAACGCCGGCAGGCCGGACAGCGCCGGGTCGACCAGCATCGCCAGGCGGCGCTCGCTGATCGAACCGATCTCGCACACCGCCATCGCCAGCATGTCGGCCGCGAAGGCCACCGACTCGGCATGGAAGTTGCCGCCGGACAGCGCTTCACCGGTATCGGTGAACACCAGCGGATTGTCGGAGACGCCGTTGGCTTCGATTTCCAGCGTGGTCGCGGCCTGGCGCAGGATGTCCAGCGCCGCGCCCATCACCTGCGGCTGGCAGCGCAGGCAGTACGGGTCCTGCACGCGCACATCGTTGTCGCGGTGCGATTCGCGGATCTCCGAGCCCTGCATCAGCGCGCGCAGCGTCGCGGCGGTAGCGATCTGCCCGCGCTGGCCGCGGATGGCGTGGATGCGCGGGTCGAACGGCGTGTCGGAGCCCTTGGCTGCTTCCACCGACAGCGCGCCGGTGATCAGCGCGGCCTGGAACACGGTCTCGATCTCGAACAGGCCGGCCAACGCATACGCGGTGGAGAACTGGGTGCCATTGAGCAGCGCCAGGCCTTCCTTCGCGCCCAGCTCGATCGGTTGCAGGCCGGCACGTGCCAGCGCATCGGCCGCCGGCACGCGCTCGTCACCGATGAAGGCTTCACCTACGCCCAGCATCACGCTGGCCAGGTGCGAGAGCGGTGCCAGGTCGCCCGAGGCACCCACCGAGCCCTGCGCGGGTACCACCGGCAGCACGCCCTTGACCAGCATCGCTTCCAGCAGCAGCAACGTTTCCTCGCGGATGCCCGACGCACCCTGCGCCAGGCTGACCAGCTTCAGCGCCATCATCAGGCGCACCACGTTGGCCGGCATCGGCTCGCCCACGCCGGCGGCATGCGAGAGCACGATGTTCCGCTGCAGGGTAGCCAGGTCCTCGCGCTCGATGCGCACGCTGGCCAGCTTGCCGAAGCCGGTGTTGATGCCGTACACCGGCGCGCCCTTGGCAACGATGGCGGCCACCGCCGCAGCGCTGGCGCGCACCACCGGCAGCGCGGCCGGGTCGAGCGCGAGCGGCGCACCGCGATAGACCTGCCGCCACTGGGCAAGCGTGACATGGCCGGGGCGAAGAACCAGGGTGTTGCTCATGTGTTGCTCCAGGAGGCAGGCAGGTCGGGCTGCCCGCGCACCACGCGCGCGTGCAGCGGGTTGAATCCAATGCGATAGACCAGGTCGGCGGGCGCGTCGATGTCCCAGATCGCCAGGTCGCAGTCCAGGCCCACGGCCAGGCGGCCGATGCGCTCGCCATGGCCCAGTGCGCGCGCCGCTTCACGGGTGAAGCCGGCAATGCACTCATCCACGGTCAGGCGGAACAGGGTGGCGCCCATGTTCATCGCCAGCAGCGGGCTGGTCAGCGGCGAGGTGCCCGGGTTGCTGTCCGTGGCCAGCGCCAGCGGCACGCCGGCCGCACGCAGCGCGGCGATCGGCGGCAAGGTGGTATCGCGGGTGAAATAGAAGGCACCGGGCAGCAGCACGGCGACAGTGCCGGCGGCGGCCATCGCGGCGATGCCGGCATCGTCCAGATGTTCGATATGGTCGGCCGACAGTGCGCCGACGCTGGCCGCCAGTTCGGCGCCGTGCTGGTTGCTCAGCTGCTCGGCGTGGATCTTCACCGCCAGCCCGTTGGCGCGCGCTGCTTCGAAGACCTGCCGCGCCTGCGCCGGCGAGAAGGCGATGTTCTCGCAGAACACGTCCACCGCTTCGGCCAGGCCTTCGGCGGCGATGGCCGGGATCATCACGTTGCAGACCTCGTCGGTGTATTCCTGCGCCTCGCGGCCTGGCGGAACCGCGTGTGCGCCGAGGAAGGTGGTCACCACGTTGACCCGGCATTCCTCGCCCAGCGCACGCGCCACCTGCAGCTGCTTGCGCTCGTCGGGCAGGGCGAGGCCGTAGCCGGACTTGATTTCGATCGTGGTCACGCCCTCGGCGCGCATCGCCAGCAGGCGCGGCCGGCTTTCGGCGGCCAGCTGTTCCGGGGTGGCAGCGCGGGTGGCGCGCACGGTAGAGACGATGCCGCCGCCGGCGCGGGCGATCTCGGCATAGCTGACGCCCTGCAGGCGCTGCTCGAATTCGTTGGCGCGGTTGCCGGCGTAGACCAGGTGGGTGTGGCAGTCGATCAGGCCCGGCGAGATCCAGCGGCCTTCGCCGTCGATGCGGGTGGTCGGTTGCAGATGGCCATCGCTACCTGCTGGGCCGACGTGGACGATGCGGCCGTCGGCGCAGGCGAGCACGCCATCGCGGATGACACCCAGCCCTTCCCCCTCGAGGGTGATCAGGTGGACGTTGGACCAGAGGGTATCGACGTGCATGGCATCCACAACGCGGCTGTGCTTATATGTCTATACAATATAGGCGTCCATTTCGGGTTGTCCAGCCATGTCCGATTCGCGTTCCCCGCACTGCTTCCATGCCGCCCACGCCCTGCTGGCCGACGGCTGGGCCCGTGATGTCCGCCTGCAGGTGCAGGATGGCCGCATCGCGGCGATCAGCGCGGGGCAGGCCGCCCAGCACGGCGACACCCTGGTCGGCATCCTGGTGCCGGGCCTGCCCAACCTGCACAGCCACGCGTTTCAGCGTGGCATGGCCGGCCTGACCGAGATCGGCGGTGGTGACGGTGACAGCTTCTGGAGCTGGCGCGAGCTGATGTACCGCTTCCTCGCCCATCTGCGCCCGGACGCGGTGCAGGCCATCGCCGCCCAGGCCTATATGGAAATGCTGGAAAGCGGCTTCACCCGCGTCGGCGAATTCCATTACCTGCACCACGACGCCGAGGGCCACGCCTATGCCAACCGCGCCGAAATGAGTGCACGGATCGCGGCGGCAGCCGAGCAGACCGGCATCGGCCTGACCCTGTTGCCGGTGTTCTACGCGCATGCCGACTTCGGCGGCGCGGCACCGAATCCCGCACAGCGTCGCCTGATCCACGACGTGGAGGGCTTCGCACAGTTGCTGGACGCCGCAAAGCCGGCATTGGCCGCGCTTCCCGACGCGGTGCTTGGCATCGCACCGCACAGCCTGCGCGCGGTCACCGGCGAGGAACTGAGCGCGCTGCTGCCACTGGCTGACGGCCCGGTGCACATCCATATCGCCGAGCAGGTGCGTGAGGTCGAGGCCTGCCTGGCCTGGAGCGGTCAGCGCCCGGTGCAGTGGCTGTACGACCATGCGCCGGTCGATGCACGGTGGTGCCTGGTGCATGCCACCCACATCACCGATGACGAGCGCGCGGCCATCGTGGCCAGCCAGGCAGTGGCCGGTCTCTGCCCGATCACCGAGGCCAACCTGGGCGACGGCCTGTTCCCGATGCAGGCGTTCGCACGCGAGGGCGGGCGCTTCGGTGTCGGTTCCGATTCCAATGTGCTGATCGATGCGGCTGAAGAACTGCGTCTGCTCGAGTACGGCCAGCGCCTGGCCCTGCGCGGGCGCAATGTACTGGCGCCGGATGCCACCCGCAGCAGCGGCCGCTTCCTGTTCGAAGGTGCATTGCACGGTGGCGCACAGGCGCTGGGCGTGGCCGCTGGCCTGCAGGTCGGCGCCAGTGCCGATCTGGTCGAACTGGATGCCGCGCACCCGGCGCTGCAGGCGCGACAGGATGACGCATGGCTTGACAGCTGGGTGTTCGCCGCACGTAATGGCGCGCTGCGATCGGTCTGGCGCCATGGCCGTCAATGCGTGGCCGAAGGCCGCCACCTGCAGCGCGAGGCGATCACCAGCGCCTTCGCCGCCGCCCTGCGTGGCGTGCTGGCCTGATCGCCTCCCGACACCGAGACCCCATCACGTGAAGGCCAGCAAGTCCGCCACGCTCAACCAGCGCATCCGCAGCGATCTGGAAAGCCGCATCCTCAGCGGAGAGTGGGCGCCGGGCTTCCGCATACCGTACGAGCACGAGCTGATGGAGCAGTACGGTTGCTCGCGGATGACGGTGAACAAGGTGCTGACCGCACTGGCCGAGAGCGGCATGATCGAGCGCCGCCGTCGTGCGGGTTCCTTCGTGGCGCGTCAGCCCCCGCACCTGGAACAGGTGGCGCTGGAGATTCCCGACATTGCGATGGAGGTCGGTTCGCGCGGCCATCAGTACGCCTATCGCCTGCTGCAACGGGAACTGCGCCTGGCTGATCCCGGCAATGCCGGCGAGGTAGAGCTGGCGGGCCGCGAGAAACTGCTGGCGATGCGCTGCCTGCATCTGGCCGACGGCCGCCCGCTGGCGCTGGAGCATCGGCTGATCAGCCCGGTGGGGGTGCCCGAGGTGCTGGAGGTCGATTTCAGTACCACCGCGCCGGGCAGCTGGCTGCTGCAGAACGTATCGTGGACCCGCGCCCAGCACCGCATCAGCGCCTGGGGTGCGGACACTGCCACCGCCAGGCTGCTGGACGTGAAGCCCGGTACCGCCTGCCTGGTGATCGAACGCCTGACCTGGCGTGGCGAACAGCCGATCACCCGCGTGCGCCAGATGTTCCTCGGCGACGCCTGGGACCTGGTCGCGCGCTTCGCGCCGGGGGCTCGGTAGGGCGTATCCACGTCATGCGTGGATGCTGCCCCATCAATACGTAGCGCACTGCCGCCAGCGCACCGGCTCGTCCACACCGGGGCGGGCATTGAGCTGGATGCGCACGTTGCGCAGGGCGGGGTAGTGCAGCACTTCCTCGCAGACCAGCGGCCATACGGCGTCAAGTTCGCCGGTGCGGTTGATCGCCAGCGTCTGCCGCGTCAGCCAGACGCCGCTGGCGATGCCGGGCTTGCCAGCCAGCGCACGGGCCAGATCGGCCTGGTAGCGATCCAGGGTGGCCGCATCCGGGTTGGGATTGCTCCGTGGGTCGGCCGCCGGCGCGGCCACACCCTGCGGCGACGAGGTCGCGGTGGCGGGCGTGCTCGGGGATGCTCCGGGGGCAGGTGCAGCGGTAGCGGCCGGAGCAGGGGCCGGCGCTGGCACTGGCGCTGGCACTACCGATGTGTCGGCAGTGGGTGCGGCGTCGTCCACGTGCAGGCCCTGCAGGCCCAGGCCGACCAGCAGCCCCAGCGTGATTGATCCCAGGCCGGCGATGGCGATGCGGCGCAGGGCTTCATGCCGGGCAGTGGCGCGCACACGCATTTCTATGTCACCCGGCAGGTAGGGCTGCAGCAGCGGCCACAGGCGCGGGCCGTCCAGTACCTCGACCGCCTGCTTCTCGGCAGCTGCCCGGCCATCGCGCTCGATCCGGCCTTCCGTGAGC
The DNA here is from genome assembly GCF_900101175.1 of Stenotrophomonas pavanii. GTDB lineage: Bacteria > Pseudomonadota > Gammaproteobacteria > Xanthomonadales > Xanthomonadaceae > Stenotrophomonas > Stenotrophomonas pavanii. The sequence goes on along the minus strand of NZ_FNFQ01000001.1, from coordinate 24,277 downwards.
AGTACGCCACCTTTCGCACCGGCCAGGCGCGCGGCCGCCCCCAGTTCGTTCACTGCGGCAGTGCCGATACGGTAGGCCAGGCCGTGCTTGCATGACACCAGCCACTGGTTGGGACCGTCGCTGAGCAGGAAGTCGCTGCTCGGCTCGCGGGCATCTTCGGCCGGATCGACCAGCTCGCGCAGGCCACGCTGCTCGCGCAGCATGCGCTTGACGAGTACCGAAAATTCGCGCCAGTGCATCCCCGCCAGGGCCTGCAGGCCAAGTTGCATCTCCTTCTGCCGCCGCTTGATCCACCACAGATAGACCACGGCCAGGGAACAGGTAAGCAGGGCCGACAACAGGGCCAGGATCCAGGGGAGCATGCAGGAGTAGGGCGGAAGGGGCGAAAGCGGAGAACGACAGTGTAAAGGCCGCAGTGCCCGGCTGGGTCAGGATGTTCCTGACAGGAAGCGTGATGGAGCACGCAGAACTGTATACGGCGGGCACGAAAAACCCGCCAATCCTGAAGCCGTGAGGGGAGGGAACAAACGGCAGCCGAAGCGATTGGCGGGTTGCTCGCGATTGTCAATCAAAATTTATTGCATTGCAACAATTGCGCTCAGGGAATGCTGTCCGGCGACTGATGGCTGCCCGGTGCAGGGGCGTCGGTACCCGACGCTGCCCGGTTTTCCAGCCTGGCCAGGCGCGCGTGCAGGGCATCGATGCGGGCTTCCAGCGCGGTGACTTCGTCGGCCGTGGGCACATGCAGCCGCTTGAGCACGCCCTGCACCTGGTCATCGAAGGCCTTCTCGACCTTGTTCCAGGTGCCCGAGGCCTTCTCGCGGGCTTCATCCAGGGACGATTCCACGTTGTCGCGCCAGCCAGGGCCCTGTTCGCTGCTGCGTTCACGGCGGCGGGCTTCCCAGGCTTCGCCTTCCTTCACCAGGCCATCAAAGAAGCGGCTGCCTTCGGCCTGGGCGCGGCCGAGGGCGCCCAGCCCGGCCAGCCAGACCTGCTGCGCCGAGTCGCTGAGCTTGCGCGAGAAGCGCTCGGCCTGGTCACCGAAAGAGGCGTCGTCGTTGCGGCGGTCGTCGTTCTCGTAGTGGTTCATCGCACTTCCCGTGGGAGTTGGGCCTGCCCCGAGAGTAGCGCGCGGTGGCGTTGCACGGCCGTGATGGCCGCCGCCAGGATTCAGCCCAGCTTTTCCTTCAGCACGCGCTGGATCTCGCCTTCGACCATGCCCTTCATTGCCGACAGCAGGAAGCCCAGCTTGGCGGTCACGCGCACAGCGCCCGGCTGCAGTTCGATCGCGCCGTCCACGCCGCTGCCGGAGAAGTTCAGCACATCGGCGGTCCAGGACGACTTCAGGCCGAAGCGCTCGGACAGTTTGGCGGCGACCTGTTCGATCGCGGCGCGCGCCTGTGCGTCGGGCAGGGCGTGGGCGTGGCGGACATCGATGGTGGACATGCAGGCTCCTGGCGCTGGGCGGGGATGATCAGAGAGGGCGAGCATTGTGCGCATCGGGGGCGTCCGCGCCAAGCACTCATCGCAGGTTCTTCTTCGTTGGCGGCCAACCTGCTAGGCTGCGCCGCGTGCAGAACCTGCTTGTTCACTTCAGTCAACAACAACAGCCCGACCAGCCGCTGCGGCCCGGGGTGCAGCGCATCGTGCGCCAGGCCAACGGCAGCGTGCGGCTGGGCGATGCCGGTCACGGCGCGCTGTTGCTGGCGCAGTTCTGCATGGACGATCGCGGCCTCTGGCTGCAGGTCGGCAACGGTATCCGCGGCATCCACGTGAACGGTCGGCCGGTGCGCCGGATGGCGCTGTTGCGTGCAGGCGATGCGGTATACGTGGATGGTGTGGAGATGGTCCTGCAGGGCGAGGTCGAGAGCCTGCTGCAGGCGCCTGCGCCGAACAACGATGACGGCAGCGACGAGCAGCAGCGGCTGCTGCGCGGCGTCGGTGGACTCCACCATGGCCGCAGTTTCACCCTGTCGCGGGCCCGCCTGATCGGCCGCGGCAACGACGCCGACATCGCCATCGACGATCCGGCTTTTGCCGAACAGCATGCACGGGTGGAAGTGCACGGCGAGCGCGTACTGCTGCGCGACCTCGGCAGTGCCGACGGCACCCGCGTCAATGGCGTGGCCGTGCGCCATTGCTGGCTGCAGGCCGGCGACCAGGTGGTATTCGATGGCCAGCACCGTTTCGTGCTGGAAGTGCCGCACGACCCGCGCCGGCGGTCGCAGCCGGTCGAGGACGACGCCAGCCACGAGGCCGAGCAGGTGCCAGTGATGCCGGCTGCGCCTCGCAAGGTCCGGCGCTGGCCGTGGCTGCTGGTCAGTGCACTGCTGCTGGCCGCACTGCTCAGCCTGCTGCTCTGGTTCGGCGCGCGCTGACCTGAACCCGGAGGGTCAGCTCTGGTGGGTGCCGACCTTGGTCGGCACGCTCTCCAGGAGGCCATGACGCCTGACGGCGTACGCCGACCAGGGTCGGCGCCTACCGGCGCCATGCTGGCGGCCGATGGATTCCAATGAAACCAAATTTCCCTTGCCACACAAGGCCGCAAGGCTGGTGCACTGCGGCATACTAGGGGTCTTGCCCCACAGGTGTGACATGACGCGCGCGTTCAACTTCAGTGCCGGCCCTGCAACCTTGCCGGAATCGGTCCTGCGCCAGGCGCAGGCGGAAATGCTGGACTGGCACGGTAGTGGTGCCTCGATCGTGGAAATGAGCCATCGCGGCGCGGAATTCATGTCCGTGGCTGCCGAGGCCGAGGCCGACCTGCGCCGCCTGCTCGATATCCCCGACGACTATGCGGTGCTGTTCCTGTCCGGTGGTGCCACCACCCAGCAGGCGCTGATCCCGCTCAACTTCGCCCGCCCCGGCCAGCGCGCCGACTACGTGGTCAGTGGCCATTGGGGAAAGACTGCGGTCAAGCAGGCCGGCGTCTACGTCGACGTCAACATTGCCGCCAGCAGCGAGCCCGACGGCTACCGCGCGCTGCCGCCCCGCGCCGACTGGCAGCTCTCGCCCGACGCCGCCTATGTGCACATCACCGCCAACGAGACCATCCACGGCGTCGAGTTCCGTGATGTGCCGGATACCGGCGATGTGCCGCTGGTGGCGGACTTCAGCTCGTCCATCGCCAGCGAGCCGCTGGATGTACGCCGCTACGGTGTGATCTATGCCGGCGCGCAGAAGAACCTGGGCCCGGTCGGCATCGCAGTGATGATCGTCCGCCGCGATCTGCTCGAGCGCACTGGCCAGCCGCGCGCGGACATCTTCGATTACCGCTCGCACGTCGCCCGCGATTCGATGCTCAACACCCCGCCGACCTGGAACTGGTACCTGGCCGGCCTGGTGTTCAAGTGGATGCTGGCCGAAGGCGGCGTGGCCGAATTCGCCAGGCGCAATGCCGCCAAGGCGGCACTGGTGTACGGCGCCATCGACGGCTCTGGCGGCTTCTACCGCAACGAGGTCGCGCATGCGGCACGCTCGCGGATGAACATCCCGTTCTTCCTGCCCGATGCCGAACTGGATGCCCGTTTCGTCGCCGAAGCCAAGGCCGCCGGCCTGCTGGCGCTGAAGGGGCACAAGGTGGTCGGGGGCATCCGTGCCTCGCTGTACAACGCCATGCCGCTGGCCGGGGCCGAGGCGCTGGTCGCCTTCATGGCCGATTTCCAGCAGCGTCACGGTTGAGCAATGAACGGCGCGCACCGTCGGGTGCGTGCCCCGCAACAAGGAATTCCGATGGCAAGCAGCAAATCGAGCAAGAAGGCGCCGAAGAAGGCCGAACCGGCCAAGGACAGCGCGCCCACCAAGGCGAAGGGCAAGGCCAAGGCCGCCTCGAACCCGGCGCCGACCCTGGCGCCGCTGGCGCTGGCCGATGTGCGCTCGAAGATCGACCAGATCGACCGTGACATCCAGAGCCTGATCGCCGAGCGCGCGCGCTTCGCCCACCAGGTCGGCAAGGCCAAGGGCAAGCTGGCTGCCGCTGTCGACTACTACCGCCCCGAGCGCGAAGCGCAGGTGCTGCGCATGGTGGTGGACCGCAATGAAGGCCCGCTCAGCGACGAGCTGCTGGTGCATGTCTATCGCGAGATCATGTCGGCCTGCCTGGCCCAGCAGGAGCCGCTGAAGATCGGCTACCTCGGCCCGGAAGGCACCTTCAGCCAGCAGGCCGTGCTCAAGCACTTCGGCCGCTCGGCGCTGGGCCTGCCGATGGCCAGCATCGAAGAGGTGTTCCAGGAAGTGGAAGCGGGCAACGCCGATTTCGGCGTGGTGCCGGTGGAAAATTCCGGGCAGGGCACCATCCAGATCACCCTGGACATGTTCCTGACCTCCAACCTGAAGATCTGTGGCGAAGTGGAACTGCGCGTGCAGCAGTTCCTGATGTCGCGCAGCGGCCGCATCGAGGACATCGAGCGCATCTACGCACATCCGCAGTCGTTCATGCAGACCTCGGCCTGGCTGCGCGCCAACCTGCCGAAGGCCGAGAAGATCCCGGTGTCGAGCAACGCCGAGGGTGCGCGTCGCGCGCGCAACGCCGACGACGCGGCGGCCATCGGCGGCGAGAGCGCCGGCCACGTGTACGGCCTGAAGAAGGTGGTCACCAAGCCGATCCAGAACGATGCCGACAACACCACCCGCTTCCTGGTGGTGGGCCGCAACATCTTCCCGACCTCCGGCCACGACCGTACGTCCGTGCTGGTGTTCATCCATGACAAGCCCGGTGCGCTGTTCGACGTGCTCAGCCCGTTCGCCCGCCATGGCATCAGCATGAACCGCATCGAGTCACGGCCGTCGCACCACGGCAAGTGGGAGTACGGCTTCTTCATCGACCTGGCCGGCCATATCGATGACGCGCCGATGCAGGCGGCACTGGCCGAACTGGAAGCGCACTCGGCACAGATCAAGGTGCTGGGCTCCTATCCGGTGGCCGTGCCCTGAGTGCTGCTGCGGTGGTCCTGGCCGCCGCTCCCTGATGCATCGCCGGCGTTGCCGGCGTTTACGGAATGATCGAACGATGAGCAACGCGCAACACTGGATCGCCCGCAAGGGCCAGCCGCTGCAGGGCAGCCTGACCATTCCCGGCGACAAGTCGGTCTCGCACCGCTCGGTGATGTTCGCCGCACTGGCCGATGGCACTTCGCATATCGAGGGCTTCCTGGAAGGCGAGGACACCCGCGCGACGGCGCGCATCTTCAGCCAGCTGGGGGTGCGCATCGAAACCCCCAGCCCGTCGCAGCGCATCGTGCATGGCGTCGGCATCGACGGCCTGAAGGCGCCGGATGCACCGCTGGATTGCGGCAATGCCGGCACCGGCATGCGGCTGCTGGCTGGCCTCCTGGCCGGGCAGGCGTTCGACTGCACGCTGATCGGCGACGAGTCGCTGTCCGGCCGCCCGATGCGTCGCGTCACTGGCCCGCTGTCGCAGATGGGCGCAAGGATCGATACCCAGGACGACGGCACACCGCCGCTGCACGTGCATGGTGGCCAGACGCTGCACGGCATCGACTTCGCCTCGCCGGTGGCCAGCGCACAGATCAAGTCGGCCGTGCTGCTGGCCGGCCTGTACGCGCAGGGCGAAACCCGCGTGGTGGAACCACACCCGACCCGCGACTACACCGAGCGCATGCTGTCCGCGTTCGGCGTGGACATCGAGTTCTCGCCGGGCAAGGCCCGCCTGCGGGGCGGCCAGCGCCTGCGCGCCACCGACATCGTGGTGCCGGCCGATTTTTCCTCGGCCGCGTTCTACCTGGTCGCCGCCAGCATCATTCCCGGTTCCGAGCTGCGCCTGAAGCAGGTCGGCCTGAACCCGCGCCGCACCGGCCTGCTGCACGCGCTGCGCCTGATGGGGGCGGACATCACCGAAGAGAATCCGGCCGAGCAGGGCGGTGAGCCGGTGGCCGATCTGGTGGTGCGCTACGCCCCCCTGAAGGGCGCGCGTATTCCCGAAGCACTGGTGCCGGACATGATCGACGAGTTCCCGGCGTTGTTCGTGGCCGCCGCCGCTGCCGAGGGCCAGACCGTGGTCAGCGGCGCGGCCGAACTGCGGGTGAAGGAATCCGATCGTCTTGCCGCGATGGCCACTGGCCTGCGCGCGCTGGGCATGCAGGTGGACGAGACCGAAGACGGCGCCACCCTGCACGGCGGCGTGCGCCTGGGCAGCGGCACCATTGAAAGCCACGGTGATCATCGCATCGCCATGGCGTTTGCCATTGCTGGACAGATCAGTGAGGGCGAAGTGCGCATCAACGACATCGCCAACGTCGCCACCTCCTTCCCGGACTTCGACGGCCTGGCCCGCAGCGCCGGGTTCAACCTGGCCTGAGCGGCATCGCGAGCGCCGGGCCATGCCCGGCGGATCGCATTGCCCGGTAGGTGCCAACCTGGGTTGGCACGCTCACATCGCCCGGTAGGTGCCAACCTGGGTTGGCACGCCTCTCCAGATAAAAGGACGGAGGCCGAAGCCTCCGTCTAAACATCACGAACCCCTCGTCCGCGATCAACGCTGCTCGGTACGGAAATCCACCGGGACCCGCACCACACTGGCCACTGCACGGCCCTCATGCATCGCCGGCTGGAACTTCCAGTTCTGCACGGCGCTCAACACCGCGCGATCCAGGTCACGGCTGCGCTCGCCGGTGCGCGAAACGATCGCTGCACGGGTGACCTGGCCGCGGGTATCGACATTCAGGCTGGCGATCACGCTGCCCTGGACGCCATTGCGCAGTGCGGCGGCGGGATAGGTCGGCTTGATGTTGCCCGCCAGCGGACGTGCCTCGCGATTGCGCACGGCAGGAGCGGGGTGGCGCGGGTCGCTGGCCGGCGCGGCCTGGCGGGCGGCGGGCGCCTGCGTGTCGGCCACCGGCGCCTGTTCGGGGGCGGGCAGCATGCGCTCGCCGACCGGTGCAGGTGCCACGTCTTCCGGGTTCGCGTGACGCAGCCAGAGCAGGGCGGCGGCAAACATCGCCACGATCAGCGCGATCCACATCCAGGGCGACGTGGACCTGTGCTGCGGGCCGGATTCCTGCTGCAGCTGCGGCGAGTGAAGGTCTTCGTGGGTGGTGGCGGTCATCGCAAACTCCTTCCGTCAATGGACGACGGGCAGAGTGTTGCGCGGGGCGGCGGCGACAAGTGTCAGCGTTGCGTCAACGTCACTGGCAGGGTTCAGTTTGCCTGCCGGGAAACGTTCAGTTACTGGGTCTTGAAGTCGAACGGCACTTCAATGCTGCCCGGTACGGGCTGGCCGTTGCTCTGCGCCGGGGTGAAGCGCCAGCGCCGCACGGCATCGGTCGCGGCGCGGTCGAGCTCGCGTGAGCCGCTGCGCTGGATCACGGTGGCATTGTTCGGATAGCCGGTGGCATCCACGTCCACGCGTACCACCACGCTGCCCGTCTCGCCCGCGCGCAGGGCGGCTGCCGGGTAGGTCGGCGGCGGCGACTGGCCGGCAATCGGCATCGGCTGGCTGTTGCCGGTGGTGGCTGGCGCAGGGGTCGGCGCGGCCGGGGCCGGTTCAGCGATGGGCGCCGGCGGCGGCGGGGCGGTTTCGACCAGCTTCGGGGCGTCTTCCTCGACCGGGGCCGGCTTGGCATCGGGCATGTCGCTGGAACCGGCAGCCGCCGCCAGCGGTTCGGGCAGCGGCTCGACCTGCGCGGTCTCCTGCGGGGTCTGCGCGGCCGGGTCGGCGCGGAAGAACTCCTTGTCGCGACCGGTCAACCACACCAGTACGAACAGCAGCACGCCCACGCCGAAGGCGATGCCGGCGATCTTCAGGGCGTTGCGCGGGATATGCACAGTGAACGACTTGGAGGACGACGAGCGGGGTGCAGACATGGACCGGACCAGTACGGAATGGCTCGATTCTGCCACGGCGGGAATGAACCGGGCGGCAGAAATCCGTATAACAGGCGATAATCCCGTTCCTGACACCCACCACGACACCTGCCATGCTTGATCCAGCCCTGCTCCGCCACCAGCCCGCCGACCTCGCTGAACGCCTGCGCACCAGCCGCGGCTTCGAGCTCGACGTGTCTGCCCTGGAGGCCCTGGAGGCGGATCGCAAGCGCATCCAGGTGCGGACCCAGGAACTGCAGAGCCTGCGCAACAGCCGCTCCAAGGCCATCGGCCAGGCCAAGGCCAAGGGCGAGGACGTCTCGGCGATCATGGCCGAGGTCGCTGCCTTCGCCGACGAGTTGAAGGCCTCGGAAGTGGCGCTGGACGAGCTGCGCGAGAAGATCGAAGCGATCTCGATGGGCATTCCGAACCTGCCGGCCGATGACGTGCCGGCCGGTGCCGACGAGAACGACAACGTCGAGCAGGCGCGCTGGGGTACCCCGCGCCAGTTCGATTTCAAGGTGCTCGACCACGTCGAACTGGGCGCCCGCAACGGCTGGCTGGACGGCGAGACCGCGGCCAAGCTGTCCGGTTCGCGCTTCACCGTCCTGCGCGGCCCGATCGCGCGCCTGCACCGCGCCCTGGCCCAGTTCATGGTCGACCTGCACACCGGCGAGCACGGCTACGAGGAAACCAACGTGCCGCTGCTGGTCAACGCCGATTCGCTGCGCGGCACCAGCCAGCTGCCGAAATTCGAGGACGACCTGTTCAAGACCGCCGTGGGCGACTCCACACGGTACCTGATCCCGACTTCGGAAGTGCCGCTGACCAACATCGTGCGCGACGAGATCGTGGACGCCGAGCGCCTGCCGCTGCGCATGACCGCGCACTCGATGTGCTTCCGTGCCGAGGCCGGCAGCGGTGGCCGCGATGTGCGCGGCATGATCCGCCAGCACCAGTTCGAGAAGGTCGAGCTGGTCTCGATCAGCCGCCCGGAAGACAGCGACGCCGAGCACCAGCGCATGACCCGCTGCGCCGAAGTGGTGCTGGAAAAGCTGGGCCTGCCGTACCGCAAGGTGCTGCTGTGCACCGGTGACATGGGCTTCTCGGCAGTGAAGACCTACGACCTGGAAGTCTGGCTGCCGTCGCAGGAAACCTACCGCGAGATTTCCTCGTGCTCGAACTGTGGCGATTTCCAGGCTCGCCGCATGCAGGCGCGCTGGCGCAACCCGGCCACCGGCAAGCCGGAGCTGGTGCACACGCTGAACGGCTCGGGCGTGGCGGTTGGCCGCGCGATGATCGCAGTGATGGAGAACTACCAGAACGCCGACGGCAGCATCACCGTGCCGGAAGCCCTGCGCCCGTACATGGGCGGCCTGGAAACCATCGCCTGATTCCCTGACCGGGTAGGTGCCATGCTTGCATGGCACCGCATCCACGCATGGCGTGGATCTACTGGAGGATGTTGCACGCGCCCGGCATGAATTCACCGAAGGGTGTTGCACGCGCCCGGCATGAATTCGCCGATGCCACAGTAGATCCACGCCATGCGTGGATGAACCACCGTGATCATTCCACAGCGCGCAGCTTCTCCAGCGGCACCCATCCCGGTTCGCCGGTCTCCGGCACGCACCATGCCCAGCCATTGAGCGTGTGTTGACCCCGCAGCACCTGCCCTGGATCCACATCCAGCTCCCGCGCGCAGTAATCCTGCGTGGCAAACGCGCCACCCTGCGCATCGCGGCCGATCACCGGCGCCGGCACGAATCCGGGTTGCTGCCCCTCGGCCTCGCACAGGAACCAGTCGTCCCAGCCCTCCGGGCCTTCATAGCGTTCGCCCACTACCAGTGCCTGGCCGCGGCTAAGGGTGATCGGTTCCGGAAATTCGCTGCGGTGCGCAGCCGTCACGATGTAATCCATCGCCCCAGCCTACCGTTCTGGTGAGCGCCGCGCATGGCACGGATTCCACGCACGCGTGCAGCAGATCCACGCCATGCGTGGATGGCGCAGACCCCAGGCCGGACGCCACAAGAAAACGGCCCCGCAAAGCGGGGCCGCCAGGGTGGGCCGGGATGGGGGAGGGGATCCCGGCCCGCGTTCAGCGCCCAGACGAGGAGAGAGGGGCGCCGTACGTTGGAACGCGTTACGCAGCGACGGCTTCGGCCGCTTCGTGCGACGGCAGTGCTGCCAGCGCACCGGCGATGGCGTCCTCACGGTGCTGCGGCGAGTAGGCGATGCCCTCGGCGCGCACGAACTCGACCTCGTTGATGCCCATGAAGGCGAACACCTGGCGCAGGAATGGCTCCTGGAAGTCGGCCGGCGAGTCGGTGTAGATGCCGCCACGGCTGCTGGCGATGATCACCCGCTTGCCACCGGCCAGGCCCACCGGGCCGTTCTCGGTGTACTTGAAGGTGCGGCCGGCCACGGCCACGCGGTCGATCCAGGCCTTCAGCGTGGACGGGATGCTGAAGTTGTACATCGGCGCGCCGATCACCACGATGTCGGCCTCCAGGAACTGCTGCATCACCTGTTCAGCATCGGTCGCTTCAGCGGCGTCGGTCTTGGCCAGCGAGCTGCTGCGCAGGTGCGGTACCGGATTGGCGTCAAGATCGCGATAATCGACCTGCAAGCCATCGATCTGGCCCGTGAAGCGGGCGACCACGGCCGCCGACAGCTGGCGCGAGACGGAGTTGTCGCCAAGCACGCTGGCGTCGAGATGCAGAAGCTTCATGGCAGTCACCTATGTTCTGGGAGGAAGGGGCGGGGGTGCCCCGCCGACGGAGAGAACGATAGGTTGTTGCAAAGGCGGAATAAAGGTGGTTGAATGCCACGTATTGTTCTAGATATGGAACTCGGGCATGCATGACCTGAATGATCTGTACTACTTCGCGATGGTGGTCGACCACGGCGGATTCGCCGCTGCCGAGCGCGCGCTGGGTATTCCCAAGTCGCGACTGAGCCGCCGCATCAGCCAGCTGGAAACCGACCTGGGCGTGCGCCTGCTGCAGCGCTCCACGCGCCGTTTCGCGGTCACCGACGTCGGCACCAGCGTGCACCGGCATGCGCAGACGATGCTGGCCGAGGCCCAGGCCGCCCGCGAAGTGGTGGACCGCCTCAGTGCGGAACCGCGCGGCGTGGTGCGCGCCAGCGTGCCGGTGTCACTGGCGCAGATGCAGCTGCCCAAGCTGCTGCCCAAGTTCCTGGAGCAGTACCCGAAGGTGCGGCTGCAGCTGAACATCAGCAACCGCCGCGTGGACATCATCAATGAAGGCTACGACGTGGCCCTGCGCGTGCGTTCGCGCCTGGACGATGACGGCAGCCTGGTGATGCGCAGCTTCGGCCAGGTGCAGGAATTGCTGGTGGCCAGCCCGAAGTACCTGGACCGCGCCGGCCGCCCCAAGGACCCGGAAGAGCTGACCCAGCACGTCACCCTCAGCATCAGCGAAGACGAAGCGCGCCAGCGCTGGGAGCTGCATGGCCCGGAAGGCGAAGTGCGCCGGGTCGACCTGCAGCCGCGCGTGGCCGGCTTCGACTTCCCGCTGCTGCAGAGCATGGTGAAGGACGGTTTCGGCATCACCATGCTGCCGGAAACCGTGTGCGCCGACGCCGTGCGCAACGGCGAGCTGGAAGTGGTGCTTCCGGACTGGTCGCTGCCGCAGGGCGTATGCCACGCCGTGTTCGCCTCGCGCCGCGGCCTGCTGCCGGCGGTGCGCGTGTTCATCGACTTCCTGGCCGAGCACCTGCCGCCGCAGCTGGAGGCCTCGCGCCTGGATTGCGGTGGCGCCTGTGAAAAGGCCAAGGAGCGGATCAAGGCCAGTGCACTGGGTGCGCTGGCGGTGGATGCCGGCTGAGAGAGCTGAACGGTAGCGCCGGGCCATGCCCGGCGTTGCTGTTTTCCAGCTGATCAGTTCCGGCCGAACAGCCGGTCCCAGAAACTGCGGCGTCGCGCTGCGGCCGGTGGCGGTTCGGCCGCAACGACCGGCGCTTCCAGCACCGCCATCAACTCTGCGCTGCGTGGCTTCTTCAGGAACCGCGCGTAGTCCAGATAGCCGGTCACCTTGCTCATGTGCAGGCGCTCGGGCATCGCCGGCAATGCGCCGCCCTGTAGCAGCACCCGCAATGCCTGCGGGCGGTCCAGGCGGATCGCCTCGTACAGGGCGGTGCCGCCGCAGCCCGGTTCGATCTGGTTGGCGCGCTGCGGCGCATCCTTCAGCAGGTCCTGCAATGCCTCCTTGTCGTCACGTTCGACGGCGGCCACCAGTCGTGCCAGCGCCTCGGCTTCTGCAGCTGGCAGGTTGTCGCGATAGGCCTGGTCGGCAATCTCGCGCTCGTCGCGCCCATCGCCACCCTCGATGCACAGGAAATCGGTGACCAGGGCGACCGGAATGCCGGACGTATCCAGCGCCCAGTAGCTGGGATAGACGCCGTCGCCCCAGCCGCTGGTGAAGACCACCAGGCCGTGCGGCGAGTCCTCCCCCCAGGGGCGGTACTCGGCGCCTTCGTCCAGGCCATCGTGGTCGATCAGTGCATCCGACCATTCACTCTCTTCGTCGCCATCGGCCTGTTCGATCAGGGCCAGCAGCGCCTGCTGGGTGTCGGTATCCATGAAACAACCGATGCCGGCGTCGACCGGGTAGCCGATGAAGCTGTCCTCATCCAGGCCGGTCAGGTCCTGCGTGGTCCAGCGCGCCATCTGCCAGTGCAGGGCGGTCGCGGTAAGAGCTTCGCGGGGCTTGAACCAGACCACGGCCAACGCCGGGCGGCCGCTGTGCACGATGATTTCGACCGGGTGCCGGCCCAGCGGGGCGGTGTAGTCGGCCAGCGCAGGCGCCTCGGCCTGGACCAGCGGATCGCAGACCACCAGATGCCCGCTGCTGACCGGCAGGTGCCCGGCGAAGGTGCGGTGCAGGGCCACAGCGGCCAGCTGGGTATCGTCCAGCAGGCAGGTGCGCAGGTTGGCCAGATCGAGATGGGCCATGGCGGCTCCGGATGCGGTGAAGGCCCCCACCGTGCCGGATGCGAAGGGCAGGGGCAAGGTGGTCTTGGGCAAACGCCCTTCACGTGCGAGAATACGCCGCTGCCCGGGCGACCGGGACCCGATTGGAGAGATGGCCGAGCGGTTTAAGGCACCGGTCTTGAAAACCGGCGAAGGGTTAAACCTTCCGTGGGTTCGAATCCCACTCTCTCCGCCAGAATTCTTTAAAAGCCCCTGGAAATAGGGGCTTTTTCGTTGCCTCAGCCATTGCTACCCGCCCAGCTACCCATCCACTTACAGCGGTCGATTCTGCGCAATCTGCTGCCGAACCCAACCCTGCACCTCCGATTGTATCCACAGTGCGCGACGGCCGATGCGGATCGAGCGAGGGAACCGGCCAGCTTTGATCTCGCCGTAGATGAAGGTCGTGCCCATACCGGTCATCTGCCGCACGCGGTCGAGCGACAGCAGCTCTTCCAGTCGTTCAGCTGCGCCCATGATCGCCTCCCACGCGCAGCAGCTGTGTGGCTTCCGCCAGGCTGAGCTTGAACTGCACTACGTTGTCGGCGGCTGCCGGCGGGGACGCAGAGCGAACGCTGCGAGCCGGCCGGTTGATCCGGCGCCACTCGGCCAGCGCCGTGTCGGCGTTATTGCTCTTGCTAGTCGCCCGACATGCGCACTCGACGAGGTGGCCGCCGCCGGCGCTGGGGCGGCGCTCGTCATGGATGTGGCGCGCGCGGTGCCCGGCGGCGCAATTCGGCAGGCCTTCGGGATGGCTGATCTGCTTCTGGGTCATGGCTTCTTGCACTCCTCGATGTGGGCGACCAGCTTTTCCAGCAGGAAAGCGGCTTGCTCGGCCCTCCTGCGGCGTTCGTACGGGTTGAGGTTCTGACGGGCGTCCCTGAGCCATTCCAGCGGCTCGACCAGCCACTGCGGGTCGAACGGGAGCAGGGTTCGCGGGTCGACCTTCTCGACCAGCGGGGAACAATCGGGGCCGGCCCAGTCCTCGCTGTCGCCGCAGCGAACGCAGACCCCGCCCTGGAAGTCGTGGACCTTCTCTGGCTGGATCACGCGCGGGCTGTCGAACAGGGCGCGGACAACGAGGCCGCGCTGGTGCCCGCCATACACGTGGCCGGCGTCGGCCTGCATCCAGCAGCCCGGCGCATGATCGTCTTTGTGGCGGTACTCCCAGCGCACCGGCTGCGCGGTATAGAGCGCTGTCATCAGGGTGTCGGCCCAAGCACGCACCTGGTTGGCAGCAACGCCGCCGCCGGCGGGATCGACGCGCCGCATGGCAGAGACGACCGCTGCGACAGGCGACGACGCCCTGGTGGCCTCGACAACGGTCGCCGGGGAAACGGGCAGTGGTGCGGTCATGCGAACAGGTCCAGTTGGGCCGGCAACGGCGGCGGCAGGGTGGGGGTGGGCGGTGGCACCGCAGCAGCACGGCGTGGCTTTGCCGCAGGCGGTGCACGGTGCACCAACTGCAGGTAGTCGCCGTCTCCGCGCATCTGCCAGGGACGCCCCTTGATCGGGCAAACGTCGTGGTAGCCCGCGTCGTAGTGGGTGGCGGGCGGCCCTTCGCGATACCTGAGCTGCACCTGGTAGTGCGATCGACCGGCGAACTTTGCCGGTTCGAGGTGCGGACCCGTCACACTCTTGACGGTGAACAGCGGAAAGCACCGACTCCAGCGTGTGTCGTCGCCCCGCTGATCGGGTTGGCCATAATCAGCCCTGGGCTCGTCCTTGTACCAAGCCCAGACCTTGTCACCGACCTGGAACGGCTGCAGATCTTTAGTACCTGCATGGGTGCGCTCGGGAAGCGGCGGGAACAGGTCGCGGATTGAGTACCAGTACCCTCGACCGTTCATATCGCTCAGCTGCGTCATCGGGAAGAGGGCGACGACGATGACGCCACCGCGCATCAGGTAAAACGCACGTCCGCATGGCGACGGACCTCCCTCGATGCTGGATAGGATGGCTTGACGCGACCATCCCTTGACCAGTCTCCGCGAAACGATGCCGTCGGCGATCTTGAACGCCAGATCTTGATCGATGACGCCTTTGCCTTTCCATGGTGCAGCGGTGAGCAGCTGGTCAGCCATTGGTGGAATACCTCACGGCTGCCTGTTTTTGTATGCTGGGATCAAGGAGAGATGAAAAAGGGAGCACTGGATGCCTGCGAGTGGGAGTTGGCACGAGGACTGGGTCTTCGCAATCCGGGGCAGGACGGTGACGGCCAGGGTTTCGGTGGGGAGTCCAGGCCGTGGTGAGATCGTGGCGGTTCACGTGGTGTACGGA
Organism: Stenotrophomonas pavanii; assembly: GCF_900101175.1. Classification (GTDB taxonomy): domain Bacteria; phylum Pseudomonadota; class Gammaproteobacteria; order Xanthomonadales; family Xanthomonadaceae; genus Stenotrophomonas; species Stenotrophomonas pavanii. Next base: position 9,180 of record NZ_FNFQ01000001.1, on the reverse strand, counting down.
CCGAGTCTCACTGGTCTGGCGATTCCGGTGGTATCGCAGCAGGATGCGAAGGAGAAGACGGAGATTCTGCTCTGCGAGCTGATGGGGAGAGATTGGTGCTGACGTGAGCAGCTGGTCAGCCATTGGGGACCGCCTGCTCCGCCTTCTCGACGGCTTCGATGATCGGCGTCACCAGACGCACGAACGTCACCCACGGATGCGGGTCGGAGGTTGACGCTACGGCGCAGTCTCGCGCGTGCTGGAACTGGAAGTGGGCGTAGTTGGTCAGCTGGGCACGGTCGCACTCGCGGCAACGGATGTAGTCGCCGTCCATGTTCCAGCGCCCAGCAAACTCGCAGAGCGCTGCGTTCGCTTCGTGTAGGTCGCCACTGGCGATGTACTTGGGATCAGCCATTGCCCACCGCCTTGCTGTCGATCAGGGCCAGCAGCCATTCGCCGCGCCGAATCAAGTCACGCGCTGCCCGGCGTTCTTCGGCATCCTCCTGTTCGTTGTCGGCGATGATGCTGATGCTGCGAACCCAGCATTCAACCGCCTCCCGGAACTGCCCCAGGTCCACGGCCTGCGCGGGCGGGGCGGCGTAGAGCTTCGTACCTTCCGGCACATCAGAGCGCATGAAGGTGCACTGCGTCTTGTCGAAGTGCTTGCTGTGAACCACTGTGGCAACGCCCACCGGCTCCCCAACCGGCTGGCGGGCGGCGAGTGCTGCCTGCCACAGCGCCCAATCCTGTGCGGTGCGACCATGCACGTAGTAGCCCTGCGCGTCACGCTCGCAATCGCCGCCCCGATACTCCTCGAACTGCGCACGAGCATCCTGACCACCCGGGGAGGGCTGGGCGGAGAGATATTGCCAAGCGAGCCATGCCTTTGCCGTCACCTCGAAGGCATAGCCACCGAGCTTGGCCCGGGCAAGCGGCAGACCTTCCACGCGGCCCCACGCCTCAAACCGCGCCCGCTCGGCCTCATCCCCCAGCCTTACCCTCCCTCCGGGCTGCACGTCCGCCAGGGTGGGCTGAACTGCGCTCTGCAGGGCGCGGGCTACAACATCGCGGCCAGCATCAGTCAGGTCGAACTCGTTGTTCTCTGCTCCTTCAGCCAGCCAGCCGCGTTCCTGGAGCGCAAGCATCTGCTGCAGCCGCAGAGTAGTGGACCCGGTCCAGCCGAACTGCGTATCGCAGACGATCAGGTTGCGCACATCTTCCATTGTCTTCTTGTCGTTGCTCATGCCTGCATGTCCTTGCTGTTGGTGGAGCGCGCGCTGTGCGCGGCGAGGTGTTCCCAGCGTTCGGCTTCGCCCACGTAGTAGTCGTGGCGTTCCTGCCGGACGGTGGCGGTGAACTGCACGTCGTGCAGTGCGCGTTCGGCGGCGGCGCGGTTGGCCGCTGCCATGCGGGCCGGGTCGTGATCGAAGATGTCGAGCTGGTTACGCACGCTGGACTCCTGGGATGGTTTGCCGGCTGTTGGAACCCGGCCGGCACGGGTTCCCTGCGCTACAGGGGGAGAGCGCAGGGCAGGGGGTCAGTAGTCGGTGTCGGTGATTGGATGGCGATTCCGCTGTGCCTCGCGGCGGCGCCGGTCTGCGTCGCGCTGCCGATCGGCCTTGAACTCCGGCCATGACTGCCGGGCATCCCTGATGCCGCGCCAGGCGAAATAGCCGATGCCGAACAGCACGGGCGGCAGGAACGAGCCGGCGTCGGCGTAGATGACGCGCGCCAGGAGGGCGAGCAGCAGGATCACGACGACGGCGCAGTAGATGGGCAGGGCCAGGTGGCGCATTACTCGGTCTCCTGTTCGCTGGTGGGCTCGGCCGGCGCGGGCGCCGGGCCGACGGGTGGGGTGATGGGCGGGATGCCGACGGCCATGGCGGCGAAGAAGTCGGGGTCGGTCACGCGGCTGCTCCTTCGGCGATGTGGCTCTCGACCCATGCACGCATGCGCGTCCACCGCTGCTCCGGCGTTTCGTTGTCCCAGCGCCACTCGCCGTCGTTCTCGTGAACGATCTCCGCTGCCATTGCTTCGGCGATGCCGAAGGCTTTGCTCACGGCCTCGCGGTCGTCGGGGTCCAAGCCGGTCATGTCCAAGCCGCGCTTGGCGCCGATGACGCCCAGCGTGCAGTGGCAGCCGGTGCTGTCCTGGAGCTGTTCGGCGATGAGGCGCTTTTCGGGCATCGCGTCGAGCGCATCACGAAGTTCGACCAGGAATTTCTGGCCGCGCTTGCCGCGCAAGGCGGAAGAAACCGCGCCGCGCCAGCAGATCAGCGGCCACGTGTCGCAGTCGTCGCTGTAGCCGCTGCGGTTCATGCGGCACCGCCTTTGACGCGAGCCAGAGCGGCATCGAGATCCGCCGTGCGGGCGTGTATCGATACCTCGGGGCCTCGCATGTGCTGCAGCGATGTGCGTGTTGCCTGAGCGGCGTTGACCAGGCCGGCAAACGCGTCGTGGATCATCTGCAGTTCGCTGGCGACGTTCTTACACGCGCGCGCTGACAGGCTCAGGCCGTCCGGGTCTTCCGCTCCGCCGCCAATACCTTTGGCATGCTGTTGGAGCAGCTGCAGCAGATCGACAGGGGCGCTCATGCAGCACCTGCCTGTGCGCGCGCTGCGCGGCGAGCGGCGGCGACGGCGCCGGCTGCGCTCTTGCCCTGCCGCAGGACGGCATTGGCGGCGATGCTGGAGGCGATGACGACCTGGTAGGGGAGGAGGCCCCAGCGGCGCCCGGCGCGGGCGACGATGCCGGCGGCTGCAGCGGCGCGCTGAGCGGTGGAGTGGTGGGCGATTGCGGCGCTCATGCGGCGGCACCCTGTTGTGCGGCGCGCAGCTGCTTGGCGGCTTCCAGCAGCTGGCCGGCATAGTGCTCGGCTTCGTCAGCGGACTGGAGGAGGCGGGCAGCGCCCAGGTCGGAAACCACCTTGGCGCTGAGGCTGTCGGCGGCGACGGTTGGCGTCGACTGGCGGACGCCGAGGGAAAGGATGGCCATGCGGATCTCCTGCGCCCGGCCCCGGGATGGGGTGGTGTTTGGCGCTGGAGACAGTAAAGCAGCGCTTTAGTCTAAAGTCAAGCAATGCTTAAGAAATTTGTGCGAGCCAATAGAAAAGCCCCGCCGGAGCGGGGCTTGGTCTCGTTGATCTGCCTACTACTGGGCGTCCGGGGGAGCCAGTCTGGTTCGAACGCGCTCTAGAGCCGCTTGAGTTTCGTTCTGAACATTGTTGCCAGTCAGGCGCTGGGACCGAACCTGGCCGAAAGCCATCTGGGTTTCGACCATCTGATATGCGGTCAGGAAGACGCCATGATTCTGCTTAGCGAAGGTGAATTGGATACTCACCTCCGGAGTCGTGGAGTAGGAGTTCCCGATTAGCGTCTGCGTTAGCGCTGCCTGCATCCCCTGCATTTGCATCTTGCAAGCCACCGTATTGCTGGACACGTTGGCCGAACCCCCCATCTCTGCGCAGCGTAGGACTAGGTCATCTCGGACCTGCTCCGTATTGACGAATGGAATGAAAACCTCAGCGTTCCCGGAAGCGGTTGGCTTATTGAGAGCCTGTTGTGTTGCGCAGCCAGTGAGTGCGACTGCAGCTGCGACTATCGCAAGGTACTTCATGATTCCCCCTGTGTCCTTTGCTTCTTGATGAACGTCTTCCGTGCCAGCCGGTCCAACACTGCCGGAATAGGTCAGTTGAATCGGTCGATTCGATTTCTGAGGTACACCTTGCCGCCGATGACCGTGTTGCGAGGCATTGCGAACGCCGGATAGAGCGCAGCGTTAGCGCTGACCACGTACACGGCATCGCCCCGATCCTGAAGGGCCTTCACCTGCTGCCCATTCCCGGTATTGATCAGGTAGATCCCATCGCCATCAAAAGAGGTCACCCCGGTGTCGACCATCAAGGATTCGCCGGGGTTGATAACCGGAATCATGGAGTCGCCGCGACCCGTCACCAGCACTAGCCTGCCTGGTGGCGGCACGAACCCAACAACCGACCGTATGTAGGTGGGCGCGAAGTCCATCGCTCGGACAACGTCCGGAAAATCATCATTGATACGCCCTTCCCCCATGTCGGCATCTCCGTCCAGCTGTTGGACGCGAACATAGCTTTGGTCGGTCGCAGAAATCGCGACGACATCCACTGTCTCACCCATGCCGAAGTGAGACAGAGGCTTGCCTGTGAGATGCGCGAGCTTCGGGAGCTTTCGCTTATCGACCTTCCCCGTGCGAAGCCACCCCGAGACAGCCTGCTCGGTCACGCCAAATGCGTCCGCGACACTTTTTTGTGTCAACGCGGACTCTTCAATGGCCGAGCGAATGGCGGCCGCCATAGCGATGTTGTCAAGCATCGCTTGATTGTCCGGCGACCCGCGTGCAAATGTAAGAAAGCATTGCTTGACTGCAAACTAAAGCAACGCTTAAGCTGCCGCTATGAACCCAATCGCCACCGCCATCGAGAAGTCGGGAGCCGGTCAAGCCGGAATCGCTCGCCTGTTGGGGGTATCCCCGCAGGCGGTAAACCAGTGGGTAAGCGGCATCAGGCCTGTTCCGTCTCGCCATGTGCTTGCAATTGAAGCAGCAAGTGGGATTTCCCGCCATGAGCTTCTTCCTGAGGTGTTCGGGCCAGCTCCCGACGCCGTCGCTCCGCTGAGTTCTGCAGCATCCGGTTGCCAAGCCGCCTCGGCCCTTGTTGACAGCCGTATGAGCAAGCGCGCGCTGCGCTCCCAGCTGGGCCTGAGCAGCGATGCGCACTTGGCCAAGGTGCTGGGTCTGCCGGTGGAGCAGATCAGCGGCTGGGCTGACGAAGACATGGTCCCGGCGCTGCCGCAGGTTATGAAGCTGCTTGGCCACACCGACCAGCAGGATCCGGCCGCTCCGCGCAACGACGACCCCGACGCCGACCGCATCGGCCCTGTCGACACCGCCTGAAAGGCCATCCCTGGCCGTCGTCCCTGAGTTGTCTCTGTCCATGGCGCCCATCGTGCGCCGCCCCCGAGAGCCTGTCATGAAGCCCACGCCCCATTTCCTGCCCAAGCGCCAGACGGTGATCTACGGATTCACCGAGCAGATGCTGCGCGACACCGGCACCAACCGCCGCAGCTTCGCCATGGTGGTGGCTGATCAGTACCTGTCGATGTACGCGCAGGACGACCGTGAAGTGCCGTTCCGCATCACCCTCGGCGGGGAGGGGGACGGCGACGCAGACAAGAAGCACAACGGCCAGATCCTGGGCCGCTACTTGGACGGCGTGGTTAAGACGCTTCCGGCTGATCTGGAAGATGCTTGGGTGCAGAGCCTGCCCGAGCCCTACCGCAGCAACTGCGAGCGCGCGCTGGGCCGTCGCCGAGGCATTCTGCCGATCCGCCTGGATGCTATCGAAACGGCGGCAGACACGGTGGGTGTGGGCCAGCTGATGAAGGACTTCGGCGACCTCTGCGCAGCGATCAGCCCCGCCGTGGCCGATGGGGTAATTGACGATAAGGACCGTCCGCACGGGCACAAGATCATCAACGAGTGCGATGACATGGTGATCAGTGCGTTGACGTTCCGCAAGGCTGTGATCCGCGCCATGGGACTGGAGCTGGCCCGATGAGCCACCTGGCCCGTTCCAACGATTCCAACAGCAGCCACGCGGCTGCGGCGGACCTTATCGCCACCGGCAAGCTGCTGGACCAGCAGACCCGCGCAGCAGCGGCAGTGAAGCGCCACCCGGGGCAGAGCAGCCTGCACCTGTCGACGCTGACTGGCCTTGATCGCCACATGTTGGGTCGCCGACTGCCTGAGCTGGCCCGCGAGGGGCGCATCTGGCGCGGCCCGAACGCGCCGTGCGCAACCACCGGCAAGCCCGCATGCACCTGGTGGCCGGTTGCGCCGGGCGAGAACCTGACGCTGGGGCTCTGACATGTCGACCATCATCATGTCGCAGTGCTGGCCGCTACAGGGCCTGAGCGTCACGCAGAAGGCTGTGCTGATCTCGCTGGCTGATCAGGCCAACGACGACGGTGTGTGCTGGCCGGCGGTGGGCACCATCGCCGCGCGCTGCTGCATGTCGGCGCGTGCTGTGCGTACGGCAATGGATCATCTGGAGGCCGTCGGCCTGCTGACCCGTGACCGTCGGTTCAACAGCAGCACGGTCTACAAGGTCACTCCGGCCAACTTCGACAAGGCCGCTGCGCCGTCGAAGGCTGGCCGTAAGTCTGGAAAAGCAGGTACTGCACCGGGCGCAGGGGCTGCGCCCCATGCAGGGGGTGCGCCCGCTGCAGGAGGGGATGCGCCCCATGCAGGAGGGGAGGCACCGGGCGCAGGTCTAGGGGTGTGCCCCGTGCCGCCTAACCGTCATATAACCCTCAATGAACCGTCAGGAGAACCGTCATTTCCGGCGGGCCTGCCGGCCGCGCCGCTGGCGGTGGTTTCCGAGACCGACCTACAGGCTGCGTGCCGTGCTACCTGGGCGGCCTACGCCAGTGCCTACCGTGACCGCCACGGTGTGGCACCGGTGCGCAACGCCAAGGTTAACAGCAACGTCCGGCAGATCGTGCAGCGGCTCGGCCACGGCGAGGCCCCGCTGGTGGCCGCGTGGTTCCTGACCGTCAACGAGCGCTACGTGGTGCAGAACATGCACGACCTGGGCGCGCTGCTGGCGAAGTGCGAGGCATACCGCACGCAGTGGGCCACCGGCCGTCAGGTCACCGAAGAGGCCGCGCGGCAGACCGACAAGACGCAGACCAACCTCGGCGCCGCCGACGCGGCCAAGGCTCTGCTGGCACAGCGGAGGGCGGCACATGCTCGGTAATCAGGAGCAGGATCGGCTGGTCGATCTGCTGGTGGCCACCGCGGAGGTGATTGGCGACCAGCTCAGCCCGAACGCCGCGGCCTACATGGTTTCGGATCTGGCGCAGTACCAGCTGCCGATGCTGGAGCGCGCGCTGGCGTCATGCCGCCGGGAGCTGAAGGCGCGGCTTTCGCTGGCGGCGATCCTCGAACGCATCGAGGACGGCCACCCGGCACCGAATGAGGCATGGGCCAACGCGATCCGTGCCGCCGACGAAGGTGCGACCGTGGTGTGGACTGAGCAGACCCGCGATGCGTGGGCGGCGGCGTTGCCGCTGGTGCAGGCAGGCGACAAGATCGCGGCCCGGCCGGCATTCCTGGAGGTTTACACCCGGCTGGTGAAGGAAGCGCGCGCTGGACACCGCACGGCCACCTACCAGCTGTCCCTCGGCGGCGACGTGTCCGGTCGGGACAGCGTACTGCGGGAAGCGGTGGCCGCTGGCCAGCTGTCGAAGGAACAGGTAGCGGAGTACCTGGCCCTTCCGCCCGCCACCCCATCCTTCAACCCGCTTGCGCTGCTGGCCGGAACGGTTGAGGCATCGCCGACAGCGGACGAACGGACCCGTTCGCGCCTGGCCGAGATCGTCGCGCTGCTGGAGGGCAAAGCCGCATGAGCCCCGATCACTTCAACGTCGAAGTGCGTCCTGTGAGCGAGCCGCTGGCCGAGGCGGGCTGGTATCTGGCCTACGGCTACGGGATCAAGCCGCTGGTGGTCTACGCGACGCGCGGGATGACTGTCTGGCGCGATGGCATGCGGCGGATCCCGATCACTCGCTATGCCGGCCCGATCCCGGAGCTACGCTGATGTGGTCGAACGCACCGCCGCCGACCAGTGCAGAGGCAGCGCGAATCGAGCTGGCGAAGACGGGGCCGTGCATGGCGTGCCTCGTTCGCTACGCGCAAGGCCTGATGGCGAAGAGGCACGTGATCTACGGCTGCGAATACAACCACGCCAAGTCGGGAAACATCCGGCGCGGCCATTTCTTCGGCTACGCGCTGTGCCAGTGGCATCACCAGCGCTACCGAACGGAACACATGACGCAAAAGCAAATGGTGGCCCGCTGGGGCCCACCGCTGCACTGGTCCAAGAGATTCCACGAGGCGTTCGGATCCGACGACGACCTGATCGCACAGCAGACCTACATCAACGAATTGAGGGCGGCAGCATGAAGAAGACGAAGGCCATGGCGCCGAGGATCAACCCCCAGCGTGCCCCCCGTGAGCGGCGGATGGACCACAACACAGTGTCCCGGCCCAAGCGAGTCAAGACACGTGTGCTCGCCGATGGCCCGGCCGAGACGGTGGAGCAGTTCGAGGCACGCGGCGGGCAGGTGCAGCGCCTGATGGCCAGCTGGGACCGTGCGGCGTGACAGGTTCCGCAATAGAAGACAACCAAGCGCAATCGCGCGCTGCACGAGCAAACCACCAAGGGGAAGACGCATGGGAATGAACGAGGCACGCGAACTGCTGTCGAGCCGGACGGGGCCGAGGGCACTGAGCTTCGACGGAAGCATCGGCGGACCGAGCACTGAGGAAATCTTGGCCGCCTTGGCGTACGTCCCGGCCGGCCTTGGTCGCGAACTGCTGGAGGCGCTGTGGTGGCCGGAGAGTGGTCAACGGCGGCGCGAGCAGCTGCGCCAGGCGGTCATCTCCCTGGTCGCGCCCGAGTTCACCCGTCAGATGCACGCTCTTGCCGACGCCCGCACTGACTACGGCATCGCCAAGGCCAGCATGGGCTGGTGCGGCGGGTCGATAACGGAGGCGCAACGGCGGGAGCTGCTCCGGACGGAAAAGGCGCTGGACGACGCGCGCGCTGCGGCCTGGCCGAACAACACGATGGAACAGTTGGGAGTCCTGGCCGGGGCGGTGATCGCTGAAATGGCCGGCGCGCGCGAGTGCTCGCACTGCTGTGGCAAGCGGGTTCTGCTGGACCCGCGCGCCGCGGGTACCTGCGTGTGTGGAAGGGAGCGGCGCAGCGCATCATCGGCGCCAGCTTCGGCGCCGCCGGCGACAACCTGGTCGACTACTTCGGACCTAACGTCGGCGCCGGCGCCGCGTCCAAGGCCAACGCGGTGATGTGGATGGACGCCAGCGGCAGTGCCTACTTTGGTGGCCAGCTGTCGGCGGGCATCCTGCGCAACGCGGTCCAGACGACGACCACGCAGACCGTCGACGTGGAGCTGGTCAACGGCCCGTTCGCTACCAACGGCCGCGTGCGGAGCGTCACTGTCAGCTTCTCCCGCCGGCATATCCGGACCAAGACCACCTACGGCAGCGACGGCTTTGTCGCGGGCGCGGGCCAGAACACGGCGCGCGTGGAAATCTATCGGCGGGTCGGTGAGGGCGCTGAATCGCTGTGGCAGGTCCTGAA
>NZ_FNFQ01000011.1 GCF_900101175.1 Stenotrophomonas pavanii | reverse complement strand
CCGCGCTTGTCGTTGCTGAATTGGCGAAACTGCTCTCCATGGACGGCCACATCCAGCGTGGCTTTGCTCACATCAATCCCGATCCCAAACATGGCAGAACTCCGCTAGGCTGACAGGGTCGAGAGCTCTCCCCGCTTGCCCAGTCTTATCAGTTCGAGCGCCAACTCAACCAACTGTTCGGGCGGTTCAGGGAGAATCCGGCGTGGGGACCCAAGCTACTTCTCGGTCGCAAGACCTGGATCCACACGGTCGCCCACGCCGGGCTCTCGGCAACCAAGGTGCCAGATCGGCAAGAGATAAGATCCACGCCATGCGTGGATAGTGCCCACCGGCGCCCGGGAATCACCCCTCTGCCGCACTCACCCGTATCGCCAGCAACTCGCCCCCGCCCTGCAACGCGTGCCGCTGCCGTTCACCCGCTGACAACCACGCGGTATCGCCGGCCTGCAGCGGCGGCAGGCCGCTGTCGGCACCGAACTCGGCCTGGCCAGCCAGCAGGTGCAGCGCCCAGGCTACGCCCGGTTCGCAGAAGAAGAACATCGACCCAACCAGCGGCCGATGCAGCAGTTCGGCCTGCAGCAGTTCGCGCTTCCACATCAGGTTGAAGTCGTGGGTGGTGCCATCGACCAGCTCGCCATGCAGCGCCTCTTCACCGGCAAACCGTATCCGTCCATGCGGCGGCAGCACTTCGGCCACGCGGCCGTCTTCGAAACGCAGGCGCACGCCGTTGCCCTGCAGCAGCACCAGTTCGCGCTCCACGCCGGGGAAAGCGGAAAACGCGGCATCCTGCTCGATCTCGGCCACCGACAGGCGCAGCGCCCAGTCGTCGCCCTGTGCGGGCAGGCGCAGGATTTCGCGGGTCCAGCCCAAGCCGTTGCGCCAGCGTTCGCGGCGGTAGTCCAGGCTGGAGATGACCTGGCTCGGGGTGTGCAGCAGGGAGTCGATGTTCATCGGCGCATTGCATCATGCCGCGCGCCGCGGTGCATCACCGCGTGGCGAGCGTCCCCTGGCCACCACACTCGCCGCCCAGCAGCTGCGAATGCTTCAGCCAGTCCTGGTCGGGGTAATAGGCGAACACCATGGTGCCGCCGCGCAACGCATCGATCAGTGGCTTGGCCACCGACAGGCGCACCGCCGGGCAACCCAGGCTGCGGCCCAGCCGCCCCTGCAGCTGCGCGGTGGCCGGGTTCACATAGGGCGCGCCATGGATGACGATCGCGCGTTCGCGCGCACGGTCGTTGAAGCCCGGCTCCAGCCCGGCCAGGCGCAGCGAATACCCGTTGCCGCCCATGTAGGTCTCCTGCGCGGTGAACGCGCCGAGACTGGACATGAAACTGCCGTCGCGGTTGGAGAAGTGTTCGGTGCGGTTCTCGCCACTGTTGCGGCCGTGCGCCACCCATTCCTCGAACAGCAGGCGCTGGTGGGCCAGGTCGAACACCCACAGGCGCGGCTCGGTGGACGGCCGCGAATAGTCGATCACGCTGAGGCGATCACCGTTGATGCCCAGCTCCGGCCGCTGCAGCGCGCAGCGCATGGCGTGCGCCGCCAGCTGCAGCACGTGGCGGTCGGCCCTGGGCGCGCTGCGCGACAACAGCGCAGCCAGGTCATCGGCAGAGGTGGCGAGGGCGGGCGTCTGTGCCAGCGCCGGGGCGCTGGCCGAGGTCGCCAGCAGGCCGAACGCGGCCAGCTGGCACAGGCGGGATGCAGTCATGGGCACAACGAGGGGACTCAGTTGCCTTTGAGGGTGGACCCTGGCGGCTCGGATTCCAAGACCGGCTGCATTCCGGATTCAGCCGGGCTTGGGCGGACCGCCGGCAGCGAGGTCACCAGCAGGGTCGTGCCCGGCACCAGTACCTGGTACAGCTGGCGGGCGAAATCGGCAGGCAGCGCCATCGGCAGCGAGGGCGTGGCCAGCAGGTCCGGCGTGGCCTGGGCACGGTCCTGGCCCAGCAGCGGGTAGGCCGTCCACTGGTGCAGGCGCTGGTTCACGTCCAGCAGGCTGGGCGTGTCACTGTAGCCCTGCCCCATCACGAACAGCGTCGTGCCCTGGAACGCCGGCAGGGCGTCGGCCTTCAGCGGCGACTCGCCGATCATCACGCCATCGCGCAGCACGTACAGGCGCTGGTCATGCAGGCTGACCAGGATGCCGACCTGACCGGCCGGCGCGGCGCTGTCGTTCCACCACGCCTGCGCCGGCGCCCCGCCCTCTGCCTCCGGCAGGGCCTGCCCGCGTGCATTGACCGGCGCCAGGACCGACGGATAAGCCAGGGTCATCGGCGAGCTCTTGGCATCGGCCACCACCACCGTGTCGCCGCGCTGGGTTTCGCTGAACAGCTTCTGCGCGAAGGCCTGCGGCAGGCGCACGCAGCCATGCGAGGCCGGATGCCCGGGCAGGCTGCCGCCGTGCAGGGCGATGCCGTCCCAGGTCAGCCGCTGCATGTAGGGCATCGGCGCGCTGTTGTAGAGGTTGGACTTGTGGTCCTTGTCCTTCTGCAGGATGGTGAACACCCCGGTCGGTGTTTCGTGCCCGGCCTTGCCCGAGCTGATCGTGGTCAGGCCGATGGCGATGCCGTTGCGGTAGACGTACGCCCGCTGCTCATCGAGGCTGACCACCAGCACGATCGGGCCGGTCGGCGAGATTTCCGGATGCCACAGGTATTCGCCCGGTTTCAGGTCGGTCGGCCCGCGCACGTCGGCGGTGCTGGCGGCAGCTGCCGGCTTGGCAGCCGTCGTCGGCGCAGCGGCGTGGGCCAGCAGCGGCAGGGTCAGTGCCAGGGCGAGCATCAGGGGTGTAAGGCGGTGCGCAGGCATCCAGCGGGGTCCTTTCCATGCGGAGCGGCCACCGTACACCATCGGCCCGTGGTGGCCGCGGCAAATCCAGGCGCCGGAAATGAAACTGCCCGGCGACACAGCCATGTGTCGTACCGGGCAATCGTTACGTCCCTGTCGGCCTGCTGCCGCCCCCTCGCATCCTGCGCTGTGGGGGTAGCGTTGCGTCCTGCACGCGGCCGCGTCTGTCCTGTTTGTATCTCAGCCCCTTCCACAGGTCTGTGATGCCACCATCCTGGTGATTGGTGCCGCGTCCTGCGGCAGTCGGTGGTCACGGCCTTCCTGTCCGCGACCGGTGAACCAGCCTCCTGCCGGTTCCGACGATTCCTGCTGTCAGCGCCTGGGTACGGTCCGCACCGGTACCGATCCGGGTACCGGATCCGCCGGCAACAACCTGTTGCCTACGGTGATCCGCTGTCGATTCCGTTCGACGATCGCTTTCCCTATCCCCTTCACCTGCGTCAGGTCCTCGACGCGATGAAACGGGCCGTGTCTGCGCCGGTGCTCGACGATCGCCTCAGCCTTGGCGGCTCCGACCATCGTCAATCCCTGCTGCAGCGCCTGGGCATCGGCGCGGTTGATGTCGATCGGTTCGGCGGCATGCGCCCCAGCGATCCCCACTACCAGCACCAGTGCCCTCAACACGACACTCCCAGGCACGACGTGTATCTCCCTGTGATTCTGGCCGCCCCGACCGGCAATCCCGTCGGCAGGAACAGTGTCCGTCACCACATGTGCACAGCCTATCGGTTTCCCGGATTTCCGTAAGCCAGCCAAATACCCGACGTGATGTAGGAAAAACCCTACCCACGGCACAGGCGTAGAATGGCGCGATCACAGCCCATGCAACCGGAGTATCAGATGGACAGCGCCAAGCTCGGCCAATTCGTCAATGACAAGTGGGACAGCGAAATCGTCCCGCAGTTGGTCGACTACATCCGCATTCCCAACAAGTCGCCGATGTTCGACGCCAATTGGGTGCAGAACGGCTACATGGAACAGGCGGTCACCCTGATGGAGAACTGGGCCAAGGCACAGCAGCTGCCCGGCCTGACGGTTGAAGTGGTGCGCCTGGAAGGCCGTACCCCGCTGATCTTCCTGGAAATTCCGGCCACCGGCGCCGAGACCGGTGATGACACCATCCTGCTCTACGGCCACCTGGACAAGCAGCCGGAAATGACCGGCTGGGACGACGATCTCGGCCCGTGGACCCCGGTCCTGCGTGGCGACAAGCTGTATGGCCGCGGCGGTGCGGACGACGGCTACGCCATCTTCGGCTCGCTGGCCGCGGTGCTGGCGCTGCAGGCCCAGGGCCTGCCGCACGCACGCTGCGTGGTGCTGATCGAAGCCTGTGAAGAGTCCGGCAGCTACGACCTGCCGGCCTATGTCGACCACCTGGCCGACCGCATCGGCAAGCCGTCGCTGGTGGTCTGCCTGGATTCGGGCTGCGCAAACTACGACCAGCTGTGGTGCACCACCTCGCTGCGCGGCCTGACCGGCGGCAATTTCACCGTGAAGGTGCTCAACGAAGGCGTGCACTCCGGCGATGCCTCCGGCGTGGTGCCGTCCAGCTTCCGCCTGCTGCGCCAGCTGCTGTCGCGCATCGAGGACCAGGACACCGGCCGCATCCTGATCGACGGCATGAACGTGGAGATCCCGGCCGAACGCCTGGAACAGGCCAAGCGCGCCGCCGAAGTGGTCGATACCGAGATCTTCGAGAAGTTCCCGATGGTCGACGGCCTGCGTCCGATGAACGAGGACCTGACCGAGCTGGTGCTCAACCGCACCTGGCGCCCGGCCCTGTCGGTCACCGGCGTTGGCGGCATGCCGCCGCTGGAATCGGCCGGCAACGTGCTGCGCCCGCAGACCTCGGTGAAGCTGTCGCTGCGCCTGCCGCCGACCGCCGATGGCAAGACCTGCGGCGAACTGTTGAAGGAAGCGCTGCTGCGCGATCCGCCGAACGGCGCGCAGGTCACCCTGGACCTGGAAAAGGCCTCTACCGGCTGGAACGCCCCGGCGATGGCGCCGTGGCTGACCCAGGCCATCGAGGACGCCAGCCAGGCCTTCTTCGGCAAGCCGGCGATGTACATGGGCGAAGGCGGCTCGATCCCGTTCATGGGCATGCTGGGCGAGAAGTTCCCGGGTGCGCAGTTCATGATCACCGGCGTGCTCGGCCCGCACTCCAACGCGCACGGCCCGAACGAGTTCCTGCACATCCCGATGGGCAAGAAAGTGACCGCCTGCGTGTCCAAGGTGATCAGCGAGCACTACGCCGCCAGCCTGCGCGGCGAGACCAGCGGTTCGCCGGTAGCGGCCGACAGCGGTACCCGCCACGGCGACCACGGCTGCTGCTGACCCGGCACCGGTGACGGACGCAGCCTGGCCTTGCTAGGCTGCGTCCACACTCAAGCGGAATCCGCGCGCATGAATGGTCTGTTCGGCAGCAGCAGCTGGTTGTACATCCTGCTGGTCGGCTTCTTCGTCGGCCTGCTCGGGCGTTTCTTCATGCCCGGCAACAACCGCATGGGCTGCCTGCTGACCATCGTGCTGGGCATCCTCGGTGCCCTGCTGGCCGGCTGGTTCGGCCAGTACATGGGCTGGTACGCCCCCGGCGAACCGGCCGGTTTCCTCGGTGCGGTGGTGGGCGCGGTGGCCGTGCTGGCCGTCCTGCGCCTGTTCAGCGGTCGCCGCTGACGCCGTTCCCCCTTTCCTTCCTGTTGCCGACGTTGGCGCGCCCGGCGCGCCCGGATATGCCCGCATGACCGAACCCGCCTCCGATCCCCAGCGCAGCGCGCAGCGCCTGCAGTGGGCCCGTACCCAGCTCGAGGATGCCAACGCCGTGGTCGAGCGCGCCTCGGTCGACGCCGGCATGCGCAGCTACTGGCGCGCCACCAGCACGCGCGGCAGCCACATCGTGATGGACGCGCCGCCCGGGCTGGAAGATCCGCGACCCTGGCTGCGCATGCGCGGCCTGCTGCATGACAACGGCCTGCGCGTACCCGCACTGCTGGCGCAGGACCTGCAGGCCGGCTTCCTGCTGCTGGAAGATCTCGGCGGCCCGACCCTGGCCAGAATCCTCGACGAGCGCAACGCCGATGATTGGTTCGGCCGCGCGATCGAACAGCTGCTGCGCCTGCAGGCTATCCCGGTGCCGGCCGACTTCGGCCAGTTCGGCGAAGCACTGCTGCAGCGCGATGCCGGCCTGTTCGACGAATGGTTCCTGCAGCGCCACCTGAACCTTGAACTGGACTGCGGCGAGATCGAAGGCCTGCAGCTGGTGCATCGCCGGCTGATGGACAACGCGCTGGGCCAGGCCCAGCTGATGACCCATCGCGACTACATGCCGCGCAACCTGATGCCGGTCGACGATGGCCCTGCGGTGCTGGATTTCCAGGACCTGGTGCGTGGCCCGATCGCCTACGACGCGGTGAGCCTGTTCAAGGACGCCTTCCTGAGCTGGCCGCTGCAGCGCGTGGACGCGTGGCTGGCGCAGTACCATGCGCGCGCGCGCGACGCCGGCCTGCCGGTGCCCGACCGCGCCACGTTCCTGCGCGACGCTGACTGGATGGGCATCCAGCGCCACGTCAAGATCCTCGGCCTGTTCTGCCGCCTGCGCTACCGCGACAACAAGGGCCACTACCTGGACGACGCGCCGCGCTTCATCGGCTACCTGGATGAAGTGCTGCCGCGCTATCCCGAACTGGCACCGCTGCAGCGGCTGCTGGAGGACCGCATCAAGCCGGCGTTGGCCGAGCTGGGTGCGCCGCTGCGCGTGGCCCGATGAAGGCGCTGATCTTTGCCGCAGGGCTGGGCGAGCGCATGCGCCCGCTGACCCTGCACACGCCCAAGCCGTTGCTGGAAGTGGCCGGCAAGCCGCTGATCGTCTGGCACCTGGAACGCCTGGCGGCACTCGGCGTGCGCGATGTGGTGGTCAACACCGCGTGGCTGGCCGAGCAGTTCCCGGCAACGCTGGGCGATGGCCACCAATGGGGCCTGCGCCTGCATTTCCTGTACGAAGGGCAGACCCCGCTGGAAACCGGCGGCGGCATCCTCAACGCACTGCCGGTGCTGGGCGACGCCCCGTTCCTGGTGGTGAACGGCGACATCTGGACCGATTTTGATTTCGCTGCATTACCGCGCGAGCCGCAGGGCCAGGCGCACCTGGTGCTGGTCGACAATCCTGTACAGCACCCGGACGGCGACTACCGTCTGGATGCACAGGGGCTGCTGCACCACGATCGCGCAGGGCCGTGCCTGACCTATGCCGGCATCGGCGTGTACCGTCCGTCGATCGTGGCCGACTGGCGCGCGGTGATCGGCGACGCGCCGGGCAGCGAACGGCTGCCGCCGAAGTTCTCGGTGGTGCCGCTGCAGAAGCATTTCATGGCGCAGGGGTTGATGACCGGGCAGCACCATCGCGGGCGCTGGACCGACGTCGGGACGGTTGATCGCCTGCGCGCGCTCGATGCGGAGTTGGCGGCGAACGGCTGAGCCCCTCGTGGTTGGTCGCGTAGAGTCGACTGTTAGTCGACTGGCATGTGAGTTGGCCGGGCGGGCGCCCGGCCTCTGACAGTTTCCGTGCGCGTCCAGCCACGGAAGAAAGAAAGAAAAGCAAAAGCGGGTCGCTTCGCTGCGCTTGCTCGGATGTCGACCAAGGTCGACACCCACCAACTGCAGTGCAGTACGCAGTCCCGGCAGATCGCGGGAACCTGTCGAAGGCGGGGTGGCTCAGGTTGCGGGGGCGTGAGCGCCATGGATGGCGCGACCGAGGCTACAGGGACGTACTTGCGCCGTCCCCCGCAACCTGAGCCACCCCGCCTCCCCTCAGGAAGCCGGCTTCTGCCGTTGACGTTGACGTTGCTGTTGACGTTGCCGGCCAGCGGCCGGCACTACCGCGGGTGCAGGGCGCAGCCCTGCAAACAAACCCCACCTCAGTAACGGGGCCGGCCTTCTTCCAGCACCTGGCGCAGGAACGGCACGGTGATCCGCCGCTTCGCCGCCAGCGACTCACGGTCCAGCCAGTCCAGCAGCGTGATCAATCCGCCCAGCTCGCGACCGGTGTGCGACAGCAGCCACTCGATGGCCGCCTCATCGATCGCCAGGCCACGGCGCAGCGCGCGCTCGCGCAGCACCGCGGCACGGCCTTCCTCATCCAGCGGCTGCAGCAGCACGCGCACGCACTGGCCCAGCCGCGAGCGCAGGTCGGGCAGCAGCAGGCCCAGCTCGCCCGGCGACTTCTGCGCCGTGTACAGCACAGTCACTCCAGCCGCACGTGCACGGTTGTGGAAGTCGAACAGCGCGACCTCGTCCTCGCGATTGCCGGCCACTTCGTCCAGGCCGTCCAACGCCACCAGTTCGCGCGCATCCAGCCCGTCCAGCGCCGCACGGACACGGCCGGCGGCGCTGGCCAGCGGCACGTAGGTCGGCAGGCGCCCGGCCTGCTCGGCGCTGGAGCACATCGCCAGTGCCTGGTGGGTCTTGCCGGTGCCCGCCGCGCCTTCCAGGTAGACCCAGTCGTGGCTGGCGCCGACCGCGATCGCACGCAGCTGCGCCAGCGCGCCATCCGGCGCGCCGATGAAGGTCTCCAGGCGCTGGTCCCGCGGGTAATGCAGGGCCAGCGGCAGTTGCGGCACACCCATCACTTCAGGTCGGGGCCCTTGTCGTTCGGATCGAGCAGGATATGGGGCTGGTCGACCACCCCGTCAAGCACGATCGCCGGCTTCTCGCCCACGTACAGCTCGCTCTGGCGATAACGCTGGTGGGCGTAGCGCAGCAGCACGTTGGTCACTGCCGCCACCGGCAGCGCCAGCAGCATGCCGAGGAAGCCGAACAGCTGGCCACCGGCCATCACCGCGAAGATCACCGCCACCGGGTGCAGGCCGATCTTGTCGCCGACGATGCGCGGGGTCAGCACGTAGCTTTCCAGCAACTGGCCCACGGTGAACACCACGCCGACCAGGATCAGCAGCTTCAGGTCGAAGCCCTGCGCCTGCACCAGCGCGGCGATCACCGCCATCAGCACGCCGGTGGTCGCGCCCAGGTACGGGATGAAGCTGATCAGGCCGGCAATCAGGCCGATCAGCAGGCCCAGCTTGAGGCCGACCAGCGACAGGCCACCGGCATAGATCACGCCCAATGCCAGCATCACCAGGAACTGGCCGCGGATGAACGCCCCCAGCACTTCGTTGGACTCACGCGCCAGCGCGCTGATGGTGCCGATGTGGTTGCGCGGGATCACCGAGGCCACCCGCTCCACCAGCTTGTCCCAGTCGCGCAGGAAGTAGAACGCCAGGATCGGCAGCAGCAGGATGTTGACCACCCAGGTCACCATCGCAAAGCCCGAACGCGACACGTAGCCCATGAACGTGGTGGCGAAACCGCCGGCCTGCTGCCAGTGGCTGCGCACCCACTCGATCAGGCGGTCCGGGTCCAGCCACTGCATCACTTCCAGGCCGGTCTTCTGCTCGAACCAGGGAATCCCTTTTTCCATCAGCCACGCCTGTGCCTGCGGCGCGACCGCGATCAGGGTGGTGATCTGGCGCTCGATCATCGGCACCAGCACCAGCAGCAGCGCCACGATCACCAGCACCATCGCCGCGAACACCAGCACCACGCCGGTCATGCGCGAGCGGCCGGTGGCCTCGATGCGGTCCACCAGCGGGTCGCCCAGCCACGCCAGCGCCAGCGCCATCACGAACGGGGTCAGGATCGGCGCCAGCAGCCACACCACCCAGCCGATCAGGCCGGCGAACAGGATGTACTTCAGCCGGCGCAGGAACTGCGCGATTTCAGCTTCCGGGGTCAGGGTCATCGCAGGCGGTACTCGTTGCTGACCGGCGCGGCCACCGGGGCACCGGTGGTGTCATCGATCGGGGTCGGCAGCGCCGGCAGCGGCGCACTGGGTACCAGCACGCCGTTGTCGCCGAGCATGCGGTTGAAGCCGGCCAGGCCGGTGGTCATCTCCACGCTCAGCTCCAGCTGGCCGGCCGAAGCGTGCAGCGGGGTGACAGTGCGCACCACCGGCACTTCGCGCAGGCCCGCGGCCAGGCGCAGGTAGTCATCGGCGCTGTTGATGCCGGTCACCACCACGCGGTAGGTGCCGGCCTGGCCGGTAGCCGCCCCCGCCTTGGCGTAGCGCTTGACCAGCGCGTCGGCGGCACCGTCGGCGCCGGCCGCCATCGCGCGCATGGCGTTGGCGTCCTTGCTGGTCCACTTGTTCAGTTCACGGCCGTTGTCGACGAACACCCAGTCCGCCTGCCAGCCGCCATTGGCGCGGTACAGCTTGCCGATCAGCTGCATCGGTGGCGAGTAGCGCGAGGAGGCGCGGGCCACGGCGGCACTGTCCTGGCGCCAGATGGCCCCGGCCAGGGCCTGTTCGGCAGCGCCGCCGCTGGGCAGGCCCAGCTTGTAGCCCCGCTCGATGGCACGGTTCAGCAACGGGCGGGCGGCGTTGGCCTGCTGCACGCTGACCAGGCGCGGGCCACTGCCGTCATCGACCGCCAGCCACAGCACCGGCTTCGGCCGCGGCTGCGGCCACAGCGGCAGGCCGAGCGCCGAGACCAGCGCATCGACGTCGTCCTCGCGGAAGCGGGCCACCAGCAGGGTCCGGAAGCTCGGCGCGCCGCTGGCGCCCACGCTCTGGTCCTGCTTGTAGTCGTAGCTGGCCACGTAGTCCTTGGCATTGCGCAGCGCCTGCACCACGCCGGGGCGTGACATCACGTTGCGGTCGCCGGACAGCTTGCCCAGCACCACGCTCAGGGCACGGGCCAGGGCACCGTTGCGATCGGCCTCGGCCTGGCTGTTGACGGGCACTTCGGCCTCGTAGGCCCCCGAAGCGGTGGCGACATCTCCCTCGGTGCGCAGGCCGCTCTGGGCCATCGTGGCCACCGGCAGGCTCAGTGCAAGGAGCAGGGTCAGAATCAGGCTGCGGCGCATCAGGACATCCATTGGCTCGACGAATCCGGGGGAATTGTTGCCCGAATACGGCCTTTGCGCCAATGCGGCCTGTTAAAATCGCCCGTTCAACCCCTGCCAGCGCCGACGCCCGTGACCAACACCTCGTCTTCCGCCCCCTCCCCCCTCACCTACCGTGACGCGGGGGTCGACATCGACGCCGGCAACGCGCTGGTCGAGCGGATCAAGCCCCTGGTCAAGCGCAGCTTCCGCCCGGAAGTGATGGGTGGCCTGGGCGGCTTCGGGGCCCTGTTCGACCTGTCCAACAAGTACCGCGAGCCGGTGCTGGTGTCGGGCACCGACGGCGTGGGTACCAAGCTGAAGCTGGCCCACCAGCTGAACCGCCACGATACGATCGGCATCGACCTGGTCGCCATGTGCGTGAACGACGTGCTGGTGCAGGGTGCCGAGCCCCTGTTCTTCCTGGACTACTTCGCCACCGGCAAGCTGGACATCGACACCGCCGCAGCGGTCGTGGGCGGCATCGCCAACGGCTGCACCGAGGCCGGCTGCGCGCTGATCGGCGGTGAAACCGCTGAAATGCCCGACATGTATGCCCCGGGCGAGTACGACCTGGCCGGCTTCACCGTCGCCGCAGTCGAGAAGAGCGAGCTGAAGGACGGCGCCAGCGTGGCCGCAGGCGACGTGCTGATCGGCATCGCCTCGTCCGGCCCGCACTCCAACGGCTACTCGCTGGTACGCCGCATCTACGACCGCGCCGGCCGCCCGGCCGACCTGGAGCTGGAAGGCGGGGTGAAGCTGGTCGACGCGCTGATGGCACCGACCCGCCTCTATGTGAAGCCGATCCTGGCGCTGCTGAAGTCGCACGGGGCCGCCATCCACGGCATGGCCCACATCACCGGTGGCGGCCTGACCGAGAACATCATCCGCGTGGTGCCCGATGGCCTCGGCCTGGACATCCAGGCCTCGTCCTGGACCCTGCCGCCGGTGTTCCAGTGGCTGCAGAAGGAAGGCGCGGTGGCCGACAGCGAGATGTGGCGCACCTTCAACTGCGGCATCGGCTTCGTGCTGATCGTGGCCGCCGACCAGGTCGCTGCGGTGTCCGAGGCGGTCAAGGCGCAGGGCCTGGACCATTGGACCATCGGCCAGGTGGTGACCGCTGAAGGCGCCGAGCGCGTCCACATCGGCTGAACCCGGCCCCGAGGAGCCCGCATGGACGCAATGCCCCCCGTGTCGCCCGCCCCCGCACCCGTGCCGCCGCGGCTGGCGACGGTACCGGCGTTCAGCGTCCAGGATGCCGACCACCTGCGCATGCTGGCCATCGCGCACTACGTGGTTGGTGGCCTGATCGTGCTGTTCTCGATGATCTTCATCCTGCACATCGTGATCGGCATCGCTGCGTTGAGCGGCGCGCTGCCGTTCGAGTCCGACGGGCAGACCGCCTCGCAGCAGGAGCAGCGTCTGGTCGGCTGGGTGTTCACGCTGATGGGCTGCGCGATCGTGTTCGGCGGCATAACCTTGGGGACATTCGTGATCTATGCCGGCCGCTGCCTGGCCCGCCGTCGCCGTCACCTGCTGTGCCTGATCGCGGCCGGCCTGGCCTGCCTGTTCACGCCGGTCGGCACGGTGCTGGGGGTGTTCAGCCTGATCACCCTGCTGCGCCCGCAGGTCAAGGCCGCGTTCGACGCTCCGGCCACGGCCGCATGACCGCCTCCGGCAATCCACCGCCGCTGCCGCATCAGACCCTGGCGCACCTGCAGCTGGCCAGCCACCTGCAGACGCTGAAGGTACTGTTCTACGCGCTGGCGGTTTTCCACTGGGTGGCCGCGCTGGCCTTCCTCGGTTTCATCGGCCTGGTCGCCAGCGCGCGCGGGCTGGACGATGGCGCGGTACTGGCCACCGTGTACGGCGTCGTTTCAGTGCTGGCTGCCGCGCTTGGCTTCGTGCAGCTGCACACCGCGCGCCTGCTGTCGCGCCGCACCGGGCTGGCCTGGTGCCAGCGCGCGGCCTGGCTGGCGGTACTGGCCGGCCCGCTGGGCATGGCCCTGACCGCCTATGCCTGGGTGTTCCTGTCCAGGCCGGACATGGCCGCCCTTTTCGACCGCGGCGACCATCTCCGCGTCTGAGCTTGCCGGCAGACGCTCCGCCCTCCCCTGATCGACTCCCCATGTCCGCGCCCGCGCTACCGACGACCGCCCCGCCCACCGCCTCCCGTTTCCCGGGCCCCAAGCGGCTGGCCTTTGCCGCCGTACTGGCAGTGTTCGCAATCAGCTGGATCCATCCGCTCTGGCCCACCGAGCAGGCCCTGCACAGCACGCTGACCGTGGTCGGGCTAGCCGCCCTGCTGTGGGTCGACCGCCGTGGTGGCTGGCTGGGCAACGGCGCGTTCATCGCGATCTGCGGCTTCATCGCGCTGCATTGCGTGGCGGCGCGCTGGCTGTACTCGAACGTGCCCTACGACGCGTGGGCGCAGGCGCTGACCGGCTGGTCGCCCAACGCGGCGTTCGGCTGGCAGCGCAATCATTTCGACCGCCTCATCCACTTCCTGTTCGGCGTCTGCTTCACGCCGGCGCTGCTGCAGCTGGCACGCCACGCGTGGCCGGCCCTGCGTCGGGGCCAGGCCTTCATCCTGGCGGTGATGACGGTGATGTGCGCCAGCCTGGTCTACGAGTGGTTCGAGTGGGCCATCGCGCTGGCCCTGTCGCCGGATGCCGCCGAGGCCTACAACGGGCAGCAGGGTGACATGTGGGACGCGCACGCCGACATGCTGTTGGCCACCGTGGGCAGCCTGCTGACCTGGCCGCTGATCCGCCGGAGCGCCCGGCAATGACCACGCCCACCCGCATTGCGGTGCTTGCCTCCGGCCGTGGCAGCAACCTGCAGGCCATCCTCGATGCGATTGCCGGCGGCCGCCTGCCCGCCGAGGTCGTCGGCGTGTTCTCCGACCGCCCCGCTGCCGCCGCGCTGCAGCGGGTCGACGCTGCCCTGCGCTGGGCGCATGCGCCGAAGGAATTCCAGGACCGCGCGGCCTACGAGCAGGCGTTGGGCGATGCACTGGCCGCCGTCGCGCCGGACTGGATCGTCTGCGCCGGCTACATGCGCATTCTCGGCGCCGCCTTCGTGCAGCGCTTCAATGGCCGCCTGGTCAACATCCACCCCTCCCTGCTGCCGCTGCACAAGGGGCTGGACACGCATGCGCGGGCACTGGACGCCGGCGACGCCGAGCACGGTGCCAGCGTGCACCTGGTCGTACCCGAGCTGGACGCCGGCGCCGTGCTGGCCCAGGTGCGGGTACCGGTGCTGCCCGGCGATGACGCCAACACCCTGGCCACGCGCGTGCTGGCGGTGGAGCATCCCCTGCTGATCGCCACGCTGCAGCTGCTGTGCGCCGGCCGCCTGACTGAACGGGAGGGCCAGCCGCAACTGGACGGTCACCCCCTGTTTAGCCCGCTGGCCCTAGATTCCGCCGGGAACCTGAACCGGTAACGCCCACGCACACGCCCCGCTGACTGCGGGGCTGGCATCCTGCCCACCTCCTGCGGCTCCTCTCTTCCATGAAGACCACGACCCTGCTGTCCACTTCACTGCTGCTGTCGCTCGTCGTGCTTCCCGGCGTGGGTTGGGGCCAGGCGCAGGCGCCTGCCGCCTCGCCCGCTCCGGCGCCGGTGCCAGCGGTGCAGCCGCCGGCCGAAGCGGCGGCCCCGGCCCTGCCG
Source organism: Stenotrophomonas pavanii (assembly GCF_900101175.1). Lineage (GTDB taxonomy): Bacteria > Pseudomonadota > Gammaproteobacteria > Xanthomonadales > Xanthomonadaceae > Stenotrophomonas > Stenotrophomonas pavanii. The sequence continues at coordinate 164,279 of NZ_FNFQ01000011.1, read as the reverse complement.
GCATTGGCGTGGGAACCGCCGCCACTGCAGCCGTTCAGCGCCACCTACCAGGCCTTCTACAAGGGCAAGGAGGCCGGCGATGCCAGCATGCAGGTCACCCATACCGGCGGCAACCAGTGGCGGGTCGACATGCAGGTGGTCGGCCGCCGCGGGTTCGCCAGCGTGCTGGGCCTGAACATCGAGCAGAGCACGGTCTTCGAGGAGCGCGCCGGCGCCTATGCACCGCTGAGCCAGAGCACGGTGCGCAAGGGCCTGTTCCTCGGCAAGAAGGCGGTCGGCACGTACAACTGGCAGGCCGGTACCGCGCAGTGGAGCGGCGACGTCGAGAAGAAGCGTGCGCAGCCGATTCCGCTGCAGCCGGGCGACCAGAGTGCCCTGCTGATCAATCTGGCGATCATGCGCGACGCCCGTCCGGGTGCCACCATGCACTACCGCTACGTGGACATGGGCAAGGTCCGCCAGCATGACTACCAGGCCGCGCCGCAGACCGAGAACGTCGAAGTCGGCGACCTGTCCTACAACGCGCTGCGGGTCTACCGGACCAACGGCGGCAACAATGAAACCATCCTCTGGATCGCCAACGGAGTTCCCACCCCGGTGCGCATCCTGCAACGCGAAGACGGCGAAGACCGCGTCGATCTGCGCCTGATCGAATACCAAGGAGTCTGAGCATGAGCACCCTGACCCGCCCCCTCGCCTGGATCGCTGCGGCCGCCCTGTCGGTGGCCAGCCTGCCGGCCATGGCCCTGCAGCCGTTCAAGGCCGACTATCTCGCCAGCTACATGGGCATGCAGGCCAATGGCAGCATGACCCTGAGCAGCGAGGGCGCCAACAAGTGGCGCTACACGCTGCAGGTGAAGAACCAGCTGGCGGACCTGAGCCAGAGCACCGTGTTCGAGGAAGTACGCGGCCAGCTGCGCCCGCTCAGCAGCCAGGACCGTTCGGCGCTGCTGGTCAAGAAGCGCAACGTGCAGGCCACCTACAACTGGACCAGCAACCAGGCCACCTGGACCGGCGACATCAAGCCGGACCGGGCCGGCCCGATCGCGCTGAAGGCCGGTGACATGGATGCCCTGCTGATCAACCTGGCGATCGCCCGCGACCTGGCAGCCGGCAAGCCGTTGACCTATCGCATGGTCGACGAAGGCCGCATCAAGAACATGACCTATCGCGTGGTCGGCAAGGAGTCGATCACCGTGGGCGGCAAGAGCTACGAAGCCACCAAGGTCTCGCGTGCCGACGGCAACAAGGAGCTGATCGCCTGGATCGTGCCGGAATTCCCGGTGCCGGCGCGCATGCTGCAGCGTGAGAGTGGCCGTGACGCGCTGGACCTGACCATCAAGGCGATGAACTGAGCGCCGGGGTCGGAGCCCTTTCCGATGGAAAGGGATCCGGCCCCAGGCACCGCGCAAAGAAAACGCCCGCTTTCGCGGGCGTTTTTCTTACTTCTTTTCCTCGGCCGCGGCCGGCTTGAACTCGGTGCGGCAGTCCACGCGGATCTGCTCGCCGGTGCTGCGCCAGACGAAGGTGCGGCAATGGCGGTTGCCCTCCTGGCTGTCGTTCACTGCAACGGCATAGAACGACTCGATGATCTCGTCGCGCGAGACCGTGCCATCGCCATTCCAGTCCATGTCCTTCTGCTCGATGCCCTGGGTGATGGCGATGTTGGCGTACCAGGCGTAGCCCAGCCACGCCAGCACGATCAGGACCAGGGCCAGCAGCGCCTTGCGGCGCGGGCTGAACTTGCCACGCAGGATCATGGCACGCGCCGGATGGTGGCGCCGAGCGAAGACAGCTTCTCTTCGATGTTCTCGTAGCCACGGTCAAGGTGGTAGATGCGGTCGATGGTGGTCTCGCCGCGGGCCATCAGCCCGGCCAGGATCAGCGACGCCGAGGCACGCAGGTCGGTGGCCATCACCGGCGCACCGCTGAGGTGATCGCTGCCGCGCACGATGGCGGTATGGCCTTCGACCTGGATGTCCGCGCCCAGGCGCAGCAGTTCGTTGACGTGCATGAAACGGTTCTCGAAGATCGTTTCATTGATCACGCCAACGCCGTCGGCCACGCAGTTGAGCGCCATGAACTGCGCCTGCATGTCGGTCGGGAAGGCCGGGTACGGCGCGGTGGTCAGGTTGACCGCCTTCGGCCGCTTGCCCTGCATGTCCAGGGTGATGGTGTCGTCGGTGGTCTCGATCTTCGCACCGGCCTCGACCAGCTTGGACAGCACCGCGTCCATGGTGTTCGGGCGCGCACGGTTGACCGTCACCTTGCCACCGGTCATCGCTGCGGCCACCAGGAAGGTGCCGGTCTCGATGCGATCGGGCAGCACTTCGTGGCGGCCACCGGACAGGCGCTCGACGCCTTCGATGACCAGGCGCGCGGTGCCCAGGCCTTCGATCTTCGCGCCCAGCGCGATCAGGCAATGCGCCAGATCGGTCACTTCCGGTTCCATCGCGCAGTTGTCGAGGATGGTGGTGCCTTCGGCCAGCACCGCGCCCATCAGCACGTTCTCGGTGCCGGTCACGCTGACCATGTCGAAGGTGAAATGGCCACCCTTCAGGCGCTTGGCCGTGGCCTTGATGAAGCCGTTCTCGACCACGATCTCGGCACCCAGCGCCTGCAGGCCCTTGATGTGCTGGTCGACCGGGCGCGAACCGATCGCGCAGCCGCCGGGCAGCGACACTTCGGCCGCGCCGAAGCGGGCCAGCAGCGGGCCCAGCACCAGGATCGAGGCGCGCATGGTCTTGACCAGCTCGTACGGTGCGACGTGCTGGTTGACCGGGCGCGGATCGACCACGATCGCGCTGCCGCGCGACAGCGTGCCCTGGTCGATGGTGACCTTGGCGCCCAGTTCGCCCAGCAGCTTCACCGTGGTGACCACGTCGTGCAGGTGCGGCACGTTGGTGATCTCCACCGGCTCATCGGCCAGCAGGGTCGCGCAGAGAATGGGGAGGACGGCGTTCTTGGCGCCGGAGATGCTCACTTCACCGTGCAGCGCAGCGCCGCCGGTCACAACGATCTTGGCCATGTATTGGGGATCTTCTGCGGTTCAGCCGGCTTCGGCCGGGGTCACGGTTTTCAGCGCCAGCGCGTGGATCGCGCCGCCCATCAGGTCGCCGAGGGTGGCATAGACCATCCGGTGGCGGGCCAGCGGCATCTTGCCGGCAAAGGCCTCGCAGACCACGGTCGCTTCGAAATGCACGCCATCGTCGCCACGCACGTCGGCGCGGGCGCCGGGCAGGCCGGTTTCGATCAGGTTGCGGATGGTGTCGGCGTCCAACGGGCTTTCCTAATAAAATGAGCGCTCATTCTACTTCCGCTGCGTGGCGTCCGCATGGCCGAGTCCCTCCTGCCCCCCCGTTCCGTCGATCCGGCCAGCCTGGTCGCCAGTGGCCGCCGCGTCTTCGAGATCGAACAGCAGGCCCTCGACGCGGTCGCCACCCGCCTCGGCGAGGCCTTCCAGCAGGCCTGCCAGGCGATCCTGGCCAGTCGCGGCCGGGTGGTTGCCACCGGCATGGGCAAGTCCGGGCACATCGCCCGCAAGATCGCCGCCACCCTGGCCTCCACCGGCACACCGGCGTTCTACGTGCACCCCGGTGAAGCCGGCCACGGCGACCTGGGCATGATCACCGAGGACGACGTGGTGCTGGCACTGTCCTACTCGGGTGAGTCGGACGAGCTGCTGATGCTGCTGCCGGTGCTCAAGCGCCAGGGCAACCTGCTGATTTCCATGACCGGCCGCCCGCAGTCCAGCCTGGCCACCGCCGCCGACATCCACCTGGACGTGAGCGTGCCGGCCGAGGCCTGCCCGCTGGCACTGGCGCCGACCTCCAGCACCACCGCTTCGCTGGCGATGGGCGATGCGCTGGCCGTGGCCCTGCTCGATGCACGCGGCTTCACCGCCGACGACTTCGCCCGCTCGCACCCGGCCGGCAGCCTCGGCCGCCGCCTGCTGCTGCACATCACCGACGTCATGCACACCGGTGAGGACCTGCCCAGCGTGGGTGCCGACGCCAGCCTCAGCGAGGCGCTGGTCGAAATGAGCCGCAAACGGCTGGGCATGACCGCCGTGGTCGATGCCGACGGTGTGCTGATCGGCCTGTTCACCGACGGTGACCTGCGCCGGGCGCTGGACAGCGCGCTGGACGTGCGGACCGCGAAGATCGCCGATGTGATGACCCGCAACCCCCGCACCATCGGCGCCGACCAGCTGGCCGTGGAGGCCGCCCGGCAGATGGAAACCCAGAAAATCAATGGCCTGATCGTGGTCGATGGCCAGGGCCGCGCGGTCGGCGCCCTGAACATTCATGACCTGTTGCGGGCCCGGGTGGTTTAACCGACAGTCCGTAGACCCCATTCAGTCTGTAACGCCCCACCCGAATCCACCGAGCCCGCCCCCCTGATGCCCTGGTCCCCCCTGCCCGCCTTCCCCGCCCACCTGCATGCCGCAGCGGCCCGCATCCGCCTGGCCTGCTTCGACGTGGACGGTACCCTCACCGACGGTCGGCTGTACTACGACAAGGACGGCAACGAGAGCAAGGCGTACTTCGTGCAGGATGGCCTGGGCCTGAAACTGCTGCAGCAGCACGGTATCCACCCCGTGCTGATCACCGCGCGCAACAGCCAGTCCGCGCTCAAGCGCGGCGCCGACCTCGGCATCGACACCCAGATCGCCGTGGGCGACAAGCTGGCCAGCGTGCAGGCGCTGTGCGCGCAGCATGGCATCGGCCTGGAGCAGGTGGCCTTCATGGGCGACGACCTGCCGGACCTGGCGCCGCTGGGTGCGGTCGGCCTGGCAGTGGCCCCGGCCAATGCCCACCCGTGGATCGCCGAGCGCGTCCATTGGCAGACGCGCGCCGATGGCGGCCGTGGCGCGGCACGTGAGCTGTGCGACATCCTGCTGGCTGCCCAGGGCCATGTGGACGCGGTGCTGGCGAGGTTCGGCGCATGAACCTGCCGACCCTGAACTGGCGCACCGTGCTTGGCATCGGCCTGCTGCTGGCCGCGCTGCTCAGCAGCTGGGCGGCCCTGCGCAACCGCGACAAGGGCGCGGCCGCGGCCGGCCAGGACGTCGGCGTGGACTACATCCTGCACGACTTCCAGATCGTCGCGCTGGATGAGCAGGGCAAGGAATCGACCACCCTGCGCGCGCCGTTGCTGGAACGCCAGCGTGGCGACCAGACCATCAACATCGCCACGCCGCTGTTCGAGATGCCGGACAAGGATGGCAAGCACTGGACCCTGCGCGCGGAGACCGGCTGGCTCAGCGCCAAGGGCGACCAGATGAAGCTGCGCGGCAATGTCGCCGGCGACAGCCCGGCCGGTCCGGGCGTGGTGCCGACCACCTTCCGCACCGACCACCTGGATGTCTTCCCGAAGGAGAATCGTGCCCGCACCGACGCGCGGGTGGTCATGACCCGCCCCGGCATGGAACAGTCCGGCGTCGGCTTCGAGGTGGATTCGAAGAACAACACGTATCATTTCCTCAGCCAGTCCAAGGGCCGTTACACGCCCCGACGCTGATTCCGCCGCCCTCCTGCGACGTCCCCGGACCGGCGCAAGGAAGGCAGCTCCCCCACCCGCCCCCGGGTTTCCGGGCGGCCCCACCGGTAGAACGGACCCCGATGAAGATTCCCTTTGCAGCCGTACTCGCGCTCGGTCTCCTTGTTCCCAGCGCAGCCTTTGCCAAGTCGACCGACCGCAACGAGAACATGAACATCGACGCCGGCGCCCAGTCGGGCGTGCTGACCGGCGACGGCAAGACCGTGCTGTCGCAGGGGGTGACCGTCACCCAGGGCACGCTGGACCTCCGCTCGTCCGAAGCCGAGATCTACCTGAAGGATGGCGAAGCCGTGCGTGCGGTGTTCACCGGCAAGCAGGCCACGATGAAGCAGCAGCTCGACGATGGCACCTGGATGGACGCGGTGGCCGATCGCATCGACTACGACATCAAGACCGAGATCATCACCCTGACCGGCAACTACAAGGTCACCAGCGCGCGCGGCACCAATGCCGGCCAGCGCATGGTCTACAACACCCGCAGCGGCGAGATGAACTCCGGTGGCGATGGCAGCCGCGTGCGCACGGTCATTCCGCCGAAGAACAAGAACGCGGCTGCACAGCCGGCCGCTGCGCCCAAGGCGGCGGCTCCGGCCAGCACGCCGGCCAAGCCGACCGGGAGCAAGAAGTAATGCTCGTCGCCAAGGGCCTGCGCAAGCGCTACAAGCAGCGCGAAGTCGTCAAGGACTTCGGGCTCACCCTCGACGCTGGCGAAGTGGTCGGCCTGCTCGGCCCCAACGGCGCCGGCAAGACCACCTGCTTCTACATGATCGTCGGCCTGGTCGCCGCCGATGCAGGCAGCATCGTGCTCGACGGCAAGGACATCACCGGCGACCCGATGTATACCCGTGCCAAGCAGGGCGTGGGCTACCTGCCGCAGGAACCCTCGGTGTTCCGCAAGCTGACCGTGGCCGACAACCTGCGGCTGGTGCTGGAGCTGCGCGAAGACCTGGATTCGGCCGGCCGCGAACGCGAATTGAACAGCCTGCTCGACGAACTGCAGCTGGGCCATGTGGCCGACCAGCTCGGTGCCAGCCTGTCCGGTGGCGAACGCCGCCGCTGCGAGATCGCCCGCGCCCTGGCCGCGCAGCCGCGCCTGATCCTGCTCGACGAACCGTTCGCCGGTGTCGACCCGATCTCGGTGGGCGAAATCCAGCGCATCGTCACCCATCTGAAGCAGCGCGGCATCGGCGTGTTGATCACCGACCACAATGTGCGCGAGACCTTGGGAATCTGCGACCGCGCGTATATCCTCGCCGAGGGCACCGTGCTGGCCCAGGGCTCGCCGGAGGCGATCCTGGACAACGCCGACGTACGTCGCGTCTACCTTGGGGATTCCTTCAAGTTGTGACCGCAGGCGCCGGGGCCCTTACCTTCCGTTCGGCACAGGCATGAAGACTCGGCTGCAGACATCGTTGGGACAGCAGCTGGTGCTCACGCCCCAGCTGCAGCAGGCCATCAAGCTGCTGCAGATGTCCACGACCGAACTGGAGCTTGAGATCGCCCAGGCGGTGGAGAGCAATCCGCTGCTGGACTGGGCCGACAGCAACGACAGCAGCACCGCCGATGACGGCGGCGGCAGCACCGGGGCCGACGCACCCGCCGAACGCACCGACACCGGCGACGACTGGGCGCCGGCCGAGCTCGACTGGAGCGCCGCCGGTAGTGGCGGCAGCTTCGACGATGACGATGACACCGGCAGCGCGGCCGAGCGCGTGGCCGAAACCGAGACGCTGGCCGACCACCTGCTGTGGCAGCTGCACCTGTCGCATCTGTCCGCACGCGACCGCAGTATCGGTGCGGCCTTGATCGATGCACTGGACGACGATGGTTACCTGCGCGAACCGTTGGCCACGATCGCGGAAACGCTGTTGCCAACGATCCATGCCGACGAGGACGAGATCCTGGCGGTGCTGCACCGCATCCAGCGCTTCGACCCGGTCGGTGTTGCCGCGCGCACGCTCGGCGAGTGCCTGCTGCTGCAGCTGGACGTGATGCCTGGCGACACGCCGGGGCTGGCGCTGGCGCGACAGATTGCCGCAGGCCCGCTGGAACGGCTGCCACGCAGTGGCGTCGCCGGGCTGGCCCATGAACTGAAACAGCCGCTGGACGAGGTCGAGACCGCAGTGACCCTGCTGCGCTCGCTGGACCCGCGCCCGGGCACGCAGGTTGCGCCGCTTTCGCAGGATACCTACGTGGTACCCGACGTGGTGGTGTGGCGGCAGAACGGCATCTGGCGCGCGGCGCTGGCCGGCCATGCCGGGCCGAGGGTAGTGATCCATCGTGGCTACGAACAGCTGATCCGACGTTGTGGCGAGGCCGACGCCGGTTACCTGCGCGCCCAGCTGCAGGAAGCGCGCTGGCTGCTGAAGGGACTGCAGCAGCGCGGCGAAACCCTGCTGCGCGTGGTGCGCAGCCTGATCCTGCAACAGGCCGGGTTCCTCGAATTCGGCGAGCAGGCACTGCGTCCGCTGACCCTGCGCGAGATCGCCGCCGAACTGGGCCTGCACGAATCCACCGTGTCGCGTGCGATCGCCCGCAAGTACGTGCGCACCCCGCGCGGCACCCTGCCACTGCGCGCCTTCTTCGCCTCCGGCATCGATACCGAAGGCGGCGGCGAGGCGTCCAGTACCGCCATCCAGGCGATGATCCGGCGCCTGATCGACGATGAGAACCCGCGCAAGCCGCTTTCTGACGCCAAGCTGGCTGAGCTGCTCAAATCGTCGGGAATTCCAGTAGCGCGGCGCACCGTGGCGAAGTATCGTGAAGCCATGAACATCTCCGCCTCGCACGAAAGGGTCAGAATCGCTTGACGCGCCGCCGCGCCCGGCGGAGAGGTTCATTGGCACATCCGAACACAGGAGAAACCCGATGCGCATCGAAACGTTTGGCAAAGACGTCGAAGTCACCCCGGCCCTGCAGTCCTATGTAGAGGAGAAGCTGGCCCGGATCGGAAAGCACTTCGACCAGCACTGCGAAGCGCGGGTGACCCTCAAGCTGCAGAAGACCGAACACCACGTCGACGCCAGCCTCAACATCCCCGGGCAGACCCTGCACGCCGAGGCCGGTGGCCAGACCATGTATGCCGCGATCGACCTGCTTGCGGACAAGCTTGACCGCCTGGTCATCAAGCACAAGGAGAAAAAACAGCAGCACGCACCGCTGCCGGTGGGCGACAATGGTGGCTGATCGCCACCGTTCCCCGCAGACATGCCCCTGACTGACCTCCTGGCGGCCGTGCAGACCCAGCTCTGCACGGCCTCCGACCGTGACAGCGTCCTGCAGGCCGCCGCCGGGTTGCTGGCCTGCCGCCAGGCCAATGCCGAACAGATCTATCTGAACCTGTGCCAGCGCGAAGCCCTGGGCAGCACCGCGATCGGCCACGGCATCGCCATCCCCCATGGCCGCGCGCCGGCCCTGGACCGCCCCCGTGGCGCCCTGCTGCGACTGGCGGCCCCGGTCGACTTCGGCGGCGACGAGCCGGTGGACCTGGTGTTTGCGATGGCCGTCCCGGCCCACTACACCCACCAGCACCTGATGCTGCTGTCCGAGCTGGCCGAGCTGTTCTCCGTGCCCGACATCCGCCAAGCCCTGCGTGAAGCGGGCGATGCCCGCGCGCTGCGCGAGGCGCTGGACATGACCCCTCCTGCGAGTGCCGCATGAATACCAGCATCACCGCCCGTGAACTGTTCGAACAGCAGCGCGAGCGGCTGGGACTGCGCTGGGCCGCCGGCAAATCCGGTGAGAAGCGCGAGCTGGAGGCCGGCAACACGGTCTCGCGGCGCCCTTCGCTGGCCGGCTACCTCAACGCCATCTATCCCAACAAGGTGCAGATCCTGGGCACCGAGGAACTGTCCTGGCTGGACGCGCTGGAACCGCGGCAGCGGTGGGAGACCATCGAGAAGATCATGCAGTCGCATCCGCTGGCGCTGGTGCTGACCCGCAACCAGGCGTGCCCGGAAGACCTGCGTGCCGCCGCCGATGAATCCGGCACGCCGCTGTGGCTGTCGCCCAAGCGCGGCCACGAACTGCTCAACCACCTGTCCTACCACCTGGCGCGCACGCTGGCACCCCGCGTGATCCTGCATGGCGTGTTCATGGAGATCTACTCGATCGGCGTGCTGATCACCGGCGAGGCCGGGTCGGGCAAGAGCGAGCTGGCGCTGGAACTGCTCAGCCGCGGGCACCGCCTGGTCGCCGACGATGCCCCCGAGTTCACCCAGATCGCCCCGGACGTGCTCGACGGCACCTGCCCCGAGCTGCTGCAGGACCTGCTGGAAGTGCGCGGCCTGGGCGTGCTGAACGTGCGCGAGATGTTCGGCGATACGGCTGTAAAGAAGAACAAGTACCTTCGGCTGATCGTCCACCTGACCAAGCCGATGACCGAACCCACCCCGCATGGCTACGAGCGCCTGACCGGCGACTCGGGTACCCGCCATGTGCTGGACCTGGATGTCCCGCTGATCACCCTGCCGGTGATGCCCGGCCGCAACCTGGCCGTGCTGACCGAGGCCGCGACCCGCCTGCATATCCTGCGCACCAAGGGCATTGATCCGGCGGCGATGTTCATCGCCCGCCACAGCAACCTGCTGGAACGGCGCACCCCCTGATTCCCCTGCCCCGCGAAGAGCCTGTCCATGAGCACCGCACCCCCTACCGCCCCGACCCTGATCATCGTCAGTGGCCTGTCCGGCTCGGGTAAATCCGTCGCCCTGAAGACCTTCGAAGACCAGGACTACTACTGCTCGGACAACCTGCCCATCCAACTGCTGCCGGACTTCGTGCGCAGCCTGCTGGCCAACCATGACGGCAGCGCGCCGCGCCGGCTGGCGGTAGGCATCGACGTCCGCGGCCAGGCCGACCTGAGCCAACTGGGCAACTGGCGGCAGCTGGCCACCGATGCCGGCGTGGAAGTGAAGGTGCTGTTCTTCGAAGCCAGTGACGAGGCGGTGCTCAAGCGCTACGCCGACACCCGTCGCCGCCATCCACTGAGCCAGCTGCGGCTGTCATTGCCCGAGGCCATCGCCCGCGAACGCGAACTGACCGCGCCGCTGCGCCGTGAGGCCGATGCGGTGATCGATACCAGCCACCTCAACGTGCACCAGCTGCGGCGGCGGATCATCACCGAGTTCGCGATGGGCCATGCCACCGGCCTGTCGCTGCTGTTCGAATCGTTCGCCTACAAGCGCGGCGTACCGGCCGAGGCGGACTTCGTGTTCGACGCGCGTGTGCTGCCCAATCCGCACTGGGACCCGGACCTGCGCGCGCTCAGCGGCCGTGAGCCCGGCGTGCGCGACTACCTGGAGGCACAACCGGACGTGCAGCGCTACCTGGCCCAGCTGATGGATTTCCTGGATACCTGGCTGCCGAAACTGGGCGATGGCACGCGCAGCTACGTGACCGTGGCGTTCGGCTGCACCGGCGGCAAGCATCGCTCGGTGTACCTGGCCGAGCGCATGGCCCGGCATGCGCGCGAGAAGGGCTGGGAAGACGTGGCCACCTACCACCGCGAACAGGATTGAGGGGGTCGGCCGGGCTGCGCCCGGCACCCGCCGGTAGTGCCGGCCGCTGGCCGGTAACAGCAACAGCAAAAGCGGCATTCCGTGGGATGGCGGGGCGGTGTGGGCAGGCAGGACACGCCGTGAACCCCTCCCTGGGGGCTCGATGGCGCCATCCATGGCGCCAACGGTCCTGCCTGCCCACACCGCCCCGCCTCTGACAGATTCCGTGTGCTGTTGGTGGGTGTCGACCTTGGTCGACACGGTAGATCCACGCCATGCGTGGATGAATCGCTTTCAGGCCTCGAAAAACGGATGGCGTCGGATCTCTTTTTCAGCGAAAAAGGGCTCGCCAGCGAGCAACACTGAATACGGGACACAGTACCCCTCGCCTGCTGCTATCGCCAATTCACCTTGACCTGTTAACGTGCGGTAATGACCTGTGGCATTCTCCTCGTAACACATCCCGGGGTCGGGACCGCCCTGCTAGACGTGGCGACCCGGCTGCTGCGGCAATTGCCGCTGAAAACCGAAGCTTTCGAAGTACCGTTCGACGCAGACCTGGACGCCCTGCTGCCACTTGCCTCGGCCGCCCTGCGGCGGGTCGACGGCGGTGAAGGCGTGCTGATCCTGACCGACCTGTACGGCGCCAGCCCCGCCAACCTTGCCGGGCAGCTGGCCCGGCTGGGGACCCCGGTTCGCCGGGTGTCGGCGCTGAGCCTGCCGATGTTGCTGCGGGTGATGAATTATCCGGAACAGGGACTGGATCAACTGCCCGCCACAGCCGCGGCGGGTACCCGTAATGGAGCGATAGTCGACGATGCTTGAACGAGAACTCACCGTCAGCAACCGCCTGGGCCTGCATGCCCGGGCCACCGCCAAGCTGGTGCAGACCCTGGCACCGTTCCGCTGCAACGTGACCATGGCCGCCAAGGGCCGTGAAATCAACGCCAAGAGCATCATGGGCGTGATGCTGCTGGCCGCGGGCCAAGGCACTCCGGTCACGGTCCGCATCAACGGCGAGGACGAAGCCGCCGCGATGGAGGCGGTGGTCGGCCTGTTCGAACGCCGCTTCGACGAGGACAGCTGAGCGTGCCACGCGCACGCGCCGGCCAGCTTCCCCCGGGCCAGCGGCCGGTACAACGGCTGGCCGGGCACGGCGCCGCCCGTGGTACGGCGATGGGCCGGGCCCGGGTGCGCCTGCCGCATGCGCTGGAAGTGGCCGAACAACGTGTCGCCCCCCACCAGGTCGAGGCCGAGCTGGCGCGCCTGCACCATGCCGTGGATGCCGCGCGCATGGAAATGCACGAGCTGCGGCAGCGCCTGCATGGCGCACTGAACCAGGAAGTGGGCGAGTTCCTGGACCTGCACGCGCTGCTGCTGGACGACCCCGAGCTGTTGTATGGCCTGGACGAACTGATCCGCAGCGGCCCGTACAGTGCCGGTTACGCCCTGCGCCTGCAGCGCGACCGCCTGGCCAAGGTCTTCGATGGCATGGACGATGCCTACCTGAAGAGCCGCATGGACGACCTGGACCATGTGATCGGCCGTATCCATGCCTTCCTGCAACCCGAACGCGCGCCGGCGATGAAGGGCCTGGCAGGCGAGATCCTGGTCTGCGACAACATCGCTCCGTCCGAGCTGGCGCAGCTGCAGGCGCAAGGCGTGGTCGGCATCGTCACCGCCGCCGGCAGCGCGCTGTCGCACAGCGCGATCCTGGCACGCAGCCTGCACCTGCCGCTGATCGTCAACGTCCCGCAGCTGCTCAGCCGCATCGCCGACGGCGACGTGCTGATCATCGACGGCGCCGACGGCAGCATCACCGCCAACCCGTTGGCGGACAACCTGCGTGACTACCGCACGCGCCTGAAGGAGCACGCACGCGAGCAGCGCGAGCTTGGCCGCCTGCGCAGCAAGCCCAGCCGCACCCGCGACCAGGTCGACATCGCCCTGCTGGCCAATGCCGAGTCGCTGGAAGACGTCACCCAGGCGCATGCGCTGGGTGCGCAGGGGCTGGGCCTGTACCGCACCGAATTCCTGTTCCTGCAGCGCAACGAGCTGCCGGACGAAGAAGAACAGTTCCAGACCTACCGGGATGCCGCGCTGGGCATGAGCGGCCGGCCCGTCACCATCCGCACGCTCGACCTGGGTGCGGACAAGGCCGATCGCACCGGCCTGACCCTGAGCAACGAAGAGAATCCGGCGCTGGGCCTGCGCGGCGTGCGCCTGTCGCTGGCCCGACCCAAAGTGGCCGACACCCAGCTGCGCGCGATCCTGCGCGCCTCCGCCTACGGCAAGCTGCGCGTGCTGGTGCCGATGATCAGCACCCGCGAGGAACTGCTGGCGGTGCGCCGGCGCATGCTCAAGCTGAGCGAACAGCTGCGCGCCGAAGGCCACATGGTGGCCGAACACGTGCCGCTGGGCGCGATGATCGAAGTGCCGGCGGCTGCACTGGCGCTGGAGAGCTTCATCGATCTGGTCGACTTCCTGTCGATCGGCACCAACGACCTGGTGCAGTACCTGCTGGCCGCCGACCGCAACAACGAGGCGCTGGGCGAGTTGTACTCACCGCTGCATCCCGCCGTGCTGCGGCTGCTGCAGATGGTGATCGAGACCGGCGCACGCCACCGTATTCCGGTCGCGGTCTGCGGCGAAATGGCCGGTGATGCGCGGATGACGCCGCTGCTGCTGGCACTGGGCCTGAGCGAGTTCAGCCTGCACCCCGGCACCCTGCTGGAAGTGCGCCGCGCGATCCGCGACGCTGACCTGGGCGCACTGCGCGCCCGCGCACCGAAACTGCTGGCCGCGCGTGACCGCCGTGCCATCGAACGCTGGCTGGCGCTGGTGGCCGATACGCCCTGATACCACCCGCTCGCCGGGCATGCATGCCTGGGGTCAGATCGCTTTTCCGCGGGAGAAGGATCTGATCCCGTCCCGTCGAAGGCCAAGAGGTTGCCGGCCAGCGGCCGGCACTACCGCCACCCGGCGGCTATGCGCTGAAACATCCCCTTGCGATAATGACGCGCTGAACACCCCTGTTGCCGCATCCTTGCCGGGATCGCGGCTTTTCTTATCCCGCGGGAGCTGCGATGGCTGAAGCCGTACGCCACGACAAGACTGCGCGCCAACTGCGGATGTTGTCCGATGCACTGGACAGCGGCCGGCTGGGCCCGGTGCGTCGGCTGGTCAATACCCTGGCCCCGGCCGAGATCGGCAACCTGCTTGAATCGCTGCCGCCGGGCAAGCGCGAAGTGGTGTGGGGCCTGGTGGATCCGGACGATGACGGCGAGGTGCTGGTCCACGTCGGCGACGACGTGCGCGAAAGCCTGCTCGCGGACATGGACCCGGACGAAATCATCGCCGCGGTCGAAGACCTGGACATCGACGATCTGGCCGACCTGGTCGAAGACCTGCCGGATACGGTCATCGACGAAGTCCTCAAGTCGATGGACCGCGAGAACCGCGAGCGCCTGGAACAGGTGCTGTCCTATCCCGAGGACAGCGCCGGCCGCCTGATGAACCCGGACGTGGTGACCGTGCGCGCCGACGTCAACGTCGACGTGGTGCTGCGCTACCTGCGCCTGCGCGGCGAACTGCCCGACCACACCGACCACCTGTTCGTGGTCAGCCGGCGCCATCAATACCTCGGCCGGGTGTCGCTGGCGGCCCTGGTGACCCACGAGGACACCACCCCGATCAACCGCCTGATCGATGACGAGCAGCCGGCCATCGACGTCGGCGAGAGCGACCAGGAGGTCGCCCGCCAGTTTTCCGACCACGACTGGATTTCCGCCCCGGTGGTGGATGAGAACAACATCCTGGTCGGTCGCATCACCATCGATGACGTGGTCGACATCATCCGTGGCCAGGCCGAGCACCAGGCGCTGGGCGCCGCCGGCCTGGACGAGGACGAGGACCTGTTCAGCCCGGTCTGGCGCGCGATGCGCCGCCGCCTGATGTGGCTGTCGGTGAACCTGTGCACGGCCTTCCTGGCCTCCAGCGTGGTCGGCCACTTCGAAGGCACGATCGACAAGCTGGTGGCGCTGGCCGTGCTGATGCCGATCGTGGCCGGCCTGGGTGGCAATGCCGGCACCCAGGTGCTGGCGCTGATGGTGCGCGGCCTGGCGCTGGGCCAGGTGGGCGCCTCCAACGCGCGCACGCTGCTGTGGAAGGAAGTGCGGGTGGCCGCGCTCAATGGCCTGCTGCTGGGCTCGATCCTGGGCATGATCGTGCTGGTCTGGTTCCACTCGCCGGGGCTGTCGGCGGTGATCGCCATCGCGCTGACCTGCAACCTGCTGTTCGCCGCACTGGCCGGCGTGCTGGTGCCGCTGACCCTGAAACGCTTTGGGTTCGACCCGGCGCTGGCCAGTGGCATCTTCCTGACCGCCGTGACCGACTCGATGGGCTTCTTCACCTTCCTCGGCCTGGCCACGCTGGTGCTGCTGCACTGATCCCTGCCGGGCCGGATCCCCGCAACGCGGAGCTCCGACCCACGCCCAAACCCAGGGTCGGATCCCCGCTGCGCGGGGCTCTGACCCGATTCCAACTGGACCCCCATGGCCACCACGATCGAAAACTATTTCCAGCCCGGCTGGCGCGACCAGCAGCACACCTGCCCGGCCTGCGAATGGAAGGGCAGTTCGCGCGCCATGGAGATGGAACTGGACGAGGACGCGACCGAGTACGCCTGCCCGGTCTGCGAAAACCCGTTGCTGGTGGTGCTGCACCCGGACCTGGCGCAGGTGCAGGCCGCCGCCGCCGAGGGCAACGCCGAGGCACAGGAGCAGCTGGCCATCATCGCCAGCGTGCCGCGGCCGCAGTGACGCAGCGCACGATGCCACGTTGACCTGCGCGGACTACGATGCGGCTGAACCCACCGCTTCTGGAACGCCGATGGTCCGTAGGATGATGCGCTGGCTGCCGATGCTGGCGGTCCTGATGATGGCCGGCTGCGCCTCGCAGCCGGACAGCGCGCGCGGCCGCTTCGAATCGCGTGCAGTGAAAGTGGATGGGCGTACCGCCTATTACCAGGTGTTCATTCCGGCAACCGCGGCGCGCACGCCTGGCGCACTGCCGGTGGTGCTGTTCCTGCATGGATCCGGCGAGCGTGGCGGCGACGGTGTCAAGCAGACCCATGCGGGGCTCGGGCCGCACCTGCGCAGGCACGCGGCCGACTTCCCCGCATTGGCCGTATTCCCGCAGGTGCCGGGCCACCAGGAATGGAGCGGGCGCAACAATCGCGTCGCGCTGGCCGCCCTGGACGCCACCATCGCCGAGTTCGGTGCCGATTCCTCACGGCAGTACCTGACCGGAATGTCGATGGGCGGCTATGGCAGCTGGAACATCGCGCTGGATGCCCCCGGGCGCTTCGCCGCGATCGTGCCCGTGTGCGGCGCGGTGCTGGCGCCGCGCGCGGTGCGCCCGACCCTGTTCGTCGAACGGGTGGCCCACGAAGCCGATCCGTATGCGGCCATCGCCCAGCGCCTGAGAGGCACGCCGATCTGGATCTTCCACGGTGCGCTGGATGACGTGGTGCCGCCGGATGACGACCGCCGGCTGCACGCCGCATTCCAGAGCGCCAACGCACGCGACGTGCGCTACACCGAATATCCGGACGGCAACCACAACGCCTGGGATGCCACCTACGCCGACCCGGCGATGTGGGACTGGCTGTTCGCGCAGAAGCGCTGAACCACGACGTCCGGTGGTTGCCCACCAAGGTTGGAACCCGCTTTCGGTGGGTGCCAACCTTGGTTGGGCACTATCTGCCCGCCCTGATCGGATTCGCCATCACATGCATTGCGTGCCGGAACAGCGATTCATGGGTAAGACCTTCCAGATCCAGACGCTGGAACGCCTGCATGGCGGTAACCGCAACGGCGTCATTGGCGAACAGAGCCGCCCGGCCAAGCACGTTCGTGGTGAGGATGTAGCTCTGGCCGATACTGGAATGACGGCCTGGCAGGAGACGGGTGCTGTTCATGCAGAAGAGCATGGGCGGGCGCATGTTCCCTGAACATCGGGAAATCACCTTCGCCCGGGTGGGCCAGTGCCAACCAAGGTTGGCACCCACCCCACCAGCAGTGCCAACCAAGATTGGCACCTGCCAAGGCGGGTCAGCCCAGCAGGGTTTCCAGCACGGCCATGCGCACGGCGACGCCGTTGGCGACCTGGCGCAGCACCCACGACTGCGGGCCGTCGGCCACGTCGTCGGTGACTTCCACGCCGCGGTTGATCGGGCCCGGGTGCAGCACTGCAGCGTCCTTGCCGGCGCGGGCCAGGCGCTCGCGGGTCAGGCCGTACTGGGCGTGGTACTGCTCCAGCGACGGCACCAGGCCTTCCTCCATGCGCTCGCGCTGCAGGCGCAGCATCATCAGCGCGTCGACGCCTTCGAGCATCGCGTCGAAGTCATCGCCGACCACGCAGCCCTTCAGGGTCTCGTCATCCGGCAGCAGCGACTGCGGGCCGCAGACGCGGATCTCGCCCACGCCCAGCGTACGCAGCGCATGCAGGTCGGTGCGGGCCACGCGCGAGTGCTTCACGTCGCCGACGATCACGACCTTCAACTTCGAGAAATCCGCGCCCTTGGCCTGGCGCAGGGTCAGCATGTCCAGCAGGCCCTGGGTCGGATGCGAACTGCGGCCGTCACCGGCGTTGATCAGTGCAGTGCCCTCGCCCGCCGCCTCGGCCAGTGCGGCCACGGCGCCATCATCGGGATGGCGTACCACGAAGCCGCGTACGCCCATTGCCTCCAGGTTGCGCAGCGTGTCGCAGGCGGTTTCGCCCTTGCGGGTGGACGACGTCGACGCATCGAAGTTCAGCACGTCGGCGCCCAGGCGCTGTGCGGCCAGCTGGAACGAGCTGCGGGTGCGCGTGGACGGCTCGAAGAACAGCGTGCACACCGCCGAGCCGGCCAGCACGTGGCGCTTGTTGCCAACGCGGCCGACCGCGGCGTCGCGGATCTGTCCGGCCCGATCAAGCAGTTGCAGCAGGGTTTCGCGCGGCAGGCCCTCCAGGGTCAGCAGGTGGCGCAGGCGTCCGGAGGCATCGATTTGCTGGGCGGTCATGGCGGGAGTCGTGCAGTCAGGGAATGGGGGTGGCGTCGTCCGGCGACGACAGCCAGCGGTCGATGATCACCGCTGCGGCCACGGCATCGAGGGCGGCCGCATCGCGGCGGCGCTTGCGCCCTTCGGCGCGCTCGACGGCGAAGCGGCGCGCGGCCTCGACCGAGCTGGAACGCTCGTCGATCATCACCACCGGCAGCTTGAAGCGTTCCCGCAGCTGGCGGGCAAAGCCCTGCGCGCGCTTGCGGTTGGGCTGGTCCTGGCCATCCAGCGTCAGCGGATCGCCGACCACCAGGCCGTCGGGCTTCCATTCCTTGAGCAGGCGCTCGATCGCGGTCCAGTCCGGGCCGTTGCCGTGCACATCGACCACGGCCACTGCGCGCGCATGCGCGGCGAAGGCACTGCCGATGGCCACGCCGATCCGGCGCGAGCCGACATCAAATCCCAGAACCGTGCCGTCGCGGCGGATGGCCGGAGCCGGAGGCGCCGCCGCGGGCGTGGTCGGCTCAGACATGGCCGCTGTAGTCGGTCAGCCGGAACAGGTCGACGCCGATGCGCGAGGCCGCTCCCTGCCAGCGCTGTTCCAGCGGCAGCTGGAACACCAGCTCGGCATCGGCCGGTACGGTCAGCCAGCTGTTCTCGGCCAGCTCGGTTTCCAGCTGGCCTGCCCCCCAACCGGCACAGCCGAGGGTAACCACGGCGTTGGCCGGGCCTTCGCCGCGCGCCATCGCTTCGAGGATGTCGCGCGAGGTGGTCAGGTACAGCCCTTCGCCGACGATCAGGCTGGAGTCCCACGCCCTTGCATCGTCATGGATGACGAAGCCACGTTCGGGATGCACCGGGCCGCCGTTGAGCACCATGCGCGCCTGCAGCTCACCATCGCCGGTGGCGATGTCCATCTGCGCGAGCACTTCGCCCAGCGTGTACTCGGACGGCTGGTTGACCAGCACGCCCATCGCCCCGTTCTCGTCGTGCTGGCAGATCAGCGCGACACTGCGGGCAAAGGTCGCGTCGAGCAGCGACGGCAGCGCGACGAGCAGGTGATCGGCAAGGGAGGTCGGCGTTACAGGCATGGCTGACATTCTAGCGGCTGGGCGCGCCGGGCGCCTCCACCCGGCGGTCACGGCGCGCATAATGACCTCCCCCCGCGCAGGAGTTCGACGTGTCCGGTTACTGCCTCATCGCCCCGGGCCATCCGGTGCACGACGACTACCACGCCAACGAATACGGCTTTCCGCAGCGCGACGAGCGCGAGCTGTTCGAGCGGCTGGTGCTGGAAATCAACCAGGCCGGGCTCAGCTGGGAAACGATCCTGAAGAAGCGCGAGGGCTTCCGCGCGGCCTACGACGGCTTCGAGGTGGACCGCGTGGCGGCGTATGCCGAGCAGGACATCGAACGCCTGCTGTCGGACCCGGGCATCATCCGCAACCGCCTGAAGGTGCTGGCGGCGATCCACAACGCGCAGGTGATCCAGCAGCTGCGGGCCAGCCATGGCAGCTTCGCGGGGTGGCTGGACGCACATCATCCGCGCAGCAAGGCCGACTGGGTGAAGCTGTTCAAGAAGACATTCCGCTTCACCGGCGGCGAGATCACCGGCGAGTTCCTGATGAGCCTGGGCTACCTGCCCGGCGCGCACGCCGCAGACTGCCCGGTGCATGCGCGGCTGCTGACACTGTCACCACCTTGGTTGCAGGCCACCGCACGCTGATGGATATCCGCCGGGCATGGCCCGGCGTCATCACCCGCGGCGTTCCGGGGTTGCCGGCCAGTGGCCGGCACTACCGTCGGATCGTCACACGCCCATGTAGCGGCCGGGGCGATGGTTGAACATCAGCACCAGGCTGAGCACCACCGCGCCGATGGCCGAGTACAGCACCTTCGACGGCGACAGCACGAAGAACGCGGCCACCATCAGGCAGGCGTCGTAGGACATCTGCACCTTGCCCGCGCTCCAGCCACGGGTGCGCTGCAGGTACACCGCCAGGATGCCGATGCCGCCGAGGCTGGCACGATGGCGGATGAAGAACAGGATGCCCAGGCCCGACAACGCGCCACCGACGATCGCCGAGTACAGCGGGTTGATGTGCGAGAAGTCGATCCAGCGCGGCAACAGGTCGGTCAGCACGCCACAGGCGGTGACCGCAGCGAAGGTCTTCAGGGTGAATTCCCAGCCCATGCGCCGCAGCGCCACCCAGTAGAACGGCAGGTTGACCAGCACGAACACCAGGCCGAAGTTCCAGCCCATCGCGTAGTGCAGCAGGAACGCCAGGCCGGCCATGCCGCCGATCATCAGCCCACCCTTGGCGAAGATGGCCAGGCCCAGCGAGGCCACCATCGTGGCCAGCACCATGCCCTGCACGTCCTCGGCGATCGAGTGACGCAGCGCTTTCTCATCGGCGGTGGTGCCGGCACTGTCGGGCGGAGGGGTCAGCGGACCAGCGGTGACCAGGTGGCCGTCAGCGTCGTCGCACGGCGCGGGGCCATGGGAAGGAAGGGACATGCGGGTGGGGGAACAGCAGGTGGGGAGCGGTATTAGACACGATCTGCATGACAGTTGCAGATGAAATCGTTCAGCTGAATGCGCCCCACTGTGCCCGCTCCGGCGCGGCTCAGCCCCTGCCGGCCAGATGGTGCGCCACCAGCGCGTTCGCATGGCCATGGCCCAGCCCATGCTCACTTTTCAGGAAGCTGACCAGTTCCATGTGTTTCAGGCCCGTCTGTCCCGCCAGCAGCCCCAGCCAGTGCGCCACCGGCTGCCCGTAAGTCCTCTCGATGGAGGGGAAGTAGGAGGCCGGGCCCTTGGGCTTGGTGTCAGCGCTCATGCGAAAGCTCCTTGCGTTGGATGTACCGTTACGACGAGCCGGGGATCCGGAAATCGACAGATCCGTTCAATCCGGGAGCCGTATCATCCCTGCATGCCCCGTGAAAACCTCAACGACCTGCAGGCCTTCGTCCACGTCGCCCGCGAGGGCAGCTTCACCAAGGCCGCCGCCCAGCTGGGCGTGTCCCAGTCCGCGCTCAGCCATGCCATGCGCGGCCTGGAACAGCGCCTTGGCGTGCGCCTGCTGACCCGCACCACCCGCAGCGTAGCGACCACCGAAGCCGGCGCGCGCCTGCTCGACACCCTTGGCCCACGCCTGGCCGAGATCGAGGACGGCCTGGCCGCGCTGGCCGAGTACCGCGAGCGCCCGGCCGGCACCATCCGCATCAATGCCACCGGCCATGCGGCCGAGTACATTGCCTGGCCACGGCTCGCGCCCCTCCTGCAGCAGTATCCGGAGCTGAAAGTGGAACTGGCCGCCGATTACGGGCTGGCCGATATCGTGGCCGAACGTTATGACATCGGCATCCGCCTCGGCGAGCGGCTGGCGCGCGACATGATCGCGGTGCCGATCAGCCCGCCGCTGCGCATGCGCGTGGTCGGCGCGCCCCGCTACTTCCGCCAGCACGTGGCGCCACGGCATCCGCACGAGCTGGCCGACCACAACTGCGTGACCCTGCGCCTGCCCACGCACGGCGGGTTGATGCCGTGGGATTTCGGCCAGGACGGCAACGAACTGAGCGTGCGCGTGAGCGGCCAGTGGACCTTCAACACCATGGGCATGACCCGCGCCGCAGCGCTGGCCGGCAGTGGACTGGCGTGGTTGCCGGAGGACCAGGTGCAGCCAATGCTGGCCGATGGGCGACTGCAGTCGGTGCTGGATGACTGGTGCCCGCACTTCGATGGCTACTACGCCTACTACCCGTCGCGCCGCCACGTGACCGTGGCGATGCGCACGGTGCTGGATGCGCTGCGCGGGCCTATGCAGGGGTGAGGGTCAGGGAGTGCGGACCAACGGTCCGCACCCACCTGGCGATCAACCCTTGGCCTGCGCCGCACGCTGCGCGTTGTAGCGCTCGCCAACGATCGACACCTCGTCCAGCGCCTGCGCGATGCGCTGCAGTTCTTCCGGCGCCAGCTGCAGGTCGACCGCGCCCAGGTTTTCTTCCAGGCGATGAACCTTGGTGGTGCCCGGGATCGGCACGATCCACGGCGCCTGTGCCAGCAGCCAGGCCAGCGCCACCTGCGCCGGCGTCGCGCCCCGTGCTGCGGCAATCGTACTGATGCGATCCACCAGCGCCTGGTTGGCGCGGCGCGCCTCCACTTCGAAACGCGGCACGCTGTTACGGAAATCGTTGGCGTCGAAGGTGGTGTCGGCGTTGATCGTGCCGGTGAGGAAGCCGCGGCCAAGCGGGCTGAATGGCACGAAGCCGATGCCCAGCTCCTGCAGCGTCGGCAGCAGTTCACGCTCCGGCTCGCGCCACCACAGCGAATACTCACTCTGCACGGCGGCGACCGGCTGCACCGCATGCGCGCGACGCACGGTGGCAGCGCT
Organism: Stenotrophomonas pavanii; assembly: GCF_900101175.1. GTDB lineage: Bacteria > Pseudomonadota > Gammaproteobacteria > Xanthomonadales > Xanthomonadaceae > Stenotrophomonas > Stenotrophomonas pavanii. The sequence goes on along the minus strand of NZ_FNFQ01000011.1, from coordinate 141,782 downwards.
CGCCTCGGACAGCCCGAAGTGGCCGACCTTGCCTTCGGCGATCAGGTCGCGCACGGTGCCGGCCACATCCTCGATCGGCACGTTCGGGTCGACGCGGTGCTGGTAGAACAGGTCGATATGGTCGGTGCGCAGGCGCTTGAGGCTGGCTTCGGCGACGGCGCGGATGTTCTCGGGGCGGCTGTCCAGGCCGTCATCGGTGCGCGCGCCCTTGAATCCGAACTTGGTGGCAATCACCAGCCTGTCGCGGTGGGGCGCCAGCGCCCGGCCGAGCAGATCTTCGTTGGTGTACGGGCCGTACACCTCGGCGGTATCGAAGAAGGTCACGCCGCGCTCGACGGCGGCCTCCAGCAGGGCCACACCCTGGCTCTGCTCGACCGGCTGGCCGTAGGCATGGGTCAGGCCCATGCAGCCCAGGCCGAGGGCGGAAACCTTCAGGCCGCGGCGGCCCAGTTCGCGTGTCTGCATCGTCGTGCTCCAGAGGGGGAGTGCTGACGATACGCCTGTCGTGGCGCTGGATTGAGCCAGCCCGGCCGCAGTCGGTCATGACCGGAATTCATCAATCGCCTGTGGTGCCCGTCACTCCATGCCCTGCAGGGTGTCAGTGCAACCCGCCAGTTCCACCATCATCCTGCCGGTGTTGCGGAACGCCGGATCCCGCGGCACCCATCGTGCGAACCAACGCTGCTCGCCGTCCACCACGGACTCGAACATCCACGATGAGCCATCAAGCCCAGCGCTCGAATCTTCGCCCTGCAACAGCGCAAACGCGGCGGCGATGGCGTTCCATTCCTGCGCACTCAGCGCGCGCGGTGGAGCGCACGCGCCACCCTTGATGACGGTGGCTGGGCTTCCGGGTAACGATCCAGGAATCTCGAAATCGCGCGCACTGCGCCCGACGATCCACGCGTGGCCCGCTGCATTGCGCTGCGCGCGAATGAGCACGCCCGGGAAGAATGCAGGATCCCAGACGAAGCGATATGCCTGTGCCGGTACGCTGCCACAGCGGAACGACGGCTCCGGCAAGCCATCGAGGTCCCGCAACCGGGCATCATAGACCGTCCTCGCTGACCCGGTGAAATCGATGAACGGTGGCAGGTCGCCGCCGTGCTTCGTCGCAGGCGGTGGCAGCAGATACCAGGCATGCGCCTGCGGATCGTCGCAGCCCTCGGCCGCGGCAGCCGGTTCGGGGGTACGGGCACAACCGGCCTGCAGCAGCACGGCGATGGCCAGTATCACGCTCGTAGTCACACGCATGCAGGCCTCCCTGGCAGGTTCACGCGGGCGTGCATCCGGCGCCGCGGTCATCCCGGAGCAGCGGGCGCCCGCAGGCGCCCTTCCGGTCAACGGATCTCCGAGATCTCCACGCCATCCAGTCCCTGCGACAGGGTGCGCGCGTCGCCGCCCTGGCTGAGCTTGATGCGCAGGCGCACCTCGTTCTGCGAGTCGGCGTAGCGCAGCGCGTCCTCGTAGCTGATCTCGCCGGCCTGGTACAGCTCGAACAGGCTCTGGTCGAAGGTCTTCATGCCCAGCTGGACCGAGTCCTTCATCACTTCCTTCAGCTTGTGGATCTCGCCGTCGCGGATATAGTCCTGCACCAGCGGCGTGCCCAGCAGGATCTCCATCGCCACCTTGCGCGAGCGACCATCGGGGGACGGCACCAGCTGCTGCGCGACCACGCCCTTGAGGTTCAGCGACAGGTCCATCAGCAGCTGGTTGCGGCGGTCTTCCGGGAAGAAGTTGACGATGCGGTCCATCGCCTGGTTGGCGTTGTTGGCATGCAGGGTGCACAGCACCAGGTGGCCGGTTTCAGCGAACGCGATGGCGTGGTCCATGCCTTCGCGGGTACGCACCTCGCCGATCATGATCACGTCCGGCGCCTGGCGCAGGGTGTTCTTCAGCGCGGCTTCCCAGCTGTCGGTATCGATGCCGACCTCGCGCTGGGTGATGATGCAGCCCTCGTGCTTGTGCACGAATTCGATCGGGTCCTCGATGGTGATGATGTGGCCGGTCGAGTTCTGGTTGCGGTAGCCGATCATCGCCGCCAGCGAGGTCGATTTACCGGTACCGGTGGCGCCGACGAACAGGATGATGCCGCGCTTGGTCATCGCCAGCGTCTTGATGATCGGCGGCAGGCTCAGCTCTTCCACGGTCGGAATGCGCGTCTCGATGCGACGCAGCACCATGCCGACCTGGTTGCGCTGGTAGAAGCAGCTGACACGGAAGCGGCCGACACCGGACAGGCCGATGGCGAAGTTGCATTCGTGGGTCTTCTCGAATTCCTCGCGCTGCGCCGGGGTCATCACGTTGAGGACCAGGTCGCGGCTCTGCTGCGGCGTCAGTGGGGTCTGGGTGATCGGCGAGATCTTGCCGTTGACCTTCATCGCCGGCGGCATGCCGGCCGTGATGAACAGGTCCGAGGCGCGCTGGTGCGCCATCAGCTTGAGGAACGAAGTGAAATCGATGGTGGTCGCGGTGCTGTTCACGGCGGGCTCCCAAGAGGGCATGTACCAGGAAACGGTCGGTGGAGGAAACGGCACGGGGACGGCGCCGCACTGGTGCACGCCGCCCGTGGTTGTCCCGCCTTACTCGAACAGGCGCTTGTCCTTGGCGTACTCGCGGGCCTGGTTGCGGGTGATCAGGCTGCGCTTGACCAGGTCCTGCAGATGCTGGTCCAGGGTCATCATGCCGTACTGCTGGCCGGTCTGGATGGCCGAGTACATCTGCGCCACCTTGTCCTCGCGGATCAGGTTGCGGATGGCCGGGGTGCCGACCATGATTTCCCACGCTGCGGTACGACCGCCGCCAACCTTCTTCAGCAGCGCCTGCGAGATCACCGCACGCAGCGACTCGGACAGCATCGAGCGCACCATCGGCTTTTCGCCGGCCGGGAACACGTCGATGATGCGGTCGATGGTCTTGGCCGCCGAGCTGGTGTGCAGGGTGCCGAACACCAGGTGGCCGGTTTCCGCGGCGGTCAGTGCCAGGCGGATGGTTTCCAGGTCACGAAGTTCGCCGACCAGGATGATGTCCGGGTCCTCGCGCAGTGCCGAGCGCAGCGCTTCGTTGAAGCCATGCGTATCGCGGTGCACTTCGCGCTGGTTGATCAGGCACTTCTGCGAGGTGTGCACGAATTCGATCGGATCCTCGACGGTGAGGATGTGGCCGTATTCGTTCTTGTTGATGTAGTCGATCATCGCCGCCAGCGTGGTCGACTTGCCCGAACCGGTCGGACCGGTCACCAGGATCAGGCCCTGCGGCTGCTGGATCACTTCACGGAACAGCGGCGGGCAGGCCAGGTCCTCGAGGGTGAGCACCTCGGACGGAATGGTACGGAACACCGCACCGGCGCCACGGTTCTGGTTGAACGCGTTCACACGGAAGCGCGCCAGCGACGGGATCTCGAAGGAGAAGTCCACTTCGAGGAATTCCTCGTAATCGCGGCGCTGCTTGTCGGACATGATGTCGTACACCAGCGCATGGACCTGCTTGTGGTCCAGGGCCGGGATATTGATCCGGCGAACGTCGCCGTCCACGCGGATCATCGGCGGCAGGCCTGCGGACAGGTGCAGGTCGGACGCTTTGTTCTTTACGGAAAACGCCAGCAGTTCGGCGATATCCATGAGCGGCTACTCCCCAATAACGGCTTCGACTGGAAGGATCTTTCCCCGGGCGGCAGTATAGCCTCCTGATTCAACGGAACGCGTTACGTGGCCACTCCCCTGCCCCAGATCCTGAGCAACTTGCATGCCGCCGCCGAGGCGGCCGGCCGGCCTGATCCGCGCCTGCTGGCGGTTTCCAAGACCCAACCGGCCGAGGCCGTGGCCGCGCTGGCCGCGCAGGGCCAGCAGGCCTTCGGCGAGAACTATGTGCAGGAAGCGCTGGCGAAGATGCAGGCGCTGCAGCACCTGGCGCTGGAGTGGCACCTGATCGGGCACCTGCAGTCGAACAAGGCCGAGGCCGTGGCCAGCCATTTCGACTGGGTGCAGAGCGTGGACCGGCCCAAGCTGGTGGCTGCGCTGGCGCGCCATCGCCCGGCCGCACGCGGCCCGCTGAACGTGCTGATCCAGGTCAACATCGACGACGAATCCAGCAAGCACGGCTGTGCGCCGGAGGACGTCGAGGCATTGGCCGCCGCGATTGCCGCTGAGCCCCGCCTGCGCCTGCGTGGCCTGATGGCGATTCCCGCGCCATGGCCCGAGGCCGAGCGTCGCCGCGATGCATTCGTGCGCATGCGCACACTTTTCCACTCACTGGCCGCCCAGCACGCGCAGGTCGACACGCTGTCGATGGGCATGAGCAGCGACTACGCCGACGCCATCGCCGAGGGCGCCACCCTGGTGCGCATCGGCACCGCCCTGTTCGGCGCGCGCCCGCGCCCGGCCTGATCTTGCAAGGAGAGTTCCATGGCAGCTGATTCCATCACCTTCATCGGCGGCGGCAACATGGCGCGCAGCCTGATCGCCGGCCTGATCCGCCAGGGCGTGCCGGCCGCGCACATCCATGTGGCCGAACCGGTGGCCGCCCTGCGCGAGTCGCTGGCTGCCGACTTTGGCGTGCAGGTGCACGACAACGCAATCGATGCGGCCGCGCAGGGCGGCACCTGGCTGCTGGCGGTGAAGCCGCAGGTACTGCGCGAGGTCTGCCAGTCGCTGCAGGCGCTGGCCCAGGCGAACCGGCCGCTGGTGGTGTCGATCGCCGCCGGCATCACCAGTGCGCAGCTGGAGCGGTGGCTGGGTGGCAACCTGCCGGTGGTGCGGGCAATGCCCAATACGCCGGCCCTGCTCGGCGCCGGTGTGACCGGCCTGTACGCCACGCCGTCGGTGGATGCGCATCAGCACGCGCAGGCCGAACAGGTGCTGGCCAGTGCCGGCCGCACCGTGTGGATCGATCGTGAGGCGCTGATGGATTCGGTGACCGCCGTGTCCGGCAGCGGACCGGCCTATGTGTTCCTGCTGGCCGAAGCGATGGAAGCGGCGGGTATCGCCCAGGGCTTGCCCGCCGACGCCGCACGCACGCTGGTGGTGCAGACCCTGTTGGGCGCCTCGCGGATGCTGGATGAAGCCGGCGAAAGCCCGGCCGAGCTTCGTCGCCGCGTGACCTCGCCGAACGGCACCACCCAGGCCGCGATCGAGCGCTTCCAGGCGGGGGGGTTCGAAGCGCTGGTGGACAAGGCACTGCGCGCCGCGCAGGTACGCGGGCAGGAATTGTCTGCAGCGAATGATTGATTGCCCTGGGGCCAGACCCCTTGGCCGAGGGAAAGGGATCTGACTCCAGCTGCCACCCCACCTGCCCCGATGATCACGGCCCCAACGTGGCCATGACGAAATCGACGAAGCACTGCAGACGCGGGCGCGGGCGTCGATCAGGCAGGTAGATCAGGTGCATCGGCCGCGGTTCGGGCAAGTAGTCGCGCAGCAGCGGCTTCAGTCGCCCCGCTGCGATCTCGCCAGCCAGCAACGCCGTCGGCTGCAGCACCAGACCCGCCCCGGCCACCGCAGCTTCGCGCAGCGCGAAGCCGTCGTTGCAGGTCAGCCGCGCCTCCCAATCCACCTGTTCGCCATTGGCCAGCTGCCAGCCATGGCCGCCGCGCCAAGCCAGGTGGCTCAGGCAGTCATGCCCGGCCAGGTCCGCCGGCGTGCGCGGTGTACCACGCCTGCGCAGATAGGACGGCGCGGCGCACAGGCTCATCGCATACGGCGGCAGTGGACGCGCCACCACCTCCTGCGACGGCAGCGGCCCGACCCGGATCGCAACGTCGAAGCCGTCCTCGATCAGGTCCACGCGGCGGTTGCTCAGGTCCAGCTCGACGTTCAGCAACGGCTGCGCACGCAGCAGTCCGGACAGTACCGGCGCCAGCACGCAGCTGCCCCACGTGGTCGGCGCGCTGACCCGCAGCAGGCCGCGCGGCTGCACCTGCAGCCCGGCCACGTCCGCCTCGGCCTGCTGCACCTGCTCCAGCACCTGCCGGCATCCGGCCAGGTAGGCGCTGCCGGCTTCGGTCAGGCGCTGGCGCCGGGTGTTCCGTTGCAGCAAGGCGGTGCCCAGGTGCGCCTCCAGCTGCTGGATGTACTTGCCGACCATCACCGCCGACACCTGCAGCTGTTCGGCGGCAGCGGCAAAGCTGCCGCGCTCGGCAACCGCGACGAAGGCCTGCATGCAGCGAAGGGTATCCATTGCTAATCCACGGTTAGGAATCTGCAAAGCATACGCCGCTTACCTAACCCGCTTGTGACGGCGCAGACTGCGCTCACTCCCTCACGCAAGGAACGACCATGAAGATCCTCCTCGTCGGTGCCAGCGGCACCCTCGGCAAGGCGGTCGCCCGCCAGCTCGGCCAGCAACACCAGATCCTCGCTGCCGGCCGCCACAGTGGTGAGCTGCGCGTGGACCTGACCGATGATGCGAGCGTCGCCGAACTGTTCGCGCGTACCGGCGCGGTCGATGCGGTGATCTCGACCGCAGGCACGCTGCATTTCGGGCCGCTGCAGGAAATGACCCCGGCCCAGTTCAACGTCGGCCTGCAGGACAAGTTGCTGGGCCAGGTGCGGCTGGCACTGGCCGCCCAGCATCACCTCAACGCCGGCGGCTCGATCACGCTGACCAGCGGCATCGTCAGCGCCCAGCCCATCCGCGATGGCGTCAACGCCACGTCGGTCAATGCCGCGCTGGAGGGCTTCGTGCGCGCCGCCGCTTTGGAACTGCTGCCGCGCGGCCTGCGCATCAACGTGGTCAGCCCGAACGTGCTGATCGAATCGATGGCGGCCTACGGTCCCTACTTCCCCGGTTTCGAAGCGGTCAGCGCGCAGCGCGCGGCGCTGGCCTTCCAGCGCGCGGTGGAAGGCATCCAGAGCGGAGAGACCCTCACGGTCTGGTAAGAAAAAAGGGGACGGAGGGGATTAAGTCGTTTGTGCACTTGCGACTTAATCCCCTCCGTCCCCTTTTTTCATTCCCAGCGCATCGGGCCATCGCCGCGTTCGCCGAGGACATCGCCGGGGTTGGCCAGACGGCAGCGCTGCAGCGACAGGCAGCCACAGCCGATGCAGCCTGTCAGTTCATCGCGCAGCCGCTGCAGCATGTGGATGCGCTCCTCCAGCTCGGTGCGCCAGCGCGCGGACAGCCTGGCCCAGTCGGCCTTGGTCGGCGCGCGCCCTTCGGGCAGGCTCTCGAAGGCCCGACCGACCGCTTCCAGTGGCATGCCGACACGCTGCGCCACGCGGATCACCGCCAGGCGCCGCAGCACATCGCGGCTGTAACGGCGCTGGTTGCCCGAGGTACGCAGGCTGCTGATCAGCCCCTTGCGCTCGTAGAAATGCAGCGCGGACACGGCCACGCCACTGCGCTGGGAGACTTCGCCTACGCTGAGCTCCGGGAATGCCATTGCTTGACCTCAACTATGGTTGAGATGTCATGCTGCTGTCTTCGCCGCCCGTTGACAAGCGCGGCCCGCATCTACCCCCTATGACGCCAACGCTTTCACCCGCCACTACCGGCCTGCCGCCGGATACTTCGATCCTGTCCGCGCGCTACCGCGCGACCACCCTCGGCATGGTCGCGCTGGTCGCGCTGCATGCCTTCGAGGCATTGGCCGTCGCAGCCGCGATGCCGACCGTAGCCGAGGCACTCGACGGCCTGCGCCTGTATGCGCTCGCTTTCGGCGGCACCCTGGCCACCAGCGTGATCGGCATGACCCTGGCCGGTCGCTGGGCCGATCGCCACGGCCCGGCCCGGCCACTCTGGTACGGGCTGGCCTGCTTTGTGGCCGGCCTGCTGCTGGCCGGCCTGGCCACGCGCATGGGCCTGCTGGTGGCCGGGCGCCTGATGCAGGGCCTGGGCGCGGGCGCGATCTCGGTCTCGCTGTACGTGATGGTCGGCCGCAGCTACCCGGAGCACCTGCAACCGAAGGTGTTCGCGGCATTCTCAGCAGGCTGGGTGCTGCCGTCGCTGGTCGGCCCGGCGCTGAGCGGGCTGATCGTGCAGCATCTGGGCTGGCGCTGGGTCTTCCTGGCGGTACCGCTGCTGGCGATTCCCGCGGCGCTGCTGCTGCGCCCGGCACTGGCCCGCATCCAGGCCACCGGTGGCGCGGGCAACGACGCCGGGCGCGGCAACGTGGTGCGCTGGGCCAGTGGCGCGTCGCTGGCGGCGTTGCTGCTCTACGTCGGAGGACAGCAGCAGGGCCTGGCCGCCCTGCTCTGCATCGGCGTGGCGATGCTGGCGCTGCTGTTCTGCGTGCATCGGTTGCTGCCGGCCGGAACGTTGACCCTGCGCCGCGGGCTGCCCAGCGTGATCGCGCTGCGTGGCATTGCGGCGGCGGCGTTCTTCGCCTGCGAGGCCTATCTGCCCCTGCTGCTGCAGCGCGAGCGCGGGCTCTCTCCGAGTTGGGCCGGTGCGGTGCTCAGCCTGGGCGCCCTGGGCTGGTTCGCTGGCTCATGGCTGCAGGGTCACCAGCAGCGCGGCTGGTCACGCCAACAGCTGCTGCGCGCTGGCACGGCGATGATGACCGTGGGCATTGCCGCAACACTGGCGGTACTGTTCAGCGCGGTGCCGCTGCCGGTGTCGCTGGTCGGCTGGGCGATGACGGGCTTCGGCATGGGCATGATCTACGCCAGCCTGTCAGTGCTGACCCTGTCGCTGTCGGCGCCGCATGAGCAGGGCGCCAATACCTCTGCGCTGCAGCTGAGCGAGGCCCTGTCGGTGGCCACCGCGCTGGCGGCCTCCGGTGCACTGTTCGCCCTGTTCGTGGACAGTGCGCCGCACACCGGTTACCTGCTGTGCCTGGCCATCACCTTCGGCCTGGCGGTGATGGCCGCAGTGATCGCGCGGCGGGTGTAGGCACCCGCTTTACGGCAGTGCCGGCCGCTGGCCGGCAACCTCCATGTGCAGAGGAGTTCCCCGGGATTGACGGCCAACGGCCGCCATTACCGGGTGCCGCTCCCCACGTCATCGATGTCCCGGTGCAGGATGCGGCGCACTTCCAGCACGGCCTGCGGGGTCTCCTGCACGCTGTGGCCGGAAATGATCACCTTCTCCGACAGCGCGCCCGGCAGGTGCGCGCTCCAGTACGGCACCAGCCCGTCATCGGACTTCTCCACCGGCAGCTCCGGCTTGCGCTGGGCGATGATCGAGTGGTACTTCAGGCCCGTTTCGATCGGCAGCTGTGCGGCGGCCTTCACGAACGGATCGCTGGCCTTGAGGTTGTCGATGCTGTTGGGAATCTTCGGCTTGGCGGTGCCGTCCTCCTGTTGCTCGGCCTGCGCCAATGCCAGGAACACATCTTCGAATTTGCCAAGGATGGTCAGCGGCAGGCGCACCAGCCGGCCCAGCAGGCGCCCGACCTTGTTGCCGGCGATGTCCGTACCCTGGTGCGGGGCGGCGATGAAGATCGCACGCTCCACGTTCGGCTGCGCCTTGAAGTGCAGCAGCGGCCCCAGCTTGTTCTGGACGCGCTTGAGGCGCTCGCCCTTCAGGTCATAGTTGGCCAGCAGGTCGTTCCACAGCACGTCGCCCGAATCGCTGACCAGCAGGCGCGCCAGCACGCCACCCATGCTGTGGCCGATGTAGACCATGTCCTTCGATGCACGCGTGCTGCCGTTGGGGTCAAAGTGCTTGAGGGTATCGTTGAACGCGTTGGCGATCTCGTAGCGGTTCAAGGCAATCGGCGCGTTGGTCGGGTAATAGACCTGCCACACCTGGAACTGCTGGCGCAGCTCGGGGTCGCCCATGATCTCGTTGGCCAGGTTCACCCAGGCTTCCGGGCTGCTGGCCAGGCCGTGCAGCATGAAGATGATGCGACGGTTCGGATCCCACGGCTGCATCAGGTAGATGTGCGGCTCGCCGATGCCTTCACTCATGCCGAACAGGGTGCGCAGCGACTGCCGGGCGAAGCCGCTCTGTGCCAGCCACAGGCCGTAGGCGGCGGTGAAGTTGCCCGCCAGCGGCACCTGTTCGCCGTGCAGGCTGATGCGCTCGGTGGCTTCCGGCGAATACGCATCCAGCTCGACCCGGCGCGTGCGCATCACATCGTCCAGGCTGCTGCCCTCGAAACGCAGCAGCGCGGTGACGTTGATCGAGGACATCTCGCTGAATTCCGGTACCGAATCGTCATGCCGATGGCGGCGCCCGCGGCGCTCGTTGTCGTCAGCATCCGCCGCCGTTTCCGCCTTCGGCCCATCGCCCGCGATCACCGGCGCGACCAGCTTGGGCGGGTCCATCACCATCACCAGCTCGGCACCGAAGCCATCGCGGCGATAGGTACTGCGCAGGCCGACGAAACTGACCGTACCGGCCGGCACCAGCTGCGCGGGAATGCTCTTCAGGTTCAACTGCTGGTAGTTGGAGGCCAGCGACCAGCTGCCGACCGAGATCGGCTTCGTGTAGTCCTCGCCCGCCAGTGCCGCTGCACGCGCGCGCACGAACAGCACCACCGCCGCCTTCTCGGCCGCGTAGTTGTAGTAGTCGCGCACCTGCGTCTGCCGGTCCTCGAAGGCGCGGTCGGACGGCGAGCGGCCGCTGTAGAACAGGTACGCATACGCGTAGCGCGCGGCCTCCAGCCAAGCGTCCAGCGCCTCGTCGCTCATCGGTGGATCACCGGCGGCAGTCTTCTTCGGCGTCAGCGCCAGTGCGGCCTTCACCCACAGTTCGGACAGCGCCGACAGCCGCTGCTCGACGTTGAGGTCATCGGTCATCAGCAGCGTACTGCGGCAGACCAGGAAGTCCTTCTCGCATTGCGATTCGTCCAGGCCCGCCGCACTGAGCGTCTCGCGCGCGGCCGGGCTGAGCTTGCCGGTATTGAGCACGTCGGCACGCTTGTTGACCAGCGATTCGCTGGACTTGACCTGCTTGACGGTGACCATCGCGCAGCCGCTACTGCCCAGCAGCAGGATGGCGGCGAACAACACCGGCAGCGCACGCTGCCAGCGGATCAGGGGGAGTCGGGTCATTACTGCGGGTCCTGCTCGGTGCCGGGCACGCCCTGGCGGATCACGGTGGAGAAGTGGTCGCCGCTGCCCAGGTCCAGCGCACGCTGGGTGATGCGGCCCTTGTCATGCAGTTCGGCGTAAGGCACGCCCGGCGTGAGCGCGCCGACCTCCTGTGCGTACTCGGCCAGGTAGCCGGACAGCAGCAGGCGGTAGTCCAGCGGCAAGCGCGGCGCGATGTGGCGGGCCAGGTCGAAGACGATGGTGGTGCAGTTGCTGGTGAGCGTGTTGTAGAAGCCCGGCTTCGCGTCCAGTTCGCGCGCCTGCGCGATGTACGCGGCGAACAGTTGCTTCAGCTGCGCCTGGTCCATGCCGTGCAGGCGGTACAGATAGACATCCTCGCCACGCGCGTTGGTGCGGGTGCGGATGATATCGGTCTCCTCCGAGGCCACCAGGGTCATCTCGAACTTGCGGAAGAAGCCGCCCAGCGCAGAGAAGGATTCGCCGCGTTCCTTGCGGATCTCCAGCGAGAACACCACGTGGCGCCCGTCCTCGAAACCGAACGAGATCAGGGTGTGGGCGATCGCCGGGCCCATCCAGTACGACAGCACCAGGTCGGCCGAGCGCAGCTGGTCAAGGTCGTACGCGCGGCGCACCCAGTGCGCGTCGTAGTCGGTTTCGCTGCGCCAGGTGAAATCCCGCACGTTGTCGAGCACCACGTGGCGCCCGTCGAAGGACACCACATGCAGGCGCTGGGCCACGTCATCGGCCCAGACCCGGTCCTGGCGCGGGGTGAGCAGCAGCCACCACAGGCCGGCCAGTGCCAGCGATGCCGCGAACGCCAGGCCGAGCCGACGGCTGCTGCGGCCACGCGCGACCTGCCACGAGGCCCACAGCGCCAGCAGCAGCCACAGCAGGGCCACGGTGGTCGCCAGCCAGCCCGGCCCCGGCACCTGATAGGCCAGCAGGCCGGTCACCCACAACGCTGCCAGCGCCATGGCACTTCCTGTCATCCAACGTCCTGCGGCTCTCACTGGCATCCTGTCGCGGTCCCGAAGCCGCATAGTTAGCCACAAGCGGGTTCACCGTCGCATCTACGGCCCGTTCAGGGACCGCGGCGCACCGTCTGCGGCGACCTCTGCAGCCCGATGGATCACACAGGAGCAACGATGGGCATCACCTCCGTGGCCGGCGTTCCGGTCCAACCCCAGCACCGCGCCACCTGCCACTGCGGCACGGTCGAGCTGCTGCTCGACCTGCCGGACGGCATCGTCGATCCGCGCCGCTGCGACTGCTCGATGTGCCGGCGCCGGGGTGCCATCGCCGCCAGCGTCCCCCGCCAGGGCCTGCAGGTGGTACGCGGGCAGCGTCACCTGCAGAGGTACCAGTTCAACACCCATGTGGCCGAGCACTACTTCTGCGGCGTGTGCGGCATCTACACCCATCACCGGCGCCGCTCCAACCCCGACCAGTACGGCTACAACGTGGCTTGCCTGGAGGGCATCGACCCGTTCGCGCTGGGGGTGATCCCGGTCAGCGATGGGGTCAACCACCCATCAGACCGCACCGGCTAGTGGCGCGTGCGCCGCGACGGCGTGGCCACCTTCTGCCAGAGCGCCATGCCGCTGCGCCCCGCCCGCGCCGGGCGTTTCAGCCAGGGCCGGCGTGACGGTGCCTGTGGCGCGTCCTCGACCGGGGGAGGAAGGGGTCGACGGCCGGGCCAGAGATGGTCGAGCAGCCACATGGCAGGTCTCCGTGGGGGGACGGGGACGATCAAGACTAGGCCCGGGTGGGCATAGGCGACGTGAGCGGGACACGACAACGGGATGACGGCGGAGGCGGCGATGAGCCTGCTACACCCTGTTCCCGACCAAGGCGCCTGTGCGTTTCCGCAGCAACAGGTGCAACACGGCGGCACAGGCGGCGGTCAGCAGCGCCAGTACCCGAAGCAGGTGTGCCAGCGCCTCGCCACTGACCTGCCGCAAGTGCTCGTCCCCCATCGCAGGCAGCAGCGCCGCCGCCTGCGCCCGGGACCCGCTCGCCAGGTAAGCACCGGCACGCGCCAACGACGCCGGCGAAGCCCCTTGCAGCTGTTGATCGATCAGCAGCGCCAGCAGCGCCGTCACCGCGGCCAACGCGATGCCTTCGCCGGCCACCCGAACGGTTCCGAAAATGCCGGCGGCCATGCCGGCACGTTGCACCGGTACCACGCTCACCGACAGCCCATCCATGAGGCCCCACGGCAACGCCGTCCCTGCGCCGACCAGCATCAGCAGCGGCACCCATTGCGAGGGAGACGGGTGCGATGCCTGCCGCGACAACAGGCACAGGCCGGTGGCACACACCAGCAGACCCAGCGTGCACAGCCGCGCACTTCCCACGCGCTCCGCCCAACGCGCAGCCAGCATCGGCAGGACCAGCATCGGCGCGGACAGCGCCAGCATCTGCAGTCCCACCAGCGTCGCGCTCTGGCCATGCACGCCCAGCAGTTGCAGAGGTAACACGACCAGCAGCACCACGTAGCCGAAGCAGGTCGCCACCGGCAGCAGCTGGACGCCGAGGAACGCCGGTTGCGAGAACAGTGAGAGATCCAGCAATGGTGATGGGTGCCGTCGTTCGATAGTGACGAACACCCCGCCCAACAACAGCGTCGCCAGCAGCGCCAGTTGCACACGCACGGCGTGCAGGCCGAACTCGCCCAGCCACAGCAGGGCCAGGGTCAACGCCGCCAGCGTCAGGCTGAAACTCAGCATGCCGCCGATATCCAGTGGTCGGCGCTCGCCATGGCTTTCAGGCACCGCGCGTGCCCCTAGGCCGAAGGCCACCAACGTGAGCACACCGCCCGCGGCGAACACGCTGCGCCATCCCAATGCCTGCAGCAGCAGGCCCGCGAGCAGGGGCCCCAACGCCAGCCCCATGCCGAACGTGGTGCCCAGCAGGGCGAAGACACGGGCACGCGCCGGCCCCTGCCAGGCCTGTGCCAGCAGCGCCGTGCCAGATGCCAACGCCGCTGCAGCCGCCACGCCCTGCAATCCGCGCGCCAGATCCAACCACAGCAGCGCGGGAGCAAGGCAGACCACGGCCGTGGCGAGGGTGAAGCCCACCGTGCCCAGCAGGAACAGCCGCCGCCGGCCATAACGATCGGCCAATCCGCCTGCCGCGAGCAGCAGGCTGCCGAAGGTGAGCATGAAGGCGTTGGTCACCCAGGCCAGCGCGGTGGGCGATGCTGCCGCGGAACGCGCCAGCGCCGGCACCGCAACTGCACCGGCAGAGAAGGACAACGGCAACGCCAGCGCAGCCAGGCAGACCGCAAGCAGCGTCCAACGCTGCTGCGCGCGGGCAGGTACAGGGAACATCGAAACCGGGGCCATGCGGGCCTCCATCCATCAGGGGCATTGATGATGGACAGGCCGTTATTCCAGAAAAACGGGCTCGATGGACGTTGATTGCGGCCAGATGTTCCGCAATCATGCCCCTTATGGACTCCATCTCCGCCCTGCTCGCCTTTGTCCGCACCGCCGAGGCCGGCAGCATCGTCGGCGCTGCCCGCGTACTCGGCCTGTCCGCCTCGGCGGTCGGCAAGCGCATTGCCCGCCTCGAACTCGATCTGGGCACGCGTCTTTTCCAGCGCACTACCCGCCGCGTGCACCTCACCGACGAAGGCGAACTGCTGCTGCAGCGCTGCCGGCGTGCACTGGACGAGCTTTCCGAAGCGCAGGCTGACCTGGCGCAGCGACAGCACGCCCCCAGCGGGCTGCTGCGCATCGGCCTGCCCACCATCGGCTACCGCTTCCTGCTGCCGGTGCTGCCCGGCTTCCAGCAACGCTACCCGCAGGTGCAGCTGGAACTGGACTTCAACGACCGCATCGTCGACGTGGTCAGCGAGGGCCTTGACGCGGTGATACGCAGCGGCGAACTGGCCGATTCCAGCCTGACCGCACGGCGGCTGGGGAGCTTTCGCTTCATCCTCTGTGCGGCGCCGGGCTACCTGCAGGCGCACGGCACTCCCGGCGATGTGGGCGACCTTGGCAGGCATGCCGCACTGCGCTTCCGTTACCCCACCACCGGAAAGCTGCATCCGTGGCAGCTGCCGGGCATCGAAGGCGATGCCGGGGCGCGCCTTCCCACGGCGATGACCTGCAACAACATGGAAGCCGTGCTGGCCGCTGCGATCGGCTGCATGGGCCTGGCCTGGATGCCCGACTTCCTCGCCGCTGACGCGCTGGCCGATGGCCGCCTGCAACAGGTACTGCCCGCGCTTCCGACGCACCAGGGGCAGTTCTCGCTGCTATGGCCCGGTGGGCGCCATCCCAGCGCACGCCTGCGTGTGTTCATCGACTATGCCGTTGCGCATCTTTTCCGCGGCTCCCCCGGAAAAGGGGACGGAGGGGATTAAGTCGTAATCGGTCCTGCTATGCCTGAAACGACTTAATCCCCTCCGTCCCCTTTTTCCTAGCGGCTGAAGCGGCGCGCGCCTGCCACGCAGATCACGGCGACTACGGTCACTAGCACCATGCTGAGGCTGACCGACTCGTGCAGCAGCAGCGCGGCCAGCGCCAGGCCGAAGAACGGCTGCAGCAGCTGCAGTTGGCCGACGGCGGCGATGCCGCCCTGCGCGAGCCCGCGGTACCAGAACAGGAAGCCGATCAGCATGCTGAATACTGCCACGTAGCCCAGCGCCCACCATGCCGAGGCAGCCACCGCGGTGAACGAGGCCGGGCGCATCAGCACCGCCAACGGCAGCATCACCGGCAATGCCAGCAGCAGTGCCCAGCTGATCACCTGCCAGCCGCCCAGATGGCGGGCCAGCCGACCGCCTTCGGCGTAGCCCAGCCCGCACACCACGATGGCCGCCAGCATCAGCAGGTCGGCCTGCAAGGACGCCTCGATGCCGTTACGCACCGCATAGCCGACCACGCAGGCGCTGCCCAGCAGCGAGAACAACCAGAACGCCGGGCGCGGCCGCTCGCCACCACGCAGCACGCCGAACACCGCAGTGCTCAACGGCAGCAGGCCGAGGAACACGATGGTGTGCGCCGATGACGCATGGCGCAGCGCGAGCGCGGTCAGCAGCGGAAAGCCGACCACCACCCCGAGGCTGACCACCATCAGTCCCGGCAGGTCGCCGCGACGGGGCCACGGCTGGCGCAGCATCAGCAGCAGGCCAAGGCCGAGCATGGCGGCGATGGTGGCGCGCGCAGCCGTGACGAATCCGGCATCCAGCTGCAGCACCGCTACGCGCGTGGCCGGCAGGGAGCCGGCGAAGATCACCACACCGATGAAGCCATTGATCCAGCCACTCGCCGACCGTTCCACGCCTGTGATCCTGAAGTGCCGGGCGACGCCTGGCGGAGCCTGTATGGAAGCATCCGGCGCGGAACGCGCCCAGCTACAATCCAGTACAGTCGCAAGTAACTGTACTGCCCACACTTCCACTACAGTCCGCCATGCCGCCTCCGCTCACCCGCATCGAATCGGTCATCCAGGCCGTCCGCACCCGCATCAACGCGCGGGCCGATGGCCCCGGCACGCGCCTGCCTTCGGTACGTGCACAGGCGGCCGCGATGGGGGTGTCGGTCTCCACCGTGGTCGAAGCCTACGAGCGACTGGCCGCCGAAGGCCTGATCAGCGCGCGCGCAGGATCCGGCTTCTACGTCAGTGGGCCGGCCGCACCGCTTGCACTGGCCGAGATGGAACCCCGGTTGGAGCGCGCGGTGGACCCGTTGTGGGTGTCGCGGCAGTCGCTGGAAACCCCGCCGGGTCACCTCAAGCCAGGATGCGGCTGGATGCCCAGCGACTGGCTGTATCACGACGGCGTGCGCCGCGGCCTGCGTCGGCTGGCGCGTACCGATGCCATGCATCTGGTCGACTACGCCGGCCCGCTCGGGCTGCCCGCGCTGCGCCAGCTGCTGCAGAGGCGCAGCGCCACGCTCGGCATCGATGCACCGATGGAGCAGATTCTGCTGACCGAATCCGGTACGCACGCGGTCGATCTGCTCTGCCGTTTCCTGCTCAAGCCCGGCGACTGCGTGCTGGTCGATGACCCGAGCTACTTCAATTACCACGCGCTGCTCAAAGCGCACCAGGTGCAGGCCATCGGCGTGCCGTACACGCACAGCGGCCCGGACCTTGAGGCGTTCGCGCAAGCCCTGCAGGCGCATTCGCCGCGGCTGTACATCACCAATTCCGGCCTGCACAACCCGACCGGCGCGGTGCTTTCGGCCAACACCGCGCACCGCTTGCTGGGCCTGGCCGAACGCAGCGAACTGATCATCGTCGAGGACGACATCTTCGCCGACTTCGAACTGCAGCCGGCACCGCGGCTGGCCGCGCTCGATGGGCTGTCGCGGGTGATCCACGTCGGCAGCTTCTCCAAGACACTGTCGGCGGCTTCGCGCTGTGGCTACATCGCCGCGCGCCACGACTGGATCGAAGCGCTGACCGACCTGAAGCTGGCGACCAGCTTCGGCGGTGGCCATCTGGCCTCGCAGCTGATGCACATCGCGCTGACCGACAGCGGCTACCGGCGCCACATGCAGTCGATACGTTCGCGTCTGGTTGACGCGCGCCGGCACACGTTGCGGAAGATGCATGCGCTGGGCATCACTCCCTGGCTGCAGCCGGAAGCCGGCCTGTTCCTGTGGTGCCAGCTGCCCGATGGCCGCGACGCCGCGACGCTGGCGCGACGGTGCCTGCGCGAGGGCGTGGTGCTGGCACCAGGCAACGCCTTCAGCCAGTCGCAGCGCGCGGCCGACTATGTACGCTTCAATGTTTCGCAGTGCCAGGACCCGCGGATCTGGCAGGTGCTGGCGCGGGCGTTGCGTTGAGCTGGTAATGCGCGACCAGCGCATCCACCACCACGCGTACGCCCGGCAGCTGGCCGCGACGATGCGGCAGCAGCACGCTGGTGGTGACTTCGCCGGCATGCCACGCCGGCAGAACCTGCCGCAGGCGTCCGGTCGCAATCGCCGCAGCGCACAGGCTGTGCGGCAACACGGTGATGCCAAGGCCCGCTTCTGCCGCCGCGATCAGCAGCTGCGACTCATTGCCGACCAGCGCCACCTGCGGCTCCACCTGCACGGTACGGGCGTCGGCACTGTGCAGTGTCCAGCGCGTTGCGTGGCGCGCGGTCAGCAGGCCGGCATGCGCGCGTAGCTGCTCGGGCGTCTCCACTGCCGGCGCGGCTGCCAGGTAGTCCGGGGACGCCACCAGCACGATACGCTCGCTCCCCAGCGAACGTTGCACCAACCCGGAATCGGGCAGTGGACCGAAATGGCTGCGCAAGGCGATGTCGATGCCTTCCTGTGCCAGGTCGATGAAACGATCACTCACTTCAACTTCGATGCGCAGCCGCGGATAGCGTCGAGCCAACGCGGGCAGGCATGCGGCGAGTTCGCCCTGCACCACCGGAATCGAAGCACTGATGCGCACGGTGCCGCTGGGTTCGGCCTGGCGGTCACGGACGATGGCCTCGGCAGCCTCAACCTCAGACAACGCCGCGCGTGCGCGTTCGAAGAACGCCTGACCGACCTCGGTCAGCGCGAAGCGACGCGAACTGCGCTGCAGCAGCCGCACCTCGAGCTGTTCTTCCAGCAGCGCCACGCGCTTGCTCAGGGTCGAGCGCGGCAGGCCCAGATGGCGCCCGCCTGCAGCGAAGCCGCCCTGCTCCACTGCGGTCACGAACAGGGCCAGATCGTTGAGGTTGAGCATGCGCAACGTCCACAGATGTGGACTTCAGGATGCCATTCGTACGGCTTCCGGGGCAATGTCCACGCAGGCACGCTTTCCTCACCCGCCGCATCGCGGCTTGAACCGGAAACCTGCCATGACCCCGATCCTCTTCTACGGCGTGCCCTCGGGCTGCTCGTTCGGCTCCATCGTCGCCCTGGAATGGCTACGCCAGCCGTATCACCTGTGCCGCATCGACATGCCCGGCCAGGTGCAGAGCGAAGACTACCGTCGCCTCAATCCACTGGGTGAAACCCCGACCCTGCGCACCGCGCAGGGCGAACTGCTCAGCGAGAGCCTGGCCATCCTCAACCACCTGGCCGCGAAGGGCATCGCGCAGGGCCTGGGCTTCGCACAGGGCACGCCCGGCTTTGATCGCCTCAACCACCGGCTGGCCTATCTCAACACCAGCTTCTTCGGTGCCTACGCCCCGCTCTGGCATGCGCTGGAACACGACGAGGGCGATGACGGCGAGGCGCTGCGTGCCTATGGCACCACCAAGGTGCGCCACGCCCATCAGGCGCTGGAGCAGATGATCGGCACAGGCCCGTGGCTGCTGGGCGAGCAGCGCAGCTTCGCCGACGCCTACTTCGCCGGCATCGCGCGCTGGAACGATTACCACCAGGTGGTCGACCGTCGCGAGTTCCCCAGGGTGCAGCAGCTGTTCGAGCGCCTGCAGGACGACGCTGGCGTGCAGTTCGCCCACGCCATCGAAGCACAGCGGCCGGCTACCAGCAGCGGTGGCTTCCTCGGCGAGGTGCGGCTGGAAGACGTGCTTGAGGCCGCGGCGGCCTGAGTCCTGCCCTGCTTGTGCGGCGGCGGCGCGCAATGCCCCTTGCGCACCGCGCTACAGTGGTATGTCCTCCGCCGCAGGAATCCGCGCATGTCCACGTTCTCCGATCCGCAGGCGGTAGCCCGCTATGCCGAAGCACCGCTGCGCCAGGTGCCCGGCTTCCTCGCGTTGCAGCAGATGAGTCGCCTGCTGCTGGCCGAACACGTTCCTGCGCAGGGACGCGTGCTGGTGCTGGGCGCCGGTGGCGGGCTGGAGCTGAAGGCTTTTGCCGAGGCGCAGCCGGGCTGGCAGCTGCTGGGCGTGGACCCGGCTGCACCGATGCTGGCCCTGGCCGAGCAGACACTGGGCCCGCTGATGTCGCGCGTGCAGTTGCTGGAAGGCTACATCGACGATGCCCCAGACGTGCGTTTCGATGGTGCCAGCTGCCTGCTGACCCTGCACTTCCTCGACGCCGCGCAGCGCCTGCACACGCTGCGCGAGCTGCACAGGCGCCTGCAGCCCGGCGCACCGCTGGTGGTGGCCCACCACAGCGTGCCGCAGGATCCGGCCGGCAAGCTGCGCTGGTTGCAGCGCTACGCCGCGTTCGCCGAAGCCTCCGGCGTTGACCACGCCGATGCACGGCGCGCGATCGACGCCATTGCCGAGCGGCTGCCGCTGCTGGCCCCCGAACAGGAAGTGGCGCTGCTGCAGGAGGCCGGCTTCGACGATGTGGAGCTGTTCTATGCAGGCTTCAGCTTCAAGGGCTGGGTGGCGTGCGCCGGGTGATGCCTACGGCACCACGGTGATGCCGATGCGCTGCATCAACAGCGCCACCTGCTGCACGTCCAGTGTGGCGCCGCGCAGGTTGGTGCTGCGCAGGTCCAGCTCGCCCAGCTCGGAGTTGGTCAGGTTGCAGCCGGTGAAGTTGGCGCTGTTCCAGTCGATGCCCTCGAACTGGCCGCCGGACAGGTCCGAGCCGGCGAAGCTGGCGCCGCTGACGTTCGCACCGTCCCAGCGGTTCTCCCACAGTTCGCATTTCTCCAGCGTGACCCGCGAGAAATTGGCATAGCGCAGGTTCGACTTCTTGATGAACGCGCTGCAGAACCAGCTGCGCGTGGTGATCTGGTTCATGAAGCTGGCGTTGCTGAAATCCGCGCCCTGCGCACGGCACTCGCTGATCTCCAGGCCCAGTGCCTTGATGAAATTGAAGTGGCACATGCTGATGTCGCAGCTGCGGAAGCTGGCTTCCTTCAACGTAGCGCCGTTGAAACGGCAGCCGCTGCGACTGTCGGCGTCGTAGAAGCTGCAGTTGATGAACTCGGTGGCGGTCAGGTCCACGCCTGAAAAATCGCACTCGTGGAACTGCTGGTCGACCACTTTCTGGCCGGTGTACTGGTCCGCGCCGATGCGCAGCTTGCGGTGAACGGTGGGGGACATCGTGGATTCCTTGCCAAACGCCACGCCATGATGCCGGGCCGCGGGGGCGATCCACAGACACGGCCGCGGCCAATTCACCGGCAGTCCAGTTGACCTGTGTCCACACCGGTCAAATGCACGTTATTGCACGTTGATGCACGAACGTGCAGACTTGCAGCATGAGCTCCGATCCCAGCCCTCTCCCCGCCCAGCGCACCCGGCAGATCCTGGAGGAACTGCGCCAGCAGGGCCGCGTGGTCGCCGCCGAGCTGGCGCGCCGCTATGCCGTCTCCGAAGATTCGATCCGCCGCGACCTGCGCGAACTGGCCGCACAGGGCCTGTGCCAGCGTGTCTACGGCGGCGCCGTGCTGCCGCCGCCCAAGGAACGCCCGCTGCGCGAGCGGCTGACCCGTGACCGCGGCGACAAGGCCGAGCTGGCCGCCCGCGTCTGCGCATTGCTGCAACCCGGCCAGGTCGTACTGCTCGATGCCGGTTCAACCAACCTGGTGATCGCCCAGCAGTTGCCGGCCGCCCTCGGCCTGACGGTGATCACCAATGCGCCACAGATCGCCACCGCCGCCAGCCTGCTTGATGGCACCTCGGTGCAGCTGATCGGCGGCCGCCTGGCCAGTGGTGGCGGCGCGGTCGGTGCCGAAGCACTGGCCCAGGTGCAGCGCCTGCGTGCCGACGTGTACCTGCCCGGCCCCTGCGCGGTGGACGGCGACACCGGCGTGTGGGCAATGGATGCGGAAGAAGCCACCCTGAAGCGCGCGATGGTCGCGTGCAGCAGCCGCGTGATCGTCGCCGCCACTACTGAAAAGCTCGGTGCCCGCGGCCACTGGCAGATCGCCAGCCTGGACGAGATCGACGACCTGGTGCTGACCACCACCGCGCCGCCCGCATTGGCGGCACGCTTCCGCGCCGCCGGCATCGCGGTGCACCCCACTCCCCCCTGACCGTACCGCTCATGTCCCTTGCCAACCGCGCGCGTGCCGAACAGCACGCGACCCGCGCTGCGTTCTTCATTCCAGGCTTCGCCACCGCGCTGTGGGCCACGCTGGTGCCGTTCGCCAAGGCACGCACCGGGATCAACGACGCCACGCTGGGGCTGGTGCTGCTCTGCCTCGGTGTCGGTTCGCTGCTGGCGATGCCGTTGTCCGGCGTGCTGGCCGCGCGCCTCGGTTGCCGGCGGGTGATGGTGGCCAGCAGCCTGCTGATCTGCCTGACCGTGCCCGGCCTGGCGCTGGCCGGTTCGACCTGGACGCTGGGCCTGGTGCTGTTCGCGTTCGGTGCCGCCGTGGGTGCAATGGACTGCACGATGAACGTACAGGCCGTCATCGTCGAGCGCGACGCACGGCGCGTGATGATGTCCGGCTTCCATGCGTTCTTCAGCATCGGCGGCTTCCTCGGCGCGGCCACCATGACCGTGCTGCTGTCTGCTCACCTGCCTCCCTTGGCGTCCGTGCTGATCGGCGTTGGCGCCATGCTGCTGGTGATGCTGCTGTCGGCGTCGTACTGGCACAGCGAACGGATGCCGCACGACACACCGATGCTGGCCCTGCCACACGGCATCGTGCTGTTCATCGGCGTACTGGCGTTCGTCGCGTTCCTCGGCGAAGGTGCGATGCTCGACTGGAGCGCGGTGTTTCTCAGCGACGTGCGCCGCGTCGATGCCAGCCTCGCCGGCATCGGCTATGTGACCTTCACCCTGACCATGACCGTCGCGCGCCTGTTCGGTGATGCACTGGTGGCACGCGTAGGCCGCCAGCACGCGATCGTGTTCGGCGCGTTGCTTGCCGCCGCGGGCGTGCTGGTGCTGACCCTGGTCACGCCGTGGCAGGCATCACTGCTCGGCTATGTGCTGGTCGGCCTCGGCTGCGCCAACATCGCACCCGCACTGTTCTCGCTGGCCGGCCACCAGACCCGCATGCCCGGCGCGCTGGCCATCACTGCCGTTTCCACGCTGGGCTTTGCCGGCATCCTTGCCGGACCGGCGCTGATCGGTTTTGCCGCCAACCACTTCGGCCTGATCGCCGCGTTCGTCGGCGTAGCCACGGCCTTGTTGCTGGTGGCGATGTCCACGCGTTGGCTGCGGGTGTAGCCCAGGGCATCAGCGCCGCCTGCGCCGCAGCTTCATCCGCAATCGCCGATAGCCGATCACTGTCGCCGTGGCACACAACGCGGTGCCGGCAGCGCTCAGCAGCAGCAACACCGCCAGCCGCGCACCTTCCTGGCGCAGCATCGCCGGCAGGTCCCAGCTATGCAGGAAGTAGAACAGCCAGCGCCCCACCCGCTCACGATGCCCCATCGCCAGCAACGGATCGCCGGTCGCCAGATCGAGATAGACGCGTGTCGCCTCGGCATCACCGAAATCCACCACTGCCACCGGGAAGCGACGTACCGCTGCACCATTCATGGCCTCGGGCGCACGCGCGTAGAAGTACGCATCCGCTGCATGCTGCACCACGAAACCCTGCATGGGTGCAGCGGACAGCGCACGTACCCTCTGCTGCAACCACGCGGTCGGCAGCCACCGTGCGACATGCAGGTGCCCATTGCCGCCGGACACGATGCGCGTATCACCCCGCCCGTCCAGCAACACCGCGAACAGCTCACCACCGATCCGTCGCCACTGGATCTCCACCGGCTGGAAGCGCGCAGCTTCGGCCATCGCCAGAAGCTTCGCAGGATCACCCAGCGCACCATCCACCGCCACCGCGCCGCCACGGTAGTGCTCAACATCGATCGCTTCACCCGTACTGCTGAAGACACCCAATGGGTTCATCGACATCAGCCCGCTGAAGATCCAGGTGAACACGAAGGCGGACGCCATCAGGCCAAGCAGGTGGTGCCAGCGCATCCACGGCTCGACGTACGGCGTCTTCGCACCGGAACGATAGTGCCCACGGAAACGCCAGCGCCATACGCCCACCACGATGCCGCTGATCGCCGCCACCGTGCACAGCGCGGACAGCACGATCACCCCCCACGTCCACACCGGGTCCACCGACTGCATGCGCAGGAAGTACAACCAGTGCAGCCAAGCGCCCACATAGTTCCAGCGCTGCTGCACATGCGGGGCGTCCAGCACCACTTCGCCAGTACGCGAGGACACATACAGGTCACCCGGCTGCGCGCCGCCCACCTCGACGCGATACAGCGGTCGATGCACGTCCAGCGCGCGCGAATGCGTCCAACGGTCCTCGTTCACGCGCATCGCACCCACGAAGGCCTGCCCGCCCGCGAACTGTGCAGCGGATGCTTCAGCGCGCTGTGCCGACACCGGCAGCAGGGCCTGGCCGGTCACGGCAGACCAGGCGCCCACATTGCTGCCACTGCGCACCACATAGGCAGGCGCTCCACGCAGTGTGGTCAACGCCACAGCCTCCGGCTCGGCCTGCACAGCCGCAGGCAGTGTCGACAGCCCCTGCAGGTCGCGGGCATCACCCAGCAACGGCAACGCCGCCATCCGTTCGCCAGGTGTCAGCTTCGGATATCCGATGAACAGCATGACCATGCCGCTGACGAACCACAGCAGCATCAGCAGGCATCCGCCGATGCCCAGCCAGCGATGCACCAGGTAGGTCCAGCGCTTGGCGGTGGATCGCAACGTCATCGCCAGCGTCCTCAGAAGCCATGGTCGACGGTGAATTCGACGCGCCGGTCCGCACCCAGCAGCCACTGCGTGCTGGTGTAGTACGCGGTAGCGTAGTACGCCTTGTCGAACACGTTGAACAGCCGCGCGGACAGCTGCGTGCGCGGTGCCGCCTGCCAGGTCAGTGCCAGGTCGGTGGTGCTGTAGCCGGGCAGTTCCAGCGTATTGGCGTTGTCGGCGTAGCGCTTGCCGACGTAACGCACGCCCCCCGCCGCACTCCAATCCGGTGCGAACTGCCAGCTCAACCACATACTGGCCAGGCGCTCGGCCACGTTCGGCGGCACGTTGCCGTCGCGCGACACCAGCACCGCCGGCGAACCCGTGGATTCCAGGAAGTCCTCGAACTCGGCCTTCAGCACCGTCGCATTGGCATCGAGCGACCAGTGCGGCGCGACGTTCCAGCTCAACGACGCTTCAACACCGCGCGAGGTCAGCGCGCCCACCTGCACCCGGCGATCCGGTACCAGCGGATCGCGGCTGAGCAGCCCGGTCTTGCGGATGCGGTACGCCGCCAGCGTCCACTCGCCGCCGTCGAAGGCCTGCTTCAGGCCCACCTCGATCTGCCGCCCCTTGGCCAGGTCGAAGGCACCGTTGGCCGGGCTGATCATCAGCAGGCCACTGACCGGGTCTGCCGCCTGCGAATACTGCGCATACAGGCTCAGCGTCGGCTGCAGCGCGAATACCGTACCCGCACGCCAGCCGGTGCTGCTGTAGGTCTTCGAGAACGCGTTCTGGCCGCTGATCAAATCGGTGCGATCAATGCGCGCGCGGTCGTGGCGCAGGCCACCCAGCACCGACCAGCGCTCGCTCAGCGCCAGCCGGTCCTCCACGAACAGCGCGTACTGCTCGGCACGGTTACGATAGCGCGGCAGGTTCGGCGCGGCGCTCGCGAACTGGCCCGGCACCGGATCGAACGGATCGACCGGGCCCGAGCTGCCGGCATAGGTGTTGTTGGTGTGCTTGAAGTGCGCGCGGTTGGCATCCAGGCCCACCGCGAAGCCGTTCGCCCAACCGCCCACATGGCCCTGCACGCGCAGCGTCGAGGTCAGCCCGGTCTGGTCCTGATTGTGGGTGATCTCGGTATTGCCCGAGCGATCGATCAAACCGGTACCGCGGTTGTACACATAGGCCTCGGCATTGCGCCAATCGCGCTGGCTGTCGATCTGGTAGACGCGCGTGCGCCATTCCACGTTCGCGTTCGGCGTCCACAGCGCATCGAGCTGGGTCCAGCGGTCGCGGAAGCGGATCTCGCTGTCGTCCACGTTGTAGTTGCGGTGGCGCAGCGCCTCCAGCTGGCGGCCCTCGACCAGCGGCGTGCCGAAGGAGCGCATCGGTTGCTGGTAGCCCTGCGCATGGGTGAGCGTCAGCTGCAGGTCCGCACGCGGCTGCCACAGCAATGCACCGGAGAACGTCGCGTCATTGTTGCGCCCACGATCAACCCAGCCACCGCTGTAGTTGCCACTCAGATCCAGCCGGTAGGCCAGCTCGGGCGTCAGCGCGCCACCACTGCCGAAACCCAGGCGCGCGGTGTCCTCGCTGCCCACGGTCACGCTGATCTCATTTTCGATGGCACCACGCGAGGGCTTCTTCGGCACGATGTTGATCACGCCGCCGATCGCACCGTCGCCATGGATCACCGAGGCCGGGCCGCGCAGCACTTCGATGCGCTCGATCGACCAGGTATCGAACGGGAACGTGATGCCCACGCCGCCGTACTGGCGCAGCCCATCGTACAGCCGCATCACCGAGGCACCGTCGGTGAAGCCGCGGCTGGACAGCGCACTCAGGCCATTGCCCGGATGCGGCATGGCACTGATCGCACCCGCCCGGCTGATCGCATCGTTGAGGTTACTGTCGCCGCGCTGCTCCAGCTGCTCGCGCGAAATGACCGTCAGGCTGGCCGGTGTCTGCAGCACGCTCAGGCCCAATGCAGAGCCTGCGCTGGCAGTGGAGGACAGCTCGCCGCTGCGGGTGTCGACCACCCGCACGGTATCCAGCGTGGTCGGGGGTGCCGCGTCGGCGGCAAGCAGGGGCGCAGCATGCAGGAGCAGCGCGCACAGGACAGGCAGCGTCGCCCGGCGCAGGCACGCGGGGTTGGGGTTCGTTTTCATTTTTTCACGGCATGCAAGGCCACCCCGCAATGGCAGGGCAGCAATCAGAAAGGGACAGACACGCGCGTGCGGGCACCGGCCGTAGCCGGCAACCTCATGGAAGAACGTTCAATGCAGCGCGCGTGCGGCTCAGGCAGCCATCAGTGCCGGCGGTCCACGCGCGCCCAATGTGCCGCTGATCCGTTGCGGCAACGCCCGCACCGCGCCGCGCAGTGCGCGGCACACCGGTGCCATCGGCGCCAACAGCAGCACGGCCGCCACCAGCAGGGTGATCAGACGTGCAGCGATCAGGCAGTAATCGCAGTCCACGCCCATCTCATGATCGGCGTGTGGGTCGGCGGGCGGCTTCTTCGTGGCCCCGCCGTGCGGCATCGCCATCGCGTGATGGTCGTGGTGCCCTTCCATCGCGTGCTGTGCATGCTCTGCGTGCATCGCATGGTCCATGGCCGCCACCGGCGCAGCGGCAGCCACGTGACCGTGCGCCAGCCAGCGGCTCACCAGCGGGGCGAGCAGCACCAGCAGCATGGCAAGCCATGCCAGGGCCTGGAACCGGCGGTGGAGAGCAGAACGGCGCACGCCGCCATTCTACGGGGCCATGGCCAACCTTGGACCCCGTTCAGGGTTTGCCCCCTGCGACACGGTGACGCAGGGGCTCGCCTCCAGCGGCGACATGTGAATGCACCGCACCGCGGTACCTACGCTTGCAGGCCCCGCCTCGCCAACGTTAGGGTTCAGATGGCCACGGCAAGGAGCCAGAGGGATCCGCATGACCACCCGCATCACACAACGGCTGCGCATCAGCCTGCTCGGCCTGGCCGCGCTGCTCGCCGCCTGCGCCGACAAGGGGCCGCCCCCACCGCCAGAGCCGCTGGAACTCTCACAGCCCATCGCCGTGGACACGCCGGGCCAGCAGGTGCAGTTCGAGTTCGAAACCACGGCGCGCAATTTTGCCAGCTACCGTACCTATGCGGTGGAGCTGGATCTACAGCATGTTTCCCCATCGCCAGATGCTGCTTCTCCGCGCGACCTGCACATTCCTTTACGCGTTGGACTTCAGCAATGGTCCGGCGGCACGTGGCAGTCGCTGGCAAGCCCCGACGCCTACCAGATCGCACAGTCGCAATCTGGCCAGCCACTGCCAGACTGGCACCGCGATGCGGGACTGAACTATGCCCAGACCCAACGGGGCAGCGATGGCGCATACCGATTGCATGTCGCGTTGCTGCCGTTGCAGGCGCATAGCCGCTATCGGGTCCAGATCAGCACGGTTGAAGACATCGCACCGCTTCGTGGCGCAAGCGCCAGGATACTGATTCACGAATCGCGTCCGCTCGCCAAGTAGCGCAGCGCCTTCGTACACCTTCCAGGAGGATCACACGCACATGGACAAGCCACGCTACATCGTCGATATCGTCATTGCGGCGCCGGGAACACCGCTTCTCGACCCGGTAACGCAGCAGCCGCTGCGTAATCCGGATGGTTCCCCGCAGACATCCGGGCCGGGGCACATGTTCTACGTCCTGCGAGCACCGGGAAAAGATCCGGCGAGCTACGGCTTTGCACCGATCGAGCACGGCAGCGTGAACGGACCGGGCGACATCGTGGACAGCGATGCAAAGACCTACAAGAACCCGCATTACACGCGCTCTCTGGAAATCACCGAAGCCCAGTACAACAAGCTCAGAGCGTTCGGCGACGATCCAGTGGCGCACGGCTTCAGCAAGCACTATGCCGACGTGCGTCACAACTGCGTGGACTTCACCTGGGACGCATTGAATCATGCCGGCATCCAGCGCAAGCACAGCCTGGACGTGAACAGCATCGGCGGCCCCGTCGGCCAGTTGCTGCCCGATGTCCGCATTCCGCTGGGCATCCAGTCACAGGGCAAGGACGGCTATCGTCCGCTGCGCAACATCCATGGCGTGGACAGCATTGAGCCCCCTTTCCCCAACAGCGAACTCAACCGCACCATCACTCATCCCCTGCCCGAGCGCACCCTGAAGCAGCACCTGCTCAGCGAAGTCGATAATGTCGATGGTCGCATCGGCGAGCGCCTGGCCGCGGACGCGCGCGCACCGGGGCATAGCCTTCATGCCTTGGACCAGAAAGTGCGTACCGCACTCGACCAGGCCAGCGAACAGCAGGGACTGCCCCCCGGACAGGAGCATGAACGACTGGCCGGCCATCTGACCCACGCGGCAGTGCAGGCCGGCTTCAGCGAAAAGGACACGCTGCAGGTGGCATTCAGTTCAAACAGCACCGCCGAGGCACCCGGCTACGTATTCCTGCATCGCAGCGGCGACACCGCCTCGCCGGACCCTGCCGCCAATCGCCAGCGCCTGTCCCTGCTCGATACGCAGCAGGGCGACGCGGATACGCTGTATCAGCAGGCCAACGTGCAGCAGCAATCCCGCGACGCAAGCCGGCTGGCGCAGGACGAGCAACAGGCACAACAGCAGGCGTCGCCGCGCATGGCCTGACCCAGCCGCATCAGGCGCAGACACCGTTCCCGCATCAACTCACGTACTGCGCCTGACCGTTCCCGAACGACCAGTTCTCCTTCTTCACTTCCACCAGATTGATGAACACATCCTCGCGGCGGATGCCCACCGCCGCATGCAGGCCATCGGCAATGCCCAGGTACAACGCCTTCTTCTGCTCCAGCGTGCGCCCTTCGTTCCAGGTGATCTGGATACAGATGAAGTCGTCGGTGCGATCCACGCCCAGGTAACCGGGGTCGTAGATCAGCGTGCCGGGCGCGTGTTCCTGGAAGATCTGGAAGCGATCGTTTTCCGGCACGCCCACCGCGCGCATGGCCTGGTAGATGGTTTCGCCGACGCGTTGCAGGTAGTCGGCGGATTTACCTTTGCGAAGATCGATGCGGGCGAGCGGCATGGTGGCACTCCAGAGTGGATGGGCACGGCAACGGGCTGAGACTACGCCTGCCCGGGGCGGCGGGACAGCGCAGGGATGGAACCCTCTGGCTCCATGCGTGGCATGGTCCCGCCTCAGCCGCGCGGGGTGACGCGATTGCCGTGGCGGCGTCGCTCTGGAGTCATCTCGTGCACGGTTGGCAGGGGCGGCGATGTGCGCCATCAGTGATGGGCCGCACTACTCGCAGGTGTCGGACGGCACACAACGGGAAATGTCTGGCCTGCCTAGGGACGGTTGATAACTTTCCTTACAGACCGATGTGATTGCCCGGCCAGATGATCGCCGCGCCGAGGCAAGACGCCTTGGCCGGGATTGGCGTCTCGAATAAACGAATGAACACCCATCGCTGCGGTTTGCGCCGCAGCAGAGAGAATGTATCGATTGCCTCCATGGCGGCCGGTGCGTGGGGATCGACAGATCCGCCAGGCCTTCTTCTCGATGGGAGTTCGTTTGCCTTGGCACGCCAACCCGCACCGTCCGCCACCTTCACTCCGGAAGGTGGCCCTACGCCAGTGAGGGTTTCGCCATGACCAACCGCACCGCCGTCCATCCCCGCCTGCACACCCTGATCGGCGACGTCGCGGCCGATGTGCCGGAAGACCTCGCACGCGAGATCGAGTGCGCCCTGAACGAACAGAACCTTCCGGCGCAGTCGGCCACGTTCTTCGCCCGTCTCAATGCGATCAACCATGCCGACGGTGATGACGGACAGCCGTGCATCAGCCTCACCCTCGGCGCCAGCAATCACGCTTCGTTGCGCCGCTCGCTATCTGGGCTCGGCGCGTTGCTCGATCTGCTGCAGGCCGCCGACCATGCGCGCAACGAAGGCGGCCCGGACGAACAGTTGGGCGCCTTCCATATCGACGGACTGATCGTGGCCGCACGACAACTGGTGCGCGAGGCACATCATTGCCTCTCCAGCGGCGACGCCTGACCGGCCCGGATACGCTCCCGCTACAATCGCGCAGGGAGCGCAGGAGACCGCAATGGACGCCGAACACCTGGAGTACTTCAAGGCCGCACTGGAAGGCCGCGCAACCGTGGGCTGGAACGTCTGGTTCGCCGCCAACCAGCACGCGCTGGCACAACAGCTGAGCCGCCCTGCACTGCTGCGCCTGAAGTTCAGCACACTGGATGAAGCCGAACGCCTGCTGGCCGAGGCCGGCATCGTGCCCTGCAGCACAGCGGGCAAGCGCTACGAAATGTACTGCGCGCAGTTCTCGCCGGAAGTGGTGGACGCGAACGGTCGCCCGCTACCGGCGATCTGGCGCGCGGCGCACGGCGGTGCCATCGGCCTACTGGCCGAGGGCGAGCCGGAGGCCGGCCAAGCGAAGCTGCTCGCGGAGTTCCGCCGCGTCCGCAAGCGCGGGCTGCAGCAGGCCCACGAATGGTTGGCCGATCTGTGCTTTGAAGGCGAGATGGAGCTGACCGGCGGCAATGCCGAGGTGGGCCGTAGCCTGCTGGCGGTGGTGGTGCAGGCCGGCAGCGGCCACGACCTGCTGGATGCCACGGCGATGATGGCGCGCGAGCTGCTGGAGGAGCATGGCTGAGGCCGCGTGATGCCTACGAGGGTGGCTTACAGATGTGCACCATCTACATGCACGAGTCCGTGTCGATCCAGCTGCTGAAGGAACGGACACCGAGTAAAGGTCGGGGCAAGCCGGCGGTGGCCCTGGCAATACCGGCAGCGTGGGCGGCGCCAGCGCGGGCAGCGTCCTCAGCGTCGTGACCACGCGACGGGAGGGTGGAGGTCGAAAGTTGGAGAACGTCCCCCTCGACACGCCCCCCTCTTCTTCGCGCTTCCACAGAATTCAAATTTCAGGCCTGTACAAGAACCGTTCCGAGCCGGCCAATCCCGACTCTATCGGCACGCCCTACAAAGGAATGACCGCCGCCCGGGCCAGGGTCTGGAAAGAGTGCGCCACAAACATGCCCTGGCTCAACGCCCCGCACCGCCTGCTGCTACGCCAGGTCTGCATCCTGGCCGCGCGCATGGAGACGGGCAAAGACCTCAGCGTATCGTCCACGCATGCCCTTAGCGCGATGCTCTCCAAGCTGGGGCGACGCCAACCGATGAATCCAAGGTCTGCCATCCACCTACGGAGGAGGACGCGGACGAATAGCCCTTCCACTGAGGGCACGCGGCGGCTCCCCATGGCAGAATCGACTCCAACATGGACAAGGGGAAGGCGCGATGGCGATGTGTCCGCTTTCAATTGATTGGGGTAACGTTGCGGACTGGGCTGCCGTAGTGGTCGCGGCAATTGCTGCGGGCGCTACACTTTGGGCGGTGGTTGTCGCTATGCGTACAAGCAGCACGGCAGTGGAGGAAGCACGCCGTATGCGCCAGGAAGACCGCCACGTTCGAACCAAAGCCGAACGCGACAGGGCGTTAGCACGAGCCATCGTACTCGACCACGAGCTCTATATTCTCGGCGGGGAGATCCGACGTATTGCTGATGGGCTTGCTGCTCCTGTGTCGCAAGCAGATCCGGTGCAAGCGCGAACCTGGGCCGCCAAGCAAATGCCAGTAGATCCCCTCCCAATGCTCACGCGCTTCGCTGACGACCTAGATGCGTTCGGCACAGAGGGAGCGGCTGATTTACTGTCCGCCCTTAGCAGCTGGTACGTCAATCGAACGTTACTTGAGGAGAGCCGCTTTGATGGCGAAGAAGCACCTCAGATAGGCAGAGACCTAGTTTCCATCGTGAGTGCATTCCGCACTTTCCTTGCGGTGCTTCGAGTAGCCCGTAATCTGACGCATCACTGGGCGACTGAAGGAAAAGGCGGCTTGGCCGAGACCGACTTCTGAGATTCGGCTCATACCGCTACCTCCGTAGCCCCTGAATCTCGCCGAGTCTGGCCAGCTGGACCTGAGTCTTGTTGCTGGTTGAGCGCCTAGGCCTCATGCTCTTCCCCACAGGACTATGAAGGGAAAACGCATGTCCGAAATATTTGCTGCGGTGCTAGGCGCCCTGGTGGTGTGGATCACCACTTACTTTTCTGAACAAAGGAAATCTTCCGCCGTCAGGAAGAAAGACGCATCGCACCTCGGCGTGCTGGTGCTTGTCCGTCTAGAGAGATTCATCTCTGAGTGCTACGCCGCGTCGAGAGACAACGGAACGGCATTGGGACAGGCGGCGGGAAGGCATGCCAGTGGCGAAGACTACTTCTATCCTCAGACTGAAGTTCCTCACTTTCAGATTGACGATTTGGGAGTGGAGTGGCGATCAATCTCGTCGACGCTCATGTATTCAGTTCACTCGATACAGCTGCTCCTTCGGGATGCCGAAACGTATCTCGCTCATGTGCAAGAGATGGGGGACTTCGAAGGAACGGATTACATGGCAGCGCGCCAGGAAAGGTACACGGAGATCGGGGTGAAGGCGGCTGACATAGCCGGAGCGCTCAGAATGGAAACGAAAATACCCGCAAAGCCTTACGGGAAATGGAGCGCGGAGAGCCAACTGCGAGAGCAGCATGCTGTGTACGAGGCACAGAACGAAGCCCAGAGGGAAGCCCATGCTGACTTCCTCGCCCAATCCAACCCTTGAATTGCTTGCTGATCCTTGAGCAGCCGTTTCCCGCGTGCACCGGCAGGAAAGAGATCCTTGACAATTCGACGGACGCGACGAAGGCATCACCGCGCGTGTAGTAACCGGGATGCCAAGCAGGAGAGTAGTCGGCAACAGCTGGCACCCACCCAGAGGGCTGAGGCACCGGAAACCCAACAACGACCGCAGCGTCTGTTGGGACGTGTAACAGGTGGGGTTGGACCACATGAAGCTCGGCGAGCTAATCCACTGGAGGCGCACAGCAGGATGATCACCTCACAACTAAAAAGGCCCCGTCAACAATAGACGGGGCCTTCTCTACACAACTAGGGCAGCAGCGTCTTTAGATGCTCGCGCGCTCGCTCTTGACATGGTTCATAGGATTCTCCAGTGGGCTTATCAGGTGTGGGGGGCCAGATTCTTTACACCACCAGCGTGCTTGGCCCTTTTTGCACGCTGCTCCTCACGCTCGGCTTCTACGCGATCTTCTTCAATCCACTTATCGGCCAATCTCTCAAATTCAAGATAGAGAGTACTGTTGCGTTGCTGATGATGCGCCAAGAGTGGCTTAAAAACTGTGTAAATTCTGTTAATTCTTGACTTTTCCAAAGCCTTCACATAGGCGGCATCAATCACACCGCAATTGACGGCTCCGCACAGTTGCTCGAAATCGTCCAGATACAAGGCGATGACTTGGCTGTCCGAGGGAGACAGCACAATGGCTTGCACGTGCTCGGCGAGAATTGCAGTGCCTTCGCTCAAATGACTCGATGCCTGAATTCTCTCCATCACAGCAAACATATTGGCTCGTCTCTCAGAGCTTGGACAGTCTGCGAAGAACTGATGGTACGAGTGAAGCTTGTTCCATCGCGCAGTGTCTTTGCTCTGCTTCCACATCAAGAGCAAGGAGGTCAAGCCTAACGTAACGACGATGAACTGACCCAGCTGAAAAGCTTGCTCGAAGCTCAATGGCTTTTCTTTCGGCCAATACGTGTCTACGAGGAAAATGGACACCCGAAGGATCACGAGCACACAAGCTATGACGGCCAAGGCGATGACCGCTCGCAGAACATTCCTTTTCCAGCGTTCGCTCATCCGGCTCCCCCTGCCAGGCTCAGGCTAAGTCTTAACCACAGGACTACAATTGCGCAACCGCCGCCGATCCTATGGCCGTTCCGCTACTACCTTGCAGTTACGAAAAAACCGGCATAAGCCGGCTTCTTCTGCAACACACTGAATTTAAATGGTGGGCGGTACAGGGATCGAACCTGTGACCCTTGCCGTGTGAAGGCAATGCTCTACCGCTGAGCTAACCGCCCGGTGTGTTGCTGAGCCGCTCATTATAGGGGCTTTTCAGAGGCCGTCAACAGTTTTTCACATTCGTGTTCACGGGTGTTTCGAGGTCGCCGTCGGGCATGGCCCGGCGCCCCTCACATCGTATGGGTCGGCTTGTCCGAGCCGGTCAGGCCGGCCAGCAGGGTCTCGATCTTGTGGCGTACGCCCTCGCCTTCGGCACCGTCGGCCAGCTGCACGCCGATGCCGGCGGTACGGTTGCCCTGCGCGCCGGCCGGGGTCACCCAGATCACCTTGCCGGCCACCGGCAGGCGCTCGCTGGAATCGGGCAGGGTCAGCAGCAGGAACACCTCGTCGCCCAGGAAATAGCGCTTGGGTGTGGGCACGAAGATGCCGCCATTCTTCACGAACGGCATGTACGCGCTGTACAGCGCGGCTTTGTCCTTCACAGCCAGGGACAGGATGCCCTGGCGGGCGTTGCTGGCACTCATCGATTTCCCCTTGCGGCAGGCCGCTCGTTCACCTTGTTCCAGGCCAGCAGCAACTCGACCACCGCAAGGTCTGCACGCACCGTGGTGCGCAGCAGGTCGCGGGTGCGGTTGGCCGCATCGAACCAGGCTGCAAGCTTGTGCAATCGCTCCGGCGCGGTCAAGGCATCGGTGCTGGCCTGGGCCAGCGCCAGGTCGGCAGCGAAGCGCAGGCGCAGCGCCGCGTTGTCATCACCACACCACTTCTGCGCCAGCTCCACCGCGCCGGTCTTGCCGGCGGCCAGCTGTTCCAGATCTCGACCGACTTCGCGGCGCAGGCTCAGGCCGTCTTCGCGCAGCCAGTTGTCGGCCTGCCCGGGATGGCCGCGGGCGGCCTCCAGCGCTTCGCGCGCCGATGCTTCGCTGTGGCCCTGCTGCTGCAGCCAGGCCAATGCTTCGTGCTGCGGCGGCAGCTTGAATTCCAGGCGCTGGCAACGGCTGCGGATGGTCTGCGGCAGGCGTGCCGGGTCGCTGCTGATCAGCCACAGGTAGCGTCCGGGCTGCGGCTCTTCCAGGGTTTTCAGCAGCGCATTGGCGGCCGAACGGTTGATCGCATCGGCCGGATCGACGATCACCACCTGCGCCACGCCGTACTGCGGGGTCAGCGCGAGCTTGTCGGTGATCTCGCGCACCTGCTCGATGACGATCTCGGTACGCAGCTTGTCGCCGCTCTTGTTCGGAATGAAGCTGACCAGCTGCAGGTCCGGATGGGTGCCGGCGGCGATCAGCTGGCGCGTACGCGTGGCGTGCGTTGCATCACCCTGCGCCAGCACGTGGTCGGCCAGCGCCAGCGCCACCTCGCGCTTGCCCAGCCCGGCCGGGCCGCAGATCAGCAGGCCATGACCGAGGCGACCCGCATCGAGCGCGGCCACGGTCTGGTCGAACGCGCGCTGCTGCCACGGCGAAAACGTGCTCATGCGCCCTCCCCGTCCTGCAGCCAACGCTCGATACGTGCGACCACATCGGCGGCCACGCGTTCCTGCACCTGGCCGGCGTCGATCAGCGCGAAGCGCTGCGGGTCCTGCTGTGCGCGGCTGCGGAACACTTCGCGCACGCGCTGGAAGAAATCGTCCTGCTCGCTCTCGATGCGGTCCGGCCACAGGTCACGACCGTTGGCGCGCGCGCGGCCGACGGCCACATCCACGTCCAGCAGCAGGGTCAGCCCTGGCAGCAGGCCGACCGCGCGGCGCTCCAGGTCGGCAATCCACTGCGGGTCAAGCCCGCGGCCACCGCCCTGGTAGGCATAGCTGGAATCGGTGAAGCGATCGCTCAGCACATAGGCACCGCGCTGCAGCGCCGGTCGGATCACCTGGCGCACATGCTGGGCGCGTGCGGCGAACACCAGCAGCAGCTCGGCTTCGGCGCTGAGCGGCTCAGCGGCGATTTCGGCATCGGGCTTCAGCACCAGGCCGCGGATGCGCTCGGCCAGTGGCGTACCGCCCGGCTCGCGGGTCAGCACCACCTCGTGGCCGTGGCTGCGCAGGCAGTCACGGATGGCATTGATGGCGGTGGTCTTGCCGGCGCCTTCGCCGCCTTCCAGGCTGACGAAACGCGGGTGGCGAAGCAGCGCGGGACTCATTGCGCCGGGGTCTCCTGGGTACGTTGCTGGCGCAGCTGCTGCAGGTAGCGGGCTACGGCGGCGTTGTGCTGGTCCAGGCTGGGCGAGAACACGTGCGCGCCGCTGCCATCGCCCACGGCGACGAAGTACAGCGCGTCGCCCGGTGCCGGCTGTGCGGCCGCCATCAGCGCATCGCGGCTGGGCATGGCGATCGGGGTCGGGGTCAGGCCGGCACGGGTATAGGTGTTGTACGGCGTATCGGTGGTCAGGTCGCGACGGCGGATGTTGCCGTCATACGCAGCACCGAGGCCGTAGATCACGGTCGGGTCGGTCTGCAGGCGCATGCCGATCTTCAGGCGGCGCGTGAACACGCCGGCGATCTGCGGTCGTTCGCTGGCCAGCGCGGTTTCCTTCTCGATGATCGAGGCCAGCGTCAGCAGCTCGTAGGGCGTGTTGATCGGCAGGTCCGGCGCGCGGCTTTCCCAGGCTTCGTCCAGCGCCTTTTCCATCGCGGCGTGGGCGCGCTTGAGCACGTCCAGATCACTGTCGCCGCGCTGGTAAACGTAGGTCTCCGGCAGGAAGCGGCCTTCCGGATGCTGGCCACCGAAGCCGAGGCGCTGCATCAACGCAGCGTCATCCAGGGTATCGGTGGTGTGCAGCAGCGGCTCGGCGCGCTTGAGCGCGGCACGCAACTGGCGGATGTTCCAGCCCTCGACAATCGTGACCCGGTGCTGCAGCACCTTGCCGGCACGCATGCGCAGCAGCAGCTCGCGCGGGGTCAGATCGCCACTGAGCGCATACTCGCCCACCTTCAGTTTGCCGGCCGCATCGAGCTGGCGCGCCAGCAACTGCCACTGGGTATCCTGGCCCTCGTCCACGCCGGCCTCGCGCAGCTTGCGCAGCACGCTGTTCATGCCATCGCCGCTGGCGATGACCACGCTCTCGGCGGTCGGGGTGATCGGGGCATCGGCGAACCGGGTCTGCTGGTAGAAGAACCACGCGCCCGCGCCGGCCACGACGGCGCCCAGCACCACCACCAGCGTTACCACGAACAGACACCCGCGCTTGGCTCCCGCCATGGACTACCTCTGAACTCGATTCCGTCGTGCAGGATACCGTGCCGGTGGATTGGGGTCATGACCGGGGCCACACACCCGTGCCGACCAACGGTCGGCACCCACCACAACACTGGCACCCACCGGTTCGGTAGTGCCGGCCGCTGGCCGGCAAGCGCGTGGATCGTGGATGAATAAGGTTGCCGGCCAGCGGCCGGCACTACCCCTGCTGGCCGAGCGCGCGCAGCAGGCCTCGGGCCTTGGCGCGGGTCTCGTCCAGTTCCTTGTCCGGGTCCGAATCGACCACGATGCCGGCGCCGGTGCGGAAGCTGACCTGGTGGCCATCCACTTCGGCGGTGCGGATCAGGATGTTCAGGTCCAGGTCGCCGTCGCGGTTCAGCCAGCCGAACGCGCCGGTGTAGGCACCGCGCGGCACCTGCTCCAGCTCGCTGATGATCTGCATGCAGCGCACCTTGGGGCAGCCGGTGATGGTGCCACCGGGGAACGTGGCGGCGATCACCTCGCCGGGGGTGACCTCCGGGCGCAGGTGGCCGCTGACGTTGCTGACGATGTGGTGCACGTGCGCGTAGCTCTCCACGGTCATCAGCTCGTCGACCACCACGGTACCGGGCAGGCAGATGCGGCCCAGGTCGTTGCGCTCCAGGTCGATCAGCATCACGTGTTCGGCGCGCTCCTTGGGGTGGCCGACCAGCTCCTGGATGCGCGCGGCATCATCGTCCCCCTCGAAGCGCGGACGCGTGCCGGCAATCGGACGGGTCTGCGCATGCCCGGCATGCACCGACACCAGCCGCTCCGGCGAGGAACTGACCACATGGCGGCCGTGCGCGCTGAACAGGCCGGCGAACGGTGCCGGATTGGCGCGGCGCAGCTGCGCGTACAGCGCCTGCGGGCTGACCGGCGCGGCAAACTGCGCGCTCCAGCGCCGCGACAGGTTCACCTGGAACACATCGCCGGCACGCAGGTACTCGATTACCCGGCGCACACCGTCGGTGAAACGTTGCGGCGCATCCTCGCCTACCGCCTGCGGCGGCTGCCAGCCCTGCCCGGCTTCGGGCAGCGCGGCCGTGGCCAGTGCCACCAGCGCATCCAGCAACGTCTGCTCGCCGCCTTCTGCGATGACGAAGCTGGCGTCGTTGTGGTGGTCGTGCAGCACCGCGGCCGGGCAGCGCAGCGCCAGCGCGGTCGGGCGGCCATCCTCGCGTGCGCGCGCCGGCAGCACCAGTTCGATCTGGCTGGCCACTTCGTAATCGAGCATCAACGCCCAGCCGCCGCGGAACGGCAGGCTGTGGCTGCCGTCATGCGGCAGGCGGTCGCGCTGCCAGGCACGGTCCAGCACCTGCAGGAAGCTGCCGGCGTGCACCGCGTCGTGCTGGTCGCGCACCTGGCCATCCGCATCCAGTCGCAGGCCATCGCCCTGCGCGGCCAGCAGCAGGCTCCAGCGGCCCTGCGCGGTGCCCGAGGCAGTGGATTCCATCAGCAGCGGGAAGCGCGCCGGGTCATGCTGCTGCAGGGCCAGCAGATCGATCGGGTGCGGCAGCGGGTGGATCAGCGGTGCGTGGGTCATGGCAGCCAGTTCTGGGGTTCAGATGCACGGAAGCCGCCTTGCGGCGGCTCCGTAGAACGCGGCGTCGAGCATGGCCCGACGCTACACCTCGGTCAGACGCGCTTGAAGACCAGCGTGCCGTTGGTGCCGCCGAAGCCGAAACCATTGGACATCACCACGTCGACCTTGGCCTGGCGTGCTTCGTTGGGCACATAGTCCAGGTCGCAGCCTTCGCCCGGCTGCTGCAGGTTGATGGTCGGCGGGATGACGTTGTCCTGCAGTGCCATCACCGAGAAGATCGCTTCCACGCCGCCGGCAGCACCCAGCAGGTGGCCGGTCATCGACTTGGTGGAGCTGACCATCATCTTGTAGGCGTGGTCGCCGAAGGCGGTCTTCATCGCCATCGTCTCGCCCAGGTCGCCCAGCGGCGTGGAGGTGCCGTGCGCGTTGAGGTAACCCACCTGTTCCGGGGTCACGCCCGCGTCCTTCATGGCCATGGCCATGCAGCGCGCGGCGCCTTCGCCGTTCTCGCTCGGTGCGGTCATGTGGTACGCGTCGGAGCTGGCGCCGAAGCCGGCCAGTTCGCAGTAGATCTTCGCGCCACGTGCCTTGGCGTGCTCGTACTCTTCCAGGATCAGGATGCCGGCGCCGTCGCCCAGCACGAAGCCGTCACGGTCCTTGTCCCACGGGCGCGAGGCCTGTTCCGGGGCGTCATTGCGGGTACTCATGGCCTTCATCGCGCAGAAACCGCCCACGGCGGTCGGCGACGAGCCACGTTCGGCACCACCGACCACCATCAC
This sequence comes from Stenotrophomonas pavanii, assembly GCF_900101175.1. Classification (GTDB taxonomy): domain Bacteria; phylum Pseudomonadota; class Gammaproteobacteria; order Xanthomonadales; family Xanthomonadaceae; genus Stenotrophomonas; species Stenotrophomonas pavanii. The sequence goes on along the minus strand of NZ_FNFQ01000011.1, from coordinate 101,902 downwards.
GTCGGCGTCGCCGTACTGGATCATGCGCATCGCGGTGCCGATCGAGTGGTTCGAGGTCGCGCACGCCGACACCGCCGAGAACGACGGGCCCTTCAGGCCGGTGATGATGCTCAGCTGGCCCGGCAGCATGTTGATGATGGTCTTGGGCACGTAGAAGGGCGAGATCTTCTTGCCCTCATGGAACTCGATGGTCTGCTCTTCGATGCCGAGCAGGCCGCCGATGCCGGCGCCGACGATGGCGCCGATGCGCTCGGCATTGGCGTCGGTGATCTCCAGGCCCGAGTCGTGCAGGGCCATGAACGAGGCACCGAGGCCGTAATGGATGAACGGGTCCATCTTCTTGGCATCCTTGCCGCTGACCCGGAACTTGCCGAACAGTTCATTGTCGGCGGTGATGTCGAATCCCTTGACCTCACCGGCAATCTTGGTGGTGAACCGATCCAGATAGGCATCAGAAACGTTGGTCAGCGGACCGATGCCCGAACGACCGTGGGTGATGCCTTCCCAGCTGCTGGCCAGATCATTGCCCAACGGCGAGACGATACCCAGGCCGGTTACGACGACGCGACGCTTCATTGCTGATTCTCCTGGCCCGGCTGATTTCAACGGGCAACGCGGTTTGCTTCGGTGTGATGCCCAAACACACGGGGCCGCAACAGCGGCCCCATGGGGTGCGGTGCGCGGCGAGCGTGGCCCGCGCGCGCACTGCCGTCTGACATCAGGCCTTGACGTGGGCCTTGATGTAGTCGATGGCGGCCTGCACGGTGCTGATCTTCTCGGCTTCTTCGTCCGGGATCTCGCACTCGAATTCTTCTTCCAGGGCCATCACCAGCTCGACGGTGTCCAGCGAGTCAGCGCCCAGGTCATCGACGAACGATGCGCTGTTGGTGACTTCTTCTTCCTTGACGCCAAGCTGTTCGACGACGATTTTCTTGACGCGTTCTTCGATGGTGCTCATGGGATCTCGCTCCAGATGGAGTTGTGGTTCAAAAGTGGTCGCCATCAAGGGCGATGGCCGTGGGATAGTGTAGTGGAAACCGGCGCGGCCTTGCATTGCAGCAAAAACCTCCGCAGATCAACCACTTGCGGCGCAATCCCTGCGCCCCTTGCTTACGGCATGTACATGCCGCCGTTCACATGGAGGGTTTCGCCGGTGATGTAACCGGCAGCCGGGCTGGCCAGGAAGGCCACCGCATGGGCGATGTCTTCCGGCGATCCCAGGCGTTCGAGGGCGATGTCGTTGATCAGCGCGGTGCGCGCTTCTTCCGGCAACGCCTTGGTCATGTCGGTGTCGATGAAGCCAGGTGCGACAACATTGACGGTGACGCCGCGCGAACCGATTTCCTTGGCCAGCGACTTGCTGAAGCCGATGATGCCGGCCTTGGCCGCGGCGTAGTTGGCCTGGCCGGCATTGCCGGTCACGCCCACCACCGATGCGATGTTGATGATGCGGCCCTTGCGCGCCTTCATCATGCCGCGCATCACCGCCTTGCTGGTGCGGAACACGCTGGTCAGGTTGGTGTCGATGATCGACGCCCAGTCCTCGTCCTTCATGCGCATCAGCAGGTTGTCGCGGGTGATGCCGGCATTGTTGACCAGGATCGAGATCGGGCCGAATTCCTTGGCGATGCCATCGAGCACGCTGTCCAGCGCGGCGGCATCGGTGACGTTCAGCGCGCGGCCGTGACCACCGTGGGCGGCCAGGCGTTCGCCGATCGCGGCAGCGCCGGATTCGGTGGTGGCGGTACCGATGACGGTGGCGCCCTGGGCGGCCAGCAGATCGGCGATGGCGGCACCGATGCCACGGCTGGCGCCGGTGACCAGTGCGATTTCACCCTGCAGGGGCTTGCTCATGATGTTTTCCTCAGGCTGGGGCGACCGCCGCACCCGTGCCGCTTGCAGCGGCGACCGGCACGGTCGGCAGGAACAGGGGAATCAGGCCGACCACGCCTCGCGGGCGGCTTCGAAGTCGCCCGGAGTGGCCAGCGGACGGCCGTCGATGGCCTTGTCGATGCGCTTGACCAGGCCGGTCAGCACCTTGCCCGGGCCGCACTCGGCGATCCGGGTGACGCCACGGGCAGCCAGCGCCTGCACGCACCCGGTCCACTGTACCGGCTGGTACAGCTGCTGGACCAGCGCGGTGCGGAGGGCGTCCACGCCGTCGTGCACCCGGGCATCGACGTTCTGGATCACCGGCAGCTGCGGCGCCTGCCAGGACAGGCCGGCCATCACCTCGGCCAGGCGGTTGGCGGCTTCGCGCATCAGCGGGGTGTGCGAGGGCACGCTGACGGCCAGCTTGACCGCCTTGCGCACGCCCTTCTCGGCCAGCAGCGCCAGCGCACGGTCGACCGCGTCGGCGTCGCCACCGATCACGATCTGGCCCGGCGAATTGAAGTTGGCCGGCACCACCACCTGGCTGCCCGCCGCTTCGGCGCAGACGTCCAGCACCAGCTGGTCTTCGGCGCCGAGCACGGCGGCCATGGCGCCGACACCGGCCGGTGCGGCTTCCTGCATCAGCTGGCCGCGCAGGCGCACCAGGTGCGCACCGTCATGCAGGCTCAGCGCGCCTGCGGCAACCAGGGCGGTGTACTCGCCCAGGCTGTGGCCGGCCAGCACCGACGGGCGCGGACCGCCCACGGCGTTCCAGGCGCGCCACACGCCGATGCTTGCCGCCAGCAGGGCCGGCTGGGTGTATTCGGTACGGTTGAGCATTTCCTCCGGGCCACCCTGGGACAGCGCCCACAGGTCGACGCCGGCACCATCGGATGCCTCGGTGAAGGCTTCACGCACCTGCGGGTGCAGTTCGGCCAGCTCGGCCACCATGCCCACAGACTGCGAGCCCTGGCCGGGGAAGACAAAAGCGAGGGTGGATACGGTCACGCGGTCATCCGCTTGTTGCAATCGAAGCGGGCCATGATAAGGGCGAATCCGCTGTGTCGTCTGTACGTGCGCGTATGCAGGCGTATGGAGCGCGGCCGGGCAAGCGCAACGGGGTCAGATCCCTTTTCCGCAGGAAAAGGGATCTGACCCCTGTCAGCCATCAGCAGAACAGCTGCAGCACGTCCAGATCGCCGTCGGCGAGGAAATCCACGCACAGCCCCACCAGCATCAGCACCCCGGCCGTACTGGCGCCGTGGGTGATGAAGATCGAATGGGCCAGCGCGCGCGCTGAACGCCCCAGCTTCATGCAGACCCGGGCCAGGCTGCGCAGGCGGCCACTGACCGCATGCACGTGCTCGCGTACCGGCGCCTGAACGTCGCCCATCGCTTCGGCCATCATCGCCTGCAGGTGCTCGGGGCGGTCGGCGTAGTACTTGGCCACGCCATAGCCGAACATCAGCCAGTCACGGGCCTGCGCTTCGGACAGGTCCATCACTTCCAGCGGATCTTCCTCGAAGTCGATGAAGCCGACCTTCTCGCCATCCCAGGTGAGGTTGCGCGGCAAGGGCTGGCCGAAATAGGCCCCGCGCGCATGCGCCTGGGCGATGGACTGCATCGCCGCCATCACCAGCCGATCGCGGCCGGCCTCATCGGCTTCACGCAGGCAGGTATTGAACGAGCTGCCGTTGTCGCCGATCACCAGTGCAGCGTGGCCGGTGCCCAGCACGTCGGGCACGTTCACGCCCTGTGCCTGCAGTTCCCCCAGGCGCCGGGCTTCGGTTTCGCGTGCCGCATCGCCGCCGCGATGCGGTGGCGGGCGCAGCGCATCCAGATGGAAACGGCGCGCAACAAAATTGAGCAGGCCCAGGGCCATTGCCCGGCTTCCCTTGCCGTACTGCTTCAGCCAGGCACGTTGCCCTTCGATGACGATGGGCTCAACCATGACAGGTCCTCCTTAAACGCGTTACGGCCCCGGAGGGGCCGTAACGACAAGACTTCACATTGTCGTAACTTGCACTATCAATAGCGCAGCAGGGCCGAACCCCACGTGAAGCCGCCGCCGAAGGCCTCCAGCAGCAGCAGCTGGCCACGCTCGACCTTGCCCGAACGCACCGCGGCGTCCAGCGCCAGCGGCACCGAGCCGGAGGAGGTGTTGCCGTGCTTGTCGACGGTCACCACGACCTGGTCCATCGACATCTCCAGGCGCTTGGCGGTGGCTTCGATGATGCGCAGGTTGGCCTGGTGCGGGATCAGCCAGTCCAGGTCGGACTTGTCCAGGCCGTTGGCAGCCAGGGTCTCGTCCACGACCGAGTCCAGCGCCTTGACGGCGTACTTGAACACGTCGTTGCCCTTCATGTTGATGGTGCCACCGCCGTTGGCGCCGTCCTTGAAGCCGGTCGAAACACCGACCGGGTTCCACAGCAGTTCCTTCTTGCTGCCATCGGCATGCAGGTGGGTGCTGAGGATGCCGGTCTCTTCGTCGGCCTTCAGCACGACAGCGCCGGCGCCATCACCGAACAGCACGCAGGTGGTGCGATCGTTCCAGTCGACCATGCGGGTCAGCGTTTCGGTGCCGATCACCAGCACGTGCTTGCAGTCGCCGGAGCGGATGAACTTGTCGGCCACGCCCAGCGCGAACACGAAGCCGGAACAGGCCGCATTGACGTCGAAGGCAGGGCACCCCGCCACACCGAGCTTGGCCTGGATCAGGCACGCGGTGGACGGAAAAATGAGGTCAGGCGTGGTCGTACCGACCACGATCATGTCGAGCTGCGAGGCATCGATGCCTGCGGCTTCCAGCGCGCGCAGGGCGGCGTTGTAGCCGAGGTCGCTGGTGGTTTCGCCTTCGGCCGCGATGTGCCGTTCACGAATGCCGGTGCGCGACTGGATCCACTCGTCCGAGGTTTCGACCATTTTTTCCAGGTCGGCGTTGGTCAGGACTTTTTCCGGCAAATAGCTGCCGGTGCCCGCGATCCTCGAGTAGATCCGCTTGCTCATCATGTTTCCTGTTGCGCGGGCCGCCGATCACCGGCACGCCCGGGAAAGAAGGCAAAGGCCGCTGCCCGGAGGCAGCGGCCTTCCCGGCACATCAATCTTCTTCGACGGCCGAGGTCTTGGTCTGGATGACCTTCTTGCCGCGGTAGAAACCATCGGCAGTGATGTGGTGACGCAGATGCACTTCGCCGGTGGTCGGGTCGGTCGACAGCTGCTTGGCGCTCAGGGCGTCATGCGAACGGCGCTGGCCGCGGCGGGACGGGGTAACACGGGATTTCTGCACAGCCATGGGATTGCTCCAAACTCGGTTCGTTTTGCTTCGTCGTATCGTCGCGCAGGACGCCAGCGCCCAGCACACTTTCGCTTTCGCCGCAGCCGCCGACGACAATCCGGCTGCTATTGTTTCTTCAGTGCCGCCAACGCCGCGAACGGGTTGGCCTTCTTCGTTTCTTCTTCGCTCGGTGCCCAGTCCTTGTCGACTGCTTCACCGTCGGGCGACAGCGGCACCACAGGCACCGCCAGCACCAGCTCGTCCTCGACCAGGTCCAGCGGACGCAGCTGGCCGTCTTCCGGCACCAGCAACGCCTCGTATTCCTCCGGCAGGGACGATTCCTCGTCCTCGTCGCGGATCAGGCCAAGCCTCTGGGTCACCTTCACCGGCAACAGGAATCGCTGCATGCTGCGCTGACAGGTCAGCGGCAACGCGGTGTCGATGGTCAGTTCCACATAGGATACCCGCAAGACGTCGTCGCGACCGAATTCAAGCGAGTAGACACACTCGCCGTCGGTATCTGCGACCAACCCTTGCAGGCGGGTCAATTCAGCCAGGGGCACCTGACCGTCGAAGCGCCTTCGCGCTACAACCATCCGCCAGGCATCCAGCGTTTCGGGCACGTTCGCGGACATAAGCCGCTGAATACTAAGGATCGCGGTGTCTGCTGTCAAATGCCTGCCCTGCAGGACTTGCCGCGGGCGGCGCAGGCGGGCCAGACTGCCGCGCCCTGCCCCGGTATTGTCACATGCCACTGGTCCTGGCCTCCACCTCCCGCTACCGCCGCGAACTGCTGCAACGGCTGGGCCTGCCCTTCGACTGCGCACGCCCGAAGGTGGATGAAACCCCGTTGAACGGCAAAGCTCCGCTGGCGCTGGCCACGCGCCTGGCGGCCGCCAAGGCCGCCGACGTGGCCGCCCGCCATCCGGGCGCCTGGGTGATCGGCTCGGACCAGGTGGCCGACCTGAACGGCCAGCCGCTGGGCAAGCCGGGCACGGCCGAGGCCGCCTGTGCGCAGCTGGCAGCGATGTCCGGGCAAACGGTGCGCTTTCACACGGCAATCAGTCTCAGGCGCGATGGAGAATCCTTCGCCGCAGTGGATCTGACCGAAGTACGCTTCCGCGCGCTGGACCCGCTGGAGATCGCCCGTTATGTCGCCGCTGAGCAGCCACTGGACTGCGCCGGCAGCTTCAAGTGCGAGGGCCTGGGCATCAGCCTGTTCGAGGCGATCGACAACCGCGACCCGACCGCGCTGGTCGGCCTGCCGTTGATCGCGCTGTGCGGACTGCTGCGCAGGGCCGGATTCGCGGTGCCGTGAACGGTAGAGCCGAGCATCGGCTCGGCTCGACAGGACCAGAGGACGTCAGCGCACCTCGAACGGCTGCTCCTGCCACGCCTCCACGCTGCCATCGCGCCCGTACAGGCGCAGGCCGAGCCAATGCCGCCCCGGTGCCAGCGTGGCGGTATCCAGCGAGGCATCAAAGCCCACCGACGGATGCTGCGGGTCGGTACTGCCCGGCCAGGCGGGGCGGACGTCGAACACGCGCCCGTAGCGCGCATCACCGATCGGGCGGCCGTCGACCAGCACTTCGATGCGTGCCAGGCCGACGCCATCCTTGAAGGCCCAGCCCTTGATCGCCAGCGTTCCGGAAACCGTCTGACCATTGGACGGCGCATCCAGCCACGCCATCGCCGGCGTCACGCACGGCCCCGGTGCACGCTGCGCCGGCAACCGGAACAACAGGAACCGCTGGAAACCATGGTCGCTGCTGACCACGCGCGGCGCGGGCAACGGCCCGACCTGCTCGCAGATGGTGTGATAGCGCGCCAGCAGATCGCGGTAGCGCTGGTCGCTGGGTGACAGCACCAGCAACATCGGCGTATTGCGCGGGCCTTCGTGCAGCAGGTTCCACTGCGCCAGCTGCGCGGTCCGCCCATGCTTGTCATTGAGCGGATGCGGCAACACCTGGATATCACCGTCGCCCAGCTGGAAGCCCAGTTCGGCACCGACCTTGAAGTTGCCCGCCAGGACACGCGTGCCGGGCGGCATCTGGCGCAGCTCGTCGCGCACCGCCACGGCCAGCGGTTGCCAGCCGGCGAAGTTGCGCGGGTAGTACTTGCTGCCCGCCATCTGCTCGCGCAGCGCCGGCGTGGACGCCATCAGGTAGTAGCCGAAGGCCAGCACGGTACCCGCCGCCGCCAGCCACCAGCCGGTACGGCGCAGCCAGCGCGGCCAGCCATTGAGCACCACCGGTACCGCCACCAGCAGTGCCAGGTAGCCCGGCAGCGGCCAGTGGAAACTGATGCGTTCGACATCGGTGAAGAAACCCAACAGGAAAATGCCCGCCGTCGATACACCGCCCACCAGGCCGAAGTAGCGCCACTGCACCCGCGCGCCGCCGCCGCTGCGGGTGCCGGCCAGCGCGACCTTCCACATCGCGATGCACAGGATCGGCGTGACCAGCATCGGCTGGATCACCAGGAACCACAGTCCCTCCCACTCGAACGCCCACGGGTGGCGCTCCACCACCTGGAACTTCAGGCCGGCATCATGGTTGTCCGCGTTCCAGGCCAGCAGCGGCAGCCAGGCCAGCACACCCACCGCCAGCGCCACCCATACGCGCGGATCGGCCAGCATGCGACGCCCCTGCGGCAACGCCAGCAGCGCGATGAACCCGACGCCGATGACACCGATGAAGCGGTAGTGGCTGAGCGCACCGATCAGCAGGCCCAGCGCCAGCTTCATCGCCGATGATGCATCCACGCTGTGCAGCAGGCGTGCGCCGGCGTGCAGGCAGATCACTGCGGCCAGCGCCATGGGCACGTCCGGCACCGCCAGCAGGCCCAGCGTGGCCGACAGCGGCATCAGCAGGGTCAGGCTGCCCGCCTGCCACCCGGCAACGTTGCCGAACCAGCGTGTGGCGATGCGCACCACCAGCAACGGCAACAGCGCACCGATGGCCAGGAACGGCAATCGCAATGCGAGTACGTGATGACCGCCGATCTCCACACCCAGGCGTGCCAGCCAGGCGGTCAGCCCCGGCAGATCGGAATAGGCAGCGGCCAGGTGCTGGCCTTCCTGCCAGTAGAACGCTTCGTCGACGAACAGCGGCAGGCGCGCAGCCACCACCAGCTTGGCCGCTGTGACCAGCGTCCACAACCAGAGAAATATCGTCCGCGCGCGCTGTTCGCCTTGCATTGCTCTATGGATAATCGAATGGATTCCAGACCTGAGACGATCATGCCAGCCTCGTCCCCCAATCCCAGCATGCTAACCGATCAACTGCGCCAGGCCCTGCGGGAGGCACAGGATCAGGTGAACGCACTGGTGCTGGGCAAGGTGCCGGAAGTCAGGCTGGCCTTTGTCGCCCTGCTTTCCGGCGGCCACCTGCTCATCGAGGATCTGCCTGGCCTGGGCAAGACCACGCTCGCGCATGCGCTGGCCAGCAGCCTCGGCCTCAGCTTCCAGCGCGTGCAGTTCACCTCCGACCTGTTGCCGGCCGATGTGCTTGGCGTATCGGTGTACGAGGCCGGCAGCCGCCAGTTCCAGTTCCATCCCGGCCCGGTGTTCACCCACGTGCTGCTGGCCGATGAAATCAACCGCGCACCGCCGCGCACGCAGAGCGCGTTGCTGGAGGCGATGGCCGAGCAGCAGGTCACCCTGGACGGACAGACGCATCCGCTGCCCGATCCGTTCTTCGTCATCGCCACGCAGAACCCGGTCGACCTGTCCGGCACCTTCCCGTTGCCGGATTCGCAGCTGGACCGTTTCCTGCTGCGCCTGGCAATGGGCTACCCGAGCGCGCAGGCCGAGCGCGAACTGCTGCGTGGCAGCGATCGCCGCGACCTGATCGCGCGCGCGGTGCCGAAGCTGGACGACACCCAGGTGCGTGCGTTGCGTGAAGCGGTTGGCCAGGTGCACGCCAGCGACGCGCTGGTCGACTACGTGCAGGCGCTGCTGACCCGCAGCCGCCAGCATGCCGGGGTCCGCGTGGGCCTGTCGCCGCGTGCCGGGCTGGCCCTGCTGCGCGCCGCCAGGGCGCACGCGCTGCTGCTCGGCCGCGGGCACGTGGTTCCCGAGGACGTGCAGACCCTGTTCGTGGCGGTGGCCGGCCATCGCCTGGTGGCCGAGGCCGAATCCAGTTCCGGGCCGGCACTGGCGCGCGCGATCCTGCAGACCGTCGCGGTGGACTGAAGGTGGCCACTCGCTGGGCACGCATGCAGCTGCTGGCACGCCCACGCAGGCCCGAAGCCCTGCCGCAGCGACTGGATCGCCATCGCATCTATGTACTGCCGACGCGCTTCGGCCTGTTCGTCGCCACCCTGCTGTCAGCGATGTTGCTGGGCGCACTGAACTACAACAACAACCCGGCCCTGCTGCTGGCGCTGCTGTTGGCCGCAGCGGCGATCGCCAGCGCCATCGCCGCGCACCTGCAGCTGTCCGGCCTGCAGATCGATGCAATCTCCGCCGAACCGGTACCGGCCGGGCAGCCGCTGCGCCTGCGCGTGGACCTTTCGCTGCGCGACCCGCGCGCGCGCCATGGGCTGCACCTGCAGCTGGCGGGAAGCGAGGCCTGGGTCGCGCTGCCGGCGCAGGGTCGCGGCGAAGTGGAGCTGGATGTCCCCAGCGAGCGCCGCGGCTGGCTGGAACTGCCCCGCATCCGCCTGTCCAGTACGCAACCGCTGGGGCTGGTGCGCGCGTGGTCGTGGGTGTGGCCGGAACAGCCGCTGCTGGTTTACCCGCTGGCCGAGGCCCAGGCACCGCCCCTCCCGGAAAGTGGCAGCGATCCCCTGCACACCCGCGCCCACGCCACGGGCGAAGAGCTGCATCAGCTGCGCCCCTATCGTGCCGGCGACGCCCCGCGCAGCATTGCCTGGAAGCACTCGGCACGCCGTGACAGCCTGCTGGTGCGCGAGTACGAGAAGCCGATCGGCATCGAAGTGGTACTGGACTGGCGCACGCTGGCGCCGCTGGCGCATGAGGCGCGCATCGCGCGGCTGGCACGCTGGGTCGACATGGCCGAGCGCGAGGGCCGGCGCTACACACTGCTGCTTCCGGCGCATCCGCCATTGGGTCCCGGCCAAGGCGCCAGCCACCACCACCTGTGCCTGCGCGCGCTGGCGTTGATGCCCCATGACTGAGCCCGCCGTCCTGCTTGATCGCAACGCCCGCAGCTGGACCCTGGCCAGCGCTGCGCTCGCGCTGTTGCCGCTGCTGCTGCAGCTGCCACCGGTGCTCGCCCTGGTGATCGCGATCGCCGCCGTACTGACCGCGGCACTCGCGTGGCGGCGGGTGCTGCCGATGCCGGTGCGCCTGCTGCTGGTACTGGCCATGCTGGCAACGATCGTCTGGCAGATGGGCATGGTGCGGCCGGGGCGTGACACCGGCTGTGCGCTGCTGGCGGCGATGCTGGCGATCAAATCCAGCGAACTGCGCAACCTGCGCGATGCACGCAGCCTGCTGGGGTTCGCACTGTTCTCGCCGTTCGCGGCCTTCCTGCTCGACCAGGGGCCGCTGACCACGGGGCTGGCGGCGCTGGCCGCCGTTGTCGCGCTGTTGGCCCTGCAGCGCCTGGCCCAGGACGAAGGCCGCAGCCCACGCCAGCCACTGCGTGGACAACTGCGTGGTGTCGGCCGCTTGCTGGGCATCGGCCTGCCGCTGGCACTGGCCTGCTTCTGGCTGTTCCCGCGCTTGTCCACGCCGTTGTGGGGCGTGCCCGAACGGGCGGTGGGCACGCCGGGCCTGGCCGACAGCATGGCACCGGACCAGTGGCTGGACCTGATGGCCGACGACACCCCGGCGCTGCGCGTGCAGTTCTTCGGCGCGGTACCCGAGCCCGCGCAGCGCTATTGGCGCGGCCCGGTGCTGACCTCCTTCGATGGCCACCGCTGGAGCCGCGACCACGCCGCGGCCCGGCGGTCCGCTCCCGTGGTCCAGGCGGCGGCACCGGGATGGGACTACCAGATCGACTACGAGCCTACCGACCGTCGCCTGCTGGTGGCACTGGACCTGCCCAGCCGCGCACCGGAGGGCAGCAGCTTCGATGCCGACATGAGCCTGCGCAGCGACCGCACGCTGTCCGCGCTCAGCCGCTGGCGGCTGCATTCGGCGCCACCGCAACGGTTCGACACCGATCTTTCGCCCTATCTGCGCCGCGCCGCGTTGCAGCTTCCGCCGGGCTTCAATCCACGTACCGCCCAGCTCGCACGGCAATGGCGGCAGGAGGCTGGCAACGATGACGAGGCCATCGTCCGTCGCGCGCTGCAGTGGATCACCCGCGATTTCTCCTACACGCTCGATGCCCCGGTGGCCGGGCGCGATCCGGTCGACGATTTCCTGTTCAACTACAAGGCCGGCTTCTGCCAGCACTTCAGCTCGGCCTTCGTGGTGCTGATGCGCAACGCCGGCATTCCGGCTCGGGTGGTGACCGGCTTCGCCGGCGGCACCCGCAACCGCATCGGCGACTACTGGGTGGTGAGGCGCATGGATGCCCACGCCTGGGCCGAAGTCTGGCTGCCACAACGCGGCTGGGTCCGGGTCGACCCGACCGCGGCCGTGGCGCCGGAGCGCATCCTGGACACGCTGGACGACCGCCTGCAGGCCGACACCGATACCCCGCTGCAGCAGCGCTGGCTGCAGCTGGGGCAGATGGGCGACTGGCTGCGCCGCGGCTGGAACGACCTGGTGCTGTCCTTTGACGCGCGCCGCCAGCAGCAGCTGCTCAAGCCATTCGGGCTGGATGACCTCGGGCCGGCGCAGCTGGTGGCTGGCCTGGTGGTGGCTGCGCTGCTGGCGCTGGCGTGGATGGCCTGGCTGCTGGCCCGCGGCGAGCGCGAACGCGACCCGCTGCTGCGCGCCTGGCACCGGCTGGGTCGGCGGTATGCGCGCCTCGGGCTGGCTCGCGAGCCCTGCGAGACCGCGCGGGACTGGGCACGGCGGGTGCACGCCCGGCGCCCCGATCCGGCCCTGCTCGCGCTCAGCCAGCGTTTCGCCGACGCGCGCTACGCTGGAACTTGCACCGACCTCGCTTCATTATTGCGGGACCTGCGCAGGCATCGCCCGACTTCCGGAGCCTCCCCATGAACACCAAGTTCCTCCTCACCGCTGTGGCCACGCTGGCCCTGTCGGCCTGCGCCACGGCCCCCAAGCCGCTGCAGGGACAGTTCAGCCTGGTTTCCCCGCGCGACTCGGTCGCCACCCAGCAGGTCGGCACGCCGGTCCGATGGGGCGGCCGCATCATCGAAACCAAGCCCGGCCAGGGCGAGACCTGCTTCCAGATGATCTCGCGCCCGCTCAACGCCAGTGGCCGCCCGAACACCACCTCGTCCGATGCCAGCGATGGCCGCTTCATTGCCTGCCGCGCCGGTTTCTACGACCCGGCCGTGTTTGAAGCCGGCCGCGACGTGACCTTCATCGGCAAGATCGACGGCTACCAGAACACCCGCATCGGCGAGTACGACTATCGCCTGCCCAAGCTGTCGGCCGATGTGATCTACCTGTGGCCGGAACAGCGCCAGGTCGATGTGGTGCCCTACCCTTACGGCCCGTGGGGCCCGGGCCCGTATGGCCCGTACTGGGGCGGCTATGGCCGCTGGGGCTGGTGGTGATCTGATCGCCAACCGCCACGCGTGATCGGAAAAGGCCGCCTTCGGGCGGCCTTTTTTCATCCGTGCATGGCGTGGCTCTACTGCGGGGCAAGGGTGGAGGCCGGGCGCATCAGCGCCCCGGCGCGCCGAAATGGCCCAGCGGGGCACCCGCCAACAGGTGCATGTGGATGTGGAACACGGTTTGCCCGGCATGCTCGCGGCAGTTCATCACGATGCGGTAGCCGTCCTGCGCGAACCCTTCGCGGCGCGCATATTCGGCGGCAGCCAGGGCGAGCTTGCCGATCAGGTGCGCCTGCGATGGCTGCAGGTCGTCCAGGGTCGGGATGATCTCGTTCTTCGGAATGAACAGGACGTGCACCGGCGCCTGCGGTGCGATGTCCTTGAAACCGAGCACCTCGTCATCCTCATAGACGATGGTGGCCGGGATCTCGCGACGGATGATCTTGCTGAAGAGGGTTTCGTTGCTCATGGTCGGCCTCGGCGGGAGTGTCTTCCGCATTGTAGGCCGGTCGCGCCGGGCGCTGCCCGGCGCCTGCTCAATCGCGGAATTCGCTGCGCGTTCCAAACGCGTGCGACAGCGTGCCGCGGTCAACGTATTCAAGCTCGCCGCCCAGCGGCAGGCCCTGCGCCAGCCGGCTGGGCTGCACCTTGCGCGCGCGCGCCAGCTGCGCAAGGTAGTGCGCGGTGGCTTCGCCTTCGACGGTGGCACTGGTGGCGATGATCAGCTCCTGCACCTCACCTTCGGCCAGCCGTTGTTCCAGCTGCTCCAGGCCCAGCTCGCGCGGGCCGACGCCATCGAGCGGCGACAACCGGCCCTGCAGCACGAAGTAGACACCGCGGAAGCCGGTGGCGTTTTCGATGGCCAGGCGGTCGGCCGGCGATTCGACCACGCACAGCTGGCTGCGCTCGCGGCTGCTGTTGGCGCAGGTCGGGCACAGCTCGGTTTCGCTGAAGTCGCGGCACTGCGCGCAGTGGCCGATGCGCTCCACCGCCAGGGCCAGCGTCTCGGCCAGGCGCTGGCCACCTTCGCGCTCGCGTTCGAGCAGGTGGTAGGCCATGCGCTGTGCGGTCTTCTGGCCTACGCCAGGCAGCACCCGCAGCGCGTCGATCAATTGTTCAAGCAGGGGTGCGGACACGGCGGCGTGCTTTCATGGCGTCGAGCAAGCTCGACGGCTACAGATTCCGTGGCACCCGCTTGCACGGGTGCCACGCTGGCAATCAGAACGGCAGCTTCATGCCCGGCGGCAGCTGCATGCCGGCGGTGGCCGAACCCATCTTCGACTTCGACTCGGCGTCGATCTTGTTCGAGGCGTCGTTGAAGGCGGCGGCGATCAGGTCTTCCAGCATCTCCGGGTCGCTGGTCAGCGACGGGTCGATGCGCACCTTGCGGCATTCCTTGGCACCGGTCAGGGTCACGCTGACCATGCCGCCGCCGGCGCTGCCGGTCACTTCGATCCGGGCGATTTCTTCCTGGGCCTTCTGCAGGTTTTCCTGCATCTTCTGGGCCTGCTGCATCAGTTGGGCGATGTTTCCGCGCATGGTGTCTTACTCGTCAAAAGAACGGATGGAATCGGAAACAACCCGCGCGCCGTGCTGTTGGATCAGCACCTGCACTTCCGGGTCGTCCATGAAAACGGCCTCTGCCACCTGCTGCCGCTCGCCGCGCTGGCGGTCGGCCCGCTGATGCAGGGTCTCGGCCGGAACGTGTTCGGTTTCCACGGTCTCGACCACGATCTTCGGCGCCTGGCCGAGGGCCTTCTGCAGCATCTCGCCGAGGGCAGCCAGCGCGCGCTCCGAGCGCAGGTATTCAAATCCGGGCGAAAGGCCCAGTTTCAAGGTCCCGTGCTGGCAGCTGATGAACGCGGCGTTGGCAGCCAGCTGCCGCGAGGGGCCGCTGAGGCCACTGGTGGCCACCAGGTCCAGCCAGTCTTCGGCAGTGGCCAGCTCGCTGACACCGTCCGGCGGCGCTACATCACGCACCGGGGCGGGTTCGACCGGCGCAATGGCAATGCCTTCGGCGCGGAACGGACGCTCCGGCCGCGCAGGCTCGCCAGCGACTGCGGCGGGAGCCGGAGGCTCATGCCAGGGCGCGACCATGGCCGCGTCCGGGCCCGCCATCTCCGCGGCCAGCGCCTCATCACGCGCCTCCGCGTCCTGGGTGGCCCACGGTGGCAGGTCGTCGCTTGCCGCCTCCGCCTTCACTGGCGGCGGCGACTCGGGTTCCTCCACCGGAACCGGCTCGGGCTCAGGCGTCGGATCCGGCTCCGGCTGCGGGGCCGGCTCCGGTTCGGGATCAGGTTCGCGCGGAACGGCCTGTACCGGAGCGGCCACCTGCGCCGCCACGGCCGGGCTGGCCGAAGCAGCGGCAGCGGCCGGCGTCGCTTCGTGGCTACCGGCACCGCCGCCGCCACCGGCAGCGTTGCCACCTGCCGTGCCGCCCGCCGCACCGTCGATCGCCTTCGGCACCGGCGGTACCGCTGCGGCCGGACGGAACGCCAGCATGCGCAGCACCGCCATCTCGAAGCCCGCGCGCGGGCTCGGTGCCAGCGGCAGGTCGCGACGGCCGTTCAGGGCCATCTGGTACCAGAGCTGCACCACTTCCGGGCGCAGGCGCTCGGCGAATGCCGCCACATCCAGGCCTTCCGCAACAGCGGCGCCCGGCACCAGCTGCTGCACCTGGATGCGGTGCAGCCCTTCGGCCAGCGCTTCCAGCACGCCACTCCAGTCCGGCGAGAACTCGGCCAGCGCCGCGACCACCTGCAGCAGCCACGGGCCATCGCCCTCGGCCAGCGCATCCAGCATCGCCGCCACCTGGGTGCGGTCCACGGTGCCCAGCATGGTGCGCACCACGTCCTCGCGCAGCGCGCCGCCGGCATAGGCGATCGCCTGGTCCAGCAGCGACAGGCCATCGCGCAGGCTGCCGTCAGCAGCCTTGGCCAGCTGCACGATGGCACTGCCGTCGGCCTCGATCGCTTCGGCCGCCAGGATGCGGGTCATCTGGCCCTGGATCTGGTCTTCATCCAGGCGCTTGAGGTTGAACTGCAGGCAGCGGCTGAGCACGGTGACCGGCAGCTTCTGCGGATCGGTGGTGGCCAGCAGGAACTTGACGTGCTCCGGTGGCTCTTCCAGCGTCTTCAGCAGCGCGTTGAACGCCGCCTTGGACAGCATGTGCACTTCGTCGATCAGGTAGACCTTGTACTTGCCGCGCGAGGGCATGTACTGCGCGTTCTCGATCACCTCGCGCACGTCGTCCACGCCGGTGTTGGACGCGGCGTCGATTTCCAGCAGGTCGATGTAGCGGCCGGCGTCGATGTCCAGGCAGGCTGCACACTGGCCGCAGGGGTCGGCGCTGGTGCCCTGCTCGCAGTTCAGCGACTTGGCGAAGATGCGCGCGATGGTGGTCTTGCCCACGCCGCGGGTGCCGGTGAACAGGAACGCGTGGTGGACCCGGCCGCTGTCCAGCGCATTGCTGAGCGCACGGACCACGTGTTCCTGGCCCACCAGCTCGGCAAAACGCTTCGGACGCCACTTGCGGGCAAGGACGAGATAGGACATCAGGCCACCGTTTTCCATCGGATGTTCCATTGTGCCATGCCTGTCCAGCCCCCTCGCCAACATCGCCCCCGGATGTGTTGCCTGGCCGGGGTGCTTGTGTCCGGCCGCGCCGCCCGCTAGAATCTGCGCCCCTGCTGAGGCGTTTGCCGATGGCAGGATCCGGAGAGGTGTCCGAGTGGTTGAAGGAGCACGCCTGGAAAGTGTGTAAGCGTCTAAACCGCGCTTCGGGGGTTCGAATCCCCCTCTCTCCGCCAGCATTACATAAGCCCCTGTTTTTACAGGGGCTTTTTTGTTGGCGGAGAAGTCGCGGGCAGGGCACAAATCGGGGCACATCCCGATGGCTTTCCCTCACTACCTCACCCGCACCGCGTCGGGCCGTTTCGTGTTTCGTATCCGCGTCCCTGCTGACCTGCGGGCCGCTGTCGGGCGCGACTTCATCAAGCGCCCACTGGGTGCCAACCTGCTGACCGCACGCCTTGCCGCACTTGAATTGTCGGGCCGCTATGCTGCGGTTTTCGATGAGTTGCGGGGCGGCATGGAAAAGAAAATCAGCGTGGCCGACGTGGTGGCCAGCGTGGCTAAAAACGGGGCCAAGCGGTATGAAATCGACCTCCCTGGCGGCGGCAGACTGCGCGCCAACGATGCCGCTGACCATGCCCGAGCGATGGAAGCCTTGGAAGCTATCGGGCGCTTCGATTTCGCTCCGCGTGCCGCCTTGGTTGAGCCAGCTGCCCCGCCGCCCGTCGCCGAGACCATCACACTGGCTAAAGCAGGCGAGGCATGGCTAAAGAGTTTGGAGGCCACTACCCGGCCAAAGACCCTGACCATCAAAAAAACTGCCGTGACAGCGCTGGCGGACTATCTAGGTGTAAGTCGGCAAGTTCACACCATCGCGCGCCCGGATATGGCGCGTTTCTACCAACACCTGCGCGATGGCGGAGCGGCTACGCCCACGGTGTTCAACAAACAGTCTTACCTCGGCGGCGCTGGCGGCTTTTTCGCGTGGGCGCAGGCGTCGGGCCATTACCCGGCCGGTGACAACCCTGCGCAGGGCCATATCCGCTACACGACAAAAGAAAAGCGGCAACGCAAGAAGTTAGGGTTCAAGCCGTTCGATCAGCAGCAAATCGGCGCCCTCTACTCTCCTGCGAACTTTGCCCGATTGTCACCGGGAGCAAAATGGGCGGCCCTGATCGGCCTTTACACCGGTGCGCGGGCCGGCGAAGTTGGGCAACTGCTGACCCTTGACGTAGCCGAGGTGGATGGCGTCCCCTCCTTTCGTTTCTGCGACGAAGGAGACCACCAAAGTGTAAAGACGGAAGTGTCGAACCGCGTGGTTCCCATCCACTCGGATCTGCTTTCGTTAGGCTTTCTCGAATATGTGGACAGCTTGCGTGGCCGGGGCGACTGGCGCGTTTTCCCGCAAGCTTCCGCAACCGCTAAAAACGGCGCAGGAAACTGGATTAGCAAAGCGTTCGGCTACTACCTCGGCAACCTGTCGGGCGAATGGAAGCCAGCAAAGCGAGGGTTCCATAGCCTGCGCAAAACAGTCATTCAAGAAATGCAGGGGGCCGGTGTGCCGTCGGAGCTTCGCGTTCAAATCACCGGGCACGAACTCGACGACGAACACCACAGCACCTACAGCCGGGACTTTACCGCAGCGGAGAAACTCGCCGGTGTGGGTAACTCGCCAGGGCTGTCAGTGCTGGCTTACGGCTTGGACTTGGACGCGCTGCGCCCGCTACTGACTGAAGCCGTGAGTAGGCGACAGGCAAGGACGCCGGGGCGCAAGCCTTCGGCAGCAGCAACAGCACGCAAACGCTCGGCGACCTCTGGCGGTAAGTAGAGGTCAAGCCGTTTGAGGGTGGCGCGGCGGCGACGGATATGCTCGGCGGTTGGCATGTGCCTAACGTAGCGGGCAATCCGGAAACGGCAAGGGGGTGTCTTGCCAAGTTCCGGATTCATGGTTGCATGGAGGTATAGCCTTTCCATCAGAAACCGCCCGCCAATGTTTTTTAGTCGTAAATCAGCCAAGCCAAGCTCTTCCCCATTGTCGGTCACGAAAGTGACCGACAATGGGGGGAGTGACCGAAATGGTGCAAACCATTTTGGGCGCTCCCGTGTCCGTAGCGGGAGCGAAGGACACACGGCCCGGAGCGAAAGCGTAGGGACGGCGGAGCGTGCGGGAGCACGCGGAGCGCAGCACGGCGGGAGCCGTGCGGCTCGTGCGCCCGAGGCCCAACCGGCGGCCGTGGCCGACGGCTGGGCGAGGACGCACGACGCGGCGCTGAGGCAGCGGGAGCGGTCAGCACGGCAGGCGGCGCAACGCGACGGCAAGCCGTGGACCCTTCACGCAGATCAGCAGACGCGGGCCGTGCTGGCCGAGTGCCCCCGGCGCGAGGTCGGCACGGACACAGCGGTCAAGTATCGGCGAGCCTACGACAACCTGCGAGCCTCCGGCCTGACAGCGCTGGAGGCGGCTAGCACACGCGCACACTACGACTTTCTGCGCACGGCCTGCCGGTTCTGCATGGCGGAGGACGCGCGGGAATGGCGGGCAGCGAGTGAGCGGGCGATGAAGCGTGGCGACCTCGCCAGCGCCCAGCGTCGCACGGAACGCGCTTTCCGGCTGGCGGCGGTGCTGGATGAGATGTTCCTTCAGCCGGGCCGTCTGACGTGGAAGGACAAACCGGAAGCGGAACGTAAGCCTTCAAAATCGAAGCGCAACACGCGCGCGCCGTCGCCAGACTTGGCGGCGGGCGCGCTGCTGGGGCAGCAACAGCGCGTCCAGGAGCGCCATGGCGAGCGGTTGATTGTGCTGGCCTTGACCGGCTGCCGACCTGCTGAACTGCGCAACGGCGTGCGGCTGGAAGCCTTGCGCAGCAAGGGCGGACGGATGGTACTCCGAGCTACTTTGCTGGGTGCGAAGTGGAACGGCGGGAACCGGGGCCACCATGACCGCGTGCTTCAATTCCCCGCAGATAGCGGGGCGGCGGCAGTGCTGGCGGCTCAGGTGAAGGCGGCGGGCGGAAAATGGGCATTGAAAACGACGGACGCGGACGTGCGCAGCCTCAATCGCGCCCTGCGTGCGGGAGTTGGTATGTCGTGCTACTCGTTCCGCCATCAGGTCGCCAGCGAGCTAAAAGAGCAGGTGGCCACCGGTCAAAAGTCAGCGGAGGAGGCGGCGGCGGCCATGGGCCACGCCAGCACTGCGTCGTTGGCCTTCTATGGCAAGCGGTCGCATGCACGGGGTGGCCGGAAGCTGCGGGCGGTGGCGTCGGACAAAGTGCGTTCGATGCCGGTGACGTTCGCCGCCAAAGCAGCGGCCCGCGCTGCGCGGGCCGCAAGAGCGGGGATTGGGGCTGCGCCCCGTCCAGCCGCAGCGGCGGCACCGCCGCCGCCACGGGCGGCCATGTCCAAGCCGGTCGGGCCGCTGGCGAAGGGGCCAAGGCCACCAGGTCGATAGACCTAGTGGCCGGTGGTCGGCTACACTGCGCACCCGGTGGCACACAGCAGGGCACAATTCGGTTTGTGTTTTGCCAGCGAGAACAGGGGGTTAGGCTGGACTCAACTGCCTCCCCCTCTCTCCGCCAGATAAATGAAGAAGCCGCCCCCTGGGCGGCTTTTTTATTGGGCTGGCGGGAAGCGCCGCAGGTACTACCGGACTGAACAGGCCCTGCCGCCGTGGCCGGTCCAACGGCCCGCCCGCCGACGCCGCGCGATCCGCCGCGAGTCATCTGCGCCGGAGCAGTCCGCGCACGCAGGCGCCGACGAACGCCAGCCCCAGCAGCACCCACACGACCGTCATTCCCCACAGCGCACCGAACGTATCCAGGACCGGCTCCAGCCGCGGTTGCGCCGGGTCGTACAGCACGCGTACCGGCTGCCCGGGCTCATAGCCGAAGATCATGCCGCCCTGCGGGTACGAGACGCGTTGGCCGGTCGCGGTGGTGAACGCGACCTGCGGATGCGATCCGCCGGCGTTCAGGCGCTCGACCTGGCCATCAACGGCCTGCGCGACCTGCAGGAACTCAAGGCGATGCGTCACCTCGAAGGCGGCCACGGCAAGGATCAACAGACCCACCGTGCCAAACAGCAGGCCGCGCATGATCGGGGCAGGCCGGAAAAAAGAAGGTTCGGGCATCGCTGGGCAGCTCCGTTGCAGGCGGGAACACGAATGGGGCCGGCGGATCCTGCCGCGCGGTCAGTCCCACGTGTCGACAGCATAGCCCAGAAGCCATCGCGCCCCACTGCACGCCATCGCGACCGGATGCGCCTCGCCATTGCCCGCCACCGACGCACCCGCCTGGTAAAGGCGCCTGCGTTCCGCACGGTCATTCGAGCGGGGAGACGTCAGCTGTAAAAGGATCGGCATCGCTCCATGTACCCTGGAACGCTTCGCCCCCTCCCAACGCCTGGATGGTTGAAATGCAGCCGGGCAACTCCATGGCCTTTCCCATGAACCTCCGCCTCTACCGCCCCGCAGATGCCCGCGCCTGCCTGTCGATGTTCGACAGCAACGTGCCCACCTACTTCGCGCCCGAAGAGCGCAGCGACTTTGAACGCTTCCTGCGCGAACAGGCCGTGGACTGCGCATTCCAGGTCATCGAGCGCGACGGCAGCATCGTGGCCTGTGGCGGCCTGTCGCGACGCGGCGACAGCAGTGCCGGCTTCTGCTGGGGCATGGTGCAGCGCGCGCTGCACCGGCAGGGACTGGGCCGCGAACTGGCGCTGGCTCGCCTGCGCCAGGCCGAAGCGGATCCCTCGATCAAGCGCATCACGCTCAGCACCAGCCAGCACACCCAGGGCTTCTATGCTGGCCTGGGCTTCCAGGTGACGCGGATCGTGTCCAATGGCCACGGCGCCGGGATCGACGCCGTGGAGATGGAGCGGAGGGTCTAGCCCTCCGCCCGCTCTGGATCCACGCGAGCCTGGATCCAACGTCGCCGCGCTTTCCTCAGAAGCCCACGCGCAGGTTGATCTGCCCACCCACATCGCGGCGGCCGTCGCCATGCTGGCCCTGTACGAACATCGACAGCTGGCTGTTGCGGCCAAGGCCGACCGCCACGCCAAGCTGGCTGACCAGCGCATTGCGTGCCATCACCGCACTGTAGACATCGAAGGCATTGCCGCCCACCGCGAAGCGGTTGCGGCTGGCCACATCGGTGTCACCCGAGGCGTGCTGCCAGCCGAGGCCGACGGTCAGCTGCGCCGGGAAGCGCTCGCCGCTGCCCACGTCCCAACGGCCGCGCACGCCCACCGTGCTGACATTGAGCGTGTCCTTGCCGCCTTCCAGCACCAGTGCGGCGCTGCCGCCCTGCTCCACGGCACGATCACTGTCGACCCAGTGCCGGGTGAACTGCACATACGGCTGCAGTTGGGTCCTGCCATGGGTCCAGGTCCAGCTGCCCTCCACCTGCGCAATGGTCACGTCCGAATCCTGGCGGCTGTACAGGGTCTGGCTCAGCAGCGGCACCTCACGCGTGGTGCGCGTGCGGTAGTCACCGCGCGACACGCTGCCACCGACCGCGAAGCCGTTGTTCCATTGTCCCTGCGCGTACAGGCCGAACGTGTTGCCACGCAGGCGGGCCCGCGAACTGCGATCGTACAGGCGCGTATCCAGCCGTTCGTTGCCGGCCGCCGCACCCAGCACCACGTGCTCGCCCAGCTGCCAGTCCACGCCCGCCATCACCGCATTGCGGTTGGAGCGGATGTCGGCACCGTTGCCGTCACCGTCCTGGCGGAACACCTTGCCGCTGCCGGCCAGCCAGGCCGAAGCGCGCTCGCCCCGCACGGTCGGCAGTTCGCTGCCCAGGCGCTGGCGGATGCCCTCCTCCAGGTAGTTGTCATACAGCAGCACCGCGCGGCTGGCCGCATGCACTTCGCCTGACAGCTGGTCGAAGGCGCTGCGCGCAGTGGCCGCGTCGTAGAGCAGCACCGTGTTGTACAGGCCCAGCGCCGGGCCACTCTGCGGCAGGCTGTCCAGCGCTGCGGCAGTGTTGTACTGGTTGCGCGTCGTCGCTGCGGTGGTGAATGCCGCAGTCTGCGCCACGTCGATCTGCAGGTTGGCGGTGTTGGCCGTATAGACCGGCGTGATCGTCAGGAAGGCCGACGGCGAGGTTGCCGCAGCGAACTGCCCGCTCACGCCACCCCCAGCATTGACCACCGTGTACTGCTGGCCCTGCTGGTAGCTGGTGCTCGGCGAGATGGTGTTCACCCGCACCGTACTGCCACCCACATTGGCACTGCCGCCCACCTTTACCGTGTCGCTGCCGGTGGCCCCCAGATCGATGCCCAGCGTGCTGCCCGGCGACAGCGTCAGGTTGCCGCCGACGGTGATCGTTCCGGTGCCATTGCCGGCACCGCCGCCATTGCCCGGGCCATTGCCCGGCGACAGCACGCCACCGCTGGATACGGTCACGCCACCGCCGGTACCGCCGATGGTGCCGGTGCCGGAGAGCGTGGTGCCACTGCCGATGGTCCACTGGCCGCCGATGTTGCCGGTGACGTGCAGGCCACCGCCGGTGACCTGGCCCGTGCCGCTGAAGCCAGCACTGTTGCCGCCCAGATTCAGGCTGCCCGGGCCGGCCTGCACGATGCTGCCGCCACCACTGATGCTGCCGCCGAGCGTGGTGGTGCCACCGGTGTTGATCACCAGGCCACCGTTGTTGGTGATGTTGCCGGTGATCGCGCCGCTGGCGCCACCGTTGCCGACCTGCACGGTGCCGCCGGCATTGATGGTGGTACCGCCGGTGTAGGCGTTGTTGCCGGTCAGGACCAGGGTGCCGGCACCTGCCTGGGTCAGGCCACCGCTGCCGCTGATCGTGCCGCCCACCGTGGTGTTGCCGCCGACGTTGAACACCAGGCTGCCGTTGTTGGCAACGTTGCCGGTGATCGCACCGCTCGCGCCACCGTTGCCGACCTGCAGCGTGCCGCCGGTGTTGATGGTGGTGCCACCGGTATAGGTGTTGTTGCCGGTCAGGACCACGGTGCCGGTGCCGGCCTGGGTCAGGCCGCCGCTGCCGCTGATGGC
This sequence comes from Stenotrophomonas pavanii, assembly GCF_900101175.1. GTDB lineage: Bacteria > Pseudomonadota > Gammaproteobacteria > Xanthomonadales > Xanthomonadaceae > Stenotrophomonas > Stenotrophomonas pavanii. The sequence goes on along the minus strand of NZ_FNFQ01000011.1, from coordinate 78,560 downwards.
GCCGCCGACGGTGGTGTTGCCACCCACGTTGAACACCAGGCTGCCGTTGTTGACGACACTGCCGCCGATCGCACCGGTCGCACCGCCATTGCCGACCTGCAGGGTGCCACCGGCATTGATGGTGGTCGGGCCGGTGTAGGTGTTGTTGCCGGTCAGGGTCAGCGTGCCGCTGCCGGCCTGGGTCAGCCCGCCACTGCCGCTGATGGTGCCGCCCAGCGTGGTGTTGCCGGCCACGTTGGAGAGCAGCGTGCCGTTGTTGATGACATCACCGACGATCGAGCCCGTCGCACCGCCATTGCCCAGCTGCAGCGTACCGCCGGCGTTGATGGTGGTGCCGCCGGTATAGGTGTTGGTCCCGGTCAGCAGCAGCGTGCCGCTGCCGGCCTGGGTCAGGCCGCCGCTGCCACTGAGGGTGCCGCCCAGCGTGGTGTTGCCGGCCACGTTGGAAATCAACGCGCCATTGTTGGTGATATCGCCGGCGATGGCACCGGTCGCGCCGCCGTTGCCCACCTGCAGCGTGCCGCCGGCATTGATGGTGGTCCCGCCGGTGTAGGTGTTGTTGCCCACCAGGGTCAGCACACCGCTGCCGGCCTGGGTCAGGCCACCACTGCCGCTGATCGCGCCGCCGACCGTGGTGTTGCCGCCGACGTTGAACACCAGGCTGCCGTTGTTGGCAACGTTGCCGGTGATCGCGCCGGTCGCACCGCCATTGCCCACCTGCAGGGTGCCACCGGCATTGATGGTGGTGCCGCCGGTATAGGTGTTGTTGCCGGTCAGGGTCAGCGTGCCGCTGCCGGCCTGGGTCAGGCCACCGCTGCCACTGATGGTGCCACCGAGCGTGGTGTTGCCGGCCACGTTGGACACCAGCGCACCGTTGTTGGTGATATCGCCAACGATCGCACCGGTCGCACCACCGTTGCCGATCTGCAGCGTGCCGCCGGCATTGATGGCGGTCCCTCCGGTGTAGGTGTTGTTGCCGGTCAGCACCAGCGTGCCGCTGCCGGCCTGGGTCAGGCTGCCGCTGCCACTCACCACTGCGCCCACGGTGGCCGTCGTGCCCAGGTTGTAGACCAGGCTGCCGTTGTTGGTGATGTCGCCCAGCACCGAACCGCTGCTGCCGCCGTTGCCGATCTGCAGCGTGCTGCCACCGTTGATGGTGGTGCCTCCGGTATAGGTGTTGTCGCCACTCAGGGTCAGCGTGCCGGTACCGCCCTGCACCAGGCCGCCGGTACCACTGAGCACGCCGGCAAAGGTCGTGCTGGCATTGTTGCCGCCGGTGGTCAGGGTTGCACCGCCCAGCACCACGCTGGAACCGGTCACGCCGGCCAGGCCTCCGATGCTCTGGCTGCCACCGGCGCTGATATCCAGCGTGCCCGCACCGGCCAGGTTGACCGTGCTGGCACCGGACAGGCTGCCGCCGGCCGCAACTGCCAGCGTGCCGCTGTTGATGGTGGTGGTGCCGGTATAGCTGCTGGCACCGCCCAGGGTGACTGTCGCCGCGCCATCCTTCAGCAGGCCACCGGCACCACTGATCGGGCCGTTGAAGGTCAGCGCGTTGCTGCCAGCCAGGGTCAGCGTGCCGCTGGCCAGCTGCACGGTGTTGGCCAGGGTCAACGCGCTGGTGCCATCCAGGCTGGCGTCACCGCCTACGGTCAGCGCGCCGGTGCCCAGCGATCCGTCGTTGCCCAGCAGCAGGCCACCGGCGTTGAGGGTCACGCCGCCGGTGAAGACGTTGACGCCCGTCAAGCCCTGGATGCCTGCGCCGTTCTTTACCAGGCCACCGGCCCCTCCGATGGTGCCAGCGAACGTGGTATTGCCCACGCCATTGAGGGTCAGCGTGCTGCCGCCCAGCGCCACGGTCGAACCTGCCACGCCTGCCAGCGAACCGATCGCCTGCGCACCACCCGCGCTGATGTCGAAGGTGGTACCGGCGTTGGCCAGGGTGACCGCACCGGTCGCGGCCAGGCTGCCGCCGGCACCGATCGCCAGCGTGCCGGCGTTGATGGTGGTGCCACCGGTGAAGGTGTTGGTACCGGTCAACGTCTGCGTTCCCGAACCTTCCTTGATCAGGCCACCGGAGCCGGCCACCGAACCACTGAACGTACCGTTGGTGGCATCACCGATCGTCAGCGTGTTGGCACCCAGGTTCACCGTACCGTTGCCGACCAGCGTGCCGAACTGCTGCGTGCCGCTGCCCGCTGACAGATCGAAGGTCGCACCCGAGGCCAGGTTGACGATGCCGCTGGCGTGCAGGCTCGCGCCCGCGCCCAGTGCCAGCGTACCAGCGTTGATGTTGGTGCCACCGGTATAGGTATTGGTGCCGTTCAAGGTCAGCGTTGCGGCGCCCTCCTTGGTCAGGCTGCCAGTGCCGCTCAGGTTGCCGTTGAGGGTGAGGTTGTTGCTGCCGAGGACGGTCAACGCGTTGTTGAGGGTGAAGTTGTTGGCGAGGGTGACCGCGGTGTTCGAATCGAGCGTCGCAGCGCCTGCGACCGTCACCGCACCGGTGCCCAACGCAGCATTGTTGCCCACCACCAGGCCGCCGGCGTTGAGCGTTACGCCGCCGCTGAAGGTGCTGACGCCGTTGAGCGTCTGCACGCCTGCGCCGTTCTTGACCAGGCCGCCGTTGCCACTGATCGCACCGCTGAAGGTGCTGTCCACGGTGCCGCCCAGGGTCAGCGTGCTGCCGCCCAGCGCCACCGTACTGCCGGCGACGCCGGCCAGCGAGCCGATGGCCTGGTTGCCCGCCGAAATGTCGAACGTGCCGGCACCGGCCAGGTTCACCGCGCCGGTCGCGGCGAGGCTGCCACCGGCGCCGATCGCCAGCGTGCCGCTGTTGATGGTGGTGCCACCGGTGTAGGTGTTGGCGCCGGTCAGGGTCACGGTGGCCGCACCGTCCTTGATCAGCCCGCCCGTGCCGGAGATCACGCCGCCCAGGGTCAGCGCCTGGCTGCCGAGCAGACCGAGGTTGGCGCCGCCGGCAAGCCCGATGTTGTTGGCCAGGCTGACGCCGGTCGATGCATCCAGCGTCGCGTTGCTTCCCACCGTCAGCGCACCGCTGCCGAGCGCAGCGTTGTTGCCGACCACCAATGCGCCGCCATTGAGCGCGACGCCGCCGCTGAACAGGTTGGCGCCGCCCAGCGTGAGGCTGCCGGCGCCGTTCTTGACCAGGCCGCCGGTGCCGGAGATCGCGCCATCGAAGATGCTGTTGCCAACGCCGCCCAGGGTCAGCGTCTGCGCCCCCAGGCTCACCGTCGAACCCGCCACGCCGTTCAACGCCCCGATGGTCTGGTTGGCGCCGGCGGCGGAGATATCGAAGCCTGTGCCTGCCGCAGTGAGCGTCACCGCACCGGTCGCGGCCAGACTGCCGCCGGGGCCGATCGCCAGGGTACCGGCGTTGATGAACGTGCCGCCGGTGTAGGTGTTGGCACCGGTCAGCGTCTCGATGCCGGCACCGACCTTGGTCAGGCCACCGGTGCCTGCGATCGAGCCACTGAAGGTGCCATCGGTGGCACCGCCGACCTCGATCGAGTTGGCGCCGAGATTCACCGTACCGTTGCCGACCAGCGTGCCGAACTGCTGCGTGCCGCTGCCGGCCGACAGGTCCAGCGTGGCGCCGGTGGCAAGATTGACGGTACCGCTCGCGGCCAGGCTGGCACCGGCGCCCAGCGCCAGCGTGCCCGCATTGATGGTGGTACCGCCGGTATAGGTGTTGGCGCCGTTCAAGGTCAGCGTCGCGCTGCCATTCTTGGTCAGGCTGCCGGCCCCGGAAAGGACGCCGTTGAGTGTGAGTGCCTGGGTCCCGAGCACGGTCAGCCCGGCATTGAGCGCAATGTTGTTGGCCAGCGTTGCCAGGCCGGTGGTATCCAGCGTGGCAGCACCACCGACGGTCAATGCGCCCGTGCCCAGCGCTGCGTCATTGCCGAGCACCAGTCCGCCTGCATTGAGCGTCACGCCGCCACCGAAGGTATTGGCGCCGGACAAGGTCTGTACGCCCGCGCCCACCTTGATCAGGCCACCACCGCCGCTGATCACGCCATCGAACGCGGCGTTGCCGGCCGTACCGAAGGTGAGCGAACTGCCGCCCAGCGTCAGCGTGCTTCCCCCCGCTCCGTTGAGTGCACCGATGGTCTGGTTGCTGCCGGCGCCGGAGATATCGAAGCCAGCGCCGGCGCCCAGCGTGACATCGCCCGCTGCAGCAAGGCTGCCTCCGGTTCCCAGTGCCAGCGTGCCAGCATTGATGGTGGTGCCGCCGGTGTAGGTGTTGGCACCGGACAGGGTCAGCGTGGTGGCACCATTCTTGACCAGGCTGCCGTTGCCGCCGATCACGCCCGAGAGCGTCAGCGCGTTGCTGCCAGGTACGGTCAGCGCGACACCCGAGCCCAGCGTGACCGCATTGCCGAGGGTGACTGCAGCGCCTGCATCCAGCGTGGTGCTGGTAGTCACTGCCAGCGTGCCGGTACCCAGCGCGCCATCCGCACCGACGACCAGGCCACCACCGTTCAGGGTCAGGCCGCCACCGAAGGTATTGGTGTTGTTGAGGGTCAGCAGGCCCGTACCGTTCTTGACCAGGCTGCCATTGCCGGCCACCACGCCACCGAGCGTGACATCGTTGCTGCCGCCCAGCGTCAGCTGCGTGCCCGCACCGAAGTTCACTGCATTGGCCAGGTTCAACGCCACCGTGCTGTCCAGCGTGGTGGTGCCACCGATGCCCAGCGCACCGGTGCCGAGCGCGCTGGCATTGCCGAGGATCAGGCCACCCGCGTTGAGTGCAACTCCGCCACTGAAGGTGTTGGCACCGGACAGCGTCTGCACGCCGGTACCCGTCTTGACCAGGCCGCCAGTGCCACCGATCACACCGGCAAAGCTGCCGTTGCCGGCGCCGCCAAAGGTCAGCGACTGCGCGCCCAGCGCCAGCTGGCTGCCGGCGACGCCGTTGAGTGCGCCGATGGTCTGCGCGGCACCGGCTGCCGAGATGTCCAGCGTCGCACCGGCGCCGGCAAGATCCACCGCACCGGCCGCGGCAAGGCTGCCACCGGCCCCCAGCGCCAGCGTGCCGGCGTTGACGGTGGTGCCACCCCCGAACGTGTTGGCGCCAGACAGCGTGAGGCGCGCCGCGCCATCCTTGATCAGCCCGCCGGCGCCGAACACCGGACCGGTCAGCGTCAGGTCATTGCTGCCCAGCACGGTGAGGTTGGCGCCCGCAGCGAGGCCGAGGGTGTTGCCCACCGAAAGCGCCGCAGTGGCATCCAGCGAAGCGTTGCCGCCCACGTCCAGCTGGCCGGTACCCAGCGCCTGTGCGTTGCCAAGCTGCAGTGCGCCCGCGTTGAGCCCGACGCCCCCGCTGAACGTATTGGCGCCGTTCAATGCCAGTGTCGCCGTACCGTTCTTGACCAGCCCGCCGGTGCCGCTGATGACGCCCTCCAGCGACACGTTCTGGCTGCCCAGCAGATCCAGCACCGCACCGGCGCCGAGGTTGACGTTGTTGGCCAGGTCCAGCGCCACCGAACTGTCCAGCGTGGTATTGGCCCCCACCGACAATGCACCGGTACCCAGCGCGCCGGCATTGCCCAGCAGCAGGCCGCCGCCGTTGACGGTCAGCCCGCCACCGAAGCTGTTGGCGCCATTGAGGGTCAAGGTGGTGGCACCGTTCTTCACCAGCCTGCCCGCACCGGACACCACCCCACCCAGCGTGATCGCCTGCGAACCCGGCAGCGACAACGCAGCGCCTGCACCCAGTGCCACGTTGTTGCCCAGGTTCAGCGGCGCACTGCCGTCGAGCGAGACGTTGCCACCGATGCCCAGCGTCCCGCTGCCGAGTGCGCCGCTGTTGCCCAGCAGCAGGGCGCCAGCGTTCGCGCTCAGTCCACCACTGAAGGTGTTGGTACCGTTCAAGGTCAGTGTCGCCGCGCCGTTCTTGACCAGGCTGCCGGTGCCCGTGATGTTGCCGGCCAGGGCCAGGTTCTGGCTGCCCGGCAGGGTCAGGGCCGCGCCGAGGTTGATCGCATTGCCCAGGTTCAGCGCTGTCGTGGCATCCAGCGAGCCGTTGCCACTGACCGTCAGCGCGCCGCTTCCCAGCGCACCGGCATTGCCCAGCACCAGGCCACCGGCCGCAAGGTCCAGGCCACCACTGAAGGTATTGGCGCCGGTCAGCGTCTGCACGCCGGTGCCCTGCTTGATCAGGCCACCGGTGCCGCCGATCACGCCGGCGAACGTCTGGTTGGTGGCATCACCGAAGGTGAGCGTGCTGCTGCCCAGCGTCACCGTGCTGCCGGCAATACCGGACAGCGCGCCGATGGTCTGGTTGCCGCCGAGCGAGATGTCCAGGTCCGCGCCAACGCCAGTCAGGCTGACCGCACCGCCGGCGGCCAGGCTTCCGCCGCTGCCCACCGCAACCTTGCCGGCATTGATCGCCAGGCCGCCGGTGAACGTGTTCGCACCGCCCAGCGTCAGCGTGGAAGCGCCGTTCTTGACCAGGCTGCCGCTGCCGCCAATGACACCGCCCAGCGTCAGTGCGTTCGAGCCCAGCACATTGAGCGAGCCACCCGCGCCCAGCGTGATGCCATTGCCGACCGCAAGCGCCGCGCTGGTGTCGAGCGACACCACGCCACCAACATTCAGCGCACCGGTTCCCAGTGCTCCACCGTTGCCCAGCACCAGGCTGCCGGCATTGAACGCCACGCCGCCGCCGAAGGTATTGGCGCCATTGAGCGTCAGCGACGACGCACCGCTCTTGACCAGGCCACCGGCGCCACCGATCACGCCGTTGAACGTCAGCGCCTGTCCGCCAAGCAGATTGAGGCTGGCGCCCGAACCAAGGTTGACCGCGTTGGCCAGTGCAAGCGGCCCCGTGGTTCCATCGAGCGTCACGTTGCCACCGACACTGAGCGCACCGCTGCCCAGCGCAGCAGCATTGCCCAGCAGCAGGCCACCGGCGTTGAGTGCCACGCCGCCACTGAGGTTGTTCACGCCCGACAAGGTCTGCACGCCGGTGCCCAGCTTGACCAGCCCCCCCGTGCCTGCGGCGAACGTGCCGCTGTAGCTGGTATTGCCCAGCCCCGCGAGGGTGAGCGTGCGGCTGCCCAGGTTGACCGAACCGCCGAGGCCCGCCAGCGAACCGATGGTCTGGTTCGCGGCCGCCGACAGGTCCAGGGTGGTACCGACGCCGACCGTGACCGCACCGGTGGGCGACAGGCTGCCGCCCGCGCCCAGCGCCAACGCGCCTCCGGCCAGGTTGAAACTGCCGGTCAGCGCATTGGCGCCGTTCAAGGTGAGCGTGCCGGCGCCGTTCTTGGTCAGGTTGCCGGCACCGGAGATCGAACCATTCAATGACAACGCATTGCTGCCCAGCAGGTTCAGCGAGCCCCCGCCATTGATCACCAGATTGTTGCCCAGGGTGAAGCCCGCCGTCGTATCCAGTGAGGCGCTGCCACCCACGGTCAGGTTGCCGCTGCCCAGTGCACCGGCGTTGCCCAGTACCAGGCCGCCGGCATTGAGGTTGACGCCGCCGGAGAACAGGTTTGCGCCGCCGAGAGTAACGATGCCGGTGTTGTTGACCGTCAGCCCGCCAGTACCGGACAGCACGCCCCCCAGGCTGAACGCATTGGTCCCTGCCAGGGACAGATTGCCACCAAGGCTGAAAGCATTGGCCAGGTTCAGACCGGCCGTGGAGGAGGCGATGGCACCGCCGTTGGCGGTGAACAGCCCGGTGCCGAAGGAACCGGCATTGTTGAAATTGACCAGGCCATCATTGAGCGTGGTCGTACCCGCACCCGCCCACGCACCCTGCAGGTTCCAGGTACCGCTGTTGACGGTGAGCTTCTGGAAGTTGAGGTACTGGTTCCAGCCCAGCGTGGTCACCGCGCCGCCGGTGCCGGACCCCGGGCCGCTGACGACGTTCTGCAGCACCAGCGTGTTGTTGGCCGCACCACTGCCGGTACCGGCGTCGACCGATCCCGCAGCCGCAACCTTTACCCCGGTGACACCGGTAATCACGCCGGCAAGAGCGGTGCCGCCGCCACTCACAACGCTGGAACCCGACACGGCGGTGAAGGTGTTGCCGCCGGTTGAATCACCCAGGTGAACGCTGCCACTGACCGCCCCCGCATTGAGGAACGTGTTACCGCCAGAAGCCCCCAGGCCGACGCGTCCGTCGATGGTGCCGGTGTTGGTCACAGCGGCGGCTGCACCACCATAGGTCACCACCGTGGTCGCGTCGGAAACGCTGCCTGCACCGATCAACGACGTGCTGATCAGGCCGGCGTTGTTGATGGTGGTGGTGCCGTTGACATTCTGTGCCACCAGCGCCTGTCCACCGAAGCCCAGCAGCGTTGCGATGTTGACGACACCCTTGATCTGTCCGCTCGCGTTGTTGTTGACGACGATCGCGCTGTTGTTGGAAGAAGCATTGCCGATGACCAGGCCGGGCGAGGCGAGGATGATCGAGCTCGGATCGATCGTGCCATTGTTGTTGACCGTCACGTTGTCGCCGGTCAGCGTCGCTGCGTTGCCTCCACCTACGACCGGCGGCGTACGCAGCAATGCACCTGCGGCGATGTTCAGCGTGAGGCCGTTGGTCGCGTTGGAGTAGTTGTTGATGTTGGTGGTGCTGTCGCAGTTCACGGTTGTGGTGCCCGTGCACGCTGCGAATGCCGATCCGCTGGCCAGTGTGGCGGCCAAAGCCGCCGCCAGCTGGTGTGCCCGCAATCGCGGCGCCCGCCCTGCGCTGACCGCGCTTCCGCCGGGATTCTGGGCGACCTCCGAAGCAACCTGCATTACCCCAAGGGCACGATTGAAAACCAGACGGTAAATGCGGTTCATCGGTAAATCTCCATGAAAAGACCGGATGGCACAGCTGGCAGGTTTTTTGGAGACAATGCGGCCCACCCCGGCTCCCCGAACGGGAACAAGGCCTGAAGGCATTAACTCCTGAAAATCTTCACATCTTCACGCGATCGCACCCGCGGACAGGTGCGCCAGCGCGTCCGTCAAGGCGAAAACTCCCCGGTTTCGCCCGACGAATGGCGGCACTGTGCGACCGACGGTGCCAGCGGCATGTGAATCACGCGCGCTATTTTTATGACGTGCGTCAAATAATAGGGGCGGACAAAATGGTTTTGCCGAAAATGCATATTGCTGCATGCGGCGGAGAATCCATTCCCCGCCATGAGTAAATAAATTCAGCTGCTGGAGAGTTTCATCAGCACCAGGCCGGAAACGATCAGCACCGCCGCACCGATCCGCATCGGGCTGACCTGCTCGCCCAGAAACACGATGCCCACCACGAACGCGCCGACCGCGCCGATGCCGGTCCAGATCGTGTAGGCGGTGCCCAGCGGCAGGCTGCGCATGGCCACCGCCAGCAGCCAGAAGCTGGCGACCATGCCGATGATCGTGACCACGGTGGGGGTGAGCCGGGTGAAGCCTTCGGACTGCTTCATGGATACGGCCCAGACGATTTCCAGCAGGCCGGCAAACAACAGATAGATCCAGGCCATGACGGCCCTCCTCTTGGTAGGGCCAGGCCGTCCTGGTCATTGGTTCCCGATGTGGGGGAGGTCGTTCCTCCTGGCCGGCATTCTAGCAACGGGGGTGGGTGCCGGCCGCTGCCGGCGGCGACGGGTTACAGCCGATTCAGTGCGTGAAGCTGGCATCGACGCACCCGCCTGCGCTAGAATGAGCGCCTGCCATCGGCCAGCCGATGTGCAGTCCGGCTGTGGTCTCCGGCGCATCGTGCGCTGCTTCCCCTGTTCCGTGAACTGGCCGCCTACCGGGCGGCCAACGTCTCTATGGTGGCCCCGTCGGCCCCTCGCGACGCTAGGTCGAAAACCCCGCCAGGGCCGGAAGGCAGCAACGGTATCGATCGACGCGGGCGCCGAGGTCAGCCGGCGGGGCCATCGCCTTTTCTGCACTGGGGTCAGATCCCTTTGCATGGCAAGGGGCTCTGACCCCGGCTTCGCATTCTTTGCCCGGCATGGCCCCGCGCCAATCTGGCTCGGGCGTGCCTGGTGGAACACCCGGCGCCACAGCGAACTGCGCAGCACCCCGTGCTGCAGCGGCCTATCGAAGTGACAGCGGCTGCGGTAGCGCACCTGGGGCCAGCCCCTCGGCCAACCGTGCATTCCAGCGCCTCCAGTCCAGCGGCCAGCACCGTATCGGCGGGCTGGCCGCTCCTGCTCAGGGCGGATCCTGCGCCAGTACGTGCGGCGCGGTCGGGCTCGCCAGCGGCACGCACTGCCCTGGCTGCGCGACGCGGTGCCCGCGCGCGGCCAGCGCCTGGCCATCGGCCGCGCTGGCGTAGTGGTACAGCATCATCCGCGCCTGCAGGTCGGTGCTGTATTCACGCTCCAGGTCGTCCACGCCGGTGTGCGACGGATTGCCGTGCAGGCCGCAGTCGTGGGCGATCAGTTCGTTGTCGTTGGCGAAGCGGGCCAGCATCTCCGGAATCGGCCGGGTGTCGCCGCTCCAGGTCAGCGCGCCCTGCAGGCGCAGGCCGTAGGCGGTCTCCGGCCAGTGGTGGCGCACCGGGAACACCTCCAGGCGCACCCCCTCATGCCAGAACGCCTCACCCACCACGATCAGCTGGAAGGCATCCCAGAAGTTCGCACCGCCTTCGGCCAGCACGTTCGGGTAGTCACCGATGCGCTTGTGCAGCAGCGGCACCACCGTGGCGGGCACGTACAGCCGCACCTTGCCGCGCCGGTGCGCATTGAAGAAGGTGTCCACGAACAGGCGCTCGAAGCCGGCTACGTGGTCCAGGTGCACATGGGTGACGAACAACGCCTGCGGCATCTGCCCATAGTGCGCCTTGAACGCGGTCAGTCCTTCGCCGCCGCAATCGATGGTCAGCCACGGGCGACCATCGCGCTCGATCACCGACATCGGCGACCCCAGCTCGACCGCCGACGCATTGCCGACGCCGAGGAAACGCAACGACCAGTCCATCAGGTGCCCCGGTTCCAGGCCATGTCATAGGCGCGGCGCAGCCGCGCGTAGTCCTTCTGCACGTCTTCCACGCTGCGCTCGCCGCGCAGCTTGATCAGCGAGCGCAGCAGGCGCTTGAGGTTGCGCTCGCGCCAGGCGGTGGCCGGGATGCGGATCACCCCGCGATCAAAGTCGATCAGCCAGCCATGGCCACTGCCATCGAACAGGATGTTGTGCGCGTTGAGGTCGGCATGGTCCAGGCCGGCACGGTGGAAGCGGGCGATCAGCCGCCCGGTTTCCTCCCAGGGGGCGCCGCGGCCGGCGACCAGTGCGCGGTCGGCCAGCGAGCGCACGCCCTCGATCCGCTCCATCAGGATCGCCGCCCGGTAGCGCAGGCCCTCGCGCATGTAGAACGCGGCGATCGGCCGTGGCACCGGCAGCTTCTTCTCGCGCAGCGCGCGCATCAGGCGGAATTCGGCGAAGCTGCGGGTCCGGTCCGAGCCGCGCCAGAGATACTGGTCGTGGCTGATACGGGCGGCCATCCCGCCGCGCAGGTAGTGGCGCAGCACGCTGGCCCCGAACGGCGCATCGACGAACCAGGCGCTGCCGCGGCCGCCCTCGCCCACCGGCCGGGCCCTGCTGCCCCAGTGCTGGGGCGAGAACAGGCCGATCTCGGCTTGCCGCAGCCGCTCGCGGTCGAACAGAATGGCCCCGATGCCGCGACCCTCGCGGCATGGCGTCAGCGCTTCATTGGCGTCGAATGCGACCATTTCATTGAGTCTAACAACACATGGCATCAGCGTCCTCCTCCTTGTGCCTCCTGCGCCTGTCCGCACTGGGCGACGTCACCCACGTGGTGCCCCTGGTGCGCACCCTGCAGGCTGCGCGCCCGGACACGCCGATCCACTGGATCATCGACAAGGTCGGCCACAAGCTGCTCGACGGCCTGCCCGGCGTCACCTTCCATGCCTACGACAAGCAGAGCGGCATGGCCGGGGTCAAGGAACTGCGCAGGCAACTGCCGCCGGGGCGCTTCGAAGCGCTGCTGCAGATGCAGGTCGCGTTCCGCGCCAACCTGCTGTCGGCCTTCATTCCGGCCGAGCGCCGCATCGGCTACGACCGCAGCCGTTCGAAGGACCTGCATGGGCTCTTCATCAACGAGCGCATCCCCGACCGCCCCGGCATCCATGTGCTGGATGCCATCGGCAGCTTCTGCGAACCGCTGGGCCTGCGCCAGACCGAGGTCAGCTGGGACCTGGCCGTGCCGCCGTCCGCCTTCGAGTGGGCCGCCGCGCAGTGGCAGGACGATGGCCGCCCGGTACTGATGATCTCGCCCTGCTCCAGCCACGTGCGCCGCAACTGGTACGCCGACCGCTACGCCGCCGTGGCCAACCACGCCGTGCAACGCGGCTGGCAGGTGGTGCTGTGCGGTGGCCGCAGCGAGCTGGAACGCAGCATGGCCGACGCCATCCAGGCCCAGCTGCAGACGCCGGCACTGGATCTGGTCGGCAAGGACACGCTCAAGCAGCTGCCCGCGCTGCTGGCCCGCGCCAACCTGGTGATGACACCCGACTCCGGCCCGATGCACATCGCCAATGCGATGGGCACCAAGGTGCTGGGCCTGCATGCGGCCAGCAACCCGAACCGTAGTGGCCCGTACTCGGACCGTCGCTACTGCGTGGACCGCTACGACGATGCGGCACGCAAGTACCTGGCCAAGCAGGCCGCCGATCTGAAATGGGGCACCAAGATCGAGTTCGACGATGTGATGGAACTGATCACCGTGGAAGACGGCATCGCCGCCTTCGAACGCTACGTCGCCGACCACCTGGGGTGAGCGGCGAGCAGCGCGGGATTACGCGCGCTGCGCGTAATCCTGGTAGGACTTTTCTTCCACGTACGCCGAACCCAGCGCCAGGTTGATCGCCTTCTTGATGCGCGCGCGTTCGTCGTTGCGCAGGTAGACGCTGCGCGCCAGGTCGACGAAGCCCTGGTCGAACGCCTGCGCCTTCTCCTTCAGGCGGATGTCGTCCTCGATGTCCCACAGCTGTTCGTTGACGGCCTTCAACTCGGCACGCAGCTTGGCGATGTCCTTCACCGCCGCCGGGTGTGCCATCCAGGTCTTCTCCAGCGCCGACAGCTCCCTGCGCACATTGGCCAGCTTGCCCTCGTCGCTGATGCGCTCGGACTTGATCTGCAGGATCGAGATCTTGTCCAGCAGCTCGCCGAAGGAAACGGGAACGAGGATTTCAGCGGTCATGGGGAAAGGCTCCAGCAGGTGATGCAGGCAGTTTAACCCGCAGCTCGCAATGAAACGGGTAGATCCACGCCATGCGTGGATGGTCCAGCTCGGCAGGAACAGCATCCACGCATGGCGTGGATCTACTGATCCATCGGGGCGGGGAGAGGCAGGCAAAGGGAGGGGCCACGCGTTGCGCAACGCGCGTCGCGTCCCGCGCCAGATAAAGAAAAAGGGCTGCCTTTCGGCAGCCCTTTTTCTTTATCTGGCGGAGAGGGGGGGATTGTCGGGTGCATCCATGCACCCGACCCTTCCGCGCTACGCGCTCCAGGGCCAGCCTGCGGCTGTCCGGTTCTGCTCCTGCAGAACCGTCGAACCCCGTCGGGGGTTCTCATCCCCCCGCATCAGAGGTGTCGATCACTACTACAATCACCTGCACGCCCCAAACGCTGGACAAGAAAAAAGCCGCCCAGTGGGCGGCTTCTTTCTTTATCTGGCGGAGAGGGGGGGATTCGAACCCCCGAGGCGCTATAAACGCCTGCCTGATTTCGAGTCAGGTACATTCAACCACTCTGCCACCTCTCCGGGTGGTCCCCGGCGGACCGGGGACGCGCATCATACGAGGAAGTGAGCCCGACGACAAGTCATTCCGGCCCACGAAGTGAAAAATACCTGAGTACATGCCTTGCCGGATGGCGGAAGCCCCCCGATGATGCCTGTCTCCCCCGGCAATACCCGCCCTGCACACCATGATCGAATTCGGACACCTCACCCATCCCGGCCTGCGCCGCGAGCTCAACGAGGACACCTACTACGGTGACAGCGAGCTGGCCCTGTGGCTGGTGGCCGACGGCATGGGCGGGCACGCCTGCGGCGAGGTGGCCAGCGCGCTCGCGCGCGAAACCATCGTGCGCGAGATCCGCCGTGGCGCGCCGTTGGCCCAGGCCATCCGTACCGCCGACGAAGAGATCATCCGTGCCTCGCGGCGGCGCAACGACACCCTGCCGATGGGCACCACGGTGGTCGCGGCGCGCGTGCAGGGCAATCGCTACGAAGTGGCCTGGGTCGGCGACAGCCGCGCCTATCTGTGGCGCGACGGCCAGCTGGCGCAGCTCAGCCAGGACCACAGCGTGGTGCAGGAACTGGTCGCGCAGGGCAACCTGACCGCCGAACAGGCGCGCGCGCATCCGCATCGCAACGTGGTCACCCAGGCACTGGGCGTGACCGACCCGGCACACCTGAACGTGGCGACCACCAGCGGTGAGCTGCGCCCGGGCATGCAGCTGCTGCTGTGCAGTGATGGCCTGACCGAGGAAGTGGACGACCGCAGCATCGCCCGCACCCTGGCGTTCGAGGACGCCAGCGCGCAGGAATGCGTGGACACGCTGGTCGCCGCCGCGCTCGACGGCGGTGGCCGCGACAACATCAGCGTGATCCTGGTGCGCTGCCACTAAGCGGTAGATCCACGCCATGCGTGGAGGCGGTAGTGCCGGCCGCTGGCCGGCTCACCGGGAAAACGTGTTGCACGCAGATGCCGGCCAGCGGCCGGCACTACCTCATTGCAGGCATTACGCGCTGACGGGTTCTTCCACCTTCGGGCCATCCCACAGTGCGTGACCGGCCTTCTTGCGCAGCCGCTCCAGGCGTGCGGCATGCGCTTCCAGCTCCGACGGCGTGGCCACCACGCGCGGGCGCGGCAGCAGCTTGCTGGTGTCGAACGCGTGCAGCGCCGCACCGGCGCTCCCGCCCTCCTCGTCGCCCAGACCGAAGCCGATCTCTTCCTGGCCGGAGGTCAGCGCGATGTAGACATCGCCGAGGATCTGCGCATCAAGCAGGCCGCCATGCAGGGCACGGTGCGAGTTGTCCACGCCCAGCCGCTTGCACAGCGCGTCGAGCGAATTGCGCTGGCCCGGGAAGCGCTCGCGCGCCATCACCAGGGTATCGATCACCGTGCAGCGGTCGGTGATCTTTCCGTACTGTGGGCCCAGCAGCGACAGTTCGTTGTCGAGGAAGCCCAGGTCGAACGCCGCGTTGTGGATGATCAGCTCGGCGCCATCGATGAACGCCAGGAACTCATCGGCGATCTGCGCGAAGTCCGGCTTGTCCTCCAGGAACTCCAGCGTCAGCCCGGTGACTTCCTGCGCGCCCTGCTCGAACTCGCAGTCCGGCTTGATGTACTGGTGGTAGTTGTTGCCGGTCGGGCGGCGCTTGAACAGCTCCACGCAGCCGATTTCGACGATGCGGTTGCCCTTCTTCCATTCCAGGCCGGTGGTTTCGGTATCAAGGATGATCTGACGCATGGGCTCAGTTTACCGGGCTGGCGTCGCGGATCTGGATGGCCGCGTTGCGCGCCAGGGTGTCCACCCGCTCGTTGTCCGGGTCGCCGGAGTGCCCCTTCACCCAGCGCCAGTCGATCTGGTGCCGCAGCGTGGCTGCATGCAGGCGCTCCCACAGTTCGCGGTTCTTCACCGGGTCACCACCGGCGGTCTTCCAGTTCTTGCGGATCCAGCCGGGCATCCACTGGGTCAGGCCCTGCCGCACGTACTGCGAATCGGTGTAGAGCACGATGTTGCACGGCTCGGTCAGCGTCTCCAGCCCGGAAATGGCCGCCATCAGCTCCATCCGGTTGTTGGTGGTATGCGCTTCGCCGCCGCTCAATTCGCGCTCATGGCCCTTGTAGCGCAGCAGGGCGGCCCAGCCGCCGGGGCCAGGATTGCCAAGGCAGGAACCGTCGGTGTGGATTTCGATGGTTTTCAATACAACTCCAGATCAGGTGACAACGGTGCCGTGCCAGCGCACCGGCAGCGGTTTCGGCCCGGGCAGGGCCAGCGTGCGTTTTTCGGCATGGAACAGGCAGGCCGCGCGCAGCGGCGCCCACCCGCCCGGCCGGCGGCTGCCGGCGCCGCGCCAGAGTGGGCCGAGGAAACGCATGTCGTCGCACTCCAGGCCGTGGCGGCCAAGCAGCAGGCGGATCCGCTGCGGCGTGCGCACCACCAGCCCATGCTGGCGCCAGTGCGTGCGGTAGGGGCTGAACGGGTTGAGGCTGCTCAGCCACAGGTGGCCGCCCGGCATCAGCACGCGTTCGCACTCGTCCAGCAGCTGGTCGGCATCGCCGGTGGTGACATGCTGCAGCACGACCGCATTGACGCTTTCATTGGCCAGCGGCAGCGGCAGTGCGCAGCGGGTATCGCCGGCATACCCCGGCCCCTGCCGGAACAGGCGCAGGCCACGCCCGCCCAGCTGTGCATCGTCCAGCCAGCCTGCGCTGGGCGCGATCCACAGCCACGGCTGCACCGGCAGCGCCGACAGCTGCGGCAGCAGCTGCTGCCGCTCCAGCACGCGCAGGGACGCCGCCGGTTCACTGTCGAACCACGGAGCCTGGCTCGCTTGACGGGTGCTCTGCAGCGCGGGCATGGTCCAATTCTATGCGACTGACTGCCCTGCCCGCATTTGCGGACAACTACATCTGGACGTTGATCGACGACGATGGCGCCGCCGTGGTCGTCGATCCCGGCGATGCCGCGCCGGTACTCGCGCTGGCCGATCAGGGCCTGCGCGTGGACACGATCCTGCTTACCCACCACCACGACGACCACATCGGTGGCGTGCCCGCACTGCGGGCGCGTTTTCCCGGCGCACGGGTCATCGCACCGGTCGACGAGCGCATCCCGGCGGCGACCGAGCGGGTCGGCGAAGGTGAACGCGTTCAGGCAATGGGCCAAACATTCCACGTACTATCCGTGCCCGGGCATACCCGCAGCCACATCGCGTTTCACACCGCTGAACATCTTTTCAGCGGAGATTCGTTGTTCAGCCTGGGCTGTGGACGCCTGTTCGAAGGTACGCCGTCCCAGCTTCTGGCATCGATGCGCAAGCTGGGTACCTTGCCCGCGCAGCTGCTGTTGTGTTGCGCCCACGAGTACACCGTGTCAAATGCCGTCTTCGCGCGGCATGTCGACCCCGCCAACGCTGCCCTGTGGCAGCGCCAAGAGGAGGCTTTGGCCATGCGCCGCGATGACCGTTCCACCCTGCCGGTAACCCTGGCCAGCGAATTCGAATGCAATCCGTTCCTGCGTGTGCACACGGCGCCGATCCGCGCGTCGGTGTCGGCACACTTGGGCCGCGACGTCGTTGAAGACGTCGACGTCATGGCCGGTCTCCGGCATTGGAAAGACGGCTTCCGCGCATGATGCGCCGAAGTCTGCCGCTGGCCCTGGGCCTGGTCCTGGGGCTGGCCGGAACCGCAGGCGCGCAGTCGCTGGGCGCCGGCATCAGCCAGAACCTGACCGCCGCTGCGGCCCTTCCGCTGGATCCGGCCGCGCTGCCGGCCGCGTCGGTGCGCAACGGCCAGGAGATCTTCTCCAGCTTCCGCGATGGCCTGGCCGAGCCTACCTGCGACGCCGAGGCCACCAGCCCGCGCTGGCAGAAGCAGTTTGCCCACGCGCCCTCGCGACTGGCCAACCAGGATGACGATGCGCTGGTGCTGTTCGGTTACGTGGTCGAGGAACTGCGCAAGGCCAACCTGCCCACCGAATTCGCACTGATCCCGTTCGTGGAAAGCGGCTACCGGCCCAACGCCCGCAACGGCAGCGGCCCCACCGGCCTGTGGCAGTTCATCGCCACCACCGCGCGCAACCACCGCGTACCGATGGCCAACGGCTACGACGGCCGCCTGTCGGCGGTCGATTCCACCCAGGCCGCAGTGCGTTACCTGAAGACCCTGCATGGCATGTTCGGCGGCGACTGGCGCCTGGCCACCATGGCCTACAACGCCGGCGAGTACCGCGTGCTGCAGTCGCTGCGCAAAGCCGGCATGAATGCACAGAATGCCAAGCCGTCGGCCCTGCCCGGCCTGTCGCCGGTCACCTATGCCTACGTCGAGAAGCTGCACGCCCTGGCCTGCGTGCTGGAAGACGTGGAAGACCAGCCGGGCGTGATGGCCTCGCTGGACCGCACCGTGCCGGTGCTGAAGGACCACACCCTGCCCGCCGGCACCAGCATCCAGCAGTGGGCCGCACAGCGCGCCCTGGACCCGGCCAGGATCGCCCGCCTGAACCCTGCCCTGGCGGGCGGCGGCCGCGCCTCGTCGGGCACCACCCGCGTGCTGGCGCCGGTCTCGGCTGCCAATGTGGCCGTCGCAGACGCCGCCACCGTGCAGGTGGCCAATGCCGCACCGGTGGCCACCACCACGCCAGCGCCGCAGGTCGCCAAGACCGTCGCCGCGATCGCCGATCGTCCGCGCAGCCGCCGCCACACCGTGCGTGACGGCGAATCGGCCTGGACCATCGCCCGCCGCTACGGCATGCCGGTCAAGGCCCTGCTGTCACTGAACGGCCTGAGCGGCAGCAGCGTGCTGAAGCCGGGCGCGGTGCTGCGCGTCGAGGATTGACGCGCAGGCCAAGCGCCTCCCGTGTAGAGCCGAGCCCATGCTCGGCTTTTTTCTTGCCTGCGACTTGTCGCGGTTCATGGCCCGCCGGGCATGGGCTTGGCGCTACAGTTCAATTCCAGCAGCGCTCCAACAAAGAAGGCCCGGCATTGCCGGGCCTTTTCATACCTGCAGCCGATGGGCTTACAGGTTCGCTTCGGTGGTCTGGACCACGAACTTCTTGCGCATCGCCTCGATGTAGGCCTTGGCCGCGGCCATGCCGTCGATCTGGCTCAGCTGTTCCTTCAGCTGCTTCTGCTGCTCTGCGGTCACTTCCTTGATGTCGCCCGGATTGACCTTGTTCACCGCAAACAGCAGCGCGTGGCCGTTCACGTCGACCTTGCCATAGCTCGGCTTGCCCTCGGCCGGCACCGGCGCGCTGAAGATCGCGCGGTTGATTTCCGGGGTCGGCACCGGCTGGCTGCGCGGCAGGCCCGGCATCGGGCTCAGCTGCAGCTTCTCGCTGGCGGCAAGCGACTGCAGGGTGGCACCGGCCTTCAGCTTGGCCAGGATGGCGTCGGCGGCCTTGTCGCTGGCCTGGCGCTGGCGATCGGCGCGGATCGCAGCAATCACCTGCTCACGGGCCTTGTCCAGCGGCAGGGCCTGTTCCGGCGTGTGCGCAGCCACACGGATGACCACGCTGTGGTTGGTCGCGCCGCCCAGGGCGATCGGGTCACTGGCGGTACCGTCCTGCACCAGCACGTCGGAGAAGGCGGCACGCAGCACGGCCGGATCGGCGGCGATGCCACTGGCGGTCGCGCGGGTGATCGGGCCCAGCGTCTGCAACGGCAGGTTCACTTCCTTGGCCGCCGCAGCCAGGTCGCTCGGGCTCTTGTTGATGGCATCGACCAGGCGACCGGCCAGCTCGTTGAAGCCGCGCTCACCATCGGCCTTGAGCTGTTCGGCGGCCAGCGTGTCACGCACTTCCTCGAACGACTTGCCCTGGCCACCGCGCACAGCAGCCACCTTGATGATGTGGTAACCGAACTCGGTCTTGACCGGGCCAATCACGTCACCGGCCTTGGCCGCAAACAGCGCGTCCTCGAACGGCTTGACCATCGCACCACGCTCGACCCAGCCCAGGTCACCGCCCTGGTCCTTGGAGCCCGGATCTTCCGAATTGGCCTTGGCCAGCGCGCCGAAATCGGCACCGGCCGCCTTCGCTTCGGCAGCGATCCTGTTCGCCTTGGCCTCTGCACCGTCACCGGTGATCAGGATGTGCGAAGCCTGGCGCTGCTCCGGCGAGGTGAACTTGGCCTTTTCCTCTTCATAGCGCTTGCGCAGGGTGGCTTCATCGGCCGGGGTCGGTGCCGGCAGGTTCGCGCCGTTGATCTCGACGTATTCCAGCGACACGCTCTCGGCCTGGCGGAAGTCCTTGCCGTGGCTGTCGTACCATTGCTTGATCTGCGCGTCGGTGACCGGCGCGGTATCGGCCGGCACCGGCGGCAGCGCAGCCAGCTCGACGTCGCGGGTTTCGCCCAGCAGCTTCAGCAGGCGCTCGGTCTCGGCCTGGGTGACGAAGCCGGAGCTCTGCAGGCCCGACGGGATCACCGACTGCTGCAGGCTCTCACGCACCAGTTCCTGGAACTGGGTCGGCGTACGCGGCGGGTTGCCGCCGGCCAGGGCCAGGCGATAGTTGTTCTCGTTGAACTTGCCGTTCGAATCCAGGAACGCCGGCATGGTCGCGATGTACTCGCGCACGGCGCCGTCGCCGATCACCACGCCCGCCTGTTCACCAACCAGGCGCACGACCTGCTCGTCGATCAGCTGATCGAGCACGGCCATCTTGTTTTCGGTGCTCTCGAACGCCCGCGGGTCGAAGTTGTCGCCCTGCTGCTGGCGCTCACGCATGCGCTCCTGCTCGAAACGCGTGCGGAAATCCTGCGAGCTGATCTCATGGTGCTGCCACAGCATGCGCACCGGCCACCACGACGGTGCCGAACGCCACCAGGTCGGCGGCGCGGATACCCTGGCCACGTTCTGTGCGCCGACGCCACCGAGGTAGCTGTTGTCGATCACGAACAGGAACGGAATCATCAGCAGCCCCAGGATCACGGTGACGATCCAGCCTGAGGTCTTGTCGCGGAGTTTCTGCAGCATGGTGAGGAATCACAAGGCCTGATTGGCGAGCCCGGCAGTGTAACCCGCTTCGCCGCAGGGACCAAAAGCAACCCCGGCGCGGCCCGCGCCCGCCTCCGCGGGGGTGCGTGACCCGCGCACTGGCAATGTCCGCGCATGACGCAAAGAAAAAGCCCCCGGCTTGCGCCGGGGGCTTTTGAAGTTGGCGGAGCGGACGGGACTCGAACCCGCGACCTCCGGCGTGACAGGCCAGCATTCTAACCAGCTGAACTACCGCTCCGTTCTTGCAAAAACCCTTTCGTCTTCTTCCCGGACCTGCCGGTGAGAAGACAAGGCCCCCAGCTTTCGGCCGGGGGCCTCGATGTAATGGCGGAGCGGACGGGACTCGAACCCGCGACCTCCGGCGTGACAGGCCAGCATTCTAACCAGCTGAACTACCGCTCCGCGTTGTTACCTTTCTTGCTTTCAGCCGGCCTGGACCGGGGAGAAAACAAAGCCTCCAGCTTTTGGCCGGAGGCCTCGTTGAATGGCGGAGCGGACGGGACTCGAACCCGCGACCTCCGGCGTGACAGGCCAGCATTCTAACCAGCTGAACTACCGCTCCACACTCAAACTTTTACCGCGGTGCTGTGGTGGGTGCTGAGGGTTTCGAACCCCCGACCCTCTCCGTGTAAAGGAGACGCTCTACCGCTGAGCTAAGCACCCCAGCGAGCCGCTTAGTTTACAGCATCCTTCAGGGCCTTACCAGCCTTGAACGACGGATTCTTCGAAGCAGCGATCTTGATGGTGTCGCCGGTCTTCGGGTTGCGGCCGGTGCGGGCAGCACGGTCGCGGACCTGGAAGGTACCGAAGCCAACCAGGGTGACCGCATCGCCGTCCTTCAGCGCCTTGGTGATGGCAGCAACGACGGCATCGACAGCGCGGCTGGACTCTGCCTTGGTCAGGTCGGCAGCTTCAGCAACGGCATCGATCAATTCGGTCTTGTTCATTCTCTACAACTCCTTTGGCGGTGGGTTCCGCGGATTCGACAGGGAAGCAACCGCATGCCATCTGCATGCGGCCGCCATGTGGAAACGGTTCGCCGAATTCAGCGATCACCAGACTGCGATCACTCATTCGCGAGTGCTGCTTTTATACCAGCGGCCCTACCCCCACGCAAGCTGAAAGCCAGCAACGACGCGGGTTTCGGGCCATCGGACAGCGCGCGTCAATGCTTGACGCGCGCGTTTCCACTCGGTTTGGCCTTGCTGCGCACCGTGACGCGCTGCGCACTCTTGCGCGCCTTCTTCGGTGCCAACGGACGCTCCAGCGCCAGGTCCAGGACTTCTTCGATGTACTTCACCGGCACGATCTTCAGATCGCGGGTGACGTTGGCGGGGATGTCGGCCAGGTCCTTGCGGTTCTCCTCGGGAATGATGACCGTGCGGATTCCGCCACGCAGTGCAGCCAGCAGCTTCTCCTTCAGTCCACCGATGGCCGTGACGCGGCCACGCAGGGTGATCTCGCCGGTCATCGCCACGTCGGCACGCACCGGCACCTTGGTCAGCATCGATACCAGCGAGGTGACCATCGCCGCGCCGGCGCTCGGGCCGTCCTTCGGCGTAGCGCCATCGGGCACGTGCAGGTGCACGTCGTGCTTCTGCAGGAAGTCGCTGTCGATGCCAAAGCCCACGGCGCGCGAACGCACCACCGACAGCGCGGCCGACGCCGATTCCTTCATCACGTTGCCGAGCTGGCCGGTCAGGATCAGCTGGCCCTTGCCCGGCACCAGCGTCGATTCGATCTGCAGCAGGTCGCCACCGACTTCGGTCCAGGCCAGGCCGGTGACCAGGCCGATCTCGTTCTCCTCCTCGGCACGGCCGAAGTCGAAGCGACGCACGCCCAGGTACTTGTCCAGGTTCTTGCTGGACACGCTCACCAGCGCCTTCTTCTTCGCGCCCTTCTTCGCCTTCGCCGGCTGCGGGCCGGCCAGCGCGATCTCCTTCACCACCTTGCGGCAGATCTTGGCGATCTCGCGTTCCAGGTTGCGCACGCCCGACTCGCGCGTGTAGTAGCGCACGATGTCCTGGATGGCGTCACTGCCGATCTCCAGCTCTTCCGGCTGCAGGCCGTTGGCCTTGACCTGCTTGGGCACCAGGTAACGGGTGGCGATGTTGAGCTTCTCATCCTCGGTGTAGCCGGGGATGCGGATCACTTCCATGCGGTCCAGCAGCGGGCCGGGAATGTTGAGCGAGTTCGAGGTGGCCACGAACATCACTTCGGACAGGTCCAGGTCCACTTCCAGATAGTGGTCGTTGAACGCGTTGTTCTGCTCGGGGTCGAGCACTTCCAGCAGCGCCGAGGACGGATCGCCGCGGAAGTCCATCGACATCTTGTCGATCTCGTCGAGTACGAACAGCGGGTTCTTGCTGCCGACCTTGTTGAGGTTCTGCACGATGCGACCCGGCATCGAACCGACGTAGGTACGACGGTGGCCACGGATCTCGGCCTCGTCACGCACGCCGCCCAGCGACATGCGCACGAACTTGCGGTTGGTGGCCTTGGCGATGGACTGGCCCAGCGACGTCTTGCCCACGCCCGGCGGCCCGACCAGGCACAGGATCGGGCCCTTCATCTGCTTCACGCGCGACTGCACCGCCAGGTATTCAAGGATGCGCTCCTTGACCTTCTCCAGGCCGTAGTGATCGGCATCGAGGGTGTCCTGCGCCACCTTCAGGTCCTTGCGCACCTTGCTGCGCTTCTTCCACGGCACGCCCAGCAACCACTCCAGGTAGTTGCGCACGACCGCCGCTTCGGCCGACATCGGCGACATCTGCTTGAGCTTGTTCAGCTCGTTGCGCGCCTTGGCCTCAACGGCCTTCGGCATGCCGGCCTCGGCGATCTTGCGCGCCAGCTCTTCCAGCTCGCCAGGCGCATCGTCCAGGTCACCCAGTTCCTTCTGGATGGCCTTCATCTGTTCATTGAGGTAGTACTCGCGCTGGCTCTTCTCCATCTGCGACTTCACGCGGCCG
The DNA here is from genome assembly GCF_900101175.1 of Stenotrophomonas pavanii. Taxonomy (GTDB): domain Bacteria; phylum Pseudomonadota; class Gammaproteobacteria; order Xanthomonadales; family Xanthomonadaceae; genus Stenotrophomonas; species Stenotrophomonas pavanii. The sequence goes on along the minus strand of NZ_FNFQ01000011.1, from coordinate 54,886 downwards.
CGGATGCGCTTCTCCATCTGCTGCACGTCGATCTCGCCGTCGACCAGGCCCACCAGCATCTCCAGGCGGTCACCCACGGCCAGCGTTTCCAGCAGGCGCTGCTTGTCGGCCAGGCGCACGCTGATGTGCGCGGCGATGGTGTCGGCCAGGCGCGCCGGCTCGTCGATGCCCGACAGCGTCTGCAGCAGTTCCGGCGGCAGCTTGCGGTTGGTCTTCACGTACTGCTCGAACAGCGACATCAGCGAGCGGGCGATCGCCTCGACCTCACGCGCTTCGCGCTCGTCGGTGGCGTCGATCTCCACTGCCTGCCCGTGCAGCGAGCCATTGCGCTCGTCGACGTGGGTGACCTGCACGCGCGACAGGCCTTCGACCAGCACCTTGATGGTGCCGTCGGGCAGCTTCAACAGCTGCAGCACCTGCGCCAGCGTACCGACCTGGTAGAGGTCGGCCGCATGCGGGTCGTCGGTTTCGGCAGACTTCTGCGCCAGCAGCAGGATGCGCTTGTCCGCTTCCATTGCCTGCTCAAGCGCGTGCATGGACTTGTCACGGCCGACGAACAGCGGGATGACCATGTGCGGGAACACCACTACGTCGCGCAGCGGCAGGACCGGCAGGTCGAGGGTTTCACTTGGGGAACGGGCCATGGGGGCTCCAGGGAAGGGGAAAACCGCCTCCGGGAGGGCATCTTCCGGAGACAAAAAAAGCCGATGGCCCCGTTATGGGGCCATCGGCTTTCAGATGCAAGGCATTCCTTGAAAATCCTTTCCAATCAACAACCTGGAAGGATCACTCGGCGCCTGCGGCCTTCTGTTCAGGGGCCGCCGGGGTCTGGTAGATCAGGTACGGCTCGGACTTGTGCTCGATCACCGATTCGTCCACCACCACCTTGCTGACGTTTTCCTGCGACGGCAGGTCGTACATGGTGTCCAGCAGGACCGATTCGACGATGGTGCGCAGGCCACGGGCACCGGTCTTGCGCTTGAGCGCCTTGCGGGCAATGGCCGACAGCGCGTCCGGGCGGAACTCCAGCTCGACGTTCTCCATCTCGAACAGCTTCTTGAACTGCTTGGTGATGGCGTTCTTCGGCTCGGTCAGGATCTTGATCAGGGCCGGCTCGTCCAGCTCCTCCAGGGTCGCCACCACCGGCAGGCGGCCGACGAACTCGGGGATCAGGCCGAACTTGATCAGGTCTTCCGGCTCGACTTCGGCCAGCACCTTGCCCACTTCCTGCTTGCGCTCGCTGCTCTTGACCTTGGCACCGAAGCCGATGCTGCCGATGTCGGTGGAACGGGCCTGGATCACCTTGTCCAGCCCGGCGAACGCGCCGCCGCAGATGAACAGGATGTTCTTGGTGTCCACCTGCAGGAATTCCTGCTGCGGGTGCTTGCGGCCACCCTGCGGCGGCACGCTGGCCACGGTGCCTTCGATCAGCTTCAGCAGGGCCTGCTGCACGCCTTCGCCGGATACATCGCGGGTGATCGACGGGTTCTCGCTCTTGCGCGAGATCTTGTCGATTTCATCGATGTAGACGATGCCCTGCTGCGCCTTCTCGACATCGTAGTCGCACTTCTGCAGCAGCTTCTGGATGATGTTCTCCACGTCCTCGCCCACGTAACCGGCTTCGGTCAGCGTGGTGGCGTCGGCCATGGTGAACGGCACGTTGAGCAGGCGGGCCAGGGTTTCGGCCAGCAGCGTCTTGCCCGAACCGGTCGGGCCGACCAGCAGGATGTTCGACTTCGCCAGTTCGACGTCGTCGTTCTTCTGCCGGCTCTCGATGCGCTTGTAGTGGTTGTAGACGGCCACGGCCAGGGTGCGCTTGGCACGGTTCTGGCCGATCACGTACTGGTCGAGGACCTCGAGGATCTCGCGCGGCTTGGGCAGCGAACTGCGCGCCGACTGCGCCTTTTCCTCAAGTTCCTCACGGATGATGTCGTTGCACAGCTCCACGCACTCATCGCAGATGAATACGCTCGGACCCGCAATCAGCTTGCGCACTTCATGCTGGCTCTTGCCGCAGAAAGAGCAGTAGAGGATCTTGCCGGTGTCCGTGGAACGACCTTGGCGGTCTTCGCTCATGCTTCGCTTACCCAGTTACCCCACCCGCTGAACGGGGGTTCGATTCGAGAATAGCACAGGGCCGAGGGGACACCAGTCCCGCCCGACCCTGCAGGAACGGAGCCTCCCTGGCCCCGTGAAGGCCGGTCAGCCGGCCTGGATCGACTCATCCGGACGACGCTCCAGGACCTGGTCGACCAGACCGTAGGCCTGCGCCTCGAAGGCGCTCTTGAAGTTGTCGCGCTCGGTGTCGCGGGCGATCGTCTCCAGCGACTGGCCGGTGTGCTTGGCCAGTATCTCGTTCAGGCGCGAACGCAGGGTCAGGATCTCACGCGCGTGGATGTCGATGTCGGTGGCCTGGCCCTGGTAGCCGCCCAGCGGCTGGTGGATCATCACGCGCGAGTTCGGCAGCGCATAGCGCTTGCCGGCTTCGCCCGCGGCCAGCAGCAGGGCGCCCATCGAGGCGGCCTGGCCGATGCAGGTGGTGCTCACATTCGGCTTGATGTACTGCATGGTGTCGTAGATCGCCATGCCGGCGGTGACCACGCCACCCGGCGAGTTGATGTAGATGTTGATGTCCTTTTCCGGGTTTTCCGATTCCAGGAACAGCAACTGCGCCACCACCACGTTGGCCATGTGATCGTCGATCGGGCCCACGAGGAAGATCAGGCGCTCCTTCAACAGGCGCGAATAGATGTCGTAGGCACGCTCGCCGCGGCTGGTCTGCTCGACCACCATCGGAACCAGGTTCAGGGCTTTGGTTCGGTTGTCCATTACGTGAGGTACCTATCTTGGGGGGCAACAACCCCGCGCCGGCAAAGGCGCGGGGCATCCGGTGATCCGCCGGCTTACTGGCGGATCGCGTCCTGGAACGACAGCTTCTCTTCGGTGTGCTGGGCACGCTCGGCGATCCAGTCGATCACCTGCTCTTCCATCACACGGTTCTGCAGGCCAGACATCAGCTGGGGGTCGTTGCGGTACATCTCAATGACCTGCTCCGGCTCTTCGTAGGTCGAGGCGATCAGACGCATCGTTTCGTTCAGGCGCTTGGCTTCCAGGCGCAGGTCGTTGATGCGGGCCACTTCACCGACCAGCAGGCCGACCAGCACGCGCTTGGCGGCAGCGTCCTTGAAGCCTTCGTGGGCATCGGCCGGGATCTCGCCGACGTTCTGGCCGTTGCGGCGCAGCTGCTCGACCTGCTGGGCCAGCATGGCGCGGGCTTCGTTCTCGACCAGGCGCGGCGGCATTTCCACCGACGAGTAGGCCGCGATCAGCTGCTCGCCCACTTCACGGCGCAGGCGGTTCATCAGCGCGCCCTTCAGCTCACGCTCCAGGTTGGCGCGGATGTCGCTGCGGAACTGCTCGACATCGCCACCCTTCACGCCGAAGCTCTTGATGAAGGCTTCGTCGACCGCCGGCACGACCGGCTCGGACACTTCGGCAACCTTGACGGTGACCTGCACGGTCTTGCCGGCCAGCACCGGCACGCGCCAGTCAGCCGGGAACTCGACGTCCAAGGTCTTCTCTTCACCCTTGGCCAGGCCGACCAGGCCCTTTTCGATGGTGTCGAACATCATGCCCTGGCCGAGCACGATCGAGCCCTTCTCGGTGCCCTCGGCCGGCAGGCGCTCTTCGCCGGCCTGCGACCAGGTTTCCACCGCGACCAGGTCGCCGTCCTGTGCGCCACGGCTGACCGGGGCCCAGGTACGACGCTGGTTCTGCAGGTTCTCGATCATCTGGTCGATGTCGGCGTCGGTGATCTCGGCAGTGTGGCGAACGACGGTCAGCTTGCTGACGTCGATGTCGCCGAAGTCCGGCACCACTTCCACGGTGGCCACGAAGGAGAACTCACCCTCGTCGCCCTTGTCGATGCGCGGGCTGCCGACGACGCGCAGGTCGTGCTCGCGCACGGCCGCGTCGAAGGTCTCGCGCAGCAGGCCGTCCAGCGCCTCGCCACGGACCTGCGCGCCGAAGCGCTGCTCGATCACCTTGGCCGGCACCTTGCCCGGACGGAACCCCTTGATGCGGGTGGTACGGGCGATTTCGCCCAGGCGGCCGGCGATGTGGCTCTGCAGACGCTCTTCCGGCAGCGAGAAGCTCAGGCGGCGTTCCAGGTTGCCGGTGGATTCGATCGAAGCTTGCATGTTGACTCCTGCCACCGGTGGCCCAGGCCCCCGGCTCGATGATTGGGATGAAACGGTTGTAAGGACACGACGTCTGGGACGCGCCTGCTTGCCGCAGCCCTTTAGTTTCGCCCAATTCGGCCTGCACTGCCAGCGCGTGCCGGTCAAGGGGGCGCCGAGGGCCCGATCAGGGCGGGGACAGGCCGGCACTGGTGCGAAAGGGGGGACTCGAACCCCCACGCCTTGCGGCACTGGAACCTAAATCCAGGGCGTCTACCAATTCCGCCACTTTCGCGTGGCCGGCACAGGCCCACATTGTCGCAGGCAGCGTCGGCCAGCGGAAGGCCTGCACAAAGATGAACACCTGCAACTGCCGGTTTCCGGGCACCGCGTCACTGACCCCGCGCACTGCGCGGCGCCGGCGTGACGCACAGGCAAGAAAAAAGCCACTTGGCGAACCAAGGGGCTTTCGTCTGGTGGGCTGTCAAGGATTCGAACCTTGGACCTATTGATTAAGAGTCAACTGCTCTACCAACTGAGCTAACAGCCCGAAATCGGGGCGCGAATTATGGCTTGATCACAGCGGTGGGTGCAAGCACTTTTTTCAACGATGTTGAACCAAGTACCGCTGTTCCAGCACCGCGGCAGATCCACGCCCTGCGCGGGTACCGCCACGTGTGATCCCGGAAATCGAAGGGGTCACACTTATAAGAGAAAAGCCACCTGGCGTGCCAGGTGGCTTCTGTCTTGGTGGGCCGTCAAGGATTCGAACCTTGGACCTATTGATTAAGAGTCAACTGCTCTACCAACTGAGCTAACGGCCCGTGAAACTCAGACGCACATTGTAACGTGCATTCTGTTTATTGCAATACCGCTCCGGCTGCGCCGATACGGTTGAAACAGTGGGGTGGCTGAGGGGATTCGAACCCCCGACCACCGGAATCACAATCCGGTACTCTAACCAACTGAGCTACAGCCACCACTGAAACTTCTGCTCCCCTGCCGATGCTGCCAGCAGTGGAACCTGATGCGTTGCGACCGGGTGGGACCAGAAGGCCGTCCCCTGAAGCGAGTCCGGCATTTTCCGGGAGTCGCGAAGGAATTGCAAGCATTTCTTCACATTGATGTGCCGGTCGCCATTCCGGCCCGCGTCGCGCTGCGCACGCGCCCGCCTCAGCGCTGATCCTCATCCAGCAGTGACTTGAACAGATCGGCCGACGGCATCTGCGAAAGCGGGATGTCCGCCATCTTGAACCACTGCGCCGGCGCTTCCGGATGCGGTCCCGACAGCACCACCCTGCCCTTCCCGTGGCGATACGACGCAGCCGCAATGTCGCCATTGGTGTAGCGGGAAATCACCTTGAACCCTTGGTCGCGTGGCGCCTTGGGCAGGTAGGGACCGTCCTGGAAGTACACCGTCTGGCGACGCCCGTCCCAGACGACGGGAATCACGGCATCGTCTTCATCCTGCACAGGGAATCCCGGCCTGCCGGCCTCGGCGTCCAGGTCCTGCGCCAGCAGGCCCAGATGCGATGCACCGGCCAGGTAGGCCCCCATGCACAGGCCGATGTAGGTTCCGCCTGCATCGACGAAACGACGGATGACTGCCGCCCCCTCTTCGCCCACCGCCGCCATCGCGGCGTCGATGTCCTGCCCGCCCCCCGGCTGCACATAGGCCCGGTAGCGCGACGTGGCCAGCGAATCGACATCCACTGCCTCACCCGGGCCGACGAACACCACGTGATAGTCCGGACGCGAACGATGGATGGCCTGTTCGACGGCCTCCGAACACCCTGGGCAACCGGCGTCGCCGCGGTACACCGCAATCACGGGGGCATTGGCGGACGCGTGCACGGCAAGCCCCAGGCCCATCGCCAGCAGCAGACAGCGCGATCGCGCAACGGTGTTCATCAAGGGATGGCTCAGCGCAGTCACCCCGGCATGGGGCAGGCCGACTATGCCTCGGCCACGACGGACCAGATTGAATGCGCGCCAACACAGCGCTGGACCAGGCAGAGGCCGGTAACGACAGGACCTGCAGGAGATGGGTGAAATGGCGCGCCCGACAGGAATCGAACCTGTAACCGCCGGCTTAGAAGGCCGGTGCTCTATCCAGTTGAGCTACGGGCGCCCGGACCGGAACGGTGTCCAATCCGACGTGATGTGGGATTGGTCGGGGTAGAGGGATTCGAACCCCCGACATCCTGCTCCCAAAGCAGGCGCGCTACCAGACTGCGCTATACCCCGGTCTTGCAATCCCCTCGGGCCAGGCCCGGGGAGCTGGTCATTGTCGCCAAGCCGGTCGCGAACTGTCAACGCGGCCGGCTCAACGCTGGTCCCCGCCACAGCGCCGTACGCAGTCATCGGCTATGCTCGCGGTCATCGGCCGGATGGCCGTCCCGATCCTCATTCGCACGGAGAATACGCATGCGCAGCGGCAACCCGGCTCTTTCCGAGTCGACCTTCCTCGACCTCGCCAGCGGTTCGGTGGTGACCAGCCCCGACCAGGTGATGACCCTCAACGGCACCGCCAACAAGACCGGCCTCCTGCTGCTGCTGACCGTGCTGACCGCAGCGTTCGCCTGGAGCCAGTCGGTCGACGACTACGGCCAGATCTCCGGCAGCGCGAGCCTGTACGCCATCGGCGGCGCGATCGGCGGCCTGGTGCTGGCGCTGATCACCATCTTCAAGAAGGAATGGTCGCCGGTGACCGCGCCGATGTACGCGCTGGTCGAAGGCCTGTTCCTGGGCGCCGTGTCGGCGCTGTTCAACATGAAGTACCCGGGCATCGTGTTCCAGGCCGTGCTGCTGACCTTCGGCACGCTGGCCGCGCTGCTGGTCGCGTACCGCAGCGGCGTGATCAAGGCCACCGAGAACTTCAAGATGGGCGTGGTCGCCGCCACCGGCGGCATTGCCCTGCTCTACCTGGCCTCGTTCGTGCTGGGCTTCTTCAACATCAACGTGCCGGTGATCCACGACGCCAGCTGGCTGGGCATTGCCTTCAGCCTGTTCGTGGTGGTCGTGGCCGCGCTGAACCTGGTGCTGGACTTCGACTTCATCGAAACCGGCGTCGCCCAGCGTGCGCCGAAGTACATGGAGTGGTATGGCGCATTCGGCCTGATGGTGACCCTGGTCTGGCTGTACGTGGAATTCCTGCGCCTGCTCTCGAAGATCCAGCAGCGCTGAGTCCAGCCACGCCGTAAACGACAGGCCGCGATCCGCAAGGGTCGCGGCTTTTTTTGTAGAGTCGAGCAAGCCCACACGTCCCCTGCCCCCATGCCCGACACCTTCCACAGCTACCGCCCGGCGGAGGGCCACCGCCTGCCGCATGACCCGTTCAACGCCATCATCGGCCCGCGCCCGATCGGCTGGATTTCCAGCCAGGACGCGGGCGGCACGTTGAACCTGGCGCCCTACAGCTTCTTCAACGCCTTCAACTACACCCCGCCGATCATCGGGTTCTCCAGCCAGGGCCGCAAAGACTCGCTGCGCAACATCGAAGCCACTGGAGAGTTCGTCTGGAACCTGGCCACCTTCGACCTGGCCGAGGCCATGAACGAAAGCTGCCGTGCGGTCGCGCCGGATGTCGACGAGTTCGTCCTCGCCGGCCTGTCCCCGCTGGCCTCCACGCAGGTCGCACCACCGCGGGTGGCACAAAGCCCGGTCAGCATGGAATGCCGCTGCACCCAGATCGTGCGCCTGCGCGATGCCGCCGGACAGGACACCCAAGGCTGGCTGGTGCTGGGCGAGGTGGTGGCGGTGCATATCGATGCACGGTTGCTGATCGATGGCATCTACGACACTGCCGCAGCGGCACCGATCCTGCGCGGCGGCGGCCCCGCCGATTACTTCCGTATCGGCGCCGAACAGCGCTTCCGCATGTTCCGCCCGACCTGATCCCAGCCCTTTGCGGGGCAATCCGCAGACTCACCGACGCTATCACCACCACGGCTGCGGCCACGCGGCTATCCGGCCGCGCCCATCGGTGCAGCGTAGTGCGCCGCGAGGTGCTCGACCAGCGCGCGCACCTTGGGCGCGAGCGCACGTGCATGCGGATACAGCGCGAAATAGCGCCGCTGGCCGGCATGCCAGGCCGGCAGCACCCGGATCAAACGACCGGCGCGCAGGTCCTCCTGCACCGTCAACGCGGTGAACAGGCTGATACCCATTCCGGCCAGCGCGGCGGCGTACAGCGCAGGCGTGGCATCCACACGCAGGCGCTGCCCGGCTTCAACGCACACGCAGGCGCCGCGCGGCCCCTGCAACTGCCAGGGCGGCATTGATGGGGTGGGACTGAAACCCAGCAGCGTGTGCTGCTCCAGATCCGCAGCCTGCCGCGGCAGGCCATGCCGGGCCAGGTAGGCCGGTGCGGCGACCAGGATGCGCGGGCAGCTGGCCAGCTCGCGCGCGACCAGCTGGCTGTCCGGCAACGAAGCCGCGATGCGCAGAGCCAGGTCGAAACCACCGCCCACTACATCGACCAGCTGATCATCCGCCGACAGGTCCAGCGTGACCTGCGGGTAACGCTGCAGGAACGAGGGCAGCCAATGCGGCAGTTCCTGGCTGGCCACCACCTGCGGCACGCTGATCCGCACACTGCCACTGGGTTGCGCCTGCCCGGCGCGGGCACGATCGTCCGCCTCCTGCAGGCGGTCCAGCAGCGTTGCCGCCTCGCGGTAGTAATCGCGCCCGGCCTCGGTCAACGACAGCCGACGGCTGTTGCGATCAAGCAGGCGCACCTGCAGGTGTTCTTCCAGCTGCCGCAGTTGCCGTGACATCGCCGAATGGGTGGTGCCCAGGCGTTCGGCGGCGGAGGTAAAGCTGCCCGCGTCAACGATGGCGCGCAGCGCACGCAGGGCGGCGAAGTGATCCATCGGCGGGCAGCTCCACGTGGCGGGGCCCACGGCATGCGGGCCCCGCCAGCTTATCAAGCGCCGTCGCCGGCCTTGCGCACCGGCAGTGCCAGGATCGCGTCAGTCGTAATGACATCACCAAAGGCGTCCTCGATCTGGGCCAGCGAGGCTTCATGCAGCGCGCGATGGCCGATGCGCTGCCCGCCAGCCAGATCCAGGTCGCGGCTGGCGCTGGCATCGGACGAGACGATCACCCGGTAACCACGGGGCGCGGCCGCCGCGTCGCGCGCGGCACCAGCCACGCAGGCATGGGTCTGCAGGCCGGTGACGATCAGGGTGTCGATGCCAGCGTTCTTCAGCACCTGATCGAGCACGGCGGCGGAGGCGCCGGCGAACACGCTGACGTTGTCCTTCTGCACCACGGTCTCGCCCTGGCGCGGCTGCAGGTCGCGATGGAAGGCCGCGTTGATGCTGCCCTGCGCGAACAGCGGCGCACCCGCCGGCAGGACGTGCTGCACATGGATCACGCGGATGCCATGAGCATCGGCGAAGTCGACCACCCGCTTCGCCTGGCGCAGCGCGGCCTGGCCATCGGGAATGACCATGCGGCCACCGACAAAGCCCGGTGCGGCCTTGGCATCGAAGTACTCGTTCTGGAAGTCGATCACCAGCACGGCGGTCTTCGCCGCGTCGAGCGAGCTCGCACGCGGTGCCCCTGCGATGTGGCGGATGGTGGGATGGGCCGGCTCGGCGGCGGCGACCGGGGCGGTGGCGGCCATGCCGATCAGACTGGCCAGGCCGAAAGCGGTGAGATTCATGTGCGGATTCCTGCGATGGGTGTGGAGCACAGGATGCGGAGCGCCTGGCGCACGAACCAGCCCCGCAGGGGCACATGATCTGTGCAAAATCCGCACAGGCCATCCCCCCGAAGCCACCCCATGGGTGGCTGCGGACCAACGCCCCGTCATCCACACATGGCGTGGATCTACCGGGTCTGCCCATAACGCAACGGGGCGCCCGAAGGCGCCCCGCTGTGGATCCAACCGAGGTCGGCCGGCCGCTTACAGGCGGCGGGCGATGGCCTGGGCAAAGCTCATGGTGGTGCCGGTGCCGCCCAGGTCGCCGGTCAGCGAATCCTTGGCTTCCATGGTTGCCACGATGGCCTTGCGCAGGCGCTCGGCGTTTTCCGGCTGGCCGACATGGTCCAGCATCTGCGCGGCAGCCAGCAGCAGCGCGCACGGATTGGCCTTGCCCTGGCCGGCGATGTCCGGCGCGGTGCCGTGCACGGCTTCGAAGATCGCCGCGTCCTTGCCGATGTTGGCACCCGGGGCCAGGCCCAGGCCGCCGACCAGGCCGGCGCACAGGTCGGAGATGATGTCGCCGAACAGGTTGGTGGTGACGATCACATCGAACTGTTCCGGACGCATCACCAGCTGCATGCAGCAGTTGTCGACGATCATTTCCTGGAATTCGATGTCCGGATACTGCGCGGCCACTTCACGGGCGACATTCAGGAACAGGCCCGAGGTCGACTTGATGATGTTGGCCTTGTGCACGGCGGTGACCTTCTTGCGGCCGGTGCTCTTGGCCAGCTCGAAGGCGTAGCGCACGATGCGCTCGGAACCCTTGCGGGTGATGCGGGTGCCGGAGAAGGCGGTTTCGCCGTCGGCCGACACTTCCTGGCCTTCGGCCAGGTAGGCACCTTCGGTGTTCTCACGGACGGTGATCAGGTCGACGTTGTCGAAACGCGACTTGGTGTTCGGGAAGGTGTGGGCCGGACGCACGTTGGCGTACAGGTCGAAGTGGCGGCGCAGGCTGACGTTGATCGAGGTGAAGCCACCACCGACCGGGGTGGTCAGCGGGCTCTTCAGCGCGACCTTGTTGCGCGCGATCGATTCAAGGGTCACCGCCGGCATCAGGTCGCCGTGCTTCTCCAGGGCCACCAGGCCGGCGTCGGCGTCTTCGTACTCCAGGCCCGTCTTGAGCTGGTCCAGCACGAACAGGGTGGCGTCCATGATTTCCGGGCCAATGCCGTCGCCGCGGATGACCGTAATTTTCTGCGTCATTGATCGATGTTCCGAACAGGGGGAAAAACGCCGTCCGGACGTGCCCGGAAACGCCGGCGCAAAGGAAGTTTCACCGGCAATTATGCCTGAGCCGGGGCCGAGGTCCCAAATAGACCATGGTCCCAGTGCCCGGCTCAGGCAGAATTGCCCGCGCATCCCACCTTATCCCCGCGCCTGTCGGCGCGCCCCTTCAACAAGAAGGGGCTCCTGGGCTGTTGGATCGTGGGGAAGGCCCCCTTGCAGGTCCGGTAGTGCCGGCCGCTGGCCGGCAACCTCGGCCATGCCGGGTTCAGGAAATGCCGGCCAGCGGCCGGCACTTCCGGAGCACTCAGTGCTCGTGCGCTGCCGGGGCGGCGGCGCCACCTTCAAGCTGGTCGAGGAAATCGACCGCGCGGCGCAGGTGCGGGATCACGATGGAACCGCCCACCACCAGGCCGACCGAGAAGGTCTCGAAGAACTCCTCACGGGTGACCCCGGCGTCCTTGCACTGGGCCACGTGGTAGCTGATGCAGTCGTCGCAGCGCAGCACCATCGAGGCCACCAGGCCCAGCAGCTCCTTGGTCTTCACATCCAGCGCGCCGGCCTGGTAGGTCTGCGTGTCCAGCGCGAAGAAGCGCCGCACCACCTGGTTCGGCTCACCCAGGATGCGCTCGTTCATGCGCTTGCGGAACTCGGTGAACTCGGCGATGCGGTCCTTGCTGCCGTCGTCGGCCGCGCTCATGCCTGGCCCTGCCCGGCCAGCAGCGGCTCGAGCTTGCCTTCACGGTGCAGGGCCATCATGTCGTCGTAGCCGCCGACGTGGACGTCGCCGATGAAGATCTGCGGCACGCTGGTACGGCGGGTCTTGGCCACCATCTTCTCGCGCTCGGCCGGGTCCAGGTCGATGCGGACCTCGGTCCACTGCTGGCCCTTGCTCTTCAGGAAGTTCTTGGCGGCCACGCAGTACGGGCAGACGGCGGTGGAATAGAGGGTGATGGCGGGGGCACCGCCGGCGGTCTGGGCTGTCACGGGAAACTCCACGATGGATCGACGGTCTACATATGGTACCGGTGCGCTGGAATTTCCACGCCACGGCCGCAACACTGTGGATTAACGAATGGTTGCCCCCTGCCCTGCCACGCTGGGCGCGCCCCGCCCGAGGACCTTCTGCTTGCGAGCCCTGCTGCTGACTACCGCCGTCACCCTGGCCCTGGCCATGCCGCTGGCCCAGGCCCAGGAGAAGCTGCCTGACATCGGCTCCTCGGCCGGCGAGCTGCTGACCCCGGCCCGCCAGGCCGAGTACGGCGCAATGATGCTGCGCGAGCTGCGCAACTATGGCTACCTGCTGGACGATCCGCTGGTCAACGACTGGCTGCAGACCATGGGTACCCGGCTTGGCTCCAACAGTGACCAGCCACGGCAGCCCTATACCTTCTTCGTGATGAAGGACCGCCAGATCAACGCCTTCGCCACCCTCGGCGGCTACATCGGCGTCAATGCCGGCCTGGTGCTGACCGCCGAGCGCGAGGACGAGGTGGCTGCGGTGCTGTCCCACGAAATCGCCCACGTCACCCAGCAGCATGTGCTGCGCGGCGTCGAGCGTGCCCAGCGTGACCAGATCCCGATCCTGCTGGGCATGCTGGCGGCGGTGGTGGCCGCGCAGGCCAGCAACAGCACCTCGTCCGGCAACGCGACGATGGCCGCGATCAGTTCAGGCATGGGCCTGATGCAGCAACGGCAGATCAACTACACCCGTTCCAACGAGTCCGAGGCCGACCGCCTCGGCATCCGTACCCTGTCGCGCAGCGGCTACGACGTGGATGCCATGGCCGGCTTCTTCGAACGGATGTCGGCGGCCATGCGCGGCAATGAAGGCGGCTACAGCGTGCCCGAGTTCCTGCGCACCCACCCGGTCAACATCACCCGCATCAGCGAGGCCAAGGCCCGCGCCGAGCAGATGAAGAAGGATACGGTGCTGCTGACCACCAGCACCCCCAGCGGCGAGCGCAGGGAGCGGGTGGACCCGGCCGATCCCAGCCTGGGCGAGCCGCTGCTGCGCGGCAACAACCCGCTGCTGCCCAGCAGTGTGCTGCGCCTGCCGATCGGCCAGCTCAACCGCGGCGCCAGCGGTGACTTCGAGTGGGCACGCGAGCGCCTGCGCGTGCTCAGTGCCGATTCCACCCCCGAGCTGGAACGCGAGTATGCCGATCTGGCCAAACGGCAGAAGGACGGTCTCAATGATGCACAGCGCTATGGCCAGGCCCTGGCGATGATGCGCGGTGGCCGTGCCGGTGCCGGCCAGGCCCGGCAGACCCTGGCGGGCCTGCTGCAGACCCATCCCGGCAACCTGTGGCTGGCGCTGGGCCTGGGCGAGGCGGAGTCGCGTGCGGGCCTGGCCGCCCAGGCCAACAGCCGCTTCGAGCAGCTGCTGCGCGAACATCCCAACAGCCGCCCGGTGGCGTTGACCTATGCCGAGATCCTGAACGAGCAGGGCAACCGCGAGGCCGGCCAGCGGGCGCAGGCGATGCTGCGCCCGCTGCTGTCGCAAAGCGGTAATGATCCGGTCTTCCAGCAGCGCTTTGCCCGCGCCAGCGAGCTGGCCGGTGACAGCGTGCGCGCCAGCGAAGCCTATGCCGAGGCGGCGTTCCTCAGCGGGCGGCCGGAACAGGCGCTGCTGCAGCTGCAGGCGCTCAAGCGCAACCCGGCGCTGGACTATATCGGCCGCGCGCGCGTCGACGCCCGCATCGAATCGATCACCCCGACCGTACTGGAGCTGCGCCGCCAGGGCGTGCAGGACCCGGACCTGGACCGCCGCTGAGCGCTGCATGACCGGCCGATGGCAATCCCGGCCGGTTCCGCCCGGGAAGTCACAAACATGTCATCAAACCGTAGTCTACTGGCACCACTCCAGTAACCGAGCCCTACGGTGTCCTCGTGCAGAAACGCATCCTGATCGTCGATGACGAGCCCGCGATCCGCGAAATGGTCGCCTTCGCCCTTCGCAAGGGCGATTACGAACCGGTCCACGCCGGCGATGCCCGGGAGGCCCAGACCGCGATCGCCGACCGCGTCCCCGACCTGATCCTGCTGGACTGGATGCTGCCCGGCACCAGTGGCCTGGACCTGGCCCGTCGCTGGCGCAAGGAAACGCTGACCCGCGAAGTGCCGATCATCATGCTGACCGCCCGTGGCGAAGAGAACGACCGCGTCGGCGGGCTGGAGGCCGGCGTCGATGACTACGTGGTCAAGCCGTTCTCGGCGCGCGAACTGCTGGCCCGTATCCGTGCGGTCATGCGCCGCGCGCGCGAGGATGACGAGGACGGCAGCGTGGCGGTCGGCCCGATCCGCATCGACGGCGCCGCGCATCGCGTGTTCGCCAACGACCAGCCGGTGCCGATCGGCCCGACCGAATACCGCCTGCTGCACTTCTTCATGACCCACCCCGAGCGCGTCTACACCCGCGCCCAGCTGCTGGACCACGTGTGGGGCGGCAGCGTGTACGTCGAAGAGCGCACCATCGACGTGCACATCCGCCGCCTGCGCAAGACGCTGGAACCGTTCAACGCCGAGAACATGGTGCAGACCGTGCGCGGCGCCGGCTACCGCTTCTCCACTGCCACCTGAGTCTCGTCGTGCCGGCGCCGTGCACCTGCGGGTGCCGGTGCCGGCAACTCTGCTATAACCCTCGGTTCACCCCAGTGAACCGCCGCACCTCAACGACGAGATCGCAATGCCCCGCCACATCCGCTCTGCCTGGTTGAAGACCCTGGCCACTGTTGCCGCGGTACTGCTGTTCGCCGGACTGGTGGGGGGAGTCACGGGCCACCTGTGGCTGTGCATCGCGCTGGCCGCCCTGGCCACCCTGGCCTGGCACTACTGGCGCCTGCGCAGCGTGCTGCGCCGGCTGACCGCCCGCCAGCGCTGGGACACCGCCGAAGAAGGCACCGGCGTCTGGAACGAACTGGACCGCCTGCTGTACCGCAACCAAGTGGAAATGCGCGTGCGCAAGCGCCGCCTGCTGGACATGCTGCGCAGCTACCGCGCCGCTGCCGCCGCACTTCCCGATGCAGTGGTGGTGCTGGACCGCAACAGCCAGCGCGTGCAGTGGTTCAACGAAGCGGCCACCGCCCTGCTTGGCCTGCACCACCCCGGCGACCTCGGCGAGGCCCTGGTCGAGCGCCTGCAGCCGATGCCGCTGGCGCACTGGCTGGCCGGTGGCCGCAATGCCGAACCGATCCTGGACGTGCCCTCGCCGGTCGACCCGGCGATCCGCCTGAACCTGCGCCTGATTCCCTATTCGTCGGACTACTGGCTGCTGATCGCGCGCGACGTCAGCAAACTGCTGCGCCTGGAACAGGTGCGCCGCGACTTCGTGGCCAATGTTTCACACGAACTGCGCACGCCGCTCACCGTGGTCCACGGCTACCTGGACATGATGGACCCGGAGGATTTCCCCGGCACCGGCCCGATGCTGGAAGAAATGCGCAAGCAGAGCCAGCGCATGGCCCAGCTGGTGGAAGACCTGCTGACCCTGTCGCGGCTGGAATCGCAGGAGCACAGCGAGGAAGAGACCGTGGCCATGCAGCCGATGCTGGCGACCCTGCGCCGCGAGGCCGAGGCGCACAGCCAGGGCCGCCACCAGATCAGCATCGACGATCTGGCCGGTGTCGACCTGCAGGGCTCGACCAAGGAACTGCACAGCGCGTTCTCCAACCTGGTCACCAACGCGGTGCGCTACACCCCGGCCGGTGGCCGCATCGCGGTGGAGTTCCGCCGCGAAGGCGACGGCGCCGTGCTGGCGGTGCGCGATTCCGGCTACGGCATTCCCGCCACCCACCTGCCGCGCCTGACCGAGCGTTTCTACCGCGTGTCCAGCAGCCGCTCGCGCGAGAGCGGTGGCACCGGGCTGGGCCTGTCGATCGTCAAGCACATCCTCGGCCTGCACCACGCACGGCTGGAGATTGAAAGCGAAGTCGGCAAGGGCTCGGTGTTCTCCTGCCATTTCGATGCCGACCACGTGCGCCCGCGCGAGTCCGCCCCCCTGACCTCCATCGAAGAATGACGCCATGAGCAGCCTCGGATCCCTCCCCCTCCCCGTGAGCCCGGACAACGATCCGTTGCGCGACCCGGCGCTGTACATCAACCGCGAGCTGTCGCAGCTGGATTTCAACTTCCGCGTGCTGGCGCAGGCCATGGACCCGCAGGTGCCGCTGCTGGAGCGCCTGCGCTTCATGTGCATCTCCTGCACCAACCTCGACGAGTTCTTCGAGATCCGCGCCGCGGCCGTGCGCCACGCGCAGGAGTTCGGCCTGCCGCCGGCACCGGACGGCATGAGCCCGCAGGCCATCCTCAACGCCATCCATGACCGCGCTGCGGAGCTGGTGGACCAGCAGTACCGCTGCTGGAACGAGACGCTGCGCCCGGCGCTGATGGAGGCCGGCATCGGCGTGCTCGGTCGCCATTCCTGGACCGATCGCCAGAGGCGCTGGCTGCGTGCCTACTTCCGCAACGAGATCATGCCGGTGCTGTCGCCGCTGGGCCTGGACCCGGTGCACCCGTTCCCGAAGATCCTCAACAAGTCGCTGAACATCGTGGTGGTGCTGAAGGGCACCGATGCCTTCGGCCGCGCCGGCCACCTGGCGATCGTGCGTGCACCGCGCTCGCTGCCGCGCATCATCCAGCTGCCGGAGAAGCTGGGCGGATCGCAGAACTTCGTGTTCCTGTCGTCGGTGCTGTCGACCTTCGTCGATGAGCTGTTCCCGGGCATGGAAGTCCAGGGTGCCTACCAGTTCCGCGTCACCCGCAATTCCGAGCTGGTGGTGGACGAGGAGGAAGTGGAAAACCTGGCGCTGGCGCTGCGCGACGAACTGGTCGACCGCGGCTACCGGCCGGCGGTGCGCCTGGAAATCGCCCACGACATGCCGCGCGAGATCGTGCGCACGCTGCTGCAGAATTTCGGCCTGACCGAGAACGCGGTGTACCGCATCGATGGCCCGGTCAACCTCAACCGCATCATCCAGCTGTACGACCTGATCGCGCAGCCGGACCTGAAATACCCGCCGATGACCCCGCGCACGCTGCGCGACAGCGACGGCATCTTCGAGACAGCGGCGCGCCAGGACCTGCTGCTGCACCACCCGTTCGATGCGTTCACTGCGGTGCTGGACCTGATCCGGCAGGCGGCGATCGACCCCAACGTGCTGGCGATCAAGCAGACCCTGTACCGCACCGGCAAGGATTCGCTGATCGTCGATGCGCTGATCCAGGCCGCGCGCAACGGCAAGGACGTGACCGTGGTGGTGGAGCTGCGCGCCCGCTTCGACGAAGAGGCCAACCTGGGCCTGGCCGATCGCCTGCAGGAGGCCGGGGTGCAGGTGGTGTACGGCGTGGTCGGCTACAAGACCCACGCCAAGATGCTGCTGATCGTGCGCCGCGAGGGCCGCAAGCTGCGCCGCTACGTGCACCTGGGTACCGGCAACTACCACAGCGGCACCGCCCGCGCGTACACCGACATCAGCCTGATCACCGCCGACGCGGACATCGGCAACGACGTGCACCTGCTGTTCCAGCAGCTGTCCGGGCTGGCCTCGAAGATGAAGCTCAAGCGCCTGCTGCAGTCGCCGTTCACCCTGCACACCGGCATCCTCGGCCGCATCGAGCGCGAGACGCGCATCGCCGCCGCCGGTCGCCCCGCGCGGATCATCGCCAAGATGAACGCACTGAACGAGCCGCAGGTGGTTCGTGCGCTGTATGCCGCGTCGCAGGCCGGCGTGCAGATCGACCTGATCATCCGCGGCGCCTGCACCCTGCGCCCGGGCGTGCCGGGCATCTCGGACAACATCCGCGTCCGCTCGATCGTCGGTCGTTTCCTGGAACACAGCCGGGTCTACTGGTTCGGCAACGACGGCGCGCCGGAGATGTACTGCGCCAGCGCCGACTGGCTGGAGCGCAACCTGCTGCGCCGGGTCGAGACCTGCTTCCCGATCCTCGATCCGGAACTGGCCAAGCGGGTCTACCGCGAAGTCCTGCAGAACTACCTGGACGACAACCTCAATGCCTGGGAGCTGGACGCGGACGGCGTGTACCACAAGCGCACCCCGGCCCACGACGAAGCCCCGCATTCGGCACAGATGGCGTTGATGCAGGGGCTCTGACCCGGTAGGTGTCGACCAAGGTCGACACCCACCAGCAGCAGCGCAGAACGCCGTCCGGCAGGTCGCAGAGAACTGTCGAAGGCGGGGTGGGTCCGGTGGCAGGGGTGTGAGCCGCATGGATGCGGCGACCAAGCCCCCATGGACGGGTTCACGGCGTCTCCTGCCATCGGACCCAGCCCGCCATCCCACGGATAGCCTGCTGTTGCTGTGGCTGTTGCCGTTGATTCGGCAGGTGCAGGGCGCAGCCCTGCCGCACTCCCCTCTTCCAATATGTGAAGGCCGCGCGGTGACGAGCACACCGCCCCTTCGGCTAACATTCGTCCATGCCGCATACCACCACGACTCCGCCCGCATTGCAGGATGGCGACCTGCTGGCCGCCATCGACCTTGGCTCCAACAGTTTCCACATGGTCATCGCGCGCTACACGCTTGGCCAGCTGCGGGTGATCGACCGCCTGCGCGAGACCGTGCGCATGGCCGATGGGCTGGACGGCAAGGGCGGCCTCTCCGCTGCGGCCCGCCAGCGCGCGCTGGAGTGCCTGGCGCGCTTCGGCCAGCGCATCCGCAATGTGCCGCCGCACCGGGTACGCGCACTGGCCACCAACACGGTGCGCCAGCTGCGCTCGCCGCAGTCGTTCCTGGTCCCGGCCGAAACCGCACTGGGGCATGCCATCGAAGTGGTCAGCGGCCGCGAAGAAGCCCGCCTGATCTACCTGGGCGTGGCCCATGCGCAACCGCCCAAGCCCGGCCAGCGCCGGCTGGTGATCGACATCGGCGGCGGCTCCACCGAGTTCATCATCGGCATGGGCATGCAGACCCTGGAGCGTGAAAGCCTGCAGGCCGGCTGCATCGCCAGCACGCGGCGCTTTTTCCCGGGCGGCAAGCTGAGCAAGAAGCGCTGGAAGGACGCGCTGGCCGAGATCGGCCGCGAGTTCCAGCCCTTCGCCAGCAAGTACCGTGCGCTGGGCTGGCAGGAAGCACTGGGCTCGTCAGGCACGCACAAGGCGATCAGCGAGATCTGCGCGACGATGAAGCTGAGCAAGGGCGCGATCACCGCCGAAGCCCTGCCGCAGCTGCGCGATGAACTGCTGAAGGCCAAGAAGATCGACGATATCCAGTTGCCGGGCCTGTCCAGCGACCGCCGCCCTATCATCGCCGGCGGCATCCTGGTGCTGGAAGCCGCGTTCCAGGCGCTGGGCCTGCAGAAGCTGCTGGTCAGCAAGGCCGCGATGCGCGAAGGCATCCTGTATGACATCGTCGGCCGCGCCGGCGAGAACGACCTGCGCGATGAATCGGTGGCTGCACTCAGCCAGCGCTACGGCATCGATACCGTGCAGGCCGAGCGCGTGCAGGAGACCGCGCTTTCGCTGCTGGAACAGGTGCAGGAACGCTGGCGGCTCGACGCCGACGATGCGCGCATGCTCGGTTGGGCCGCGCGCCTGCACGAGCTGGGCCTGATGATCGCGCACAGCGGCTACCACGTGCATGGCAGCTATGTGCTGGAACATTCGGACATTGCCGGCTTCTCGCGCCAGGAGCAACAGATGCTGGCGGCGCTGGTGCGCAGCCACCGCCGCAGCGTGGCCAAGACCGCCTTCGACGCCCTGCCCGAACGCCTGCTGCTGACCGCGCGCCGGCTCGCGGCGCTGCTGCGGCTGGCGGTGCTGCTCAACCGCGCCCACGAGGATGCCCCGCTGCCGGCGCTGGAACTGACCGCCGACGATAACCGGCTGTCGCTGATCGTGCCGCAGGCGTTCATCGATGCCCGTCCGCTGCTCCGCGCCGACCTGATCGGCGAGACCGACGGCATCGCCGGGCTGGGCATCCAGTTCCGCCCGTTCGTCGCCTGAATACGCTGCCCCGTGCCTTGCACGGGACCGCTCAAGTGACGCACTTCGCTGTCCCACTTTGCGCAGTCTGGCGGTTTTTTGTGCTGCTTCGCAACACGACGGCACCGTATCGCGTCCCGGCCCTCTCACGTAAGCGCCTGCTTTTGTTCACGTTTCGTGAAGGCAGAAGGTGCCTCGTGACATAAATTGATACGAACTCTTTACAGAGCATTAACTAACGAGACTACTATCGGGTCACCGGCTCGGTCATCAACCCAGCTGGCTCCTTCGACGCCCACTTTGGCGTCTTGTGCACGACCTGAGAGAGAGAGCTCGCCATGACTTCACGCACCACCGCACTGGGGCAGGCCATCCGCTATGCCCTGGTTACCACCGCAACGCTGGCCGCCCTGCCCGCGTTCGCCCAGGACGGCAGCAACGCTACGCCCACCAACCTCGACCGCATCGAGATCACCGGCTCGCGCATCCGCCAGGTGGACGTGGAAACCGCCCAGCCGGTGTTCGCGATCAGCCGCAACGACATCGAAAAGCAGGGCTTCAGCTCGGTTGCCGACATCCTGCAGAACGTCACCGCGATGGGCAGCCCGACCATCAGCCGCGCCAATGCGCTGACCGCGGGTGAAAACGCGGGTGGCACCTACATCGACATGCGCAACCTGGGCACCCAGCGTACGCTGGTGCTGGTCAACGGCAAGCGCCTGGGCATCAGCACGTCCGGCTACCAGGACATCTCCACCCTGCCGGTGTCCGCCGTGGAACGCATCGAGGTGCTGAAGGACGGCGCCTCTGCGATCTATGGCTCCGACGCCATGGCCGGCGTGGTGAACATCATCACCCGCTCCAATGTCACCGGCGTGACCGCCAACGTCTACCACGGCCAGTACAGCCAGGGCGACGGCGCACGTGACCGCTTCGACGTGGTCGCCGGCTGGAGCAACGATCGCCTGTCGCTGACCCTGTCGGCCGAACACGCCGAAGAAAAGGGCGTGTGGGCGCGCGATCGCGGCTTCAGCAAGTACGGCATGACCGATCGTCATCCGTACGACAGCAGCAACTGGACCACGATCAGCCAGTACGGCCAGTTCACCGGTCTGCGCGGCCCGGGCTGTACCGCCACTGCGGGTTGCGGCTACTCCCTCAACCGCGGCGCGGATCCGACCAATCCGGCCAATTACCACCTCACCGATAGCACGCCGTTCACCGGTGACGTGAGCAACGCTAACGACCAGATGCACGTGATGTATCCGGTCAAGCGTGACTCGGTCTATTTCGACGGCCGCTTCAAGATCACCGACAACGTCAACTTCCGTACCGAGCTGGGCTACAACCAGCGTGAGTCCACCCGCCAGATCGCGGGCTATCCGCTGCAGTCGAGCACCGCCGGTGTCGGCTCGATGTCGATCAACAGCTACTTCAATCCGTTCGGCCGCCAGCACGGTTACGCTACCCCGACCGCCGTGGCGTGGAACCGCCGCACCTGGGAGGTGCCGCGCGTGACCACCAGCGAGCTGAAGACCTACCGCGCGGTGGCGTCGTTCGACGGTTCGTTCGAGATCGGCAGCCGCTACTTCGACTGGGAAGTGGGCTACCAGTACAACCGCAATGAACTGGAATCGGTGGCGACCGGCAACCTGCACAAGGCTCGCGTCGCCGGCGGCGTCGGCCCGTCGTTCTACAACGCCGCCACCGGCAAGGTGCAGTGCGGCACCGCCGCTGCACCGATCTCCTATGACGTGTGCAAGCCGTGGAACCCGCTGGTGCCGTACGGCACGACGGCGGCCGATGGCCTGTACGGCAACGAAGAACTGCAGGCGTGGCTGTTCCCGGAAGAGATCACCAAAGGCCGCACCACCTCCAAGAACTTCTTTGCCAACATCGCCGGCAGCATCGTGACCCTGCCGGCCGGCGACCTCGGCTTCGCGTTCGGCGTGGAAAGCCGCAAGGAAGAAGGCAAGTACACCCCGGATGCCCTGGCCCAGACCGGCGCGACCACCAACCTGGCCGCTGGCCCGACCGGCGGTGACTACACCGTCAACGAAGCCTACCTGGAAGTGAACGTTCCCGTGCTGGCCGACCTGCCGGGCGCGAAGGAACTGACCTTCAACGGCGCAACGCGCTTCTCGGACTACAACACCTTCGGCAACACGCTCAACAGCAAGTTCGGCTTCAAGTGGAAGCCGATCGACTCGCTGATGGTGCGTGGCACCTGGGCCGAGGGCTTCCGTGCACCGACCATCAGCGACCTGTTCGGTGGTGGTTCGGAGACCTTCGCGCAGTTCAGCGATCCGTGCGACACCCGCTTCGGTTCCTCGGCCTCCAGCGCGGAAGTCCGTGCACGTTGCGCACGCGACATCGCCAATGCGAATACCTTCCGCCAGCTGCGCCAGGGTGGCACCCCGGTGAACACGTCGACGGACGCGACCCCGGTGCCGTTCACCTCCGGGTCGAACCCGCTGCTGACGCCGGAAACCTCGACCAGCAAGACGCTGGGCCTGGTCTGGAGCCCGAGCTTCATCCAGGGCTTCAACGCCTCGCTGGACTGGTGGAAGATCCGCATCGACAACACGATCATCGCCGACACGCCGACCCAGATCCTGCAGGACTGCTACGAATCGGGTATCCAAGCGCGCTGCTCGCGCTTCCAGCGTGACCCGGTGACCGGCATCGTGACCAACCTGAAGTTCGGCAACCGCAACGCGGGCTTCATGGAAACCGAAGGCTACGACCTGGACGTGAGCTACCGTCTGGATACCCGGTTCGGCAAGTTCAACGTGAACTCGGCCACCACCTACGTGTCCAGTGCGACCTACCGCACCTCCAACGACAACTCGATCGTCCCGATCGTCACCAACGGCATCGGCAGCGCCTTCCGCGTCCGTTCCAACCTGGTGCTGGGCTACGAGCGGGGCAACTTCGGCGCGAGCTGGACCGCGCGTTACTATTCGGGCGTGAAGGAAACCTGCTCGAACATCGCGCTGTACCCGGACGAGTGCTCGGATCCGGGCGTGTACGCACCGTGGTACAAGGGCGCACGCAACTACAACGAGCGCGGCGCGGTCACCTTCCACGACGTGCAGGTGCGTTACTCGCTGCCGTGGGATGCCACCGTGTCGGTCGGTGCCAACAACGTGTTCGAGAAGTACGGCCCGGTCATGTACAGCAAGCCGAACTCGGCCTTCTCGTACTACGGTGGCTACGATATCGGCCGCTTCATCTACATGAAGTACCAGCAGCGCTTCTGATCCATCGCGCTGTAACGGAAGCATGACGACCACGGCCCTTCGGGGCCGTGGTTTTTTATGGGCCGCAGCGCCCATGCGGTGGCCGGCGCCGCCGTCATCTGATGGTCGCAAAGCGGTCATGTCGGCTACATCGCCAGGCCCGAGCATGCCGGAAACCGGGAGGCCCGCCATGCGCTATGCCATCGTCACCGAGACCTATCCGCCGGAAGTGAACGGCGTCGCTCTCACCGTACAGGGCCTGGAGCAGGGTCTGCGTGCAGCCGGCCACGAGATCGACCTGGTCCGCCCCCGCCAGTCCAGCGAAGCGCTGGACTCGGCACCCGGCACCTTGCTGGTTCCCGGCGCCGCGCTGCCGCGCTACCCCGGACTGCGCTTCGGCCTGCCGGCCCCGATCCGGCTGGGCCGCCATTGGCAGAAACAACGCCCGGATGCGGTGTACATCGCCACCGAAGGACCGCTGGGCTGGTCGGCACTGCGCACCGCGCGCCGCCTTGGCATTCCGGTCGCCAGCGGTTTCCACACCCGCTTCGACGAGTACCTGCCCGACTATGGCGTGGCGTGGCTGCAGGCCGCGGCCATGCGCTGGATGCGCCGTTTCCACAATCAGGCCGACGCCACCCTGGTGCCGACCCGCGAGCTGCAGCAGTTCCTCGGCGAACAGGGCTTCGAGCGCGTGCGCCTGCTGGCCCGCGCGGTGGACAGCCAGCAGTTCGATCCGGGCCGGCGCGATCCCGCGCTGCGCGAGGAATGGGGCGTGGATGGCAACGGCCTGGTGGCGATCTATGTCGGCCGCATCGCTGCCGAAAAGAACCTCGGCCTGGCAGTGAAGGCGTTCCGCCGGCTGCAGCAGATCCGGCCCAAGGCACGCTTCGTGTGGGTCGGAGATGGCCCGGCCCGCGAAAAACTGGCACATGAAAACCCCGACTTCATCTTCTGTGGCATCCAGCGCGGCGATGCGCTGGCCCGGCACTTCGCCAGCGGCGATCTGTTCCTGTTCCCCAGCCGCAGCGAGACGTTCGGCAACGTGACCCTGGAAAGCATGGCCAGCGGTGTGGCCACCGTGGCCTTCGACTACGGCGCCGCGCGCGAGTACCTGCGCAATGGCGAGAACGGCGCAGCCGTGGACAGCGACGAGCAGTTCATCGATGCCGCCGTGCGACTGGCCGCCGATGACGCGCAACGCCGCGAACTGGGCGGCAATGCCGCACGCGCGATGAAGCGACTGCATCCACAGCAGGTGGTGGCCGAGTTCGATGCACTGCTGGCCGAACTGGCACAGTCGCGGAGGAACGGCCATGCGCACTACGCCGCTTGAGCTGCTGGCCGGGCGCGAAGCACGCTGGTGCCGGCGCGCAAACCACTACTGCCGGCGGCGGCGCGTGCGTCGCCTGTTCGCAGTCATCAGCCGGCTCGGCGATGGCGTGTTCTGGTACGTGCTGATGGCCGCGCTGGTGATGCTGGACGGCTTCGACGGCCTGCGCGCCTCGGTGCACATGGCCGCCACGGGCCTGGCCGCGCTGCTGCTGTACAAGGGCCTCAAGCGCTGGACCCGGCGCCCGCGGCCCTACGCGGCCGACCTGCGCATCCGCGCCTGGGTAGCGCCGCTGGACGAGTTCAGTTTTCCCTCCGGGCACACCCTGCACGCGGTGTCGTTCACCATCGTGGCACTGGCCTACTACCCGTGGCTGGCACCGCTGCTGGTGCCGTTCACCTGTGGCGTTGCGCTGTCGCGGGTGGTCCTGGGCCTGCACTATCCTTCCGATGTGCTGGCCGCCACCGCCATCGCCATCGTGCTGGCCTCGGCCAGCCTGACCTGGTTGCCACTGCCGGTGTAAACCGGGGTCAGATCCCTGTTCCCCCGGTGAGGGATCTGAGCCCACGATGCCGGCGGCGCTACCGTCCTCCTTGATGGCCTAGAATGCGGCCATGACCACGCTGTTCATTTCCGACCTGCACCTGGACCCCAGCCGTCCGGAGATCACCGACCTGTTCCTGCGCTTCCTGCGCGAGCAGGCGCCCGGCGCCGATGCGCTGTACATCCTCGGCGACCTGTTCGAAGCCTGGATCGGCGACGACACCCCCTCGCCCGCCGCCGATGCGGTGGCCGACGCGCTGAAGGTGCTGTCCGACAGCGGCGTGCCGGTGTACTTCATCCGTGGCAACCGCGACTTCCTGCTTGGCGAGGACTACGCACGCCGCGCCGGCCTGCGCATCCTGCCCGACCCCTGCGTGATCGAGCTGTACGGCCGCCCGGTGCTGCTGCAGCACGGTGACCTGCTGTGCACCGATGACATCCCCTACCAGCAGTTCCGCGCGCAGACGCGCGACCCGGCGTTCCAGGCGCAGTTCCTGTCGCAGCCGCTGGCCGCACGCATCGCCTTCGCGCAGAAGGCGCGCGAAGCCAGCCAGGCCCGCCAGTCGGAAATGAAGCAGGGCGATCGCGCGCAGTTCGAGACTGTCACCGACGTGGCCCCGTCCGAAGTCGATGCCACCTTCGTGCGCCACGGCGTGGACACCATGATCCATGGCCATACCCACCGCCCGGCCATCCATACGCTGCAGGCCGGCGGCCGCGACCGCACCCGCATCGTGCTCGGCGACTGGTACGAACAGGGTTCGGTGCTGCGCGTGGACGCCAATGGCTGGTCGCTGGATACCCTGCCCCGCGGGTAATTCCCGCCGGCAGGAAATCCGCGGCCGCGCAAGGCGGCCGCGGACAGTACGGACTCAGCGGAAGGCCGCGATGGTGGCCTTGGTGTTGACCAGCACGCGCTGGTTGTCGGCGGTACTGGCATTGCCCATCGGGATGCCGTTGTAGCTGATGTTCGGGTTGGACCAGTAGTTCAGGCGCGGGCAGCTGCGGGTGCAGTTGTAGGCCATGATCGTGCGCCAGCCGGTGCCGGTGGCCGGCTCGTAGCGGTAGCCATGCCCATAGGCATAGGGCGAGGTGCTCGAGTCGGTGGCGATGTCATGCCGTGCACTCTGCAGGTGGCCGATCTCGTGCGCGAACGAGTAGTAGCCGGTCGCGCAATCCCAGTACACCGCCGCGAACGCGGTCGATGCCGTCGAGCCGATGCCGGAGGCCAGCCCGCAGTAGGCCGTGTTGTTGATCAGCAGGACGCCCACGTCGGCGGCGGTGTTGTTGCGGCTGGTATGGATGCTGTCCATGTAACCGTCGCTGGTGCCGCGGAAGCGCGCCAGGTCGGTATCGAAGCTGCCCGACTCGGTGTAGCTGGTGGTCTCGTAGCCGGCCAGCTGCATGGTGATGCCGACGTTGCTGTTGACATAGCCCTGGTTGGACTCGGCCACCGCCAGCTGCACCAGTGACTGCATGTTGCCGCCGTAGGCGGTGACGGCGGCATTGGTCGCCACCACCAGCACGCGGATGGTGGCCGGCGTGCCCGACGACGCCTGCGCGATGCCGATGCGATCGTTGTTGCCCATCGGGATCTTCGGCAGCTGGTTGTAGTCGGCCGGATGGTCGGCCGGCATCCGCGATTCATCCACTTCCACCAGCACGTGGCGGTTGCCCAGCGGGCGCAGGCGGTACAGCTTGCCGTCCTTGCGGATCGAACCGGTGATGGTGTTGCCCGAGCGCACCAGGATCAGCGAATTGCCGGGATCGTCCTGCCCGGTGGACGTCGCTGCGGTCAGCTTGTCCGAGGGCGAACGGAACTGGCCATACCAGATGCTGCCGCCGTCGGGCAGCGCCTCGACCTTGCTGCGTACCGCCTGCACGCGCTGGCCGAGCAGTTCGAATTCCAGCTGCGGCTGTGCAGTCGCGGCTGCATCAACGCGCACTTCCTGTACCGTCGCGGTGGACGGGGTGGCCAGCAGCTTTCCCAGCGCCGGCTCACTGCTTGCCGATGCCCGGCTGATGACCGTCACCGGCTCGAACAACGGTGCCGCCTGCGCGGCCGCTGCGACCGACAAACCCAACACCAGGCCACCTGCCGCTTTACCAATCGATCTGGACAACATTGCGTCGCTCCTTGAATGATGTGAACAGCGTTGATGCAGCACGACCCGGTTTGCCGGGTTTGGCCATATGGCCTGCGCGGGTCGCGTGAATTCAATAGGCGCGAGGAATGAAAGTCAGGATTTGTGATCCACCGCAGCTGCGTTCAGTCAGGTCAAAAGCGTCACTACACTTCGACAATACACCGCTTTCGCGCTACCGTGACGCGGCCACCACGGGAAATACACATGGCACCCTCGCAGGACACGGACGAAGATGTCGGCTTGCTGCGGATCGGCCTGTTCTTCGATGGCACCCGCAACAACGCACACAACCTGGCGCGTGGCCGACCACGGCCGCCCCAGCCGCGCCCGGCGCAGCTGCGTGCGGATGACGATTCGACCTACCAGAGCCGGCTGACCAGCAGCTACGACAACGGGCCGACCAACATCGCGCGCCTGCAGCAGCTGTACCCGGACAGCCGCACCGGCACCTCCGCTTCTCCCTCGTTGTCGATCTACGTCGAAGGTGTCGGCACCCGCGATGACGCCGACGACGATCTGATCGGACTGGCGTTCGGCATCGGCGCCAGCGGTGTGCGTGCCAAAGTGCAGCGTGCACTGCAGGTGCTGCTGCCGGCTGCGCTGAGCGCGCTCGCGGCACGCTGGCGGCAGCCGCTGCGACGCGTGCAGCTGGATCTGTTCGGCTTCTCGCGCGGTGCAGCGGCCGCGCGTGACGTTGCCAACCAGGTGCAGGCCTGGGATGGCGCGCACTGGCGCCAGCTGCTGCAGGGCGCCGGCCTGGCGTGCACTGCGGACTTCGACCGCGCCGATCCGGTGCTGCGCTTCATCGGCCTGTTCGACACCGTGGTGGCGGTCAACGGCGGGCGTGCCGATGAACAGCCCCGCGTCGCGCTGCGGCCCGGCGTTGCCAGGCAGGTGCTGCAGCTGTGTGCGCGTGACGAGCACCGCCAGCACTATCCGCTCACCAGCGTCGCGCCGCCCTTTGCCGAGATCGCGCTGCCTGGCGTGCACGCCAACATCGGCGGCGGCTACAACCAGCTCGACGAAGGGCCCAAGCTGCTCAGCCGTCCGCGCCGGCAGATGCTGCGCCGCGCGGGCGTGGCCGACTACCAGACGCCACCGCTGGCGGTCCTGCAGGCGACCACCGCCTACGCCGAGGCACAGGCCGACGCCGAGCGCTGGCGGCAGCAGCTGGGCGTGGACGAAAAGGAAGTGTGGGTGGATGTCTGGCACCAGTGGCAGCAGCAGCGGCGCGCCGGCAGCCGCAGCGTGCTGCTGTCACCGGTGCTGTACGTGACGGCCGCCGTGGTACTGCGGCGGCGCATCGACTGGCGCTACCAGCTGATCGCGCTCCAGGTGATGCAGCAGCATGCCATCGATGCCGGCGTGACCTGGCGCGCCAACGCTGCCGGGGTTCCCGGCTGGGAACTGCCGTCGGCCCTGCAACCGATCGCACGGCGGCTGGTGGCCGGCCGGGCGTTGACCCAGCCTCAGGAGGCACTGTTGCGGCGACGCTACCTGATGCAGTCGGCGCACTGGAATTTCGACGCACTGGGCGACACCGCCCTGACCTATGCCGCCGACGCCGGTGTCAGCGAGCTGCCGTATCGGCCCGGCCCCGGCCTGTTCTACATCAACCGGCCCACCGTGGATGGCAAGCGCGTGGTGCTGCCCAACGCATGAAAAAGGGGACGGAGGGGATTAAGTCGTTTGTGCCACAAACGACTTAATCCCCTCCGTCCCCTTTTCTTCAACCGGCCTGTTCGACCAGGTTGGCCAGCTCATCGGCGTCGAAGCCGGCCAGCAGGCGCGCTTCGATGTTGAACGGCCCGTGCAGGTAGCCGCCGGCGTATTCCACCAGCAGCGCCTTGAACCGTGCGCGCGGTTCGACGCCGGCGCGGTCGCAATACCAGCGGTACCAGCGCGAACCGGCGGCAACATGCGCCACTTCCTCGCGCAGGATCACTTCCAGTACATCGGCGGTTTCGCCATCACCGACGTTGCGCAGCTTCTCGATCATGCCCGGGGTGACGTCCAGGCCGCGCGCTTCCAGCACGCGCGGGACCAGCGCCATGCGCGCCAGGCCGTCATGCGCGGTCTTTTCGCACATTTCCCACAGGCCGTTGTGCGCGGGGAAATCAGCGTAGTCGTGGCCGAGCGCCTGCAGGCGCTCGCGCAGCAGCATGAAGTGCCGTGATTCGTCGTCGGCACAGCTGACCCAGTCGGCATGGAACGCTGGCGGCAGGCCGCGGAAGCGGTACACCGCGTCCCAGGCCAGGTCGATCGCATTGAGTTCGATGTGGGCGATGGCGTGGATGAAGGCCGCTCGCCCTTCCACGCCGCCCAGTCCACGCCGCGGCACGTCGCGCGGATGCACCAGCACCAGCTGCGCCGGCCGGCCGGGCATGCGGATCGGTTCCGGCGGCGGCGCATCGGCGGCCACCTTCAGGCGGCCGGCACGGAACGCGGCGGCATAGGCCTGGGTCAGCGCGACCTTGCGCAGCGGGTCGGCCTCGGCCAGGCACTGCTGCGCCGCGCGCAGCAGGTCACCTCCGGCGTCGGGCACCGCGACCACGCCTGGACCTCAGGCGCGGCGCTTGTGCTTGGCGTCGTCCGAACGCAGCTGCTGGATGCGCTCGAAGTAGCCCGGCTCGATACCGGTCGGGTAGTGGCCGTTGAAGCAGGACGAATCGAAACTGCGCAGCGCCGGGTTGCCCTCGCTCACCGCCGCTTCCATGTCCTCGATGTCCTGGTAGATCAGCCAGTCGCACCCCAGGTGGGCTTCGATCTCTTCCACGCTGCGGTTGTGCGCGACCAGCTCTTCGGCCGCCGGCATGTCGATGCCGTAGATGTTGGGATAGCGCACCGGCGGTGCCGCGCTGGCCAGATAGACCTTGCGCGCGCCGGCATCACGGGCCATCTGCACGATCTGCTGGCTGGTGGTGCCACGCACGATCGAGTCGTCCACCAGCAGCACCACGCGGTTGCGGAACTCCAGGTGGATCGGGTTGAGCTTGCGGCGCACCGACTTCACGCGTTCCCCCTGCCCCGGCATGATGAAGGTGCGGCCGATGTAGCGGTTCTTGATGAAGCCTTCGCGGTACTTCACACCGAGCACGTTGGAAATCTCCAGCGCGGCGTCGCGCGAGGTATCCGGGATCGGGATGATGGTGTCGATGTCGTGGTCCGGGCGCAGGCGCAGGATCTTCTCGCCGAGCTTGATGCCCATGCGCATGCGCGCCTTGTGCACCGAGACGTTGTCGATCATCGAGTCCGGGCGCGCGAAGTACACGTACTCGAAGATGCACGGAGTGTGCTCGACCGGCTCGGCGCAGATCTCCGAGAACAGCTCGCCGCGTGCAGTGATCACCAGCGCTTCGCCCGGCTGCACGTCGCGCACGCGCTGGAAGCCCAGCACGTCCAGCGCCGCCGACTCGGACGCCACGATGTACTCGTCGCCCTCGGCATGGCTGCGCTTGCCCAGCACCAGCGGACGGATGCCATGCGGGTCGCGGAAGGCGACCAGGCCCAGGCCCAGCACCACGCTGACCACCGCATAGCCGCCCTTGCAGCGCCGATGCACGCCGGCCACCGCGCGGATCGCGGCTTCCGGGCTGAGCTGGCGCTGCTGCTCCAGTTCGTAGGCGAACACGTTCAGCAGCACTTCGCTGTCCGAATCGGTGTTGACGTTGCGGCGGTCCTGTTCGAACACCTGCTGGCGCAGCGCCTCGGTGTTGATCAGGTTGCCGTTGTGGGCCAGCGCGATGCCGTACGGCGAATTGACGTAGAACGGCTGTGCCTCGTCCATGCCTTCCGAGCCCGCGGTCGGGTAGCGCACGTGGGCGATGCCGACGCTGCCTTCCAGGGTGGACATGGTGCGGGCGTCGAACACATCGCGGACCAGCCCGGTGGCCTTCTGCACGCGCAGGCGGCTGCCACTGGCGGTGGCGATGCCTGCCGCGTCCTGGCCGCGGTGCTGGAGAACGGTCAAGCCGTCATACAACTGCCCGGCGACGTTCTGGTTGCCGACGATTCCGACGATGCCACACATGGTGCGAGGTCTCCGCTGGGCTGTGCCCAGTTACAAGGAAGGTGGCCGTACCTGGCCGCGGTGGTCGCCGCGCCTGCGGTCGACGTTGGCCGGATCGCCCGGCTCGATACTGTCCGGCAGTGCTGGGGCGTCCGGGCGCACTTCGGCCGGATCGTATGCATCGCCCTGTTCCGCTTTCGCGGGCCGCAGCCATCCGCCGCCCGCCACTACCTGGTTGAGGATGCCATTATCGCCTGCCTCGCCCGGCTTTCCCAACCCGGCGCCCGCGTTCTTCCCCAACTCCATCAGTGCAGATGGGGACAGCATGTCGGTGGGCAAGGCCTTGGGCAGCATATCGGCGCCGGGCACCTGCCAGTGCGGCAGCTTGCCGTTCATCCAGGCCACGGCCGGATTCAGCACCGGGCGTACCGCCGAACGCTTCCAGGACGGCTCGGCGGTCAGCGGCGTGAAACCCGCCAGCAGTACCAGGATCGCCGCGATCAGGCCGCCGCGCACGGCGCCCAGCACGCCGCCCAGCAGGCGGTCCAGGCTGGTCAGCATGCTGCGGTGGATCATCGCCTTGATGACCATGCCGATCACCGCGACCACGATCATCACGCCGATGCCCACGCCCAGGTAGCCGCCGACGAAGTGCTCGCCGCCGGGCGCGGCCGGGGCCGCCCACCAGCGCGCGGCGTCGTTGCCGAAGGCGAAGGCCGCCCATGCAGCCAGCAGCCACGACAGCGTGCCGATGACGATGCCAACAAAGCCGCGCAGCATCCCCAACAGGGTCGAGGCGGCGATCACGATCAGCAGCACCACGTCGATCATGGCGCCCCGCTCCTTCGGCGGCGCTGGCAACGGGCCTGCGCGTCGGTCATGGGTGCGGTCGGACCATGCCGGCGACGCCGACCTTGGCAGCGACCTGCGCCTTCAGCTGTTCGGCATCCGCGCGGTTGGCCACCGGACCCACGCGGACGCGATGCAGGGTGCCCTTTTCGGTGCGCACCTGCTCGACGAACGCACTGAAGCCGGCGGCGCGGACCTTGTCGCGCAGCGCAGCGGCATCGCTGGCCTGGCCGAACGCGCCCAGCTGCACGGCGAAGCCGACGCCACTGGCCGCCGGTGCGGCCGGCGTGGCCGGCGCCGTGGCCGGCTTGCTGGCGGTGGCCTCCGGCTTCGGTTCCGGCTTGGCCTCAGGCTTCGGGGCCTCAGGCTTCGGCGCCGGCTTGGCCGGCTCCGGCTTGGTGGCCGGCGGCGTAGTCACGGTCGCCGTGCTCGGCGGCAGGCTTTCGCTGCGCACCGGGTTGCTGGTGGCCGACGGGCTGGTCGCTGCGGCCGGTGTGCTGGCCGCCGGTGCCGGTGTGGCAGCGACCGCGGCACTGTTGCCTGCGGCCGCATCCAGCGTGATGACTTCGGCCTTCACGTCGGCGCGGATCTTCACTGCCTGCAGGCGGGCGGCCTCGGCCTGGGCACGGTCGTCATACGGCCCGACGCGCACGCGCCACGCCTGGCGCCCGCTGATGGTGGTCGCTTCTGCGAAGCCCGGCAGCTGCGAGCGCTGCAGGTAGGCGATCACCGCATCGGCGTCGGCCTTGCTGCCGTATGCGCCAAAGGTGACCGCGAAGTTGCCCGCGGCAACGGCCGGGGAGGTGTCCACGGTCGGCGGCGTGGCCGGCGCGGCCGCTTCCTGCAGTGGCTTGGCCTGCCCGGTCTGCAGCCCGGTGGCGCCACCGGCCGGGGCGACCAGCGGCAGCTCGCGGGTCTCGAACTGGCCATCGGCCGGCGCATCCGGCGCGGCGATCGGCACCGAGGCCACGCCACTGTCCGGTGCCGGACCCTTGACCAGCATCGGCAGGAAAATCACGGCCAGCGCCACCAGCACGATGGCACCAATCAGACGCTGTTTCAGAGGCGTATCCACGTGAGGCAGGCAACGGTCCGGAGATTGCCGTCGATTATACGGGTGCCGGACCGGCCGGCGTCGGCATTGGCTGAACGCGGATCAGGCGGCGCCCTGCAGCCAGCGCAGCGCGGCCGCAGCGGTATGGAACGAGCCGAAGACCAGGACGCGGTCGCCGCGCCCGGCCTCGGCCAGGACCTGGGCCAGTGCCTGTTCGACGGAACCGGCCAGCTGCGCACCGGCGGCGGCTGCGGTGCCGGCCAGGCGCGCCTGCAGCTGCGCCGCGCTCTGCCCACGCGGGCCGTCCAGGCCGGCCAACGTCCACGCGCCCACGACGTCCTGCAGCGCCTGCACCACGCCCGCCGCGTCCTTGTCCTGCAGCGCGGCGTACACCGCCAGCGTGCGCCCGGCCGACACATCGGCCTTCAATGCGCGTGCCAGCTGACCGGCGGCCTGCGGGTTGTGGCCGACATCGACGCGGATCTGCACACCGTCGCGCTCGAACGCCTGCAGGCGGCCGGAGATCCGCGCCGCCGCGATACCGGCCGCCCACGCCGCACGCGGCACCGGCTTGTCCAGCGAGCGCAGCGCGGCGATGGCGGCACCGGCGTTGGCCAGCTGGATCGGGCCGGCCAGGGCCGGGGTCGGCAGTTCCATGCGCAGGCCGACATCGCGCCAGCGCCAGCGCTGGGCATCGATCGGCTCGTAGAAGTAATCGCTGCCGCCGCGGATCGCATTGGCGCCGACCAGGTAGGCGCGGCGCAGCACGCTCGACGGCGGGTCGGTTTCACCCAGGATCACCGGTTTCCAGCCACGGATGATGCCGGCCTTCTCGGTGCCGATCGCTTCGCGGTCCTCGCCCAGCCACTCGGCATGGTCGATGTCCACGGTGGTGATCACCGCCACGTCGGCGTCGACGATGTTGACCGCATCCAGGCGACCGCCCAGGCCCACTTCCAGCACCGCCAGGTCCAGCCCGGCGTCGGCGAACAGGTGCAGGGCGGCCAGCGTGCCGTACTCGAAATAGGTCAGCGTGGTCTGGCCACGCGCGGCCTCGACCGCATTGAACGCAGCGACCAGCGCCGCATCGTCCACCTCCTGGCCGTCGATGCGCACGCGCTCGTTGTAGCGCAGCAGGTGCGGCGAGGTGTACGCGCCGACCTTCCAGCCAGCGGCGCGTGCAATGGCTTCGATGAAGGCCACGGTCGAGCCCTTGCCGTTGGTGCCACCGACCACGATGGTGCGCTTGGCCGGCGCCCCCAGGCCCATCGCCGTGGCCACGGCGCGCACGCGCTCCAGGCCCATGTCGATGCTCGCCGGATGCTGGCGTTCAATGTAGTCCAGCCAGTCGGCCAGGGTGGTCGGGGTGTTCGTCACGGCAGCGGTTCCAGCAGAAGCAGTTGATGCAGGGGGATGGATCAGAGAGCGCGGTGCTTGGCTTCGCCGAAGAATGGCGTGTGGTGGGCGCAGTCGTTCAGGCGCACCACTTCCAGGCTGTCCAGGTCGGCGCCTTCGAGCAGGTTGAGCGTGGTCGGTGCCTGGCGGAAGGTCCACAGCCGGGAAATCGGCAGCCCCAGCACCTTGCACAGGATCACGCGGTTCACCGCGTCGTGGGCGACCACCAGCAGGGTGTCGTGCTCACCAAGGCCTTCGGTGGCGCGGGCCAGGCCGCGCCAGCTGCGCTCCAGCACCAGGCGCAGCGACTCGCCGCCGGGCATCAGCACGGTATCCGGTTCCTCGCGCCACGCTTTCAGGCGTGAGGGATCCTTCTCATGGATCTCACTGGCCAGCAGCCCTTCCCATTCGCCGTGGGCGATTTCCTGCAGTTCCGGTTCGGTCTGCAGCATCCCGGCACGGGCGGCGCCGAGCGCCAGCTGCGCGGTGCGCTGCGCGCGTGACAGCGGCGAGGCGACGGCACGGGTGATGTCCACCGAGGCCAGGCGCGCGCCGAGGGCCTGGGCCTGGGCTTCGCCGATCGGCGAAAGCGGGATGTCGATCTGGCCCTGGTAGCGGCCTTCGGCGTTCCACGGCGTTTCGCCGTGGCGGGCAAGCAGGATGCGCATGCGTGCAAGGGGTCCTGGGGGAGGAAGTTCCGCGTTTCGTTCACATCCTGTGAAGTGCGCGGAACAGGGATGATACCTGTTCGGCGCGCCGGGCCGGGCCGGGCATGAAAAAACCCCGCGACGTGGGTCGCGGGGTTTCGGAATCGCGGACGGCGCGCCGGGCAGCAGATCCACGCCATGCGCGGATGCACCGCCCGGCAGTGTCTGCAGGCGTTGCCGGCCAGCGGCCGGCACTACCTCACTTGGCCAGGTTCAGTTCCTTCAGCAGCTGCGGCGCCGGCGCCACTTCCTGCATGATCCACTGCATGTAGCGGCTGTCGACGGCGATCATGCGGGTCATCACCGGGTCGAATACCCAGTTGGAGCTGACCGATTCCCAGTTGCCATCGAAGGCCAGGCCGACCAGCTTGCCGTTGGCATCCAGCACCGGCGAACCCGAGTTGCCGCCGGTGATGTCCAGGTTGGACAGGAAGTTCACCGGCACCGAACCAATGCGCTTGTCTTCCAGGCCGCCGTAACGCTTGGCCTTGACCGCATCGAGCAGCGCCTTCGGCGAATCGAACGGATCTTCACCGGTTTCCTTCGCTGCCACGCCTTCCAGGGTGGTGAACGGGGTGTACTTCACGCCGTCCTTGCCATACCCCATGACGTTGCCGAAGGTGATGCGCAGCGACAGGTTGGCGTCCGGGTAGACGAATTCACCCTGGCTCTTCTTGTAGTCGGCCACGGCCTGCAGGTACAGCGGGCGCGCGGTCAGCGATTCGCCTTCGCGGATCTTCTTCTGCTCTTCCTGCTTCAGCAGTGCCGGCATGACAGCCACGGCGTACTGGATGGCCGGATCGCTGCTGGCTTCAAACGCGGCACGGTCGGCCTTGAACCACTTCAGGCGTGCATCCAGGCTGCCCAGCTCGGTGCCCGACAGCTTGGCCACCAGCGACTTCACCGCAGCGGCATCGCTGCCGGCCAGCCACTTGTTCAGCACTTCATTGTCGCGCTGCGCGGCCGGCAGGGCCACGTACTGCTCCAGCCAGTAGGCCTGCAGCTGCTGGTCCATCTTCGCCACGTAGCGGCGGTCCATCTGCTTCAGGCCGCCTTCGATGGTGGTCAGGTCACGTTCCTGGTAACCGGCTTCGCGTTCGGCATCGGGCTTGCTGCGCTCGATCGACAGGCGGTAGAGGGTGATCGCTGCGCCCACGGCCGAGGTGTTGTTGAACTGGCCGACGAACAGGTCACGCTCGCGGGTGGCCTTGCTGGTGTCCAGGTGCTTGACCAGCTGCGCGTGTGCGGCCAGCGCCGGCTTGCCGGCCGCGCCCTGCTTCTTCAGCCACGCCAGCACGGCGGCTTCCTCGGCCTGCTTCTGGCCAGCGGCGTCGATGCGCTTGAAGCCTTCCAGCTGGCCCAGGTAGTTCTTGGCCACGTTGTTCATGCTGGCGGCAGTGGCGGCGTACTTCACCTTGACGTCGGCGTCGGCCTTGCCGGCGTCGGCGATCATCTTCAGCACCGCGTTGTAGTGCTTGGCGATGGTCGGGTAGGTGAAGCTGGCGGTCTCGTTGAACTCGCCGGCCAGTGCATAGCGGTTGGTGCGGCCCGGGTAGCCGGCCACCATCACGAAGTCGTCGGCGCCCAGCGGCTGGTCGGCGAACTTCAGGAAGTGCTTGGGCTGGTACGGCACGTTGTCGGCGGCGAAGGCGGCCGGCTTGCCGTCCTTGCCGACGTAGGCGCGGTAGAACGAGAAATCGCCGGTGTGGCGTGGCCACATCCAGTTGTCGACGTCGCCGCCGAACTTGCCGACGCTGCCCGGGGGCGCGTAGACCAGGCGCACGTCCTTGATTTCCATGTTGCGGAACAGGCGGTAGGTGTTGCCGCCGGAGAAGCTGTACAGGCGGCAGCGGAAACCGGCATCGGCTTCACAGGCGGCAACCTGGGCCTTGTCGAAGGCGTCCAGCGCGCGGCTGCGGGCCAGCGGGTCGTTGCCGGCAGCGGCGATGGCGGCCTTGGCCTGGGCGGTGACGTCGGTGATCTGGTCGAGCACGAACACGCGGGCGTTCGGGCCGGCGCTCAGTTCGTCCTTCAGGGTCGGCGCATTGAAGCCGTCCTTGATCAGGTTCTTCTGCGCGGTCGAATTCAGCTGGATGGCGCCATACGCGCAATGGTGGTTGGTGACCACCAGGCCCTGCGGCGAGACGAAGCTGGCGGTGCAGCCGCCGAGGGCGACGACCGCGCCCATCGGGTCGCCGGTCAGGTTGGACAGCTGTTCCGGGGACAGCTTCAGGCCGGCCTTCTGCAGCGGGCCGGCGATTTCCGGCAGCTGCTGCGGCACCCACATGCCTTCAGCGGCATGGGCGACCTGGGCCAGGCCGAGGCTGGCGACGATGGAAAATGCAAGCAGGTTCGAGCGCATGGAGCAGCCCCTGGTAGTGGAACCCTCGATTGTAGCCCGCCGCCCTGCCCCGGCCCGAACCCCGGAAGTCATGGGCCTGCTTCTTGCTCTGCCATGCGCACGTCGGCCGCGCACATGGAATCGTCCTGAGGGGGCGTGGCCACCCTGGCCGGGACCGTTGGCGCCATGGATGGCGCCATCGAGCACCATGGATGGGCTTTTGCGTGTCCCGGCCAGGGTGACCACGCCCCCTCCCCCGGAATCAAGGAGGCGCTGCTGTTTGCGGCACGTTCGAAACGCCCGCCGGCGCACGCCTTTCGTTCCGCCAAAGCACCCGCAGCGCAACATGGGAATTCCGTCCGGCACCCTATAATCCGCGCTTTCCCCCTGATGAGTTCCACCCCGATGGCGCAGCAAACGATGAAGGCCCTGGTCAAGCGCGAAGCAGCCAAGGGCATCTGGCTGGAAGAAGTTCCGGTGCCGACCCCCGGCCCGAACGAGGTCCTGATCAAGCTGGAGAAGACCGCGATCTGCGGTACCGACCTGCACATCTACCTGTGGGACGAATGGAGCCAGCGCACGATCAAGCCGGGCCTGACCATCGGCCACGAGTTCGTCGGCCGCATCGCCGCGCTCGGCTCGGCAGTGACCGGTTATGAGATCGGCCAGCGCGTTTCGGCCGAAGGCCACATCGTGTGCGGCCATTGCCGCAACTGCCGTGGTGGCCGCCCGCACCTGTGCCCGAACACCGTCGGCATCGGTGTCAACGTCAATGGCGCCTTCGCCGAATACATGGTGATGCCGGCCAGCAACCTGTGGCCGATCCCGGACCAGATCCCGTCGGAGCTGGCCGCGTTCTTCGACCCGTATGGCAACGCCGCCCACTGCGCGCTGGAATTCGACGTGATCGGTGAAGACGTGCTGATCACCGGTGCCGGCCCGATCGGCATCATCGCCGCCGGCATCTGCAAGCACATCGGCGCGCGCAACGTGGTGGTGACCGACGTCAACGATTTCCGCCTGAAGCTGGCCGCCGACATGGGCGCCACCCGCGTGGTCAACGTCGCCAACCAGTCGCTGAAGGACGTGATGAAGGAGCTGCACATGGAGGGCTTCGACGTGGGCCTGGAAATGAGCGGCAACCCGCGTGCGTTCAACGACATGCTCGACTGCATGTACCACGGCGGCAAGATCGCCATGCTCGGCATCATGCCCAAGGGCGCCGGCTGCGACTGGGACAAGATCATCTTCAAGGGCCTGACCGTGCAGGGTATCTACGGCCGCAAGATGTACGAGACCTGGTACAAGATGACCCAGCTGGTGCTGTCCGGTTTCCCGCTCGGCAAGGTGATGACCCACCAGCTGTCGATCGACGAGTTCCAGAAGGGCTTCGACCTGATGGAAGAAGGCAAGGCCGGCAAGGTCGTGCTCAGCTGGAATTGATCCTCGGTTCCGCGCACGAATGGTGGGTGCCGAGCTTGCTCGGCACACCATGAAATTGAAAAAGGCGCCCGATGGGCGCCTTTTTCCGGTGTTGCCGGCCAGCGGCCGGCACTACCGGTAACGCCTGCGGCGTTACTTGCCGACGGCCACGGTCAGCAGCACGCGGCTGTGCGCCAGCTTGCCCGAGTTTTCGCGCCCGTTGCTGTCGGTGCCGTAGTAGCCGAGGCCGACATTGAACAGGCCGAACTGGCGGCTGACGCCGACGTTCCAGTCGGTGTAGTCCTTGGCCAGGCCCTTCTCGAAGCTGCTGCGGCCGACGTTGGCACTGAGGGTGAACTCCTGCGGCAGGCCCCACTGGCCGCCGACGCCGTAGTACCAGCCATCGGTGCCGCTGTTCCACTGGTCGTTGGTGTAGGCCACGGTCAGCTTGTAGGTTTCGTCCAGCGTGGTGGTGGTGATCAGCTCGTTGTAGTTCAGGTCGCTGGCACCCAGGTAGGTGTAGCGGTTCAGCAGCACGTCGAAGTTGACGCGCGGAGTGACGTCCACGCCGTAACCGATCTGGTAGTCGATCTCGGTGCTCGGGTCGCCCGGACCGAAGTCCACGCCCGAACCCCAGACACCGGCATACAGGCCGACCGGCGAGGTGTAGGTGAAGCCCGCCTGCAGGGTCGGCTTCTCGTCGGTCTGCGACACACCACGGAACAGGTAGTCCGACACCGCAGTGACGTTCCAGCTGTACGGCGATTCGGTCTCCTGGGCACTGGCCGCGAACGGCGCAAGGGTCAGGGCGGCGGCAATGGCGAGGCAGGCATGGGCGTGCTTCATGAGCGTCTCCGGGGGCGGGGGGCGGGAAGGGGGCAGCAGTGAAGCCAATGCCAGACAGGCACGGTTCACGAATATTTAACCATTTGTTACTGCATTGCAACATGTGCCTGCCATGGTGGTGCCCTGCCCACCGCGGTCGGTGAACCTCGTTGCCCGGTAGAATCGGCGGTTTCCCGTGCAGAGCCGTGCCCACGCCATGACCGACGCCTCCTCCGCCCTGACCCGCCACTATGCCGAGGAACTGGACGCCATCCGCGCCCAGGGCCTGTTCAAGTCCGAGCGGATCATCACCAGCCCGCAGTCGGCCGAGATCACCCTCGATGACGGCCGCCAGGTGCTGAACTTCTGTGCCAACAACTACCTGGGCCTGGCCGACCACCCGGACCTGATCCAGGCCGCCAAGGACGCGCTGGACACCCATGGCTTCGGCATGGCGTCGGTGCGCTTCATCTGCGGCACCCAGGACCTGCACAAGCAGCTGGAAAAGCAGATCGCCGACTTCTTCGGCAAGCAGGACACCATCCTGTACGCGGCCTGCTTCGATGCCAACGGCGGCCTGTTCGAGCCGCTGCTCGGCGAGAACGACGCCATCATTTCCGATGCACTCAACCATGCGTCGATCATCGACGGCGTGCGCCTGTGCAAGGCCAAGCGCTTCCGTTACGCCAACTGCGACATGGCCGACCTGGAAGCCCAGCTGCAGGCCGCCGATGCCGCCGGCTGCAAGACCAAGCTGATCACCACCGACGGCGTGTTCTCGATGGATGGCTTCATCGCGCCGCTGGACGAGATCACCGCGCTGGCGAAGAAGTACAACGCGCTGGTGCACATCGACGAATGCCATGCCACCGGCTTCCTCGGTGCCACCGGTCGTGGCTCGGCCGAAGTGAAGGGCGTGCTGGACAGGATCGACATCATCACCGGCACCCTGGGCAAGGCCATGGGCGGCGCACTGGGCGGCTTCACCTGCGCCAGTGCCGAGGTGATCGAACTGCTGCGCCAGCGCTCGCGCCCGTACCTGTTCTCCAACTCGCTGCCGCCGCACGTGGTGGCTGCTGGCATCAAGGCGTTCGAAATGCTGGCGGCCGCCGACGACCTGCGCAGCACGCTGGCCGACAACACCGCCTACTTCCGCGAGAAGATGACCGCCGCCGGCTTCGACGTGAAGCCGGGCGTGCATCCGATCAGCCCGGTCATGCTGTACGACGCACCGCTGGCGCAGAAGTTCGCCGAGCGCCTGCTCGAGGAAGGCATCTACGCGATCGGCTTCTTCTTCCCGGTGGTGCCCAAGGGACAGGCCCGCATCCGGACCCAGATCAGCGCCGCGCACAGCCGCGAGCACCTGGATCGCGCGATCGATGCGTTCACCCGCATTGGTGTCGAGCTGGGCGTGATCAAGGGCTGATCACGCCGGGGCCGGGTCTCTTTCCACAGGAAAGGGCCCTGGCCCCATCACCCCACCCCAAGCGTCACTTCTTTTTCTTCTTGCCCTTCGGCTCGTCCTTGCTGGCCACCACCACCGGCTTGGCGGCGGCGTCCTGGCCGTTGCCCTTGGCGACGCGGATGCCGTTGGCCTTCATCCAGGCATCGAACTCATCGGCGGTCATCTTCTTGTCGCCGTTGCTCATCAGGAAGCGGTAGCTGCCGCGACCATCCAGCTCCGGGGTCTTCACTTCCACCACCGGGGTTTCGGCCGGCGTTTCCGCCTTGGCCACCTTCTTGTGGCCGCCACAGGCGGTCAGCAGCACCATCGGCAGCAGCAGGCCTGCGCAGCGCAGGGTTTGATTGAGGGTCGGGTGGTACATGGGCAGGCTCCGTTCGGGAAATTCAGCAACCAGGCGCCCCCTACGCCTGGAACGGTGGCCGGCAACTGCCGGCCGCGGGCGGTGATCAGCCCGGTGCAGCGGCCCCCAGCCGCTGCTGGTCGCTGACCTCCAGCACCCGCCACTGGCCCTTGCCGAGATCGCCGAGCAGCAGCCCACCGATCGCGACCCGGACCAGGCGCAGCACCTGCAGGTCGAAAGCCGCCAACAGGCGGCGGATATGGCGGTTGCGGCCCTCGTCGAGGACCACCTCCAGCCATGCGGTCTTGTCGCCACGGCGCAGCACGTGCACGGCGCGGGCAGCGAGGAACTCGCCCTCGTCCTCCACCCCGGCCTGCAATGCCGCCAGGGTGGCGGCATCGGGCAGGCCATCCACCTGCACGTGGTAGGTCTTGTCCGGCCCGGTCTGCGGGTCGGTCAGGCGCGCGGCCCACTGCGGATCGTTGCTGAACAGCAGCAACCCTTCGCTGGCCTTGTCCAGGCGCCCGACCGGTGCGATCCAGGGCAAGCCGGCGCCATCAAAACAGCGGTACACCGTGTCACGGCCACGCTCGTCCTGCGCCGTGGTCACGACCCCGCGCGGCTTGTTGAGCATCAGGTACAGGCGCTGCGGCGCAGCCATCGGCTGGCCATCGACCTCGATCGGCGGCGCAGGCTGTCCGATCGGGAACTCGGGATCACGCACGACGCGGCCGGACACGCGCACCCGGCCTTCGGCGATCCAGCGCGCGGCCTCGCTGCGCGAGCACACGCCGGCCTTGGACAGCACGCGCGCCAGGCCATGACGCGCACCGCTGGAGACGTTCGGCGCCGCACGCCCACGCGGTGCGTGGGAGCGGGCGGCGGGGGTGGCAGGTGGGCGGCGCGTGCGCAAGCCTCTGCTCCCCGCGGCGC
Source organism: Stenotrophomonas pavanii (assembly GCF_900101175.1). Taxonomy (GTDB): domain Bacteria; phylum Pseudomonadota; class Gammaproteobacteria; order Xanthomonadales; family Xanthomonadaceae; genus Stenotrophomonas; species Stenotrophomonas pavanii. The sequence goes on along the minus strand of NZ_FNFQ01000011.1, from coordinate 12,222 downwards.
TTACTTCTTGTCGACCGGCTTGGTCTCAGCCGGTGCTTCGGCCGCAGCCGGAGTGGCGGCCGGGGCCGGGCGCGCCTTGACCACGCGCACGCCGCGCGCCTTCATCCAGGCGTCGAATTCTTCGGCGGTCATGCGCTTGCCGTTCTGGCTCATGTCGAAGCGCCACGGCGTATTGTCGAACTCGGTCTGCGGCTTGTAGGCCGCCGGATCGTTCGGCTTCACCGCTGGCGCGCTCGGGATGGCCTTGGCGATGTTCTGGCAGCCATCGATGCGCAGGCGCTGAAGCACCTGGTCCAGCGACTGCGACGGATCGTAGTTGCTGCTCAGCACGCCGGCCGGCATGCCCAGCTGGTTGCCACGGATGTACAGCTCGTCGGCCACCGGCGCGATGGTCGTGGCCGGCAACGGCAGCGGCGAGGCGCTGGTGTTGACCGAGCAATCAACCGCGGCGTGGGCGGCGGGAACCAGGGCCAGCGCCAGAACGGCGGCCGATGCAGAGCGCAGCATGAGGGGCATCCACGGAAGGAAGTGACGCGGCGAGTTTAGCAATGCCGCGTCAGCTTTCAAGCGCCACTTTCAATGAATACGGCAACTCATTGGATTTACGGGCAAAATCCCGACGAACGGCGATTCCCCGCCCGCCCCAGGCCGGTTTCCCGGCGGCAGAAACAACAAGACCCGGCCGAAGCCGGGTCCTGCTGTGTCCTACTGGCAGAGCGTCAGAACTTAGTTCTGGACGTTCAGCTCGGTACGACGGTTCTTGGCGCGACCTTCCGGGTTGTCCGAACCATCCGGGTTGGTGTTCGGAGCAATCGGACGGCTCTCGCCGTAGCCGATCGGGCCGACCAGGCGACCGGCGTCGACGCCGTTCTTGGTCAGGTAGTTGTACACGGCGGTGGCGCGACGCTCCGACAGCTTCTGGTTGTAAGCGTCGGTACCCTTCGAGTCGGTGTGACCGGCAACTTCAACGCGCAGATCCGGGTAACGCTTCAGGATCTCGGTGGCTTCGCTCAGGATCGCCACGGCGTCCGGACGCAGGTTCGACTTGTCGAAGTCGAAGTTGACGCCCTTCAGGTCGATGGAGACCGGAACCGGGCAACCGTCCGGACCGATGGTCTGACCCGGCTGCGAGTTCGGGCACTTGTCGTCGCAGTTGTTGACGCCGTCACCGTCGTCATCCAGGTCGGCGCAGCTCGGGGCAACCGGAGCCGGAGCCGGAGCAGCCGCGACCGGAGCCGGGCCCAGCGGGATCACGACGCCGACCGAAGCCAGCACGTCGCCGAACCAGCTTTCGTCGCGTGCAGCGACGCTCTGGTCGTCGAAGTCAGCGCGGTAGGCCACTTCGGCGCGGACAGCCACGCGCTTCTCGAAGGTGGTCTGCAGGCCGACGCCCAGCTTGGCGGCCAGGTTGCCGTCCTTACGCTGGCGCGGACCGTTGTTGTCGATCGCAGCGTACTCTTCTTCCGACTTCTGGTAGCCCAGGCCACCGACGATGTACGGGTTCCAGCCGCGGCCTTCCTTGATGAAGTGGCGACGCAGGTCCAGCGAGACGCCGTACTGCGACCAGTTCAGGTCCTGGTTGCTGTCGAAGTTCGGGTTCTGGTAGTTCAGCTCACCGTCCAGCGACCAGTTCGGGCTGATGAACTTACCCAGGCCCAGGGTCACGAACGGAGCGTCATTGGTCAGACGGTCGCTGTCCTGGAAGTTGAAGCCGGCCGAACCGGTCAGGTACCAGCGGTCATCGAACTCCTGCGCCGAAGCTGCCTGGGCGAAAGCCAGGCCGCCCAGCAGCGCGGCAGTAAGGATCTTCTTGTTCATTGAGTACAGCTCCTATTTCGGGGGTATGAAACCGGTAGAGGCATGGGCCAGCACTAGTGCATCGATGTACGACAGCCGATTCAGCACGCCACCGCCGCGAACATTATGCTCAGGCGGGTGAAGGCCATGTTAACAGTCCCGTAACATGTGAAGTGTTGCGCCCGACCGGCCACCGGTCCGACGTTGAAACCCTATACAGGATGATGAAAATCCGCAAGACCCACGCACTGCAAGGGTTTGACGGGGTTTAAGTGTCGAATGCGACATATTGCGCAACGCGCCGCATCACACGGTTCAGCGCGTTTGCGGAAACGTGAGGAACCTTATGATGGGATCACGAACCCAGCCGGAGCCGTGATGAAAGCCGTCGCCCTGAGTCGTGAATACGCCCCTGCCCTGCGTGATGTCCTGCTGCCACCACCGTTGCCTCCACGCGGCCGGGACCTGCTGGTCCGGATCGAAGCGGTCTCGGTCAACCCGGTCGACGCCAAGCAGCGGGCCGCCACCGATCCGGCAACGCTGGAGACGCCGCGGGTGCTCGGCTGGGACGCCGCCGGCGTCGTTGAAGCCATCGGCGATGAGGCCAGCCTGTTTGCCTCCGGCGACGAGGTCTACTTCGCCGGCGACGTCACCCGCCCGGGCTGCAATGCGCAGTACCAATGGGTGGACGAACGGCTGGTCGCCCGCAAGCCGACCACGCTCGATTTCGCCGAAGCCGCCGCGCTGCCCCTGACCACGCTGACCGCGTGGGAGCTGTTGTTCCAGCGCATGCCCCTGCATCTGGACGACCGCCGCCATGGCGGCCAGCACCTGCTGGTGATCGGCGGTGCGGGCGGCGTGGGCTCGATGGCGATCCAGCTCGCCCGCCACGCCGGTTTCGAGGTGATCGCCACGGCTTCGCGCGACGCTTCGATCGAGTGGTGCCGGCAGATGGGGGCCACGCACGTGATCGACCATCGGCAGCCACTGCAACCCCAGTTGCAGGCGCTGGGCATCGCTGCGGTGCAGGTTGCGCTGAATCTGGCCGACACCGACCACTACTGGGACGAGCTGGGCCAGCTGCTGGCACCGCAGGGTCATGTCGGACTGATCGTGGAGCCGCGTGGCGCGCTGCGCATCGGCGATCCGTACAAGGCCAAGTGCATCGGCATCCACTGGGAATTCATGTTCGCGCGCTCGCGCTTTGCCACCCCCGACCGTATCGAACAGCACCGCATCCTCAGCCGCGCCGCCAGCATGATCGATGCCGGCCAGCTGCGCGGCACGCTCAGTGAGACGCTGGGCACGATCAACGCAGCCAACCTGGACATCGCGCATCAGCGCCTGGCCAGCGGGCACACGGTGGGCAAGCTGGCGCTGGTCGGCTGGGACGACTGACGCGGTCATGTAGAGCCGGGCCCACGCTCGGCTGCTGTGCCTGCCGCCACCCGCAGAGCACGGGCTCGGTCCTGCATAGCCGCCCGCATGCAGGTTCGGCGCCGCCTGTAGCGCCGGATTGGCTTGAATCTGTATCTATGGCATCAAGGAAATCAGGGATACGGTGGGAACAGATTCCCCCTCCCCTCCCCTCCCCCGAGCCCGCCATGCCCACCGCCCTGCCCCTGCGCCTGCTGCAACTGATCACTGGCCTGTTCCTGTACGGCTTCGGTGCTTCGCTGATGATCCGTGCCGCGATCGGCGTGGCGCCCTGGGATGTCCTGTCGCAGGGCATCGCTGCGCAGACCCCACTGTCGTTCGGCCTGGCGACCAACGTGATCGGCGCGCTGGTGCTGCTGCTGTGGTGGCCGCTGCGCCAGAAGCCGGGCGTCGGCACCGTGCTCAACGTGATGCTGATCGGTCCCTCTGCGCAGTTCGGGCTGTGGCTGCTGCCGCCGGCCGTCGGCCTTGGCTGGCAGCTGGCGATGTTCTGCGCGGGCATGCTGCTGGTGGCCCTGGCCACCGGCCTGTACATCGGCGCCCGCCTCGGCCCGGGCCCACGCGATGGCCTGATGACCGGCCTGCATGCCCGCACCGGCTGGCCGATCTGGAAGGTGCGCAGTTTGATCGAAGGCAGCGTCCTGCTGCTGGGCTGGTGGCTGGGCGGCAACGTCGGCCTCGGCACCCTCGCCTTCGCCCTGCTGATCGGCCCGCTGTGCGGGGTGACCCTGGGCTGGTTCGGGATCGGTCGCCCCGCAGTCGTGCCGGCCGCTGCCCGGCAACCGCAATCACTCTGAGCTGCCCCGTACCCGGCCAGCGGCCGGCACGACCGCCCCGGAGTTCGGGGGCGCCGCCACCGGCGCCATCCAGCAACCCTTGCCCCGGCCGCCGTTTCGCGGCACGCTTCGCGCTTCCGTACGCAAGCGTATCGACCATGTCGCCAGCCAACGAAAGCGCCTATCCCCATCTGTTCGCCCCGCTGGACCTGGGCTTCACCCAGTTGCGCAACCGCGTACTGATGGGCTCGATGCACACCGGCCTGGAGGATCGCGCCCGCGACTTCCCGCGGCTGGCGGCCTACTTCGCCGAACGCGCCGAGGGCGGCGTCGGCCTGATCGTCACCGGCGGCTTCGCACCGAACGTGGTCGGCTGGCTGAAGCCGTTCGGCGGCAAGCTGTCCTGGCCCTGGGAAGTGCGGCCGCACCGCCAACTGACCGCCGCCGCGCACCAGCATGGCGCGAAGATCTGCCTGCAGCTGCTGCATGCCGGCCGCTATGCCTACCACCCCTTGTCGGTGGCACCGTCGAAGCTGAAGGCACCGATCAACCCGTTCACCCCGCGCGCGCTGTCGGCCAGCGGCGTCGAGCGCCACATCGCCGACTACGCGCGCAGCGCGAAGCTGGCCCGCGAGGCCGGCTACGACGGCGTGGAAGTGATGGGCTCGGAGGGCTACCTCATCAATGAGTTCATCGCACCGCGCACCAACAAGCGCACCGATGCCTGGGGCGGCGACGCGCGCCAGCGCATGCGCTTCGCGGTCGAGATCGTGCGCCGCATCCGCGAAGCCTGTGGCCCGGACTTCATCATCATCTACCGCCTGTCGCTGGTCGACCTGGTGGAAGACGGCAGCAACTGGGAAGAGATCGTGCAACAGGCGCAGGCCATCGAGGCCGCCGGCGCGACGATCATCAATTCCGGTATCGGCTGGCACGAAGCGCGTATCCCGACGATTGCCACCTCGGTGCCGCGCGCGGCCTTCGCCGGGGTCACCGCCAAGCTGAAGCCGCACGTGGCGCTGCCGCTGGTGGCGACCAACCGCATCAACATGCCCGAGGTCGCCGAACGCATCCTCGCCGATGGCGGCGCCGACATGGTGTCGCTGGCACGCCCGCTGCTGGCCGACCCGCAGTGGCCGAACAAGGCCCGCGCCGGCCGCGCCGAGGCGATCAACACCTGCATCGCCTGCAACCAGGCCTGCCTGGACCACGTGTTCGAGAACAAGCTGGCCAGCTGCCTGGTCAACCCGCGCGCCGCGCACGAGACCGAGCTGGTCTATCGCCCGGCCGCCACGCCGAAGAAGGTTGCCGTGGTCGGCGCCGGCCCGGCCGGCCTGGCCTGTGCCACCGTCGCCGCCCAGCGCGGCCACCAGGTCACCCTGTTCGATGCCAGCGACGAGATCGGTGGCCAGTTCAACGTCGCCAAGCGCATCCCCGGCAAGGAAGAGTTCCACGAGACCCTGCGCTACTTCCGCCACACACTGCAGGAGACCGGCGTGCAGCTGCGCCTCGGCACCCGCGCCGACGCCGCCCACCTGGCCGGCTTCGACGAGGTGGTGCTGGCCACCGGCATCACCCCGCGCAAGGTCGACTTCCCCGGCGCCGACCACGCCAAAGTGGTCAGCTACCTGGACGTGCTGCTGGGCCGGGTCGAAGTGGGCGCCAGCGCGGCGATCATCGGCGCCGGCGGCATCGGCTTCGATGTCGGCGAGTTCCTCAGCCACGCCGGTGAGTCGCCCTCGCTGGACCCGCAGCGCTGGATGGCCGAATGGGGCGTGGACAGTACGTTCGAGGCCCGTGGCTCGCTGGCCCGGCCGCAGGTCGAGGCCTCGCCGCGCCGGCTGTGGCTGCTGCAGCGCAGCCCGGGCAAGCCCGGCGCGCGGCTGGGCAAGACCACCGGCTGGATCCATCGCGCCACGCTGAAGGCCAAGGGCGTGCGCATGCTCGGTGGTGTCGAGTACCTGGGCGTGGACGACGCGGGCCTGCGCATCCGCGTGGACGGCAGCGAACAGCTGTTGCCGGTCGACCATGTGGTGATCTGCGCCGGGCAGGAACCCAACCGCGCGCTGCAGGCCGAACTGCAGGCCGCCGGCATCAGCGCGCAACTGATCGGCGGCGCCGACGTGGCCGCAGAACTCGACGCCAAGCGCGCCATCGACCAAGGCAGCCGGGTCGCCGCCGCGCTTTGACCTGCGGATGAATGGGGGACGGAATGTGATTTCCGTCACCCCCGGCGAACCTGAATGTCAAGCCGGGCGGTTCACGATGCGTTCGGCTACGCCCCCCTACCTTGCGCCATCTTTCCGCTCACCAGCCAGTTTCCGGTGAGCCGGCGCAGCCCCCACGACCGGTACTGGTCGTTTCTTTTGGGGCTGCCCACGGGGCGGCCCCGATGGCCGCCTCCCCATGACGCCAAGTCGTACCCCGCCTCCTGTCGCCCCCGCGGCCGGAACCGGAGAGTGCGACCCATACGGAGCAAGGAGTTATATGAAACTGGCCTGGATTCTCTGGCTGTCGCAGTTGTTGCCTCAGCCGGCCGCTGATTCACTGTGTTTGAGCACCACCGTTTACCTGGAAGCCCGCGACCAGACCCTGCGCGGCCAGCAGGCCGTCGCCGAGGTTGCGCTGCGCCGCCTCGACAGCGGCCTGTGGGGTGATTCGATGTGCCAGGTGGTCACCGCACGCAAGCAGTTCGCACCGACCATCGTCTCCCCCGGCACCCAGCTGGGCAACGACGCGGCCTGGAGCGAGGCCATGAACGTGGCCTTCGACGCCGAGCGCAACTGGGCGCTGCCGGCCGGCGAGCGCCGCGAGATCGTGCCCGGTGCCAGCCACTTCGCCGCGCTGTCCATCGCCAGCCCGAACTGGCGCAATGCCTACCAGGTGGCCACCATCGGCGATCACACCTTCTATAAGGTGCAGAACCTCAAGCCGCGGCAGTCGTAACGATCCGTGCCGGCGGCAGCGTTGCCGCCTGCTGGCAGGCTCTGGGATAGTGGGCGTTTCCCGCCCGCATCACCTGGAGTTCCCATGAAGCTGTACAGCAAGCCCGGTGCCTGTTCCACCGCCGACCACATTGCCCTGCAGTGGACCGGCCAGCCGTTCGAGGTCGAACTGCTGAACAAGGACACCCTGAAGGGTCCGGAATTCCTCAAGATCAATCCGGCCGGTGCGGTGCCCGCGCTGGTCGACGGCGACTTCGTGCTGCTGCAGAACGCCGCGATCATGGGCTATATCGCCGATCGCTTCCCGCAGGCCGGCCTCGGCGGTGATGGCAGCCCGCGCCAGCGCGCCGAAGCCACCCGCTGGCTGGCGTTCGTCAATTCCGACGTGCATCCGGCCTTCTCGCCGCTGTTCGCGCCGGGCAAGTTCATTGCCGACGAAGGCCAGTACGACGCGATCCGCGCCGACGCGCACAAGCGCCTGCGTGGCCTGTTCGAGACCGCCGACAGGCAGCTGGCCGACAAGCCGTGGCTGGCCGGCTTCCGCAGCTTCGCCGACCCGTACTTCTACATCACCCTGCGCTGGGCCGCCGGCACCAAGGTCGACCTGTCGGGCCTGGACAACCTGGCCGCCTACAAGGCGCGCATGGACGCCGACGCCGGCGTGCAGGCCGCGCTGAAGGCCGAAGGCCTGGCCTGACCTTGGTCAGGGGTCAGAGCCGTTCGCGTGGCGAACGGATCTGACCCCATCGGCTACCACGCGGCTCCGACCCCCTCGATGTCATTGGCGCGATCAGCCGATCTGGCGGATCACTTCCCCCTTGGCATCGCGCAGGCAGGTCGGCACCACCTCGATACGCAACCTTACTGCCAGCGGGTAGACCCCGCGCTCGGCGCGCACCCCTGCCAGGGCCTGCAGGCCCGCCTCGTCCAGTGACCAGCGCGCGCTGTCGGCGGATACGTCCGCCACTTCACCGCCCCCGTCCGCGATGAACTCCCACTGCCGCTCGCGGCTGACCAGTTCCAGCGATCTGCCGTGGCGCAGGCGCAGCGGCAGCAGTTCGCACACGCTCGCCACCTGGCCGGCGCCAAGCACCAGCGTGGTCATGCCCGCCTCCTGGCGCCAGTCCAGTGTCTCGATGAACAACATGCCGGTGCTGGAGCCTTCGCGCTCGCTGCCGGCCCGCACCTCTGCCGCCAGCACCGGGTCCTCCAGCAGGTTGCCGCGGTGCAGGTCGCTGACCCACAGCGGCATTGCCGGCTGCAGCGCCTGCAGCACGCCGCGCGTGGACCAGCGCTTGACTGCCTCCATTTCCTCATCGGTCAATCCGACCAGCTGCAGGAACTGCAGGTGGCCATTGGCGGTGTCGCGTGCCGGCAACTGCGGGTCGGCAATGAACGCCAGATGGCACAGCCGCGTGTCGGTCTCCAGCGCGATCGGGCCGTTGGCATTGAGGTGGTGACCGTCCTCGAACACGTTGCCACTGCCGAACACATAGCGCGCCAGGTTCTGCAGCAGGTTCATCGGCCACACCGGTGGCGGGCTGCCGGCGTCCTCGCCGGCTTCGGCCGCGAGGCGGAAGGTCAGCTCGAAGCCATAGCCGCTGGCGGCGGCATCGCGGCTCTCCTTGGCATACAGCTCGGAGAAGCCATAGGTGATGTAGTGCCAATGCGGCAGCGGCGCGTCCACCCAGTACACGCTGATGCCATCCAGTGGATCCTGGCCCCCCAGCGTGTACGGCAATGCCGTGCCGTAGTGGCGGGGTTCCTGGCCCGCGTACAGCGGTGCCAGTGCCGCATTGATCGCGTCCCAGCCAGGGGTATCGGTGTCGTCGTGGTCGTCCTGCACGCGGGACTCCTTGTGGGGAAGTGAACCGATCACTTTACGCGTTGGCTCAGGCCTGCACGACCTCGCTGCCGGTGTCCAGCAGGGCCAGCCGGGTTTCCTGCCACCAGCGCTGGGCCAGCGCCGGGCTGCGCGCCTTGGCGACCGCCGCCAGCAGTTCCGGGCACAGGCGTTCCAGTGCCAGTGCATCGGTGCAGCGTTCGATCTTCAACTGCATGAAATACCCCTTGAGGCCCAGATGACGCCGCACCGCCTCGCTCATTGCGTCGTACAGCTGCTGGTACAGCGCCGGGTCGTGTTCGCGACCGGTGCTGAGGCCACGTGCGGGCGCCACGTCTGCGCTTCCACCGATCACTTCGATCAGTCCCTGCGCGGCCAGCTGCTCCAGCGCATCGGCAGGCGCGCGCAGGCCTTCCAACAGGCCGCGCAGTTCAGTGTCGTCGCGACGGCCATCGACCATCAGCAGGATCGAGCGCAGCCCCGCCGGCAGGCGCCGGCCACGGTCTTCGATTTCCTGACGGCCAGCAGCCGTCTTGGCGTGCAGCAATGCCATTGCCTCCCCCTCCCTCGATGCGCCATGCCGGCGGGCCCTCGCGGGCACGCCCCCCTGTGTGCCATCCCCCGAGGGCACGCGCCTTCCCCGGCGCGCGCCGCGTATTGCAGGTCGATGACAGGCCGAGCTTAGCGCAAGTGCAGAGGGGAGTGCCGGCCGCTGGCCGGCAACCTCGGGATTGATGGGGGTGCCGGCCAGTGGCCGGCACTACCCGGTCAACGCCCCAGCGCCCGCCGGATCTCTTCCAGCGCGCCGGGGTCGTCCAGCGTCGACAGGTCGCCCGGGTCGCGCTGCTCGGCCAGCGCCTGCAACGAGCGCCGCAGCAACTTGCCCGAACGGGTCTTGGGCAGCGCGTTGACCACGTGCACGTGCGCCGGGCGCGCGACCGCGCCGAGCGAGGTGGTCACCGTGGCCATCATCTCGGCCACCACCGGCGCCGGATCCTCGCCATCCAGGCCCTGCTTGAGGGTAACGAACACCAGCGGCACCTGCCCCTTCAGTTCGTCCTTGACCCCGATCACCGCCGCCTCGGCCACCCGCGGGTGGCTCGAAATGGCCTCCTCGATCTCGCGCGTGCCCAGCCGGTGTCCGGCCACATTGATCACATCGTCGGTACGGCCGAGGATGAAGGTGTAGCCATCGTCGTCGCGGATCGCCCAGTCCAGCGAGCTGTACAGCAGTTCCTTGAAGTGGCTGAAGTAGCTCTGCAGGAAACGGTTGTCGTCGTTCCACACCGTGCTCATGCAGCCCGGCGGCAACGGCGGCGACACCACCAGCACCCCCTTCTGCCCCGCTGCGACTTCCTCGCCGGTGTTCTCGTCGATCACCTTCATCCGGTAGCCGAGGTTGGGGAAGCCCGGCGAACCGAAGCGCACCGGCTTCATCTCCAGGCCCGGCAGCAGGGTCAGCGCCGGCCAGCCGGTCTCGGTCTGCCAGTAGTTGTCGATGATCGGCTTGCCGAGCGCTTCGCTGATCCAGTGCGCGGTCGGTTCGTCCAGCGGCTCGCCGGCCAGGAACAGGTACTTCAGCGCGCGCAGGTCGTGGCGATGGATGAAGTCCGCATCGTGCTTCTTCAGCACGCGGATGGCAGTGGGCGAGGAGAACATGGTGCGCACGTTGTACTGCTCACACAGCGCCCACCAGATGCCCGGGTCCGGATTCGTCGGCAACCCTTCGTACAGCAGCGACGTGCAGCCGCCGATCAGCGGGCCGTACACGTTGTAGGAATGACCCACCGCCCAGCCGACATCGGATGTGGAGAACATCACTTGCCCCGGCTTGCAGTCGAATACGGTTTCCATCGACTGCGCCATCGCCACCGCGTAGCCGCCGACATCGCGCTGCACGCCCTTAGGCTTGCCGGTGGTGCCGGAGGTGTACAGCAGGTAGCTCGGCTCGCTCGCTTCCAGCCACTGCACCGGCACATCGACTTCACCCACCTGTGCGCGCAGCGCGGCGTACTCCACGTCGCGACCCGGCACGCGCGGTTCGGCGGCATCCAGCCCACGCGAGACGATCAGCACGTGTGGCGGAGGCGACGCCGCTTCGGCGCAGGCGGCGTCGACCATCGGCTTGTACGGAATCAGCTTGCCACCGCGCATGCCCGCGTCGGCGGCGATCAGCAGCCTGGGCTTGGCGTCGTCGATGCGCAGTGCCAGGTTGTGCGCGGCAAAGCCACCGAACACCACCGAATGCACCGCGCCGATGCGCGCGCAGGCCAGCATTGCGAACACGGCTTCCGCCATGTTCGGCATGTAGATCACCACGCGGTCGCCGTGGCCGACGCCGAGGTGCTTGAGCACGGCGGCGAAGTCGTTCACTTCGCGATACAGCTGGCGATAGGTGATCTCGCGGGTGCTGTTGGTTTCGGTGGAAATGGCGACCAGCGCGAGCTGGTCGGCGCGCTCGGCCAGGTGGCGGTCGACGGCGTTGTAGCAGAGATTGGTTTCACCGCCGACGAACCAGCGCCGGAACGGCGGATTGCTGTAGTCGAGCACCTGCTGCGGCGGTTTGTGCCAGTGGATGCGCTTGGCTTCCTCGCCCCAGAAGGCCTCCGGCTCGTCGATCGAGCGACGGTAGGTTTCCTCGTAGTTCATGACGCAGCCCTCCCAGACAAAGTCATGGGTTCGAGGATAGTCCGGCGCTGCCGCGCGGGCCGCCCTACCTTGGTAGGGGGTGGGGTTTGTTCTGCAGGGCTGCGCCCTGCACCCGCGGTAGTGCCGGCCGCTGGCCGGCAACCTCAGAAGCAACAGCCGAAGCAACAGCGGGTTTCCCGTGGGATGGCGGGGTGGGTCCGGTTGCGGGGGACGCCGTGAATCCGTCCATGGAGGCTCGGTCGCCGCATCCATGCGGCTCACGCCCCCGCAACCGGAGCCACCCCGCCTTCGACAGACTGCCGCGATCTGTCGGAACTGCGTTCTGCCTTGGTGGGTGTCGACCTGGGTCGATTGCTCTGGTAGGTGTCGACCTGGGTCGACACGGTAGAGCCACGCCATGCGTGGATGCATTTCGATTTCAATTCGGAAAATTCGATTCCGATTGAGATTCATCCACGCATGGCGTGGATCTTATCTCTTGCCGATCTGGCACCTTGGGTGCCGAGAGCCCGGCGTGGGCGACCGTGTGGATCCAGGTCTTGCGACCGAGAAGTAGCTTGGGTCCCCACGCCGGATTCTCCCTGAACCGCCCGAACAGTTGGTTGAGTTGGCGCTCGAACTGATAAGACTGGGCAAGCGGGGAGAGCTCTCGACCCTGTCAGCCTAGCGGAGTTCTGCCATGTTTGGGATCGGGATTGATGTGAGCAAAGCCACGCTGGATGTGGCCGTCCATGGAGAGCAGTTTCGCCAATTCAGCAACGACAAGCGCGGCTTT
>NZ_FNFQ01000013.1 GCF_900101175.1 Stenotrophomonas pavanii | reverse complement strand
GCTGCTGCACGCCGAGCGCCTGCGCTTCCCGCATCCCGATGGCGGCGCCGTGGATGTCAGTGGGCCGCTGGACCGTGAATTCCAGAGGGCGCTGGACCTGTTCGGCTGGCAGGTGGACACCGTTTGACGGTAGTGCCGGCCACTGGCCGGCAGCTGCGTGATGCCAGATGTACTGGGGAGCCGGCCAGCGGCCGGCACTACCTCATTTCTTTTCCGGTTCGTTGACGATCGCTTCCAGGTCCTTCTGTAGGTCTGCAAACAGGGGCTGCATGCGGGCCTGGATGGCCACCATCACGTTCTGCATCAGCGCCGGGGTCTTGTCCAGCAGGCTCTGGCCGGCCGCGCTCTCGTAGAACTCGGCCATTGCCAGCACGTCTTCCTTGCTGAAGGTCTTCTTGTACAGGTCCACGTACATCGGCCGCAGCTGTTGCCAAGACATCGCCTGGCGCAGGGTCTGGCTGGTCCGGGCCTGGATCCGCTTCAGCTGTTCCTGCTGCTGGGCGGTGAGCTGGCGCTGCGCGGCCACCTGCTGGAACTGCTGCTGCTGCATGGCTTCGATCTGCGGCACCATGGTGTCGATCATGCTCTGCGCGCGCGAGGCCGACAGCAGGCGGTTGATGTCGCCGTCGGTCGGCGGGGCGGCCAGGGCCGGAACGCTGGCCACGGCCAGGGCCAGCAGCAAGGCGGCGCGGCGCAGCAGGGACGGCAGGGCGGGTGTGAAGCGGGTCATGCGGGGCTTCCTGCGGTACATGGGACCGCCAGCATACCCGCAGCCCAGGCGAAGGCGGCGTGTTCGGTGCCTGATCGGCGGCATACGGGGCGCGATGGCGCACTCCACCACGTGCCTGCCGCTACAATGCGCGGATGGGCAGTGGACCGGTCACCATCAGCGCGCAGCTTGAAATCCCCGACGGCGAGATCGTCGAGCGGTTCGTGCGCGCCAGTGGCGCCGGCGGCCAGAACGTCAACAAGGTGTCCACCGCGGTGGAACTGCGTTTCGACGTGGCCAACTCGCCCTCGTTGCCCGAACCGTTGCGCGCGCGGCTGCTGGCGCGGCGTGACCGGCGCATGACCGGCGAAGGCGTGCTGGTCATCGACGCGCAACGTTTCCGCACCCAGGATCGCAATCGCGAGGATGCGCGCGAGCGGCTGGCGGCCTTCATCCAGGCCGGGCTGAGCGTGCCCAAACCGCGCAAGGCCACCAAGCCGACCCTCGGGTCGAAACTGCGTCGTCTGGACGCCAAACGCGGGCGCGCGCAGATCAAGCGCGGGCGCTCATCACGTGACTGGGAGTGATTGCTTGAACAACCCGACTTCGTTGCTGCCGGCCGTGCCGCCGCAGATGCCGCAGGTCAAACCCAACGCCTTCCTGCGCTGGCTGGCGCGCTGCACCCTGCGCCTGGGGGGCTGGAAGGTGACCGGCACCCTGCCTGACATCCCCAGGCTGGTCTTCATCATTGCCCCGCATTCGTCCAACTGGGACGGGCTGTGGGGCATGGCAGCGAAGATCGCGCTGGGCATGAAGGTGAAGGTGCTGGGCAAGGCGTCGCTGTTCTGGTGGCCGCTGGGCCCGCTGCTGCACCGGCTGGGCGTGATCCCGCTCGATCGCAGCTCGCCGCAGGGCACGGTGGGCCAGGCCGTGGACCTGCTGCGCAACAACGAGAAGATGTGGTTCGCCATCACCCCCGAGGGCACCCGCAAGGCGGTAAAGGACTGGAAGGCCGGCTTCCTGAAGATTGCCCGGATGGCTGACGTACCGATCCTGACCGCGTATTTCCACTATCCGGAAAAGACCATCGGCATCGGTCCGCTGTTCACCCCGAGCGGCGACGATGTGGCCGACATGGCTGCCATCCGGGAGTTCTACCGGCCCTGGATCGGCAAGACCCGCGGCACGGTCTGAGCCGGTTGCAGGCCGCCGCATAGACGCCACGTCCGGCACATGCCGGGCGAGCGCGACAGGAGTAGGGTGGAGGGCTGGTATCCATACCGTCTGTCCAAGGAGCGTTTTACATGTCGCGTACCGTAGTCCTGGCCGCCGCCATCAGCCTGGCGCTGGCGGCCTGTTCCGGCAAGGAGTCCACCCCCGTGTCCGATGCCCAGAAGACCCCGGCCCAGCAGCCGGCCGAAGCCTCCACCAATCCGCTGCTGAGTGCCAGCACGCTGCCGTTCCAGGCCCCGCCGTTCGACAAGATCAAGGACAGCGACTACCTGCCGGCGTTCGAAGAGGGCATGCGCCAGCACCTGGCCGACGTGCGCAAGATCGCCGACAGCAGCGAGCCGGCCACCTTCGACAACACCATCGTGGCGATGGAGCGCAGCGGCGAGACCCTGACCCGCGTGTCGCGCATCTTCTTCGGCCTGGTCCAGGCCGACACCAACGATGCGCGCCAGAAGATCCAGGAAGAAGTGGCGCCGAAGCTGGCCGCGCACCAAGACGAGATCAACCTCGACCCGAAGCTGTTCGCGCGCGTGAAGTCGCTGTACGACCAGCGTGACACGCTGGAGCTGGACCCGGTGCAGAAGCGCCTGGTCGAGCACTACTACGATGGCTTGGTGCGCGCCGGTGCGCAGCTGTCCGACGCTGACAAGGCGACCCTGCGCAAGCTCAACGTGGAAGAGACCACCCTCTCCACCCAGTTCCATACCCGCCTGGTGGCCGCCACCGCCGCTGCGGCCGTCGTCGTCGACGACAAGGCCAAGCTGGCCGGCCTGGACGAGGATGCGATCAACAACGCCGCGGCCGCCGCCAAGGAACGCAAGCTGGACGGCAAGTTCCTGCTGCCGCTGCAGAACACCACCCAGCAGCCGGTGCTCGGCTCGCTGAGCGATCGCGACCAGCGCGCCGCCGTGCTGAAGGCCTCGGAGACCCGCGCCGAGCGCGGTGATGCCAACGACACCCGGCAGACCGTGCAGCGCCTGGCCCAGCTGCGTGCGCAGAAGGCCAAGCTGCTCGGCTTCGACACCTTCGCCGACTACCAGCTGGGCGACCAGATGGCCAAGACCCCGGCTGCCGCGCTCAAGCTGCTGACCGACACCGTGCCGGCCGCCACCGCCAAGGCGCGCGCCGAAGCCGGTGAGATCCAGAAGGTCATCGACGCGCAGAAGGGCGGATTCCAGGTCGCCGCATCGGACTGGGACTTCTACGCCGAGCAGGTGCGCAAGGCCAAGTACGATCTGGACGAGTCGCAGATCAAGCCGTACTTCGAACTGGACAACGTGCTGCAGAACGGCGTCTTCTACGCCGCCACCCAGCTGTACGGCATCACCTTCAAGCCGCGCACCGACATTCCGACCTACAACCCGGACATGAAGGTGTACGAAGTGTTCGACAAGGACGGCACCTCGCTGGCCCTGTTCTACACCGACTACTTCAAGCGTGACAGCAAGTCCGGCGGCGCCTGGATGGACGTGTTCGTCGAACAGGACGGCCTGACCGGTGCCAAGCCGGTGGTCTACAACGTCTGCAACTTCACCAAGCCGGCCGCCGGCCAGCCTGCGCTGATCAGCTTCGACGACGTCACCACCATGTTCCATGAGTTCGGCCATGCGCTGCACGGCATGTTCTCGAACGTGAAGTACCCGTCGATCGCCGGCACCGCCACCTCGCGCGACTTCGTCGAGTTCCCGTCGCAGTTCAACGAGCACTGGGCGCTGGACCCGAAGGTGTTCGCCAACTACGCCAAGCACTACAAGACCGGCGAGGCGATGCCGCAGGAACTGGTCGACAAGATCCTCAAGGCGCGCAGCTTCAACCAGGGCTATGCGACCACCGAGTACCTGTCGGCCGCGCTGCTGGACCTGGCCTGGCACACCCAGAAGGCCGATGCGCCGCTGCAGGATGTCGGCGCCTTTGAAGCCAGCGCGCTGAAGAAGTTCAAGGTCGACCTGCCGCAGGTGCCGCCGCGTTACCGCACCACCTACTTCGACCACATCTGGGGTGGTGGTTACTCGGCCGGTTACTACGCCTACTTCTGGGCCGAAGTGCTCGACCATGACGCCTACCAGTGGTTCACCGAGCACGGTGGGCTGACGGCGGCCAACGGCCAGGAGTTCCGCGACAAGATCCTCTCGCGCGGCAACAGCGTGGAGCTGTCGACCCTGTACCGCGATTTCCGCGGCAAGGATCCGTCGGTGGAACCGCTGCTGAAGTTCCGCGGGCTGAAGTAAGCGTGACCTGAAGTGCGAAAGAAATAACGGCGGGGAAACCCCGCCGTTTTTCGTTGCGTGGATGCCATCGACAGATTCCGCAGTGTGCCGCTCATCCACGCAGGGCGTGGATCCACTGCAGATCGCGTCATCCCACGGAATGCCAGCCGTTGCCGTCGAGGTTGCCGGCCAGCGGCCGGCACTACCGGGCACCGCCCGGCCATCACGTTCCCACGTGCACCCGGTTGGCCTGTTCGGCCAACCCCAGGTGATCCAGCGCGATATCCAGCGCCAGCACGTAGCTCTGCGCGCCATAGCCGGCGGCGATGCCCAGGCGCTGGCCGACACCGGCCGGCAGGCAGGGCTCGGCCACCGCACCGTCGTCGTGGACCTCCACGTAGGCATTGTGCAGGTAGGGCAGCAGGCGTTGCAGGCGCAGGCTGTTGGCGCACGCGCCCGGGTCGAGCAGCGTCACTTCGCCGCGGCTGTGATCGGCCACGCGCAGCGCATCGAGCAGTTCCTGTTCCGACCCGCAGGCGCGGATCGCCACGCTGGTTCCGGCGTCGATCGCGCGATGCACCAGCGACTTCAGTACCGGCGCCGGCAGTGGCATCGCGGTACGGATCAGTGCGCCGGCCGCTTCCGGGCCGCGGATGATGAAGATCGACATGGCTCAGCCCTCCTGTGCCAGGCGACGGCCGACGATGGCCAGCGACAACGGGTACCCGGCCTGCTGGCTGCGCTGGTCGACCACCACGGCGGCCGGACCGTGCTGCAGGCGCAGGCGCGCGTCCAGGCCTGGCTCGCTGGGCGACTGCAGTTCGATGTACTGCGCCGGCAGCCGCTCCAGCGCCGCCTGCAACGCGCCGCCCTCGGCCTGCCATTGCGCGTCGTCGGCCACGCCGACATCCAGCAGCACCCAGTCGGCCGAACGCGCCTGCGGTTGGCACAGGCACTGGCGCACTTCGGACAGGCTGGCGCAGTCGCTGCACAGCACGCGATGGCCGGCCAGCTGTGCCGGCAGTTGGGGACGCGGTGCCGACGAAGAGGCGTGGCGGATCACCAGGAGGGTCATACAACACCTTGCGGAATGCGCCCTGTGGCGCGGTGGGCACACGATGCGCGTGCTGCCCGTAAAGGTGCGATGCCCGCAGCCGGGCCGGCGCGTAAAACCTGCGTAACCCCTTTCGTAGCGCCGGGCCCAGGCTCGCAGGGCGGCACGGGAACCTCTCCGGCCCGGATGGGGTCTGATGCAGCTTCCCCTACCCGGAGCCTGTCATGGATGCTGTTGCCCGTCCTCCCCTTCCCGAACGCGCGCTGCTCTGGCTGAAGAAGGAAGCATTGCCGCTGCTGGTGATGCTCGGCCTGCTCGCCGCGGCCCGCGATACCCTGGCCAACCACTACGTGGTGCCCAGTGGCTCGATGCAGCCAACCCTGCAGCCCGGCGACCGGGTGGTGGTGGACATGCGTGCCTATGGCCTGCGCCTGCCGTTCACCGGCAAGGAACTGATGTCCACCGGCGTTCCGCAGCGCGGTGAAGTGGCGGTGTTCGATTCACCGGCCGACGGCACCCGGCTGATCAAGCGCGTGGCGGCGGTGGCCGGTGACCATGTGCAGATGCGCGAGGGCCATCTGAGCATCAACGGCCAGCCGCTGCAGATTGCCGACCTGCAGGACGTGGAAGCCTTCGGCGAGCGCCGAGCCCGCCTCGATCTGGACATGGGGGGCGGTCCGGACATCGCCGACCTGGTGGTGCCGGCGGGCAAGGTGCTGGTGCTGGGTGACCACCGTGGCAACAGCTTCGACGGCCGCTTCTTCGGTTTCGTCGATGCCGACAAGATCTATGGCCGCGCGGTGGCGGTGTACTACCGCCGCGGTGACGGTTTCGAGTGGCAACGCCTTTAAGCTGAATTGATACTTCCTATATATCAATCCTGATCTATCAGGTTATGGATCGACTGGATCGACGGGCCTAGTCTGAGGCCCGTTCCCTCCCATGCCCGGCCGTCCCCCCACCGGCCCATCGATCCCATGACTGGCGAAACCGCGGCGGCCGTCGAACGCCGCCCCCACACTGTCGACTCCAGCGCCGAAACCCGCATCCAGCAGGGAACGCCGGCCTTCCGCCGCACCGCGCTGGCACTGTTCCTGGCCGGCTTTTCCACCTTCGGCCTGCTGTATACCGTGCAGCCGCTGCTGCCCGAGTTCAGCCGCCACTTCGGCGTGTCGGCCGCCGGCAGCGCGATGTCGCTGTCGCTGACCACCGGCACGCTGGCCGTGGCAATGCTGTTGGCCGGCCTGCTGTCCGACTCGGTCGGCCGTCGCCCGTTGATGATCGTCGCGCTGCTGGCCTCGGCCATGCTGTCGCTGAGCACGGCGCTGGTGGATGACTGGACCACGCTGCTGGTGCTGCGCACCCTGCTCGGCCTGGCACTGAGTGGCGTGCCGGCGGTGGCGATGACCTACCTGGTCGAGGAAATGGACAGCCGCGCGCTGGGCCTGGCGATGGGCCTGTACATCGGCGGCAACGCCATCGGTGGCATGAGCGGGCGCCTGCTGGCCGGCATCATCGCCGATCACTGGGGCTGGCGCTGGGGCATCGGGGTGGTCTCGATCATCGCCGTGGCCAGCACCGTGCTGCTGTGGCTGCAGCTGCCGCCGTCGCGCCATTTCCATCCCCGCCGCGATGGCCTGCGCCAGTTGCCGTCGCGCTGGCGCCTGCTGTTCGCCGACCCGGGCCTGCCGTGGCTGTTCGCCACCTCGTTCGTGCTGATGGGCGTGTTCGTCACCCTCTACAACTACCTGGGCTACCACCTGCTGGCGCCGCCGTACCACCTCAGCCAGACCGTGGTCGGCCTGATCTTCAGCGTGTACCTGGTGGGCACCTTCAGTTCGGCGTGGATGGGCCAGCAGGCCACGCGGTACGGGCGCGGCCGCATCCTGTCGATCTCGTTCGCGCTGATCGGCGCCGGCATCGCGCTGCTGGCGATGCCGTGGCTGAGCACGATGGCGCTGGGCATCGCGCTGGTGACCTTCGGCTTCTTCGGTGGCCACTCGGTGGCCAGCAGCTGGGTTGGCAGCCGCGCTGGTACGATGCGCGCCGAGGCCTCGGCGCTGTACCTGTTCGCCTACTACCTGGGCTCCAGCGTGCTGGGCGGGGTCGGTGGCCTGGCCTACGCGGCCTGGGACTGGTTGGGCGTGTGCGCGTTCGCTGCCGTGCTGACCCTGATCGGGGGCGGCATCGTCTGGGCGCTGCAGCAGCGCGCCCCGCAGCCGGTCACCGCGTGACCCACCGCGTACGGTCGTGCCGGCCGCTGGCCGGCATGCCGGCCCATGTGGGGTTGCCGAGGTAGAGTCGACTGTTAGTCGACTGCTCTTCCATCAGACCGCGAAAACCCCCGCGCTGCGCCCGATAGTCGACTAACAGTCGACTCTACCGGCGAACGCCCCGCGCAGCAGCCCGGCGAAGTTGCGGATCAGCGGCGTGACGCGCTCGCGATGCCACGCCAGCTGCACCTCCGAATGCGCGCCGGCGTCGGCCAGCGCGACGAAGCGTGCGCCTTCCACCCGGATGTGGTCGCAGGACGATGGCAGGATCGCCGCGCCCAGCCCGGCGGCGGCCAGACTGATCAATGTCGACGCCTCGCCGGCTTCCTGCACGATGCGCGGCGTGAACCCGGCGGCCGCGCACAACGCGATCATGTGGTCATGGATGCCCGCGCCCGCACTGCGGCGAAATGCCACGAACGGCTCCTGTGCGAAGTCGCGCAACGACACCGTGCCCTGCTTCGACAGCCTGCGCAGGGCAGGGTGGTCGGCATGCACGATCAGCGCCAGCGGATCGACGAACAGGCTGTGCGCCACCAGCTCCGGCGGCAATGCGCGCTTGCGGATGATGCCCACGTCCAGGCGGCCCTCCAGCAGCGCATCGATCTGCTGCAGGGTGTTCATCTCGCTCAGCTGCAGCCGCACCTGCGGGTACTGCTGGCGGTAGCGCAGGATCGAACGCGGAATCTGCGGCGACAGCGGCGTAGCGCGGGTCAGGCCGATATGCAGTTCACCCTGCTCGCCGCGCTGCGCACGCTGCACCTCGTCCACTGCGGTTTCCACCTGCTGCACGATCGCGCGCGCGCGTTCCTGCAACAGCTCCCCAGCAGGCGTCAGCTGCACGCGGCGATGGCTGCGCACGAACAGGCGCGCCCCGATCAGTTCCTCCAGCTGGCGGATCTGCTGGCTGAGCGGTGGCTGCGACATGCCCAGCCGCTCCGCCGCTTGGCCGAAGTGCAGCGTATCGGCGACAGCGAGGAAGTAGCGCAGGTGACGGAGTTCGATGGACATGGGTCCAGTTTATTCATCGTCAGCCGGAAATGAATCAGAGGCGGGGTCAGAGCCCGTTGCGCCGCAACGGGATCCGACCCCGCCCACAGTTCGCAGAAAACTGTCGAAGGCGGGGTGGGTCCGGTTGCGGGGGCGTGAGCGCCATGGATGGCGCGACCGAGCCTCCATGGACGGATTTACGGCGTCCCCCGTAACCGGACCCACCCCGCCATCCCACGGAAAGCCCGCTGTCGCCGTTGCTGTTGCTTCGGCCTCTGCGGGTGCAGGGCGCAGCCCTGCCGAACTTCCCTCACCGCTCTGAATGCCCGCTCTGGTCGTAATCGCGCGGACTGAACAACTCCGGCTGGATCAGCTCGATGAACGCCCGCGCCTGCGCCGACAGTGCCTTGCCACGGCGCACGATCACCCCGTAGCTGCGCTCGGGGAACCAGCGCTTCATTGATCGCGCCGCCAGCCGCTCGCGGTCGGCCTCGTGCAGGCACAGCGCCGGCACGATCGAAATCCCCATCCCCATCGCCACGTACTGCTTGATCACCTCCCAGCCGCCCACCTCCAGCGCCACCGTGTAGGCGATGCGGTGGCGCTGGAACACCTGGTCGACCAGGCGGTAGGTGATCTGCCGCTTCGGCGGCAGCACCAGCGGATAGCGCGCGATGTCAGCCAGCTCCAGCTCGCCACCGGCAGCCAGAGGATGGTCGTGCGGAGCGATCAGGACCTGCTCGAAGCGGTAGGCCGGGGCGTAGGTCAGGTCGGCCGGTACATCGGTCATCGAACCGATTGCCAGGTCGGCGGCATCCTCGCGCAGCAGGTCGGTGCCATCGGCGCTGATCGCGTTGTGCAGGGTCAGGCGCACGTCCGGGTGGTGCAGGCGGAAGCGCTCGACGATCTTCGGCAGCAGGTACAGGATCGTCGAACTGTTGGCGGCGATGTTCAGCTCGCCCGCATCCAGGCCGCGCACCTTGTCGCGGAAGCGGGCCTCCAGCCCGTCCAGGTTCTCCACCAGCGGCTGCGCCATTTCGTACAGCAGCTGGCCCTCGCGGCTGGGCACCAGGCGCCGCCCGCTGCGCTCGAACAATGGCACCCCCAGCTCCCGTTCCAGGGCCTGCAACTGCAGGCTGATGGCTGGCTGGCTGACGAACAGCGCCTCAGCTGCCCGTGAGACCGAACCCAGGCGTACGGTCTGGCAGAACGCGCGCAACGGCTTCAGCCGATCCGATTTGTAGGAAAAACGCGGACTTGGCGGGGTGCGTGTGCTCATCGTGTCACGAGTATTAGCACAACTTATGTAAAACATTGCAAAAACTGTTTTGCCAAATACTCAGGCCCGGCGGCACCGTGGAGTCGTTCCCCCACCGCTGGAGTCGCCCCATGTCCGCCGTCGCTTCCGCTGTTCCCACCCCCGCCGCGAAGGCCACCCCCGGTATCGCTCTGGCGACCCGCGTGGCCGGCCAGGACACCCTGCTGCCGGCGCCGCTGCTGGCCCTGCTGGTGTCGCTGCACCGCGCGGTGGAACCGGGCCGGCAGGCACGGCTGCAGGCCCGCCGCGAGCGTCAGGCGTTCTTCGACC
This sequence comes from Stenotrophomonas pavanii, assembly GCF_900101175.1. Taxonomy (GTDB): domain Bacteria; phylum Pseudomonadota; class Gammaproteobacteria; order Xanthomonadales; family Xanthomonadaceae; genus Stenotrophomonas; species Stenotrophomonas pavanii. The sequence goes on along the minus strand of NZ_FNFQ01000013.1, from coordinate 123,392 downwards.
AGGGCGGCCTGCCGGACTTCCGCGAGGACACTGCCGCGATCCGCAGCGGCGACTGGCGCGTGGCGCCGCTGCCGGCCGCGTTGCAGGACCGCCGCGTCGAGATCACCGGGCCGACCGACCCGAAGATGGTCATCAACGCGCTGAACTCCGGCGCCAAGGTGTTCATGGCCGACTTCGAGGATTCGACCTCGCCGACTTGGCGCAACCTGCTGGCCGGCCAGCAGTCGCTGGCTGCGGCGGTGCGCGGCGATCTGCAGTACACCGCCCCCAATGGCAAGCACTACACGCTGCGCCCGTACGACGAACAGGCGGTGCTGATCGTGCGCCCGCGTGGCTGGCACCTGGACGAAAAGCACGTGCGCATCGACGGCCAGTTCCTCGCCGGTGGCCTGTTCGACGCGGCGGTGTTCGCCTTCCACAACGCCCGCACCCTGCAGGCGAAGGACCGTGGCCCGTACTTCTACCTGCCCAAGCTGCAGAGCATGGAAGAGGCGGCGCTGTGGGAGACCGCGCTGTCGCACATCGAGGGCATGCTGGGCCTGCCGCATGGCCAGATCAAGGTGACCGTGCTGATCGAAACGCTGCCGGCGGTGTTCGAGATGGACGAGATCCTGCACGCGCTGCGTGACCGCATCGTCGGCCTTAACTGCGGGCGCTGGGACTATATCTTCTCGTACCTGAAGACCTTCCGCCGCCACGCCGACCGCGTGCTGCCCGAACGCGGCCAGGTGACCATGACCCAGCCGTTCCTGAAGGCGTATTCGGAACTGCTGATCCAGACCTGCCACCGCCGCGGTGCGCATGCGATGGGCGGCATGGCCGCGCAGATTCCGATCAACAACGATGCCGCCGCCAACGAACAGGCGATGGCCCGCGTGCGCGCCGACAAGCTGCGCGAAGTCAGCGCCGGCCATGACGGTACCTGGGTCGCGCACCCGGCGCTGATCCCGGTGGCGATGGCGATCTTCGACGAGCACATGCCCGGCCCGAACCAGCACGGCGTGCTGCGCCAGGATGTGCGCGTCGGCCGCGACGAACTGATCGCGCGGCCGCCGGGCACCATCACCCGCGCCGGCTTCGATGGCAACGTGGAAGTCTGCGTGCGCTACCTGGCCGCCTGGCTGGATGGCAACGGCTGCGTGCCGATCCACCACCTGATGGAGGACGCGGCCACCGCCGAGATCAGCCGCAGCCAGCTGTGGCAGTGGCTGCATACGCCGGGCCAGCAGCTGGACGATGGCACCGCGATCGACCTGGCCCTGCTGGACGCCACCCTGGCGCAGTTGCCGGCGCGGCTGGGCGACACCACCGCGCTGCCCGGCGGCGCGCGCATCGGCGAGGCCATCGCCCTGCTCGGCGAACTGAGCCGCAGTGACGAACTGACCGATTTCCTGACCCTGCCGGCCTACGCGCGCATCGATTGACCGACTGCCCGCCCTCCCGCCGTTTCCCTCCCCGCTGTACGCACGAACCGAACTGGAGAAAGACATGAGCACGCTGCCCACTGCCGAACAGATCCAGCACGACTGGGACACCAACCCGCGCTGGGAAGGCATCCAGCGCAACTACAGCGCCGCCGACGTGGTGCGCCTGCGCGGCACCGTCCACATCGAGCACTCGCTGGCCCGCCTGGGTGCGGAGAAGCTGTGGGCGTCGCTGCACGAGCGCGAGTTCGTCAACGCGCTGGGTGCGTTGACCGGCAACCAGGCCATGCAGCAGGTCAAGGCCGGGCTGAAGGCGATCTACCTGTCCGGTTGGCAGGTGGCGGCCGACGCCAACCTGGCTGGCCAGATGTATCCGGACCAGTCGCTGTACCCGGCCGATTCGGTGCCTGCGGTGGTCAAGCGCATCAACAACACGCTGCTGCGCGCCGACCAGCTGCACCACGCCGAAGGCAAGGACGAGATCGATTTCCTGCAGCCGATCGTGGCCGATGCCGAGGCTGGCTTCGGCGGCGTGCTCAACGCCTTCGAACTGATGAAGGCGATGATCGAGGCCGGTGCTGCCGGCGTGCACTTCGAGGACCAGCTGGCCTCGGTGAAGAAGTGCGGCCACATGGGCGGCAAGGTGCTGGTGCCGACCCGCGAGGCGATCGAGAAGCTCAATGCCGCGCGGCTGGCCGCCGATGTGCTGGGTGTGCCGACCCTGCTGGTGGCGCGCACCGATGCCGAAGCGGCGGATCTGCTGACCAGCGACATCGACGGCAACGACAGGCCGTTCACCACCGGTGAGCGCACCGTCGAAGGCTTCTACAAGACCCGCAACGGCCTGGACCAGGCGATCAGCCGCGGCCTGGCCTATGCGCCCTACGCCGACCTGGTGTGGTGCGAGACCGGCAAGCCGGACCTGGAGTTCGCACGCAGGTTCGCCGAGGCGATCCACGCGAAGTTCCCGGGCAAGCTGCTGGCCTACAACTGCTCGCCCAGCTTCAACTGGAAGAAGAACCTGGACGACGCCACCATTGCGAAGTTCCAGCGCGAACTGGGCAGCTACGGCTACAAGTTCCAGTTCATCACCCTGGCCGGGTTCCATGCGTTGAACTACGGCATGTTCAATCTGGCCCACGGCTACGCACGCCGCCAGATGAGCGCGTTCGTCGAGTTGCAGGAAGCCGAGTTCGAAGCGGCCGAGCGTGGCTTCACTGCGGTCAAGCACCAGCGCGAGGTCGGTACCGGCTACTTCGACGCGGTGACCCAGGCGATCCAGCAGGGCCAGTCGTCGACCACCGCGCTGACAGGCTCCACCGAGGAAGAGCAGTTCCATGGCGGGCGCAGCGAACGCGCCGCGTGATCCGGTAGTGCCGGCCGCTGGCCGGCAACCCATCGATGTTTCCGAAGCCCATGCAGCTGCCGGCCAGCGGCCGGCACTACCGGGCACCGGGTGATCAGGGTGGCCAGGGAAGGGCCAGACAACGCCGGCCGGTCGGGGGACCTGCCGGCGTTGTTGTATCGATGCAAGCAGGCGGCCAGCGGGCAGCGTCAATCAGGCGCACCCCGGCCCCGGCAACTTGGCCGAAACCCTGTGAAACCCGGCATCGGATTGATCCGGCAAGGGTTTTGCCCGGACACCGGTGACCAGAACGGGCCACCGCCGATCTTCACATCCGGGAAGCGGGGCGGAAGGCTCAAAATGAGATAGGACGCACACTTTAAAGCGGTGCTATGCTCCGCGGCTCACCAGGGGACGCTGGCGGCGGGTGCAGGGAATGACCGGCAGGGGTGCGGCCGAGAACAGTGATATGACGACAGGTATCGCCCGCGTGGCGATGGCCGAGATCGTGCACGCGCTGTTGTCCGATGCCGAGGTGGCATTGTTTGCCAGATTCGCCCGCCCATGCAAGCTTCATGCCGGACAGTGGCTGTTCCAGCGTGGCCACCGCGGCGAGCGCATGTATGTGATCCTCGACGGCCAGATCGAACTGGACTTCGGCGAGGACCTGGTGATCAAGACGCTCGGGCGGCACGAGTTCTTCGGAGAACTGGGCCTGCTGGTCGGCGATCACCTGCGCAGCGCCAGCGCGCGTGCGCTGGTCGACTGCGATGTGCTGGAGCTGGGGCCGGCCGACTTCCACCGCTTGGTCGAATCCGATCCCGGGCTGGTGGCGTACTTCCTGCGTCGCACGATCATGCGCGTGCTGACCAACGAACAGGCCCTGATCAGCCAGCTGCGCCGCCGCAACCACGACCTGGAAACCGCGCTGGACAACCTGTACATCACCACCCACCAGCTGACCCACACCCGTGAGCTGGTGCGAACCGATGAGCTGACCGGCCTGCACAACCGCCGTGGCCTCACCCTGTACCTGCAGGAATGCCGCGTGCATGCCGACGGGCCACCGCAGGCACTGCTGCTGATCGACTGTGACCGCTTCAAGCAGATCAACGACCGCCATGGCCACCAGGCCGGCGACCGCGTGCTGCAGAGCATGGGCAACATCCTGCGCTCGATGGCCGGCGAGCAGGACCTGGCATGCCGGCTCGGCGGCGATGAGTTCTGCCTGATCCTGCGCCGCGGCAACCGCGAGATCGTGCAGCACGCGGCCGAGTTCATCATCAGTGCGGTGCATGGCCTGCTGGAGCGCAGCCATGGCACGCCGCATGTGAGCCTGGTCAGCATCGGTGCCTGCCTGCTGGCGCCGGAGGCAGGCTGGAGCGAGTGGTATGCCTGCGCGGATCGTGCGCTGTACCAGGCCAAGCGCGATGGCGGCAACTGCCTGCGCTGGGCGGATGATCCGGACGGCCAATAGGGAGAGGCAGGCGATGAATGGCGACAACGGAACGTCAGCCCCGCATAGCCCCCAGCTACGCGCCCTGCTGTTCACCGATCTGTGTGATTCGCTGCAGCTGGTCGAGCGGATCGGCGATGTGGCGGCGGCAAGCCTGTTCCAGGAACACGACCGCCTGGTACTGGTGCTGCAGCAGCGCTGGAACGGCCAGCTGATCGATCGCTCCGATGGCTTGTTCATGCTGTTCGAGCGCGCCGTCGACGCCCTGGGCTTCGCCCTGGACTACCAGCGCGAACTGCACGCGCTGGGCCAGCAGCGCGCGATCGAACTGCGCGCGCGCGCCGGCCTGCACGTGGGCGACGTGCTGACCTGGGAGAACAGCGCCGAAGCGGTTCGCGCCGGTGCCAAGTCGATGGAAGTGGAAGGCCTGGCCAAGCCGATGGCCGCGCGCCTGATGACGCTGGCCCGCCCCGGCCAGATCCTGCTGTCAGCGGTCGCCGAATCGCTCACCCGCCGCGCCACCGATGCACTGGGTGAGCGTGGCGCGCGCCTGCTGTGGAAGTCGCACGGGCGCTGGCGCTTCAAGGGCGTGCCGGTGGTGCAGGAAGTGATCGAAGTGGGCGAGATCGGCTCGGCGCCGCTGCGCATGCCGCGCGCCAACGCCAAGGCGCGCCGCGACCTGCCGCTGTGGCGGCAACCGCTGGTGATGGCCGCCGAAGGCCTGATCCTGGCCGCGGCCGTGCTCGGCGGCTGGCTGCTGCTGCGGTCGGAGCCGGCCATTGCCTTCGCCGAACGTGACTGGGTGGTGCTTGGCGATGTCGACAACCTCACCGGCGATCCGATCTTCGATGACTCGATGCGGCACGCGATCCGGATCGCGCTGGAGCAGTCGCGCTACGTGAACGTGCTGTCGGAAGGCAAGATCCGCGAAAGCCTGGAAATGGCGCGGCTCTCGGGCGATACCCGGCTCAACCGCGATACCGCGGTCGATGTGGCGGTGCGTGAGGGCGCGCGCGCGGTGCTGCTGCCGACCGTGCGGCAGAAGATCGGTGGCTACGAGCTGGCCATCGATGTTGCCGCGCCGGGCAGTGGCCAGGTGATCCAGACCTTCACCGCCACCGCCGATCGATCCGACCAGATGGTGTTCGCGGTGGACGACGTGGTCGGTCGCCTGCGCCGCGGACTGGGCGAGTCGGTGGCCAGCCTCGAGCAATCGCTGCCGCTGCCGCGCGCCTCGACCCAGGACCTGCGCGCGCTGCGTGCGTTCGCGCTGGCCGAAAGCGCGCTGGGCCAGCGTCGCTTCGAGGAGGCACGCAACCTCTACCAGGCCGCGATCGACATCGATCCCGGTTTTGCCCTGGCCTACATGGGCGTGGCCAAGCTGCATGCGCGCGTCGAGGAAGGGCGGCGCGCGCGCGAAGCCATGCAGCACGCGCTGGACCTGCAGGATCGCCTGCCGCCACGCGAGCGGCTGTACCTGAAGGCCTGGATGGCCGAGCTGGAGCCCGGTGGCTGGCCACTGGAGCACTGGCGCACGCTGGCCAAGGTCTATCCGGATTCGTTCGCCGGGCTGTCCAACACGTCCTGGTACCTGTTGCAGGCCAACCAGTTCAGCGAGGCCGAACCCTATGCGCGTGCGGCCGCGGTGCCGCAGGATCCGCTGCGCCTGTATCCGCTGGTCCACCTGGTGCGGATACAGATCGCCGCCAACCAGCCGCAGCTGGCGGCCGAGACGCTGGCCCAGGCACAGGTCCTGCGCGGTCGTGATGATGCCGATGAGACCGGCGTGGACGTGCTGGTCGCGCAGGGCCAGTACGCCAAGGCCGCGCAACTGCTGCCGCAGATCCGTGCCGCCGATGCCCTGCAGCAGCGCATGAAGCTGCGCGCGCAACTGCTGCTGGCGGCCGCGCAGCGCGATTGCGCGGCCATGCAGCAGGCGGTACGCGAAGACGCACCGGCGCCGACGCTGGCCGACTTCCAGGTGCAGCAGCGACTGCAGCACGCCAGCGTATCGGCGCTGTGCGGCACGGCGGACCGGACCGGACTGCAGGCCACCGCCGCACTGCTGCAGCCGATGCTGCAGGAGCGCGATGATCCCATGCTGCATGCGCGTGGCCTGCAATGGCTGGCGCTGGTGCACCTGGCCCAGCGCCAGGGCCAGTTCGATCTGGCCAGGCGCTGGCTGGACGAGCAGCGGCCGCTGCTGAGCAGCCTGCGTAGTCCAGTCGCGGAACGCTGGCTGCGCATCGTCAGCGCGGAGGATCAGCTGCAGATGCAGCGACCGGATGCCGCCCGTACCCTGATCGAGCCGATGCTCGACGGCAACGAGCCGGTGCAGGCCCACGTGGTGCTGCTGCTCGCGTTGCGTGCGCAGGGCGACGACGCGGCCGTGCGCCGGCAGCAGGCCTGGCTGGCCCAGCACCGTGGCCGGGCGATTGCCGAGGTCACCGCGCTGCAGGTATGGCAACCGCTGAACGTGCATGATGTCTCGACCTGGGCGACGCCGGCCGCGACGGGCGCACCCTGATGGCGGCTCAACCGTCGATGCGTTCGCCGACCCTGCCCGCTTCGAAGCAGAACACCACCGTCATGGCTGCCACCGAACCGGACAGATGGGCCTGCAGTGCATCGCGCACCCGGCGCAGCTCCTCGACCGGGGCCAGGGTGTCAATCTTCATGCAGTCGCTTTCACCGACGGCCGCATCCAGGCCGATCGAGGCCAGCGCCTCGCCCGGCGCAGCAGTGAAGTGGCGGCGGAAGTCGTCATTGCCGATCAGATGGTCCAGCAGGGTGCTGGCGTCCGCGGCGGAGAGGCGGGGATGGGTGCTCATGGGGAACGTCCGTAGGTGGAGCTACTCGTATCGGCCGCGACAGCCTGCCATTGAGGGCCGGGCGGTGCACATCGCTAAAGTTGGCCGCGCTGCGGTCGTTGCTGCTATGCCGGCTGTGCGGCACAAGGAAGGAAACCGATGCGCCTGCGCCGCTGCGCCAGCCTGATGTTCGAGCCGCGCGAGGCGGTCACCCTGGACCTGCGCGCGATGCTGGCCGGCCATGCCGAGATGGACAGCCAGATCAGCTGGGTGGCGCTGGCCGCCCATCTGGACCAGCCGCTGCCGGTCGATGCCGAGGAGCGCCAGCTGCTGGGCGAGCTCAGCGCGCACCGCTGGAGCGAACCGCCGGCCGATGCGTCCCCGGCCATGCTGGCCCGCCTGGTCGAACAGGGCCTGCTGCTGACCGACCCACCGAGCGAGGTGGGGCACCAGATGCGCGACGAAGCGCTGCGGCGCAGCCAGTGGTGGCCGTTGGCCGCGCTGGCCCATCGCCACGCGCGCTGGCAGGCCGTGGACAGCGTGGACGACATGCGCCGGCAGGGCCTGGACACCGCCGCCGGCCTGCGCCAGCGCCTCGGGCCGCCGCCGCCGGTGGTGCAGCCGATGCAGGGCGACTACCAGCCACTGCCGCGCAGCGAAGAGGCGGCGTTCGACGCCCTGCTGGCGCGCCGCGCGACCTGCCGCAACTTCGACCCGCAGCGCGCGCTGCCACTGCCGCTGCTGGCCCAGGTGCTGCAGCGCACGCTGATGGCCCACGCGGTGCAGAAGGTCGAGCGTGATACCGAGTTCCTGAAGAAGAACGTGCCTTCCGGTGGCGGCCTGCATCCCACTGAGGGCTTCCTGCTGGTGCAGAACGTGGAAGGACTGGCACCGGGCCTGTACCACTATCATCCGGTGCAGCACGCCGTGCTGCCGCTGCCGTCGCCGCCGCCGCAGGCGTTGCCTGCGATGGCACGGCGGATGCTGTCCGGGCAGGCGTGGTTCGCCGATGCGCCGGCGCTGCTGGTGCTGGCGCCGCGCTATGACCGCTGCTTCTGGAAGTACCGCAACCATGCCAAGGCGCACCGTGCGGTGACGCTGGACGTGGGCCACATTTCGCAGTTGCTGTACCTGTGCGCCACCGAGCGCGGGCTGGCAGCGTTCGTGACAGCGGCGATCAACGATGCCGATGTCGATCGTGCCTTCGGCTTCGATGGCATCGGCCAGAGCGCGATGGCCATCTGTGGCCTGGGCTGGCGCAGCGCCACGCTGGATACGGCCGAATTCGATCCGGCCGGGCGGGTGGTGGCGGGCGACGGCCCCTGAGCGGCCGCCGCCCCGGCGATCAGGCCGCCTCGAAGTCCACCAGCACCGCGCCGTCGCCGACCTGGTCGCCGGCCTTGGCACGGTAACCCTTCACCGTGCCATCGGCCGGTGCCTGCAGGGTGTGCTCCATCTTCATTGCCTCCAGCACCACCAGCGGCGTACCGCGCTTGACCTCGGTACCGGCAGCGACCAGCGTGGCCACGATCTTGCCCGGCATCGGGGCCAGCAGGCTGCCGGCGTCGGCCACGGCATGGTCCGATTCACTGACCGGATCGTGCAGGGTGAAGCGATGCTGGCCATCGGCACCAAACAGGTACAGCTGGTCGCCGTCACGCAGCAGCTGCAGTGTCCAGCGGCGCCCGCCCAGCTGCACCGCCAGCCCGCGCACATCGGCCGTGCCGATCACCCGCACCGGTGCTGCGTCATCGCACTGCACGCGCCAGCCATCGGCCTGCGCCCACACCTTCAGCGTGTGCCGGCGCTCGCCCTGCTGCAGCGGCAGCACGCGCGGCGCGCACGCGCCCAGGCGCCAGCCATCCTGTGACTGCCACGGCGAATGCGGATCACGCGCGTCGGTGCTGGCGGGTGCCGTGCTTGCCACTGCGGCCACGGCGGCCAGCAGCCACAGGTCCGCACCCGCATCGCCGACGGCACTCAATGCCGCCTGTTCGCGTTCGATCAGCGCGGTATCCAGCCTGGCCTGCGCGAACGAACCGGTATTCACCAGGCGGCGCAGGAAACCAGCGTTGGTGGTCACGCCCACCACCTGGCAGTCGGCCAGTGCCTGGCTCATGCGGCGCAGCGCGGCGTCGCGGTCCACGTCCCAGACGATCAGCTTGGCGATCATCGGATCATAGTACGGGGTGATGCTGTCGCCTTCCTCCACGCCGGTATCGACGCGCACGTGGGCCGACGCTGCCGGCAGGCGCAGGCGGCGCAGGGTGCCGGTGGACGGCAGGAAGCCACGATCGGCATCTTCGGCGTACAGCCGCGCTTCGATCGCGTGGCCATGGATGGCCAGCTGGTCCTGGCGCAGCGGCAGCGGCTGGCCCGAAGCCACGCGCAGCTGCCACTCCACCAGGTCGGTGCCGGTGATGTATTCGGTGACCGGGTGCTCGACCTGCAGGCGGGTGTTCATTTCCATGAAGTAGAAATCGCCGTCCGGACCGGCGATGAACTCCACCGTGCCGGCACCGACGTAGCCCACCGCGCGCGCCGCATCGACCGCGGCCTTGCCCATCGCGGCGCGGCGCTCGGCACTCATGCCTGGGGCGGGAGCCTCTTCCAGGACTTTCTGGTGGCGGCGCTGCACCGAGCAATCGCGCTCGAACAGGTAGACCGCTTCACCGTGGCTGTCGCCGAACACCTGGATCTCGATATGGCGCGGCCGTTCGACGTACTTCTCGACCAGCACGTGGTCGTTGCCGAACGCCGAGGCTGCCTCGCGCTGGCAGCTGGCCAGCGCATCGACGAAATCCTCGCTGCGCTCGACCTTGCGCATGCCCTTGCCACCGCCACCGGCGCTGGCCTTGATCAGCACCGGGTAACCGATGCCATCGGCCTGTGCGCGCAGGAAGTCCGGCGCCTGCTGGTCACCGTGGTAACCCGGCGTCAGCGGCACACCGGCCTTGGCCATCAGCGCCTTGGCCGCGCTCTTGTCACCCATCGCACGGATCGCGCTGGGCGGTGGCCCGATGAAGGTGATGCCGGCGGCGGCGCAGGCATCGGCGAAGTCGGCGTTCTCCGACAGGAAGCCGTAACCGGGGTGGATGGCTTCTGCGCCGGTAGCGCGCGCGGCGTCAAGCAGGGCATCGCCACGCAGGTAGCTCTCGCGTGCGGCGGCCGGGCCGATGTGGACGGCTTCGTCGGCCAGGCGCACATGGCGTGCGTTGCGGTCGGCATCGGAGTACACCGCCACGGTGGCGATGCCGAGGCGGCGGCAGGTGGCGATGACGCGGCAGGCGATTTCGCCGCGGTTGGCGATCAGGACTTTGCTGAACATGGCAACGTGCTTCATAGGAGCGTGCTCGGTCATGGCACGGGTCACATGCGGAACACGCCGAAGCGCGTCTGCTGCGGGGCGGCGTTGAGGCTGGCCGACAGCGCCAGCGCCAGCACCTGGCGGGTGTCGGCCGGATCGATCACGCCGTCGTCCCACAGGCGCGCGCTGGCGTAGTACGGGTGGCCCTGCTGTTCGAACTGGTCGCGGATCGGTGCCTTGAAGGCATCCTCTTCCGCCGCCGGCCACTGGCCGCCCTTGGCTTCGATGCCATCGCGCTTGACCGTGGCCAGCACACTGGCGGCCTGCTCGCCGCCCATCACGCCGATGCGCGCGTTCGGCCACATCCACAGGAAGTTGGGCGAGTACGCACGGCCGCACATGCCGTAGTTGCCGGCACCGAACGAGCCGCCGATGACGACCGTGAACTTGGGCACCTTGGCACAGGCCACCGCCATCACCAGCTTGGCGCCGTCCTTGGCGATGCCGCCCTGTTCGTACTTGCGGCCGACCATGAAGCCGGTGATGTTCTGCAGGAACACCAGCGGGATGTTGCGCTGGGTGCACAGCTCGATGAAGTGCGCGCCCTTCAGGGCCGACTCGGAGAACAGGATGCCGTTGTTGGCGATGATGCCGATCGGGTAGCCGTTCAGATGGGCGAAACCGGTCACCAGCGTTGTGCCATAGCGCGGCTTGAACTCGTCGAAGCGCGAGCCATCCACCAGCCGCGCGATCACCTCGCGCACGTCGTAGGGCTTGCGCGTATCGGCCGGGATCACGCCATACAGTTCATGGGCCGGCAGCAACGGCGCTTCAGGGGCCTGCACCGCCATCGCCGGTTCCGGCTTGCGCCAGTTGAGCTGGGCGATGATCGCGCGCACCCGTGCCAGCGCCTGCAGATCGTTGTCGGCCATGTGGTCGGCCACGCCGGAGATGCGGGTGTGCACGTCGGCGCCCCCCAGTTCCTCGGCCGTCACCACTTCACCGGTGGCCGCCTTCACCAGCGGCGGGCCGCCGAGGAAGATCGTGCCCTGTTCGCGCACGATCACGGTCTCGTCGCTCATCGCCGGCACATAGGCGCCACCGGCGGTGCAGCTGCCCATCACGCAGGCGATCTGCGGAATGCCCTGCGCCGACAGGTTGGCCTGGTTGTAGAAGATGCGGCCGAAATGATCGCGGTCGGGGAAGACTTCGTCCTGCAGCGGCAGGAACGCGCCGCCGGAATCGACCAGGTAGATGCAGGGCAGGTGGTTCTGCTCGGCGATCTCCTGCGCGCGCAGGTGCTTCTTCACCGTCATCGGGTAGTAGGTGCCGCCCTTGACCGTGGCGTCGTTGGCCACGATCACGCATTCCACGCCGCTCACCCGGCCGATGCCGGCCACCACGCCCGCGGCGGGCACGGCGTCTTCATACATGCCGTGCGCGGCCAGCGGCGCGATTTCCAGGAAGGCGCTGCCGGGGTCGAGCAGGGCGTCGATGCGCTCACGCACCAGCAGCTTGCCGCGCGCGGTGTGCTTGGCGCGCGCCGCCTCACTGCCACCCAGCGCGGTGCGGGCCAGGGTGGCATGCAGGTCGTCGACCACGGCCTGCATGGCCGCGCGGTTGCTTTCAAACGTTTCGCTGCCCGGTTGCAGCTGGCTGGTCAGGACGGTCATCGCGGTGGCCTTACAGGGTGCGCTGGAACAGTTCGCGGCCGATCAGCATGCGGCGGATCTCCGAGGTGCCGGCGCCGATTTCATACAGCTTGGCGTCGCGCCACAAGCGGCCGGTCGGGTATTCATTGATGTAGCCGTTGCCACCGAGGATCTGGATCGCCTGGCCGGTCAGCCAGGTGGCCTTCTCGGCGGCGTACAGGATGGCACCGGCGGCGTCCTGGCGGGTCGTGCGGCCCTGGTCGCAGGCGCGCGCCACGGCATAGACATAGGCGCGGCAGGCGCCCAGGCCCACGTACATGTCGGCGATCTTGGCCTGGATCAGCTGGAAGCTGCCGATCGGTTCGCCGAACTGGTGGCGTTCGTGCACGTAGGGCATCACCACGTCCATGGCCGCGGCCATCAGCCCCAGCGGGCCACCGGACAGCACCACGCGCTCGTAGTCCAGGCCGGACATCAGCACGCGCACGCCACCGCCGACCTGGCCCAGCACGTTCTCCTCGGGAATCTCGCAGTCCTGGAACACCAGCTCGCAGGTGGGCGAAGAACGCATGCCCAGCTTGTCCAGCTTCTGCGCGGTGGAGAAGCCCTTCATGCCCTTCTCGACCAGGAACGCGGTGATGCCCTTGGCGCCGGCGTCCATGTCGGTCTTGGCGTAGACCACCAGCACGTCGGCATCCGGGCCGTTGGTGATCCACATCTTGTTGCCGTTGAGCACGTAGCGGTCGCCGCGCTTGTCGGCGCGCAGCTTCATCGACACCACGTCCGAGCCGGCCCCCGGCTCGCTCATCGCCAGCGCACCGACCAGGCTGCCATCGCACAGGCCGGGCAGGAAGCGCTGCTTCTGTTCCTCATTGCCGTTCTTGCGCAGCTGGTTCACGCACAGGTTGGAGTGCGCGCCATAGGACAGGCCGATGCCACCGGAGGCGCGCGAGATTTCTTCCATCGCCACCACGTGGGCCAGGTAGCCCATGCCGGTACCGCCGTATGCTTCTTCCACGGTGAGGCCGAGCAGGCCCTGCTCGCCCAGCTTCGGCCACAGGGCCAGCGGGAACTGGTTGCTGGCATCGGCCTCGGCGGCCAGCGGTGCGACCTCGGCGGCGGCAAAATGGGCCACGCTCTGGCGCAGCAGGTCGATGTCTTCGCCAAGATCGAAGTTCAGGGATGGCACGTGCATTGTGGTGGCTCCACGGCGGGATGGCAGGGAATGGACGCACCCGGCGGGGGAGCGGGCGGCGGTCGGCAGGACCGCCACCCGCACGGGCGATGGCCCCAGCGTAGCGGGGTTCGGATAAGAAGTGAATACGAATTCAAAAATTGAAACTAGAATCAGAACATGGCCTATAAACGCTCTGCATTGATGGAAGAACGCCTGGCGGGCGCCCGTGAACGGATCCTGCTGGCCACCCGCGAACTGGTCGCGACCGGCGGCTGGCGCAACGCCCCGGTGACCGCCGTGGCGACCCAGGCGGGGGTGTCCACCGGCCTGATCTACCGCCACTTCCCGTCCAAGGCCGAGCTGTTCGTGGAGGTCCTCAACGCCGCCGTGGCCCACGAGGTCGCGATCATGGAGCGCATCGCCAGTGGCCCGGAGGCGGCCAGCGAGCGCCTGCGGCTGGCGATCACCGCCTTCGTCCGCCGCGCCCTGGCCGGGCCGGGGCTGGCGCACGCTTTCATCGTCGAACCGGTCGATCCGGACGTGGAAGCCGAGCGCATGCGCGGCCGCCGCGCGTTTGGCGACGTGTTCCTGCGGCTGGTCGAAGAAGGCGTGGCGGCCGGCGAACTGCCGGCGCAGGACGCGCATGTGGCCGCCGCCTGCCTGGTCGGTGCCTTCACCGAGGCGATGGTCGGCCCCACCGCACCCAGCCGCGAAGCGCACCGCGACGAGGATGCGCTGGTGGATGCGATCTGCAGCTTCTGCCTGCGCGCGATCGGCGCCCCGGTAATCCGGTAGCGCCGGCCGCTGGCCGGCTTCTGTTGCTGGGGTCAGATCCCTTTTGCGGCGCAAAAGGGATCTGACCCCAGCCCCCGGCATGCTGCGCCGCACCAGCGTTGACGCCTGTTGTCGCACGCAAAGCGCGTTCTATACTCGGTCCATCACGCAGTCGCTCAGCCGTGGTCCAACGACTATCAGCCAGGGGTAACGAAGAGTGCGGAATTACGATCTGGAGTTCCTGAAACGCTTCTCCATGGTGATCGCGCTGCTGGCGACCATCACCCTCGGCCTCATCCTCCTTGCCGCCTACCTGCACACCCGGATTCCGCCCGAGGTGTCGCCCACTGCGGCCAAGCGCACCGAACAGCGCATTTCGCCCACCGGCGCGGTCTATGCCGGCAGCACCGGCGCCGCCGCGCAGGCCGCGGCCAAGGCCGCCGCGCTGGCCAAGGCGGCGTCGCAGGTGGCCTACGGCGGCACCAAGGATGGCAAGGTGATCTTCGACAACCTGTGCACCGCCTGCCACACCAACGGTGTGGGCATGGCACCAACGCTGGACCATTCGCATTGGGACAAGCGCATCGCGCAGGGCAAGGACACCCTCTACAAGCACGCCATCGAGGGCTATACCGGCCCCGACGGCGGCATCATGCCGCCCAAGGGCGGCAACCCGGCGCTGACCGAAGAACAGATCCACGCCACCGTGGACTGGATGCTGGCCAACCTGAAGTAACCGCCGGAACGGCCAAACCGCAGAACGGCGGAAACGTCGAAACAGGGAACGGCCGAACCGGATGGCGGAACCGCGGAACGGGGAACGGCCGAACCGGATGGCGGAACCGCGGAACGGGGGTAGAGTCGACTGTCAGTCGACTGCTCTTCCCAACGCCACCGAAAAAGCCCGCGCTGCGCGCGATAGTCGACTGACAGTCGACTTTACCCGCCGGTCGCCCCATCGCCCCGGTCGTTCTCCTTCCGCCGCCGGCGGCTTTGCCCACCAAGCTCAAAACCCCGCCTGCAGGCGGGGCTTCGCATTTCAGGGTTAGTCTGTGCGCCCTCTTCCCAGGAATCGCCCGTCGATGCACCGCCGCTCCTTCGCCCTTGCCCTGTCCCTGCTGCTGCCGGCCGGCGCGTTCGCCCAGGCCCAGCCGCAGGCCACGCCGATCGCGACGCCCCCTGCCGCGCGCAGCAGCGCCCCGGTGGTGCTGACCGCCGCGCCGGCCGACTGGCGCGCGCTGGATGGGCAGCGCGTGCGCATCGCTGCGCCGCTCACCCTGGCCGGTACCGACGGCCTGGAGCGCTTCGGCCAGCTCACCGTGGCCTTCGATGGCCGCCTCTGGCAGCCGACCGAAGTGGCCGCGCCGGGCTCTGCCGGCTATGAGCAGGTGATGGCCGACAACCAGCGCCGCCGCCTGGTGCTGGAAGATGGCCGTACTGCCCGCGACCCCGCCAGCGTGCCCTACCTGCCGGGCAATCCGGTGCTGCGCACCGGCATGCAGCTGCGCAACGTGGAGGGCATCGTGCGCGTGGACGCGCAGGGCCATCCGCGCCTGCAGGTCGAAGGCGCGCTGAAGCTGCCGGAACTGAAGCGCCCGGCAGTACCCACGGTGCCGGGCAGCCTGCACGTGGCCGCCTTCAACCTGGAGAACTTCTTCAATGGTGACGGCCAGGGCGGTGGCTTCCCGACGTTGCGCGGCGCGCGCACGCTGGACGAGCACAAGGCGCAGCTCGCCAAGCTGGTCACCACGGTCAACGCGCTGGGCGCCGATGTCGCTGCGCTGATGGAACTGGAGAACGACGGCTACGGCCCGCAGTCGGCCATCGCCGAACTGGTCGATGCGCTCAACCGCGACCGCGGCGCGCAGGGCGACTGGCGCTTCGTCGACGCCGGCAACGGCCCCGGCGACAACCCGATCCGGGTCGGCATCATCTATCGCAGCAACCGCCTGCAACCGCTGGGCAAGCCGGCCACACTGACCGGCGGCCCGTTCGTCGAGCACAGCCGCGTGCCGCTGGCGCAGGCCTTCCAGGGCAAGCACGGTGCGCCGTTCGTGGTGGTCGCCAACCACTTCAAGTCGAAGGGCTGCCGCGATGCGAGCAGTGCCGACGCCGACCACAACGACAACCAGGGCTGCTGGAACGCCACCCGCGTGACCTCGGCGCAGCAGCTGCACGCCTGGCTGCAGACCGACCCGACCGGTACCGGTGCCAGGGACGCGGTGCTGCTTGGCGATTTCAACGCCTACGCGATGGAGGACCCGATCCGCACCCTGCGTGACCTGGGCTGGCAGGACGCGTTCAAGGTGGCCAAGGTCGAGCATCCCTACAGCTACGTCTACAACGGTTACACCGGCCGTCTCGACCACGCCCTGCTGAACCCGGGCATGGCCAAGCGCCTGCGCGGTGCCGCCGAATGGCACAGCAACGCCGACGAGCAGGACGCCAGCGGTTACCAGGGCCGCAACGTGCAGGGCCCGTGGCGCAGCTCCGACCACGACCCGCTGCTGCTGGGCTTCGACAGATAGGGTTCGCCGGGGATCTGCTCTGGGAGGGACCTTGATCGGCACGGATCCTGCCGTTGCTTTTGATCTACCAGTCCGCCTTCAAGCGAGCCGAGCATCGCAGGTGAATCAGGGGCGAAGAGGCGCCGATGTCTGAGCGCAGCGAGTTCGGCGCCGTCCCCTGGTTCACCGAGAAGCGCAGGGTACCGGTGCACAGCACCGGCTCGCGGCTGGCGGCGCGTTTCTTTTGGTTACTTTTCTTTTCGCGCGAAAAGAAAAGTGACATCCCACCGCGGGCGCGGAAATGGCCCGCCGCAACCAACGCTCACCCCCAGGCGATGAACCCGATCGCCAGCACCGCCAGCGCCAGCCCCGCGCGGTTCCACTTCGTGGTGGCCTCGCCGAAGGCGAACACGCCCACCAGCGCGCCCAGCACCACCACGCCGATGTTCATGCCGGCGAACACGGTGGCCGGGCTGTCCGGCATCGCCTGGTGCGCGTGCACATAGAAGAGGATGTTGCCGCCATTGAGCAGGCCCAGCAGCGCGCCCGCGCCCAGGTTGCGCCAGGCCAGCCGGCTGCGACCGCTGAAGTGCCGCCACAGCTGCAACGCCAGCATCAGCACGAAGGCCACGCTGAAGCTGGCCAGCACCGCCGCCATCGACGGCGTGCCGGACAGCGCCACCTGCTTGAGCAGCACGTCCACCACCGCAAACCCGGCCCATACCCCCAGCAGCCAGCCCCAGCCGCCGGGCGCGGACGCGACCACCGGCCCGCGTGGGCGCAGGCTGATCGCCACCATCGCCAGCAGGCCCAGGCCGAGCCCGGCCAGCTTCCACGGCGTGGCGGTCTGGCCGAAGAACAGGAACGCGGCGGCCAGTGACAGCAGCAGCGACAAGCGCTGCGCCACGTCACTGCGGACGATGCCGGCCACCGCCACGGCGCGGCCCAGCACCAGGAAGATCGAGGGCAGCACCACCGCCAGCGCCAGCAAGGACAGCCACGGGGCATGTGGCGCGCGCAGCGCATCCAGCGGCGGCTGCAGCACCACGGCGGTGAGCGTTGCCGCCACCAGATAGTTCCAGGTGACCATCTGCGCAACATCCAGTTGGCGGCGTCCGGCCATCTTCAACAACACCGAAACCAGCACGCTGCAGATCACGGCTAAAGACAGGAAGAGCATGGGACGGGCACAGGGCAGGGGCGGGGGACGGTATCATGGTGCCATGCACAAGCCTTCGTTCCCCGTCGCCCCCGGCGAAACCGCCTGCCTCGAACTGGACGGCCTGGCCGGCCCGCTGGAAGTGGTCGTCGACCTGCCCAAGGCCGACGTGCCGGCACAGCCGATCGTGGCCATCGTCTGCCATCCGCTGTCCACCGAGGGCGGCACCCTGCACAACAAGGTGGTCACCATGACCGCCACGACCCTGCGCGAGCTGGGCATCGCCACGGTGCGCTTCAACTTCCGCAGCGTCGGCGCTTCGGCCGGTACCTTCGATGGCGGCGTGGGCGAGCAGGACGACCTGAAGGCGGTCGCCGCCTGGGTGCGCAGCCAGCGCCCGCACGACCGCCTGTGGCTGGCCGGTTTCAGCTTCGGCGCGTTCGTGTCGCTGAAGGCCGCCGCCACGCTGCAGCCGGAAGCGCTGATCTCGATCGCGCCGCCGGCCGGTCGCTGGGATTTCGACGGCATCGCGCCGCCGGCGCGCTGGCTGGTGATCCAGGGCGAGCAGGACGAGATCGTCGACCCGCAGGCCGTCTACCAGTGGCTGGACACGCTGGACGCCCCGCATGAGCTGGTACGCATGCCCGAGACCAGCCACTTCTTCCACCGCAAGCTGATCGACCTGCGTGGCGCGCTGACCCACGGCGTGAAGCACTGGCTGGGCGCGGCGGCATGAGTGCAACCGAGCTGACCCCGTCGCAGCGGTACGCGGAAGGGGTCGCCCGCGGTGACTGGCAGGACGATCCGGCCCAGCATGCGGCGCTGGCCGAGCTGGACCGCATCCACCTGGCCCTGCTGGACAGTGCCGAGGACGGCTGGCTGGATCGCCTGTCCTCGTTCTGGAAAAAGCCCGAGCCGGTCAAGGGCCTGTACTTCTGGGGTGGCGTCGGCCGCGGCAAGACCTTCCTGGTCGACCTGTTCTACGACGGCCTGCCGATCAGGCAGAAGTACCGCACCCACTTCCACCGCTTCATGCGCAGCGTCCACGAGCGCCTGCGCGAGCACCAGGGCCAGAGCGACCCGCTGGCGAAGATCGCCCAGGAATGGCGCAGCAACCTGCGCGTGCTGGTGCTGGACGAGTTCTTCGTCACCGACATCGGTGACGCGATGCTGCTGGCGCGGCTGCTGGAGCGCCTGTTCGCCGAGGGCGTGACCCTGGTCACCACCTCCAACACCGCGGTGGAGAACCTCTACCTCAACGGCCTGCAGCGCGAGAGCTTCCTGCCGGCCATCGGCCTGCTGCAGCGCTTCTGCGTCGAGCTGTATGCCGAAGGCACCGAGGACTACCGGATGCGCGCGCTGACCCGCTCGCCGGTGTACCGCGCACCGCTGGCGGCCGACAGCGACGACTGGTTGGCCACGCGCTGGAGCGAACTGAGCGGCGGCCAGCCGGCCAAGCCCGGCAACATCGAGATCGAGGGCCGCAAGATCCCGGTCCGGGGCCGCGGCAAGAGCATCGCCTGGTTCGATTTCGCCGCGCTGTGCGAAGGCCCGCGTGGCCCATCGGATTACATCGAGATCGCGCACGAGTTCAACACGGTGCTGCTGGGTGGCATTCCCGCCTTCGACCGCTTGAACGAAGATGCCGCGCGCCGCTTCGTCAACCTGATCGACGAGCTGTACGACCGCCACGTCAACCTGGTCTGTACCGCCAGCACTTCGCCGATCGAGCTGTACACCGGCCAGCGCCTGCAGGGCGCCTTCGAGCGCACCGCCTCGCGCCTGATCGAGATGCAGAGCGCTGAGTACCTGGGCACCCCGCACCGGGCGTGAGCGACTCTGCGGGCGTGCATTGCCGGCCAGCGGCCGGCACGACCCCCCTGGGATTCCGGTAGTGCCGGCCGCTGGCCGGCAATGATCGGGGGATAGGGCGCAACGGCGTTTCCCTGCGGCCGCTCTTCCGGCCCGGCCGCCACATACGGCCTCGCGTCGCTGCCCGGAGGGTGATCCCGGCATCCACCGGATTCCCACCGGCTGCCCACGATCTATCCACAGGGTTGTCCCTAGCCAGTTTCATCACTGTCATGTGAAGCTGTCATTGTTCCGTTTTCGCGGTGCGTTGTGCCACCGCAATGACGCCTTTCGGGCTTGACTGCGCAGCCCGTTCCGGCAGGTCTGAAGCGTCCGATCCAGGCGTCGATGGCACGATCCTTGCGGCGCAAGGGATTGCCGAATTTCACTACATTTGGCGTTGACGGACCCCATTACCCCCACTATCTTGTGGCCGTCGGTCGCAGCAACCCCAATTCCAGGGGGTGGCCCCAGTACCCCTCCGCGATCGTCAACGGCAGTGGCCGGCGCAGGTCTCATTCCCTGCGACGCCGTCCTGTCACCCTGGGCTGTCATGTCCCGGGCCGCGTCACCCGATGCATCGAGCACCCCCAATCACGCCAAGAGGACACACGCCGTGAGCACCGAATCCAGCGCCACCATCGAGAAGGAAAGCGAATTCCTGTTGACGTCGCCGCCGACGGCCAACGCGATGAGTGTGACCAAGCGCAATGGGACCACTGAACTGGTGGACCTGAACAAGATCGTGCGTGCGGTGCAGCGTTCCTCTGAAGGTCTGCACGCCGTCGATCCGATGCGCGTGGCCACCCGCACCATTTCCGGCCTGTACAACGGCGCCACCACCCGCGAGCTGGACGAGCTGTCCATCCGCACCGCCGCCCTGCTGATCGGTGAAGAGCCCGAGTACGGCCGCCTTGCCGCGCGGCTGCTGGCCAACTACATCGCCAAGGAAGTCTCGGGCCAGGAAATCTACGCCTTCTCGCAGTCGGTCAGCCGTGGCCATGAAGTCGGCCTGATCAACGACCGCCTGCTGAACTTCGTGCAGACCAATGCACGCAAGCTCAACGACGCCATCGACGGCGCGCTGGACCTGAACTTCGATTACTTCGGCCTGCGTACCCTGTACGACCGTTACCTGCTGCGCCACCCGCACACCCGCAAGGTGATCGAGACCCCGCAGCAGTTCTTCCTGCGCATCGCCAGTGCGCTGAGCGAGGACGTGTCCGAGACCCTGGCGCTGTACAAGCGCATGGGCAACCTGGACTACCTGCCGTCCAGCCCGACCCTGTTCAACTCCGGCACCACCCACGAGCAGCTGTCCTCGTGCTTCCTGCTGGACTCGCCGCAGGACTCGCTGGAGTCGATCTATGCCAAGTACGGCGACATCGCCCAGCTGTCGAAGTTCTCCGGCGGCATCGGCGTCAGCTACACCCGCGTGCGTTCGCGTGGCTCGCTGATCAAGTCGACCAACGGCCACTCCAACGGCATCGTGCCGTGGCTGAAGACCATGGATTCGTCGGTGGCCGCGGTGAACCAGGGCGGCAAGCGCAAGGGCGCGGCCTGCGTGTACCTGGAAACCTGGCACGCCGACATCGAGGACTTCCTCGAACTGCGTGACAACACCGGTGACGAAGCCCGCCGTGCGCACAACCTGAACCTGGCCAACTGGGTGCCGGACCTGTTCATGAAGCGCGTCGAGGCCGACCAGGAATGGTCGCTGTTCGATCCGCGCGTCGTGCCGGAGTTCACCGACCTGTTCGGTGAAGCCTTCGAGCAGGCCTACCTGCAGGCCGAAGCGCAGGGCAAGGCCAACCGCACCATCTCCGCGCGCAAGCTGTATGCCCGCATGATGCGTACCCTGGCCGAGACCGGCAACGGCTGGATGACCTTCAAGGACAAGTGCAACCGCGCCAGCAACCAGACCCTGCGTCCGGGCAACGTGATCCACCTGTCCAACCTGTGCACGGAAATCCTGGAGGTCACCTCCAACGATGAAACCGCAGTGTGCAACCTGGGTTCGATCAACCTGGGCAACCACTTCGACGAGCACAACGAGTTCGACTTCGAGAAGCTGGCCGAGACCGTGCGCCTGGCCGTGCGCCAGCTCGACCGTGTCATCGACCTGAACTTCTACCCGATCGAGACCGCCCGCCGCGCCAACCTGCGCTGGCGTCCGGTCGGCCTGGGTTGCATGGGCCTGCAGGACGTGTTCTTCCGCAAGCGCCTGCCGTTCGACAGCGCCGAGGCCCGCGCCCTGTCGAAGAAGATTGCCGAAGCGATCTACTTCCATGCGCTGGAAACCTCCTGCGAGCTGGCCCAGGAACGCGGCAAGCACCCGTCGTTCAACGACACCCGTGCCGCCAGCGGCGAACTGCAGTTCGACGCCTGGAACGTGGTGCCGGAAGACACCGCGCGCTGGGATGCCCTGCGTGAGCGCATCAAGGAACACGGCCTGCGCAACTCGCTGATGATCGCGATCGCGCCGACCGCGACCATCGCCTCGATCGCCGGCTGCTACGAGTGCGTCGAGCCGCAGGTGTCCAACCTGTTCAAGCGCGAGACCCTGTCCGGTGACTTCCTGCAGGTCAACCGTTACCTGGTCAACGAGCTGAAGAAGCTGGGCCTGTGGACGCCGGAAATGCGCGATGCCATCAAGCTGGCCGAGGGTTCCATCGCCGGTCTGCCGCAGATCCCGGAAGCGCTGCGCGAGGTCTATCGCACCGCGTGGGAACTGCCGATGCGTTCGCTGATCGACATGGCCGCCGAGCGTGGCGCCTTCATCGACCAGTCGGCCTCGCTCAACCTGTTCATGGAAAGCCCGAACATCGGCGCGATGTCCTCCATGTACATGTACGCCTGGAAGCAGGGCATCAAGACCACCTACTACCTGCGTTCGCGTCCGGCCACCAAGATCGCCAAGACCACGGTGAGCGCGGCGGCCCCGGCCAAGGTGTTCAGCCCGGACGAAGCCATCGCCTGCTCGCTGGAAAACCCGGAAGCCTGCGAGGCCTGCCAGTAACAGCGGCACCGCCGCGCGGTAGTGCCGGCCGCTGGCCGGCAACCCCGGCCAACGATCATCACCCACGGTAGCACCGGGCCATGCCCGGTGGCTCACCCAGGAATTCAAGGAAACACCCATGGCCGACAAGCCCAAGCAGATGCTGCTCGATCCCGGTTTTGAACTGACCCTGCGCCCGATGCGCTACCCGC
Source organism: Stenotrophomonas pavanii (assembly GCF_900101175.1). GTDB lineage: Bacteria > Pseudomonadota > Gammaproteobacteria > Xanthomonadales > Xanthomonadaceae > Stenotrophomonas > Stenotrophomonas pavanii. The sequence goes on along the minus strand of NZ_FNFQ01000013.1, from coordinate 100,720 downwards.
AGTTCTATGACATGTACCGGAACGCGATCAAGAACACCTGGACGGTGGAAGAGATCAACTTCCAGATCGACATCACCGACCTGCACAGCAAGATGTCGCCGGGTGAGCGCCACCTGATCCACCGCCTGGTCGCGTTCTTCGCCACCGGCGATTCGATCGTGTCCAACAACCTGGTGCTGAACCTGTACCAGCACTTGAATGCGCCCGAAGCGCGCATGTACCTGTCGCGCCAGCTGTATGAAGAAGCACTGCACGTGCAGTTCTACCTGACCCTGCTCGACAACTACCTGCCGGATCCGGAAGAGCGCGCCAAGGCATTCTCGGCGGTGGAGAACATCGACTCGATCAAGAAGAAGGCCGATTTCTGCTTCAAGTGGATCGACTCGATCCAGGACCTGACCCGCATCGAGACCCGCGCGCAGCGTCGCCAGTTCCTGCTCAACCAGATCTGCTTCGCCGCCTGCATCGAAGGCCTGTTCTTCTTCGCTGCCTTCGCCTACGTGTACTACTTCCGTTCGCGCGGCCTGCTGCCGGGCCTGGCTTCGGGCACCAACTGGGTGTTCCGCGACGAGAGCGCGCACATGGAGTTCGCGTTCGAGTCGGTGCGCGTGGTGCGTGAGGAAGAGCCGGACCTGTTCGATGACGAGATGAAGCAGCAGGTCTACGACATGCTGGCCGAAGCCATCGAGTGCGAGGTGCAGTTCGCCGAGGACGTGCTGTCCGGCGGCGTGGCCGGCATCTCGACCCGCGACATGCGCCAGTACCTGCAGCACTGCGCCGACCAGCACTTCGCCAAGCTGGGCATGGAAAAGAAGTACAACGTGCGCAACCCGCTGCCGTTCATGGAACTGCAGGACGTGCAGGAACTGACCAACTTCTTCGAACGCCGCGTCTCGGCCTACCAGGTCGGCGTGCAGGGCGAAGTCGCCTTCGACATGAACTTCTGATCGGACCGGTCAGGCCTGTCGCAACGAGAAACCCCGGCCAATGCCGGGGTTTTTCGTTTCTGTGGCGTCGAGCCATGCTCGACTGGTCTTCGCAAACAGCAGTCGAGCATGGCTCGACGCTACAAGGCGCGGCTAGCGCCGCCCTTCCACCGCCATGCGTACCGCCAGCCCGGCCAGCACCGTGCCCATCAGCCAGCGCTGCACCCTCTGCCAGGTGGGGCGCGCGGCCAGGAAACCGGCGATGCTGCCAGCGGTCAGCGCGATGATGCCGTTCACGGTCACACTCACCGCGATCTGGGTGGAGCCCAGCACGATCGACTGCAGCAGCACGCTGCCCTCGCTGTCCGGATGCAGGAACTGCGGCAGCAGCGACAGGTACATCACCGCCACTTTCGGGTTCAGCAGATTGGTCAGGAAGCCCATCGTGAACAGTCTGCGCGGGCTGTCCTGCGGCAGCTCGCGCACCGCGAACGGCGAACGGCCGCCGGGCCTGAGCGCCTGCCACGCCAGGTACAGCAGGTACAGCGCGCCACCGATGCGCAGCGCGTCGTAGGCAAACGGCACGGTCATCAGCAGGGCAGTGATGCCCAGTGCCGCGCACAGCATGTAGAACACGAAGCCCAGCGCCACCCCGCCCAGCGAGATCAGGCCAGCCATCGGCCCCTGGCAGATCGAGCGCGAGATGACGTAGATCATGTTCGGCCCGGGCGTGAGCACCATGGCCAGGGAAACCAGCGCGAAGGCCAGCAGGTCGGAAGTGGCGGGCATGGGCGGTCCTGGCGGTGGGCGTGGCGCAGTGTAGCGCTGCCTGCACGGGGCCTGGCTTAAAATTGCCGCACCCCACACCGAAGCACCCCCATGACCCCGATCCCCGAGACTGTGCCGCCCACCGAAGTGCGCATGGCTGAAATCGTCTTCCCCAACCACACCAACCATCTCGGCACCCTGTTCGGTGGCCAGGCATTGGCATGGATGGACAAGGCCGCGTTCCTGGCCGCCGCCCGCTATTCGCGCCGTACCGTGGTGACCGCGCGCAGCGACCAGGTCGACTTCAAGCTGCCGATCCGCATCGGCCAGATGGTGGAAACCATCGGCCGCATCGTCGAGGTCGGCCGCAGCTCGATGAAGGTGGAGGTGGAACTGGTCGCCGAAGACCTGCACAGCGGCGAGCGCAAGCTGTGCACCCGCGGCCACTTCGTGATGATCGCACTGGACGAGGAAGGCCACCCGATCGCGGTACCGCCGCTGCCGGCCGCCTGAGCACGCCGGCTGAACCGGCGCTTGCAGGGGCGCCGCGGCGCCCCCATCTGGCAGCCATGACCTCGCCGCTGACCGACTTCATCGACCGCGCCCAGCGCCTGTTCGTGCTGACCGGCGCCGGTTGCAGCACCGCCTCGGGCATCCCCGATTACCGCGACACCGACGGCCAGTGGAAGCGCACCCCGCCGGTGACCTACCAGGCCTTCATGGGCGAGGTGGCCACCCGCCAGCGCTACTGGGCGCGCAGCCTGCTGGGCTGGCCGCGCTTCGGCCTGGCCCGGCCCAACGGCACCCACCACGCCCTGGCCGCGCTGGAGCGCCGCGGCAAACTGCAGCTGCTGCTCACCCAGAACGTGGATGGCCTGCACCAGCGTGCCGGCAGCCGCACGGTGATCGACCTGCATGGCCGCCTGGATCAGGTGCGCTGCATGGGCTGCGAGCGGCGCAGCGATCGCGGGGCGTTCCAGCAGCGCCTGCTGGACGCCAACCCCGGTTGGGACACACTGGAGGCCAGCATCGCCCCGGACGGCGATGCCGACCTGGAGGCTGATTTCTCCGGCTTCGTTGTACCCGATTGCGCGTACTGCGGCGGCCTGCTGAAGCCGGATGTGGTGTTCTTCGGCGAGAACGTGCCACGCGACCGCGTGGCGGCAGTGCACGATCACCTGCAGCAGGCCGACGCCGTGCTGGTGGTGGGCTCGTCGCTGATGGTCTATTCCGGGTTCCGCTTCGTGCAGGCGGCCGCCAGGGCCGGACTGCCGGTGGCCGCCGTGAATCGTGGCCGCACCCGTGCCGACGACCTGCTGCAGTTCAAGGACGAGCGGGACTGCGCCGAGGCGCTGGCGTCGGTTATCGAGCCACCGGCTGGGTAGAGTCGACTGTCAGTCGACTCTACCGGCAACCCGTCCCCGCGAAACAGCGATCCATCCAGATGGTTGATCCGGGAGCCGCGCAGCGGTGCAATACGCATCCCCTACGTCGTGCATTCCTGTCTTGAGCCAGCTGTTCTCGCCGATCTCGTTCGGCCCCCTGACCCTGTCCAACCGCATCGTCATCGCGCCGATGTGCCAGTACTCCGCCGAAGACGGCCGCGCCACTGACTGGCACGCCATGCACCTGGGCAACCTGGCGCAGTCCGGCGCCGGCCTGCTGATCCTGGAAGCCACCGCGGTCGAACCGCGCGGCCGCATCAGCTGGGCCGACCTGGGGCTGTGGGACGACGGCACCGAGGCCGCGTTGGCGCAGGTACTGGCCAGCGTCCGCCGCTGGTCGCCGATGCCGCTGGGCATCCAGCTGGGCCATGCCGGCCGCAAGGCATCCACCGCCCGCCCCTGGGACGGCGGTGGCCAGCTGGCGGCCGATGATGCGCGTGGCTGGGCCACCGTGGCGCCGTCGCCGCTGCCGTTCCACGCCGCCGATGCGGCGCCGCAGGCACTGGACGAGGCGGGCATTGCCGAAGTGATCGCCGCCTTCGCCGCCAGTGCGGTGCGTGCCGAGCGCCTGGGCTTCGAGCTGATCGAGCTGCATGCCGCGCACGGTTACCTGCTGCACCAGTTCCTGTCGCCGTTGAGCAACCACCGTACCGACGGTTATGGCGGCTCGCTGCCGAACCGCCTGCGCCTGCTGGTGGAAGTGTTCGACGCGGTACGCGCGGCGGTGTCGGACAAGGTCGCGGTGGGCGTGCGCATTTCCGCCAGCGACTGGGTCGAGGGTGGCTGGGACCTGGTGCAGAGCGAAGCACTGGCCCAGGTGCTGGACGCGCGCGGCTGCAACGTCCTGCATGTCTCCAGCGGCGGCCTGGACGAGCGCCAGAAGATCACCGTCGGCCCCGGTTACCAGGTGCCGTTCGCGGCGGCGATCAAGGCAAAGGTGCGCATGCCGGTCATCGCGGTGGGCATGATCACCGAGCCCGAGCAGGCTGAATCGATCCTGCGCCATCGCCACGCCGATGCCGTGGCGCTGGCGCGCGGCATTCTCTACGACCCGCGCTGGCCGTGGCATGCCGCCGCTGCCCTGCGTGACAGCGTGGACGCGGCGCCGCAGTACATGCGCTGCGAGCCGCGCGAGGCACGCGGCCTGTTCAAGGCGCGCTGAGGCTCACACCCGCCAGGCCGGCGCCATGCCGGCCCGCAGGTGTTCGAACAGCGCGCGGATCTTGGCGGTGAAGTCGCGGCGGTCGCTGACGCAGAAATAGACGTCCATCGGTTCCGGCCGCCACGCGCTGTCGGCGCCGAACACTGCCTGCAGGCGGCCATCGCGCAGGTACGGCTCGGCCACGAACGCGGCCAGCCGGGTGATGCCGGCACCGGCCACCGCCAGCGACGCCAGCGCATCGATGTCATCGCAGACCATGCTGGGCGGCAGCGCAGCGTCCACACGCTGGCCGTCCTTCAGCAGGCCCCAGCGCAATGGCCGGCCATCGGTGGGAAAGCGGTGCAGCAGCCCGCGATGGCGACCCAGTTCAGCGGGTTCCTGCGGCGTGCCATGGGCCTTCAGGTAGGCCGGCGAGGCGCAGAATACGAACGGAACACGCGCCAGCTGCCGCGCGACCACCCCGTCCTCCAGCTGGGCCCCGATGCGGATGCTGGCATCCACCGCTTCCGGGCCATGCTGCACGGCGCGGTCGGTCAGGCGCAGCTCCAGCTGCAGTTGCGGGTAGCGCTGCTGCAGCGAAGGCAGCAACGGCGCCAGCACATGGCGGCCGAACGCACTGCTGCTGGCGATGCGCAGCGGCCCGGCCGGTTCGATGTCGCCGGAGGTGACCATCGCCTGCGCACGCGCCAGGTCGGCCTCGATGTGGCGCACCTGCGCCAGGTACAGCGCCCCGGCCTCGCTGAGCGCCAGCTGGCGCGTGCTGCGGTTCAGCAGCCGTACGCCCAGGTGCGCCTCCAGCCGGTTGATGTTCTGCCCGACTGCGGTGGCACTGATGCCAAGGATGCGGGCCGCGGCGGCAATGCTGCCGGTCTCTGCGGTGCGGGTGAAGCTGCGGATCAGTTGCAACAGGTTCATGACCAACCAGCTTGCCACGATGGAGGCCAAGTATCGCTTGGGACTGAACCCATCGGTTCGGCTGCATCGGCGATCATCCCGCCGCTGGGCAGGATGCTGCCCTACACTGTGGCGATGCGCCCCGATTCCATCCTCACCCTGTCCTGCCCCGACCGTACCGGCATCGTCTATCGCGTGTCCGGCCTGCTGTTCGACCACGGCTGCAACATCCTCGACGCCCAGCAGTTCGGCGACGAGGAAAGCGGCCGCTTCTTCCTGCGCGTGCATTTCGATCGCGATGCCGGCCTGCCGCTGGAGACCGTGCACGCCGCGATGGCCACGCTCGCCCAGGACTTCGGCATGGACTGGCAGCTGCACGATGGCCGCCGCCGCGCACGCCTGCTGGTGCTGGTCAGCAAACAGGGGCATTGCCTCAACGACCTGCTGTTCCGCGCCCACAGCGGCCAGCTGAAGGTCGACATCGCAGCAGTGGCGTCCAACCACGCCGACTTTGCGCCGCTGGCGGCGTCCTACCAGGTGCCGTTCCACCACCTGCCGGTGACCGCCGATACGCGCGCGGTGCAGGAGCAGCAGATCATCGATCTGGTCGAGCGCGAGCGCATCGATCTGGTGGTGCTGGCGCGCTACATGCAGATCCTGTCACCCACGCTGTGCCGCGCGCTGGCCGGCCGTGCGATCAACATCCACCACAGCTTCCTGCCCAGCTTCAAGGGCGCGCAGCCCTACCACCAGGCACACGCGCGCGGGGTCAAGATTATCGGTGCCACCGCGCACTACGTGACCGAGGATCTGGACGAAGGCCCGATCATCGAACAGGACGTGGCCCGGGTGGACCACGCGATGGCGCCGCGCGAACTGGTAAGGCTGGGTAGTGATACCGAATCGCTGGTGCTGGCGCGTGCCGTGCGCCGCCATGTGGAGCACCGCATCCTGCTCAACGGGCACCGCACGGTGGTGTTCCGCTAGGGTCGGGTTGCGCCCACCATCGCGTGTTCGATCACTGCCTTCCCTTCCTTCCTGTTCGCAGGCCTGGGGCAGGTGGAGCGAACACCGTCGATATGCTCCAGAAGGCCTTGGGGTATTGGAGACCACATCGGGTCCAGGACAAAGTCCACGCCTTCGCGTCGCGCGAGCTTGGCAGCGGGGATGAAGTCGGCATCACCAGCGACCAGAACAATCTGACGGACTTGTCGTTTGAGGGAAAGCGAGGAGATGTCCAGGCCGATGCGCATATCCACGCCCTTCTGTCTGACTTCCGGGTGCAGATCCTCGGGCAGGAGCGTGGAGAATGAGCGCTTGCCTTTCAGAAGTGCATCGAGCGTTCGGGAATCGGTTGTCCACGAACTGGAATCCGCGAGGTGACCAAGGCGCAGTGCCACTTTGCGTTTCTGTTTCAGGGTTTCGTGCAGATCGATTCTGAAGAGCGCCTCGGGTGAGCGCGCATAGTTGATGCAGGTGCCCGAGATCGGGTTGTGCATTCGCTTCTGCAGGGGCGGACAGTCGTAGAAGAAGATCCGATAGAGTTCCCGTCGCTGACAACCTGAGGAGGTCAGGTGCGCGAGTGCCCACCGATGGGCTACTTCCGCGGCACGTTCGGCGTTGTTGGCGTTGTGAGGTTCGATACGGCGGAACCGCTTAACGAAGTAACCACCATCGATGAGAATCGCCGTTGGCATACCCTTGCCTTCCTGCATTCATCCAATGAAAAGCCCCCGGTTCGGCCGTCCCGCGATCTGTAGGGGGGCGTAATTGGAGGGCTGGATGGCTCATTGTGTTGCCCTTGGCCGGGCCCCTGCAAGCGGCAGAGGCGACATCCGCAGGTAGTCGGCCAGCGGCCGGCGCTACCGCTCTGGGTCAGGCGATCGCGATCCCCGCCTTGCCCAGCGCCTCGCGCACCATCGCGTCATTGGCTTCGGTCACCGGCCGGGTCAGGTCCCACAGGAACTTCACCCGGAAGCCGGACTTCACTGCGTCCTGCGCGCTCCACAGCACGCAGTAATCGCGGGCCAGGCCGCACACGTGCACTTCGCGGATGCGCCGCTCATGCAGCCAGCCGGCCAGGCCGGTGGCCGGGCGCTCGCCCTCGGGGCCGTGGTTCTCGCGGAAGGCGCTGTACGAATCCACCTGTTGGCGCGTGCCCTTGCGCAGGATCAGGTCGGCCGCAGTCCAGTCCACGCCCGGATGCAGGGCGGCACCGGCGCTGCCCTGCACGCAGTGGTCGGGCCACAGGGTCTGCGGCTGCGCGTGCAGCAGGATGGTCTCGAACGGACGCTGGCCCGGGTGCTGGCTGGCGAACGAGGCATGGTCGGCCGGGTGCCAGTCCTGGGTCGCCACCACCGTGCGGTAGCGGCGCTGCGCCAACAGTCCGGCAATGGGGGCCACCAGCGCATCGCCCTGGTCGCAGGCCAGGGCGCCCCCGGGCATGAAGTCCGGCTGCAGGTCGATCACCAGCAGGGCGACATCGGCGGGCAGGGCGGTCATGGCAGTTCCGGTACAACAGAAGGGGCGACCAGCGTGGCCGCCCCATGCGCACACGTCAATCGCCCTGCGGCGTCCCAGCGTCCTGTCCGTAGTACAGCAGGCCGATCCTGATGCGCTCGCGGCCGTTCTCGCGTCGGTGGCGGTTGGCATCGCGCAGCGAGTACACGCAGCCGCAGTACTCCTGCTGGTAGAACTGCTCGCGCTTGCTGATCTCGATCATGCGGCTGGCACCGCCGCCCTTGCGCCAGTTGTAGTCCCAGTACTGCAGGCCTTCATAGCGCGAGGCGGCACGGATGCCGCAGTCGTTGATCTGCGCCATGTTCTTCCAGCGCGAGATGCCCAGCGACGAACTGATGGTGTCGTAGCCGTGTTCGTGCGCGTACAGCGCGGTACGTTCGAAACGCATGTCGAAGCACATCGTGCAGCGGACGCCGCGCTCGGGTTCGTTCTCCATGCCGCGTGCGCGGCTGAACCAGTTGTCGGTGTCGTAGTCGCAATCGATGAACGGAATGCCGTGCTGCTCGGCGAAGCGGATGTTCTCCTGCTTGCGCAGCTCGTACTCCTTCACCGGGTGGATGTTCGGGTTGTAGAAGAAGATCGCGTAGTCGATCCCGGAGGCGGTGATCGCTTCCATCACTTCGCCGGAACAGGGCGCGCAGCATGAATGCAGCAGCAGGCGCTTGCCGTCGGCGGGCAGGGTCAGGGTGGGGCGTTGGAACTCGGTCATCGTCGGGTGCGTCAGGGCGTGGAAGCGGGCTGGCCGGATACCGTGAACAGGACGCGCGCGGCCACACCGCCTGCGCGCGCAGGACGACGACGGCCCCGGCACCCTCCCCGCGGAGAGTCCAGGTCGAATCAGGGGACGGTCGTGTCCCCCGGCCGGGGCCGGTATTCGGGCTGATGGACACGGGCCGCAGCCCACCTACTCCCTGCCGCTTCCCAGGCGTGAGCCCAGTGCTGTTGGCAGGATTCGTTTCCATTCACCGCTGCGGGGCAGCTCCGGAATGGGCGCGCCAGGCGCCTTCACCGGATTCCCGTTTAAATCCCTGCCACCATCCAGACACGGCAGGGATACCTTCGGCGTGTGCAAGGTGGACCTGTTGGCCGCAGGGGTCAAGCCCGGGGTCGGATCCCCGTTGACCCGCACCGGGCCCTGACTCCCGCAAACGCCTTCAGCGTCCCGCCGCCGCCCGGGCCCGGATGTCGTCCAGCCGCTGGTCGTACAGCAGGCGCCCGTTCTCCCACACGGTCACCATCGCGTCCTCGAAGCCGACCGGCAGGGTGTCGTCGCCGTTGGCCGGCAGTGGCACCGTATGCAGGCTGCCGTCATCCAGGCGGCGCAGCAGGCGCATGCGGCCACGCTTGCTGGTCTTGCCGGCATCGGTGACCGGATCCTTGTATACATCGACCCACTCACCGTCGACCCGTGCCGCCGAGCACTTCAGCGCGAACTTCTGCGTGTCGCGGTCCAGTCGCTGCAGCAGGGCGCCGCCCATGCCGAAGGCCACGTTGTCGGCCGCGTAACCGTCGCCCGTGATGCGCTGCAGGATGGCGCGGATCGTGTCGGGGTTGATGCCATCGCCCTGGATCACCCGCACGTGGTTGAGCACGCGATAGCCCTTGCCGTTGATCACGTGGCCGAACGCTTCATCCAGCCGCCGCAGGCTTTCGGCCACCACCTCCACCGGGTCGCCCGAGTCGGGCCGGATGACCAGGGTGGCGCCCGAGGCGATCACTGCATCGCGCAGGGTGGTACCCCAGTGCTCGCTGATCGCGCGGTAGATGTCATAGCTGTCCGACACGACCGCTACGATCGCACCGGGCTTGCCGAACTGGCGCAGCATGTTGCGGTAGGCGTCCACTTCACGCTCGCGGCCCCAGCTGGTGATGGTGCTGTGCTCGGCGGCGGGAATCGAATAGCCGGCCATCGGCGCGTGATAGTGCGCGCGGGCCAGGCACAGGGCCGATACGGTATCGGTGCCGAGGAAGTTGACCAGGTGCGCGGCACCGCCCAGCGCGGCCGATTCCAGGCTCGATACACCGCGCGCGCCGAAGTCGTGCAGCTTGAACGGCAGCTGCCCCTGCGGATCGTCGCTGGTCTTCTGCAGGAACGCGGCAATCGTCTGCCGTGCGTGCCAGCTGATGGTGGCCACGGTGACCGGATACCACACGCGCAGCAGCAGCGTTTCCAGGTACGACGGCACCCAGAACGCGGTCGGATCGGTCGACTCGATCGTCATCAGTGCCTGGTGGGTGGGCACCACGCAGCCCTCGGGCACGGCACGGATGCGTACCGGCAGGTGGCCGCCAAGCCGGTCGACGATATCGCGCCAGCCGGTCTCGTTGAACGGTTCGCCATGCGCGGCGAACACCGCAGCAGCGTCGTCGATGTCGTCGTGGGTGACCGGCCGTGCCAGCGCGTCCTTGAGGATCGCCTGCAGGCCGAAGAACACCGTGCGATCGTGCAGGCCGCCACGCGATTCGACGTAGAAGAACGTGGCATCGGTACCCGGGGGGTACTGCAGCCAATGGCTGGCCTTGTAGCTGTCGGTGTTGAGGAGAAGATTATCGAGGTAGTGCATGACGGAAGCTCCTTCGCGTCGGGTGGCACCAGCGGTCTATCCGCCGGTGGGGAGGCCGGGCCTGTCAGCCGCGGCCGAGGAAATACTCCAGGATGTGCAGGTGGTCTTCGAACAGCTGCGGGCCCATGTCCAGGGCTTCACTCACCGGTATCCAGCGCGCCTTGTCGGCGTCATCGCCGCCGCGCACCGGCGGCAGTTCGCCGGCGGGGAATTCGAAGTGGAAACCGTGGGTGATGGTGCGGCCGCGCTGGCTGCGGTCGGGGTGGTCGAACACCTGCTGGCCCTTCAGTGACCCCTTCAGCACCGGCAGCGGGATCTTCAGCCGGGTTTCCTCGCGCAGTTCGCGCAGGCAGCTGTCGAGCAGGCTCTGTTCCTGGCCGACGAAACCGCCGGGCAATGCCCACAGCCCCTTGCCGGGTTCCGAGCGGCGGCGCACCAGCAGCACGTGGCCCGAATGCACCACCACTGCATCGGTGGTGACGAAGGTCGGCGCGTAGGGCGCATCCTTCCAGGCGGCCTTGTACTGTTCGATGAAGCGGTACTCGGCCACCAGCTGGGCATAGGCCGGCGCGCTCTTGCGGAACGCTTCGAGCATGTCGAACACCGGCGCCGGCACATTGCCACGCAGCATCAGCAATGCACCGTGGAAGTCCACGTCGCCGGCCTCGAACAGGTAACGCCGCAGTTCGGTGGCCGACAGCGTGGCGGTGTGCTGCACGTCCACCAGCGGCCACTGCGGGAACTCGCGCAGGTAGTAGCTGGACGCATCCTTGTCCATGCCGATCAGGCCGACTCTGGCATCGGCGGCGGCGCCGTCGTTGCGCAGGGCGTCAGCCACCTGGCGCTGCACGTTGGCGATCCACTGTGCTTCGTTGTACAGGTGGTCACGCAGCGGGCGGATCAGCAGGCGGTCGCCGTGGCCGTCGAGGGCCGCCTGGATCATCACGGCACGTTCGGCCACGGTCCAGGGATTGCGGAGGCTGCGGGGGGTATCGGCAGAGCCGACCAGGAAGATCAGCTTGCGGGCCCGGCTCAGGGCCAGGCGGGCAACGGCGGCGTGGCCGTTGTGGAAGGGCTCGAATCGCCCGATGAAGACGAGATAGTCGAATTCCATGAGAATCCCTCATGTCGTTGTGGCAGCCGCGGGTCTGTCCCTTGGCTTGCTGCAGATGCTACGCCGATGGACGGGCTGGTCAAGCCTGCAGCCACGCTTTCTGCTGAACGGCGCATTGCGTGCGCGGACTGCGCCGTTGTTCTCAGGCCCTGAGAAGCCTCTGCGCCATACTGCAACCCACGCGGCGGACGGCATGCTCGGGGGCAAGACAGTGGCGGACAAGTACTGCGATCTGGTCATGAAAGGCGGCATCACCAGCGGCATCGTGTACCCCAATGCGGTACTGGCGCTGGCCCGCGAGTATCGGTTCAAGAGCATCGGCGGCACTTCGGCCGGCGCCATTGCGGCAGCGGTGGCGGCTGCGGCGGCCTGCGGTGATCGCCGCATGCAGGCTGGCGAGCAGCTGGCGGGCGACGCCGGCTATGGCGGGCTGTCGGCGGTGTCGGCACAGCTGTCGCGGCGCGGCTTCATCTACAGCCTGTTCCAGCCGGCGCGCGGCGCGCGCGCGGCCTATCGCCTGCTGGTGGTGCTGACCGGCAATGCCAGCCTGCCGCACAAGCTGCTGTGCCTGGCCGTCGCCGTATTCGAGATCGCGCCGCTGGAAGTGCTGGTGTCGTTGGCGCTGCTGCTCGGGCTGGGCGGGTGGGGCGGTGGCTGGAGCGGGGTGGCCGCGACGCTGCTGCCGTCACTGCTGTGCGCGTACGGGGCTGGCGTCGCTGGCGCGGTGCTGCGGGTGGCACGGGTGGCGCGGCGCAACCTGCTGGGCCTGTGCAGTGGTCTCGGTCGCGATGCACGCAAGCCGGCATTGACCGAGTGGCTGCATGCGTGCCTGCAGCAGTTGTCCGGCAAGCCGCTGGATGCACCGTTGACCTTCGCCGACCTGCACGATGCGCCGCGCTATGCCGGTGAGCCGGACAGCCCGCATGCGATCAGCCTGCAGATGATCACCACCTGCATCTCGCACAACGAGCCGCGCACGCTGCCACTGGGCGGCGCGCAGTTCTGGTTCCTGCGCGAGGAGTTCGAACAGCTGTTCCCCGCCAGCGTCGTGCAGTGGCTGGTGAGCCAGGCCGGCCCGCCGCTGGAGGTGGACGGGCGGCAGTATTACCACCTGCCGCAGGGCCCGAAGCTGCCGGTGCTGGTGGCCACGCGCATGAGCCTGAGCTTCCCGCTGCTGATCAGCGCGGTGCCGCTGCATGAACCCTCACGCCGCGAACGACGCTGCGAACCGACCGCCCCTGCGGCCGACCCGGAGCACAACGTGGCCGACAGCATGGAGGGGCTGACCAGTGCCGGGCAGGCCTGCGGCCCGGTGATCACCGCCTTCCGCATCTGCTGGTTCTCCGATGGCGGCATCAGCAGCAACTTCCCGATCCATCTGTTCGACGCCGCCCTGCCGCGTTGGCCGACCTTCGCCATCAACCTGGTCTATCCGCAGCACGCCGAAGCAGTGAGCCAGGGCAGCGGCAGCCGGCAGGCGCTGGAGCATGCGGTGTTCCTGCCCACCGAAAACCGCCACGGCTGGCAACGGCATTACCAGTCCATTGCCACGCCGCTGGCCGCAGCCGAACTGGGGCGCTTCCTGTTCGCCGTCGTGGCGACCATGCAGAACTGGCGCGACCTGCTGCAGGCGCGCGCACCGGGTTATCGCGACCGCATCGTGCACGTCAGCCTGCAGGGCGACGAGGGTGGCATGAACCTGGACATGCCACAGGAGGTACTCTCCCGCATCGCAGACAAGGGCAGCCTGGCCGGTGCGCGTTTCTGTTCGTTCTCGTTCGAGAACCACTACTGGATCCGCTGGCGCAACCTGGCCTCGGCCTACCAGCGCTACACGCTGGAGGTGGCGCGCACCGATGATCCGGCGCAGCAGGTGCTGGCTTACCGCGCGGCGTATTCGATGGTCGCCCGCGGTGAACCGTCACCGCCCTCGTACAAGCTGGGCTCGGAAGACAAGCGGCTGGCCTCGCAGCAGCTGTGGGGGTTGATGGTCGAGCAGGGACGCAGCTGGGACGACCTCGGCCCTGACCTTACCGATGGGGCGCCGCGACCGCTGCCGCAGATGAAGGTGACCCCGATCTACTGAGCGCGATCGATACAATCGTGCTTCATGTTGCAAGGAGCTGTGGATGTCTGCCCGCCAGGAACTGCTGGATCTGCTTGAACGCCTCGATACCCGCGACCCGGAGCACCTGCCGGTGGTGCCACTGGCTGCGTACTTCGAAGGCAATGATTTCGAAGAGTGCATCGCGCCCAACCAATGGGGTTTCGGTCGCCCGCCGATTGCCGAGCTGTACGCACGCCTGGCCGCGATCGCCGAAAAGCCTGAAGTGGAAGGTGTCTACGTCGGCCTGCACCAGGACTGGGCAGCGCATTGGAAGACGACAGCGAATGGCCTGCTGCGGAGAACGTGCATGTGCTGACCAGTGCTGACGTCGAGACCGTGGAAGGCTGGCTGCAGGGTCTGGAATGCGACGGTGTGGGCGAAGGCTGGCCGTACGGCGAGCACGTCGACGCCCCCATACCCTCGGAAGGCCACCGCGTGCTGACCGTGTTCTGGGACTAGTAGATCCACGCCACGCGTGGATGCATTTCGCGCACCGCCAGAATGTGCCCACCAAGGTGGGCACCCCAGCAAATGGCGATATGCCCGCTTTTGCTTTTGAGGTTGCCGGCCAGCGGCCGGCACTACCGCAGGTGCAGGGCGCAGCCCTGCAAAACCCCCTATCGCCCCGGCAATTGCGCGAACGCGCGCTGCATGCAGTCCTCGCGCGGGCACACCCGGCAACCCGGCCCGATCGACACCGAGTTGCCCGGGCTCTGCACATCCAGCCCCAGCGAATACACCAGGCGTTCGGCATGCTGCAGATCGCAGCCCAGCGCCACCGCGAAGGTCTTGCGGGGCTGGCCATGGCCCACCGGGCCACTGCTGACCTGCCGCGCCAGCCAGAAATGGCGGCGGCCATCGGGCATGCGCGCGGTCTGGGTGAGGATGCGGCCGGGCTGGTTGAACGCCTCGTAGACGATCCACAGGGGGCACGATCCACCCACCTGCGAGAAGTGGAAGTCGGTGGCCGAATGGCGCTTGGACACATTGCCCGCACGGTCCACGCGGATGAAGAAGAACGGCAGGCCAGGTGCGCTGCGCCGTGCCAGCGTGCTCAGCCGGTGGCAGACCGCCTCGAACCCGACGCCGAACTGGTGCGCCAGCAGCTCGATGTCGTAGCTGCTGGCTTCGGCCGCACGCAGGAAACGCATGTACGGCATCACCAGCGCACCGGCGAAGTAATTCGACAAGCCAATCCGCGCCTGCGCGATGCGTGCCTCATCGGTAAAGCCGGCACGCGCCACCACCGCATCGATCTGCGGCAGGTAGCCGTGCAGGGCCAGTTCGGCGGCCATCTGGAACGCCTGCTGGCCCGGCTCCAGGTAGTCCGGCAGCCACAGCCGTCGCGTGCCCGCATCGTACTGGCGCTTCTCGCGCCCGGCCTGCAGCGCGGCCACTTCCACCAGCACGCCGTGGCGGTCGGCCAGCAGCTGGCGCAGGCGTGGTGCCACATGCCCGGGCGACAGCCCCCACTCGGCGAACAGGCGTTCGGCCAGTTCGTCCAGTTCGGGAATGTGGTTGTGCATGCGGTTGAAGAACTCGCGCACCTGGTCGCCGGCCGGCAGGGTGCTGCCGGCGCCGGGCTCGCCCAGCTGGAACTCCAGTGCGGCGGCGTGCTCGCGCAGCGCCAGGTGGCGGCGGTGCAGGTCCAGCAGCGCGCGGCTGACCTGCGGCAGGTTGCCGGCCAGCGCGCGCAGCTCAGTCGCGCTGACCTCAGCCAGGCCCAGGTCGCGCAGGGTTTCGCCCAGCGCTTCCTGCAGGGCGGCGGGCTCATCGTCATCGAACAGCGAGGAAACGTCGCCCAACACCTCTCCCAGCTTCTTCTGCACCGCCGGTGTCAATGGGCGCTTGTTGCGCTCGATCTGGTTCAGGTAGCTGGCCGACAGCCCCAGCGCGCGCGCCAGATCGGCCTGGCTGTAGCCGCGCTGCTCGCGCAGCCGCAGCAGGCGCAGGCCAAGTTGCCGTTGGGGGGCTGAATAATTCACAGAATTAACAGGAATCGTAGGGCGCATTGGCCAGATTAAGCGGATTCAGGCCGGAAATCGAGGTGGGTGCTGTGAATAATGCCAAGCATCTTTCGCACCCCGTGGGATTGTCGTCATGACTGTTGCAGCGCCCCGTATCCGCATGCTGATCGATGGCCAGTTCGTTGAATCGGCCACCTCCCACTGGCAGGACGTGATCAATCCGGCCACCCAGGACGTGCTGGCCCAGGTGCCGTTCGCCACCGCCAGCGAAGTGGACGCCGCCGTCGCCGCCGCCAAGGAAGCCTTCAAGACCTGGCGCAAGACCCCGATCGGCACCCGTGCACGCATCTTCCTGAAGTATCAGCAGCTGATCCGCGAAAACATGAGCGAGCTGGCCCACATCCTCACCGCCGAACAGGGCAAGACCCTGCCGGACGCCGAAGGCGATGTGTTCCGCGGCCTGGAAGTGGTCGAGCACGCCGCCGCCATCGGCAACCTGCAGCTGGGCGAGCTGGCCAACAACGTGGCCAATGGCGTGGACACCTACACGATCATGCAGCCGCTGGGCGTGTGCGCTGGCATCACCCCGTTCAACTTCCCGGCGATGATCCCGCTGTGGATGTTCCCGATGGCCATTGCCACCGGCAACACCTTCATCCTCAAGCCGTCCGAACAGGACCCGATGGTCACCATGCGCCTGGTTGAACTGGCGCTGGAAGCCGGCATTCCCAAGGGCGTGCTGAACGTCGTCCACGGTGGCGAAGAAGTGGTCAACGCGATCTGCGACCACCCGGACATCAAGGCCGTGTCGTTCGTCGGTTCCACCCGCGTCGGTACCCACGTCTACAACCGCGCCTCGCTGGCCGGCAAGCGCGTGCAGTGCATGATGGGCGCCAAGAACCACGCCGTGGTGCTGCCGGACGCCAACAAGGAACAGACCCTCAACGCGATGGTCGGTGCCGCCTTCGGCGCCGCCGGCCAGCGCTGCATGGCCGCGTCCACCCTGGTGCTGGTCGGCGAAGCGCGCAGCTGGGTGCAGGACCTGGTCGAAAAGGCCAAGACGCTGAAGGTCAGCGCCGGCACCGTGTCCGGCACCGACGTCGGCCCGGTCATTTCCTGCAGCGCCCGCGAGCGCGTGGAAGGCCTGATCGCCTCGGGCGTGGAGCAGGGCGCCAAGCTGGTGCTCGACGGCCGCAAGCCGCAGGTGGATGGCTTCGAGAAGGGCAACTTCGTCGGCCCGACCATCTTTGCCGGCGTCACCACCGACATGCGCATCTACCAGGAAGAGATCTTCGGGCCGGTGCTGGTCATCCTCGAAGCGGACACGCTGGAAGACGCCATCGCGATGGTCAACAGCAATCCGAACGGCAACGGCACCGCACTGTTCACCCAGTCCGGCGCCGCCGCGCGCAAGTTCCAGGAAGACATCGACGTCGGACAGGTCGGCATCAACGTGCCGATCCCGGTGCCGGTGCCGCTGTTCTCCTTCACCGGTTCGCGCGCGTCCAAGCTGGGCGACCTGGGCCCGTACGGCAAGCAGGTGGTGCTGTTCTACACCCAGACCAAGACGGTCACCGCGCGCTGGTTCGACGACGAGACGCTGAGCCACGGCGTCAACACCACGATCAGCCTGAAGTAAGCGCAGGAGCAGCCATGAGCCACTCGATGACGACGGAACTGGACGAAGCACAGCAGGCGTACCGCGAGGCTGCGCGCGACTTCGCACTGGCCGAACTGGCGCCGCACGCCGCGCGATGGGATGCGGAGGGCATCTTTCCGCGCGAGGCGATCGCCAAGGCCGGGGAACTGGGCTTCTGCGGTCTGTACATGGACCCGGAAGTGGGCGGCAGCGGCCTGAGCCGACTGGACGCCGCCGTCGTCATCGAGGAGCTCGCCAACGTCGATCCGTCGACTGCGGCCTACATCAGCATCCACAACATGGCATCGTGGATGGTGTCCACGTGGGGCCAGCCGGCCCTGCGCGACGCCTGGGGCAGCGACCTGTCTTCGGGCAACAAGCTGGCCTCGTACTGCCTGACCGAGCCGGGCGCCGGTTCCGATGCGGCCTCGCTGAAGACCACCGCCGTGCGTGAGGGCGACCATTTCGTGCTGAACGGCTCGAAGGCCTTCATTTCCGGCGCCGGGGCCACCGAACTGCTGGTGGTGATGGCGCGTACCGGCGGTGCCGGTGCCGGCGGTGTCAGCGCGATCGCGGTGCCGTCGGACCTGCCAGGCATCAGCTTCGGCCGCAAGGAAGAGAAGATGGGCTGGAACAGCCAGCCCACCCGCGGCATCACCTTCGAAAACGTCCGCGTGCCGGTCAGCCACCTTCTGGGAGAGGAAGGCGGCGGCTTCAAGCTGGCGATGAAGGGGCTCGATGGCGGCCGCATCAACATCGCCGCCTGTTCGCTGGGCGCCGCGCAGGGTGCGCTGGATGCCGCGCGCCGCTACATGGGCGAGCGCCGCCAGTTCGGCAAGGCGCTGGCCGAGTTCCAGGCGCTGCAGTTCAAGCTGGCCGACATGGTCACCCAGCTGGTGGCCGCGCGGCAGATGGTGCACACCGCCGCGCGCAAGCTCGATGCCCGTGCCAGCGATGCCAACGTGTGGTGCGCGATGGCCAAGCGTTTTGCTACCGATGCGGGTTTCAACGTCTGCAACGAAGCGCTGCAGATCCATGGTGGCTACGGCTACATCCGCGAGTACCCGATCGAGCGCCTGCTGCGTGACTGCCGCGTGCACCAGATCCTGGAAGGCACCAACGAGATCATGCGGGTGATCGTTGCCCGTCACCTGCTCAACACCGAAGAGGAACTGCGATGAAGGATTGGCGTACCCAGGAGCACGTGGGCCTGAAGGTCGAGGTCGATGGCCACACCGCCGTGGTCACCCTGAACAACCCGCCGGCGCATACCTGGACCGTGCACAGCCTGTCGGCGCTGCGCGACCTGGTCGGCGCGCTCAACGCAGACCGCGGCATCTACGCGCTGGTGATCACTGGCGAGGGCGAGAAGTTCTTCTCCGCCGGTGCCGATCTCAACCAGTTCGCCTCTGGCGACAAGGCCGCCGCACGTGAGGCCGCGCGCCGCTTCGGTGAAGCCTTCGAGGCGCTGTCCGGTTTCCGTGGCGTGTCGATCGCCGCGATCAACGGCTACGCCATGGGCGGTGGCCTGGAATGCGCGCTGGCCTGCGACCTGCGCATCATCGAAGACCACGCCCAGGTCGCGCTGCCGGAGGCCACCGTCGGCCTGCTGCCGTGTGCTGGCGGCACCCAGAACCTGCCGCGCCTGGTCGGCGAGGGCTGGGCCAAGCGCATGATCCTGCTGGGCGAGCGCATCAATGCCGAGACCGCGCTGCGCATTGGCCTGGCCGAAGAAAAGGTCGGCAAGGGCGAAGCCAAGGCACTGGCGCTGGAATGGGCGAAGAAGGCCGGCAAGCAGAGCCCGACCAGCATCGCCGCCTGCAAGACGCTGGTGCAGGCCACCCGCACCGGCACCCACGCCTCGGCGCTGGTGGCCGAGCGCGAAGCCTTCGTCGACCTGTTCGACACTGCCGACCAGGTCGAGGGCGTGACGGCCTTCCTGGAAAAGCGCGCCGCGCAGTGGAAGAACGCATGAGCACCGACACCGCTGCCGACGACGCACCGGTGCTGTTCGAAGAGCGCGTGGCCGGCAATGGCACGCGCATCGGCATCGCCACGCTCAACGCGCCGCGCACGCTCAACGGCTTCTCGCTGCCGATGGCGCATCTGCTGCTGAAGCAGTTGAACGCCTGGGCCGACGATGAAGGCATCGCCATGGTGGTGCTGCAGGGCGCCGGTGAAAAGGCGTTCTGCGCCGGCGGCGACCTGCACAGCCTGTACAAGAGCATGGTCGCCTTCCGCGAGGCCGGCCGCAGCGACATCCGCGGGAACGACTACGCCGCCGAGTTCTTCGACGTCGAATACCGCGTCGATTACCTCATCCACACCTATGCCAAGCCGATCCTGTGCTGGGGCCATGGCATCGTGATGGGCGGTGGCATCGGCCTGATGTCCGGCGCCAGCCACCGCGTGGTCAGCGAGCGCTCCAAGCTGGCCTTCCCGGAAATCACCGTCGGTCTGTTCCCCGATGTCGGTGGCAGCTGGCTGCTGCCGCGCGTACCGGGCAAGGGCGGCCTGTTCCTGGCGTTGACCGGCGCGCTGCTCAACCCGGGCGATGCCATCTACGCCGGCCTGGCCGACGTGCACGTGGCCGAAGAACGCCGCAGTGCAGTGTTCGATGCGCTGCTGCAGGTGGCCTGGTCCAATGACACCGTGCACAACCACGAACGCCTGACCCATCTGTTGCAGTCGCATGCCAGCGATGCCGCCACCGGTCCACTGCTGGCCCACGCGGCGCAGGTCGATGCGTTGTGCGAAGGCGATGACCTTGAAGCCGTCGTTGCGCGCATTGCCAGCCTGCAGACCGACGACGCCTGGTTGCAGGCGGCTCAGAAGACCCTTGCGGCCGGTGCACCGGGTTCGGCACGTTTGGCGTACGAACTTCAGCGCCGCAGTGCCGGCCAGGACCTTGCCGCGATCTATCGCCTGGAGTACATCGTCGCCCTGCATTGCGCCGCCCACGGTGATTTCGCCGAAGGCATCCGCGCGCTGCTGGTCGACAAGGACCGCAATCCGCAGTGGAACCCGGCCACCCTGGCCGAGGCCACCGGCGCGTGGGCCGACACCTTCTTCGCTTCCCCCTGGGCCGACGCTGCGCATCCGCTGGCCGACCTGGGCACTCCCCTTGTTGAAAGGAGCCTTGCATGAGCCGCATTGCATTCATCGGGTTGGGCAACATGGGTGGCCCGATGGCCGCCAATCTGGTCAAGAACGGCCACAGCGTGCGCGTGTTCGATCTGGTCCCGGCCGCGGTGCAGGCCGCCGTCGATGCCGGTGCCAGCGCCGCCGCGTCGGCGCGCGACACTCTGGCCGATGCCGAAGTGGTGATCTCGATGCTGCCGGCCAGCCGTCATGTCGAAGGCGTGTACCTGGGCGACGACGGCATTCTTGCCGCGATCCCCGCCGGTGCACTGGTCATCGACTGCAGCACGATCGCGCCGGCCAGCGCCCGCAAGGTCTCGGAAGCCGCCGCCGCGCGTGGCCTGCAGATGATCGACGCACCGGTGTCCGGTGGTACCGCAGGGGCACAGGCGGGCACGCTGACCTTCATCGTCGGTGGCGAGGAGGACGCGCTGGAGCGCGCCCGCCCGGTGCTGCAGGCGATGGGCAAGAACATCTTCCACGTTGGCGCCAGTGGTGCCGGCCAGGTCGCCAAGCTGTGCAACAACATGGCGCTGGGCGTGATCATGGCGGTGACCGGTGAAGCCATCGCGCTGGGCGTGGCGCACGGCCTGGACCCGAAGGTGCTGTCGCAGATGATGGCGGTCAGCACCGGCCGCAGCTGGGCCACCGAGGTGTGCAACCCGTGGCCGGGCGTGCTGGAGAATGCGCCGGCCTCGCGTGGCTACAGCGGTGGCTTCGGCAGCGATCTGATGCTGAAGGACATGGGCCTGGCGGTGGAAGCGGCGATGAGCGTCGGCGCCTCGATCCCGCTGGGCGAAGTGGCGCGCAACCTGTACTCGATGAACCACCAGGCCGGCCGCGGCAAGCTGGATTTCTCCAGCGTCGTGCAGCTCATCACCAGCGAAAAGTGACCTGGTAGTGCCGGCCGCTGGCCGGCAACCTCATGCCCCCTGTGGGACAACGAAGGTGGGATGGGCGGATGTTCGGTTTCGACCGGCATCCGCCCATTTTTTTTGGGGTCGGTTCCCCGGGGATCGGATCCCTCTCGCAACGCGAAAGGGCTCTGACCCCTTCGCATCAAGCCACGATCAGCGTCACGTCGATGTTGCCGCGGGTGGCGTTGGAGTACGGGCACACGATGTGCGCCTTCTGCACCAGTTCTTCCACCTGCTCGCGCGGCACGCCCGGCACGTTGATGGTCAGCTCGGCCTCGATGCCGAAGCCGGTCGGGATCTGGCCGATGCCGACCTTGCCGGTGACCGTGGTGTCGGCCGGCAGCGCGACCTTGGCCTGGCCGGCCACGAACTTCAGCGCACCCAGGAAGCAGGCCGAGTAGCCAGCGGCGAACAGCTGTTCCGGGTTGGTGCCCGGGCCACCGGCGCCGCCCAGCTCGCGCGGGGTCGACAGCTGGATGTCCAGCACGTTGTCGGAGGAGACGGAACGGCCTTCGCGGCCGCCGGTGGAGGTGGCCTGGGCGGTGTACAGAACCTTTTCGATGGACATCGGGATGCTCCTGGTCAGTGGGTGGGTGTTGCGTTGGAGCCTACTTTGCCCGCTTTCCGCGTACGTTGGGTTGCAACGCGTACGAAAAACTTGATCGATCGTCCTGTTGGCCTAGATCGTCCATTCGCGGTCGGTGGTGAACATGATGGTCAGCCAGCGGTCGGGCGAGGCTTCGCCCAGCGCATCGCCGATCTCGTCGCGCAGCCGGTCCCATTCCACCAGCGGCCGCGGCGGGTCGTCCTCGCGCACCACGAAGAACAGTTCGATCTGTTCGCCACGCCCCACCTGGGCCACGTAGCTGCGGTGCTCGACGAAGCCATGCTTGGCCACGATCGCGCGTGCCACCGCGTCCACGTGCGCCTGCAGTTCCGGCGGAGTGACCAGCAGGATGCCGGCCAGCGCCCGGCGCACGGTACCGAGCGGGGCGATCATCACCAGCACGCAGACGCAGGCAAGGATGGCCGGGTCGATGTACGGCCCGACCCAGGCCAGCGAGGTGCCGCGCACCAGCACGCCGCCGAGGAAGGCCAGCAGATAGCAGGCCGACATGCTGGCGGCGATCACCCAGTTCTTCGCGTCCAGCGCGATGAACTCCGAACCGATGCGGCGGTTGGCGCGCAGGATGAACCCGGCCAGCGCACCTTCGCCAACGATCGACAAGCCGGCGAAGGCGATGGCCGGGCCGAGCGCGATGTGGCGGCCGCCGGACATCAGCGCATCCACCGCGTTGACCAGCGCATACAGCGCCGCACCGATCATCAGCGTGCCGCTCACCCCCAGCACGATCGGCTCCAGGTGCCAGAAGCCCATGGTGAAGCGCTGGTTGAGCCGCGACTGCAGCGCGTCGGTGCTGGTTGAAAGCGCGATCAGACGCGCGACCAGCAGCGACAGCCAGGTCATCACCACATCGATCAGGCCGTAGATGCCATCGAAGATGATCAGCGAGGAATTGGCCAGAAGACCGAATACCACCGCAGCGGCAGCCAGCAGCAATGAGGCGGCGATGGACAGGCGCAGTACGCCCTGTTCGGTGGTGGAGTCGAAGAACTGCGGACGATCGGCGGCCATGGAGCGATTGTAGAGCGCCGCCGCGCCCCGCGCGGGACCGGGCCAAAGCGGCTACGATCGGGTGCACACATTCTGAATCCAGTCAGGCATCTGAAATCCGCGCTGACGTAGCATGCAGTTCCCGATGGGGCCGATGGACGGCTTCGCGTTGACGGGCCACGTGCCTGGATGCCAAGGAGATGCAAGCAATGCAGGGAACGAATCACCTTTCAGCGGCCCCCCGCGAAACGTTCGGTAAGGCCGCAGCCATCGCGTTTGCGTTGGCACTGAGCCTCAGCCTGGCAGCATGCCAGGCCAAGAACCCGCAGGCGGATACGACGCATGCGCCTGCTGCGGCCGCGCCTGCCACTGCATCGGCGCCGGCCACTGCAGAGCCTGCACGTGCTGCACCTGCCACGACAGCGACGGACGCCGATGACGAAGACATGCCACCCCGGCGCCCGGATGATTCCTACAACAAGGCCACGTTGCGGCCGCAGTACGCCACGTGCGTGAACTCCGGTGGCGGCGAGACCCCCGCACTGCAGGCGTGTGGCGATGAGGAGCTTGCCTGGCAGGAGCAGCGGCTCGAGCAGGCCTTCATGAAGATCGTCGACGGCCCCGATGGCAAGGACAAGGACAGGCTGATGGACGAGCAGGCGGCCTACATGTCCGATACCAATCGCTACTGCAGCTGGAACCCTGCCGAAGACGGGCAGGGACAGATGCTGGACGCGCAGTCCTGCCGGATCAATCGCACGGCCAACCGTGCCGATGTGCTGCAGGCACTGACCTCGAAGTAATTCCCCCGCCAAGGAGTGCAGGACGATGGATGTTGTGACCCAGGCAAAGCAGGCGATGGACCGCTGGCATCGCGGCCAGACGTCGGCGCATTTCGAAACCGGCGGTCGCGGCCCCGGCCACGTGTCCACCGGCAGGGGCGACCACGGTGGCGTGTCGTATGGCAGTTACCAGTACGCGACCAATGTGGGTGGCGTGGACGAGTACATCGCTGCATCGCGTTACGGCAACCGCTTCCATGGCCTGCAGGCGGGGACCCCGGCTTTCACCGAACGCTGGAAGGAGGTGGCGGCTGCCGACCCGGCAGGCTTTGCCAGGGACCAGCACGACTTCATCCAGCACAAATACTATGACGTGCAGATGGGGCGCCTGAAGGATGTGGGCATCGATCTTTCCGGCCGCGGTGCGGCCGTGCAGGATGCGCTGTGGAGTACCTCGGTGCAGTACCGCGGCATGACCCGCTCGGTGTTCCAGAAGGGTCTCCAGCACGCCTACGGCGAAGACTTCAAGCTGGCTGAGCTGAGTGACGAGCAGATTGTCCGCGCGGTGCAGGACTACAAGCACGCCAACGTGCAGTCGCACTTCCAGAGCTCGCCGACCCTGTGGGATTCGCTGCGTGACCGCGCGCTCACCGAGAAGACCGCGCTGGTCGGGTTGGCGCGCTACGACCAGGTCAACCGCAATCCCGAGGCCTACCAGGGCAAGGATTACCAGCAGGCGTTCGGTGAGCCCGAACCCGGACAGCGTGGCCAGCGTGCGGCGGTAGCGGCGATGGCCGACGGCGTGCTGACCCCAGGCGAGCGTGGGGCCGAGGTCCAGGCCCTGCAGGCCAAGCTGATCCAGGCGGGCCATACCGGCCACGACGGGCAACCGCTGGCGGCCGATAGCCACTACGGTGCCAATACCGAGCATGCGGTGCGCGCGTTCCAGCAGGCCCACGGGCTGACCGTCGACGGCAAGGCCGGCCGGGAGACCCTGCAGGCCCTGGATACCGCAGTACGCGGGCACACGCCGGTGCAGCCCGCAGCGCCGACCGCCCCGGCAGGCACTGCGACGCCTGCACCCGCAACCGCGCGTGAGCCCGATACCGCCCCTGCGCCCGGTGGCCAGCGCATCGTCGTGGTCGAACCCTTTGGCAACGGCAGCAGCAACCGCACACTGCGTCATGGCACCAGTGGCGAGGACGCTTATCGCGAGTTGAAGATTCATCACCCCAACACCAATGCCGAGGCCGTGCGCACCGGCAATGCCGCCAAGGCTGACCGGCCGTCGGCCATGGTCGAGGGCGAACTGGAAACCGTGCGGACCCGCGGTGATCGCAACGGCATCCCGCTGGTGCACAAGGATCTGATCCTGAGCAATGCGCGCGGCGACCGGGAGGTGATGATTCCCAATCCGGTCGCCGGGTATGTCCAGGTCAACAATGACAAGTGGAATTCGATCAGCATCTGGAGCCATCCGGCCGGGCATCCGCAGCGCGAACTGGTCGGGCAGGTGCTGCACGGTGCGCGTGGCACCACGCCCTACAAGACCGGTGATTTCGTCGAGTACGGTGCGCCGTTGATCCGCCAGTCCGATGCCGGTACCCCGGGTGCCGTGCATGCACATATCGAGCTCGAGCCCGATCAGTACCGCAGGTTCCTGGGCGACATGCTCAACGACCGCATCACCCTGGGCGGCAAGGTCCACGCGCAGGGCCCCGAAGCGGCGCAGGCCGCGCGCAGCACGCAACAGGCACCGATGGCCGATGGCGTGCTCAAGCAGGGCGAACGTGGTGATGAGGTCAAGGCCCTGCAGGGCAAGCTGGCGGCGCTGGGCTACGCGGGGGCCGACGGCAAGCCGCTGCATGCCGATGGCGTGTATGGCAAGGACACGGTCGCAGCGGTGAAGCAGTTCCAGGCCAACAACGGCCTCGACGACGATGGCAAGGCCGGCCGGAAGACCCTGGCGCAGGTCGATGCCCCCAACGCGGTCAAGGCCAGCACCCAGCCGGCAGCACCGGGTCGGGCCGAACCGGCGGCGCCGGCCAGCATGCGCGACCCCGGGCATGCCGACCACGCGCGCTTCGGCCAGGCCCTGGACAAGCTGCAGGCGCTGGAGCAGCAGCGCGCCCAGGCCGGATTGAAGCCGCTGTTCGCCAACCCGCAGGAGGCCGAGCGTGCGGCCGGCCAGTTGGCCTACGAGAGCAAGGTGTCCGGCATGCGCCAGATCGACCACGTCGTGGCCCGCCCCGATGGCACCGGCCTGTTCGCCGTGCAGGGCGAGCTGGGCGATCCGGCCGCGCAGCGGACCTTCGTCGACCGCCAGCAGGCGGTATCGCACTCGGTCGAGGCCAGCAGCCGGCAGAGCGAGGCGTTGGACAGCCAGTTCAACCCGCGTGCGCAGGAACAGCAGCAGGAACAGGTGCGCAACCGCGGGCTGTAAGCCCTGCGCGTCCCTGGGGCCGGTCGACCGGTCCCACGGCCACCCGCCGCCATTCAGTAGGTCGGTGTAAACTATTGATCTCACTGGCAATGCCAGTCTCTGCGATCACTAGCCCGATGACGTCCGCCGCCGCCCGTTACGCCGATTCCCTGCGCCTGTCCGTTGCCCCGATGATGGACTGGACGGACCGCCATTGCCGCGTATTCCACCGCGTGTTGGCGCCCGGCGTGCGCCTGTACACGGAGATGGTGCACGCCAACGCAGTCATCCACGGTGATCGCGAACGCCTGCTCGGCTTCGACCGCAGCGAACTGCCGCTGGCGCTGCAGCTGGGCGGCAGCGACCCGGCGCTGCTGGCGCAGGCTGCGCGCATCGCGGCGGAGTGGGGCTACGACGAGATCAATCTCAACTGCGGCTGCCCGTCCGACCGCGTGCAGGCCGGCCGCTTCGGCGCCTGCCTGATGCGCGAACCGGTGCTGGTGGCCGAGTGCGTGGCGGCAATGGTCGATGCCGTTCAGATCCCGGTGACGGTAAAGTGCCGCCTGGGCGTGGACGAGGACAACGATTACGACGTGTTCGCCGCCTTCGTCGACCGCCAGGTCGCCGCCGGCGCGGCGATGGTGGTGGTGCACGCGCGCAACGCGTGGCTGAAGGGCCTGTCGCCGAAGGAGAACCGCGAGGTTCCGCCGCTGAAGTACGACTGGGCCTACCGCCTGAAGCAGGAGCGCCCGGCGCTGCCGGTGGTCCTCAATGGGGGCCTGGCCAGCATCGAGGCGGTACAGGCGCAGGCTGCGCACGTCGATGGCGTGATGCTGGGCCGCGCGGCCTACCACGACCCCTACCTGCTGCATCAGCTGGAGGCGCTGCAGACCGGCGCTCCGCTGCAGCCTCGCGGCGATCTGCTGCGCGCGCTGCGTCCCTACGTGGAAGCGCGCCTGGACGAAGGCCTGGCGCTGAAGCACATCACCCGCCATCTGCTCGGCCTGTTCCACGGCCAGCCCGGTGGCCGCGCATTCCGCCAGGTGCTGAGCGAAGGCGCGCACCGTCCGGGTGCCGACTGGGGCCTGGTCGAGCAGGCGCTGGCGGTCACGGAGCGTGACGCGGATCGTGCCGCAGCGTGACCGCAGTCACATTCCTGACTTGACACCGCGCGGCAATTGGTCCCGAATGTTCACCTAGCTGAACATCATGAGGTCGGGACCGGAAAAGTTCAGACCGGATTCACTGCCTCAAACCAAGAATTTGCAAAGGATTTGTAAAAGGCCGGGTCCCGAACCCGGCATCCGGATTCACGACTTTTGAACGAATCGCCGTGCTCGGCTAGGATCGCATCGATGTCTTCCGCTCCCCTTCATTGCCGCATTGCCCTGGCCACGTGCGTGGTGCTGGCGGCCGCGCCGCTGTCGTCGGCGCTGGCGCAGCAGCCGACGCGTGGCGAGCAGGGGCGTGCAGAGATGATGGAGCGGGGCGAGCGCGGCAACCGTGGCGACGAACGTTCGCTGTCCGATGCCGTGCGCCGCGTGCAGCGCACCACCGGTGGCCACATCCTCGGTGCCGAGCGCGTGCCGTTCGATGGTCGTGACATCAACCGGGTGAAATACATGGACGACCGGGGCCGGGTCCGCTACATGGACGACCCCGCCCCGTCGCGTTCACAGCCGCGCACGCCGCGGTCGGATATGTCATCACTACGCGGCGATAACCCCTGAACAGGGATAGTCGTCGCTATCAACCCGTACCCCACTGGCCTCCGGGCCACACCCAGGACACTAGGGAGAGTTCATGCGTATCCTTCTGGTCGAAGACGAAGCCCCGCTGCGTGAGACCCTGGCAGCCCGGCTCAAGCGCGAAGGCTTTGCCGTCGATGCTGCGCAGGACGGCGAGGAAGGCCTCTACATGGGGCGCGAAGTTCCGTTCGATGTCGGCATCATCGACCTCGGCCTGCCCAAGATGTCGGGCATGGAGCTGATCAAGGCCCTGCGTGACGAAGGCAAGAAGTTCCCGGTGCTGATCCTGACCGCGCGTTCGAGCTGGCAGGACAAGGTCGAGGGCCTGAAGCAGGGCGCCGACGATTACCTGGTCAAGCCGTTCCACGTCGAAGAGCTGCTGGCCCGCGTCAACGCGCTGCTGCGCCGCGCCGCTGGCTGGAGCAAGCCGACCCTGGAATGCGGCCCGGTCGCCCTGGACCTCGCCGCCCAGACCGTCAGCGTGGCCGGCAGCAATGTCGACCTGACCAGCTACGAGTACAAGGTGCTGGAGTACCTGATGATGCATGCCGGTGAACTGGTCTCCAAGGCCGACCTCACCGAGCACATCTACCAGCAGGACTTCGACCGCGACTCGAACGTGCTGGAAGTGTTCATCGGCCGCCTGCGCAAGAAGCTGGACCCGGATGGCGAACTGAAGCCGATCGAGACCGTGCGCGGTCGCGGCTACCGTTTCGCGATTCCGCGCAACGAGGGCTGAGCCGGCTCGCCCTGGCGCTTACACGATGTCCGGCCGTCTGTGGTTCTTCCGACGCTGGCGGCCGCGCTCACTGCAGGCGCGCCAGATGCTCGCCGCGTCCGTGGGCCTGGTGGCGTTCCTGGCCCTGGCCGGTTACGCGCTCGACGCCGCCTTCGCCGACACGGCGAAGGCGAACCTGCGTGAGCGCCTGAAGAACTACGCCACCTCCTACGCGGCCGGCATCGACTTCACCCGCGACCGCTCGCTGTACATCCGCGAGCAGCCGCCGGATTCCCGCTTCGACGTGCCCGGCAGTGGCCTGTACCTGCAGGTAGTGATGCCGCACGGCAAGGGCAATTCGATGTCCGCCGAAGGCCCGATGCTGCCCACCGTCGGCGGCGGCCTGCTTGCACCGCGCCAGGAGGTGTTCGAAGGGCCGCTGCCGATGATCCAGATCGATGGCAGCCAGGGCTCGGTGTACCGCTACGGCCTGGGCCTGGTGTGGGGCGCCGACGCCGATCCTGCCACCGAATTCCCGTACACCATCTATGTGATGGAAGACTCGCGCGCGCTGGGGGCCCAGCTGCGCGTGTTCCGTGGCCGCGTCTGGTTCTACCTGGGCGGCATCGGCCTGATCCTGCTGCTGCTGCAGACCGTCATCCTGCAGTGGAGCCTGCGCCCGTTGCGCCGGGTGATCACCGAGCTGACCAAGGTGCAGCGCGGTGAGACCGAGCGCATGAGCGAGCGCCACCCGCGCGAGCTGGAACCGCTGACCGACAGCATCAACGCTTTCATCGAAAGCGAGCGCGAGAACCTCGAGCGCCAGCGCAACACCCTGGCCGACCTGGCGCACAGCCTGAAAACGCCGATTGCGGTGTTGCGCACGCAGATGGACAGCGGTGCCGGCGACGGCGCGCTGCGCGAAGAACTGGACGTGCAGTTGCAGCGCATGAACAACCTGGTTTCGTACCAGCTGGCGCGCGCGGCCTCGTCGGGCCACAAGCTGTTCTCCGCGCCGCTGCCGATCGAGTCCAACGCCGAGGAAATCGTGCGTGGCCTGGAGAAGGTCTATGCCTCCAAGGGTGTGCTGTGCGAATTCGATATCGATCCGGCCGCACGCTTCCACGGCGAACCGGGCGACCTGCAGGAACTGCTCGGCAACCTGCTGGAGAACGCCTTCAAGTGGGCCAACCGCCGTGTGCTGCTGACCGCGCAGCCACTGCCGGCACCGAACGCGCGCCGCGCCGGCCTGCTGCTGGCGGTGGACGATGATGGCCCGGGCATCGCCCCGGATGACATCGGCAAGGTACTGCAGCGCGGCGTGCGTGGCGACGAGCGCGTGCAGGGCCACGGCATCGGGCTGTCGATCGTGCAGGACCTGATCAAGGATTACCGCGGCGAACTGGCCGTGGGCCGTTCGGCCGAACTGGGCGGCGCCCGCTTCGAAGTGCGCTTGCCCACAGGGCCGTAAACCGCGTTGATCGGTAGTGCCGGCCGCGGGCCGGCAATCAAGCCATGCCATCGAAGAGCATGAGGGTGCCGGCCAGCGGCCGGAACTACCGTACTGTGATCCTGGGCGGCTCGCCGTAGAACCGCCGCAGCTGCGCGGCCACCTCCGGCAACGCCTGCTGCAGCAGATCCGGTGCCGAGAAGTGGTACTCGCTGGCCACCGCGAAGAACTCCTCCGGCGCCTCGGCCGCATACGGATCGATCAGGGTCTCTTGGCCAGCGTCCACCTGCGCGCAGAAGGCATCGTAGGCGCGCTGGAACGTGGCCGCCCACTCGCGCTGCCACGCACGCGGCAGCGGCGGCGTGCCATCCATCGCCCCATCAAGCGCATCCAGCTTGTGCACCATCTCGTGCACCGCCACGCAGTAGCCCTCGTGCGGCGCCGCCAGGTCGGCCTGCACATCGGCCCAGGACAGGATCAACGGACCGCTGTCCCACGACTCGCCGATCAGCTCGTCATCCCACTCGTGCAGCACGCCGGCCGCATCCATGTGGCTGCGGTGCACGCGGAACGCGTCGGGGTAGACGATCAGCTGCGACCAGCCCTCCAGCCCCACCGCGCCGAACTCCAGCAGCGGCAGGCAGCACAGCGCGGCCAGCAGCACGCCGTCGTCGGCCTGCAACTGCAGCTCACCGATCGGGGTAATGGTCTTCTCATGCAGGAAGCGCGTGACCAACACGCGCAAGCGCGCACGGCGTTCGTCGTCCAGTCCGTGCAGCCAGGCCGCACGGCGGCAGGCGTGTTCCCACAGTGCATCGTCGATCGGCCGCGGCGCAGGCCGCAGCCACTGCAGCAACGACTTGATCAGCGGAACATTCCCGGCAGGTAGCTGTGCCACTTCGGCGCACGGATGCGCTGCAGCACGTCGTCGTCGCTGCCGCCGCCCCCGGTGCTGGTGGCACTGCTGGCCGCAGGGCGTACCGGTGCCGGCTTGGTGGTCGCAGCCGAGGCGGTCGCGGTCGGCGCGCGCTGCGAGGCGGCATCACCGTTGGAGGACACGCAAGCGCCGCGGCTGTCGTCCAGCGCTGCCGTCGCAGACGCCGCGAAGGGCATCATCAGCAGGATCAGGCAATGGGCATAACGGCGCATTGACGACATCCACGTTAAGGGAGGGTGAGTTCCCGATTCTAGCCCGAACCCGGCGCCCCGTTGGAAGCCCCCGCAGAACCCAGCGTGGCGGGCGTCGCTGGCGGCTTTCCCGCATAATTCCTGCCTGACTTCGTGGAAGCTGCCGTGGACGATCGCCAATTGCTGGCCAAACTCGCTGCCGGTCGCCTGTCCGGCGACGCCCTGGCCCGTGAGCTGGGCCAGACCCGGGCGGCTATTTGGAAGCGTATTCAAGGGCTTAGGGCCGCCGGTGTGGATGTCGAGGGCCGTGCCGGCGAGGGCTATGGCCTGACCCGCCCGGTTGACCTGCTGGACCCGGCGGCGATCCGCGCTGGCCTGCCCGCCGACGCCCAGGCGCTGCTGCACGACCTGCAAGTGGCCTGGACGGTGGACTCGACCAATGCCGAATTGCTGCGGTGCAGCGCGCCCCAGCGCGGGGTCAGCGTGCTGCTGGCCGAACGCCAGACCGGTGGCCGCGGCCGTCGTGGCCGTACCTGGGCCTCGCCGCTGGCCGCCCATGTCTACCTGTCGGTGCTGCGGCTGTTCTCCGGAGGCCTCGGCCGCCTGGCCGGCCTGAGCCTGGTGGCCGGCATCGCCGTGGCCGAAGCGCTGCACGATCTGGGCTACACCGAGGCGCAGCTGAAGTGGCCGAACGATCTGCTGGTCGATGGCCGCAAGCTGGTTGGCCTGCTCGCAGAAGGCGGCGGTGAGTACGCCGGCCCGGCGCGCGCGGTGATCGGCATCGGCATCAACACGCACATGCCGCCCTCGTTCGCCGAGCAGATCAGCCAGCCGTGGGTGGACCTGGACACGCTGGCTGGCAAGCCAGTGGATCGAAACGTGGTCGTTGCCGCCGTGCTGGCGCGCCTGCTGCCGGCGCTGGAGGAATTCGATCGTGAAGGTCTTGCTCCGTTCCTGCCGCGCTACGCCGCCTTCGACATGCTGGCCGGCCGCGAGGTGCGGGTGGAACTGGATGGGCAGTGGCAGCATGGCACCGCACTCGGCCTGGCCGATGACGGCGCGCTGCGCGTGCGCATCGATGGCCGTGAGCGTCTGCTGCACGCCGGCGAAGTCAGCGTGAGGGCGGCATGAGCGATTGGTTGTTCGACCTCGGCAACTCGCGCTTCAAGTTCGCGCCGTTGCAGGGTGACCGTGCCGGTGACGTGCAGGCCTGGGCGCATGGTGCCGAAGGCATGGCCGGGCAGCCACCGCATAGCCTGCCCAGCGGCCGCACCGCGTTCGTGGCCAGCGTGGCCGCACCGTCGCTGACCAGCGCCATGCTGGACCAGCTGCAGCGCCGCTTCGAGCATGTGCAGGTGGTGCGAACCAGCGCCGAATGCGCCGGCGTGCGCATTGCCTATGCCAAGCCGGAAAAGTTCGGCGTCGACCGCTTCCTGGCCCTGCTGGCCGCAGCCAAGGCGCAGCGCCCGGTGCTGGTGGTCGGCGTGGGCACCGCACTGACGATTGACCTGCTCGACGCCGACGGCCAGCACCACGGTGGCCGCATCTCCGCATCGCCCACCACCATGCGCGAGGCATTGCACGCGCGTGCGGTGCAGCTGCCGGCCACTGGCGGCGACTACAGCGAGTTCGCCAACGACACCGCCGATGCGTTGGCCTCCGGCTGCGATGGCGCCGCGGTGGCGCTGATTGAACGCAGCGCACAGCAGGCGCACACGCTGCTGGGTGTGGCACTGTCGCTGCTGGTGCACGGTGGCGGCGCACCGGCGCTGATGCCGTTGCTGCCCGGTGCCGACTACCACCCCTCGCTGGTGCTGGATGGCCTCGCCCGCTGGGCGGTGCACCAGCCCGCAGGCTAGTATCCGCGCATGCTGACCCGTGCCCTGATCGTCGTACTGGCCATCCTCAACCTTGGCGTCGCCTGCTGGTGGCTGCTGCGCGATGCACCACAGAAGCCTGCGCCGCCACCGCAACCCGCTGGCGTGGCCGAGCTGCGCTGGGTGCCCGGTGGCGTGGATGCCACTGCCGCAGCCGAGGCCACCGCCGCCGCTCCGACAGCACCGCTGATGGAGCGCGAACCGGCTGCGAAGACCGCGGTGGCTGCGACGCCTGCGCCCGCGCCGGCCGTGCCGGCCCAGCCGGAAGTTTCCAAGCCGCAGGTGGCTGAGGCTGCGCCGGTTGCTGCCGCTGCCAAGCCGGCACCACCGCCTGCACCCGTACCGGCCCCGGAAACGCCCGCAACCCCGCCCGCGGCCGCTGAGCCGCCGCGCTGCATCGCGTTGGGCCCGTTCGCCGACCGCGCCGCCGCGAGCAGCGCGCAGGGCAAGGCCGGCACGCTGCTCAGCCAGGTGCGCCTGCGCGAACAGCCCGCTGCCAGCGGCAGTGCCCGTTACCGGGTGATGCTGCCGGCCGCCGCCAACCGCGACGAAGCGCAGGCCACCGTGAAGCGCATCGTCGCCGCCGGCCTGAGCGACTACTACATCATCAGCCAGGGCGAGGACGCCAACGCCGTGGCGCTGGGCCAGTACCGTAACCGCGAGGGCGCCGAGCGCCGCATGGCAGCGGTGCAGGCCGCCGGCTTCCAGCCGCGCCTGGTCGCCAGCGGCGACGCCGGTCAGTGGTGGCTGGAAGGGCAACTGGCGGCGGGCACGCAGCCGGCCCAGGCCCAGCAGCGCAGCGGAGCGGCACAGAGCCGGTCGCTGGAATGCACGCGGTTGCGCTAGAATCCCCGGACCGCGGCGCTGCCGCCGGTGCACCACCCATGCCGCTTTAGCTCAGTTGGTAGAGCAACTGTCTTGTAAACAGTAGGTCATCCGTTCGATTCGGATAAGCGGCACCATCCCCATGAGTCAGCGCCTCTTTGCGCTGCTCCAGGTACTCGCCCAGTGGTTCGAAAGGCGGTACACCCGGTGCCTCGGCAGTCTTACCTTGAGAATGATGGTCCGTCCTGCGCATGGACCTGCTGCGCTGACTGCTGTTCAAGATTTGCTGCCAATGAATCAGCGCGATGAAGTGACTCTGCTTCAGGCGCGCGAAGCGCGTCCATCGTATTCATGGTTCCACGGCGTTGGGCAGGATCGTCCATCGCCCCCTCGACGATGAATACTCTCTCGCCACGTGCAAGGGACTCTGTCGGGTTGTTCACTACAACGTGGTCAACTCTTGAAAGCCCTTGCTCCTTCGCGAGCACCAGCAAACTCGCGGACATGCGTTGGCTCGACTCATCCCACTGCTTCCCGCTCTCGGCGTCCAGGCGTTCCACACCCGCTCTTATCTGCTTATAGAGAGAACGGTCAGCATCGCAGAGTTCAGCTACTGAGAAAGTGGCTCGTTGCAGCGAAAGTGAATCGTCGGCGACCACGGCGACTCTTTCCGCAGCCGAAGTGCGCTCGGCGTCAAGTTCTGGTTCGGGCCTACGTCGACGCTGCGTGGGTGCTATGTGCTGATCATAGTGCGCGCCATAGTAAAGCTCGTATGTCGCATGAGGACCAACAGAAGGAGCCTCTGTTTTGAACACTTCAGCGATCTGCCCAAGCGCTTGGTTTCGATTGATCCGCCCGGCCTGGAGTTCAACGGCAATAGCTCCATACTGTTGTGGACGATTACCCGTGCCGGACACACCAATGTCCGGCCCACCAGCTGCAATGAGTTCACGCTGGACCTGGACATTACTGAGCGTCGCAGCTGCTTCTCCGCGTAGCAGGGTGTTTACATAGGATTGCTTGGACGTCGGATCGGGACGTTCAGTGAAGAGATGGTGCCCCACTTCATGGGAAAGAGAGCGCGCGATTCTGGGGCCTTGCCCAACCGCGTTCTCGTCAATAACGATCTTCTCACCGGGAACAAGATAGGTGCCCCTACCGGCTTGTCCCCAGACAACATCCAGATCGTCGCGCTCGGCCTGTGCGAGACCCGCTCGAAGTGTTGGGGATTTCGCCAGAAGCGGCGCCAACGAAGGGTCAGCCAACGGGGACTCCGGCCGACGTACGGGTCCTGGGCGAGGCCCGTCCTGCGGCTGCGGCAGTTCAGAGTCTTCAGTACGTTCCATGTTCGAGCTCCTGCCCAGGGGGGTCAACGCTGACTGATCAATACGTGGGTCAATGTCGCATTGTCAGCGGCCAGAGTGAGTACAACCTCAGCACCGTTGACTGGCGCGGTCCAGTAAGGGAGGGAGTCAGGGGCATCAGGCCGAGGTGGATACTGTGCCGTTCCCTCCCAGATGACTTCTTTGAGCGCGACGCTCGGTGGCGCGACATCGAAGGTCAGCTTCGCCTGCGCAGGATTATCGACAGCACTTCTCAGTGTGATGTTCCGAACTTCAAGGCCGCCCAACATTCCACGTTCTGCGGTTCGCTCGTCTCTCAGGCCCTGCCGAGCCGGTTTTCCAAGATGCGTGTGAAGCTGTTCGTTCAATGCATCGATATCGCCAAAACGCACATTGGACAATCGCTCGATGCTGTTCTTGAATCGCTCCATACCAGCTTCACTCCCTGATTTGATGGCCTGTCTTTGATTCACATGATCTGATGGGGGCGACGTCGCGGCGCTCGAACATGCTGTCAGCACAAGCGCCGGAATAACGATCGCGAGGCGACGACGCGCTGCGATCCAGAGGCGGCGCCGACGTCCGCGTTTTGATGAAGAATCGCATTCCTCGACCCACGCATCCATGAAAGCATCTCTCGCGCCAATGTCACGCTCTTGAATCTAGCACAGCGTTCTGTGAGTACGGATCGGGTTCCCGTGAAAAATGAGCTACTGAAGACGCACCCGGTTCCACTTTCCAGTTTAAAAAACGGGGCGTCAGCTGCGAGGGAGGGAACATCAGACGGAAGGCCGAGCACACCTCCATGCGGGCAATCCGATAGTTGAAAGACTGTAGCCTTTAGGCTACAGTCCTCCATGAAGATCCAGCGTACCCGTCAGTTCGCGACATGGATTGACGCTCTCAAGGACGTAACTGCACGCGCTCGCATCCTGGCCCGCATCGGTCGGCTCGCCGAAGGCCATCCGGGTGATCACCGCTATCTGGGGGACGGTATTTCCGAACTGCGTATCGATGCAGGGCCGGGCTACCGCCTGTACTACACCCAGCGCGGCAGGCAGTTGCTGATTCTTTTGGTCGGAGGTGACAAAAGCTCACAGCAACGCGATATCGAAAAGGCCAGGGAGATTGCGCGTGCCCTGTGAGCGTCGAACCGGCTGTAGTCGAAACGAATCAATACCGAAGTACTGGAGCTGTTCCATCATGGCCACTAAGAAAAAAGTCGAACTCAAAGCATTTGATGTGGCCGAACATCTTCGGACACCCGAAGAAATGGCCGCCTATCTCGACGCCTGCATCGACGAAAGCGACGGCGATTCCGCGTTCATCGCCAAGGCGCTCGGCGACATCGCGCGCGCTCAGGGTATGAGCAAGGTTGCGCGCGCGGCGGGCCTGTCGCGCGAGAGTCTTTACCGCGCACTGTCCGGCGAACGCAGCCCCGATTTCGCCACCATCCTGAAGGTGACCCGTGCCTTGGGTGTGCGCCTGCATGCCAGTGCTGTGTGAGGCATCAAGGCGCTGAGCTCCACTTCCGTCGCTCCAAGAAGTCCGGTGCGATCAGCCTCAATCAATCCGAATGATGCGGATCAACCCTCTTGTTGACGATCCGTCTCCGAAGGCAGCCACCGTGCCACAAGGAAATGCCTCTTTCGCACCGTCATGGTTGATGAAGGAGATCGTGCAGTGTGCCCTCGTTCCAGGCGTGATGCGGGTGATGGCTCTGTCATTCAAGGCGAAGCTGTACCACATGAGTTCAGGGCTTATCGAGAGCGCCATGGGGCGTGCGGTGGAGGCGATCATCTCGGCAACAGCGCCGCCGCGCGAATCCACTTCGTCCAGCCGCAGTTCAACGAGGACAGGTTTCAGGTTTGGGTAGGGTGTGCTCATCCCAGCAGCGGGTCTGCCTGATTCGTTGGCCGGGGTTGCGACGTGTTGAACCTGTGCGTTGGGGATGCCAACGTTGCGCATTATTGAGCCCCGCCCACCTGCAACGCCACATACTCCGCCAGCCCCCGGCAGGCCAGCATCAGTCCTTCGCGCGTGCCGTCGCCGATGTCGTCTTTCTCTTCCCCGTCCACGCGCACGCGCTCGGCGGCGTGGTACAGCTCCAACAGCGACACCAAACCCACCGCAGCGCGGTCCCGGCGTGCGGCGGCCACGGCCTGGCCGGGTGTGCTGGCGGGCCCCGTCCACGGCTGTCCATCGGCGGCATCACCGGCGCGGATGCGCTGCAGGCAGCTGGGCAGGTTGATGGACGCAGGCGCTTCGTTCGCAGCGGCGAAAGCGGCTTCCAATGGCTGCGCCAGTTCAGGTGGCAGGCGCAGAGCCGCCTCGCCGAGGGTGGCGGTCAGGTAGGGGTGGTTGGTTCTGGACATGCGGGCATCCTCGTCAGGAACAGAGGTGCCGCCATGATAGGGTGGCGGGCGATACGTGGTTTCCAATCCCGGGACTGAATGAGCCGGTGGGCACGAGGCCCCCACGCACCGCCCGCCGTCGATCGGCGAACGGATTGCCAGCCGGCGTCGCACCTGGGAAGGACGACGCCGGCTGGCAAGCGTATACAGCTTTCAGTCTTCGGGTTGGAAATCCCGGCCACCTCGCTGAAGGCGGCGATTCATCATGCGCAGGCGAAATCCCCGCCTGCCAGTCGTTTGTTTCGATGGCATCGGGCGATCTGAAAGGAAAAATGAATTATCGCGTTTGGCCTGTTTCGAGCAGTGCAAAGCCAGAAACGACAGTTCGTGCGGTGCCGCAGCCCACGATACATCCGGCTGTGCCATCGCTGTCGCACCGCCCATCGCGGCTCACGACGTAAAGCTGGCTTAACCGCCCCGGCAGGCCTCCAAGGACACCCTAGCAGACCTGAATCCCCACGCGCGCCACCGGTTCTTGCTATCCCTCACGGAAAGTCCGCCACTGCCCATCGCATACTGCCGCCACAGGCCCACCCCGGGCCCCTTAGGGATCCGATCATGCGTCGCCACGCCCTGCCGCTCGCCGCCTTACTGTTGTCCACCGCTTTCGTGGCCCCGGCCATGGCTGCCGTGCCGTTCTTCAACGCCAGCTGCCCGGGCGGCATCGACGTGCACGCCGACGAAGGCGGCCCGGTCTACGTGCAGGGCCGCGAGGCGGCGCTCAAGCGCTTCAACGACCTCTATTTCGAAGCACGCGATGCCAACAGCGGCATCACCCTGTCGATCAGCCGCAGCGATGACGGCACGCCGCAGATCAGCTATACCGGCCGTGGCGGCGCCAATGGCATCTGCCAGGTCAGTGCTCGCGGCACACCCGCGCCCGCCGCAAGTGGCGCGCAATCTCACGCCGCCGCCGGTGGCGATGCCGCGCTACCGCGCGAAGTTACCTGCGAATCCACTGACGAGCAGCAGGTGTCGTGCGATCTGAATACCCGCGGCAATGTGGAAATCGTGCGCCAGCTCAGCCGCACCCGCTGCGAGGAAGGCAAGAACTGGGGCCTGTCGCGGCACTCGGTGTGGGTCAATGGTGGATGCCGCGCGGTGTTCCGCAACGTGTCTTCGGTGACCACCCCGGCGCCGGCGGGCGATACCGCGTTGGGCGCGTGCAACATGCGCAAGGGCGCTCAGGGCGCACTGGTCACCCAGATGCCGGTGGGCAGCGATTACCAGGAACTGATCATCGATTATCCCGATGGCCGTTTCCTGTGCATGATGCGCAACAGCGGCCAGGTGCAGAGCCTGACGCCGGTTCGCCGCCGCGGTGGTTGAAGCGCAGCGGCACATTCGGCCTTGGCGTATGTCCGGAACGGGGCAACGCAGCACGCATTGCCCCTGTCCCGCTATTGCTGATTCACCGGGTCATTGCCCTTCTTGTAGGAGTACCCGGTGACATCCCAGCCGCCGCCATGGCCGGATGAGGGTTCCACCCAGGTGAATTCCCACGTCTGGATGGAGCCATCGGGAAGCAGGTTCTCCACCCGGTAGATCTCACCGGGAATGCCCTGCTCCGGCAGCTTTCCCGGAATCGATTCATCCGCGCGTGCAGACGCGCGCCCCACCGAGAATGCACGCCGTTCCACCTGCACGTTGCCGTAGCCCTGCGGGGCGAACGACGGCTTTACCCGTTGCGCCACCCAGTCGAGCACCTGGCGTGCGCTCGCCGTCTGCATGGGATACGCGTCGGTGGTCACCGTATGCGTGATGCGTTGCGAGGAGGCACTGGCCGCTGCCGGAATCAGTCCGCCCAGGGCAATTGCCAGTACCGCAAGTCCATTGAGTGCATGCTTCATGCGCGTGGTGCTCCATGATCGAGGAAGTGAGGCGGCACCTTCAGGGTGCCTGCGCAGGGTGGAGACAACGGCAGCCTAGCGTAAGAGGCGAATCCGACCGGGATGTGAGGTGGATCGCGGAAGGTCCAATTCCTGACGACCCAGCGCTGGAATGCCTGACCGGATACGGCTGCCAGGCTGCGGCGATCTGGCCCATGCCCTGCTGCACCGCCGCGAGTGGTGTCACACAGCTCTGGCTAGACTGTGCTTCTTTTTCCGCACCGCAGGAGGCACCCATGGCCCATCCCATTTCCGTATCCCTGATTGGCGTTCCCACCGATGTCGGTGCGGGCCATCGCGGTGCACGGCTGGGGCCGGAGGCGCTGCGCGTGGCGGGCCTGCCGGAGGCACTGGAAGCGCGCGGTGTGGACGTTCGTGACGTGGGCAACCTGGATGGCCCGCGCAACCCGTGGACTGCGCCGGTGCAAGGCTACCGCCACCTTGATGAGGTGGTGGCCTGGAACCACGCATTGATGGAAGCCAGCTACGCCGAACTGCAGGCCGGCCGCATGCCCATCATGCTCGGCGGCGACCACTGCCTGGGCATCGGTTCGATCACCGCCGTCGCGCGGTGGTGCCGCGAGCAGGGGAAGAATCTGCGCGTGCTGTGGCTGGATGCGCATTCGGACTTCAATACCAGCGATGTCACCCCGTCGGGCAACATCCACGGCATGCCGGTGGCCTGCCTGTGCGGGCTCGGCCCGGAGGCGCTGACCCACCTGGGCGGCAGCGCCCCGGCGATCACCCCGGCGCAGATGCACCAGATCGGCATCCGCTCGGTGGACCCGGAGGAAAAGCGCCTGATCAAGACCCACAAGGTCGATGTGTACGACATGCGCTACATCGACGAAAACGGCATGAAGCGCGCGGTGGAAGCGGCGCTGGCCGGCATCGATGAGAACACCCACCTGCATGTCAGCTTCGACGTCGACTTCCTCGACCCCAGCATCGCACCGGGCGTGGGCACCACGGTGCCGGGCGGGGTGAACTACCGCGAGGCGCAGCTGGTGATGGAGATGATCGCCGACACCGGGCGGATGGGATCGCTGGACATCGTCGAGCTCAACCCCTTGCTGGACAAGCAGAATGCCACCGCCGAACTGGCCGTGGACCTGGTCGAAAGCCTGTTCGGCAAGTCCACCCTGATGCGCGACTGAGGGCCTGGCCTGAACGGATCGCTGATCCGTTCACACCCGCTCCACGCCGCTGCCGCCAGATTGCACGTCACGCGGCGGTGGTGGCAGTGCGCCCTCCC
This sequence comes from Stenotrophomonas pavanii, assembly GCF_900101175.1. Taxonomy (GTDB): domain Bacteria; phylum Pseudomonadota; class Gammaproteobacteria; order Xanthomonadales; family Xanthomonadaceae; genus Stenotrophomonas; species Stenotrophomonas pavanii. The sequence goes on along the minus strand of NZ_FNFQ01000013.1, from coordinate 60,090 downwards.
GCCGAGCGACAGAACCCCATCCGCGAATGAAGCGGTGTAGCGGCGAACCCAAGGAGAAGCCCATGAAGCGCGTAGTTGCCCTGATGCTGTTGTCGATGTTCTCGGTGGCCCTGCTGGCCGGTTGCAATACCGTTGCCGGTGCCGGCAAGGACGTGCAGAAGGCCGGTGAAAAGGTTGAGGACGCCGCCAAGGGCAAGTGAGCCCGGCGCGGGTTGGAAAACGAAAAGGCCGGGGATCTCCCCGGCCTTTTTTCTGCGCGACGTCCACTGCATGGGTGTCGAAGCGGAGTGAACCATTCAAGCAGGTGAGCATGCATTTCATTGCGGGTTGACCGCTGCTCAACAGCCGCTGCGGGAAGCTGCAACCACGGTAAGAACGCCGTTGCAACCAAGGACTCCCAGCAATGAACAAAGACATCATTTCCGGCAAGTGGTCGCAGCTGAAGGGCAAGGCGCAGGCCAAGTGGGGCGATCTGACCAACGACGACTTCGACGTGGCCGAAGGCAATGCCGAGTATCTGGCCGGCCGCCTGCAGGAACGTTATGGCTGGGCCAAGGACCGCGCTGAGAAGGAAGTCCGTGAGTTCCAGGACGCAGTGAGCAAGGACTATCCGGACTACAAGTAAGCGCTGACCGCTTACCCCCACAGCACGACGCCCGCACCATCAGGTTGCGGGCGTTGTGCTGTCTGGGCCGGGCGATCAGCGCGCCGGCGGGTCCGGGACATAGCGGTTGGGGAAGGCCTGCGGTTCGCGCGGCAGGCGCGAGGGCGAGTCCACCAGGATGCCGCGCGCACGCAGGTTGCGGGCGCTGTCGTAGCGCAGCTGCAGCACCTGGGCCGGGCTGCGGCTGGCGCGCTCGAAGTCGGTGTCGCGCACCGAGGACTGTTCGCGCGCACCGTGGCCGGTACCCAGCGCCGGGGCCTGCGATCTGCTGGCATGGCCGTCGATGCGGCTGGCACTGGCATCGGCGGCCGCTTCGGCCTGAGCGGCCGGCGCCGGCAATGGCAGGCCACGGCGCAGGATGGGCTCGGGGCGCCAGCGACGGGCCTCTTCGAACACCGCCACGCCGACCACGCCGATGTTGTCCGGGCGGCCGGTGCGGCTGGCATAGCTGCCGCTGGGGCTGCTGAACACGAACTGCGCAACTTCGTCCTGGCTCTTGCGCCAGCCGGTGATGTCGGCGCGCTGGCCGGGATTGAGCACGTAGCCGGTCTGCGAGGGATCGGCATCCTCGCCGGAGATGGCGTTGATGCCGTCCACCGACAGCACCACCAGCACCCGGCGCGGGCTGTCGTTGTACAGCCGCACGGCGTAGCGGTGGCCGCGCTCGCCGGCTACCCAGCGCTGGCCGTCGGCGGGGTAGCTGCGCAGTTCGGTGCCGCGGTCGCGGTCGACCAGGGTCATGCGCACCGGGCCGCCCTCGTAGGCCGGCGGCGGCGGTGCCGGGCGGAAGCCGGCCAGGGGCAGGATCAGCAGCAGGGGCAGCAGGCGTTTCATCGGGCGTCTCCAGCGGGGTTGGGTGAATGAACGCGCCGCCGGCCCTGACGGGGTTGGCCGCCGGCACGGTAAACTGGCCCCGTTCATCGAAGGTTTCCCCACGCAGTCATGACGACCCGAGTCCTTACCGGCATCACCCCCTCCGGCACGCCCCACCTGGGCAACTACGTTGGCGCCATCCGTCCGGCCATCGCGGCCAGCCGCGCGCCGGGGATCGAGAGCTTCTTCTTCCTGGCCGACCTGCACAGCCTGATCAAGTCGCAGGACCCGCAGCGCACCCAGCGCGCGACCCTGGAGATCGCAGCCAGCTGGCTGGCCTGTGGCCTGGACCCGGAACACGTGTGGTTCTACCGCCAGAGCGACATCCGCGAGACCACCGAGCTGATGTGGTTCCTGACCGCCATCGCCAGCAAGGGCATCCTCAACCGCGCGCATGCCTACAAGGCAGCGGTGGACAAGAACCGCGAGGAAGGCCTGGACGAGGACGCAGGCGTCAGCGCCGGCTTGTTCATGTACCCGGTGCTGATGGCCGCCGACATCCTGATCTTCAAGGCCAACCAGGTACCGGTGGGCCGTGACCAGATCCAGCACATCGAGATGGCGCGCGATTTCGCCCAGCGCTTCAACCACGTGTATGGCAAGGAGTACTTCCCGCTGCCGGACGTGGTGATCGACGAGCAGGTGGCGACGCTGGCCGGCCTGGATGGCCGCAAGATGAGCAAGAGCTACCACAACACTATTCCGCTGTTCGTGCCGCGCGAGGAGCTGAAGAAGCTGGTGTTCTCGATCCTGACCGACTCGCGCGCGCCGGGTGAGCCGAAGGACACCGAAGGCTCGGCGCTGTTCCAGATGTACCAGGCGTTCGCCACGCCGGAACAGACCGCAGCGTTCGCCAAGGCGTTCGCCGCCGGCATCAGCTGGGGCGACGCCAAGCAGCAGCTGTTCGAGCGCATCGACAGCGAACTGTCGCCGCTGCGCGAGCGCTACAACGCGCTTATGGCCGAGCCGGAGAAGATCGAAGCGCTGCTCAAGCGCCGTGGCCAGCAGCTGCGCGAGCAGCTGGCGGCGCCGCTGCTGGAAGAACTGCGCCACGCCGTGGGCCTGCGCGACCTGTCCACGGCAGGCGACATCGCCAGCGAAGATGCCGGCGTGGCCCGCGTGGCGCCGCCGCAGTTCAAGCAGTACCGTGAGAAGGACGGCCGGTTCTACTTCAAGCTGACCGCCGGTGACGGCACGCTGCTGATCCAGAGCGAAGGCTTCGATTCGCCGCGTGATGCCGGCCAGCTGATTGCCGTGATCAAGCAGGCCGAGCAGGGCGACCAGCTGCAGAGCGAGCTGTTCAAGCTGGACGCCGAGGTGGACGCGGTGCTGGCCGCGCTGGCCTTGCTGCGCGAAGACTAAAGGTCGTGCCGGCCGCTGGCCGGCATTTGCATGGGAAACGCCGGCCAGCGGCCGGCACTACCACGGTATTTGCATAGGGAACGCCGGCCAGCGGCCGGCACGACCCGCCAACGAAGGTCATGGCATGATGTCCGCGCGCCGCCGGCGCGATGACATGGAGTCTGCGATGGCCTGGTTGTCGCTGCTGCTGTTCCTGCCTTGGTTCCTGCTGCTGGGCGGCCTGTACTGGCTGTTCCCGCGCCAGCCGCGCAGCGTGCGGCGGCGCCTGTTCGACGGTACTACCTTGGTACTGGCTTTCGCGCTGAGCATCGTGTCGATGCTGTGGGGCTACCGTATCGGCGTGGTGCAACCCGGTGCCGGCCCGATCTGGCCGCAGGTGCTGGCGGTGCTGTACGCCTACGGCGCATTCCTGGCGGTGCTGGTGCTGGCCCTGCTGCTGTGGCCACGCTGGCTGCACCGGTAGTGCCGGCCGCTGGCCGGCAACGGCATTCAACGGGCTGCCCCGAGGTTGCCGGCCAGCGGCCGGCACTACCCGACCAAAGCCGCATCGAACCCGGGCCGCCCGCGCGCCTACCATGGGTGTCTGTTCCCGATCCTGCCAGGTGCGTGCCGATGACCGCCGACCCCAGCATCCACACCATCGATACCGGCTTCCAGCGCCCCGACTTCGACGCGGCCTACCTGATCGTTGAAAACGGCCGCGCCGCGTTCGTTGACTGCGGCACCGGGCTGTCAGTGCCGGCCATGCTGCAGGCGCTGGCCGACGCCGGCCTGGGCGTGGATGCGGTGGACTGGCTGCTGCTCACGCACGTGCACCTGGACCACGCCGGCGGTGCGGGCCTGCTGATGCAGCAGCTGCCGAACGCGAAAGCGGTGCTGCACCCGCGCGGTGCACCGCACATGATCGACCCGACCCGGCTGATTGCCGGTGCCACGGCGGTGTACGGCGCCGAGGAAATCGCGCGCAGCTATGGCCGCATCGAACCGATTCCCGCGCAGCGCGTCGTGGTGGCTGAAGATGGCCACCGCATCGACCTGGCCGGTCGCGAGCTGGTGCTGCTGCACACGCCGGGCCATGCGCTGCACCACTATTGCGTGTGGGATGCGCGCAGCCGCAGCTGGTTCACCGGCGATACGTTCGGCATCTCCTACCGCGAGCTGGACAGCGCGCAGGGCGCTTTCATCTTCCCCACCTCCTCGCCGGTGCAGTTCGACCCGGAGGCGATGAAGGTCTCGATCCGGCGCATGTTGGGCTACGCGCCGCAGGCGATGTACCTGACCCACTATGGGCGCGTGGGACAGGTGGAGAAACTGGCCGACGACCTGTTTGAACAGATCGATGCGATGGCGGCCATCGGCCGCCAGTGCGACGGCCGGCCTGACCGCCACCGCTGCCTGCTGGCGGCGTTGCAGGCACTGTACCTGGAACGTGCACAGCTGCATGGCTGTGCGCTGGACGATGCGGCGGTGACTGCGGTGCTGGCGATGGACATCGAACTCAACGCGCAGGGCCTGGCCTGCTGGCTGGACCGCATCCGCCCGTAAAGCCCCGCCATGCGTGGATGAGGGGGACCAACGCTGCGCCGTGATGTCACGTCCACGTTACACTCTGGTGACTTCCAAGCTAGCCGTGGTATTGCCGTGAATCCGATGCGCGTGTTGCTGCTGTCGTCCTGCCTGTTTGTCGGTGGCCTGGCCCATGCGGCCAATGACCTGCCAGGTGGCGGCATCGATCCGCAGGCGCTGTCTCGCCATGTGCAGGTGCTGGCGTCGGATGAATTCGAGGGCCGCGCGCCGGCCACCGAGGGCGAAGAGCGCACGGTGCAGTACCTGATCGAGCAGTTCCGCAGCTACGGGCTGCAGCCGGGCGGCGTGGATGGCAGCTGGGTGCAGCCGGTGCCGTTGGTGCGCGCGCAGCTGGACGGCCCGGCCAAGGCCAGCCTGGCGCTGAAGCAGGGCCGCCGCGCGCTGACCAACGGCGTGGACGTGACCCTGCAGAGCCTGCAGCCGCGCAAGCGCGTGCAGATCAAGGAGGCACCGCTGGTGTTCGTCGGTTACGGCATCGATGCGCCGGAACGCCACTGGAACGACTACAAGGACGTGGACCTGCACGGCAAGATCGCCGTGGTGCTGATCAACGATGCTGATTTCGAGGCCGATGCGCCGGGCGCGTTCGACGGCAAGGCGGTGACCTACTACGGCCGCTGGACCTACAAGTTCGAGGAAGCCGCACGCCGTGGTGCCGAAGGCGTGCTGATCGTGCACGAGACCGCGCCGGCCGCGTATGGCTGGGCCACGGTGAAGAGCTCGGGCACCTCGCCGCTGTTCGACATCGAGCGCGGCCAGGCCGAAGCGATGGCGCAGCACACGCCGCTGCGTGGCTGGATGCAGCGCGAGCTGGCCGAGGCGATCTTCGCCGACGCCGGCCTCGACTTCGATGCGGAGAAGCGCAAGGCGATGCGCGCCGACTTCCGCCCGGTGGCACTGGACAACGCCAAGCTCAGCGTGGATTTCGCGCTGAAGCGCGAGCAGGTGGTCACCCGCAACGTGGTGGCCAAGCTGCCCGGTGGCGAGCATGGCGACGAGGCGGTGATCTTTTCCGCGCACTGGGATGCCTTCGGCATCGGCCAGCCCGACGCCAAGGGGGACCGCATCCGCCGCGGTGCGATCGACAACGCCACCGGCGTGGCCACGGTGCTGGAGCTGGGTCGGGTGTTCGCTGCCGGCCCGCAGCCGCAGCGCACGCTGTACTTCGTGGCGCTGACCGCTGAAGAGAAGGGCCTGCTGGGGGCCAGCTACTATGCTGCGCACCCGCTGGCGCCGCTGGACAAAACCGCCGCGGTGCTGAACATCGAGATGTTCAGCCCGGATGGCCCGACCCGCGACATCGCGTCGTGGGGCAAGGGCCGGGTGTCGCTGGAAGGCGACCTGGAACGCGTGGCCAAGGCCCGCGGCCGCAGCTACAGCCCGGACCCGAACCTGGAAGCCGGCTTCTTCTACCGCGCCGACCACTTCGCCTTCGCCCGCCTGGGCGTGCCGGCGATCACCATCGGCCCGGGCCTGGACAAGCTGGACGGTGGGGTTGAAGCCGGCCGCGCGCTGCGCGAGAAGTACTTCGCCGACTGCTACCACCAGGCCTGCGATGCCTGGACGCCGAGCTGGGACCCGAGCGGCCACGCCGCCGACACCCTGCTGGTCTACGACCTGGGTGCGGAGCTGGCCAACAGCCGCCGCTGGCCCACGTGGGAAAAGGAATCGGAGTTCCGCAGCGCGCGTGACAAGAGCGAAGCGGCCCGCCGCTGAGGTAGTGCCGGCCGCTGGCCGGCAACTCGCTGCTCTTCCCGGAGGTTCATGAGGTTGCCGGCCAGCGGCCGGTACTACCGAAAGAAGGTGGCGTTGCCGGCCAGCGGCCGGCACTACCAAAGGAATGTGGAGGTGTCGGCCAGCGGCCGGCACCATCGGGTGTTCGTCAGCGCCGGCGCAGCAGCTTCCAGGCGGCCCAGCCACTGACGGCGAGCGCTGCCAGATAGCACGCCACCATCGTACGCAGGCCGACCAGCGATCCGCCGTTGACGCCGCGATGCAGGCGCAACTGCAGCGAGCTGTGGCCGCTGCCCAGGTCCACTGCCAGCTGCAGCGCCAGCGCGACGCAGAACACCAGCAGGGCAATCCCGAAACCGATGCGTGGCCATGCGGCCTGTGCGCTGGGGCGGCGCAGCAGCCAGGCCAGTGCCGTGGCTTCGGCCAGCGTCGCCGCGATCCACATCAACGGGGCGGCGGGAGAAGCCGCGGCCACCGGCAGTGCACCGGTGGCCGCGATCACGGCAGCGCGCTTACTTGCGGGTGCCGTCGAGCCAGTTCGGGCCCTTGTTGGTGAGGAAGAACACATAGACCACCAACGATACCGCGATCGTGGCAGTCACGTAGATGGCGAACCAGTCGACGTGGCCGGTCTTCAGCGCGCCCTGGTACAGCAGCGGGGCGGTGCCGCCGAACAGCGAGTTGGCCAGCGCATAGCCCAGGCCCACGCCCAGTGCACGCACGTGGGTGGGGAACAGTTCGGCCTTCACCACCGCGTTGATCGAGGTGTAGCCGGTGAGGATGACGAAGGCCAGCGCCAGGGTCAGGAAGGCCAGGGTGGCATTATGCTGGTGCGGCAGCTGGGTGATCAGGTACCAGCTGTACAGCACGCCGCCGACGCCGAAGAACACCAGCAGGGTCTTGCGGCCGATGATGTCCGACAGCCAGCCACCGACCGGCTGCAGCACCATCAGGAACGCCAGCACGCCCAGGTTGATCAGGGTGCCGGTCATCGGATCGTTGCCGGCGAAGGCGCTCTGGATCATCTTCGGGCCGTTCACCGAGTAGGTGTAGAAGGCCACGGTGCCGCCGGCGGTGATCAGGAAGCACAGCAGCAACGGCCGCCACTGGTGCACGAACAGCTCGTACATGGAGCCGGACTTCTGCGCCTTGCCCTCGCGCGCAGCTTCGATCGACGACTCCGACAGCGACTCGTCCATGCCCCGGCGCAGCCAGAACACCACCACCGCGGCGATGCCGCCGATGCCGAAGGCGATGCGCCAGCCCCACTCGGAGATCTCCGGCTTGCCCCAGAAGGTCAGCATCAGCAGCAGGGTCAGCTGGGCCAGCACATGGCCGCCGACCAGGGTGACGTAGTGGAAGGAGGACAGGAAGCCGCGTCGGCCGGGAATGGCAGCCTCGGACATGTAGGTGGCGCTGGCGCCGTACTCGCCGCCGGTGGCGAAGCCCTGCAGCAGGCGCGCGAACAGCAGGATCACGGCCGCCCAGATGCCGATGCTGGCGGCGGTGGGGGTGACGGCGATCAGGAACGAACACAGCGCCATCAGCGTGACCGAGACGGTCAGCGCCAGGCGGCGGCCGTGGCGGTCGGCGAAGCGGCCGAAGAACCAGGCGCCGATCGGGCGCATCAGGAAGGTCGCTGCGAAGATCGCCCACACGTACATCGTGGAGTTCTTGTCGTCCGGCGAGAAGAACTGCGATTCGAAGTACACGGCGAACACCGAGTACACGTAGACGTCGTACCACTCCACCAGGTTGCCGGCGGAGCCTTTGAGTGTGTTGGAGATCGACCGGCGCAGGGCGGCGCGGTCGTTGGCGGGGACGGCGGGTTGGGACGTGGTGCTCATCTGGGTGGAAATCCTCGATGCGGCGCGTCCGTGCGCAGGGAAAACGGCGCACGGTCATCGGGACGGCGCGACCGGGCAGCCTTCTTGGTACTGCATCGGCCGTCAACACGGGGTAGCAGACCAGCGCAGGGTGCATGGATGGATGACAGCGTGCCACCGTACGGGGTGCCGGACCATACTCAAAACGTCCTAGAATCCGCCTTCCCCCGGCTCCCTGGTGTGTCATGTCGGCTCCCCCCTCTTCGTCTGCGGCTGCCCCCCGGGGTGGCCTTGTCGCGCTGGCGCTGCTGCTGGTCTATGTGGTGTGGGGCTCGACCTACCTGGGCATCGCCAAGGCCCTGCATGGCGGCGCGCTGCCGCTGACGATGGTGTCCGGCAGCCGCTTCATCGTCGCGGGCGGCCTGATGTTCCTGGCGCTGCGCCTGTTCTGGAAGCTGCCCAACCCGACACTGCGGCAGTGGCGCAACCTGGTCATCATGGGCGTGACCATGCTGGTGCTGGGCAACGGCATGGTGGTGCTGGCCGAGCGTGAGGTGTCCTCGGGCCTGGCCGCCACCGCGGTGGCCTCGGTGCCGCTGTGGATGGCACTGTTCTCGGCGTTGCGCGGCCAGCACGCCAGCCGCGGTGAATGGCTGGGCATCGCCATCGGCTTCCTCGGTGTGGTCTGGCTCAATGCAGGCAGCAGCCTGACCGCTTCGCCGACCGGGCTGGTGCTGCTGCTGATCGCGCCGATCGGCTGGGCCTTCGGTTCGGTGTGGGCACGCGGGCTGGACCTGCCGGGCCCGTTCATGACGGCGGCCGGGCAGATGATCTGCGGTGGCGTGCTGCTGGTGCTGATCGGGCTGGCGGTCGGCGAGCGCCCGACCACGCTGCCCGATACCGGTGGCCTGCTGGCGATGGCCTACCTGTGCGTGTTCGGCTCCATCGTCGCGTTCACCGCCTACGTGTGGCTGCTGCAGAACGTGCGCCCGGCGCTCGCGGGCAGCTACGCGTATGTCAATCCGGTGATCGCGGTGCTGCTGGGCGCACTGCTCAACGGTGAACGCTTCGGCTGGCGCGACCTGCTGGCGATGGCGGTGATTCTCCTGGGTGTGGTGGTATTGACGATGGCAAGGACGCGCAAGAAATGAGCATGGACGAGAAAGAACAGCGCCGGGGCCTGCTGGTCACGGCCTCCACCTTCGTCATCTGGGGCCTGGTGCCGGTGTACTGGCACCTGCTCAATGAGGTGCCGTCGTTCCAGATCATCGCCCACCGCATCATCTGGAGCACCGTGCTGGTGCTGGGCTGGCTGCTGCTCAGCGCACGCCTGGGCTGGTGGCGGAAGATCGCCGCGCAGCCGCGCGCGCTGCCGATCCTGCTGGTCTCGAGCCTGACCATCGCGTTCAACTGGGGCCTGTACATCTGGGCGGTCAACGCCGGCCATGTGATCGAGACCAGCCTGGGCTATTTCATCAACCCGCTGGTGAACGTGCTGCTGGGCGTGCTGGTACTGAAGGAGCGGCTGCGCCGCCTGCAGTGGGTGGCGGTGGCGATGGCGGCGGTGGGCGTGGCGTGGCTGACCATCGACGCCGGCACGCCGCCGTGGATCGCGTTGGGCCTGGCCTGTTCGTTCGGCCTGTATGGGCTGCTGCGCAAGCTGGTCTCGGTCGACCCGGTGGCGGGGCTGGGCGTGGAGAGCATGTACCTGTTCCTGCCGGCGCTGGCCTTTGCGATCTGGGCCGAGAACGGCCATGGCGGCGCGTTCTTCCATGGCTGGGGCTGGCGCAACGACCTGCTGCTGATCTTCGGTGGCGTAGTGACTGCTGTTCCATTGATCGGCTTTGCCTACGGTGTGAAGCGCATTCCGCTGTCACTGGTCGGCATCCTCCAGTACATCGCACCGAGCCTGCAGCTGCTGCTGGGCGTGTTCTTCTTTCACGAAGCGTTCGATACCGCCAAGGCGATCGGCTTTGCCGCGATCTGGGCCGGCCTGATCCTGTTCGTCGGCGACAACATCCGCACGATGCGCGCCAAGCGGTAGCGCAGGCGCAGCTACGGGGTCGGATCCCTCCGCAACGTGGAGGGCTCTGACCCCGCCTTCGCGCAAAAAGAACGGCGCCCCGAAAGGCGCCGTTCTGCTTCCAGCCATGGCCAGGAGAGAGATGGCCGTGGTGGGAACGCGGATACAGATGATGGGCGCGCGATTCTAGAGGGTTTCCATTGGCGATGGTCCGGCAGCGTGCCGCCAAGATGAATCGCGTCCAACAATCCACAGACGCATGACAGAAGAAAGGACGGAGCCTTCGCTCCGTCCTTGTGGGTGTGCCGCTGCGAAGCCGGCGCTCAGGTTTCGCGCAGCGCCGTGGTGATCGGCAGGCGCGCCGCGCGCAGTGCCGGGAACAGGCCGCCGACCAGGCCGATGCCCAGTGCCCATTTAAGGCCGGTCCACAGCAGTTCCGGCGACACGTGGAACTTGAACACCACCGCGCTGAAGTTGCTGCCGATGGTGGACACGCTGTAGCCGTTGAACAGCAGCCACGCCACCGCGCAGCCGAGCAGGCCACCGAGCAGCGCCAGCAGCATCGTTTCCAGCATCACCGCCGTCACCACCGGCAGGCCGCGGAAGCCGATCGCACGCATGGTGGCGATTTCGCGGGCGCGCGTGGCCACGGCCGCATACATGGTGTTGAGCGCGCCGAACACCGCACCCACCGCCATGATCGTGCCGATCACCTTGCCGAGGATGTCGATCAGCTTGGTCAGCCCGCCGCCCTGCTTGCTGTAGTAGACGCGGGTGGTTTCCACGTCCAGTTTCAGGCGCGGGTCGGCGGCGACGGCGGCCTTGAACTGCTCGAAGCCAGCCTTGCCCTCGGTGCGCACGCTGATCGACTGCCAGGCGCTGCGCTGGTAGGTGGTGGCCAGCGTATCGGCGTCGGTCCACAGTTCCGAATCATGCGCATCGCCGGTGGCGAATGTGCCGACCACGGTCCAGGTCTGGTTGCCCAGGGTCAGCGTCCTGCCGACCTCCATGTCGCGGAACTGGCCCTTGGCGCCCTGGCCGACCACGATCTCGCGCAGGCCAGTGGCGAACTTGCGGCCCTCAACGATCTTGACCTTGTCATGCACCGCCCACGCCTGCGGGCCGACGCCGCGGAACTGCGCGTTGACGTCGGTGCCATCGGACTTCGACACCAGATTGACCACCTGCGACAGCTCCGGCGACAGCAACGGCCGGCCCTGCGCATCGCGGCTGATGCCGGGCAGGGTGGACAGCATCGGTACCTGCTCGCGGGTGATCACCGAGTTGGTCTCGGCCTGCGAGCCCCCGCGCAGCACGATGGCGGTGGTGTCATCGCCGGTGTTGTTGAGCGTGGCCTGGAAGCCTTCGCCCATCGCCAGCATCGCCACCAGCACGCCGACCACGCCGGCGATGCCGACCACGATCACCGAGGACGCGCCCCAGCGCTGCGGCAGGCTGGCCACGCCGATGCGGGTGGCGGCCAGCGCCAGCCGTCCACCGCGGGTCAGCAGCAGCCACAGCGCCACGAGCACGGCCACGGCCAGCACGCCGATCCACGGCAGGCTGATCCACAGCACCGGGCCGACCGCCAGCAGCAGCACCGTCACGCCGTTGCCCAGCCACTTCTTGAGTTTGCTCTTGAACATGTCGGTGTCCTCCTCAGCGGCCGGCCAGTGCGTCGACGATCTTCAGGCGCTTGGCACGCAGCGCCGGCAACAGGCCGACGATGATGCCGATCACCACGATCAGGCCCAGCCCCATCAGCCAGGTCGGCGTCGGTACGTGCGGCGGCAGCATGCCCATGCTCTTCGGCCCGATCGCCGGCAGGATCAGCGCGGCCAGGCCCATGCCGATCAGGCCGCCCAGGCCGATCAACAGCACCGACTCCACCATCACCAGGGTCAGCACGGTGCTGTCCTTGAAGCCCAGCGTCTTCAGCGTGGCCAGCTCCGGCACGCGCTCGCGCACCGCCTGCGCCATGGTGTTGCCGGTCAGCAGCAGCAGGGTGAAGAACACCGCGCCCATGATCGACGTGACGATCATGCCGATGTCCGCGAACTGCTTGACGAAGGCCTGCTGGAACGCCGATTCGGTCTGGGTCTTGGTCTCGTGGTCGGAGTTGGCCGAGATCGCATCGATGGCCTGAGCCACCCGCGAAGAGTGGTCCGGGTTGTCCAGCGTCACCGTGTACCAGCTCACCTGGTTCTTGATGTAGTCGTTGGATTCATCGAAGTACTTCCAGTTCATCATCAGCTGGCGCTCTTCGTTGGCGGCCAGCGCACGGTCCTTGGAGCGGTAGATGCCCTTCAGCACCAACGGCCAGTCGTTGCTGCCGCCACGCGGGAAGATCGTGGCCTGCAGCGGGATGGTATCGCCGATCTTCCAGCCGAACTGCTTGGCCAGGGTCTCGCCCACGATGGCGCCGGTACGGGTCTGCTTCCAGTCTTCCAGCTGCGCCGGGTCGATCTGCAGTTCGCGGTAGTCTTTGAAGTAGTTGGGCGACACCGAGAAATTCGGGAAGAAGTTCTTCGGGTCCTGGTAGATGCCGCCGAACCACATGCCATAGGCCACGTCGCGCACGCCGGCGACCTGGCGCACCTGGGTTTCCAGGCGGATCGGCAGCGACTGGGTGATCGACAGCCGAGAAGCGACCACCAGGCGGTTGGCCCCTTCCACGCTGCCACCGGACGAGAACGCCACGCGCACCGAATCGAGCATGCCGAACAGCAGGAACGCGGCCACCACCGAAAGCAGGGTCAGCAGGGTGCGGGTGCGGCTGCGGAACAGCTGTGCCCACACCAACGAGAAGTATTTCATCGCCGTGGCCTCCGTCAGTGGGCCAGCGGCGCGTCGGCCAGCTCGCCCTTGTCCAGGTGCACCGTGTGGGTGGCGTACTCGGCAGCCTTCGGGTCATGGGTGACCATGATGATGGTCTTGCCGTGCTCGCGGTTGAGCTGCTGCAGCAGGCCGAGGATCTCCTCGGCGGACTGGCGGTCGAGGTCGCCGGTGGGTTCGTCGCAGATCAGGAAGGTCGGGTCGGAGACGATCGCGCGGGCGATCGCCACGCGCTGCTGCTGGCCGCCGGACAGCTCATTCGGGCGGTGGCTGCGGCGGTCGGCCAGGCCGACCAGGGTCAGCGCGATCTCGGCATTGCGGCGGCGCTGAGCGGCATTGAGGTGGGTCAGCAGCAGCGGCAGTTCCACGTTCTTCTGCGCGGTCAGCATCGGCATCAGGTTGTAGAACTGGAACACGAAGCCGACATGGTGGCTGCGCCAGGTCGACAGCTGGCCGCCGCTCATCTGGTCGATGCGCTCGCCCTCGATGCTGATCTCGCCGCCACTGGGGTTGTCCAGGCCGCCGATCAGGTTGAGCAGGGTGGTCTTGCCCGAGCCGGACGGGCCCATCAGCGCGACGAAGTCGCCGCTGGCGATGTCCAGGTCGATGCCGTGCAGCACCTGCACTTTCTCGGGGCCACGCTGGTAGGTCTTGGTGATGTTGCGCAGTGAAACCAGGGTCGACATGGGTGGTTCTCCACGGAAGGCGGGAAACGGGGAAGCGCACCCGCGATGGCCGCGGGCGAGCGTCGAGCGGTGCTGCCGGCGGCGCCCACGGGCGCCAGGCCGTTACTGCGCTTGTTTCTGTTGCACCTTGGCGCCATCGCGCAGGGTGTCCGGCGGGTTCACCACCACCGATTCACCGGCGCTTACGCCCTTGAGGATCTGGCGGTCCTTGCCCATCGCCTGGCCAGCCTCGACCGTGCGCTGCTGCACGCGGTTCTCGTCACCCAGCACGAAGGCCACCGAGGCGCCGTCGCGCTGCACCACGGCGCCGCCCGGCACGCGCACGCCCTGCGGCTTGGCTGCGGCCTGCGGCTGCGCCTGTTCCAGGAAGCTGACGCGCACGCCCATCTCCGGCACGATGCGCGGGTCCTTCACCTTCAACGCCACGCGGACCTTCACCGTGGCCTTGCCGCGGTCGGCGGTGGGGATGATGGCGATCACCTCGCCGGGAATCTTCCATTCCGGGTAGGCGTTGAGGATGGCTTCCACCGGCATCTTCGGCTGCACGCGGCCGATGAAGGCCTCGCCGACCTCGACTTCGATCTCCAGCGAGTCCATGTCGACGATGGTGCCGATGCCGGTGCGGGTGAAACCACCGCCCGCCGACAGCGGCGAGACGATTTCACCCGGCTGCGCCGCCTTGGCGGTGACCACGCCGGAGAACGGCGCGCGTACCACGTTGTTGTCCACGCCAAGGTCGGCGATGGCCAGCTGGTCCTGGGCGACCTTGACGTTGCGCTGCGCGGTATCCAGCTGCGCACGCAGGCTGTCGCGCTGGGCCACGGCCTGGTCGTACTGCGAGCGTGACACCAGCTGCTGGCCGACCAGCGCCTGCAGGCGGCTGGCTTCGGCGGCGGCCTGCCTCTGCTGCGCCTGCAGCCCGGCGACCTGGCTGCGTGCGGCCTGCAGCTGCGAGGCGTACAGGCTGCGCTGCGCGTCGGCGTCGATCGGGTCCAGCGTGGCCATCACCTGGCCAGCCTCGACCCGCATGCCTTCTTCGATCATCACCTCGCGCACCTTGCCGGTGATCTTGGCCGATACCGTGGCCATGCGCCGGGCGACCACGTAGCCACTGGCGTCGAGCACCGAGCTGCTGGCGCTGCCCTGCTGGATGGCCACCGCCGGCGCGGTTTCCACCTCCACGGCCGGCGCGCGGCCGAACACGAAGGCCACTGCGGCAGCAAGCAGCAGCACGGCCACGATGATCGCGATCCACAGCCAGCGGCGGCCACCACCATTGCCCCCGGAGGCCGGCGGCGGCGACTTGCGGTCGATACGGAGTTCCTTCAACAGCTCGGCAGAAGCGTTCATTCGTTCCATCACAGGCGTTCGGGCGGGTGTGGCCGGAAGGGCGGACGGCGGCGGTTCCGGCGGTGGAGCGTGCGGCACAGCATGAAGCCAGGCACAGCGATGACGGCAGTGACAGCTGTCACCCGATGACACTGACGGCGGCAACTGCGAAATGTGACCACGGCGGCACAGGATGGCAACGTTCCCGCTACCGGTACTGCCCATGGATCCGATCGCCCCATTGCCGGCCCGCCGCAGCGGCGCCGCCAAGCGTACCGTGATCTGCGCCCGGTTGCGCCGGTGCCGCCCGGCCGGCACCCGCGCCTGCGCGCAGGCAGCTGAACTGGCATGATCGGCGGCGATCGTCCCCGCCTGGAACCGCCCGTGCCCTCGACATGGCTTGCCTCGCTGCTGCGCCCCGCGCCGGACTCGGCGGTGGCCGATACGCTGCGCCGGGGAAAATCGCCCTGGAGCGAGGCAATCCACCTGCTGTGGTCGGTGTGGATCTTCCTGACGCCCTTGCTTGGCCACGGCTTCACCCTGCGCTGGCTGCTGCTGACGCTGGCCAGCTATCCGGTGTTCCTGCTGCTGTACGCCAAGGTGATGGTGGCGCCGCGCCATCACGCTCCGCGCTATGCACTGGCCCTGATCGCGATGTCGCTGGTGCTGCTGCCCTGGTACCCGTCCGGGCTGACCTACTTCGTGTTCGGCTGCGTGCTGCTGCGGGTGAGCGGACGCGGTGGCTGGTGGCAGTATCTGCTGCAGCTCACTGGCCTGAATCTGCTGTTCTGCAGCCTCGCGCTGCTGTTCCAGTACCCATGGCAGAGCCTGGTCTGGATCCCGGCCGTGTCCTATATCGTGGGGCTGGTCGTGAACGTGGAAGCGCTCAACCAGCAGAAGGATGCGGCACTGCAGCTGTCGCAGGACGAGGTGCGGCGGCTGGCGGCCACGGCCGAGCGCGAACGCATCGGCCGCGACCTGCATGACCTGCTCGGCCACACCCTGTCGCTGATCACGTTGAAGCTGGAGCTGGCGCGCAAGCTGCACGACCGCGGCGACGCGCGCGCGCGGCTGGAGATCGGCGAGGCCGAGGCCATCGCCCGCGAAGCGCTGGCACAGGTCCGCAGCGCGGTCACCGGCATCCGCGCCAGCGACCTGGCCGGTGAGCTGGCGTCGGCGCGGCTGCTGCTGGAGTGCCAGCAGGTCCACCTTCAATACGCACCACCACCGGCGATGCCGGTGAATGTCGAACGCGGGCTGGCGCTGGTGCTGCGCGAGGCCGCGACCAATATCGTGCGCCATGCACAGGCGACACAGGCACGGGTGGAGTTCATGCTGGAGGGACGCATGCTGGCGATGCAGATCCGCGACGATGGCCGTGGCGGCGTGCAGGCCGAGGGCAACGGGCTGAGCGGCATGCGCGAACGCGTGGCCGCCTTGGGGGGCAGCCTGCAGGTACAGTCCGCAAGGGGCGAGGGCACGCGACTGACCGTGCGCGTGCCGCTGGCTGCCGCGACCACACCGTTGCCGCCGGGAACGCCGCCGTCGCTGGCACAGGACGGTGCCGCATGATCCGCATCCTGCTGGCCGAGGACCAGGCGATGGTACGCGGCGCGCTGTCGGCGCTGCTGGGCCTGGAGCTGGATATCGAGGTGCTGGGCAGCGCCGCCGACGGCGAAACCGCGTGGCGCATGCTGCAGCAGTTGCAGCCGGACATCCTGGTGACCGACATCGAGATGCCCGGCCTGTCCGGGCTCGAGCTTGCCCAGCGCATCGCGCGCCACGAGCTGCCGATCAAGGTGGTGATCGTGACCACCTTCGCCCGCGCCGGCTTCCTGCGCCGCGCGCTGGAAGCCGGCGTGCTGGGCTACCTGCTGAAGGATGCACCGGCCGAGAACCTGGCCGATGCACTGCGCAAGGTGAAGCAGGGCATCCGTGCGATCGACCCGCAGCTGGCGCTGGATGCATGGTCACAGGCCGATCCGCTGACCGACCGCGAGCGCCGCGTGCTGCGGCTGGCGGGCGAGGGCCGTACCGCCAGCGAGATCGCCGAGCAGCTGGGCTTGTCGCACGGCACGGTGCGCAATTACCTGTCCGAGTGCATCGGCAAGCTGGGCGTGGCCAACCGGATCGAGGCGTACCGGCTGGCGCGGCAGAAGGGGTGGCTGTAGCGGCGTGCGCCGACGCACGGGTAGCGCCGGGCGCTGCCCGGCGGATCATTTCCGCGCCTGTGGAGAGGTGTCACTTTCTTTGCGCGCAAAGAAAGTAACCAAAGAAACGCTCCGCCGGCCGCGAGCCGGCGCGCTTCGCACGCCGGTGCCCTGCGCTCCTCGGTCCGTCGAGGGACGGTGCGGGAACTCGCTGCGCTCAGACACCCGCACCTCTTCGCCCTCGCCGGACCTGCGGTGCTCGGCTCGCTTGAAGGCGGACTGGAAGGTCAAGGTCAACGGCAACGGCATCCACGCATGGCGTGAATCTACTGGGTGCAGCTGTGGCATTTGACCTTGGGTCCGCCTTGAGCGAGCCGAGCATCGCAGGGGAATCAGGGGCGAGAGGCGCCGGTGTCTGAGCGCAGCGAGTTCGGCGCCGTCCCCTGATTCACCGAGAAGCACAGGACACCGGTGCGCAGCACCGGCTCGCGACCTGGCGGCGTGTTTCTTTGGTTACTTTCTTTGCACGAGCAAAGAAAGTGACACCCCTCCGCGGTCGCGGAAACAACCCGCCGGGAACTCCCGGCGAACCCGATCATCACTCCTTGCCGCGCGCCATCGCCTGGAACACCCCGTCACGCCGCACCCACAGGTGGAACAGCGCCGCACCCACATGCATCAGCACCGTGGCAAACAACACATAGGCCAGCAGGCTGTGCGCATTGCGCAACGCGGCATACAGCGCCGGAGTGTGCGGCACGATCGGCGGCAGGTGCAGGCCACCCCACAGCACGATCGGGTAGCCGCCGGCCGACAGCATCGCCCAGCCGATCAGCGGCATCGCCAGCATCAGTGCATACAGCATCCAGTGCGAAGCCTTGGCCGCCATCACCTGCCACACCGGAAGATCCGCCGGCAGCGGCGGCGGGCGATGCCGCAGCCGGTTGTAGAGGCGCAGCAGCACCAGTACGCCGAGGGCGATGCCCAATGGGCGGTGCAGGTCGATCAGCATCGGCCGCAGGTGCAGCGAGGCGACCATGGTCACGCCAATGAACAGCATGGCGATGATCATCAGCGCCATGGACCAGTGCAGCACCCTCGCCAGCAGGTTGAAGTGGCCGTTACCGGTGCTCATCGTGCGGCCTCCTTCGGTGGCTCGACGTTACCGCTGGCGCGCTCGCGTTCGCGGCGGTTGAAAGACTGCGAATAGACCGCCGAGCGTGCCGCCAGGATGGGGTCGTCACTGCCGCGCACGCCGCTGGGCAGGATCAACGGATCGAAGTTGATCTGGCCACACGCACCCTGTTCCTGCGATTGCATGTGGTCCAGGCTGAGCACGCCGGCCACCACCTGGTCGCGTGATTCCGGCCAGGGTACCGATGGATCGTCGATGGCATCGCCGGGCTCGGCAGTGGTCACGACCAGGTTCCAGCGCACCGGGCCCTTGGCCAGGCGCTGCTGCAGTTCCTCGCTGAGGAAATCGACGCTGGCCTGCTTGCGCGTTTCCGCGTCCATCTCCACTACCGGTGCCTGCGGCTGCCAGCGCCAGCGCACCGCACGCTTCTGGCCCTGCGCGTTGGTGAACCAGAAGCTGTTGACACTGTTGAAGGTGGTGTCGGCCCAGCTGCTGGTCCAGGGTGCCGTCTTCGCCCACTGCTGGAACGCCTGTGCGCTCGGGTACCTGGCCAGCACCGCCGCCATCTTCTGCGGGTCGGGCTTGCCGGTGGCCGGGTCGGGAATGGAGGCGCGGGTCTGCTCGTAGAACGCCTCGGCGCTGGGCACAGCGAAGAACGGGAAGCTGTTCATCGCCATCCGCCATTCCTGGCCATCGTCGCTGACCAACTGCACCGCCAGGCTGCGCACGCGTGCGGTGTTGTCGGCGCCGTAGGGATCACCGCCACCGATCGACAGGCGGCCCATCACCGGTACGCGGGCCTGCGAGAACACCCGCGCGCTGGACAGGGTGGGGGCCTGTGCGCTGGGTTCGAACCAGCCGCTTACGCAGATGCCCTTGCTGTGCGCACGACGGAAGCCCGGATGGGCCGGGCCGGTGGCCTCGATGGTGTCGGTGAAGCGCTGCGCGGTGAGGCGGTCGCCCATCCAGCCGGCCAGCCAGGCGAAGGCCAGCGCGACGCCACCCAGGATGAGTGCGATCAATGCGATCCAGAGCAGCGGCGAATGCCTGCGCGGTGCGCCTGCCGTCTGGCCGGCGCGGGTGTAGCGGAAGAGCGACATGGTCGGAGTCCTGCCTTCACGGAGCGTGTGGGTGGTCGACCCTCACATCCTCGCAGAACCCGGCCGGGGCCGGAATTCAATTTTTCGTCAGATTTGCCGACCCCGCCTGGGGACGCGCCGGGCCGTGCCCGGCGCCGCCATCATGCGTAACGCGCCTTGAGCATCGCCCACGCCGAACGCAGTGCCAGCGCCTCGCCACCGGCTGGGCGTCCCGGGCGCTCGCCGTCGTTCCAGGCGTACACGTCCAGATGCGCCCAGCGCTGGCCGTCTTCGAGGAAGCGTTCCAGGTACAGCGCGGCGGTCACCGAGCCGGCCATGCGCGAACCGGCGTTGGCCAGGTCGGCGATGCCGCTGCTCAGGTAACGCAGGTAGGGGCGCCACAGCGGCATGCGCCAGACCGGGTCACGGGTGGCGTCGCCGGCCTGCAGCCACTGCTGGGCCACGCTGTCGTCATTGCTGAAGAGCGCCGGCAGGTCCGGACCCAGCGCAATGCGTGCAGCGCCGGTAAGGGTGGCGAAGTCCAGCACCAGGTCAGGCTTCTGCTCGCTGGCGAAGGTCAGCGCATCGCACAGGATCACCCGGCCTTCGGCGTCGGTGTTGTCGATCTCCACGCTCAGGCCCTTGCGGGTGGCGATCACTTCGCCCGGGCGGAATGCATCCGGACCGATCGCGTTTTCCACCGCCGGCACCAGCAGGGTCAGGCGCACCGGCAGCCCGCGCGCCATCACCAGGCCGGCCAGCGCCAGTGCATGCGCGGCGCCGCCCATGTCCTTCTTCATGTTGCGCATGCCGTCGGCCGGCTTGATGTCCAGCCCGCCGGTATCGAAGCAGACGCCCTTGCCGACCAGCACCAGCGCCGGATCGGTGTCCTTGCCCCAGCGCAGCACGACCAGGCGCGGCGCGCGGTGCGACGCACGGCCGACGGCGTGGATGGCCGGGAAGTTCTGCTTCAGCAGTTCATCGCCGGTGATCGCCTCGACCTGCGCGCCATGGGCAGCGGCCAGGGCACGCGCGGCGTCTTCCAGCTGCTGCGGGCCCATGTCTTCGGTCGGGGTATTGACCCAGTCGCGCACGCGCAGGCTGGCAGCGATCAGGTCGGCCACTTCCCCGGACGGTGCCGCCACCAGCTGTGCCGGCGCACGGTTGCGCTTGCGGTAGCGGTCGAAGCGGTAGCTGCCCAGGCCCCAGCCCAGCTCCAGCAGTGCCTGTTCGGCGGCCGGCAGTTCGTTGGCCAGCTGCCACACGCTGCCTTCGGGCAGTGCGTGCGGGGCGTGCGCATAGCTGTAGGCATCGGCGCGGTCGCCGACGCCGATCACGGCGCCGGCCAGGCCATCGGCGCCCGGCAGCAACGCCACGCTGTGTGCGCCGGCGCTGAAGCCCTGCGACGCCAGCCAGGCCTGGGTGGCGGCCGGTTGGCCGTCCTTCCAGGCCGCGAACTGTTCGCGGTCCAGCACGTACAGCGGCAGTGCTGCGCCGCTGTCGGCGGTGAAACCAGTGATCTCGCTCATGCGTCAGGTACTCCGGGATGCGGCGGCGTCGAGGTTGGCGTCCAACCAGTCGGCCAGGCCGGTGAGGGTGTCGAACTGCAGGTCCGGCTGCAGCTGCGGATGGGTCCAGGTGGCTGCGTCGCGGTTGATCCAGCAGCCGCGCAGGCCGGCGGCGATCGCCCCGGCCACGTCCATCTCGGCGTGGTCGCCGACATGCAGTACCTGTGCCGGCACCACGCCGAGGCGGGTGCAGGCAGCGTGGAAGATGCTTGCTTCGGGCTTGGCCGCGCCGTGTTCGCGCGCGCCCAGCTGGAAGGCGAAGTGGTGGGCCAGGCCGATCCGTTCCAGGTCGGCATTGCCGTTGCTCAACGCAGCCACCGGCACCCGCGCGGCAATCCGCGCCAGCGCATCGATCGCATCGGGGTAGCACTCGACCTGGTTGCGCGCGGCGTAGAAGACCTCATACGCCGGCTCCAGCAGGTCCAGGCTGGCGCCACTGCTGTGCAGCGCTTCGTGCAGGGTCAGCCGGCGCAGTTCGCTGAGGTCGTGGTGCAGATGCGGGTGGGCGTGGTACAGGCGCTCGCGCAGTTCGCGCATCGCGGCCACCGGATACATCGCGGCGGTGGCGGGGCTGTGTTCACGCATCCATGCGTGCAGGACCTGCTCGATGCGGGCGCCGATCGGAGCGAACGGCCACAGCGTGTCGTCGAGGTCGAGGGTGATGGCTTGGACGGGGAAATTCACCCCGCCATTCTACGCCTGCCCGCGCGGGCTTTCATTCCAGCAGCCGCGCCCAGCCCTGGGTGCCATCCAGCCGTGCCAGCACCAGTTTGATGCACACCAGCAGGGGCACCGCCAGCAGCAGGCCGATCATGCCCCAGGCCCAGCCGAACACCATCAGCGCCAGGATCAGCACCAGCGGTGACAGCTTCATGCGCCGGCCCAGCACGATCGGGGTCACCATCTGCCCTTCCAGCGTGTGCAGGGCCAGGTAGGCGGCGGCCGGCAGCAGCGCCTGCAGCGGGTCGGGGAATTCCACGAAGCCCATCAGCAGCATCAGCGCCACGCCGATCAGCGGGCCCACGTAGGGCGCAAAATTCAGCAGCGCGGCGACCGTGCCCCACAACAGCGCTTCCTGCAGGCCGATGCCGAGCAGCATCAGCACGCCAGCGAACACCAGCCCGACCAGCGTATTGATCACGCTGATGGTCAGCACATAGCGCGAGACCTCGCGCTCGATCGAACGCAGGATGTCGGTGGTGAAGCGCTGCTGCTGGCGGTTGGGCAACAGGGCGATCGCCGCGCGCTGCAGGCTCTGCCCGTAGATCATGAAGAACAGCGTCAGCAACACCACCGCCAGTACCGATGCCGCCAGTCGGGGGGCACGGGTCAGCATGCGGTACGGGTCGTCCAGCTGGGTGCGGATCACCTGCACCTTGTGGTTGCTGTCACCGCCGGCCACGCGCGCGAAGTTCTCCGCGGCCTGGTTGGCCTGCTGCACCGGCTTGGTCAGGTTCTGTACCTGGCGGGCGACCTTGCGCAGCTGCTGCGGCGCTTCCTGCGCCCATTCCATCGCCGGGCCGATCAGCTGCACCGCCAGCGAACCGGTCACGCCCAGGCCGGCGCCGAGGATCAGCAGTGCGCCCAGGGCGCGCGGAATCCACAGCTTCTGCAGCAGGCGCAGGATCGGATTGCCGACCAGCGCGAAGAACATCGCCAGCAGCACCGGCAGGATGATGTCCTGCGCGGCCCACAGCGTGTACCCCACGGCCAGGGTTGCCAGCACCACCAGTGACATCGGCCCGCGCGGGCGCGAGGGAGGCGGCAGCGGCGCGTCCGGTTCCTGTGGATCGGCCGGTGACGGGGACAGGAGGGACTCGCTCATCGACGCACCAGCCGGAAAGGGAAACGCATTATCCGCCGGCCGTCTGCGGCGCGGCGGTTTCCATGGATCAACGTTCGGACAGCTCGGTGGCCGCTTCGGCCGGACGCGGTTCGCGCAGCTCCGCTTCCGGCACCGGTCGCGGCGCCGCTGCGGGCCGTGCATCGGCGGCGGAGACGGCTGCCTGCGCCTGTTCGCTGGCATCGCCGGCTTCTTCGGCCGCGTCGTCGGCTGTGGCTGCCGCCTGTGCCGCCATCGCGGTGGCGAACGCCGCCTGTGCACTGGCGAACAGGTTCGAGACCGAACCGGCCATCTGCAGCCAGCGCGCACCGTTCACCTTGCCCGGCACTTCCAGCTTGCCGGCGATGAAACCACCGGCCAGTCCGACCACGACGATGCGCAGCGGCGACCAGCCCCGGCGCCAGACCTGGCTGAGCGTGGACCAGTGGTCCTGGGTTTCGACCAGGCGCACGGTCACCACCTGTTCGCAGCGTTTTACCCGCCGCTGCAGCGCACCGAACTTCATGGCTTGCCCTCGGGCAGCTGCACCTCGGCATCCGGATCGTCCTCGCTGGGCTCGTCGAACAGCCCCAGGCGTGACAGTTGGCGCCGGGTGGCGTGCATGCCGGTGTGGTGGAAGAAGTAGGACACCCGCCAGATGGCATAGCCGGTGACGGCCAGGCTCAGCAGCGAGGTGATCAGCAGCGCCTGCAGCCAGCTCAGACCCCAGCTCTGCAGCAGCGCGATGAGGGTGGCCGCCATCAGCAGCCAGGCCGAGGCACCAAATACGATCGCCACGCCGGCCCAGGCCAGCGCACGGCCGAAGGCACTGCGGGCCAGGGCGAAGTCGGCCGAGGCCAGCCGGCGCAGCGAGCGCACGGTGTGCTTGGCCGAATCGGCGGCGGCACGACCGGCCGCGCCGACCTGGCGGATGCTCTCATCCAGCGGCGGGGTGGCCGCCGGATCAGGGGCTTGCGCGTTGTCTTCGCTCACGCCGCAGCTTACTTGTCGCTGCTGCCGCGGGCCAGCTTGGCAATGATCCAGCCGGTAGCGAAGGCGACGCCGAACGAGGCCAGCGGACGCTCGCGGATCAGCTCGGCGGCGCTGTCGATCAGGTCCTTGCCCTTGTCCATCAGTGCGTCGACCTGTTCCTTGGCGGCGGCACCGCCGAACTCGGCGGCGGCCAGGCCGGACAGCGCGCTGTCGGACAGTTCGGCCTTCACGTTGGCCTTGCCGATGCGCAGCTCGTCGGTTGCTGCACCGGTGGCGCCCTTGATCGCACCGCCGGCGGCGCTGGCGGCCTGCTTCAGGTGGGAACCGGCTTCACCCAGGTGTTCCTTCAGGTTCTCGGTATTGGTGGGGCTCATCGAATCACTCCTGTTGCGATGGGGGAACGGGCGTCGGCGGTGCCGACCTGGACTGACAGCAATACCATTGCCAGGGTATAGGGGGTGTTACGGCAGGGCGATCAGCGCATCACGAGCTGGCCCTGCTGCTGGCCGTTGTTGCGCAGCACGCGCACCACCAGGGTCGGCGGGCGTTGCTGGAAGTTGGCACGCCAGCTGGCCAGATCGGCGAACTCACCGACGGTGGCGTCGGTGATGATGTCGCCCTGCTGCAGGCCATTGCTGGCCGCGCGGCTGCCGCGCTTGACCTCGCTGACCAGTACGCCGCCGACACCCGATTGCCGCAGCGACTCGGGCAGGTCGACGAAGGTCGCGCCGGTCAGGCGCGGGTCCAGGCTCTCACCGCTGACCGCACGCGCCTGTTCCTTCAGCGTTGCCTTGATCTGCAGGGGCTTGCCTTCGCGGCGCACGTCCAGCGTCATCGGGCTGCCGACCGCCGCCAGGCCTTCCACGTTGTGCAGCGCTTCGGCGCTGTCCACGCGCTGGCCGTTGGCCGAAACCACCACGTCGCCCGGCTTCAGTCCGGCCGCGGCCGCGGCCGAGCCGGCCAGTACCCGCGTGATCAGCGCGCCACGGGTTTCGCCCAGGCCCAGGCCCTGCGCGATCTGCGCGGTCAGGTTCTGGCTCTCCACGCCCAGCGTGCCACGCACCACCACGCCGTGCTTGACCAGCTGGTCCACCACGCTGCGCGCCAGGTTGGATGGAATGGCCAGGCCCAGGCCGATGTTGCCGGCCATGCTGCCCTGCGGGTTGAAGCTGGCGGTATTGATGCCGACCAGCTGGCCCTGCAGGTCGACCAGCGCGCCACCGGAGTTGCCCGGGTTGATCGACGCGTCGGTCTGGATGAAGTTCTGGTAGCCCAGCCCACGGATGCCGCTGCGGCCCACCGCCGAAACGATGCCCGAGGTGACCGTCTGGCTGAAGCCGAACGGATTGCCGATCGCCACCACGAAGTCGCCCACGCGCAGCTGGTCGCTGTTGCCGAGCTTGATGTCGGTCAGGTTCTGCGCCGGGATGCGGATCAGCGCGATGTCGGTATCGCGGTCCGAACCGAGGAACTCCGCTTTCACCGTGCGCCCGTCGGCCAGGGTCACCTGCACGTCATCGGCGTTGTCGATGACGTGGTGGTTGGTCAGCACCAGGCCCTCCCGGGCATCGATGATCACGCCCGAGCCCAGTGATTCATTGATGCGTTCCTGCGGGATGTCCGGGAACAGGCGGCGGAAGAACGGGTCGTTGAAGAAGGGGTTGCGCACGCGCACCACCTGCTTGGTATTGACGCTGACCACCGCCGGCATCGCCTTTTCCAGCATCGGCGCCAGCGACGGCACCGCCTGCCCGGCCACCGAGGCCGGCAGCGCCGCGGTGGTCGGCAGCACCGCAGGCAGTGGCGCTGCGTCGGCACGGTTGTCCAGGTGCGCATTGAGGCCGGTGGCAACGAAGCCGCCGAAGGCGGCGGCGATTGCGAGCGTGAGCAGGGTAGGTAGCGGTCGCATGGGAGTCGGTTCGCTGGCGTGGGTGGGGGCGGTTCGGCCCTACGGTAAAACAAGCTGAATGAGTGTGTCGCGATCTGGATAAATGCGCCATGAAAACGGCGTGCCTGGACGTCGGCGGCAGGGGCGGAAACAGGGCCGTAGCGACACACCGGGCAGCGGATTCGCGAGCCACCGAAGGCGATCGCCGAGCGCGCCGGCCGCAGCCGAACCTTGCGCAGTTCCGCGCAAGCCGGCGCCGCAATGCGCCACGGCGCGTACAGGCTGCCGCCTTCGCGCGGGCACGCGCGGGGCCTGCCGGACACCACGCGATGGGCGCGGCACATCGCTGAAAAAAAGGGGTTTGCTGCAAAGCGCAGGCGATGGTGGGGACGGCTGCGTACACCATCGGTGTCGCAGCAGATGCGATTGCGGGCGCATGCCCCGTTCCACGATCGTCAATGTCGGTATAGCATCGCCCCGTTTTGATACTTAAGGCCCGCAGGAGGGCAACATGAGCAACGGTAATGGTGTGTCGGTCGTGACCGACGCCGTCGAGAACGTCAAAGAAACCGCCACCAACGTTGGCGAGACCATCGCCCACGCTGCCGAAGACGCAGTGAAGTCGGTCAAGAAGACCGTCAAGCGCGCCACCAAGGCGGCCGGCACCCGCGTTGCCAAGGCCAGGAAGGCTGTCGCCAAGGTCGAGAAGACCGTGGCCAAGAAGGCCGAGAAGGCCGCCAAGTCGGTCGGCAAGACCGTTGCCAACGCCAAGAAGAAGCTGGAAGCGGCCAAGCAGAACGCCAAGGCCGAAGCCGCTGCCCTGAAGAAGGAAGTGGCCAAGAAGAAGGCCGCCGCGGGCAAGGCCGTGACCAAGAAGGCTGCCGCCGCCAAGAAGACCACCAAGGCCGCCACCCAGGCTGCCGGCAAGAAGGTCGCCACCGTGAAGAAGGCCGCCACCAAGAAGGCCGCCGTCGCGAAGAAGACCGTTGCCAAGAAGACCGCGGCCGCCAAGAAGGTGGTTGGCAAGAAGGTCGCCACCGCCAGGAAGGCTGTGGCCAAGAAGACCGTTGCCGCCAAGAAGGTCGCCGGCAAGAAGGCCGTGGCTGCGAAGAAGGTTGTCGGCAAGAAGGTTGCCGCCACCAAGAAGGTCGCTACCAAGAAGACCGCAGCCGCCAAGAAGGTGGTCGGCAAGAAGGCTGCTGTTGCCAAGAAGGCCGTCGGCAAGAAGACCGCCGCTGCCAAGAAGGTTGTCGGCAAGAAGACCGCCGTCGCCAAGAAGGCGGTGGGCAAGAAGGTCGCCGCCACCCGCAAGACGGTCGCCAAGAAGACTGCGCCGCTGAAGAAGGTCGCTGCCAAGAAGGCGCCGGCCAAGGCCGTGCGCAAGGTCGCCAAGCGCAAGTAATCGCGCCGTGACCGAAGGCCCTGCCGCCCACCGGGTGGCGGGGCCTTCGCGTTTCCGGGGCAGGGACTGGGGCAAGATGCAGGTTCTTCCCGCCGGAGCCCACGCATGCGCGGTATCGACTTCAGTTCCTGGCAGGGCGTGCTGTCCACGTTGGCCGGCCTGGTCCTGATCACCCTGCTGGGCGTGGGCATCCGCCTGCTGGTGATGCAGACCCTGCAGCAGCGCCGCGAGCGCGAGAACCGGCAGATCAACGAGCGGCTGCGCACGCTGATGGCGGCCTACAAGACCCTCGGTGGTTCGTTCACCGGCGAGCTGGGCGTGGATCCGCGCCATCGTCGCGACCTGGGCCAGCGCGAAGGTGCCGAAGCCATCGCCGAGCCGCGCTCGGACCGCGCGCGGCGCATCCGTGACGCGGTCGAAGCCGCATTGTCGGACATCCTGTTGCTGGGCACCGACGAACAGGTGCGGCTGGCCGCGCGTGCCGCCCATGAACTGGCGCAGGGGCGCCCGGTGCATACCCACGAACTGGTGGTGTCGCTGCGTGACTTCGTGCGCGAAGCACTGGGCCTCGCCCCGATTCCGGCCGACCTGAAGATTCCACCGCAGGGCCCGACCCGGCCTGGTGCCAGTGGCGGTGGCAAGGGCCGCAATGATGGCGATGCCAGGAGCGGGCGTGCGGGCGGCGGGGGCGGCATGGGCGCCGGGATGGGCGGCATGGGCCTCGGCGCCGGCGCCGCACTGGGCGCCGGCCATGCCGCTGGCAGCGATGAAACGGACGCGCGCTGAGCACGTCCGCCGGCTTCAGCGCGTCAGCTCGTAGATCGGCACGAAGCCACCGTAGATCATCCGCGCACCGTCGAACGGCATCGGATTCTTCGCCGGATCCAGCCGTGGGTCCTCCATCATCTTCTTCATGCCGGCGTCGCGGGTCGGCTTGTCCGGCCATTCGATCCAGGAAAACACCACCGTCTCCTCCGGCGTGGCTTTCACCGCGCCGAAGAAGTCGGTGGTCTTGCCGTGCGGTACGTCGTCACCCCAGCACTCAACCACGCGCAGCGCGCCGTATTCGATGAACACCACGTCGCCGGCGCGCGCATGGGCGAGGAACTTCTCCTTGTTGGCGGTGGGTACCGCCAGGACGAAACCATCGATGTAGCTCATTGCCTGCCTCCGCATGGACCGTGCCGCATGCACGGTCTTCAAGTAACCGACGAACCCGGGCATCGCGGATCGACATCGGGGGAAAGGTGGGTGAAAGCTGGAAGCAGAATGCACGCGCGGCGCGCGCGTATGCCAGATAGAGCCTGAATCAAGCCAGAAAATTCAGCAATGCGAAGACTGCTGTTTTCAGGGAGCGTTGTGGCGAATAACGGAGAATTTACATTCCCGATGCGATGGCGCCCTGGCGCTGCTGCACACCATAAGAAAGTAAAGGTGTACCCCCATGAAGAATTCGCTGATTGCTCTGGCCCTGGCCGCTGCCCTGCCGTTCACCGCCTCGGCTGCTGAGAACCTGTCCTACAACTACGCCGAAGCCGACTACGCCAAGACCGACGTTGAAGGCATCAAGGCCGACGGCTGGGGCGTGAAGGGTTCGTACGGCTTCCTGCCGAACTTCCACGCCTTCGGCGAGTACAGCCGCCAGGAAATCGACCACACCAACCTGAAGGTTGACCAGTGGAAGATCGGTGCCGGCTACAACGTCGAAATCGCGCCGACCACCGACTTCGTTGCCCGCGTCGCCTACCAGAAGTTCGACCCGAAGCACGGCCTGGACTTCAACGGCTACAGCGCTGAAGCCGGTATCCGCACCGCCTTTGGCGCCCACGCCGAGGTCTACGGCATGGTCGGCTACGAAGACTACGCCAAGAAGCACGGCGTCAATCCGGATGGCCAGTGGTACGGCCGCCTGGGTGGTCAGGTCAAGCTGAACCAGAACTGGGGCCTGAACGGCGAGCTGAAGATGAACCGCCACGGCGACAAGGAATACACCGTCGGCCCGCGCTTCAGCTGGTAATTGCGCCCTCGGCGCGATTCCGCGCTGCAGACGCTTCGACAGGCCCGGCATTTGCCGGGCCTGTTGCATTTGCGGGGATGCAAAAACGAAATGCCATCTGACTGGTGGCGTGCGCGGGCCGGGCATTGCAAGGAATTGGATTCCGCCGCTGCGGGCACCGGCCTACGGTGGATGCCCCATGTTGCCTGGACATGCCGCGATGCCGCCCACTCTCCCGCCCCTGCTGCCTGATCGGCCATGCCGCCTGGCGCTGCTGGACCCGCATCCTGTGCTGCGGTTGGGCGTGGAAGTGCTGCTGCGCCAGCACAGTGGCGTACAGGTCCGGGTGAGCCTGTCCAGCGAGGCCCATCTGCTGCAGCTGCTGCAGCGCAGTCCACGCTGCGTCGACCTGCTGCTGATCGATGCGTTGCCGATGGGCAACCTGGGCGATGGCATGGCGCTGTTGCACGTGCTGTCGCAGCGCTGGCCGGCACTGCTGGTACTGGTGCTTTCGGCGCACTGCAATGCCAGTACGGTAACGACCGCCATGCGTGCCGGCGCGCGTGGCTTCCTGTCCAAGTCGACGCCGCCGGACCTGCTGCTGCGCGCGATCGACGTGGTCGCCCGCGGAGGGCGCTTCGTGCCTCCGGAGCTGCGTGCGGCACTCAACCTGCCACGCACCCGCAGGATGCCGGCGCCCACGCTGGCGCCACTGAGCCGGCGCGAACGTGAAGTGCTTGGGCTGGTGCTGAAAGGGTTCAGCACCAGCGAAATGGCCCTGCGGTCAGGGCGCTCGGCCAGCACGATCAGTTCGCAGAAAACCTCGGCCTACCGCAAGCTCGGCATCCGCGGCGACGGCGACCTGTTCCGCTTCCGGCAGCTGCTGGAATGCGGATGAGCGCGCTCACTCGCCCTGGTACTGCTTCTCTTCCACCAGCGCCGAACCGGCCACGCGGTTGATCTCGTTCTTCACCTGCACGCGTTCGCCATTGGTGCCATACACGCCGCGTGCCAGCTGGATGAACGCATCGTCGAACACCTGCGCCGCTTCCTTGTCGCGCAGCTGGTCCTGGATGTCCCACATGCGCTCGTTGATCGCCTTCAACTGCTGCTGCAGCGCGGCCAGCGCCGGCTGTGCCTGCAACTGCTGCTGCAACAGGGGCAGCAGGCCGTCCAGCTCGGTGCGCACGTTGGCCAGCTTGGCGGCGTCGTCGATGCGTTCGGCCTTGATCTGGAGAATGGTGATCTTGTCGATCAGCTCGCCGATCGATACCGGGGTCAGGATGGCGTCCACGCGGTTGGTTCCTGGAAACAGGGCGCCATGATACCGCGTCGCTGGCACATGGCCCCGATCCACGGGATTTACGCCGAATTTGCGCCGCCGGCCGGGCAGCACCCTCGATCCGTTACGGGCACGCGCCCGACACTGCCGTCCCGGCGGCGCGACCGCCTTCGACGAGGAACACAGTGCAGTGAACAGCAAGGGGATGATGGCGGCGGTGGTGGCCGCACTGGCAGGGCTGCTCGGGATCGGCAGCGCGCAGGCACAGGTGCAGGCCAGTGGCAGCGCCGCATTGACCAGCGATTACGTGTGGCGCGGCAGTTCGCAGAGCGAGGGCGACCCGGCAGTACAGGCCGGCGCGAAGATCGCGATCGCATCGGGGTGGTACGCCAGCGTCTGGGGTTCCAACGTCTCGTTCAAACCGGACAATGGCGCGCGCAGCGAGTTCGATCTGGTGGCAGGCTGGTCCGGCGCGCTGGCACCGGACTGGACCCTGGATGCCAACCTGACCCGCTATGTGTACCCGGGCACCGGCCGCGCGCTGGACTGGACCGAGCTCAGCACCACCGCGACCTGGAAGCAGCGTGCCTGGCTGCAGGTCGCCCATTCCAACGATGCACTGGCCGGCGGACATCGCGGCACTTATGCCCAGCTGGGCGTGCGTGTGCCGCTGCATGAACGCTTCCGCCTGGAAGCGGCGGTGGGCCAGTACTGGCTGGCCACCGCACAGGGCCCGGATTACCTGCATGGCCAGCTCAGTGCCATTGCCACGCTGACCCCGGCATGGGAGCTGCGCGCCACCGTGCATGACACCGACAACGCCGCCAAGCGCCTGTTCCCGGGCAATGCCGGTGGACGCTGGGAGCTGGCGCTGCAGGGCAGCTTCTAGTTCGACGATGCCGCCTGGCGCGCACGCAGCGCGCCGGGCAGCCACAGCAGCAGCGCCAGCACGGCCACGGCGGTACCGGCCACGCACACGCCGGTCCAGCCGAAGCGCGGGTAGACCTGTGCCGACAGCAGTGAACCCAGCGAGCCGCCGATGAAGTAGCCGGTCATGTAGCCGGCATTGAGGCGGTTGCGCGCCGCAGGCTGCAGTGCGTAGATCAGGTTCTGGTTGCTGACGTGCAGGAGCTGCGCGGCCATGTCCAGCACCACCACGCCGATCAGCAGTGCCAACAACGAGTGCGACGACAGCCCCAGCGGCAGCCACGACAGCAGCAACAGCACCAGGGCGATGGCGGTGGCGCGACCGCTCTGGCCACGGTCGGACATGCGGCCGGCCAGGCCGGCGGCCAGCGTGCCGGCCGCACCCACCAGCCCGAACAGGCCGATCGTCGCGTCGCTGTAGCCGTAGGGCGGCTGTGCCAGCAGGAACGCGAGCGGTGTCCAGAAGATCGCGAACATGGCGAAGCTGCAGGCGCCCAGCAGGGTGCGCTGGCGCAGCACCGGTTCCTGCACGAACAGCACGCCGATCGAACGCAGCAACGCGAAATAGCCCAGCCCTGCACTGTGGTGGAAGCGGGGCAGGCCGCGCTGCAGTGCCAGTGCAGTCAGCACCAGGGCGCCGGCGGCGATCGCATACACCAGACGCCAGTCACCCAGGCTGGACAGCAATCCGGCCACGGTGCGCGCCAGCAGGATGCCCAGCAGCAGGCCACTCATCAGCGTGCCGACCACGCGGCCACGGTGTTCCGGTGCCGCCAGCGTGGCCGCGAACGGCACCAGCACCTGGGCCACCACCGAGAACAGGCCGGTGATCGCGGTGCCCACCAGCAACCAGGTCAGCGACGGTGCGCAGGCACTGATCACCAGCCCGCCGGCCGACAGCAGGCTCATCACCACGATCAGGCGCCGGCGTTCGAACAGGTCGCCCAGCGGCACCAGAAGGATCAGGCCGGCGGCATAGCTCAGCTGCGCGGCGGTGACCACCATGCCGGCCTGGCCGAACGGCACGCCGAACGCGTCGGCGATGGTGTGCAGCAGTGGCTGCGCATAGTAGTTGCTGGCCACGGCCACGCCGGTGGCAACCGACATCAGCAGCACCTGCCAGCGGTGCAGAGGGGGGAGCGACGGACTCACGCGGTGTTCCAGCAAGTGGGGTACACAGTGTCCGCCTGCTGCGGACATGATGGAAATGAATCATCATCATCCGTGTCATCTGAAAATAAGATAGCAGGATGAATCTCAAGCAGCTGGAGTTCGCCGTGGCCCTGGCCGAAGAGGGCAATTTCACCCGTGCCGCCGAACGCTGCCACGTGGTGCAGTCCGCGCTCAGCCACCAGATCGCCCATCTGGAGCAGGAACTGGGTGTCACGCTGTTCGAGCGCCTGCCGCGCCAGGTACGGGCCACCGCGGCCGGCGAGGCGTTGCTGGTGCATGCGCGCCAGGTGCAGGCCAGCCTGCGCCACCTGCGCGCCGACGTGGCCGCCGTCAGCGGCGAGGTACGCGGACTGCTGGCCATTGGGCAGATCTCCTCGCTGGCCGGCATCGACCTGGTGGCGATGCTCGCGGCGTTCCAGCAGGTGCACCCGCAGGTGGAATTCCAGTTGCGGGTGGACAGGAGTGAGGACCTGATCGCGCAGGTGCAGTCGCGCGCGCTGGATGTGGCATTGGTCGGGCTGGCACCCTCGGCACCCCTGGATGGGGTCTGCCACCAGATGCTGCAGGAGGAGGATCTGGTGGCCGTGCTGGCGCCGTCGCATCGCCTGGCCGGGCAGCCGCGCCTGCCATTGACCGCGCTGCAGGATGAGGCGCTGGTCGACTTCCCGCGCGGCACCGGTGCGCGCCGGCAGACCGACGATGCGTTCGCCGCCGCTGGCGTGCCGCACGCGGTGCGTTTCGAGGTCAACCTGATGGAACTGGTCGAACGCTTCGTCCGCCATGGGCTGGCCGTCGGCATCGTGCCGGCGTCGATCGCCGACGGCTTCGAGGGCGTGGTGCGGATTCCACTGCAGCCGACCCCGACCCGGCGCGTGCACCTGGTCTGGCAGCGACTGCCGGCGCCGGCTGCGCGCGCCTTCGTCGAGGCGGTGCTCAGCCGCGCAGGCGCAGGCTCAGGCCCTTGAGGAAGTTGCGCAGCATCTGGTCCAGGCAGCGCCGGTAGTTGGCGTGCCCGGGCTGGCGGAACAGCGCGCCGACTTCGGACTTGGACACGTTGAAGCCGGCGCTGGCGAAGATCTCCATCAGGTCCACGTCGCGCAGCTGGAAGGCCACCCGCAGCTTCTTCAGCACCAGGTTGTTGTCGATGCGGGTTTCCACCGCCCGCTGCGGCTGGCTCTCGTCGCGTCCGCGCAGGTGCACGATCAGGCCGTCGAGGAAGTGCGCCAGCGCGCTGTCGTTCATCGCCTCGAAACCGGCTTCGTCCTCGCGGCGCAGCCAGGCTTTCACCTGTTCGGTATCCACGGTGAAGGCCGGATCGGCCATCTGGCACAGGGCGACCACGTGCTGGTCACCCAGGTCCAGGGAATAGCGCACGCTGCGCAGGACATCGTTGTTGATCATGGCCCGATTGTACCGGTCACCCTGCAGCTGGGGGTCAGATCGCTTTGCGGAGCAAGGGGGATCTGACCCCGGATCTGGCTGATCGGGCAACACAGAGACCAACCGACGGTGCCAGAATGGGGGTCTGGTTTTTCCCCTGGAGTTGCCTGATGACCCGCACTGTCCTGATTACCGGCGCCACGTCCGGCTTCGGCGCCGCCGCTGTCCACCGCTTCGCCCAGGCGGGCTGGAAGGTGATCGCCACCGGCCGCCGCAGTGAACGCCTGCAGCCGCTGGTCGAGCGCTACGGCAAGGACGTGGTGCACGCCGCCGCCTTCGATATCCGCGACGCGGTGGCGATGGAAGCGGCGATGCTGGCGCTGCCGCCGGCCTTCGGCGAGATCGACCTGCTGGTCAACAACGCGGGCCTGGCGCAGGGCACGGCACCGGCACAGAGCGCCAGGCTGTCGGACTGGACCACGATGATCGACACCAACATCACCGCGCTGGTGACCCTGACCCACCGCCTGTTGCCGCAGCTGGTGGAGCGCAAGGGCGCGATCATCAACATTTCGTCGGTGGCCGGTGTCTACCCGTACCCGGGCGGCAATGCCTACGGCGGTACCAAGGCCTTCGTCAGCCAGTTCTCGCTCGGCCTGCGCTCGGACCTGCACGGCACCGGCGTGCGCGTGACCACGATCGAGCCGGGGATGGCCGAGACCGAGTTCACCGTGGTCCGCACCCATGGCGACCAGAACGCCTCGGACAAGCTGTACAGCGGTGCCAATCCAATGACGGCCGAAGACATCGCCGAACAGATCTTCTGGGTGGCCACGCTGCCCCCGCACCTGAACATCAATCGCCTGGAGCTGATGCCGGTCAGCCAGTCGTTCGCCGGTTTCCAGGTTGCCCGCGAGGGCTGACGCCGTATGTAAAGTCGAGCCATGCTCGACTCAGCAGGAACAAAAAAAAGCCGGGCACTGCCCGGCTTTTTTCATTCAGATCGGCAGCCTCACTGCGCCTTGATCGCCATCGCCTGCAGGCCGGTGCCGTCCAGCTTCTGCTTGGCTTCGGACAGTTCGCTGGCGCTGCCGTACGGCCCCATGCGCACGCGGTACACGGTCTTGCCGTTGATCTGCGCCGACTCCACGCGTGCGGCCAGGCCCATCATCGCCAGCTTGGCCTTGGTGGCTTCGGCGTCGCCGGAGGCACCGAAGGCGCCTGCCTGCAGGATGTAGCGGGCGTTGTCGGCGGCCGCTGGTGCGGCAGCGGCCGTTGCCGGCGCGGTCTCCGCCCGCGGTGCCGCCGGGGTGGCCGCCGTGCTGGTGGACGCCGGCGCGGTGCTGGCCGGCGGCGTTGCCGCCGTCGGGCGCTCGCTCAGCGGTGCCGGCAGCGGGCGGCTGGCGGCGGCCGCCGGTGCGGTGCTGGCGACGCTGGCGGTTGCCGCGGGGGCGGAGCTGGCGGGCGGTACCGGCTTGCCCTCCAGCGCGGCTTGCGCGCGCGACGCTTCCGCCTTGGCCCGGCGCTGGTCCTCGGCGCGCGCGCTGGCGGCCAGTTCGGCGTCGGACATTTCCACTTCCTTGCCCGGCAGCAGGGTGTAGAAGTCGTACTGCGTCGCGGCGGGCTTCTCCGCCTCGGCCGGCTTCGGCGTGGCCGGCGGTGCGGCCGGCTGGCCACCGACATCGCTGTCGGCATCAGCGACCGGGGCCGGCTGCGCGTTCGGGTTCGGCTGCGGGCCGGCGCGCAGGAAACCATCGCCATCGCCCTTGAACAGGTTCGGCGCCGCCAGGAACACCACGGCGGCGATCGCCACACCGGCCACCAGCCACACCCATCCGGGTGTGCCCTGGCTGCTGCTGTTGCGTCGTGCCTGGCTTTTGCCGCGTCGTGCTGCCATGTGTACTGCGTCTCCTGATGCTTACATTTTTTCCGGGGCGCTCACGCCCAGGAGTTCGAGGCCATTGGCCAGCACCTGGCGCGCCGCGCAGGCCAGGGTCAGCTTGGCGTTGCGGTCGGCGGCGTCGTCCACCAGCACCGGCGTCCCGTGATACCACGTGTGGAAGGCATGCGCCAATTCACGCAGGTATTGCGCCACCAGGTGCGGCTCCAGCGCCACGCCGGCCGCTTCCACCACTTCCGGGTACCGCGAGATCTCGTTCATCAGCAGCAGCGAGGCGTCGTCGGCCAGGCGGCCGAGATTGGCCAGGCCATCGCCCTGCTCGTAGACCAGGCCCTTTTCCTGTGCCTGGCGCAGCAGGCTGCACACGCGGGCGTGCGCGTACTGCACGTAGAACACCGGGTTGTCGTTGCTCTGCTGGCGGGCCAGGTCGATGTCGAAGGTCAGCTGCGAATCGGGCTTGCGCGCGATCAGGAACCAGCGGGTGGCATCGCGGCCGGCTTCCTCGATCAGGTCGCGCAGGGTGAAGTAGCTGCCGGCACGCTTGGACAGCTTCACTTCCTCGCCGCCGCGCATCACGGTGACCATCTGGTGCAGCACGTATTCCGGCCAGCCCTGCGGGATGCCCACTTCCAGCGCCTGCAGGCCGGCGCGCACGCGTGCCAGCGAACCGTGGTGGTCGGCGCCGAGTTCGGTGATCGCGCGCTCATAGCCGCGCTGCCACTTGGACAGGTGGTAGGCCACGTCCGGCACGAAGTAGGTGAAGGTGCCGTCGGACTTGCGCATCACGCGGTCCTTGTCGTCACCGAAGTCGGTACTGCGCAGCCACAGCGCGCCGCCTTCCTCATAGGTGTGGCCGGACGCCTGCAGCTTGGCCACGGCTTCGGCGACCTTGCCGTCGGCGTACAGCGAGCTTTCCAGGAAGTAGATGTCGAAGTCGACACCGAACGCGGCCAGGTCCAGGTTCTGCTCGTTGCGCAGGTAAGCCACCGCGAAACGACGGATCGCCTGCATGTCGTCCGGGTCCTTGGCGCCGACCACGATGCTGCCTTCCAGATCGACGCTGGCACCGGCCATGTAGGCGCGGGCGACATCGGCAATGTACTCACCGCGGTAGCCGCCTTCCGGCCAGCCGTCCTGATCGGGTGCGATGCCCTTGATCCGCGCCTGGGTGGACAGCGCCAGGTTCTCGATCTGCACGCCGGCGTCGTTGTAGTAGAACTCGCGCTTGGCATTCCAGCCGTTGGCATCGAGCACGCGGGCCACGCAGTCGCCGATGGCCGCTGCGCGGCCATGGCCGACGTGCAGCGGGCCGGTCGGGTTGGCCGAGACGTATTCCACGCCCACCGTGCGGCCGTTGCCGGAGAGGTTGCGGCCGTAATCGTGGCCTTCCTTGATGACCGAGGCGGCTTCGCGCTGGTACGCGGCCGGAGCCAGGTGGAAGTTGATGAAGCCGGGACCGGCGATCTCGACCTTGCTGACGTCCTCGCTGCGCGGCAGCGCCTCGACCAGCGCCTGCGCCAGTGCGCGCGGATTGCTGCGCGCGGCCTTGGCCAGCAGCATCGCGGCGTTGGTGGCGAAGTCGCCGTGGTCACGGGTCTTCGGGCGCTCGACCACGAAGTCCGGCGGCAGGGAGTCGGCGGGCAGGGTGCCATTGGCGCGCAAGGCTTCGATGCCTTGGCTGATCAGGGCGCGGAGGAGATTTTTCACGAGGCCTGCTGTGAGAATGAGCGGCGGAATCGCCCATTTTAGCGCAGATGCCCGCGCCCACGCTGACCAGAACATGCCTGTGGGGGCCCCGCCCGCGCCTGGCGGGCGCGGCTCAGCCGAACAGGCGCGGCTGGGGCGGGGACAGCAGCCCTCGTTCAGCAAATGAAACGGGGCGGCCCTCGCCGACCACGAAGTGGTCCAGCAGGCGCACGTCCACCAGGGCCAGCGCCTGCTGCAGTTCGTCGGTGATGCGGGTATCGGCGCCGGAGGGCTCCGGGTCGCCGGAGGGGTGGTTGTGGCTGAGGATCACCGCCGCCGCGTTGTGCAGCAGGGCGCGCCGCACCACCTCGCGGGGATAGACCGGCGCGGCGTTGATGGTGCCCTGGAACAGCTCCTCGCAGGCGATCAGGCGGTGGCGGTTGTCGAGGAACAGCGCCATGAAGATCTCGCGGGCCTGGCCGCGCAGGCGGTGCTGCAGGTAACGGCCCACCGCGACGGGATTGTTGCCGACCGCCTCGCCCTGCTGCAGCTCGGCAGCCAGGTAGCGCTGGGCCAGTTCCAGCCCGGCGGCCAGGGCACAGCTGCGCGCCGGGCCCAGCCCAGGCAGCCGGGCCAGCTCCCGGGCCGGGCGGTCCAGCAGCACGCGCAGCGGGCCATGCGCCTGCAGCAGGTCGCGCGCGGTCTGCACCGCGTCGCGCCCGCCGAAGCCCGAGCCGAGGAACAGCGCCAGCAGCTCGGCGTCGGACAAGGTGGCGGGGCCGCGGGCGAGCAGCTTCTCGCGGGGACGTTCCTGTTTGGGCCAGTCATGGATGGGCATGCCTGCATCATCGCCGGTGCGGGTGAGGCGTCCCATCGGGGCAGCACGCATGCCAGGGTCGGCCGTTGCCTCAGCCGCGCCGCGACTGCAGGTAGGCGAACAGTTCCTGGTTGTTCTGCAGGCCCAGCTTGCGCTTGGCTTCGGCCTTCTGCCGGCTGATCGTCTTCGGGCTGCGTCCGCAGTGGACGGCGATGGCGTTCACCTTCAGCCCGGCGGCCAGCAGGTCCAGTACTTCCTGCTCGCGGGCCGACAGCGCGGCCGGTTCGCGCGCGAACATCAGGTCGCGCGCCTGCAGGTGGTGGCGCAGCTGCTGCGAGACGAATACCTGGCCTGCCAGGGCGGCGTTCAGCGCCTGCGGCAACTCGCCGAAATCGGCGCATTTGTCGACCAGGCCGCCGACCCCGTCGCGCAGCAGGCCGTCGAGCAGGCCGGGGTGGCGGGCGCCGGTGAGCACCACCACGGGCGTGCCGGGGTGGCGTGCGCGCAGTTCAGCGATCAGGTCCGCGCCGTCGGGACCGTCGCCCGGCATGGAGAGATCGGTCAGCACGGCGTCGCAGTCGTGGCGTTCGACCAGGTGCAGCAGTTGGGCGCCGTCGCGCGCGCTGCCGACAACCTCCATCAGGTGGGTCTGCAGCACGATGCGGATGCCGTGCAGGACGACGGGATGGTCGTCGGCGATGATGATGCGCGGGTGCACGCGGGATCCTCGAAAAGCGAAGCGGCACACCTGTGGTGGCCACCGACGATTCTGCAAACGTGGCCGGCCCGCAGGTATAGGAAAGTTCCGAATCGCACTGGCCTGAACCCCGGAAGCGCTGTGGTCCAAGTCCCATCTGCTGATAGCCGCCCGCTATGTGCGCCGTGTACCGGGACATTACCGACCATCGGGTAAGCTAATGCCCTCGTTTGCACAGGAATTCCAGGTGGCTGACTCCCCCAACGCTTCCCCCGCGCCGGTTCGCGCGCTGGAAGGCCAGAAACTGCTGCTGTGCGTCGGAGGCGGGATCGCGGCCTACAAGGCTCTGGAACTGGTGCGGCGGCTGCGTGACGCCGGCGCCCAGGTCCAGGTGGCGATGACCGCCGGCGCCCAGCAGTTCGTCACCCCCCTCAGCTTCCAGGCCCTGTCCGGGCAGCCGACCCGCACCACGCTGTGGGACAGCGCCGCCGAACAGGCCATGGGCCACATCGAGCTGGCCCGCTGGGCCGACCGCATCGTGGTCGCGCCGGGGACCGCCGACCTGCTGGCACGCCTGGCCCAGGGCCATGCTGATGACCTGGTCAGTACCCTGTGCCTGGCCAGCACCGCGCCGCTGACGATCTGCCCGGCGATGAACCATCGCATGTGGCTGCATCCGGCCACCCAGGCCAACATCGCGCTGCTGCGCCAGCGGGGCGCGCAGGTGATCGGCCCGGTCGATGGCCCGCTGGCCGAAGGCGAATCTGGCCCCGGTCGCCTGGCCGAACCCGGCGACATCGTGGCCGCGCTGGCCGCCAATGGCGGCAGCGCCGCGGCCGTTGCCGCGCCGGAGACCCGCGCGCTGCAGGGCCTGCGCCTGCTGATCAGCGCCGGCCCGACCTACGAAGACATCGATCCGGTGCGCTACGTCGGCAACCGCAGCAGCGGCAAGATGGGCTTCGCCCTGGCCGCCGCCGCCGCCGCGCTGGGCGCGGAGGTGGTGCTGGTCAGCGGACCGGTACAGCTGCCGACGCCGCCGGGCGTGCAGCGCATTGATGTGCGTTCGGCCGCGCAGATGCGCGATGCCGTGCTGACGTCCCTGCCTGCCGACATCTACATCGGTGCCGCCGCGGTGTCGGACTACACGCCGCGCCAGGTTGCCACGCAGAAGCTGAAGAAGACCGCTGACAGCCAGTCGCTGGTGATCGAGCTGGTGCGCACGCCGGACATCCTTGCCGAAGTGGCGGCGCAGACCCAGTCGCTGAAGCTGGTGGTCGGCTTCGCCGCCGAGACCCACGACGTGGAGAAGTACGCACGCGGCAAGCTGATCGACAAGCGCCTGGACCTGGTGATCGCCAACCAGGTGGGCATCAGCGGCGGCGGGTTCGAGAGCGACAACAATGCCGCCACGGCCTTCTGGCAGGACGGTGAACAGGTATTCCCGGCCACCTCCAAGCGCGAGCTGGCCGAACAACTGCTGGCGCTGATCGCGCGGAGACTCCAGGCATGACCCAGGCATCCCTTTCCCAACCGCTGCAGGTCAAGCTGCTCGACCCGCGCTTCGGCGACAGCTGGCCGCTGCCGGCCTATGCCACCGAGGCCAGTGCCGGCATGGACCTGCGCGCGGCGCTGGATACCGCGCTGACCCTGCAGCCGGGCGACACCGCGCTGGTGCCCAGCGGCCTGGCCATCCACATCGCCGACCCGAACCTGTGCGCGGTGATCCTGCCGCGCTCGGGGCTGGGCCATCGCCACGGCATCGTGCTGGGCAACGGCACCGGCCTGATCGACGCCGACTACCAGGGGCCGCTGCTGATCAGCGTCTGGAACCGTGGCCGCGAGGTGTTCACCATCGAGCCGGGCGATCGCATCGCGCAGCTGGTGGTGGTTCCGATCGCACGCGTGAGCCTGCAGGTGGTGGATACTTTCACCGACAGCGTGCGGGGCGCGGGTGGATTCGGCCATACCGGGGTGCGTTGACAGGGGGCATCGATGAGCGGCATCGGGGAAGGACAGCGGGGACGGTCGTTGGGACGCAGTGCACCCTTGCTGGGGGTACTGCTGATCCTGCTGGCCGGCTGGTTCGGATGGAGTGCGGTGCAGCAGTGGCGGCAGGAGGCCAACGGGCAGGCGCTGGAAGAGGCGCGTGACCAGGCCGTGCAGGGCCTGCAGCAGGCCGCTGCGGGCCAGTTGCAGCAGCTGCAGCAGCAGTTGAAGAACGATCGCGTGCAGCAGGCGCTGCAGGCTGGCGATGCCGCTGCGGCGGCGCTGGCCGTGCGCGAGGGCTGGAGCGGGGTCGAGCAGGTCGAGGTGCTGGCGGCCGATCTGGCCAACGCCTATGCCGATGCGGCCGCCTTCGGCTATGCGCGGCTGGC
The DNA here is from genome assembly GCF_900101175.1 of Stenotrophomonas pavanii. GTDB lineage: Bacteria > Pseudomonadota > Gammaproteobacteria > Xanthomonadales > Xanthomonadaceae > Stenotrophomonas > Stenotrophomonas pavanii. Next base: position 18,901 of record NZ_FNFQ01000013.1, on the reverse strand, counting down.
GCTGCTGGAAGCCGCGCTGGCCGAGGCCAAGCCCAGCCTGCGCGTGGTCCGCGACGGCGGTGGCAACCGCCTGGGCCTGGCCGCGCCGGTGCAGCTGGGCAGCCTGGGGCCGGCCGTCATCTATGTGCGCCAACCGCTGCTGCGGCTGACTTCACCGCTCGACCAGGTCAGCGCGCCGTCGGCCGGCTTCCTCGGCCTGCGCCAGGGAGGATTCGATCTGGTCACCCAGGGCGACCCGAGCCTGGCCGAGAGTGCGGAGGCGCTGGCGCGACCCGTGGCCGGCACGCCGCTGCGGCTGGTCGCGTCGGTGCCCAACGTCGAGGCCGGCCCGCTCGGCCTCGGTGCGCTGGCCAGCGCCATCGTCGCGCTGCTGCTGGCGTTCATTGCCGTGTTGCTGGTGGTCGGCCGCGACCGGCTGCCGAAGTCGCTGCCGTTGCCGCGCCGCGCCGCAGCGTCCGAAGCCGACCATGGCCCGACCCTGAGCGAGAGCCTGCAGCAGGCGCCGCCACCGGTGGCGAACCTGGCCGGCAGTGGCGATGCCACGCCACCGCCGCCACCGCCGGTGCCTGTCGAAGAACTGGCCGCCGGCATCTTCCGCGCCTACGACATCCGCGGCGTGGTGGGCAGCGAACTGACGCCGAAGACCGCCGCGCTGATCGGCCAGGCCATCGGCACCGTGGCGCTGGAGCAGGGCCTGCGCGAGGTGGTGGTCGGCCGCGATGGCCGCCTGTCCGGACCGGAGCTGACGGCCGGGCTGGCCGAAGGCCTGCGCCGTGCCGGCTGCGCGGTGATCGACATCGGCCTGGCGCCGACCCCGCTCGTGTACTACGCCGCGTTCCACCTGCGGACCGGCACCTGCGTGGCGGTCACCGGCAGCCACAATCCGCCCGAGTACAACGGTTTCAAGGTGGTCATCGGCGGCGAAACGCTGTCCGGCGAGGCGATCACCGACCTCTACCAGCGCATCGTCGAGGGCCGCCTGGTGCAGGCCGCCGAGCCGGGTGATTACCAGCAGCGCGACGTCAGTGCCGACTACATCCAGCGCATCGCCGATGACGTGCAGCTGGACCGTCCGCTGAAGGTGGTGGCCGACGCCGGCAATGGCGTGGCCGGCGCACTGGCCCCGCAGCTGCTGGAAGCAATCGGCGCCGACGTCATCCCGCTGTACTGCGATGTCGACGGTACCTTCCCCAACCATCATCCCGACCCGAGCGAGCCGGCCAACCTGGAAGACCTGGTGCAGACGGTCAAGCGCTTCGGTGCCGATCTCGGCGTGGCCTTCGATGGCGATGGTGACCGGCTGGGCGTGGTCACCGGCGAAGGCAGGATCATCTATGCCGACCGCCTGCTGATGCTGTTCGCTGCCGACGTGCTGATGCGCAATCCGGGCGCGATGGTGATCTACGACGTGAAGTGCACCGGCAAGCTGTCCGACCATGTGCTGCGCAACGGTGGCAGCCCGCTGATGTGGAAGACCGGGCATTCGCTGATGAAGGCGAAGATGCGCGAGACCGACGCCGAACTGGCCGGCGAGATGAGCGGCCACTTCTTCTTCAAGGAGCGCTGGTTCGGTTTCGACGACGGCCTGTACGCCGCTGCGCGCCTGCTGGAGATCCTGGCACAGCGCGAGGAAACCCCGGACGAGGTGCTGGGCGAACTGCCGGAGATGGTCGCCACGCCGGAGCTGAAGGTTCCGGTGGCCGAGGGGACGCCGCATGCGCTGGTGGCGATGCTGGTGGCGGCGGCGCAATCGCCGGACAACCCGTACGTGGGCGGCCGCCTGTCGACCATCGACGGCCTGCGCGTGGACTTCGCCGATGGCTGGGGCCTGGTGCGTGCCTCCAACACCACCCCGGTGCTGGTGCTGCGTTTCGAGGGCAACGACGAGGCGGCACTGGAGCGCATCCAGGCCCTGTTCCGCAGCCAGCTGCAACCGGTGCTGGGCGATACCCCGCTGGGGTTCTGACCCCTTTGGACGCTGCAGCAGAATGGGTAGTGCCGGCCGCTGGCCGGCAAGCCCAATTGCCGGCCAGCGGCCGGCACTACCCCTTGAACCGCAATCCCACGCCCGGTTCGGTGAACAGGTAACGCGAATCCAGCGCCGAGTCGCCCAGCTTGTGCCGCAGCTTGCCGACCAGGATGCGCAGGTAATGGGTGTCGTGCTGGTGGGTCGGGCCCCAGATTTCCTGCAGGATCTGCGGCTGGGTCACCACCCGCCCGGCATTGCGCAGCAGCAGCGACAGCAACGCATACTCCTTGCGGGTCAACGCCACCGCTTCGCCATCAAGGGCGACTTCACGGCGCACCAGGTCCACGTGCAGATGGCCATCGTCGAACACCGGCGGGGTGCCGTCGGTCGGCACGCTGCGCGTGCGCAGCAGCGCCCGCACCCGCGCCATCAGCTCCTGCGTGCCGAACGGCTTGGTCACATAGTCGTTGGCGCCGGTATCCAGTGCGCGCACCTTCTCGGCTTCGCCGGCGCGCACGGTCAGCATGATCACCGGCACCTGGCTCCACTGCCTCAGTTGTTCCAGCACCTCGTGGCCTTCCATGTCCGGCAGGCCGATGTCCAGGATCACCAGGTCCATGTCCTCGCTGGCGGCCAGCTGCAGGCCTTCCTGGCCGGTGGCCGCCTGCCGCACCTGGTAGCCCTGCGCGCGCAGGCTGATATCCAGGAACCGGCGGATCTGGGTTTCATCGTCGATCACCAGCACGCGCGCGGCCGGCACGCTGGCATCAATCGGGGTCGGGCTCATCGTGGGAGGCTGGCTTGAGCAGGGGCAGGGTGATGCGGATCAGGGTACCGCGACCGTCGCGTCCGGGCAGCGCCTGCACGCTGCCGCCATGTGCGCCGATCATGCCCTGGCAGATGGTCAGGCCCAGGCCGGTGCCGTGGCGGCCGCGGTCGCCGCGCTCGACGCTGTAGAACATGTCGAAGATGCGCGCACGCTCGTCATCGGGAATGCCGGGGCCGGCATCGATCACATCGATGCGCAGCTGTCCGTCCAGTTCGCGCGCCTGCACCTGCACGGCGGCGTCGGGCGGCGAGAACTTGGCTGCGTTCTCCATCACGTTGAACACGGCCTGTTCGACCAGCGCCGGGTGCACCCAGATCGGCGCCAGCGTGGCCGGAATGTCCAGCTCCAGCCGCACCTTCGGCTGGTAGCGCTGCAGGCGCCGCGCCGCCGAGCCGATCAGTTCGTCCACGCCGATCCAGTCGCGGTTGATCTTCAGCCCTTCGTGACCCAGGCGGGTCATGTCCAGCAGGTTCTGGATGTAGCGGTCCAGCCGCTCGCCTTCGACCAGGATGGTGTCCAGCAGGGCACGGCGATCGGCCGTGTCCATCGCCGCGCCGTAACTGGCCAGGCTGTCGGCCGAACCGATCATCGCCGCCAGTGGCGAGCGCAGGTCGTGCGACACCGAAGAAAGCAGGGCCGAGCGCAACCGCTCGGTCTCGTTGCTGACATGTGCCTGTTCGAGTTCGGCCACCAGTCGGGTGCGCAGCGCGGCCTGCGCGATGTCATCGACCATTGCTTCGGCCAGCTGCCGCTGTTCGGGCAGCAGGCGTGCCTGTGCGCCGGGCAGGTACAGGCCGGCCACGCCGATCGCGCGGTCTTCGCCATCCAGCAATGGCAGGAACCACCACTGCGCACCGGCCAGGGTATCGGTGAAGCGGCCACTGGGCTGGCCATGGCGCAGCGCCCAGTCGGCGGCGGCGAGGTCGGTATCGCCGGGTTGGCTGCGGCCACCGGCGGCGGTGTCGGCGCCGATCCGCAGCCAGGCCGGCACATCCATGGCCTGTTCCAGGGCATGCCGACCTGCCTGTGCCACCTCGCCGTTGCCGGCGGCGCTGGCCAGCTGGCGTCCCAGCTGCTGGCGCGCACGCGCATGGCGGTTGGCCGCACGCAGCGCGATGACCTGCATGCGCAGGCGCGAGGCCAGCCGTCCGGCCACCAAGGCGGCGGCCAGGAACAGGAACACGGTGATCACGCCCTGGCGTGCACCGATGGCGAAGGTGAAGCGGGGCGCGATGAACAGGAAGTTGTAGGCGAGGAAGCACAGGATCGCCGCCATCACCGCCACGCTGGCGCGCGTGCGCGCCGCCACCAGCACCACTGCCACGATGAACACCATCGACAGGTCGGCCATGCCGACCCAGCGTTCGGCCAGCCAGGCCACCGCACAGGCCAGCGCGGTGGCGATCAGCGCCTGCACCGGCTCGTAGCTGATGCCGCGCATCGGCGGCAGCAGGCCCTCGCGGCGCGAGCGCGCCCGGGCCTGCGGCGTGCTGATGATGGTGATCTCGTAGTGCGCGCCGCGCTGGATCAGCTGCTGGGTGAGGGTACGGTTGAACATCCGCGCCAGCGGGCGCTCACGGGTCCGCCCCAGCACCAGGGTCGACACGCCGTTGTGTGCGGCATGGTCGAGCAGGGCATCGGCAATGCTCGATCCATGCAGCAGTTCGGCGTCGCCACCCAGGCGACGTGCCAGGGCGAAGGCCGCATCGATCTCGCGCCGCGTGGCCTCGTCCTGGCGCCGGCCCTGCACGGTCACCACCGTCCATGGCGCGTCGCGGCGCTCGGCGATGCGACGCGCCACCCGCACCAGGTACTCGCTCTGGCCACCGCCATCGATGGCCACCAGCACGCCGCGCCGCAGCGGCAGGTTGCCTTCGCCGCGTGCGGCGCGGGTTTCGCGCAGGCTGCTGTCGACGCGGTCGGCGGCTTCCTGCATCGCCAGCTCACGCAGGGCGGTCAGGTTGGCCGGCGAGAAGAACGCCTGCAGCGCCTGCGCGGCCTGCTCGGGCACATAGACCTTGCCCTGCTGCAGGCGCGCGATCAGTTCGCGCGGGGGCAGATCGACCAGCACGATGTCGTGCAGGCGATCGAGCACGCCGTCCGGTACGGTCTCGCTGACGCGCACGCCGGTGATGCGCATCACCACGTCGTTGAGGCTTTCCAGATGCTGGATGTTGACCGTGGTCCAGACGTCGATGCCAGCGTCCAGCAGCTCCATCACATCCTGCCAGCGTCGCTCGTGGCGGCTGCCCGGCGCGTTGCGGTGGGCCAGCTCGTCCACCAGCACCAGCGCCGGATGCCGTGCCAGCACGGCATCCAGGTCCATCTCCTGCAACGTGTGGCCGTGGTAGGCCACTTCCTTCAGCGGCAGCTGCGGCAGGCCCTCCAGCAGCGCCTGGGTATCGGCACGGCCATGGGTTTCCACCAGCCCGACCACCAGGTCCACGCCGCGGCGCAGCTGTTCCTGGGCGCGGGTCAGCATGGTGTAGGTCTTGCCCACGCCCGGCGCGGCGCCGAGGAACACGGTCAGCTTGCCACCGGCTTCGCGTTGCAGGCCTTCCACCAGGGCATCGGCCTGGCGGGTACGCGCATCAGTCATGGGGGCCGCTGTCATGGCCGCCATTGTGCGCGCAGCCGGTGCAGGCTGGCATCACGGTGCCTTAGCCGCATGGTCCAGCGCGAAATTCAGCGTGACCACGTTCACCCGCGGCTGGCCGAACAGGCCCCACTGGCGCCCCTCGGTATGTGCCTGCACCAGCGCCTGCACGCGCTCCACCGGCAGGCCACGGGCACGCGCCACGCGTGCCACCTGCAGTTGAGCAGCGGCCGGCGACAGCTGTGGATCCAGGCCGCCGCCGGACTGGGTGACCAGATCGGCCGGCACCTGCGTCGGCGCGACGCCTTCGCGCGCAGCCACCGCCGCGGCGCTGGCGGCAACCCGCTCGGCCAGGGCCGGGTTGCTGCGCGCCAGGTTGGAACCGGCCGCGGCCATCGGGTCGTAGTTGGCCGCCGACGGCCGTGCCTGGAAGTAGCCATCACCGGTGAACGGCTGCGACAGCCAGGCCGAGCCGCGCACCTGGCCGTTGCCGTCGCGCAGCAGGCTGCCCTCGGCCTGGGTGGGGTAGGCCAGGCCGGCGAAACCGGTGGCGATGCCGGCGTAGACCGCGCCGGCCAGCAGCAGGGTGGCCAGGCCCAGGCCGATCGCCGGGCGCCAGCCGGCGCCGTCCTGCAGGCTGGCCACGCGGGCCTCGGCTTTCGCTTCGCGGGGCAGGGAGGTGGAGGTGGAAGCAGAACGGTTCATGCGCCGAATACCAGGACAAGGAAGAGGTCGATCAGCTTGATCGCCGCGAACGGCAACAGCACGCCGCCGAGGCCGTACACCAGCATGTTCCGGCGCAGCAGCGCGGTGGCCGTGGCCGGACGGAAGCGCACGCCACGCAGGGCGAGCGGGATCAGCGCGGGAATCACCAGCGCGTTGAAGATCAGCGCTGCCAGCACCGCATTGCGCGGGCTCGACAGCTGCATCACGTTCAGTGCGGCCATGGCCGGAACCGCAGCGGCAAACAGCGCCGGCAGGATCGCGAAGTACTTGGAGACGTCGTTGGCCAGCGAGAAGGTGGTCAGCGCGCCGCGGGTGATCAGCTGCTGCTTGCCCACCTCCACCACCGCCAGCAACTTGGCCGGGTCCGAATCGAGGTCGACCATGTTGCCGGCCTCCTTCGCCGCCTGCGTGCCGGAGTTCATCGCCAGGCCGATGTCGGCCTGGGCCAGTGCGGGAGCGTCGTTGGTACCGTCACCCACCATCGCCACCAGGCGGCCACCGGCCTGTTCCTGGCGGATGCGCGCCAGCTTGTCTTCCGGACGGGCCTCGGCAATGTAGTCATCGACACCGGCCTCGGCGGCGATGGCGGCAGCGGTCAGCGGATTGTCACCGGTGATCATCACCGTGCGGATGCCCATCGCCCGCAGCTGCGCGAACTTCTCGCGCATGCCGTGCTTGACCACGTCCGAAAGCTCGATCACGCCCAGTACGTGGCGTCCCTCGGCCACCACCAGCGGGGTGGCGCCATTGCGCGCGACCTGCTCGACGCGGCCGGCCAGTTCAGCCGGCACGTTGCCGCCGAGCGCCTGCACGTGGGCGCGGATCGCATCGGCAGCGCCCTTGCGGATCTGCCGCCCATGCTCCAGATCGACGCCGGACATGCGGGTCTGCGCACTGAAGGCCAGGTACTCGGCACGGTCCGGCTCGGCGGTGGCGCAGCCCTGTTCGCGCGCCAGGCGCACGATCGACTTGCCTTCCGGGGTCGGGTCGGCCAGCGAGGACAGCAGTGCCGCCTCGCGCAGCTGGCTGGCGTCGATGCCGGCCAGCGGATGGAAGTGGCTGGCCTGGCGGTCGCCGTAGGTGATGGTGCCGGTCTTGTCCAGCAGCAGCACGTCGACGTCGCCGGCCACTTCCACCGCCTTGCCCGACTTGGCCAGCACGTTGGCGGCCAGCGCACGGTTCATGCCGGCGATGCCGATGGCCGGCAGCAGGCCGCCGATGGTGGTCGGGATCAGGCACACCAGCAGCGCGATCAGCAGCAGCGGGTCGACCTTGACGCCCACGGCCGCACCGATGGCCGGCAGCGTGGCCACCACTACCAGGAAGGTCAGCGTCATCGCCGCCAGCAGCAGGGTCAGTGCGATCTCGTTCGGGGTCTTCTGCCGGTTGGCGCCTTCCACCAGCGCGATCATCCGGTCCAGGAAGCTGTGGCCCGGCTCGGCGGTGACACGCACGATGATCTGGTCGGACAGCACCTTGGTGCCGCCGATCACGCCGGAGCGGTCGGTGCCGGCCTCGCGCAGCACCGGCGCGGATTCACCGGTCACCGCCGCTTCGTTGATGGTGGCCAGGCCCTGCACGATCTCGCCATCGGCCGGCACCAGCTCGCCGGCACTGACGATCACGTGGTCGCCCGGGCGCAGCTCGGCGGCCGGCACCTGGGCTTCCGCCGCTCCCGGCTGCGGCGCCGCCAGCCGGCGCGCCACCAGGTCCTGGCGGGCACGGCGCAGCGAAGCGGCCTGGCCGCGGCCACGGGCTTCGGCGACCGCCTCGGCGAAATTGCCGAACAGGACGGTCACCAGCAGGATCGCGGTCACCGCCAGGCCGAAGCCCAGCGGCGCATTGCCGGTCAGGGTGACGATCGCGGCCACGATCGTGCCGGCCATCACCACCGCCATCACCGGACTGCGGACCAGGTGCATCGGCGACAACTTGCGCACGGCTTCGATCAGTGCGCGGCGCAGGCCGGCGCCATCGAGCAGGGCAGGGCGCGCGGCGGAGGAACTACGGGTGGAACTTGCAAGACTACTCATGGCGGTGTCCTCAGTGCAGTCCCAGGCTCAGGTGGTCGGCGATCGGGCCGAGTACCAGCGCCGGCATGAACTGCAGCACGGTCAGGATGACGATCACCGAGACCAGGGTCAGGGCGAACGTCGGGGTTTCGATCTGCAGGCTGCCGGCAGATTCGGGCGCCTGGCGCTTGGCGGCCAGCTGTGCGGCCACCACCAGCGGGATGATCAGCAGCGGGAAGCGGCCCAGCAGCAGCACCAGCGAGCAGCTCAGGTTCCACCACAGCGTGGCGTCGCCCAGCCCTTCAAAACCCGACCCGTTGTTGGCGTAAGCCGAGACATACTCGTAGAACACCTGGCTGATGCCATGGAAGCCGGGGTTGGACGTGCCGGCCAGGCCGGGCACGGCCAGGGTGATCGCGGTGAACACCAGCAGGGTGATCGGCTGCAGCAGCACCAGCAGCGCCAGCAGGCGTACCTGCGGCGTCTCCAGCTTGCGGCCGAACAGTTCCGGCGTGCGCCCGGTCATCAGGCCGGCCAGGAACACGCCCAGCAGCAGGTACACGATGAACTGCTGCAGGCCACAGCCGATGCCGCCCCAGATCGCACTGACCAGCATGTTGACCATCGCGATGCCACCGCTCAGCGGCGCCAGCGAATCGTGCATGCCGTTGACCGAGCCATTGGAGACCTGGGTCGTGACCGCCGCCCACAGCGCGGTGCCGTCGGCGCCGAAGCGCACTTCCTTGCCCTCCATCAGCAGCGGCGTGGCGGCGCTGGCGCTATGCCCTTCGCTCCACATCATCGCGCCGGTGGACAGCAGCGACATGCCCAGCATGCAGCTGAACACCAGGGCGCCGAAGCGGCGCCGGCCGGTGAACGCGCCGATCATGAAGATCACCGCGATCGGCACCAGCAGGATGCCCACCACCTCCAGCGCGTTCGACAGCGGGGTCGGGTTCTCCAGCGGGAAGCTGCTGTTGGGGCCATACCAGCCACCGCCGTTGGCGCCCAGCTGCTTGGCCGCGACCATCGCCGCCACCGGGCCCAGCGGCAGTTTCTGCTGGGCCATGCCGGCGCTGGCGTCGATCGGTGCGGCCTGCGGGCCGCCGGCCATCGTCGACGGCACGCCCTGGCTGGTCAGCAGCAGGGTCCACAGCAGGCACAGCGGCAGCAGGAAGCGCACGCACAGGCGCACCACGTCCACGTAGTAGTTGCCCACTGCGATCTGGCGGTCATCGCCGCTGCCGGTGGTCGCCGCAGCCTGCGGCGCACGCGCGAACAGCGCACGCAGCGTCGCCACCGCCAGCGCCAGGCCCATCATCGGCGTCACCACCTGCAGGCCGGTGATGCCGGTCATCTGCGAGAGGTAGGACAGCTGCGCCTGGCCCGAATAGTGCTGCTGGTTGGTATTGGTCAGGAACGAGATCATCGTGTGCAGCGCGGTGTCCCAGCGCATGTTCGGGATCTGGTCCGGATTCAATGGCAGCCAGGCCTGGGTCATGAACACCGCCTGGGTCAATACAGCGACCACCACGTTGCTCAGTACGAAGGCCAGTACGTAACCGCGCCAGGACATCGCGCGCGAGGGATCGACGCCGAACACCGTGTACAGCGGCTTTTCGATCCAGTTGAACAGCACGTCGACCTTCATCGGCGTGCCGCGCATCACGCGGGCCAGGTACAGGCCCAGCGGCCACGCCAGCAGCAGGCTGGCGGCAAGAATGACAAGCATCTCAGTCATGGCCGGCTCCGTTAGAACGACTCGGGCCGCAGCACGACATAGAGAAGATAGGCGGCGGCGACCAGCACCAGCACGCCACACAACAACGACAGCCAGGGGGACATTGCAATAGCGTCCTGGTGGAACCCCTCCACCTCAGGCCGCCATCGTCGTCCTGCCGCCCATAAACGCACTACGCGCCGGACCGGGCCGACGCGTAAAGAGTGCATAAATTCGGTGGGTCAAGCCGTAACCGGGCGCCGGAGCCGCGCATGGGCTCGGCTCCACAAGCGGATCACGGTGCCTGGCTCGCCGGCGCCACGCCCTTCAGCTCGCGATAGCGCTGCAGGGTGCTTTCGATTTCCGCCTTCAGCGCCTGCTGCTGCTGCAGGAATCCGGCCTGCAGGCGCTGTTGCGACTGCAGCTGCACGTGCCGCTGGCGGATCGCCTCGGCCTGCTTGTCGGCTACCTTGCCGCCGGCCAGTTCACGGTCGCCAGCGGCCGACAACAGCGCCACCAGCGATTCGCGCAGGCTGGTGACGTTGTACTCGGCGGTCTTCAGGTTGTTGTCCAGCACCTCCTGGCGCTCGGCGAACACCCGGCGCAGGTCGTCCTCGCTGCCATAGGTGGACAGCATTGCCTGTTCGGTGCGCTGGCGGGTCTGCTCGGCCATCAGGTCCAGCTGCTGCTGCTGCGCCGCCGTGCTGGCTGCGGCACGCTCCTCGTCGGTCAACGCGCGCTGGACCTGCGCATTGCGCAGGCCGCTCTTCGCGTTGAACTCCTCGCGGGCGTGATTGACCGCATCGGCCGGCAGCGAATCACTGCAGATCCGCTCCTTGCCCTCGTTCCAGCAGTACAGCTTCTTTTCCACCTTGCCGCCGTCGCGCGACTGCGCCGGCACGGTGAACGGCACGGCCAGCAGCAGGCCGGCAAAGAGAACAGCAGGAACTCGGGACATGACCTTTCCCCTGGTCGGTCAGCGGATCGAACGGACGCCGTACTGGGCCCGGTAGGCTTCCAGCGGCTGCCGGTAACCCACAAGTTCCGGGTTGCCGGAGGCGAAATCAAGCAGGTCGGCCAGCGACGCCACGGCGATCACCGGAATCCCGGCCTCTTCGGCCACCGACTGCGCCGCCGAGCGGCGGTCGGCTTCCGAGGCGATCTCCTGGCGGTCCAGGGCCACCACGATGCCGGCCGGGGTGCCGCCGGCAGCGCGGATGATGCCCAGCGCTTCGCGGATGGCGGTACCGGCCGTGATCACGTCATCGACGATCAGCACGCGCTTGCCATTCATGTCGGCACCGATCAGCTGGCCGCCTTCGCCATGCGCCTTGGCTTCCTTGCGGTTGAACGACAGCGGCAGGTCGCGGCCACGCTGGGCCAGTTCGCAGGCCATCGCGGTGGCCAGCGGGATGCCCTTGTAGGCCGGGCCGAACACCACGTCGTACTTGATCCCGCTGGCATCGATGGCGTCGGCGTAGCAGGCGCCGAGCTGGGACAGCAGCGAGCCGGAGTCGAAACGACCGGCGTTGAAGAAATAGGGGCTCAGCCGGCCGGACTTGAGGGTGAACTGGCCGAAGCGCAGGGCGTCGGCGGTCAGGGCCAGCTGCAGGAAACGGTGGCGGTGGTCGCTCATCAAAACTCGATTCATCTTCATTTGGAGCACAAATCCTAATCCAGCTGGGCCTTTCGCGCTCGTCCGGCCCGCTGCGGCGCGCACCGCAGCCCGGCCTGGCGGACTGCGCAGCCCCGCGGGCAACCGGTATGCTTGCCCGGTTTCCCGCCGCAGGTCCCCCGCATGCGCATCATCAGTTTCAACGCCAATGGCATCCGTTCCGCCGCGACCAAGGGCTTTCTTGACTGGTTCCGGGCCCAGGACGCCGACGTCCTGTGCCTGCAGGAGACCAAGGCCCAGGAAGACCAGCTGACCGACCCGATGTTCCGTCCGGACGGCCACCACTGCTTCTATCGCGATGCCATCACCAAGAAGGGCTACAGCGGCGTGGCGATCTACAGCAAGCGCGAGCCGGACCAGGTCATCACCTCGCTGGGCTGGGCGCCGTTCGACGACGAAGGCCGCTACATCGAGGCGCGCTACGGCAATCTCAGCGTGGTGTCCTTCTACATCCCGTCCGGCAGCTCGGGCGACCTGCGCCAGGGTTTCAAGTTCGAAGTGATGGAATGGCTGCGGCCGATCCTCGAGGAGTGGGCGCGCAGCGGCCGCGACTACGTGCTGTGCGGCGACTGGAACATCGTGCGTTCGGCGCTGGACATCAAGAACTGGAAGTCCAACCAGAAGAACTCCGGCTGCCTGCCGGAAGAGCGCGACTGGCTCAACGCCCTGTGCGCCGACCATGGCCAGGCCACCGATGTCGCCGCCGGCCGTGGCTGGGCCGATGCCTACCGCCTGCTCAACCCCACCGGCGAGGACTACACCTGGTGGAGCAACCGCGGCGCCGCCCGCGCCAACAATGTCGGTTGGCGCATCGACTACCAGTTCATCAGCCCGGGCCTGCGTGACCGCCTGCGCAGCTGCTCGATCTACCGCGACGAGCGCTTCTCCGACCACGCCCCGTTCACCGTGGACTACGACCTGTGACCGAGGCCGCCACGCCGGTCAGCTACAAGGGCTGGGCAGGCATCAAGCGCGCCTTCGGCACCCCGTCGGCGCTGACCATGGCCATGCTCGGCTTTGGCAGTGGCCTGCCGTTCCTGCTGATCGCCTCGCAGACCCTGTCCACGCGCCTGCGCGACGTCGGCCTGGACCTGGGCAGCATCGGCCTGATCAGCCTGGCCAGCTTCTTCTACCTGCTCAAGTTCCTGTGGGCGCCGCTGCTGGATCGCTACGCCTTCCCGCTGCTGGGGCGGCTCGGCCGCCGCCGCTCCTGGCTGCTGGTGTCGCAGGTGCTGGTGCTGGTCGGGCTGGTCGCGCTGGCCTTCGTGCGGCCCGAACAGGGCGTGTGGCCGCTGGTGATGTGGGTGCTGGTGGCGTCGTTCGCCGGCGCCACCCAGGATTCGGCCGTCGATGCCTACCGCATCGAGATCGCGCCGCAGACCGCCCAGGCGGCGCTGGCCGCCACCTATACGCTGGGCTACCGGATCGGCCTGATCCTGGCCGGTGCCGGCGCGCTGTACCTGGCCCAGTTCGAAGGCTGGATCGTCGCCTACCTGGCGATGGCCGCGCTGATGCTGCTGCCGATCGTCACCACCCTGCTGTGCGCCGAACCGGAACGCCCGGCCACCGCCGTGCAGCGCCGCATCGATATTGCCGAAGCGTTCGTCCAGCCCATCTCCAGCTTCTTCAGCCGCAATGGCGTGGCACTGGCGCTGGTGCTGCTGGCCTTCGTCGGCCTGTTCAAGTTCCCCGACCAGGTGATCGGGGTGATGGCCGGGCCGTTCTATCTCGACTCGGGGTTCGACAAGGCCGACATCGCCACCGTCTCCAAGCTGTTCGGTGTGTGGATGGGCATCGGCGGCGCGTTCCTTGGCGGCATCGCGGTGGCTGCGTTCGGCTTCCGCCGCATGCTGCTGGTGGCCGCGCTGGGCGTGGCGCTGTCCAACCTGGCCTTCCTGCTGATGGCGCACAATCCGGGCAAGCTGTGGGCGTTCTACGCCGCGCTCAGTGCCGACAACCTGTTCCAGGGCTTTGCCGGCACCGTGCTGGTGGCCTTCATGTCGTCGCTGACCGACCGCAACTTCACCGCCACCCAGTACGCATTGCTGGTCTCGCTGGCCAACCTGCCGGGCAAGTTCGTCGGTGGCGTCTCCGGCTACATCGTCGAAGCCACGTCCTACAGCACGTTCTTCATCCTCAGCTCGATCACCGTGGTGCCAACCCTGCTGCTGCTGGCGTGGCTGTGGCCGCGGATCGCCGATCGCGGGCCGCCGCCGGTCGCCTGATTGCCTGCCCGCCCGGACTGCGGGATCATCGCCCCCGACGCGCCGAGGGGGCGGTGCCTTGCGAACGGGGAAGTGAGCATGGCCGACGTTGTGCTGCGGGACCTGGACCCGCTGCTGCTGGAACGCATCCGACGGGTCGCGGTCGCCCGCGGCTGGACCCACGAACAGACCTGCGCCGCCTTGCTGGAGCAGGGCCTGTTCAGCAGTGAACTGGAGGTCCGCTCCGGCTTCGGCGATCCCGAAGTGGACGCCCTCTCCGCCGCGATTGCCGCCCTGCAGGCCCTGCCGGCAGGGCAGGGCTTCGATTAGCGGCCGCGCTGCCATGCTGTAGCGCCGAGCCCGCGCTCGGCTGCTCCTGGCCCGGCTTGCGCGAAGCCGAGCGGTGCTCGCCTCTACAACGGCGCCTCACCTGCGCGGATGGCCCACCTCACGCCAGGTGGATCGCCCCCAGGATCCGCGGGCCCTTGGCCCCGGTCACGCTCGGCAGGTTGCCGGCCAGCCCGTCCATCGTCCGCTGCGCCAGCCAGGCGAACCCCATCGCCTCCACGTACTCCGGGTCCAGCCCGTGCACTGCGCTGGATTCCACCTGCACCTCCGGCAGCTGGGCCGCCAGCCGCTTCATCAGCTGCCGGTTGCGCACGCCGCCGCCACACACCAGCAGGCGCCGGGTCTGCGGCTGCTGTGACAGCAGCGCATCGACCACGGTTGCCACGGTCAGCTCCAGCAGGGTGGCCTGCACATCGGCGGCGGCGTACTGGCCTTCGCCCATGTGCGCCTCGGCCCAGGCCAGGTGGAACTGTTCGCGCCCGGTGCTCTTCGGCGGCGGCAGCGCGAACCACGGGTCCGAACGCCAGCCGGCCAGCAGGGACTCGTCCACCGCGCCACTGGCGGCATACGCGCCATCGGCATCGAAGGTGCGGCCGGTATGGCGCTGGCACCAGGCATCCATCAGCGCGTTGGCCGGGCCGGTATCGAAGCCGCGCACCTCGCCTTCGCGCGGGATCAGGGTCAGGTTGGCGATGCCGCCCAGGTTGAGCACCGCGCGGTCCTCATCGGCGGTGCCCAGCATGCCTAGGTGAAAGGCCGGCATCAGCGGCGCACCGTGGCCCCCGGCCGCCACATCGCGGCGGCGGAAGTCGGACACGGTGGTGATTCCGGTCAGTTCGGCGATGCGGTTGCCGTCGCCCAGCTGCACGGTGAAGGCCGGGCTGGCCAGCGGGCGGTGGCGCACGGTCTGGCCGTGCGAGCCGATCGCGCGGACCTGGCGGCGGTCCACGCCGGCCTCGGCCAGCAACTGATTGGCGGCGTCGGCGAAGCTGATCGCGATCCGCGCGTCCAGCGCGCCCAGTTCCTCCAGCGACTCCAGCGGGCCACCTTCGCCCAGCGCCACCAGCCGCGCGCGCAGCACCGGTTCCCAGCGGGCGGTCAGGCCGTGCACGAAGCGGCAGCCACCGCCGGCGGGGAACTGCACCAGCGCGGCGTCGATGCCGTCGGCGCTGGTGCCCGACATCAGGCCAAGGTACAGGGGGGCGTCAGCGTCGGCAGTGGTGTTCATGGCAGGCATAAAAAAAGGACGCGGCAAGCTTGGGCTGCCGCGTCCTTCTTCGTCAACGCAGGGCTCAGCCGCGCTTGCGGCTGCTGGACGGCTTGTCCTTGGCGCTGGCCACCGCGGGCGCAGCCTCGTCGCGGCTGGTCGGTGCCGGGCTGGCGTCGGCGTAGATCAGCTTCTCCATGCCCTGGATGCGCGCCATCGCCGGCGCGGTCTGCGCGCGGAAGGCGACCAGCTCGGCGCCCTTCAGCGGTTCCGGCGGCGGCATGGTCACGGTCAGCGGGTTGCGGTGCTCGCCGTTGACGCGGAATTCGTAGTGCAGGTGCGGCCCGGTCGCCAGGCCGGTCGAACCGACGTAGCCGATCACCGTGCCCTGGGCCACGCGCTGGCCGGTCTTGATGTTCGCAAAGCGCGACATGTGGCCGTACAGGGTGGTGTGGCCGCGGCCATGGTCGAGGATCACCACGTTGCCGTAGCCGTTCTGCACGCCGGCAAACTGCACGCGGGCGTCGCCGGCGGCCATGATCGGGGTACCGGTGCGCGCGGCGTAGTCGACGCCCTTGTGCATGCGCATCTTGCCCAGCACCGGGTGCTTGCGGGCGCCGAAGGTGGAGCTCAGCCGCGCGAACGGGATCGGCATGCGGATGAAGCTCTTCTTCAGCGAACGGCCGTTGATGTCGTAGTACTCGGACTTGCCGTTGCGGTCGAAGCGGAAGCCGGAATAGGTCTTGCCCCCGGTGGTGAAGGTCGCCGCCAGGATCTTGCTGGTGTCCACCTTCTCGCCTTCGCGCCAGGTTTCATCCATCACCACGCTGAAGCGGTCACCCGGCTGCAGGTCCTTGGAGAAGTCGATGTCGTACTTGAAGATGTCGTCGGTCATCGTCGCGATCGCCGACGGCGACAGCCCGGCGCGGCGCGCGGCGGCATACAGCGAACTGGTGATCTCGCCGCTGGTGACCACGGTGCGCGTGGAGGTCTCGCGGCGGGTCACCTTTTCCTTGATGTCATCGCCGGCCAGGCTCAGCTCCACGCGGTTGTCGGCATCGCGGTCGAAGCGGATGCTGCGCAGGTCGCCGGACAGCGGCATGTCAAAGGCGATCTCGGCACCCGGGCGCAGGCGGGTCAGCGCCTCACGCGCGCCGGGGTGGTCCAGCACCCGGTGCAGCGTAGTGGCCGGAATGCCGGCCTGGTCGAACAGATCGCTCAGGGTCTGGCCGCGCTGCACGCGCAGCACCTGCCAGCTGTCGCCCGGCACCTGCTGCTGGCGGGCCAGGGTCAGTGGCGGCAACGGCAGCGCCAGGCTGGTGTGGCTGTCGGCGTAGGGGGCATCGATGGTGTGCGAGAAACCGGGGACGATCGTCGCCACCAAGGCGCCGATGGTCGCAAACAGGCTGGCATGCATCCAATGGCGGCGGGTCCAGCGCTCATTGAAGGCGGCGGGAAGGTGTTGCCTGAGCTTCCGATGCAGGGTGTTGTCGTGCAGGACGTGGAGGCGTTCCTGGAAGCGCTGCTTGCGTGCGCGCCCTTGTTCGGAATTGTGCATCGGCGGTTCTTTCCTGGCAGCCCGGGAGCGCGGGCCTGATCGCCGGTTACCATAGACACCTGAGAAAACCGCGTCAAACCCTTGTGCCCATTGGCTTTTGTGAAGCCAATCGGGTTAACTTTGCTTTAACACCCCACACAAGAATCGGCGTTGCCGGGAGTAGTCACGTGTCCTCGATTGAAGAAGCCCTTGCCCTGATCGGCCGTGGTGCCGACGAGATCCTCAAGCTTGAGGATCTGCGTGCGCGCCTGCAGGAAGGCCGTCCGCTGCGGATCAAGGCCGGCTTCGACCCCACCGCGCCCGACCTGCACCTGGGCCATACGGTGCTGCTGAACAAGATGCGCCAGTTCCAGGACCTCGGCCATCAGGTCATTTTCCTGATCGGCGACTTCACCGGCATGATCGGCGACCCCTCCGGCAAGAGCCTGACCCGCAAGCCGCTCAGCCGCGACGACGTGCTGGCCAACGCCCGCACCTACGAGGAACAGGTGTTCAAGGTGCTTGACCGCAGCCGTACCGAAGTGCGCTTCAACTCGGAATGGTTCGGCAAGATGGGCGCGGCCGACATGATCCGCCTCGCCGGCCAGCACACCGTGGCGCGCATGCTCGAGCGCGACGACTTCGCCAAGCGCTATGCGGCCCAGCAGTCCATCGCCATCCATGAGTTCCTCTACCCGTTGGTGCAGGGCTACGACTCGGTGGCCCTGGAGGCCGACGTCGAACTCGGCGGCACCGACCAGAAATTCAACCTGCTGATGGGCCGTGGCCTGCAGGAACACCACGGGCAGAAGCCGCAGGTGGTGCTGACCATGCCGCTGCTGGAAGGCCTGGACGGCGTCAACAAGATGTCCAAGTCGCTGGGCAACTACATTGGTATCAGCGAGCCGGCCATCGACATCGTCACCAAGACCATGAAGGTGGACGACACCCTGATGTGGCGCTGGATCGAGCTGCTGTCCTTCGACATCAGCCAGGCCGAAGCCGTGCAGCTGCGCGAGCAGGTGGGCAATGGCGGCCTGAACCCGCGTGTGGTCAAGCTGCGCCTGGCGCGTGAACTGGCGACCCGTTTCCACGACGCCGCGGCGGCCGAGCAGGCCATTGCAGGCTGGGAAGCAGCGGTGACCGGGCAGGGTGACATCACCCAGCTGCCGCTGCAGGACGTGGCGATTCCGGCCGAAGGCCTGCGTATCGCTGCGCTGCTGACTGCGGCCGGCCTGACCCCGAGCAATTCCGAAGCCAACCGCAAGCTCAAGGAGCGCGCGGTGAAGGTGGATGGCGAAGTGGTCGAAGACGGCCAGCAGGTGCTGCAGCCGGGCTTCGAAGGCCTGCTGCAGGTCGGCAAGCGTACTTTCGCCCGCGTGCGCCTGGTCGCTGCCTGAGACAAAGGAAGGGCCGGCGCAGCCGGCCCCTCCTTTGTAGAGTCGAGCCATGCTCGACTGCTCTTGCTCTTCGCGGAATGCCTCCACGGGCGCGACGGATGAACAGATGCAACATCCGGTGAAAAAAATCGCCACACCCCCTTCACAAACGATGTGGATGGGGCCATACTTCTCCTCCCACGTCGCAGGGGTCGCCACCAAGGGGCTTCAGCGACAACAGGGCGCCCACCACCGCCGAACGAGATGATCGAACGAAGGTGTTGACGGACTGAAAAAGTCTGGCATAATGGGCGGCTCGCTACGAAGGAAACTTCGCAGCACACGGGAACGGCGCTGAGGCCACTTCCCTCGATCTTTGAAAGTATGCGCAGGTATCTTGTGAAGGCGCCTGCAGGAAGGATGATTGTCCATCTTGCAGACGTTTGATCAAGCAACTATTAATTGTTTTAAAGCAAGCGATACGTTGCCAGAATCAATCATCTGCAGCTTTAAATTTTGATCTTCGGATCATGTAGTTTTAAGTGAAGAGTTTGATCCTGGCTCAGAGTGAACGCTGGCGGTAGGCCTAACACATGCAAGTCGAACGGCAGCACAGGAGAGCTTGCTCTCTGGGTGGCGAGTGGCGGACGGGTGAGGAATACATCGGAATCTACTCTGTCGTGGGGGATAACGTAGGGA
>NZ_FNFQ01000015.1 GCF_900101175.1 Stenotrophomonas pavanii | reverse complement strand
TGAATTGGCGAAACTGCTCTCCATGGACGGCCACATCCAGCGTGGCTTTGCTCACATCAATCCCGATCCCAAACATGGCAGAACTCCGCTAGGCTGACAGGGTCGAGAGCTCTCCCCGCTTGCCCAGTCTTATCAGTTCGAGCGCCAACTCAACCAACTGTTCGGGCGGTTCAGGGAGAATCCGGCGTGGGGACCCAAGCTACTTCTCGGTCGCAAGACCTGGATCCACACGGTCGCCCACGCCGGGCTCTCGGCACCCAAGGTGCCAGATCGGCAAGAGATAAGATCCACGCCATGCGTGGATGCATGCGTCAGTGCCAACCAAGGTCTGCACCCACCAGGGCAAAGACCCGCTGCGGTAGATCCACGCCATGCGTGGATGACGGAGTCTGGAAATCAGCAGCCACCCATGGGGTGGCTCTACTGGGAGATGTGCCAACCAGGGTTGGCACCTACCAAGGGCCGCGGCCGCAGAACCCGGGGCATTACGCCCCGGATTCGTCCGGCTTCACCCGGAACCACGCCGCATACAGCGCCGGCAGGAACACCAGCGTCAGCACCGTGCCGACGATCAGGCCGCCCATGATCGAGATCGCCATCGAGCCGTAGAACGCACTGCGCGACAGCGGAATCATCGCCAGCACCGCCGCCAGCGCGGTCAGCACGATCGGGCGGAAGCGGCGCACCGTGGCATCGATGATCGAATGCCAGCGGTCGTGCCCGGCATCGATGTCCTGCTGGATCTGGTCGATCAGGATCACCGAGTTGCGCATGATCATGCCGGCCAGGGCGATCGTGCCCAGCAGCGCCACGAAGCCGAACGGCGCGCGGAACAGCAGCAGGAACAGGGTCGCACCGATGATGCCCAGCGGTGCGGTCACCAGCACCATCGCTGCTCGCGAGAAGCTGCGCAGCTGCAGCATCAGCAGCGTGGCCACCACCACCAGGAACAGCGGCATGCCGGCCTTGATCGAGTTCTGGCCACGCGCCGAATCCTCCACGGTACCGCCGGTTTCCAGCAGGTAGCCGCTGGGCAGCTCGGCGCGGATGCCGTCCAGCGTGGGCACGATCTGGTGCACCACGTCCAGCGCCTGCATGCCATCGCTGATGTCGGCGCGCACGGTCACGGTCGGCAACCGGTTGCGGTGCCAGATGATGCCGTCCTCGAAACCGTACTCCATCGTCGCCACCTGCGAGAGCGTGATGCTGCCGCCATTGGCGGTCGGCATCGACAGGCTGGACAGCAGTTCCAGCTGGTTGCGCTCATCGGCCGGCCCGCGCAGCAGCATCTCGATCTGGCGGTTGCCTTCGCGATACACGCTCACCGACTGGCCGGCCAGCGAACTGGCCAGGAACTGGCTGACCTGGGCACTGCTCACGCCCAGCGCGCGGGCCCGCTCCTGGTCGATCACCAGCCGCACCACCTTGCTCGGCTCGCTCCAGTCCAGGTTCACGTTCATCACGTGCGGGTTCTCACGCACCTTGGCCTCGACCTGGCGCGCGATCGCCTGCACCTTCTCGATGTGCTCGCCGGAGATGCGCATCTGCACCGGGTAGCCGACCGGCGGGCCGTTCTCCAGCCGGGTCACGCGCATCTGCACATCCGGGAACTTCGGGATCACTTCGTGCAGCAGCCAGTCACGGGTGCTTTCGCGCGATTTGATGTCCTTGGCCAGCACCACGAACTGGGCGAAGTTGGTCGCCGGCAGCTGCTGGTCCAGCGGCAGGTAGAAGCGCGGCGAACCGGTGCCCACGTAGGACACGTAGTTGGCGATGCCCTCGCGGCCGGACAGCAGCTTCTCCAGCTTCTCGGCCTGGGCCTGGGTCGAACGCAGCGATGCGCCCTCGGCCAGCTCGATGTCCACCATCAGCTCCGGCCGGGTCGAATCCGGGAAGAACTGCTGCGGCACGAAGCGGAACATCATCAGCGAGAACACGAACAGGGCGATGGTTGCGGCGATCACCCACCAGCGGCGGCGCAGGCAGGCGTCGAGGAAGCGACGGAAGCTGCGGTAGAACGGGCGCTGGTAGGGATCGTGGTCATGCCCGTGCTGCGGCGGTGCGATCAGGTTGGCCAGCGCCGGATAGCGATCGGCCCACTGCTGGCGCCTGGCCCGCCAGCGCGCGGACAGGCTGCCGGGCTTCGGCGGCTGCGGGTTGAACAGGTCCGGCAGCATCTTGTCGCCCAGGTACGGGATGAACAGCACCGCAGCGATCCACGACACCACCAGCGCGATGGTCACCACCTGGAACAGCGAACGGGTGTATTCACCGGTACTCGATGCCGCCGTGGCGATCGGCAGGAAGCCGGCCGCGGTGATCAGGGTGCCGGTCAACATCGGGAACGCCGTGGATTCCCAGGCGAAACTGGCCGCACGCAGGCGATCGAAGCCCTGCTCCATCTTGGTGGCCATCATCTCCACCGCGATGATCGCATCGTCCACCAGCAGGCCCAGCGCCAGCACCAGCGCGCCCAGCGAGATCTTGTGCAGGCCGATGTCGAAGTAGTGCATGACGAAGAAGGTCATCGCCAGCACCAGCGGAATGGTGACGCCCACCACCAGGCCGGTACGCAGGCCCAGCGAGAAGAAGCTGACCAGCAGCACGATCACCACCGCCTCGGTCAGCACCTGCACGAACTCGCCGACCGACTCTTCCACCGATTGCGGCTGGTCGGAGACCTTGCGCAGCTGCATGCCGGCCGGCAGGGTCTTCTGCAGCCGTTGGAACTCGGCATCAAGGTTGGCACCGAGCTTGAGGATGTCACCGCCATCCTTCATCGCCACCGCAAGGCCGATCGCCTCTTCGCCCATGAAGCGCATCTTCGGCGACGCCGGATCGGCGAAGCCGCGCTTGACCTCGGCGATGTCACCCAGGTGCACGGTGCGGTCGCCAGCACGGATCGGGAACTGCCGGATCGCGTCGATGTCGTTGAACTGGCCGGTCACGCGCAACTGCACGCGGTCGGTGGCGGTCTCGAAGAAGCTGGTGCCGGTGACCGCGTTCTGGTCCGCCAGCGCCTGCTGCACCTGCTGCATCGACACGCCCAGCGTGGCCAGGCGGGTGTTGGACAGCTCGATCCAGACCTTCTCGTCCTGCAGGCCGACCAGGTCGATCTTGCCGACGTCGGGCACGCGCTGCAGTTCCAGCTGGATGCGGTCGGCGTAGTCGCGCATCACCGCGTAGTCGAAGCCCTTGCCGGTCAAGGCGTAGATGTTGCCGTAGGTGTCGCCGAACTCATCGTTGAAGAACGGGCCGACGATCTCGCGCGGCAGCGTCGGGCGGATGTCACCCACGCGCTTGCGCACCTGGTACCACAGGTCCGGGATCTGCCTGGAACGCAGGCTGTCGCGCGCCATGAAGATGACCTGCGATTCGCCCGGGCGCGAATACGAGCGGATGAACTCGTACTCGCCGGTGTTCATCAGCGCCTTCTCGATCGGCTCGGTCACCTGGCGCGAGACCTGTTCGGCGGTGGCGCCCGGCCAAAGCGTGCGCACCACCATCGCCTTGAACGTGAATGGCGGGTCCTCGGACTGGCCCAGATGCTTGTACGACCACGCGCCGATCAGCGCGAAGGCCAGCATCGCGAACAGCACCAGCGGGCGATTGGACAACGCCCACTCGGAAAGATTGAAGCGGCGCACCGGCTTACTCCCTGGCCTTGGCGGCGGCCGGCGTGGCCGGCTTCAGCACCGGCCGGTTCTGCCGGTCCACGGCGATCACCGGCTGGCCGGCACGCAGCAGGTGGCCGCCTGCGGCGACCACCCAGTCACCGGCCCCCACGCCGGACAGCACCGGCACCGTCTCGCTGCCGTAGGCACCGGTGGTGACCGCGGCGGCCTTCAACGTGCTGTTGGCCGGATCGACCACCCACACGCTGGCAGCACCATTGGCACCGCGCTGCAGCGCGCCCAGCGGCAGCTGCAGGGTGCCGTGGCGGCCGGCACTGCTGTAGACGCGCGCGCTCTGGCCCAGTTCGACATCGGCCAGCGCATCGGCCGCCAGGCTGACCCGGGTCGCATAGGTGCGGGCCTGCGGGTCGGCGGCGGCCGCGATCTCGCGGATCGTGCCCGGCAGGCGCTGGCCCGGGCGGTTCCACAATTCCACCTCGACCGGCTGGCCGACCGCGTAGTCACGGAGGGTGGCCTCGGGCAGGTCGATCAGCACTTCGCGTGCACCGTCGGCGGCCAGGTTGAAGATGGTCTGGCCCGCCGACACCACTTGCCCGGCTTCGGCCTCGCGGCTGGCGATCACGCCGTCGGCCGGGGCGCGCAGCTGCGCGTAGCCGGCCTGGTTGCGCAGCACATCGAGGTTGGCGCGGGCGGCGTTGGCCTGGCCCTGCGCGGCCTTGAACGCAGCCGACTGCTGGTCCAGCTGCGAGCGGCTGACCAGTTGCTGGTCGGCCAGCACCTGGTAGCGCTTGAGGTCATCACGGGCACGCACCAGATCGGCTTCGGCCGCAGCCAGCTGTGCCTGCGAGGCACGGGCCTGCAGCGCGAAGTCGGCCACGTCCAGCTCGGCCAGCACATCGCCCTTCTTCACCCGTTGCCCGGCATCGACGTGGCGCTTGACCAGGTTGCCGCCGACGCGGAACGACAAGGGGCTCTCCTGCCGCGCACGTACCGTTCCAGGGAACGCCGCCGGCGCCTGCCCGGCCTGCTCCCCGGGATGGACCACCAGCACCGGCACGGCCGCCTGTGGCGCCTGTTCCTGCCCAGAACAGGCTGCCAGCGCAGCCACCCACACCATACCGCCCATCCAGCGCACGATCTTCATCGGTCAACGTCCTGAAAACGCAGGGTTGCAACTAAGGGGGAGCCGCGACTGCCGGCCCAATTTAATAAACCGGCCGGTATAGTATAAATATCGAACCGCTTGGTCTAGTATTAGCGCGATGAGTTCTCCCACTTCCCGAAAGCCGTCGGCCAAGCCTGCTGCCAAGGCCGCCGGACCCGGGCGTCCCAAGGACCTCGGCAAGCGCGCAGCGATCCTGGATGCCGCCAAGGCCCTGTTCATCGAACAGGGCTATACCGGCGTGAGCATGGACACCATCGCCGCCCAGGCCGGTGTCTCGAAGCTGACCGTGTACAGCCATTTCGGCGACAAGGAGACCCTGTTCTCCGAGGCCGTGCAGTCCAAGTGCATTGAAATGCTGCCCGACGCGCTGTTCGTGGCCGATGCGGATGGCCCGCTGCGCGACCAGCTGATCGGCATCGGCCTGGCGTTCTTCCAGCTGATCACCTCCGACGCGGCGATCTCGATCCAGCGCATGATGATGTCGCCGGAGACCGACGAGCGCCTGCGCGAGCTGTTCTGGAAAGCCGGCCCGGAGCGTACCTGCGAGGCCCTGGCGGACTTCCTTCGCGCGCGCGCCGAGCGTGGCGAACTGGAGATCGCCGACTATGCACTGGCGGGCGAACAGTTCCTGACCCTGGTCAAGGGCGAAGTGCACATGCATATGATGTGCGGCATGCCACTGTCACCGGTGGAGTGCGACCCTCTGGTCCACGTCACCGCCAGCGTCGACTTCTTCCTGCGCGCGTATGCGCCGCGAGGGGCCGGAACCGGCTGAAACGGCAAACCTGAATGAACCGGAGGTCGCGATGACTTCCGGCACTGCGACCCCGGCCCCCCGGCAGCTGATGCTCTGGGCGCGCCGCCGGCCTCCGGCACCGGTAAAATGGCCGGCCCACTGCGCTGGATTTGAACCTCATGACGATTGATTACGCCCACGCCCGCGAACTGATGGTGGAACAGCAGATCCGTCCCTGGGACGTGCTGGACATCAAGGTGCTCGACGTCCTGGCCCGCCTGCCGCGCGAGGCCTTCGTCGCCGACGCGCACCGGGCACTGGCCTACGCCGATGTCGAACTGCCGATCGGCAATGGCCAGAAGATGATGAAGCCGGTCATCGAGGGCCGTACCCTGCAGGCGCTGGACCTGCAGCCGGGTGACGAAGTGCTGGAAATCGGCACCGGCAGCGGCTTCCTGTCGGCCTGCATCGGCGCGCTGGCGCGCGACGTGCTGAGCCTGGAAATCGACCCGGAGCTGGCCGCCGCCGCGCGCGCGCGCCTGGACGCCTCCGGCCTGGGCACCAATGTCCGTGTGGAAGTGGCCGACGCCCTGTCCTGGCAGACCGAACGCCGCTTTGACGTGATCTGTGTCACTGGTGCGGTCGACGTGGTGCCGTCACAGTTCGCTTCGTGGCTGCGTCCGGGCGGTCGGCTGTTCGTGATCCACGGCCGTTCGCCGGCGATGGAGGCCCTGCTGGTCAAGGCCGACGGCAGCAGCGAGTCCCTGTTCGAGACCGATATCGATTACCTGCGTGGTGCCGCCCCGGCCCCCCAGTTCCACCTCTGAGTCCAAGGAAGCCGCAATGATCCGCCGATCCCTCGCTGTTGCGCTGGCCACTGCCCTGCTGCCGTTGTCCGCCCATGCCGCCGACCTGCTGCAGGTCTACGAAATGGCCCGCAATGGCGATCCGCAGCTGTCGGCCGCCGAATCGACCCGGCTGTACGACAAGGAAGGCGCCGTGCAGGCGCGTGCCGCCCTGCTGCCGCAGATCAACGGCCAGGCCACGCTGAACCGCACGCGCAGCGAGCCGAACGCGGACGCCAATTCCGGCTCGTTCACCAACAAGCGCCGCACCTACACGATCGACGGTAGCCAGACGCTGTTCAACTGGACCCAGATCAACAACCTGCGCTCGCAGCGTGAGCTGAGCAAGGCGGCGGATTTCACCCTCGATTCGGCCAACGACAGCCTGATCGTGCGCACCTCGGCGGCCTACTTCAACGTGCTGGTGGCGATCGAATCGCTGAACGCCGCACAGACCAACGAAGCGGCCGCGAAGAAGCAGTTCGACTTCGCCGACAAGCGCCTGGAAGTGGGCCTGGCGCCGATCACCGACGTGCACGAAGCACGCGCCCAGTACGACCAGGCGCGTGCCAACACCATCGTTGCGCAGAACACCCTCGCCGATAACTACCAGGCCCTGACCGAACTGACCGGCCAGCCGGTGACCAACCTGCGTGGGCTGCCGGCCGACTTCCGCCCGGAAGTGCCGGCCAACCGCGGCAACATCGATGAGCTGGTGCAGCAGGCCACCACCCAGAATCCGGCGCTGAAGGCGCAGGAACTGAAGGTCAGTGCCGCCGAAGCCGGCGTGCAGGCCGCCCGCGGCGGCCACTACCCGACCCTGTCGCTGGGCGGCAGCTGGGGCAAGAGTGCAACGTGGGGTGACAGCACCGGCGCCGGCTCGCTGTCGCCGGATGCCCGCACCAACAGCATCGGCCTGACCCTGAGCGTGCCGATCTTCGCCGGTGGCGCCACCCAGTCCGGCGTGCGCCAGGCACTGGCCCAGCGTGACATCGCCCAGGACGGCTACGAGCAGCAGAAGCGCGCCCTGGACCGCAACACCCGCAATGCGTACCAGACCCTGGTGCAGGGCATCAGCGAAGTGGAAGCCCGCCGCCTGGCGGTGGTTTCGGCACAGAGCGCCTATGACGCCTCGCAGGTTGGCCTGGAAGTCGGTACCCGTACCGTGCTGGACGTGATCCAGAACCAGCGCATCCTGTTCTCGGCGCAGCTGGACTATGCGCAGGCCCGCTACACCTTCCTGCAGAACCGCCTGCTGCTGAGCCAGTCGCTGGGTGCGCTGGACGTGGCCGAACTGCAGGACGTCAACCGGCTGCTGACCCAGGACGCAGGCAACCCGGCCACGACCACGCACTGAGGTTTCGCCTGGCCGGCAACGAAGAAGCCACCCGCGAGGGTGGCTTTTTTGTGGGCATGCTTCCGTGCGCGCCCAGCCGCGGCAGGGTCCCGGCGGCGGTCAGAGCGGCCACGCCCGCAGGCGTTCCAGCGCTGCAAGCAGGCACAGCGCGACCGCCAGCGGCGCCAGCAACGGCATCAGCAGCCCGCGCGCGGCTGCATCCTGCCGCGCTCCGGTCCGTGGCCGCAGTACCGCCAGGCACAGGGCCGCCATCACCAGCAGGGTTGCGCTGCCCGGCAGCGCCGGCAGGCTGCCCGGGGGCAGCCACAGCGCCAGCATCACCACCAGCAACCCGATCGCCACCGTGACCGGGCCCGCGCCCGGACGTCCTGCTGCGGCCGGCAGGCGTGGCCACAACGACGTCGCCAGCCGCACGGCCAGCATCAGCAGCACCAGCAGCAGCGCCGCCAGTCCCGCCGCACCGCCCAAGGGCAGCAACGGCTGCATCCATTGCAGCTGCGGATGCACCTGCAACGCCACCGACAGTGGCCGGGAGCTGGCCAATGCGGAAAATTCGACCAGCCCGGCCTGCAGTGCCGCGAGCACGATCAACAGCAGCATCGCCAGCAACGAAACCAGCGCCAGCAACGCCGGCTGCCAGGCCGCGCCCTGCCGGCGCAGCGCAGGAAAGCCCAGGGCCAGGCCGACGCTGGCAAATATCCCCAGCAGCGGCACCGCAGCCGCCAGCACCCCGCCCAGCCCGAACCGATACGGGGCGGTTGCCGGTGGCAGCCAGGGAATCCAGTGCGCGTAGTGCACGTGGCGTGCCGCCAGGGCCAGCAGCAGCAACCCCACGCCGATCTTCACCGTCAGCAGGGCGCACACCACCAGGGCCACGCGCCGGGGCGGCAGCAGCGCCAACACAGCCAGCAGCAGGCCCACGCCTGCCGCCGCCAGCGTCGGCAGCGGGTCGCTGGCCTGCAGGCCTGCCGCAGCCAGCGCCGCATGCGCGTGGTGGACCATCGATTGGGTCACCCCCGCCGTGGTCGCCACCAGTTCCAGCAGCAAGGCCAGGCCGAGCACGTCCGCCACGCGGGAGCCCCAGCTGGCGGCCAGCAAGCCGTGCAGGCCCTCGGCCGCCGGCCACCGCACTACCAGCTCCTGCAGGCAGCACAGCACCAGGCCTGCCCCCAATGCAGCCAGCACCAGGCTCAGCACGATGGCCGGGCCCGCCTGTGCGGCCGTGTGCTGGCCCACCAGCGCGATCACGCTGCCCCCCACCAGCAGCGTCAGCGCCACCACCGCCAGATGGTCCATTCCCAGCCGGGCCCCACCGGTGCCGTCCCTGCCGCTGTCGCCGTCCATCGCAAGTTCCCTTGATATCCGCCCAAGCGCGGTCGACAGCAGGCTGGCAGCCTGCGTCGCCCTGCGGAATCGGAATCGGTGCCGTGCGCGCTGCGTTGTGATCGCAGGCACGCTGTCATCAGCGGGGTCGGTCCGGCAGCGACAGAAAAATCGTCGCTAAGCAGAATTGATGAAGTTGATCACGACAATGGCTTGCAGCGGCGCCGACGCCGCTGCGCCGGGATCACCCGCGCGGCGGCGGCAGGTGCGGCGCGACCAGGGCCAGCGTGCGCTGCAGCGCGCCCCGGCCATTGCTGACCAGCGTGCAGCCCGCGCGGGCCATGTCTTCGCGCGCCTGCGCATCGTCGAGCAGGTGCTGCAGCAGATCGCCCACCGCCTGCGCGTCCTCGCCGATCAGCAGCGCGCCGGCCTCGCGCATGCGCCGGGAGATTTCCGCGAAGTTGTGCAGGTGTGGGCCCGTCACCGCCGCCGTTCCCATCGCCGCGGGCTCCAGCAGGTTGTGGCCACCGATGGCCTGCAGGCTGCCGCCGACGAAGGCGACCTGCGCGCAGGCATAGAACGGCATCAGCTCGCCGAGCGTATCGATGACGAACACGTCGGTGGCCGCGTGCGGCCACTGGTCCACGCGGCGGGTCGCCACGCGCCAGCCCTGTTCGCGTGCCAGCGCTTCCACCTTGGGGAACCGCTCGGGATGGCGCGGCGCCCACAGCAGCAGCAGATCCGGATGCTGCGCGCGCAGGCGGCGGTGCAGGTCGATCACCGCCTGCTCCTCGCCATCGTGGGTACTGGCGGCGATCCACACCGGGCGTGCGGCCGGTACCCGCGCATGGAACTGTTCGACGAAGCCCTGCACGTCCGGCGTGGCGATGTCGAACTTCAGGTTGCCCAGGGCCTGCACCTGGCGGGGCTCGGCCCCCAGCTGCACGAAGCGCTCGGCATCGTCCTGCGACTGCGCCGCCACGCAGGTGACGGTGCGCAGCGCACGGCGGATCAATGCCGCCAGCAGCCGGTAGCCACGCAGCGAGCGGGCGGACAGGCGGGCATTGAGGATGTAGACCGGAATGCCGCGGTCGCGGCAGCCGAACAGCATGTTCGGCCACAGTTCGGTTTCCAGGATCAGCGCCAGGCTGGGCTGGAAATGGCCGAGGAAGCGGTTGACGCTGCCCGGCACGTCGTATGGCAGGTAGACGTGGTCCAGCGCGTCGCCCCACAGCGCGCGCACGCGCTCGGAGCCGGTCGGGGTGATGGTGGTGATGACCCAGCGGATGTCCGGGCGCCGCTGGCGCAGTGCGTTGACCAGCGGCGCGGCGGCATTGACCTCGCCCACCGAGACCGCGTGCAGCCACACCCGCGGCTGGCCGGTCGGCTGCGGATAGGAGGCATAGCGTTCGTCCCAGCGCCGGAAGTACTCACGGACCCGGAAGCCGCGCCAGACCAGGTGGTACACGGTGATCGGCAGCAGGATGTAGAGCACGACCGAGTACAGGCCGCGCAGGATCCACTCGACAGGGTCTTTGCGCATGCGGCAAGGATACGGGAGCCCCCCGGGAAAGACACGCGGCGGCCTTGGTAGAATGCCGCAATGTCCGATGCCACCACCGCCGTCCGCCCGTCGCTGCGCGATCCGCGCAACTGGCCGATGTTCGCCGCCATGTTCGGCGCCTTCGCCATCGCCCGCCTGCCGTGGCTGCTGCAGCGCGCGCTCGGCCGGGGCGTCGGCTGGATCACCTGGCGCCTGCTCGGCAGCCGCCGCCGCGCCGCCGAGGTCAACCTGCAGCTGTGCTTCCCCGAGAAGGACGAAGCGTGGCGCCAGCGCCTGGTGCGCGACAGTTTCGACGCGCTGGGCGTGGGCGTGTTCGAGTGCATCCGTGCCTGGTGGGGCAGCATCGACCGCATCCGCCCGCAGGTGCGGATCGAAGGCCTGGAACACCTGCGGCAGATGCAGGCCGAGGGCCGCGGCGTGCTGCTGGTGTCCGGCCACTTCATGACCCTGGAGATGTGCGGACGCCTGCTGTGCGACTACGTCGATCTTTCCGGCATGTACCGCAAGCACAAGAACCCGGTGTACGAGTGGGCGGTGAAGTTCGGCCGCCTGCGCTATGCCAAGGCGATGTTCGCCAACGAGGACATCCGCGCGACCGTGCGCCACCTGAAGAAAGGCGGCTTCCTGTGGTACGCGCCAGACCAGGACATGCGGGGCAAGGACACCGTGTTCGTGCCGTTCTTCGGCCACACCGCTTCAACCATCACCGCCACCCATCAGCTGGCACGCATGACCGGCTGTGCGGTGATTCCGTACTTCCACCGCCGCGAAGGCGGGAAGTACTTCCTGAAGATCGGCGCACCGCTGGAGAACTTCCCCAGCGAGGATGTGGAGGCCGATACCACCCGGGTCAACCAGGCCATCGAAGCGATGGTGCGCGAGGCTCCCGACCAGTACCTGTGGATCCACCGCCGCTTCAAGCGCCAGCCCGGCGGCCGGAGTGATTTCTACAAATAACGGTGGGGCGGGATGGTTTCATGTGCAGCTTGATCCACGCCATGCGTGGATGCTCTACATCCGGGTGCCGGCACCTACAACGGCCAACGGCACCAGGCGTGCGGGTACTCACCCAACGTGCTGGCCAGGCCCGCACGGACCGGATTGGCCAGGATGTACATCGCCTTCTCATGAAGGGATTCATCGCTGCGTACGGCGTGATCGTGGTAACCGTGCTGCCACAGCGGCCCTTGTCGCTCCAATCGCCGGTTCAACAGACGGCTGCTGCGTGATTTGAGCAGGGCCATGCACTCGGCCAGGGTTCCTCCGTGCAGCTCCATCAGCCAGTGCAGATGGTCGGGCATGACCACCCAGGCCAGGCTGTGGCTGAAGCCCTTGCGCTCTACGAAGCGCAGTGTGTCGATCAGGATCGCCACGTTTGCCGCATCGGCGAACAACGGTTCGCGGCCGAGGGTTGCTGTGGTCAATGAGTACACGTTGCCGGATTGGGAATACCGACCGTAGCGAAGTCTGGGGCTGGCCATGCCTCCAGCGTGCGATACGCAGGGAAACGCCGGTAGTGGTGGTTGACCGGCAGTTGCGTCGGGAAAGCGCCATCCACGCAGGGCGTGGATCTACCCAAGCATGCTCCGTTCGGTACGGGCAGTAGCGCCACGCCACGCGTGGATAGACGATCACACCACCGTCGGCGTGTCGTCCGCGTCCCGCGCCAGCAGGCTGCCGGCAAACAATGCAGCCAGCAGCACGGTCAGCCCCCCCCAGAACGCGGAGTAGAACGCCAGGTGCGTATTGAGCGGGAACACCGTCACCGCCAGCGCCAGCATCGCCGGCCGGGCGCGGTCGCGCGCGGCTGCCGGAGCGTACCGCCAGGCCCGCCAGGCCTGCGCCACCGCCGCCAACCACAGCAGCAGGCCCAGCACGCCGGTCTCGGCAAGGATTTCCAGCACGATCTGGTGGGCGTGCAATGCCGGTTGATGGCCCCACACTGCCGGGCCATCCTCGGCGACGCACGCCGGATATGCATCGCGGAAGCCACGCGCACCGACGCCGTTGACCGGATGTTCCTCGATCATGCACACGGCCGCCTTCCAGATGCGGGCACGCCCCGAGAGTGCCTGGTCGACCCCCTGCCCATCTTCGTTCCAGGCCTGCGCCGTACGCGCAACCCGTTCGCGCAGCTGCGGCGCGCCCGCGGTCAGCGCCGCAGCGCCCAGCGCCGCCAGCAGGGCCAGCAGCAGCAGCCGCTTCCCGCCGAACTGGCGCACGCCGCTGTAGGCCAGCACCAGCACAAAGGTGATCCACGAGGCACGCGAACCGGCCAGCAGCAGCACGCACCCCAGTGCGGCGGCAGCCAGCAGCCAACCCGCATTGCCAAACCGCCGTGCCATCGGCAGCAGCAGGAACGGTGACAGGCTGGCCAACACCTGGCCGAACTTCAGGTTGCACGGCCCGAGCGCGCCACTGAGGCGGTCGGCCAGCGCGGCTTCGTCGGCCGGGCACAGCGCGTGGCCACTCACGGCCAGCTTCAGGTGTTCCAGCGACCAGAACCAGGGGCTGGTGCCGGCCAGCGCCTGCACCAGCGCGTCCAGCGTCCACGCGCCGGTGATCAGCGCCAGCCCGCCAAAGGTCAGCCGCCGCCGCTCCGGTGTGGCCACTGCGATCGCCACCAGCCACATGAAGGGCAGGTAGCGCAGGCCAGCGGCGGCCTTGGTCCACGAAGCGGAAGGATCGATGGCGTCGAAGGCCGAGAACGCCTGCGGCAGCCAGTAGCCGAGGAACAGGATCGAGGTCAGCGCCCAGGCTGCCGTGCTCAACAGGTGCGGGCGGCGCTGCAGCCGGCGCATCACCATGCGCGCGGCAGCGTACAGCGCGCCCAGTCCGAGCACAGTTTCGGCGATGCCCGGCAACGGCCACATCGCCACGTACGCGAGCACCCACCAGGGTGCCCAGCGCCCGGCGCGGTCGTCGCGCACCAGGACGGAAGGGTCAGCCGGCGAGGTCGGCATAGAGGCGGAGCGTATCGCGCTGCATGGCCTGCAGGGTAAACGGGATACGGGTCGGCAAGGACGGCGGCTGCGCCAGCAGGGCCAGCGCACGTTCACCCAGTGCGCGCGCGTCGCCGAGCGGTACCGCACCGCTGGGCTGCAGCTGCTGCAGCAGTTCGCCGACGCCGCCGTGGTTCCAGCCCAGCACCGGGCGGCCGACCGACAGCGCCTCGACCACGGTGCGGCCAAACGCTTCCGGTTTGTCCGACAGCTGCAGCACCAGATCGCTGGCGGCGTAGGCCTGGGCGATACGTGCGGTTGGCGTGCTGATGTGCAGCGCCTCGGTTACGCCCAGGGCCGCAGCCTGGCGGCGCAGGTCGGCCACGTAGGCCTCGCGCCCGGGTTCGTCGGTGCCCAGCATCCACAGCTGGGCAGGCACGCCGGCGGCACGCACATCGGCCAGCAGCTGCAACGCGTGGGCGTGGCCCTTCAGCCGGGTGCCGCGCCCCGGCAGCAGCAGCAGCGGGCCGTGCACCTGCGCCAGCCAGGGGTAATCGGCCGCCAGGGCCAGCCGCGGGCGGCGGTCGGCGCGCGCCACGCGCGGGAACTGGCCGACATCCACACCCCGCGGTATGACCTGCAGGTTGTCTTCCGGCACCGTCGGGTAGTGGCGCTGCACGTAGGCGCGCACGGTATTGGACACGCAGATCACGCGTTCGCCGCTGGTCATCACCGCGCTGTAGCGGCTGGGCGAATTCAACCCGTGCACGGTGGTCACCCAATGCGGGCGCTGCGCGGCAGGCAGGGCACGGATCGCATACAGGCCCAGCCACGCCGGCAGCCGCGATCGGGCATGCACGATATCCGCGCCCACCTCGGCAAACAGCCGACGCAGGGTCGGCAGATGGCGCAGGGTCAGGAGCGACTTGCGGCCAATGTCCAGGGTGAGGTGCTCGGCACCGCTGTCCAGCAGCGGCTGCACCAGGCGGCCGCCGGCAGACACCACCAGCGCGCGATGGCCTGCGGCGACCAGGGCCGCAGCGATTTCCAGGGTCGAGCGCTCGACACCGCCGGAGTGCAGCGCCGGCAGCAACTGCACCACGGTCAATCGGCGCATCGAAAGGGCCGCCGTTTAGTCGGCCAGCACGAACACGGAACCGCAGTAGGGGCACTGCGCTTCGCCGTTGGGTTCGTCTTCGATCGGCAGGTACACCCGCGGATGCGAGTTCCACAGCGCCATTTCCGGGGTCGGGCAGCTCAGCGGCAGATCGCTGCGGTGCACGGTGTAGCGCTTCTCGGCGTTGGCGGGCGCGGTGGCGGTATGGCTCATGGCGGATGTCGATGAACGGGTTGCGAGGCCTGTGATTCTAGCATCTGGGCCGCGCCGACATTGCGCCGCAACGGGCCATTGCGCGCGGCGGGCGGTCCTTCGCAGCGCCCCCTGCGCGCCGGGCCGCTGTACCCGCTCGATTCACGCGGGGGTTGCGGCAGGTTCGCCGGCCAGAATCGGTCCCGACGATATTTCCCGCATTTGGATCGAACTAAATGGCACTTGTCAGCGCGCGGCGGCTGTTGCAGGATCGGCCCAGGTCACCACCGACCTGCTCACTCCGACCCGATCGCATGGCCCGCCCCCACCGGACCGGCATCGCCTCTTCCACTGCCATCCTGGCGGGCGGAGCGATGCTGCCCGTGGTGTCCGCCGATGCGGGTGCTACCCGCCGCCAGCCCTTCCGGGAGACCCTTGCATGACCCTGTCCGATCCACGCCGCGCCCTGCTTCCGCTCGCCCTGGCCCTGGCCTGTGCGACCACTGCGATGCCGGTGCTGGCACAGGGGCTGCAGACCTCGTTCGAACCGGGCGAACCGGCCCCGACGCAGGCTGCCGGCGCACTGCAGGTCGCGATCGGCAATGGGCCGGCCGCGCCCTACACCGCCAAGCGCAACGCCGGCTACAGCGGCCTGCATGCGCTGCACTACAGCAGCGAGGGCGGCAGCGCGCGGCGCGAACTGTTCAGGACCGACCTGCCGATCGAGGCCGATACCACGCTGTCGTGGCTGGTGCTGCCGGAAATCGTCGGCGGCGACAGCGTGGCCTCGACGTATGTCTCGCTGGACCTGCTGCTGGACGACGGCAGCCGCGTATCGGCCGGTGCAGCGCGCGACCAGCATGGCGTGGCGATCGGCGCGCGTGCGCAGGGCGAGTCGAAGACGCTGTACCCGCAGCAGTGGGCACGCAAGGCGGTGCGGCTGGGCGAGGTGCCCGCACTGAAAGACCGCCGCGTGGTGGCGATCGAGCTGGAGGTGGCCAGTGCCGAAGGTGCACCGGTCTCCGGCTGGATCGACGACGTACGCCTGGACGCAGTGCCGAGGCAGCAGCCACAGCGCGTCTCCGACTGGGTGCTGACCACCCGCGGCACCCAGGCCAATGGCACGTTCTCGCGCGGCAACAATTTCCCGGCCACGGCGGTGCCGCACGGGTTCAACTTCTGGACCCCGGTGACCGACGCCGGCGCGTTGAACTGGCTGTACCGCTGGAACGAGCAGAACGATGCACAGAACCGCCCGCAGCTGCAGGCGCTTGCGCTGAGCCACCAGCCCAGCCCGTGGATGGGCGACCGCCAGACCTTCCAGGTGATGCCTTCGGCCAGCCGTGGCGTGCCGGACGCCGACCGCCGCAAGCGCGCTCTGTCGTTCGACCGCCGCCATGAAAGCGCGCGCCCGTATCGCTATGACGTGCGCTTCGACAATGGCATCGCTGCTGCCATCGCGCCGACCGATCATGCCGCGCTGTTCCGTTTCGAGTTTCCCGAGGGTGGCGATGCCAACCTGCTGTTCGACAATGTCGATGCGCGCGGTGGCCTGAGCCTGGACCCGGCGACGCAGACCCTCAGCGGCTACACCGATACGCGCAGCGGCCTGTCCAACGGCGCCAGCCGCATGTACGTGGTGGCCAGCTTCGACAGGCCCTGGCGCAGCAGCGGTCGCATCGACACCGGGCGCCCGACCGGCTACATCAAGTTCGATGCCGGCAGCGACCGGCGGGTGACGATGCGCATCGCCACCTCGCTGATCTCGGTGGAGCAGGCGCGGCACAACCTGGCGCTGGAAATCGCTTCAACCGACACGCTGGAGAGCGTGGCCGGACGCGCGCAGGATGCGTGGGACGCACGCCTGGCCCGCTTCGACATCGGCGATGCCAGCGACGACCAGAAGACCACGCTGTACTCCAGCCTGTACCGGCTGTACCTGTATCCCAATTCCGGGCATGAGAACGCCGGCAGCGCGGCCGCGCCGGACTGGCGTTACGCCAACCAGGCCAGCG
This sequence comes from Stenotrophomonas pavanii, assembly GCF_900101175.1. Taxonomy (GTDB): domain Bacteria; phylum Pseudomonadota; class Gammaproteobacteria; order Xanthomonadales; family Xanthomonadaceae; genus Stenotrophomonas; species Stenotrophomonas pavanii. The sequence goes on along the minus strand of NZ_FNFQ01000015.1, from coordinate 76,026 downwards.
CCAGCGACGACAACACCGAGGGCAGCGCGAACCGCAGCTTCACCGGCGTGCGCGATGGCAAGGTGTTCGTCAACAACGGCTTCTGGGACACCTTCCGCACCACCTGGCCGGCGTATGCCCTGTTCACGCCCGACGATGCCGGGCAGATGGTGCAGGGCTTCATCGAGCAGTACCGCGCCGGCGGCTGGATCGCGCGCTGGTCGTCGCCGGGCTACGCCGACCTGATGGTCGGCACCAGCTCGGACGTGGCCTTCGCCGATGCCTGGCTGAAGGGCATCGGTGGCTTCGATCCGGCCGAAGCCTACGCCGCCGCGCTGAAGAACGCGACCGTGGTCCCGCCCGATCGCCATGTCGGCCGCAAGGGCATGGACCGTTCGACCTTCCGTGGCTACGCCAGCGCGGACGTGCACGAAGGCATGTCGTGGACGATGGAAGGCGCGCTCAATGACTTCGGTATCGCCAACATGGCCGATGCGCTGGCCAGGCGCGCGGCCACGCCGGCCGCACGCGAGCGCTACCGCACCGAGGCTGAGTACTTCCGCTATCGCGCCGCCAGCTACGCGACGATGTTCGATCCGGCCGCCGGCTTCTTCCAGGGCCGCAACGCCGATGGCCAGTGGCGCGTGGACGCCAAGGACTACGACCCGCGCGTGTGGGGCCATGACTACACCGAATCCAACGGCTGGACCTTCGCCTTCACCGCCGCCCACGATGGCGAAGGCCTGGCCGCGCTGTACGGTGGCCGCGACAAGCTGGCGGCGAAGCTGGATACCTTCTTTGCCACGCCGGAAACCGCCGACCCCGCGTTCGCCGGGTCCTACGGCGGCACCATCCACGAAATGACCGAAGCGCGCGATGTGCGCATGGGCATGTACGCGCACAGCAACCAGCCGGCGCACCACATCCCGTGGATGTACCTGTACGCCGGGCAGCCATGGAAGACCCAGCAGCACGTGCGCGAGATCCTGTCGCGGCTGTACGTCGGCAGCGAGATCGGCCAGGGCTACCCGGGCGACGAGGACAACGGCGAGACCTCGGCGTGGTACGTGCTGGCGTCGCTGGGCCTGTACCCGCTGCGCATGGGCGCCCCGGAGTACGTGATCGGATCGCCGGCCTTCCGCCACGCGCGGGTGGAGCTGCAGGGCGGCGCGGTGCTGACCGTGAACGCGGCCAACAACTCGCGCGAGAACGTCTACGTGCAGTCACTGAAGATCAACGGCACGCCGTGGACGAAGACCTGGGTGCCGCACGAGCTGATCGCCAAGGGCGCGACGCTGGACTTCGAGATGGGCCCGCAACCGTCGCGCTGGGGCAGCGGCGCCGATGACGTGCCGCGCTCGTTGACCGCGCGCGGCCAGCGCCCGCAACTGCTGCACGACCTGCTCGGCAGCGGCGCGAAGGCGGCGTTGGCCGATGGCCGCGCGCTGCCGGCGCTGGTCGATGACGATGCGGCCACCAGCGTGGGCCTGGGTGGCGGCGCAACGATCACGCTGACCGGCCTGGGCGACGGCGCGCCGACGATGTACACCCTCACCAGCGGTGACGGCCGCATCCAGGGCGGTGAATGGACGCTGGAAGCGCGCAACGGCAACGGCCGCTGGACCGTGCTCGACCAGCGCAGCGGCGAAGCCTTCGAGTCTGCCCGCCAGACCCGTCCGTTCCGCATCGCCCGGCCAGGCCGCTACGACGCGTACCGGCTGCGCCTGGACGCACCCGGCCCGCTGCCGCTGGCGGAGATCGAACTGTTGGCGCCCAGCGCCGTACAATGAACCCCATGCGCTACCGTCTGTTGCCCCTGGCCCTTGTTGCCTTTTCCTTCCCCAGCTTCGGCCAGACCCAGGCCTTCGACGCGCAGCTGACCCGCGACGGTGTCACGCTGAACTACCAGGACGCCCGGGGTGCCCTGGCCGCGCCGCAGCGCAAGCGGATCATCGATACGTTCTACTTCGCCTACCTGCGCGAACGTGCGGACTTCCACCCGGCCGCGCCGGCGATGGTGCGCATCGTGATCGATCCGGCCTACACCGGCATCGCCTTCGTCGGTGACAAGGACCAGGCGGCGACGATCACCATCAACCCCGGCTGGTTGGCGCAGCATCCCAACGACATCGACCTGGTCACCCATGAAGCCATGCACATCGTGCAGGGCTACCCGGGCTATGGCGATGCGCGGGTGCCGGGCTGGCTGGTGGAAGGCATCGCCGACTACGCGCGCGACCGCTACGGCATGGACAACGCCGCTGCCGGATGGGCACTGCCGGGCAAGGTCGAGAAAGGGCAGAACTTCGACAGCGGCTACCGGGTCACCGGCGCGTTCCTGAAGTGGGCCGACGCCGAACACCCGGGCCTGGTGCTGGCACTGGACACGGCCCTGCGCGACGGTCGCTATGCACCGGCACTGTGGCAGAAGCACACCGGCAAGGCGCTGCCGGCGCTGTGGGCGCAGTACGCCAAGCCGCGTTCGGATGCACCGCCGCCGGCGCCTGCACGCCGCGGCAAGCGGCGCTGACGCCCACGTACCACCGGTTCGCCGGGCATTGCCCGGCGCCGTCGTCTACGCCTCAGCGCGACTGCACGAAACCGGCGTACAGCGCGAACAGCTGCTGGAAGTACCGCCGCGTCAGTCGATTGCGCATGACACCCTCGCCCATGAGAAGTTGGTCGGGCCCAGGGTGGGAAGGCCGGTCCGGTCCCTTCCCACGGCCGGGCCGCGTGGGCGTATTGGGCCGCAACGGCGTTGCAGGGAAATGACCGGGCGGCGTAGCGCGTGTGGCACAGACCGGGGTAGAGCCGGCCGCTGGCCGGCTGCCGTCGTGTGCCTGGACATCATTGCGGTTGCCGGCCAGCGGCCGGCACTACCCGTGTCCGCTTTGCGCAAACAGAAACGCGCCCCGTAGGGCGCGTTCTGCAGATCGAACCGGAAAGAAGGCTTATGCCTTCTTTTCCGCTTCCAGCTGCTTCCTGATCTGCGCATCGACTGCGGCAATCGCGGTCATGTTCAGGATCCGGCGCGAGGTCGCGCTGGTGGTCAGGATGTGCACCGGCTTGTTCACGCCCATCAGGATCGGGCCGATCGCCACGCCATCGGTGAACACGCGCACCAGGTTGTAGGCGATATTGGCCGCTTCCAGGTTCGGCAGCACGAACAGGTTGGCGCGGCCCTGCAGGGTCGAGCCCGGCAGCAGCTTCTGGCGCAGCGCTTCATCCCACGCGGTGTCACCCTGCATTTCGCCATCCACGTTCAGACGCGGGTTGCGCTTGAGCAGCAGTTCACGCACCTGGCGCATCTTCAGCGCATCCTTCGAATCATGGCTGCCGAAGTTGGAGTGCGACAGCAGCGCCACCTTCGGCTCGATGCCGAACAGCTTCATGCGGTAGGCCGCCTGCAGGGTCGCTTCGCACAGCTGCTCGGCGGTGGGGTCTTCCTGCACGTGGGTATCGACGAAGAAGAACACGCCCTGCTGGTTGATCACGCCGGTCATCGCCGAGGTCGAGGTGACCTTCGGCTCCAGCGGCAACACGCTGCGCACGTAGCCCAGCTTCTTGTGGAAGCGGCCGACGATGCCGGTCAGCATCGCATCGGCTTCGCCACGGGCGACCATCACTGCGGCGATCAGGGTCGGGCGCGAACGCATCAGGTTCTTCGCCGCGGCCACGGTCACGCCGCGGCGGCCGGTCAGGCCGTGGTAGTACTGCCAGTATTCGTTGAAACGCGGGTCATCGTTGATGTTGGTGACTTCAACGTTCTCGCCGATCTTCAGGCGCAGGCCGAGGCGCTCGATGCGCGACTCGATCACTTCCGGGCGGCCGATCAGGATCGGGTGCGCCAGGCCGTCATCGACCACGTTCTGCACCGCCTGCAGCACCACTTCCTCTTCGCCTTCGGCGTACACCACGCGCTGCTTGTCGCTGCGCGCGCGGTCGTAGACCGGCTTCATCATCAGGCTGGTGCGGTAGACGAACTGGGCCAGCTTGTCGCGGTAGGCGCCCATGTCGTCGATCGGGCGCGAGGCCACGCCCGAGTCCATCGCGGCCTGGGCCACGGCGGCCGACAGTTCCACCAGCAGGCGGCGGTCGAACGGGCGCGGGATCAGGTATTCACGGCCGAAGCTCGGCGTCTCGCCACCGTAGGCCGAGCCCATGTCGGTGGCGGCACGGCGGGCCAGCGCGGCGATCGCACGCACGCAGGCGATCTTCATTTCCTCGTTGATCGCGGTGGCGCCCACGTCCAGCGCGCCACGGAACAGGTACGGGAAGCACAGCACGTTGTTGACCTGGTTCGGGTAATCCGAACGGCCAGTGCCGATGATCGCGTCCGGACGCGCGGCGCGCGCCACCTCCGGCATGATTTCCGGGGTCGGGTTGGCCAGGGCGAAGATCACCGGGTCCGGCGCCATGGTCTTGACCATCTCGGCGGTCAGGATGCCCGGCGCCGACAGGCCGAGGAAGATGTCCGCGCCGTCGACGATCTCGGCCAGGGTGCGCTTGTCGGTGTCGCGCGCATAGCGCTGCTTTTCCGGGTCCAGGTCGGTACGGCCGGTGTGGATCACGCCCTCGCGGTCGAAGGCCAGGATGTTCTCCGGCTTCAGGCCCAGCTGCACCAGCATGTTCACGCAGGAAATGCCGGCCGCGCCCATGCCCGTGGTCGCCAGCTTCACTTCCTCGATCTTCTTGCCGGTGATCGCCATCGCGTTGAGCACCGCCGCGCCGACGATGATCGCCGTGCCGTGCTGGTCGTCATGGAACACCGGGATCTTCATGCGCTCGCGCAGCTTGCGCTCGACCACGAAGCACTCCGGCGCCTTGATGTCTTCCAGGTTGATGCCGCCGAAGGTCGGCTCCAGCGAGGCGATGATGTCGACCAGCTTGTCCGGGTCGGTTTCATCCACTTCGATGTCGAACACATCGATGCCGGCGAACTTCTGGAACAGCACGCCCTTGCCTTCCATCACCGGCTTGCCGGCCAGCGCGCCGATGTTGCCCAGGCCCAGCACCGCGGTGCCGTTGGAGATCACCGCCACCAGGTTGCCGCGGGCGGTCAGCTCGCTGGCCTGCTGCGGGTCGGCCTTGATCGCTTCACAGGCATACGCCACGCCCGGCGAATACGCCAGCGACAGGTCGCGCTGGGTCAGCATGGGCTTGGTAGCGGAAACCTTGATCTTTCCCGGCGGGGACATCCGGTGGTAATCGAGGGCGGCCTGTTTGAAATCTTCGTTGGACATCGATGTGGGTTACATGAATGGGCAGAAGGGACAGGGGATCATACCCCCGTTGGAGCGTCTGGACCTGTCGCTATCCTGTCGCAACCATGCTGCGACCGCACAATTCCGTGCCGTATGCGACCGGAGCCCAGACCAGCATCGGCGCTGCCCATGACAGCCATGGGACGCCCTGAAACGCCGCGGGGCCGCCCCACTGTCGTGGCCGGCCCCGCGGTACCACACACCTGGATCAGCCCTTGGCCGGCAGCGCCTCGGGCAGTGCATCGACCGGCGGCGGCAGCTCGCTTTCGCGGCCATCCAGCGCCAGCTGCAGGCGGTTGCGGTCCAGCGCGCCTTCCCAGCGCGAGACCACCACGGTGGCCACGGCATTGCCGATGAAGTTGGTGAGCGAGCGGCATTCGCTCATGAAGCGGTCCACGCCCAGGATCAGCGCCATGCCGGCCACCGGCACTTCCGGCACCACCGCCAGGGTGGCGGCCAGGGTGATGAAGCCGGCACCGGTGACGCCGGCCGCGCCCTTGGAGCTGAGCATGGCGACCAGCAGCAGGGCGATCTGGTGGCCCAGGGTCAGTTCGGTATTGGTGGCCTGGGCGATGAACAGCGCCGCCAGGGTCATGTAGATGTTGGTACCGTCCAGGTTGAACGAGTAACCGGTCGGCACCACCAGGCCCACCACCGACTTGCTGCAGCCGGCGCGTTCCATCTTCTCCATCAGCGACGGCAGCGCCGACTCCGAGGAGGAGGTGCCCAGCACCAGCAGCAGTTCGGCCTTCAGGTAACGGGCCAGCTTGAACACCGAGAATCCGCACAGGCGGCAGACCAGGCCCAGGATCACCGCCACGAACAGGAACGCGGTGAGGTAGAACGAGCCCACCAGCCAGGCCAGGTTGATCAGCGAACCGACGCCGTACTTGCCGATGGTGAAGGCGATCGCACCAAAGGCGCCGATCGGGGCCGCCTTCATCAGGATGTGCACCAGCTTGAACACCGGGGCGACCAGCGCCTCCAGGAAGTTGAGCACCGGCTTGCCCTTCTCGCCCACCATCGCCAGCGCGATGCCGAACAGCACGGCCACGAACAGCACCTGCAGGATGTTGCCGTCGACGAAGGCGCTGAGCAGCGTCTTCGGGATGATGTCCATCAGGAACCCGACCAGGGTCAGGTCGTGCGACTTCTCGACGTAGCTGTGCACCGCGGTCTGGTCCAGCTCGGCCGGGTTGATGTTCATGCCGGCGCCGGGCTGCACCACGTGCGCCACGATCATGCCGACGATCAGCGCCAGCGTGGAGAAGAACAGGAAGTACGCCATCGCCTTGGCGAACACCCGGCCCACCGTGCGCAGGTGGGTCATGCTGGCGATGCCGGTGACGATGGTGAGGAAGATCACCGGCGCGATGATCATTTTCACCAGGTTGATGAAGGCATCGCCCAGCGGCTTCATCTTTTCGCCGATCAGCGGTTCGTAATGGCCGAGGATGGCGCCCAGGACGATCGCCACGATCACCTGGAAGTACAGCTGGCGATAGATCGGCAACGGCTTTGCAGGCGCCGGGGCTGCGGTCGGGATGTGCATGGCGGACTCCGGAAGGGGCGTTTTCAGGCACGTACGGCCCCGGGACTGCACGGGAACCGTTACCGTGGAAACTGATCGCAGCGCCTGCACGGCACGCGCAACGCTGAGACCAATGGACGCCTTTGTACGCGCCGGGCACGCCAGCGCAGATAACCTATTGGTACTAGCCCCCCGGTTCAGGTGGCACGGGTGCCTACACTGGCGCCGCACCGCCCGATCCCGGGGAGCCTGGTGGCCCGGGCTGAACCGCTGGGCATGTCTTTGCGAAAGTTCCGGCCCTCGCGGCCGTTGATGTCCTGTCCACCTGCAATCCGAGAGAGCCGCACCCAACATGCGCCCGAATCCCACCCTGCTGGCCCTGTCGCTGGCCGCCCTTCCCGCCTTCGCCTCCGCTGCCGACTTCGACAACTGGCCGACCAAGTACACCTTCGGCGATGGCACCGAGCTGGCGGCCACCGCCAACATCGCCTACGACTACAACGACTTCTCCTCGGCCAGTGGCCTGGAAGACGACGATGCCGTGCGCCGCAAGGAATTCGGCGCGACGCTGAAAAAGAAGGGCGTCTACGACGCGATGGTGTACTACGACTTCCAGGCCGACACCTGGCTGGACGTGTTCGTGCGCTTCGAAAGCAAGGCCTTGTTCGGCCGTGACGTCGGCCGCTTCCGCTTCGGCTACATGAAGACCCCGGTTGGCCTGGATGCGAACACCTCCTCGCGTGCCGGCAGCTTCCTGGAGACCTCGCTGCCGGTGCAGGCCTTCTACGAAGGCCGCCGTACCGGTGTGGAGTGGGTGCTGGAACGGCCGCAGTACCTGCTGCAGGCCGGCGCCTATGGTGGCAAGGACCTGCAGGGCGACAATCCCGGCACGACCCAGGCCGTGCGTGCGGTGTGGACGCCGGTCAAGGCACCGGGTGATGTGATCCACCTGGGCCTGGCCTACTCGCAGGAAAACCCGCGTGGCTACAGCGATGGCCGCGACGTGCACCATGAGGCCAGCGCGCGCCTGCGTGCGCGCCCGGAAGCCGGCCTGACCGACATCCGCTACGTCGACTCCGGCGCGCTGGTCACCGCCGACCAGATCCGCCGCACCGGCCTGGAAGGCATCTGGATCCGTGGCCCGTTCTCGTTGCAGGCCGAAGCGCTGCGCGCCACGGTCACCCGCCATGACGGCAAGCCGGACTACACCGGCAGCGGCCAGTACGCGATGGCCAGCTGGGTGCTGACCGGCGAGTCGCGCCCGTACAACGCTGGCGCGGTGGCCAACATCAAGCCGGCGCACAACTACGGCGCGGTCGAACTGCTGGCCCGATACAGCCGTCTCGACCTGGACGATGGCAGCATCCTCGGCGGCCGCCAGCACGACCTGACGCTGGGCGCGAACTGGTACCTGACCAGCCACTTCAAGTTCCAGGCCAACTACGTGAAGGTCGACGCCAGCCGTCGTGGCGTGCACAGCACGCCGGAGATCTTCGAACTGCGCGCGCAGATGCACTTCTGACCCCTTCCACGTCAGACCCCGGCGGGCGTGCACGCCACGCCCGCCGGCCCTGCGTAGACTGCCGCCATGTACTGGCTCAGACGCCACCGGATGCTGCTGCTGACCCTGCTGGTGATGGTCGGTGGCACCCTGCTGTGCGCGATTGCAGCCGGCCACTATGCGTGGCGCCAGGCGCTGGCCAGTGAAAGCGCCCAGGTGCAGCGCCAGCTGCAGCTGTATGGCCAGGGCCTGCAACAGCGCATCGACCGTTTCGGCACCCTGCCGCAGGTGCTCGCGCTGGATCCGGACCTGCTGCAGGCGCTGCGCGTGCCCCCTTCCCCCGCCGAACGGCAGCGGCTGAACCTCAAGCTGCAGCGCGCCAACGAAGTCACCCGCACGTCCACACTGACCCTGGTCGGCCACGACGGCGTGGCGGTGGCCGCCAGCAACTGGGACCAGCCGACCAGCAACGTTGGCGAGAACTACAGCTACCGGCCCTATTACCGCCAGGCCCTGGCCCAGGGCCGTGGACGCTTCTACGGCATCGGCATGACCACCGGCGTGCCCGGCTACTACCTGTCCCAGGCGATCGAGGAAGGCGGCAAGCGGCTCGGGGTGGTGGTGATCAAGGTCGAACTGTCCGCACTGGAGCAGGAATGGTTGAGCAGTCCGGACGTGGTGCTGGCCAGCGACGACCACGACGTGGTCTTCCTCGCCAACCGTGACAACTGGCGCTACCGGCTGCTGCGCCCGCTCGGGGACATCGAGCGCCGCGAAATGCTCGACAGCCGCCAGTACGCCGATCGATCACTGCAACCGCTGCGCGCGCGCACCGAAGACCTGCTGGCCGACGGCGGGCGCATGGTGCGGCTGCTGGACCCGGCGCTGGCGCAGCCCATGCTGTGGCAGACCCTGCCGCTGCCCGTCGAAGGCTGGAACCTGCACCTGCTGCACGACGCAGGGGCGGCCAGCGGTGCAGGACGCGATGCCGCGCTGGCCGGCGGCGCAGCCTGGCTTGCGCTGGGCTTCCTGACGCTGTTCGTGCAGCAGCGGCGGCGCCTGGCCAAACATCGCCTGCGCAGCCGCCGCGAGCTGGAAACCCTGCTCAAGCAACATGCACAGGAACTGCGCACCGCGCAGGATGGCCTGCTGCAGGCGGCCACCGAGGCCGACAGCGGCCTCAGCCGCAGCCTCGAGCACCTGCCGCAGGGCGTGGTGGTGATCGACCGGGAACTGCGCCTGGTCGCGTGGAACTCGCGCTATCTGGAACTGTTCCGGTTTCCGCCGGAGCTGGTTCGGGTCGGCCGCCCGATCGAAGAACTGTTCCGCTTCAACGCCCGTCGCGGCCTGCTCGGTCCCGGCCCGGTGGACGAAGCCATCGAGCGCCGCCTGAATCACCTGCGCAGCGGCCGCCCACACATGCGCGAGAGCGAAAAAGACGACGGCACGGTGCTGGAAATCCGCGGCAACCCGCTGCCCGACGGCGGCTTCGTCACCAGCTATGCCGACATCACCAGCTACAAGAACGCCGCGCGTGAACTGCGCTCGCTGGCCGATGCGCTGGAACACCGCATCGCCGAGCGCACCCGCGACCTGGACGAAGCTCGCCGCGAGGCCGAGCAGGCGAACCGCTACAAGACGCGATTCGTCGCCTCCGCCGTGCACGACCTGCTGCAGCCGCTCAATGCAGCGCGCATGTTCGTCTCGGTACTGCGCGGCAAGCTGGGCGACCCGGCGCAGCAGCAGACCGCCGACCATATCGACGCTGCGTTGGCCGCGCAGGATGCGATCCTCAACAGCCTGCTGGATATCTCGCGCCTGGAATCAGGATCGCTGCAGGTCCGCGTGCGCGCGTTCGCGATTTCACCGCTGCTGGAAACCCTGGCACGCGAGTTCGGTATCGCTGCTCAGAGCCGCGGCCTGCAACTGGACTGGGTGGACACCCGCGCGGTGGTGGTCAGCGATGAAGCGCTGCTGCGCCGTATCCTGCAGAACTTCCTCTCCAACGCGCTGCGCTACACGCCACGTGGGCGCGTGCTGATCGGCTGCCGTCGCGCAGGCGACCAGCTGCGCATCGAAGTGCACGACCAAGGGCCCGGCATTCCGGAAAGCCTGCAGGGAGAGATCTTCGAAGAGTTCCGTCGCCTGAATGATGGCGTGGAACAGGAACGTGGCGCCGGCCTGGGCCTGGCCATCGTCGAACGCATCGGCCGCCTGCTCGGCCACCGCATCAGCCTGCGCTCGACCCTGGGCAGGGGCAGCGTGTTCGCCGTGAGCGTGGCACTCGGGCGCGCCGACGATGTGGTGGCAACCACCGCAGCGCCGGTCGTGGCGAGCGAACCCGCCGACGACAGCCCGCTGCGCCAATGCCGGGTGTGGAGCATCGACGACGATCCCCACGTCTGTGCAGCGACCCGCGCGTTGCTGGAACGCTGGGGTTGCCAGGTGGAGCTCGCCGACGGCCCGCAGGGCGCCCTGGAAATCGCCAGCGCCTTGAACGTGCCGCAGTTGCTGCTGCTGGACGTGCGCATGGGGCAATGGCACGGGCCGGACCTGTATGAAGCGCTGTGCACGCTGTGGAAGGCACGGCCGCCGGTGATCCTGGTGACCGCCGAGCGTGATGAGGCCCTGAAGGCGCATGCCGCCGAACACGGCTGGGGCTTCCTGCACAAGCCCGTGCGACCGCCTGCGTTGCGGGCCCTGATGACGCAGTTGCTGTTGCGGCATCGGGGATAGGACGACTCCACCACGCGCGCGCCGCCGTGCCACGGCGCGAGAGGCGGTGCCCTTCGCAGATGCCCTGCCGAACCCCAGACGTCTTCGCACACCATCTCTGGGTGGGAAGGAACGGAATGCCCCGCGTCGATAGGCACGCAAGGGGAGAGTCCGAGCAGAGAAAGGGCAGTCTCCTGACTGACCAGCGCCACCGAGGAACGGAAGATTCCCGCATTCGGCTGATCGACAGACCGTACTGAAGACAGCCACAGCCTACGGCCGAGGATTCCGCATGCCCTGCCCTTACCCATCCATCGCGCTCCTCCGAGGCCGCCATCACATCACAGCGCTGCTCTTCTGCCTGTGCTGCGCGGGGTGCATCGCTGACAGACCTTCAGCGCCCGACATCAAACGCCTGTCAGAGGAGGCGGCATCCAGCTCCGAGGTGCAGGACTTGACCCGCCACTATCGGTCAGCACTTGAACGTGCGATGGCTCAGGAAGGTGTACTTGAAGGTTTTTCATGCGGCCTGAGCATCTGCATCGGTCTCGTCCGGAGCGGAAGCCTCGCCGGTCATGAAACATGGAGCCGCAGGTTTGCGTCGGATGCAGCCGCCCCCACCTACAGCTACGCTGACGCGTCTGAGGATTCCAGGATGGGATACGAGAACAGATTCATCTTTTCGACCGATCCGGCACTGCGCGCGATCAGCGGCAACTGACACGCCACATTCCGTTTTCGCCCCGGCGCCGTTGATTCAACCACTCCGAAGGTTCCGGACACCACTGCGGGGCCGTGCGGCCCACCCGGGTCAGCCGTCCATCCCTGCCCGCGCGTCGCCTTCCGGTTCCAGCGCCTTCACCAGCACCGCCGCCTGCGTGCGGCTATGGCATTCGAGTTTCTTCAGGATGGCAGTGACGTGCACCTTCACCGTGTTCTCCGCCAGGCCCAGCTCGTAGGCGATCTGCTTGTTGAGCAGGCCATCGGCCAGGCACAGCAGCACGCGGAACTGCTGCGGGGTCAGCTGGGCCAGGCGGCTGGCCAGCAACGCGTCGGCCTCCGAGCGCTCGGCGGCCATCGCCGGGAACCACAGGCCGCCGTCGAGCACTGCCTGCACGGCCTCGCCGATGGTTTCGGCAGGGGCCGACTTCGGGATGAAACCGGCCGCGCCGAACTGCTGGGCGCGGCGGATTACCCGCGGGTGGTCGTTGGACGAGAGGATCACCACCGGGATGTCCGGATGCGAGCCACGCACGTGCAGCAGCGCGGAAAAACCATGGGCGCCAGGCATGGTCAGGTCGAGCAGCACCAGGTCCACGTCCGGCTGTGCGTCGAGCGCCTCGGCCAACGCATCGGCACTGGCCACCTCGCGCACCTGCGCCAGCGGCAGGCTCTGCCGCAGTGACTGCACCACCGCCGAACGCAGCAGCGGGTGGTCATCGGCGATCAGGATGGTGTATTCGCTCATGCCGCCATTGTACGGGCAGGTCGCCGCGTCAGCGCCCGGCCGGCTCGACGCTGCTGCGCCAGGCATCGAGGAACTGGCGGCGCTTGAGCGCATCCAGGTACACCAGCAGGCCTGGGCCCAGCTGGATCGGGCGGCGGCTGCGCCCAGGCGCATGGTCGCCACGCGCATTACCGGTCACGATCGGCATCAGGCGCGCTTCCCGCGACAGCACCTGCTGGCCACGCGGCGACAGCAGGTAGTCGAGGAAACGCCGCGCCTCCTCCGGATGCGGGCCGGTACGCGGAATCACCGCGGTGCGCAGCACCACCAGCGTGTAGTCCTCGGGTTCGATGATGCCCAGGGGCGCGCCTGCGTCGATGCGGGCCTGTGCGTAGGAGCCAAGCACGTTGTAGGCCAGCGACAGCTGGCCGCTGGCCACCCTGTCCAGCAGCACGCCGGTGCGCTCCTCGCGCACCACATCGTTGTCGCCGAGTGCGCCCAGCAGCGCACCGGCAATGCTGCCGCGCTGCGCATCCTGTGTCGCCAGCAGGTAGCCGACACTGCTGCGCTCGATGTCATAGGTGCCGACCTTGCCGCGCAGCGGTGCGCCCTCGGCGCGCAGCCGGTCGAGCAGCTGGCGGCGCGTGTGCGGTACCTGCGCCGCCGGCAGCGCGCGGGTGTTGTACACCATCACCACCGGCTCATAGCTGATCCCGAACGCCTCGCTGCGCCACTGCGCCCAAGCCGGCAACACGGCGGTCTGCGCCGAGCGGTGCGGCAGCGCGTGGCCATCGTTGACCAGCTTGGTCTGCAGGTCCATGCCGCTGGAGATCAGCAGGTCCGGCGAGGCCGGTCCCGTACGGTCGTGCAGGTACCGCGCGTACAGGTCCTGGGTGATGATGTCCTCGTACACCACCTCGGTACCCGGGTGCAGGCGCTGGTAGTCGGCGATGACCACTGCGAACACTTCGATATCGGTCGTACCGTGGATGCGCAGCTGCGCGGTGGTCCTTGCCTGTGCCGGGAAGCGGCGCACCTCACCCGGCGCGGCCAGCACCGGCAGGGCCAGCAGCAGGGCAACGGCGATGGCGAACAGGCGGATCATGCGCGGCTCCGGGGCAGGCGGATGGTGGCGATCAGTCCACCCTGCGGGCGGTTGCTGAGGTCGATGCGGCCGCCATGGCTGTCGACCACGCGCTTGACGATGGCCAGGCCAAGCCCGGCACCGCCGGACGGCGCGCCCTCGCCACGCGCGAAGCGCTCGAACACGCGCTCGGCATCGGCCGCGGCGATGCCAGCGCCATGGTCGGCGATGGTCAGCACGGCCTGCCCGCCCTCGACGGTCAACGCGATCTGCAACGGGCCGTCGCCGCCATACTTCAGTGCGTTGTCCACCAGGTTCTTGATCGCCTCGCGCAGCAGCAGCGCATCACCGTGCACCTGCACCGGCTCGGCGGTCATCGCCAACTGCACGCGCGGTGCCGGGCCGGCCTGCGGCAGTGCTTCATGCAACGCCTGGTGCACTGTCTCGGCCAGGTCCACCGCCGCAAAGCGCTGCAGGTGCGAACGATGGATCACGCTGGCATCGCTGAGCAGCTGGTTGAGCAGGCGGCTCATGTGCGTGGCGTTGCGCTCGATCGCCTGCAGGCTGCGCCGCATGTCCTCTGGATCATCGTCATCCAGCGCCAGCTGCGCCTGCGCGCGCAGCGCGGCCAGCGGCGTGCGCATCTGGTGTGCGGCCTCGGCCATGAAGGCGCGCAGTGTCTCGTTGCTGCTGGACAGGCGTTCCATGAAGCGGTTCAACGCGGCCACCATCTGGTCCATCTCGCGCGGCACGCGGGCGTCCAGCGGCTTCAGGTCGGAGGGCTCGCGGCGCGACAGCTCGCGCTCCACCCGCACCAGCGGCCGGAATGCGCGATGCACGCCGAACGCCACCAGTGCCAGCAGCAGCCCGGACAGCACGCCGATCGCCAGCAACGCGCGGTTGACCATGTCCTGCGCGACGGCTTCACGCGCGCGCCGGGTCTGGCCGACCTGCACCTGTACCTCGCCCTGCGCCGAGGCTGCGGCGAAGCTGCGGCCGACCACCACGAAGCGCACGGTTTCACCGCTGTAAGCTGCATCGAACAGCTGCGGCTGCGTACCGGGCCGGCGCGGCGGCGCCGGCAGGTCGCCGTAGCCGGTGATCAGCGTGCCGCGGCTGTCGGCGACCCGATAGAACACGCGGTCTTCCGGGGCCATTGCCAGCAGGTCCAACGCTGCGTACGGCAGGTCGACCTGCCAGTGGCCATCGACCAGGGCCACCGAATCGGCGATGGACAGTGCCGAGGACACCAGCAGGTGATCGTAGGATCGGTTGGCGGCACGCTGGCCATAATCGCGTGCGGCAAACAGCAGCGCCACCGCGAACACGGCCAGCAGCGCGCCGAGGTAGAGCAGCAGGGTACGCCGCAACGACCCCGGCGCCATGTTGGCGGCGCGCGTGTCAGCCGTCTGCATCGGCAACGCCATCACTGGCTTCCAGCAGATACCCCACGCCGCGCACGGTGGTAATGCGCAGCGGCGCGCCTGCCAGCTTCCTGCGCAGCCGCCCCACATACAGCTCGATCGCATTCGGTCCGGCCTCGTCGTCGAAGCCGAACAGGCCGTTGCCGATCTCGTCCTTGCCCACCACCTGGCCAAGGCGACCCACCAGGATCTCCAGCAGGCGGTACTCGCGGTTGGGCAGTTCGATCGGCTCACCGTCGAGGCTGACCCGGTGCGCCGCATTGTCGAACTGGAAGCCGCCGATCTGCACCACTTCGCTGGCCTGGCCACGCGCGCGCCGCAGCAGCACGCGGCAGCGCGCTTCGAACTCGCGGAAATCGAAGGGCTTGCCCAGATAGTCGTCGGCGCCGACATCCAGCGCCTGCACGCGATCCTCGATGCCGTCACGCGCGGTCAGCATCAGCACCGGCGTGCTGTCGCCACGCTCGCGCATGCCGGCCAGCACGCGCAGGCCGTCGAGCTTGGGCAGGCCGATATCCAGCACCACCAGGTCGAAGTTCTGGTAGCGCAGCACGCTGGCCGCGGCCAGTCCGTCGGCCTGCCAGTCCACCGCGTGCCCACTGCGGCGCATCCGGCGGATGATCGCATCGGCCAGGTCCGGATTGTCTTCGACCAGCAGCAGGCGCATGGGCACAGGTGTGGGAGGGGAAACGAATGCTACCGCATGCCGCCATCGCGCTTGCCGGGCGTGGCCCAATGAGCGCAGCGGCCGGTTTTACGCTGCACCGCACAAACCGTTGACAGGACGATGACAGCTTGCCCGACCCAGACTGCGGCCGCGCACCGTCCGGTGCCCACGATTGCCGCGCGCCTGGCGCGCACCTGGGAGGGTTTGTGGAATTCACGTTTGCCTGGCGGCGTCCTGTCGCCATGATGGCGCTGGCTGCCCTGTCGGCGCCGGCCTTCGCTGCCGAAGACGACCGTCCGGTCACCGCCACCCTCGGTGGCCGCCTGCACCTGGACTTTGCCAGCTTCGACAACGACAACCGCGGTACCCCGAACAAGGACGACACCGAGATCCGCCGTGCCTGGGTCGATGTGTCGGGCAAGTTCTTCGTGGTCGACTACAAGCTGGAAGCCGACTTCTCCGGCGACCGCGTCGAGGCCAAGGACGTGTACCTGGCCCGCAGCTTCGGCAAGGCCGGCAAGCTGACCGTGGGCCAGTTCAAGCAGTTCTTCTCGCTGGATGACCGTACCAGTTCCAACTACGGCACCTTCCTGGAGCGCGGCAACGCCGGCACCACGCTGGCACCGCTGTACCGCCTGGGTGCCTCGTGGCAGGCCAACCCCGGTGACTTCACCTGGGCAGCCAGCGTCTACAGCCTGGAGAGCATCGACGCCTGGCAGGTGAAGGGCCGTGCGGCCGGTGGCCGCGTCACCTGGTCGCCCTCGCCCAGCGACGGGGACGTACTGCACCTGGGCCTGTCGCTGGCCCGCGAGGCGTATGACAACCCTGGCGCCAATGGCGTGCCCGGCCTGCGCATCCGCCCGCGCCCGGCCGGGCACCTGTCCGACGAGAGCCGCCTGACCCTGGTCGACTTCTCCGCCGGCCGCGATACCGACGTCAACAAGTGGTCGCTGGAATACGCGCAGGTGCGCGGCCCGCTGTCGTGGCAGGGCGAGTTCAGCGGCGCCACCTTCGATGACGGCGCCCAGCGCGGCGACGTGATGGCTGCCTACGGCATGCTCAGCTGGTTCGTCACCGGCGAAAGCCGCGCCTACGACCGCAAGACCGGCCGCTTCGCGCGGGTGAAGGACATCCGCCACAAGGCCGGGGCCTTCGAAGTGGCGCTGCGCTACGACCAGATGTGGGGCGCACAGCACCTCGACGGCGCGCCGGACCTGCGCCGTGGCAGCACTGAGGCGTGGACGCTGGGTGGCAACTGGTACCTGCGCGACAACCTGCGCTTCATGCTCAACGTGATCGAAAGCCGCAACCGCGACCGCCTGGCCGGAGTCACGGTGGACCGCACGCGCGCGGTCACCGGCCGCCTGCAGTACGACTTCTAGACCTGACATTCCGGGCGCGCGGCGCCCGGCCCCTTCCACTCCCCACGTCCTGTTTTCGCAAGGAGTCCGCAGATGATGCTGAGCATCCTCGGCTTTGGCATGGTCATTACGTTCATGTACTTGATCATGAGCAAGCGCCTGTCGCCGCTCGTCGCCCTGATCACCATTCCCATCCTGTTCGCGCTGATCGGTGGCTTCGGTGCCGGCATCGACGAGATGATGCTGGAGGGCATCAAGAAGATCGCGCCGACCGGCGTGATGCTGATGTTCGCCATCCTCTACTTCGGGGTGATGATCGACGCTGGCCTGTTCGATCCCCTGGTGCGGGTGATCCTGCGCTTCGTCAAGGGCGACCCGATGAAGATCGTGCTTGGCACCGCGGTGCTGGCGATGCTGATCTCGCTCGATGGCGACGGTTCGACCACCTACATGATCACCGTCTCGGCGATGCTGCCGCTGTACCAGCGGTTGGGCATGAACGCACTGAACATGACCTGCGTGACCATCCTCGCCGGCGGCGTGATGAACCTGACCCCGTGGGGCGGCCCGACCGCACGCGCGGCCACCGCGCTGCACGTAGACCCGGCCGATGTGTTCGTGCCGCTGATCCCGTCGATGGTGATCGCCTGTGCCGGCGTACTGCTGCTGGCCTGGTACCTGGGCCTGAAGGAACGTCGTCGCCTCGGCGTGGTGACCCTGCCCAAGGGCGGCAGCTGGATGGACAACAGCGTGTCCGATGACAGCAATCCGCTGCCGACCGTGGAAGACGCCGAAGACATCAAGCGCCCGAAGCTGCTGTGGGTCAACCTGGCGCTGACCGTGGCGCTGATGACCGCGCTGATCATCGGCGTGCTGCCGATGCCGGTGCTGTTCATGGTCGGCTTTGCCATCGCACTGGTGATCAACTACCCGAACCTGGCCGAGCAGCGTCGCCGCGTGGTCAACCATGCCGGTAACGTGCTGTCGGTGGTGTCGCTGATCTTCGCCGCAGGCATCTTCACCGGCATCCTCAACAACACCGGCATGGTCGAAGCGATGTCGCACAGCTTCCTGGCGGTGATTCCGGAATCGTGGGGCCCGTACCTGGCGGTGATCACGGCTGTGGCGTCGATGCCGTTCACCTTCTTCATGTCCAACGACGCGTTCTACTTCGGCGTGCTGCCGATCCTGTCCGAGGCCGCCGGCAACTACGGCATCACCCCGGTGGAAATGGCGCGCGCCTCGCTGGCCGGCCAGCCGGTGCACCTGCTCAGCCCGCTGGTGCCGTCCACCTACCTGCTGGTGGGCCTGGCCAAGGTCGAATTCGCCGACCACCAGAAGTTCACCCTGAAGTGGGCCATCGCCATCTCGATGCTGCTGATGATCGGCAGCCTGCTGTTCGGCCTGTATCCCCTCGCCGCCTGACCCTTTGCCAAGGAGCCTTCTGCAATGACGCTTCGAATCGCTTACGTCACCAGTGGAATGGGCAGTGTCGGCACTGCCATCTGCCAGAGCCTGGCCCGCAGCGGCCACACCGTGGTTGCCGGCTGCGCGCCGAACTCGCCGCGCAAGGCCAACTGGCTGCGCGAGCAGCGCGAACAGGGCTTCGACTTCATCGCCTCCGAAGGCAACGCGACCGACTGGGCCTCGACCAGCGCGGCGTTCGCCAAGGTCCGCGCCGAAGTCGGTGAGGTCGATGTACTGGTCAACAACTCCGGCGGCAGCCGCGACCTGCTGTTCCGGCAGATGACGGTGGAGGACTGGAACGCGGTGATCGCCTCCAACCTCAATGCGCTGTTCAACCTGACCAAGCAGGTGGTCGACGGCATGGCCACGCGCGGCTGGGGCCGCATCATCAACATCGGCTCGGTCAGCGCCCACAAGGGCCAGATCGGCCAGGTGAACTACGCCACCGCCAAGGCCGCGATGCATGGCTTCAGCCGTGCGCTGGCCGCCGAAGTGGCTTCGCGCGGCGTCACCGTCAACACGCTGTCGCCGGGCTACATCGCCAGCCAGGCGATCAGCAGCTTCCCGCCGGATGTACTGGACCGGCTGGCAGCCTCGGTGCCGGTACGCCGCCTGGGTCGCCCCGAGGAAGTGGCCGGCCTGTGCGCGTGGCTGGCCTCGGATGAAGCCTCGTACGTGACCGGCGCCGACTATCCGGTCAACGGTGGCCTGTACATGGGTTGAGCCCTCCTCCACGCAGCGCGTGGACCGCCTCCCCCACGGAGTGCGCGGGGCCGGTGAACCTTCGCTTGCGAAGGGAATCCGGCCCCTTTTTCATCCGGCTGCCGGACCTGCGCGGGTGCCCTGCACCGTTCGTTGGTTTTCCGTAAAGAAGGTTTCATGTTCCGTTCGCATAGTGGCCCTGCACCGCGCACGCGTGCCGGTGATCACTCCCCATGCAACGGACCACCATGCAGACCCGACACCTGACGATCGCCGTAGCGATCGCGCTCTTCGCCGCTGCCAGCGCCCATGCCGCCACCACCGCCGATACCGGCGCCAGCACCGATGCCGCGCTGAGCGCGCAGACGCTGGATACCGTCTCTGTGATCGGCCAAGGCGAGACCCGCCAGGTGCAGCGCATCACTGCCGTGGACAAGCAGGTGCTGCCGCCGGGTACCAGTGGCCAGAAGATCCTCGACCGCCTGCCGGGTGTGTCGGTGCAGTCCAACGATGCCTTCGGTGCCAACGAGGAATCGCAGACCATCAGCCTGCGCGGCTTCGACAAGAGCCGCCTGGGCTACACGCTGGACGGCATCCCGCTGGGCGACAACAGCTACGGCAACTACAACGGGCTGAGCATTGCCCGCGCGATCATCGCCGAGAACCTGGCCGGCGCCGAACTGTCGCAGGGCATCGGTTCGCTGGGCGTGGCCTCGACCAGCAACCTCGGCGGCACCATCCAGTATTTCTCGATGGACCCGTCCACCGAGTTCGGTGGCCGCGCCAGCGTCACCGTCGGCGACAACAACCAGCGCCGTGGCTACCTGCGCGTGGACACCGGCGACCTCAACGGCTTCTCGGCCTACGTGTCCGGCGTGCACCAGGACCAGGACATGTGGGCCGCGCCGTACCAGAACCAGACCACCCGCCAGTTCAATGCCAAGGCAGTGTGGAATGTCGGCGACCACCGTTTCGGTGCGTTCGTGGCGACCTCGCGCGCCAGCCAGGCCAACTACGCCTACCTGTCCAAGGACATGCTGGCACGCGGACTGGGCTATGACTGGAACATCTACGCGCCGGACTGGGATCGCGCCGTCGCCGCCGCGTACTGCGCGCCGGGCACCTACAACAAGGCGCGCTGCAAGTTCAGCGGCGGCGTCAACAGCATCGACGATGCGTACTACCAGAGCCGTGCGCTGCGTGACGACAACCTGTACTCGATCGATGCCGACCTGCGCCTGGGCGAGCAGGGTCGCCTGAAGCTGCTGGCCTACCACCACGACAACCGTGGCCAGGGCCACTGGTGGGCGCCGGGCCAGCCGTCCTACCCGGGTACCGACAGGATGCTGCCGATCTCGATCCGCAGCACCAACTACACGATCAACCGCGATGGCCTGACCGCCGCGCTGTCGTGGACGGTGGGCATCCACGAGCTGGAAGCCGGCCTGTGGTACGAGCAGAACGACCATAACGTGTCGCGCAACTTCTACTACATCAGCGGCCCGTTCCTGGACGACCTGTACCTGAAGAACCCCGACCGCCTGCTGTTCAACCAGGACTTCGACATCCGCACGCGCCAGTTCTACGTGCAGGACCGCATGCGCTTTCTGGACCAGCGCCTGACCGTGGACGTGGGCATCAAGAGCCCCAACACCCGCATGCGCGCCACCGCGCAGCCCGGTGTCGAGACCCGCATCGCCTCGGGCACGCTGACCGCCAAGGAATCGGTGCTGCCGCAGGTGGGCGTGGGTTTCAAGCTCAACGCCAACAATGAGCTGTTCGCCTCCTACGCCGAGAACATCGCCGCCTTCGTTGGCGGTGGCAGCGGCGGCCCGCTGCAGGTGTCGCCCGAATCGTTCGCGGCCAGCGCCGGGCTGGAGCCGGAGAAGTCCAAGAGCCTGGAAGCCGGCTTCCGTACCTTCGGCGAGAAGTACCAGGCGTCGATCGCCGCATACAACGTCACGTTCGACAACCGCCTGCTGTCGCTGAACCCGTGCTCGAGCATCGAGGTCGGCACGCGCCCGGAGTGCGTGACGCGCTTCATCAACGTCGGTTCGGTGAAGAGCCATGGCGCGGAACTGACCTTCATCCTCAAGCCGATCGATGGCCTGCAGTGGTACAACGCGCTGTCCTGGAACAAGACCACCTACGAGGACGACTATCTGTCCGGCGGTGCGGTGGTGCCGGTGGCCGGCAAGATCACGGTGGACACGCCGCAGCGCATGGCCTCCAGCGAGATCAGCTGGAACCGTGATGGCTTCTTCGCCAGCCTGCGTGCCAAGTACACCGGCAAGCGCTACTACACCTACACCAACGACCAGTCGGTGCCGGGCGTGACCACCTTCGACGCCGGTGCCGGCTACGACTTCGGCCCGGGGCTGGGCCTGCGCAACGTGCGGGTGTCGTTGAACGCGACCAACCTGACCAACAAGCGCTACGCGGGCCAGCTGAGCTCGTTCGCACCGACCGACCCGAACGGCACGCGCTATGCGATCCACGCGAGCGCACCGCGGCAACTGTTCATGACGGTGGCGGCGGAGTTCTAAGTCGAAAGCGTTGCTCCGCGGCGTCTTGATTATCATCGCGGGGCAGAGCCGGATGGGCCGGCGCAGGACACGCCGTAAACCCATCCATGGGGGCTCGATGGCGCCATCCATGGCGCCAACGGTCCTGCGCCGGCCCATCCGACCCTGCTCGACGGCTTCCCGCGCCACGGTGCGGAAGGCAAAGAAGAGCAAAAGCAAAGAGCCGGGCATTGCCCGGCTCTTTGCTTTTCAAGCGCAATCCCTTCGGCGCGGTGATGTGCTGCCGCCCGCGCGGGAAACTGTCTGGCGGCGGTGGGGCACCCTGGCCAGGACCGTGAGGCGCATGGATGCGCCGATCGAGCCCCCATGGATGGGTTTACGGCGTGTCCTGGCCAGGGTGCCCCACCGCCGCCCAGCGATATCCATCGAGGCGCCAGCGCATCATCCCGCCAACGCATTTCATTCCGGCGCCAGCTGGTCCATCCGTATGCGGTTGGCAAACAGCGAGAACGCCAGCATCCCGGCCAGGCCGTTCGCCCGGCTCACCCAGTGCGGCAGCCAGCGCGGCGGCTTCAACACCCCCGCCTCGAACAACGGCGCGAACGCGATCGCATCGGCCAGGCTCATCTTGCCGGCGAACAACCAGCGGCAGACCTGCAGGCGATCCTCGGCCAGCATGTGGCGGAAGAAGGTATGCACCGACACCAGCCCGCGCAGGTACACCGTATCCTTGGTGAACGCCAGGCCGCCGCTGGGCGGCACCCCGCGGAACACGCGCTGTGCCGAGGCGAAACTCTCCTCCGGGTTCTGCCCGGCATCGCAGAAGTAGCGGAACACTTCGATGAAGTCGGCGCCTTCGCGTGCCATCGCGATCGCTTCGGTGCGCAGGCTGATCCGCTTCAGGCGCTCGATGTCGATGCTGCCGGTGATCTGCTCGGCGAACGTGGCCAGCCCTTCCTGGGTCGCCGTCACCCGTGGCGAGGACAACGCCAGGCTCGGCAGTACCGGCTGGCCGCGGCCATTCAATGCGGTCAGCGAGTGCACCAGCGCTTCATGGTGGAACAGCTGCGCGCGGTCGTAGGCGCTGAAGCGCGCACTGGTGCGCAGGCGGATGCGGGTCGGGCCGGCGGCGGCCTTGGAAACGAGTTCCGGATCCAGCTGCACCTGGATGATGCGCGATTCGAAGAACGCATCCAGATCGTTCTGCAGCTGCAGTTGCAGGGCAATGGCCGAGACCGGCACCTGCTCTTCGGGCGCCAGCAGCTCGTGGTCCAGTTCGGCGGCGATCTGGATGAAGTGGCGCGCCGCGTCGCGCGTACTCGGGCCATTGCCCGGCAGCGGCTGCTCGGGGGCACCGAACAGCTGCACCGAGCAGGTATCGACGGCGGCAGTGCCCAGCCCTTCCAGCAGCTGCGCGGCCAGGTCCCAGCTCTGCGCCGACTGCTGCACATAGTGGCCCAGCGGGTGGCTGTCATCGCAGTCGGCAGCGATCGCGGCCAGCGCACGGCGCTCTTCGCTGAAGTCGAGCCGGGGGTAATCCACTTTCGGCAGCACCGGCTGGCCGCGCGCCACGCTGTCCAGGAACGGTGCCTGCACCGTGGCCGGCCAGCTGGTCAGCCCCAGCAGGCGGATGCCGCCCACGGCCTCGACCAGGCGCGCATCGAGCGCTGCATGGTGGGCCACCTCACGGTCCAGCGTCGCGGTCGGTTCCATGCGCGGACTATAACGCCCTGCCCGCGCGTTGGTAGGTGCCAACCGTGGTTGGCACCCACCCGAAGCAGGCAGACGCAGATTCATTGCAGGGATCAGAGCCCGTTGCAGTGCAATGGGATCCGACCCCGCGACACCGATCAACGCCGGCGCGGTTTGCCTGCCGGGCGGAACTGCTGGCCCTTGCCCTTCCTGCCGCCGCGCTCCTGCGCGGTTTCGGCCTGGCGTACCGCCAGCTTGGCGGCAGCGGCCGCCACTTCTTCCTTCAGCTTGAAGTAATTCAGCAGCCGGCTCTCTTCGATCTCGCCGGCCTCGATCGCCGCCCGTACCGCACAGCCCGGTTCCTGGTGATGCGAGCAGTCGCGGAACCGGCACTGTTCGGCCAGCGCTTCAATATCGGCGAAGCCCCCTTCGGACAGCGTCTCTTCGCCGGTCGGCTTCAGCTCGCGCATGCCCGGCGTATCGATCAGGCACGCGCCGGTCGGCAGCGGCATCAGCGCACGGTGCGTGGTGGTGTGGCGACCGCGCGAATCATTGGCACGCACCGCATTGGTCTTCATGCGCTGCTCGCCGAGCAGGGTGTTGGTCAACGTGGATTTGCCGGCACCGGAGGAACCGACCAGCACCACGGTGCGGCCCGGGCCCAGCCATGGCTGCAGCACCGCCACGCTGTCGGCATCCAGCCCATTGATCGCATGCAGCGCGATGCCCTGCATTTCCAGCTCTTCCAGCACCGCCAGCGCATCCTCGCTGTACTCGGTCTGGTCAGCCTTGGTCAGCACCACCACCGGTTCGGCACCGCCACCGCCGACCAGCAGCAGGTAGCGCTCGATGCGGCGCGGATTGAAGTCGGCATCCAGGCCGCAGACGATGAACACCGTATCGATGTTGGCCGCGATCACCTGCTGGTGGTAGTGCTCGCCGGCGGCGCCACGCTTGATCGCGGTACGGCGCGGCAGCAGCGCAACGATGCGTATGCCGTCGAGCAGCACCCAGTCGCCCACTGCAGGCCGCTCGTGGCTGGGGAAGCGCGGGCGCTGCCATTCCGGCAGCGATTCGGCCTTGATCGACGCATCCGGGCCATCGGCCACCACGTAGTGGGTGCGGTGCTGTTCGATCACCCGGGCCGGGCGGGCCTGCGGGTGCGTGGCCATCACGGCCTGCCAGTCGGCCTGCTGCGCCGGGCCCGGCCAGGGCCAACCGATGGTCTGCAGGGCGATGAAATCGGGGGTCTGGGTCATCGCCGCCATTCTACCTGTGCCAGCCCCCTGCCAGCCCAGCAATGACAAGCCCGGCGCCCTTGCCATGCGCTGCAGCAATTCCGGTAGGATGGAAACCCCACGCCACTGACGGCCCAGCCCCATGTCCACCCCCTCGCCCAAGCCCCTGGCCATCCGCGAGCGCCTTTCCGAAGTGCGCTACGAAATCCGCGGAGAACTGGCGCGGCGAGCCCGGGAGCTGGAAGCGCAGGGCCGCAAGCTGATCAAGCTCAACATCGGCAACCCGGGCAACTTCGGTTTCCGTGCACCCGAACACCTGCAGCGCGCGATCGCCGATGACATGGGCCGCACCGACCCGTACACCCACCAGCAGGGCCTGCCGGTGGCACGCGAAGCCATCGCCGCGTACTACGCCCGCCGTGGCGCGCCGGATGCGCATCCTGACCGTGTGTTCGTCGGCAACGGCGTCAGTGAACTGATCGACCTGTCGCTGCGCGCCCTGCTCAACCCGGGCGACGAAGTGCTGGTGCCTTCACCCGACTACCCGCTGTGGTCGGCCTCGACCATCCTCAACGATGGCCGTCCGGTGTACTACCGCTGCGCCGCCGAGAACGGCTTCCAGCCGGACCCGAGCGAGATCGAGACGCTGGTGTCCTCGCGCACCCGCGCCATCGTGCTGATCAACCCGAACAACCCCAGCGGCGCCAGCTACCCGCGCGAACTGCTGGAGCGCGTGGTCGAGATCGCGCGCCGCCACAACCTGCTGCTGCTGGTCGATGAGATCTACGACCAGATCCTGTACGACGATGCGGTGTTCCAGCCGGTCGCGCCGCTGGCCGGCGACCATCCGTGCCTGACCTTCAGTGGCCTGAGCAAGGTGCACCGCGCCTGTGGCTGGCGCGTGGGCTGGGCCCACCTCAGTGGCGATGATGCGCGCCTGGGCGATTTCCGCGCTGCACTGGACCTGCTGGGCGCACTGCGCCTGTGCGCCAACGTGCCGGGCCAGTACGCCATCGAGGCCGCAGTGAACGGCCCGGACACCATCTCCGAACTGTGCACCCCGGGCGGGCGGCTGTATGAAACCCGCCGCGCCGTGATCGAGGCCTGCGCAGCCAGCGAACACCTGTCGCTGGTCGCGCCGGCCGGTGCGCTGTACGCATTCCCGGCCGTGGTCGGTGCCGCCGCCAAGGGCTTCGACGACCACAATTTCGCACTGGACCTGATGAACAACGAAGGCGTGCTGGTGGTGCCGGGTTCCAGCTTCAATGTGCCGTACCGCCATCATTTCCGCGTGACCCTGCTGCCGGAAGCGTCGGTGATGCGCGATGTGTTTGCCCGCATCGACCGCGTGCTGGCCCGCCGTGCCGAGGACGCGACCAAGGTCGTGCCGCTGAAGCCGCGCCGCTCGGTGGCCTGAGCCGTGGCGCTGTCCTACCTGGCGCTGGGCGACTCGTACACCATCGGTGAAGCGGTTGCGGTCGAAGGCCGCTGGCCGCACCAGCTGGCCGCCGCACTGCGTGCGCAGGATGTGGCGCTGGCGGACCCGCAGACCATCGCCACCACCGGCTGGACCACCGACGAGCTGGACGCCGGCATCGATGCGGCCGCGCCGCAGGGCCCGTTCGATGTCGTCAGCCTGCTGATCGGCGTCAACAACCAGTACCGCGGCCGCCCGCTGGACGAGTACCGCGTGCAGTTCCAGGCCCTGCTGCAGCGGGCGATCGGCTTGGCCGGTGGTCGTCCCGGGCGCGTGCTGGTGCTGTCCTTCCCCGATTGGGGCGCAACCCCGTTCGGTATCGGCAGCGGCCGTGACCTGGCCGCGATCGAGATCGAGACCGACGAATTCAACGCGGCCGCCGAAGTGATCTGCACCCAGCAGGGCGTGGCCTTCGTCGACATCACCGACATCAGCCGTGACCAGGGAGGCAATCCGGCGATGATCGCCGACGATGGCCTGCACCCGTCGGCCCGGATGTACGCACTGTGGAGCGCTCGCGCACTGCCGGTCGCCGCGCACCTGCTTGGCGGAACGGACTGAGGCGATGGACGGCACGCCACGGAACGGCTCGCCCCTGCCCTGCACTCCCCTGGCCGCACCGCAGGCCCGTGCGATCGCCGAGGCATTCCGCCCCGCGCACGCCTGGGCCAGCCGCCGCGACTACTACTACACCCGCAGCAAGCTGGGCAGCGACCCGCTGTATGACGGCGTGCTGCAGCACCTGCCTGGCGACGGGCAACCGGTGCTGGACCTGGGCTGCGGGCTGGGCCTGTTCGCCCACGTGCTGCGCCAGCGCGGTGGCTTCCAGCCCTACCTGGGCGTGGACGTGGACGCCGGCAAGATTGCGCGTGCGCAGCGTGCCGCCGCCGGCCTGCCCGCTGTGCGTTTCGACTGCCTGGACGTGCAGGCACCGCTGCCTGCGCAGGCCGGGCACGTGCTGCTGCTGGATGTGCTGCAGTACCTGGATGCGGGCCCACAGCAGGCGCTGCTGCGCGCGGCCAGTGCCCGGGTCGCCCGCGGTGGTCGCCTGCTGCTGCGCACGCCGCTGGCCACCGGCGATGGCCGCGACCGCACCACGCGGGTGGCGGACCGGCTGGCTTGGCTGGTCGGCTGGATGGGCACGCGACCGCGCCATTACCCCGACCCGCAGGTGCTGCAGGCGACACTGGCCGAGGCCGGATTGACGGTGACGGCACCGCGCGCCCTGCACGGGCGCACGCCGTTCAACAGCTGGTTGCTGGTGGCCGAACGCCCCGCGTCGTAGCGCCGAGCACAGCATGTGGCGGCGCTGCACTACAGGATGATCGCCAACCCTTGCAGCGCCGAGCCCATGCTCGGCTGCTCTATATCACCAGGCTGGCGTTACGGGACCGGCAGCCGCGCCTTCAGCCCACGCTCGTCCAGCACCTGCAGCACGCGCGCGATGATCGCCAGGTTGTGGCCGTGGGCGGCGCCCTCATGCAGCAGTACGATGGCGCCCGGGCGCAGGTCCGGCAACAGCCGTGACAGCACGCCCTCCGGCGTGCAGCCGACACCGTCGTAGCCACGGGCGCTCCAGCCCACGCGCACCAGTCCCAGCGTCTTCAGCACCGGCGCCACGAATGGATTGGTCATGCCGACCACCGAGCGGTACCAGCGCACCGGACGACCGCCCACCGCCTGCAGCGCATGCTGGCAGCCCTCGATCTCGGCACGCATCGCTGCCGGGCCCAGCCGCCAGAAGCGCGCCTGTGGATGACTGTGGCTGTGGTTGCCCAGGTCGTGGCCGCGGCGCAGGATCTCCTGCACCAGTTCCGGCTGCGCCAGCGCGCGCTCGCCCACCAGGAAGAAGGTGGCGCGGGCCTGGTGCTGGTCCAGCAGGTCGAGCACGGCGCGGGTTTCCGGGCCGGGACCGTCATCGATGGTCAACCAGACGCTGTTGCCGGCGTCCGGCAACCGGCTCAGCACCGGCGCGTAGAAGCGGCTGTTGGGCAGGAATACCGGCACCAGGAACAGTGCGTGGCTGGCCACCATCACGGGCAGCCCCCAGCGCCAGCCGGCCAGGGCCCAGACCAGGATCACCGCCAGCTGCGACGCTACCAGCCAGGGCAGCCAGCGCCAGGGCCGGGTCGGGATGCGATGCAATGTTCCTGCGTTGCTCATCCCCCATGATGCCATGAGGGGTAGAATTGATGATTCGAATTCCCGGAACCCCGACGTCCATGTCCCTCGATCCCGCCCTGCGTTCGCGCATCGAATCCATCCTCAACGCCAACCGCGTCGTGCTGTTCATGAAGGGCCAGCCGTCGATGCCGCAGTGTGGTTTCTCGGCCAAGGCCGTGGGCGCCCTGCAGGACCTCGGCGTCGAGTTCGCCCACGTCAACGTGCTGGCCGACCAGGAAATCCGCGAAGGCATCAAGGCCTATGGCGACTGGCCGACCATCCCGCAGCTGTACATCGACGGCGAACTGGTCGGTGGCAGCGACATCGTGCTGCAGATGGCCGCCAGCGGCGAGCTGAGCAGCGTGCTCGGCCTGGCCGCGCCGGATCGCACCCCGCCGAGCATCACCGTCACCCCGGCCGCCGTGGAAATGCTCAAGGGCGCGCTCGCCGATGCCCCGGGCGCTGCGCTGCAGCTGACCATCGACGCGCGCTTCCAGCCGAACTTCCAGCTGGCCCCGCACGACGAAGGCGCCATTGCCGCCGAGTCCAACGGCCTGCGCGTGCAGTTCGACCTGGCCAGCGCCCGTCGCGCCAACGGCATCACCATCGACTGGGTGGACGACATCCGCGGCAAGGGCCTGGCCATCGACAACCCGAATGCGCCCAAGCCGGTGCAGGAAATCAGCGTGCGCGATGCCGACGACCTGGTGCGCGCCGGCACCATCATCCTGGTGGACGTGCGCCCGGCCGATGAGCGCGAGATCGCTGCCGTGGGCGTGCCGTTCAAGACCTTCGACGGCAACGGCCGCGCCGCGCTGGAGGCCCTGCCCAAGGACACCGCGCTGGCCTTCCTGTGCCACCACGGTGGCCGTAGCGCGCAGGCCGCCGAGCAGTTCCGCGCCCTGGGCTTCACCAAGGTGTTCAACGTCACCGGCGGCATCAACGCCTGGTCGGAAGACGTCGACAACGGCGTGCCGAAGTACTGATTGAAGGCCCGGGGTCAGAGCCCTTTCCTGCGGAAAGGCGATCTGACCCCTAAAAAGGGGACGGAGGGGATTAAGTCGTTTGTGGCATAAACGACTTAATCCCCTCCGTCCCCTTTTTTCAGCCGGCGAATCCGCCCTCGGCCAGGTAGTCCAGTTCCTCCGGCGAGGGGATGCGCCCCAGCACGGCGTTGCGGTGCGGGAAGCGACCGAAGCGGCGGATGATGTCGCGGTGCAGTTCGGCGTACTGCAGGTATTCCTTGTCGCCCAGCACGTCGAACATCGCCACCGAGCGGTCCTGGTCCAGCGGGTCCTCGGAATGCTCGAACGGCAGGTAGATGAAGGCGCGCAGCTTCGGCACCAGCTGCAGGTCCAGGCCTTCCTCGATGGCGCGCATGGCGTAGTGCCGGGCCAGGCCATCGGTGGCGTAGGAGTGGGCGGTACCGCGGAAGCAGTTGCGCGGGAACTGGTCCAGCAGCAGCATCAGCGCCAGCGCGCCCTCGGCACTGCCCAGCCAATGCTCGCGCGCGCGCGATGCCGCAGCGTAATGCTCATCCAGGAACAACTGGCGGAACTGCGCGTCGAACGCGTCGTCGCGGGCGAACCACTTCGCAGGGCCCGCCTCTTTCCAGAATTCCACCACGTGCGCGGCAACGTCCATTACCTACTCCCCAGGGCCCGCGCGCCGCGCCAGGCCATCATCATCATTCGTCGAAGCGCAGGTGGCGGACCGACTTGCCGTTGCGCCGGATAAGCTTAAGCGCCTCGATACCGATCTGGATATGGTTTTCCACGAACTGGGAGCTGACCTTGGCATCGGAGGCCTCGGTCTTGACCCCGTCGGGGATCATCGGCTGGTCCGACACCAGCAGCAGTGCGCCGCTGGGAATGTGGTTGGCGAAGCCAGCGGCGAACACGGTGGCGGTTTCCATGTCGATGGCCATGCAGCGCATCGCCCGCAGCCGCTCCTTGAAGGCCTCGTCGTGCTCCCAGACCCGGCGGTTGGTGGTGTAGACGGTACCGGTCCAGTAGTCGTGGCCAAGGTCGCGGATCATGGTCGAGACCGCACGCTGCAGCGCGAAGGCGGGCAGCGCCGGCACTTCCGGCGGCAGGTAGTCACCCGAAGTACCCTCGCCGCGGATCGCCGCGATCGGCAGCACCAGGTCACCCAGCTGGTTCTTGCGCTTCAGGCCACCGCACTTGCCCAGGAACAGCACCGCCTTGGGCATCACCGCCGACAGCAGGTCCATGATGATCGCGGCATTGGGGCTGCCCATGCCGAAGTTGATCATGGTGATGCCATCGATGGTGGCGCTGGCCATCGGCCGGTCCAGCCCGATGACCGGGGCCCCGGTCAGCGCGGAGAAGGTGTGCAGGTAGCCGCCGAAATTGGTCAGCAGGATGTGCTGGCCGAACTGGTCCAGCGGCACGCCGGTGTAACGCGGCAGCCAGTTGTCGACGATTTCCTGCTTGCTCTTCATGGGCAGTCCGGTACGGCGGGGGACCGCATAGTTTCAGCCACCCGGCCGGTGCCGTCGAGCGACCGTCGGCAGGCCTGTGAAGAAGGTCACTTGGCAAGCCCGCCATCGCCCGGCTAGCGTCGGCGGCTGGATCACGCTGCGAGGGGAACTGCATGGCATCACCGTTGTTGCGCACCAGCCTGGGGCTGGCGCTGCTCTCACTGGCAACCGCACCCGCGACAGGTGCCTCGCGCTTCGTCGCCGATCCCTACCCCAGCACCTACCAGGCGCATCCCGATGCGCCGGTGCTGATCCAGAACGCCACCGTGCTGACCGGCACCGGCCAGCGCCTGGACAACGCCGACGTGCTGCTGCGCGAGGGCCGGATCGCCGCCGTGGGCCGCCAGCTGCAGGCCGACGCCGGCGTCACCCGCATCGATGCGCAGGGCAAGTGGGTCACCCCCGGCCTGATCGACGTGCACTCGCACCTGGGCGTGTACCCCAGCCCGGGCGTCGGCGCGCACAGCGACGGCAACGAGATGACCGCGCCGGTCACCGCCAACGTCTGGGCCGAGCACTCGGTCTGGCCGCAGGACCCGGGTTTTGCCACCGCGCTGGCCGGCGGCGTGACCAGCATGCAGGTGCTGCCGGGCTCGGCCAACCTGGTCGGTGGCCGCGGCGTGACCCTGAAGAACGTCCCCGCCATCACCTACCAGGCGATGAAGTTTCCCGGCGCACCGTGGGGACTGAAGATGGCCTGTGGCGAGAACCCCAAGCGGGTCTACGGCGAAGGCAAGGGCGTGACCCCGGCCACGCGGATGGGCAACGTCGCCGGCTATCGTGCCGCCTTCATCGATGCCGCCGACTACATCGCCAAGAACAAACCGAAGCCGGCCAAGCGCAAGGGCTGGTTCGGCAGCGACAAGGGCGACAGCGCCGGTGATGCCGGCGGCAAGCGCGATCTCAAGCTGGACACGCTGGCCGGCGCGATCGAAGGCGACATCCGCGTGCACATCCACTGCTACCGCGCCGACGAGATGGCCACCATGCTCGACCTGGCCAAGGAATTCGGCTTCAAGGTGTCGGCCTTCCACCACGGCGTGGAGGCCTACAAGCTGGCCGACCGGCTGGCCGCCGACGGCGTCTGCGGTGCGCTGTGGGCCGACTGGTGGGGCTTCAAGATGGAAGCCTTCGATGGCATCCCGGAGAACATCGCACTGGTCGACCGGCCGAAGAACAGCTGCGCCATCGTCCATTCCGATTCACCCGAAGGCATCCAGCGGCTGAACCAGGAAGCGGCCAAGGTGATCGCGGCCGCGCGCCGTGCGCACATGCCGGAGATCGCCCCCGAACACGCCATCACCTGGATGACCGCCAACGCCGCCAAGGCGCTGGGCATCGAAGGCCAGACCGGCACCCTGGAGGCCGGCAAGATGGCCGACGTGGTGGTGTGGAACGGCAACCCCTTCAGCTCCTACGCGCTGGCCGAGCAGGTCTTCATCGACGGCCGCCGGCTGTACGACCGCAGCGTACCTGCGGCCACGCCACGTTCCGATTTCCAGCTTGGCCAGGAGGTGCACTGATGGTGGCGCTCAAGCAGTTGGTGCGGTCTGCGGCGAAGGGCCGCCGGGCATGGCTCGGCGCGACGGTCATGGTGCTGGCCTGCCTCTCCGCATCCGCACAGGCGCAGGACCTGCTGGTGCGCAACGCGACCGTGCACACGGCCAGCGCGCGCGGCAGCCTGCAGGGCGCGGACGTACTGGTGCAGGGCGGCATCATCCGCGCGGTCGGCCGCGGCCTGTCCGCCCCGGCCGGCACAACCGTGGTCGACGCCGATGGGCGTCCGCTGACGCCGGCGCTGTTCGGGGGCATCACCGAGATCGGCATCGAAGAAGTCTCCGGCGAAGCGAGCACGGTCGACAGCACGCTGAAGATCGGCGAACAACCGTTGCGCCCCGAATTCGATGTCACCCTGGCCTACAACCCGGCCTCGGTGCTGATCCCGGTGGCGCGCCTGGATGGCATCGGCTTCACTGCGCTGGGGGCCGCCACCGGTGGCGGCTTCGTTGCTGGCCAGGGCGGTGTGATGCGGCTGGACGGCGGCGCCGACCCGCTCGGCCCGCGCGCGCTGTTCCTGCGCCTGGGGTCGGCTGCGGTGGAGTTGACCGGACACTCGCGCGCTGCGCAGTGGATGCTGCTGCAGCAGATGGTGGACGAGGCGCGCGGCCAGGTTGCCGCCGACTCGCCGCACGCGCTGCTGACGCCGGCCGGGCGCCGCACGCTGGGCCGTTACCTGGCCGGCCAGGGCCGCATCGTGGTGGAGGTGGACCGCGCCGCGGACATCCGCCAGCTGCTGCGTTGGGCGTCCCGCGAAAAGGTGAAGATCGCCATTGCCGGTGGCAGCGAAGCCTGGCAGCTGGCACCGGAGCTGGCAGCCGCGCAGGTGCCGGTATTCGTCGACGTGCTGTCCAACCTGCCGGCCAGCTTCGACCAGATCGGCGCCACGCTGGAAAACGCGGCACGCCTGCAACGGGCCGGCGTGGCCGTGTCGTTCGTGCAGCGTGGTGATGCTTCGCACAACGCACGCAAGATGCGCCAGCTGGCCGGAAATGCCGTGGCCAACGGCTTGCCCTGGGCCGACGGCCTGGCCGGGCTGACCCGGGTGCCGGCGCAGGCGTTCGGCGTGGCCGACCAGATCGGCAGCATCGAGCCGGGCAAGCGTGCCGACCTGGTGCTGTGGGAGGGCGACCCGCTGGACGTGGCGCACTATGCCGAACACGTCTGGCTGGGCGGCCGGGCGATGCCGATGCGCTCGCGCCAGACCGAACTGCGTGACCGCTACCTGCAGCGCAACGCGCAGCCCTGACCGCATTGAAGGACACCACCATGGCCACCCTGCGCTGGTATTTCGACTTCGTTTCGCCGTACTCCTACCTGCATTGGCAAAAGCTGAAGCAGCTGCCCCAGTTCCCGCGGATCCAGCCGGTGCCGATCGCCTTTGGCGCCGTGCTGCACCACCTGGGCAATCTCGGGCCGGCCGAGATTCCGGCCAAGCGCCGCTTCATGTACCGCCAGCTGCTGTGGACCGCGCAGGCCGAGGGCACGCCGCTGCACTTCCCGCCGGGCCATCCGTTCAACCCGCTGTCCGCCCTGCGGCTGTGCCTGGCTGCTGGCGCCGGCACGCAAGCGGTGGACGTACTGTTCGACTGGATCTGGCGCGAGGGGCACGCGGGCGACAGTGCCGAGGCCCTGCGCGAACCGGCTGCGCGGCTGGGGATCGAGGATGTCGCCAGTGCCATCGCCGCGCCGGCGGTCAAGGAGCAGCTGCGCCGCAACACCGAGGCCGCCATTGCCACCGGCGTGTTCGGCGTCCCCACCCTGGCCATCGATAGCGAGTTGTTCTGGGGCAACGATGCCCACCCGCTGATGGCGGCGGTGCTGGCCGACCCGGACCTGCTGCGGCAGCCCGAATGGCAGCGCCTGGCCGAGCTTCCGGTGGCGGTGCAGCGCAGTCGCTGAACAGGGCGTGGCGCATTTGCCGCGCGCGCCACGCCAGATTTTGAGATAGATTTCACGTTTCCGAACCTACAACCGCCCTGGAGGGGGAGCCGCGGATGCGCATCGGAATCGTCGTCGACTCGGCCTGCGACCTGCCGCAGGACTTCATTGCCGAGCACAACATCGTGCTGCTGCCGATCACCGTGCGGATCGGCGAAGCCGTGCTGGCCGATCATCGCGATGAGCAGGCCACCCTGAGCTTCCTGCACGCGCACGTGGCCGAGCACGGCGCCGAGGCGGAGACCATTCCCTTCAGCGTCAACCAGATCCGCGACCTGTTCCTGCAGCAACTGGTGATCGACTACGACCACGTGTTCTGCATGACCATCACCAAGACCCGCAGCCCGATCCACGACAACGCGCTGCAGGCCAGCTTCGCCATCCTCAACGACTACAAGCCGGTGCGGCAGGCGGCCGGCCACAACTCGCCGTTCGCGCTGCGCGTGCTCGACACCCAGAACCTGTTCGCCGCGCAGGCGGTGACTGCGGTGGAAGCGGTATGCCTGCGCGCCAGTGGCGCCAGCGTGCAGCAGATCCGCGAACGCCTGGAAGAACTGGCCGGCAACGTGCACGGCTACATGGTCACCCGCGACCTGTACTACATGCGCGCACGTGCGCGGCACAAGGGTGACCGCAGTGTCGGCCTGCTCAGCGCGGCGCTGGGCAGTGCGCTGGACATCAAGCCGGTGCTGCACGGTTACCGCGGCGAGACCGGGCCGGTGGCCAAGATCAAGGGTTTTGACAACGCCGTGCAGAAGCTGTTTGCGGTGGTCGGCCAGCGCGTGCGCGCCGGGCTGATGACGCCGACGGTGTGCATCAGCTACGGCGGTGAACTGGACGAACTGCGCGCCCTGCCCGGCTACGCCCAGATGAAGGACGTCTGCGCCGGCCACGGCGTAACCGTGTACGAAACGGTGATGAGCCTGACCGGCATGGTCAACGTCGGCAAGGGCGCGGTCACCGTGGGCTTTGCCGATGGACCGCATCGGTTTGAATGAAGGCCAACCCCCACGGAACTCTGCACATCGATTCCACCGCGGTTGTGCCAGCCTTGCCGCACTTCAAGGAGAACACCATGCCTGCGCAGTACCACATCAGCCTGCCCGACCCGTCCAAGGCACGCGGCAACGACCCTGACCTGTCCTTCCATTCGCAGGGCGCCGCCGGCTTCGCCGAGGAGCTGCAGGATGCCCTGCGCAGCGGCACGTTGTTCGAACGCTGGAAGGCCAAGCAGCCCGACCCGGATGCAGTGGAGCCGCAGTGGGGCGCAACCGATCCCGAGGCCACCGTGACCGGTGAGCAGAAGGACCTGCGCATCAACCTGGTGGCCACCACCCGCATCGACAGCGATGTGTTCAAGCAGCGCCTGCGCCTGCTGGCCGGCAGCCACTGGGAACTGCGCGACGTGCGTTGAGGCACCCTACCCCGCCGGGCACGGCGCGGCGCTAACGTGCCCGTGTCGTGATCGACCCGGTGCCGATGACCATGCTTGGGTGGACGCCAACCTTGTGCGGCGCTTGCACAAACGACTGCCAACCAAGGGTGGCAATTACTGATGCACCGTCGGACATGGCCCGGCGCTACTGAAGCCTGCTCCGGTAGGCGCCAACCTTGGTTGGCGCTTTCCAACCCGCCGCGTATGTGGCTGGCACACTATGGGAATGAGAAACAGAGATGCCATCACCCGGCCGGGTACGCGCGGCGAGAAGAAGCTGCGCGATGCCCCACGCCGACTACGCGACCTGCAGCATTGGGCTGACTGCTTCAGCGGTGCGTTTCCCTCGTCGGAGGAGCTGGGCAGTCAAGCTCGCTACTGGAACTACAAGGTTCCGACCCGAGCAGGTCTGATCGAAGGCCCGGCCACCACCCTGAGAATCCAGCGTGCCTGCGCCCAATCGCTCATCAGCGCCTGCGCAAATCTAATCCAGTCGCGGCCCGCTTCACAGGCTACTGTGCGGGTAACCTGCTGCATCGCCCAGCCGGGGATGTTCTCCAGCGAGATTTGCCTTTACCTGGACGAAGCGTACTTCCAGGGCCACGTCGCCTCGACAGCGGATGGCCAGGTCACCGCCATCACCTCGCGCAGCCTTTCCGCCGAATGGCAGCTCGTCCTACCTCGAGGCGTTGAGGAGCGAGGTGTGCAGGTCAGCATTCCTCCCACCGACCACGATGACGGTCTGGAACAGGAATACTGGTTTTACGGCGAGGTCGCCGACAGGCGTTGGTGAACGAGGACGCAAGCTCGGTCGGCGCTTCCGGGAAGCGCTGCCAACCAAGGTTGGCAACTACCGAACCGCCGGGTAGTGGCGGCCGCTACCCAGCGCGCGGTACAGCGCTATGCGCACGATCGCAGCCCCGGCCTGACTGTACAGCGCGATGTCCTTGGATGGCCGGAACCCCAAACAGGCTGGTTCTGTACGACCAGCGGCGAGCCGGATTGGCCTGGCCGAACAGGATGAGGCGGTTTGGCGGCGACGGGCAGCAGCGCGTGACGGGCTGGTCCGCTCAACAGTCCATGGTTCCGTGCGCGTTGCCCTCGTCATCCAGCACGTGCGCATGCAGGACCACCTGGTTGCGGCCGGCACGCTTGGCGGCATACAGGCCGGCATCGGCGTCGGCCAGCAGCTGATCGGCGCTGGCCATCGCTGGCGGATGCAAATAGCCCACGCCGATGCTGATGCTGACCGCCCCTTCCGGCAGCGGCAGCGCCGCCACCGCCTCGCGCAGGCGCTCGGCCAGTGCCAGCACGCCCGACAGCGCGGTTCCGGGCACGATCACCGCGAATTCCTCGCCGCCGTAGCGCGCAACACGGTCACCGGCGCGGCCGGCGCTCGCCTTCAGGACCGCTGCCACGGCCTGCAGGCAGCGGTCGCCGGCGGGATGGCCGTGGCGGTCGTTGAAGGCCTTGAAATGATCGATATCCAACAGCAGCAGGCCCAGCTCGGTGCCACTGCGCCGTGCGCGGTTCCACTCGGCCAGCAGCAGCGCGTCGAACTCGCGCCGGTTGGCCACGCCGGTCAGGCCATCCTGGCGCGCCAACTGGTCCAGCGAGGCCTGCCGTTCCATCAGGTCCACCTGCAGCAGGATGCTGCGCAGGCCGAACCCCAGCGTCGCCACCACGAACCCGCTCACGGCCAGAGGCCGGGCGTGGTCGACCACCAGCGTGCCTACCACCAGCAGCAGCAGCGGCAGGATCATCGGGCCGGCCGCCTGCACCGTGCGCGCCATCCGCGGATGCGGCGCCAGGACCCGCGCCGGTGCCTGGCTGAGTGCGAGCAGCGCCAGCAGCAGGAACGGCAGATCGATCAGCAGGTCGGCATAGGCACCGAACGCATCGCCGGAGGTGTAGTGGTTGATGTAGTACGCCACCAACAGGTAGGTCACCGCATACATCGCCAGCGCGCGGAAAAAGGTGCGCCGCTCGGGAACGTCGCCGGCCAGCCAGCGCACCACCGCGAACACAGCGATGCACAGGTTCTGGATATCGAACATGCGTTGCATGTTGGCCAGCGCGTGGTCGTCGATGTCAACGCGGGCGGCAAACGACTGCGCGTGCACGAAGAACAGCACGCCCAGCAGCGCCGCCATCGCCGCATCGATCAGGCTGATGCTGACCCGTTCCCGGCGCGCCCGGGCCAGGATGAACACCAGGGGCACACCGTAAAGCACATAAAGGAACAGGCTTGCGCGCGGGGTGAAATCGGCACGCCCGGCGCCCAGGGCGTCAATCATGTTGAACGCCATGCCGCCGGCCCACAGCAGCAGGGCCAGCGCCGTGGCGCGCCACCCCAGTGCCGCGCGGTCGCGGCGGGCCCGCCACAGGCAGGCGATCGCAGCCAGCAGCGGGGCGCCGGTCAGGAAAACGAAGGAACCCGCCCCGGCGGGACCGGGCCACAGGGCCAGCACCAGCCCATGGCACAGCACATACAGCAGCGCCAGCACTACCGGCATGCCTTCCCCCATCCGCAAGGCCGTATGGGCGCACGATAGCGCGCCGGCACGCCACAGCGGCGTGATCCACTGCGGCAAAACAACACGCTGCGCGCACCGCCACGGTAGTGCCGGCCGCTGGCCGGCATCCGGGGGAATCACGCGGCGGCAGGTTGCCGGCCAGCGGCCGGCACTACCGAAAGCCCTCAGGCGTACAGCGTGTGGGTGTGATGGGTCGGCACGCCACGGCGGCGTGATCCACTGAGGCAAAACAACACGCCGCGGGCACCGCCAGGGTAGTGCCGGCCGCTGGCCGGCATTCGAGGGAATCACGCGGCGGCAGGTTGCCGGCCAGCGGCCGGCACTACCGGAAGGCCCCCAGGCGTGCAGCGCGTGGGGGTGATGGGCCGGTACGCCACAGCGGCGTGATCCACTGCGGCAAAACAACACGCCGCGTGCACCGCCACGGTCGTGCCGGCCGCTGGCCGGCATCCGAGGGAATCACGCGGCGGCAGGTTGCCGGCCAGCGGCCGGCACTACCGGAAAGGCCTCAGGCGTGGAGCGCGTGGGGGTGATGGACCGGTACGCCACAGCGGCGTGATCCACTGCGGTAAAACGATACTCCGCGTGCACCGCCAAGGTCGTGCCGGCCGCTGGCCGGCATCCGAGGGAATCACGGGGCGGCAGGTTGCCGGCCAGCGGCCGGCACTACCGGAAAACCCTCAGGCGTGCAGCGTGTGGGCGTGGTGGGGCTGGCACGCCACCACCGCGTGATCCACTGCGGCGAAACGACGCTCCGCGTGGACCGCCACGGTAGTGCCGGCCGCTGGCCGGCATCCGAGGGAATCACGCGGCGGCAGTTTGCCGGCCAGCGGCCGGCACTACCGGAAGGCCCCCCGGGCGCGGAGCGCGTGGGAGTGGTGGGGCTGGCATGCCACCACTGTGATCCACTGCGGCAAAACAACACGCCGCGTGCACCGCAAGGGTAGTGCCGGCCGCTGGCCGGCATCCGAGGAAATCACGGGGCGGCGGGGGGTTGCCGGCCAGCGGCCGGCACTACCGGAAAGGCCCCCAGGCGTCGAGCGCGTAGGCGTGATGGGCCGGCACGCCACAGCGGCGTGATCCACTGCGGCAAAACAACACGCCGCGGGCACCGCCACGGTAGTGCCGGCCGCTGGCGGGCATCCGAGGGAATCACGGGCCGGCAGGTTGCCGGCCAGCGGCCGGCACTACCGGCAAGGCGTCAGCCGTGCAGGGCGCGGGCGTGGTGGGCGATGTGCTCGCCGATGAAGCTGGCGATGAAGTAGTAGCTGTGGTCGTAGCCCGGCTGCAGGCGCAGGGTCAGCGGATGGCCGGCCGACGCGCAGGCCTCCTGCAGGCGCTGCGGCTGCAGCTGGGTCTGCAGGAATTCGTCCGCCTCACCCTGGTCGACCAACAACGGCAGCCGCTCGCTGGCCGCGGCAATCAGTGCGCAGGCGTCCCATTGCGCCCAGTCGGCCGGGTTGTCACCCAGATAGGCAGTGAACGCCTTCTGCCCCCACGGGACATGGCTGGGCGCGACGATCGGCGAGAACGCCGACACGCTGCGGTAGCGCCCCGGGTTGCGCAGCGCGATCACCAACGCACCGTGGCCGCCCATCGAGTGACCGCTGATGGCGCGTGCGCGGGTCGCCGGGAACTCCGCTTCGATCAGCGCCGGCAGCTCGTGCACTACGTAGTCATGCATGTGGTAGTGCTTCGCCCAGGGCGCGCGGGCGGCGTTGAGGTAGAACCCCGCGCCCTTGCCGAGGTCGTAGCCTTCGGCATCGGCCACGTCATCACCGCGCGGGCTGGTATCCGGCGCGACGATGATCACGCCGTGTTCGGCCGCATAACGCTGCGCGCCCGCCTTGGTGATGAAATTCTGCTCGGTGCAGGTCAGCCCACTCAGCCAGTACAGCACCGGCAGCGTCTGCGTTTCCGCCTGCGGCGGCAGGTACACGGCGAACTGCATGTCGCAGCCCAGCGTGGTCGAATGATGGCGGTAGACGTCCTGCCAGCCACCGAAACAGGCGCGGTGTTCAATGCGTTCCATCAGGCTCTCCTGCGCACCGGCCTCGGCCGGCACGTCTATTGATCAGTTCATCCAGCTGCGAAAGCAGGTGCAGAAGCGGCTCGACACCGGGCTGGCCGTCGAGGTTGCGGTACGCCGCCACCGCCACGTCGCTGCGCGGTGGCCACTGGCCGTCGGCGCGGGCTTCGTGCAGGCGCGGCAGGAACACCTGTGCCAGCCAGTGCTCGAACGGCATCTCGTCGATACCGAAAGGTGAATCCACCGCACGCGGTGGCCCCACGTCGCCGTCGACCCAGCCCAGCGCGCGCAGCGCCTGCTCGATCGGGTCGACCAGGGCCGCGCGCGGGTCTTCCGCACGCGGCCGGCGCAGGGCATCCAGCCAGCCCATGACGCGGCTCAGTAATGGACCACCGAACGGATCGACTTGCCTTCATGCATCAGGTCGAAGGCATCGTTGATCTTGTCCAGGTCCATGGTGTGGGAGACGAACGGCGCCAGTTCGATATCACCCTTCATCGCGTCTTCGACCATGCCCGGCAGCTGGCTGCGGCCCTTCACGCCGCCGAAGGCAGTGCCCATCCACTTGCGGCCGGTCACCAGCTGGAACGGGCGGGTGGAGATCTCCTGCCCGGCACCGGCCACGCCGATCACCACGCTCTGGCCCCAGCCACGGTGCGCGCATTCCAGCGCCGCGCGCATCACGTTGACGTTGCCGATGCACTCGAAGCTGTGGTCTACGCCCCAGGTGGTCATTTCAACGATGACCTGCTGGATCGGCGTGTCGAAGTCCTTCGGGTTGATGCAGTCGGTGGCGCCGAATTCGCGCGCCAGTTCGAACTTGGACGGATTGGTGTCCACCGCGATGATGCGGCCGGCCTTGGCCTGGCGCGCACCCTGGATCACCGCCAGGCCGATGCCCCCCAGGCCGAACACCGCTACGCTGTCGCCCTCCTGCACCTTGGCGGTGTTATGCACCGCGCCGATGCCGGTGGTGACGCCGCAGCCGAGCAGGCAGACGTGCTCCGGGTTGGCGTCCGGGTTGATCTTGGCCAGCGAGACTTCGGCCACCACGGTGTACTCGCTGAAGGTCGAGCAACCCATGTAGTGGTACAGCGGCTCGCCGTTGTAGCTGAAGCGGCTGGTGCCATCGGGCATCACGCCCTTGCCCTGGGTGGCGCGCACCGACACGCACAGGTTGGTCTTGCCGCTCTTGCAGAACAGGCACTCGCCGCACTCGGCGGTGTACAGCGGAATCACGTGGTCGCCCGGCTTGACGCTGGTCACGCCCTCGCCCACTTCAACCACGATGCCGGCGCCTTCATGGCCCAGCACCACCGGGAACAGGCCTTCCGGGTCATCGCCGGACAGCGTGAACGCATCGGTGTGGCAGACACCGGTATGGGTGATCTTCACCAGCACTTCGCCCTTCTTCGGCGGGGCGACGTCGATCTCGACGATCTGCAGCGGCTGGCCGGGACCAAAGGCGACGGCGGCACGGGACTTCATGGTGGCTTCTCCAAGGGCAGGCAGTAACAGGATGGGCGGCGCACTGTTGCGCCGTCGTTTATTTCAGGTACGAGCGGATCAACGCGCTCATGTCGCGCACGCGTTCGGCGCGTTGTGCGTCGGAGGCGGCGGGCTGGCCGAACTCCTCGCGCAGATGGGCTTCCATCACCTCGGACATCAGGCCGTTGACCGCGCCACGGATGGCGGCGATCTGCTGCAGCACCGGCCCGCAGTCGGCGCCAGCTTCGAGCGCGCGATCCAGCGCATCGCACTGGCCGCGGATGCGGCGCACGCGGGCCAGGACCTTCTTCTTCTCTTCGGGGGAGTGCGGCATGG
The DNA here is from genome assembly GCF_900101175.1 of Stenotrophomonas pavanii. GTDB lineage: Bacteria > Pseudomonadota > Gammaproteobacteria > Xanthomonadales > Xanthomonadaceae > Stenotrophomonas > Stenotrophomonas pavanii. Next base: position 33,963 of record NZ_FNFQ01000015.1, on the reverse strand, counting down.
CGGGCCACTTCGGAACTATACTGGGGGATAGTATACACGGCCACCCTGCCAGTGTCACCGACGCGCCCTGCCGTCATCGTGATCCGCCGGCAGAGCCGGGCTAAAGAACGCCGCCACGCAGCCGCTACCCGGTGCCTGATGGCGAATGAGTCGCCGGCAATGACACGGAGTTCTGATGATGGTGCGCCTCCTGCTGCCCGCCTGCCTGGCCATGGCCTTGGCATTCCCCGCACTGGCCGAGCAGGCCCCCACTGACGCGACGGCCCAGGTGGATCTGCAGCAACCGGCGCGCATCCGCCTGTTCAGTGCCAATGGCCAGTATCTGGCGATGCGCAAGAACCACACGCGCAGCGGCGCCGAAGCCGAGGTGGTCAGGGTGGAGAGCAAGGCGTCCAAGGGTGTGTTCAGCACGCTCGCCTCGTTGGCCACCGGCAATGAAAGCACCTCGATCGGCATGCCCGAGTCATTCGCCACCGGTACGCTGGGCGGTATCCGCAAGCCCTTCTATCGCGAATTCGCACTGGTGCCGGGCCAGCTGGTCAATGTGATGGCCAACTTCGAGGGCAATCGCCGCTGCGTTCCCGCGGGCGAAAGGGTTCGCGACCTGCGCTTCACGCTGCCGCCCTCGCTCCTGCTGACGCCGGAACCCGGCCTGGACTACGAAGTATCGTTCGGTACCGACGGCAGCAGTTGCGGCATGAACGCCAGGCTGCTGCTGGCCGACGGGCGCTCAGTGCCACTCCCCACCGAGTTGCAGCGGCAACGCTCACCAAAGACGTACAAGGTGGAAGGAACGCATCTGTATACCTTCCTGTTCCGCCCGGGCAGCGTGTACTACCGCCCGGTCGGCGAGGCGGAGGACCTGCAGCTGCGCATCGACGATGCCGAACATGCCGACGCATTCGAAACGGCGATGCGCGAGATCGCCTCGCGGCCCGGCACCCAGATGTGCATCGTGCTGCCGGACTTCTTCTACAAGAGCCCGCTGAAAGACCGGCTTGACCGCGTCCTGGACGAGCAGGACAAGAATTTTCCGGCCATCCTCGAACCGATCGAAGGACTGCGCAAAGTCCGCCAGCTTGAGGACCATGTGCCCACCACCTTCCTGGATGCTGCCGCGTACTGCCAGTTGGCAGGGATGATGGCGTTCCCGCCCCGCAACACGCTCGATGGCGCACCCGACGTGGCAGCCCCGGCTCAGTCAAACAATCCCTGAGCCGCCAGCCGCGCCAGCTCATCCACCACATAACGCACCTTCGGCCGCAGGTGGCGGGTTGGCGGCCACAGCGCATGGATGTCGATATGCCGCTGCATGTGCGCATCCAGCACCGATTGCAGCGCGCCGGATTCCAGGTGCCGGCGCACCAGTGACTCCGGCATCTGGCAGATACCCAGCCCAGCAATGGCGCCGTCGATCACTGCATCGCCGTCGTTGAGCTGGTAGGCCGCATTCGGGATGAACGTTCCTTCGGCATCATCACTGCCAATCCGCCACGCCACCGGTTGCCCGTGGCGGAAGCCGACGATGCTGCGGTGCTGTGCCAGTTCCTCCACGGTCGCAGGCACACCATGCGCCTGCAGGTACTCCGGCGATGCACAGGTGACCAGGCGCTGGCGACCCAGCCGGCGCGCGACCAGGTGCTCTGCGTGGTGCAGCCCACCGAAACGGATCAGCAGGTCGATGCCCTCTTCGACCGGATCAACGAAGTGATCGGTGAAGGTCATCGTCAGCTGCAGGTCCGGGTACTGCCGGCACAACCGCAGCAGCACCGGCAACACCACCAGCCGCCCGAACGAGGACGGCATGTCGATGCGCAGCCGCCCGCTGGGCAGGCCGGCCGAACCCAGGCAGGCCTCGGCGGCGGAGATTTCTTCCAGCGCCGCCGCACACGACGCGTAGTACGCCTCGCCGTCGGTGGTCAGCGCGATGCGGCGCGTGGTGCGGTGGAACAGGCGCACGCCCAGCCGCGTTTCCAGCCGGGCGATGGCCTTGCCCACCGCCGAGCGTGAGACGCCCAGTGCATCGGCCGCTTCGGTGAAGCTGCCCGAGCGGGCCGCGGTAACGAAGGTCACCAGGCCATTCAATGATTCCAGCGGCAGCATTCTTTCCCCCACATTGGGGACAAATAGTCCCACACTCAGGGAGATCGAAGCGCTTTATGCGCCCGCATGTCAACTCCATCCTGTGGGCATCGCGCCGCTGGCGCTCCTCCCCCCGCACCGAGATGACCGACATGACCGCCACTCTGTTCCGCCCCTTCGACCTGTCAGGCACCCTCCTGCGCAATCGCATCGTGATGGCCCCGATGACCCGTGCCCGCAACCCCGGCTCGGTCGCCAATGCGCTCACCGCGCAGTACTACCAGCAACGCGCCAGCGCTGGCCTGATCATCAGTGAAGGCACCCCGGTCTCGCCGCAGGGCCAGGGGTACATCGACGTGCCGGGCATCTGGTCGGCCGAGCAGGTGGCGGGCTGGAAGCAGGTGACCGAGGCCGTGCATGCCGAACAGGGCACGATCTTCGCCCAGCTCTGGCATGTGGGCCGCATGTCGCATTCCTCGCTGCAGCCCGATGGCGGACAACCGGTCAGCGCTGGCACTCGCCCGGTCGCCAGCGCACCGAAGAACACCTCGTTCGTCTACCTGGACGACGGCAGCCGCGGCCATGCCGATCCCACTTCGGCGCGTGCGCTGGCCACCGAAGAGATCCCCGGCATCGTCGACGACTTCGTGCGCGGCGCGGAGAACGCCATCGCGGCCGGCTTCGACGGCATCGAGCTGCATGCTGCCAACGGCTACCTGTTCGAACAGTTCCTCAACCCGCTCATCAACCAGCGTGAGGACCGGTATGGCGGCTCGCTGCCCAATCGTGCGCGCCTGATCCTGGACACCGTCGATGCGATGGCGCAGCGCATCGGTGCCCACCGTATCGGCGTGCGCCTGGCACCGAACAACCTCACCTTCGACATGCCGTTCTACCCCGACAACGAAGCCACCTATCTGTACCTGGCCGGGGAACTGGGCAAACGCGGCCTGGCCTACGTGCATCTCAACGACAACCTGCAGGCGGGCCAGTCGGTGCTGGGCGAGGCCTTCCTGCAGCAGTTCAAGCAGGCCTACGGCGACACCCTGATCGTGGCCGGTGGCATGACCCGCGAACGCGCGCTGCAGCTGGTCGAGGCGGGCACCATCGACCTGGCCGCGTTCGGCCAACCGTTCATCGCCAACCCGGACCTGGTCGAGCGCCTGCAGCGCGACATTGCGTTGGCCACTCCGGACCGCACCACCTACTACGGGGGCGGCGAAGCGGGTTACCTCGACTACCCGCGCGCACGATAGATCCACGCCCCGCATGGATGCGGGCGTACACTGCCCGCCCGCATCCACCGGATCTGCCCATGGATACGCCCACCGCATCATTCATCGTCAACCTCGACGTCCCCGATCTCGCCGCCGCCGAAGCCTTCTACACGGAAGCCTTCGGCCTGCGCACCGGCCGCCGTCTCGGCCCGGGCGCGGTGGAACTGCTCGGTGGACCCACGCCGCTCTACCTGCTGCACAACGACGCCGGCAGCGCCGCCACCGAAGACGGCGACGTGCGCGACTACGAGCGCCATTGGACGCCGCTGCACCTCGACTGGGTGGTGGATGACATCGAAGCCGCGCTGGCACGTGCGGTTGCAGCCGGGGCAACCGTTGAACAGCCGGTGCGCGAACGCCGCTGGGGGCACATCGCCGTGCTGGCCGATCCGTTCGGGCACGGCTTCTGCCTGATCCAGTTCAGTGGCGAAGGCTACGACGCGCTGGTGACATGAGCGATTGGGGTGGGTGCCGGCCGTGGGTCGGCACTGCATCCCTTACCGCCACTACGCCCGCAGCATATCCACGAACGCCCGAAGCGCGCCCGGCATCTGCCGCTGCTTCGGGTAGTACAGCGCGAATCCGGCGAACGGTTCGCTCCAGTCTTCAAGCACTGCCACCATCTGCCCCGAGTCGATGTACGGCCTTGCCGTGTCTTCCAGCACGTACGCCAGGCCGATGCCATCCAGAACGGCGCGCACGATCGTGCCCTGCTCGCACAGGGTCAGCCGCCCCGGTACATCGATCTCCAGCGCCTGCCCACCGCGCTCGAACTGCCACTTGTACAGGTGCCCGCTGGCGAAGCGGAAGCGGATACATTCGTGCGCGGCCAGGTCGCGCGGATGCTGTGGCGCCGGGCGCCGCCGCAGGTAGTCCGGCGAGCCGACAATCAAGCCACGCAGCGGTGGGCCCATCGGCACCGCCACCATGTCCTCGGGTACGAACTCGTGCAGGCGCACACCGGCGTCGTAGCCTTCGGCGACTATGTCGACCAGGCCATCGTTCTCGGTCAGCTCCACCCGCACGTCGGGATGGGCGTGCAGGAAGCGCGCCAGCCGCGGCCCCAACTGGGTCGGCACCGCCGCGCGGGTGGCGTTGATGCGCAGCAAGCCGGCCGGGGCGGCGCGGAAGTGGTTCATTTCTTCCAGTGCGTCGTGCACTTGCCCCAACGCCGGCTGCAAGCGCTCCAGCAGGCGCTGCCCGGCTTCGGTCAGGGCCACGCTGCGGGTGGTGCGATGGAACAGGCCCACGCCCAGCCGCTCCTCCAGCGCGCGGATCGCATAGCTCACCGCCGAGGTCGACAATGCCAGTTCGGCACCGGCGCGGCGGAAGCTGCGATGGCGGGCAACTGCGGCGAACGCGGCCAGATGGGTCAGGTTGTCAGTGGCCATTGTGCAGTTTCACTTGATGAATCATGCCGATATCCGCGCTTCTTGCCACTGGGCATGGGGCGTATTGTAAAGCGCCTTTCGATAAACCCTGCCAAGGATTCCCCATGTCCCTCGCCCGTGGTTACGCCGCCCATTCACATACCGCCCCGCTGGTGCCCTACGCGTTCGAACGTCGCGCGGTCGGCCCAGACGACGTGCGCATCGAGATCCTCTACAGCGGCATCTGCCACTCCGACCTGCACCAGGCCCGCGATGACTGGGGTGGCTCGATCTACCCGATGGTGCCGGGCCACGAGATCATCGGCCGGGTGACCGAAGTCGGCAGCAACGTCACCCGCTTCAAGGTCGGCGACCACGCCGGCGTCGGCTGCATGGTCGATTCCTGCCGCCACTGCGACGCCTGCCAGCACGACCTGGAGCAGTACTGCGCCGAGGGTGCGACCTGGACCTACAACGGCCGTGAACGCGAAACCGGCGCGCCGACCTACGGCGGCTATTCCGACCACGTGGTGGTCGAGCAGCGCTTCGTGGTGAAGGTGTCCGACACCCTCGACCTGAAGGCGGCCGCACCGCTGCTGTGCGCCGGCATCACCACCTGGTCGCCGCTGCGCCACTGGAAGGTCGGTCCGGGGCAGAAGGTGGGCGTGATCGGTCTCGGTGGCCTCGGCCACATGGGCGTGAAGTTCGCCAAGGCACTGGGCGCGCACGTGGTGATGATCACCACCACGCCGGAAAAGGGTGCCGATGCCAAGCGCCTGGGCGCCGATGAGGTACTGGTCTCGCGCGATGCCGCGCAGATGAAGGCGCACGCCGGCAGCTTCGACTTCCTGCTCAACACCATCCCGGTCGGCCATGACACCAACCCGTACATGGGCCTGCTCAAGCGCGAGGCCACCATGTGCCTGGTCGGCGTACTGACCGAACTGGACCCGCCGCTGACCGGTGGCAGCGTGATCTTCGGCCGCAAGCACCTGACCGGCTCGGCGATCGGCGGCATGGCCGAAACCCAGGAAATGATGGACTTCTGCGCCGAGCACGGCATCGTCAGCGATGTCGAGATCATCGACATCAAGAACGTCAACGAGGCCTGGGAACGCATGGCGAAGAACGATGTGCGCTACCGCTTCGTGATCGACATGGCGACGATGAAGGACGCCGCCTGATCCAACACAGATGTGGAAATGAAAAACCCCGGCAATGCCGGGGTTTTTCTTCTGGTAGTGCCGGCCGCTGGCCGGCACCCCCGCATGGCGATCAGTACGCGAATTCGCGGAACACCGGATCGACGTCGCCGTGCCAGCGGCCATGGAACAGCGCCAGCTTGCGCTCGGCCGGGGTCAGGCCGGATTCGACGATCTCCTGCAGCACGTCCAGGAACTTGCTCTCGTCCTGGCCGTCGGCATTGCGCGCCGCGCGGCGCCTGAGGCCTTCCACCGAAATCTTCACCGCTTCCCGGGCCAGGTCGCGAACCGTGCCATTGCGGAACGGCAGGTTCATCGCATGCTTGGGCACGCCATCGCGCAGCGCATGGCGCTCGGCCAGGGTGAAGTCATGCACCAGGTCCCAGGCAGCATCGAGTGCGGTGTCGTCGTACAGCAGGCCGACCCAGAACGCGGGCAGCGCACACAGGCGGCTCCACGGGCCGCCATCGGCGCCACGCATTTCCAGGTACTTCTTCAGGCGCACTTCGGGGAACGCGGTGGTCATGTGGTCCGACCAGTCGCGCAGGGTCGGCAGCGCACCCGGCAACACCGGCAGCCTGCCCTGCATGAAGTCGCGGAAGCTCTGCCCGCTGGCGTCGTGGTAGATGCCATCGCGGTAGGAGAAATACATCGGCACGTCGAGCAGGTAGTCGACATAGCGCTCGTAACCGAAGCCATCCTCGAACACGAAGTCGAGCATGCCGGTGCGGTCGGCGTCGGTGTCGGTCCAGATGTGCGAGCGGTAGCTCAGGTAGCCGTTCGGCTTGCCTTCGGTGAACGGCGAGTCGGCGAACAGCGCGGTGGCGATCGGCTGCAGCGCCAGCGACACGCGGAACTTCTTTACCATGTCCGCTTCGGTGGCGTAGTCCAGGTTCACCTGCACGGTGCAGGTGCGGGTCATCATGTCCAGGCCCAGCGAGCCGACCTTGGGCATGTACGAGCGCATGATCTTGTAGCGCCCCTTCGGCATCCACGGCATTTCATCGCGCTTCCACTTCGGCTGGAAGCCCATGCCGAGGAAACCCAGCTGCAGTTCGCCGGCCACCTGTGCCACTTCGTTGAGGTGGGTGCCGGTCTCCACGCAGGTCTGGTGGATGGTCTCCAGCGCCGCGCCGGACAGTTCCAGCTGTCCGGCCGGTTCCAGCGTCACCGAGGCACCGTCGCGCAGCAGCGCGATCGTGTTGCCGTTTTCCTGCACCGGCTCCCAGCCGAAGCGGACCAAACCGTTGAGCAACGCTTCGATGCCGCGCTCGCCCTCGAACGTGGGCGGGCGCAGGTCATCCAGGCGGAACCCGAACTTCTCGTGCTCGGTGCCGATGCGCCACTGCGCGCGGGGCTTCTCGCCGGAGGCGATCACCTCCACCAGCTGCGAGCGGTCGGTAATGGGGGTATCGGCGACGTGGCTGGGGCTCGACAAGGGGAAGGCTCGCTGGACGGTGGCGGGGGATGTGGGGCTCGCGGCCTTCCATCGCAAGGGCGCACTATAGCGTGGCACCCCGTTGCGTCATGCGACGGTGACGGGTTTCAGCATCCTACCGACGCCCTCTTGACCCTCGTACACTCAGCGCATGAGCCGCCATTCGCGACACCCCGAACTGCACCGCTCCGAGCGCGTCGGCTGGCTGCGTGCCGCCGTGCTGGGCGCCAACGATGGCATCGTCTCGGTGGCCGGCCTGGTGGTCGGCGTGGCGGCCAGCGGCGCCTCCGCTGCCACCCTCCTCGCCACCGGCGTGGCCGGCACCGTGGCCGGCGCGATGTCGATGGCCGCCGGCGAGTATGTCTCGGTGCAGACCCAGGCCGACACCGAAGCGGCCGACCTGGCCATGGAAACGCGCGAACTGCGCGAAGACCCGCACAGCGAGCTGGAGGAACTGGCTGCGATCTATCGCCACCGCGGCCTGGAGCCTGCATTGGCCCGGCAGGTGGCCGAACAGCTGACCGCCCACGATGCACTGGGTGCCCACGCCCGCGATGAGCTGGGCATCACCGACACCCTGCGCGCGCGCGCGCTGCAGGCGGCGCTGGCCTCGGCCGGTGCGTTCACCTGCGGAGCAGCACTGCCGGTGCTGACCGCCCTGCTGGCGCCGGTCGACAAGGTCGCATTGATGACCACTGCCAGCACCCTGCTCGGCCTGTGCCTGACCGGCGCGGTGGCAGCCCGGGCCGGGGGTGCACCGCCTGTGCGCGGCGCGATCCGGGTGATGTTCTGGGGCGCGTTGGCGATGGCTGCGGCGGCCGGCGTCGGTCGCCTGTTCGGTGCCCAGGTGTCATGACCGGCATGCTGCCACCGGCCACCGCAGTGCTGGCCGAGATGGCCAGTCTGGCCGGCTGCGGGCGCGCCGAGGGCTACGCCTGCATCACCGCGCGCCGCGAGCATGGCGCCAGTTCGGTAGAGGTTCCGCAGCCGCAGTTCGCGATCCTGCTGGAAGGCCGCAAGCAGGTGCGCACTGCACACCAGTCGCTGACGTTCGTTCCCGGCGACATCCTGCTGCTGACCCAGCGGTGCCGCATCGACGTGGTCAACACCCCTGATCCCTGCAGCGGCCGCTACCTCAGTGCCATCGTGCCACTCTGCGCCGAAGTGCTGGCGGCGGCGCGTACGCTCTGGAACGAAGAGCTTCCCGCGCAGGGTCCGGCGATGGCGCGGCTGCCGTTGATCGAACATGCCGTGGTGCTGCGCCAGTGGCGGCAATCACTGCAGGACGGGCGTTACAGCGAAGCGCGACTGGCCCTGGCCTCGCTGGTGCTGACCCTGTGCCGCCAGGGTCATGGCAACCTGCTGCTGCCGCAGGCGCCGAGCCTGAGCGAACAGATCCGCGACCGCATCGCCGCCGAACCGGCACGCGACTGGCAATCACGTGATGTGGAAGCGCAGTTCGCGCTGAGCGGCGCCACCCTGCGCCGCCGCCTCGCCGCCGAAGCCACCAGCCTGCGCCAGCTGCTCACCGAGGCGCGGTTGGCGCATGGCATGCAGCTGCTCTACACCACCGACCTGCCACTGAAGACCGTCGCCGCACGCGCGGGTTACCGGTCTGCGGCGAGTTTCAGCAAGCGCTTCGCCGAGCAGTACGGACTGGCTCCGACCGACATTTGAGGGGGTTCGGCAGGGCTTGCAGCCCTGCTTCGGTAGTGCCGGCCGCTGGCCGGCAACAGCAACAGCGTGCATTCCGTGGGATGGCGGGGAGGTGTGGGTGGGCAGGACACGCCGTAAACCCCGCTCCGCGGTCCGGCCCAGCCGCTGGCGGCTGGGCCCCGGAGTGGGACTTGCGGCGTCCCCCGCAACCGGACCCACCCCGCCATCCCACGGATAGCCCGCTGTTGCTGTTGCTGTTGCTTCGGCCATTGCCGTTGCCTCTGCGGGTGCAGGGCGCAGCCCTGCAGACAACACCCCTTCCCTGAGCATTCCGCGCAGCGGATTGAGCGCCGCGCATACGCCCGTCACGGCACGCTGGCACCACGGAATCACCCGTTCACCGAGAACCGCCATGACCCTGCACCCCCTGCCGCTGCGCGGCGCCCTGCTGCTGGCCCTGTCCTCCCTGCCGCTGGCTGCGCTGGCCGAAGCCACCTCGCCCGCGCCCACCCAGCAGGTACCCGGCGTCTACCACCAGCGCGTCGGCACCTTGCAGGTCACCGCGCTGTTCGATGGCGTGGTCGCGCTGGGCCGCCAGGAAGTGGTGGATGTGCCAGCGACGCTGGTCAGCCGCCTGCTGGAAGGCCGCTACGTACCGGAAGACAAGAAAGGCCTGCAGACCGCGATCAACGCCTTCCTGGTGCGTCAGGGCAACCACCTCACCCTGGTCGACACCGGCACGGCGCAGTGCTTCGGCCCCGGCCTGGGCCAGGTGCTGGGCAATCTGCGTGCCTCCGGCGTGGACCCGTCCGAGGTGGATGAGGTGCTGCTGACCCACGCCCATCCGGACCACCTGTGCGGCGTACTCGACGCACAGGGCAAGCCGGCCTACCCGAATGCCACGGTGTGGTTGTCCAAGGCGGATGCCGATTACTGGCTCAACCCGGCCAGCGAGGCCACCGCGCCGAAGGGCGTGCGCTTCGCCTTCCCGCTGGCACGCAACGCGGTGGCGCCGTATCAGGCCAGCGGCCACCTGCGCACCTTCAGCCCCGGCGATGCCCTGCCCGGTGGCGCGGTAGCGATGGATACCCATGGCCATACCCCCGGCCATGTCTCCTACCGGTTCGACAGCCAGGGCCAGTCACTGCTGGTGTGGGGCGATGTGCTGCACTTCCACGCGGTGCAGTTCGCGCATCCGGAGGCGGCGTTCGAGGCCGACTCGGACCGCAAGGCGGCCATCGCCAGCCGCCGGAGCCTGCTGCAGCAGGCCACCACCCGCGGCTGGTGGGTGGCCGGTGCACACCTGCCGTTCCCGGGCCTGGGCCACGTGCGCAGCGAAGGCCAGGCCTATGCGTGGGTGCCGGCGGAGTATTCGCCGTTGTGAGGGTGTGCCGACCAAGGTCGGCACCCACCCGATCGGGTAGCGCCCGGCTGCCAGCCGGGCGACCGGAGAGCCTTATTCCAGCCCCAGCCAGCCGCCGATCACGCCGCGGGCTTCGTCCACGCCGGTGCGGTCTTCGCCGGAGAACACCTGCACGCTGACGCTGTCGCCATAGGCCGAGTGCAGCTCCTTGCGCACCTTCTGCAGCGTCTGCATCTGCTGGCTGCGGCTGAGCTTGTCGGCCTTGGTCAGCAGCGCGTGCGCCGGCAGGCCGCGCTGCACGGCATAAGCCAGCATCTGCCGGTCGTAGTCCTTCAGCGGATGGCGGATGTCCATCACCACCACCAGCCCCTTCAGGGCCTCCCGGGTGCGGAAATACCTGTCGATGAAGGCCTGCCAGTGCGCCTGCAGGTCCAGCGGCACCTTGGCGTAGCCATAACCGGGCAGATCGACCAGGTGCGCGTCCGGAGTGATCTGGAAGAACACCAGCTGCTGGGTGCGGCCGGGAGTCTTGGAGACACGGGCCAGGGCGTTCTGGCGGGTCAGCGCGTTGAGCGCACTGGACTTGCCGGCGTTGGAGCGGCCGGCGAAGGCCACTTCGGCCCCTTCATCGGGCGGCAGCTGCCGCACATTGTGGGCCGAGAGGTGGTAACGGGCGCGTTCGATGAGCAATGACATATGCCTAGGATCGCATGTTGCGGCGCCGCGCGCCCGTGCCGGCGGCCCGTGCCGGCATTTTTGCTGCACTGCTGCGTTGACCGTGCGCGGAAACGGCGTTGATAATCCGGGCGATGCCGGCCGCCATCGCCCGGCCCGGTCCATACGGAGCTTCAGCATGCGCCACGCTCGCGTTCTTGCCGTATCCGCCCTTGCCACTGCCGTAGTCGTTGCCGCCGCTGCGTTCGCGCAGACCACGTTGACTCCGCTGCCCGACAACGGGCCGATCCGCACCGCGTCGCTGGAGGTGGACTTCAGCAAGACCCACTGGGGTGATGCCAAGGCCGGCCAGACCAAGGCGACGGCCTGTGCGGCCTGCCATGGCGCCGACGGCAACTCCACGGTGGAGATGTATCCGTCCATCGCCGGCCAGAGCGAACGCTACGTGGCCCAGCAGATGGCCCTGATCGCCAATGGCCAGCGCAGTTCCGGCGCCGCGGTGGCGATGGTGCCGTTCGTGCAGAACCTCACCCCGCAGGACATGCGCGATATCGGCGCCTACTTCGCCACGCAGAAGGCCAACGCGGGCATCGCCGATGACACGGCGGTCACCGACGGCCCCTACAAGGGCATGAAGTTCTACGAGATCGGCCAGCAGCTCTACCGTGGCGGCGATGCCAAGCGTGGCCTGCCGGCCTGCATGGCCTGCCACGGCCCCAGCGGTGCCGGCAATCCCGGCCCGGCCTATCCACACCTGGGTGGGCAGCACGCCAGCTATGTCGCGCGCCGCCTGCAGGAGTACCAGGCCGGCCAGACCAACGAGACCGACAAGGCGCACTTCCAGATCATGGCCACGGTCGCGCAGAAGCTCAGCGAGCAGGAGGTGCAGGCCCTGTCGAGCTACCTGCAGGGCCTGCACAACAAGGCCGACGATGTGGCCGCTGCGGCCGCGCCGACACAACCGGCTGCCGCCCCCTGAGCACCACTGGTCGGCCGGGGCCGCGACGTCGGCCCACGGCTGCGGTATGTTTCCTTCACGCCGGCGGCTGCGCCGGCGTTGCTTTTTTCAACGGAGATGCGTGTCGATGAGGTTGATTTCCCGCCTGCTGTTGTCCGTGCTGGTGCTGCTGCCGCTGGCAGCCTGCGCCGCCACCCCCGCCAATGCCCCGCTGGTCGAGGGCAAAGACTACGAGCGCATCGCCCAGCCGGGCCCGTTCCAGCCGCTGGCCGGCAAGATCGAGGTGGTCGAGGTCTTCGGCTACACCTGCCCGCACTGCGCCCATTTCGAACCGCAGCTGGAAGCCTGGGCGGCCAAGCTGCCGGCCGACGTGCGCTTCACGCCGGTCCCGGCGGCCTTCGGTGGCGCCTGGGATGCCTGGGCACTGGCCTACTACGCCGCCGACGAAGTCGGCGTGGCCAAGCGCAGCCACGCTGCCGTGTTCAAGGCCCTGCACGAGCAGGGATCGCTGCCGATGCAGAACGTCTCGGCCGATGAGCTCGCCACGTTCTACAAGGCCTACGGCGTGACCCCGGACCGCTACCTCCAGGCGCTGCGCGGCGATGCCGTGCAGAAGAAGGTCGAGGCCGCGCGCGCGTTCGCCCAGCGCACCAAGGTGCCGGGCACCCCGGCCATCATCATCAACGGCCAGTACCTGGTGCGCGGCAACAGCTTCGACGACCAGCTGCGCATCGCCTCGGCGCTGATCGCCCAGGCCCGCGCCGCCCGCGGCCGCTGAACCAACGCCCACCCTCGACACGGCGCTGTCGCCGCCGCATGTCATCATTTCCCCCTGGCTGGCGCCTGGCGCCGGCCCCACCTTTCCAGATGCTGGAGACGTTTCCATGAAGATCCGTTACGCCCTCGCCCTCGCAGCGCTGCTGCCGATCCTGGCTGCCTGCAAGGCTGATGACGGCAGCACCAACACCACCGCGGCCCCGGCCGCACCGGCCGCCGCCCCGGCCACCCCCGAACCGGCCGCTGCGCCGGCGGCGGGCAGCGAAGGCGCCGCGCCGGCTGCCGCCGAAGGCGACAAGGCCCCGGCCGAAGCGACTCCGGCCGCCGCGCCGGCCCCGACCACCGCCGCGCTGACCGGTCCGGCCCCGGTGGAAGGCGCCGATTACCAGGTGATCCCGAACGGCCAGCCGTTCCAGCCGGCCGCCGGCAAGATCGAAGTGACCGAGATCTTCGGCTACGTCTGCCCGGCCTGCGCCGCGTTCCAGCCGCTGGTCGGCCCGTGGAAGGCCGGCCTGCCGAGCGACGTCAACTTCGTCTACGTGCCGGCCATGTTCGGCGGCACCTGGGATGACTATGCCCGTGCGTTCTACGCCGCGCAGACCCTGGGCGTGCAGGAAAAGACCCACGAAGCGCTGTATGCCGCCATCCACTCGCAGAAGACCCTGAAGGGTGAGCGCGGCCGTGATTCGGTGGAAGACATCGCCAAGTTCTACGCCGCCTATGGCGTGGATCCGAAGCAGTTCGCCGCCACCATGGGCAGCTTCGCAGTGAACGCCAAGACCAACTCGGCCAAGCAGTTCGCCCAGCGCAGCCAGATCAGCGGCACCCCGTCGATCATCGTCAACGGCAAGTACCTGGTGAAGGGGAAGAGCTTCCCGGACATGCTGCGCATCGCCGACCACCTGATCGCCCGCGAACGCGGTGCGGCCCAGGCTCACTGATCCAAGAGACGCATTTCCCGGCCGTGAATTCCCCCCGTACACGGACCCTGCGCTTGCTGACGGCCAACATCCAGGCCGGCTCAAGTACCCGCCGCTACAGCGACTATGTGACCCGCAGCTGGTCACATGCGCTGCCGGCGGGTCGCAAGCGCAGCAGCCTGGACGCGATCGCCACCCTGGCGCGCGACCATGACATCGTCGGCCTGCAGGAGGCCGACCCGGGCAGCCTGCGCTCGGGCTTCACCAACCAGACCCACTACCTGGCCCAGCGCGCCGGCTTCAACTACTGGAGCCACCAGCCGAACCGGCGCATGGGCGGCGTGGCGTCCAGTGCCAATGGCCTGCTGAGCAAGCTGGAACCGGTGGAAGTGCAGGACCATGCCCTGCCCGGCCGCATCGGCGGGCGTGGCGTGCTGCTGGCCAAGTTCGGCGACGGTACCGATGGCCTGGCGGTGGCGGTGGCGCATCTGTCATTGGGTGCGGGCTCGCGGATGTCGCAGCTGGGCTTCATCGCCGAACTGCTGTCCGACCACCCCAACGCGGTGCTGATGGGCGACTTCAACTGCCTGGCCGAACGCCCGGAAATGCAGGTGCTGTACCAGAAGACCCGGCTGCAGCCGCCCGACTGCATCGTGCCGACCTTCCCCAGCTGGCGCCCCGATCGCGCCATCGACCACATCCTGGTCAGCAGCGGACTGCTGACCCGCACCGTGGAAGCCGTACCGGCCGCGTTCTCCGATCACCTCGCCCTGGCGATGCAGATCGACGTCCCGACTGACGCCCTGCGCTGAACCGCCGCCCTGGTAGGTGCGGACCGTTGGTCCGCACGCTTCGCGCCGGCCGCCGCCGGGCGCCCCCTAAATCAGGGCATAAACGACTTAATCCCCTCCGTCCCCTTTTTTCAGGCGGTGACGGGTGCCTTCAGGCGCCGCGCGGTCATCGTGCTGCCCACCGAGGCCAGCACCGTGCAGCCGATCGCCAGCCACTGCAGCCCATGCAGGTGTTCGTGCAGCAGCAGCATCGCCCACAGTGCGGCCACCGCCGGCTCCATGCTGATCAGGATGCCGAACGTCTCCTTCGGCAGGCGCTTGAGCGCCATCATTTCCAGCGACATCGGGATCGCGCTGGAGACCAGCGCCACCAGCAGGCCGGCGGCCAGGATCTTCGGGTCCAGCAGCGCCGCGCCGGCGTGCACCACGCCCACCGGCACCACCACCAGCGACGCCGCCAGCAGCCCCAGCGACACCGAATGCCCGGCGTGCAGGTGCCCGGCACGCTTGCCGAACACGATGTACAGGCCCCAGCACGCCGCAGCACCCATCGCATACAGCACGCCGGCCGGATCCAGCGCCGGGCCGCCGCCGATCGGCAGCAGCAACAGCAATCCCACCGCCGCACAGCCCACCCAGAGGAAATCGATCGGTCGTCGTGACGACAGCATCGCCACCGTCAGCGGCCCGGTGAACTCGATGGCCACCGCGATGCCGAAGGGAATCGTACGCAGGGCCATGTAGAACAGCAGGTTCATCAGGCCCAGGGTGAGCCCGTAGCGCAGGATGGTGATCGCATCCGCGCGGCCGGTCTTCCAGCGCCACGGCCGCCAGAACAGCAGCAGCAACAGGGCCGAGAAGCCCACGCGCAGCGCGCTGGTGCCCTGCGCGCCGATCAGCGGGAACAGGTTTTTTGCATAGGAGGTGCCGATGGCCAGCGAGGTGACCGAGCCAAGCACCGCCAGCGCCGGTAACATCGGCGCGAGTCGTGGGGTCTGCATGGGCAAAGTCTATTGCGCCGGCGCCGAGCACTTGGCTCAATTGACGGCCCGTTCGTGCAACTTCTGCTCGCCATGGCCACCGCCCCCGTGCTCGACAGCTTCGACCGCGCCATCCTCGACCTGCTGCAGCGGGACAACACCCTGCCGCAACGCGAAATCGCCGAGGCTGTGCACCTGTCCGCGCCGGCCGTGCAGCGCCGCATCAAGCGCCTGCAGGACGGCGGCGTGATCGCCGCCAACGTGGCGGTGGTCGACGCGGCCAGGGTCGGGCGACCGCTGACCATCATCGTCGAGGTGCGCGTGGTCAGCGAGCAGCGCGACCGCGTGGCACCGTTCAAGCGCCGCGTGCAGGACGACCCGGCGGTGCAGCAGTGCTACTCGATCACCGGCGATGGCGATTTCCTGCTGCTGGTGTCGGCCGCGTCGATGGAAGAGTACGAGGCGATCACCGAGCGGCTGTTCAGCGCAGATGACAACATCGAGCGCTTCCGCACATCGGTGGCGCTGGGCACGTTGAAGCGCAGTTTCGAGGTGCCGCTGGCATGACATCCGCTGATTCCCCTTCCGCGGCCCGCCGCCTGCGCCGCTGGCTGCTGCGCGGCCTGTGGCTGGCCGTGGCCCTTGTTGCGGTGATGGCGGTGTGGAACAGCCCGTGGGCGGCCGCACCGAAGATGCTGTGGACACTCTCGCGGATGCCGCCGGCCACCGGACTGCCGGTGCCCGTGGACGGCGTCAGACCCGGGCAGATCGCCGATACGTTCGGCGCACCGCGCGGTCGCGACCGCTCCCACGCCGGCATCGACATCTTCGCCAGGCGTGGCACCCCGGTGCGCAGCGCCACGCCTGGCGTCATCGCCGACGTCCGTGAGGGTGGCCTCGGCGGGCGCCAGGTGTGGGTGATCGGGCCCGGTCGCGAACGCTACTACTACGCGCATCTCGAAGACTGGGCTGAGGGCCTGGCGCGCGGCCAGGTGGTCCAGGCCGGCGACCTGCTCGGCCACGTCGGCGACAGCGGCAATGCCAAGGGCACGCCCCCGCACCTGCACTGGGGCGTCTACGGCACCGACGGTGCCCGCGATCCGCTGCCACTGCTGCGCTGACCCCAACTGTTGCGTCGGGCCCTGCCCAAGCGCCTTCCTCGTTCAGGATTTGTAAATAGGAATAGTTCGTATTAACATTTCTTTCGTTTCCGGTGGTGCCAGGACGGCCTGCCCGCCCTTCCCCTACCCGTAGCGCCTCGCCTCCTGGATGCCGGCCGAGCGCGCGTGCTCGCCCAGGACCTCCATGACCCGTTCCGCCCTCCGTATCCCGCAGCCGCAGCGGCTGTCCGTTGCCGTGCTCGCCGTGCTCTGCAGCGTGGCCCCGGCCGCCTTCGCCGACACCGCCGCCGACCCGACCACGCTGGACAAGGTCGTGGTCAAGGGCGAACGCGCCGAAGGCTATTCGGTGCGCCGCACCTCGGCCGGTACCCGCTTCGACCTGGCGCCGCGCGAGATCCCGCAGTCGCTCAGCATCATCAGCCACCAGCGCATCGAAGATCAGAAGCTGGACGACATCATCGACGTGCTGGCCAACACCACCGGCGTGACCAGCACCCAGTCCGACAGCGAGCGCACCGAGTTCTACGCGCGTGGCTTCTACATCGATGCCTACCAGTTCGATGGCCTGCCCACGCAGATGGTGCAGAACTGGAGCTACGGTGACTCCGGGCTGGACCTGGCGCTGTATGACCGTGTGGAAGTGGTGCGAGGTGCCACCGGCCTGCTCAGCGGCGCCGGCAACCCGTCCGCGTCGGTGAACCTGATCCGCAAGCACGCCGACAGCGCCGAGCTGGCCGGCAGCGTGTCGGTGAACGTGGGCAGCTGGGGCCGCACCCGCACCACCGTGGATGTGGGCAGCGCGCTCAATGCCAGCGGCAGCGTGCGTGGGCGCGTGATCGGCAGCTATCTGGATACCGATGGCCAGATGGACCGCTACAACCAGCGCAAGACGCTGGGCTATGCGGTCATCGATGCCGACCTGACTCCGGACACCCAGCTGAGCGTGGGCTACGACTACCAGCAGAAGCGCGCCAATGGTGCGACCTGGGGCGGTTTCCCGATGTGGTACGCCGATGGCAGCCCGACCAACTACCCGACCTCGTTCAATCCGTCGCCGGACTGGACCTACTGGGACACTACCAGCAAGCGTGCGTTCGCCACCCTGCAGCACGCCTTCAGCAACGGCTGGAAGTTCAGGATCGGCGCCACCCACGACCGCACCAACGCCGACGACAAGCTGTTCTATCCGTCCTACACCGCGTTCGACAAGGCCACCGGCACCGGCGTCACGCCGATGGCCGGCTTCTACAACACCGAGCGCAAGGTCGATGGCATCGATGGCTACATCGACGGCCCGTTCCAGCTGTTCGGCCGCGAGCACCAGTTCATGGCCGGCCTGAGCTACAACAAACGCGAATTCGCCAACTACGGTGACTTCCAGATGGGTGGCCCCGGCACCGGCTGGAATCCCTTCAGCTCCTATCTCGACTGGACCGGCAACATCGCCCAGCCGAACTGGAACCCGCTGGCGCTGGCCAGCCAGGGCACCATCACCCAGAAGGCCGGCTATGCCGCCACCCGTCTGTCGCTGGCTGATCCGCTGAAGCTGATCCTCGGTGCGCGCTACACCAACTGGAAGAGCGAAGGCGAGAACGACGACCGCGAACACAAGGTGACCACCCCGTACGCCGGCCTAGTGTATGACATCAACGATACCTACTCCGCGTACGCCAGCTACACCGAGATCTTCCAGCCGCAGACCGCCCGCGACCGCAACGACCGTTATCTCGACCCGGTCGACGGCAAGAGCTACGAGGTGGGCGTCAAGGGTGCCTGGTTCGACAACCGGCTGAACGCCTCGCTGGCGGTGTTCCGCATCGAGCAGGACAACGTCGCCCAGATCACCAGCGAGCCGATCATCGGCCGTCCGGGTGAGTTCGCCTCGATCGCCGCACGCGGCACCGTCAGCCGTGGCTTCGAATTCGAAGTGAACGGCGAACTGGCACCGGGCTGGAACGCGACCTTCGGCGCTTCGCGCTATGTGGCCAAGGACATCAACGGTGCCGACATCAACACCAACCTGCCGCAGACCGCATTGAAGCTGTTCACCAGCTACACCCCGCAGTCGCTGCAGGAACTGACCGTCGGTGGCGGTGCCAACTGGCAGAACCGCATCTATTACGCCGCGCCGGTGGTGGGTCGCTTCGAGCAGGAAGGTTACGCACTGGTCAGCGCCTTCGTGCGCTACCGCATCTCGCCGGAGTTCAGCGTGCAGGCCAACCTCAACAACCTGCTGGACAAGAAGTACTACTCGCAGATCACCGGCTACGGTGCGTACGGCGATGGCCGCAATGGCTCGCTGACGTTCACCTGGGCGTTCTGATCAGACGCGGGGTACGACCACCCCGCGCCTGTTGAGCCGAGCGCGGGCTCGGCTCTACGCCCGCAAGGCAGCGCCGGAACTGACCGGCGCTGCCACCGTCACATCAGAACCGCAGGTCCGCGCGCAGGTACCAGTAGCGGCCACGCGGGATGTCGTAGGTCGAGGCGTCATACCCGTTCAACGAACACGACAGGCAGATCGGCGGATCCTTGTCGAACACGTTGTTCAGGCCCGCGGTCAGCTGCAGCCCCTTCATCCAGTCGATCTTGTAGCCCACCTGCACGTCGTGGAAGGTGGTGGCCGAGAGCGTGTTGGTACCGGCGGCCTGGTTGCTGCAGACCGGGAATGCCACCGCATCGCCACAGTTCTCGGTCAGCTCGGAGATGTGCCGCACCGTCCAGTTCGCACTCCAGCGGTCCAGCGTCCAGCCGATGCTGGCGTTGCTGGTCCACTCTGGAATGGAGCTGTCGGCCACTTCCACGCCCGGCTTCTGCGGCTGCTTCTGCCCGGCCGCGCCGGTGGCTTCGTATCGACCGACGAAGGTGTTCTTCCAGGCCAGCTTGAACTGGCCGACCGAGGTCTGCGGCAAGGTCCAGAACAGGTCCACGTCCCAGCCATCGGTCTTGATCGAGCCCAGGTTGGTCAGGCGGTTGTTGAAGCTGCTGACCGCGCCGGTGCTGGCGCGGGTGATGCCACCGCAATACAGCGGGTCAAGCGTGTCCACGCACAGGTCCAGCTGGGTCTGGGCGTTGATGGCCTGGATCGCACCATCGATGGCATGGCGGTAGAAGGTCACTTCCACATCGAAGCGCTCCGACCAGGACGCGTTGTTGCCGAACCACGGACTCCACACGAAGCCGGCGCTGAAGCTGCGCGAGCGCTCCGGTTCCAGCTCGCGGTTACCGCCGGTGGTCACCGAGATCTGCGAGTTGGCCTGCTGGAAGCCGGCCGGGACGCCCAGCGCGGCGCAGTTGGCGGCGCTGCCGCGCGGCGGCGTACCGCCGAGGCCCACCGAGCACGGATCGAACAGCTGCAGGTCGGCGCGTGCGGCCGAGCCGTACAGCTCGCCGATCGATGGCGCCCGGAAGCCCTCGGCGTAGGTGGTGCGCAGCACGAAGTCGTCGGTCACCTGCCAGCGCAGGCCGTACTTCGGGGTGAACTCGCCACCGAAGGTGGAGTAGTCCGAGTAGCGGCCGGCCAGGCTCAGGTCCAGCTTCTTGCCCAGCGGCGAGTCGGCGAAGATCGGAACGCTCAACTCCAGATACGCTTCGTTGACGTCATACGAACCGGACGTCGGCTGCGACGGCACACCGTTGTAGTGGCCGATCACCGTCAGCGGGTCGGGCTGGTACCAGCCCTTGTACTTGCGATATTCGTAGCCGCTGGCGAACGATACCGGACCCGCCGGCAGGGTGAACAGGTCGCTGGACAGGTTGGCGGTGAACAGGCTCAGCTCGTTCTGGCTGCGGTCGCGCACCACCGGCTGGATCCACTTCAGCATGTCCGGGGTGATCGAGCCGGCGCCACCGAAGATGTTCAGCGGCACGCAGCCCGGGGTTGCCGCACACACCGCCGGATCGCCCAATGCCAGGTTGACGTTGTAGATGTTGTAGCTGCCGTAGTTGGTCTGTTCGGCCTTGTTCTTGCTGTACATGCCGTTGACGTCCCAGTACCAGCTGCGGTCGGCGGCATGGAAGTTGCCGACCAGGCCGGTGGCCACGTAGGTGGTGTTGACCTCCTGCTTGAACACGCGTGCCCCGCCCTCCACCGGACGGCGGCCGATCAGGCTCATGTTGTCGCCGGACACCAGATCGAAACCGAACGGGTTGTACGGGTTCAGGCGCGAGACCACGATGTTGTCGGCCAGCGGGTTGCCGGTGGCGCCGTCAGGACCGAAGAACAACGGCTCCGGTCCGGCCTGGTTGGTCGACTCGCGGCGGTTGCCCAGCGCCTTGATGTACCACTGCACGTTGTCGGTGATGTCGAAACGGAACTGGCCGAACAGGCCTTTGCGCTCCGACGGCGTGAGTACCATGTTGTATTCGGCGAAGTTGAAGCGGTCGGCGGTGGTGAAGCAATGGTAGTCATCGCTGCGGTTGCAGCCGGCGCTGCCGTCGTACCGTGGATTGCTGACACCGCTGTTGGGCACGATGTTCTGCACCGCGCCGGTGTTCGGATCGGTGAACATGAAGCGGCCCTGCGGGATGCCACCGCTGCCGAAAGCCAGGCCGGTGCCGGGAATCGGGAAGCGCGACTGTTCGCGGTCCTTGGCGAACACCGGATCCTGCTTGGTCCAGCTGGCGCCCAGGAACAGGCTGAAGCGGTCGCCGCTCTTGCCCCAGGCCAGATCCACGCCCTTCTGCGTGCCGTCGCCCTTGCTGTACTCACCATAGTTCAGCGTCACCTGGCCGCCGTCGAAGTCGCGGCGGGTGATGATGTTGACCACGCCGGCGATGGCATCGGAGCCGTACAGCGACGATGCGCCGTCTTCCAGCACCTCGATGCGTTCGACGATGGCCAGCGGGATGGTGTTGAGGTCGGTGGCGGCACCCACACCCGATGCGGACGACTCGTTGACCCAGCGGATGCCGTCGACCAGCACCAGCACGCGTTTGGCACCGAGGTGGCGCAGGTCGACCTGCGCCGAGCCGGCACCCACGCCGCTGCCATCCGGCGGGAAGCCGAAGTTGCCGGACGAATTGAACTTGGCATTGAGCGCCGAACCCGAGCCGGTCAGTTGCTGCAGCACCTCGCTGATCGAGTTCAGGCCGGTGCGTTCGATGTCACCGCGGGTCAGGGTCTGGATCGGGACCTGGCCCTCGACTTCAGCGCGCTTGATGCGGGTACCGGTGACTTCCACCGCATCCAGGTTGGTGGTGGATTGTGCAGCGGCACCCAACGGGGCCAGGGCCATCACGCACAGCGCGACGGCAACCGCCAACGGGCGGTGGTGCAGGTGATTCATTCGCTCTCTCTCCAAAGGAATGTCGGGACATGGACTGCCGCGCTCCCCCCTGCATGGCGGCAGCGTCTCCTTTGTAAACAAGTGGTAAAAATCGCGACGTGACCGGCGACACCTTTTCACGCAACCCTGACGAATGAACCATCGGCATCCGCAATTGGTTCAATATCTAGGAATTATTTTAAATTCCAGACTTTTGCCAGCTTGAACCACGAATCGGGCAGAGACTGGGACCTCCGACACTCAAAGCGAGGTCCAATCGTGAAAGCAACTACTGCCAGACTGCAAGCAGCGATCATCGCACTTGTCTTCTTTTCATTTGCAGGTGAATCCGAAGCAGGCGGCCTCATCGAATGCAACAATTGCGTATCGCCCAAATCCGTCGCTCTACAGTCTGGATCTGGACTCACAGTGATAATTGACTTCGAAAAAGCACAACTGACTGCATTCGATGTTGAATATGATCGGGAAATGAGAAAATGGAGAGCCCTTCCAACCCCCGTACCCAGCCAGATCCAAATGGCATTTCTCCGGATTGTGGAAAGCGTATCTGGCGTTAGTGATCAGCCGAGCCACGCTTTTCCAGATGCGGGGGGAGGCGCAATGGTTCCCCTCCACCCCGACAATCCGGGGAATTCCAATGGGATGCGATTTCCAGAGTCATACAAATCGTCCGACGCGTTCGAGATCGTCAGCTCGGCGACCATGAGGACGCGACTAGGCCAGTATTTGGCCCTAGAAATCGCAGGGGCCAATACAAGCAACCCAGCGTGGAACAGCTTCGCGCTTTCCATACAGCAATTTTCGCTCAACTGGGCAAGCATAAAAGGGGGCGGATCAGTCAATATAGTAATTACTTGGAGAGACGGATCAAAAACCCTCTATCGAATCACCCCTGATAACGTAGCAGAGGCCAAATACCAGAAAGGTGAGAGCCGGGACGGCACTGGAAACAAGGTCCCAGATGAGACCATTGCAGACCCTGTCACGGCTCCTTCTTACGCTGGACAGTACTACTTCCGCCACGACGGCGACGTCGACAAATGGGTCCGCACTGCTCAGATGTATGGTGTGCCGGTCCAACGCGGGTCCAGCAGTCGGATTTCCTGCAGCTGGGACGGCCGCACAGTCTATTGCCAGCAATACTGACTAAAGGTGGACGCTGTTGAGGCACACCGCCCCCCAACAGCGCCCCATCCATCTCACCGCACGAAGGCAATCCGCTCCATGCCGGTCGCCTCGGCCGCAGCCAATATCCGCGCCATGCCTTCGTACTCGGCCGCCGGATCGGTGGCGATGCGCAGCTCCGGCAGGTTGCCGGCATGTTCGCCCACCTGTGCCTGCAGGCGCGCCTGCAGCTCACTGATCGCCATCGGCTGGCCATTCCAGCTGAGCTGGTTGCCAGCGTCCAGGCGTAGCTCGATCGGCGGGGGCGGTTCGGGACGGTCAACCACGCGATCGGTGGCCTGTGGCAACTGCACGGCGATTGGCCGGGCCACGATCGGCGCGGTCACGATGAAGATGATCAACAGCACCAGCATTACATCCACCAGTGGCGTGACATTGATGTCCGCCAGCGGGCCGCTTCTTCCTGCGCTACTGAACGCCATGTGCCGCTCCCTGCAGCCGGGCCGTTCGCCCAAGGCCGACGTTACGACGACTGTCACTCGCTGCGGCAGGGGCTTCTACGGATTCATTCAGCTGTCGTTGCCGACGCCCGGCGTGCACGCAATGCGAAACTGAATTCAGCCACCGCCCGCTATGCTGCATGCCATGACCCGACGATCTCCGACCGCCCTGTCCCTGCTGCCCTTGGCCACCACGCTGCTGATCGGCTGCGCCAATGCCCAGTCCCTCGACGCCCAGAACGCGCAGTTGAAAGCCGCGATCGCGGCCGCCGAACGCGGCCAGTTCGATCCTGGCCAGGCCGCTGCGCTCAGTCGCCACCCGGCGTACGGTTGGCTGGAGTACGCCAACCTGCGCCGCAACATCGACACCGTCGATACCGCGCAGGCACAGGCCTTCCTCAAGCGCTATGAGGGCCAGGCCGTGGCCAGCACGTTCCGCAGCGTGTGGCTGCCCTCGCTCGCCCGCCGCCAGGACTGGCCGACCCTGCTGGCCAACTGGGCGCCCACCGACAACGCCGGCCTGCGCTGTGCGCAACTGACCGCGCGCCAGGTGACCGGCAAAGTCGATCCGCAGTGGATCAGCGAAGCGCAGGAGCTGTGGCGCAAGAACGGCAAGCCGCTGCCGGACAGCTGCGATGCGGTGTTCACCGTGCTGCAGGCCCAAGGCGGCCTGAGCGACGCCCTGCGCTGGGAACGGATCGATGCCGCCGCCGACGCGCAGCAGCCCGCCGTGATGCGCAGCGCGGCCCGCGGCCTGCCTGCCACCGATCTGGCACTGGCCAACACTTACGCCGCCTTCGTCGACAAGCCCAATGCCAGCGCCCTGAACTGGCCGCGCAACGAGCGCAGCCGGCGCATCGCCACCGATGGCCTGGCCAAGCTGGCCAAGGCCGACCCGGCCGCCACCGAACAGCAGCTGCCGCAGTACGCGCAGGCACTGGGGCTGAGTGCCGACCAGCAGGGCCAGGTGCTGTACCAGATCGCGCTGTGGACGGTGGCGTCCTACCTGCCCGATTCGGCACGCCGCCTCAACGCGGTGCCGGAGTCGGCCTATGACGAACGCCTGCACGAGTGGCGCGTGCGCGAAGCGATGTCGCGCGGCGACTGGCCGGCGGCGCTGACCGCCATCCGCAAGATGGGCAGCAAGCAGCGCAGCGACCCGCGCTGGCGCTACTTCGAAGGCCGCATGCTGGAGAAGACCGGCCAGGCCCAGCAGGCGCAGCCGCTGTTCCGCGAAGCCGCACGCGCACCGACCTTCCACGGTTTCCTTGCCGCCGACAAGCTGCAGCAGGGCTATACCCTGTGCCCGTGGAAGCCCAACGACAGCGCGCAGGCACAGGCCGTGATCGCGCGCGACCCGGCCATCCAGCGGGCGATGGCGCTGTACCAGATCGACCGCGCCGGTTGGGCCGTGGCCGAATGGAACAGCGCGCTGTCGCGCTTCGATGACACCCAGCGCCGCCTCGCCGTGCGCGTGGCGCAGGACAACGGCTGGTTCGACCGTGCCGTGTTCGCGCTCGGCAAGCAGCCGCAGGAACAGCGCCTGTACGACCTGCGCTTCCCGCTGCACCACGACGCCACCATCCGCCGCGAGTCGGCACGCAACGCGATCGATCCGGCCTGGGTGGCGGCGGAGATCCGCGCCGAGAGCACGTTCACCCCGCGCGCGCGCTCGCCTGCCAACGCCATGGGCCTGATGCAGGTGCTGCCGGCCACCGGTGCCAGCGTGGCCAAGTCGATCGGCCTGACCGGCTACGGCGGCGCCGACAGCCTGTACGACCCGGACACCAACATCGCGATCGGCACCGCCTACCTGCGCCAGCTGATGAACAAGTACGATGGCCTGCCGTACGTGACCATCGCCGCGTACAACGCGGGGCCGACGCCGACGGCACGCTGGCAGGGCCAACGCCCGGGCTTCGATCCGGATCTGTGGATCGAGACCATCAGCTACAAGGAAACCCGCGAGTACGTCGCCCGCGTGCTGGCCTTCAGCGTGATCTACGACTGGCGCCTCAACGGTGATGCACTGCCGCTGAGCGACCGCCTGATGGGCCGCCTGGTGGACAAGCGCAAGCGCTTCAGCTGCGCGGCCGACGCCGAGCAGGGCGGCGATTGATCGCAACACGGTACTGCCGGCCGCTGGCCGGCATTCCCCGGTGTCCACGCCCTGGGGAGTGAAACGATGAGCCTGCTGGCCTGGATCAGGCTGGCCGCTGTATCGGTAGTGCCGGCCGCTGGCCGGCAGCTTCGGGGTGACTGCGGTTGCCGGCCAGCGGCCGGCACTACCGGTGCATCTGCGCCGGGCATGCGATGATTCCCGCCATGAAGATCTATCTTGTCGGCGGCGCCGTGCGTGACCGCCTGCTGCAGCGACCTGCCGGCGACCACGACTGGGTGGTGGTCGGTGCCACGCCCGCGCAGATGGAAGCGCAGGGCTACACCGCCGTTGGCCGCGATTTCCCGGTGTTCCTGCACCCGAAGACCGGCGAGGAATACGCGCTGGCGCGCACCGAGCGCAAATCCGGTCGTGGCTACCGCGGCTTCGTGGTCGATGCCGATCCGGCGGTGACGCTGGAGGAGGACCTGCAGCGCCGCGACTTCACCATCAACGCGATTGCCTGCGACGAAGACACCGGCACGCTGGTCGATCCCTACGGCGGTGTGCGCGATATCGAGCAACGCGTGCTGCGCCATGTCGGCCCTGCGTTCGTGGAAGATCCGCTGCGCGTGCTGCGCGCGGCGCGCTTCATGGCGCGCTTCGCGCCACTGGGCTTCACCGTCGCCGAAGAGACCATGGCACTGATGCGCGAGGTCGCCGCCAGTGGCGAGCTGGACGCGCTGGTGCCCGAGCGCGTCTGGCAGGAGCTGCGCAAGGCGCTGGTCAGTGAGCGGCCATCCGCGTTCCTGCGCACATTGCACGGTGCGCATGCACTGGGCCCGATCCTGCCCGAGCTGGAAGCGCTGTATGGCGTGCCACAACGTGCCGAATTCCACCCCGAGGTCGATACCGGCATCCACCAGGAAATGGTCAGCGACATGGCTGCCAGGCTGGCGCCGGGCGACGACCTGGTCGGTTTCGCGGCCCTCACCCACGACCTCGGCAAGGGCCTGACCCCGCCGGAGGAATGGCCGCGCCACATCATGCACGAGCAGCGCGGCATCAAGCCGCTGAAGGCACTGTGTGCGCGGTTGAAGATTCCCGCCGAACACCAGCAGCTGGCTGAAGCGGTGTGTCGCGAGCACTTGAACGTGCACCGCATCGACGAACTGCGCGATGCCACCGTGCTGGAACTGCTGGGCCGCTGCGATGCGCTGCGCCGGCCGGAACGCGTGGTCCGCATCGCACTGTGCTGCGAGGCCGACAAGCGCGGCCGGCTCGGCTTCGAGGACGCCGACTACCCCCAGGGCGAAACGCTCAAGCGCCTGCACCAGGCGGCGCTGTCAGTGCAGGCGCGGGACCTGGATACCACGCACCTGAAGGGCCCGGCCATCGGTGAAGCACTGGCCAAGGCGCGGGTGAAAGCCATCGCCGCCGCCCGCTGATCCGCAACCGCCGTGGCGGCCGCGCACCGACTCCCATGGGTAGTGCCGGCCGCTGGCCGGCACCCCTATATCACTGGCTTCAGTGCGCCATGCCGCGGGTGATCGCCGCCGCACGCTGCTTCAGCTGGGCCACGGCATCGGGAATCATCTCCATGCCCACGTCCAGGCCCGGGTTCAGCACCAGGCCGACGCCGTCGCCGATACCGGCCAGCAGCGCGTGCACCGCGATCGGCATGGCATGCGCAAACTGCGGCAGCTGCTCGTGCCACAGGCCGGCACGCTCGGGGGCAGTGAACACCGCGAACATCGGCTCGCCGCTCTCGCTGGTCAGCACCAGCGGCGAGATGCTTTCGTCCCAGGCGCCATCCTCACCAATGGCCTTGTCCAGCAGCACGAACGCCGTCGAGGTCAGCAGGCCGTCGAGGAACTGCGCTGCGGTCAGCGTGCCGTCCTGGGCCTGCAGCAGGCGCACCTCGAGGTCGTTGAGGGGTTCGAACGGGGTGTCGTGGTCCATGGTCGGTTCCGGTACGTGGTTGCAGGCTGCAACTTTAGCAGGCCGGGCACGAGGCACGGCAGCGCCTCGGCAGGGACACCGGCTTCAGCGGCCGATGAGGCTTTCCGCGGGAATGCCCAGGTTGCGGTGAAGCTTCCGGATCATTTCCAGAGTCAGACCGCGCTTGCGATTCAACACCTCATAGACACGGTTGAGCTGGCCGATGGACGGCACCAGATCCTTCACGGTCAGACCGCCCTGCTCCATGCGGAAGCGGATTGCGTCGATGGGATCTGGCGGTTCGATCGGGTAGTGCTTCGCTTCGTAGGCTTCAACCAGCGTTACGAGAATTTCGAATCGATCGCCCTCCTCGCTGCCCGGCTCCGGCTCGTTGTCCACATAGGCCGAAATCTCGCGCAGCGCATTTTCGTAGTCGTTTTCCGTACGGATGGGCTGGATGTTCATAGAAGCTCCACAGTGTCGGCGTCGATCCGGTCGTACTCGGCGTGGGTGCCAATGAACTTGATGTAGACCACCTGAAACCTGTAACTCACAGCGACGATGAGCCGGTAGCTGTTGCCCTTTATGTTGAACACCACACGACTGTTCGCCACGAAACTTGCGCTTGCATAACGTTGGCGTACGTCGTGCGGCGTGTCCCATACGGCGTGCCTGACTTCGTCGTACCAGGACCTGAGCACTGCTTCCGAATCAGGGTGACGTTCCCAGAATCGTTTCAGCGTCGCCAAAGCAACCACCTTCATCCGCACATCCTAGTCCCAATATGG
Organism: Stenotrophomonas pavanii; assembly: GCF_900101175.1. Lineage (GTDB taxonomy): Bacteria > Pseudomonadota > Gammaproteobacteria > Xanthomonadales > Xanthomonadaceae > Stenotrophomonas > Stenotrophomonas pavanii. The sequence goes on along the minus strand of NZ_FNFQ01000015.1, from coordinate 5,613 downwards.
GACATAAGCAACCGTTTCATCTTCATCAGCGGCCGATATAGCCGTGCCGCCATAGCCAGCCCAGCGCGGCCAACCCGGCCACGCCCACCAGCATCAACGGCAGGCCGAAGCGGTGCCGCCACGGGATCGGCACCCCGCCCAGCTGCTGGTCCATGGTCTCGGTATCGAGCACCCAGCCGTGCTCGCACCGGGTGCAAGCCAGTTCGTAGCGGCGCTGGTAGGTGAACCCGAACAGCAGGTCGATGCGCGCCATCCTGTAGCGCAGCTGCGGGGCGAACTCGGTTTCCGTCTGGCAGCGCAGGCAGTGGTGCGCTTCGGTGGGGCCGACGATCAGCACCCGTTCCTGTTGGCCGATCAGGATCATGACCGGTTGCCCCGGCAGGTGGGCTGGGCCAGCAGCCAAGCCTGGGCGGCGGCGACGGTGGCCGCGTCACCCTCCACGCGCTGGTCGGGCTCGATCTTCAAGCCATCGCCACGATCATTGCGATCCCGCATCACGCTGGTGGTCAGCAGCAGGCGACTGCCATCGGCAAGCGTGTGCACGACATTGCCGGTGGAGACGCCCGCGGTCGGCTGGCCGAAGCTCCGCGCCTGCGGCCGGCCACGCCACGCCAGCACCGAGGCCTCGCCCGAACTGGCAGTGCGGGGCCCGAACAGCACCGCCACCGGCGCACCAGGCTGCCGCAGCGCGTGACCCGACTGGCCGAAGTCCAGCAGCGGCTTGCCCGCCAGCTGCACGGCAGTCGCCGTCAACGTCCAGCGCTGCGGTCCTTGCGCGGTTTCGAACGCGCCGACGTCCTCGTTGTTCACCACCGAGGTGCGCAGCAGCGGTGCCATGCCCAGCAGCATCGGCCACATGGAGCCGCCACCGTTGTCCCGCAGGTCGACGATCCAGCCACAGCGCGCGCCGTCGTCCTTGCTGCGGATGACCTGCTGCCACCGCGCGGCACGCTGGATGTCCTGGCGGAATTTTTCCTGCGGCGTCGCGCCCGGCGAGGAGGCATAGCCCTCGATGACCACCCAGCCGATGCGCGCATCCACCGCATCAGCGGCCTTGGCCCGGTCCACGGCGGCGGCACCGGCCTGCTGCGCACGCGCGAGGGATTCGCGCTGACGCTGGGTCGTGGTCCACGCACCATGGTGGCCGGTGCTGAGCGCAATGACTTCGCGCAGAACGGCCAGCCGTTGCCCGGGATCCCCCTGCGCCGATTGCAGGCGGATGCGGATGGCGGGCCAGTCCACCCGGTCGCGATACAGCGCCTGGCGTTCAAGCAGGTTGAGGATCTCGGCCTGGGCCTCCGGCGAGGGCATCTCGACCGCGCCCGGCGTATCGGCCATGGCGCCGGTCGCCAGCAACACGAGCATCAGCGCGCCGATGCGACGCACTCCCTTGCGAACCTGCATGCGACGCTTCCTTGTCGTTGAATCAGGACCGCAGCATAACCGGGGCATAATAGCTTGCGCCACGCGCGAACTGTCGTATCCGGCCCGGTCGCGGGTTGCAGCAAGGCGGCTTACGTGCGGTCAACACATTGCAACTTTGCCCATGTCATCGCGGCGCACAACGCGCCAAGGTGGCCCCGTCGGCGCTTCCTGCGCTGACCGGGATTGGCGTCCTGAATGAAGCTACCGAAAGGCGGGCTTGCGGCCATGTCGCGGGCTCGAATACTGCACCGTCTGTCGTTCTGCGGCGGGCGGTGCGTGGGGATCCTCCCGATCCGCCGGCTTCGTTTCCTTTCGGTAGCTTCACCGGCACGCCAACCCGCACCGCCCGCCACCTTGCGCTTTGCAGGTGGCCTTGCCTCGTGAGGTTGCCGCCATGAACACGCCCCACCCCACCTATCCACGCCTGCAGGCATTGCTCGGCGCTGCACTGCCCGGCCTGCAGCTGTCCACTGCCGTCGCCGAAGCGTTGGAAGATGCTCTCGCCGAAGCCAACGAACAGGCGCCGCCGTCGGCGTTCTTTGCCCGGTTGCGCGGCATCGCGCACAGCCACGCAGCCGACGGCCAGGCGTGGCGCGAGCGGCAACTCAGCGAGGCGCGCGGCCGGGACCTGGCGGAGGCAACGCGCTGCCTGGCGGCAGTGTCTGCGTGTGGGGGCGTGTTGCTGGCGGCGCAGTCGGCACGCGAGATGGATGATGCGCAGGCGCAGTGTCCGCCGCAGGTGGAGGAAGGCTTGCTGCACGCAGTGGTGGTATTGGCCGATCATGCCGGAGCGTTGGTGGAACCGGATGCGTGCGCACCGCTGCTATAGAGCTGCGCCTATGCCCGGCTGCGCAGAGGTCATGGCGTGGGTGGGATTCGTGCCGACCAAGGTCGGCACCTACCCAAGGTTGCGGTTGTCACCAGTCCGCGCGCAGGCCGATGTTGCCTTCGATGATGCGGCGCTTCTCGTTGCGGTCGCCGCCCAGCTCGCGCGTGTAGTCGGCGACGGCGTACGCACTGATGGTGCGGTTGAAGCGCCCGACCACACCCAGACCAGCTTCCAGCGCGCGTGAGCGCTGCGAATTGACGATCACGTCGTCGTCGAAGCGGATACGGTCTTCATCGGAACCACCGTGCCAGTAGTTGAGCTTGAAGTACGGCTGCCAGCCGTTGTCTGCCAGCTGGTAGTCGCCGACCAGGCGCAGGCCGATGCGGCCGGTCCAGGCGTTGTCGTTGTCGAAGCGCACACTCGATACTTCATCGCGACGGTCATCCAGCGAAGTGCGCTGCCAGATCACCTGCACCTGCGGTTCCAGCCACCATGCGGACTGCCCGAAGTGCAGCAGCGGCTTGCCCGCCTCCACCGACACGCTGGTACCGTCGCCGCTCAGGCCGAAGCCGAGCCCACGCGAGGAACGCACGCGGCCGTCGTAGCGGCTCTGCATCGCCACGGCGTCGATGTAGCCGCCACTGCTGTCGGTGAACGTCCAGTACAGGCCCACGTGCTTGTCATCCAGGCGGTTCTGGCCTACCTGCACGTTCTCCCAGCCCAGGGCCAGGCCGGTGGTCTTGCCCTGCGCGCGGGTGCGGCCAACGAATACGCCGATCTGGTTGCGGTGGTTGTAAGACGCCGCAGCCCACACGTCGAGGCCGGCCTGCAGGCCCATCACATCGCCATCGAAGCCCGGCTGCGCATCCCCCTTCCAGTGGATCTCGCTGCTCTGCCCCACCAACCGGCCCCAGGCGGTGCGGAATGCGCCCTGGTTGTACAGCAGGCGCTGCTCGCCCTGCCGCTCGTGGAACGTGCCGAGACTGGCCAGCGAGGTCTCGCGCAGCAGCGGTGGCACCACCGCGTAGGCGGCGGTCTCCACGCGGTACAGCGGCACCACCGCGCCTTCGGCAGGGCGTGCACCCGGCGTTGGCGGCGTACCGGTTCCGGGCAGCGCACCGCCGGCCACTGGCACGTCCGGCACCGCCGGGTCGCTGGGCGGCGCCACCGGCGCCGGTTCCGGTGGCGGCGGTGGCGGCGCGGTCTCGCCGGCGGTCAGGTCAGGATCGGTGGCGCCTTCCGGTGGCGGCGGCGGTGCCGGGGTGATCGCCGGCGGCGGTGCGACCGGCGGCGTCAGCGGCGGTGGCGCGGCGCTGCCATCACCGTTGGGTGCCGGCGTTGGCCCGGTCACCAGCGTCGATCGCAGGTACCAGTTCTCGCTGGTGCCGGCGCTGACACCGCCCTTGAACAGGAAGTACTCGTAGGCACCGGCCGCGACCGGCGCAAACAGCGAGAATGCGCCCGGCGCGGTGCGGCCACCATTCAAGGCCTGCACCACCAGGATGCCATCGGCCAGCGTGGCGGCACCGCTGCCGCCCGCATTGAGCACGCCGATGCCGGTGGTGCCGGTGGCGGAACCGCCATCGATCACCAGGCGGTCGCTGGTGGAATTGTCTGCGCCCAGCACGGTGCGCAGGTACAGGCCACCGCCGTCGCCGCGATAATTGCCGCGCACGGTGAACACGTCGCCTGCGCCGGTGCCGGTCAGGTCGATGCGCCCGGCATTGACCATCTCCACCAGTGCACCACTGTTGAACGGACGGATAGAATGGCCGCCACTGCCTGCATAGACGGTGCTCGTGTCATCCACCGTGAGCGTGCCGGTGCCGGTACTGCTGTCGCCCAGCACCAGATCGCCATCGAAGGTCAGCTCGGTGCTGTTGGCCAGGCGCACCGTCTCCCAGTTCTGGAAACGGCCCACGCCCGCCGTCTTGACGTTGCTGAGGTCGAGCTGGTCGATGCCGCTGCCACCGTCGAACAGCGGCACCGCCCCCAGGTTGCCCTGGTTGAGGTTGCCGAGGGTGGCGACGTCGTTGTCCGGCCCCATGTCGATCGCACCGTAGACGATGCCACCGCCATTCCAGTTGAAGGTGTCATCGCCGGTACTGAGCAGCACCTGCCCGCGCACGGTGCCGTCGGTGATGGTCACGCTGTCGTTGCCGCCGCTGACGCTGATGTTGCCGCCGATATAGGCCGTGCCAGAAATGATGATGGTGTCGGTGTCGAAGCCGGTCACCACGTTGCCATCCACGGTACCGCCGGACTGGTCCCACAGGTTCTTGTCCAGCTTCATGTTGACGCGGCCGATGCGGCCTGCGGTCATCCAGGCCTGGTCACCATCCTCGAACGCACCGATGATGCGGCCACCGCTCATGCGGAAGGTATCGATGTTGTCGCCCTGCTGCAGCGCGCCGATCGTGCCGCCACTCATGACGAAATCATCGCGGCCACTGCCCTGCGCCACCACGCCGGTGACGGTGCCACCGGTGACGGTCATCTGGTCATCGCCACTGCCCTGGTCGACGCTGTCGATCGTACCGTTGCCCAGCACCAGCACGTCGTTGCCATCGCCCTGCAGGACGCCGCCGCTGATGCTGCCGGCCTGCATGTCCAGGCGGTCATTGCCGGCACCGAACTGCACGCCGGTGCGCCCGCTGATCGTTCCGCGGTTGACCAGCACGCTGTCGCCCGCGCCGACGAACTGCAGCGCGGTGTTGTTGCCGGTACTGATGCTTCCCGCATTTTCGACGCGGCTGCCGCCACCGAGCTGGACCGCCACGCCGCCCACCGAACTGATCGTGCCCAGGTTGGACAGCAGGTGCCCACCGGCCCCGACAAGCGAAATCGCGCTGCTGCCACCGCCCTGCTGCAGTTGTACCGTGTTGGCGACAGTGACGGTGATGCCGGCGGCGCCATTGGCGGTGACGGGCACGGTCTGCGGGTTCGGCGCGTTGGCATCGCAGGTGACCGTCTGGCCGGCGACGGGGGCGACGCTGTCACAGCCGGCCCAGGCGGCGCTGGCGGTCAACAACATGACCGACGGAACAGCCATGGCCTGCAGTACGGAAACAGTGAGGCGGCGCATACGCACTGCGCGCGGAACGGCACGGGACATACAGCACTCCTGGCAAGGGATCAGGAACTGCGGATATGCGGTACTGCGAGCGCAGTCTGCGCCGTGGTGAATGGTTTCGTCAGGTGAATTTGCGTGCCGCTCATCACAGTTCAGATGCGAACTTGATCGGGCATCACCTGGCCTCTACGTGCCTGAAATCGTTCATTTTTGCGGCAATCACACGCCACGCGGAGAGCATCCACGCATGGCGTGGATCTTATCTCTTGCCGATCTGGCACCTTGG
>NZ_FNFQ01000016.1:40721-87846 GCF_900101175.1 Stenotrophomonas pavanii | reverse complement strand
AGCACATTGGCCTGCGAGTTGCCCGAACTGGGCAGCTTGGGAAGCAAAGCCATAGCGTCGCTGGTGGGGCTGGCCCCGATGAACCGCGAAAGTGGCACCTGGCAGGGCCAACGGCGGATCAGTGGTGGGCGCGCGGTGGTACGCGAAGCCCTTTACATGGCGGCCCTGACGGCCATCCGGTACGAGCCAAGACTGCGCGCGTTTTACGCTGGTCTGAAGGCCAAGGGCAAAGCGAGCAAGGTGGCGCTCGTGGCGGTCATGCGCAAAATGCTGGTGATCCTAAACGCCCGTAAGCGGGACGCCGAGGTGGCCCTCGGCTGCCCCTGACAAGACAGTTGCTACTGCGCGCCCCGTCACACTCTCTGAATCCGTGTCTCAACTTCACCGTGAGCACGCCGTTACCGGCAAGGACCTCAGTCGACGCCCCGTCGACGCAACCTTCCGGAACGCCCATGCACAGCGACCACGCCGAACGACTGCCCGAACCTGCCAGCGACCTGGCCGAGGCTGGGGCAGGCGAGGGCGTGACCCTGCCCCAGCAGGAGGCGCTTCTAGATGATGCCGGTACCGGAGAGGACAGCGTCGACCTGGCACCGCCACGCCACCGCCTGCCGCAGATCGCGCTGCCCGACAACGTGGTGCTGAAGGGGGCGGTGCAGAAGCTGGTCGAGCAGAAGGCGCGCCTTGATGCGCTGGCCGCCGAAGGCCAGCTGGCCGGGCTGCTGCCGCCCGAATGGCAAGGCCATGGCGCGCGCGCGATCGAGCTGTCCGCCTTCATCCAGGGCGTGCTGCCCTTCCTGCAGACCGGCGAGCGTGGCGAGACCGCCCCCGCGCGACTGCCGGTGCGCCACGTACTGGGCGATGACAGCCGCTGGGGCCTGGAAGATGTTGCCGAACCCAAGTCGCTGGCGTGGTACCTGGCCAGTGACGAGCGCGCCACGGCCGGCAGCAAGGACGTCGCCGAGGCGTATCTGGTGGGCGCATTGGGCCTGGCGTGGATGCAGGAAGGCCGCAGCCGCCCCGGCTTCCTGCGCGCGATGGGCCAGGACAGCCTGGCAGCGCGGGTGACCATGCTCGGCTACCCGCCGGCCAACGAACTGGCGCTGTACAGCGTCATTGCGCACGGCCAGCCGCAGATCTGGTGCGTGCACGCGCGCCGCCGCATGCGTCCGCTGGTGGCACCGTGGTTGAGCGTGCCGTTGCTCACCGCCTACGGCGTGCCGGCGCCGGTGGCGTGGCCGTCCAGCTTCCCGCCGGTGGAGGCGGTGGCCGAGCTGCTGGCGACCGCCCGCCTGGGCCGCGCGCTGCCGGAGGTGGACCTGGCCAAGGCGGTGGCGAAGATCGCCGAGGACGCCGCCTCCGACGCCTGGCAGCCGGTCAGCCTGCTGCAGCTCAACACCTGGTCGCCGCGCTGGCACTTCTTCCTGGGTACCTTCGTCGGCCTGCCTTCGTTGCTGCTGGTGGCGGCGGCGCTGGCGCTGCCGGGGGCGGTCGAAGCAGCCACGGTGGCCGCTTCGCTGGGCTTCGCCGGTGGTGCCATCGCAGCGCTCGCGGTGCCGTGGATCCATGCCCGCCGCAAGCACCTGAGCTGAAGCATGAACGCCATCCGCGCGTGGCGTGGATCTACGGGAGGCCGGGCGCCGCGGTCTGCAGCTGTTGCCGCGCCCGCTCCATGGCAGTCTGCAATCTTCGCTTCAGGACCTCACGGGAGGGCAGCGTGGTCAGGTACTCCGCAACATGGATGCCTGAGCGATCCAGCTCCAACAGTTCAATCTGGCCCGCCTTCTTCCCTGTACAGAGGATGATGCCCAACGGCGCCTGCTCGCCATCCTCACGTTCGTAGCGGTCCAGCCAGCGCAGATAGAGTTCCATTTGTCCCTTGTAGGCCGGCTTGAACTCGCCGATCTTCAACTCGATGGCAATGAGTCTTCGCAGGCGCCGGTTGTAGAACAGCAGGTCCAGGTGGAAGTCATCGCCGTCGATCTGGATGCGCTTCTGGCGGGCGACGAAACTGAAGCCGGTACCAAGTTCAAGCAGGAAGCCCTGCATCTCGCGAAGGATCGCGGTTTCAAGGTCCTGCTCGTCCCAGCTGTCCTTGAGGCCAAGAAAGTCCAGTACGTAGGGATCACGCAGTACCAGCCCTGGAGACAGCTGCTGGTTGCCGCGCAGTGCCGCCAACTCTTCGGCGATGGTCTGCTCTGGCTGGCTGGAGAGTGCCGTGCGCTCATACAGCATCGAATCGATGCGCTGGCGCAGCGTGCGTACACTCCAGCCCTCGGTGGCGGCCATCTGGGCATAGAAATCGCGCTTGAGTGGATCCGCCAGTGGAATCAGCGCGATGAAATGGGTCCAGCTCAATTGTCGTATCAGCGATACGACAATCCGCTCGTCTGCAAATGCGATGGAGAACTGCACCATCCGGCGCAGGCTCTTCTCACCGAAGGACGTGCCGAACTCGGCAGACAGCACCTTGGCGATCCGGGTGAAGAGAGCCTCGCCGTAACGCGCACGCTGCCCTGCCATCTGGTCAACATGGATGCGACGACCGATTCGCCAGTACAGCAGCGTCAACTCGGCGTTGATGGACCTGTGCATCCTGCTGCGCGCTGCGCAGATCAGCTCTCTGAGATCGGCCAGCAATTCCTGGCCATGCGGCGACGTTGAACGCGAGTCATCCATGAGGGGGCCGTTCGATGTGGATGGCCGGGCTGATGCCCGTTGAACGCGTACCGTCCGGCCGCACGCACCGACAGTCCAATAAGAGAACTCATTGGATCAGCCCGTTTCGATACACCAGCTTCGCGGAAACGGGTCGTATCGTGCCAATGCGGAAATGCCGACGGGCGAGGGCGACACTTCATGACGGATTCCGCCGGAAGTGAATGCGTGCAATGTCATCGCTTGTGGTCGGCCCACAGCCCGTACAAGAGCGGGTCCCGGCAGATCAAAGGGGGGCGGACGACAATCGCCCAGCTACTGTTCCGCTGCCGGCCAGGGTCGGCACCCGCGCCCTGGTGCCCAAAGCGACTTAATCCCCTCCGTCCCCTTTTTTCTTTCAGACCCCTTGGCCCATCCGCTCCAGGCCTTCGCCGGCCAGGCGCAGGATCAGCTTCTCCAGCACCTGCTCTTCCTCCTCGCTCAGCACCGACATCAGCTTGCGGGTGATCTCGATCACCATCGGGGCGATGGTCTCGTAGACCTCGAAGCCGGCCGCCGACAGCGCCAGCACCGAGCGGCGGCGGTCGTCGCCGTGGGTCTCGCGCTTGATGAAGCCGCGCTCCAGCAGGCGGGCCACGGCGCGGCTGACCGCCACCTTGTCCATTGCCGTGCGGTCGGAGACCTCGCTGGCCGAGGAACCCGGGTACAGCGCCAGGATGGTGATGACCCGCCATTCGGGAATCGCCAGACCGTAACGATCGCCGTATAGCTTGGCGATGTTGCCGCTGACCCGGTTGGACAGCACGCTCAGCCGGTAGGGCAGGAACTGTTCCAGGTCGAGCAGGACGTGCGAGGCACGCAGGCGGGTCGAGGCGGGATCGGCGGGGCTCATGTTGCGGTGCACCTTGCTGGTGGTTTCAAGTGTAACTATAAGGGGTGGGTCCAGACCCTGCATTCTCGCCGGGTCCCAACCTGCCCGCACCTGGTTTGTACCGATGCGGTACCGATTCGGAGCCACGCCATGAATACCGCAGTCCCGACCGCCTCGCATCCCAACCCCGGCATGCAGGTCACCACCTTCGAGAACCCGATGGGCATCGACGGTTTCGAGTTCGTCGAATTCGCCGCCCCCGCCGGCCGAGGCCAGGAGCTGCACGCGTACTTCCGGAAGATGGGCTTCAACGCGGTGCTCAAGCACAAGCAGCGTCCGATTACCGTCTATCGCCAGGGCGACGTCAACTTCCTGGTCAATGAAGACCCCGATTCGTTCGCCGCCGACTTCGCCGAAAAGCACGGCCCCTGTGCCTGTGGCTTCGCCATCCGCTTCAAGAAGCCGGGCCAGGAGGTCTACCAGACCGCACTGGGCAACGGCGCCGAAGCCATCGCCTTCAAGCCGGACAGCAAGGCGGTCAGCGCACCGGTCATCAAGGGCATCGGCGACTGCATGCTGTACCTGGTCGACCGCTATGGCGCGGCCGGCAGCATCTACGACGGCGACTACGAGCCGATCGCCGGTGCCGACCTGCACCCGTTCGGCTTCGGCCTGACCTTCATCGACCACCTGACCCACAACCTGTATTTCGGCAACATGCAGCAGTGGTCGGACTACTACGAGCGCCTGTTCAACTTCCGCGAGATCCGCTACTTCGACATCAAGGGCCTGAAGACCGGCCTGGTGTCCAAGGCGATGACCGCGCCGGACGGCATCGTGCGCATCCCGCTGAACGAATCGTCCGACCCGAAGAGCCAGATCAACGAGTACCTGGACGCATACAAGGGCGAGGGCATCCAGCACATCGCCTGCTTCACCGAGAACATCTACGAGACCGTCGAAGCGATGCGCGCGCAGGGCGTGGATTTCCTCGACACGCCGGAAACCTACTTCGATGTGATCGACCAGCGCGTGCCGAACCACGGTGAAGACGTGGCGCGCCTGGCCAAGAACAAGATCCTGATCGATGCCGATCCGGAAACCCACCAGCGCAAGCTGCTGCAGATCTTCACCCAGAACTGCATCGGCCCGATCTTCTTCGAGATCATCCAGCGCAAGGGCAACGAAGGCTTCGGCGAAGGCAACTTCACCGCGCTGTTCGAGAGCATCGAGCGCGACCAGATCCGCCGCGGCGTGCTGTAAGGTCTGCGGGCACTGCCGGCTTCCCGCCGGCATTGCCTGTCCGAATGGTAGTGCCGGCCGCTGGCCGGCCATTTCTGGAGCCCCCATGTCCCCCGCCATCACCGCCCGTGGCTACCAGTCCGGTTTCGGCAACGAGTTCGCCACCGAGGCCATCGCCGGCGCGCTGCCGGTCGGGCAGAACTCACCGCAGAAGGTGGCCCACGGCCTGTACGCCGAGCAGCTGACCGGCACCGCCTTCACCGCGCCGCGCGGAAGCAACCGCCGCAGCTGGCTGTACCGGATCCGTCCGGCGGTAACCCATGGCGAGTTCACCCCGTTCGCGCAGTCGCAACTGCAGTGCGATTTCGGCGCACAGCCGGCTTCGCCGAACCAGCTGCGCTGGAGCCCGCTGCCGCTGCCGGAACTGCCGACCGACTTCGTCGAGGGGCTGTACACCATGGGCGGCAACGGCTCGCCCGACGCGCATGCCGGTGTAGGCATCCATCTCTACGCTGCCAACCGCGACATGGTCGGCCGTTACTTCTACAACGCCGATGGCGAGATGCTGATCGTGCCGCAGCTGGGCGCGCTGCGCCTGCTGACCGAGCTGGGCGTGATCGAGATCGAGCCGCAGCAGATCGCGGTGATCCCGCGCGGCGTGCGCTTCCGCGTTGAACTGCCCGATGGGCCGAGCCGCGGCTACCTCTGCGAGAACTACGGTGCACTGCTGAAGCTGCCCGACCTTGGCCCGATCGGTTCCAATGGCCTGGCCAACCCGCGCGACTTCGAAACCCCGCACGCGGCGTTCGAGGATGTGGATGGCGATTTCGAGCTGATCGCCAAGTTCGAGGGCCGCCTGTGGCGTGCGCCGATCGACCATTCACCACTGGACGTGGTGGCCTGGCACGGCAATTACGCGCCGTACCGCTACGACCTGCGCCGCTTCAACACCATTGGCTCGATCAGCTACGACCACCCGGATCCGTCGATCTTCCTGGTGCTGCATTCGCCCAGCGACACGCCGGGAACCAGCAACATGGACTTTGCGATCTTCCCGCCGCGCTGGCTGGTGGCGCAGAACACGTTCCGCCCGCCGTGGTTCCACCGCAACATCGCCAGCGAGTTCATGGGCCTGGTGCACGGTGCCTACGATGCCAAGGCCGAAGGCTTCGTGCCGGGCGGGGCATCGCTGCACAACTGCATGAGCGGCCACGGCCCGGACGCACCGACCTTCGACAAGGCGTCCAATGCGGATCTGTCGAAGGCCGATGTGATCAAGGACACCATGGCCTTCATGTTCGAAACCCGCGCGGTGATCCGCCCGACCGCACAGGCGCTGGCCGCCGGCCACCGCCAGGGCGATTACCAGCAGTGCTGGAACGGCCTGCGCAACAACTTCCGCTGACCCGAAAAAAGGGGACGGAGGGGATTAAGCCGCAATCAGCACACGTGTGCCTGAAACGACTTAATCCCCTCCGTCCCCTTTTTCTTCAGGCGACCTCGGCGAACGCGTCGCAATGCTCCAGCGGCAGCGCTTCCAGCAGGCGTTGCCGCACGCGCTGGCAATAGCCTTCCGAGGCCAGCCCGGGCAGCGTCCGCATCGCAGACTGCAGTACCTGCAGGACATCGCTCTCGGCCCGGGCCTGTTGCAGTTCGCGGAACAGGGCCGCTGCCTGTGGGTGGCGCTGCATCTCCAGGATCCCCAGCACGTAGATGCGCGCGGCCACCAGTGAGCGGCGGCGTTCGCTGCCGGTTGCGGGTGCAGCCGGTGCCGCAGCCGGTGCCGCAGCCGGCGTGGCGGGCGCCGGTGCTGCCGTGGCTGCGGGTGGCGGCGGTGTGGTTGTGGCGGCGGTTCCGGTGCTCAGGTAACCGGCCTGCACCAGCTGGATGACCATGGCCGCCGCGTCCTGGCCAATCAGGCCGGTCAGGTCGGCCAGGGTGCGCTGGCCGTCGCACAGGATCAACAACCGGCGCTGGCGCATGTCCAGCGGCGCGCGATGGGCCTGCAGCGCGGTTCGGGCGAGATCGGTCTTGCGCGGTTGCATGGAAGGGACAGCCAAGTCGGTGCACGCCGAGCCTGAACGAAGGCGATGAAACGGCGATGACAATGCAGCGCCTGCACGCGCGCTGCGCTAGCGTGCAGCTACCTTCGTGCCAGGGAACCGCACCGATGAAGCACCTCCCGATTGCTGGTCTGTTGCTCCTTTCGCTTGCCGCCTGCAGTGGTGGCCCCGACAAGCAGGGCGCCGCCGGCAGCGGCAGCGACACCCCGGCAGAAACCGCCTCGGCGACCGGGCCGGCCCAGTCGACCGATCCCGACCTGGCGGCCCGCCCGGCGAACGACCTCCGCAAGGACAGCCCGGCGCGCCTGGATGGCTTCGGCGGCGCCGCGCTGGGCGCCGGCATCGCTGAGGTCCGCAGCGGCTTCGGCACGCCGCTGCAGGGACTGGGCACCGACGCCAGTGGCAAGCCCTTGCCGGCCGACGACGGCAACGACGGCTGCTACTTCCTGCGTCCGCAGGGCGCCGAAGACCCTCGCCTGATGATCGAGGCACGCAAGCTGGTGCGCTACGACGTGCGCAGTGCGGCGATCATCGCTCCGGGCGGCGGCAAGGTCGGCATGACCCTGGGCGAGCTGCAGGTGCTGTACCCTGAGCGCGCGGACGTCGGTCCTGACAAGTACGACGAGAAAGCGCAGCACCTGCGCGTGCGGCCGGCGCAGGAGGGCGGGGCGGTCATCGACTTCGCACTCGACGCTGATGGGCGGGTCAGTGCCTGGCGCGTCGGCAAGACCCCGCAGGTCGATTACGCCGAAGGCTGTGGCTGATCCTTGATCCACCGCCCAGCCATGCGCTCGGGCCACGCGTAGAATCGCGCCACCACTGCTGGGGGAGTGCTCGATGATCGCCATTGCCATTGCCTGGTTCCTGCTTGGCCTGCTGCTGCTGGCCCTGGGCGGGGACTCCATCGTCAAGGCCGTGTCCGGCCTGGCCCAGCGTTTCGGGGCCAGCCCGTTCACCGCCGGATTGCTGCTGCTCGGGGTGGCCACCTCGTTGCCGGAACTGGCGGTCAACGCACGCGCGCTGGCGGTGGGCCAGCCAGAGCTGGCGCTGGGCAATGCGGTCGGCAGCAGCATCGTCAACCTGGGCCTGACCCTGGCCGTGGCCGCCATCGCCGCGCCCCTGCTGCTGCGCGCGCGCCTGCAGACCGTGCTGTGGTGGTCGCTGCTGGTGGCCGGCGTGCTGCTGGTCCTGTTCGGGCTGGATGGCCGCCTGGTGCGCTGGGAGGGCGGCGTGCTGGTGGCGGGCTTCATCGTCATGCAGGTGCTGCTGCTGCGCCGCGGCCGCAGCGAGAGCGAGGAGGTGCAGGCCGCCATCGCCGAGTCCGCCCTGAGCCGCACCAGCCTGCCGTTGAACGTGCTGCGGGTGCTGATCGCTGCGCTGACCCTCTACTGGGGCGCACGACTGGTGGTGGGGGCCGCCGCCGATTTCGCGGTCGCACTGGGCTGGACGCCGCTGCTGGTCGGCCTGCTGCCGGTGGCGATCGGCACCGCGCTGCCGGAAGTGGCCGCGGCGATCGCCGCCGCCCGTCGCGGCCACGGCGACATGGTGCTCGGCCACGTGCTGGGCTCCAGCGTGGTCAACCTGCTGCTGGTGGTCGGCGCGATGGCGCTGTTGCAGCCGTTGGCGTTGCCGGCCTCGTTCGTGCGCCTGGAACTTCCGGCGCTGCTGGCCTTCGCGCTGGTGCTGTACCCGATGCTGCGCGGCGACCTGAAGATCAGCCGCAGCGAAGGCGGCATCCTGCTGGCCGCATTCGTCGGCTGGTTCGTGCTGGAACTGCTGCTGGTAGGCGCGGCATGAGGTAGTGCCGGCCGCTGGCCGGCAACCTCATCGCCTCTGACGGATCCCTTGCCACTGCCGGCCAGCGGCCGGCACTACCGGTTCTGCGGGGTGTCTTCTTCCCGCGCCGGTTCCGGCGGCGGCAGCTGCTCTTCGGCGGCACGCTCGTTGCCGGGCAGGCTGGGGCGGGTCTCCATCAGCAGCGACAGCGCGGCCTTGGCCATCATGTGCGCGCTGATCGGTGCGGTGATGAACAGGAACACGGTAATCAGCAGTTCGCGCGGTTGCGGGTCCTGGCCGAGGAAGATGTGGTAGCACACCGAGCACACCAGCACGCAGCCCACGCCCAGCGTGCTGGCCTTGGTCGGCGCGTGCAGGCGCTTGAAGAAGGTGGACAGCTTCACCAGGCCCAATGCGCCGACCAGGATGAAGAAGCAGCCGAACAGCAGCAGGATCGACAGGCCGATCTGGATCGCGGTGATCATTCGACGATGTCCCGGCGCAGCACGAACTTGCTCAGCACCACGGTGCTGCCGAAGCCGAGCATGGCGATGATCAGGGCCGCCTCGAAATAGATCGGCGAGTTGAGGTACATGCCGAACAGCATCAGCTCGGCGATCGCGGTCACCGACAAGGTGTCCAGGGCGAGAATGCGGTCGGGCACGGTCGGCCCGCGCAGCAGGCGCCAGGTGGCCAGCAGCATGGCCAGGCCGACCACGTGCATGCACACCACCAGGGTGGTCTGGATGACTTCAAAACCGGTCATGGGAAGATCTCCATCAACGGCGCCTCGTAACGGCGCTTGATCGTATCGATCAGGTCCTGGGGGTCCTCCAGGTGCAGCACGTGCACCAGCAGGAACCTGCGGTCGTCGCTGAGCGCGGCCGAGACCGTGCCCGGGGTCAGGGTGATCATGCTGGTCAGCGCGGCGATGCCATGGATGTTGGCGATGTCCAGCGGCAGCCAGATGAAACCCGGGTGGATGTTCTTTTCCGGGCCCAGCACCTGCAGGGCGACGCGGATGTTGGACATCAGGATGTCCCACAGGGTCACGCACACCAGCTTGGGCAGCGGCCGCAGCGTACCGATGCGCGCGAACTCGCGGTCCAGGCGCGCGGCGAACAGCGGCACCACCACGCCCAGCAGCAGCCCCAGCACGATCTGGCCGAGGGTGAAGCTGTCGGACATCAGCAGCCAGAACGCCACCACCATGATGCTGAGCATCGGCGAGGGGATCAGGCGGCGGAACAGGGAGCGCTGGGCAGTCATGGCTGGCGGATCTCCGGCGTGGTCGCGCGCAGCTGCTGCACGTACTCGCTGGGTTGCAGCAGCTGTGCGGCGGTGGCGTCGGTGTAGCGCATCAACGGTGCAGCGGCCAGCGTCATCCCGATGCCGTAGGCCAGCAACAGGCAGGCGGCGTAGAGCTCCACCCGACGCAGGGGAGCCTTGCGCGGCTTCGGTGCCTCCGGGTCGACCGGCGGCACGCGCCAGAACAGGCGGATGCCGCCGCGGGTCAGGCCCATGATCACCAGCAGGCTGCTGACCAGCACGGCGGTCCAGACCGGCCCGGTGTACTGCGCCGGCATGCCGGCCAGCAGCGCGGCCTTGGCCAGGAAGCCGGACAGCGGCGGCAGGCCGGCCACCGACACTGCCCCGATCAGGAACAGCACCGCTGGGGTTTCCTTGCCCGGCATCGGTGCCACTACTTCCTTGCGGTCGCTGGCACCGCCGCGACGACGGCGGATCAGGTCGGCGATCAGGAACAGCGCGGCGGCGACGAAGCTGCTGTGCGGCAGGTAGTACAGACCCGCCGAGAGAACCTGCGGCGTGCCCACCGAGAAGGCGATGAACAGCGTGGCCGCCGACACGATCACCAGGTACGAGATCAGGACGCGCAGGCGGGTCGCGGCCAGTGCACCCAGGCCACCGAGCACCAGCGTCGCCACGCCGGCCCACAGCAGCCAGTCGCGGCCATAGCCGGCCATCGCGCCTGCGTCATCGCCGAACCACAGCATCTGGATGCGCAGCACCGAGTACAGGCCGACCTTGGTCATGATCGCAAACAGCGCGGCGACCGCCGCCGGCGCGCGCGAATAGGCTTCCGGCAGCCACAGGTAGAGCGGCATCAGTGCGGCCTTGGCGCAGAACACCAGCAGCAACAGGCCCATCGTCGCCTTCACCAGCGTCAGCTGTGCCGGCGGTACCTGCGCGATGCGCTGCGACAGCTCGGCCATGTTCAGCGAACCCAGGGTGGCGTACAGCAGGCCCAGCGCGATCAGGAACAGGGTCGAGGCGGTGACGTTGAACACCACGTAGTGCAGGCCGATGCGCATGCGCAGACCACGACCGCCGCTGAGCAGCAGGCCGTAGGAGGCGATCAGCATCACCTCGAAGAACACGAACAGGTTGAAGATGTCGCCGGTCAGGAACGCCCCGTTGAGGCCGACCAGTTGGAACTGGAACAACGCGTGGAAGTGCGGGGCGCGGCGGTCCCAGCCGGAACAGGCATGCAGCAGGCAGGGGATGGCCAGCAGCAGGGTGGTCAGCAGCATCCACGCCGACAGCCGGTCGGCCACCAGTGCGATGCCCAGCCGCGACGGCCAGTCGCCGAGCAGGTAGACGTTGATCTCGCCGCCGGCGGTGGTGGCAAACAGCAGGCCCACCGCCAGCGCCAGCGCCGACAGCGCGGTCCAGGCCACCGCGCGCTGCACCCGGGGGCCATAGCGGCGGTGTTCGACGAACAGCGACAGTGCGGCACCCAGCAGCGGAATCAGGATCGGCAGGATCACCAGATGGTTCATGCGCGGTCCTCGCCCTGGCGCGGCGGCGCGCGTTCATCCTGCAGGTCGTCGTCCGGCTCGTGGGCGTCCACATGGTCGCTGTGGTTGTCGCTGCGGCTGCGCATGGCCAGCACGATGCTCACCGCGGTCATCGCGAAGGCGATCACGATCGCGGTCAGCACCAGCGCCTGCGGCAGCGGGTCGGTGTAGTTGCCGAGGTGGCTGTCCACGCCTTCCTGCAGCACCGGCGCCTTGCCCAGCACCACCCGGCCACCGGCGAAGATCAGCAGGTTGGTCGCATAGGACAGGAAGGTCATGCCGAGGATCACATCGAAGCTGCGCGCACGCAGCAGCAGGTAGATGCCGATGGCGGTCAGCACGCCGATCGCGGTGGCCAGGGCCAGTTCCATCAGTGCATCTCCCCGGTGCGTGCCGAACGGCGTTGCAGGTCGATCTCGCCCTTGCGGGCAGTGCGGGTACGCGACGGCTTGATCGTGCCCATCATCGACAGCATCAGCATGGCGCCGCCGAACACCACCAGGTAGACGCCGATGTCAAAACCAATCGCGCTGGCCAGCGGCACCTCGCCGATCAGCGGCAGGTGCAGGTCGAGATGGCCGCTGGTCAGGAACGGCACGCCGAACAGCATCGAGGCGCTGCCGCTGAGCAGGGCGATCAGCAGGCCCATGCCGATGCAACGGATGTAGTCGAAGCCGAAGCGCGACTCCACCGACGCGGTGCCCTGGATCACATACTGGATCAGCAGCGGCACCGCCAGCACCAGGCCGGCGATGAAGCCACCGCCCGGTGCGTTGTGGCCGCGCAGGAACAGGAAGATCGACACGGTCAGGGTCAGCGGGAACATGATCTGGGCCAGGTCGGCCGGCACCGGCAGCTTGATCGGCGGGCCGGGCATGATCTGCTCCGGTGCCATCCGCGTACGCCGCAGCAGCGCATGCACCACCAGCGCGGCGATGCCGAACACGGTGATCTCGCCGAAGGTATCGAAGCCGCGGAAGTCCACCAGGATCACGTTGACCACGTTCTGGCCGTAGGCCTCGGGCAGCGCCCGGGCGAGCAGCTCGCCGGCCATGGTGTTCGGCGGCAGGGTCATCGCGGAGTAGGCCAGCGCGCCAAGCCCGGCACCGGCGATGATCGCGATCACCGCATCGCGGCGCTTGCGCCAGCGCGGCCGCTCCGGCCCGGACTGCGCCGGCAGGTAGTTCATGCCCAGCAGCATCAGCACCAGCGTCACCATCTCCACCAGCAGCTGGGTCAGGGCCAGGTCGGGCGCGGACAGGAACACGAAGGTCAGCGCCACCATCAGGCCGACGCCGCCGACCAGCAGCACTGCCAGCAGGCGCTGCTTGTAGATGCGCAGGGTAGCCACCGCGCAGGCCATCATCACCAGCCACAGCGCCCAGCCCAGCAGCGGGATCGGCTGTGGCCTGGTCCAGTCCGGCGAGGCGGGGTTGGCCACGAACGGCGCGGCGGCGGCCACGATCGCCACCAGCACCAGGCACAGCAGCATGCGCTGCAGGCTGCCGTTGGCGATGCCGTTGGTCAGCCGCATGGCCAGTGCGGAGATCGCGTCCAGCTGCGCATGGAACACATTGCGGCCAGTGCTGACGTTGGTCACGGCGTGCAGGTTGATCAGCTTGCGCAGGCCGAAGTACAGGGCCACGCCGCCGACCACGCCGATCGCACTCATCGCCAGCGGCAGGTTGAAGCCGTGCCATACCGCCAGGCTGTACTCGGGCATGGCGTCGCCGAGGATCGAGGCCGCAGCGGCGTGCAGCACCGGCGCTACGGTCAGTGCCGGTGCCACGCCCACCGCGATGCAGATCACCACCAGCAGTTCCACCGGCACCTTCATCCAGCGCGGCGGTTCGTGGGGCACGCGGTCCAGGTCGTGCGGGCCGGGGCCGAAGAAGGTGTCGTGCACGAAGCGCAGGCTGTACGCCACCCCGAATACGCCAGCCAGCAACGCAGCGATCGACACCGCCGTGCGCATGATTCCCGGGCCCCCGGCCGTGATCGCTTCGGCGAACAGCATTTCCTTTGACAGGAAGCCATTGAGCAGGGGGATGCCAGCCATCGCCAGCGAGGCGATGATCGCCAGCGCGCTGGTGAACGGCATCAGCCTGCGCAGCCCGCCCAGCTTGCGCATGTCGCGGGTGCCGGTCTCGTGGTCGATGATGCCGGCGGCCATGAACAGCGAGGCCTTGAAGGTGGCGTGGTTGAGGATATGGAACACGCCGGCCACCACCGCCATCGGCGTGGACAGGCCGAACAGCAGGGTGATCAGGCCCAGGTGCGAGATCGTCGAATAGGCCAGCAGGCCCTTCAGGTCGTGCTGGAAGATCGCGTTCCAGGCACCGATCAGCAGCGTGAGCGCGCCGATGCCGCTGACCGTGTAGAAGAACAGGTCGCTGCCGGCCAGCACCGGGTGCAGGCGCGCCAGCAGGAAGACGCCGGCCTTCACCATGGTGGCCGAGTGCAGGTAGGCCGAGACCGGTGTCGGCGCGGCCATCGCGTGCGGCAGCCAGAAGTGGAACGGGAACTGCGCGCTCTTGGTGAAGATACCGGCCAGTACCAGGAACAGCGCGTACGGGTACAGCGCGCTGGCGCGGATCTGCTCGCCGGCGGCCAGCACCACGTCCAGGTCGAAGCTGCCGACGATGCGGCCGATCAGCAGTACGCCACCGAGCAGCGCAAGGCCGCCGCCGCCGGTGATCACCAGCGCCATGCGCGCGCCTTCGCGCGCGTCCTGACGGTGCGACCAGAAGCCGATCAGCAGGAACGAGCTGATGCTGGTCATTTCCCAGAAGATCATCAGCAGCAGCAGGTTGCCCGACAGCACCATGCCCAGCATGGCACCCATGAACAGCAGCAGGTAGCAGTAGAAGCGGTGCGCGTTGTCCTGCTGGCTCAGGTAGTAGCGTGCGTACAGCACCACCAGCGCGCCGATACCCAGCACCAGCCCGGCGAACATCCAGGCCAACCCGTCCAGGCGCAGCGTGAAGTCCAGGCCGATCTGCGGCAGCCACGGCACCAGCGTGCGGACCACCTGGCCGTCGAGCACCGACGGGGTCAGCCAGCCGAGGATGGCCAGCCCGCCCAACGGCGCCAGTGCCGCCAGCCAGGCAGCAGTGGAGCGCGAACTACGGGGGAAGGCCGCAACGGCCGCTGCCATCAGGAATGGCAGGGCCAGCAGCAGGGGCAGGCTGGGGAGCATGCAGGGAATCCATGATTCACGAGCAGGTCAGGGAGGATAACAGGCTGCGAAATGTCGCCGAAACCCATCGAACGGCGATCAACTGCATGTAACGTCCGCTGATTCATTTTTTCGCGGCGCAGCATCGCGTTCCTGTTGCTCCTCCCCGCTTGCCCTCGGGGGACACCTTACGCCCACGCAGGGAGACCGCAGGCCCTGTCGCACAGGGGCTGCCGCCAACGGGCGAGAGGTGGGGAGCGAGTCACTGCCGCAGGCTGGCAGGGCCGCCGTGTAGCGTGGGTGACGGAATCCGCCCGTTCAGGAAACGACGGCCACTGTCGGCCACCGCAAGGTCAGTAGCGCCAGTCGAGCTTGCGGTAGAGCTTGGCCATCACCCAGGCCGGGCCGATCAGCAGGTAGGTCAGGTCGGTCAGGAAGCTGGGCTTACGGCCCTCGAACTTGTGGCCGATGAACTGCGCGATCCAGGCCACCACGAACACCCCTACCGCCAGCCAGCGCAGCCCCTGCAGGCCGATCTCGGCCTCCAGCAGGCGGCACAGGCAGCCGAACACGAAGAACTGGATGAGCATGCCGATGCCCAGCGGGCGCGACAGCTTGTTGTAGAAGCACCAGGCACTGAACATCGCCAACGCCGACCAGATGCCGTACTGGAACCAGGTGATCAGCGGTGGCAGGCACCACAGCAGGGCCACCACCGACCACAGGATCGCCGGCACCGCCACCACGTGGATGCGCTGGTTGATCACATTGCGGTGGTCGTCGGAGTAGCTGGCGAAATAGCGGTCGATCGGCCGCGCAAGCTGGGTGGATGTCTGCATGCTGCGTCGCTTCCTCGGACAACGGTAGTGCCGGCCGCCGGCCGGCACTCCAGAGCATAGCCGAGTTCGCGAGGTTGCCGGCCAGCGGCCGGCACTACCCCGGGCAACCGGCAGTAGAGCCCGGCCACGCCTGGCTGCAGGCATACCGAAGTTGCCGGCCAGCGGCCGGCACTACCGCGTTCAGAACGCCCCCCGCCTTTCCGGCCGGGGGCGCAGGGGATCAGTCGACGCTGATCCCGGCCAGGCGCTGCAGCGCTTCGGCGTACTTGGCGCGGGTGCGCTCGATGATCTCGGCCGGGATGGTCGGGCCCGGGGCGGTCTTGCCCCAGTCCAGCGTCTCCAGGTAATCGCGCACGAACTGCTTGTCGTAGCTCGGCGGGCTGGTGCCCACTTCGTACTCGTCGGCCGGCCAGTAACGCGAGGAATCCGGCGTCAGCATCTCGTCCATGATGTACAGGCGGCCATCGGCGTCGGTACCGAACTCGAACTTGGTGTCGGCCAGGAGGATGCCGCGTTCGCGGGCGTAATCGGCGGCGAACTTGTAGATGCGCAGGGTGGCGTCGCGCACGCGCTCGGCCAGTTCCGCACCGACCTGCTTCACCATCGCATCGAAATCGATGTTCTCGTCGTGGTCGCCGACGGCGGCCTTGGTCGACGGGGTGAAGATCGGCTCGGGCAGCTGCTCGGCCTGGCGCAGGCCATCGGGCAGGTCGATGCCGCTGACCTTGCCGGTGCGCTGGTAGTCCTTCCAGCCGCTGCCGATCAGGTAGCCGCGCGCGATCGCTTCCACCGGCACCGGCTTCAGCTTGCGGGTGACCACCGCGCGCCGGGCGTACAGGGCCGGGTCCACGCCCTCGGGCAGCACGCTGGCCACGTCGATGCCGGTCAGGTGGTTGGGCATCAGGTGGGCGGTCTTGGCGAACCAGAAGTTGGAGACCTGGCAGAGCATCTCGCCCTTGCCCGGGATCGGGTCGGGCAGCACGACATCGAACGCAGACAGGCGATCGGTGGCCACCATCAGCAGGTAATCGCCCGGCGGGGTTCCGGCTGGCAGCCGCTCGCGCGGGATATCGAACACATCACGCACCTTGCCGCGATGGCGCAAGGGCAGGCCGGGGAGATCGGATTGCAACAGCGTGGTTGGCACGGGCACTCCTGGGGCGTTGTCGATACGGCTGCTGCCCAACGGACCCGGCGGGCCCGCTGACCAGCGGGCGGCCTAGTGTAAAGCGGTCCGGGCCCGCTGTGACGTAAAATGAGCGTCCATTTCGTCGGTCCACCCCGGAGCGCCATGCGCTGGTACGGAAAACTGCTCGGATTCATCGCCGGCGCCCTGTTGTTCCGGCCCAATCCGCTGTTCGGCGCCGTGGTGGGGCTGCTGATCGGCCACGCCTTCGACTCGGACTGGTTCCGCCTGAACAAGGAGAACCCGTACCGGGAGCTGGGGCTGACCTCCGAGGCCACCGATGCCGAGATCGAGCGCGCCTACCGCAAGCTGATCTCCCAGTACCACCCCGACAAGCTTGGCGGCGCCGCCCCCGAGCTGCAGCAGCAGGCCGAGCAGAAGTCGCGGCGGATCAATGCCGCCTACGACCGCATCAAGACCCTGCGCAAGCGCTGACCCCTTTCCCCTCGTTGCAAGGCCCGGCCATGTCCCACTGCCTCATCGCCCCCTCCATCCTGTCCGCCAACTTCGCCCGCCTCGGCGAGGAAGTCGACAACGTCCTCGCCGCTGGCGCGGACTGGGTCCACTTCGACGTGATGGACAACCACTACGTGCCGAACCTGACCATCGGCCCGATGGTCTGCCAGGCGCTGCGCAAGCACGGCGTGACCGCACCGATCGACGTGCACCTGATGGTCGAGCCGGTGGACCGCATCATTCCGGATTTTGCCGAGGCCGGTGCCACCTACATCAGCTTCCATCCGGAGGCGAGCCGCCACGTGCACCGCACCATCCAGCTGATCCGCTCGCTGGGCTGCAAGCCGGGCATCGTGCTCAATCCGGCCACGCCGGTGGACATCCTCGACTGGGTGCTGGAGGACCTGGACCTGGTGCTGCTGATGTCGGTCAACCCGGGCTTCGGCGGCCAGGCCTTCATCCCCTCGGCGCTGGACAAGCTGAAGGTCGTGCGCAAGATGATCGACGCCAGCGGCAAGGACATCCGCCTGGAGATCGACGGTGGCGTGAAGGCCGACAACATCGGCCAGATCGCTGCCGCTGGCGCCGATACCTTCGTCGCCGGTTCGGCCATCTTCAATGCCAAGACCAGCTACCAGGACGTGATCGCGCAGATGCGCGCCAACGTTGCCGCGGCGCGGGGCTGAACCATGAGCACGGTGGCCGTGTTGAACATCCGCCCGGCCACCGTGGCCGATGCCGGTCTGATCCTGCATTTCATCCGCGAGCTGGCCATTTACGAGAAGGCCGAGCACTCGGTGCAGACCGATGAGATCGGCATCGCCGAGAGCCTGTTCGGACCCGATGCCACGGCGCGCGCCCTGATCTGCGAAGCCGGTGGCGAGGCCATCGGTTACGCCGTGTATTTCTACAACTACTCGACCTGGCTGGGCCGCAAGGGCATCTACCTGGAAGACCTGTATGTCAGCCAGGAAAAGCGTGGCGCGGGCGCTGGCAAGGCGCTGCTGAAGTACATCGCCCGCCAGGCCGTGGCCGAAGGCTGCGGCCGCTTCGAGTGGTCGGTGCTGGACTGGAACACCCCGGCCATCGCGTTCTACACCGCTGCCGGCGCGAAGCCGCAGGACGAGTGGACCGTGTACCGGCTGCAGGGCCAGGCGCTGCACGATTTCGCCAACGGGTGAGATGACGTGCATCCACGCACGGCGTGGATCTACGGCCGGGCAAAAAAAAGCCACGCCCATCACGGGCGTGGCTTCGCTGCATGCGTGGGAGGCTGATCCTGCCTCCATCCGTCGTCCCTGCTATGGCCTTCCATTCTCCGGGCCGGCAATGACATCTGCATGACATCGCCGTTGCGGTGCCGCGTCGGCTCCCCTGCACCATCATCCACGCGTGGCGTGGATCTACGGCTTCCAAGCGTTGGCGTTCACTGGCAGCGAACGCGCGATTGCTAGCCTGTGCCCCCCCTCTCCTGGAAGCTCTGCATGACCACCCCGCGCTGGCGCCTGATCCTCAATGGAAAATCCGCTGGCAACGAGGAGCTGCGCGATGCCGTCGGCCACTGGCGCGGGCAGGGCGTGCAGCTGGACGTACGGGTGACCTGGGAAGACGGCGACGCCGAACGCTACGTTGCCGAAGCCATCGACCATGGCGTGGACGTGATCGTGGCCGCCGGTGGCGACGGCACGCTCAGTGCGGTGGCCGAAACCCTGGCCCATCGCGATGAACCGGCGCAGGCGCTGCCTTCGCTGGCGCTGATCCCGATGGGGACCGCCAACGATTTCGCCACGGCTGCCGGCATCCCGACCGCGCCCCAGGAGGCCTTCGCCCTGATCGGCCAGGCACCGCCGCATGCCATCGACCTGCTGCGCGTGGACGCCGATGGCACGCCCTGGTGGTGCGCCAACCTCGCCAGCGGTGGCTTTGGCACGCAGGTGACGGTGGAGACCGATGCCGGCTTGAAGAAGATGCTGGGTGGGCTGGCCTACGTGATCACCGGCATTGCCAAGCTGGGCCGCATCGAGCCGATCACCGCGCGCCTGTCCGGCCCGGATTTCGCGTGGGAAGGCGACTTCATCGCGCTCGGCATCGGCAATGGCCGCCAGGCCGGCGGTGGCCAGCAGCTGTGCCCGCAGGCCCTGATCGACGACGGGCTGCTGGATGTCACCGTGCTGCCAGAGCTGGAAGGGGAGGTCACCGCCACCCTCGGCCAGATGCTGAAGTCCGGCACGCAGGCCGCGCTCGAACAATTGGCCACGCGCGCGAGGCTGCCGTGGCTGCAGGTGCAAGCCGAGCGGCCGCTGACGCTCAACCTGGACGGCGAACCGGTGCAGGCGCGCCAGTTCCGCATCGCGTGCGTGCCGGGCAGGGTGCGGATGCACCTGCCGGTCGGTTGCCCGTTGCTGGCGGGGCAGGGGTTAGATGGGTAGGGGGTAGAGTCGACTGTCAGTCGACTGCTCTTCGTTCCGACGGCATAAAACCCCGCGCTACGCGCGCAAGTCGACCAACAGTCGACTCTACCGGTCCGCGTCGTCGGTTCCCGTGGCCGGCCCCGCCCGTCCCGTGGTTCAGTTTCCCAGGGTTCCCCTGCCGACCAAGCTGCGATACAGTCAAGGGGTGTCCAGCCTGACGACCCCGCATACCCTTTCTTCCGCACGCCGTTGGTGGCGATGGTGGCCCGTTGCCGTCGTCCGCCCCCATAACGCTGTGTCCCGGAAGGAAAGTCGTCTTGAACTCGCACGCTCAGTTTCAGCAGCAGGCCGCTGAAGGCCACACCCATATTCCCGTCGTCCGTGAAGTGCTGTCCGACCTGGACACGCCGCTCTCGGTCTATCTGAAGCTCGCCGACGGCCCCAATACCTACCTGTTTGAATCCGTCGAAGGCGGCGAGCGCTTTGGTCGTTACTCGATCATCGGGCTGCCGGCGCGGCGCGTTTACGCCTTCCATGGCCACACGCTGACCGTGCGCGAAGACGGCCAGGTGGTTGACACCCGCGAGGTGGCCGACCCGTTCGCCGAAGTCGAGGCGCTGCGCAGCGCCCACTCGGTGCCGAAGCTGGACGGCCTGCCGGGCTTCACCGGTGGCCTGGTCGGCTGGTTCGGTTTCGAGTGCATCGGCTACATCGAGCCGCGCCTGGCCCCGCCCGCTGGCCGCGATGAACTGGGCACGCCGGACATCCTGCTGCTGGACTCCAACGAGCTGGCGGTGTTCGACAACCTCAAGGGCCGGCTGTACCTGATCGTGCACGCCGACCCGCGCGTCGACGGTGCCTTCGAACAGGCCCAGGCGCGCCTGGATGCCCTGACGGCGAAGCTGCGTGCACCGGGTGCCGGCTATCCCGCCCCGCTCAACAGCGACGTGCTGGATGAATCGGATTTCGTCTCCGGGTTCACCCGCGAAGGCTTCGTCGATGCGGTCCAGCGCAGCAAGGAATACATCCGCGCCGGTGACATCTTCCAGGTGGTGCTCAGCCAGCGCCTGAGCGTGCCGTTCAAGGCGCGCCCGGTGGATGTGTACCGCGCGCTGCGTGCACTGAACCCGTCGCCCTACATGTATTTCCTGGATGTCGGCGATCTGCAGGTGGTCGGCTCCTCGCCGGAAATCCTGGTACGCCTTCAGGATGGCGAAGTCACCGTGCGCCCGATCGCCGGCACCCGTCCGCGCGGTGCCACCGTCGAGCAGGACCTGGCGCTGGAAGCCGAGCTGCTGGCCGACCCGAAGGAACGCGCCGAGCACCTGATGCTGATCGACCTCGGCCGCAACGATGCTGGCCGCGTCTCGAAGGCCGGCACCGTGGAAGTGGGCGAGCAGTTCGTGATCGAACGCTACAGCCACGTCATGCACATCGTCAGCGAAGTCACCGGGCAGCTGCAGCCGGGGCTGAGCTATGCCGACGTGCTGCGTGCCACGTTCCCGGCCGGCACGGTCAGCGGCGCGCCGAAGATCCGCGCGCTGGAAGTGATCCGCGAGCTGGAACCGATCAAGCGCAATGTCTATGCCGGCAGCATCGGCTACATCGGCTGGCACGGCGATGCCGATACCGCGATCGCGATCCGCACCGCGGTGATCAAGGACGGCCGCCTGTACGTGCAGGCCGGCGCCGGCATCGTCTACGACTCGGACCCGGACAAGGAATGGGACGAGACGATGAACAAGGGCCGCGCGCTGTTCCGCGCTGTCGCCCAGGCTGCCAAGGGCCTGTGAGCCTTTCCGTGCCGTGGCCTGCGCCGCGGCACCTCCTGCTGTTCCCATTCAAGACAAGGAGTACCGCATGAAGCTGCTGAGCGCATTGCTGTGGTCGTCGCTGCTGGCCACGATGGCCCCGTCTGCGTGGGCGCAGGCCAATACCATTCCGTCGCAGCCGCACCTGCTGGTGAAGGGGCAGGGCACCCGCACGGTGATGCCGGACCGGTTCGGCCTGCAGTTGAACATCGAAGAGACCGACATGGATGCCGATGCGGCGCGCCGCCGCGTGCAGGGCAACGTGGCCCGCGTGCTGGCGCTGTTCAAGCAGCACAAGGCGGTGGAGGGCAGCGTGCGTGCGGACAACCTGCGGATCGGCCCGGCGACGCGCTACGAGCAGAACCGGCAGGTCTTCATCGGTACCCGCGTGTCGCGCCAGCTGCGCGCCAGCTTTGCCAGCGTGAAGGCGATGCAGGACGTGCTGGGTGCGTTGAAGGCCAACGAGAACGTGCAGGTCAGCAGCATGGCGCCGACCTACTCGGGCGAAGCGGCGTTGCGGCGCGAACTCAAGGGCGAGGCCGCAGCCCAGACCCGCCAGTCCGCGCAGGGCCTGGCCAAGGCCTACGGCACGCGGCTGCGCGGTCTGTACAGCATCTCCGACGTGGCGCCGAACTTCGCCTACGGCATCCAGGCCGGGCAATGGCCGCAGCCGGGCGAAGACGGCGGGGATCTCGACAGGATCTCGGTGACCGGCAGCTACGCGCCCGCCTCGGCGCCTGCGCCCGCTGAGCCCGAATCCGTTGAAGCCGGCCCCATCACCTACACCGAAAACGTATACGCCATTTTCCTGATAAGCGACGGAACCTGACCATGTTGTGGATGATCGACAACTACGACAGCTTCACCTACAACCTCGTGCAGTACCTGCAGACGCTGGGCGCCGAAGTGAAGGTGGTGCGCAATGATGCGATGAGCGTGGATGAGATCGCCGCGCAGAAACCCGAGCGCATCGTCATCTCGCCTGGCCCGTGCACGCCCAACGAAGCGGGCGTGTCGCTGGAATTGATCCAGCGCCTGGGCCCGACCACGCCGATCCTCGGCGTGTGCCTGGGCCACCAGGGCATCGGCCAGGTCTACGGCGGCACCGTCATCCGTGCCGGCAACATCATGCACGGCAAGACCTCGCCGATCCGCCATGAAGGCAAGGGCGTGTTCGCCGGCCTGCCGGACCGCTACCAGGCCACCCGCTACCACTCGCTGGTGGTGGACAAGAACAGCCTGCCCGATGTGCTGGAAGTGACCGCCTGGACCGAGAACGAGGACGGCTCGATCGAAGAGATCATGGGCCTGCGCCACCGCCAGTTCCCGGTGGAGGGCGTGCAGTTCCACCCCGAATCCATCCTCACCGAACACGGCCACGCCCTGCTGCGCAATTTCCTGCAGCGCCCGGCGGCCTGATCCAAGGAGCATTCCCATGAGCTTCTCCCCCCAGGAAGCCCTGCATCGCACCATCGAGCATCGCGAAATCTTCTTCGACGAAATGGTCGACCTGATGCGGCAGATCATGCGCGGCGTCGTGTCGCCGATGATGACCGCGGCGATCCTCACCGGCCTGCGGGTGAAGAAGGAGACCGTGGACGAGATCGCCGCGGCGGCCACCGTGATGCGTGAATTCGCCCGGCCAGTGCCGGTGGCCGATACCTCCAACCTGGTTGATATCGTCGGTACCGGTGGCGATGGCTCGCACACCTTCAACATCTCCACCTGCTCGATGTTCGTGGCCGCTGCCGCCGGTGCGCGCGTGGCCAAGCACGGCAACCGCAGCGTGTCTTCCAAGTCCGGCAGTGCCGACGCGCTGGAAGCGCTGGGCGCGGTGATCGAACTGCAGCCGGACCAGGTGGCCGCCGCCATCGACCGGACCGGCATCGGCTTCATGTTCGCGCCGATCCATCACCCCTCGATGAAGGTGGTCGCGCCGGTGCGCCGCGAAATGGGCGTGCGCACCATCTTCAACATCCTCGGCCCGCTGACCAATCCGGCCAGCGCGCCGTCGGTACTGATGGGCGTGTTCCATCCCGATCTGGTGGGCATCCAGGCCCGCGTGCTGCGCGAGCTGGGCACCGAGCGCGCCATGGTGGTCTGGGGCCGCGACAACATGGACGAGATCTCGCTGGGCGCCGGCACCCTGGTCGGCGAGCTGCGCGACGGCAAGGTGCGTGAGTACGAGATCCACCCGGAGGACTTCGGCATCGCCATGTCGGCCAGCCGCAACCTGCGCGTGGACGGCCCGGAGCAGTCCATCCAGATGCTGCGCGCCGTGCTGGACAACGTGTCCGGCCCGGCGCTGGACATCGTTGCGTTGAATGCCGGCGCCGCCCTGTACGTGGCCGGCGTGGCCAGCGACATCGGCGATGGCCTGGCCCGCGCCCGTGCCGCCATTGCCAACGGCAGCGCCCGCCAGCGCCTGCAGCATTACGTGGAGACCACCCGCGCGCTGGTTGCCTGAGCGCGCGGTTCAGCCTGACCCCGTCGATGGCCGATAATGGCCGTCCTCACCGCCCCCCGCACCGACCCGAAGACGATGAGCGACATCCTGCAGACGATCCTGGCCCGCAAGGCCGAAGAAGTGGCCCAGCGCCGCGCCCAGCGCCCGCTCGAGGCGCTGCAGGCCGCCGTGGCCAGCGCCCCGCCGGTACGTGGCTTCGTGCGCGCGTTGCAGGCGGCGGTGGCCAACGGCGACCCGGCGGTGATCGCCGAGGTGAAGAAGGCCAGCCCGTCCAAGGGCGTCATCCGCCCGGACTTCCGCCCGGCCGACATCGCCGTCAGCTACGAGTTCGGCGGTGCCAGCTGCCTGTCGGTGCTGACCGACGTGGATTTCTTCCAGGGCGCCGACGCCTACCTGCAGCAGGCGCGCGAGGCCTGCACGCTGCCGGTGCTGCGCAAGGACTTCGTGATCGACGCCTACCAGGTGTACGAGGCACGCGTGCTGGGCGCCGACTGCATCCTGCTGATCGTGGCCGCGCTGGACGACACCCAGCTGGCCACGTTGTCCGAACTGGCGTTGTCGCTGGGCATGGACGTGCTGGTGGAAGTGCACGACATCGATGAACTGGAGCGCGCCCTGCAGGTGCCGGCGCCGATGATCGGCATCAACAACCGCAACCTGCGCACGTTCGAGGTGTCGCTGCAGACCACGCTGGACATGCAGCAGGCCGTGCCGCGTGACCGCCTGCTGGTCACCGAGAGCGGCATCCTCGGCCCGCAGGATGTCGCGCTGATGCGCGATGCCGGGATCCATGCCTTCCTGGTCGGCGAGGCCTTCATGCGCGTGGAAGAGCCGGGCGAGGGTCTGCGTCAGCTATTCTTCGCGGCATGACAACGCACTATCCAACGCCGCGCGAGGATGCGCCGCTGGTGGTCTTCGACTTCGACCACACCCTCTACGACGGCGATTCGGGCACTCACCTGTTCGCCTCGCTGATCAAGCGCAACCCGTTGCGCATGCTGGCGGCACTGCTGGTCACGCCGATCGCCGGGCCGATGGTGGCGATGCTGCCGACCCGCCGTGCGGGCATCTCGGTCTATGTGTGGATCGGCAGCTTCGGCCTGCACCGTGCCCGCGACTTCAACAAGGTGATCGACGCCTACGTGCTGCGCAACCAGGCGCAGATGCGCGCCAAGCTGCTGCCGCAGGCGCTGGAGGTGTTCGCCGCGCACCGTGCCAAGGGCGACCGCGTGGTGGTCGCCACCGGCGCGCCGCCGGAACTGGCACGCGCGATCCTGGCCTTCGTGGCCCATCAGGACGTGCCGGTGATCGGCACCGAGGTCGGCCCGCGGCTGGGCGGCGTCGGCCCGACCCGTCACTGCCACAACGAAGAGAAGATGCGCATGCTGCGCGAGCGCGGCTATGGCGACATCGATATCGCCTATTCCGACAGTACCGCCGACCTGCCGCTGCTGCTGGCGGCCAAGGCGCCGGTGGTGGTGAACCCGAAGCCGGGCCGGGTGGCGTTCTTCCGCCGCGTGCTGCCGGCCGGCACCCGCATCCTCAACTGGGGTTGCGTGGACCGGGGCGGCGACAAGGCGTAGCCCGGGGCCAGATCCCGTCGGGGGCCTGACCCCTTCGCACGATGACGGATCTGCCGGCCAGCGGCCGGCACTACCCTCCTCCGTCGCGGTTGTGCCGGCCGCTGGCCGGCAAACGCTCAATGCCCCAGGTACCCGTACACCGCGTGCCCGACCTGGAACAGGCTGATCCCCAGCACCAGCACGCCGACGGCCACCAGCACCCAGCGCTCTTGCACCCGCTTGACCAGGATGGCCGCCACCGGCGCGGCCATCATGCCGCCGATCAGCAGGCCGGCGACGATCTGCAGGTGCTGCACCCCCATCGACAGCAGGAAGGTCGCCGACACCGTCAGCGTGACCACGAACTCCGCTGCATTGACCGTACCGATCGTGGTACGCGCCTGGCCACCACGGGCGAGCAGGGTGGACGTGGCGATCGGCCCCCAGCCGCCACCGCCGCTGGCGTCGAGCAGGCCCGCGAAGAAGCCCAGCACCGGTACCCGGCGGATCTCGCCCTTGGGCATCCAGCGTCCGGCCGCGCGGGCCAGGATGATGATCGCCAGCACCAGCAGGTACAGGTAGATCAGTGGCCGGATGATCTCGCCCGGAATCTGCGTGAGCACGTACGCGCCCACGGCACCGCCCACCGCGCCAGGCAGGGCCAGGCGCAGGAACAGGCGTTTATCGACATTTCCGGCTGCGAGGTGCGACACACCCGAGGCACCAGTGGTGAACACTTCGGCGGTGTGGATGCTCGCGCTGACCTGCGCCGGCGGCAGGCCCATGCTCAGCATCACCGACGAGGACACCAGGCCGAAGGCCATGCCCAGCGCGCCGTCGACCAGCTGTGCGCCCAGGCCGATGAGGATGAACCACCAGAATTCGCTGCTCAGCTCCATGTCTCGAGCCTAGCGCGCGAAGGGGGGCGGACCAAGGTCCGCACCCACCGGGTGCTCAACGGTCAACGGGTGCCGTACAGCACCACGGTCTTGCCGCGGGCATGCAGCAGGCCGTCGGTCTGCAGCTTCTTCAGCACGCGGCCGGCCATTTCGCGCGAGCAGCCGACCAGGCGCGCCAGTTCCTGGCGCGAGACGCGCAGCTGGCTGCCCTGCGGGTGGCTCATTGCTTCCGGTTCCTGCGCCAGGTCGTGCAGGGTGCGCACGATCCGGTCGGTGACGTCCAGGAATGCCAGTCGGCTGGCCTTGCGGCTGGTGTCGAGCAGGCGCTTGGAGATCTGCTGGCCCAGCGCGTACAGCAGGCGCGGGGCATCGGCCGACAGCGGGCCGAGGAACAGCTGATGCAGGCGCTCGTAGCTGATTTCAGCCAGCTCGCAGGCGGTGCGGGTCCGCAGGATCACCTCGCGGCGGTCCGATTCAACGAACAGGCCCATCTCGCCGACGAACTCGCCGGCACCGAAGTAGCCCAGCACAAGCTCGCGGTCGTCATCTTCCTCGGCCATGATCGAAACCGAGCCGCTGATGACGTAATACAGGGTTCCCGCCGGGTCACCGGGTCGGAAGACGTCGGTACGGGTGGGATATCGCCGCCTGTGGCTGTGCGCCAGGAAACGATCGATTGTGGCGATATCCAGGGCCAGTGGACTGCTAGCTAGGCGCACGGTTGACACGATAGGGGCGCTCCCTCTGCGCATGAACGGATTCACGGGGTCGATAGCGGAGCTTAACCAGCGCAATTGTTAAGGGCAAACAGTGTGCCAGAACTCTTGCGTCTTCACGTTCCCCCCGGGGGCAGTTTGCCCCATAATTCCCCCTTTCCCTTCTTACACAGGAATCGACCGCCGTGGTCAAGCCGTTGCCTCGCCTGAGGCTGCAGGGTTTCAACAACCTCACCAAGGCGCTGAGCTTCAACATCTATGACGTGTGTTACGCGCGCACCGAAGAGGAGCGTCAGCGTTACATTGAATACATCGATGAAGAGTACAACGCCGACAGGCTGACTCAAATCTTGACCGATGTCGCCGAGATCATCGGTGCCAACATCCTGAACGTGGCCCGCCAGGACTACGACCCGCAGGGTGCCTCGGTGACCATCCTGATCTCCGAAGAACCGGTGATCGACAAGAAGCTGGCCGGCAAGGAGCTGATCTCCGACGCGGTGGTCGCGCACATGGACAAGAGCCACATCACTGTCCATACCTACCCGGAAACCCATCCGCAGGAAGGCATCGCGACGTTCCGCGCGGACATCGACGTAGCCACCTGTGGCGTCATTTCCCCGCTGAAGGCCCTGAACTACCTGATCGAGAGCCTTGAGTCGGACATCGTGATCATGGACTACCGCGTCCGTGGCTTCACCCGCGATGTGAAGGGCAAGAAGCACTTCATCGACCACAAGATCAACTCGATCCAGAACTTCCTGGCCAAGAACATCAAGTCGCGTTACGAGATGTTCGACGTCAACGTCTACCAGGAGAACATCTTCCACACGAAGATGCACCTGAAGGACTTCGACCTGGATCAGTACCTGTTCGAGGAAAAGGCCAAGAACCTGTCGTTCAAGGAGCGCATGAAGATCGAAGCGCTGCTCAAGCGCGAGATCGAAGAGCTGTTCCACGGCCGGAACCTGTCCGAGTAAGCCCCATGCGCGATGCCTGCAGGCATCGCCGCCCAGGCGGGACGACCCGCCCCGTGGAACTGGTGTCGCACTTGCGATATTGTTCCACGGTGATGTACCGGCCCACGGCCCGGTGTGAAAACACCGGGCCGTTTTGTTTTCCCAAGAAAGGTAAGGAGCCCCCACCCATGCCCTGGATCTACCTGCTGCTGGCCGGCCTGTTCGAGATCGGTTTCGCCCTCGGAATGAAGTACTCGGAAGGTTTCAGCAAACCCCTGCCCACCGTTGCCACGGTGGTGTCGGCCCTGATCAGCCTGTACCTGATGAGCCAGGCGATGAAGAGCATCCCGGTCGGCACCGCCTACGCGATCTGGACCGGCATCGGAGCCATGGGCGTGGCGGTGCTGGGCATCTACCTGTTCAACGACAGCGCGTCGCCGGCCCGCCTGGCCTGCGTGGGACTGATCGTGGCCGGCGTGATCGGCCTGAAGCTGGTCTCGCCGAACTGATCGGTCGTGCCGGCCGCTGGCCGACCGGGCGGTCACAACGGACCGCGTGTCGCGGCTACAGCCGGTAGGCAATGGCCTTCATCACCCTGGAGGCCAGGGCCATCGCGCCGGGGATCGGGAACGGCAGGCGGCGTGCGCCGGCCTGCTCGGCATGCTCCGCATGGCGCGCCTCGTCTTCCTTCATCACCTGGATGACCGCGCGGCTGCGCAGGTCGCCGGCCGGCAGGTCGACCAGGTGCTCGTCCAGATGGGCTTCCACCTGGCGCTCGGTCTCGACCACGAAGCCCAGGTTCCAGCCGTCGCCACGCAGCCCGGCCAGGGTGCCGATGGTGTAGCTGCCGGCGTACCACAGGGGGTTGAACAGGCTGGGACGGCTGTCCAGCTCGGCCAGCCGGGTGGCGCACCAGGCCAGGTGGTCGGTTTCTTCCTGGGCCGCTTCCAGCAGGTGGTCACGCGTGGCCGGGTCACGGGCCACGGCGGCCTGCCCGAAATACAGGCCCTGCGCGCAGACCTCGCCCACGTGGTTGATCCGCATCAGGCCAGCCGCGTGGCGGCGCTCGGCGCGATCCATGCCGGGCTCGCCGGTGTCCGTGGCGGGGTAGGGACGGGCCGCCGGCGGGTTGCCGAACACGGTGTCCAGGGCGCGCTGCGCCTCGGTCAGCAGGTGGTCCAGCGGGGTGGTCTGGCGGGGCACGGTCATGGCGGTACGCGGCGGGGCGGAAGACCCGTCGATTCTCGCCCGGCCCCGTCCCCCTGCCAACCCGCGGCGGGGCCGGCTTGCATCGCGGGCGTGACCTGCGTACAATCCCGCCTCTTGCGCTTCACCTTTCACAACGCGTGGCAGAGTTCCGGCGAGTCCTTCGCCGCAATGAGCCCGACCTAACCTAGAGTTCTTCATGAGCACTTTCACTGCCAAGAACGAGACCGTCCAGCGCGACTGGTACCTCGTCGACGCCGAGGGCAAGACCCTGGGCCGTCTCGCCACCGAGCTGGCCCGCCGTCTGCGTGGCAAGCACAAGCCGGTCTACACCCCGCACGTTGATACCGGCGACTACCTGGTCGTCATCAATGCAGAAAAGATTGCCGTCACCGGCAAGAAGCTGCAGGACAAGATGTATCACCGTTTCACCGGTTACATCGGCAACCTGAAGACCGAATCCCTGGCCCAGGCGCTGGAGCGCCACCCGGAGCGCGTGATCGAGATCGCCGTGAAGGGCATGCTGCCGAAGGGCCCGCTGGGTCGCCAGATGTACCGCAAGCTCAAGGTCTACGCCGGCACTGAGCATCCGCACGCCGCACAGCAGCCGCAGGTTCTGGATATCTAATCATGGCTATCACTCAAAACTACGGCACTGGCCGCCGCAAGTCCTCCACCGCTCGCGTGTTCCTGCGCAAGGGTTCGGGCAACATCACCGTCAATGGCCGTCCGCTGGACGAGTTCTTCGGTCGTGAGACCGCGCGCATGATCGTGCGCCAGCCCCTCGAGCTGACCAAGAACACCGAAAGCTTCGACATCCTGGTCACCGCCGCTGGCGGCGGCACCACCGGCCAGGCCGGTGCGATCCGTCTGGGCATCGCCCGTGCGCTGGTCGAGTACGACGAAAGCCTGAAGTCCGAGCTGCGCAAGGCTGGCTTCATGACCCGCGACGCCCGTGAGGTCGAGCGTAAGAAGGTCGGTCTGCACAAGGCCCGCCGCGCCACCCAGTTCTCCAAGCGCTGATCCACCGCGCCTGGTTGGGCCCCTTCGGGGGCCCGCTGGATGGAAAAGCAAAAGCCCGGCTTCGGCCGGGCTTTTGTCGTTTCGGGGGGATGCATTTCCGGGTTGCCGGCCAGCGGCCGGCACTACCCATGGTTTCGCATCTCGGAAGGGGTGGGGTCAGAGCCCTTTCCTTTGGAAAGGGATCCGCCCCCGGGCCTTTCTCTGGAGGAGAGCCCCCTTGATGTTCAAGGGGGTGCGCCGACAGGCGCGGGGATAAGGTGGAATGCGCGACCAGATTAAAAGCAAAAGGCCAGATCTTTCGATCTGGCCTTTTGCTTTTAATTTGGCTGCCCCGGATGGATTCGAACCACCGAATGCCTGAGTCAGAGTCAGGTGCCTTACCGCTTGGCGACGGGGCAAAACGTGCAACTATTTTCTCACTCTTCACACTGAAAAACAACTTGAATTTCAGTGTGGTGGCTATGGGTGGACTCGAACCACCGACCCCAGCATTATGAGTGCTGTGCTCTAACCGGCTGAGCTACATAGCCTTGGTGAGCCCGCTATTCTGCGGATGTGTATGGCCCCTGTCAACACTTTTGTGCCGTGCTTGTGGGCCGACAGACGGCATGGGATAGTCCCGACCAGTAGATTTTTTAGGAGTCCGCATCGTGATCGATCCGGACGGCTATCGACCGAACGTCGGCATCGTGCTGATGCGGCAGGACGGCCAGGTGTTCTGGGCACGACGCGTGCGCCGGGACGGTTGGCAGTTCCCGCAGGGCGGCATGAATACCGACGAGACGCCTGTCGAGGCCATGTATCGTGAACTGCAGGAAGAGACCGGCCTGCTGCCTGAGCATGTGGAAGTGCTCGGGGCGACACCCGGCTGGCTGCGCTACAAGCTGCCGGCGCGGGCCATCCGCCGCAACGAGCGGCAGGTCTGCATCGGCCAGAAGCAGGTCTGGTTCCTGCTGCGCCTGACCGGCGACGAATCCCACGTGAAGCTGGACCACACCGACTCGCCCGAGTTCGACCACTGGCGCTGGGTCGATTTCTGGTACCCGGTGGAGCACGTGGTGATGTTCAAGCGCGGGGTCTATGCGCGCGCGTTGCGACACCTGGCGCCGTTGGCGCGCGGGGTGGCCGGGCCGGGCGTCACCGCCATGCCCAAGAGTGCGGCCGAGGCCTGGATGCCCGGCCACACCGCCGGCCACGACCGGCCGCGCAAGCGCCCCCGAACCCGGGGCTATTGGCCGAAGAAGGCCACCGGCGACGGTCCGGCGAGCTGACAGCCTGAACGGTATCGAGAATGGTTCAGGTCTCTGATTGACAACCATTCTCGTTTCCATTGGAATAGCCAACAGGCCGCTCCTGGCCTGCCAGCCCGGTTCCCGCCTGTGTACGTCTGCATCTGCAACGGAGTCACCGACCACCAGATCCGCGAAGCCGCCAGCCATGGCGTCAGTACGGTGGCCGAACTGACCATGCGTACCGGATGTGGTGCCACCTGCGGTTCCTGCCTGGACATGGCCGGTGATCTGCTGGCCAAGGCGCGCGCGACCCATGACCTGCCGCTGCCGGTCCTCGGCCTGGCACAGGTCGCCTGAGCGGTTCTTTCGCGGCGCAATGACGCCGCGCTTTCGCATCCTTCACGCGCGGCCGCGCAGGCCAATGCGCACGATTCGCGTTCCTTCACCCCGATACGCAAGGCGTTAAAGTGCCTGCGTTTTCAGCGTGCAGGAGCATCCCCATGAAGGGCGACACCAAGGTCATCGAATTCCTCAACAAGGTCCTCTACAACGAGTTGACCGCGATCAACCAGTACTTCCTGCACGCCAAGATGCTGAAGAACTGGGGCATCAAGGAACTGGCCGAACACGAGTACAAGGAATCGATCGACGAGATGAAGCATGCCGACATGCTCGCCGACCGCATCCTGTTCCTCGAAGGCCTGCCGAACTTCCAGGCGCTGGGCAAGCTGCGCATCGGCGAAAACCCGACCGAGATCCTGCAGTGCGACCTGTCGCTGGAACGCGATGGCGTGGTCACCCTGCGCGAGGCCGTCGCCCATGCCGATTCGGTCGGCGACTACGTCAGCCGCCAGCTGTTCGTGAAGATTCTCGATTCGGAAGAAGAGCACATCGACTGGCTGGAAACCCAGCTCGACCTGATCGAGCGCATCGGTGAGCCGAAGTACCTGCTGAGCAAGCTGGAAGAGTGAATCAGCCGGACTGGCCGGCGCGATGCTGTGCCAGGTAGCCGGTCAGCGCCACCCGTGCCCGGGCGAATTCGGCCACCAGCAGCGCCACCGCGACCGCGGGGCGCTGCAGGCTGCCACTCCGGGCTTCGTGCTCGATCCGCTGCGCGACCGCCGACAGCGACAGCGCGCCCACGTTCGCGCTCGATGATTTCAGGCTGTGCGCGAGCGCCTGCAGGCGCGGCTCATCACCGGCCTGCGCGGCCTGCTGCAGCTGCTGCACCATGACCGGCGCATCTTCCAGAAAGACCGTAACGATCTGGGTCGCAGCGTCGCCGATCACCGCGCGCAGTTCGTCCAGCACCCCGCGGTCGAGGACCGGTTGCGGCGTCGTGCCGACCGGGCCGTCATCGCCTTGGGGCGCCTGCTCCAGGCCGTCGCCAGCGACGTTGGCAGCCGCGCCTGCCGCTGCCGCCGGCTCTATGGAAGGCAGCGGCAACGACGCCGCGTTCCGGCGACCCCAGCGCTGCAGCAGCGCGTGCAGCGTGGCACGGTCGATCGGCTTGGACAGGTAATCGTCCATCCCCGCCTGCAGGCAGCGCTCGCGGTCACCGGCCATGGCGTTGGCGGTCATTGCGATGATCGGCAGTCGCGCACGGCCGGTTTCTGCTTCTTCGGCACGCCAGTGGCGCGTGGCGGCGTAGCCATCCAGCACCGGCATCTGGCAATCCATCAATACGACGTCCACCTCACCCTGGCGTAGGGCAAGCAGTGCCTGCTCGCCATCGGCCGCATTGCGGACCTCGCACTGGAACACGCGCAGCAGCTGCTCGGCCACCATCCGGTTGACCGTGTTGTCCTCCACCAGCAGCACGCGCAGATGCAGCGGCGGCAGCGAGGCCACCGGTTGCGCGTCGTCCGCGTTGGCCAGCAGTGCTGCGGGGCGCGCAGGGGTGACCGGTGCAGCCAGCAGCGCATGCACGGCGGCATCGTCGAAGTGCGCGGGCAGCTGGCGCTGGCGCGGTCGTCGCGCCGGTGCGTCATCCTGCAGCCAGAGTACCTGCAGTGTGTCGTCGTCACCGCGCTCGGCCAGTGCCTGCTGCAGCGTCGCCTCGCCGCTGCGGCGCGCGCGCGCATCGACCAGCAGCCAGGCCGGTGCCGGTTGTCCGGGCCGTGGCGCCGCGCGCAGGCGTTCGACCACGGCGTCCAGCTGCGACAGCACCTGTACCTGCAGCCCATGGTGGGCGGCGATGCGCCCGATGCGGGCCTGCAGCGGCACGTCGGCACTGAACAGCAGCAGCGGGGCCGGCGCCCGCGACATCGCGGGCAGGTCGCCCGGCACCTTCAGCAGCGGAATCTCGAACCAGAACGTAGCACCCTGGCCGGGCGTGGACTGCACGCCGATGCGGCCGTGCATCAGGTCGATGATGCGTTTGCAGATGGCCAGGCCCAGGCCGGTGCCGCCATAGATGCGGGTGGTCGAGGCGTCGGCCTGGCTGAAGGACTGGAACAGGCGCGCCTGCAGGGCTTCATCGATGCCGATGCCGGTATCGATGACCTCGAAGCGCAGCTGGTGCTGTGCGGCGCCTTCGCCCAGGCGCAGCACGCGCAGCTGCACGTGGCCGCGCGCGGTGAACTTGATCGCGTTGGCCAGCAGGTTGCTCAGGACCTGGCGCAGGCGTACCGGGTCGCCGCGCACCGGCAGGCGCACCGATGGATCAAGCTGCAGGGCCAGGGCCAGGCCCTTGGCATCGGCCGCGCGCTGCATCAGCTGGACGACGCCATCGAGCAGATCGCGCAGGTTGAAACTGGTGATCTCCAGTTCCAGCGCCTGTGCCTCCAGCCGTGAGTAATCGAGGATGTCGTCGACGATGCGCAGCAGCTGCTGCGAGCTGGCCGAGGCAGTGGCCAGCATCTGTCGCTGGTCTTCGCCCAGCGGCCCGCGCGCGATCAGCTCCAGCATCGGCAGGATGCCATTGAGCGGGGTGCGGATCTCGTGGCTCATCGTGGCCAGGAACTCGCCCTTGGCCAGCGCAGCCGCTTCGGCGGCCTGCTTGGCCTGCAGCAGCTGCTGCTCCAGCTGGCCCTGGCGTTCGGTGGTGCGGCGCAGCTGGTCGCGCTCGGCGGCGAGCGCGTCGTGGGCGCGCCGCAGCTGGGCCAGTGCCTGGGCGCGCGCGCGCAGGCGCAGGCCCACCACCAGCGCCGGGGCGGCTGCAGCGAGGGCAACCAGCAGCACGCCCCACAGCGGCACGTCAGAGCACCGCGTTGTGGAAGTCGAAGTTCAGGTCGCTGCCGGCCGACTGCACCATGTTGCCCTGGATGTAGTCCACGCCGCCGACCCACATCGCCGCAGCCGCCTGCGGATCCTCGATCTGCTGGCCGATGATCTTCAGTCCGGCGGCATGCGCCTGTTCGATCGCCTTGCGCAGTTCCTCGCGCGTGGCGGGGTTGGAATGGCTGCTGGAGAAGCGCGCGGCCATGCGCACGAACGACAGCGGCAGCTGGGTCAGCAGGGCGTCGGCCTCGCCGCCGGGTTCGAACTGGCTCAGGCAGAAGCGCACCCCGGCACTGGCCATGCGCTGGCAGAACTGCTGCAGCGGCACGGTGTGGATCAGCGCATCGGGCAAGCGCACGTCGATCACCAGCGCAGCGCCGGGCAGGTCACGCTGCTGCAGCGATTCCAGCAGCCAGTCGGCGAAGGCATCGCGCTGCAGGGTGCGCAGCGACTGCGAGACGAACAGGTTCAGCGGCTGCGTCGCGTGCCGGTACAGATCCAGCAGCCCCAGCGCGTGGTCCATGACCTGCTGGTCGAGGTCGGCGATGCGGCCCGCTGCTTCCGCCGCCGGGATCACCTGGCCGGCGGCCAGCACCGTGCCATCGGCCTGGC
Organism: Stenotrophomonas pavanii; assembly: GCF_900101175.1. GTDB lineage: Bacteria > Pseudomonadota > Gammaproteobacteria > Xanthomonadales > Xanthomonadaceae > Stenotrophomonas > Stenotrophomonas pavanii. Next base: position 52,638 of record NZ_FNFQ01000016.1, on the reverse strand, counting down.
GCAGGCGCAGCAGCAGCTGGTACTGCGCGGTGTTGCCACCGGCGACGGCGACGATCGGCTGGTAGGCCAGTTCCAGCTGGCCTTCCAGCAGCGCCAGATGCTCCTGTTCGGTGACCGCCTGGCGATGCACATGGCCCGCCACGCCGGCACTGAGCAGGCGGGCCTGCAGGGTGGTGCGCTCGACCGCCTCCAGCGCACTGTTGGCATCCTCGAAGCCCGGTGACAGGGGGGCATAGCCGACCACGCCGCGCAGGTGCACCGATTCGTCGTCGCGGATCACGAAGGCGCGTGCCGACAGCTGCTCGCGCAGGGAAGCGGCGATGCCCTCCAGCGCGTCCTCGTCGGCGTTGCGGGCCAGCAGCAGGAAGCTGTTGTCGTTCAGGCGGGCCAGCAGGTGCGGATGCCCGGCCTCGGCCAGACGCTGCCCGGCCTGCACCATCAGCCGTTCAAACGCGGCATAGCCATAGCGCTCGCGCAGGCCCAGCGCGCTGGCCACTTCGACGAAGAACACGCCGCCGCGGTCGCGGTGGGCAAGTGCGGTGTTGAGCTGCTGCAGCACGTGATGGCGCGTCGGCAGGCCGGTTTCCGGATTGCTGGTGGCCGGTGCGCCGCTGGCACCAGGCAGGGTCGCCGCCTGGGCGCGTGCGCGGCGGATGCGGTTGGCCACTGCGGCGATCAGGTGGCGGGGCCGGATCGGCTTGCTCAGGTAATCGTCGGCGCCGCTGTCGAGTACTTCGAACTGGCGCTCCGGATCCGGATCACCGCTGAGGAACACGATCGGCAGCAGCTGCAGGCCGGGCTGCTGGCGGATCAGTGCGGTCAGCCGCATGCCATCCAGCCCGGGCAGGTGCAGATCCATCAGGATCAGGTCGGGGCGGTGTTCCTTGATCGCCTGCAGCGCGCCATCGGCGTCGCTGTGCACGATCGCCTGCATGCCGGCGCCGTGCAGCACGCTCTGCGCGAACAGGGCCTGCGCACGATCGTCTTCGACGATCAGCACGCGGTAGGGCGAGTCCGATGACGGTGGGGCAAGATCGTTGTTGCCGGCTTCGGCCGCGGTGATCGGACCGGGCAGCGGCGGCGGTGCGCCGTTGACCGGGGCAGGCACATCGGCCGCCACGGCGGGCGGGGCCGCAGCCATCGGTGCGGCAACCGCAGGCGGCGCCACCTCCGGCGTCCAGCGTTGCCAATGATCGGCCGGAGGGGTTTCAGCGCGTCCCGGGCGGGCGCCCGCGGGGGATTCGTTTGCGGCCATCGGTGCTCCTGGTGTTCGCGTCCATTATGCGACAAGCCCGGTGCTCAGCCGCTGCCGGTGTGCCCGGGGGCTGATGCGGATGCACCGCGCGCCAGCCAGCGCACGCCCTTCCACAGTGCGCGCCAGACCAGCCACACCAGCAGTGCGCCGGCCAGGCTGCAGGCCAGCACCACCACCAGGGCGATCCACGGATGCGCCAACGCCAGTGCCAGCCCGCCGACCACCACGGTGTCTTCGGCAGCGGAGGCCACCCAGTTGCTGGCCGGTTCCGGTGAGGTGTTGAGCAGGGCGCGGGTGCCGGCCTTCAGGCCGTGGCTGGCCAGGGCGACGCCGGCACCGGCGGCGAGTGCGCCGGCGCCGAGCTGACCGTCCGGCGACAGGGTGGCCGCTGCGAGGAACGCGCCGGCCGGCACGCGTGCAAGCGTCTGCACCAGGTCCCAGACCGAGTCCACGCCGGGAATCTTGTCGGCGAAGAACTCGGCGATGGCCAGTGCTGCCGACGTGCCCAGCACCCACCAGGATTCGGTGGCCTGCAGGGCGGGCGGCAGCTCGACCCAGCCGAGCAGGCCGGCCAGGCCGACGCCGAACACGGTGAGGTAGACGCGGATTCCGGCCAGCCAAGCCAGCAGGATGCCGATCACGAACAGGTGGGCTTCGGTCATGGCGGTGCTCCGGCGACGGAACTGTGCAGGGGGCCACACTATCGACGATGGCGTGCCTGAACGCCACAGACCGTGGCCGGCCAGGGCGCAGGAAACCCCCTCGTCCTGTCATACACTAACCCGTCGTTTGCCACAGGGGCCGTACCGGTGTCGCCCTCGCGATACCCCGGAAACCACCCATGACCAACCGTCCTCCCATGCGCGTGCAGGTCCGCCTGCCCGGCGCGCCGCAACCGCCTGCCGACCGTCGCCGCCTGCTGGTGATCGGCGCCGTCTGGCTGCTCAGCCTGGTGCTGGCGGTGCTTGGCGGCTGCTGGATGGCCACCCCGCGCGATGCCCAGGGCCAGCGCCTGCAGGCCGCCGAGAAGCGTGCCGAGACGCTGCAGGCGCAGTTGACCGAGCTGCGCCAGAAGCAGGCCACGCTGGAAGCCTCCGACCGCATCAGCCGCGCCGCCAACACCGAGGTGCAGTCCTCGCTGGCCGAACGCGATGAGGAAATCGCCGGGCTGCGCGCCGATGTCGCCTTCTACGAGCGACTGGTCGGCTCGACCAGCCAGCGCAAGGGCCTGAACACCCATTCGATCGAGTTCAGCCCGGAGGCGGCCGGCACCTGGCAGTACACCGCCGTGCTGACCCAGAACCTCAACCGCGGTGCCATCAGCCAGGGGCAGATGCGCTTCACCGTGGAAGGCGTGAAGAACGGCAAGCTGGCCACGATCAGCTGGGATGATCTGCACCAGCGCAGCAAGGTGCCGGGACAGGATTACTCGTTCCGGTACTTCCAGCAGCTCACCGGCAGCGTGATGCTGCCGGCTGACTTCACCCCGCAACGCGTGCGGGTGACATTGGGGAGTGGTACGGGGGGTACCACCCAGGTATTCGACTGGAAACAGGCCGGTGCGCCGGCCAGCAAAGGGGAGTAGGCAGATGTTCGGAAGCAGCAAATCCAACCGTGACGGCCAGCTGGTGGTGGATGCCCTGATCGGCAACCAGGTGGTGATCCGCGGTGACGTGGAATTCAGTGGGGGGCTGTATGTGGAAGGCCGCATCCACGGCAAGGTGATTGCCAGCGAAGGCGCCAGTGGTGCAACCCTGACGGTTGCCGAGCATGGCGTGATCGAGGGCGAGATCCGCGCGCAGGTGGTGGTCATCAGCGGCCGCCTGGACGGCGACGTGCATGCCACCGAGAAGGTCGAACTGACCCCGAGCGCCCGGGTCAATGGCAATGTCCATTACCAGGTGGTGGAGATGAATGCGGGGGCTCAGCTGAACGGCCGCCTGATCCATGCCAGCGCACCGGTCGCGGCGCTGCCGGCACCGGACGGCGACGAGGCCAAGGGCGACAAGGGCGACACCGCCGCGCGCCGCAAGCTGGCCGAGGCGATGGCTTGAAAGCCGTCGCCGGCACCCCCATGCTGGCAGCATGAGTACGCTAGTCTCCCTGCCCGGCGCCACCCCGGTTGCCGCGCCCGATTACCAGTCGCTGGAGCGTCCGCTGAACTTCACCGAGTCGGCGGCCGCCAAGGTCAAATCCCTGATCCAGGAAGAGGGCAACCCCGACCTGGCGCTGCGCGTGTACATCGAGGGAGGTGGCTGTTCGGGCTTCCAGTACGGGTTCGAGTTCGATGAGAACCGTGCCGAGGACGACCTGGCGGTGCAGACCAGCGGGGTGACCCTGCTGGTCGACCCGCTGAGCCTGCAGTACCTGATGGGGGCCGAGGTGGATTACACCGAGAGCCTGACCGGTGCGCAGTTCGTGATCCGCAACCCGAACGCGAAGACCACCTGCGGCTGCGGCAGCAGCTTCAGCATGTAGCAGATCCACGCCACGCGTGGATGCGCGGTGCCCGCGACCGCGCCTGTGGACCACACGGGCAAACTGCGCACAGTGCCGACCTTGCCACCCGCCTCGATTGGCGGCACGCTTGGCGGATGCCCAATACTCCTTCGCCGCTTTCCGGTTTTGCCTTCGTTGGCGAACCCCTGGAGCGCGCCGATGCCCTGCGCGAGGATGCCGATGCATTGGCGCGCCTGTGGCCGGGCGCGCGCATCCTCGTCCTCGATCAGGACGGCAGCGCCTTCACCGGCGATGATGACCAGCCGTTGGCGCTGACCGGCGCCGACATCGGTGGTGGCCCCGGTGCTGCGATCTTCCTTGGCCTGCGTGGGGAACAGGCGTGGTTCTCGGTCGAAGCCGCCAATGTCACGGTGAGCGCACCCAGACGCCTTGATCTGCGCCAGGCGGCCTTGCTGTGGTCGACGGCTGACGCGACCGCCTTCAGCTATGCCCGCGGCATGTCCTACTGGCACTCGCGCACCCGCTTCTGCGGTGTGTGTGGCGGTGCCGTGGCATTCGCCCGGGGCGGCTTCGTCGGCCGTTGCGCGCAGTGTTCCACCGAACATTACCCCCGCGTCGATCCGGCCGTGATTGTCGCGGTGGAAAACCAGGGGCGGTTGTTGCTGGGCCGGCAGTCGAACTGGGCCCCCCGTCGTTACTCGGTCCTGGCCGGCTTCGTCGAACCCGGCGAGACCTTCGAGCAGACCGTGGTGCGCGAAGTCCATGAGGAGAGCAAGGTGCGGGTAACCGCCTGCCAGTATCTCGGATCGCAACCATGGCCGTTCCCCGGCGCGCTGATGGTCGGCTTCCGTGCGCAGGCACTGGACGACCTGCCGACCGTGGATGGCGAGCTGGAGGATGCGCGCTGGTTCAGTGCCGACGAGGTTGGCGCTGCGCTGGCCCGTGATGTGGAGGATGACGGCGAGGGGATCCGCCTGTCGCCGCCGATCTCGATTTCGCGTGGGCTCATCGAGCACTGGTACCGCGAGCAGCAGGGCTGAGCCGACGCTGCCGCCGGGCCGTGGTGGCCGCTGTATTGCCACCACCTGAACACGGCCCGGGTTACAGTCCGGTTCACCGCTGAGGGGGCCGCTGCGACAGGTAAGGTAGCGGCGCCGAGCGTTCTGTTTCGTAGGGAGACCTGCCATGTTCACCACTCTGGCCGCCGTGCTGGTGGCGCTGGCCCTGGGCCATGTTGCCCCCGCCGCTGCCGCTTCGCTGCGCCGTTTCGACGGCTTCCGGCGCTGGCTGGGCTGGCTGGACGCGCACGGCGGCAAGGCATGGCAGGGACCGGCCGGTGCGGCGCTGGCGCTGCTGCCGCCGCTGTTGCTGATGGCGCTGCTGGCGTGGCTGCTGCGCGGGGTGCTGTTCGGCCTGCCGTCGCTGCTGCTGGGCGTGGCGGTGCTGGCCTGGTGCTGGGGGCCGCGCGACCTGGATCGCGATATCGAAGCCATCATCGATGCCGATGACGCGGCGACGCGGCAGGCGGCCGTGCGCAACCTGCAATCCGCCGGCGGCAGCCTGCGCGAGGACGTGCCATCGCTGGTCGAGGCGACCGTGCTCAATGCGCTGCGGCGCTGGTTCGCGGTGCTGTTCTGGTTCCTGTTGCTGGGCCCGGCCGGTGCGTTGGGCTACCGCTTGCTGGCGCTGATGGCGGAAAGCCCGATGCGTGCACGCGTGCCGGTGGAGCCGCTGGCACTGGCGCAGCGCCTGCTGGGATGGATCGAGTGGCCGGTAGCGCAGCTGATGGCGTTCTCGATGGCGCTGGTGGGCAACTTCGATACGGCGTGGAAGGCCTGGCGCCAGGCCCATGGCGAGCGCCTGGCGGGCACCATCGGTTTCCTGGGCGCGGTGGCGCGGGCCAGCGTCAACGCCGAGCTGCGCGAGGATGCGCACGATTACACCGAGGCCGGGCTGTTGCCGGTGTGGCAGCGGCTGCCGGACCTGCGTGATGCGATGAGCCTGGTGTGGCGGATGCTGCTGCTGTGGCTGGCGATTCTCGCCCTGCTGGTGATTGCAGGCTGGGTGACGTAGGTGTTTTGGCAGGGCTTGCAGCCCTGCACCTGCAGAGGCCAAAGCCAAAGCCAAAGCCAAAGCGGCTCTGGGTTGCTGAGGGTTGGGCGGGGCGGTGTGGGGCTGCAGGACACGCCGTAAACCCGTCCCTGGGGGCTCGATGGCGCCATCCATGGCGCCAACGGTCCTGCGGCCCCACACCGCCCCACCCCCGACAGTTTCCCGGTGACGGTGGGTCAAATGCGACTGCCGTTGGGTGTCGACCTTGGTTGACACGGTAGATCCACGCCATGCGTGGATGCGTAGCGAAGCGATCCGCTTTTGCTTTTGATCTTCTTTTTCTTTTCCGTGGTGGACGTGCACGGAAACTGTCCGTGGCCGGGCGGGTGGGCTGCGCAGGGGCGTGAGCCGCATGGATGCGGCGACCGAGCTTACATGGACGTACTTGCAGCGACCCCTGCGCAGTCCACCCGCCCGGCCAATCCCATGATCGACAAACGCCGCCCACCACGAGGGGCTGCGCCGTTGGCTGGAAAACCTAGACCGGTGCCAGTGCGGTGAACGGTGCCCACGGCAGGTTGCGCAGCAGCGCATACCCGGGCAGCAGCCAGAGCCAGAACGTGGGATTGGCCAGTACCCGCATCAACGGGTCGAGCACGCGCGGGCGGATGCCGGCGGTGTTCAGCAGCATCAGCAACAGGAACGGCAGGCTGATGACCAGCAGCGGGTTCATCGCCATCGCGCCGGGCAGGTCGAAGTGGACCAGTGAATACAGGCAGCGGGTGCTGCCACAGCCCGGGCAGTACAGGCCGGTCAGCGCGTACAGCGGGCAGCTCGGCAACGGATTGCCGGCGACATAGGGATTGACGTTGCGCAGCACCAGCGCGGCACCGGCGGCCAGTCCGGTGGCGGCCAGCAGCGGTGCCCAGCGGGCCAGTCGGGATCGGGAGGGCAGTGCGGACATGCAGCAACGGATCCGGCGCAGGCGCCGGATCCGTCCACGCGGATCAGTAGCCGCTGTTGCTCATCGCACCCATGCCGCCGAGAGCGACGATCAGGATGCCGTACAGCACGCCGACCACGACGGCGGCGATGGCCGACCAGATGGCCCACTTCTTGGCCTTGGCCGAGGATTCCTGGGCACCGGCGATATCGCCAGCGGCCAGCTTGCCGTTGACCTGCGCGGCGTAGACGATCGAGACGATGCCGGCCGGCAGGCAGCAGAACAGGGTGCTCAGGATGGCCCAGACCAGGTTGTTCGGGACCTGCGGAGTGGCGGTGTTCATGGGTTCAAGCTCCTTGATGGGTGGTGGTGGTGAATCATTGGTCGGAAAGAGCGCCCAGTACGGCCAAGCCGCCGAACAGCCCGAACCACAACAACAACAGGACCGGCAGGGCCACGGCCGAAGCCACCGCCCACCAGCCCGCCTTGCGCGACGCGCTGTAGGCCCCCGGCAGGTCGCCCGCCGCGCGGCGGCCATCGACCTGGGAGGCGTAGACGATCGACACCACGCCCAACGGCAGGCAGCAGAACAGCGTCGTCAGGATTGCCCAGACCAGATGGTTGGGGATGTAGACCGGACGGCTGAGCGGTGGCGGTTGATTCAAAGCGAGACTCCATTCCTTGGTGGCCGGCCCTGGTGCATTGGCCGAACCTCCCCCCTGTGGGTGCGTAATCTACCTCAACCTGCGCTGCATGTATGCGGTTACAGTCAGATACTGCCGTGTATGGCCCTTGACCGGGCGCGTCTGACGGCCCCTGCAATGAAACAGAGGCCGTCGTGGCAGGGGGAATGGGGCTGTTGCCTGGAAGGGTTACCGGCGGCCGCGCGGCCGATCAGGCGTGATCACCACGCAGGGCCCGCACCTGAGCCTCCAGCACCGGGGCGCTGGTGGCGCGGCCATCCACGGCCGGTGCCGCCACCACCTCGACCGTGGCGCGGAAACGACGCGGCACCCGCATGCGGCCAAGCCGGCTGTCGCGCCGGCTCCACATGCTCGACCACATGCCACGCAGGGCCATCGGCACCACCGGCACCGGCCGTCGCTCGAGGATCTTCTCGACGCCGGACTTGAACGGCGCCATCTCTCCGTCGCGGGTCAGCGCACCCTCCGGGAAGATGCATACCAGCTCACCCTCGGCCAGCGCAGCGTCGATCTCGTCGAACGCGCGCTGCATCAGCGCCGGGTCCTCGCGCGCGCCGGCAATCGGGATCGCCTTGGCAGTCCGGAATATCCAGCGCATCACCGGGATGTTGAAGATCTTGTAGTACATGACGAAGCGCACCGGGCGCGGAATCGTCGCCGACAGGATCAGCGCGTCCATGTAGCTGACGTGGTTGCAGACCAGCAGTGCGGCACCTTCGTCCGGCACGTTGGCCTCGATGCCGTGCGGGCGCAGCCGGTACAGGGTGCGCACCATCAGCCAGCTGAGGAAGCGCATCAGGAATTCGGGGACGATGGTGAAGATGTAGATCGCCACCAGCGCGTTGGCGATGGCCAGTGCCAGGAACTGCTGCGGAATGGTCCAGTGCAGCAGCGTGTGCGCGGCCAGCGACAGCAGCGCCGCAGCGACGATGAAGCCCGAGTTCTGGATGTTCAACGCCGCGAACACGCGCGACATCTGCGCCTTCGGGGTGCGGCTCTGGATCAGCGCGAACAGGGGTACCACGAAGATGCCGGTGAACAGGCCGATGCCGATCAGGTCGATGACGATGCGCAGGCTGCCGGGCTGCTGCAGGAACGGCCCGATGGTCAGCCCGTGCACGGTCGCTTCGCCGCTGCGGGCGAAGTACAGGTCGAGCAGGAACGCGGTCATGCCAAACGCGCCCAGCGGCACCAGGCCGATTTCCACGGTACGGGCCGACAGCTTTTCGCACAGCAGCGAGCCGACGCCGGTGCCGACCGAGAACAGGGCCAGCGCGAAGATGTACAGGGTCGGCTCGCCGCCCAGGTTGGTGACCGCGTAGGCCGGCAGCTGGGAGGTCAGTACGGTGCCGACGAACCAGAACCAGGACACGCCCAGGATCGAGTTGCGCACGGCCTTCTGCTGGCGCGCCATGCGCAGCACCGCCAGCGATTCCGGCAGCGGGTTCCAGTTGATCTTCAGAGCAGGGTCGCCGGCATCGACCTTCGGGATCAGGCGCGCGGCGATGTTGCCGCAGATCGCCAGTGCGATGATCGCGCACGCGGCCACCACGGTGCCGTGGCTGCCGGCCACGGTGAACACCAGGCCACCGACGATCATGCCGGAGAGAATCGACATCGAGGTGCCCATCTCGACCAGGCCGTTGCCGCCGGTCAGCTCCTCGGGCCTGAGCACCGAGGGCAGGACCGAGTACTTCACCGGGCCGAACAGGGTCGACTGCATGCCGGTGCAGAACAGCGCGACCAGCAGCACCGGCAGGCTCTGGGTGAGGAAGCCGGTGGCCGCCAGCGACATGATCACGATCTCCATGGTGGTGGTGATCACGATCAGGCGCGATTTCTCCAGCTTGTCGGCGATCTGCCCGGCCAGTGCCGAGAACAGGAAATACGGCATGATGAAGATGGCCGGCGCCAGGGTGGCGTACAACCCCAGTTCTTCTTCCGGCACGGCCATGAACAGCAGCATGCTGATGATCGCCTGCCGGTACACGTTGTCATTGAACGCACCGAGCGCCTGCACCACGAAGAACGGCAGGAAGCGGCGCTGGCGCAGCAGGGCGAACTGGTTGTGACCGGACATGGAACCTCCTTGACCGGCGCAGCCTAGCATTCCTGCCCGCGATCAGGTCAGACTGGTTACCGCCTCATTGGCCGCCGCCCGCACCTTCGGCAGCATCCGCAGGACCAGTGCCATCTGCGTGCGGATCAGCTGCAGTTTCGGCGGCATCGCGTCCTCGATCTGCTCCAGCTCTGCGGCCACCGCGCGGTCAGCGTCGTTGTCATCCTCGGCGACCGGTTGCCGAGCGGCCAGCGCCGAGGCCAGCTGCTGCAGTGCCTTGCGCACGCGCTCACCGGCCGCCAATGCCAGCGGATCGCCGGCATAGCTGTCCACCTGGTCGCGATGCGCGCCCAGGGCCGACAGATGACCGAGCAGGGTGTTGGACAGCGCCAGGAAACGGAAGCCGGCGTCCAGGTTGCGGCGGACATGGCCCGGCTCGCGCAGCATGTTCGACAGCGCGGTGGACAGCGCAGCATCGGCGTTGTGCATGTCGCGGCGGGCGATGCGGTAGGCAAGGTCGTCGCGCATGCCGCTGCGGTACTGGCCCAGCACCGAATCCAGGTAGCGTGCGGCGGTGTCCAGCACGCGCGCCAGCACCAGGTGAAGCTGGCGGCCCTGCCAGTCGGGCAGGATCAGGAACGCCGCCGCTGCGGCGATCGCGCAGCCCAGCACCGTATCGACCATGCGCGGCACGATCAGCACGAAGCCATCACCGATCAGGTTGAAACAGGTCAGGGCCATCACCGTAATGGCCGCCGACGCCACCAGGTAGCGGTCGGTGCGGGTGAAGAAGAACAGCAGCGCCGACAGCAGGGCGATCAGCAGCTGCACGTGCAGTTGCGGGAACAGCTGCAGCAGCGCCCAGGTCAGCACCAGGCCGGCCAGCGTGCCGACGATGCGCTGCGCCAGGCGCTGGCGGGTGGCGCCGAAGTTGGGCCGGCACACGAACACGATGGTCAGCAGCACCCACGAGCCGTTCTGCGCATTGAACAGGCGGATCGCGGCAAAGCCGGCGATCAGCGCCAGCGCCATGCGCAGGCCATGGCGGAACAGCACCGAGCCGGGCGTGAGCTGCTGGCGGATGCGCACGCCCATCTCGCGCAACGTGTGCGGGTTGCTGTCGCGCAGACGGGTGTCGACGTTGTCGAGGCTGGCTTCGGAACGCTCGGCATCCAGCAGCCGCCGTTCGATGCTGCGCAGGTTGTGCACCAGCAGGTCCAGTGAAGCGAGCAGGCGCTGCCATTGCGGCCGCTGCTGGTCGCGCAGGTAGGCCAGCGCATCGGCCAGGTCACGGCCGGCCTGCTGGTTGCTTTCGCCGTACACGAACGGGCGGCGCAGGCGGATCGCTTCGCCCAGGCGCGCGCAGGCCTGGCCCTGCAGGTCGAGCAGGCGCTGGCAGCGGTACAGCACGTCGCTGTGGAAGAACGCGTCCACCAGCGCGCCATAGGGGTAGTGCGAGGAACTCGCGCGCTCGTGGAAATCCTGCGCCATGTAGTACAGGCGCAGGTACAGGCCGGAATTCACCCCCGGTCGGCCGGAGCGGCCGAAGCGGGCCAGGATCGCGGTCTTGGCCTCGTTCAACGCACCGACCACACGGCGGTTCTGTTCGGCCAGGTCGAGCTGGCGGCGTTGCAGGTCGGCTTCGCGCACCGGTTCGAACAGCGCGGCCTTCAGTTGCAGGTAGCGGCCCAGTTCCTGGTACAGCCGCGCAACGCGCTCACGCACCGGCCGGTTGGCGAACAGCGCGGTCCACAGGATCGACAACAGGCCGTACCAGACCGCACCGGCCAGCAGGTGGCTGACCGCGTCCAGCGCACTGTGCAGGTCGCTGGCACCGTGCTGCTCCAGGCCGATCATGGTGTAGATCGCCAGCGTCACCGTGGCCTGGGCAATGGACGCGTAGCGCTCGCCGAGCGCGCCAAGCAGGGTCAGGCCGAAGGTGGACAGTGCGAGCGCGCCGATGAAGACCCACGGCCACGGGAACAGCCAGATCACCGAGGCCGCAGCGAGGCAGAAGCACAGCAGCGACAGCATCACGGCCTTGGTCCGGCCCCACCAGTTGTCGTCGGTTTCCGCGATGGCACTGGCGATGATGCCGAGGAACACGCCCGGCAGGGCAGTCAGTGCATCGAACTGCCAGCACACAGCAACCGCGGTGGCCAGCGCGATGAACACGCGCAGGCCGTAGCTGGCCTTTTCGTGGGCCCAGAGGCGGCTGAGGCGGGATTGTCGGGCAGGCATGCAGGCTCGGTGGACGGATCTGCCGCCATTATTGCGGCCTGCGCGTGAAATATGGAGTGCGGCCCAGCGGTCTGCACCCACGGTAGTGCCGCCCGCTGGCCGGCAGCTTGGCCGCTCGGTGCATCGACAAAGCCGGCCAGCGGCCGGCTCTACCAGAGCGATGCGCGTTGCGCGCGCCTGCGCACGCGACGTGCGGGCCAACG
>NZ_FNFQ01000016.1:0-40161 GCF_900101175.1 Stenotrophomonas pavanii | reverse complement strand
TGCATCGGCAAAGCCGGCCAGCGGCCGGCTCTACCAGAGCGATGCGCGTTGCGCACGCCTGCGCACGCGACGTGCGGACCAGCGGTCCGCACCCAGTCCGCACCCACGGTAGTGCCGGCCGCTGGCCGGCAGCTTGGCGGCACGGGGCATCGACAAAGCCGGCCAGCGGCCGGCTCTACCAGAGCTATGCGCGTTGCGCGCGCTTGAGCAGCTTCGCTTCGCGCCTGCGCGCGCGACGGGCGCGCCAGCGCTCGGCCAGGCACGAGAAGATCACGTACAGCGCCGGCGTGCTGAGCAGGGTCAGGCTCTGCGAGAACAGCAGGCCGCCGATCATCGCGATGCCCAGCGGGCGGCGCAGTTCGGATCCTTCGCCCAGGCCGATCGCCAGCGGCACGGCGGCCAGGATCGCGACCATTGTGGTCATCATGATCGGGCGGAAGCGGACGATGCTGGCTTCGCGTGCAGCGTCGCGCGGCGCCAGCCCATGCTCGCGCTGCGCCACCAGGGCGAAGTCGATCATCATGATCGCGTTCTTCTTGACGATGCCGATCAGCAGCACCAGCGCGATCATCGAGATCACCGACAGCTCGGTGTTGGTGCCGAACAGCGCCAGCAGCGCGCCGACGCCGGCCGCAGGCAACGTGGACAGGATGGTGACCGGGTGGATCAGGCTCTCGTAGAGCATGCCCAGCACCAGGTACACGGTCAGGATCGCGGCCAGTACCAGGATCAGCATGTCGCTGGGATCGGAGTTGAAACCGAAGCCGGCGTCGTCGGCCAGGCGGATGTCACCGGGCATGCGCATGCCGGCCACGGTGGCATCGATGATCGCCTTGGCCTCACCCATGCTCACGTTGGGAGCCAGGTTGTAGCTCAGGTCCATCGTCGTGTACTGGTTCTCGTGGGTGATCTGCGACGGTGCCAGCCCGGGCATCTGGGTGGCCACCGCGGTGATCGGCACCATGTCGCCGTTGCGCGCGCGCACGTACACCTCATCCAGCGCCGCCGGCGTGGCGGTCTGCGAGGGCAGCGCATTGACCACCACGCTGTACTGGTTGATGTCCGAATAGATGGTCGAGATCTGGCGCTGGCCGAACGCGCCGTACAGCGCACCGTCGATGGCACCCACGGTGATGCCCAGGCGTGCGGCCTTGGCGCGATCGATCTGGATGTTCTGGCGCAGGCCGGCGTTGTCCACGTCGGTGCCGACGTCGCGCAACTTCGGGTTCTTCTTCAGTTCCGCTTGCAGTTTGGGCAGCCATTCCTGCAGTGCGGCCAGGTCGTTGCCCTGCAGGGAAATGCGGTACTGCGCACCCTGGCTGGCGCCGCCGCCGTCGTTGCTGGGCAGGTCCTGGATCGCGCGCAGGCGCAGCTGCAGGTCGGGGTAGCGGTCGGCCTTCGCACTCAGCCGTGCCAGGGCATGCGCGGTGGTTTCACGGCGGCCTTCCTTGCGCGATTTCAGCTCGATGTTGAACTGCGCGCTGGAGCCCTGGCGGCCACTGCCCAGGCGCACGCCCACCGTTTTCACCGCCGGGTCGGCCATCAGCATGTCGGTGATGCGGCGCTGGCGGGCGACCATGTCCTCGAAGGACACCGTGGCACTGGAGTTGGCGCGGCCCCAGATGAGGCCGGTGTCCTGCGGCGGGAACGCGCCCTTCTTCACTGCGCCGAACAGGAACACGGTGACGCCGATCAGGATCAGCGGGGTCAGCGACAACAGCAGCGCGTGGCGCAGCGAGAAGTCCAGGAACACGGTGTAGATGCGCAGCATGCGCTCGTGGCCGGCGTCCAGCCAGCGGCCGAAACGCGACGGCGGCGCGCTGTGGTCGTGCGCACTGAGGAAGCGGCTGCACAGCGCCGGGGTCAACGTCAGCGAGACAATCATCGAGACCACGATGGCTGCCACCAGGGTGACGGTGAACTCGCGGAAGAACGCACCCATCATGCCGCTGGCGAACAGCAGCGGAATGAACACCGCCACCAGCGAGGCGGTGATCGAGACGATGGTGAAGCCGATCTCGCGCGCACCGGTCAACGCCGCCTGCATGCGCGGCATGCCCTCGTCGAGGTGGCGCATGATGTTCTCGATCACCACGATCGCATCGTCGACCACGAAGCCGATCGCGATCACCAGCGCCAGCAGGCTCAGGTTGTTCAGGGTGAAGCCCATCACGTACATCACCAGCGCGGCACCGGCCAGCGACAGCGGCACGGTCACTGCGGCGATCAGCGTCGGTGCCAGCCGGCGCAGGAACAGCGCCATCGTCAGCACCACCATCGCCAGGCTGATCAGCAGGGTGATCTGCACTTCATGCAGCGACGAACGGATGGTCGGCGTACGGTCGAAGTACGGCGTCATCGTGGTGCCTGGCTGCAGGTAGTCGCGCAGGGTCGGGATCTGCGCCTTGACCCGGTCCACGGTCTCCACGATGTTGGCGCCGGCACGGGTGAACACGTACATCACCACCGCCGGCTTGTGGTCGAACCACGCGGCCTGGTAGGCATCCTGCTGGCCGTCGTAGACGTTGGCGACGTCCTTGAGGCGGATCACCCGGCCATCGCCTTGGGTCTTGACCACCAGGTCGGCGAAGTCGGCCGCACGCGCCACCGAATCGTTGGCGATGATCGCGGTGGTGGTGTTGCCGTCGCTGAGGAAGCCGGTGGGCGAGGTCACGTTGGCCGCACGCACCGCATTGCGCAGGTCATCGGCGGTCAGACCCAGCGCGTTCATCAGGCGCAGGTTGACGTCCACGCGCACCGCTGGCGTCGACGCGCCGGCGATGTCGACCGAGGCGACGCCACTGATCTGGCGGATGCGCTGCGCCAGCAGCGAATCGGCGACGTTGTACAGCTCATCGGCCGACTGCGTCTGCGAGGTCAACGCGATGGCGATCACCGGGTCATCGTTCGGGTTCGCCTTCTGGTACATCGGCGACCCCATGCCCGAGGGCAGGTCGGCCTGGGCCGAGTTGATCGCCGTCTGCACGTCCAGCGCGGCCGAGTCGATGTTGTGGCCGCTCTGGAAGATCATGAACACCAGCGAGCTGCCTTCCGAGCTCGACGAGCGCATGCGGTCGATGCCCGGCAGCTGGCCGAGGTGGCGTTCCAGCGGCGCGGTGACCGTGGAAGCCATGGTCGCCGCATCGGCGCCGGACTGGCTGGCATGCACGAAGATCACCGGGATCTCGATGTTCGGCAATGCCGACACGCCCAGCCGCAGGTAGCAGATCAGGCCGACCATGAACAGGCCGATGGCCAGCAGCGCGGTGCCGATCGGGCGGCGGATGAAGGGGCCGGACAGGTTCATCGCGCGGCCCCCCGCAGCAGCGGGGCGTGGATCATGCCTGCGGCTCCTGCAGCGACCCGTCGCGCAGGGCGCGCTGTTCGCGGCGGCGCGCCAGCCACTCGGAGAAACGCTCCATGTACAGGTAGATCACCGGCGTGGTGTACAGGGTCACCAGCTGCGACAGCAGCAGGCCACCGACGATGGCGATGCCCAGCGGGCGACGCAGCTCCGAGCCGATGCCGGTGCCCAGTGCCAGCGGCAGCGCGCCGAGCATGGCCGCGGCGGTGGTCATCATGATCGGGCGGAAGCGCAGCAGGCAGGCACGGCGGATCGCTTCGTGTGCGTTGGCGCCGGCGCGACGCGCCTCGATCGCGAAGTCCACCATCATGATGCCGTTCTTCTTGACGATGCCGATCAGCAGCACGATGCCGACGATGCCATCCACCGACAGGCTCAGGCCGCACACCATCAGCGCCAGCAGCGCGCCGACACCGGCCGGCGGCAGCGTGGAGATGATCGTGATCGGGTGGATGTAGCTCTCGTACAGCACGCCCAGCACGATGTAGATCACCACCAGCGAGGCCAGCAGCAGCCACACCACGTCTGTCTGGCTGCCGGTGAACTCAGCCGCCTTGCCGATGAACTCGGCATGCAGGTGGGTGGGCATGTCCAGGCTGTCCTTGGTTTCCTGGATCGCCCGCACCGCTTCGGACAGCGAATAGCCCGGTGCCACGTTGAACGACACGGTCACCGCCGGCAGTTGCTGTTGGTGGCTGACCACCAGCGGCGCACTGCTGACCTTGCCTTCGGCCAGCGCAGACAACGGGATGATGTTGCCGGCGCCGACGGTGATGCCGGTGTTCTGCGCGCCGATGCCGGTGGCGGTCGACGAGTTGGACGAGGTGACCTGGCCGAAGCTGGTGGCGTTGGTGCCGGTCAGCGCGCCGGCGCCGTTGGAGGCCACCGCCAGCTGCTCCATCAACGCGGTGCTGGTGCGGAACTCCGGCGCCACTTCCAGCACCACGCGATACTGGTTGAGCTCGGTGAAGATGGTGGAAATCTGGCGCTGGCCGAACGCATCGTAGAGCGTGTCGTCGATGGTCTGCATCGGCACGCCCAGCACGCTGGCCTTGTCGCGGTCGATGTTCAGCTCCAGGGCGCGGCCCTGGTTGGACAGGTTGTTGTCGACGTCAGCCAGTTCCGGGCGCTTGCGCAGCGCTTCGGTCAGGCGCGTGGCCTGGGTGGCCACCGTTGCCGAATCCACGTCCGACAGCGAGTACTGGTACTCGGTGGCGGCCACGCGCGTATCCAGGGTCACGTCCTGCACCGGCTTCAGGTACAGCGCCACGCCCGGGATTCCGGCCACCGCCTTCTGCAGGCGCGGCAGGATCTGCTCCAGGCCGTCGCGCTGGCTGCGCTCCTTCAGCACGATCGACAGCTGGCCCTGGTTGAGCGTGGGGTTCATGCTGCCGGCACCGATGAACGCCGACACGCCGGTCACGTCCGGATCCTGGCGCAGCGCTTCGGCGACCTGCCGAGTGCGCTGTTCCATCTGCGGGAAGGCAATGTTCTGGTCCGCCTGCACCACGCCGGTGATCAGGCCGGTGTCCTGTTCGGGCAGCAGGCCCTTGGGAATCAGCACATACAGCAGCACGGTCAGCACCAGCGCGCCGCCGGCCACGGCCAGGGTCAGGCGCTGGTGGCCCAGCACCCAGTCCAGGCTGTGCTCGTACAGCCCGACGGTGCGCGTCCACAGGTTCTGCTTGCCGGCCGCCGCTGCACGCTCGTGCGCGTCCTCGCCTTCGGGCAGGGCGTCGGGCTTGAGCAGGTAGGCGCACATCATCGGGGTGAGCGTCAGCGAGATCAGCATCGACAGCACCACCGCGATGCTCAGCACCCAGGCGAACTCATGGAACAGGCGGCCGGTGACGCCGGGCATCAGCAGCAGCGGCAGGAACACGGCGACCAGCGAGACGGTCAGCGACAGCACGGTGAAGCCGATCTGGCGCGCACCGATCTCGGCCGCTTCCTTGCCGCTCTTGCCCTGCTCGATGTAGCGCACGATGTTCTCGATCATCACGATCGCATCGTCGACCACGAAGCCGGTGGCCACCACCAGCGCCATCAGCGAGAGGTTGTCCAGCGACATGCCGGCGAACGCCATCACCGCAAAGGTGCCGGCCAGCGACAACGGCACCGCCACCGAGGGGATGATGGTGGCCCACAGCCGGCGCAGGAACACGAAGATCACCGCCACCACCAGGCCGATGGTGAGGATCAGGGTGAACTGCACTTCATGCACCGAGGCGCGGATGGTCTCGGTACGGTCGTTGAAGATCTCCAGGTGCACGTCTGCCGGCAGCACGCCCTGCAGTTGAGGCAGGATCGCGCGGATGCGCTCGACGGTCTGCACGATGTTGGCACCGGGCTGGCGCCGCACTTCCAGCAGCACTGCCGGCTTGCCATCGGCCCAGGCGGCGAGCTGGTCGTTCTCCACGCCATCCACCACCTCGGCCACGTCCGACAGCCGCACCGGGCGGCCGTTCTTGTAGCTGATGATGGTGTCGCGGTATTCGGCGGCGCTGGCCAGCTGGTCGTTGGTGCCGATGCTGTAGGACTGGGTCTTGCCGTTCAACGAACCCTTCGGCGCATTGACGTTGGCCTGGGTCAGCGCACTGCGCAGCTGCTCCAGGGTCAGGCCCATGTTCGACAGCTGCGCCGGGTTGACCTGGATGCGCACGGCCGGGCGCACGTTGCCGGCAATCGACACCAGGCCCACGCCCTGCACCTGCGACAGGCGCTGGGCCAGGATGGAGTCGGCGTAATTGTTGACGTCGCGCAGCGGGCGCGTGTCAGAGGTCAGTTTCAGGGTGACGATGGCCGCGTCGGCCGGGTTCACCCGGTTGTAGACCGGCTGGTAGGGCAGCGACGAGGGCAGGGTGGCCTGGCGGATCGCCGCCTGCACGTCCTGCGCGGCGATGTCGATATCGCGGTCCATCGAGAACTGCAGGATGATCGTGGACAAGCCGGCCGACGAGTCGGAGGTCATCAGCTCCAGCCCGGAGATCTGCCCAAACTGGCGCTCCAGCGGGGTGGTGACCAGCGAAGCCATGGTGGTGGCATTGGCACCGGGGTACTGGGTGGTGACCACCAGGCTGGGTGCATCGATTTCCGGCAGCGCCGACACCGGCAGCTTGCGGTAACCCAGGATGCCCAGCAGCAACAGACCCGCCATCAACAGCGAGGTGGCGATCGGGCGGCGGATGAAGATCGTCGAAAAGCCCACGGACTGATCCTTGCTGGCACTTCAATGTCGGCGCCGGCGGGTCTGCCGGCGCGAGGGAGATCAGTGGCCTGCGCTCAGCGCGGGCCACCACCGCGACGGCCACCGCCGCCCGCGTTCTTCTGTTCGGCCGCCTTCAGTTCGGCCTCGGTCGGTGCGGCCGGGGTCTCGCCCGGCTTCAGCGCGGTGACCTTGCTGCCCGGCTTCAGGCGGAACTGGCCCTCACTGACCACCCGCTCGCCGCCCTTCAGGCCTTCGGCGATCTGTACCTGGCTGTCGCCCACTTCCACGCCGCTGCGCACGGTCTGCATCTTCACCGTGTTGTCGCCCTGCACGACATAGACGTACTCGCCGTCCGGACCCCGCAGTACCGCCTGGGTAGGAATGACCACGCCGCTGGCGATCGTGCGCAGCTGCATGCGCACGTTGACGAACTGCCCCGGCCACAGGCCGTTGTCGGCATTGTCGAACACGGCACGCGCCTTGAACGTGCCGCTGTCCGCGCTGATCAGGTTGTCGACCACATCGAGCTTGCCGTCGCCGGACAGCACGTGCGAATCGGCGCGGTCCAATGCGGCCACCGGCACCGTGCCGGCGGCCTGTGCCTGGCGCACGTCGCCGAGTTGGCGTTCGGGCAGGTTGAACAGCACGTGGATCGGGTGGATCTGGGTCAGCGTGACCAGTGCGGTGCCGGCGTTGACCACGTTGCCGGCATCGACCGCCCGGATGCCGGCGATGCCGGAGATCGGTGCGGTGACCTTGGTGTACTGCAGCTGCACCTGCGCCGAGCGCATGCTGGCCTCGTTGGCCGCCACCGCGCTTTCGTACTGTGCCACTTGGTTTCGTTGTGTATCCAGATCGGTCTTGGCGACGTACTGGCGATACTCCGGCGCGTTCGAGCGCTGGTAGTTGGAGCGCGCGGTGGCCAGCAGCGCCTCGTTCTGGCGCTTGGCTGCAGCGGCCTGGTCGTAGCTGGCCTGGGCGGTGCGCGGGTCGATCACCGCCAGCACGTCGCCCTGCTTCACTTCCTGGCCTTCGCGGAAATTCAGGCTCATCAGCTGGCCGCCGACCTGCGGGCTGACGGTCACGGTGTTCATCGCAGTCACCGTGCCCAGCGCGCTGGCATACACCGGCACGTCCTGGCGCGTGGCATCCACCACGGTGACCGGCACCGGGCCGGCATCCGGGTCTTCGCCGCCCTGGCGCGCGCCCGCAGCGGGTTTTCCAGCCTTGTCCTTGCCGCCGCCGATGACGCGCAGGCCGACCACGGCCAGCACCAGCACTGCCACGACCAGCAGCACGATCTTCCAAACACGTGACATTACGAGGACTCCAAGAGGGCTGGACCGGGCGGAGCCCGGCGGGCAATGCGCAAAGCATACCTGTGCCACATCACGTTTCCTGCATGACGGATGGGACGGGCGCTAAGACCGGATCCGGCCGCGGAGGTTCCCGTGGCGGCAGTGTTGCCCTACATTCAGCTGGAACCCCCTGCCGTGGAGATTGTGATGCGCCGTTCGCTGCTGCTGTCCGCCCTGCTGCTGGCCCTGCCGGCCCTTGCCCACGCCCAGGACGGGCAGCGCCCGGAAGTGACCGCCGCCGCGCAGCGGCTGCAGGCCAAGGTGGTCGAATGGCGCCGCGATTTCCACCAGCATCCGGAGTTGTCCAACCGCGAGGCGCGCACCTCGGCCGAGGTGGCCAAGCGCCTGCGTGCGATGGGCCTGAAGCCGAAGACCGGCATTGCCCACCACGGCGTGGTGGCGATCATCGAAGGCGGCAAGCCCGGCCCGAAGATCGCGTTGCGCGCGGACATGGACGCCTTGCCAGTGACCGAGCAGACCGGCCTGCCGTTCGCCTCCAAGGCGACCGACCAGTACCGCGGGCAGACCGTGGGCGTGATGCATGCCTGCGGCCATGATGCGCATACCGCCACCCTGCTCGGCGTGGCCGAAGCGCTGGTGTCGATGAAGAAGGACCTGCCGGGCCAGGTGATGCTGATCTTCCAGCCGGCCGAAGAGGGGGCCCCGCCGCCGGAAGAGGGTGGCGCCGCACTCATGCTGAAGGAAGGCCTGTTTGCCGATTTCAGGCCGGAGGCGGTGTTCGGCCTGCACGTGTTCTCCAGCGTGCAGGCGGGGCAGATCGCCGTGCGCGGCGGCCCGTTGATGGCGGCCTCGGACCGTTTCGGCATCAAGGTGATCGGCCGCCAGACGCACGGCTCGGCGCCGTGGAACGGGGTTGATCCGATCGTCGCCACCGCCGACCTGGTGGGGACCGCGCAGACCATCGTCAGCCGCCGCGCCAACCTGTCCAAGCAGCCGGCCGTGCTGACCTTCGGCGCGATCAACGGCGGCATCCGCTACAACATCATTCCCGATGAAGTGGAGATGGTCGGCACCATCCGCACCTTCGACGAAGGCATGCGCCAGCAGATCTTCGCCGACCTGCGCAACGTGGCCGAACACACGGCGGCCGCGCATGGCGCCAAGGCGGTGACCGACATCTACGAATCGGAGGGCAACCCGGCCACGGTGAACGACCCGGCGCTGACCGCGAAGATGCTGCCGAGCCTGCAGGCGGTGGTGGGCAAGGACAATGTGTACGAGCCGCCGCTGCAGATGGGCGCGGAGGATTTCTCGCTGTACGCGAAGGAAGTGCCGGGGATGTTCTTCTTCGTCGGGTCCACCAGCGTGGGTATCGATCCGGCGACGGCGCCGGCCAACCATTCACCGAAATTCCTGCTGGATGAGAAGGCGCTGGACGTCGGGCTGAGGGCGCTGCTGCAGGTGAGCCTGGATTACCTGCACGGTGCCGACACCCCGGCGGGGTGAGGGTTTCCGCAGGGCTTGCAGCCCTGCACCGGCTTGAATCAACGGTAACGTCAACGTCAAAGGCGGGCATTCCGTGGGATGGCGGGGTGGGTCCGGTTGAGGGGGACGCCGTAAACCCCCAGACCGGCCCAGCCGCTGGCGGCTGTGCGTTCGGGCGCTTGCGAAGCAGTGCTTCGCAAGCAAAGCGCCCTCACCCCTGGGGGCTTGGCCGCGGCTTGCTCGTGTGCGCTGTCCTGCGCACACGGCAAGGCCTGGGTTGGGCGTCCTGGCCAACCCGCCCGAGGCATGCCTCGGGCCCATGCCGCGGACACCCCCTCAACCGGACCCACCCCGCCTTCGACAGTTTCCCGTGGCTGTTGGTGCCCGCTGCTGTTGGTGGGTGCCGACCGTTGGTCGGCACGGCGGACGTCATGAACGTCTGAAGGATCGGCTTCTGATTTTGATTTTCCTGATCTTTCCCGTGGTGGTGGCCGCGCGCAGGGAACTGTCACGGGGCGGGTGGGTAGGCGGGGCGGGGGTGTCCGCGGCATGGATGCCGCGGCCAAGCCCCCAGGGATGGGTTTACGGCGTCCCCCGGCCCGCCTGCCCACCCGGCCAAGCCGATAGACCGCCTTTCGCGACCATCCAACACAACCACCACGGAGGGGCTCCGCCGTTGGCTGGCCCGGCCGAAGGCCCACCCTCGCGCGATACAATGGCGCCCATGAACACCCCCCAGGATTCCAGCCTCGGTCGCGAGGTCAGTTACCCGTCGCAGTACGACCCCGGCCTGCTGTTTCCCATCCCGCGCAGCGGCGCCCGTGCCGAGATCGGCCTCGATGATGCCGCGCTGCCGTTCGTCGGCCACGACCGCTGGCATGCATTCGAACTGAGCTGGCTCGACCCGCGCGGCAAGCCGCAGGTGGCCGTGGCCACCGTCCAGGTGCCCTGCACCTCGCCGCGGTTGATCGAGTCGAAGTCGTTCAAGCTGTACCTGAACTCCCTCAACAGCACCCGCATCGACAGCGCCGAGGCGCTGCGCTCACGCATCGTGGCGGATCTGTCGGCCTGTGCCGGTGCGCCGGTCCAGGTCGAGTTCGGCCTGCCGGGCCTGCGTGAGACGCCGCTCGGTGAATCCATCGACGGGCTGGACGTGGAGATCGATTGCTACGGCCCGCCGCAGGCCGACTTCCTTGCCGCCGATGCGGGCGAGGTGGTGGAGGAGACCCTGGTTTCGGCGCTGCTGAAGTCCAACTGCCCGGTCACGGGCCAGCCGGACTGGGCCACGGTCAGCCTGCGTTACCGTGGGCCGAAGATCGACCGCGCCGGCCTGCTGCGCTATCTGGTCAGCTATCGCGAGCACGCCGAGTTCCACGAGCAGTGCGTCGAGCGGATCTTCAGCGAGGTGTCCGCGCGCTGCCAGCCGCACTGGCTGGAAGTGGAGGCCCGCTACACCCGCCGCGGTGGCCTGGACATCAATCCCTGGCGTGCCAGCCCGGGCATCACCGCCCCGGCCGCGACCTACCGCGAGCTGCGGCAGTAACCGCCGCAGGCGGCTGCTCGTTGCGCCGGGCCAGGCCCGGCGAGCACCGGCCAGCGGCCGGCACTACCATCGTTCGCAGGCGGTTACGGGTGGTGCCGGCCGCTGGCCGGCAATCGGCCAGGGCCCGATTCCCCTGGCACAGCCGGCCAGCGGCCGGCACTACCGGGCGTCCATTCCCCCGATTGTTCAGCCGCCCCCGGGGGCGGCTTCACATCTGCACCATCCCCATTTAACAACCGCCGTGGCACCGTGCGAGCCACGTAGTCATGCAGACGGGAGTTGTGGATGAGTACCGAGAAGAAAGCCGATTTCTCCGGCGTCAGCAGCAGCGTCGACAGTACCGCCGAACAGGCACCAAAGGCGGACTTTTCCGGCGTCAGCGCTTCGGTGGACAGTACCGCCGACGTTGTCAGTGGCGGCACCTACACCGTGCAGAAGGGGGACTCGCTGTCGAAGATCGCCAAGCAGCATCTGGGCGACGCCAATGCCTGGAAGAAGATCTTCGAAGCCAACCGCGATGTGCTTGATGACCCGGACAAGATCTTCCCGGGCCAGACCCTGAAACTGCCGCCGAAGTAAGCCGGCAATCGACCGCCGTCCGACAATCCCTGGGAGGAACCCCGAATGATCAAGACCACCCCGCTCCAGACCGCCCTGATCGCCGCACTGCTGGGCAGCGTTGCCCTGGTCGGCTGCAAGAAGAAGGAAGAGTCGACCGACAGCACCGCCGCCCCGGCGGCCACTGCCCCGGCCGAGCCGGCAGCGCCGGCCCCGATGACCGGCGCGCCGCCGCCGATGGCCGAAGCCGCTGCGGTCAGCGTATCGGCCGTCACCGTCGGCAAGACCGCCGCCGCCGACAAGTCGGTTGCGCCGGCGGCACTGTTCTCGCCGAAGGACGACATCATCGTCTCGGTCAAGACCGACGGCGCCGCCAACAACGTCAACGTCGGTGCCAAGCTGACGTTCCAGGATGGCCAGGTGGCCGGCGAGCAGAACGCGGCGCTGAACACCAGCGGCGCTGAAACCACCAACGTCACGTTCAAGAATGCAAAGGGCTGGCCGGTCGGCAAGTACCGCGCCGAGGTCATGGTCGATGGCAAGGCGGCCGGAACGCCGCAGGAGTTCGAGGTCAAGTAAGTCCTGCCGACTCTCTCCCGGCAGGGCTCACGATGGACGCAGCCGCGAGGCTGCGTCCTTTTTTATTGCGCCGAGCCCAGGCCTCACCCGCGCATGGCGTGGATCTACCGGGAATGTCATGCGGCGGCGCAAGCCCGAGCCGATGAATCACTGCGTTGCAGTACCGCCGCGTATGGCGCGGCTTTGCCCCGCGCGGCTGAAAACGCGACAATGCAGGGGTTTCCCCGCCGCGCGCCCACCCTGACGGCGACGGGGGAAAGCGTGGGGCCCGGCCCCGCGCGCGACACGGTTGCACGTGGCCCGGCGCTGGCGCCGGCCTTCCCCTGAGCACTGCTACAGAGTCCAAGTCCCCCATGTCCAAGATTCTCTACACGCTGACCGACGAAGCCCCGTTCCTGGCCACCCAGTCGCTGCTGCCGATCGTTGACGCCTATACCGCCACTGCCGGCATCGTGGTGGAAACCCGTGACATCTCGCTCTCCGGCCGCATCCTGTCGCAGTTCCCGGAACTGCTGGCCGACGCGCAGAAGGTCAGTGACGACCTGGCCGAGCTGGGCCAGCTGGCGACCACCCCGGACGCCAACATCATCAAGCTGCCGAACATCTCCGCCTCGGTGCCGCAGCTGAAGGCGGCCATCAAGGAACTGCAGGACCAGGGCTATCCGCTGCCGGACTACCCGGAAACCCCGGCCGACGACCAGCAGCGCGACTACAAGGCGCGCTACGACAAGGTCAAGGGCAGCGCGGTGAACCCGGTGCTGCGCGAAGGCAACTCCGACCGCCGCGCACCGCTGTCGGTGAAGAACTACGCGCGCAAGCACCCGCACCGCATGGGCGCCTGGTCGGCCGATTCGAAGTCGCACGTCGCGCACATGGCCGCCGGTGATTTCTACGGCAGCGAGAAGTCGGCCACCCTGGCCAACGCCGGTTCGCTGAAGATCACCTTCCACGGCAACGACGGCAGCACCGTCGTGCTGAAGGAAAAGACGGCGGTCAAGGCCGGCGAGATCGTCGACGCCGCCGTGATGAGCCGCAAGGCACTGGCCACGTTCATCGGCGAGCAGATTGCCGATGCCAAGGCCCAGGGCGTGCTGTTCTCGCTGCACCTGAAGGCGACCATGATGAAGGTCTCCGACCCGATCATGTTCGGCGTGGTCGTCGAAGAGTTCTACAAGGATGTGCTGGCCAAGCACGCCGACGCCATCAAGCAGGCCGGCTTCGATGCCAACAACGGCATCGGTGACCTGGTCGCACGCCTGCCTTCGCTGCCGGAGGCTACCCGCGCCGCCATCGAAGCCGATCTGAAGGCCGAGTACGCGCAGCGCCCGGCGCTGGCCATGGTCAACTCGGACAAGGGCATCACCAACCTGCACGTGCCGAGCGACGTCATCGTCGACGCCTCGATGCCGGCGATGATCCGCGACTCCGGCAAGATGTGGAATGCCGAAGGCAAGCTGCAGGACACCAAGGCCGTCATTCCGGACCGCTGCTACGCCGGCGTGTACCAGGCCGTCATCGACGACTGCAAGGCGCACGGTGCCTTCGATCCGGCCACCATGGGTTCGGTGCCGAACGTCGGCCTGATGGCGCAGAAGGCCGAAGAGTACGGCTCGCACGACAAGACCTTCCAGATCACCGCCGACGGCGTGGTCAAGGTCACCGACGATGCTGGCACCGTGGTGTTCGAGCATGCCGTCGAAGCCGGTGACATCTGGCGCATGTGCCAGACCAAGGACGCGCCGATCCAGGACTGGGTGAAGCTGGCCTTCGAGCGCGCCCGCCTGAGCAGCACCCCGGCCGTGTTCTGGCTGGATGCCGCCCGTGCCCACGACGCGCAGGTCATCGCCAAGGTCGAGCAGTACCTGAAGGACCACGAAACTGCCGGTCTGGACATCCGCATCCTGCCGCCGGTGGAAGCCACCGCGTTCTCGCTGGACCGCATCCGCAAGGGCGAGGACACCATCTCGGTGACCGGCAACGTGCTGCGTGATTACCTGACGGATCTGTTCCCGATCATGGAGCTGGGCACCAGCGCCAAGATGCTGTCGATCGTGCCGCTGATGGCCGGTGGCGGCCTGTTCGAGACCGGCGCCGGTGGTTCGGCCCCGAAGCACGTGCAGCAGTTCGTCGAGGAAGACTACCTGCGCTGGGATTCGCTGGGTGAATTCCTGGCCCTGGCCGCGTCGCTGGAACACCTGGGCAACCGCTACGACAACGCCGCTGCCCGTGTGCTGGCCAAGGCGCTGGACGAAGCCAACGGCCAGTTCCTGGACAACGACAAGTCGCCGTCGCGCAAGCTCGGTGGCATCGACAACCGTGGCAGCCACTTCTACATCGCGCTGTACTGGGCCCAGGCCCTGGCCGCGCAGGACGAAGACGCCGCCCTGAAGGCGCGCTTCGCCCCGCTGGCCAAGGCGCTGACCGACAACGAGCAGAAGATCGTCGAAGAGCTGATCGCGGTGCAGGGCAAGGCCGTGGACATCGGCGGCTACTACCGTCCGGACGTGGCCAAGGCCAGCAAGGCGATGCGCCCGAGCGCGACCTTCAATGCCGCGCTGGAGCAGCTGCGCGGCTGATCCATCGCCGTTCGGTGGTGACACTGGAACCCGCGCTTCGGCGCGGGTTTCTTTTTTTGGCTCCGGGGGCAGATCCCTTTTGGATGGCAGAAAGGATCTGACCCCAGGCGATAAAACCGTGACATCCATCGGTCGTCGGAACGCCGTCAAAGGGGCATGAAACTTGCCCGCGATGGCCGTCGCAGAACCGATCAGCACGCCGCTGCAACCCCACTCAATCTGAGCAGTCGATCACGACGGCCTTCGTCGGCAATGGCCTAGCCTTGGCGACGCGAGACCACCGGGGAGGTGGTCACTCGGGGAACACGGATGGCACGCGTGCTGGTAGTGGGAACCGACATCCAGGGCGAGCAGGCGCTGCTGCAACGGCTGCGCGTGGCCTCGGCACTGCCGGATGGCCAGATCCGCCGCAGCCAGGACCTGGACGACTGCGACCTGCTGGTCATCCGCGATACCCCGGCGCTGCGCAACGCGGCGCTGCGCATGCGCCAGCAGCGGCCGCGCCTGCAGTGCTGGATCGAGGATATCGGCGGCCAGCTGCGTGACGGCGACGGACACCAGGACGTACTCGACGATGGTGCCATCGGCCGCGCGCTGCGCCGCATGCAGTTGGCACCTGAGCCCCTGGCCATGCACGCACCCGCACCGATCCGTCTGGCCGATGGTGCGCACGCCATCACCCGCCTGCTGCGCGAGCGGCTGCCTTTGAGGCAAGGGCAGGCACTGTTGAGCGATGCAGGCGAGCCTTTGCTGCTGATGGATCTGGAGCACGACCAGGCGGTGCTGTTGCAGGAACCGGCGAGTGCGCTGGTGGAGCGCCTGGCCGATGCGTTCGAGCGCCTGCAGATGGATGCGCTGACCCCTGCGCGCCTGCAGGCGTTGGCCGGTGACCGGCCCCGCCAGCCGCTGCGGCCGCTGTTGTGGCAATGGGCGCAGCGCAGCCGCCATTGGCAGGCACTGGATGAACGCCTGCGCGGTGCCTCGGTGAAGCTGCTGCGCTGGCCGGATTTCCGCGTGCTGGGACACGACCACGATGGTTTCCGCCTGTGCTCGCTGCTGCTCAAGCGTGCGTGCACGGTTGAAGAGTGCGCGATGCTGCTGGAACTGCCGGCGGCGGCGGTGCGCGACTTCATCCATGCCGCCTATCTGTGCGGCTACGCGCAGCTGCAGGCCGCCCCGGCGACGCCGATGATGGCCACCGACGGCAGCCGCGCCGACAGTGGATTGCTTGCCCGCCTGTGGCGGCACCTGCGCGGGAGCGAGCGCAATGCGTGAGCACAAGGTGGTCGTGCTGGGTGGCATGGGCAGCGGCAAGTCGACCCTGGTGCGCAGCATCGCTGCGGGCGCAGTGATCGATACCGACGTGGCCAACAGTGACCGCCTCGGTGCCGACAAGGCCTCCACCACCGTCGCGCTGGACTACGCAGACATCGACCTTCCCAACGGCGAGCGCCTGCGGCTGTACGGAACGCCCGGCCAGCAGCGCTTCGACTTCCTGTGGCCGATCCTGCTGCAGGGCGCGCGCGGCGCGGTGCTGCTGCTGGACGCGCGCCGCGCGGGCCTGGCCAGCGAGCTGGAGGACTACCTGCAGGTGCTGCAGCCGTTTGCATCGTCCCTGGCACTGGTGGTGGCGGTCACCCACCTGGACCAGGCGCCGCAGGCGGCACTGGATGACTGGGCCAGCCGAGCCTGCCTGGACGACCAGCCACTGCCGCTGCTGGCCATCGATGCCCGTGACCGGGAACAGGGACTGCTGCTGATGGACGTACTGATGAGCGAAATGGAAGCGCACGCACTGGTGGCTGCGCATGGCTGACGGGCGGATGGCGGTATTGCCCGACGCCGGCCAGCGTGAGCGCCTGCAACCCCTGCTGCAGGACCTGCAGCAGCGGGTCGAAGGGGTACGAACCGTGGTCCTGGCCAGCGTTGATGGCTTCGTCCTGGTCAGCGCCGGGGCCGACGGGCGCGGTGAACGGCTGGCCGCGATGACCAGCGCGATGCTGGCGCTGGCCGCGGCGGTCGGGCGCGAACTGGTGCTGGGTGATCTGCAGACGCTGATGCTGGAAGCCGTGGGCGGCAAGGTGCTGATGCTGGCGATCCAGGCTGATGGGCGCGCGCCGTTGCTGCTGATGGCGGCCTGCGACCAGCGCAGCGTGATCGGCCAGGTGCTGTGGCAGAGCAGGGAATGTGGCCAGGCGATCCTGGCCGAACTCGGCGGATCGTGAGCCCGGCCGCAGGGGAACGAGGGGCTCGAACCAACTTCGACAAGGGGTGCGACGTGGCTGGATTGAATGAATCGTTGAACGCACTGATGGGTATCGACGGCGCGCAGGCCGTGGCGCTGGTCGACTACGAAAGCGGCATGCTGCTGGGCGAGGCCGGTGCCGGCATGGACATGGAAGTGGCTGCCGCCGGCAACACCGAAGTGATCCGCGCCAAGATGAAGACCGCCGCGTCGCTGAACCTCAACGACAGCATCGAAGACATCCTGATCTCGCTGGGCAAGGCGTACCACATCATGCGCCCGGTGGCGAAGAAGAAGGGCCTGTTCTTCTACATCGTGCTGGACCGTACCAAGTCCAACCTGGCATTGGCCCGGCGCAAGGTGCAGGACGTGGAGGCCGAACTGGCGATCTGAGCCGGTAGTGCCGGCCGCTGGCCGGCCTCTGCATCGATCCATCGACGTCCAGGTGCTGCCGGCCAGCGGCCGGCACTACCTTCGCACTCGACGCCATTGCACACGCCCGCGTATGGTGAAGCCGGTCCTTCCGGGTGAGCCCTGCATGTCCGAGCCTGACATCGCTGCCGAGCTGGCGCCGCGCATCGCCGGCGCCATCCGCGATGGTTTCGAGCAGTACCATGCCCGCTTCGCGGCGATCACCGCCCGTGCACGACAGCGCTTCGAGCAGCGTGACTGGGCGGGCGCGCGCCAGGATGCGGTCGAGCGCATCGCGTTGTATGACCTGTGCATCGCCGAGCAGATGGATGCACTGCGCCGCCTCGCCGGCGATGTGATCGGCGAGCGCGCGCTGTGGCTGCAGGTGCATGCGCAGTACAGCGCACTGCTGCGGGGACTGATCGACGCCGAACTGTACAAGACCTTCTACAACACGTTGTCACGGCGCCTGTTTTCCATCCGTGGCGTGGATCCGGCGCTGGAGTTCATCGCCTTCGATGTCGAGCCATCCGACGCGATCACCCATCCGGTCGCCCGGCATACCTATGCCGTCTCGCCGACGCGGCCGGTGGAGGCCCTGCAGCGCGTGCTGGCCGACTACCGTTTCGACATTCCGTATGCGCACCAGCTGCGCTGCGCGGCGGCCATCGCCGTGCGCCTGCAGGACGATCTGGCGCACTGGGGCGATACGCCGGTGCGCAGCATCGAGCTGCTCGACACCGTGTTCTACCGGGAGCGCCGCGCCTACCTGGTCGGCCGGGTGTTCGGCGAGCACCGCTTCTCGCCGTGCGTGATCGCACTGGTCAACGATGAGCGTGGCCTGCGTGCCGATGCAGTGCTGACCCGGCGTCGCGACGTTGCCCACCTGTTCGGCGTCTCGCGCAGCTACTTCCAGGCCAACCTCGCAACGGTGGGCGATGCGGTGGTATTCCTGCGCAGCCTGCTGCCGGGCAAGCCGATCGATGAACTCTACACGGTGCTGGGCCGTGCCAAGCAGGGCAAGACCGAGCGTTACCGCACCTTCTTCCGCCACTTCAACGAGCACCTGCAGGAGCGGCTGGTGCATGCCGAGGGCACGCCGGGCATGGTCATGGCGGTGTTCACCCTGCCCAGCTATCCGCTGGTGTTCAAGCTGATCCGCGACCGCTTCGCCTGGCCCAAGGCGATGTCGCGGCAGCAGGTGGAAGAGAAGTACGCGCTGGTGTTCAACCTCGACCGCGTCGGCCGCCTGCTCGATGCGCAGCCGTATCGCCACCTGCGCTTCCCGCGTGACCGTTTCGCACCGGCCTTGCTGGAAGAGCTGCTGCAGCAGTGCGCGCAGAGCGTGCGCGTGGATGGCGACGAGGTGGAAGTGGCACTGTGCTACGTACAGCGCCGCTTCCGGCCATTGAACCTGTACCTGCGCGAGCAGGGCGGCGAGGCCGTGCGCGCGGCGGTACTGGACTATGCGCAGGCGATCACCGACATGGCGCGCAACAACATCTTCCCCGGCGACATGCTGCCGAAGAACTTCGGCGTATCCCGGCATGGCCGGGCCGTGTTCTACGACTATGACGAGTTGTGCCTGGTCAGCGACTGCGTGTTCCGCGCCTGGCCGCAGCCACGTACGCCGGAGGATGCCATGGCCGACGAGCCCTGGTTCCATGTCGGTCCACGCGATGTGTTCCCGGAGCGCTTCGGCCCGTTCATGGGCCTGCCTGCCAGCGAGCTGGCGGCCGTGCGGGAGCACTACCGGCACCTGTTCGACCCCGCTTGGTGGCAGGGCCTGCAGGCGCGCTTCGCCGACGGTGACTACCCGGATACGCCGCCCTACGCGGCGGCCCATCGCCTAGCCTGAACGGCGTGGCGTGGACCGCCCGCGGTGGACCGCCTGCCGGTCCCGCTCGGACTGCGGTACGCTCAGGGTTCACTTCATCACCATGGATCCGGCAATGATGCGCTCCCCCTTGTTCCTTGCCCTGGCCCTGGCGTTCGCCGCCGGTGCTCCCCTGCTGCCGGCCGACGCCGTGGCCCAGAACGCGCGCGCGGTGCGCGCCACTGCCGAGATGAGCATGGTGCTGTCGGGCAGCATCGAGGTGGCGGCCGATGGTTCGGTCCGCACGCTGGTCCTGGACCAGCGGGCCATGCTCGCACCAGGCATCGTGTCGTTCGTGGAAGGTGCCATCCGCGGCTGGCAGTTCGAGCCGACGCTGCAGGACGGCAAGCCGGTGGCCGCCCACGCCCCGTTGCGGGTGCGCCTGCGGGGCAAGGAGCAGGAGGACGGCAATTACCAGATCAGCATGACCAGTGTCGACTTCAGTGAATATGATCCGAAGGCTACCGATTCGGTGACCCGGAAGAGCCTGCCGCCACCGCGCTACCCCGAGGATGTCTACCGCATTGGCGGGCAGGGTGACGTGCTGCTGCTGGTCAAGGTGGCCCGCGACGGGACCGTGGCCGACGTCATTGCCGAACAGGTGAACATGACCATGGTCGCGCCGGAGCGGATCATGGCCAAGATGCGCGACCAGCTCGCCAAGGCCAGCATCAGCAGCGCGCGCAAGTGGACCTTCGTCCCGCCGACCACCGGCGAGGACAGTACGCGGGACTTCTGGACCGTGCGCGTGCCGGTGAACTTCGCCCTGAACGGCAACACCGGCAGCAACGGCAACGCCCAGCCGGAACGCTACGGCCGCTGGCGTGTCTTCATTCCCGGCCCGCGCCAGGACGCACCGTGGCGCAAGCCGGATGCCGCCGAGCAGGCGGGCAGTGATCTGTTGCCGGCCGGCGGCGTGTACATGGTCGATGGCACCCAGCGCGGCCTGCGCCTGCTGACGCCGCTGGCCCAGCGCTGAGCCCGGCGTGCGTGAAGCGGTCGGCCAGGCCGGCCGCTTCTCAGTCTGCGTACGGGTAGACCACTACCCGGTTGCGGCCCTGTTCCTTGGCCATGTAAAGCGCCTTGTCAGCCAGCCGCAGCGCTTGTTCGGCATCGACATGGAAGCTGGGGAAGTGGGCCACGCCCAGTGACACGGTGATGGTCCCGACCGGTTCGAACGGATGATCGGCGATGTGCTGGCGCAGGCGCTCGCCGGCCTGGCGGGCCGAGTCGGTACTGATGCCCGGCAACAGCAGCAGGAATTCCTCGCCACCGGCGCGGCAGAGGAAGTCGCTGTCGCGCGAGTAGCGGCGCATCTGGTCGGCAATATGGACGATGGCCGCGTCGCCGACGTCGTGGCCATGGCTGTCGTTGATCGATTTGAAGCGATCGATGTCCAGCGCCAGGATCGCGAACGGAATGCCCTGCACCTGCAATGCCTCCAGTGCCTGCTGCAGGCCGCGGCGATTGAGCAGGCCGGTCAGCGGATCGGTGCGGCTGGCGCGGTTGAGCGTGCCGATGCGGTCCTGCAGCGCATTGAAACTGTGCAGCACCGCCTGCTTGAGCTGGGCGACCTCGAAGTACCACGCACGGATGCCGCTGACATGGTTGATCGCATTGCCGGTGTCCTCGCCGCCCTGCACGTTGCGCGCCAGCTGCCACAGCGGCATCGAAATGCGGCGCGCGAACCACCAGGTCACCAGCAGCGACAGCAGGCCGAGCGGAATCGCGTTCCAGATCACCGCGGTCATCAACCGCGACAACGGCTGCAGCGTGGCCTCGGTCGGGCGCTGGGCGATGATGCCCCAGCCGGTGGCCGGCACCGGTGCATAGCCGGCCAGCATCGACACGCCCAGGTTGTTGCGCACCTGCTGGGCGCCGCGTTCACCGCGCACCACCGCCTTCACCGCCGGGTTGCCGACCACGTAGTCGCCGACCCGCTTGCCGTCGGCGTGGTACAGCAGGCGGCCATGGCGATCGACCACGTACAGGTAGGAGCCATCGCGGTAATGGTGCTTGCCCAGCAGCGTATGCAGCGCGCTGCGCTGGCGCAGGTACAGGGTGCCGCTGACGTAGCCGCGGTAGCGACCCTGGCGGTCGAAGATCGGGTGCGACAGTGACACCAGCAGCTTGCCGGTGGTCGACTGGTACGGGTCGCTGATCATCGGCTGGCGCGCCGCCAGCGCGGCGTTGTTGCCGACACTGTGCAGCACCTCGCCCTGCAGCTGCAGGGTCTGCGGCGAGGTGGCGATCACCAGCCCATCCGCATCCACGACCAGCGAGGAGTTGAAGCTGTTGGTCTGCAGCTGCAGTCGGCTGGCTTCATCCTGCGCCTGTTCCGGGTCCAGATCGCCCTGGCCCAGCCGGGTGGCGGCGTAGGCCAGCTCCTGCTGCGCGGCCAACAGGAAGTTCTGGGTGGTCTCAGCCAGCTTGGTGGCATAGACACGGTTGGCTTCCAGGGTATTGCCGACCAGCTGGTCGCGCTGCACCCGGTAGCTGGCCAGCAGGGTGTTGGCCAGCGCGATGATGGCGCTGAGCAGGGCCAGGGCGAGGATCAGCTTGCCCAGGTTGAGGCGGGGGGACAGCGTGCGCATGCGTCGGCGGATCCGGCAGGAGGCTGGACCCGACCGGTTCTCCGGAAGGGGCGACAGCGGGAATCGGTGGCCATGCCCGCAGGGCCGGGCAGGGTAGTGGTCGAATTATCGCCAAAAGTCGGCGCCGGCAAAGTGAAGTGGGTCGCCCTGCAGGCAAAAAAAAACCTGCCGCAGCGAGCGGCAGGTTTCTTCCGACGCAGTGCCGGGACTCAGCGCTTCATCGAACCGAAGAACTCGTCGTTGGACTTGGTGTTCTTCATCTTGTCCAGCAGGAACTCCATCGCGGCCATTTCATCCATCGGATGCAGCAGCTTGCGCAGGATCCAGATCTTCTGCAGCAGTTCCGGTTCGATCAGCAGGTCTTCGCGGCGGGTGCCGGAACGGTTGATGTCGATGGCCGGGAACACGCGCTTTTCAGCGATGCGGCGGCTCAGGTGCACTTCGCTGTTGCCGGTGCCCTTGAACTCTTCATAGATCACCTCGTCCATCTTCGAGCCGGTATCGACCAGCGCGGTGGCGATGATGGTCAGGCTGCCGCCTTCCTCCACGTTGCGCGCGGCACCGAAGAAGCGCTTCGGGCGATGCAGGGCGTTGGCGTCCACGCCACCGGTCAGCACCTTGCCCGAGCTCGGCACCACGTTGTTGTAGGCGCGGGCCAGGCGGGTGATCGAGTCGAGCAGGATCACCACGTCCTTCTTGTGCTCGACCAGGCGCTTGGCACGCTCGATGACCATTTCGGCCACTTGCACGTGGCGCGCGGCCGGCTCGTCGAAGGTCGAGCTGATGACCTCGCCGCGCACGGTGCGCTGCATTTCGGTCACTTCTTCCGGGCGCTCGTCGATCAGCAGCACGATCAGGTGCACGTCCGGATGGTTGGTGGTGATGGCGGTGGCGACCTGCTGCATCATCATGGTCTTGCCGGCCTTCGGCTGCGACACGATCAGCGAGCGCTGGCCCTTGCCCTGCGGTGCCATCAGGTCGAGGATGCGGCCGGTGATGTCTTCCGACGAACCGTTTCCACGCTCCAGGGTGAAGCGGCGGCGCGGGAACAGCGCGGTCAGGTTCTCGAACAGCACCTTGTTCTTCGACGCTTCGATCGGCTCGCCGTTGATGGTGTCGACGATGTTCAGCGCGAAGTAGCGCTCGCCGTCCTTCGGGAAGCGGATGCGGCCGGAGATGTGGTCGCCGGTGCGCAGGTTGAAGCGGCGGATCTGGCTGGGCGAGATATAGGTGTCGTCCGGGCCGGCCAGGTAGCTGGCCTCGGCCGCGCGCAGGAAGCCGAAGCCGTCCGGCAGGATTTCCAGCACGCCGTCGGCGGCGACGCCGTCGCCGTGGCGGGTCAGCACCTTCAGCAGCGCGAAGATCACGTCCTGCTTGCGGGCACGGGCCACGCCTTCGGAGATCTGCAGCTGCTCGGCGATTTCCAGCAGCTTCTGCGCCGGCATGCGCTTGAGGTCGCTCAGCGAGTAGACCGGGAAGCCCTCGGGCACGTTGGCATGCGGGCGCGGCACGAACGGCTGCTGCTCGCCGCCATCGTTGGGCAGGCCATCGTCGCGGAAGCGGTTGTTGCGGTCACGGTCGCGGCGGTTGCGGAAGCGGTCGCGGCGGTTGCCCTGCCCCTGGCCCTGCTGACCCTGCTGGCCGTTCTGGTTGTACGGGTTCTGGCCCTGGTTCTGGCCGCCCCCCTGGTGGTTCTGCTGGCGCGGCTGGCCGGATTCGCGACCCTCGCTGCCTTCGCTACCGCCACTGCTGGCAGGGGCCTCGGCGGCGGGCGCGCTCGGCGCGGGGGCTGCAGCCGGCGCCGGCGCTTCGGGCGCGGCGGCCAGCGGCAGGGTCGGCTGCGCCGGAGCGGCGCTGGTTTCGGCGGCTGCCGGGGCGGCGGCCTTGCTCACGCGGGGCTTGCGCACGCGCTTTTCGGCGGGCGCATCGGCGCTGCCGGTTTCAGAAGTGTTATCGGACAAGAGCGTTATTCCTCGCTTGAAGGTGCGAGCGCCCGGCTGGGGCGGCGAACGTTGGGAATGGGTCTGGAAGGAACTGCGTCCAGAGGGTGCGGCACGCGAACGCGGCCGGATATGCCGACACTATCATCGGCCCGCGGCGCCATGCAAGGGTCGCCGGGAACAGCATTCATCATGGGCGCGGGGCGCCCGCCGGCAGCCGCGCTCGGCGGCTGCCGGGAACCGGCAGGATCAGGCCAGGGCCTTGTCCAGCAGGCCGGCCAGCTGGGCCTTGCCCACCGCACCGATCTGCTCGCCGACCTTCTCGCCGTCCTTGAACACGACCAGGTACGGAATAGAACGCACGTGGTACTTGGCGGCCAGCGCGCGGTTGTGGTCGACATTGACCTTGGCGATCTTGGCGCGGCCCTGGTAGGCATCGGCCAGTTCGTCCAGCGCCGGGGCGATCATCTTGCACGGGCCACACCATTCGGCCCAGAAATCGACCAGCACCGGTTCCTTGGAATTCAGCACTGCGCTATCAAAGTCGGCATCGCCGACGTGTACAACCTTGTCGCTCATCTTGGTTTCTCGTCTTGGATTGCACCCGGCGATGCCGGAGGTGGGTGAACTGGGCCATGCCCGGTGGCGCGACCCTCGTCGTTGCCTCGCGGCGGACCGCCGCGGTGCGTTCGGCGGGATGCCTGGACGCTCACGGCCGGCAGTGTACCCCTATCGCAGGGCAGGGACAGGCGCCAGCTGGAACCCAGCGTATCGTGATCGCTTCGATGCCCGGTATGTGTCGGATTTCACTGTCCTCCTGTAGATGGGGCTGGCAGTGAACGACACCAGCGGCCCGGGCCGGGCCGTTCAAGTCCGGTGTGGCTGGGTGAAGGCAGTGCGTCTCCTGGTGTCGTGAGACCGTCCATTCCGGTTTGCCCGCCCGAGTGCGTTAAACTGGGGCATTGTGCGGCGCGCGGACCGGTGGTCCCAGCCTGCCAACCCGCCGCAGGGGCCGCAGTTTGCGACGGTGCCCCTAGACGATGAAGTGCCAGCCGCCCCACGGGCCGGCGGCCATACCAAGACGGACTCATGAGCGACAAACCGCTGACCGATTTGACCTTCTCCTCCTTCGAGCTGCATCCGGCCCTGCAGGCCGGCCTTGAAGGAGCCGGATTCACCCGCTGCACCCCGATCCAGGCGCTGACATTGCCGGTCGCGCTGCCCGGTGGTGATGTCGCCGGCCAGGCGCAGACCGGCACCGGCAAGACCCTGGCCTTCCTGGTAGCTGTCGTGAACCGCCTGCTGACCCGCCCGGCGCTGGCCGATCGCAAGCCGGAAGACCCGCGCGCGCTGATCCTCGCCCCGACCCGCGAACTGGCCATCCAGATCCACAAGGATGCGGTGAAGTTCGGTTCCGACCTGGGCCTGCGTTTCGCGCTGGTCTACGGCGGCGTGGATTACGACAAGCAGCGCGAGCTGCTGCAGCAGGGCGTGGACGTGATCATCGCCACCCCGGGCCGCCTGATCGACTACGTCAAGCAGCACAAGGTGGTGTCGCTGCACGCCTGCGAGATCTGCGTGCTGGACGAAGCCGACCGCATGTTCGACCTGGGCTTCATCAAGGACATCCGCTTCCTGCTGCGCCGCATGCCGGAACGCACCATCCGCCAGACCCTGCTGTTCAGCGCCACCCTCAGCCATCGGGTGCTGGAGCTGGCCTACGAGCACATGAACGAGCCGCAGAAGCTGGTGGTCGAAGCCGAGACCATCACCGCTGCCCGCGTCCGCCAGCGCATCTACTTCCCGGCCGACGACGAGAAGATCCCGCTGCTGCTGGGCCTGCTGTCGCGCAGCGAAGGCGCGCGCACCATGGTGTTCGTCAATACCAAGGTGTTCGTCGAGCGCGTCGCCCGTTCGCTGGAAAAGGCCGGCTACCGCGTCGGCGTGCTGTCCGGCGACGTGCCGCAGAAGAAGCGTGAGAGCCTGCTCAACCGCTTCCAGAAGGGCCAGCTGGAAATCCTGGTGGCTACCGACGTGGCGGCCCGTGGCCTGCACATCGACGGCATCAAGTACGTCTACAACTACGACCTGCCGTTCGACGCCGAAGACTACGTGCACCGCATCGGCCGCACCGCGCGCCTGGGCGAAGAGGGTGATGCGATCAGCTTCGCCTGCGAACGCTACGCCATGGGCCTGCCGGACATCGAGGCCTACATCGAGCAGAAGATTCCGTCCGAACCGGTCACCAAGGAACTGATGACGCCGCTGCCGCGCCCGGAACGTCCGGCCCCGGCGGCGGGCGAGGAAGGCGACGACAACGAAAGCGTCGGCCAGATCTTCCGCGAAGCGCGCGAAGCCCGCGCCGCCGAGGAAGAGCGTCGTGGCGGTGGCCGCAACGGCGGTCGTTCCGGCAGTGGCGGGGGTCGCGGTGGTCGCGACGGTGAGCGCAGCGGCGAACGCCGTTCGCGCGGCCCGCGCAAACCGCGCGTGGAAGGCGAGCAGGGCGCTGCCGCCCCGGTCGCCGGTGCTGAAGGCGCCGCCGCCCCGGCCCCGCGTCCGCCGCGCCCGCCGCGCGCCGAAGGCGCACCGGAAGGCGCCGTGGATGGCGAACACAAGCCGCGCAAGCGCCGTCGCCGTCGCCACGGCCGTCCGGTCGAGGGTGCCGAGGGTGTACAGGCCAACGCCGGCAACGGCGCCAGCCCGGTAACCCCGGTGCAGGTGGTGGCCAAGCCGGTGCGCACGGCCGCCGACACCGGTGACTCGTTCCTGACCCGCATCGGCCGCAAGATCCGCCGGATGCTGTCGGGCAACTGATCGGCGCTGCCGATCAGCGGGTAGCACCCGACCGCTGGTCGGGTGGCTTTGAACGGTAGTGCCGGCCGCTGGCCGGCAGCCATGTGGGTTGCCGGCCAGCGGCCGGCACTACCGATCGCGCGACCGTCTCCACGACGTCGCGCCGCTCCTGCATAATCGGGGCATGAGTGTCCTGCGCTTCGACAATGTCAGCAAACAGTACGCCGGTGGCCATGAGGCGCTGACCGATGTCAGCTTCGAGGTTGCGCCAGGCGAGATGCTGTTCGTCACCGGCCATTCCGGTGCGGGCAAGAGCACCCTGCTCAAGTTGATCCATCTCGACGAGCGGCCGAGCCGCGGCGCGGTGGTGTTCGACGAGCGCAACCTGCTGAAGGTCCGCGGTGGCGACGTGCCCCGCCACCGACGCGCGGTCGGGGCGGTCTACCAGGACCACCGGCTGCTGATGGACCGCTCGATCGCCGAGAACGTCGCGCTGCCGCTGATCCTGCGCGGCACCCGCCGTGGTGACATCAGCAAGCGCGTGCGCTCGGTACTCGAACGGATGGGCCTGGGCCATCGCGAGAAGGCGTTGCCGTCCCAGCTGTCGGCCGGCGAACAGCAGCGCGTCGGCATCGCCCGCGCGATCGTCGGCGAGCCCAAGCTGCTGGTGGCCGATGAGCCGACCGGCAACCTCGACCCGACCCTGGCGGCGGAGATCATGGCCCTGTTCGCCGAGCTGCCCTCGCGGGGCACCAGCGTGCTGGTGGTCAGCCACGACCTGCCGCTGCTGCGCCGCATGCGCAAGCGCGTGCTGATCCTCGACCACGGCCGGCTGGTGGATGACATCTCGCCGCAGGACCTGGCGGAGTAACCATGGCGAAGAACGAAAACAGCGAAGCCGCCGCCCCCTCGCGCGTGGGCGTCTGGTTCCAGCACCACGTGCACAGCGTGGTGTTCAGCCTGGGCCGCGCCTGCCGCAAGCCGTGGGCGACCCTGCTCACGGTGATGGTCATGGCGCTGGCGCTGGCCCTGCCGCTGGGCCTGTCGATCGCGCTGGACAACCTCAAGCAGTTCGCCGGCAGCGTGCAGCAGTCGCGCGACATCAATGTATTCCTGAAGGGCGACGTCGATGGACCCGGCGCGCTGCGCCTGGCCGGCCAGCTGCGCGACCGCGACGACGTGGCCGAAGTGAACGTGCGCACGCCCGAGCAGGGCCTGCAGGAACTGCGCGATGCCGGCCTCGGTGAGGCGATCGACGCACTCAATGACAATCCGCTGCCCTCGCTGCTGGTGATCACCCCGGGCCAGGGCAAGGACGACGCACGCCTGGCGCGCGCGCTGGAAAGCCTGCCCGAGGCCGACCTGGTGCAGCACGACGCGCTGTGGCGCCAGCGCCTGGATGCCTGGCTGGCGTTCGGCGCGCGGCTGGTGCAGGTGCTGTCGGTGCTGCTCGGCGTGGGTGCCGCGCTGGTGGTCGGCAACACGGTGCGCCTGGACATCCAGGCCCGTCGCGAGGAGATCGGCGTGCTGCAGCTGCTGGGCGCCAGCGATGGCTTCATCCGTCGTCCCTTCCTGTACCTGGGCGCGTGGTACGGGCTGGGCGCCGGCGCGGTGGCGCTGGGCCTGATCGGGGCGGCCGGTGCCGCGCTGCGCGTGCCGCTGGCCGAACTCTCGCGCAGCTATGGCAGCCCGTTCGTGCTGCACGGCCTGGACCTGCTGCACGGTGGCCTGGTCCTGCTCGGCACGCTGCTGCTGGGCTGGCTGGGCGCCTGGCTGGTCACCGGCCACTTCCTCCGCCAGACCCGCCCGACCGACACCTGAGACCGGCATGCAACCGCAAGCGCTGAAGCACCTTGAAGGGCCCGCGACGCGGGTGATGGTGGTCGATGGTTCGAAGCTGGTCCGCAAGCTGATCGCCGACGTCCTGCAGCGCGACCTGCCGGGCGTGGAGGTGATCGGCTGCGACAGCATCGAAGACGCGCAGCAGGCGCTGGCGCAGGGCCCGGTGGACCTGGTGACGACCTCGCTGACCCTGCGTGATGGCGACGGCCTGGCGCTGGCGCGGATGGTGCGCGAAGCGGCCGGCCAGGCCTACGTGCCGGTGATCGTGGTCTCCGGCGACGCCCAGCAGCACCTGGAGCAGCGCCGTTTCACCGAATACGTCACCGACTACTTCGACAAAGCGCTCGGCCATGAAGCGCTGGCGACCTTCATCCGGGGCTATGTACAGCCGCAGACCATACCCGGCGCGACCATCCTCTACATCGAGGATAGCCGCGTGGTGGCCGAGGCGACCAAGCGCATGCTGGAACGCCAGCAGTTGAACGTGCTGCACGTGGTCAGCGCCGAGGAGGCATTCACCCTGCTCACTGCCGAGTCGCTGGGCCGCAGCCGCCACCGCATCGACCTGGTGCTGACCGACGTCACCCTGAAGGGCGAGCTGAGCGGCCGCGACGTGGTGCAGCGCGTGCGGGTGGACTTCGGCTACGGCAAGCGCCGCCTGCCCGTGCTGGTGATGACCGGCGACGGCAACCCCCACAACCAGACCGGGCTGCTGCAGTCCGGTGCCAACGACCTGGTGCTGAAGCCGATCGAAGAGCGGCTGCTGGTCACCAAGGTGCTGTTCCAGCTGCGCCTGGCCCGATTGAATGATGGACCCGTGTTGCGATGATCGATGAAGTAACCGACACCCCGACGATCCAGCTGGAACCGAGCTGGAAGCAGCACGTCGGCGAGTACCTGTTGCAGCCGCAGATGCGCGAGCTGTCGGCCTTCCTGCGCCAGCGCAAGGCCAGCGGTGCGGCGGTGTTCCCGCCCGGGCCGCAGATCTTCGCAGCGTTCGACGCCACGCCGTTCGAGCAGGTGAAGGTGGTGATCCTCGGCCAGGACCCGTACCACGGGCGCGGCCAGGCCCATGGCCTGAGTTTCTCGGTACTGCCCGGCGTGCCGGTGCCGCCGTCGCTGCTGAACATCTACAAGGAGATCGAGACCGATCTCGGTATCCCGCGCCCGGACCACGGCTGCCTGATCCCGTGGGCGCAGCGCGGCGTGCTGCTGCTCAATGCCGTGCTGACGGTGGAAGAGGGCAAGGCCGGCGCGCACCAGGGCCGCGGCTGGGAAGGCTTCACCGATCACGTGGTGGATGTGCTCAACCGCGAGCGCGAAGGACTGGTGTTCATGCTCTGGGGTGCCTATGCGCAGCAGAAGGGCAAGGTGATCGACACCCGCCGCCATCGCGTGCTGAAGTCGCCGCATCCGTCGCCGCTGTCGGCCCATCGGGGCTTCCTCGGCTGCCATCATTTCTCGATGGCCAACGAGTACCTGCAGCGCCACGGCCAGGCCCCGATCGACTGGTCGCTGCCGCCGCGCTCGGCACTCTGAGCGTCGGCGGGCCGCTGGGCCTGAACACCGGGCAACGTCCCCGGGCCTGAATGGGCCTTCAGAACGGCCCGTTCAGCTCCGCTTGACTGGAATCGGCCGCTTCATGGCAGGTAATTGCTTGAATTCCAAGGGATTGTGAATCCCGAAAAGCGTGCTCGCCACTGTCATCAAATCGCGCTACGGTAGGGCTCTGTTTGGGACCAGTGTTGCATCAATAGGATGCTGGAACTTTTTCCTCCTTTAGCAGTCCAGATCCTGGACTGCTAAGATGGGTGCCTATGAGCCAGAACACCTCTACTGCCCTTGTGGCAAACAATCTCCCGATTCCCAGTGCGCTCGGTTCGCTGGACGCCTACATCGGTGCCGTGCACCAGATCCCGGTGCTGTCGGTCGATGACGAACAGGACCTGGCCCGTCGCTTCCGCGATGGCAACGATCTGGACGCCGCCCGCGAGCTGGTGCATTCGCACCTGCGCTTCGTGGTGCACGTGGCCCGCGGCTACAACGGCTACGGCCTCGCCCTGGGCGACCTGATCCAGGAAGGCAACATCGGCCTGATGAAGGCGGTCAAGCGCTTCGACCCGGACATGGGCGTGCGCCTGGTTTCCTTCGCGGTGCACTGGATCCGTGCCGAGATGCACGAGTTCATCCTGAAGAACTGGCGCATCGTGAAGGTCGCCACCACCAAGGCGCAGCGCAAGCTGTTCTTCAACCTGCGCAAGTCGAAGACGCGCCTGGGCTGGATGAACGCAGCGGAAGTGAGCGCGGTGGCCAAGGACCTGAACGTTTCCGAGCGCGAGGTCATGGAAATGGAGTCGCGCCTGTCCGGCCGCGATATCGGTTTCGATGCGCCGACCGACGAGGACAACGAACACGCACCGCCGTCGCCGGCTGCGTTCCTGGTCGCCGATGACGAAGACCCGTCGATGGCCTACGAGCGCGAGGACAGCGAAGACAACCAGATGCAGCTGCTGCGCGAAGGCCTGGCGGAACTGGATGCGCGTTCGCGTGACATCATCCGCCGCCGCTGGCTGGACGCCGACAGCAAGGTGACGCTGCAGGAACTGGCCGACGAGTACGGCGTGTCGGCCGAGCGCATCCGTCAGGTTGAAGCGAACGCGCTGAAGAAGATGAAGGCGCTGTTCACCGCGTAAGGCGGGATGGCGTTGAAGCAATGAAAAGGCCCGGCATTGCCGGGCCTTTTCTTTTCGGTGGCGTTCTCATCCATGCATGGCGTGGATCTACCAATGTCAGTAGAGCCACGCCCTGCGTGGCTGCGGCGCGGTCGTCACTCTTCGCGTGCGATCGCGCGCCAGCCAATGTCGTTGCGGTGGAACTCGTTGGCCCAGGTCACCTTGGCCACGCCGGCATAGGCATTGGCCTGCGCGTCGCGCACGCTGTCGCCCAGTGCGGCCACGCACAGCACGCGGCCGCCGGCACTGACCACCTGGCCCTGCGCATCCAATGCCGTACCGGCATGGAACACCTTGGCACTGGCCGGCACCTCGTCCAGGCCGGAAATCACCTCACCGGTGATCGGCGCTTCGGGGTACGGCCTGGCCGCCAGCACCACGCCCAGCGACGGGCGCGCATCCCACTGCGCTTCGACCTGGTCCAGCCGGCCATCGATGGCGGCTTCCACCAGTTCGACCAGGTCCGACTGCAGGCGCAGCATCACCGGCTGGGTTTCCGGGTCGCCGAAGCGCACGTTGAATTCGATCACCTTCGGTGCGCCGCTGGCGTCGATCATCAGGCCGGCATAGAGGAAGCCGGTGAAGGGAATCCCGTCGGCGATCATGCCCTGCACGGTGGGATTCACCACCTCGCGCATCACGCGTGCATGCACCTCCGGCGTCACCACCGGGGCTGGCGAGTAGGCGCCCATGCCGCCGGTATTCGGGCCGGTGTCGCCGTCGCCGACCCGCTTGTGGTCCTGCGAGGTGGCCATCGGCAGCGCATGCACGCCGTCCACCATCGAAATGAAGCTGGCTTCCTCGCCGTCGAGGAATTCCTCGATGACCACGCGTGCGCCGGCATCGCCGAACGCGTTGCCGGAGAGCATGTCACGCACTGCATCTTCGGCTTCGGTCAGGCTCATCGCGACGATCACGCCCTTGCCAGCGGCCAGGCCATCGGCCTTGACCACGATCGGTGCACCCTTCTCGCGTACATACGTCAGCGCGGCGTCCACGTCGGTGTGCACGGCGTAGAACGCGGTGGGGATGTTGTGGCGCGCCAGGAAGTCCTTGGCGTAGGCCTTGCTGCCTTCCAGCT
The DNA here is from genome assembly GCF_900101175.1 of Stenotrophomonas pavanii. Lineage (GTDB taxonomy): Bacteria > Pseudomonadota > Gammaproteobacteria > Xanthomonadales > Xanthomonadaceae > Stenotrophomonas > Stenotrophomonas pavanii. The sequence goes on along the minus strand of NZ_FNFQ01000016.1, from coordinate 8,015 downwards.
GCGCGGCGGCGGCGGTCGGCCCGAAGATGCGCAGGCCGGCGGCGCGGAAGCGGTCGACCACGCCGGCCACCAGCGGTACTTCAGGGCCGACCACGGTCAGTGCCACGCCTTCAGCCAGGGCCAGCGCCAGCAGGCCGTCGATATCGGTGACCTTGACCGCCACGTTGCGGCACTTGCCTTCGCTGGCGGTGCCGGCATTGCCGGGCGCCACGATCACTTCAGTGACACGGGAGGACTGGGCCAGCTTCCATGCCAGGGCGTGTTCGCGGCCGCCAGAGCCGATGACGAGGATCTTCATGGGACAGGGTTCTCGGGTACGGAAGAGAAAAGCCGGGCAGAGCCCGGCTTCGTGATGCGGATCAGTGGCGGAAGTGGCGCACGCCGGTGAACACCATGGCCAGGCCATGTTCGTCGGCGGCGGCGATCACTTCGGCATCGCGCATCGAACCGCCCGGCTGGATGACCGCCTTGATGCCGGCGGCAGCGGCGGCATCGATGCCGTCGCGGAACGGGAAGAACGCATCGGAAGCCATCACCGAGCCCTCGACCACCAGGTTCGCATCGGCGGCCTTGATGCCGGCGATGCGGGCCGAGTACACGCGGCTCATCTGGCCGGCGCCGACACCGATGGTGCGGTTGTCCTTGGCATAGACGATCGCGTTGGACTTGACGAACTTGGCCACCTTCCAGGCGAACAGCAGGTCGGTGAACTGCCTGTCGGTCGGCGCCAGCTTGCTGACCACCTTCAGTTCGTCGCGGGTCATGCCACGGTTGTCCGACGACTGCAGCAGCAGGCCCGAGCCGACGCGCTTGCTGTCGAAGTTGTTCAGGCCGTCGCCGTGCGGGATGCGCAGCACGCGCACGTTGGCCTTCTTCTGCGCGTATTCCAGCGCGGCCGGCTCGTAGTCCGGTGCGATCAGCACTTCGACGAACTGGCGGTCGAGGATCACCTTGGCGGTGGCCGCGTCCAGCGGCTTGTTGAAGGCGATGATGCCGCCGAAGGCGCTGGTCGGGTCGGTGGCGTAGGCCAGCTCGTAGGCATCGCCGTTGCCGGCACCGACGGCCACGCCGCACGGGTTGGCGTGCTTGACGATGACGCAGGCCGGCGCATCGAACTGGCGCACGCATTCCCACGCCGCATCGGCATCGGCCAGGTTGTTGTAGCTCAGCTCCTTGCCCTGCAGCTGCTGGAAGGTGGCCAGCGTACCCGGCACCGGGTACAGGTCGCGGTAGAAGGCGCCGCTCTGGTGCGGGTTCTCGCCGTAGCGCAGGTCCATCACCTTCACGAAGGTGGAGTTCATCTGCGCCGGGTACTCGGCACGGGCCGGCACGGCCGCGTCGGTGGCGGTGACTGCCGACAGGTAGTTGCTGATCGCGGCGTCGTACTGGGCGACGCGGTTGAACGCGGCCACCGAGAATGCGAAGCGGGTGGCAGCCGTCAGCTGGCCGTTGTTGGCCTCCAGCGAGGCCAGCAGCTCGGCGTACTGCGACGGGTCGGTGGCCACTGCCACGCGGGCGAAGTTCTTGGCCGCCGAGCGCAGCATCGCCGGGCCGCCGATGTCGATGTTCTCGACCGCGTCGGCCAGGGTGCAGTCGGCCTTGGCGGTGACCGATTCGAACGGGTACAGGTTCAGCACCAGCAGGTCGATGGCACCGATGCCGTGTTCGGCCATCACCGCGTCATCCAGGCCCGAACGGCCCAGCAGGCCGCCGTGCACCATCGGGTGCAGGGTCTTGACCCGGCCGTCCATCATTTCCGGGAAACCGGTGACCTCGGCCACGTCCTTCACGGCCAGGCCCGCATCGCGGATCGCCTTGGCGGTGCCGCCGGTGGACAGCAGCTCCACGCCGCGTGCCGCCAGCGCAGTGGCCAGCTCGACCAGACCGGTCTTGTCGGAAACGGAGAGGAGGGCCCGGCGGACGGGCAACAGATCAGCAGTCATGGGACAGAATCGGCAGCGGAGCGGGGCCGATATTGTAGGCGGTGGGGGCCGGTGGCGGGCGCTGATAAGGAAAATCGACCCGCACCGATGGCCCTCTGGCCGCTTCAGCACCGCCTGGCCGGGGGGCGGTCCGCAAGCAATTCGATGGGGCGCGCTGCCCCAATCGGGTAGGCTGTGCCGGAACTGCCAAGGATCAGCGGGTTCGGATCGTGTCGATCTATGCATTGAAAGGACGTTTTCAGGACCTGTTGCGTCCGGCCGTACGCGGCCTGTACCGCATGGGGATCACCGCCAACGCGGTGACCGTGGCCGCCGCCGTGGTCTCGCTGCTGGTGGCCGCCGCCGTATGGTGCTGCGCGCCGGCCCAGCCCCTGCTGTACCTGCTGCTGCCGCTGTGGATGCTGCTGCGCATGGCGCTCAACGCCGTGGACGGCATGCTGGCCCGCGAGTTCGGCCAGCAGTCGCGGCTGGGCGCCTATCTGAACGAGCTGTGCGATGTGATTGCCGACGCGGCGCTGTACCTGAGCCTGCTCAGCGTGCCGGGCGTGCGCACCGAGGCGCTGTGGCTGCTGGCCTGGGCGGCGGCGCTGAGCGAGTACGCCGGTGTGCTGGGGCTGATGGTCGGTGCCAGCCGTCGCTATGACGGCCCGATGGGCAAGAGCGACCGCGCCTTCGTGATCGGTGTGCTGGGCCTGCTGCTGGCGTTCGAGTGGGTTGGCGCGACGACGGTCACCGGCGTGGCTGCGGCCCTGGCGGTGCTGTGCGTGCTGACGATGATCAACCGCGTCCGTCGCGGACTGCGGGAAGCGGCGGTTTCGCCGAATTAATCAAGCAGATACAAAAAGACAATCAGGAGATTGCATGCGTCAGGCGCAGGAACGGGAATTCCACAGCTTCGACCAGGTACCGCTGTTCTACCGGTACTGGGCGGGCTCCACCGCAACGCCGGCCACCCGGGCCATCGTGCTGCTGCACCGCGGCCATGAGCACTCCGGCCGGGTCACCCACCTGGTCGATGAGCTGGACCTGCCCGACACCGCCTTCTTCGCCTGGGATGCACGCGGCAATGGCCGCTCGCCGGGCGCGCGTGGCGATGCACCGGGCTTCCCGGCGCTGGTGCGCGACCTGGACAGCTTCATCGCGCACATCGGCGCCGAGCACGGTATCGCGGTGGAAGACATCGTGGTGATCGCGCAGAGCGTGGGCGCGGTGGTCGCCGCGACCTGGGTGCACGACTACGCCCCACGCCTGCGCGCGCTGGTGATGGCCTCGCCGGCGTTCAAGGTGAAGCTGTACGTACCGTTCGCGCGCCCGGGCCTGGCCTTGATGCAGAAGCTGCGCGGCAACTTCTTCGTCAACAGCTACGTCAAGCCGCAGTGGCTGACCCATGATCCGGCGCGGGTGGAAAGCTATCGCACCGACCCGCTGATCACCCGGCCGATCTCAGTGCGCGTGCTGCTGGGCCTGTACGAAGCGGCTGACCGCATCGTCGCCGATGCGCAGGCCATCAGCGTGCCGGTGCAGCTGCTGGTGTCCGGTTCCGACTTCGTGGTGCATCGCGGCCCGCAGGACCGCTTCTACGAGCGCCTGTCCAGCCCGATCAAGGAGCGCGTGCACCTGCCGGGCTTCTTCCACGACACGCTGGGTGAACGCGATCGCGCACCGGCACTGGCGCGCATCCGCAGCTTCATCCAGGCGCGTTTCGCCGAACCGTTGCGCGAGCTGTCACGGCGCGATGCGCACTGCCACGGGCCGACCTTCGAAGAGTCCGAGATCCTGGCCTGGCCGCCGGAGCGCAACAGCCTGGCCGACCTGCGCTGGCGCGTGGTGCGCGGTGGCCTGCGCTTCGGTGGCCGGTTGTCCGAAGGCATCGCGCTGGGCCTGCAGACCGGTTTCGATTCGGGTAGCACGCTGGATTACATCTACCGCGACGAAGCACGCGGCAAGGGCCCGTTGGGGCGGATGATCGACCGCAACTACCTGGATGCGATCGGCTGGCGGGGCATTCGCGTGCGTGGCCAGCACCTGCAGGAACTGCTGCGCGACGCTGCACAGCGCCTGCGCGGGCAAGGCACGCCGGTGCGCGTGCTGGACGTCGCCGCCGGCCATGGACGCTATGTGCTCGAAGCGCTGGGCCAGGGCGAGCAGCGCGCCGACCGCATCGTGCTGCGCGACTTCAGCGATCTGAACGTGGCCCAGGGCCAGGCGTTGATCGAGCGCCTGGGCGCGGCCGATATCGCGCGCTTCGAGCAGGGCGATGCGTTCGATCCGGCACAGCTGGCGAGGGTCGATCCGGCGCCGACGCTGGCGGTGGTCTCGGGCCTGTACGAACTGTTCCCTGACAACGACGCTGTGCTGCGCTCGCTGATGGGCATCGCCGCGACCGTTCCGGTGGGCGGCTACCTGGCCTATACCGGCCAGCCCTGGCACCCGCAGCTGGAATTCATCGCCCGTGCGTTGACCAGCCACCGCGGTGGCGCAGCGTGGGTGATGCGCCGCCGTACCCAGCAGGAGATGGATGAGCTGGTGCGCCTGGCCGGGTTCGAGAAGGTGGCGCAGCGTATCGACGACTTCGGCATCTTCACCGTGTCGCTGGCGCGCCGGACCGCGTGATGGCGACGCTCGCCGCATCCCCACTGGCCGCAGAAGGGCGCCCTTGGCGGCGCGCCCTGTTGTGGCTGGCGTTGCTGGGTCCGTTCTTCTTCGCCAGCTATGGCTTCGCCAACTGGATGGCCGGCCGCCACGCCACCCTGCCGGTCATGGCGTTCGCCTGGGAAACCCACATTCCGTTCGTACCGTGGACGATCGTGCCGTACTGGTCGATCGACCTGTTCTACGTGATCTCGTTCTTCCTGTGCCGGCAACGCCTGGAGCTGGACCGGCACGCGCTGCGGCTGTTCAGTGCGCAGCTGATCGCCGTGAGCTGCTTCCTGCTGTGGCCGCTGCGCTTCAGCTTCGAACGACCGGAGATCGGCGGTGTGTTCGGCTGGCTGTTCGATGTGCTGCTGGGCTTCGACAAGCCGTTCAACCAGGCACCGTCGCTGCACATCGTGCTGTTGATCGTGCTGTGGGTGAAGTTCGCGCAGTACCTGCACGGCGTGTGGCGCTGGGTGCTGCACGTGTGGGCGCTGCTGATCGGCGTTTCGGTGCTGACCACGTTCCAGCATCATTTCATCGATATCCCGACCGGCCTGCTGGCCGGCTGGCTGTGCGTGTGGCTGTGGCCGGAGCAGGGCACGCCACCGTTGCGGGCCTGGCGCACCGTGCGGGATGGCAGACGTTGGCGATGGGCGGTGCTGTACCTGCTGGGCGCCGCCGTGCTGCTGGTGCCTGTGGTCCTGCTGCGCGGCATGGCGTTGTGGCTGCTGTGGCCGGTGGTGTCGCTGCTGCTGGTGGCGCTGGCCTATGCCGGGCTCGGTACGGCGGTGTTCCAGAAGCGCGCCGATGGCCGCCTGAGCATGGCGGCACGCTGGCTGCTGGCGCCGTACCTGGGCGCGGCCTGGATCAATTCGCGGTTGTGGACGCGGCGTGCGCCGCAGCCGGTGCCGGTGACGGATGGCGTGTGGCTGGGGCGCATTCCCTGCGCGGCGTTGCCAGCACCGCTGGTGGGCGTGGTCGATGCCTGTGCCGAGCTGTCCTGCCGCGCGCCGGGCGCGGCGTATGCCAGCGTGCCGATGCTGGACCTGGTGGTACCCACGCCGCACCAGTTGCGCGAGGCGGCCGAGGCCATTGAGCGACTGCGGGTACAGGGGCCGCTGCTGGTGTGCTGCGCATTGGGTTACTCACGCAGTGCCGCCGGTGTTGCCGCCTGGCTGCTGCGCAGTGGGCGTGCCGCCGACGCCGAAGCGGCGGTGGCGATCGTGCGCGCTGCACGCCCCGGCATCGTGCTGGGCCCGGCACATCTGCGCGCCATTGCTGCTGCGGCGGGGGCCGGCGCATGAGCCCGGTGCCCGATCTGGCGACCATGCAGCTGTTGCTGCGCCAGGGACGCTGGCCGGCATCGCTGTCGCTGGGGCTGCTGCTGGCAGCGTTGCTGCTGCTGGGCGTCGAACCCGGGCTGGCGATGATCGCCGCCGGCCTGTTGCTGCTCAGCATTGCCGCGGGCATCGCACAGGCCTACCACGCATGGCGGGTCGGGCTGGACGCCGGCCTGCTGCAACTGCTGCGCGATGAGGGCCTGGACGGCGAAGCCGCTGCGCGCCGTACCGACCAGCTGCTGCACGACAGTGGCCTGCGCCGCGCACCGCCCGACGCGCCGCTGCGCGGGTGGGACCTGCGCTGGGCCGGCATGCGCCGCCTGCTGTTGCGGCAGTGCCTGCTGACGGCCGTGCAGTTTGCACTGCTGCTAATTGCCGTGTTGTGGCCGCAGACGTGAACCGGAGGGGCCGATGTTCGCCGAACTGATTGCACGCGCCTGCAGTGGCGCGATCCATGTAGTGACCGGGGCACGCGCCCTGTGGATCGGCTGTGCGCCGTCCAGCGAGCGCCGCGTGTACTACGGCAACCACGCCAGCCATGGTGATTTCGTGCTGATCTGGTCGTCGATGCCACCGGCGTTGCGGCGCCAGGTGCGCCCGGTGGCTGCTGCCGAGTACTGGCAGCGCGACGGCCTGCGCCGCTACCTGATCGATGCGGTGTTCCACGGCGTGCTGGTCGAGCGCGAGGCCGGCCATCGCCAGCAGGATCCACTCCAGGCGCTGCGTGACGCGGTGGACGAAGACTGCTCGCTGATCCTGTTTCCGGAGGGCACCCGCAACGTGGGCGATGAACCACTGCTGCCGTTCAAGAGCGGCATCTACCACCTGGCGCGGCAACGGCCGGAGCTGGAGTTCGTGCCGGTGTGGATCGACAACCTGAAGCGGGTGATGCCCAAGGGCCGGTTCCTGCCGCTGCCGCTGCTGTGCACGGCCACCTTCGGCACGCCGCTGCGGCTGCAGGCCGACGAGGACAAGGCCGCATTCCTGGCCCGCAGCAGGCAGGCGCTGCTGGACCTGGCGCCGAATGGAGGTCGTGCATGAGTTTCGTGCTGGATGTATCTGGCGATCTGGCAACGCAGAGTGTCGGCCAGCAGACCGGCCTGCTGTTTGCCGGCGTAGGTGCGGTGCTGGTGCTGGCCACGCTGGTCGCCGAAACCCTGCGCTGGCGCCAGCGTGGGCGGCCCAGTGCAGTGATCGCCAACCTGGTCTCGCGCATCCGTGCCTGGTGGGTGATGGCGCTCGTGGTCGGGTTGGCGCTGTTCTTCGGTCGTGCCGGGGTGATCGTACTGTTCGCGGTCATTTCGCTGTTCGCGCTGCGCGAATTCATCACCCTGGCGCCGACGCGCTCGGGTGACTACTACGCGCTGCTGGCCGCGTTCTACATCGTGCTGCCGTGGCAGTACTACCTGGTGTGGATCGACTGGTATGGCATGTACACGCTGCTGATTCCGGTCTATGCGTTCCTGTTCCTGCCGATCCTGTCGACCATCGGCGGCGATACCACGCACTATCTGGAGCGCACGGCGAAGGTGCAGTGGGGGCTGATGATCTGCGTGTTCTGCATCTCGCATGTGCCGCTGCTGCTGAACCTGCACGTGCCCGGCCATGACCCGTCGCGCAACGTGCTGCTGTTCGCCTTCCTGGTGATCGTGGTGCAGTCTTCGGACGTGCTGCAGTACATCTGGGGCAAGCTGCTGGGCCGGCACCTGATCGCACCGAAGCTGTCGCCGTCGAAGACGGTGGAAGGATTCGTAGGCGGCGTGCTGAGCGCCAGCGCGCTGGGCGCGGCGTTGTGGTGGATCACCCCGTTCACCCCGCTGCAGGCGTTCGGCCTGTCGCTGCTGATCAACCTGATGGGGTTCTGGGGCGGCCTGGTGATGTCGGCGATCAAGCGCGATCGCGGCATCAAGGACTGGGGGCACATGATCGAGGGCCATGGCGGCATGCTCGACCGGCTGGATTCGGTGTGCTTCGCCGCGCCGGTGTTCTTCCACGTGGTGCGGTATTACTGGAAGGCGGGCGGCGGCGGCTGACGTCGCCGGGCTTTCATCCACGCATGGCGTGGATCTTATCTCTTGCCGATCTGGCACCTTGG